>NZ_JAHXGQ010000009.1 GCF_019375475.1 Saccharothrix obliqua | reverse complement strand
ACCGAGGCCGCGGCGGGCCGGTCGGTGACGCTGCTGCTGGCGCACGACCTGGACGTGTCCCGGGGCGACCTGGTCGTGGGCGGGGAGCCACCGCGGGTGACCGACGAGTTCGACGCGACCCTGTGCTGGCTGGCCGAACGGCCGCTGACCCCCGGCGCGCGGGTCCTGCTCAAACACGGCACCCGCACCGTCCAGGCCGTCGTCACCGACCTCCACACCCGCTTCGACGAGCAGAAACTGGCCCGCACGGGCAGTCCTGACTCGCTCAACCTGAACGAGATCGGCCAGGTCGCGCTGCGCACGGCGGAACCGGTGCCGATCGACGAGTACACGCGCCACCGGCGCACCGGTGCGTTCCTCGTCATCGACGCGACGGACGGCAGCACGCTGGCCGCGGGCCTGGTCGGGGCTCCGCTGCCGGTGCCGGACGTCGTGGTGGAACGCGCCGAGGGCGGCACGTCCGCCCAGACCGACAGCCACGCCCTCGTGTCCCCTGGTCCCTGACCCCCGAGAAAGGCCGCCGCCGTGAGCACCAGACGCAGCACCATAACCAAGTCACTGGCGTTACTGACCGCGCTCGTCACCCTTGCCGCGTGCTCACGGGCGGGCGGCGGCGACAACGCCGCGCCCGCCGAGGACAAGGGCCCGGCCGCCGAGATCCGCCTGGGCTACTTCCCGAACGTCACCCACGCCGCCGCGCTCATCGGCGTCGACAAGGGCCTGTTCGCGAAGGAGCTGGGCAACACCAAGCTCACCACCCAGACCTTCAACGCGGGACCGGAGGCGGTCAACGCGCTGCTCGGCGAGTCGCTGGACGCCACGTTCATCGGCTCCGGCCCGGCCATCAACGCCTACGCCAAGTCCAAGGGCGAGGCGGTGCGCCTGGTCGCGGGCGCCACGTCGGGCGGCGCGCAGCTCGTGGTCAAGCCGGACATCAACTCGCCGGCCGACCTCAAGGGCAAGGTCATCACCACGCCGCAGTTGGGCAACACGCAGGACGTGTCGCTCAAGAAGTGGCTGGCGGACCAGAAGCTCGCGATCGGCACGGGTCCGGCGGAGGTCAACGTGACCAACACGGAGAACTCCCAGTCGCTCGACCTGTTCCGCCGGGGCGACGTGCAGGGCGCCTGGGCGCCGGAGCCGTGGTCGTCGCGGCTGGTGCTCGACGCCGAGGCGAAGGTGCTGCTGGACGAGAAGTCGCTGTGGGAGGGCGGGCAGTTCCCGACCACGGTGCTGCTGGTCCGCACCAAGTTCCTCAAGGAGCACCCGCAGACCGTCGAAGCCCTCCTCAAGGGGCACCTGGCGGCCACCGACTACGCGTTGGACAACAAGGCCGACGCGAAGCAGGTCGTCAACGGCGCGTTGAAGGCGCTGACCGGCAAGGCGCTCGGCGAACCGGTGCTGGACCGGGCGTTCGACAACATCGAGCTGACGCTCGACCCGCAGGCGAAGACGTTCCCGAGGCTGGCGCAGGACGCGGTCGTCGCCGGTGTGGCGAAGGAGGCCGCGGACGTGGCCGGGCTCGCCGATTTCACCCTGCTGAACAAGGTGCTCACCGCCGCGGGCAAACCGGCCGTGGACACCGCCGGACTGGACAAGAAGTAGCTCGGGGAGGCAGGCACACCATGACCGCCACGCTGGAGAACACCTCTCTGTCCACATTGGATGCCGCGGTCACGCTGTCCGGGGTGCGCAAGTCGTTCGGGCACGGACCGGGCGCGGTGACCGCGCTCGACGGGGTCGACCTCCGGGTCGCCCCCGGTGAGTTCGTGTGCCTGCTGGGCGCGTCCGGTTGCGGCAAGTCGACCCTGCTCAACCTGGTCGCCGGCCTGGACGCGCCCACCGCGGGCTCCATCGAGCTGACCACCTCGCGGCCCGCCGTGATGTTCCAGGAGGCCGCGCTGATGCCGTGGCTGACCGCCGCGCGCAACGTGGAGCTGCCGCTGCGGCTGGCCGGCCTCAAGCGCGGTGAGCGGCGGGACAAGGCCAACGAGCTGCTGTCCCTGGTGCGGTTGGGCGAAGCGGGCCACAAGCGCCCGCACGAGCTGTCCGGCGGTATGCGGCAACGCGTCGCGCTGGCCCGCGCCCTGGCGTCCACCCTCGGCAGCGCCGAGGAGGGCACACCCGGCCTGCTGCTGATGGACGAGCCGTTCGCGGCGCTGGACGCCATCACCCGCGACGTCCTCCAGGCCGAGCTGGTGCGGGTCTGGCAGGAGACGCGGACCGCGATCGTGTTCGTCACGCACGACGTCCGCGAGGCGGTGCGGCTGGCCCAGCGGGTCGTGCTGCTGTCGTCCCGGCCCGGCCGCGTGGTCCGCGAGTGGACCACGGCCGACGTCGACCACACCGCGTTGATCAACGACATCACCACCCGGTTGCGGGAGGTGATCAGTGGCCACGCCGCGGCTTGACAACGACCTGGCGGCCGTCGGCGCGGGCCTGGACGCGCTGGACGCGCCGACCACCGAGCGCCGACCGTCGGCGGGCAAGCGGTTCGTCCGCACCGCCGTGCCGCCGCTGATCGCCTTCGCGCTGCTGATCGGCGTGTGGCAGGCGTTGTGGGCGGCGGCGTTCTGGCCGGAGTACCAGCTGCCGTCACCCGGTTCGGTGTGGGCGGCGGTCGCCGAGGCCATCCGGACCGGGCGCGCGCTGGACGTGCTGTGGACGTCCGTGCACCGGGCCGTGCTGGGCTTCCTCACCGCCGTGGTGATCGCCACCCCGCTGGGGCTGCTGATCGCCAAGGTGCGGGTGGTGCGGGCCGCGATCGGCTCGCTGGTCACCGGCCTCCAGTCGCTGCCGTCGGTGGCGTGGGTGCCGGCGGGCATCCTGTGGTTCGGCGCGACCCCGTCCACCATCTACTTCGTGGTGCTGATGGGCTCCGTGCCGTCCATCGCGAACGGGCTGGTGGCGGGCGTGGACCAGATCCCGCCGCTGCTGCCGAGGGTCGGGCAGGCGCTGGGCGCGGGCAGGCTCGCGCAGGCCCGGCACATCCTGCTGCCCGCCGCGCTGCCCGGCTACCTGGCCGGGTTGAAGCAGGGCTGGGCGTTCTCGTGGCGGTCGCTGATGGCCGCCGAGATCATCGCCACGTCTCCGCAACTGGGCGAAGGTCTCGGGCAGTACCTGCACAACGGGTCGTCGTTGAACGACATCTCCATGGTCATCGCGGCGATCTTCCTGATCCTGCTCGTCGGCGTGGGCATCGAGCTGCTGGTGTTCCGGCCGCTGGAGCGCGCCGTGCTGCGGGCACGCGGCCTGACGGGCGCGATGTGACCGCGCTGGTGGCCGTGGCGCACGGCAGCCGGGACCCGCGGTCGGCGGCGACCGTGCACGCGCTGCTCGACGTGGTGCGGGCACTGCGGCCGGCGCTGGACGTGCGGGGGTCGTTCCTGGACCTGTCGGCGCCGCGGCTGGGCGACGTGCTGCGGGCCGTGCGCGGTGACGGGCACCGGTCGGCGGTCGTCGTGCCCTTGTTGCTGGGCAAGGCGTTCCACGCGCGCGTGGACGTGCCGGGCGCGGTGGCGGAGGCGCGTGCGCCGTCGTTGGACGTGACCATCGCGGACGTGCTCGGGCCCGATCCCCGGCTGGAGTCGGCCGCGTTGCGGCGGCTCGCGTCGGTCGGGGTCGCGTCGGGTGACGCCGGGGTGGGCGTCGTGCTGGCGGGCGCGGGTTCGTCGCACGCGCCGGCCAACGCGCTGGTGACGTCGATCGCGCGGCGGTGGGCGGCCGGTTCGGGGTGGGCGGGCGTGGAGGCGGCGTTCGCGTCGACCGCCGCGCCCGACGTGCCGACGGCCGCGGCGCGGCTGCGGGCACGCGGCGCGCGGCGGATCGCCGTGGCGTCGTGGTTCCTCGCGCCGGGCCTGCTCCCGGACCGCGTGGCGGCACTGGCGGGCGACGCCGCGATCGCACCGCCGCTGGGCGCCGACCCCGAGGTGGCGGAACTGGTCCTGCACCGCTACGACGCCGCGGTGGCGGCCGGGCTGACCGCCCGGACGGCCTGACGGAGCACCGCCCGCGACCGGTTCGCCGGTCGCGGGCGGGTCGGTCCGCACCCGGGTCCTCCCGGAACCGCGGTCGGCGATCCGCGGCCTCGTAGAGTGCGGCCCATGGCAGACGAGCTGGTCCACTACGAGGTGCGGCGTGGCATCGCGACGATCACGCTGGACTCCCCCCACAACCGCAACGCCCTGTCCACGCGGCTGCGTGCCGAGCTGACCGCCCACCTGGCGACGGCGCTGGCCGACGACGCCGTGCGGGTCCTGGTGCTCACCCACACCGGGCCGGTGTTCTGCTCCGGCATGGACCTGCGCGAAGCGGGTGGCGCGACCGCCGACCAGCAGGGCGTCAACGAGTTCCCGGCCATCCTCGAACAGCTGTGGACGAGCCCCAAGCCGGTGGTCGCCCGGCTCGCCGGACCGGCCCGCGCGGGCGGCGTCGGCCTGGTCGCCGCGTGCGACATCGCGGTCGCCGCGGACACCGCCACGTTCGCGTTCAGCGAGGTGCGCGTCGGCGTGGTGCCCGCCGTCATCTCGGTGACCGTGCTGCCCCGCCTGCTGCCCCGCGCCGCGCACGAGCTGTTCCTCACCGGCGAGACCTTCGACGCCGCCCGCGCGCGGGAGATCGGCCTGGTCAACGCGTCCGTGCCCGCCGACGGCCTGGACGCCGAGGTCGCCCGCTACACCGACATGCTCGCGCTGGGCGCGCCGAACGCCCTGGCGGCCACCAAGCGGATGCTCCAGGAGCCACGCGCCACGGGCCTGCCGGAGGTGTTCGCGGACATGCTGGAGCTGTCCGCGCGGCACTTCGGCGGTCCCGAGGGCCAGGAGGGCATCGCCGCGTTCATGGCCAAGCGCAAGCCGTCCTGGGTGCCCGCCGAGGACTAGCCCGGCCGGCGCACGGAGAACGTGCGCTCGCCGTGCGACATCACGGCGGCGGCGTCGACGAGGACGTCCTCCACGTCCTCGTCGCCGCCCTCCCACACCAGCACGTGGTGACCCGCGGGCAGCCACGACAGGTCGGTCAGGCAGTCGAAGAGGGCGTCGAGGTTCTGCCCGTAGTAGTCCGGGAAGTCCATCGCCTCGCCGATCGCCGCCAGTGCGGCGGACTTGGAACGCGCGCCGGGGCGCACCACGTGCCGGTGGGTCATCGCTTCACGTCCACGACGACGAACGACGAGTAGTGGTCACTCGTGTAGTAGACCTCGGCGGACGACCCGGTGACGAGCCGACGCGCGCCCCGGTCGGAGCTGCCCGGGGTCGGCACGGTGTACTCGCGGTAGTAGTCGCCGGACTTGGCGGGCAGCAGCTTCTCCCGGTTCCGGAACGGCACGCCGTCGTTGCGCGGGTACGGGAACGGCCCGCCCTGCTCGACCAGCCGCCAGGTGGCCGCCGCCTCGGCGGGCAGCGCGGACAACGCCCGCACCGGCAGCCCGGACGCCGCGCCGGGCACCTCGGCCGGTTCGGCGGTCGCGCTCCGCGCGGCCGAGCCACCGGTGGCGTGCGCGCGGGTGGGTGCGGACGAGGTGGTCGGCGCGGGCTCCGAGGAGCCGCCGAGGTCCTTGGCGAAGTAGCCGACCACGACCAGCGCGATCAGGCCGACCAGGGCGACGGTGAGGCGGCGGGCGGGAGTCACGCCGCCAGCCTACGAAGGGGTGCTCGCGTCCACCCGGTCGGGTTCGGCCGAGGGGTCCACCGGCGGCACCGGGTTGAACCGGGACGACGCGTTGTCCACGACCCGGTCGATCAGCCGCGCCGCGCCCAGGGACAGCGGCAGCAGCACCACCATCAGCAGGGCGAACTGGAACGGGAACGGGAGCTGGGCGAGCCACAGCTCGACCCCGTCCCACCACTGCGCGATCGCGTCCAGCACGGGTCGAGCCTACTGCCGTGACGTGGTTCACCGCACGAGCGCCCACGCCTCTCGGTAGGTTCCGGGTCATGTTCGCCGTCTACGCAGCCGAGCCGAGCCCGCAGGACCCGATCGCCGCGCTGCGCGTCGGCGAGCGCCCCGACCCGGAGCCGCCGGCCGGCTGGGTGCGGGTGGCGGTGCGGGCCGCCAGCCTGAACATGCACGACCTGTGGACGCTGCGCGGCGTGGGCATCAAGCCCGAGCGCTTCCCGATGATCCTGGGCTGCGACGGCGCGGGCGTCCTGGACGACGGCACCGAGGTGGTGCTGCACTCGGTGATCGGCGACCCCGCGTGGAGCGGTGACGAGACGTTGGACCCGGGCCGCACGCTGCTCACCGAGAAGCACCAGGGCACGTTCGCCGACTACGTCGTGGTGCCCGCCCGCAACGCGCTGCCCAAGCCCGCCGACCTGTCCTTCGCGGAGGCGGCGTGCATGGGCACGGCGTGGCTGACCGCCTACCGGATGCTGTTCGTGAAGTCCGGGTTGCGGCCGGGGCAGACGATGCTGGTGCAGGGCGCGTCGGGCGGCGTGGCCACGGCGCTGGTGCAGCTCGGCCGGGCCGGTGGTTTCCGGGTGTGGGTCACCGGCCGCACCGAGGAGAAGCGCGCGCTGGCCGAGTCGTTGGGCGCGCACGCCGCGTTCGAACCGGGCGCGCGCCTGCCCGAGCGGGTGGACGCGGTGTTCGAGACCGTCGGCAAGGCCACCTGGTCGCACTCGATGAAGTCCCTCAAGCCCGGCGGGGTGGTCGTGGTCTCCGGCGCGACGAGCGGCGACGCGTCGGCCGCCGAGTTGCAGCGGTTGTTCTTCCTCCAGCTGCGGGTGGTCGGCTCGACCATGGGCACCCGCGCGGAGCTGGGCGACCTGCTCGCGTTCTGCGCCCTCAACGACCTGCGCCCGCGGATCGGGCGGACCCTGCCGCTGTCCGACGCCGAGGAGGGCCTGCGCGCCATGCTGGCGGGCGAGACCGCCGGCAAGATCGTCTTGACAGGTGCCGGTTCCTAGTCCGCTCGAACAAGAAATCGCGTTTGAGGTCATCCGATCGGACAAACCCCGTCGTCGTCGACGCGCGTACGGTACGCCGCACACGACCCGAGGGAGCAAGCAGATGACCTCCGTGCAGGGTGGCTTCGGCCAGGGCTCCGGCGTGTTCCGCCGCAAGCCCATCGAGCAGATATCCGAGGAGAAGGGCACCGGCCTCGCCCGCACCCTGGGACTGTGGCAGCTCACCGCCATCGGCATCGGCGGCATCATCGGCGCCGGCATCTTCTCGCTCGCGGGCGCGGTGGCGAACAAGACCGCCGGACCCGCCGTGCTGATCTCGTTCCTGATCGCGGGCATCGCGAGCGCGGCGGCGGCGTTCTCCTACGCGGAGTTCGCGGGCCTGATCCCCAAGGCCGGTTCCGCCTACACCTACGGCTACGCGGTGCTCGGCGAGATCGTCGGCTGGTTCATCGGCTGGGACCTGCTGCTGGAGTACACCGCGATCGTCGCGGTCGTCGCCATCGGCATCTCCGGCTACTTCAACGAACTGCTCAACCTGCTCGGCCTGCACCTGCCGGAGTGGATGCTCGGCGCGCCCGGCACGGAAACCGGCGACGTCGCCGCGGGCAGCTACAAGGTCAACCTCTTCGCCGTCCTGCTGTGCCTGCTCATCGCGTGGGTGCTGAACCTGGGCATGAAGAACGCCGCCCGGTTCGAGACCGTCCTGGTGTACCTGAAGGTCGCCATCGTCCTGCTGGTCATCGCGGTCGGCGTGTTCCACATCAACACCGAGAACTACAACCCGTTCTTCCCGTTCGGCCTGTCCGGCGCGTTCACCGGCGCGGCCACGGTGTTCTTCGCCGTGTTCGGCTACGACGCCATGAGCACCGCCGCCGAGGAGTCCAAGGACTCCCAGCGGCACATGCCGAAGGCGATCATCTACTCGCTCGCCATCTCCATGGTGCTGTACGTGCTGGCGTGCCTCGTGCTGACCGGCATGGTCAACTACCAGGACGTCGACGCCGAAAGCGCGTTCGCCACGGCCTTTGCCGACATCGGCCTGCCCGCGCTGGGCATCATCATCTCCGTCGGCGCGGTCCTGGGCATCACCACGGTGCTGTTCACGTTCATGCTCGGCGCGGCCCGCGTCGGCTACTCGATGTCGCGCGACGGCCTGCTGCCCCGGTGGTTCGCCAAGACCCACCCGGTGAAGCACGTGCCGACGCGCACGACGTGGGTGCTCGGCGTCGCCTCCGCGCTCATCGCGGGCTTCCTGCCCATCGCCGAGGCCGCGGAGCTGACCAACATCGGCATCCTGCTGGCGTTCGTGGTGGTCTGCGTGGCCGTGATCGTGCTGCGGTACCGGCAGCCCGACCTGCCGCGCACGTTCAAGACGCCCGGTATGCCGGTCGTGCCGGCCATCGGCGTGGTGTTCTCCATCTGGCTGATCACGTTCCTCGCGCCGGAGACGTGGCTGCGGTTCGCGATCTGGTTCGCCATCGGCCTGGTGGTCTACTTCGCCTACAGCAAGCGCAACTCCTCGCTGGAGAAGCGCGACTGAGCACGCGGTGGCCGAAGCGGGCGCGGCGACCACACCCGAATCCCCGGGTCGGGTCCGTAACATCCGGCCCGTGCCAGGAGATCCGCGAAGTGCTTCCCGCGCCGGGACGCGCGAGGCCGAAGGGCCCGTGAACCGTCCGACGGGTTTCTTCGAGCAGCCGTTCTGGACCGCGCTCGGGCTCCTGGTCGTCTGCGCCGGCCCGCTGGTCCTGCTGGCCGGCGTCAGCGGGTACGTCCCCGACGACGACCGGCAGGGCGTCGTCGTCACCGGCCTCGTCTGGACCCCGCTCACCGCGGTGGTCCTGGTCGTGGCCGTCGTCGGCACCCTGCGGGACCAGCGCGTGTGGCGTGCCCTGGACACGGCCGGCGTGCGCGTCATGGGCGAGGTCACGTCGGCCGAACACGTGCCGTGCGGCGAGGACGACCGGTGCACCAGGATCCGGATGCTGGTCACCGTGCCGGGCCGGCCGCCGTTCACCACGAGCCACTTCGTCGCCGGGGAGGAGGTCGTCGCGGTCGGGACGCGCATCCCGGTCGACGTGCACCCGACGCGCGACCTGTTCCGCCTGGCCGCCGACGCCCCGCGCTAGCTCGGCGCGAACCGCTCGCTCGCGGCGGCCACCGCGGCACGTGCCTCGGCGTGCAGCCGCGCCACCAGCTCGGCCGCCGGGGCGGACCGGAGCAGCGGGTAGGTCTGCCCCGCCCACAACGCCATCAGCTCGGGGTCGCCGGTCGCGCGCACGGGCTTGGTCACGTAGTGCACGTCCGGGTAGGCGGCGGGCGCGTCCGCCGTGTTCTCGGCGACGAACCGGTTCACCAGGCTGCGGGCCGGACGTCCGCTGAACGCCCTGGTCAACGCCGTGCGGCGGGTGCCGTCGGCGAGCGCCTGGCGGTGCGCGGGGTGGGTGCCCGCCTCCGGGCAGGCCAGGAACGCGGTGCCGAGCTGCGCGGCGACCGCGCCTGCCGTGACGACCGCGGCGACGTCCGCGCCGTGCACCAGGCCGCCCGCCGCGACCAGCGGCAGGTCCACCGCGGCGCGGACCAGGCGCAGGGCCGCCAGGACGCCGAACAGCTCGCCGCCGCCCGGCGACACGCCGTCGTCCGCGAGGGTCCCCCGGTGCCCGCCGGCGTCGGCGCCCTGCACGCACAGGGCGTCCACGCCGACCTGCGCCGCCTGCCGCGCCTCGGCGGGGGTGGTCACGGTCGCCACGGCGGTCGCGCCCGCGGCGTGCAGCCGCGCCACGTCACCCGCGTCCGGCAGGCCGAACGTGAACGACACGACCGGCGCCCGCATCGCCATCACGAGTTCCAGCTTCGCGGCGTACGCGTCGTCGTCCCAGCGGGGCTCGCCCGGCTCGACCGGCGACTGCGCCCGCACGCGTTCCCGGTAACGACCCACGTCCGCGGTGGACTTCGGGCCGGGCACGAACAGGTTGACCCCGAACGGCGCGTCGCCCAGCGCCCGCACCGCCTTGAGCTGCCCGGCGAGCGCGTCCGCGGTCAGGTAGCCGCCGGCGAGGAAGCCGAGGCCACCCGCCCGGCCCACCTCGGCGACCAGTTCGGGGGTGGACGCGCCACCCGCCATGGGCGCGGCGACCACCGGCACGTCGAGTCGTTCCAGCATGACCCCGACGATAGTCCGCCGATCGGCGGGAACCGCCCGGCCCGTCCCCCGGCGGACGGATCCGCCGGGGGACGGGACCGCGATCACGGGAGCGTGTCGAGGTGCGGTGCGACCGTGTTCGAGAACGCCCAGCCGCTGGAGGCGTCCCAGTTGATCGACCACGTCATCGCGCCGCGGATGCCCGGCCACGTCTGCGACGGCTTGAACGAGCCGCAGTTCGTGCCCTTCGCGAGGCAGTCCAGCGCCTTGTTGACGTTCGCGGGCGACTGGTAGCCGCCACCCGCGCCGGACGGCGACGCGGGCAGGCCGAGGCCCACCTGGTCGGGCCGCAGGCCGTTCTGGAGCTGGATGCACGCGAGCGCCACCAGGAAGTCCACCGTGCCCTGCGAGTAGACCTTCTGGTCGCAGCCCAGCATCGTGCCGGAGTTGTAGAACTGCATGTTGACGACCGTGAGGATGTCCTTCACGGCGAGCGCCAGCTTGAAGTATTCCTGCCCGGTCGACTGCATGTCGATCGTCTGCGGCGCCATCGTGATGATCTTGCCGCCGCCCGCGTGGATGCTCCGCAGCGCCTGCGCCATGTAGGTGGAGCTGACGCCGTTCTCCAGGTCGATGTCCACGCCGTCGAAGCCGTAGTCGGTGATCAGCTTCTTGACGCTGTTGGCGAACGCGGTCGCCGAAGCGCTGTCACCGGCCCAGATCGTGCCCTTCTCGCCGCCGACCGAGATGATCACCTTCTGGCCGCGGGACTGGAGGGTGCGGACGTCCGCCTTGAACTGCGCGTCGGTGTAGCCGCCGAGCTTGCTCGACAGCGTCGGGTCGAGGTTGAACGCCACCGCGCCGCGCGTGGCCGGCACCGCGTCGGCGAACGCGACCGCCACGATGTCGTACGTGGTGGGCACGTCGGCCAGCTTGAGCACGCGGGAGCCGTTGTCGAAGTTGTGCCAGTAACCCGTCAGCACGTGCTTCGGCAGCTTCGTGTCCGGCGGGGTGGTCGTCGTCGTGGTCGGCGGCGTGGTGGTGGTCGTCGTGTCGTCCGACGTGGTGGTGGTCGTCGTGGTCGTGGTCGTCGGCGAGCCGGGACCGTCCAGGACCACGTCGTCCACGTAGTAGGCGGCCTGCCCGTACCAGCCGTGCACGTAGATCGTGACGGTGGACGCGGTCGCGCCCGTGGTGAACTCCAGCGAGAGCTGGGTGAAGCTGCCCGTGCCGGGCGTCCAGGTGTTCTTGTCGCCGCTACCGGTCCCGGTCACGCCGAGGTAGGTGTAGCTGCCCTGGACCCATGCGGAGAGCTTGTACGCGGTGTTGGGCCGCACGGCGATGTTCTGCGAGCAACGGGCGTTGTCGCCGCCCGCGGGGGTCGCCGCCAGCGCGTGCGTGCCACTGCGCTTGGGCGTGGTCACCGCGGCGGCGCTGGAACACGTCCAGCCGCTCGTGTCCCCGGAGTCGAAACCGGGGTTGGCGACCAGGTTGGCCGCCGAGGCGCTGCCCGCGACGACCAGCGTCAGGCCCGCCATGGCCAACAACCCGGCCAGCGCGGCGCCCAGCGCGCGTCTCGTCCTCGAAGCCACGTCCACCTCCATCAATTCCCATCGGCGGCCATGCCCAGCAGGTGACGTGGGCCACTGGCAAAATGGACTAGACCACTGGGCCTTGTCAAGGGTGTGACCATGGGAGGTGTGCTCTTCACGGTTGCCGACGCCGTCCGGATCGCCCGCCGGGCGCACCACGGGCAGGTCGACAAATCGGGCCGGCCGTACATCGACCACCCGCTGCGCGTGATGGACCGGGTGACCGGGGACCACGCGCGGATGGCCGCCGTGCTGCACGACGTCGTGGAGGACACCGCCGTGACGGCGGACGACCTGGTCGCCGCGGGCTGCCCCCGGCACGTCGTGGACACCGTGCTGGCGCTCAGCCACCGGCCCGGCGAGCGCCAGGAGGACTACCTGCGGCGCGTGGCGGCCGACCCGGTGGCGGTGGCCGTGAAGCGGGCCGACATCGCGGACAACACGTCACCGGCCCGCATCGCGCTGCTCGACCCGGCCACGCGGGACCGGTTGCGCGTCAAGTACGCCCGCGCGCTGGAGCTGCTCGACGCTACTTCCCCACCTCCAGCACCGCACCGGCCGTGAGCCGGTGCACCAGGCGCAGGATGCGTTGCTGCACGGCGTCGAACGGCCGCACCAGCGCCGCGTCGCCCGTCCAGACGGTCACGGTGAACGTCTCCGGACCCGCGGTGACCTGGATCAACGCCTCGGCGTCGACCCCGCCCGGCGTGGTGTCCCCACCTGCCCGCCACAGGCCCGCCCGCAACGCCGTCAACGCCAGCTCCCGCACATCGCGCACCGCGACCCGGCCGGTGAACACCAGCGGCCGGTGGCCGGCGGTCATGGTGGAGCTGAGCCGGTACTCGCCGGTGCCCGCGAACCGCGCCTCCGTCGTGCCCGACGAGTGCCCTATCCGGTACCTCATGGCGAACGCCGACGGGTCGCTCCACCCGTCGACGTAGCCCTTCAGCACGTGCTCCACCACAGCCCCCCTCGGCCGGATCCCGCCACCATGGTGGGCTGACCCGACCGCCGCACCCCGTCCGTCCGGACAGAGTTCGGGGAAGCGTTACTTCTTCTTGTCCTTGCCGGAGTCGTCGGTGGACAACGCGGCGACGAAGGCTTCCTGGGGCACCTCGACGCGACCCACCATCTTCATCCGCTTCTTGCCCTCCTTCTGCTTCTCCAGCAGCTTCCGCTTGCGGGTGATGTCACCGCCGTAGCACTTCGCGAGCACGTCCTTGCGCATCGCGCGGATCGTCTCGCGGGCGATGACCCGGGACCCGATGGCGGCCTGGATCGGCACCTCGAACTGCTGGCGCGGGATCAGCTCGCGCAGCTTCGTCGCCATCCGCGTGCCGTAGTTGTAGGCGTGGTCCTTGTGCACGATGGCGCTGAACGCGTCCACCGCCTCGCCCTGGAGCAGGATGTCGACCTTCACCAGCTCGGCGTCCTGCTCGCCCGCCTCCTCGTAGTCCAGCGACGCGTAACCACGCGTGCGGGACTTCAGCGAGTCGAAGAAGTCGAAGATGATCTCGCCGAGCGGCATCGTGTAGCGCAGCTCCACGCGGTCCTCGGACAGGTAGTCCATGCCGCCGAGCTGGCCGCGCTTGGCCTGGCACAGCTCCATGATCGCGCCGATGTAGTCGCTGGGCGCGATGATCGTGCACTTGGTGACCGGCTCGTACACCTCGGCCCGCTTGCCCTCGGGCCAGTCGGACGGGTTGGTCACCACGTGCTCCGCGCCGTCCTCCATGATCACCCGGTACACCACGTTCGGCGCGGTGGAGATCAGGTCGAGGCCGAACTCGCGCTCCAGCCGGTCACGGGTGATCTCCAGGTGCAGCAGGCCCAGGAAGCCGCAGCGGAAGCCGAAGCCGAGCGCCGCCGACGTCTCCGGCTCGAAGGTCAGCGCGGCGTCGTTGAGCTGGAGCTTCTCCAGCGCCTCGCGCAGCTCCGGGTAGTCCGAGCCGTCCACCGGGTACAGGCCGGAGTACACCATCGGCTTGGGCTCGCGGTAGCCGGCCAGCGGCTCGACCGCGCCCTTCTTCTCCCGGGTGACGGTGTCGCCCACCTTCGACTGGCGGACGTCCTTCACGCCGGTGATCAGGTAGCCCACCTCGCCGACGCCGAGCCCCCGGCTGGGCTTCGGCTCCGGGGAGATGATGCCGACCTCCAGCAGCTCGTGCGTCGCGCCGGTGGACATCATCCGGATCCGCTCGCGCGGCGTGATCTGGCCGTCCACCACCCGGATGTAGGTGACCACGCCCCGGTACGTGTCGTAGACCGAGTCGAAGATCATCGCGCGGGCCGGCGCGTCCGCGTCGCCGACCGGCGCGGGCACGCGGCGCACCACCTCGTCCAGCAGGTCGCCGACGCCGAGACCGGTCTTCGCGGAGACCCGCAGCACCTCCTCCGGCTCGCAGCCGACGATGTGCGCGAGTTCCTTGGCGTACTTGTCCGGGTCCGCGGCGGGCAGGTCGATCTTGTTCAGCACCGGGATGATGGTGAGGTCGTTCTCCATCGCCAGGTACAGGTTGGCCAGCGTCTGCGCCTCGATGCCCTGCGCCGCGTCGACCAGCAGGACCGTGCCCTCGCACGCCTCCAGCGCGCGCGACACCTCGTAGGTGAAGTCGACGTGGCCCGGGGTGTCGATCATGTGCAGGACGTGGTCGCGACCGTCGAGCTGCCACGGCAGGCGCACGTTCTGCGCCTTGATGGTGATGCCGCGCTCCCGCTCGATGTCCATGCGGTCGAGGTACTGCGCGCGCATCGCCCGCTCCTCGACCACGCCGGTGAGCTGCAACATGCGGTCGGCCAGGGTCGACTTGCCGTGGTCGATGTGCGCGATGATGCAGAAGTTCCGGATCAGCTCCGGAGGCGTGAACGTCTGATCGGCGAACGTGCTCACTCAGATTCCTCGCACGGGACGGACAAAGGGGATCGACTAATCATCGCACGTCCCGCCGACGGTCCGGGCTGCCCCGGCGTGACCGGGGCCATAAGCTGTCCCGCCGTGCACACGAACGGTGAAGACCCGCGCCCGGCACGCGGCGCGGTCCGCGAGATCCACCCGGCCTCCGCCGCGGCGGCCCTCGAGTACAGCCCCGACCTGGACGGCCTGGCCGACCCCGGCGAGGTCGTGTGGGCCTGGGTGCCCTACGAGGAGGACCCGGACCGGGGCAAGGACCGGCCGCTGCTCGTGGTCGGCCGCAGGCAGCGCGCCCTGCTGGCGTTGATGCTGACCAGCAGGGCCCCCGACCCGCACGAGGAGGACGACTACCTCCGCCTGGGCACCGGCCGCTGGGACCGCGACGGCCGCGCCTCCTACCTGCGCCTGGACCGGGTCTTCGAACTGGCCGAGCACGACATCCGCCGCGAGGGCTCCGTGCTGGAACCCGAGCGCTTCGCCCTGGTGGAAACCGCCCTGCGCCGCCTCGGCTGGCACTGACCCCGGGCACGCACCGCCACCCCTCGGCCGGCCGGGCCGCCCCTCGGCCGGCCCGACTCGCTCCCCGCCCGCGGCACCGCCGCCCTCGCCCACACCAACTAACCCCGGCCCCAGCGCCGCCACGGTCACCTCGCCGCCCCCTCCGCCTCGCCCCCACCCGCTCCCGGCCCGGCGCCGCCGGTTCCCCTCCCCTCGGCACCGCCGCCTTCGCAGGCCCCCGGCTGCCTCCGCTTTCGCACCGCCGCACTCGCCCGCACCGGCTCCTCCGCCTCGACACTGGCCCACCTCCCCCTAGGCACCCACCTCCCCCTAGGCACCCGCCGCACCCCCTCCGCCCCCATCAGCCTGACAACGTTGTCAGCCCGACAACGTTGTCAGGGGAAGACCGGCCGCCTCTCCGGGTGATCCCCGATGCCCGCTCCTCCCCCGCATCGCACCCTGGACGCATGGCTACGAGGCTGATGAAGGCGTTCGACGTGGCGTTCGGCCACCCGCGCGGCAAGGTGGGCGAGCTGGGCGGCCGGGTCATGGCGAAGCTGAACGCGAAGGTCGAGGCGCACGCGGTCGACGTGCTCGCGCCGACCGCCGCGGAGACCGTGCTGGTGCTCGGCCCCGGTCCGGGCGTCGGCCTGCGACTGGTCGGCGAGCGCGCCGCGAAGGCGATCGGCGTGGACCCGTCGCAGGTCATGCTGGACGAGGCCCGCAAGCGGTGCGCCGACCTGATCGCCGAGGGCCGGGTGGAGCTGCACGAGGGCGCCGCCGCGCGCACCGGCCGGCAACCCGGGTCCGTGGACGCGGTGGTGTCGGTGAACAACCTCCAGCTCTGGGACAACCGGGCGGCGGCGTTCCACGAGCTGGCCCGGGTGCTCAAGCCGGGCGGGCGGCTGGTGGTGACGGTGCACCGCCTGGTCCTCGACGTCTCCGAGTACGACCTGATCAAGGAGGCGGAGGCGGCCGGTTTCACCGACGCGCGCACGTCGCTCCAGCAGCACGGCGGCGTGCTGCCGCCCACCGTGCAGCTACTGGCGCACGTCCCGGCGTAGCGGGTGCTCCGGGGGTACCTCGACGAGCGCGATCCGCACCCCGTCCGGGTCCGCGATCCACATCTCGTCCAGGCCCCACGGCTCGCGACGCGCCTCACGGACCACGTGCTCGGCCAGTTCCGCCGCGACGGCACGCAGGTCGCGGACCTGGATCCAGAGCTGGACGGCCTCCGTGGGCGCGTCGTCGGACCGCCCGGACACCTCCAGGAACCCGCCCCCGAGGAAGAACACCGTGCCGCCGGGGAACTCCCGGTGCACGGCGAGCCCGAGGACGTCCCGGTAGAACGCACGGGCCCGCTCGGGGTCCCGCGACCGCAACAGCACGCGACTGCTCAGCACCTCCATGCGCCGAGCCGACCACACCGCGGCCCTCCCCGCCACCCCCGCGCTACACCGTGAGGCTCATCCGGACGTGCGGGTACGGGCCGTCACCGACACCCACCTCCCGCCAGCCGCGCGCGACGTAGAAGCGGCGGGCCCGGGTGTTCGGCTCGAACACCTCCAGGTGCGCCTCGACCACGCCCGCCGCGCGCCAAGCGGCCACGCACGCCCGGTGCAGCGCCCCGCCCACCCCTTCGCCCCAGTGCGCGGGGTCCACCTGGACCTGCAACAACTCGGCCCCGACGAAGAGGGCGAACCCCGCGACAACACCGCCCACGTCCGCGCACAGCCACACCCGACCGGGCCGGTCGAAGCGGTAGCCGGACGCACGGGTCGCCGCCTCCCACTCGGCCAGGTCGGCTTCGGGCAGGTGTCCCTCGTAGTAACTGCGCCGCGCCCTGACGTGCACCTCGACGACGTCCGGCGAATCGGCCGCGACCGGCGTGCGGATCGTGATCGTCATGAGCCGAGGACGTCCGGCAGGCCGCCGTGGTTCAGCGGGCGGCCCATGTCGGCACGCGGACAGCCGGTTTGCCCCACCGGCCGAAAAAGTGATATCACTTTGCTAAGCAAGAGCTAGCGAACGAGGGGTGGGACCGATGGACGCGTCCACGGAGACGATCGTGCGGATGCCGGCGCCCGCGGTGCGGGAGCGCACCGCGAAAGAGGCTTCGGGGTGGGCGGCGCTGGCCGCGGCGGTGGTTCTGGTGCTGGTGGGCGCGGCCCTGATCGTGGTCGGCGCGGTGCCCGAGGCCGGTCCGAACGTGGTGCTGATCGTCGGCGGGGTGATCGTCTCGGCGGCGGGCGCGATCACCGGGTCGGGGCTGTTCACCGTGGCGCCCGGCGAGGCGCGCGTGCTCCAGTTCCTGGGGCGGTACACGGGCACCGTGCGCAAGGACGGGCTGCGTTGGGCGAACCCGTTCACCACGAAGGTGAAGGTGTCGACGCGGATCCGGAACCACGAGACGGCCGCGCTGAAGGTGAACGACGCCGACGGCAACCCGATCGAGATCGCGGCGGTCGTGGTGTGGCAGGTGGACGACACGGCGCGGGCCAAGTTCGAGGTGGACGACTTCGTGCGGTTCGTCGGCATCCAGACGGAGACCGCGGTGCGGCACATCGCCACCAGCTACCCGTACGACAACCACGAGGCCGCCGGGCTGTCGCTGCGCGAGAACGCGGACGAGATCACGGAGACCCTGTCGGTGGAGATCGCGGCCCGCGTGCAGTCGGCGGGGGTGCGGGTGATCGAATCGAGGCTGACGCACCTCGCGTACGCGCCGGAGATCGCGCAGGCGATGCTCCAGCGGCAGCAGGCGGGCGCGGTGGTCGCGGCGCGGCAGCGCATCGTGGAGGGCGCCGTCGGCATGGTGGAGCTGGCGCTGGCGAAGCTCGCCGAGCAGGACGTGGTGGAACTGGACGAGGAGCGCAAGGCGGCCATGGTGTCGAACCTGTTGGTGGTGCTGTGCGGTGATCGGTCGACCCAGCCCGTCGTGAACACCGGTTCGCTGTACCACTGACGTGGGCGAGCGCAAGAGCGTCCTGCTCCGCCTGGACCCGGCCGTGCACGACGCGCTGTCCCGGTGGGCGAACGACGAGCTGCGCAGCACGAACGCGCAAATCGAGTTCCTGCTCCGCCGGGCGCTGGCCGAGGCGGGCAGGCTGCCCACCGGGACGGCCGCCCAGCCGAGGAGGGGCAGACCGCGCAAGAACCCCGAACCACGTGAACCCGACGACCCGCCGGACAGTTAGCCCGGCGCCGACCGCCCAGCCGTTCTCCAGGGGGAGGCGGCTGGGCGGTCGGCTTTCCCGGCGGTCTGATCGACTGGCGGCGTCCGGGGGCCGATGCGACCGTTGGCCGGGTGAGCGAGTTGAACACCCCGTACGCGCCGGGCACTCCGGCGTGGGTGGACATGATGACAACGGACCGCGTGGCCACCATGGACTTCTACGGCGGGCTGTTCGGCTGGGACTTCGAGATCGGCGGCCCGGAGACCGGTTACTACACGATGGCCCTGGTGCGCGGGAAGCCGGTGGCGGGCTTCGGCGAGATGCCCGGCGACACCATGTTCCCGGTGGTGTGGACGACGCACCTCGCGACCGACGACCTGGAAGAGACGATCACCCGGATAAACCGGGCGGGCGGCAAGATACTGGTGCCGGAGTACGACACCGGAGGTCCCGGCCGGGGTGCGATCGCGGTGGACCCGACCGGTGCGGCGTTCGGGTTGTGGGAGGCGGGCACGCACATCGGCGCGTACATCGTCAACGAGCCGGGTGCGGTGGTGTGGAACGAATTGGCGACCCGCGACCCGGCCAACGCGACCGAGTTCTACCGCGCGGTGTTCGACTTCGACCTGGAGCCCATGCCGGATTTCCCGTACACCGAGCTAAGGGTGGACGGGCGCACGGTGGGCGGCATTTTCGGCATGGGCGAGGGAATACCGGCCGAGATCCCGTCGCACTGGACGACCTACTTCGCGGTGTCCGATGTGGACCAGGCGGTGGAGGACGCCCGTGAGCTGGGCGGCATCCCGGTGGGCACGGTCGCCGACTCGACCTACGGCCGGTTCACCACGCTGGGCGACCCGATGGGCGCGACGTTCAAGGTCATCCAACCGCGGCCTTCCAGCCCAGGCTGACCACCAGCGCCACCACGACGGTCAAGAACACCCGCCGCACGAACGCCGACCCGCGCCGGACCGCGAGCCGAGCCCCGAACACGGCGCCGGAGAGGTTGCAGACGGCCAGCACCAGCCCGAGCCCCCACAGCACCTTCCCGGTCGGGATGAAGTACAGCAACGCGCCCAGGTTCGTGGCGACGTTCACCACCTTGGCCGTGGCCGACGCACGCAGGAACGCGAACCCGACCACACCCACCAGCAGGAACACCAGGAAGGCCCCGGTTCCCGGCCCGGCCAGACCGTCGTAGAACCCGACGACCGCGCCCCCGAGCGCCATCAGGCCGATCTGCACGCCACGCCCGTACCGAGGGGTTTCGGCGACGCCGAGATCGGGCTTGCGCCAGGTGTAGAGGCCGACGCCGATCAACGCGACGAGCACGACCCCGTTGAGCACACCGGGTTCCAACGCCCCGGCGAACGCCGCACCGCCCACCGCACCGCAGAACGCGGACACAGCCATCGGAATCGCGGACCGCCAGTCCATCGTGGTCTGCCGGGCGTAGGTCGTGACGGCGGACGCGGTGCCCACCACGGACGCGATCTTGTTGGTGGCCAAGGCGTACAACGGCTGCCCACCGGGCCCGACCAACAACAGGGCGGGCACCTGGATCAACCCACCCCCACCAACCACAGCATCAACCGCTCCCGCCAACACGGCCGCCAAGCAGAGGAACAAAAGCCCGGCCAGCGAAACCTGCCCGAACCCGGGCCAGTCAAGAGCGGTTGTCACCCGAACAGCGTAGCCAGCCAACCGTACGGTTTCCCCTGATTAACCCCACCCGCCCACGTGAGCCCCATCTCCACACAGTCCCCACCCCACAGCTCCCCCACAGCTCTCCACACCCTCGTCCGCCCGCCTCCGCCGCCTCTGTCCAGCGCCGGTAGCCCCAGTCACACAACCGCCACCCACACCCGCTCCCAGCCCGCACCAGCCCCACCCAGCCCGCGCCAGCCCGCCCCGGCCCCGCCCAGCCCACCTCAGCCCAACCCAGCCCGCACCAGCCCAACCCAGTCCGCACCGGCCCGCCCACCCACTCCGCCCGCCCGCCACGGCCCACCTCCTCTGCCTTCCCGCTCCTCTGCCTTCCCGCTCCTCTGCCTTCCCGCTCCTCTGCCTTCCCGCGAACGACCGTCCCCTCGCCGACCTCCGTCCAGCGGCCCGCCCCACCGGCCCGCCCACCACTCCCCCTCCGGCTGCCGCCCACCCACTCCCCCTACGGCTGCCGCTCCACCCTCTTCCCCTCCGGCTGCCTCTCTCCCCACCACCCCGCCACCGTCCGCCCCAGGCCAGGCACCGGCCGGCATCCGCTCCAACAGCCCTGATACTCTCTACGGCGCATCGCGCGGCATTCCGCAATGGAGGAAACCCACCTCGGGTGGGGCCGATCACAGCGCGACGCAAACCCAAGACTCAGGAAGAGGTGGCTTCGCGTGGCGAACATCAAGTCCCAGCTGAAGCGGATCAAGACGAACGAGAAGGCGCGCCTGCGCAACAAGGCCGTCAAGTCGTCCCTCAAGACCGCCATCCGCAAGTTCCGTGAGGCCGCCGAGGCCGGCGACAAGGAAAAGGCCATCGCCCTGGCCCGCGAGGCTTCCCGGAAGCTCGACAAGGCGGTCACCAAGGGCGTCATCCACGCCAACCAGGCCGCCAACAAGAAGTCGGCCCTGGCCAAGCGCGCCAACCAGATCTGACAGTTCGATCTGAGCCCGACCCCCGGAGCGCCGTCCTTCCACCGGAAGGGCGGCGCTCCGCTTTACCCGCCCCCGCCCCCGCCCCCGGCCCCGGCCCACCGCAGCCTGTCATTACCGCACTGCGCCTGGACCATCACCGCCGCATCCGAACCCTCGCCCTGCGATCGGGTCACCGCCGCGCGGCAATCGGCACGTCACCGCCGACGGTAGGCCGCGACGATCTTCAGGACAGCGCGCTCCAAGGCGTAACCGGAGTCGGCGGCGACACCCTTCACATCGGCGTTCAGACTCGCCACCACCGACATCGCGTCCGCGAGCCCGTCGCTGTCCCACCCACGCGCCTGCCCCTGCGCCTTCTTCACCTTCCACGGCGGCATACCCAGCTCACCGGCCAACTTGAACGGGTCGCCCCGCCCGACCGCCGACACCCGGGCGATGGTCCGCACCGCGTCCGCCAACGCGTCCGCGACCAGCACGTGCGGCACACCGAGCTGGATGGCCCACCGCAACGCCTCCAGCGCGCCGGCCCGATCACCCATCACGGCCTTCTCCGCCACGGCGAAGCCCGTCACCTCGGCCCGCCCGCGGTGGTACCGGTGCACGGCTTCGGCGTTCACCTTCCCGCCGGTGTCGGACACCAACTGCGACGCCGCCGCCGCCAGCTCCCGCAGGTCCGAACCGACCGCCTCGATGAGCGCGCCGACCGCCTCCGGGTCGGCCTTACCGCCCGCCGAGCGGATCTCGTTGCGCACGAACGCCTCGCGGTCCGCCGCCTTGGTGATCTTCGGGCACTCGGTGACCGCGGCACCAGCCTTGCGCAAAGCCGTAGGGAGTTCCTTGGCCACTTTGCTCCGCCCGCCGCCCGTGTGGACGACCACCAGCGTCACACCGTCGGCCGGCGCCTTGGCGTAGGCGATGACCGCCTCGGCGATCTCCTTGCCCGCGTCCTGCGCGGCCTCCAGCGCGATGACCCGCCCCTCGGCGAACAGCGACGGGCTGACCAGTTCGGCCAGCTCAGGCGGGGTGAGGTCGGTCACCTTCACGCGGGTCAGGTCGGCCTGCGGGTCGGCCTCGCGCGCCACCGCGAGCGCGGCGCGCACCGCCCGCTCGACCAGCAACTCTTCCTCGCCGACGACCAGGTGCACGGGATCCGGGGCGACTGCGGACGGGCTCACGGAGCCGATCCTCCCACGGCCCGATCCTCGTCCGGATGGTGGACGGAACTGGCTGAAGGACGGGATCGTGTCGTAAGTTGAAGCCACAACCGAATACCGCTCATCCAGAGGGGCAGAGGGATCGGCCCGAAGAAGCCCCGGCAACCCGTCGCGCAGCGTCCGCTGGCGATCACGGTGCCAATTCCGACCCGCGAGGCGCGGGAAAGATGAGGAGATACCTCACGATGACTGCTGTCAGTGTGCCTTCGGCCACCACCTCCTTCGACCTCGGTCCGGCTCGGGCCCTCTCGTGTCGCGAGTGCGGCCACGAGACGCCCCTCGCCCCGGAATACGCCTGTCTCGAGTGTTTCGGGCCGCTGGAAGTCGCCTACGACTTCGGCCGCGTCCGCCGCGAGGACATCGAGGCGGGCCCCCGGTCGATCTGGCGCTACCGCGGCCTGCTCCCGGTGCCCTCGAACGTCGAGGCCCACCCCAACACCAACCCCGGCCACACCCGTCTCGTCGAGGCCGACCGCCTCGCCAAGGCGCTGGGCGTGCGCAAGGTCTGGGTGAAGGACGACACCGGCAACCCCACCCACTCGTTCAAGGACCGCGTCGTGGGCGTCGCCCTCGCCGCCGCCCGTGAGCTGGGCTTCAAGGTGCTCGCCTGCCCCTCCACCGGCAACCTGGCCAACGCCGTCGCGGCAGCCGCCGCCCGCGCGGGCTGGCAGTCGGTCGTGCTCGTCCCCTCCTCCCTTGAGCAGGCCAAGATCCTCATGACCGCCGTCTACGACGGCAACCTGATCACCGTCGACGGCAACTACGACGACGTGAACCGCCTCGCGCAGGAGCTGGCCGCCGAACACGAGGACTGGGCGTTCGTCAACGTCAACGTCCGCCCCTACTACGCCGAGGGCTCGAAGACCCTGGGTTACGAGGTGGCCGAGCAGCTGGGCTGGCGGCTGCCCGACCAGGTCGTGGTGCCCATCGCGTCCGGCTCGCAGCTCACGAAGGTCGACAAGGCGTTCCGCGAGTTCAGCGAACTCGGCCTGGTCGAGGCCACCCCGTACCGGGTCTTCGGCGCCCAGGCCACCGGGTGCTCACCGGTGGCGGCGGCCTTCAAGGCGGGTCATGACGTCGTCTCCCCGGTCCGCCCGGACACAATCGCGCGATCGCTCGCGATCGGTGCCCCGGCCGACGGCCCGTACGTCCTCGACGCGGTCCGCCGCACCAACGGCGCGATCGAGGACGTCACCGACGAAGAGGTCGTCGAGGGCATCCGGCTGCTGGCCCGGACCGAGGGCATCTTCGCCGAGACCGCCGGCGGTGTGACCGTTGCCACGGCGAAGAAGCTCATCGAGACCGGGCAGCTCGACCCCGACGCCGAGACCGTCCTGCTGATCACCGGCGACGGCCTCAAGACCCTCGACGCCCTCGGCGACCGCGTCGGCCCGCGCGCCAACGTGCCGCCGTCGGCCGAGGCCGTGCTGAACGCCCTCAAGGACTGACCGGACCCGCCCGGCCTGCGCGCCCCGATCTGCGGCGCGCAGGCCGCCCGGTCACAAGGCGATCGCCGACGTCCGCAACCACCCGGTGCGCGGGAACGACGCCAGGTCCGGCAGCACGTACGGCCCGACCTCCTCGGTTTCCGCCCGCCACGCCGTCAACTGCTGTGGCCACGGCGCGGACGACTTGTGCCCGTTGTACCGGTTGGCCCGCCAGTCCTCCGGCATGATCGTCAGGTCGTCGTCGAACAGGTGCTCGGCGATCACCCCGTACGCCTCCTCGGGCGTCGACACCTTGATCGTGCCCACGGTCTTGGTCACGATTGCCCGCGCCGTGATCCCGCGCCTACCCGTTCGCAGCTCCTCGCAGATGTAGAAGGTGAACGACGGTCGCAACTCGTCACGCGGCCATGGATGGGCGACGTAACCGGGCTGCCACAACGCCCACCCGACCTGACGCGGCGACCAGCCGGTGTGCAGCCGGACCCACGTGTCGTACTTCCCCGTCGTCTTCCCGGTTTCCTGCATTGCCTTCTCCTTTTCGGACGGTGTTCCAGGTCGACGGCCGTTCCGCCGCCGTCGTTCGTTCAGCCGCCCCGTCGGGCGACCCGTGGCCCTTGCGGGCCGGGCAGGACGGCGGTGTCGCCGTCCCGGTCGGTGCGCAGCACCTGCACGCCTTGGCGCGCCATCGCGTCGATCAGCGGCCCGCTGGGGTGGCCGTAGCGGTTCTTCGCGCCGACGCTCACCAACGCCACCCGAGGCCGGACCGCCGCCAGGAACTCCGGCGACGAGAACCTCGACCCGTGGTGTGGGACCTTGAGCACGTCGGCCCTCAGGTCGGTGTGCCCGCCGAGCAACGCGGCCTGCCCGGCAAGCTCCACATCACCGGTCAACAGCACCCGCCCGGCCGCCGTGGACGCCCGCAGCACCACCGACGCGTCGTTGACCGCCGTGTTCTCCTCTCCGGTCGGGACCACACGCGGCCCGACCACGTCGATCTCCAGCCCCGGCCAGCTCAACCGCCGACCGACTCCCAGTTCGAGCACCTGGACCCCGGCGGCCCGCGCCAGCGCCCGCACCTCCTTCCACGCCCACTCCGGCTGTCGCGACGGCCCCACGGCCACCGCGCCGACCCCTCGTTCCGCCAACACCGCCGCCAGCCCACCGATGTGGTCGGCGTGGAGGTGGCTCAGCACCACCAACGGCAGTCGCCGCACGCCCAACCGCCGCAGGCACGCCAACACCGAGGCGGGTTCCGGCCCGGTGTCGACCAGCACGGCCCGGTCGCGCTCCGCCGTGGCGAGGACGACCGCGTCGCCCTGCCCCACGTCGCACGCCACGACGGCCCAGTCCGCCCCCGGCCACCGCGACGAGACCACGCCGACCGGGACCAGCACGACGGCCGCACCGGCGACCACCGCCACCACCAGCGCGCGAGCCCGACGAAGCCGCAGCACGCCGTACGCCGCCAGCACCGCACCCGCCAGCAGCACCCCGCCCAGCCAGCCCGCGGGCCACGCCACCGACGCACCGGGCACCGTCGCCGCGTGCCGACCGACGACGATCAGCCACCACACGGCCGGACCGGCGATCTCGACCACGAACCGCGCGGTGTCCAGGTGCACCTGCGCGACCACGGCCGCCAGCACCCCGAGCACCGTCGCCGGCGCGACCAGCGGTCCGACCAGCAGGTTCGCCACGACCGCCACGAGGCTCACCTGACCGGAGATCCCGGCCACCAGCGGTGCGGTGGCCAGGTTCGCCGCCGCGGGCACCGCCAACGCCTCGGCCAACCCGACCGGCACACCCCGGTCCCGCAACCAAGCCGCCCACCGCGGTGCCAGCAGCACCAGCGCCGCGGTGGCCACCACGGACAACCCGAACCCCGCGTCGACCGCCAGTTCCGGGTCGTACAGCACCAGCAGGACCACCCCGGCGGCGAGCGCGGGCAACGCCGACCGCTCCCGACCCAGCACCAGGGCGAGCAACGCGATCGCGCCCATCACCGCGGCACGCAGCACGCTCGGCTCCGGACCGGCCAGCACGACGAACCCGACCAGTGCCGCCATCGCACCCGCCGCCCGGCCACGTGGACCGAACTGCGCCAGCCTGAGCAGCAACAACACCGCTCCGCACAGGATGGCCAGGTTCGCCCCGCTGACCGCCAGCACGTGCGCCAGGCCCGAGGTGCGGAACTCGTCCACCACCCTGGGCGACAGGCCCGACGTGTCACCGACGACCAGCGCGGGCAGCAACCCGGCGGGTTCGGGGTCGAGGGTGCCGCTCGCGTCCCTCAACCCGGCCCGCAGCGCCTCCGCCGCCTGCTGCCACACCGGCGCGGGCGTGACCTCACGCGGCGGACCACGCACCCGGAGCACGGCCACCGTCAGCTCGCCCGACCGCGCCGCCACCAACGTGCCTCGTGCCGAGAGTTCCTGTCCTGGCAACAACTCCCGCCACGACGCCGCCGGCGCGAGCACCGTCACCCGGCCGCCGTCGCCCACCAACGTCGCGCGCACCAGGACCAGCTCGACACCGCCCGCGCGGGAACCGAACCCGTTCGTCCGGACGCCGCGCGGCCGGTCGGCCAGCTCCAGCCGCAACGTGGTGGCACCACCGTGCCCGGCCGCCGCACGAAGCGGGTGATGGGCCGCTTCGTGCGCCTGCACGCCGATCCAGCACGCCGCGACCGGCCCGACGACCGCGATCGCCATCGCGGCCGGCCGCCACCTGCGAAGCGCCACGCCGCCCACCGCGGCGGCGAGGAGTCCGATCGCGACACCCGCCCACCACGTCCAGAGCAGGCCGGTCAGTGCGGTGGACCAGACCGCCAGCGCCGCCGGTACGAGGTAGGCGCGGGGGCTCACGGCCCGCTTCGCCGGTCAGGGCTGCGATCGACGCCCTTGGAGCGGTGCTGGGCTCGGTGTACGGCGCTGCGGCGCGCTATCGGTCGGATCATGGAGTTCTCCTTTCGTCGTCGCCGACAGGCTTGTCGCCTCGTGGCGGGGTTGTGCGGTAAGTGGCTGGGCGAAATCACTTGAGG
This sequence comes from Saccharothrix obliqua, assembly GCF_019375475.1. GTDB lineage: Bacteria > Actinomycetota > Actinomycetes > Mycobacteriales > Pseudonocardiaceae > Actinosynnema > Actinosynnema obliqua. The sequence goes on along the minus strand of NZ_JAHXGQ010000009.1, from coordinate 351,614 downwards.
CGAAATCACTTGGGCGCGATCACCTGGGCGGGGTCACCTGGCGGAACCACCTGGGCTGGAACGGCTGAACGAGGTAGCGCGGGTTCCAGAGGTGGCACAGCGGGTATCGGTGGAGTGGGCGGTGTCCGGGCAGCGGCCGGCGGGTTGGTCGGAGCGGCGACCACTGCCCGGTGTTGTTCCGGCAGGCCGGTTCCGCGTGGTGCTGCCGCGGACCGTGCCTGGCGATCGGTGGTGGATGCGACCCGGGGCTGGGGTCAGAGCTGGACCAGGTCGCTGAGCTTGGCCAGTTTCGCGTCACCTATCCCTTCGATCTCGCCGAGCTGTTCGATGGCCGTGAACGGACCGCGTTTCTGGCGGCGATCCACGATCCGTTGCGCGGTCACGGGTCCGATGCCGGGTAGTGCGTCCAATTGCTCCTTCGTGGCGGTGTTGATGTTGACGAGCGCGGGGCGGCCTTCCGCGCTCGGCGGTGGGACGCCCACGGCGATCTGCTCGCCGTCGGTGACGCGGCGCGCCAGGTTCAGGCCGCGGAGGTCGGCGTTCGGGTTGGGACCGCCGGCCGCCTGGACGGCGTCGGCGACGCGCGCGCCGCTGGTGACCGTGACCAGACCTGGTTTGGGGACTTCTCCCACGACGTTGACCACCACGTGCTCAGGGGTGCTGGTGGTCTCCGCCGCGGCCGGCAGCGGTGGAGACGATTCGGGTTCCGGTCGCTGCCACCACAGGCTGAGCGCGACGGCCAGTGCCACGCCTGCCAGTACGCCGGCGTAGAGCACGGGACGACGGGGTAACGCGGCACCGGGCCGCCAGCGGTCCACGAGCGCGCGCCACCGCCCCGACCGGCCGGGTTCGCCGGACGCGGACGCGAACACCACCAGCGGGGTGTCGTCGGCGCGGTGCTTGCCCTGGTTCTTGGCGATCAGGGCGTCGAGTCGGGCTGCTGCGGGATTCGGGTTCTCTTCGAACATGTGAGCGAGATTAGGCCGGTTGGAGCAGCGGGGACAGGGCGATTTGAAATCTGTGGACAGCGGAGAGGGGCTGTGGATAACTCGGCTACTCGTAGCCGCCGGGCAGCACCACCACGCCCAGCACACCGGGGCCGGTGTGGGCCCCGATCACCGCTCCCACTTCGGAAATCAGGCATCCGGTCGAGCCCGGCACCCGCTCGTCGAGGCGGGACGCCAGCTCGGCCGCGCGCTCCGGTGCGGCGAGGTGGTGCACCGCGAGGCCCACCGGTCCGGTGCCGGCGGCGGTGGCCGCGAGGTCGACCAAGCGGCCGATCGCGCGACCGGTCGTGCGCACCTTCTCCAGCGGCACGATCCGACCGTCGTCCACGTGCAGCAGGGGCTTGACCGCCAGCGCCGTGCCGACCAGGGCCGCCGCCGCGCCGATCCGCCCGCCGCGCCGCAGGTGGTCGAGCGTGTCCACGCAGAAGAACATCCGGACCCGGCGGGCGGCTCGCACGGCGGCTTCCTCGGCGCCGACCGCGTCGCCCACCGCGCTCGCCGCCAGCGCCGCGAAGCCGAGCCCCATGCCGGTGGCTCGCGAGTCGACGACCCGGATCCGGTCCGGCGCGACCTCGTCCGCGGCCAGGCGAGCCGCCTCCCACGTGCCCGAAAGCTCACGCGACAGGTGCACCGACACGATCTCGTCCACACCCTCCCCGAGTACCGACTGGTACACCGCGGCCAGCTCGCCGGGGGTGGGCCTGGAGGTGGTGACACGGCGGTGCTCACCGAGGGCGACGGCGAGTTCGGCCGGGCCGAAGTCGACGCCGTCGAGCACACTTCGCCCGTCCACCGCGACGTGCAACGGAACGACTCGGATGCCGTGTCGCTCGGCGAATCCATCGGGCAGGTACGCCGTGGAGTCGGTGACTATGGCGATGGACACGAGAACCGAGACTACGGCGCGGCCCTGTCCGCGCGGTCCACCGCCACGGACCTGATGAGATCCGCCATGGCCTCGCCGACGAGCATGTGCCCTTCCCAGCCCCAATGCATACCGTCTGGGTTACCGCGACGTGACCGCACGTGGTCGCCCACGAGCGACGGCACGTCCAACAACGGCACGTCGGCACCGGACGCCCACGCACGCACAGCTCGCTCCGCCGCCGGACGTCCCGTGTGCACGTTGGCGTACACCGGAGACCGATGCACGGCCGGGGTCATGCCGACCGCGCGAATCCCCGGTTCCAACGCACGCACCGAGCGGACACACGAGTCCAGGTAACGGACGGTGAGGTGGGGCGGCAACGCCACCGGATAGCCACCGAGCAAGCGGGAAAGCCCGGGTAGCAGCGCCCGGTAGGCGCGGCGGGCGCGCCGCCGGAGCCCGTCCGGGCGCAGATAACGCAGCCCGTGACGCAGGAACGTCGGCAACGGTGACGGCAACGTGTCCATGTGCCCCACGGCGAGCACGAGCACATCCGTGCGCGGCAACAGCGACCACACGCGTGGATCGCCGGTCAACGCCCACCACGCGTCACGAGCCGTCCACCCGAATCCCGCCGCCAGCTCCGCGTGACCGCCCAACGCGGACGCCGCCACGTTGGGCCACAACTTCGGGTGGTCCGCGGGCAACGGCCCCTGCGGGCCGTGGAACGTCAGCGAGTCGCCGAGGACGAGCAGCCTCACCTGGTGGTTCCGGCGTTGTACGACGACAACCGCCAACGCCCGTCACCCTGCGGACGTCGCGTGAAGACGGTCCAGTGGCAGTTGCCGATGCCACCGAACAACGCCCACCGGTCCACGGGCAGATCCAGCAGTCGCCCGGTCAACGCGCTGATCAAGCCGCCGTGCGCGCACAGCATCACGGTGTCGGAGCACTCCTCGTCCACCGCGTCGACCACGGCCATCGCGCGCTCGGCGACCTCGACCCGCCGCTCGCCGTCCGGTGGCGCGATCGTGCCGTCCACCCGCCAGGCGTCGAGCATCCCGGGCCACTCGACCTCGATCTCGTCCGCGGTCAGGCCCTGCCACTTGCCGAGGTTGGTCTCGCGGAGCCGTTCGTCGACCCGCAGCTCGATGCCGGTGGCGGAGGTGAACACCGTCGCCGTGTCGCGGGCGCGCCGCAGGTCCGAGGCCACCACCAGCTCGGGTGCGAACCCGGCGAGCACCGGTACCGCGAACCGCGCCTGGTTCCACCCGGTCTCGGTCAACGCCGAGTCCAGGTGGCCCTGCATGCGACCGGTCGCGTTGTAGTCGGTCTCACCGTGCCGCCACAGCACGAGCCGGTGCAATGTCATGCCTCGGCGACCTCGTCGGCGACGGGGCCGGCGTCGAACTCGATGCGCGGGCAGTCCTTCCACAGCCGTTCGAGGCCGTAGAAGCTGCGCTCCTCCACGTGCTGCACGTGCACCACGACGTCCACGAAGTCCAACAGGACCCAGCGGCCTTCGCGCGCGCCCTCACGGCGGACCGGCTTGCGACCGGCCTCGCGCAGCTTCTCTTCGATGTTGTCCACGATCGCGCCGACCTGCCGCTCGTTCTGAGCGGACGCGATGACGAACACGTCCGTGATCACGAGTTGGTCGGACACGTCGAGCACGATCACGTCGTGCGCCTTCTTGTCGGCCGCCGCGTGAGCGGCGACCAGCGCCAACCGTCGTGCCTCGTCGGTGGCTGCCACGTTTCTCCTCATCACCTCGGCGGGCGCCGATACACCCGCACGAGTCAATGAGGGTACCGGCGTCCGGCTTCAGTCCGGCACCGAGTAAAGCCGGCGCTTGGAGATGTACTGAACGACACCATCCGGCACGAGGTACCAAACGGGCAGGCCGGACGCGGTTCGGGCACGTACGGCGGTGGACGAGATGGCCATCGCGGGCACCTCTACCAGGGATACCGCGCCGGGCGGCAGATGAGTGTCGTCCAGCTCGTACCCGGGCCGTGTGACGCCGATGAAGTGCGCCAGGCTGAACACGTCGTCGGCACGCCTCCAGGACAGGATCTGCTCCAGGGCGTCCGCGCCCGTGATGAAGAACAGGTCGGCGTCGGGGTGCATGGCCCCGAGATCGGTGAGCGTGTCGACCGTGTACGTCGGTCCGGCCCGGTCGATGTCGACGCGGCTCACGGAGAACCGCGGGTTGGACGCGGTGGCGATGACCGTCATGAGGTAGCGGTCCTCGGCCGGGCTGACCTCGCGTTCGCTCTTCTGCCACGGCTGGCCGGTCGGCACGAAGATGACCTCGTCGAGGTCGAACCGGGCTTGGACCTCGCTGGCCGCGACGAGGTGACCGTGGTGCACCGGGTCGAAGGTGCCACCCATGACGCCGATCCGGCGGTTGGACATGGGATGTGAGCCTAGTTCGGGAGGCGCGCGGGCGGCCGGTCGCTCCCCGAACAGCCGCCCGCGCGATTCGACTCCCCGTCCGCGGCCCTGGGGGAGGAGGCCGCCTCCGCGGAACGCGGTCCACCCCGAAGCAGGCCCGCGCGACAGTGGGACACGCCCACCCGCCGCCCATGACGCGAGCGGATGGGGATTTCCGACCCGAATCGAGTGACAGCCGTCACGTCAGGGTTGGGGTGCGACGACCGAACCATCCGCCGCGCGCACCAGGATCGCTTCGACCGGGCACGACTCGGCGGCGTCCACCACCAGGTCGTCGGGATCCACGGACGGGTCAATCGGCACGGAGGTGTCGCCTTCGAGACGGAAGTGCTCAGGCGCGATCGCCGTGCACATCCCACTGCCGATGCACGTGCCGCCGTCGACTTCAAGACTCCACTTGCCCATCGGCTACCACCTCACCGGGAGAGTCTGCGGTCCACGGACCAGTCTGCCCTTCTTGATCGCCACGTCACCAGCCAAACGGAGGTTCGGGAACCTTTTCAGCAAGGTAGCGATAGCCACCTGCAACTCCATGCGCGCGAGCGGCGCACCGATGCAGTGGTGCACGCCGTGGCCGAACGCGAAGTGCGGGATCGACGGCCGGTGGAAGTTCAGCTCATCGGGGTTCTCGAACACCTCGGGGTCGCGGTTCGCGACCAAGCCGTCCACGAACACGGCCTCCCCGGCGGCGATCCGCACACCGCTCAGCTCGACGTCGACCGTCGCGAACCGTGGGAACGCGGGCGCTCCGGAGAGCTTCGTGTGCCGCAGCAGCTCTTCGATCGCGGTAGGGAGCAATGACGGGTCGGCACGCACTTCGGCCAGCTTGTCGGGACGTGCGAGCAGCGTGTACACGAAGTTGCCGATCTCGCTGCCTGTGGTCTCGTGACCCGCGATGAGCAGCGTCACGCCGAACGACACCAGCTCCTCTTCACTGAGGCGGTCTTCGTCGTCGTGTGCCGTCACCAGGACGGTGAGCATGTCGTCGGCGGGGTGCTTGCGCTTCTCCTCCACGAGGTCGCGGATGTAGGCGCGCAAGGACGCGGCGGCGGCTTCGATCTCCGGAACGGTGAACGCGGTGATCGCCACGGCCGCGTCCGACCAGGCGCGGAACTGCGCGCGGTCCAGGTTCGGCACGCCCAGCATCTCGCTGATCAGCGTGATGGCGACCGGCATGGCCAAGGCGTCCATCAGGTCCGCGGGCGGCCCTTGGTCCTCCATGCGGTCCAGGAGGTCGTTGACGATCTCCTGGGCACGATCGCGCAGCTGTGCGGTGCGACGCGCCGTGAACGCCTTGGCGAGGATCCGCCGCAGCCGCGTGTGCTCGGGCGGGTCCATGCTGAGGATCGTGCTGATCCCCGGCACCTCGGGCATGGTCCGGGGCGGGTCGCGGTCGGGGTCCATGACGGGCGCGCGGACGAACCGCGGATCGCCCATCACGGTCTTCACGTCGGCGTAACGGGTGGCGATCCACGCCTCACCACCGTAGGGCAGCCGCACCCGGCTGACCGGCTCCTCGCGTTGGAGCCGCAGGTACGTCTCGTTGACACCGAGGTCGTCGGGATCGGGGAACGGGTAGGACCGGATCTCCATCGAGAACCCCCAGGCAAGCGGACGCGCCTACCGGAGGGACGTTATGAGGAACGATCCCTACCGTCCATGCCCCGTCCCGACACCACTACGGGCCGAAGCTCATGACGACGGCCGGACGTGGCCTTCGCCCCACGCGACCCACTTGGACGACGTCAGCTCCGACAGCCCCATCGGACCGCGGGCGTGCAGCTTCTGCGTGGAGATGCCGATCTCCGCGCCCATGCCGAACTCACCGCCGTCCGTGAACGCCGTGGAGGCGTTCACCATCACCGCGGCGGCATCCACACGGGCCGTGAACCGACGCGCGGCGTTCACATCGTTGGTGACGATCGCCTCCGTGTGGCCGGAGCCGTGTGCCGCGATGTGCCGCACCGCGTCGTCCAGCGAGTCGACCACACGGGCCGCGATGTCCAGCGACAGGTACTCGGTGTCCCAGTCGTCGTCCGTCGCCTGACGCACGCCGTTCTGGTGCGCGAACACCTCGTCGCCGTGGATGACGACGTCACGTGCCTGGAGCGCGGCCGTGATGCGCGGTACGAAGTCGTCCGCGACAGCGGCGTGCACGAGCAGCGACTCGGCCGCGTTGCACACGCTGGGCCTGCGGACCTTCGAGTTGAGGACGATCTGCTCGGCCATGTCGAGATCGGCGTTCGCGTCCACGTAGACGTGGCAGTTGCCGACACCGGTTTCGATCGTCGGCACGGTCGCCTGCTCCACCACCGCGTTGATCAGGCCGGCGCCACCGCGGGGGATCACCAGGTCGACCAGCCCGCGCGCGGTGATCAGGTGGGTGACGGATGCCCGGTCGTGGCACGGCAGGAGTTGCACGCTGTCGGCGTGCAGGCCGGCGGTCTCCAGCGCATCGCGCAGGATGGCGACCAACGCGGCGTTCGAGTGCTCGGCGGACGACGAGCCACGCAGGAGAGCGGCGTTGCCGGCCTTCAGGGCGAGGCCCGCCGCGTCGACCGTCACGTTGGGACGCGCCTCGTAGACCATGCCCACGACGCCCATCGGGACGCGGACCTGCCGCAGCTCTAGGCCGTTCGGCAGGATCGAGCCGCGCAGCACCTCCCCTACCGGGTCGGCCAGCCCCGCCACCGTCTCCAGGCCCTTCGCCACCCCGCCGATGCGCTTCCCGGTCAGCGCCAAGCGGTCGAGGAGTCCTTCGGACAGGCCCGCCGCGCGGCCCGCCTCCAGGTCCTTGGCGTTGGCCTCCAGGACCTCGTGGGCGCGGGCACGCAGGGCTGCGGCCATCTCGTGCAGCGCGGCGTCCTTGCGCTCGCGAGTGGCCAGGACGAGTTCATCGGCTGCGACTCGGGCGCGCCGGGCGGCGGCGTGCACCTGTTCGCGCAGGTCATCAGTCACGTGAATCAGACTACGGTCACCCGATGGTGGCTGTCGTCGAGGTTCCCGGAGCCTGGAACCCGGACGCCGCGGCCTCCCTGTCGTACCGCTCTGCCATGGTGGTCCGCGTGGACGAGACGGCATTGCGCGAGCTGGCCGAAGAGCGCCTGAGGTCCCTGGCCGGGCCGGAGGCGGTGCTGCGCGACGATCAGTGGACGGCCATCCGGGCACTGGTCGCCGAGCGGCGGCGGGCGCTGGTGGTGCAGCGGACGGGCTGGGGCAAGTCCGCCGTGTACTTCATCGCGACGGCGCTGCTGCGGTCCATGGGCGAGGGGCCGACGGTGATCGTGTCGCCGCTGCTCGCGCTGATGCGCAACCAGGTCGACGCGGCGGCCCGCGCGGGTGTGCACGCGGCGACCATCAATTCGGCGAACACCGAGGAGTGGCGGGGAGTCCAGGACCGGGTGGCGGCCGGTGAGGTGGATGTCCTGCTGGTGTCACCGGAAAGGTTGAACAATCCCGATTTCCGTGACTCGGTCCTGCCCGCCCTGACATCATCAGCGGGGCTGCTGGTCGTCGACGAGGCGCACTGCATCTCGGACTGGGGTCACGACTTCCGACCCGACTACCGGCGGCTGCGGACGTTGCTCACCGAGCTTCCGGCTGGGGTGCCGGTGCTGGCGACGACCGCGACGGCCAACGACCGGGTGGTGCGGGACGTGGCCGACCAGCTCGGGTTGGGAGCGGGTTCGGACACGCTGGTGCTGCGCGGGCCGCTGGACCGGGCGAGCCTGCGGTTGGCCGCGGTCCGACTGCCGACCGCCGAGGCCAGGCTCGGGTGGCTGGCCGAGCAGTTGGACCGGCTGCCGGGTTCCGGGATCGTCTACACGCTGACGGTGGCTTCCGCCGACGACGTGGCGGCGTTCCTCCGGGAGCGCGGGTACCCGGTGGCGGCCTACTCGGGTCGCACGGACCCGGCGGAGCGGCAACGGGCGGAAGAGGACCTGCTGGCGAACCGCGTCAAGGCGCTGGTGGCGACATCGGCGCTGGGCATGGGGTTCGACAAGCCGGACCTGGGGTTCGTGGTGCACCTGGGCGCGCCACCCTCCCCCATCGCGTACTACCAGCAGATCGGTCGTGCGGGCCGCGGCGTGGAACGGGCCGAGGTCCTGTTGCTGCCGGGTCCGGAGGACCGGGACATCTGGGCGTACTTCGCGTCCCTGGCGTTCCCGCCGGAGCGGGTCGTGCGGCAGGTGCTCGACGCGTTGGCCGACGCGGGGCGGGTGATGTCGACCGCCGCGCTGGAGCCGGTGGTGGAGCTGTCGCGCACCCGGCTGGAGGTCGTGCTCAAGGTTCTCGACGTGGACGGCGCGGTGCGCCGGGTGCGTGGTGGCTGGGAGTCGACCGGGCGCCCGTGGTCGTACGACGCGGAGCGGTACGCGCGGATCGACGCGGCACGCAAGGTTGAGCAGCAGGCGATGCTCGACTACCTGTCCACCGCGGACTGCCGCATGGAGTTCCTGTTGCGGCAGTTGGACGATCCGCACGCCGAGCCGTGCGGGCGATGCGACAACTGCACCGGGCGGCGGTGGTCGGCCGAGGTGTCGACGGACGCGGCTTCGGCGGCACGGGAACGGCTGTTGCGGCCCGGGGTGGAGGTCGAACCCCGCAAGCAGTGGCCCACCGGGATGGCGGCGATCGGCATCGGCCTGTCGGGTCGCATCCCGGCGGGCGAGGCCGCCCAGACCGGGCGGGCGTTGGGGCGGCTGACCGATATCGGATGGGGCAATCGGTTGCGGGCGTTGCTCGCGGATGAGGATCAGGAGGTACCGGATGACGTGTTCGCCGCCTGCGTGAAGGTGCTGGCGGCGTGGAACTGGGCGGAGCGACCGGTGGGCGTGGTGACCGTGGGGTCACGCAGCCGCCCCGAGCTGGTGGGCAGTTTCGGGCAACGCATCGCCGCGGTCGGGCGGTTGCCGGTGCTCGGGCAGGTGTGGCTGGGCGAGGCCGCGCGGCGGGCGAACAGCGCGCAGCGGCTGGCCGGGCTCGTGCAGTCGACCCGGACACCTGATCTGTCCGGTGTGGATGGTCCGGTGTTGTTGGTGGACGACCGGATCGACACCGGTTGGACGATGACGGTGGCGGCGAGGTTGCTGCGGCAGGCAGGGACGGCTGCCGTCCTGCCCTTCGCGCTCGCGGTTACAGCATGACGTCGGACGACGTCGTGTGGCTCGGGAAACGGTTGGTGCTGCGGCGGTTCCGCCCTGCTGATGCGCACGCGTTCGCGGCGTACCGGTCGGAGCCGGCGATGGCCTGGTACCCGTCGTGGGAGCCGCCGTTTTCGCTCGGCACGGCGGAGCCGTCGACGTGGGTGCGTGTTCGTAGGCGATGTGGAACGCAAGCTACCGACTGCACTTGTGGTGTGGTTGTGTGCGTCTCGGCGGGTTGACGGGCGGAGGAGCCTGCGGTCCGCGCGTCCTGCACCTGTGCGTGACGGAGACGAGGTGGTCGCACCGTGACCGAGACAGCGGTTGGGCGGCGTTGGCCGTTGCACCGGACGACGGGCGAGCGATGGCGGCGGGCTGGAGGTGCCGGGCACCGTGCGGTGGTGTGGCACGCGGCTGTCGGGCTCGGGTGCGCTCTGGTTCGGGGTCGGCCGGTTCAGAGTCGGCTGGCTCGGGTCGGGCCGGTTCGGGTTGGGCCGGTTCGGGTTGGGCCGGGACGGGGTCGGACGCTCGCGTGTAGCGGTGGCTCGACCGGCGTGGCGGTCGAGGCCGCTGTGTGGTGCGGTTGCGCGTCGCCGTGTGGCCACCCGTGGCGGGCTCGGGAGGTTCGGCCATGAGGGATGCGGTCGAACGACGCGGGCACCGGTTACCGGTTCGGACGTTGGTCGCGGCTTCGGCCGGGAACGCCATCGAGTGGTACGACTGGAGCGTCTACGCGACGTTCAGCATCTACTTCGCGACGCAGATCTTCCCTAAGGACAACGAGCAGCTGGCGTTGATCAACACCTTGGCGACGTACGCCTTGGCGTTCTTCTTCCGGCCGCTCGGCGGGTACCTGCTCGGGAGGTTCGCGGACCTGCGGGGGCGGCGGACGGCGATGTTGCTGACCATCGTCCTCATGGCGGGCGGGTCGGTGGCGATCGCGGTGTTGCCGACGTACGCGCAGGTGGGCTGGTTGGCACCGGTGCTGCTGGTGGTGGCGCGCATCGCCCAGGGGCTGTCGCTGGGTGGTGAGGTGTCGAACGCGTCGGCCTACCTCGCCGAGATCGCTCCGGCGGATCGGCGGGGGCGGTACTCGGCGTTCTTCTACATCTCGACCGGCTCCGCGCTGCTGGTGGCGTCGCTGCTCGGGTTCGGGTTGGCGCGGTCGTTGGACGCCGAGCAGCTGGCGTCCTACGGCTGGCGCATCCCGTTCCTGATCGGTGGTGTGCTGGGGCTTGCCGGGTTGTGGTTGCGGCGGAGTCTCGAGGAGACCGAGCAGTTCACGGAGAACCGGGCCAAGGCGGAGCGGTTGCGCCGGCCGTTGTGGACGACCTTGCGGCAGCACCCGAGGGCGGTGGGGCAGTTGGTGGGGTTCTCCATGCTGTCGACGCTGTGCTACTACACGTTCTTCAGCGCGCTGACGCCGTTCGCGGTGACCACGCGGAAGGCCGACGCGGGTGACGTGTTCCTGGCGTTGTCGGTGGCGACCGTGCTGTTCATCGCGTTGCAGTACCCGATGGGCGCGTTGTCGGACCGGATCGGGCGCAAACCCCAGTTGCTGGTGTGGTCGGCGGTGACCGCGGTGCTGGTGGTGCCGTTGTCGACGTTGATCGGGCCCGGACTGGGCGGGCTGCTGGTGGTGTTCTGCGTCGGGCTGGCGCTGTACACGGCGATGACGTCGATCGCGCCCGCGGTGATGAGCGAGCTGTTCCCCACCGAGCTGCGCGGGTTGGGGATCGGGGCTTGGTACAACCTGACCGTGGCGTTGTTCGGCGGGACGGCGCCGTTGGTCATCAAGCTCCTGCCGGGCACGTCGTTCTTCTGGTACGTGGCGGTGGGCGCTGCGGTGGCGTTCGCGGTCATCCTCACGTTGCCGGAGACCAGGGGCAGTCGGCTGCGGTAGTCGGATGGCCGGGTTGTCCGGCGGGCCGCGTGGGAGTGGTGCGGGGACGCCGGTATCAGTGGGGCGGGAGGGGGACCAGGTCGTCGGCGTGGACCACCTCGCGGCGTTGTTCCGGTGGCAGGTCGTGGCTGGAGTGGCCGATCAGGGTGGGCAGTTCCGCCGAGTCGAAGGCGACCACGCCTCGGGCGACCACCCGGCTGGTCGGGTCGACCAGTTCGACCACGTCGCCCGCGTCGAAGGTGCCGGCCACCGCGGTGATGCCCGCTGCCAGCAGGGAACGCCGTCGGTCCACCACGGCCGCCACGGCGCCGGCGTCGAGGGTGAGCCTGCCGGTGGCGTCCGCGGCGTGCCCCAGCCAGAAGCGGCGGGCGGACAGGCGGGGGCCGGTGGTGGCGAACGCCGTGCCGACGTCCGCGGCGCTCAGCGCCCGCGTGGCGTCCGCCGCGCCCGCCAACAGCACCGGGATGCCGGCTGACGCCGCCAGGCGGGCCGCGGCCAGTTTGGAGGCCATTCCGCCGGTGCCCAGCCCCGACGCACCGGCCGTGCCCGCCTTGACGCCGTCCACGTCGGACTGGCCGGCCACCTCGGTGACGCGCTGGGCGCCCGGCAGGCGGGGGTCGCCGTCGTACAGGGCGTCGACGTCGGAGAGGAGGAAGAGGGCGTCCGCGCCGACCAGGTGGGCCACCAGGGCGGCCAGGCGGTCGTTGTCGCCGAAGCGGATCTCGTCGGTGGCCACCGTGTCGTTCTCGTTGACCACCGGCACCACGCCCAGGGCCAGCAGGCGGTCGAAGGTGCGCTGGGCGTTGCGGTAGTGGGCTCGGCGGACCACGTCGTCCGCAGTCAGCAGGACCTGGCCGACGGTGAGGGCGTAGCGGCCGAAGGAGTTGGCGTAGGCGTGGGCCAGGGTCAGTTGGCCGACGCCGGCCGCGGCCTGCTGGGTGGCGAGGTCGCGGGGGCGGCGGGTCAGGCCCAGCGGGGCGAGGCCGGCGGCGATCGCGCCCGACGACACCAGCACCACCTGGCTGCCGGCGGCGTGGCGGGCGGCCACGGCGTCCACCAGGGCGTCCAGGCGGGAGCGGTCCAGGCCGCCCTCGGCGGTGGTCAGGGACGACGAACCGACCTTCACCACGACCCGGCCTGCCACCGACACGGCCTGCCTGGCCTGGGACAACACCGATCCGGTCACTCTTCCTCTTCGGGGTCCTCGTCCTCGTGGGCGCCGGGCAGTCGCCGGGCCTTCTTGGCCGCCAGCCGCTCGGCCGCGCCGACCCGGTTGTTGGCCTCCAGCCGGGCGTCGGTGCCGCGGCCGGTCATGGTCATGGCAATACCGGCCGGGGTGGACGGTTCCCAGTCGAACACCAGGTCGCCGATGGTGACCTGGCAGCCGGGGACGGCGCCCATCTTGACCAGCACGTCCTCCACGCCCAGCCGGGCGAGGCGGTCCGCCAGGTAGCCGACGGCCTCGTCGTTGGTGAAGTCGGTCTGCCGGATCCACCGCTCGGGGCGCTCGCCGCGCACGATGAAGCCACCCGGCTCCCGCGGGTCCTCGACCACGGTGAAGCCCGCGTCGTCCACGGCGGTCGGCCGCAGCACGATCCGGGTCGCCTCCTGCTTCGGCCGCGCGGCCCGGTACTCCTCGACCACCTTGGCCAGCGCGAACGTCAGCTCGCGCAGCCCCTCCCGGCTGGCCGTGGACACTTCGAACACCGGCAGGCCGCGTGCCTCCAGGTCCGGCCGGACGATGTCCGCGAGGTCCCGCGCCTCCGGGATGTCGATCTTGTTCAGCACGACGACGCGCGGCCGTTCGGCCAGGTCGTCGGCCAACGACGGGGTGTACTGGGCGAGTTCGGCTTCGAGGGCGTCGATGTCGGACAGCGGGTCGCGCCCCGGCTCGTAGGTGGCGCAGTCGACCACGTGCACGAGGACCGCGCAGCGCTCGATGTGCCGCAGGAAGTCCAGGCCGAGGCCCTTGCCCTCGGACGCGCCGGGGATCAGGCCGGGCACGTCGGCCATGGTGAACACCGTCTCGCCAGCGGTGATCACGCCGAGGTTCGGCACCAGCGTGGTGAACGGGTAGTCGGCGATCTTCGGCTTGGCCGCGGACAGCACCGAGATCAGCGACGACTTGCCCGCCGACGGGAAGCCGAGCAGGCCGACGTCGGCGACGGACTTCAGCTCCAGCAGCAGGTCGTGCCGCTCACCCGGCTCGCCCAGCAACGCGAATCCAGGCGCCTTGCGTGCCTTCGAGGCCAGTGCCGCGTTGCCGAGGCCGCCCCGGCCGCCCTGCGCCGCGATGAGCCGCGTGCCCTCCCCCACCAGGTCGGCGACCAGTTCGCCGTCCGGGGTGAGCACCACGGTGCCGTCGGGCACGCGCAGCTCCAGGTCGGCGCCGTGCGCGCCGTCCCGGTTGCCGCCCTGGCCGCCCTTGCCGTTGCCGGCGGAGGCGTGCGGGCGGAAGTGGAAGTCCAGCAGGGTGTGCACCTGCGAGTCGACGACGAGGACGACGTCGCCGCCCTTGCCGCCGTTGCCGCCGTCGGGACCGCCCAGCGGCTTGAACTTCTCTCGGTGCACGGAGGCGACCCCGTTCCCGCCGTCACCGGCGGCGACGTGGATCACCACCCGGTCGACAAAACGGGACACGGGGAATCACTTCCAAGCGCTGGTCGCAATGCGGACGGTGGGAAAAACCACTGAGCGCCGTGGTCCGCGCATTCCCGCGGACACACGGCGCTCAGAAGGAGCTTGCTCAGGCGGCGGACTCGACCGGAACGATGTTCACGGTCTTGCGGCCACGCTTGAAACCGAACTCGACCGAGCCCGGGGTCAGCGCGAACAGCGTGTCGTCCTTGCCGCGGCCGACGTTCACGCCGGGGTGGAACTTGGTGCCGCGCTGGCGGATCAGGATCTCGCCGGCCTTGACGACCTGACCGCCGAACCGCTTGACCCCGAGGTACTGGGGGTTCGAGTCACGGCCGTTGCGGGAGCTGGATGCGCCCTTTTTGTGTGCCATGGCTAGTCAGGTCCTCACTTACCCGTGATGCCGGTGACCTCGACGCGGGTCAGCTTCTGGCGGTGACCCTGGCGCTTGTGGTAGCCGGTCTTGTTCTTGAACTTGTGGATGCGGATCTTGGGACCCTTGGTCTGCTCGACGACCTTGCCGGTCACCGAGATCTTCCCCAGGGCGTCTGCGTCGGCGGTGACGTCGGAGCCGTCCACGACGAGAAGCGGCGCCGGGAAGGTGATTTCGGTGCCCGGCTCGCCTTCGAGCTTCTCGACCTCGACGACGTCGCCGACAGCCACCTTGTACTGCTTGCCGCCGGTCTTGACGATCGCGTACATCGGGACGGAAGTCTCCTGCTACTCGACGGACGGGGCCACGCGCGCCTCACTGCTGCAGAGAAAGTCCTCTGTGGCTGGGCTTCGCACGACAGGGCCCACCGGACGGCGGGCCGTGCATCAGGTTACGTGGCGGTGGACTGCGGGGTCAAACCGGGGTCGGTGTGACCTGTTCGGCCTGATCACCGCCGGTGCGGCCCCGGTCGTCCCGGGGCCGCGCCGTGCTCTCGGCGAGAGCGGTTCAGCCTTCCTTGACCGCGCTCAGCGGCGGACCCGCCGGGCGGGACGCGGCGCGGCGCACGCGGCGGCGCGTGGCCACCACGGGCTCACCGTGGCCGTTGAGCGACTGGTCGGCGGCGTTGGCCTCGGCCGTGCCGACCTGGGTGGGCGGCTGGACGTGCGGGTGCTCGTCCAGCGACTCAGGGGTCGACTGGGCCTCGGCAACGGCCTCGGCGGGTGCTTCCGGCTCGGCGGTGTCCGCCACGGGCTCCGCGGGGGCGGCTGCCGCCGGGGTCTCCACCTCGGGGGTGACCGCGGCGGTGTCCACCGGCTCGGTCTCCACCGGGGACGTCGCCTCGGCGAGTTCGACACCCGAGGGCTCCACCACCGACGACTCCACCACGGGGGTGGGCTCGACGGTCGTGTCGGCCTCGTGCCTGCTCACCGCGCCCGCCTCACGACGGGCCCGGCGGCGCTGGCGGCGCTTCGGCTCGGGCGCCTGCTCTTCGGCCGCTGCGTCCGTCATGGACGGCGCAGTCGGCGCAGTCGGCGCAGCGGCGGCAGCCGGTGCCGTCGCGGGCTCGGCGTGCTTCTCGGCCTGCTTGGCGGGCTCCGCGGGCGTGGTCTCGGCGACCTGCTCCGGCGCCTCCCCGCCCTTGCCGCGCCGCGACTTGCGGCTCTGCTGCTGCTGGCCGTGGCCGTTGGCGGGACCGTGCGTGTGCACCGGCTCGGTGGACACGATCAGACCGCGACCCCGGCAGTGCTCGCACGTGGTCGAGAACGCCTCCAGCAGGCCCGTGCCGACCCGCTTGCGGGTCATCTGCACCAGGCCCAGCGACGTCACCTCGGCGACCTGGTGACGCGTCCGGTCCCGGCCGAGGCACTCGGTCAGGCGGCGCAGCACGAGGTCGCGGTTCGACTCCAGGACCATGTCGATGAAGTCGATGACGATGATGCCGCCGACGTCCCGCAGCCGGAGCTGGCGGACGATCTCCTCCGCCGCCTCCAGGTTGTTGCGGGTCACCGTCTCCTCCAGGTTTCCACCCGATCCGGTGAACTTGCCGGTGTTGACGTCGATGACCGTCATGGCCTCGGTGCGGTCCACGACGAGGTAACCGCCGGACGGCAGCCACACCTTGCGGTCCAACGCCTTCAGCAGCTGCTCGTCGATGCGGTGCTCGGCGAACACGTCCGTGTTGCCGACCTGGCGGCGCAGCCGGTCCTGGAGGTCCGGCGCGACGTGCCGCACGTACGCCTCGATGGTGTCCCACGCGTCCGAGCCCTGGACGATCAACGCCGAGAAGTCCTCGGTGAACAGGTCGCGCACGACCTTCACCAGCAGGTCCGGCTCTTCGTACAGCAGCTGCGGCGCCTGGGCGCGGGGCGCGTCGGCCTTCTCCTTGATGACCTGCCACTGCGCCTGGAGGCGGGTGACGTCACGTGCCAGCTCGTCCTCGGCGATGCCCTCCGAGGCCGTGCGGATGATCACACCGGCGTCCTCGGGGACGACGCGCTTGAGGATGTCCTTCAGGCGCTTGCGCTCGTTGTCCGGCAGCTTGCGGCTGATGCCCGTCGCGCCGCCGCCCGGCACGTACACCAGGAACCGGCCGGGCAGGCTGATCTGCGTGGTCAGGCGCGCGCCCTTGTGGCCGACCGGGTCCTTGGTGACCTGCACCAGGACGCTGTCGCCGGTCGACAGGGCCTGCTCGATCTTGCGGGCCTTGCCCTCCAGGCCGGCCGCGTCCCAGTCGACCTCGCCCGCGTAGAGCACGGCGTTGCGACCGCGACCGATGTCGATGAACGCCGCCTCCATGGACGGCAGCACGTTCTGCACGCGGCCCAGGTAGACGTTGCCGACCAGCGAGCCGGTGCCCGCGGACGTGACGAAGTGCTCGACGAGGACGCCGTCCTCCAGCACGCCGATCTGCGTGCGGTCGCCGCGCTCGCGCACCACCATGGTGCGCTCGACGGCCTCCCGACGGGCCAGGAACTCGGCCTCGGACAGCACGGGGGCGCGGCGGCGACCGGCCTCGCGACCGTCGCGACGGCGCTGGCGCTTGGCCTCCAGGCGCGTCGAGCCGCGCACGCTGCGCACCTCGTTCTGCGCGGCTTCGGAGTCGGCCTTGTCGTCACGGGCGTCACGCGCGTCACGGACGTGCACGACCGTGTTCGGCGGGTCGTCCTCGTTCGGCGCGGCCTCGTCCTCGACGCCGGTCTTGCGCCGACGACGACGCCGCCGGCGGCGGCTGGTGCCGGATTCACCGTCGTCCTCGTCGGACGGCGCTTCGGCGGCCTCGGCCTCCTCGACCTCGGCGGCGGGCGCCTGCTCCTCGACGGCCTCGTCGTCGCCGTTGACGTCGTCACCGACGCCCTTGCCGCGGCCACGGCCACGCCGGCCACGACGGCGGCGGCGGCGGCCTTCGCCCTCGTCACCGGCGTCGTCGGCGGCCTGCTCCGCGGACTGCTCGTCCTCGGGCTCGGCCTCCTCCGCCTCGGCGGCGGGCGCGGGCGTCGCCGTCGGCGGCAGGAACACCGCGGACGGCGGGGCGAACAGCGGCGTCAGCGCGGCCACCTCGCGGGCGGGCACGGCCGGTTCCTCGGTGGTCTCGTCGACCTCGCCGGTGACGACGTCGTCCCACTTCAGCAGGCTCTCGGCCACTTTGAGCGCCAGGTCCCGGCCGACGCTGGACTGGGCGCCCTTGACGGTTTCACCCAGGTCGGCGAGCGCCGCCACGACGTCCTTGCTGCTGGTGCCCAGCAGCTTGGCCAGGGCGTGCACCCGCAGCTTCGCCGGCAGGTCCGCCAGCGCCGGGTGTGCGGATGTGGCGTTACCCCCGCCGGCACCGGCGGGCTGGTTCGTGTTCGACATGCAGCTCCTCCGCCCCCGGGCGCGTCTTGGGCGACGCGGCCGCGCAGGGGCCTCTTTGTCCACTCACCGCCGCGGCTGGCGGCGGGAATCCTTTGCCTCGCGCTGTGCGCGGTGGCACAGCAGGTCCTAGCTCTCGCGACGACGCCGTCAACACCGCCCCGGCGGCAACCCGGTCAGTCCTCCGCAGCCCGGTCAGGGGCCAGCGGGTCGACCAGGCGGCCTTCGTCGTCGAGCCGCCCCTGCGCCATCCGGGTCGCCTTCGCGGGCACCGGCGGAACCAGATCGGCGACGACTCGAAGCGCGCTCAGCACGTCGTCGGGTCGAACGGTAGGTGTTGACTGCCGTACAACCGCCACAAGTATCCCACACGGTAGTGACAAATCTTGTGCATCGTGTCCCGCGTCGCTCGAACGCGTCGTCATCGGGGTGCTCCCCGCACCCTCCCGCACCTCGGCGGAGATCACGGCCGGCCGCACGTCGATCACCTTCTTGCCGTCCTTCGTCAGCCGCTCCACCTCGACCGATCCGGCCGCGAGGAACGCCGACACGGCTTCGGTGAGCCGCTGCGGGGACACGCCCGGCAGCTCCACCTGCCACGTGCTCGCCTCGATCCGCTCGGGCAGCGTCCCGCCCCTGGCCTCGACCACCTCGAGCACGTCCAGGCCGGGTGGCAGGACGGTGTCCAGCGCCGTCCGCAACGCCTCCGGCTCGACCGGCTCCACCACCTGGACCTCGACGTACTCGGCCTCGCTCGCCACGCCGGTGGGCGCGGCGCCGACCCAGGACACCTTCGGGTGCGGGCTGAAGCCCTGGGAGTAGGCCATCGGCACGCCGGCGCGACGCAGCGCGCGCTCGAAAGTGCGTGCGATGTCACGATGCGACGTGAACCTCAATCGCCCACGTTTGGCGTAACGCAACCGGAGCTTCTGCACGGGCGCGGCCGACGGGTTGGGCTGCTGCTGGCGGCTCAGTGCTACTCCCCTTGGGTACTGGGTGGGGTTCCGACGGGGTAAGCATCCCAACGGTCCACGCTTCTACTCCAGCGGGACGGTACCTTGATGACGTTCGACACCGTTGAGCTTGTCTGGTTCGTCCCGCCTGGCTACCGTCCGGCAACAGAGGTCCACCCGACGGCGCCGCCGTGGCCAACCCGGCAGCCCAGCACTGGAGGTCCCCCGTGCCTCTGCTCCGCCGCGTCCGAGCGGTCGCGGTCAGCGCAGCGCTGCTCGCGACCGGTTGCTTCGCGTCATCCGCACCGGCTGCCGCCGCACCGGCCGACGAGACCTCCGCCGCATCCGACTGCATCCAGCCCGGCCCCGTGCTGCGGTACCTGGTCGTCCTCGACCAGGGCACCCCGGAGCCGCTGGCGAACGCGCTGGTCGCGGGTGCGTGCGGCACCACCACCGGCTACTACCAGCAGATCGGCGTGGCCGTGGCCGTGTCGGCGGACCCCGGGTTCAGCCGGCGGATCGGCGTCGACCGGACGTACAGCGCGCAGGCCGACGGCCTGTCCCGGCAGACGGGCGCGCCGAAGCGGAAGAAGGACGACGAGGTGCTGGCGGGGCGTCCGGCGTCGACCGGCGTCGTCGACCGGACCGCCGAGCAGTGGGACATGAACCTGATCCGGGCCGCCGAGGCGCACGCCATCAGCAAGGGCAGCCGGGACGTGGTGGTCGGCGTGCTCGACTCCGGCATCGACCCTGCGCACCCCGACCTCGTGGGCGCGCTCGACCCCGACCTGTCGGCCGGCTGCACGTCCGGTGTGGCCGACCCGTCGCCGACAGCGTGGGCTCCGACCACGTCCGCGCACGGGACGCATGTCGCGGGCACCATCGCCGCCGCGGACGACGGTGCCGGTGTGACCGGTGTGGCGCCCGGGGTGCGCATCGCGTCCGTGAAGGTCGTGGACGATTCGGGGTTCATCTACCCCGAGTACGCCGTGTGCGGGTTCATGTGGGCCGCGACGCACGGGATGACCGTGACTAACAACAGCTACTTCATCGACCCGTGGGTGTTCACCTGCCAGAACAAGGTCGGGCAGGCCGTCGTGTACGAGGCGGTGCGCCGTGCGGTCGACTACGCGACCGACCGGGGCGTCCTCACCGTGGCGGCTACGGGGAACAGCGCGGTCGACCTGTCCAAGCCGGGACAGGACACGCAGAGCCCCACCAACGGCGCTCCGGATGACGTGAAGCCTCGGCCCGTGGATGACACGTGTCTCGTGTTGCCCGCGCAGCTGCGGAACGTCGTGGGGGTGTCGTCCGTGGGTGTGGGCAAGGTCAAGGCGGGGTACAGCTCGTACGGGCTGGGTGCGGTGGACGTGACCGCGCCGGGCGGGGATCGGAAGCAGCAGCCGGAGGAGGGGCAGGCGTGCGTGCTGTCCACGGTGCCTTCGGGGTACGACTACTCGTGCGGCACGTCGATGGCCGCTCCGCACGTGTCCGGTGTGGCGGCGTTGCTCGCTTCGGTGCACCCTTCGGCGACTCCCCGCCAGTTGAGCCGGATGTTGAACACGCAGGCGGAGACGTTGCCGTGTCCGGCGGATTACGACCTCAACGGGACCGGGGTGCAGGATGCGTACTGCACGGGGTACTCGGAGTACAACGGGTTCTACGGGCACGGGTTGGTGAACGCTTTGGCTGCGGTGCAGAGCGGGCACGGCGCGCCGGGGGTTGCGGGTGGCGGAGCGGCGCCGGGGGCTACGGCCGGCGGCACCTCCACCGCGGGACCCCCTCAGGGGCCGGAGCCTTTGACCGACCACGGGCCGCGCGACCCGCGGGCCGTGACGGCCCCTTCCACCGGGACTCCCACGCCCACCCCGCCCGTTCCCCCTCGCGTCGGGAAGTAGCTCCGCGCTGCGGGTGGCTCACCGGGTAGCGGTGCCCCAGGCGGTCGCCTGTGAGCCCTCAACGAGAAGTTACCGTCCACTCGAGACCCCCTCTGTCGTGATGCAACAAACGCGACACGCCCACTAGCCCGCTGGACCCGTTGCCGTGCAACCAGTTCCCACCGGACGAGTCCTATTTGGACTGAATCACACTAGCCTCGCGCAACCAACCATGTCGCAGCCGCGGCCCGCATCACCGCCCAGAATCGCGGTCACTACACGCGCCGACCGCCCCCGAGCGATGAACGGTCCGGGTGGCGAATGAGCCCGAAGCACTGACGTGCCAGCAAACGCGCCCGGTCGCGCACCCGGCACGACGGGGGCGAACGGCACCGGGGCAACTGGCATCTCCCAGGCGCACAAGGCACCTGCGACCGAGGCAGCCCGCAGACGCCGGACGAGCAGCAAGTACCGCAGCGCCGTAGCCCCGCGAGCCGACTCCGGAAGCAAGCTAAGCGGCGCGCTCGAAGCGCGAGCCAGGCAAAGCAGGGCCGGGGCAGGGCGGCGCTACGGGCTTGGCGAGCAAGCGACTGCTGGGCGGCGCGCCCCTGGGACGTATCCCGGACGTCCGGCGGGAGCGCGGCGAAACGATGTTCTCGCGTGGGCGTGCGTGCAGCTGTCCGAGGCGGGCAGCTGCACGCAGGAGCCATCCGGGCGGCCAACCACGGAGCGCCTGGTGGCGGAAGTGACACGGGCCGACAGGCGGCGTGGATGGCCGACGGTTGGAGCGGCAGCCGGGGAGGGCTGGGACCGGCTGGGCGACGGACTGGGCGGATGTGGCGTTGGGTGGGCGGGGCTAACGGGGCAGGCGGCGTGGCGAGGGCAGTGGGTGGTGGGTGTCGGGGCGGCCGGAGGGGTCGGGTGGGCAGGGGTGGTGGGCGAGGCGCGGCGTTCGATTACTCACCGAGGATTGGTGACGGTGTTTCCGTACATTTTCGAGCCCAACGCCGCCCGGTCGCCTTACTGCGTTCAGCCCTTGGTGAGGGCTGGGTTGCGGACCGGGCTGCCCTTGCCCACCGGGGAGATGGGGAGGAGGGTTCGGCCGGTGGGGCCGACCTCGATGTCGGTGCCCATGGCGGGACACACGCCGCAGTCGAAGCACGGCGTCCAGCGGCAGTCGTCCTGTTCACGCTCGTCCAGCGCGTCCTGCCAGTCGGCCCACAGCCATTCCTTGTCCAGGCCCGAGTCGAGGTGGTCCCAGGGCAGGACCTCCAGTTCCTCCCGCTCCCGCGTGGTGAACCACGCCAGGTCCACGCCCAACGGCTCCAGCTCGGCCGCCGCCGCGGCCACCCAGCGGTCGTAGGAGAAGTGTTCCGACCAGCCGTCGAAGCGGCCGCCGTCGCGCCACACCCGCTCGATCACCCGGCCGACCCGGCGGTCGCCTCGGGACAGCAGGCCCTCGATCAGGGACGGCTGGCCGTCGTGGTAGCGCATCCCGATGTTGCGGCCTAGCGAGCGGTCCGAGTTGACGGCCTCGCGGAGCTTCCGGAGGCGGCTGTCGACGGTCTCCGGGTCGCACTGGGCCGCCCACTGGAACGGCGTGTGGGGCTTCGGCACGAAACCGCCGATGGAGATGGTGCAGCGGATGTCCTTGCGGCCGCTGACCTCCCGCCCGGCGCGGATGACGTTCTTCGCCATCTCCGCGATCTGGAGGACGTCCTCGTCGGTCTCGGTGGGCAGGCCGCACATGAAGTACAGCTTCACCTGCCGCCACCCCGCACCGAACGCGGCGCTGACGGTGCGGATGAGGTCTTCCTCCGACACCATCTTGTTGATCACGCGGCGGATGCGCTCGCTGCCGCCCTCGGGGGCGAACGTGAGGCCCGAGCGGCGGCCGTTGCGGGACAGTTCGTTCGCCAGGTCGATGTTGAAGGCGTCCACGCGGGTGCTCGGCAGCGACAGGCTGGTGTTGGTGCCCTCGTACCGGTCCGCCAGGCCCTTGGTCACCTCGGCGATCTCCGAGTGGTCCGCGCTGGACAGCGACAGCAGGCCGACCTCCTCGAAACCGGTCGCCTCCAGGCCGCGCTGCACCATCGCGCCGATGCCCTCGATGGAGCGCTCGCGCACCGGTCGCGTGATCATGCCCGCCTGGCAGAACCGGCAGCCGCGCGTGCAGCCGCGGAAGATCTCCACGCTCATCCGCTCGTGCACGGACTCGGCGAGCGGCACGAGGGGCTGCTTCGGGTACGGCCACGCGTCGAGATCCATCGTGGTCCGCTTGAACACCCGGTACGGCACGCGCTCGCGGTTGGGCACGACCCGCTGGATCCGCCCGTCGGGCAGGTACTCGACGTCGTAGAACCGCGGCACGTACACGCCACCGGTCTCGGCGAGCCGGGTCAGGATCTCGTCGCGCCCACCGGGCCTGCCCTCGGCCTTCCACGCCCGGACCAGGTCGGTGATCTCCAGGACGGCTTCCTCGCCGTCGCCGAGCACGGCCGCGTCGATGAACGGCGCGACCGGCTCCGGGTTGAACGCGGCGTGCCCGCCCGCGACGACGATCGGGTCGTCGTCGGTGCGGTCCTCGGCGTGGACGGGGATGCCCGCGAGGTCGAGCGCGGTGAGCAGGTTGGTGTAGCCGAGTTCGGTGGCGAAGCTGACGCCGAACAGGTCGAACGCCTTGACCGGGCGGTGCGCGTCGACGGTGAACTGGGGCACGCCGTGCTCGCGCATGAGCCGTTCGAGGTCGGGCCACACCGCGTAGGTCCGCTCGGCCAGCACGTCGGCCTGCTCGTTGAGCACCTCGTACAGGATCATGACGCCCTGGTTGGGCAGCCCGACCTCGTAGGCGTCGGGGTACATCAGGGCCCACCGCACGTTGGCGGCGTCCCAGTCCTTGACGGTCGCGTTCAGCTCCCCCCCGACGTACTGCACGGGCTTGGAGACCCTCGGCAGCAGGGGCTCGAGGGCGGGGAAGACGGACTCGACACTCACGTGTCAAGGGTAACGGCATGGCCGGCACCGGTCAGAACAGCGGTCCGGTGAGCGTGAAGCCCAGGTCGGAGCCCACGCCGGCGTAGAGGCCGAAGAACATCAGGGCCCCGCCGGCGAGCGCGACGTCCTTGTTGAACTGGATGACCTCGGACTGCCTGGCCTGCTGGTCGGTGACGGTCCAGAAGTTGTGCATGAGGAACGCCGTGGGCAGCAGGAACAGCACGAGCAGCAGGGCGCCCAGGTCGGCCCACACACCGAGCAGCACCATCAGCGCGCCGACGAGAATCAGCACGCCGCTGGCCTGCGTGGCGAGTTTGGGCGACGGGATGCCCTTCGAGGCGGCGTAGCCCGCCATGGCGTCGGCCCGGGTGAGGTGGCCGACCGCCGAGCCGAAGAACAGGATG
Organism: Saccharothrix obliqua; assembly: GCF_019375475.1. Classification (GTDB taxonomy): domain Bacteria; phylum Actinomycetota; class Actinomycetes; order Mycobacteriales; family Pseudonocardiaceae; genus Actinosynnema; species Actinosynnema obliqua. The sequence continues at coordinate 327,586 of NZ_JAHXGQ010000009.1, read as the reverse complement.
ACGAACAGGATGCGGCCGATCAGTGCGATCACGTCCACGACGACCTCCTGGTTGTTGCGGTCGGTCCAGTGTTCAACCAGGTCACGTGGTGGGCAACCGGCCGTGCCGGTGCGGTTTCGCCCGATCGGGTCCGGGGTGGGTGAGCGGCCCGGGGACCGCTCACCCGGCGGTTCACAGGTTGGGGAACCAGAGCTTGATCTCGCGCTCGGCGGACTCCGGGGAGTCGGAGCCGTGGACGAGGTTGAACTGGACCTCCAGGCCGAAGTCGCCGCGGATGGTGCCGGGCGTGGCCTTCCCGACGGGGTCGGTGCCGCCCGCCAGCTGGCGGAACGCCGCGATCGCGCGGGGACCCTCCACGACGGCCGCGACCAGCGGACCGCCGGTGATGAACTCGACGAGGTCGCCGAAGAACGGCTTGCCGTCGTGCTCGGCGTAGTGCTGCTCGGCGGTGGCGCGGTCCACCGTGCGCAGTTCCAGCGCGGCCAGCTTCAGGCCCTTGCGTTCGATGCGGGAGATGACCTCGCCGACCAGGCTCCGGCTGACGCCGTCGGGCTTGACCAGGACCAGGGTGCGCTCGCTCACGGCCGTCGGTGCTCCTTCGTGGGGTTTCCGGCAAGTCGCTGAAGAATAGCGGGGACCGGTGATAGCACCGGCTGTGACCACCGGAATCCTTTTGGGGGTAACGCGGCCGTGTTTGTTCAGCCGGCGAGCACGTTGCGGATCTTGTCGAACACGTCGCTCAGCTTGCGCAGTTGCGGGATGAGCCTGCCGATCGTGCGCACCAGCTTCTTGAGGACGTCGCCGATCTTCGCGCCCCACCGCGCCACCGCCGCGGACGCCTGCGCGACGACGACCGGTGTCACCAGGCCGAGGGTGAGGGCTACCTCGGCGGTCCAGGAGATCAACCGGCCCACGAGGTCGGCGATCAGGTCGCGCACCACCTCGCGCACCGCGGCGACCACGAGACCGGCCATCCCGACCGCCGAGCCGAACCCGTCCGCGGCGGTGGACGTGCCGTTGAGGACTTCGGCGTTGTTCCTGGCGACGACGCGGTAGGCGTCGCCGGCCTGCCCCGCCCAGCCGGCTGTGTCGGTCGCCACGTCCTGCGCGTAGTCGACCCGCACCTCCTCCACGGCTCTGGCCACGTCCTTCCACGTGGCGGCGTGCGACGCCACGAGATCGGCGTTGCCGGCGAGCCGGTCCAGGGCGTCGGACAACGGCTTGACGTGCTCGATCAACCACGCGGCGCCGGCGGACAGCAGTGGGGCCAGGGGGTCCGTGACGAAGCTCAGCGCTTCGAGCCCGGTGGCACCGAGGTCGGAGTCGAGCCAGCTGCCGTTTTCGATGTCGGTCTTGACGTCGGCCGCCGACTCGGCGATGCCGGAGGGCCACCGCGTGCCGTTCGGCCCGGTCACCGCACGATTCCGAACAGGACCGATGCGTCGTCCTCGCGCCGTTCGTACTCGTCGGCGGTGTTGCGCACCTTCGTCGCGGTGTCGGCCATGCCCTTGGCGCCGGCCGTCAACGCGTCGCTCGCCAGGTCTTCGAGGTCGCGCATCAGGGCCGGGAGGAATTGGCACAACTGCCCGTAGGCGTCATCCGCCATGCTCACCGCCCGTGCCGCGCGCACGGCCTCACCGAGTCGATCGGCCAAGGCGTTCAGCTTGGCCGCGTGTGCCCGCAAATCGCCGGGCAGTGCCTCGTATCCGGTCATGCCGCCCCTCACGAGAGGTATGAGTCGTCGCTGAAGTCGTCGTCGTGTCGACGCGGTACGGGTGGCTCGTCGCCGAAGCGGTCGCGGTACGCGTCCACCACCATGCGGCGGGTCTCGGGCAGGTCGTCGCCCACCTGGGCTTCGGTCGCGGCGCGCACCTCGGCGGTGATTCGTGAGCGTGCTGTGTTCAGCGTGTTCATGAACAGGGGGCCGAGTTCTCCCGGCCTGGCCGCGGCTTGCTCTGTGAACCGCACGTCCACCGGGGAGCCGGTGGAATCGACGGTCACGGTGACCGCGCCGTTCGCGCTCGTCGCCGTGACGCGCACCCGTTCCACTTGGTCACGCAGCGCCTGGAGACGACCTGCCCGGCCTCGCATCGCCTCGACCCAGTCGTCGATGCCGCGCTCGGCCCGGCCCCAACTCGGCTCCGCCATAGGCGGGTTATATCCGGGTTCGCCGGCGTCGACCACGCGACTGGCGAATGATCCCCCGGACGAGATCGCCGGTGGGCCGGCGCCTTCCGCCTTTCCGGCCGCTTCTCGTGCTCGCGTTGGCGATGCTCGTGTACTTGCAGAAAGGAGAACGAGACCGAAGCCGAGGTGTGCTACCGGTTCCACACCGACGGCGGGGTGAAGCGGTACCTCGTCCTGGACAAGCGGGCGGCGACGATCACGCCCGACGACGGCAACCGCGACGGCGTGTTCCGCGCCGCAGCGGGCAAGTTGGCCAGGGCCTGGCTCGAAGCAGCCCACCTGAACAGCTTTGCCGCCCATAGGCGGCATCACGACCAGGGCGGGCTGCTCCGAGCACACGATCGACGTCTCCGCGCATCTCCACAACTACCCGGATTACCACCGGCTCCACGGCACGAAGCTCCACGTGACGTTGACCGAACCCCAGGTCGCCAAGCACCGGGGTTGAGCACGGGTCAGCGGCGGGGGTGGAGGGTTTTGGTCCACAGTGACGTGCCCTTGATGTCGCGCAGCCACACGGTCAGCTCGCCGTCGCGGGTCACCTCGATTTCGCCGAAGTGCTGGAAACCGTCCAACGGCGTGGTGTTCGCCGCCGGTGGGGCGTGCACGAACACCGCTTCCGGCCCGAAGGTCGGGTCCAGGGTGTTCGGCCCGAACGCGCCCGCGTGCAGCGGGCCGGAGACGAACTCCCAGAACGGGTCGAAGTCGCCCACCGCGGCGCGGTCCGGCGAGTAGTGGTGCGCGGCCGTGTAGTGGACGTCCGCCGTCAGCCACACCGTGTTGCGCACGCGCCGCCGCTTGATCTCGCGCAGCACCCACGCCAACTCGGTCTCCCGCCCGCCCGGCTTGCCCGGCAGGCCGTTCGCGACGCCCTCGATGTCCGCGCCGTCCGGCACGGTGAGGCCGATCGGCAGGTCCGCCGCGATGATCTTCCACGTGGCCGTCGAGCGGTCCAGGGAGTTGACGAGCCAGCGGGCCTGCTGGTCGCCCAGGATGTGGCCGGCGCCGTCGCGTGGGGCGTTGTTGGCGTCCTTGTAGGTGCGCATGTCGAGGATGAACACCTCGACGTGGCGGCCGTAGGCGAACTTCCGGTACACGCGGCCGTCCACGGCGCGGTGCGGGTCGATGGGCTGCCACTCGTGGAACGCGCGGAACGCCCGCGCCGCCAGCACGTCCACCCGCTTCTCGGTGTACTGCGGCAGGTCCAGGATCTCGCCGGGGTACCAGTTGTTGACGACCTCGTGGTCGTCCCACTGGACGAAGGCGGGCACGTCGGCCATGAACTGCCGGTACTTCGCGTCCAGCAGGTTGTAGGCGAACTGGCCGCGGTACTCGTCGAGGGTTTCGGCGACCTTCAGCTTCTCCGGGGTCACCACGTTGCGCCACACGCGCCCGTCGGCGAGGGTCACAGACTCCTGGAGCGGACCGTCGGCGTACACGGTGTCGCCGCTGTGGATGAAGAAGTCGGGCCTGCGGGCGGCCATCGCGCCGAAGATCGGCAGGCCGCCGATGTCCGGGTTGCTGCCCCAGCCCTGGCCGACGACGTCGCCGGACCACACGAACCGGACGCCGTCCCGGCCCAGCGGCGCGGTGCGGAAGCTGCCGGTGACGGCTTCGCTGCGGGTGCGGCCGTCCAGGTCCTCGGCGACCACGCGGTAGTGCGCGCGCCTGCCGGGCGGCAGGCCGCGCAGCCGCAGCCGACCCGTGCCACCGGTCGTGGGCGTCAGCACCGGGCCGCGCAGGGTGCGGGCGTGCCGGAACGACGGGTCCGCCGACACCTCCACCAGCATCCGCGCCGGCCGGTCGGCCCGCGTCCACACCAGGCCGCCGTCGAACGTCACGTCACCGGACTGCACGCCGTGCGTGAGCACGGGCCGACCCGACGCCGCCAACGCGACACCCGGCACGAACGCCGCGGCCGTGCCGATCGCTCCGGCGCGCAGCAGCGTCCGCCGGTTCACCACACCTTCGGTCATGGCCGGTTTGTAGCGGCCCAACCCGAACCCCGGGTGAACGCCGCGGGACCCGCCGGGGACGCTAGGACGGCTGCTGGCTCGGCAGGCGACCCTCGGCCATGCGCTTGGCCACGTCCCTCCGCAGCCACAGCAGGTACACCCACACCAGGCTGAACAACACGCCGATCACGCCGAGCGCGGTGAGCCACACCCACGACACGACCATCACCACGTGCAGGACGGCGATCACCCACACCGCCCACGGCCGCTTCAGCAGGCCGCACGTGCCGATCAACGCCACCAGCAGCCCGAGCACCAGGTAGCCGACGCCGGTGCCGATGCCGCCGCCCAGTTTCGCCACCACGGGCAGCGCCAGGGCGACGACGACGGCCTCCAGGACGAGCGTCCCGGCCATGATGCCCCGGAACGACTTCATCGGGTCCTTCTTCGGCGCAGGCGCGGGAGTGGTCACGACGGCTCCTTGCCGAACAGGGCGCGTGCCTCGCCGGCGGTCACCACGGAGCCCGTCACGACCACGCCGCCACCCGACACGACACCGCCGTCCTCGTCGTCCTCGGCCAGCCGCACGGCCTCCTCGACGGCGTCCACCAGGTGCGGCTGCACGACGATCCGGTCGTCGCCGAAGATGGGCACCGCGATGCCCGCCAGCAGGTCCGGGTCCATGGCGCGCGGCGACGAGTTGGCGGTCAGCACGACCTCGTTCACCACGGGCTCCAGCTCGCTCAGGATGCCCACCGCGTCCTTGTCGTCCATCACGCCGACGACCGCGACCAGCTTCCGGAAGCCGAACTCCTCGTCCAGGGCCTTGGCCAACGCCTTCGCGCCGTGCGGGTTGTGCGCGGCGTCCACCAGCACGGTCGGCGCGGACCGCACGCGCTCCAGCCGGCCGGGCGAGGCGACGGTGGCGAACGCCTCGCGCACCGCCTCCACGTCGAGCTGCCGGTCCGCGCCCGCGCCGAAGAACGCCTCGACGGCGGCCAGCGCGAGCGCCGCGTTCGCCGCCTGGTGGGCGCCGTGCAGCGGCAGGAACACCTCGTCGTACACGCCGCCGAGGCCCTGGAGCCGCAGCACCTGCCCGCCGACGGCGACATCCCGTCGCAGCACGCCGAACTCGGCGCCCTGCCGGGCGACGGTGGCGTCCACCTCGGCGACGCGCCGCAGCAGCACGCGCTCCACCGCCGGGTCCTGCTCGGCGAGCAACGCGATGGCGCCGGGCTTGATGATCCCGGCCTTCTCCTCCGCGATGCCCTCCAGCGTGGGGCCCAGGTACTCGACGTGGTCCAGGCCGACCGGGGTGATCAGGGCGACCGCGCCGTCCGCGACGTTGGTCGCGTCCCACGCGCCGCCCAGGCCGACCTCGACCACGGCGGCGTCGACCGGGGCGTCCGCGAACGCCGCGTACGCCATGCCGGTCAACACCTCGAACTTGCTCAGCGGCACCTCGGACCGACCGTCCACGATGGACAGGTAGGGCTCGACGTCCCGGTACACCTCGACGTAGCGCTCCGGGCTGATCGGCGCGTTGTCCACGTTGATCCGCTCGGTCACCAGCTGGAGGTGCGGGCTGGTGTAGCGGCCGGTGCGCAGGCCGACGCGCGTGAGCAGCGCGTCGACCATCCGCGACGTGGACGTCTTGCCGTTCGTGCCGGTGATGTGGAACACCGGGTACGAGGTCTGCGGGTCGCCGAGCAGCTCCACCAGCGCGCGGATCCGGTCCAGGCTCGGTTCGAGCTTGGTCTCGGGCCAGCGCTGGTTCAGCTCCGCCTCGACCTGGCGCAGCTCCTCCAGCGGATCGGGGGCGCTCACGAGCGCGGCAGCGTTTCGAGGCGGGCGTGGATGCGCTCGACGTCGGCGTTCGCCGCCGCCAGCCGCGCCTGGATCTTCGCGACCACCTCGGCGGGCGCCTTGTCGGTGAACGCGGGGTTGTTGAGCTTGCCCTCGCACTGGGCCCGCTCCTTCTCCGCCACCGCCAGGTCCTTGGCCAGCCGCTTGCGCTCGGCCGCCACGTCGATCGCGCCGGACAGGTCCAGCTCGACCTTCACCGCGCCCGCGGGCAGGCCGACCTCCAGGCTCACCGACGCGGTGAACCCGTCGTCCGGTTCGGTCATCCTGGTCAGCGCCCGCACGGCGGGCACCTGCTCCAGCAGGTCGACGCAGCACGCGCCGCGCACCTTGCCCGCGACCCGCTGACCGGGCTTGAGGCCCTGGTCGGAGCGGAACCGGCGGATCTCGGTGACGAGCTTGCGCAACCCGTCGATCCGGGTGGCCGCGACCTCGTCGCGCGCGCCGCCGTGCGCACGCGGCCACTCGGCGACGACCAGCGACTCGCCGCCGGTCAACGTCGTCCACAGGGTCTCGGTGATGAACGGCGTGAGCGGGTGCAGCAGGCGCAGCACGACGTCCAGCACGTGCCCGAGCACGGCCTGCGTGGCCTCGGCACGCGTGCCGCCCTCGGCCAGCTGCACCTTCGCCAGCTCCAGGTACCAGTCGCAGAACTCGTCCCACGTGAAGTGGTAGAGCGCCTCGGACAGCTTCGCGAACTGGTAGCCCTCGAACTGCCCGTCCACGTCGGCGACCAGCTGGTCCAGCAGGTCGAGGATCCACCGGTCGGCGTCGGTCAGCTCGGCGCGCGGCGGCACGGGCCGGTCGACGGTCGCGCCGTTGTTGAGCGCGAACCGGGCCGCGTTCCACAGCTTCGTGGTGAAGTTGCGGGAACCGGCGGCCCACTCCTCGGCGACCGCCATGTCGGAGCCGGGGTTCGCGCCGCGCAGCAGCGTGAAGCGGGTGGCGTCCGCGCCGTAGGCGTCCATCCAGTCCAGCGGGTCGATGCCGTTGCCGCGCGACTTCGACATCTTCTTGCCGTACTGGTCGCGGATGAGGCCGTGCAGGTACACGTGGTCGAACGGCGCCTTGCCGTCCATCGCGTACAGGCCGAACATCATCATCCGGACGACCCAGAAGAACAGGATGTCGTAGCCGGTGGACAGCACGCTGGTCGGGTAGAACTTCGCCACGTCCGCGGTCCGCTCGGGCCAGCCGAGGGTGGAGAACGGCCACAGGCCCGAGGAGAACCACGTGTCGAGCACGTCCTCGTCCTGCGTCCAGCCCTCGCCCGGCGGCTCCTCGCCGGGTCCGACGCAGCGGACCTGGTCGTCCGGGCCGTACCAGACGGGGATGCGGTGGCCCCACCAGAGCTGGCGCGAGATGCACCAGTCGTTGAGGTTGTCCACCCAGTCGAAGTAGCGCTTGGCCAGCTCCGGCGGGTGGATGCGGGTGCGGCCGTCGCGGACCGCCGCCGCGGCCTCGCGGGCCAGCGGCTCGACCTTCACCCACCACTGGAGCGACAGGCGCGGCTCGACGACCGTGTCGCACCGCGAGCAGTGGCCGACGGAGTGCTGGTAGGGCCGCTTCTCGGCGACGACCCGGCCCTGCTCGCGCAGTGCGGCGACCACGGCGGGCCGCGCCTCGAACCGGTCCAGCCCCTCGAACGGGCCGTGCACGGTGATCACGCCGCGGCCGTCCATCACGGTCAGCGCGGGCAGGTCGTGCCGGCGGCCGATCTCGAAGTCGTTCGGGTCGTGCGCCGGGGTCACCTTGACCGCGCCGGTGCCGAACTCCGGGTCGACGTGCTCGTCCGCCACGACCGGCACGAACCGGCCGGTCAGCGGGACCTCGACCTCGGTGCCGACGAGGTGGCGGTAACGCTCGTCGTCGGGGTGCACGGCCACCGCGGTGTCACCGAGCATGGTCTCGGCGCGGGTGGTCGCCACGACGATCGAGCGCTCGCCCGAGCCGTACCGGATGGAGACGAGTTCGCCGTCGTCGTCGGAGTGGTCGACCTCGATGTCCGACAACGCGGTCTGGCAGCGCGGGCACCAGTTGATGATCCGCTCGGCGCGGTAGATCAGGCCGTCGTCGTAGAGCCGCTTGAAGATGGTCTGGACGGCCTGCGACAGGCCCTCGTCCATGGTGAAGCGCAGCCGGTCCCAGTCGACGCCGTCGCCGAGGCGGCGCATCTGGTCGAGGATCCGGCCGCCGTACTCGGCACGCCACTGCCAGGTGCGCTCGACGAACTTGTCGCGACCGATGTCGTGGCGGGACAGGCCCTCGGAGGCCAGCGCGCGCTCGACCGCCGTCTGCGTGGCGATGCCCGCGTGGTCGGTGCCCGGCAGCCACAGCACCTCGTAGCCCTGCATCCGCCGACGGCGGGTGAGGGCGTCCATGATGCTGTGGTTGAGCGCGTGGCCCATGTGCAGGGTGCCGTTGACGTTCGGCGGCGGCAGCACGATGGTGAACGGCGGCTTGTCGCTGTTCTCGTCGGCCTTGAAGTAGCCGCGCTCGACCCACCGCTGGTACAGCCCGGCTTCTACCTCGGCCGGGTTCCAGGCCGAGGGGAGTTCGGTGCGCTGGGGTGCGGTGGGCTTTTCAGTCACGTGGGAAGTCTACGGAGCCCAGGGTATCGACTTCTAATCAGATAGCTGGTAGCACCCGGCCGGGGTGACGGGGCCGGGTCGGCGGTGTGATCGCCGGTCCGGGCGAGGCCACCCGAACGGCCGATTCGCCCGCCAGTGACGCCGATCACAATTAACTTCGATCACCGACCGCGACAGGCGCCGCCGCGGGATTCACGGGCCGTTCTCAACCCCTTGGGGCCCGTGACAGCGGTCCCGCGCCGGCCTGCCGCGCGCGGGCGATCGCGTTACCGCTGGCGCGCTCGCGCGGGGCGCGCCAGCGCACGTGATCAGCGGACACCCGCGGCGCACAATGGGCGCCATGAGCAAGCCACCCCAGCACGACATCGACGAAGCGCAGCTCGACGTCACCGGGCCGAAGCGGTGGGCGGCGGGGATTCCCGGCGTGGCCGTGTCGGTCAAGCGCGGCGTGGAGCAGATGGGCCTCACCCGCACCGTGACCACGCTGCGGCTGCTCAACCAGCGCGAGGGCTTCGACTGCCCGGGTTGCGCGTGGCCCGAGCCGCAGGGCCACCGCAAGCTCGCGGAGTTCTGCGAGAACGGCGCGAAGGCGGTCGCCGAGGAGGCCACCCGCCGCCGCGTCGGCCCGGAGTTCTTCGCCGCCCACCCGATCGCCGAACTCGCCGGGAAGACCGACTACTGGTTGGGGCAGCAGGGCAGGCTGACGCACCCGATGGTGCTGCGCGAGGGCGACACGCACTACCGCCCGATCTCGTGGCAGGACGCCTTCGAGCTGGTCGCCGACCGGCTCGCTGCGCTGGCCGACCCGAACGAGGCGGTGTTCTACACGTCGGGCCGGACCAGCAACGAGGCCGCGTTCGCCTACCAGCTGCTGGTGCGGTCGTTCGGCACGAACAACCTGCCGGACTGCTCGAACATGTGCCACGAGTCCTCCGGCGCGGCGCTGTCCGAGACCACCGGCATCGGCAAGGGCTCGGTGAGCATCGACGACTTCACCCGCGCCGACCTCATCGTGGTCGTCGGGCAGAACCCCGGCACGAACCACCCGCGGATGCTGTCCGCGCTGGAGGACGCGAAGAAGGCGGGCGCGAAGGTCGTCGCGGTCAACCCGCTGCCGGAGGCCGGGCTGCTGCGGTTCAAGAACCCGCAGAACGCGCGGGGCGTGGTCGGCGCGGGCACGCCGCTGGCCGACGAGTTCCTCCAGATCAAGCTGGGTGGCGACCAGGCGTTGTTCCAGGCCGCGGGCAACCTGCTGCTGGCGTGGGACGCGGTGGACGAGGAGTTCGTCGCGGACCGCACCGACGGCTTCGCCGAGTACGCCGAGCACGTGCGCGACCTGGACTGGGCCGAGGTGGACTTCGCCACCGGCCTGCCGCGGGCGCAGGTGGAGCGGTTCGCCCGGATGCTCGCCACGTCGCAGCGCACCATCTTCTGCTGGGCGATGGGCCTGACCCAGCACAAGCACTCGGTGCCGACGATCCGCGAGATCGCCAACGTGGCGCTGCTGCGCGGCATGATCGGCAAGCCCGGCGCGGGCCTGTGCCCGGTGCGCGGCCACTCGAACGTGCAGGGCGACCGGACCATGGGCATCTGGGAGAAGATGCCGGAGAAGTTCATGTCGGCGCTGGAGACCGAGTTCGGCATCGAGGTGCCGCGGCAGCACGGTTTCGACACGGTCGCGGCGATCCGCGCGATGCGGGACGGCCGCGCGCGGGTGTTCTTCGCGGTGGGCGGCAACTTCGCCTCCGCCTCCCCCGACACGGCCGTGACGGAGCAGGCGCTGCGGTCGTGCGACCTGACCGTGCAGGTGTCCACCAAGCTGAACCGGTCGCACGTGGTGCCCGGCCGGACCGCGCTCATCCTGCCCACGCTGGGCCGCACCGAGAGCGACCTCCAGCACAGCGGCGAGCAGTTCGTGACGGTCGAGGACTCGATGTCGGTGGTGCACCGGTCGCGCGGCCGGCTGGAGCCGGCGAGCGACCAGCTGCTGTCCGAGGTGTCGATCGTGTGCCGCCTCGCCCGGACCGTGCTCGGCCCGGACCACCCGGTGCCGTGGGAGGAGTTCGAGAAGGACTACGACCGCATCCGGGACCGGATCGCGCGGGTCGTGCCGGGTTGCGCCGACTACAACGAGCGGGTGCGCCGCCCGGACGGGTTCGTGCTGCCGCACGCGCCCCGCGACGCCCGCGAGTTCACCGGCACGCGCACCGGCAAGGCGCAGTTCACGGCCAACGAGCTGACCGTGCTGCGGGTGCCGGCGGGTCGGCTGCTGTTGCAGACCATGCGCAGCCACGACCAGTACAACACCACGATCTACGGCCTGGACGACCGCTACCGGGGCGTCAAGGACGGGCGGCGCGTGGTGTTCGTCAGCCCCGCCGACCTGGCCGAGCTGAACCTGGCGGACGGTCAGCTGGTCGACCTGGTCGGCGAGTGGCCGGAGGACCCGACGGGTGTGGTGGAGCGCCGCGCGGAGCGGTTCCGCGTGGTGTCGTACCCGACGGCGAAGGGCTGCGCGGCGGCGTACTTCCCGGAGGCGAACGCACTCGTCCCGCTCGACTCCACCGCGCAGACCTCCGGCACGCCGACGTCGAAGTCCGTCGTCGTCCGGCTGGAGGAGCACGTCGGTTCAGCCGGGTGACCAGCGGAAACCGATGGTCAGGCTGAACCCCTCGTCCCGGGTGACCCGCCAGCTCACCCGGACCGGGCCCGGGAACCACCCGCGCCCGGTCCGGGCGAGGCGGTGGCGGTCGGCGGCGGCGACGTCGTCACGCCCGCGTTGGCGGGCTATCTCGTACAGGGCGTCGTTGTGCGGCATGGCGAATCCCCCTCGATCGCTGAGCCGGATGTGGACTGAGGTCCCGCGGATGGGCTGCCCGGAGCGGCGCGGTGGGGCCGTGTCCCCGGTACGTTACGGACGGCGACCGGAAAGCTCCACCGGATTACCGCCCGCGTAACGCCGGCGGCCGTTCGCACGAATCCCCGGGCGACGGACTTGGAGGAGCAGTTGCCGATCGCCAGGAAGGTGCTCGCGGCCACCGCCGGGCTGCTCGCCCTCGCCGCGTGCGCCACCACGCCCGAACCCGCGCCCACCACGTCGGCCGCCACCACGACGACACCGGCCACCACCGTGTCCCAGGTCGGCGGCATCACGTGCGCGAAGGCGCCCGAGGAGGTCGTGGGCGCGGCTCTCCGGCTGAACCTCAAGCACCCCCGGGAAACCCTCGACGGCCCGCTGGTGACGTGCCGTTACGACGGCGGCGGCGCGGCAACGCTGGTCCGCTTCCACACCGCGTCCGACGCCTCGGTGTTCGCGCGCGGCAAGGAGGGCTTCGGGAAGACCGCGGACGTGCCGGGCTTCTTCGACGAGGCGTACACCGGCACCCTCGGCACCGGCGAGGTCGTGCAGAACACGCTGGTCGCACGGCGCGGCCCGGTCGAGATCATGGTGACGTCCGGCGCGAACTTCGAGCAGGAGAAGGAACTCGTCACCCGGCTCTTCGCGGGGCTCTAGCGCTCCAGCACGGCCATCGCGGCGTTGTGCCCGCCGATACCGCTCACGCCGCCGCCACGTCGCGCGCCCGCGCCGCACACGAACAGGTTCGCCACGTCGGTCTCCACGCCCCAACGCCCGACCTCGTCCTCCTCCTCGGCGAACGGCCACGCCAGGTCGCCGTGGAAGATGTTGCCGCGCGGCAGGCCGAGTTCCGCCGCCAGGTCCAGCGGCGTCCGGGCCTCCAGGCACGGCTCGCCGTCGGCGTCCCGGGCCAGGCACTCCGCGATCGGCTCCTCCAGGTACCGGTCGAGCGCGGCCAGGTAGCCCGCGACCAGCCGGTCCCGCAGCCCGTCGTGGTCGTCCTCGAACAACGCGGCCGGGGTGTGCAGGCCGAACAACGTCAACGTGTGCCTGCCCGCGTTCGCCGGGTCGTCGGCGAGGATCGACGGGTCGGTCAGCGTGTGGCAGTACACCTCGGCGGGCAGCACGGACGGCACCAGCCCCGCCGCGCTCTCCCGGTACGCCTGCTCCAGCTGCCCGTACGACTCGTCCACGTGCAGGGTGCCCGCGAAGGCGACCCGCGGGTCGACCCCCGTCCGCAGCCGCGGCAGCCGCCGCAGCAGCATGTTGACCTTGAACTGGCTGCCCTCGGCGACCGGTGCGGGCTCCTTGCCGCGCAACGCGTCCAGCACGGCGGGCGCCACGCCGGACAACACGAACCGGGCACCGACCACCCGGCCGTCGAACTCCACCTCGGCGGACCGGCCGTCGGCGTCGACCCGGGTCACCTCCGCGCCGGTCACCACCTCCGCGCCCGCCGCGCGCGCCACCCGCAGCAGTTCGCCGGTCACCGCGCCCATCCCGCCGACCGGCACCTTCCACTCGCCCGAGCCGTTGCCGATCACGTGGTACAGGAAGCACCGGTTGGCCCGCGGGTCGTGCAGCGAGGCGTGCGTGCCGATCAACCCGTCCGTGGCCACCACGCCACGCACCACGTCGTCGGCGAACAGCTCCTCCAGCGTCACGCCGAGCGGGCGTTCGAAGACCTGCTCCCACAGGCGCGCCCGGGCGACCGCGTCCACCCGGATGCGGGCGTGCTCGCGGGGCACCAGCGGCTCCAGCAGCGTCGGCGCCAGCGCCGCGGCCAGCAGCTCCAGGTCGCCGTACCAGCGCCGCCACCGCTCGAACTCCGCGTCGGAGCCGGTCAGCGCCCGGAACGACGCGGCCGTCGCCTCGCCCGGCACGCGCTCCACCAGCAGGTCGCCGGCGGGCGTGTACGAGGACACCGCGCGCGAGCGCAGTTCCAGTTTCAGGCCGAGGTCGGCCACGACCCGGTCGGGCAGCAGGCTGACCAGGTACGAGTAACGCGACAGCCGCGCGGGCACGCCGGGGAACACCGGTGCGCTGATCGCCGCGCCGCCGACGTGGTCGAGCTTCTCCACCACCAGCACCGAGCGCCCGGCCAGCGCCAGGTACGCCGCCGCCACCAGGGCGTTGTGCCCGCCGCCGACCACCACCACGTCGTAGCTGTCCACCCGCCGAATCTAGCCGGTGCGCGGTGCCGCCACCGCCCGGATCCGGGGGTCGGCCGGCTCCGTAACCTGGTGGGAGACCGGCTCGGCGGGGGCCGGCGTCGGGAAGGGGTTCCGCGATGGGGCGAGTCACCGTGCGCCGACCAGTGGTCACGTACTCGCGGGGAACGCACCGCGAGCGGGTCGACGCGTTGGCCGCCGAGGAACCGCTGGAGCTGCGCGTCGGCGGCAAGGCCCTCACCGTGACGATGCGGACGCCGGGTCACGACGTGGAGCTGGCGCACGGGTTCCTGCTCACCGAGGGCGTCATCGGCGGCCTGTCGGACGTGGCGGTCGCCCGGTACTGCGAGGGCCTGGGCCCCGACGGGCGCAACACCTACAACGTGCTGGACGTGGCGCTGGCCGACCACGTGCCGCCGCCGGACGTGAGCGTGGAGCGCAACTTCTACACGACGTCCTCGTGCGGCGTGTGCGGCAAGGCCGCGCTGGACGCCGTGAAGCTCAAGACCCGCCACTCCCCCGCCGACGACCCGGTGCGGGTGGACGTGGACGTGCTGGCCGGGCTGCCCGACGCGCTGCGCGCCAAGCAGAAGGTGTTCGCCGCCACGGGCGGCCTCCACGCCGCCGGCCTCTTCACCGCGTCGGGCGAGGCGCTGGTGGTGCGGGAGGACGTCGGGCGGCACAACGCCGTGGACAAGGTGCTGGGGTGGGCGGTGCTCCAGGACCGGGTGCCGTCGGCCGGGACCGTGCTCATGGTGTCCGGGCGGGCGTCATTCGAGCTGGTGCAGAAGGCCGCGATGGCGGGCGTGCCGGTGCTGGCCGCGGTGTCCGCGCCGTCGTCGCTGGCCGCCGAACTCGCCGCGGAGCAGGGGGTCACGCTGGTCGGGTTCCTGCGTGGCGACTCGATGAACGTCTACGCGGCGGCGGAGCGGGTCGCCGCCTGAGGGCGTCGGCGAAACGCCGAGGCCGCCGCCGACGATGGCACAGGCGGGAATTCACCGTTTCGGGTGTTGGAGGGGGAAGTGGTGCGCAGACGGACGGTGCTGGGCGCGCTGGGCGCGACCGGCCTCGCCGCCGCGGGCCTGACGGCCGCGGTGGGCGGCCACGCACCGGCCGGGGAGGCGTTGCGGCACGTGCTGGGCGTCGCCGGGCCGGTGCCCGCGATCAAGCGCGCCGTGGTGCGCGCCGAACGCCTCCCCTCCCGCTACCGGGGCCGGGACGTCGACGTGGTGACCATCGTGCCGCCGGGCGTGCCCACCGAGGGCCTGCCGATGTCGTTGCTGCTGCACGGCCTGCACGGCAGCGCCCGCTACGCGGCGGTCGGCGGGATGCCGGACGCCCTGGTCACGGCCGTGAGCCGGCGTTCGGTGCCGCCGTTCGGGTTCATCGCGGTGGACGGCGGCGACAACTACTGGCACGAGAACGCGGCGGGCGACGACCCGATGGCGATGCTGCTGGAGGAGGTGCCGGTCTGGCTCGCCGAACGCGGCCTCGGCCCGCTGTTCGCGTGCACCGGCACGTCCATGGGTGGTTTCGGCGCCCTGCTGCACGCCCGGCGCCGGGCGGAGCGCCGCGAGCCGCTGAAGGCGGTGGCCGCCATCTCGCCCGGCCTGCTGCTGTCGTGGTCGGAGATGGCCAAGCGCAAGGCGTTCCGCAGCCGGGAGGAGTGGGCGTCGCTGGACCCGCTCCGGCACCTCGACGCGCTCGGCGGCGTGCCGGTCGGCGTGTGGATCGGCGACAAGGACCGGTTCATCGAGGGCACGCGCCGGTTCATCGCCGCCGCGAAGCCCGCCGTGGCGTCCGTGTCGCCCGGTGGCCACGACGACGTGTTCTACCGCAAGGTCGTGCCGGACGTGCTGCGGTTCCTCG
The DNA here is from genome assembly GCF_019375475.1 of Saccharothrix obliqua. Taxonomy (GTDB): domain Bacteria; phylum Actinomycetota; class Actinomycetes; order Mycobacteriales; family Pseudonocardiaceae; genus Actinosynnema; species Actinosynnema obliqua. The sequence goes on along the minus strand of NZ_JAHXGQ010000009.1, from coordinate 312,093 downwards.
GCAAGCGCCTCAGCGCGGGGTGAGCGGGGTGCGGTCGCTGCGCACCCACTTCAGCACCGCGCCCCAGTCGCCGTAGCCCGCGTCGACGTTCAGGTGCGCGCCGCCGACCACCACGTCCACGTCCACCCGCAACGCCTCGCCCAGCCGCTTGCCCTGTTCGAGGGAGCAGTACGGGTCGCCCTCGCCGATCACCAGCCGGGTCGACGCCGCGGCCCGCCGCACCGCGGCCGGGTCCAGCGGCGGGTTCAGGAACTCCGTGATCAGCGGCTCGTCCGCGAGGTCCGGGCTGGGCGGCGCCACCAGCAGCACCCGGTCCACCCGCAGCGCCGGGTCGAACTCCCCCGCCGCGTGGTGCAGCCACAGCAGGCCCGCCAGCGAGTGCGTCGCCACCACCCGCTCGCACCCCGTGGGCGCGGCGGCGAGGTGCTCGCGCAGCTCGGTCAACCACAGGTCGAGCCGCGGTTCATCCGGGAGGGTGAACCGCGGCACGTCCACCTGGCCGCCGTGCCGAGCCAGCTCGCCCGCCAGCCAGTTCTGCCAGTGCGTGGGCCCGGAACCGCCGAGCCCGTGCAGCAGGAGCGCGTACGGGAGGCTCACGCCGACTTCTCGCGGCGCTCCCGCCGGGACGGCTGCCGGGCCACGATGGTCGGGTTGACGTTCTCCTTCACCGTCTGCTCGGTGATGACGACCTTGGCGACGTCCGAGCGGCTCGGGATGTCGTACATCACCGGCAGCAGGACTTCCTCCATGATCGCCCGCAGGCCGCGCGCGCCGGTGCCGCGCAGGATCGCCTGGTCGGCGACGGCCTCCATGGCGGTCCGGGTGAACTCCAGCTCGACGCCGTCCATCTCGAAGAGCTTCTGGTACTGCTTGACCAGCGCGTTCTTCGGCTCGGTGAGGATGCGGACCAGGGATTCCTTGTCCAGGTTCGTCACGCTCGCCACCATCGGGAGGCGGCCGATGAACTCCGGGATCAGGCCGAACTTGATCAGGTCCTCGGGCATCGACTCGGCGAAGTAGTCCGCCGCGTCGACCTCGGCCTTGGTGCGGACCTCGGCGCCGAAGCCCAGGCCGCGCTTGCCGATCCGGTCCTGGATGATCTTCTCCAGGCCCGCGAACGCGCCCGCCACGATGAACAGCACGTTCGTGGTGTCGATCTGGATGAACTCCTGGTGGGGGTGCTTGCGCCCGCCCTGCGGCGGCACGGACGCCGTCGTGCCCTCCAGGATCTTCAGCAGCGCCTGCTGCACGCCCTCGCCCGACACGTCACGCGTGATCGACGGGTTTTCACTCTTCCGAGCGATTTTGTCGACCTCGTCGATGTAGATGATGCCGGTTTCGGCGCGCTTCACGTCGTAGTCGGCCGCCTGGATCAGCTTGAGCAGGATGTTCTCCACATCCTCGCCCACGTAGCCCGCCTCGGTGAGCGCCGTCGCGTCCGCGATGGCGAACGGCACGTTCAGCATCTTCGCGAGGGTCTGGGCCAGGTAGGTCTTGCCGCAGCCGGTCGGGCCGAGCATCAGGATGTTCGACTTGGCGAGTTCCACGCCGTCGTCGCGCCCCTCACGCCCGCGGTCACCCGCCTGGATGCGCTTGTAGTGGTTGTAGACCGCTACCGAGAGCGTCCGCTTGGCCTCGTTCTGGCCGATCACGTACTGGTCGAGGAACTCGTGGATCTCGGCGGGCTTGGGCAACTCGTCGAGCTTGACGTCACCCGCCTCCGCGAGTTCTTCCTCGATGATCTCGTTGCAGAGGTCGATGCACTCATCGCAGATGTAGACACCGGGGCCGGCGATGAGTTTTTTCACCTGCTTCTGACTCTTCCCGCAGAAAGAGCACTTCAACAGGTCGCCGCCGTCACCGATACGCGCCATGACCGCTGACCTCTGTCCCCTCCGGCGCACGACCTGGTGAGGTGCGCCTGACTGCTGGTTGGCGTCCGCCCGCGGGCCGCGGGGTCCGCCCGTTCCCCTCGACGGTACCTGGCCCACCCACCTGTGTGGGAGGACCAGCGTGCCCCCGACACACCGAACCTGGCAGGATCCCTGGTCGGCTCGGCGTGTCGGGCGTCACGCGGCGCTTACTTGGCCGACAGCTTCCGGTACGGCAGGACGCTGTCCACGATGCCGTAGTCCTTGGCCTCGTCGGCGGTGAGGATCTTGTCGCGCTCGATGTCCGCGCGCACCTGCTCGGCCGACTTGTTCGTGTGCTTGGCCAGCGTCGTCTCCAGCAGGCGGCGGACGCGCTGGATCTCGTTCGACTGGATCTCCAGGTCGGAGACCTGGCCGTAGACACCCTCCGTGGCCGGCTGGTGGATCAGGATCCGCGAGTTCGGCAGCGCGTGCCGCTTGCCCGGCGTGCCCGCCGCCAACAGCACCGCGGCGGCCGACGCCGCCTGGCCCAGGCAGTAGGTCTGGATGTCCGGGCGGACGAACTGCATGGTGTCGTAGATGGCCATCAGCGAGGTGAACGAACCACCCGGCGAGTTGATGTACATCAGGATGTCGCGGTCCGGGTCCTCCGACTCCAGCACCAGCAACTGGGCCATCACGTCGTTCGCCGAGGCGTCGTCCACCTGCACGCCGAGGAAGATGATGCGCTCCTCGAACAGCTTGTTGTACGGGTTGGACTCCTTGATGCCGTAGCTGGTGCGCTCGACGAACGACGGGAGCACGTACCGGGACTGCGGCGCGTGGAACTGGCTCACTGGTTCTCTCCTGGTCCTCTGCGACGCGTCAGTTGTCGGTGTTCGCCTGGGCGGCGCGGGTGATCACCTTGTCCACGAAGCCGTACTCCAGGGCCTCCTGGGCGGTGAACCAGCGGTCGCGGTCGGAGTCGGCGATGATGCGCTCCACCGGCTGGCCGGTGTGCTGCGCGATCAGCTCGGCCATCTCCTGCTTGGTGCGGGTGAGCATGTCCGCCTGGATCGCGATGTCGGCCGCCGTGCCGCCGACGCCCGCCGACGGCTGGTGCATCAGGATGCGCGCGTGCGGCAGCGCGTGGCGCTTGCCGGGCGTGCCCGCCGACAGCAGGAACTGGCCCATCGACGCCGCCAGGCCCATCGCGTAGGTCGCCACGTCGGGCTCGATGAGCTGCATCGTGTCGAAGATCGCCATGCCCGCGGTCACCGAGCCACCGGGCGAGTTGATGTAGAGCGTGATGTCCTTCTCGGGGTCTTCCGCCGCGAGGAGGAGCAGCTGCGCGGTGATCTGGTTCGCGATGCCCTCTTCGACCTGCGACCCCAGCACGATGATCCGCTCGCGGAGCAGGCGCTCGTAGACCGAGTCGTTGAGGTTCATCCCCGTGGCCGACCGCATCTCGGGCGTCGGGAAGAAGTGCTGCGTCACGTCTGCCTGCCTAACTTTTGCCGAAAAGAGTCTCGTAGCAACGACCTTAACGAAGGCGGGCGGCGTCGCCTTCCCGACACCGCCCGCGTTCGCTCAGGGCTTCAACTCCGGTGGAGGTCCGACGACTCAGGCCGTCGGCTCGGCCGCCGATTCCTCAGTGGACTTCGTCTCGCCGAACAGCTCGTCCAGGTCGAGCGCGTTGCCCGAGGAGTCGGTCACGGTCGCCTGCCGCACCACGGAGGCGAGCGCCTTGCCGCGCCGCACGTCCGCGAAGATCGCGCCGAGCTGACCCGACTGCTGCGCGCGCTTGACGTACTCGTCCGGGCTGATGCCGAACCGCTGCGCCTGGTAGATGATGCGCTCGGTCAGCTCCGCGTCGGACACGCTGACCTGCTCGGCGTCCGCGATGGCGTCCAGCACGAGCTGCGTCTTGACCGCCTGCTCGGCGGCGGTGCGCACCTCGGCGTCGAACTCCTTCTTGGTCTGCCCCTGCTCGGTCAGCCACTCGGCGAAGCGCGCCTCGTCGTGGTCGAACGCGTGCACGGCGTCGTGCTCGCGGGCCTCGACCTCGCCCTGCACGGCGGCCTCGGGCAGCGGCACCTCGACGGCGGCCAGCAGCGCCTCCAGGACCTTGTCCCGGGCCTCCACGCCCTGCTGCATCTTCTTCACCCGGGCGAGGCGCGTGCGCAGGTCGGCGGTCAGCTCGTCCAGGGTGTCGAACTCGCTGGCGAGCTGCGCGAACTCGTCGTCCAGCTCGGGGAGCTGACGCTCCTTGACCGAGTTGAGGACCACGGTGACCTCGGCGTCGCGGCCGGTGTGCTCGCCCGCCACCAGCTTGGTGGTGAAGGTCTTGGACTCGCCCTCGGAGGCGCCGACCAGGGCGTCGTCGATGCCCTCGACGAGCTGGCCGGAGCCGATCTCGTAGGACAGGCCGCTGGTCTTGGCCTCCTCGACCTCCTCGCCGTCGACCGTGGCGGACAGGTCGACGCTGACGAAGTCACCCTCCTGGGCGGGGCGCTGGACGCCGGTCAGCGTGCCGAAGCGGGCGCGCAGCTCGTCGAGCTGGGTGGTGACGTCCTCCTCGGTCACCTCCTGCTCGTCCACGCTCACCGACAGCTCGCCGAAGGCGGGCACGGTGATCTCGGGGCGGACGTCGACCTCGGCGGAGAACGCGAGCGACTCGCCGTCCTCGATCTTGGTCACCTCGAAGTCCGGGCGGCCCAGGGTGCGGATCTCGCCGGAGTTGACGGCCTCCAGGTACTTGGCCGGGATCGCCTCCTGCACGACCTCGTCCAGGACGGGCGCGCGGCCGATGCGGCTCTCCAGCACGCGGGCGGGTGCCTTGCCGGGGCGGAAGCCGGGGATGCGGACCTGCTTGGCCAGCTTCCGGTACGCGCGGTCGAAGTCCGACTTGAGCTCGTCGAACGGCACCTCGACGTTGATCCGGACCCGCGTCGGGCTCAGGTGCTCGACGGTGCTCTTCAACGTGGTCTCCTCGTAACGGGCAGGACGTGCGGAACACCCCGGGAACGCTCGGTGGAGCGCCGGGATTCCGCACGAGTCTAGGCGGTCCGCGCCGGGCGGGGGTGCCCGACCCCGCCACCACGCGCGCGAGCGCCCGTTCCCGGGGGTCTCCCGCCCGTCACCCGCGGATCACCGCCCGTCACCCCTTGATCGGCTCCGCGACCAGGCCGAGCGCCGCCCCGCCGGCCGCCCGCGGTTCTCCCCGCGATGAATTCCGGGCCGTTTCTCCGAGCCCGGACGAAAAGTTCGGCATTCGGCCCAACGCGCATTACCCGGGTCCATTTCCGCGTTTCGCGGGAGCACGGCGGGCGGAGGGCTCCGGCGGGCCGCTCGGGAGGCCGTCCGAGCAGGCGTGGCGGAGGGGTCGTGGCGGGCCGCCCACCGAAGCGCACTCTCCGCACTGGTGCGGAAAACGCGGTGCCGCGGAGACGTCAGGATGCCGGCCGTGAAGTACCCCGGATCGGTCGCAGGAGTTGCCCCGAACGGAGGTTCGGACCCCCGTCGCGCTAGGCCGTTCGAGTGGCCCCGGACGTTGATGACACAGCGGAACACGCCATCACGGGGCGAAGCCGCAAGCCGATGGTGTAACACGGATGCCGTAGCGGCGACTAACCGACCGCGACCGACACGGGGAGGAGGTTCGCCACAAGGGGTGAATAGCGGCCGTTCGGAGTAGTCGACGACGGAAAACTTTCGCGCGTCGAGATGACTCCACTCGCCGTAGTCCATTAGTGTGGGTTTCAGGTAGCGTGACGGCCGGACCCACATCGCTGGACCACGAAATAATTCGCGTTGCCGGAACGTTCTGGGGGGCCAGCAGCGGACGTCTCCGGCAACCGGGACCAGAGGAACGAGCGAAACAATGTCATCGAGCTTCTTAACCACCTACCAGACAAGGTGCCGATGACCCGATGAGAGCCATTCCGCCGCTGCCGAACAGTAACCCAGGACCCGCCCCGGGCGCCGGCTCCGCGCACCACCGGACCGCAGCCCGCCGGGTCCTGGCCGGAACACATCGGGCACCGCTCCTCACGGCCGCACGACGATGTTGACCAGGCACCGGCCGCGCCCGGCAGCCAGGCACGGCCAGGTCGACCGCCGCCGACCCGAGAACCCGCGACGCCGTCCTACACCGGCCGTCCGCGGTTAACTTTCACGCACCGTTGGGGAGCTCCATGGAGACGCGTCAGCTTTTGGCGTTCACAACTGTGGTTCAAACGGGCAGTTTCACCAAGGCAGCCGCCACGCTGAATTGCTCGCAGCCCACCATAACCACGCGGATCAAGGCACTCGAAGAGACCCTCGGCGTGCCGTTGTTCCGCAGGCTCCCGCGAGGTATCCAGATGACCTCCGCGGGCGTCGAGCTGCTGCCTTTCGCGCGCAACATCATCACGTTGACGGACAAGGCGCGGAAGGCGATCACGATGAACGGCGAGCCGCACGGCAAGCTGGTCATCGGCAGCGCGCAGAGCCTGACCGACTACCGCCTGCTACCACTGATCGAGTACATGTGCTGGCGGTACCCGAGCGTGCAGATCTCGCTGCACTCGCGCAACACCCAGACCAACCTGGCCTCGGTGCGCGAGGGCAGGCTCGACTGCGCGTTCTTCATCGGCTCCGTCGAGCCGCGCGAGGGTTTGGAGACCACCGTGCTCTGCCCGGAGCCGTTGGTGATGGTCGCCGGACCGACGCACGCGCTGACCAGGCGTTCCGTGATCACCGAGGATGAGCTGCGCGGGAGCACCCTCATCCGGGCCGAGAACGGGGCGAGCTACTACGAGCAGTTCGAGCAGGCACTCGGCCTGCAGGAAGCGGAGACCAGGTCGCCGGTGCTGGCGCTGGACTCCATCGACGCCGCCAAGCGCGCGGTCGCCTCGGGACTGGGGATCAGTTTGGTGCCCGAGGTGACGGTCGCGGCGGAACTGGCCGACGGACGCCTGTGCCGCCTGCCCTGGGTCCCGCCGTTCCGGGTGTACACGCAGTTCGCGTGGCGCCAGGACAACTCGACCAACCCGTCGGTGACGGCGTTGGTGTCGGCGGCGGCGCAAGTGGTGAGCGAACAGGTGGCCACGCCCGCCTGAGCGGTACGCACTGGGGACCGCCGTTCTTGAGCGCCCATGGCGCGGGTGTGCTCAAGAACGGCTCGCAGCGACCGCGGGGCAGGTCCACAGTGGAGGGTTGCCCCCGGTCGAGGTGCCGGAGCGGCCTCTACCAGCGTCACCACTGGTAGAGACCCGACCGTCGGGGCGACAGGATTTGAACCTGCGACCCCCCGCTCCCAAAGCGGGTGCGCTACCAAGCTGCGCCACGCCCCGGTCGCCAACACCTTATCGCGACAGGCTAAGCTGACCCCGCGCCCACCCCCGTGGACGCGATGCGGGTGTAGCTCAATGGTAGAGCCCCAGCCTTCCAAGCTGGTCATGCGGGTTCGATTCCCGTCACCCGCTCTCTCCTCTTCCAGCAGGTCAGCGGGGCTACGCTCCGTCCGCCACCAAAGCTCACCACGCTGGTGGGCACCCGGGATGCGATTACGCCTTTCAGGCGATCTTGAGCCAGGTCTTCGGCACCGCGCCCGCGCCTACCGCTCTCCGCCCGTGACAGCTTCGCCGGGACCAGCCCGCCGTGGAGCCCGCACCGCATCGTTCCCGATGCGCACGACACTCACTCCGCGTCCCTTAGGGGAGCGTGGCACAACCTGCTTGCCCATCGCCCGCTCACGCGCCGCCCAGCACAGGGCCTCGTGGTGGTGCCCGCGGTCGACGTCGGCGATCCGCTCGTACACCCATATTCGGACGCTGTATCCCAGGCACCGCCGCACGATCGCGTCAATGGTCCGTGAAGCCGCGCGCTACCTGTGGCCCGACGCCATCGCACCGGAGACCAAGAAGGAAGTCGCCCAATCCGAGGTGGTGCGGGTCCGCTGCTACCGGACGACGTTCTACAACTCGATCTACAGGTTCGATGGCGAGATGCTGGCCAACACCCACGTACACGGCTTCGTGGCCGCTCACGCTCCCGTGCTGCACCTTCGCCGACTCTCCGGCGGCGACCTGTTCGAGACGTACGCGGAGAGCTTCCAGGGCGTGTGGGACGACGCCAAGCCGCCCAAGTGATAGGCAGGTGGGCATGGCGCGCACCGACCACTACAACGACCCGAATGCCCCTCAGGCCACCAACATCGTCGTGGCGGTGACCGCGTTCGTCCAGGACCCCGAGGGCCGCCTGCTCATGATCCGCCGAACCGACAACGACCTGTACTCGATCCCCGGTGGAGCCCAGGACGTTGGCGAGACCATCGGCCACACCCTGGTTCGTGAGGTCAAGGAGGAGACGGGGTACGACGTCGAGCCGACCGACCTCATCGGCGTCTACTCAGACCCCGCGCACGTCATCGCCTACACAGACGGCGAGGTCCGCCAGGAGTTCTCCATCTGCTTCCGCGCCCGCCTGGTCGGCGGCGAGCTACGCACCAGCAGCGAGTCCAGCGAGGTGCACTGGGTGGACCGTGATGCCTTGGCCGCGCTCAACATCCACCCGTCGATCCGCCTCCGCATCGAACACGGCTACGCGAATCTCCCGACTCCCTATTTCGCTGTTTGATCCAGACCTGCGGCCTTCAGCCTTTCCTCGGTGCGCTCGACTGCGGCGGCCAGCTTGACGAATGAACAACGTAACCACATCTTCTGGAGCTGTTGTCATGTCAGCCCCACCAGAGCGCGTCACGAACCACGGTCCGTTCGTCTTCCCACTCGGCCAGCTTGCCCGACAGCCCACGCAGCTCAGCCTCCCGGTAAGCACAGGAGTGTTCAACGAGCGCCCACCCGCTCCGGAAACCCCTCCCCGGCGAGGTACCGCGCACCGTCAAGCGGATGGAACCCAGTCAGAGCTAGCTCTGGCGCATACCCAACGTCATGCAACACGGCCGCCGCCTTCAGCAGCTCCCGATCACCCAGTCCCAGAAGCCCACCCGCCCGCTCCGTCCGCTTCGCGACCCCTCGGACATGCGCCCACCGCCGCGGCAACGAATCGGCCAACCGTTCCTCCGCCACGGCGAAGGCCCACGCAACGAGATCCACCCCGCCACCCTAGGCAGCCCCCAGCGCATGGACAGCGCCACCCAAGCCGACCTGCCGCATTGCCGAATTCCGCTCTACAGGATCAAGACGCGCCGCCAGCGGCAACGCGCAGCCAGTCCCGCCTCGCCTCTGCACCGACTCCCCGCATCACGGCACACCGGGCCCCCGCTCCGCCCGTCGGCCACGCGCGGAATCAGCGCACGTGTCAGGGAAGTCGGCGCATCACCTAGATGCGGACTGCTCTAACCACTTCCGCTCACCGGGGCCGGGACGATCGCGTGATCACACGGCTGACAGCGCGGGGCGCGGCGATCGGCTGCCGCGACGGCTCCGCCGTCTCATCAACGTCACCATGCCACGGCAGAGCTGAGATTCTTTCAAACCCAGGGGACCTGGTATACAGCCCCTTCCGCAATAGAAGGCTTCAGCGGCGAACGAGTCTTCCCCTCGAAACCGATCACCCGCAATATCGCCAACTCCAGGTAATGACAAGCGAGTATCGACGCCTCGACCCATTGCTCGAAACGCCACTTGATCGGCTTGTCTCGCGTGGGATGAACGACCAAGTTCCTCATATCGACCAAACACCTGAGTGCATCGCGAGGCCGTCCGTCATCCGTGGGACCGAGCGCGGTAGCAACATCTTTGAGATGAGCCATATGACTCGGAATCCCAAGGTCGATGCCACAGTCTTCGAGAAGTAGTCGAATCTCCTCCTCGGTATGCAATTTTGACCACCTCGATCGAGAGTAGACCGCCTTCCTCTCAATGAAGAGGTCATAAGCGAGCATCTGAAGCCCCGAGATGGGGATCGCGGTACTCAACTCTGCGCTTGTGTTTGTATTGATGGTCACATAGTACGAAACCGCGTACTGCAGAATCTCCGCCTGCTGGCCGTCTCTACAGAATTCAACTACTCGACGCGCGACTTCGGCCAACTGCGAAGGAAACTCAGTACGGTCGCTCCACGTATGAACCGAGATCATTCTATCGATTGGTTGCACTCGCCATGAAGACCACACTGGCACTTCACCGGCCCACCCAACAGGAAGAAGGGGGCGCACCCATCTACCTAGTGTGAGACTCATAGCCAGACCCAACTGATGCAGCAGGTCAGTTACGTCGGCGTACGCGAACGTGCGCCCATCTTTACGACGAAGCTCTCCGACGTGCGTGAAGCGAGAGCCGCCCGAAGCTCGCAACTCATCCCAACCTGCTTTCCCGCCCATTTCACGGCGAAGATCGATACTGACTACCCACTCGTCAAGATCAACCTCGACGCGCCCCCTCCACCAGATCCACGGCTCCTGATAGTCGCGGATGTTAATCGAGCAAAAACCTTGCGCCCAGCCGTTCGGGACGAAGAAAGTCACTCGATCCAAACTCGTTCCTTCATCGCCCACGCTTTGATCGCCCAAACGCGTGTGGACAAACCGCGAGCCAGAGGTGTTCGACCATTCGAACTCACACGCTTCAGGCGGTTCCGGAACCGTGGTGTACGGCAACGACACGGTGGCCAAAGTCGACCACCGCGCGCCCCCACCTCCCATGAGCCCCGACAACGACCTCAGGTCTATTCTCGACTCTCCCAGCGCCTCAGCGCGTACCGTGGGAAGCCAATTAAATCGCACAACCCCGATGTAGTCACCCTCGTCATCTTCGTCATTCAATACGAAGCTTCCAGAATATAGAGCGACTTGCCCATTAGGCGATCGGTCGACATAGAGGTGCTGAAGCGCATCAGGAAAGCGTTGTTCAATAACAACCACGCCACGATCAACAGTATTGTGACGAACCCTCACCACCCTCTGCCCATCAACGAAATCAACAGACACGTTAGCTGGCATCCGAAGAGACCGCTCGCTACTCGAATCGTTTCCCACGCCCAACTCCAAAGCGCCGCTAGGATCCCGACTGTCGCTCCGCCCAGCGGCCCCTACGCCTCGATCGAACGTTGGCCCTCTGCGTCTTGCCACGTCTGCCATGCCCTCCCCGATCCCGAGTCGCGCGATCTGAACCATGCGGGGCCCGTCAACTTCCCGACCATCATCCACCGGCCGCCTGCGAACTGAGGCCGTCACAACTGGGCGTGTCCCGCCACGACTCACTACAGCTCCGGACACTGTGCGATTAGCGTGCGATTAGTACAGACCAACACGAGCCATCAGCGGTCGCTCAAAGCCGAGGCGGGCGCTGGCCAGGAGCGGTGAGCCAGGGTGGACGCCGCACTTCCAAGCTGGTCATGCGGGGTCGATTCCCGTCACCCGCTCTCCCCTCCCCTCGCGGCGTTTTCCCACCCCCTGCGGCGATCCGGTCGACGGCGGTCTGCGAGCCGGCTTCACCTGACCGGGTGGCGGCGGACGGCGGGACGTCGGTGGGGCTCGTAGGTTGGCCCGATGGTCGTGGGTTTCGCCGAGGACTCCTCGAACACCGCCGCTGTCGTCATCGCCGTGTTCCTCGTGCTCGCGGCGTTGCTGCTGGTCGCCCTCTGGGTGGCGGCGTTCGTGTCGGTCCTCCGGCAGGACCGGTTGACCGGTGGCGGGAAGCTGCTGTGGCTCGTGGTGATCATCGCGTTCCCGTTCCTGGGCAGCATCGGGTGGTTCGCCTTCGGGCGCACCGCCCGGCTGGTGAACCGTCTTTAGAGTTCCCCGCCATGGGTGTGTTCCGGTCCGTGCTGCTGTTCGTGCTCGCCGCCGTCGCCGAGATCGGTGGGGCCTGGTTGGTCTGGCAGGGTGTGCGCGAGCAGCGCGGGTGGTGGTGGGTCGGGCTGGGCGTGATCGCGCTGGGCGCCTACGGCTTCGTCGCGACGCTCCAGCCGGACGCGAACTTCGGCCGGATCCTGGCTGCCTATGGCGGGGTGTTCGTGGCCGGGTCCCTGGTCTGGGGCGTGGTGTTCGACGGGTTCCGCCCGGACCGGTTCGACGTGATCGGCGCGTTGCTCTGCCTGGCCGGCGTCGGGGTGATCATGTACGCCCGCGGGTGACCGGGCTACGTGGTGATCGCGCGCCAGAGCACCTCGCCGAGGCGCACCGCCAGGTAGACCATGAGGAACCCGATCGTGACCGTCACCAGGCATCTCCACACCGCCCGGAGCTTCGTGCGCGCCATCGGCACAGTGTGCGCCCTACGATGAGCCCCGTGACCGCCGATTGCCTCTTCTGCCGCATCGTCGCGGGCGGTGTGCCCGCGCGGGTGGTGCACGAGACGGACACCGTCCTCGCGTTCCACGACATCACCCCGCAAGCGCCGACGCACGTGCTGGTGATCCCCAAGGCGCACTTCACGGCCGTGGGCGACATGGACCCCGCTACGGCGGGCGATGTGCTGCAAGCCGCGCATCACGTGGCCAAGGCCGAGGGCATCGCGGAGGACGGCTACCGCCTGGTGTTCAACACCGGTCGCGACGGCGGCCAGACGGTGTTCCACGTGCACTGCCACGTGCTGGGCGGGCGGTCCTTGACCTGGCCCCCGGGCTAGAAACTCGATCGCGCCGCACCCGGCCGCCGGCGTAAGACGGGGCCATGGCGTTCACCGTTCGCACCCTCCACGACGACGATCTGATCCCGTTCCAGCAGATGGTCGACCAGGCGTTCCTGCACGACACCGACGAGAAGGACCTCGGCCGGTGGCGTGCGTTGTTCGAGCCCGAACGCCATCACGGGGTGTTCGAGGGCGACGAGCTGATCGGCGCGGGCGGCGTCGAGACGCGGCAGGTCACCACGCCGGGCGGCGGTCCGCAGCCGTTGGCCGCGGTGACGTCGGTCGGCGTGAAACCCGGTCACCGCCGGCGTGGCGTGCTCACGCAGCTCATGCGGACCCAGCTGCACGGCCTGCACGACGAGGGCCGGGAGGCGATCGCGGCGCTGTGGGCGTCCGAGGCGGGCATCTACGGCCGGTTCGGCTACGGCATGGCGACCGAGGTGACCCGCATCGAGATCCCGCGCGGCGCGGCGTTCCGGCCCGGGGTGGCGCTCGGCGACGCACGGGTGCGGGAGGTGCCCGCGGCGGAGGCGATGCCGTTCCTCAAGGAGCTGTACGAACGGCTGCGGCCGACGCGCACCGGCTGGCTGAACCGCGACGACGCCTGCTGGGACCACTTCCTCGCCGACGAGGAGCGCGACCGCGACGGGCGCACCGCCTACCGGTACGCGTTGCACCCGCGGGGGTACGCGGTGTACCGGGTCAAGCACGACTGGCAGGACCGGGGCCCGCGCAACGAGTTGCACGTGCGCACGCTCGCCGCGGAGACCGACGAGGCGTACGCCGCGCTCTACCGGTACCTGCTCGACCTCGACCACATCGGCGAGCTGAAGGCCGAAACGGCGTCCGACGACCCCGTGGTGCACCTGCTGGCGGACCCGAGGCTCGCGTTGCGCCACCGCACGGACGCGCTGTGGGTGCGGCTGGTGGACGTGGACCGCGCGCTGGTGCTGCGCCGCTACCCGTCCGACGTGGACGTGGTGCTGGAGGTGGCGGACGCGTTCTGCCCGTGGAACGCCGGTCGGTGGCGGTTGACCGTGCGGGACGGCGTGGCGGACGTGCGGCGGGTGACGGACGCGCCGGACGTGGCACTGGACGTGCGGGCGCTCGGCGCGGCCTTCCTGGGCGGCACGCGGCTCACCTCCCTGGCTCGCGGCCAGGAGGTGCGGGAACTCACATCGGGTGCCCTTTTCCGCCTGTCGCACGCGTTCTCGTGGGTCGAGGACCCACACTGTCCGGAGGTGTTCTGAGCGGTTCGGGAACCTTCACCCCGGTCCCGGGCGTTGAGCGGGGCATCAAGCTGTCGCACTGCCCGGGAGGTCCTCCGTGAACGCCACCATCGTGGTGCTGGTGCTGCTCGTCGTGGTGGTGGGCGGCGTCTGGTACCTCGCGAAGTCCCGTGCGGCGGCCCGGCAGCGCGAGCTGGACGACGCCCAGGCCGAGGCGCGGCGCTGGGTGGAGCGGCTCGGCGGGCAGGTGATGAACCTGACCGGCACGGACGTGGCGTCCAGCCAGGCGCTGGCCGACGCGTCCGAGCGCTTCACCGCCGCCGGTTCGCAGATGGAGCAGGCCAAGACCCTGGATCAGTGCCGCCTGGTCACCCAGACCGCGATGGAGGGCCTGTACTACGTGCGGGCCGCGCGCACCGCGATGGGCCTGGACCCGGGCCCGGAGCTGCCGGACCTCACCGGTCAGGGCCGCGCGGGTCGCGTCACGGAGGACCGGCGGGTCACCGTCGAGGGCCACGACTACTCGGCGTCGCCGCAGCCGGGTGCGGGCACCCCGCACTACTACCCCGGTGGTGTGGTCGCGGGCCGTCCGGTGCCGCAGGGTTGGTACAGCGAGCCGTGGTGGAAGCCCGCGCTGGTGGCGGGCGCGTGGGGCGTCGGTTCGTTCCTGCTGTTCAACGCGATGTTCTCGGGCATGGCCGGTGTCTCGCCGGACGCCCTCAACGCCGCCTACGCGGACGGCTACGCCGATGGCGCGGGCGCGGACGGCGGTGGTGACGCGGGCGGTGACGCCGGTGGCGACTTCGGCGGCGGGGACTTCGGCGGCGGCGATTTCGGTGGCGACTTCGGCGGTGGTTTCGACTTCTGACCCGGACGGGGGAAGGGCCGCACCCGTTCCGGGTGCGGCCCTTCGTCGTCGCGGTCGCGCGTCAGCCCCGCGGCTGGCAGCCGGGGCACCAGAACAGGTTGCGGCCCACCAGGTCGGCCTGCGCGACGGGCGTGCCGCACACCAGGCACGGCAGACCGGCGCGCCGGTACACGTAGACCTCCCCGCCGTGCCGGTCCTGACGCGGCGCGCGACCGGTCACCTCGGGCAGGTGCTCGGGCCGCACGGTGTCGATGCGCCCGACGCGCACACCGGCACGCATCAACACCACGAGGTCTGCCCACATCTCGTCCCACCGGGCGCGGTCGACGGCGGTGCCCGGCGTCAGCGGGTGCACGCCGTGGCGGAACAGCAGCTCCGCCCGGTACACGTTGCCGACGCCCGCCACGACCCGCTGGTCCATCAGCAACGCGCCGATCGGCTGGCGGGACCGGGTGAGGCGGGCGAACACCGCGGCCGGGTCGGCGTCGCGGCGCAGCGGGTCGGGGCCGAGGCGGGCACGCAGCGCGGCCACCTCCACGTCGGTGAGCACCTCGCACCGGGTCGGGCCACGCAGGTCCGTCCAGTGCGTGTCGCCGACCAGCCGCATCCGCACCTGGCCGACCGGTTCCGCGACCGGGCGCGTGGCCTCGGTGAACGTGCCGTAGAGGCCGAGATGGACGTGCACGGTCGCGTCGGGGCCGTACACGTGGAACAGGTGCTTGCCGTGCGCCTCCGCCCGACGCAGCACCCGACCGTCCACGGCGGACGCGTCGAACCGGCCCTGCGGGCTGCTCACGGCGACGGCGCGGCCCGCGTAGCGGCGGTGGTGGAGCTTCGCGAGCCGGTGCAGGGTGTGGCCTTCAGGCACGGACCGGCACCACCGTCGCGAGATGGGTGCGCACGGTCAGCCGGCGGTCCTTGCGCAGCAGGCGCTCCGCGAGCACCTCCGCACGCGGCCGGTCGTGCCGGGCCAGCACGGCGCACAGGTCGGCGAGCTGGAGCACCCGGTCGAAATCGGGTTCGTCCCCGCGCTCCACGCCGCGGTCCACGACGGCCGCCAGCGCGTCGGCCACCGCGGGTTCGTCGGCGGCGTGGGCCAGCTGCCAGTCGAAGAACAGCTCGTCGCCCAGCCCGACCAGCGCGGTCAGCGCGGCGATCCGGGCGGGTTCACCGGCGGTGCCCGCGGTGTGCCGCCTGCCCTCCGCGACGGCCAGCGCCAGTTCCGGGAACGTCCGGTCCCGGCCCCGCTGGTCGGTCAGCATCCCCAGCCACGGCGAGCGGCGGCCCGCCTCGGCCGTGGCCGCCACCACCGGGTACACCGGGGCGTGGCCCCACGTCGCGAGCGCCTGCACCGCCAGGAACCGGTGGTAGCGCTCGGTATCCGGGTCGGTGAGCACGGCGAGCAGCCCCGGCACCCGCTCCAGGTACCGGGGCTCGTCGGCCGCGGCGTCGATGACCGTCTCCGGGTCCGGGGTGAACACCCCGGACAGGTCCTCGAACAGCAGCTCGCGGATCATCAGGGCAGTGCCGGCGCCTCGCCGGTCCGCTCGTACTCGCTCAGGATCGCGACGCGGCGGGCGTGCCGGGGCTGGTCGGAGAACGGCGTGGCCAGGAACGCCTCGACGATCGCGGTCGCCTCCTCGGCGGAGTGCATCCGCGCGCCCACGCCGATCAGCTGGGCGTTGTTGTGCTCACGGGCGAGCTGGGCGGTCTCGACGCTGTAGGCCAGCGCCGCCCGCGCGCCCGGCACCTTGTTGGCGGCGATCTGCTCGCCGTTGCCCGAGCCGCCGATCACGACGCCGAGGCTGCCCTCGTCGGCCACCACGCGGCGGGCCGCCTCGATGCAGAACGGCGGGTAGTCGTCCTCCGCGTCGTACACCGCCGGGCCGACGTCGACCACCTCGTGGCCGGCTTCGGTCAGGTGCTTGGCGAGGTGGGCCTTCAGCTCGAAGCCCGCATGGTCCGATCCCAGGTAAACGCGCACGTCCGGGAAGTCTGCCATCCTTGCCCGGGTGTTCGGACAAGAGGGATACCAGCTGCGCCTGGAGTGGGGTGACGAGGGCATCGCCGCCCTCGGCGGGACGTGCGCCGTGCTGGTCGTGGTGGACGTGTTGTCGTTCAGCACGGCGGTGGACATCGCCGTCGGGCGTGGCGCCGCGGTGCGCCCCGTGCGGTGGGGCGACCGGGAGCGCGCCGCGGCGCCCGCCGACCCGACGTGGTCGCTGCGGCCGTCGTCCCTGGTGGAGCTGCCGGCGGGAACCGTGCTGGAGCTGCCGTCGCCGAACGGGGCGACCCTGTGCGACCTCGCGGCGGCCACCGGGTCGTTGGTGCTCGCCGGCTGCCTGCGCAACGCGCGTGCCGTCGCCACCGCCGCGCGGGAACTCGCGCACGGCGGGCCCATCGGGGTGGTCGCGGCGGGTGAGCGGTGGGGCCCCACCACCTCCCGCGGCCCGTTGCGGCCCGCGGTGGAGGACCTGGTCGGGGCGGGGGCGGTGCTCGCGTCGTTGCTCGGGTACGGGGCCGCGTCGGTGGAGGCCGTCGTGGCGGCGGAGGTGTTCGCGCGGTCTTCGGTGGAGGACGTGCTCACCGGGTGCGTTTCGGGGCGGGAGCTGATCGCGGCCGGGCACATGGGCGACGTGGCGCTCGCGTCGTGCGTGAACGTGAGCGACGCCGTGCCGCGCCTGGTGGACGGGGTGCTGCGGGCGTGACCCTCAACGCTGGATCGACTTGACCTCGGTGAACTCGTCCAGCCCGTACCGGCCGAACTCGCGCCCGTTGCCCGACTGCCGGTACCCGCCGAACGGCGCGCTGGTGTTGAAAGCCGCGCCGTTGATGTCGACCTGCCCGGTGCGCAGCCGCTTGGCCACCGCCAGCGCGCGCTCCGGGTCGGCGGAGAACACCGCGCCCCCGAGCCCGTAGATGGTCGAGTTGGCGATGCGCACCGCGTCGTCCACGTCGGTGTACGGCAACACGGACAACACCGGCCCGAAGATCTCCTCCTGCGCGATGACCATGTCCGACGTCACATCGCCGAACACGGTCGGCGCGACGTGGAACCCGCGCTCGGTGGGCGCGTCGACGCCGCCGTGCACGAGCCGCGCGCCCTCCTCGACGCCGCGGCGGATGTAGCCGACCACGCGGTCCCGCTGCGCCGCGGTCACGGCCGGGCCCAGGCGCGTGCCGGACCGCGCCGGGTCGTCCGGCACGTACTTCGCCGCGGCGGCGACGGCGGTGGCCAACGCCTCCTCCTGCCGGTCGGCGGGCACGAGCAGCCGGGTCCACGCGCTGCACGCCTGGCCGTTGTTCATGAACGCGTTGGCCACGCCGATCTTCACCGCGCGGCCCAGGTCGGCGTCGTCGAGGACGACGTTCGCGGACTTGCCGCCGAGTTCCAGCGCGACCCGCTTGACGGTCTCGGCGGCCAGCGCGGACACCCGGCGGCCGGCCCGGGTCGACCCGGTGAACGACACCACGTCCACCCGCGGGTGCGCGGCGAGCGCCTCGCCCACCACCGGGCCGGTGCCGTGGACCAGTTCGAACACGCCGTGCGGCACGCCCGCCGCGGCGACCACCTCGGCCAGCAGGTCGGCGGTGAGCGGGGCGAGTTCGCTGGGCTTGAGCACGACCGCGTCGCCCGCCGCGAGCGCCGGGACGACCTTGGCCACCATCTGCTGCAACGGGAAGTTCCACGGCGTGATGGCGGCAACCACGCCGGCCGGTTCCCGCACGACCAGCGAGTTGCCGATCACCTCGTCGGTGAAGTACCCCGCCTCCAGCGCGTCGGCGACGCCGTTGGCGATCCCGACCGGGTTGGGCACCTGGACCTTCGTCGCGAACGTGATGGGCGTGCCCATCTCCGCGGTCATGGTCGAGGCGAGTTCGTCCGCCCGCGCGGTCAGGCCCTCGGCGATGCGGCGGACGACCTCCGCGCGCTCCTCGACGGCGGTGGCGGCCCACGCCGGGAACGCGGCGGCGGCCCGGGTGACGGCCGTGTCGACGTCGCCGGGCGTGCCCGCCCGCACCGTGCCGATGACCTCTTCGGTGGTCGGGTTGACGACCTCGATCATGACCGCACTCCCGGATGTTGTGACACTCTGGGACGACTTTCGACTCAGAGTGTCACATCCGGGGCCTCAGGAGAACCGCGGGTCCTCCGTGCGACCGCGCTTCAGCTCGAAGAAGTACGGGTAGCCGGCCAGCGCCACCGCGCCGTCGAAGATCTTCAGCGCCTCTTCGCCACGCGGCACGCGGGTCAGCACCGGCCCGAAGAACGCCACCCCGTCGATGTGGATGGTGGGCGTGCCGACGTCGTCGCCCACCGGGTCCATGCCGCGGTGGTGGCTCGCGCGCAGGTCCTCGTCGTAGTCGGTGGAGTGCGCGGCCTCCGCCAGCTCCGCGGGCAGCCCGACGTCCGCCAACGCGAGCCTGGCGGCCTTGTCGAAGTCCTTGACGCGCTCGTGGTGGATGCGCGTGCCCAACGCCGTGTACAGGTCGCGCAGCACGTCGTCGCCGTGGTGTTTGGCGGCGGCGACGGCCACCCGCACCGGACCCCACGCCTTGTCCAGGAACGCCCGGTAGCCCGCGTCCACGTCCCGGTGCTCGTTGAGCACCGAGAGGCTCATCACCCGGAAGCTCAGGTCGATGTCGCGCTGTTGCTCGACCTCCAGGATCCAGCGGGACGTGATCCAGGCGAACGGGCAGGCCGGGTCGAAGTAGAAGTCGACCTTGGTGGACATGGTGCGTTTCTCCTCGTGATCGGCGGTTGTGCGCGGTCCGCCACGCCGGCGTCCGAACTCACCACCACATGCCAACCAACCGACCGCACGGACTCTTCCCTCGGACGGGGTCCACGCGTCCCCGTCTCACGTGATTGGATGCGACTGTTGTGTTCACCGACACGACACTTCCCCCGTTCCGACGAGGTCGGCGGCACGCACCAGTGCGCCGGCAGACGAGGTGACCAGTGGCGGCACCCAACCTGACCCGCGACCAGGCGCAGCAGCGGGCTGCGCTGCTGGAAGTCGACTCCTACCGGATCGAGCTGGACCTGACCGACGGTGGTGGCAAGCCGGGCTCGGACACGTTCCGCTCGACCACGACGGTCGCGTTCCGCAGCCGGACGCCCGGCGCGTCCTCGTGGGTCGACATCGTCGCCGCCACCGTGCACCGCGCCGTGCTCAACGGCGTCGAGCTGGACGTGTCGGGCTACCGCGAGGAGGACGGCCTGGCGCTGCCCGACCTCGCCGAGGTCAACGAGCTGACCGTGGAGGCCGACTGCCGGTACATGAACACCGGCGAGGGCCTGCACCGGTTCGTCGACCCGGTGGACGGCGGCGTCTACCTGTACTCCCAGTTCGAGACCGCGGACGCCAAGCGCATGTTCGCGTGCTTCGACCAGCCCGACCTGAAGTCGGTGTACGACCTGGCGGTGACCGCGCCCGCGGACTGGAAGGTCATCTCCAACGCCCCGGTCGAGTCCACTGTGGACGGTATCGGCGGCGCGGACCGGCACGTGTTCGAGCGCACCAAACCCATGTCCACGTACCTGGTGGCGCTGGTCGCCGGCCCGTACGCGGAGTGGCGCGACGAGTTCACCGACGGCGACACGACCATCCCGCTGGGCATCTACTGCCGTGCCTCGCTGGCCGAGCACATGGACCACGAGCGGCTGTTCAACGAGACCAAGCAGGGTTTCGGCTTCTACCACCGGGCGTTCGGCGTCAAGTACCCGTTCGGCAAGTACGACCAGTGCTTCGTGCCCGAGTTCAACGCGGGCGCGATGGAGAACGCGGGCTGCGTCACGTTCCTGGAGGACTACGTCTTCCGCAGCCGCGTCACGCGCTACATGTACGAGCGGCGCGCCGAGACCGTGCTGCACGAGATGGCGCACATGTGGTTCGGCGACCTGGTCACCATGCGCTGGTGGGACGACCTGTGGCTGAACGAGTCGTTCGCCACCTGGGCGTCGGTGCTGGCGCAGGCCGAGGCCACCGAGTACCGGCAGGCGTGGACCACGTTCGCCAAGATCGAGAAGTCCTGGGCGTACCGGCAGGACCAGCTGCCCTCCACGCACCCCGTCGCGTCCGACATCCCGGACCTCCAGGCGGTCGAGGTCAACTTCGACGGCATCACCTACGCCAAGGGCGCGTCGGTGCTCAAGCAGCTCGTGTCCTACGTCGGCCTGGACAACTTCCTCGCGGGCCTGCGGGTCTACTTCGCCAAGCACGCCTGGGGCAACGCCACCCTCGCCGACCTGCTGTCGGCGCTGGAGGAGGCGTCCGGCCGCGACCTGTCCTGGTGGAGCGCGCAGTGGCTGGAGACCACCGGCCTGAACCTGCTGCGCCCCAGGTACTCCGTCGACGCCGCCGGGAAGTTCACCGAGTTCGCGGTGCTCCAGGGCGGCGCGCGGCCCGGCGCGGGCGAGCTGCGCACGCACCGGATCGCGGTCGGCGTCTACGACGCGGACGACAACGGCAAGCTGGTGCGCACGCACCGCGTGGAGCTGGACGTGTCCGGCGAGCGCACCGAGGTGCCCGACCTGGTCGGCGTGCCGCGCGGCAAGCTGGTGCTGGTCAACGACGACGACCTGACCTACTGCACGATGCGGTTGGACAGCGACTCGCTGGCGTCGCTGATCGACCACATCGCCGACATCGCCGAGCCGCTGCCCCGCACGCTGTGCTGGTCGGCCGCGTGGGAGATGACGCGCGAGGCGGAGCTGAAGGCACGCGACTTCGTCAACCTGGTGCTCGGCGGCCTGCACGCGGAGACCGAGGTCGGCGTGGTGCAGCGGCTGCTGCTCCAGGCCCAGACCGCGTTGTCGTCGTACGCCGACGCGTCGTGGCGCGACGAGGGCTGGCGGCGGTTCGTCGCCAAGACCCTGGAGCTGGCGCGGGCCGCCGAACCCGGCTCCGACCACCAGCTCGCGTTCGTCAACTCGCTCGCCGGGTCCGTGCTGGGCGAAGAGGGCCTGCGGGTGCTGCGCGGCTGGTACGAGGGCACCGACGTGCTGCCCGGCCTGGACGTGGACACCGACCTGCGGTGGCGGCTGCTCCAGGCGCTCGTCGCGCACGGCGCGGCCGGGTTGGACGAGATCGCGGCCGAGGAGGAGCGCGACCCCACCGCCACCGGGCGGCGGCGTGCCGAGTCCGCGCGGGCGCTGCGGCCCACCGCGGCGGCCAAGACCGAGGCGTGGGACCGCGCCGTCAACGACGACGACCTGCCCAACGCGGTCAGCGAAGCCGTGGTCGCGGGCATCCAGCACCCCGGTCAGAAGGAGCTGTTGCAGCCGTTCGTGACGCGGTACTTCGCCGACGTCGCCGACGTGTGGGAGCGGCGGTCCAGCGAGCGGGCTCAGTCCATGGTCGTCGGGCTGTTCCCGTCGTGGTCGATCGCGGCGGACACGGTCGCGGCGGCGGACGCGTGGCTGGCCGAGGAGCGCCCGCCCGCGTTGCGGCGGCTGGTGTCGGAGGGTCGGGCAGGGATCGTGCGTGCGCTGGCGGCGCAGGAGTTCGACCGGTCGTAGGGACTCGTGGTAGCGAGAAGGCCGCGGCCCGGGAATCGGGTCGCGGCCTTCTCGTTGTGCTGGGTTTTGCGTGGGCTCTTTCTCAGGAGCGCGGTGCCGAACCCGCCTGGTCGGTGAGCATCCGCAGGCCGCTGACCAGGCCACCGGCCAGGTCGCCCTCCTTGAAGGAGGCCACCATGCTCATCACCGCGAGCTTCGCGCCGCGGTCGGGCAGCCGGCGGTGGGACTCGTCGCCGGTCACCACCTCCACGACCCGCTCGCCCGGCGACACGGCCACCAGGACCGCGTGCGACGGGCGCGGCGTGGCGGCGTGCAGCTCCTCGGCACGCGCGTGGGCGTCGGCGCCCAGCTCGCCCAGGTACACGCTGAAGTCCAGGCCCGTGGTGCGGCTGGCCAGCGTGATCGCCTCGTCCAGCGCGGCGAGCTGCGCCGGCTTGAACGGCAGCGCCGGCGCGTGCGGCTCGTACATCTTCGCCGCGGAGACCCGGCCGCTGCTGGTCACCGCCGCGCCGAGTTCCAGGGAACCCGGGTCGGGTCGGGTGATCTCACCAGTTGCCACGTGCGCCTCCGCGAGCGGTCGGGCCGGAGGGCCGCGCGGCCTCGGCGGCGTGGTGGGTGCCGGCGTGCGTGGCGGGCAGCCCACCGGGGTTGGCGCTCCACCAGACGGGCGCGTAGTTCCACTCCTGGCCCGGCCGGTACCGCGTGATGCGGGTGGCCTTCGGCCTCAGCGTCAGTAGCGTGATCACGCCGTAGATGGCCAGCGGGATCAGCGCGAAGACGGAAACGGTCTCCACGATGGTCACGGCGGTTACGGTAACCGATCGCCCCCGTCACGTCCGGGCGAGGGGGCGCGCCAGGGCCAGGGCGGTCACCACGACGACCACGCCGGACACGACGTAGACCGCGCCCAGGGACGTCTCGGCCGCCAGCGGGCCCGCCAGGCCCGCCCCGATCGGCGACAGGCCCCACGCGAGCACGCGGTACGCGCTGGTGACCCGACCCATCAGCGGTTTCGGGGTGAGGCGCTGCCTGCGCGTCGCGGACAGCACGTTCCAACCCGCCGACGCCAACCCGAACAGGAACACCGCGCCGATCGCCACGGGCAGCAGCGGCACCGCGCCGAACAGGGCGAACGCCGCGCCCAGCAGCACCAGCGCGCCCACCATCACCGGACCCGCGCCGTGCTTCGGTGCCAGCCGCGGGCTCAGGCGCGCGCCGAGCACCGCGCCCGCCGACATCACCACGACCAGCCACGGCACGAACTCCTCGCGCAGCCCGAGCACGTTGATCGAGTACAGCGCGAGCATCGCGTTCACGGCCGCGGCGCACAGGGCGGTCACCGCGACCGCCAGCACCAGGACCCGCAGCCCCAGGTCGCGGAACAGGTGACCGGCGCCCTCCGCCAGCTGCACCCGCAGCGCGCCGACCGGGTCGTCGCCCCGGGTGTCGGGCGCCCCGCCCCGGACGTCGGGCAGCCGCACCACGAAAAACGCGGCCACCACGAACGTCAACGCGTCCAGCGCGAAGCACGCCGCCGGGTTCCACCAGAAGAGGAGGCTCGCGGCGAGCGGGCCGGCCAGGTCCATGCCCACCGTCTCGGCCGTCACGAACCGCCCGTTGGCCTCCTCCAGGTCGTCGCCGGCCAGTTCCACCAGCAGCACCTGGGACGCCGAGTCGGCGAACGTCTCCGCACTGGTGAGGAGAAAGCCCGCCGCGCAGAGCACCGCGACGCCCGCACTATCCGTGAACACCGCGCCCGCGAGCAGGCCCGTCACGACCGCTCGGAACCCGTGCGCGACGGCCACCACCAGCCTGGGCCGCCAGCGGTCCACCAGCACGCCCGCCGGCAACGCCACCACCAGCCACGGGAGCACCACGGACACCGCGACGGCCGATGCCGCCAGCGGGCTCCGCGTGCTCACCGCCGTGAACAGCGGCAAGGCGACGGTGCGCACCCCGTCTCCCACCAGGGAGGTGACCCAAGCACCGGTCAGCAGGCGGAATCCCGCTGTTCGGACGCCCTTGACGTCGATAGATCTGCCCACGCGCGACGCCCCGTCTGTGATCCGGCCGGCTCTCGACCACAGCCCACGTTACGCACCGTGTCCATAGTCCCCGAAAGACGTAGCCACTGTGCTCGACCGGAGCAGTGAGTACGGCCGTTCGGCCTTCCCCCGTAAGGAGGCGAATGGCGGCCGGTTTGGCGTCTTGTCCTGGGCCCACTCGGCTTCTAGCTTTTCACCTGTACGGGTCTTGCGCATCCGTTTCCGGATACTAATTCCCACCCGATGAGTCTCGGAGGACACGACATGTACACCGTCAACCACGCCCCGCACGCTGCACTCACTCGTTCGTCTTACACCCGGATGGGCGAGTCGGTCACGACTGTTCAGCGTCCGAGCGTGACGGCCAACTCGGTGCGCATCACTGCGCGTGACTCCGTTCGGATCACCGCTCTTGAGGATGTTCGGGGTAGCTCGCGTGACTCCGTTCGGATCACGGCGTTGCGCGGTTCGACGGTAGTTACGGAGCGTGACTCGGTCCGCATCACCGGGCTGGGCTCGGTGCGGATCACTGGGCGTGACTCCGTCCGCATCACTTCGTTCGGGTCGGTTCGGATCACGGGGTCGGTCCGGATCACGGCTCAGGACTCGGTCCGCATCACTTCTCGCGACTCGGTCCGCATCACGGCGCGGGACTCCGTGCGCATCACGGCTCGCGACTCCGTGCGCATCACGGCGCGGGACTCGGTCCGCATCACGGCGCGGGACTCGGTCCGCATCACGGCGCGCGATTCGGTGCGCATCACGGCGCGCGATTCGGTGCGCATCACGGCCCGGGACTCCGTGCGCATCACGGCGCGCGACTCCGTGCGGATCACCGCGAGCTAAGCGGCGGGTTCCCCGAGATACGGCAACCACAGCGGATCCGCCTCGGTCACGCCCGCGAGCAGCCGCCAGTGCGGCCCGCGCGGCGCGGTGGGGACGACCCGCAGCCGCCACCCCAGTTCGGACAGCAGCTTGTCGGCCTTGCGGTGGTTGCACTTCGCACAACAGGCCACGCAGTTCTGCCACGAGTGGGGCCCGCCGCGAGAGCGCGGCACCACGTGGTCGATGGTTTCGGCGCGTCCGCCGCAGTACGCGCACCGGTACCTGTCCCGGTGCATGAGCCCGGCCCTGGTCAGCGGCACCCGACCGCGGTACGGCACGCGCACGTAGTTGCTCAACCTGATCACCGAGGGCACCACCACCTCGGACGTGGACGAGTGGACGACGGCACCCGCCGGGTCGCCGTGCACCACCTCGGCCTTCCCGCACACCACCAGGACCACCGCCCGCCGCAGCGGCAGCGCGGTCAGCGGTTCGAACGTGGCGTTCAGCAGCAGGACTTTCCGTCTTCCCCAGGGCAGCACCAAGGGCGCCGGACCGGCCCCTTCCCCGCCCGCTGCGCTGTGATTTTGGCCGGACGGGGCCAACGACGCGATCCCGGCGTTCGCCAGGGCGCCGATCGGGGTGGGTTGTCGGTCTGGCACGCGACCACCTCCACCGGTTCAGCCATAGCAGACCACAGAACACCCCCAAAAATCACGTGTGATAGGTGACGCGTCATGCGGCCGGGACCAAAACTTCGGTGAACTGGCCCCTATCGGACATGGTTTTCAGTTCCCGCGCTACGCTCGGCGGAGTGACGGACCCTTCTCCCGCGGCCCTGCCCGCGACGATCGCCTACCCGGTGGCGGAACGCCTCGACCTGGTCGAAGACCTGCACGGACACCCGGTGGCCGACCCGTACCGCCACCTGGAGGACCCCGCTGACCCCCGCACCGCCGAGTGGTCCGCGGCCCAGGACGCACTCGCCCGATCGTGGCTCGACGCCCTGCCCGGTCGGCAGCCGCTCGGCGACCGGCTCGCCGAGCTGATGCGCACCGGATCGGTGGGCACGCCCGTCTGGCGAGCGGGGCGCGCGTTCTACACGCGCCGCGACCCGGACCAGGACCACCCGGTGCTCTACGTGAACGAGGACGGGGTGGAGCGCGCGTTGCTCGACGTGACGCGCCTGGACCCGTCGGGCCGCACCACCCTCGACCGCTGGTCACCCTCCGTGGAGGGCACCCGGCTCGCCTACCAGGTGTCGGTGGGCGGCGACGAGCACTCGCTGCTGCACGTCCTGGACGTGACCACCGGAGAGCTGGTCGAAGGCCCGATCGACCGGTGCCGGTACTCGCCGGTGGGCTGGCTGCCCGGCGGCGAGGAGTTCTTCTACGTGCGTCGGCTCGACCCGGACCTGGTGCCCGAGGACGAGCGCCAGTTCCACCGCCGCGTGTGGCGGCACCGGGTGGGCACGGACCCGGCCGAGGACGTCAACGTCCACGGCGACGGACTGGACCACACGTACTACTACGGCCTGTCGGTCACCGACGACGGCCGGTGGCTGGTGATCAGCGGCGCACCGGGCACCGTGCGCCGGGACTCGGTGTGGATCGCCGACCTGCACGGCTCGGGCGAGCTGCGACCGGTGATTCTGGCCGACGCGGGCGCGCAGTGCTCGGCGTGGGTCGAGGACGGGAGGCTGTTCCTGCGCACGAGCCTGGACGCGCCCCGCTTCCGCCTGTGCGTGACCGACCCGGCGAACCCGGCACCGCCCGAGGAGTGGGTGGAGCTGGTGCCCGAGCAGCCCGACTCGGTGCTGGACGGCGCGAACTGGCTGGACGGCGCGCTGGTGCTGCTGCGGACCAGGCACGCGGTCTCCGAGCTGCACCTGCACTCGGCGGACACCGGTGAGCACGTGGCGGAGATCCCGCTGCCGGGCACCGGCTCACTGCACGGCTGGTCCACTGTGGACACGGCGTCGACGGTGGACCGGGACGTGCTGTGGTTCGGCTTCTCCGACTTCGTGACCCCGCTGTCGGTGTACCGGTTCTCCTTGTCGCGCAACGAGACGACCCTGCACGCCGCCGCACCGGGCACCGTGGAGCTGCCCGCGGTGACCACCCAGCAGATCGCCTACGGGTCGCTGGACGGCACCACCGTGCGGATGTTCGTGGTGTCCGGTTCCCGACACCCGGACCTGCCCCGGCCGACCCTGCTGACCGGCTACGGCGGTTTCGCCGTCGGCCGCGGTCCCGGGTACAGCGCGACGGCGCTGGCGTGGGTCGAAGCGGGCGGGGTCTGGGTCCACGCCTCGTTGCGCGGCGGTGACGAGGAAGGCGAGGAGTGGCACCGCGCCGGGATGCGCGAGCGCAAGCAGAACGTGTTCGACGACTTCCACGCGGCGGCCGAGAAGCTGGTGGCCGACGGCTGGACCACGCCCCAGCAGCTCGCGATCATGGGCGGCTCCAACGGCGGGCTGCTGGTCGGCGCGGCGCTCACCCAGCGCCCGGAGCTGTACGCGGCGGTGGTGTGCTCGGCGCCACTGCTGGACATGGTGCGTTACGAGAACTTCCTGCTCGGGCGGCTGTGGGCGGAGGAGTACGGCAGCGCCGCGGTCCCGGAAGAGCTGGCGTGGCTGCTGTCGTACTCCCCGTACCACCGCGTGCGCCCCGGCGTTGAGTACCCTTCGGTGCTGTTCACGGTGTTCGAGTCGGACAGTCGAGTGGACCCCAACCACGCCCGCAAGATGTGCGCCGCGCTGCAACACGCGTCGGCGAGCGATCCGACGAAGCACCCCGTGCTGCTGCGCCGGGAGACCGAGGTGGGGCACGCGGGCCGGTCGGTGAGCCGGTCGCTGGCGCTGGCCGTGGACCAGTTGACCTTCCTGGCCGGGGCCACCGGGCTGGAGTTCGGGGTGATAGCGAAGGAGGAGTGAGCCGGTGGGACTCGAGTCGACGCTCGCGGTCGATTGGTGGGTGGCCAACGGTCCGAAGATCGCCGAAGGGGCGTTGCGGATCGCGCTGACCGTGCTCATCGCGGTCGTGCTCAGGTTCCTGCTGCGACGGCTGATCGACCGGCTGACCCGGGGCTCGTCGGAGGAGCGCAAGCCGAAGCTGCTGCGCCCGCTGCGGGAACGCGCGCCGCAGGCGCTCGGGGTCCTGGTGTCCGAGCGGCGCGAGCAGCGCGCGAAGACCATCGGCTCGGTGCTCAAGTCGGTCACCACGATCGTGGTGTTCGGCATCGCGTTCATCCAGGTGCTCACCGAGCTGGGCATGGACCCCGCGCCCATCCTCACCTCGGCGGGCATCCTGGGTGTCGCGGTCGGTTTCGGCGCGCAGAACCTCGTCAAGGACTTCCTGTCCGGCATGTTCATGATGCTGGAGGACCAGTACGGCGTGGGTGACGTGGTCGACCTCGGGCCGGCCACCGGAACCGTGGAGTCGGTCGGGCTGCGCATCACCACGATCCGCGACACGAACGGCACGGTGTGGTACGTCCGCAACGGCGAGATCCTGCGCGTCGGCAACTCGTCCCAGGGGTTCGCGGTGGCGGTCGTGGACCTGCCGCTGGCGTACGGGGCCAACCTGGCGTCGGCCACCTCGGTGCTGACCACGGCGGCCGAGGAGGCTGTCGCGGAGGAGGTCCTGGAGAAGGACGTCATCGACCAGCCGCAGGTGTTGGGCGTGGAGAAGGTCACGCCGGAGGGCATCACGATGCGGGTCACGGCGAAGGTTCGCCCGGGGCGGCAGTGGGCGGTGCAGCGGGCCCTTCGCGCGAAGTTGATGCCTGCGTTGGAAGAGGCTGGGATCTCGTTGAAGTCCTGAGCGGGATTCGAGCGCGGGGTAAAAGCGTCCTCGCCGGACGGGCAGACCGCCAAGGATGACGTTGAGGGCTGCGTGTCATCCCCGTATGGCCTGGTCAGAGACAACCACCCTTCGCCAGGGAGGGCAAGCGAAAAGCGTGCTTGCCCTCCCTGGCGAAGCGCGGTTCGCTGGCGCGCAGGCCATACGGGGATGACACGCAGCGGGCAGGGGTGTGTGGGGTCGCCCACTTGTCGGCTGGTGGCAGGATGGTTGTGTGAGCAGTGCCGAGAACTTCTACGAAGCGGTGGGTGGGTACGAGACCTTCCACAAGATCGTCGCGCGCTTCTACGAGCAGGTCGCGGACGATCCGGTGTTGCGCCCGCTGTACCCGGAGGAGGACCTCGGGCCTGCCGAAGAGCGGTTCCGGCTGTTCCTGATGCAGTATTGGGGCGGTCCCCACACCTACTCCGACCAGCGCGGACACCCCCGGTTGCGGATGCGGCACGCTCCGTTCGTGATCGGTCCCATTGAGCGGGACGCGTGGTTGCGCTGCATGAGGGTCGCGGTGGACGAGGCGGATCTCACTCCCGAGCACCGTGACCAGCTTTGGGCGTACCTGGAGATGGCCGCGAACAGCCTGATGAACGCCTGGGCCTGATTGTTGATCACCCGAACGAGGACGGGGTTCGGGGTGCGGGTGGCAGGATGACACCTCGTGCGCCGATCCTCCGACCTCCAACCAGAGATCGCCGACGAGTCCGCCTGGTGGCGTGACGCCGTCTTCTACCAGGTCTACGTGCGCTCTTTCGCCGACTCCAACGGCGACGGCGTGGGTGACCTGGAAGGCATCCGGTCCCGGCTGGGGTACCTCGAACTGCTCGGCGTCGACGCCCTGTGGCTGACGCCGTTCTACACCTCGCCGATGGCCGACCACGGCTACGACGTCGCCGACCCCCGGGACGTGGACCCGCTGTTCGGGGACCTGGCGGCGTTCGACCGGCTGATCGCCGAGGCCCACGAGCACAACATCCGCGTGACGGTCGACCTCGTGCCCAACCACACGAGCGACCGGCACGAGTGGTTCCAGGCGGCGTTGCGGGCGGCGCCCGGCAGTTCCGAGCGGGAGCGCTACTTCTTCCGCGACGGGCGGGGTTACGACGGCTCCCAGCCGCCGAACAACTGGACGAGCGTGTTCGGCGGGTCCGCGTGGACCCGCGTGCCGGACGGCCAGTGGTACCTGCACCTGTTCGCGCCCGAGCAGCCGGACCTGAACTGGGAGCACCCCGAGGTGCCGACCGACCTGGCCCGGACGCTCCGGTTCTGGCTCGACCGGGGTGTCGACGGGTTCCGCATCGACGTGGCGCACGGCATGGCCAAGCCCTACGGGCTGCCCGACATGGACCCGCGCGCGGCGCAGGGGTCGGGTGTCATGCACGACAACGCGCTGGACCCGCGGTTCGACAACGACGCCGTGCACGACGTGCACCGGATGATCCGCAAGGTCGTCGACGAGTACCCGGGCCGCATGACGGTCGGCGAGATCTGGGTCAAGGACGACGAGCGGTTCGCCCGGTACATCCGGCCCGACGAGCTGCACCTCGGCTTCAACTTCCGGCTGGTGGAAGCCCCGTTCGACGCGGACGCGGTGCGCTCGGCCATCGAGCACTCGCTGGCGGCGGTCCAGTCGTCCGGGACCCCGCCCACGTGGACCCTGTCCAACCACGACGTGGTGCGTCACGTGACGCGGTACGGCGGCGGCTCGCTGGGCGTCCGGCGGGCCCGCGCCATGGCGCTGGTGGAACTCGCGCTGCCGGGCGTGGTCTACCTGTACAACGGCGAGGAACTCGGCCTGCCGAACGTGGAGCTGCCGGAGTGGGCGCTCCAGGACCCGATGTGGCTGCGGTCGGGTCACACCGAGCGCGGTCGTGACGGGTGCCGGATTCCGCTGCCCTGGGAGGGCGCCACGCCGCCGTACGGGTTCTCCGAGGGGGTGAACACCTGGCTGCCCCAGCCGAACGAGTGGGCGGCGCTCACGGCCGAATCCCAGTTGGAGGACCCGGAGTCCATGCTGTCGCTCTACCGGCACGCCGTGGAGCTGCGCAAGACGCACCGGGCCATCGGCGGCGACGAGGTCGAGTGGTACGGCGCACCCGCCGGGTGCTTCGCCTTCCGGCGCAAGGGCGGTGAGCTGAGCGGGGGTGGGTCGACCAAGGCCGGTGGCCTCATCTGCGCCCTCAACACCTCCGGAGGGCCGGTGCCCCTGCCGCCGGGAGAGGTGCTGCTGTCGAGCGGACCGATGGACGGGAACCAGTTGCCGCCCGATACCGCGGTCTGGCTGGTCTGATTCGCAGGTCCGTCCGGCTGGCCGGTGTACTTCGTTTGGCCGGTCGGGCACGGGATCGGGGCCGGCCCCGGCACCCGGTTCCGCCCCCCGGCACGCGGTTCCGAGGAGCGCGCGGGCCGGGGGCGGGGCGTTCTAGACCAGTAGCGGGAGCATGGAGTGGCGGCGGCGGACTACGGCGCCGAAGCGGGCGTCGATGCGGAGCCACGCGTCGGTCGCCGTGACGCGCACGTCGTCGCCGCCCAGGAAGCCCATGCCGGAGAGCGCGAACAGGCAGCGCAGCGGCACCTTCACGGCCAGGCCCGAACCGCTGACCGTGATCACCGTCTGGTCCAGCAACGACGCGGGCGGGGTGCCGTGCGGGCCCTGGTTCTCGCGGGCCACGGCCACGCCCTGCTCGGCCAGCTCCGAGACGACGGCGCCGGGCAGGCGGTCCACCGGCAGCCAGCCCTCCGCGGGCGGCAGGGCGGAGCGCCACATCAGGTCGCGTGCCGGGCCCGGGTCGACCTTCTCGCTGCGCACCACGGCCAACCCGGTGAGCAGGTCGCTGCCGGACACCGTCACGTCGCCCGGCGTCACGCGGCCCGCCACGGTGCGGGTCGCCAGCGCGTCGAACGGGGTGGCCACCCAGGCGTCCAGCAGGTCGCTGTCCGGGCGGTTGCGCAGGCGCACGACGGTCTGCGCGTCCAGGCGCACCGCGCGGGCGACGAACGCGCCCAGGTCGTCCCGCTCCGCGGGAGCGGCGAGCAGCAACTCAGGCACCGTTACCTCCGGCACGCCAACCCGCGAGGAAGTCGCGTTCGGCCTCTAGGAGACGACGCGGACGACCGGCCGTCAGGTTGTAGGGCACCATGAGGGTTTCCGCCGTCGTCACCACGGGGCTCCCCTCGCGCCGCCCGTTGCGGATCGAGTAGTCCAACGTGAAGGACGCCGACTTCAGTTCCCGCACCGACATCTCGACCACGATCTCGTCGCCGGTGAACACCAGCGGGCTCAGGTAGTCGACCACGAGGCGGGCCACGACCACGCCTTTGGCCAGGTCTGCCACGCCGTGCCGCGTCGCCTCGGTGAACAGCAGGTCTATCCGGGCCTCTTCCAGGAGGGTGACGGTGTTCGCGTGGTTGACGTGACCGAACGCGTCCATATCCGACCAGCGAGGACGCACACCCGTGACGAACACACCCAACTTGAACGCGCCTCCTGAGGTAGCTTCCGGTGGCGTTGACCCTATCCGCGTGCTACCGCCAGGTTAAGTCGGCTCCGGTGCCGAGGAAGCGTCCCAGGTCGGCGGCCTCGCCCGCCAGGTCGCCACGACCCGGCCGTCGACCACCACGTGCGGCGTGAGGAACCCGCCACCGGTCCGCACGAGGTGCGCGTGCGCGGCCCGGTACCGCCGCCGCAGCCGGTCCCTGGTCCCGTACCCGTCCCGCGGTCGGGAGGACCGCGGGACGGGCGGGCGGTCAGCGGATCATGCTGCGGACCTGGCGGGCGGCTACCGAGAGCGTGGCGAGGTCGAGGCGGTTCGCCCGGTTGATCTCGGCCAGCGCGGCGCGGGCGCGGCCCAGGCGGGAGGCGTTCGCCTGCTCCCAGGACGCGATCTTCTCGGTCGGCGACTCGCCCGGCTCGCTGCCGCGCAGGACGTCGACCGTGATCGACCGCAGCGACGAGTAGAAGTCGTCGCGCAGCGCCAGGCGGGCCAGCGCGTGCCAGCGGTTGCCGCGCTCCAGGCCGCTGACCGAGCTGAGCATCCGGTCCACGTCCAGGTGCTCCGACAGCGCGAAGTACAGCTCGGCCGTCTCCAGTGGCGACCGCTCCGGGCCCACGCCGTGGCCCTCCTCGCGTTCCGCCAGTTCAGCCACCTCCGTCACGTCCAGCAGGCCGTACGTGAACAGCAGCACCGCCACGCGGCGCGCCAGCTCCGCCGGCACACCGGAGCCGACCAGGCGCTCCACGTTCGCGACCACCGACTCCTTCTCCCGGCCCTGGAGCAGGTCGAGGGTCTTCGGGGCCAGTTCCTCGACGACGCCCTTGAAGCGGCTGATGGTGGACCCCACCGCGAGCGGCTGGGGGCGGTTGGTGAGCAGCCACCGGGACGCGCGGTCCAGCAGGCGGCGGGTCTCCAGCACCATGTCGTCCTGGACGTCCGTCGGGATGACGTTGTCCAGCGCCCGGATCTCCCGCCACAGCGACGGGAGGTCGTAGATCGCCGTGACGATCGTGTAGGCCCGGACGGCGTCCGTGGCGCTGGCGCTTATCTCCTCGGCCAGCCGGAACGCGTAGGACACGCCGCCGCCGTCCACGACCTCGTTGACCAGCACCGTGGTGATGATCTCGCGGGCCAGCGGGTGGCTGCCGATGGCGTCGGCGAACCGGTCGCGCAGCTCGCTCGGGAAGTACGTGGGCAGCTTGCGCGCGATCACGTCGATCGACGGCAGGTCGCTCGCCAGCACCTCCTCCTTCAGCGCCAGCTTCACGTGCGCGAGCAACGTCGCCAGCTCCGGCGACGTGAGCCCCGCGCCCGCCTTCTCCAGCGCCCGGAACTCCGCCGGCGACGGCAACGCCTCCAGCGCCCGGTCCAGCACGCCGCGGCCCTCCAGGTCCGCGACGAGGCGGGCGTGCACCGACATCATCGGCGCGGAGTGGGCGCGGGAGACGCCGAGCACCGAGTTCTGCGAGTAGTTGTCCCGCAGCACCAGCTCGCCGACCTCGTCGGTCATCGCGCCGAGCAGTTCGTCGCGCTGGTCGCGGGCCAGCCTGCCGTCGCGGACCAGCTCGTCCAGCAGGATCTTGATGTTGACCTCGTGGTCCGAGCAGTCCACGCCCGCCGAGTTGTCCAGCGCGTCGGTGTTGACCTTGCCGCCCGCGCGGGCGAACTCGATCCGGCCGCGCTGGGTCAGGCCCAGGTTGCCGCCCTCGCCGACCACCTTCACGCGCAGGTCCGCGCCGTTCACGCGGATCGCGTCGTTGGCCTTGTCGCCGACCTCGCCGTGCGACTCGGCGCCCGCCTTGACGTAGGTGCCGATGCCGCCGTTCCACAGCAGGTCCACCGGCGCGAGCAGGACGGCCTTCATCAGCTCCTGCGGCGACAGCTTCACCACGCCGTCGGGCAGGCCCAGCGCCTCCCGGGCCTCCGGGCTGACCGGGATGGCCTTCGCCGTGCGCGGCCACACGCCGCCGCCCGCGCTGATCAGCGAGCGGTCGTAGTCGTCCCAGGACGACCGGGGCAGCTCGAACAGCCGCTTGCGCTCGGCGTAGGACGGCCCCGCCACCGGGTTCGGGTCGATGAAGACGTGCCGGTGGTCGAACGCGGCCACCAGCCGGATGTGCTCGGACAGCAGCATCCCGTTGCCGAACACGTCACCGGACATGTCGCCGACGCCGACGACCGTGAACTCCTCGGTCTGGGTGTCCACGCCCAGCTCGCGGAAGTGCCGCTTCACGCTCTCCCACGCGCCGCGGGCGGTGATGCCCATGGCCTTGTGGTCGTAGCCGACCGAACCGCCGGACGCGAACGCGTCGCCCAGCCAGAAGCCGTACGACTTGGCGACCTCGTTCGCGATGTCGGAGAACGACGCCGTGCCCTTGTCCGCCGCGACCACCAGGTACGTGTCGTCCCCGTCGTGGCGGACCACCTGCGGCGCGGGGATGACGGTGCCCGAGTTCAGGTTGTCGGTGAGGTCCAGCAGACCCGAGATGAAGTGCCGGTAGCAGGCGATGCCCTCGGCCAGGAACGCCTCGCGGTCCAGGCCCGGGTCACCGGTCGGGACGGGCGGGCGCTTCACCACGAAGCCGCCCTTCGCGCCGACCGGCACGATCACGGCGTTCTTCACCGCCTGCGCCTTCACCAGGCCCAGGATCTCGGTGCGGAAGTCCTCGCGCCGGTCGGACCAGCGCAGACCACCGCGCGCCACCGGGCCGAACCGCAGGTGCACGCCCTCGATCCGCGGCGAGTACACGAAGATCTCGAACCGGGGCCGCGGCTGCGGCAGGTCCGGGATCGCACGCGGGTCGAGCTTCACGGCCAGGTACGGGCGGTGCGCGCCCGCCTCGTCGCGGACGAAGTAGCTGGTGCGCAGGGTCGCCTGTACCAGGGTGAGCAGGCTGCGCAGGATGCGGTCCGCGTCCAGGCTCGTCACGTCGTCGATCAACGCCGTGATCTCGCCTGCCAGCGCCTCCGTGCGGGACGCGCGCTGCGCCTCGTCCAGCGCCGGGTCGAACCGGGCCTCGAACAAGCGCACCAGCGCCGTCGCGACCTCGGTGTGGCCGAGGACGGCGTCCTCGATGTAATCCTGGCTGTACGGGGTGCCCGCCTGCCGCAGGTACTTGGCGTAGGCACGCAGCATCGCCGCCTGCCGCCAGGTGAGGCCCGCGCGCAGGACGAGGGTGTTGAAGCCGTCCACCTCCGCGTCGCCGCGCCAGGCGGCGGCGAACGCGTCCTGGAACCGGGTGCGGACCGACTCCATGTCCTCCTGGGAGAGCTTGTCCAGGGTCACCGGGTCGATGCGCAGGCCGAAGTCGTAGATCCAGCACTCCGTGCCGTCCTCGCGGACCAGCTCGTACGGGCGCTCGTCGACCACGACCACGCCCATGCGCTGGAGCATCGGCAGCACGTCGGACAACGTGATCCGGTCGCCCGCGAGGAACAGCTTGAACCGCCGCTCACCCGGCTCGGCCTGGTGCGGCACGTAGAACTGCATGTCCGAGCCGCCCTGGTCGAGCGCCTCGATGCGGCGGAAGTCCGCCAGCCCCTCCGCCGCGGGGAAGTCCTCCTTGTACGCCTCCGGGAACGCGCTCGCGAAGCGCAGGCCCTGCTCGGAGGCGGACTCGGTGCCCAGGCCGGGCCCGTTGGAGTGGCCGCCCAGGACGGCCTCCACCATGCGGTCGTCCCAGGAGCGCACCGCCTCCGCCAGCAGCTGCTGCACGTAGCCGGTGTCCGGCTCGATCTGCTTGCCGGGGTCGGTGTGCACGGTGAAGTGCACGCGGGCCAGCGCGGACTCGCCGACGCGTGCGCTGTACTCCAGGTTCACGCCGCCGAGCTGGTCGATCAGGATCTCCTGCATCGCCAGGCGGGACGTCGTCGTGTAGCGGTCGCGCGGCAGGTACACCAGGCACGAGAAGAACCGGCCGTACGGGTCGCGGCGCAGGAACAGCCGCAGCCGGCGGCGTTCGGCGAGCGCGATCACGCCCGTGACGTTCTGGTAGAGCGTGTCGGTGTCGACCGAGAACAGCTCGTAGCGCGGGTAGTCCTGGATCACCTCCAGCATCCGCTGGCCCGAGTAGGAGTGCAGCGGGAAGCCGGCGCGGTGGATGACCTCGCGGACGCGGCGTTCCACGGCGGGGATGTCCAGCACGTCCTCGTGCAGGGCGGTGGTGGAGAACACGCCGAGGAAGCGGTGCTCGCCGGTGACGACGCCCTGGTCGTCGAACGTCTTCACGCCCACGTAGTACGGGTAGACCGAGCGGTGCACGCTGGACTGCGCGCTCGCCTGGGTGAGCACCAGCAGCTCGGGCGCCAGGGCCTGCGCGCCCGCGTCCGGGCCGGCGGTGAGGCTGCGCGCGGCGAGGCTGTCCTGTCTGAGCACGCCCAGGCCGGAGGCGAGGACCGCGCGGAGGGCGGGTTCGCCGTCGGTGGCCGGGTCGTCGCGGACCAGCTCGTACCGCCGGTAGCCGAGGAAGGTGAAGTGGTCGTCGGCGAGCCAGCGGAGCAGGCGTGCGCCGTCGTCGACCGCGGCGTCGTCCAGCGGCGGCGGCGAGGACACCAGGTGCTCGGCGACCTGGAGCGCCGTGTCGGTCATCTTGCGGGTGTCCTCGACGACCTCGCGGACGTCGTTGAGGACCGTGTGCAGCCGGGTCTCCAGCTCACGCGCCCGGTCGGGGTCGGTGAGCAGGTCGACCTCGATGTTCATCCACGACTCGGCGAGCGCGTCCGACGGCGGGTTCGCCGGGTCCGCGGT
Source organism: Saccharothrix obliqua (assembly GCF_019375475.1). Taxonomy (GTDB): domain Bacteria; phylum Actinomycetota; class Actinomycetes; order Mycobacteriales; family Pseudonocardiaceae; genus Actinosynnema; species Actinosynnema obliqua. The sequence goes on along the minus strand of NZ_JAHXGQ010000009.1, from coordinate 275,076 downwards.
GGGCAGCACCTCGTGCAGCGCGCCGGTCACCGGGTCGCGGCGCACCACGACGATCGGGTGCACCACCCGCTGCACCTGCACGCCGCCGCGGGTCAACTCGGCGGCCACCGAGTCGACCAGGTACGGCATGTCGTCGGTGACCACCTGGACGACGGTCGCCGGGCAGGTCCAGCCGTCGTCCACGCGGGTCGGGTTGAGGATGCGCACCACCGGGCGGCCGGGCACGCGCGTCTCGGCGAGCCGGTAGTTCGAGCGAACCGCGCCCACCAGGTCCACCGGGTCGTCGTCGTTGACTTCCTCGGCGGGCACGTGGCGGTAGTAGAGGCGGATCAGGTCGGCCAGTTCGGGGGCGTTGGCGGCGGCCCGTTCGATCAGTTCGTCACGAGCTTGTTCGGGACTGGCCGTGCGGCCGGCACCGGCGTCGTGGCGGGTGGCGAGTTCCGATCGGGACGGGACTCCAGTCGAGGTCATGTTCAGGCGACTCCACGCTATCCGGCACCTCTGTGTGCCGGGTCCGCCACCACTTAACCAGACGCCCGCCACCCTGTCGGAGCAACCCTGCGCACTGAATCGAACCACTTGCCGGAAAGTGGAAATTTCCCCGGGGCAGGACTATTTTCGGCGTCTCCGCCGCGTACCCGCGGGAAACCTCAGCAAAACCTCAAATCAATTCTCAGCTTTCGGGCAAGGTCCACCGCGGTGGTTCCCCGGTCGACCCGGACACGCCCTGTTGCCCCCCGGCCACGGCCGGTTGACCTCCGACCTCCCCGCCGCCGCGACGGGCGGACGGATGCCCAGCCGAGGCCGGTGGGTCCCCGATCGACCTGTGCACGCCCGGTGCACCCGCGGCCCCGGCCGGTGGCTCCCCGGGCACCGCCGGCCGGCTTCCGACCGGCCCGGCTCCCGGACGCTCCCCGAACGCCCCCGGCCCTGCCGGCGGCTCCCCGGGCAACCCGGGCACGCCCGAACCACCCTCGGCCACCCCAGGCCCGGCCAGTGGCTCCCCGACCACCCCGGGCAGGCCCGAACCGGTCCCGACCGTCCCGGGCACGCCCTGTTGCTCTCCGGGCAACCCGGGCAGGCCCGAACCGCTGCCGACCATCCCAGGCCCGGCCGGTGGCTCCCCGGGCATCACCGGCCGGCTTCCGGCCGGCCCGGCTCCCGGACGCTCCCCGATCAGCCCCGACGCGGCCGGCGGCTCCCCGGTCACCTTCGGTATGGGCGTCGTGGTCTCCACCGACGTCTCCCCCGCCCCGACCGGCGGGATGGGCCCGGTGCTCTCCACGTCCGAGTCGGAGGCAGAACCGCCGGCACCCCTGGCCGCCTCGTCCTCCCGCCGCCCGGTCTCGTAGGCCACCAGCGCCTCGGCCAACAACTCGGCCAGGCTCAACTCGCTCTTCGGCCGCCGCGAGGCCCGGTTGGCACTGGGCGAAGCACCCACCGCCGGCAACTCGACCGCCCGCCCCCCGACCACGACGGAAGTGACGAACGGCTCCCCCTCGGCACCGACACCCGAGTCCCCGTGGGACGCCGGCTCGACCTCGGCTGCGGCCTCCTGCCCGGCGTCCGCCGACTCGCCCCCTGCACCCCTTTCCTGCTCAGCCTGCTCCCACTCGACCCCACGCCGCTCGGCGTGGCCCAGCTCCGTCTGCTCCGGTTCGGCTTGCCCGCCCGCCGCCCGCTCCCGCTCAGCCGGCTCCCGCTCAGCCCGCTCGCCTGCCACCCCGTCCTGCTCGGCTTGCTCGGGTTCCGGCTCCGGCTCGTCATCCTCGACATCCGCCCGCCCCAGGAAACCCCCGGAACCCACGCCGATCCCCCGCCCGCTCCCGACAGGAGCCAAGGCACCCGCGCCACCCGTACCACCGACGGCCGACCCGGGCTCCCCAGCGAGCGGGTGGGGGTTCTCGGTGCCGGCCACCGGGTCGTGCGCACCGCCTATCGGACCGACTGCGCCGGGTGCCGACCGGCGGAGTTGCGGTCCTTCCACCGCTCGGCTCCCGGTCGACGGACCGGTGCGCGGTTCGAGATCATCGACTCCTGGCACGTCCGGTCGTCCGTCATGCGCGGTGGCTACCGTCGGTGAGCCGGGGGTCTCCGGCGAGTCGGAGGTGTCGAAGGGGTCCGGCGTCCCGAACATGACCGGCGGACCGAACATGGCCGGTGGGGTGAACGGGACCGGCACGTCGAACCCGTCTGCCGGGTCGTCGGTCGCCGGAACACCAAAAGCACTCGGAGTAGTGGCGGAGCCGGACTCGTCGAACTCGCTCGGCGGTTCCGCGGCGGCGGTGGAGTTGATCGCGTTCGATTCCAACTGGGCGGACAAGCCGAATCCGCTTGATGATCCATGCGAATCACGCATGTCGAACGTCGATGCCGACTCGTGTGCTGCCGGTGCCGGTGCCGCGTGCTGCGGAACGGCTGGTGCGGTCGACTCCTGCACCGTTTCTTGCGGGTGTTCCCGCGGGAGTTCCTGCGGCTGATCGGGCCCGGACGGGGCCGGTGACGGCACCGGGTCCGGAATCGGCACGGGCGGTACCTGGTCGGGCTCCGGCACGTCCGGCACGTCCGGCACATCGGGTGACACCGGGGACGGCTGCCCGGGTGCCGGAGGAGGCGGTGCCGGCGGCGGTTGCGGTACCGGGGACGGTTCGGGTGCGGTCGGCTGGGGCGCGGTCGGCTGGGGCGCCGGCGCGGACTTCGGGGCCGGGATCTCGGACGGGTCCGGGTCCGAGGGGTCCGGGAAGCGGATCTGCCGGGACGTCGCGGCCGAGTCCGGTGAACTCGCCGATGCTCCCCACTCCGGCGACCTCGGCTGCTCCGGAACGCCGGAGCGCTTCGGGGCGTTCGGGCTCGTGCCGGGGCCGGGCAGGCCGGTGGGCTGCGTGGGGAAACCGGAGAAGTCGGGTGGCTCCGGGACGCGCGCGGTCGGGATCACCGGACCCTTCACGAAGGCCGCGCCCAGCCCGGTTAGGGGTGCGTCTTCGTCGCGGATCGCCGGTTGGACCATCGTCGGGGAGTCGAACATGTCGACCGGACCCGCTCCCTCACGCAGGTGAGCCGGCGGCTCTACCCGCCACTGCACGGTTTCGGCGTTATCGGCGGCCGGGGGCGGGGGCGGGGGCTTGGCGACTGCGGAGGACTCGGCTTCGGCGGGGACCGCACCTCCGCTTCCGGCAACCGGCGAGGCCGCCTCGACGACCCGGGGCGGGGTCCCGACGTGCGGGCTGTTCGCGGCGGGTGCGGTGTTCGTGCGAGGTGGAGTGGTTTCGGTGGGTGAGGGCGCGGCGGGTGAGGGCGCGGTGGCTTGGGGTGCGGGGACTTGGGGTGTGGGGGCCTGCGGCGCGGGGAGTTGCGGTGCAGGGGCTTGGGGCGCGGGAGCGGCGGCTGGTGGCGTGTGCTCGGCGGGAGTGGCAGCGGCCGGAGTGGTGGCGGTGGCCGGGGGGTGGTCGTCGCCCTCCTCGGTGTCCGGGGCGCGGCGACGGCCCCCTGCTCGTTGGGGGTCCAGCAGGCCCGCTGCCTTGAGGGTTTCCAGCACGCTGCCGCCGTCTGAGCCCCGGGGCGTGGTGGGTTGTTCCTCGACTGCCTCGGCGGCGGCTTCCCGGGCTGCCCGTCGCCGGCCGCTGCGGACGGTTCCGGCGGCGGCGATCAGGCCGGCTGCCGACACGCTTCGCTCGCCTCGGTCGGCTGGTGTGGCTGTGACTTCGCCGGTGGAGGTGTTCGCCGGAGGGGTGTCGTCCGGAGGAGGAGTGACCGCCGGAGTGCCGGCAGCGGGAGTGTTGGCAGCAGGAGTGTTGGGAGCGGGGGTCTCGGTGGGTGGCGGTGCGGGCTGGGGGCGTGCCGGCTGGGGTTGCGGCAGTGGGAACTGGGCCGGTGGGAACTGGGGAACGGCCGACCGGGCGGGGGGCGGTGGGAAGTTCCGTTCGAGGTAGGTCCCGCCGTGCGGGTTCGCCGGGCGGGCCTGGCCGCTCCTCGCGTGTTCCGGACGGCCGAACACCGTTGTCCCGCCGGGCTCCGCCTTCTGCGGGGGCGTGGGGTCGGCGGTCGGGGCGGGGGTGGCCGCGGCGTCGGCTGCTTGGCCGCTGCCGGTGGGGTGGTCCGGGGTGGCGGCTTCGCCGAACGGCTGGACCAGGCGCCAGCGGTCCGCCGCGTGGGCTCGGGCGGCGGAGATGCCTTCCACCGTCATGTCTTCCGCGGCTCGGCGGGAGCGTTTCACGCGCAGCGTGTCAGCCCGGTGCACCTGGGCCGGCCGCCACTGGCGCAGTTGCTGCCTGGTCTCCGGGGTCAGGCCCGGGTCGGCCGGCCGGTCCCGGCGCAGCAACGCCGTCAACTGCTCGTGCAGGCTGGTCGGCCGCGGGTGGACGCCGGAGAACTCGGCGGCCAGGCGGGCGCGGACCGCGTAGACGGCCCTCGCCCGGCGGCGTTCGGCCGCGTGCGCGGAGCGCAGGTCGGTCAGCGCCTCGGTGAGGTCGCCCGCCAGCTCGTGCACGTGGGCCAGCGCCAGCAGGCTCTCCGCCAGCAGCGTGTCCAGCTGGTGGCGTTCGGCGCTGTCGGCCGCGTCGCGGAGCAGGTCGCGGGCCTGGTCGACGCGACCCGCCGGCAGGTGCACGCGGGTCGCCAACGCCAACCGGAGCCAGCCGGCCGACGCCGCCGACGGCGCGCGCACCGGCCGGTCCAGGAACGGGGTGCCCGTCTCGGACGCCTCGGCCGGGTGGTTGGCGTCCATCAGGGCGCACACCAGCTCGACGGTCAGCCGGCCACGCACCTGCCCGCTGTCGGCCGTCGGGTCGGTGAGCTGGTCCAGCAGCTCGAAGCCCTCGCGACCCGCCGCGATCGCCGCGTCCAGGTCGCCCCAGCGGCGGTGCCTGCCCGCCGCGGCGGCACGCAGCAGGCCCCGCATGAGCAGCGAGGTGTCGTGGTCCAGGACGGGGTCGGTGGTGTAGAGCCGGTCGGCCTCCGCCAACGCCTCGGCGAGGGCCGCGCCACGACCCACCGAGACCAGGCACTCGCCTGCCTGCACGAGTGCCGAGGCCCGCAAAGCGTCCGGCACGCCGTCCGCCTCCAGCACGGGGCGGACGGCGGCGAAACCGGTCAGCGGCGCGCCGGCCGAGCGGGCGCTGTCCGCCAGCTCCACCCGCAACCGCCACGCGGTCTCGTGCTCCGCCTCCGCCTCGGCCGCCTTCAGGGCGTCCAACGCCCGGTCGGCGATCCGGACGCCGCGGCCCATCCGGTTGCTCGCGAAGACCACCAGGTACTCCGCGCGCAACCGGTCGACCTCGTCCCGGCGCGCGGCGGCGAGCGCCACCGCGCGCTCGCCCAGCACCAGAGCCAGCTCCGGTGCCCGCCAACGCAGCCGCCAGGCGGGCACGACCAGCGTGCTCACCTCGGCGTCCGCCTGCGCCTCGCCCCTCGCGGCCACGACGTCCCTGCCTCCGGCTCAGTCCCGTGTGAGCTTGCGGTAGGTGACGCGGTGCGGCCGGGCCGCCTCCGCACCCAGGCGCTCCACCTTGTTCTTCTCGTAGCCCTCGAAGTTGCCCTCGAACCAGTACCACCGCGCCGGGTCCTCGTCCGTGCCCTCCCACGCCAGGATGTGCGTGGCGACGCGGTCCAGGAACCACCGGTCGTGCGAGATGACCACGGCGCAGCCGGGGAACTGCTCCAGGGCGTTCTCCAGCGAGCCCAGGGTCTCGACGTCCAGGTCGTTCGTCGGCTCGTCCAGCAGGATCAGGTTGCCGCCCTGCTTGAGGGTGAGCGCCAGGTTCAGGCGGTTGCGCTCGCCACCGGACAGCACGCCCGCGGGCTTCTGCTGGTCCGGACCCTTGAAGCCGAACGCGCTGACGTACGCCCGCGACGGCATCTCGACGCTGCCGACGTGGATGTAGTCCAGACCGTCGGAGACGATCTCCCAGACGCTCTTCTTCGGGTCGATGCCCGCGCGGTTCTGGTCGACGTACGACAGTTTGACCGTCTCGCCGACCTTGACCGTGCCGGAGTCCGGCTGCTCCAGGCCCACGATGGTCTTGAACAACGTCGTCTTGCCGACGCCGTTCGGACCGATCACGCCGACGATGCCGTTGCGCGGCAGGCTGAACGACAGGCCGTCGATCAGCACGCGGTCGCCGAAGCCCTTCTTGAGGTCGTCCACCTCGACCACGACGTTGCCCAGGCGCGGGCCCGGCGGGATCTGGATCTCCTCGAAGTCGAGCTTGCGGGTCTTCTCCGCCTCGGCCGCCATCTCCTCGTAGCGGTTCAGGCGGGCCTTGGACTTGGCCTGCCGGGCCTTGGCGCCCGACCGGACCCAGTCCAGCTCGTCCTTCAGCCGCTTCTGGAGCTTCTGGTCCTTCTTGCCCTGGACGGCCAGCCGCTCGGCCTTCTTCTCCAGGTACGTGGAGTAGTTGCCCTCGTAGGCGTGTGCCCGGCCCCGCTCCAGCTCCAGGATCCACTGGGACAGGTTGTCCAGGAAGTACCGGTCGTGGGTGACGGCCAGGACGGCGCCCTGGTACTGGGCCAGGTGCTGCTCCAGCCACAGGACGCTCTCCGCGTCCAGGTGGTTGGTGGGCTCGTCGAGCAGCAGCAGGTCGGGCTTGCTCAGCAGCAGCTTGCACAGCGCCACCCGGCGGCGCTCGCCACCGGAGAGCACCTTGACGTCGGCGTCGGGCGGGGGGCAGCGCAGGGCGTCCATCGCCTGCTCCAGCTGGGAGTCGAGGTCCCACGCGTTCGCGTGGTCCAGCTCCTCCTGGAGCCGGCCCATCTCCTCCATCAGCTCGTCGGAGTAGTCGACGGCCATCTTCTCGGCGATCTCGTTAAAGCGGTCCAGCTTGACCTTGATCTCGCCGAGACCCTCCTGCACGTTGCCCAGGACGGTCTTCTCCTCGTTGAGCGGCGGCTCCTGCTGGAGGATGCCGACCGTGTAGCCGGGCGAGAGGTAAGCCTCGCCGTTGCCCGGTGTGTCCAGGCCGGCCATGATCTTCAGCACGCTCGACTTGCCGGCGCCGTTCGCGCCGACCACGCCGATCTTCGCACCGGGGTAGAACATGATCGTGACGTCATCGAGGATGACCTTGTCCCCGTGCGCCTTGCGCACCTTCTTCATGGTGTAGATGAACTCGGCCATGCCCGCGATCGTAGAGCGGTGCCGATCGGGCAAGTACCCCGGACGCCGGCAACGAAGGTGGTGACAACGCGGAGTTAACGCGAACGTGGGTAACCCACTGCCGGGGTGGCCGGTCGCCGCCGCTGAGGTGCGGCGCTGTGACCTGCCGATCCGGCCGGACGCGTGATCTCCCGCGGTGTCAAGCCCTCGAACCTGCGCGGGTACCGCCTCGGCGACTGCCCACGACCTCCCTCCTCGATGCTCGTGACGGCTGCGCGACGTTCGACGCGCATTCTCCGTGCCAGTGGTGAACGCGAACCTGTTTCCACCGTTCATGCCCCGAACGGCCCACGGCTCGACCTCGGATGCGACTCGCCGCTCCGCTCCGTCACCGGGACATCCTCCTCCGCTGCTCCACCGGTTCGCACTTTTCCCAGTGGGTGAGCGCAGGTGTCCCCGCTCGCGGCGACGCTCAAACAGCGACGAGGTCGGCCCGACCGGGGTTCGGCCGGGAAGGGTACCGCGCACGGGACGGGGCGCCGCGGGATCAGTGCGAGATCGCGGGCACCTCCTTCGGGGCCGGTTCGGCGGCACGCGGCGCGGGCACGGCGCCGGGCGCGACGAGGGGTGGCGACAGGGCGTGCTCGTCCTCCTCCCGCGGGGCCACCACCGCCGGCGCGTCCCGGGTTCTCGACGGCCGGGCGGTGCACGCCACCAGGTTCGGCCCGACCGCGGTGGCCTCGATGTCGATGTGCTGGCTGGTGACGCCGTTCTCCGCCGTCTCGCGGATGCGCAGCTTGCCGTGCACCAGGACCGGGTCCCCCTTGTCCAGGCACGCGTGCACGTTGTCGGCCAGGTCGCGCCAACACGTCACCATCAGGAACATCGTCGAGCCGTCGAACCACTCCTCGCGATCGCGGTCGAAGCGCCGTTCCCGCGTGTGCACGCGGAAGGCCGCGCGGCTGTACCCGGTGCCGACCACCGTGCGCACGACCTTGCTGGCGACGATGCCCGCCACCGTCACACGCGTCTCGTTGTAAGCCATTTCCGCCTCCTCGGGCTGGGTGTCGGAGTCCAGAGTGGACCGGTCGTGACGTGCGGGGAAGAAGTTTTCCGGAGCTGTGGACAGGCGGGATGGCGACCTGTGGACAACTATGAGTGAGGACTCACTCGTTGACATGAGTGAGGACTCACTCATACAGTTGCCCCATGCCGGAGGACACCAACCAGCGCCGCAGGCGCGCCCCCGCGATGAGCCCGGAGGACCGGCGCGAGGCGATCGTCAGCGCCGCCGTCCCGCTGCTGTTCGACCACGGCGCGAACGTGACGACCAGCCAGATCGCCAAGGCGGCGGGCATCGCGGAAGGCACCGTGTTCCGCGCGTTCAAGGACAAGCAGGAACTCATCGCGACCTGCGTCCGCTCCGTGCTCGGGGTGGACGCGGAACTGGCGTTGCTGGTCGAGGCACGCCAGGCGGAACGGCTCGCCGACCGCCTGTCCTGGGCGATCAGCGCCGTCTCCGGCTACCTCGACCGCATGTGGAAGCTCATGGGCGTCCTGCGCGACTCCGGCTACCACCCCGACCGCGACCAGAAGGGGCCGCCGGTCGAGATGCGGCACCTCACCGAGCACATCGCGGCCCTGTTCGAACCGGACGCGGCGGACATGCGCGTCGAACCGCGGTTGGCCGCGCGCCTGCTGCTCGGCCTCGTGTTCACCAACCGGATGGAAGGCGGCGGTTTCGGGGAGACCGCCGCCGGGACCGACCAACTCGTCGAGCTTTTCCTGCACGGCGTGCTGAGGGGAGACCAGTGAACGACCTGATGATCAAGGCGTCGGACGTCGGCAAGGCGTTCGGCGACCGGCAAGCGCTCGACGGGGTGAGCATCGCCGTGCCCAGGGGCACCGTGCTCGGTCTCCTCGGCCACAACGGCGCGGGCAAGACGACCCTGGTCAACGTGCTCACCACGATGCTCCCGCCGGACCGCGGCACGGCCGAGGTCGCGGGTTTCGACGTGGTGCGCGAGGCGCACCAGGTGCGCAGCCGCATCGGCCTGACCGGCCAGTTCGCCGCCGTGGACGAGGGCTTGTCCGGCCTGGACAACCTGGTCCTGATCGCCCGCCTGCTCGGGGCGAGCACCCGCGAGGCGCGGGCCCGCGCCGCCGAGCTGCTGGAGCTGTTCGACCTGGTCGACGCCGCCAAGCGCCCCTCGCGGACCTACTCGGGCGGTATGCGCAGGCGGCTCGACCTGGCGGCGAGCCTGGTCGGCCACCCCGAGGTGATCTTCCTGGACGAGCCGACCACGGGGCTGGACCCGGCCGCCCGCCTCGGTCTCTGGGAGGTCGTGGAACGCCTGGTCACCGACGGCACGACGGTGCTGCTCACCACCCAGTACCTGGACGAGGCCGACCGGCTGGCCGACTCGATCACCGTCCTCGCGCAGGGCCGCGTCGTCGCCACCGGCACCAGCGCCGAGCTGAAGGCGCAGGTCGGCCAGCGCAGCGTCACGGTCACCCTCGCCGACCGGTCCGACCTGCCCAAGGCGCAGGAGGCGCTGGAACGGGCCGGGCTGCACCCGGTGCCCGCGGCCGACACGCTCACCGCCCCCGTCACGTCCTCGCGCGAGCTGGCCGTCGTGGTCCGCGCGCTGGACGAAGTGGGCTTGGAGGCCACCGAACTGGCGCTCGGCGAACCGACCCTGGACGACGTCTACCTGACCCTCGCGGCACACGCGGCCTGAACAGGAGCCATCGGATGACCACAACGCTCACCGCGCCACGGACCCGTTGGCGTGGCACGGACGTCTTCACGCAGGTGCTGGTGCTCACCCAGCGCTCGCTGCGCACGCTGGTGAGCGATCCCCGGATGATCGTGTTCAGCGTCCTGCAACCGCTGGTCATGCTGACGTTGTTCAGCCAGATCTTCGCGAGCATCGCGAACACCCCGGGCTTCCCGACCGGCGTTTCCTACATCGACTTCCTGATGCCCGCGATCCTGGTGAACACCGCGATCCAGTCCGCGCTCCAGGCGGGCGTCGGGCTGGTGACCGACATGAAGAACGGCGTCCTCGCGCGGTTCCGGTCGCTGCCCATCCGGGTCGGTTCGGTGCTGGTCGCCCGCAGCCTGTCCGACCTGGTCCGCACGGCCGCGCAACTGGTGCTGATGATGTTGTTCGCGATCGTGATCTTCGGGTTCTCCCCCGCGGGCGGCGTCGGCGGCGTGCTCGCCGCGCTGGCCCTGTCGCTGGCCGTCGGCTGGGGCCTGGGCTGGGTCTTCCTCGCCATCGCCAGTTGGCTGCGCAACGCCGAGCTGATGCAGACCGTGGGCTTCCTGGCGATGTTCCCGCTGATGTTCGCCTCCAGCGCCTACGTGCCGGTCGGCGCCCTGCCGGGTTGGCTCCAGGCGGTCGCCAACGTCAACCCGCTCACCTACGCCGTGGACGCCGCACGCGCGCTGTGCCTCGCGCACCCGGTCACGGGGGTGGTGAGCGCGTTGACGATCAGCGCCGCGCTCGGACTGGTCGGTTGGGTGTTCGCGGTGCGCGGGTTCCGCCGTCCGCTCTGACGCTCACTCCCGTTCGGACAGCTTGCGCAGCATCGCGTTGTAGGCAGCGAGGTCGGCGTCACCGTCCGCGTCGGCCTTGCGGTCCGAACGTCGTGCGTCACGATCGTCCGAACGGGCCCATTGCACCAACAGCGCCACCATGACCACGACGAGCGGCACCTCACCCGCCGCCCACGCGATACCGCCGCCGAGGCGCTGGTCCTCCAACTGCGACGACACCCACGGCAGTGCCAGCGCCCGGTAGTAGTTCTCGCCGATCACGGTCGCCGAACTCATCAGCACGATGCCGAAGAACGCGTGGAACGGGATGGACGCGAACAGCAGGCCCAGGCGTCCCAACGGGGGCAGGCGGTTCGGGGACGGGTCGATGCCGATCACCGGCCAGTAGAACACGTACCCCACGAGGATGAAGTGCGCGTTCATCGCCAGGTGCGCCCAGTGGTAGTCCAACGCCCAGTCGAACAGGCCCGAGAAGTACAGGCCGTAGAACGAGCCCACGAACAACGCCAGCGCCACGAACGGGTTCGTGAGGACCTTCGACACGGGCGAGTGGACCAACGCCAGGATCCACTCGCGAGCACCGGGCGGGTTGTCCTTGCCCGCGGGGGGCAACGCGCGCAACGCCAGCGTCACGGGACCGCCCAGCACCAACAGGATCGGCGCGAGCATGGAGAGCAGCATGTGGCTCTCCATGTGGATGCTGAACATCGCCGGCGCGTACCGGCCGATGCCCGAGGACGTGGCGAACAGCACCGTAAAGCAGCCCACGACCCACGCGATCGTGCGGCCCACCGGCCACTTGTCACCGCGACGGCGCAACCGCAGCACACCGAGCACGTAGACGACCGCGAGCGCGATGGCGACCGTGCCGAACACGAGGTCGAAACGCCAGTCGAACAGCAGCCTGGCGAGCGTGGGCTCGCCGAACAGGTCATAGCCGATGCGCAGCTCGACCGTGCTGGGGAACGCACGCCCCTCCGGCGGCGGTGGTGTGCGGGAAAGGGCGGCCGCGAGACCGATCGTGAGGAACATCAGCAGGATCTCGACGCCCGCGAGCTTGAGCAGCGACCGGCCCGAACCGGTGGTCACGACCTCCCGGACGCTCCGCTGCCGCTGGAACCAGCCGAACACGCCGAGCAGCACCAGCGCCACCGTCTTGCCCAGCACCAGCAGGCCGTAGTCGCTGGTGAACAGCTGGCTCAACGGCAGGCGCACCAACGCGTTCACCACACCGGACACGGCCATCACCAGCCAGCACACCAGCGCCAGCCGGGAGAACCGGGTGGTCGCCAGGCCGAGGTGTTCGCCGCCACGCCTGCCGTGCGCGAGCAACGCGATCAGACCGCCGACCCACAACGCCGCGCCGACGAGGTGGTACAGCAGGCTGTTGGTCGCCACGTCGTGCGAACCGCCGCCGGACGAGTGCCCCGTCACGGCCACCGGCACGAGCGCGAACACCGACAGGAAGAACAACGCGGTCGTCCAGCCCCACGACAGCACCAGACGGCAGCCCAGTGCGAGCAACGCCACGATGACGGCCGTCACCATCCACGCCTTGGCCTGCTCCAGGAAACCCGCCACGGAGAACAGGACCGACGGGTCGAGCAACGCCGTCACGGGCTGGCCGAGCGCGTCGGCGGCCGTGAACGGCACGGCGGCGACGGCGCCCAGCGTCCACACCAGAGCCGCCCACGCGGCCGTGCGCAACGCGGCGTAGCCGTCCGCCGCGAGCCGCCCGTTGGCCTGCGGCGGCACCAGGAACGCCGCGAGCAACAACGATCCGATCGTCACCACGGCCGCGGACTCGGTGAGCACCCGCACCACCAGCAGCCCGGACCTGTCGCCGCCGGTGGCCGCGGCGATGCCGGCGGCGAGCAGCGCGGCTATGGCCGTGCCGACGACCAGCAAAGGGACTAGACCAGTTCGCGTGGAGCGGGCAGGCGCGTCGATGGGCACGGGTCGAGGGTAGGCGGCTCGGCAACGGCACCACCAACCGCCGGACGTGCACCGAAGCCACCGACTACCGTTGCGCTTCGTGACCAGCTCTCGCTCGTGGGTCGTGGTGGCCCTGTCCGCGCTTCTGCTCACCGGGTGCAGTTACACGATCAACGGCGACCCCCTGCCGGCGTCGGACGCCACCCCGGCGAGTGCCCCGACCACCACGTCCACGACGTCCGACGGCTCACCGAAGATCGCCAAGCAGCGGTCCGTGGCGGGTGTGGACCCGTGCGGGTTGCTCACGGTCGACGACCTCAAGCCGGTCGGCGCGCTCACCGCCCAGCCGACCAGGCGAGACGATCAAATCCAGGAGTCGTGCCAGTACCTGTTCGACGGTGCGAGCGTTGTCACCGCGCTGTACCAGAAGTACGAACACGTGCGGCAACGCCAGGCGAAGGGGCGTGAGGTCGTCGTGGACGGTCACTCGTCCTGGGTGGCGTGCGACCTCGACGGCAATGCCATGGTGTGCACCACGACCACGGCGGTGAACCCCAATCGGAGCATCCTCGTCGCGATGACCCTCAACGGCGGTAAGGCGGAGCAGATGACCGCCATGCTCCAGTCGTTGATCAAGGTCGCGTTGAATCGGCTTCCCGCAGCCTGAGTTCGCGTGTGCGCGCGTTGCGTGCGAGCAACGTCGTGGGCACGATGAGGGCGATGACGACCGCGATGCACCCCAACGCGATCGTGAGCGACGCCGCGTGCGCGATGGCGCCCATCACCGGCGGTCCGATCAGGAAGCCCGTGTAGGCGACGGTCGTCACCAGGCCGATCTCGCGTTCGCCGCCGGTGCCGTCGGCACGGCGGCCCGCGGCGCCCGCCAGGTCCATCACGACCGGGAAGCAGAACGCCAGGCCCAGGCCGGCCAGGGCGAAGCCCACGAAACCCGCGACGGGCGACGAGATCAGGACCGTCCCCGCGATGCCCGCGGCGGCCACCACGGCACCGCCCGCCAGCAGCCAGTACGGGCCCATGCGGCGTTGGATCGGCTCGCCGACGAGCCGGGCGACGGCCATCGCGATGGAGAAGCCCGCGTACGCCGCGGCGGCGGCGGCGTCGCTGAGGGCGCGTTCGCGGACGAAGAAGAGCGCCGACCAGTCCGCCGTTGCGCCTTCGGCGATGGCGGAGAACACCGTGATGCCTGCGAGCAACCACAACAGCGGACGGCGCAGGACGGGGGTCGTGTCGGTCGACGCGGGTTCGCCGGTCGCACCGGGCACCGAGCGGATCACGGCCGCCATGGCGAGCGCACCGACCACGGAGACCGTGAGGAGGTGCGTGCGCAGGTCCATGTCGGCGGCTGCCGCTGCGGCGGCGCCCAGCGACCCGATGAGACCGCCCACGCTGAAGCCCGCGTGGAACTGCGGCATCAACGGCCGGTCGAGGGCGCGTGTGGCGGCGACGGCGGCGACGTTCATGCCGACGTCCAGCGATGCGTTGCACGCACCCATCACGAACAGGGTCAGGCCCAGGTTCAGTGGCGTGGTCGTGAAGGAGAGCACCGGCATGGTGACGACGGTGGCCGCCGCGCCGATCACGATCAGCCTGCGCGCGCCGACCGCGGCGCACACGCGGGCGGCGATCGGCGCGGTCACGGCCAGGCCGATGCTCGCGCCGAGCAGCGCCAGGCCAAGGGTCGCCTCCGTCGCGCCGACCTGTGCGGCGAGAGCCGGCATCCGAGCAGCCCAGGACAAGAGCGCGACCCCGTTGAAGAGGAAGACTGCGAAGACCGCGAGGCGCATGGGGCGAGTGTGACTGAAGCGCTTCAGAACATCCAGGCGGCCACCTGGTTAACCTCGTCACGTGGACCGTCACCGGAAGCCGACGCTCGACACCGTGGCCAGTGCCGTCGGTGTGTCGCGCGCGACGGTCTCCAACGCGTACAACCGGCCGGACCAGCTCTCGGCCGCCCTGCGTGAACGCATACTGGAGACGGCGGCGTCCCTCGGCTACGCGGGGCCCGATCCGGTCGCCCGCAGCCTCGCCACCCGGCACAGCGCGACCGTCGGCGTCATGCTCGACCGGCCGCTGTCCTCCGACCCGGCCGTGTCGATCGTGCTGGACGGCCTGGCGTCCACCGTCGACGGCCACGACCACGGCCTCGTGCTGATGCCCGGCGGCGTCGACGGCGGCCCGCGCCCGGAGACCGTCGCCCGCGCGCAGGCGGACGTCGTCGTGGCGTACTCGCTGCCTGACCACGCGCCCGCGTTGGACGTCGTGCGTGCCCGTGGGCTGCCGTTGGTCGTCATCGACCAGCCCGTGCTGCCGGACACCGCACGCGTCGAGGTGGACGACGTGGGCGGCGCACGCCTGGCCGCGACCCATCTGCGCGACCTCGGCCACACGAGGTTCGGCGTGCTGGCGTTCGGGCTGCACCGCGACGGCGCGACCGGGCCCGTCCCGACCGACCGGTTGCCCGACGCGGCGTTCCGCGTGACCCGCGACCGGCTGACCGGGTACCTGGACGTGATCGGCGAGGCGCCCGTGTGGGAGTGCGCCGGGAGCCGCCGCGACCTGGGCCGTGCGGGGGCGCGTGAGCTGCTGTCGCGGACGCCGCGGCCCACCGCCCTGCTGTGCGCGTCGGACGAACTGGCGTTCGGCGCGCTCCAGGCAGCACGCGACCTGGGCCTCCGCGTGCCGACCGACGTGTCGGTGGTGGGGTTCGACGACGTGCCCGAAGCCGGCCACGCGGAGCCCCCGTTGACTACGGTGCGTCAACCCCTGGCCGAGAAGGGCCGCCGAGCGGGAGAACTGGCGCTCCGACTGCTGACCGGCGCGAGACCCGGCGAACCGGCGAGACTCCCCGTTTCCCTCGTGGATCGCCACTCCGCAGGCGTTCTAACGTGATGCGCATCACTTTTTGGCCGGTTTGATCACACTTCCGGTGCCTGGACGGAAACGGTCCACGTCTCCCGGACGATGTGTCCGGTGGGGCGGCTACGCTGCTACAGCGCGTGGTCACCGCCCTCCAGCCTCCGTAGCTCAGTGGAGAGAGCGAGGGACTTCTAATCCCGAGGTCGCAGGTTCGAATCCTGCCGGGGGCGCTCGGATAACGCCCCCTGACCTGCACAGGCAGGTCAGGGGGAGCTGACAGGTCGGTCTTCGACCGCCTGCGTGGAGCCACACGTGGAGCCAACAGGTCACTTGGGACGAGCCGTGAGGTCGGGGCTCGACCGCGTCCAGTGCGGACCCACCTGTCGGTCGGGGCGGTCAGTCCAGCACCGCGTACGCCTCGACCTCCACGAGCACGTCGGGCTCGAACAGGTAGTCCACCCCGATCGCCGACAACGGCGGCAGGGGGCGGGGCAGGGCGAGTTCGTCGGAGACCCGCTCGATGCCCGCGATGAAGTCGCCGTACCGGTCCGGGCTCCACCGCGTGAGGTAGAACCGCAGCCGCACCACGTCGGCGAACGTCGCGCCGGCCCCGGCCAGGCCCCGTGCGGTGTTGCGCAACGCCTGCGCGACCTGCCCGGCCAGGTCACCGGTGGCGACCGGGTTGCCCTCGGCGTCACGCGCGATCTGCCCGGCCACGTGCACCTGGCGGGTGCCGGTGCCGACCGAGACGTGGTGGTAGGGGACGGGGGCGAACATGCCCTCGGGAGTCGACAAGCGCACCGGCATGGGGAACCTTCCTGAGTAGGTATCCGATTTCTACCTGGTATCGAAAGGGCACTTCAACGAGACTAGGTGTCATGCCGGAAACCACGCCCGCCCTCACCGAACGCCACCGCGAACTGCTGGACGAGGTCCTGGACAAGTGGTCGCTCCAGGTCCTCGACGCGCTGTGCGGGAACCCGTTGCGCTTCAACGGGTTGCGGCGGGCGATCCCGGTGGTGACGCAGAAGTCGCTGACCGCGGCGCTGCGCAGGTTGGAGCGCAACGGGATGGTGGAACGGGTCGTGATCGACACCCGGCCGATCGCGGTCGAGTACCGCATCACGGCGCTGGGGAAGTCGTTGCAGGACCTGGTGGACGCGCTGCTGCGCTGGACCACCACGACACTGCACGAGGTCGACGTGGCCCGGGCCCGGTTCGACGCCCGGCCGTGACCGCGGACCGGACGCGGCGAACCACCCGCGACGGGCCGTCCCGATCGGTAACGTCCTGTGCGTGAGGCAGACACTGCGCAACGGCTTATGGTTGGCAACGATGTGCGTGCTGGCGGCCTGCACGGCGTCGCCACCACCTCCCACCACGGTCACCGTCACGGCGCCGGTGACCACGACGACCCCACCCACCACCGCGTCGACACCGGCGATCGTCGCCAGCGGGTACGCCGCGGTGTGCCAAGGGCGTGGCTTCCCCGACGTCCCGGCCTACTCCGGGCCGGGACCGCACTCGATCGCGATCTCCGTCCGCGCCGCCAAGGGTTACCCGACCGGGATCGAGGACGACCTCGACTCGGACGTCACCGAACTGCCCGCGGAGTGGAAGTCGGCCGGCAACACGACGCTCCAGCTCGTCGCCTGCGTGACCGTGCTCGACGCCGTGGAGGTGCGTGAGTGCGAGTACCGCGTCATCGGCAGCACAACCGGCACTTCCCTGTTCACGAACCGCCTGTTCAACCGCGTCCTCCGGGTCGAGGTGCGCTCCACCAACACCGGCAAGCCGGTCGCCGAGGCCGTCGAGCTGACGACGTCGACGACCACGTGCGCCGCTACGGCCAAGCAACCGCAGAGCGCCACCGGCCCGAGCCCCCACCAGTACGGCAAGTTGACCGACGCCGAGCGGGACGGCCTGTTGCGCGACCTGGTAACCGCGACGGTCTGACCGCCGCGGGCTGCTTGACATGATGGACCGGTGGCAGCGACCGAGCGCGAAGTGCGTGCGTGGCACACGGACGACACCATCCGGGTCTACCAGGCGTACCCGCCGCCCATCGCGGACGCCGCGCTCAAGGCCGGGACGTTCGTGCCGCCGTTCAAGCGCGAGCGCATGACCTGGATCAAGCCCTCGTTCCTGTGGATGGCTTATCGCTGCGGCTATGCGAGCAAGCCCGGCCAGGAGCGGGTGCTGGCCGTCGACATCACGCGCGAGGGGTTCCACTGGGCCTTGGCACACGCGGCGCTCAGCCACTTCGTGCCCACCGTCCACGGTCACCACGACGCATGGGCTTCCGCGGTGCAGAAGAGCCCCGTGCGGGTGCAGTGGGACCCCGAACGCGACCTCCACCACCGGCCGCTCGGGCACCGGTCCATTCAGGTCGGTCTGCGCGGGGAGGCGGTGCGGCGCTACGTGGAGGAGTGGATCGCCGCCATCACCGACGTCACGGACGTCATGCGCACCGTGGGAGAACTCGTGTCCTCCGGCCGCGACGGGGAAGCCGCGGCCCTCCTCCCGGCGGAACACCCGTACCCGCTGCCGGACGACGTGGTCGCCCCGCTGGGCGTCGGCTGAGCACCGGGCCGTCAGAACGGCGGTTCGTCCGGGAAGGCGGCGGAGTTCGCCCACGTCTCGACGGACGACACCACGGCGTTCACCCACTCGTCGTGCGCGTCGCTGGTGTCCGCGTTGGTCAGGAACCTGTGGTCCTCGACCTCCAGGCGACCGGCTCCGGCGAGGTACTGGACGAAGTTCCGCAGCGTCATGTGGTCGGCGGACGGGCGGCGGGAGCGGACGCCGCTCAGCACGGCTCTCTTGAGGAGCGCCATCTCGCTCATGAGGTCGGCGATGCCGCGTGCCTCGGAGTTGTCCGACTGGCGCAGCTGCTGGAGGTCGATCGTGTACGTCACCGGCGTCTCCACGCGCGCGCCCGCCTGGATCTGCCGGATCATCCCGGACAGCTGCCGCTTCGCCTCGAACACCGAGTCGAGATCCTGGTGGTCGAAGAAGACCGTGCGCATCCCCTGGATGTCGAAGGGCACCGCCTGCCCCTCCGCCATCAGGTGGATGAACGGCTTGCCCGCCGCGTGGCGCACGGCCAGCTCGTAGAAGACGTTGGGGTTGTGGTCGGTCAGGTCCGCGATGACCAGGTCCGCGTTCAGCAGCTTGTCGATCACCTGGGTCGTGATCAGCCCGGACTGGTCGATGGTGTCACCACGCGTGGTCTCGTAGCCCATGGGTTCGACCGTCGCCTTCACGACGTGCCGGTACACCTGGTTCGACCGCTTCCTGATGTCCGAGTTCGCGGCACCGATCGGGCAGACGAAGAAGCACTCCCCGACCGCCGTTCCCGTCGACTCCGCCATGCCACACCCCGGGTTCGCGCTGGATCGAGCCGCCAGCGTAGCGGGCGCGCGGCACCGGCCGGGGCCGTTCCGAAGACAGTGCCTTCGACGGATGGAGGGCGTGGGTCCGGCGTGCGAACGTAAAGGTCCGGGTCCACCTGCGAGCCGGACCCGGCACCGCCGCCGCCCTTGAGGAAACGACCTTTCAAGGAGGTGCGCCTTGTCCATCCGGTCCCTGCTCCTGCCGATGGCCCTCGCACTCGTGTTGATCACGCCCACGCCGCCCGCGATCGCGGGACCGGCGGTTCCCCCGCAGGTCGCCAAGGCGGGTGAGGTGAAGGCGGCCGATGCCGTCCTGCGGTACGCCGCCGACGGCCGGTCGTGGCGGGTCGTGTTGCGCGAACCCGGGTCCAGCTACGTGAAGGTGCACTTCGCGGCGCTGAAGCTGGTGCCGGGCGACCGGGTCACGGTGTCCGACCCGGCGGGCCGGGAGGTGCACACCTACCGGGGCGACCCGGGGCACGCCGCGTTCCCCGGCGACTCGCCGCACACGGTGCACGGGCCCTCCGGATTCGCCGCCATGTCGGTCGACGGCGACACCGCGGTGGTCACCCTGCACGCCGCCGCGGCCCGGCCGAACGCGGAATCGCTGACCCGCCAGGGGTTCGGCGTCCGCGTCGACCGCTACTACCGGGGCTTCTCGCCCGCCGAGGCGGCCGCCGCCAACCCGCGACCGCTGAGCGTCTGCGGCACCGACGCGCGCAAGGACGTCGTCTGCTACCAGGGCAACCACCCCACCGAGTACGCCCGCGCGGGCGCGGTGGCGCGGCAGCTGCTCAACGGCCTGGGGCACTGCACGGCGTGGCGCGTCGGCAACACCAACCGGATGATCACCAACTACCACTGCCTGGAGAGCGCGGCCGACCTGCGCGCCAGCGAGTTCCAGTTCGACTACCAGTGCGCCACCTGCGGCGGGAACAACCCGCGGGCCGGGGTGAAGGTCAGCGGCGCGCAGTTGCTGAAGTCCAGTTCGCTCCAGAACCTGGACTACGCGTTGTTCTCGGTGAACAACTTCGACGCGATCAAGCAGTTCGGCACGCTGTACCTGGACGTCCGCGAGCCCAAGGCGGGCGAGCGGATCTACCTGCCCGGTCACGGCGACGTCAAGCCCAAGCGGCTGTCGCTGTACGAGGACCGGGACGGCGGCGCGTACTGCAAGATCGACGTCGTGGCGTCCGGGGTGAACACCGGCTACCGGTGCGACTCCTCCGGCGGCAACTCCGGCTCGCCCGTGCTGGCCGCGTCCTCGCACCGCGTCATCGCGCTGCACCACCTGGGCGGCTGCCCGAACTGGGGCACGCGGATCTCGCTGGTGCACCGGGAGATCTCGACCCTGATCGACAACAACGGCTGACGCCGCGACCCGGCGCCGCGCACACCGCGCGGCGCCGGACCGGGTCACGCCTTGGCGAGCACGAAGATGGACGACTCACCCGAGCCGGGCCCCAGCACGAGGCGGCCGGACAGGAACTGCGCCAGCGACGGGCCCGCGTGCACGGCCGCGTCGACCAGCTTGGGCAGCTTGCGGTAGGGCACGTCCCACAGGCCGTCGCTGCCCTCGCGCAGCACGCGCATCCCCCGGTCGGTGAGGAACTTCCGCCACTCGGCGTGCGGCTTGAGGTTGATGTGGGTCTCGTCGGCGAAACCGTTCCAGGTGTCGCCCTTGAGCCGCCGACCGCGGCCCATCGGGTCCGGCATGACGACCAGCGCCTTGCCGTCCGGCTTGAGGATGCGGCGGAACGTCGCCACGACCTCCTCGGCGATCTCGTCGCTGAGGTGCTCCAGCACGTGCACCGACGTGATGCCGCCGAAGTAGCCGTCCGGGATGTCGTCGGTCTTGGTGTACACCACGCAGCCGGGCGCCGTGCGCCGCGCCTGCTCCGCCGAATACTCGGAGATCTCGAAACCGGCGGCCTCGCCCGCACCGGCCAGCCTGCGCACCAGGTGCCCCGTCCCGCACCCGAAATCGAGGTACGGGCCGGGTCCGACGTACCTCTGGACCAGCCGGACGTAGTACCGAAGGGCGGGGCGGTCGCCCAGCTGCCCGTTGGCGCGGTAGTAATCCTCGTCGAAGTGCGTGGGGTCCGTCGTCATAGGGACAGCTCCTGGCAGGTGCGAACGGCAGGTTTACTGCGCGGCGACCTTCTCGAACAACGCGTCGTACGCGTCGATCACCGCGTCCACTCCGTACAACTCACGCGCTTTCGCCGCGCCCTCGGCGGAATCCGGGCGGTCGTCCCGCAACCCGGTGAGCGCCGCCGTGATGCCGGCGACGTCCCGGGGCTTGACGATCTTCCCGAAACCCGTCTCGGTCACCGGGATGCGCACGCCCGGCAGGTCGCTCGCCAGCACCGGCACGCCGGCCAGCATCGCGACCACCTGGACGATCCCGAACGCCTCGAACGCGTTGACAGACGGTAGCGCGAACACGTCCAGTGACGCGTAGAAGTCCGCCAACTTCTCGTCCGGGATGAATCCGAGCAGCTTGATGCGGGGGTCACCGGCGATTCGCGACCGGACCCGCTCCACGACGCTACCGCCCGCCACCGCCGCGAAATCGCCGCCGATGAGCAGCCGGGCGTCCGGGTCGTCGATGGCGCGGAAACCGTCGACCAGGAATTCGACGCCCTTCTCCTCCACGATCCGGCCGAGGAAGCCGACGTGGAACCCGGAACCGTCGCGATAGGTCGGCGCACCGCCCTCGACGGGCGCGCACGGCGGCGGGATGGTGCTCATGCGGGGCGCGATCCACGGCCACAGCCTGCTGTGCCGCGCGTAGTCCTCACTGGTCGCCACGACCGCCGCGGCGTGCCGCATGGCGGTGCGGCTGGACGCGTCGATCACCTTGCCCTGCACGGTGTTGACCACACCGGGCGGCAGGCTCACGTCGCAGTGGTAGGTGAGCACGACCGGGCACTTCGCCAGGCGCGTCACCGGGCCCGCCTCCAGCATCGGCAGGTGGGCGTTGAGCACCCGGGCACGCGCACTGGCGTCCATCACCAGCTTGGTGAACTGGGGGCTGACCGTGCCCTTGCCGAGCTTCGCGAGGACCGGCGCGCGCAGCACCCGCACGCCGTTCACGACCTCCCGCTCCGGCAGCGACGGGTCGTGCCGGGTGGTGACGACGGTGACCCGCCGACCACGCGCGGCCAGGCCCTCCGCGACGTCCCGCGCCACGTTCGTCAGCCCGGAGACGTACGGGGTGTAGTAGGTCAGCGCCATGACCAGGTCGTCGCGGTCATCCGGCACGGATAGCTCCCTTGTCTTCGCGAGTGGGTGAAGGGCGTCGCGAGTGGGCGACCAAGTAGATCATGGCGAACAGCCAGCCCGCCCCGGAGCCGAGCAGGAACGCGAGTTCCGTTCGCAGCAGCAGGCCGGGCACGACGGCGAACGCGACGCCCGCCACCACGATCCCGCACAGCCAGCTCCAGGCCACCGCCGGGTGCAGCGCGCTGGCGACCAGCGCCTGCGTGGTGATGACCAGGCCCAGGTGGGCGATGACGCCGAGCACGATCAACGCCAGGTCGCCCGGCTCGATCACGTAGGCCGCGCCGAACACCAGCCGCACCAGCCACGGCCCGAACGTCCAGGCGACCGCCACGCCGCACGCGGCGAGCACGGCCAGCCCGGCCGCGAGCCGCAGCAGGGCGCGCACCAGCCGGCCGCGCCCGGCGTCCGCCAGGGCCGCCATGGACGGCAGCAGCACGCTTTGCAGCGGCACCGCGACGAACAGCGGGATGCGGGCCAGCAGGAACGCCGCGAGGAAGTGCCCGGCCGCGTCCTGCTCGCCGGGACCCGCCATCAGCGGCACGGCCACCGGCAGGCCGTTGAGCAGCAGCTGCGCGCACAGCGAGCCGAGCAGCAGCGGCGCGACCGCGCCCGCGAACCGGCGGGTCGTGACGGGCTCGGCGGGCGGGGTGGTCACCGCGGGCGTCTCGCGCACGCGGCGCAGCAGCAGCGGCGCGACCGGCAGGTGCGCGAGCAGCACGGCGATCACCAGGGTCCACGCGAAACCCGCGCTGTCGGACACGCCGAACAGGCCCACCGTGAGCGCCAGCGCGACCCGCAGCGCGGTGTCCAGCACCTGCACCAGGCCGTAGGTGCCCATCCGGTTGAGCCCGATGAGCAGGCCGCGGACGACGAACTGGCCGGCCGAGACCAGGCACATCGCGGCGAGCGCGGCCATGGTGAGCCCGTGTCCGCCGAACGAGTCCAGCAGCAGCGGCGTGGCGGCGAGCACCACCGCCAGCTCCACCAGCCCGATCACACCCGCCACGGCCAACGCGGACCGCGCGGGCGTGCGCCGGTCGGACCGGCCGGGCAGCAGCCGGGCCAGCTCCTGCTCGACGGGCAGGAACACGCCGAAGCCCACCACCAGGGCGAGTGACCAGAACGAGCCGAAATGGGCGTACTCGGCGGGTGACACGTTGCGCGCGACAATAGCGAGGTAGGCGTTGACCAGCAGGCCGGACGTCACCACGCACAGGCCGACGATCCCGACCGCGCCGCGGGTCGACCGCTGCCGACCACCGGATTGCTCAGCCAGAACGCGCCCTCCTCATGAGCCCCCGGCGGGAGGGGTCCGCGGGGGTGATTAGTATTGCCCAGTCACGTGGCTCTGAGGCTCTCGGGGGGTCGCCGCGCGCGGGGGCCGGACCTCGGCGAACGTGATTATTCGACGACGTCCGGACGAATTCTCGCGACGTGCGCCAGGCCATCCGCGACGCTGCCGGAACCCGCCCGTGACAGCAGCGTGGCCGACACCGGTTGGAATACCCACGACACGGCTTGGGCGTTGACCTAAACGAACACAGGCGAGGACGACCGCGAGTGACCCGACCGCACGCAGTTCAGGACGCAGGGCACGCCGCCGACGCGGCGCCCACCCCCGAAGAACCGGTCCCCACGCGGTCCCGGTCGCACCGCCTGCGCCCGCTGGCCCTGGCGGCGGCCCTGGTCACCGTGCTGTGCGCGGTGCTGCTGCCGTTCGCGCCGGTCACCGTGAGCGACCCGACGGTCCAGTGGCCCAAGGACTCCGCCGCGCCGGCCTCGACCATGCTCAACCTGCTCTCGTACAAGCCGATCGGGTTCGACGCCCGGTTCAGCTGCGACGCCGTCCGCGCGGCGGCCGGGAGCGGTGACGGCGTGGTGCTCGCCACCATGGACCCGAAGCAGCCCGCGACCGGCCGGGACGGCCTGGTCGTCGCGGTCCGCGACGGCCAGTTGGTCGCCAACGGGCCGGGCAAGGAGCTGTTCACCTCCCCGCTGCCCGACGGTGACTGCGCATACCGGATCCAGGGCGACAAGAACGGCCTGGTGGTCACCCGGGACGGCCAGGAGGTCGCCCGGTCGGCGACGCTGCCCAGCGTGGCGGTGCTGGCCACCTCGGTGACGTCGCTGCCCGGCGGCACCGCGGACGACATGTCCGTCACGGTGCGCGTGGACGACATGCTCAACAGCTCGCCGACGGCCATCAAGATCGGCCTGATGGTGCTGCTCGGCATCGCGGGCCTGGTCACGCTGGGCTGCCTGGTCGCGCTGGACCGCGAGACGCCCCGTTCGCCCGCCAAGCCGTCCCGGTTCAGCTTCCGGCTGGTGGACGTGGTGGTGCCGGCGGTGATGGTGCTGTGGACGCTGCTCGCGCCGATGTCGGACGACGACGGCTACTACAACGCCATGGCCAAGAACGTCCCGTTCGAGGGCTATGTCGGCAACTACTACCAGATCTTCAACCAGAACTTCACGCCGTTCTCCTGGTTCTACTACTTCCTCGCGGGCTGGCAGAACATCGGCACCACGCCCGTGCTGCTGCGTGTGCCGGCGTTGCTGTTCGGCCTGGTCACCTGGTACGTGCTGCGCAAGTACACGGCCCGCGCGGGCGTGCTGCCGGACACCCCGTGGACCGCCCGCTGGGGCGGCGTGGTGCTGCGGGTCGTGCTCGGCGCGGCGTTCCTCGCCTGGTGGCTGCCCCTGGACATGGGCGTGCGGCCCGAGGGCGTGGTGGCCATGTGCGGCATCGGCACGCTGCTCGCCGTCGTCACGGCCGTCGAGCGGCGGCGGCTCGCGCTGGTGTGGGTCGCGGTGCTGGTCGCGGGCATCGGGTTCACCGCGCACCCGACCGGCTTCACGGCGCTCGCGCCGCTGGTCGCGGGCCTGCCCGCGATCTGGCACCTGCTCAAGGACGTGTCGCCGACGCGGTCGGGGCTGCTGGTGCGGATCGCCTGCCTGGTCGCGCCCGGCACGGTGACCGCGTTCCTCGGCTTCGTGGACGGCAGCCTGCACGACTTCACCCGCAGCCAGGAGATCTTCAACGCCATCCAGCCCCAGGAGACCTGGTACTCGGAGTGGGTGCGCTGGGCGTTCCTGTTCAACGACATCGCGATGGGCTCGTACGCCAAGCGCGCGGGCGTCGTGGTGTGCCTGCTGGCGCTGGTCTGGTTCGTCCTGCTGGTGGTCGGCGCGCGGCTGAAGAAGATCCCGGTGTCCTACCGGCTGTGGCTGTCCGGCTGGTCGGTGCTGGCCGCCCTGCTGCTGCTGTGGTTCACGCCGAGCAAGTGGACCCACCACTTCGGCAGCCTGGCCGGCCTCGGCGCCGCGTTCCTGACGCTGATGCTGGTCGGCGGCGTGCCGCTGGCGCGCGAGCTGACCAGGGAGACGAAGCTGCCGCTGGTGGGCGTGATCGCGTCCGGTGTCGCGGCGTGCTTCATGCTCGCGCTGGCCGCGCACGGCCCCAACGTGTGGCCGTACAACTGGATGTTCGGCCTGCCCCACCAGGACAAGCCGATGCAGCTGGCGTTCGTGAAGTTCGACCAGCCGCTGTGGTGGGCGCTCGGCCTGGTGGTGCTGGCGCTGGTCATCGGCCGCGTGCTCAAGCGGTCCGGGCCCGGCCGGGGCCGCGAGGCGTGGGTGCTCGCCGTGCCCGCGCTGGTCGTGGTGTTCTTCGCGGTCAACGTGCTGTACCTGGTCGGCGGCTTCGCGGTGGCGACCAAGCGGACCTGGGACACCTACTCGCCGTCCGCCGCGAACGTCCGCGACGTCCACGCCGACAACTGCGGCGCGGCGGGCGCGCTGGACGTGCTGGACGTGGACGCGGCCCAGCCGCTGACCGCGTTGCCCGGCCAGTCCGCGCAGGTGTCCGGTTTCACCGAGGGCGGCGGCTGGTTCACCCCGTACGTGCCGCCGGGCGGCGGCGCGGCCACGCAGGTGTGGGGCAGCCTCGTCCAGACCGGTGAGGCCACCGCCGACAACACCCCGGAGAAGACCACCGGCGCCGTCACGACCGGCTGGTACCGGCTGCCCGACTCGCTGGCCGCGGACTCCGCCGTCGCGGTCCTGGTCTCCGGCCGCATCCGCACCGGCAACGCGCTGACCGTCGAGTACGGCCGCAGCGGGCCCGGCGAGCCCGAGGTGGTGGGCAAGCGCGGCCTGGGCGACCAGGGCGACCGGGTGGCGTGGCGCAACGTGGTGCTCGCCGACGGCTCCACCGGCCTGCCCGCGGGCGCCGACGTGATGCGCCTGGTCGCCACCGACGCCACCACCGACACCGGCGGCTGGCTCGCCGTCACCTCGCCGAGCGTGCAGCGGTACGTGCCGCTGACCAGCTACCTCGGCCGGGACGAGAAGGTGGCGCTGGGCTGGCAGATCGCGTTCCTGTTCCCCTGCCAGCAGCAGCCGGTCGTGCAGCACGGCATCGTGGAGCCGGTGACGAAGGCCGTGCTGTGGCTGGACGGCCTGGGCGACTCGGTGTGGCAGACGAACCGGGGCGCGTTGTTCGGCCAGGTGCCGCTGTCGTCGTCGATGACGTTCCTGACCGCTCGCTTCCGGGACTTCCCGGGCGAGCGCAGGATCGAGGTGTACCGCATCGACAACCCGTACCCCGGCGGCCAGTACACCGTCACCGCCAACCGCCAGACCCGCTTGGGCTGGCAGCCCGTCCAGTAATCACCGTCAGGAGAGAAGCAGATGGACGAAGACCGGTCCGCGGCGCGCCGGGAGACGGCCGCGCTGCGCGGTGTCCAGGCGGCGTTGGCCAACCCGCCCGTCGTCCGGGCGGCCAAGGCCATGTCGCTGTTCGGTGAGCACAGCGCGGGTTGGTGCGCCCTCGGCGCGGTGGGCGCGCTGGTCGACCGGGAACGCCGGCGCGAGTGGCTGATCGCCACCGCCGGCGTGGTCGGCGCGCACGCCGCCTCCATCGCGGTCAAGCGGGTGGTGCGCCGCCCGCGCCCGGACGACCCGGGCGTGCAGGTCCTGGTGGGCACGCCGAGCAAGCTCAGCTTCCCGTCGTCGCACGCCACGTCCACCACGGCCGCCGCCGTCCTGTTCGGCGGGCTGCTCGGCAGGCGCCGCGCGCTGGCGGTCGTGCCGCCGATGATGGTCAGCCGCCTCGTGCTGGGCGTGCACTACCCGACCGACGTGCTGGCGGGCTCGGTGCTCGGCGCGGCCGTCGCGGGTGGCGTGCGGCGGTTCATGCGGCGACGGGCCGCGAAATGAGCGCCACCGCGTCGGAGGCGGCGACCGAGCGGCGCTCCGGCGGCGTGGTCGGCGGCCTGGTCCGCGCCATGCGGCCGAAGCAGTGGCTGAAGAACGTCCTGGTGTTCGCCGCGCCGTTCACGTCGGCGCAGATCACCGAGTTCTCCGTGCTGACGTCGGCGGCGCTGGCGTTCGTGGTGTTCTCGCTCGCCGCGTCGTCGATCTACCTGGTCAACGACGCGAAGGACGTGGAGGCCGACCGGGCGCACCCGACCAAGAAGAACCGGCCCATCGCGGCGGGCGTCGTGCCGGTGCCGCTGGCGTACGGCGCGGCCGTGGTGCTGGTGCTCGGCTCGCTCGCCCTGGCGTACACGGCGAACTGGGAACTGGTCACCATCGTCGTGGTGTACCTGGCGGTGCAGCTCGGCTACTGCTTCGGGCTCAAGCACCAGCCGGTGCTGGAGCTGTGCATCGTGGCGTCCGGCTTCCTGATGCGGTTCATCGCGGGCGGCGTGGCGGCCGGCATCGTGCCGTCGCAGTGGTTCCTGCTGGTCACGGCGTTCGGCTCGTTGTTCATCGTGGCGGGCAAGCGGTACGCGGAGATCAAGCTGTTCCACACCACGGGCGCGAACATCCGCAAGTCGCTGCGCAACTACTCGGAGAGCTACCTGCGCTTCGTGTGGGCGACCGCCGCCGCCGTGATGATCATGTCGTACGGCCTGTGGGCGTTCCAGATCGCCGAGCGGACCGTGAACCAGTGGAGCGTCATCTCGATGATCCCGCTGGTGGTCGGCATGTTGCGGTACGCGGTGGACGTGGACAGCGGCAAGGCGGGCGCACCGGAGGACGTGGCCTACCGGGACCACGTGCTCCAGGCACTCGGCCTGTTCTGGCTGGTCACCATCGGGTTGGCGTACTACCTCTGAGCACCGGGAAGGGCCCCGCCGCGGCGGGGCCCTTCGCGTGTCAGGGCTTGCGGCCCACCGCGGCCAGGCCGGCGAAGCGCTCCGGGTGGTCGCCCACGTCGTCCGGCGACGAGGGCCGCCACCGCGGCAGGTGCACCACGCCCGGCTCGACCAGCTCGAACCCGGCGAACAACGACCGCACCCGGTCCGCCGACCGCATGGTCATGGGGGTCGACGTGCGCTTGCGGTACAGCTCCTGGTGGGTGTCGGCCTGGCCGTCGTGGGTGGCGTGCGAGACGACGAGGTGGCTGCCGGGCACCACGGCGTCCCGGTAGGCGGCCACCACGTCCTCGGGCCGGTCCCCGTCCGGCACGAAGTGCAGGACCGCCACCATCATCACGGCCACCGGGCGGGCGAAGTCGAGCAGCTCCCCGGCCGCCGCCAGCACCGCGCCCGGGTCGCGCAGGTCCTCCTGCACCACGGCGGTCCGCCGGTCGTCGCCGAGGATGGTGCGGCTGTACGTCACCGCGATCGGGTCGCTGTCCACGTAGACCACGTGCGCCTCGGGGTTGGCGGTGCGGGCCACCTCGTGCACGTTGCCCGCGGTCGGGATGCCCGAGCCGAGGTCCAGGAACTGGTCGACGCCCCGTGCCGCGCAGAACTCCACCGCCCGCCGCAGGAAGGCGCGGTTGGCCTGCATGATCAGCGGCACCTCCGGCCACATGGCGATGGCCTGGCGCGCCATCTCGCGGTCGACCGCGAAGTTGTGCGCGCCGCCGAGGTAGTAGTCGTAGACCCGTGCGGCGCTGGGTCTGGTCAGGTCGATGTCCGAGCGCTCCCCCATGGGCGGCCTCTTCTCGTCACGCGCGTCCGGTTCGGCGGCACGGTACGCGACCAGCCGTTCGCACGCTCCGGAATGTCGTACCCCGGCGGTAGAATTCGAACAGCAGTTCGATGCGACGAGGGGAGCCAGTCGTGGTGGAACCGGTCAGCGTCACCGCGTTGTCGTTCACCGAGTACGTGATGAGCGGGCAGCGCGGGCGCATCAGCATCGTGTCGGGGCAGCGCGAGGTGTACCTGGGCGCGGACCCGTGGGTGAGCGGCTTCTACAACCCGGTGCGCGACGCCATGCGGCGGGCGGCGAACTCGCCCGACCCGGAGGCCGAGCTGGACGCGGCGGTGCGTGCGGCGACGAGGAACGGGCAGCTCCGGGCGTTCCAGGAGGTGCGGGACGGTTTCGTGCCGTGGTTGCGCGCCACGCGGGGCACGGGTGTGCCGGTGGGTTCGGCGAAGTGGGCGTCGGGTGAGCTGACGTTGCGCGTGAAACCGCACCTGGGGCTGCGGATGCCGGACGGTTCGACGGCGGTGGTGTTGACGTACGTGAAGGAGCCGCCGTTGACGCAGGAGGCGGCGAACGTGGGGTTGCGCATCCTCCAGCAGACCTTGCCCGGCACGTTGCCCGGTGCCACGCCGCTGGTGTTGGACGCGCGGCGGGGGCGGGCGTTCCGGATGGGGAAGCGCACGAACCTGGCCAAGTTGGACGCGTTGATCGCCGCGGAGGCGGCCGGGTACGTCGTGCACTGGCGGATGAGCGCCTGAGCGGGGCGGGAGCGAGCGGCGGAGGGACGGCAGGGCGGAGGGGCGGCGAGGGGCACGCTGCTGGGGAGCGGTGGTGCCGGGGCGCGGCGGGGTGAGGGCGCGGCGGGGTGAGGGGCACCGTCGCGGCAGGGAGACCGGCGGCAGGGAGGCCGGCGGCGGGGAGGGTTGCGGTGCCGGGGCGGGCGGGGAGGGTTGCGGTGCCGGGGCGCGGCGGGGAGGGCGGCCGGGCGCGGCGCGTAGGCGGGCGGCGGCGCGGCTTGGAGAGCGGCGGTGCCGGTGCGCGGCGTGGGGGCGGTGCCGCCGCGGCGGTGGGAGCGGCGGCACCGGGGTGGGGCGGGGTCAGGTGGCCAGGCCCCCGGGGTCGTGGCGGAAGTCGCCGCCCAGGGCGGTGGCCAGCACGGTGGTTTCGGCGATGCGTGCCGGTTCGCACTGGCGTGGATCGCGGTCCAGCACGACGAAATCGGCCAGCTTCCCCGGTGTGAGCGACCCGAGCGAGTGCTCCACCCGGCACGCGTACGCCGCGCCGATCGTGTACGCGGCAAGGGCTTCGTGCACCGTCAGGGCTTCGTCCGCGCCCACCGGGAGGCCGCCGGAGGAACGTCGCTCCACCATGAACTGCACGCCCCGCAACGGGTTGCCGTCCGCCACCGGCCGGTCGGAACTGCCCGCCACCACGACACCGCGGTCCAGGAACGCGCGGCCCCGGTACAGCCACGGCGCTCGGTGCTCCCCCATGATCGCCGCGTAGTCGTCCCCGTACGCCCACAGGAAAGTCGGTTGCACGACCGGGATCACGCCCAGCTCCGCGATCCGGTCGAGCTGGTCCGGCCGGACCAGGCCGCAGTGCTCGACGCGGTGCCGGGCGTCCGGCCGGTCGACCGCCGCCCGCGCCTCCGCGAGGGCGTCCAGGGCGAAGTCCACGGCCCGGTCGCCGATCGCGTGCACGGCGAGCTGCCACCCCGCCGCGTGCCCGTCGAGGATCGCCGCGCGCATCACCTCGGGGTCGTCCTGGAACTGACCGACGCCGCCGACCCCCGCGTACGGCTCGGTGAGCGCCGCGGTGCGGGCGATCATGCCGCCGTCCGTCCACAGCTTCAACGCCCCGATGGACAACCACTCGTCGCCCAACCCGGTGCGCAGCCCCAGCGGCAGGGCTCGGCGCACGCCGTCGGCCTCGTGGGCGCGCACGGCGCGCAACTCGTCGGCCGACACCATCAGCTGCACCCGGATGGGCAGCGGATCACGTTGGTACGCCGCCACTTCCAGCGCGCCGCTGCCGGTGAGGCCCGCGCCGACACCGGCTTCGGCGGCCAGCACGACGCCCTCGCGCAGGCACTGCTCCGCGCCCGCCCGGACGTCGCGGGCGATGTCGGCGACCGAGTACGGCTGGATCAGCTCGCGGACGGCGGTCTGCGCCCGTTCCGCGAGGAAACCGGTCGGGTTCGGACCCACGGCGCCCACGACCGACGCGGGCAGCGACGCCAGCACGTCGCTGCTCACCACGCACGCGTGCCCCGACACGTCCTGCAAGTACACGCGTGTCCCCACCGTGTCGAGGTCGCGTGCCGTCAACGGGCGGTCCAGGACGCGGTGGTCGTAGCCGGCGGCCTCCAGCCACCCGGTGCGCGGCGCGGCACGCAGCACGTCCAGCACCTGCGCCGCGGTCGCGCACCCGGACACGTCCGGCGTGCGGGCGGCCCGCCCCGCCCACGCCAGGTGGTTGTGGGCGTCCACGAAACCGGGCAGCACCACCGCGTCACCCAGGTCGACCACGCGCCGCGCGGGCAGGTCGGCCACTTCCTCGTCCAGCCCGGCGATCCGCCCGCCCCACACACCCAGGCAACGCGCCTCGGGCCGCGCGGGGTCCATGGTCACGATCCGGCCGTGCACTTTCACGTCGAGGATCACCCTGGACAGGCTAGTCGACCACCCGATTAGGTTAGGGTCGGATAACTTAGGCAAGCCTAATCGCGGAGGAGGACCCATGCGGGTCGTCATGTTCGGCTACCAGACCTGGGGACATCGCACGCTCCAGGCGTTGCTGGACTCCGAGCACGAGGTGGTCCTCGTGGTCACCCACCCCAAGAGCGACCACGCCTACGAGCGGATCTGGAGCGACTCGGTCGCCGACCTCGCCGCCGAGCACGGGGTGGAGACGCTGATCCGCGAGCGCCCCGACGACGACGAACTCCTCCAGCGCCTCAAGGAGGTCGACCCGGACGTCATCGTCGCGACCAACTGGCGCACCTGGATCCCGCCGCGGATCTTCACCCTCCCCAAGCACGGCACGCTCAACGTGCACGACTCGCTGCTGCCCGCCTACGCGGGTTTCTCGCCGCTGATCTGGGCGCTGATCAACGACGAGAAGGAGGTCGGCGTCACCGCGCACATCATGGACGAGACGCTGGACGCGGGCGACATCGTGCTCCAGCGCGCCGTGCCGGTCGGCCCGCGCGACACCACCACCGACCTGTTCCACCGGACGCTGGAGCTGTTCGGCCCGATCACCGTGGACGGCCTGGCCGAGATCGCCAAGGGCCGCACCGACTTCGTCAAGCAGGACCGCGCCAAGGCGAGCTTCTTCCACAAGCGCGCCGAGGAGGACCTGCGCATCGACTGGACGTGGGAGGCCGAGGAGCTGGACCGCCTGGTGCGCGCGCAGTGCGCCCCGTACCCGAGCGCGTTCACCTTCCACCGGGGCAGGCGGCTGGAGATCGTCGAGGCCGAGGTGTCGCGGGCCCGCTACGGCGGCACGCCGGGCCGGATCTTCTACCGCGAGGGCGACGGCGTCGCGATCGTCGCGGGCGCGTTGGCGCGGCGCGGGCGCAACCACGCGTTGCTGGTGAAGCGCGTCCGCACCGAGGACGGGCGTGAACTCGCCGCCACCGACTACTTCACGCACATGGGCGGCTACCTGACCAGCAGGCCGTAGCCCCGGTGATCACGCCGCCGGCGTGATCGCTGATCATAGGTGCCCATGAGCGGGAAACGGACGACGACGTGGGCAAGCGCGGCGGTGTTGGTCGTGTTGCTGGTGCTCGGCTACTTCCTCACCCGCTACCAGGAGGACAACCCGCCGACCACCGGGCAGCCGCCGACCGCGGGGCAGTCACCGACGGCGGGGCAGCCGCCGGTGGCGCCCGGGGAGGCCGCCGATCGGCTCGCCGCGCTCCGGATCGCGCCGGAGGGCAAGATGGCCGGCTACAGCCGCGACCGGTTCCCGCACTGGAGCGGCCAGGGCAACTCGTGCGACACGCGTGAGGTCGTGCTCCAGAAGCAGGGCGCGGACGTCCGCACCGACAAGGACTGCAAGGCCACCGCGGGCTCGTGGGTCAGCCCCTACGACGGGGTGACGATCACCGAGGCGGGCAAGCTGGACATCGACCACACCGTGCCGCTGGCCGAGGCGTGGCGGTCGGGTGCGGACAAGTGGACCGACGAGCAGCGGCAGAAGTTCGCCAACGACCTGGGCGGCAGCCAGCTCCTCGCGGTGTCGGCGACCACCAACCGCGCCAAGGGCGACCAGGACCCGGCGAAGTGGAAACCGCCGGTCGAGGCGTACTGGTGCGCGTACGCGACGAACTGGGTCTCGGTGAAGGCGGCCTACGACCTCACCGCGGACCAGGCCGAGCACGACGCGCTGGCCGCGATGCTCGGGACCTGCCCGCGGTAGCTACGGCCGCAGCGACTGGAGCTGGTCGACCAGGTCGGTGTGCGCCTCGGTGCGGCGCACCCAGGCCGCCGAACCGGAACCCGCCGACGGCGGCTCGCCCAGCGGGTCGACGGCGGTCGTGATGCCGTACTCCAGGCGGTAGGCGATGAGCGCCGTCGCGGCACGCACCCACGGCGTCGGGTCGGGGCTCGGTATCTCGCCGACGCCGACCCGGAACCACACCGGCAGCCTGCGGTCGGCGGCGAGCGCGCGTTCCAGCCGCCGGGCCGCCACGTCCCAGATCTCCACGCGGGCCTTCTCGCCCGCCACGACGGCCTCCTGCCGCCACGGCTCCTCGGCCGCCGCCGCGTCCGCTTCCAGCCGGGCCGCCGCGTCCGCCGCCGCGGCCTCGCCCGCCTCGATCTGCCAGTCGAGCTGGTGCACCTCGTGCTCCAGCGCGTCCCGCTCGAACCGCGGTATCCGGCCGGCGGCGAGCCGGGCGCGGCCCGCGTCGCGGCGCTCCTTGAGCGCGTCGTGCTCGGCGACCTCCTGGCGCAGCTCTACCCGCACCGAGTCGGCCAGCACCTCCTGCTCGGCGTCCCACGCGGCGCGCAGTGCCGTGACGACGTCGGTGATCTCGTCGTCCACGGCGTCGAAGTCCTCGTCCGGCCCGGAGCCCGCGCCGGCGAGCCTGCGCTCCAGCACCAGCAGCCGGGCGCCGACGCGACCCAGCTCGGCGGTCAGCAGCTGGACCTGCGTGACGACTTCGGCGAGGGTCGGCTCGACCACGTCGAGCCGCTCTTTCTCCGTGGGCACGAACTTCAGCCAACCCCACGGAGTCCGGCCCGCAAGCCACCCGACTGGAAAACCACGCGGACGGTCGGGTACGACCGCCCGAGCAGGTCAACCGCACTTCACCCACAGTTACCAGGGGTAAACACCGATCCTCCGGTGTATGCCTGATACATGTCGACATCGGTTCATGAGACGGAACGCAAGTACGAAGCGCCGACCGGCGTCGCGCTGCCGGACCTGGCCGACCTGCCCGGTGTCGCCGCGGCGGCCGGGCCGCGGGAGCAGCACCTCGAAGCGGTCTACTACGACACCGCCGACCTGCGGTTGGCCCGTGCCGGGTGGACGCTGCGCAGGCGCGTCGGCGGCGACGACGCGGGCTGGCACCTGAAGCTGCCGGTCGCCGCGGACACCCGCGAGGAGGTCCGCCTGCCACCGGGCCGCGCGTCGAAGCACCCGCCCAAGCAGCTCGGCTCGCTGGTGCAGGTGCACGCGCGGGGCGACGAGCTGGCGCCCGTGGCGCGCATCCGGACCACGCGGCACAGCTGGCAGCTCGTGGACGACCGGGGCCGGTTGCTCGCCGAGGTGGTGGAGGACCTGGTGTCCGCGCAGGACGTGGCGGACGCGTCGGTGGACACCTGGCGCGAGATCGAGGTGGAACTCGGCGAGCGCGGCGACCGGGCGCTGCTGGACCTGGTGGAGCGCAGGCTGGCCGAGGCGGGCATCACGCGGTCCGCGTCGGCGGCGAAGCTGACCCGGCTGCTGGCGGGCCGCCTGTCCCCCGCGCCGCCCGCGCCCGGACCGGGTCGGACGGCCGGCGAGGTGGTGCTCGCGTACCTGCGGGAGCAGGCGGAGGCGATGAAGCAGCAGGACCCGCGCGTGCGTCGGCAGGAGCACGACGCGGTGCACCAGATGCGCGTGGCGACGCGCCGGATGCGCAGCGCGCTCCAGGCGTTCGGCAAGGTCGTGGACCGCGAACGCACCCGTGCCCTCACCGACGAGCTGAAGTGGATCGCGGGCGTGCTGGGCGAAGCGCGGGACGCCGAGGTGCTGCGCGCCGAGTTCGAGACGACCGTGGCGGAACTGGACGACGCGGTGGTGCTCGGACCCGTCGCGGCCCGGTTGACCCGCCACTTCGCGCCGCTGGAGGCCGCCGCGCACGAGGCCGCCACCACCGCGATGAACAGCCGCCGGTACTTCGAGCTGCTGGACGCGGTGGACGCGTTGCTCGCCGAACCGCCGCTGACCCCGCTCGCGGCGCACAAGGCGAAGAAGGTGCTGCCGCCCCTGGTGGACAAGACCTACCGCCGGCTCGCCCGCGCCGCCGCGCACGCGCACGACGACGAGTCGCTGCACGAGTCCCGCAAGGCCGCCAAGCGGCTCCGGTACGCGGTCGAGGCGGTGGAGCCCCGGTTCGGCAAGGCCGCGCGGAAGTACCGCAAGCGGCTCAAGGGGTTGCAGACGCTGCTCGGCGACCACCAGGACAGCGTGGTGGCCCGGCCGGTGCTGCGGGAGTTGGGTGCGCAGGCGCACCGCGACGGGGAGAACGGCTTCACGTTCGGCGTCCTGCACGGCCTGGCGGCGGCGAAGGCGGCCCGGGTGGAGGAGCGGTTCCCCGCCGTGTGGCGTGACCTGGGCGCTCCGCGGTTCGCCTGATTGGTCCGGACCTTGACACTGCGCCGGCACGGCTGAAACGGTGATCGGGCCGCCGCCCGGGTGATCCACGTCGACCCCAGGAGGATGTCCGTGCCACGACCCGTGGACAGAACCAGACGCGCCGGTCGGCGCGCTGTCGGACGCGCGCTCGCCGCACTGCTGTTCCTGAGCGCGGTGGGCGCGGCGAGCCCCGCGCAGGCCGTTCCGGAGACCCCCTTGCACCACATCGTGCCCGCACCGGTGAAAGTCACCCCCAAGCCCGGCGTGACCTACACCCTCGCCGCCGACACGCGCATCCACACCCACCCCGGCTCGCGGGAGGCCCGCCAGGTCGGCGAGTACCTGGCGGGCGTGCTGCGGCCGTCCACCGGCTACCGCCTGCCCGTCGCGCCCGGCGCGTCCGGTCACGGCATCTCGCTGCTGCTGACCGGCGCCGACCCCCGCGTCGGCGACGAGGGCTACCAGCTCGACGTCACGCACCGCGGCGTGGTGATCCGGGCGCGGACCGCGGCCGGCCTCTTCGCGGGCGTGCAGACGTTCCGCCAGCTCCTGCCCGCCAAGGTGGAGTCCGCGTCGCGGCAGCGCGGCCCGTGGACCGTGCCCGGCGGCAGCGTGCTCGACCACCCGCGCTACGCGCACCGCGGCGCGATGCTCGACGTGGCGCGGCACTTCTTCTCCGTGGCCGAGGTCAAGCGGTACATCGACCAGATCGCCCAGTACAAGATCAACCGCCTGCACCTGCACCTGACCGACGACCAGGGCTGGCGGCTGGAGATCAAGAGTTGGCCCCGGCTGACCGAGCACGGCGGCAGCACGGAGGTCGGCGGCGGCGCCGGCGGCTACTACACCCAGGAGCAGTACCGGGACCTGGTGGCCTACGCGGCGTCCCGGCACATCGAGGTGATCCCGGAGATCGACCTGCCGGGCCACACCAACGCCGCGCTCGCCTCCTACGCCGAGCTGAACTGCGACGGCGTCGCGCCGCCGCTGTACACCGGTATCGAGGTCGGTTTCAGCTCGCTGTGCATCGACAAGGACATCACGTACGAGTTCGTGGACGACGTGTTGCGCGAGGTCGCCGCGCTGACCCCCGGCCGGTACATCCACATCGGCGGTGACGAGGCGCTGGTCACCACCGACCCGGACTACGTGAAGTTCATGGACAAGGTGCTGCCGCTGGTCGCCAAGCACGGCAAGACCGCGGTCGGCTGGCACGAGTTCGTGAAGGCCGACCCGCCCGCGTCGACCGTGCCGCAGTTCTGGGGCACCAAGACCGTCGCGCCGGACGTGGTCGCCGCCGCGAAGCGCGGCAGCCGGGTCGTGCTGTCGCCCGCCACCAAGGCGTACCTGGACATGAAGTACGACGAGAACACCAAGCTGGGCCTGAAGTGGGCCGGGTACACCGACGTCGAGGACGCGTACGACTGGAACCCCGGCGCGTTCGTCGAGGACCTGCCCGCGTCGGCGGTGCTCGGCGTCGAGGCCCCGCTGTGGACGGAGACGCTGACCGACTCGGCGGAGGTCGAGCACATGGCGTTCCCGCGGCTGCCCGCCATCGCCGAACTGGGCTGGTCGCCGTGGGAGACCCACGACTGGGCCAAGTTCCGGGTCCGCCTCGCCGCGCAGGGCCCGCGCTGGCAGGCGCAGGGCGTGAACTTCTACCCGTCGCCGCAGGTCCCCTGGAAGTGAGCGGAGCGGGGGAGGCGGCCGACGCGGCGCCTCCCCCGGCCCGTCAGAACAACCCGCGCGCACCGGCCGAGTAGCTCACCAGCACCTGTTTCGCCCGCTGGTAGCGGTCCAGCAGCGCGCGGTGGTCCGCCCAGCCGCCGAACGCCGGGTGCGGCTGGTGGTCGTTGACCCACACCCGGTCCGCCCGGATCTCCCGGCCCACGCGGTGCGCCTGGCCGCCGTCCCGCGACC
Source organism: Saccharothrix obliqua (assembly GCF_019375475.1). Classification (GTDB taxonomy): domain Bacteria; phylum Actinomycetota; class Actinomycetes; order Mycobacteriales; family Pseudonocardiaceae; genus Actinosynnema; species Actinosynnema obliqua. The sequence continues at coordinate 237,203 of NZ_JAHXGQ010000009.1, read as the reverse complement.
ACACGCCCGCACCCGGACCGCGAGGGGCGTCGTTCACGATCTTCACGGCGTCGTCGACGTCGTCGAACCGCGTCACCGACACCACCGGCCCGAACACGTCCTCCTGGAACACGCGCATCTTGTGGTCGGCCTCGAACACCGTCGGCGCCACGTAGCAGCCGCCGGACAGCTCGCCGCCCGGGTCGGCCCGCTCACCACCGCACACCAGCCGCGCGCCCTCCCGCCGACCGGTCCCCACGTGCGCCAGCACCGCCGCGACCTGCTCGGCGTCGACCAGCGCGCCGACCATCGTGGCGGTGTCCAGGGGGTCGCCCTGCCGCATGGCCCCGGTGCGCTCCACCGCGTCGGCCAGGAACTCCTCGTAGGCGGAACTCTGGATCAACGCCCGCGACGGGCACGTGCGGGCCTCGCCCTGGTTGAAGGCGAACATCGCGAAGCCCTCCAACGCCTTGTCGCGGAAGGCGTCCCGGTGCGCGACCACGTCGGCGAAGAAGACGTTCGGGCTCTTGCCGCCCGCGTGCCGGTCGGCGGTCCCGCCGGTGGACCCGATCCGCGCCACCCGGGGTGACGAGACCAGCGGCGCGCCCGCCTCGTCGCCGAACCCGTTGACGACGTTGACCACACCCGGCGGCAGCAGGTCGGCGATCACGTCCAGCAGCACGTGGATCGACGCGGGCGTCCGCTCGGAGGGCTTGAGCACCACCGCGTTGCCGGCGGCGAGCGCGGGCGCGAGCCGCCAGGCCGCCGCCGGCAGCGGGAAGTCCCACGGCACGACCAGCCCGACCACGCCCAGCGGCTCCGGGAAGCGGTAGGCCACGCGGTCCGCGTCGAGCCGCGCGACACCGCCCTCCGCGGCGCGCACCACGCCCGCGAAGCGGCGGAAGTGGTCCACCACCGCGGGCAGGTCGGCGGTCAGCGCCTCGCGCACCGGCTTGCCGTTGTCCCAGGTCTCCGCGACGGCCAGCGCTTCGAGGTGGTCCTCGACCCGGTCGGCGACCTCGTCGAGCACGTTCGCGCGCTCGGCGGCGGACGTGCGGCCCCACGCGCGGGCCGCGCCGTGCGCCGCGTCCAGCGCCCGGTCCACGTCCTCGGCGGTGCCGCGGGCGACCTCGGTGAACACCTCGCCGGTCACCGGCGACGCGTTGGCGAAGTAACCACCCCTGGTGGGCGGCACGTGCTCGCCGCCGATGAAGTGGTCGTACCGCTCGCGGCAGGACACCGGGCTGCCCGGCCGGCCGGGCGCCGCGTACCTGGTCATCGTCTTCCCGCCTCCCCACTGGCACCGCGCTGGACGCGGCGAACCTAGGGGCGGGGACGTTGCAGTCACGTTGCACCCGATCGGACCACGAGCCGGCTTGCCGCGACCGGGCGCGGGGCGTCATCCTGGTCAGCCAGGAGGTTGTCCGCGATGCACCCAGACCCGCGCCTGCTCGCCGGGCTGCACGAGGCGGAGCTGACGGGGTCGCCGTCGACCGGGGCGCGGGAGTTCATCGTCGAGTCGTGGCGGCGCTCCCTGGCCGCGCGGGTCGACCCGGACCACCACCAGCCGCCGCTCGTGCTGGCCCCCGACGAGGTCGCCGAGGTGCGTGGCGCGCACCCGCTGGCCGCGATGCTGCCCGTGCTGCGGGAGACGCTGGTCGCCATCGCCCGGGACGCCGACCAGATCATGATCGTCACCGACGCCGAGGGCCACGTGCTGTGGTGCGAGGGCGCGAGCGCCGTGCGCGGGCGCGCCGAGCGGGTGCACCTGACCGAGGGCTCGCGGTGGAGCGAGGACGCCATCGGCACCAACGCCATGGGCACCGCGCTCGCCCTGGGCAGGCCCGTCACCGTGCACTCCGCCGAGCACCTGGTGCGGGCCTACCACGACTGGACGTGCGCGGCGTCGCCGGTGCGGGACCCGGACACCGGCCGGACGATCGGCGTCGTCGACCTCAGCGGGTCGCTGCGCACCGCGCACCCCACCATCAGCGCGCTGGTGGCAACCACCGCGCGCCTGGTGGAGAGCCAGCTCCAGGTGCGGCTCGCGCTCCGCGACCAGCGGCTGCGCGAGGCGAACCGGCCGCACCTGGCCGCGTTGCGCGGTGAGCCGGGCGCGCTGCTCAGCCCCACCGGGCGCGTGCTGGCGTCGGCGGACCTGCGAGCCAGGCGCGTGGACGTGACCGCCGACCGGGTGCGGTTGGCCGACGGGCGGGAAGCGCTCGTGGAGCCGTTGGACGAGGGGTACCTGCTCCGCGTGCCACGCCGGAGCGGGCGAAGACCCGTGCTGTCCCTGCGCTTCCTCGGCGGGCTCGCCGGGTCGCTCGGCGGGCGGGCGCTGGTGCTGTCGCTGCGGCACGCCGAACTGCTGACCGCCCTGGCGCTGCACCCGCGCGGGCTGACCGCCGAGCAGTTGGCGCTGCACCTGTACGGCGAGCGCGGCAACCCGGCCACCGTGCGCGCCGAGCTGCACCGGTTGCGCGCGCAGCTCGGTGACGTGCTGCTGACCAGGCCGTACCGGCTGTCGGCGGACGTGCAGGGTGATTTCCTGGCCGTGCGGGCGGCGTTGCGGGCGGGCGACGTGCCCGCCGCGGCGGCGGCGTACCAGGGCGAGCTGCTGCCGCGGTCGGACGCGCCCGTGGTGCGCGCGGAGCGGGAGGAGCTGGCGGCGGCCGTGCGGCGCGGCGTGCTGGACCACGACGACGCCGACGCGCTGTGGGCGTTCGCGGGCGCGGTGGAGGACGTGGAGGTGCTGGAACGCCTGGTGCGCCGCCTGCCCCGACCCGATCCCCGGCACGCCCTGGCGGAAACCCGCCTGCGCCGCGCCCTCGCCTGACCCGCCCACCACCGCGACCCGCGTCACCACACCGACCTGGCGCATGTCCCGCACCGGCACACCCACCCCCACCGCGAACCGCACTGCCCCGACCCTCCCCACACGCTCGCCTAGGCTGGCCGCATGGGGTTCTTCGCACCTGGTGACGTCGCGTTGCGCCGGGAAGTCCTGCACGGCAAACCGTGGTCGGTGACGCCGACCCGCGTGATCGAGGACGGGCCGGAGCTGCTGGCCGTCTTCACGGTGCCCGGCGCCCGCTTCGGTTTCCCGGACCACCCGTTCCCGCACCCGTGGCGGACCGCGGGCAACACGCACTGGCGCGGGCACGGCAAGCTCCAGCTCCACCGACCCGGCGACGCCTACTCCGTCGACCTGTACTGGCAGGGCGAGCAACGCCGGTTCGCCGGGTGGTACCTCAACCTCCAGGACCCCTTCCGCCGCACGCCCTTCGGTTTCGACACGCTCGACCACGAGCTGGACTACTGGCTGCCGGTGGAGGGCGGCTTGGAGGACAAGGACCGCGTCGAGTTCGAGGAGCAGGTGGCGCACGGCAAGTACACGGCCGCCCAGGGCGCGGCGATCCGCCGCACCGGCGCGGAGATCGAGGCGATGGTGGCGGCCGGCACGACGTGGTGGGACCCGGCGTGGTCGGAGTTCGAGCCCGACCCGGACTGGCCGGTGCCGGAGCTGCCGACCGGCTGGCACGACTACCCGTTGCCGTGAAGGTCCGCCCGCTGACGCCGGACGCCCTGGTCGCGGAGCTGGTCGACCGGATCGCCGACCGGCCGCGCGACGCGTGGACCCGCGTCCTGGTCGACGGCGCGCCGCCCGCGCACCCGGAACGGCTCGCCGACGCGCTCGTGGACCCGCTGCGGGCCCGGGGTCGGCCCGTCCTGCGGGTGTCCGCCGCCGACTTCCTGCGCCCCGCGTCGGTGCGGCTGGAGTTCGGGCACACCGACCCGGAGTCGTTCCGCACCGGCTGGGTCGACGTGCCCGGCCTGCTGCGGGAGGTGCTGGACCCGCTGGAGCCGGGCGGCACGGGCCGGGTGCTGCCGTCGCTGTGGGACGCCACCGCGGACCGGGCGAGCCGCGCCGACTACGTGTCGCTGCCCGCGGGCGGCGTGCTGGTGCTGGACGGGACGCTGCTGCTGGACAAGTGGCTGCCCGCCGAGCTGACCGTGCACCTGCTGCTGTCGAACGCGGCGCTGGCCCGGCAGGTCGACCCGGAGCTGCGGTGGGTGCTGCCCGCGTACGACGACTACGCGCCGGACGCCGACGTGACGATCCGCTACGACCACCCCACGCGGCCCGCCGTGGTGGGTACGCTCGACTGAGGAACCCGAGGGGAGGTGGCCGTGACCAGGCTCCAGCTGCTGCTCGCGCTGTACCTGCCGGGTCTGTTCGCGTTCACCCTCTTCCACGCGCCCGCCGAGCTGCTGGCCGCCGTCGCGGCGGTCGCCCTGGTGGCGCTGCTGCTCACCACCGCGCCCACCGAGCGGACGACGCCGACGTGGGCGCGTTCCCTGTCCCTGCGCGAGAAAGCCCTGAAAGCGGCGTTCCTGCGCCTGCGCGACCCCGACGCCGCGGGGCGTCCCCGGCCGCGAGCACCCGGACTCGGCCTCAGCGCCTGAAGTCCTCTTCCCGCTCGCTTGAAACCGGAGTACCCCCTTGTTCCACGCCCTGGGCGCAGCCCTGGCGGGCGTCGCCACGCCCGCGCTCGCCATCGTCCTGTTCACCGTCGTCGTCCGCCTGCTGATGCACCCGCTGAGCCGAGCCGCCGTGCGCGGCGAGAAGGCGCGGGCCGCGCTCGCACCGCAAGTGCGCGCGCTCCAGGAGAAGCACGGCAAAGATATGCGCAAGCTCCAGGAGAAGACCATGGAGCTGTACCGCGCCAACGGCACCTCGATGCTGGCGGGCTGCCTGCCCGCCCTGGTGCAGGTGCCGTTCTTCATGGTGATGTACCGCTTGGTCACCACGCCGAACCCGTTGCTGGAAGGCACGTTGCTCGGCACGCCGCTGGGCGCGCACTGGTTCGGCGCGTACGACCACAACGCCGTGTTCCTGGTGTTGTTCGCCGCGCTGGCGGTGGTCGCGTTCGCGACGGCGCGGTGGCAGGCGGCGCGTGCCGCCGAAGCCGCCGGGCCGCAGCCGCCGTTCGCGAAGCTGGTGCGGCTGCTGCCGTTCGGGACCGTCCTCGTCGCCGCCGTGCTGCCGCTGGCGGCGGGCGTCTACCTGCTGACCACCACTACCTGGACGCTGTGCGAGCGAGCTTTTCTCCACCACGCAGTTCAGCTCCCGCCTCGTGCAGGAACTTCAGCACGAACCCGTACGAGCTGAACAGGCCGCACTCGGCGTAGGAGATGCCCCGCTCCCGGCAGAAGTCGCGGACCAGCACCCGCACGCGGCGCAGGTGCGGTCGCGGCATGTTCGGGAACAGGTGGTGCTCGATCTGGTAGTTCAGGCCGCCCAGCAGGAAATCGGTGAACCAGCCGCCGGTCACGTTGCGCGACGTCAGCACCTGCTTGCGCAGGAAGTCGAGCCGGTGGCCGGCGGACAACACCGGCATCCCCTTGTGGTTGGGGGCGAACGAACAACCCATGTACACGCCGAACAAGCCCTGGTGCACGGCGATGAACGCGATGGCCTTGCCCGGCGACATCACCGCGAACACCAACCCGAAGTACGCCACGAAGTGCACGGCGAGCAGCACGAGTTCGAGCCGCCACCCGCGCACCTCGCGGCGTGCCGCGGCGGCCGTGCTGATGACGTGCAGGCTGAAACCCTCCAGCAACAGCAACGGGAAGAACAGCCACGCCTGGTTCTTCACCACCCACCGGAAGAAGCCACGCTTGCGCTGGGCCTGCTCGGCGCTGAACGCGAGCACGGCGATGTCGACGTCCGGGTCCTCGTCCTCGTGGTTGGGGTTGGCGTGGTGGCGGTTGTGCTTGCCCATCCACCAGCCGTAGCCGACGCCGATCACCAGGTTGCCCAGGAGCAGGCCGACGGTCCCGTTCGCCTTGTTGGTCGCGAACATCTGGCGGTGGCCCGCGTCGTGGCCGAGGAACGCGATCTGCGTGTAGACGACGGCCAGCACGGCGGCGAGGCCGAGCTGCCACCACGAGTCACCGAGCGCGACCACACCCGCGACCGCCGCCGCCAGGGCGCCGAGCGCACCCACCAGGCACACCACGTAGAAGCCGATCCGCCGGTCGAGCAGGCCGGCCTGCTTGACCGTCCTGGACAACTCGGCGAAGTCACTGCCGCGCCTGGACGACGCATCGAGGTTCACGGCGCGGAGCCTAGGGTGCGGCCGGTGAAGGGCTCAGGGCAGCCTTAGTTGCAGTTGTGCGAACAGCCGGAGCAGCGGGTCGTCCAGGTCGAACCCGCCGACCTCGGCGGCACGCCGCACCCGGTACCGCAGGGTGTTCGGGTGCACGTGGAGCCCGCTCGCGGCGGCACGCACGTCGCCGAACGCGTCCAGGTACGCCAGCAGGGAACGCGCCAGCTCCGGTTCGAGCCGGTCCAGCCGGGGGTCGCGGATGCGCGGGTGCTCGGCGAGCAGCGCCAGGGTCTCGCTGACCAGCACCCGCGACCGGACGTCGGCGAGCGTGGCGACGTCCACGTCCAGGTCGCGGCCCATGGCGTCGAGCACGCGGTCCGCCTCGTGCCGGGACACCATGACCTCGTCCACGGTCGGCACGGTGGAACCGATCGCGCCCTGCACCCGCAGCCCCATGTGCTTGCGCGCGGCGGCGACGATCTCCCTGGTCAGCGCGAGCAGCGGCGCGGTCGGCGGCAGGTCGGGCAACAACACGTAGGTGCGCCCGGCGGACTGGCTGACCAGCGCGCTGCGCCGGTACGCGGCGGCGTGCACGGAGATCAGGCCGGTCAGCTCGGCGTGCCGCAGCTCGTGCTGGGTGCGGTCGGCGTTCTCCTGGCCGCGCAACGCGAACACCACGACGGCGGCGGGCTTGGCCGGGTCGGCGCCGATCTGCCCGGCCACCGACGCCGCGTCCATCCGGCCGTCCAGCAGCGACGCCAGCAGGTTCTCCCGGAACGCGGCGGTCGGCTCGCGCTGCTGCACCAGGTGCAGCGCGGTCACCCGCGCCGCGCCGAGCAACGCCCGCTCCGCCCGCTCGGTGAGCGGCGTCGCGCCCTCCTGCACCCAGATCGTGCCCAGCGGCTGGTTGCCCGCGCGGACGCCGATCGCGATCCGCCGCCGGATGCCCAACTCGGGCCGCTCGTCGATGCGCACGACGTCCTCACCGGAGCGCAACCGCTGGTAGACGCCCCACTCGCGGAGCATCTTCAGGTACGGCTCGGGTCCCTGGCGGCCGAGGATGGACAGCCGCCGCAGCTCGTCCACCTCGTCCGAGGAGCGCGAGTAGGCCAGCACGCGGCTCGCGGTGTCCTCGATGCTGACGATGCCGCCGGTCAACGCGGCGATCGTCTGGGCCAGGCCGAACAGGTCGCCGAGCACCTCGCCCGCGCCCGCGTCGGCGGTCAGCCGCGCGCTGCTCACCACACCGCGGGCCAGCGACTCCAGGTGCTCCCACCGCACCTCCGGCCGCACCCCGAGCAACGCCACGCCCGCGTCCGCCGCGGCCTGCCGCAGCACCGGCGCGGGCGCGTCCACCTTCACCGCGACGGCCGCCGCGCCGCCCTGCCCGGCGGCCCGGACCAGCGGCAGCGCCGCCCGGCCACGCGCGCCGACCACCAGGGCGAGGTCGCCGGGCCGGATGTCGGGCGCGTCGTCCGGGTCGAGGATCACCACGTCGTGCACGTCGACCTCCAGGCCGTGCGGCGCGACCTGGAGTTCCACCAGCGGATCACCCAGCGCGATCAACACCTGGCGCAGGCTCACCCGCACCCCCTTCCGGTCGGCAGCCGACCGGCCGCACGTTTGTCCGCGCGGACAACGGAGCACACGCAAGCCTAGCCGTGCGGACAACGGTGTGCACGCTCGGTAGTCCTACCGTGAAGCCGACACAACCATGTGGCGAAGGAGCTGCTTGTGGATGCCGTGACCAGGGTCCCCGCACCGGTGAACGAGCCCGTCCTCAGCTACGCACCCGGTACCCCGGAGCGCGCGCAGTTGCAGGCGAAGCTGGCCGAGCTGGCCAAGGAACCCACCGAACTGACCCTGACCATCGGCGGCGAGCAGCGGGTGGGCGGCGGCGAGCGCTTCGACGTCGTCCAGCCGCACAACCACCGCGCCGTCCTGGGCACGCTGCACGGCGCGACGCAGCAGGACACCCGGGACGCCGTCGAGGCGGCCAAGAAGGCCGCGCCGGCGTGGCGCGCGTTGTCCTTCGACGACCGCGCGGCGATCCTGCTCAAGGCCGCCGACCTGCTCGCCGGGCCGTGGCGCCAGACGCTGAACGCCGCCACCATGCTCGGCCAGTCCAAGACCGCCGTGCAGGCCGAGATCGACGCCGCGTGCGAGCTGATCGACTTCTGGCGCTTCAACGTGTCGTTCGGCCGGCAGCTCCTCGCCGAGCAGCCGCAGTCCTCCCCCGGCGTGTGGAACCGCACCGACCACCGCCCGCTGGAGGGCTTCGTCTACGCGATCACGCCGTTCAACTTCACCGCCATCGCGGGCAACCTGCCCACCGCGCCCGCCCTGATGGGCAACGTGGTGCTGTGGAAGCCCTCGCCCACGCAGAGCTTCGCCGCGCACCTCACCATGCGGCTGCTGGAGGAGGCGGGCCTCCCGCCCGGCGTGATCAACCTGCTGCCCGGCGACGGCCTGGCCGTGTCCGAGGTGGCGCTCGCGGACCCCGACCTCGCGGGCATCCACTTCACCGGGTCCACCAGGACCTTCCAGCACCTGTGGGGCCAGGTCGGCGCGAACATCGCGAACTACCGGTCCTACCCGCGCATCGTCGGCGAGACCGGCGGCAAGGACTTCGTGCTCGCGCACCCGTCCGCCGACCCCGACGTGCTGCGCACCGCCCTGGTCCGCGGCGCGTTCGAGTACCAGGGCCAGAAGTGCTCCGCCGCGTCCCGCGCGTACGTCCCGCGCTCGGTGTGGAACCGCATGAAGGACGACTTCCTGGCCGACGTCGAGTCCCTCACCATGGGTGACGTCACGGACCTGTCGAACTTCCTCGGCGCCGTCATCGACCGGCGCTCGTTCGACAAGCTGTCCGGCGTGCTGGAGGCGGCACGCGGCGACTCCTCGCTGGAGATCGCGGCCGGCGGCACCGCCGACGACACCGACGGCTACTTCGTGCGCCCGACCGTGCTGCTCGGCTCGAACCCCGCGCACGAGGTGTTCACCACCGAGTTCTTCGGCCCGGTGCTGGCCGTGCACGTGTTCGACGACAGCGACTACGACACCGTGCTCAAGCAGATGGAGAGCGCGGCGCCGTACGGCCTGACCGGCGCGATCATCGCCCAGGACCGCGCGGCCATCGCCCACGCGCAGGAGGCGCTGCGGTTCGCCGCGGGCAACTTCTACGTCAACGACAAGCCGACCGGCGCGGTCGTCGGCCAGCAGCCGTTCGGCGGGGGCCGGGCGTCCGGCACCAACGACAAGGCGGGCTCGGTGCACAACCTGCTGCGCTGGGTGAGCCCCCGCTCCATCAAGGAGACGTTCACGCCTCCGACCTCCCACCGCTACCCGCACCAGGGGTGACCATGCTCCGCTCGACACTGCTCGCCGCCTCGCGCTCCGGGGCGATCCGCTCGCTCGTCGAACGCACGCCGCTGACCCGGCCCGTCGTCAAGCGCTTCGTCTCCGGTGACGACGTGGACGCCGCGATCGCCACCACCGGCGAGGTGCTCGCCGACGGCCGCCTGGTCACGCTCGACCACCTGGGCGAGGACACGCGTGACGCCAAGCAGGCGACGGCCACCGCGGAGGCGTACCTCGAACTGCTGCGCCGCCTGGAGACCGCGGGGTACGCCGACCGGGCCGAGGTGTCCGTGAAGCTGTCCGCGGTGGGCCAGTTCCTGCCGGTCGACGGGGAGAAGATCGCCCTGGACAACGCGCGCCGCATCTGCTCGGCGGCGGGCGCGGTCGGCACCACGGTCACCCTGGACATGGAGGACCACACCACCACCGACTCGACGCTGGGCATCCTGCGCGAGCTGCGGGTGGACTTCCCGTGGGTCGGCGCGGTGCTCCAGGCGTACCTGAAGCGCACCGAGCAGGACTGCCGGGACCTGGCGCACGCCGGGTCCCGGGTCCGGCTGTGCAAGGGCGCGTACCAGGAGCCCGCCTCGGTGGCGTTCCAGGACAAGGCGGACGTCGACCTGTCGTACGTGCGCTGCCTGAAGGTGCTCATGGCGGGTGAGGGCTACCCGATGGTCGCGTCGCACGACCCGCGGCTGATCGCGATCGCCACCGACCTCGCCGCCCACCGGTCGAAGGACAGCTACGAGTTCCAGATGCTGTACGGCATCCGGCCCGAGGAGCAGCGCCGCCTGGCCGCCGAGGGCAACCGGATGCGGGTGTACCTGCCCTACGGCGACGAGTGGTACGGCTACTTCATGCGGCGGCTCGCGGAGCGCCCGGCCAACGTGGCGTTCTTCCTGCGGGCGCTGCTCACGCGGGGCTAGGCCAGTCCCGGGCGACCATCGCCCTGGTCCGGGTGCGCGCGACCTGCGGGTCGGGGTGCGCCCGGACCACGTCCTCCACGGCCGCGACGGCGGCGGCGAACCGGTCGGGCGCCACCCGCGCGGCCCGCAGCACCACCACCGCCCGGTGCGCCGCCGCCAGCGCCCGGTCCAGCTCCACCCTGGTCTGCACGCACAGCACCGCGTACCCGGTCAACGCCTCGGCGTAGTCCGGGTCGGCGGCCAGCTCGCCGGGCGTGCGGACCAGGTGCCAGGCCAGCACGGCCTGCCGCGCGCGGGACAACGCGCCCAGCCCGCGTGCCGCGTGGGTCAGCACGGCCACCCGCCGCACCGCCAACGGGTACGCCCGCGCCGCCACGTCGCACCGCCCCACCAGGTCCCGCCAGCACTCGGCGGCGTGCTCGGCGCACCGCAACGCGTCCTCGTCGTGCGCCACCGCGGCCAGTTCGTCGGACAACGCGGCCCACGCGCGGGCCAGCCGCGCGTCCGGTCCCGGCACCTGCCCCACCAGGTTCGCCACCACCTGCCGCGCCGCGTGCTCGCGGCCCGTCGCGAGCAGCAGCCCGGCCAGCCGGCAGCGCGCCGCGGCGAACGCCGCCGCGAACCGCGCCGGGTACCGCTCCGCCAGGGGCCGCAGCAGGTCCACCGCCTCCTGGGCCACCGGCAGGCGGTCACCCGGCACCGGCACGTCGAGCTGGTCCAGCAGCGCGGCGGCGAGCCTGCCGACCGCGCGCGGGTCGCCGTCCCGCGCGATCCGCCGCCACAGCCGCACCGCCTCCTCGGCCGCCGCGAGCGCGTCCGCACGCCGGTCCGGACCACGCAGCACCGCGCCCAGCGCGCCCAGGGCGGTGGCGAGTTCGGGTTCGAAATCACGCGGGTTGGCCGCGGCGAGCCTGCGCAGCACCTCGATCGAACCGCCGGCCGCCACCTCCGCCTCACCGCCCAGGCCGAGCACCGCCAGCAGGTTCGCCAACGCGCCCAGCGTGCGGGCGAACTCGGCCTCGTAACGGGGGTCCGCGGCCACCACGGCACGCCACCGCCACACCGCCGACCGCGCCGCGTCACCGGCCTCCACCCGCCGGCCGACCTCGTGCAACCGCACCGCCAGGTGGTGGGTGATCTTCGCCAGGTCGAGCCGGAACAACGCCGGCCGCGCCTCGTGCAGCTCCTGGTAGAGCAACGCGGCGTGGCTCACCGCGGCCAGCGCGTCGGCACGCCGCCCGAGCGCGGCGTTCCGCACGCCCAGCCGCTCCAGCGCGGCGGCCAGCTGCGGCGTGCACTCCTCGTCGTCCTCGACCGCCTCCCGCGCCTGCGCCGCGGCCTCCGCCGAGACCGCCAGCGCCTCCTGCTCGCGGCCCACCGCGACCAGCCGCAACGACAGGTCGCCCAACGCGTCGGCGAGCGCCGGCCGGTACTCCGCCGGGTCCTCGGCCACCAGTTCGCGGTAGAGCGCGACCTCCGTGCGCGCGGCGGCCAGCGCCTCCGCCCGCAACGCGGCGATCGCGGCCCGCGCGCCGAGCATCCCGTGCAGCTCGGCCAGCTCCGGCTTGTCCGCGACGGCCGCGCGCTGCCGCAGCAGGGTGCGGGTGAGCACGGCGGGCAGCACGTCGCCGTGGAAGCGCGGCTCCTCGAACACCCGTCTGGCGATGGCGCGTGCCACCTCGGGCCTGGTCGCGAGCGCGGTGAGCGGGCCCGCGTCGACGTTCGCGACCAGGTCCGGCTCGGCGGTGAACAACGCCTCCGCGCGACGCAGCACGTGCGGCCAGCGCCCGGCGGCCCGCAGCAGCGCCGCCAGCGCGTGCGGCGTGCGGTCGGGTTCGATCCGGTCGTCGAGCAGGGCCACCGCCAGCACGTCCTCGGCGTGCCTGCCCGCGGCGGGCGGGTCCGGGTCGAGGTCGGCCAGCCACCGCACCAGCGCCACCGGTTCGCTCGCCGGCGAGCCGTGCACCGCGGCCAGCGCGGCCAGGTGCAGGTCGTGCAGGGTCTCCGCGGGCGGTGTCGGCACGTCCGGCCGGGGCAGCCCGAGCAGGCCCGCGAACCGGCAGCACGCCGTGCGGAACGACTCCGGGTGCTCCTCGGGGCACGGCGCGAGCGCCAGCTCCGCCGCGGTGTAGCCGAGGTCGGCCGCGCGTTGCCGCAGCGCCGACCACCACCAGTCCGCGTCACGCGCCACCACCAGCAGCCGGACCCGCCCGGCCTGCTCCTGGAGCACCTGGTGCAGCTCGTGCCACGGCACCAGGTCGGCGTCGTCCACCACCAGCACGCCGCCGCCCGCCGCGAACCGGTGCGCCAGGCGCGTCTTGCCCACGCCGGGCGGACCGTGCAGCAGCAGGAGGGACGCCCGGCCGCCCTCGTCCCGCCACCGGGTCAGCGTCGCCAGTTCCTCCACGCGACCGTGGAAGGGCACCACCTCGTGACGCGCGTCGAGCAACTCGCCGGGCGACAGGATGCGTTCCACGGCGCACATCCTGCCCGCCGCCCGGAGCCACGAACGGGTGTCCCCGCCGGTCGCGCGGTGCACCGCGATGTCGTACCCCATGTGCACAATCGGGTGGTGATGGTCGCCTTGGTGTCACACGGGGAGAACGCCGGCCGGGTCCGGCGGCTCTCCGCGACCGGGGCGCCCGCCGGTCCGGTCGTGGAGACCACCGACCTGGCCGCGACCGTGGCCGCCCTGGAGGAGGACGGCCCGCGCTGGCTGTGGCCCGCGACCGCCGAGGTGTACCCGGGCCTGCTGGCGCGTGGCGTGCGGGTGGAGCGCTGCCTGGACCTGCACCACGTCGAGTCGCTGCTGCTGGCCCACCGCGGCGCGCACGGCGAGCCGCGCGGGTTGGCGGCGGCGGTGGCCCGGCTGCGCGGGCTGCCCGTGCCGGCGGACCGGGGTCCCCGCAAGCGCGACGCCCAGCCGACCCTGTTCGAGCCGGAGCGCGAGCCGCTGCCCGGCGGCGCCGACCCGTTGGACGCGGTGATCGCGGTGCACGCCGAGCAGCAGCGGGTCGCGGCGGGCCTGCCGCACCCGGACCGGCTGCGGCTGCTGTTCGCCGCCGAGTCGGCGAGCGCGCTGGCGGCGGCGGAGATGACGCACTTCGGGCTGCCGTGGCGGGCCGACGTGCACGAGGACCTGCTGGTGGAGCTGCTGGGAGCGCGGCCGGTGAACGGCGCGCGGCCGGCCAGGCTCGCCGAGCTGGTTGACCGGATCACGGCGGCGTTCGGCGGGCGGGCGGTGAACCCCGACCACCCGTCCGGCATCGTGCGCGCGTTCGGGCGGGAGGGCGTGGACGTCCCGTCCGCGCGGGCGTGGGTGCTCAAGGAGGTCGACCACCCGGCGGTCGCGCCGCTGCTGGAGTACAAGGAACTGGCCCGGCTGTGGGTGGCGCACGGCTGGTCGTGGCTGGACCAGTGGGTGGCCGGCGGGCGGTTCCGGCCGGACTACGTGGTGGGTGGCGTGGTGTCCGGGCGGTGGGCGACGCGGGGTGGCGCGGCGCTCCAGATCCCGCGCACGCTGCGGCGTGCCGTGGTCGCCGACCCGGGCTGGAAGCTGGTCGCGGCGGACGCCGCGCAGCTGGAGCCGCGGGTGCTCGCGGCGTTGTCCGGCGACCGGCGGCTGGCGGCCGTGTCGGGTGACGACGACCTCTACACGAACCTGGCGGCGGACGCGTTCGACGGCGACCGGGACCGGGCGAAGATCGCCATGCTGTCCGCGATGTACGGCGGCACCAGCGGCGAGGCGGGCCCGTTGCTCGCCGTGCTGCGCCGCCGGTTCCCGGACGCGGTCGGCTACGTGGAGGCGGCGGCCACCGCCGGCGAGCAGGGCCGCGTGGTGCGCTCCCGCCTGGGCCGCACCAGCCCGCCGCCGTCGGAGGCGTGGCGTGCCGTCACCGGCAACGCGGACGAGGGGGAGGACGCGGCGCGGCAGTCCCGGCGGGCGGCCCGGGAGTGGGGTCGGTTCACGCGGAACTTCGTGGTGCAGGCCAGCGCGGCCGACTGGACGGCCGCCCTGCTGGGCGCCCTCCGGCGACGCCTGCACCGGTCCGCGCCGGGTGCGCACCTGGTGTTCTTCCAGCACGACGAGGTGCTGGTGCACTGCCCGGCGGAGGTGGCGGACGCGGTGTGCGGGGAGGTGTCCGCGGCCGGCGCCGAGGCGTCCCGGCTGGTGTTCGGCGAAACCCCCGTCCGGTTCCCGCTGAAGGCCGTGCCGGTGGACAGCTACGCGGACGCGAAATAGGGGTTCGTCGTTCGTTCGGCCGATTGAGCGGAGGCAGATGGGAGCGCTCTCATTGGTGCTGTCCGGACCGACGAGGGAGCCCCCATGGCAACCACCCCGCGACATCTGGCCCTGGCCGCCGCAACGGCCCTGCTCGCCGCCACCGCACCCACGACCTCCACCGCCGCGCCCGCCGCACCGCCCGCCGGGTCCGCCGCGCAATCCGCCGCGTCACCGGCCGCGCCCGCCCCGCACATCGCCCGATCCGCCGCGTCACCCGCAGCGCCCGCCGCCCACCTCGCACAACCCGCCGCGTCACCCGCCCTGCCCGGCGCGACACCCGCCTCCGTGCCGCCCACCCCACCGGGCTGGGCGTTGCGCTGGAGCGACGACTTCACCGGCCCCGCCGGCACGCCGCCCGCCGCGAACCAGTGGCTGGTCGACCTCGGCCACGGCTACCCCGGCGGTCCGGCGAACTGGGGCACCGGGGAGGTCCAGGAGTACACCTCCTCCCCGTCCAACCTCGCCCTCGACGGCACGGGCAACCTCCGCATCACCGCGCTGCGCGACGCGGCCGGCCGCTGGACGTCCGCCCGCATCGAGTCCCGGCGCGCCGACTTCCGCCCACCCGCCGGCGGCAAGGTCGCCATCGAGAGCCGCATCCGGCTGCCCGACGTCTCCGGTGACGCCGCGCTCGGCTACTGGCCCGCGTTCTGGGCGCTCGGCGCGCCGTTCCGCGGCAACTACTGGAACTGGCCGGGCATCGGCGAGTTCGACGTCATGGAGAACGTCAACGGCCTCGACTCGGTCTGGGGCGTGCTGCACTGCGGTGTCAACCCCGGCGGCCCGTGCGGCGAGGCCAACGGCATCGGCGCGAACCGCCCGTGCCCCGGCACGCCCTGCCGGTCGGCGTTCCACACGTTCCGCTTCGAGTGGGACGAGAGCACGTCGCCCGCGCAGTTCCGCTGGTACGTCGACGGCCAGCGCTTCCACAGCGTCGACCGCACCCGCTTCGACGCCACCACGTGGGCGAACATGACCTCGCACGCCGGCTACTTCGTGCTGCTCAACCTGGCCATCGGCGGCGCGTTCCCGAACGGCGTGGCCGGACGCGCGACGCCCACCGCCGCCACCGCACCGGGCCGCTCGATGCTGGTCGACTACGTCGCCGTGTGGACGGCGGGCGGCACGGCCGCGGGCTGGGACGCGTACGCGGAGATCCAGGCCGAGCAGGCGACCGCGCGGTCCGGCGGCGTCGCCGAGCCCACGGCCGTGACGCGGCTCAAGAACGGCGACTCGCTGCGGTTCTCCGGCGTCCGGTTCGGTTCCGGCACGGCCCGGCAGTTCCTCGCCCGTGCCGCGTCCGGCGCGGCGGCCGGGGTCAGCGGGCTGGTGGAGGTCCGGCTGGACAGCCCCACCGCGACACCGGTCGGCAGCTTCGCCATCGCCGACACGGGCGGGTGGCAGTCGTGGCGGACCGTGCCCGCGAACATCACCGGCGTCACCGGCACCCACGACGTGCACGTCACGTTCACCAGCGGGCAGCCGGCGGCGTTCGTCAGCGTCGACTGGCTCAGGTTCGCGACCTAGGCTGGCCCCGTGCCGGACACCTACGTCGAGCGGCCCGCCGCCGGACTGGACTGCGCCTGGCGACGGGCCGCCGCCGAGCCCGGGGTGGGCCGGGTCGTGCCCGACGGGCGCACCGACGTGATCTGGTCGTCCTCCGGCCGGCTGTTCGTGGCGGGCCCGGACACCAGGGCGCACATCACCACCACCGAGCCCGGCGAGCTGCACGGTGTGCGCTTCGGCCCCGGCGTGGGACCGGCCGTGCTGGGCGTCCCGGCACACGTGCTGCGCGACCAGCGCGTGCCGCTGGCCGAGCTGTGGCCCGACACCGAAGCCCTTGGGGACGCGCTGGCCGCGGCCGACGACCCGTGCGCCGTGCTGGCCGACGCCGCCCGCGCCCGCCTGCGCGCGAGCCCGCCCGACCCGCTGGCCGCGGCCGTCGCCGCCACCGTCGGCCGCACGCCCGTCGCCGCGCTCGCCGACGACCTCGGCGTCAGCACCCGGCAACTGCACCGCCGCAGTCTCGACGCGTTCGGCTACGGCCCGAAGACCCTGCACCGGGTGCTGCGCTTCGACCACGCGGTGAAGCTCGCCCGGCGCGGTGTGGCGTTCGCGGACATCGCCCACCGCACCGGGTACGCCGACCAGGCCCACCTGTCGCGGGACGTGAAGGACCTGGCCGGTGTGCCGTTGGGTCAGCTGATCCGGTCGTAGGCACGCAGCGTGCGCAACGCCTCGATGGTGACGATCGGCCGCCACTCGTGCGTGGTGACCGGGGTCCACGCGGGCCACGGGAACGTCCAGCCGCCGTCGTCGGCACGCGCGGCGACCAGCTCGTCCAGGTCGCGCGTCATCTCGTCGTCGCTGAACCAGCGGCGCGCCAGGCTGTCCGGCGTGGCCGCGTAGTGGTGCGGCCGGTGCGTCTCGCCCGCCGCGTAACCCTCCGCCGCCTGGCCTTCCCCGAGGTCCACCAACCCCTGCTCGCGCACCAGCTCGCCCAACCGCGCCGCGGCCCGCTCGGCCCGCGGCCGGTCCGGCACGTCCTGGAGGAACGCGAGACACGCGGCGGCCTCGTAGGGGTGTGTCTCGGCCATTCCGTCGACCCGCTCCCAGCAGAACACCGTCGCCCGCTCCAGCCACGGGTCCGCCACCCCGAACCGGTGCAGCACGCTCGCCACGAGCGCCGTCATCAGCAGGTCGCTGTCCCCCGACACCCGCCACCACGGCGCACGGGGGTGGTCCGCCGCCGTCGCCAGGCAGTTCGGCACACCGCCGTCCTCGTTCGCGATCGACGCGAGGAACCCGGCGGCCCCGGCCACGAACCGGTCGTCGCCCACCTCGTGCAGCAGGTTCAACGCCGTCCACGTGTGCAGCGGCTGACTGGTCGGCCCCCGGCCGTCCGGCTCCAGCGCGTGCCCGAACCCGCCGTCTTCGTTGCGGTACGCCGCGACCGCCGCCACCACCGGCTCCGCCGGCCCGCCGTCGAACAAGAACCCGAACCGCCGCTGCTCCAGCACCCGTGCGTGGTGCCAAAGAAAGGACCTTGCCGCATCCAACATGCGACTCACGCTAGGCCCATCGGTCCCGCGCGGTCTTGAACGAATCGGACACCGCCCAACCGGGTCCGGCAACCACTCCGAACACCCTTCCGGAGCAGGACCCCTGTGCCATCATTGATCGGCGGTTGGCGTGAGGGGAGCGCGAGCGATGCTGGACGCGGGCGGTGGGGGCCGCAAGCTGGGTTTCACGGCCGACACGGTGGCCGGTGGCGCCGGTGGTGGTTTCGTCTCGACCAAGACGAGGTTCTACGTCGAGCCGGCGGAGGCAGAACGCCTCCTCGACGGCCTGAAACTGGCGTTGGAGAAGCTGCTGGACGTCAAGCGGGAGACCGAGCAGATCCTGTTCGGCAAACCTCCCGGGAAGGACGTTTACAGCGGCATGGCCACGCTCGCCATCCAACGCGCCGCCGGGTCAGAGGAAGGCGGCTACGCGTGGGCCAACCTCAAAGCGCAAGAAGCGCTGGAGAAGACCATCGCGAACATCCAGCAGGCACTGGACGAGTACAAGGGCACCGACTCGGCGGCTGCCGACGCACTCAAGCCGAAGGACTGAATTCCTTGATTCGCACACTCCGCGCGATCGCGGTCGCGGGTGCGGCTGTCGCCGCACTGGCCGCGTGCAGCTCGAACGACGTCAAGGGCACCCCGACCGCCACACCGGGCGGCGGCACCACGACCACTGCCAAGGGCGGGTCAAGTGGGCAGCCGGACCTGGATCTGAAGAAGTACCTCGGCGCACCCTGCACGATTCTCACGCCGGCCCAGCAGAGCGAGCTGAGCACGTTCCGCGAGGCCAAGGCCGAGGCCGAGGGCATCGATGGTCCGACCTGCACCTACCAGGGCAAGGACTCGCTCGCGAATTCCACCTTCAAGGTGGCGTTCTCGGTGAAGGGCAGGACCTTCGAGGAGGGCGTGAGCAACAGCGCCGCGTTCTCCACCTTCCGCGAGACCAAGATCGCGGGCTACCAGGCCGCCGTCTTCGACGGCGCCGACGGCAAGCGCAACTGCAACGCCGCCGTCCGCACCTCCGCCACGGAATTCGTGTTGATCCAGGCGACCATCGGCAAGAACGACAAGCTGAACGACGGAAACGCGTGCGGCACGGCGGAGCAGGTCGCCGGCACGGTCGTCGCCAATCTGAAGGGGTAGGTCATGGCTCCTTCCATCGGTTCCGACACGGACCTCGGGGGTTTCGCGCTGCTCCAGGTGGGCATCGGCGCGGACAAGATCTACGGGTGGTTCAAGGACGGCATCGGGCCGGAGCGAACCACCGACGCGTCGCAGCGGATGTGGGAAATGGCAGGCCGCGAGCACATGGAAGTCGCGTACCTGATCAACAAGGCCGTCGCGGACTCCGGGGCGGTGTGGGAGGGGGCGGCCGGGGATCAGGCTCGTTCGTCCACCTCGCCGCTGGCGAGCTGGTCCGAGGCGGCGGGGACGAGTGCGCGGTCCGCTGCCGGCAACACGTCGCAGATCAGCGACTCCTTCCGGCTCGCCCGGGACTCGGTGGAGAAGCCCGTCGACGTGCCGGACAAGCCCTGGTACAACGACGCGCTCCCGTGGGACACCGACTACGACGACGCGGTCGAGAAGAGCCAGCAGGTCAACGCCAGGAACATGCAGGTGCTCAGCACCTACGGCAGCTCGGCCAACGCCGCGGGCGCGGCCATGCCGACGTTCCAGTCGCCGGAGGAGATCGGCGCGGGCATCGACGACGGCGGTGGTGAGCCGCCGATCCCCCGCCCGAAGGAGTGGAACGGCCGGGACGAGGTCGGCGACGACGGCAGGGGCACCGACCCGGGTGGCAGCGACGGCAACACCCGCAGGCAGTGGGGCGAACCGACCGTGCCACCGCCCACCCCGCCCGGCGGCAACGACGACGGCACCACGCGCAAGTCGCAGGTCGACCCGCCGGACCGGCCCGTCACCCCGCCGCCGAACATCGACCCGCCACGCACGACGGACCCGCGCAACCCGGTCGACCCGCGCGTGCCGCCGCCGTTCGACCCGCGCCCGCCCTACGACCCCCGCAACCCGAACGACCCCCGCAACCGCCGCGACACCCAGCGGCCCCCGGTGCGGCTGCCCGGTCCGGGCGGCGGCCGGGGTGGCGTGCCGACCACGCCGGGCGGCGGTCCCGGCGGTCCCGGCGGCGGTCGAGGGGGGCTCGGTGGACCAAGTGGCCCGGGCAGCCCGGGTGGGCTGGGCGGACGACTGCCCGGCGCGGGCCCGCTGGGTGGTGGCGGCATGTCCGGTGCGCTGCCCGAACGCGGCTTCGGTTCCGGCGGCGGGGGTTTCGGCCCGAACGGCGCGGGTGCGGCCGGTGCTCGTGGCGGTCTCGGCGCGGGCATGGGCGGTATGGGCGGCGGCGCCGGTCACGGGCAGGGCGAGGAGGACAAGGAGCACAAGTCCGCCTCGTACCTCCAGGAGACCGAGGACATCTTCGGCGACGGCACCATGGTCGCCCCGCCGGTCATCGGGGAGTAGACCGTGCTGCGCACCAAGGTGGCGATCCCGGTCGTCGCGCTCTACACCGCTTGGCAGGCCGAGGGTCTGCCGATGCTGCACAACGCGCTCCTGACGAACGTCGACTTCGACGAGGACCGCCTCGCCGAGGGCGACGTCGGCGGGCTGGCGGACATGACGCGCAACGCGTGGGCGGACCTGGAACGCCTCGGGCTGGCGCGTGGCGGGCAGGTGCACGCCGACCTCGCGCGGTCGCTGCGCCTCATCGCCGGGGCCGCCGTCGAGTTCTACGCGTTCTTCAACGTCGGCGACAGCGACACGCGCAGCGCCCTCGTGGCCCAGTCGGGCGACGACGCGCTGCGCGTCGTGCTGCGGCCGGACAAGCACTTCACGGTGGAACCGGTCCGGCCGGAGGACGCGGTGCAGTCGCTGGTGGCGGCGTTGCCCGAGGCCGGACCGGGCCGCGGCGGCGTGCTGTCGCTGCCCGCCGACGCCCTGGCCGACAAACCACGTCACGCCCGGAGCGACGACGACGGCGAGCGGTCGTTCCTCCAGGCCAGCCGGCCGACCGGGGCGCACGTGGCGGAGGCGCAGGGCGTCCGCAAGCTGCTGGCGGAGCCGCGCACCGGCGGCGGGCAGCTGTTCGCCGCCCGCCGCGACCGGTACGGCCGCAAGCACCGCTGCGCCGCGCCGCTGACGTTCTTCGACACGGTCACCGGCCGCTACCTGTCGGCGAAGTCGACCGGTGGCGACGGCACGCCGTGGCTCACCGTGCAGCCCGCGGACTTCGCCACCATCCAGGGCAGGCTGCGGCAGCTCAGCGCGGAAGCAGCACCTCGGGGCTGAGTTCGGCCGGGCTGCGGTGCCCGGACAACGCGAGGGTCAGCTCGAACTCGGCGAGCAGGCTGCGCAGGACGTGCCGCACGCCCGGCTGCCCGCCGTGGGCGAGCCCGTACGCGAACGGCCGCCCGACGAGGACGGCCTTCGCCCCGAGCGCCAACGCCTTCACGACGTCCGCGCCACCACGCACGCCCGAGTCGAACAACACCTCGACCTGCTCGCCGACGGCTTCCGCGATACCCGGCAGCACGTCCAGCGACCCGACCGCGCCGTCCACCTGCCGACCGCCGTGGTTGGACACCACGACGCCCTGCACGCCCGCGTCCACGGCCTTGCGCGCGTCGTCCACGTGCTGGACGCCCTTGAGCACGATCGGGCCGTCCCAGTGCTCGCGCAGGAACGACAGCTGGTCCCACGACTTGTCGGTGCCCGTGAACAGCTGGACCCAGCGCAGGATCGCCATCGGCAGGTCCTCCTCCGGCGACGCCGCGAGCCCCGCGCGGAACGCCGGGTCGGAGAACGGGATCGCCGTGCCGACGCCACGCAGGAACGGCAGGTACGCCTGGTCCAGGTCACGCGGTCGCCAGGCGAGGGTCCACGTGTCGAGGGTGACCACCAGCACCCGGTACCCGGCGGCGCGGGCGCGGCCCAGGATGCTCGCGCACACGTCCGGTTCGCTGGGCCAGTAGAGCTGGAACCAGCGCTCGCCGTCACCCGCGGCGTCGGCGACCTCCTCGATGGTGTGGGAGGAGGCCGTGGACAGCACGAACGGCAACCCCAGCTCGGCGGCGGCCCGCGCGGTGGCCAGTTCGCCGTCGGGGTGCAGGATCGACTGCACGCCGATCGGCGCGAGCAGCACCGGCGCGGGCAGCCGGGCGCCGAGCACGCTCACCCCGAGGTGCCGCTGCGTGGCGTCGGTGAGCATCCGCGGCACGATCCGCCACCGGTCGAACGCCTCCCGGTTGGCCCGCGCCGTCGCACCCGTCCCGGCCGCGCCGGCCACGTACCAGAACGGACCGGGCCCGAGCCGCTGCCGCGCCGACTCCTCCAAGCCCGCGAGGTCGGTGGTGAACGGCGGCACCTGCCCCGCGAGGCCCTGGAGGTAGATCTCGTTCTGGTACGCGGCGAACTGACCAGCCACTTCGTCCCTCGCCTTCCGCTCAGGCCGTCTACAGGCCGTCCGCCAAGTCTTCCGGGTCGTCGGTCTGCGGATCATGCTCGTTCCCCTCGACCGAACCCGCAAGCACACGATCAACCGCCTTGCGCGTCCGCTCCTGGATGGACGGCAGCAGGTGCGTGTAGACCCGCATCGTGAAGGCCGGGTCCGAGTGCCCGAGCCACTCAGCAAGGGCCTTGATCGACCTCCCCCGCGTCCAGCAGCACCGAGGCGTAGAAGTGCCGCAGCGCGTGCATCCCGTCCTGCCGCAGAGTCCGCTCGGCCTTGGCGTGTTCCAGCGCAGTGGTCCACACGTACTGGTTGAAGCCATCCCGCCGAACCGGCTTGCCGTACTGGCTGACGAGGATCAACGAGATCGTCTCGGGTTCCCCGTCCGCCTCCTTCCACGGCAAGGTCACCTCGACCGGCGGGAACTCCTCCACGTAGGCGCCCAATTCCCGGAGCACGCTGTCCGGAAGCGGCACGTCCCGTTCCTTGCCGCCCTTTGGCTGAGCGATGACCTGCACCGTCCACGATCCGGATCTGGCGAACGATGCGGAGAAGCATCTCATCCCGATTGGTGTACTTTGTGGACAGAACGAAGACTTCCCCTTGCCGGAGACCACAGCCCGCACCCAACGGGATGACGATCTTGTACTTAGGTGCCAGCGCCCTAACGGCCTGCGCCCCCACATCGAATGGTCCTTCGAGCAGGACCACGTCACGATCGATCTCGCCAGCTTCTCCGGTGAAACCCTCCACGGCGTCCTAAAGGAACCGTTGGACAAGATCCGCATCGGACGACCCCGCAGGCACTCCACCTCCGCATCCTGGCCCCAGACCCCACCGCCCCGTGGTCGGTTCTCTGCCACCGTCGAAGACCGAGCCGACAACCCAGCCTTCCGCGCACGCGCAGCCGCGATCATGCGCCGCCTCGCTCTGGCCATCCTTGACAACGTCACCGAGCTGGACACGCTCGGCCTGGTCAAGGACGCCACCGCGGAAGTCCGAGTCCACCCCGCAGCCCCGCTCTTCAAGCTCTACCTAATCAACAACAACGAAGCCTTCTTCGGCTTCTACCTCGTCCGCGAACACGTCCTGTCCCTAGGCGACCAACCCCAAGCCATCTACGACCTCATGGGCAAAGACGCCATCCTCTTCCACCACAGCGCCACCGACGACGACATCAGCACCGGAAGCCATACGTCGACACAAGCCCGCACCTGGTCCGACAGTCTCTGGAACGCCATCGCCACGGAGTACAAGCGCGGATGAATGACCAGCCGGTTCCTGTCGGCGTCACCACAACGCTTTGTCGTATGCTAACTCAGGCCAGAGTCGTGCTACTCGACTTTGACGGCCCAATTTGTTCAGTGTTCTTTACTTCTCCCGCAACACCATGTAGCAGACCAGCTGCGACAAATGCCAAAAGACGGTGAAGCTAAAGTCCCGCCCGATCTGGAAAAGTCCGGCGACCTATTCGACGTCTTCACATATTCAGCCACTGCCGACAAAAAGGAATGTCGACATACTGAATCAGCCCTCAAGGGCACGCGAAGTGGAAGCAGCCAAAGCGGCCAGGCAAACAATTGGCACAAGAATTTCGCAGCAGCCTGGGTAGGATTCGGAGGTCACGTAGCGGTTGCCAGCAACAACAGCGCCACGGCTGTGAACCCTTACGTCAGGTCCAATGAGCATAACATCGTTGAAGTTTTTACTCGCGATTTCTCCAGCCCTACCCTGCTGAAGCAAAATCCGTTTCTAGTCAATCAAGCGATCGCAACTTTGGGTATCTCACCGCAAGAGACTTCGCTTATTGGCGATTCGAAAGCAGGTCACGAGGCCACCATGAATGCCGGTATCAGGTTTATCGGCTATTCAAACAAGCCTGGAAGGACACTGGCGTTCGATGCAGCCAGGGCCGAAGCCATCGTTTCGGATATGAGACTTTTGTAAAGATGTCTTCGATCCCTCTGCCGCACGTCTACTGGGTGTCGCCTCCAAGTTCAGCCGTAAAATCTTCCCCAAATAGTGCAACGTAGATTCCGAATAGCCGCCGAAGAACAGATGCAAGGGTTACTACTAGGTGGACGAGGAGCCACGACGTAAGCGCCGATGCCAATGTTGCCATCAACCCATCGCCTGACAACGATGGGATCGACGCCAGAAGTGCCAATGCAAGTGCCAGCATCATAGATACGGTCGACACGTAGAGGGCACCAACGGCCGATGAGGCGATCAGCTTCCTGAGGTTTCGGCGAACCTTCAATGCCGCCACCTCATGGACCTTAACCCTCAGATTAGCCAGGAAAACAAACACGCTAATCATTGCACCGACCAGCAGGGACGTTGCCGCCAGCAATTGCGGAACTCCCCCCAATCTAACCTGGAATGCCAATATCACCACCGCAACCACTGTCGGCGCGCCGTATAGTGTGAAGATCTCAATTCCCGTCGCCTTTTCATCACCATCCCTCCGGTTGGCGCGGGTATGATAGATAAAAATCGGCCATGGATTGAATCGCTGAAGTGATCTCACGTCAACCTCACGACGTTCCGAAATTTGGTCGCCAGTCCGAAGCTAGGTCAACATTCAATGCCGGGAACGTAGTCCTAGCGACCTCACACGCTTCTTCGACAAAATGTTGATCCGTCGGCCGGTCTTCACAATCAATCGTATACGTGAAGGCTGGCCATCCAGATGTGATATTGATCGTCCGGTCACGTCCATCGACAACCGCAATGATCCGCTCTTCGTCAAAGTCTTCATCTCGGTAGTGGGCTAGCCCAACCATCCCTGCCAGGCTCGGACGCTGCCCCTTCCCTCTCAGTTCCTTAAGCGCTCCACGAATACGCCTCTTGGTCTCCGTTCCATCTTCCAAATCAATTATGAGTGTACTTTTCTTTACATTCTCAGATGTAAAATTGGTCCGATCCGTCGACTGAGATCTTTGAACTAGCTCTACAGAACGCACACCAATCTCTTCAGCATCCAAAAACTTGGACCAAGCGTGCTCATCGGCGAGATCCGTGATCGTACGAAGGCGAATTCCATGCGCCTTCAGATCGTTGTTCAACTGGATCAAAACACTCGAAGCTAGATGCGACCTTCCGCGCGTTTCGGCTATGAGCAGGCCGGATTCTCCAATCGGTGGAATTAGCATCAGAACCCGTGACTCCCTCAACACGGCATCCGTGACCGCAATTGGGCGCGCTTCTTCTCCGCTCTCAACATCCACGACTTGAGCAGGTTCCCCATAAAAGCCACCACTGGCCGTAATCAGAACACCCCAGTTGCTCGCTTCGGTTGAATCAAATCGATTATAAATGCCCTTTTTGTCATTCTTCTCGCCGCCAGACTCTACACGCTTGCCCGCCAGTTCCCGAACTATCTCGCGCAGACCGTCGGGTTCTGGCTCTGTGAACGACGCTCGATTGAACGACCTCAACGGAGTGGCGAAGAGCTCGAATACCCTGAATCCGTAGGTGCTCAAGGTGATCACCGCCCCCTCTCTCCTCAGCCCGGCAGTCAGCCCAGGTGTCGAACTTCATCGACGAGCTTGAACCATCGTTACGGGAAAGGAAACATCGCCAGGCTCTTTCGCCCGTTTGGTCTAACAAGGCACGTCGGCTGCCGAACTTGTCTCTATGGACTCAGGGCGCGCGGCTGGGTCCGGTTCACGTTGGCACCGGCTCCCCGCATCGCGGCACGCCGGGCTCCCGCTTCGCTCCGCCCGTCGGCCGCGCGCGAAGCCGGTGCACGTGATCGAGGTGGCGGCGCGCTATGCCTCGGCGGCGAGCTGTCCACGAACCCGCTTCCAGCACCCAGGCCGGGCGAATCGCGCGCTCCAAGACCTGGCAGCGCTGGGCACGGCGATTGGCTGCCGCAACGGCTTCGCCGCCTCGCCAACGAGGACGGTTGGCGGTGCAGCCGGAGAAGTACAGGCGACACAAGTTGGCCCCGATGCCGTCACCTTGGTGGCAGCATCAGGGCCAACTTTGCCCAAGCTTGATCATCTCTAGGCCGTATCCACGCCGTGAAACGTCAGGCAGTCACGAGAACCAGCGAGAATTGACGAGAGTGTTCCCGCAGGTCAAGCCCCTTCTGTCCGGCTACGTGGCTGGCCAGTCCAAACCGGACTCAGAAGATCTCGTTCTGGTACGCGGCGAACTGACCGGTCACTGCCATCCCCATCCCCCGCGCGGGCCGTGCACCGGCCGTCCGCGGCACCGTCGACGTCGTCGGTCTGCGGATCATGCTCGTGCTCGTCGGTGTCGCCTGCAAGCACAAGGTCCGGGCGCACCGGCTAGGTTTGGCACCCGTGGAGGCCGCCGGGACGCCGCTGCGCTGGGTGCTGTTGTGCGCCCTGGCGCTGGGCGTGCTGGGCACGCACCACCTCTCCGGCGGGCACGCCGCCCACCCGGCGAAGGTCGTGGCCACGGCGCAGGACCCGAGCGCGGCGACGCCACCGACACCGGACCACGGCGCGGGCGACGACCTGCTGGGCCACCTGTGCCTGGCGGTGCTGGCCGCGGCCACCGGTGCCGGGCTCGCGCTCGCACTCCGCCGCACACCACGCGGGCAGACGACGCGCACCCGGGTCGCGGCGATCGACGACGGCTACCCGCGTCCACCGCCGACCCCGACCTCGACCCGCCTGGCCTCGCTCCGCGTGCTGCGGAGGTGAGGGGCGGACGTCGGCCCCGATCCGGGGGCGCGGCGTCGCGACTCCCCCACCCCCACCGAGCAGAGGACAGCTCACCATGGCCAGGACCGCCCTGGTCAGGACGGCGCTGGCCGTCCTGACCGCCGTCGCGCTCGCCGCCTGCGACGGCCCCGCCGAGCACAACGCCGCCGACACCGCCTTCGCCCGGCGGATGATCCCGCACCACGCGCAAGCGGTGGACATGGCCGCACTGGTCGACGGCCGCACCACCAACACCGAGGTCGTGGACCTGGCCCAGCGCATCCGCACGTCCCATGAACCCGAAATCGCGACCATGACCGACTGGCTGCGCGCGTGGGGCGAACCCGCCGCGGCGCAGAGGTCCGATGAGGACATGACGGAGCTGAAGGCCGCCGAGGACACCGACTTCGACCGCCGGTGGCTGGCGATGATGATCATCCACCACCGGAGCGCGGTCGAGGAGGCCGAGACCGCACTCGCCCAAGGGACCCACCCCAGGGCGAAGGCACTGGCCCGGCGGATCGTCGACGCCCGCGAAGCCGAGATCGGCGAGATGCAGGCCCTGCTGCCCCAGGGCTGACCACCGCCCCGGGGTGACACCGGTCGGCGTCACCCCGGGCGGGCGTCAGGTGGTCCGCTCCTGCCGTTCCCGGAACAGGGACCGGGGCAGCAGCCACGTCAGGCGGTGCGACCGGAGCACCGCCAGCGGGCCGATGACGGCCAGCAGCAACACGTACCCGGCGACGAACGGGGCGACCCGCGAGTCCAGCCCGGCCGCCACCGCCATCGCCGCCAGCACCAGCGAGAACTCGCCCCGCGTCAGCACGGTCAGCCCGATGTCCACGGCCTGCTGCCGGTCGAACGCGTGCAGCTTCGCCGCGAACAACCCCGCGCCCAGGTTCAGCGCGATCGTCACCACCACGGCGGCCAGCACGGGCAGCGCCACGCCACCCACCGCGTTCGGGTCGATGCTCAACCCGAAGATGAAGAAGAACAACGCCCCGAACGCGTCCCGCAGCGGCAGGACGAGCTTGTGCACGCGTTTCGCGACGCCGGAACCGCCGACGATCGCACCGATCATGAACGCGCCGATCGCGTCGGACACGCCGAGTTCGTGCGCGACGGCCGCACCGGTCACCGCGACACCGACGAAGCACACCACCAGCAGCTCGTCGTCGGCCGAGCCGAAGAACCTGGTCACCAGCCGACCGCCCCACCGCGCGACGGCCGCCAGCACCAGCAGGAACAGGAACGCCTTGCCGAAGTCCAGCAACGCCTGGACGCCGGACGTGCCGCCGAGCACCGGCTGCAACACGGCCAGGTACAGCGCCAGGAACACGTCCTCGATCACGATGATCCCCATGACCAGCCGTGATTCGGGGTTGCGCAGCCGGTTGGCCTCGACCAGCAGCTTGGTGACGATCGCGGACGACGAGATGCCGATCGCGCCCGCGATCACCAACGCCTCCCGGGTGCCCCACCCAAGCAGGAACCCGAACGCGATGCCGCCGCCGATGTTGAGCAGCAGGTAGCCCGCCCCGGCGACGGCGAGCTTGCGCCCGCCCGCCACCAGGTCGTCGACGGAGAACTCCAGTCCGAGGTAGAACAGCAGGAACACCAGGCCGAGCCCGGCGAGCACACCCATGTCGTCCGGGTTGTCCACGAGGGCCAACCCGGGGGTGTGCGGTCCGAACACGATGCCCGCCACCATGAACAGCGGGATCGTGGGGAGTCCGATGCGGACGCCCGCGCGTGCGATGAGACCGGCGGCGAGGAACGCCCCGCCGACCGCCAGCAGCGCGTGTCCTGTGCTCATCGACGGCCCTCCAAGGCGATCGCCACCGGCGACGCCGTCACGATCGTGGACGCGGTGCCCGCCACCAGGCCGATCAGCAGGGCGGTGGCGAAGTCGGCGAGCGAGCCGTCACCCAGCACCAGCAGCGCGGCGAGCACGAACAACACACCGATGCCGGTGTTCACGGTGCGTGGCAGGGTTTGCAGCACGGCCGCGCCGACCACGTCGGCGTACGGCTCCTTGCGCCGGCCCTTGCGCAACTCGCGCACCCGGTCGAAGACCACCACCGAGTCGTTGACCGAGTAGCCGATCACGGTCAGCAACGCCGCCAGGAACACGCCGTCCGCGGTCTTGCCGAGCCACGCGAACACACCGACCAGCACGATCACGTCGGAGACCAGCGCCACGACGGTCGCGAGCCCGAGCCGCCAGTCGAACCGCACCGCGAGGTACGCGAGCTGCGCGGCCACGGCGATGGCCAGCGCGATCAACGCGTTGCGCCGCAGCTCGGAGCCCAGGCTCGGGCCGATCAGCTCGTTGCTGACCTGCTGCGCGCCGCCGGTGGCCCGGTCGACGGCCTCCGCGACCCGCGCCGCCGCGGCCTCGTCGATGGGGCCGGTGCGCACCGACAGCCCGGTGTCGCCGGACGTGGCGACCACGGCGTCCTCGAAACCGGCGGCGGCCAGCTCGGCACGCACCTTGCCCGCGTCCACCGAGGCCGCCGTGTAGTCGATCATCCGGCCGCCGGTGAACTCGACGCCCAGCTCCAGGCCGCGCACGAACAGCCCGGCGATCGCCACCAGCAGCACCGCGGCGGCGGTGAGCACCCAGCGGCGGGGGCTGCGGTAGAGCTGGAAGCCCTTGTTGGTCAGCCACGTCCGGACGCGGCCGAGGTCGTGCAGACCGCTCCAGGTGGGCTTGCGCGACAGCAGCGGCATCGCCAGTTGCAGCAGCACGCGGGTCAGCACCAACGCGCTGAACAACGACGCGATGACACCGATGGACAACGTGACGCCGAAGCCCTTCACCGGGCCGGTGGCGAGCCAGAACAGCAGGCCGGCCGCGAGCAGCGTGGTCACGTTCGAGTCGGCCACGGCGCTGAACGCGCCCTTGAACCCGAGGTCGACCGACCGGGGCAAGCGCTTGCGCCGTGCGTACTCCTCACGACTTCGCTCGAACACCAGCACGTTCGCGTCCACCGCCATGCCGATCGCCAGCACGAACCCGGCGAGGCCGGGCAGCGTGAGGGTCGCGCCGACGGCGAGCAGCGCGGCGTAGGACAGACCTGCGTAGCCGACCAGCGCCAGCACCGCGATCAGGCCCGCGAGCCGGTAGACGAACACCAGGAACAGGCCGGTCAGCGCGATGCCGACGATCGCGGCCCGGCTGCTCGCCTCGATGGCCTCCGCGCCGAGCGTCGGGCCGACGGTCCGCTGCTCGACCACCTCGACCGGCACCGGCAGCGCGCCGGAGCGGATCACCAGCGCCAGCTCCTGCGCCTCGGCCTGGGAGAACTTGCCGGTGATCTGGGTGTTGTTGCCGATCATGCCGGTGCGGCACGGCACCGACGGGTCGACCTGCGGCGAGGACACGATCTTGTCGTCCAGCACGAACGCGATCCGCCGCTGCGGGTCGCCGGGCGCGAAGCACGCCGCCGCGCCGGTGGCGCGTTGCCACTGGCCCGGCGCGTCGCCCTGGAAGTCGACGGTGACCTGCCAGCCGACACCCGACTGGTTGGGCGCGGCCTTCGCGTCCTTGATGCCCTCGCCGGTCATCACCACCGGGCCGAGTGCCACCGAGTCGCCGTCGCCGCTCGGCTTGTCGCCGGGGCCGGTGACGGGGTGCACGGCGAGCTGTGCGGTGCGGCCGAGGACCTCGATCGCCTCGGCCGGGTCCTGGACGCCCGGCAGCTCCACCACGATGCGGTGGTCGCCGGACCGGGCCAGCACGGGTTCCGCGACGCCGAGTTCGTCGACGCGGCGGCGCAGCACCTCCATCGCGCGGTCGGTGTTGTCGGACGTGGCCTCGGACGGGGTTTCCAGCACGATCTGGGTGCCGCCACGCAGGTCGAGGCCGAGGCGTGGCTGACTGGTGAGCAGGATGAACGCGGACGCGGCGAGAACGGCGAGGGACAGCAGCCCTCGGACCAGCAGTTCCCGCCGCGCCTGTGAGCGCGGCATGGCGAAGTGACCTCCGGGGTCGGTGGGTTGAGCGGTGGGGATTTACCGGAGGTCTGCTGGTGGGGCGCGTTCGCCGAGCGGCGCCTGCCCGGTGCGCTCGGGGCGGCGGTGGGCGGGTTCCGCCACGTCGTCCGCGCGCCGCGGTTCGGGCGGGACGTGGACCGGCGGCAGCACGCCGTCCAGCGGTTGCCCGAGGTGGCCCGGCTGCTGCACCGGGTGCGTGGTGACGCGGGTCGCCGCGCCGGGCAGGTGCGCGGCGTCGACCGTGGCGGAGACGGCGACGAAGTCCGACGTGTCCGGGGAGGTGGGACCGACCACGAGGAACCCGGCGACCAGCGCCAGGAACACCAGCAGTCGCGTCACGTTCGGCCCTCCTCTCCGCACTACAGGTTAGCGGTCGTGCCACCTCCCGGGACCGCCCAGAAGGAGCGCGATCGAGCCGATCAACGCGCACAGCCACGCGATGACCAGCGGTTGCATGGTCGTCGCGCCGACGAGCAGGGCGACCGACCAGCCGGCGAGGACGGACGTCGACAGCCCGAACGCGCCCAGCACGACCGCCACCGCCGGCCGGTGCTTCGGGAGGGCGAACAACGCCCTGCGCCCGCCGCTGCGCGCGCGGAGGAGCAGCCGGCCCACCACCGCGAGGACGCCGAGGACCAGCACGCCGGAGAACCAGCCGAGCAGCGGGGTCGGTTTCGGCATCCCCGCGAGCAGGAGCAGCAGGCCGCCGCCGACCAGGAGGAGGGAGGTCCTCGAGAGCGCGGGGCGGATCAGGTGGTGCGCGGCGGTGAGGATTTCCGCGGAGGGTGCGGAGTACGCGGCGGGGTGCGGCTCGTGCAACCGGTCGTGGGCGGGATGCGGCTCGTGCGGGCGGTCGCGGGCGGGGTCGGAGGTGGGGTGGGGCTTGCGCGGGCGGCGGCCCCGAGCGGAGCGCTGCTCACGTGGCGGATCGGAGCGCGGCTCACCCGTGGGGTCCCAGGCGGGGGATGCCTTGCTCGTCGGGTCCGAAACGGAGTCCGGCTCGCTCGGGCGGCCCCGGCCTGAGCGCTGGTCGTGTGCGGGGTCGGCGTGGGGCTCGCCCGGGCGACCCAGAGGTGAGCGCTGGTCGCCCGTGGGATCGGAGTGGGGCTCGCGTGCGCGGCGCCAGGCGGAGCGCGGCTTGTGGGTGCGGTCGGAGGGGTGGGAGTCGTGCGGGCGGCCCGGGTGGGACATGCGCTTGCGGCGGACGGTGGCGAGGTTCGCCCGGACGTCCTCGTCCGACGGGTCCAGGGTCAGCGCCGTGCGGTACGCCCACTCGGCGGTGCCCCAGTCCCGGACGCGCAGCGCCGCGTCGCCCAGGACCTGGAAGGCACGTGCCTCCGTCGGGGCCAACCGAGCGGCTTCACGCCCCGCCGCCACGGCCTCCAACCCCATCGCCGCCGCACCCCCGCCGGCTGTCCCCCGGCCCGCTGTCCCCCGGCCCGCGTCCCGGCCCCCCGCTTCCGCCGCAGCCGAGTGCGCCAAGACCTCGGAGAGCACGACGTGGCAACGCCAGTCACCGGGCTTGCGGCGGACGCACTCGCGCGCCGCCACCACCGCCTCGGTGTGCCGCCCGAGTTCACTGAGCGACAGGGCCGCCAGGCGGTGTGCCCACGTGTGGTCGCCCTCCAGGAGGAGGACGCGCTTCGCCGCGTCCAACGCCGCGTCCGGCTGACCGGCGTCCAGGTGCGCGGCGGCCAGGCGGCACCACCCCTCCGCGTGCGTCGGGTGCACCGCAAGCAACGGGCGGAGCAGGTCGATGGCCTGGCGCGGCAGCCCGCGGGCGGTCAACTCGGCCGCGCGGACCACGATGGCGGCCATCGGCTCGGACAAGTCCACACCTCCCGGACGGGGTCGCGGACAAGTGTGCCGGACGAGACCGCCGGACCAGCGGATGCAGCTGTCCCCCGGGCCGGTGAGCTGGATCAGCGCACCGGCTTCACCCGCCCGACTCGGATCCGTGCACCGGGCCGACGCACCTGAACCTCCCTTCGCGTCCCGTCACCCACACCCCTCCGGATCACCCCGCCACAACCAGCCGCCGGACCGCCTGGTGCGACTCCTCCCGCGACGCGTCCGCCTGCGCCCGGAACTGCGCCAAGTGCGGCACGGTGTGCGCGAGGGTGAGTTCGGTGTGCACGAACTCCACATCCCGCAACCCGAGCTGGTCGAAGATCAACCGCAGGTACGGGGCCTGGAAGTCGTTGTCCGCGCGTGGCGTGCCGGGCGCGTAGGACCCGCCCCGCGCGGTGACCACGACCACGCGTTTCCCGGTGAGCACGCCGACCCCGGTCTCCGGGTTGGCGAAAAGCTCGGGCACGAGGATCCAGTCCAGCCACGCCTTCAACCCGGACGGCACGGAGAAGTTGTACATCGGCGCCCCGATGAGCACGGTCTCCGCGGCCTTGAGTTCGCCCACCAGCTCCTGCTCGAGCCGGTGCCGCCCGGATGTGTCGGCACGCGCGGCGACCACCTCGCCGTCCACGTGCGGCAGCGGCTCGGCGGCCAGGTCGCGGTACGTGTACGGCGCGTCGGGGTGCGCTTCTCGCCACGCGGTCGCGAAGGCAGCCGACACCTCCCGGGACACGGAGCCCTCGGTGCGCAGGCTGGAGTCGATGTGCAGCAAGCCGGTCATGTTCCCTCCTCGGAAGTTCTTGGTTGAGAATATATGGGAGCAGGTGTTCTCGGTCAATATGTTCTCAGGCGAGAAGTAACCACCGTGCGCGTATGATCGGTGTCATGAACGCGCCTGTCGACGTCGGTTGCGTGAGCAAGTCCGGGTTGAACTGGCTGCTGCACCGCGCCGCCCAGAAGCTGGGCGTGGTCGCGCAGGAGGCGGCGACGCGGCACGGGGTCACCACTCGGGGCCAACTCGTGCTGACGGCGTTGGCGAGCGAGGAGTACCGGCGCACGCAACTGGCGCTGGGTCAGGCGCTGGGCCTGGACAAGACCACCCTGACCGCGGAACTCGACCGGCTGGAGCGCGCCGGGCTGATCGTGCGCAACCCGGACCCCAACGACCGCCGGGTGCGCCTGCCGGTCATCACCGAGCAGGGCCGGGCGGTGCAGGCCGAGGTGGAGGCGCTCCACATCGCGGTGGAGAGCGAGTTCACCGCCGGCCTGACCCCCGCCGAGGCGCACGTGCTGCGCAAACTGCTGGAACGGCTGATCACGTCCGACAACCGGCCGGACAGCGGGTCCTGCCTCTGAGGATCAGGAGAGGCTGCCCGTGCGCAGCCGCTCCGGGGAAACGGCGGCCCGCTCGTCCACCAGCGCCTGGAGCGCCTCGCCGTCGTCCCACTGGTTCACGTTCATCGCCGCACGCACCCGGCCGTCACGCAGCCAGAACGCGGTGAAGTCCCGGTCCTCCAGGCTGCCCCGGACGACGAGTTCATCGCGCTCGGCGTCGGCCAGGCCCCGGTACTCCATGCCCAGGTCGTACTGGTCGGAGAAGAAGTACGGGGCGGCCGTGTACGGCCGGTCGTCGCCGAGGACGGGACCCGCGACGTGCGCGCCCTGGTCCTTGGCGTTCGCCCAGTGCTCGACCCGGACCCTGCCGTCGTAACGCGGGTGGTCGTGGGCCGCGATGTCCCCCACCGCGAAGATGTCGGGGTCCGACGTGCGCAGCGCGGCGTCCACCGCCACGCCGCCGTCGGCGATGACCAGGCCCGCGTCCTCCGCGAGCCCGGTGTTGGGCTTGGCGCCGACACCGAGGACCACCAGGTCGGCGGGGACCGTGGAACCATCCGCCAGCCGCACGCCGTTCGGCTCGAAGCCCTCCACGCCGACGCCCAGCCGCCAGTGGACCCCGTTGTCCTCGTGGAGCTCGCGGAACACCTCGGCCACGGTCGGGCCGAGCACGCGGCGCAGCGGCAGGTCCACCGGGTCGATCACGGTGACGTCGGCCTGGTGCGCCCGCGCCGCGGCGGCGACCTCGCAGCCGATCCAGCCCGCGCCCACGATCACCACCTTGGGCCGCTGCTCCAGGGCGGCGCGGATGGCCTGCGCGTCCTCCACGACGCGGAGGGTGTGCGCGCCGGAGCCCGGCAGCGAACGGGGGGTGGAGCCGGTGGCCAGCACCAGTCGGTCGTACGGGTGGGTCGTCCCCGACGAGTCCACCACCACGTGGTCCGCCGGGCGCAGCGCGGTGACCTCGACGCCCGTGCGCAGGTCGATCCGGTTCGACTCGTAGAAGCCCGCTTCGTGGACCGGGTTGGGGTGGTCGGCGTTGCCCAGCAGGAAGTCCTTGGACAACGCGGGCAACTCGTAGGGCTGGTGGGTCTCGCGGCCGAGCAGGACGAGGTCGCCGTCGTACCCCCGCTCCCGCAGCGCACCCGCCGCCGAGGCCCCCGCCAGGCCCGTCCCAATTATCACGATCCGTTGCGGTTCAGCCATATTTCACCCTCCTAGGTGACTGGAGCGATGACGCCATGCGACGCTATCGACAGCTCGGCACGGTCGCCCGTCGGGATTTTCCCGTCATGGCACCAACCCGCGTGCGTCTCACCCCCGCGAGCGCCCGGATTGGTCCGAGCACCCGTGTCGAGACATCTGGAGGTTCGGGGCCGTGGGTACAGGCAAGGAGTGGCAGATCTCCTGCCGCGACATCGCATCCCGTCGCCGTGACATGACCGTGTTCGTCAGCCAGGGGCATGTGGTGGTCACCGTGCCGCCGGGTGAAGCCGCGGTGCTGACGCCGTTGGAGGTCGGGCGGTTGCGGGCTGCGTTGCGGGATGCCGTGGTCAACGCGTCCGGGATGCCGGAGCACTAGAGCGGTTCAAGAGCGGCGCTCGCCGCTTGGCAGGCCGCCAAGGATGACGAAGAGCGGGCTGCGTGTCATCCCCGTATGGCCTGGTCAAGACAACCACCCTTCGTCAGGGAGGGCAAGCGAAAAGCGTGCTTGCCCTCCCTGACGAAGCGCGGTTCGCTGGCGCGCAGGCCATACGGGGATGACACGCAGCAGGGCGAGGCTTGCTGGTGTGATGGGAAAGGTCCGCTTGTGCTCGTGCGGGTGAGTATCCTCCGGCGGGGACATGACGAGTCCCGTTCAGCGAGCTGCCGATCCACGCGCCAACGCGGTGACGAACCTGCGTGAGGCGCGCTGGGCGCTGGACGAAGGTCGTCCCGCTGACGCGCTGGAGTTCGCCGAGAAGGCGGTGGCCGCGTTCTCCTGGCTGGACGACGCGGAGGGTGTCGCGCAGAGCGTGCTGGTGCAGTCCGTCGCGCTGGGCAAGCGCGGCCTGCTGCCCGGTGCGCTGGACACCATCGACCGGGTGCAGCAGATCGCCTCCGCCAACCGGCACGTGTTGCTCCAGGCGTGGTGCAGCTTCTCGCGCGCCGTGGTGGAGCTGCGGTTGGACTCGCGGGAGCGCTCGCTGCACTCGCTGTCGCGCGCGCTCGGCCTCGCCGAGCTGACCGGTGACGCCGAGCTGATCGGGGCCATCCTGTTCGAGCAGGCCAACTTGATGCGCACGCAGTACCACGAGCACTGCATGGTGCGGTCGGCGGCGACGCGGTGCAGTCCCGACGGCGAGCCGTGCACGCGGAAGCTGCGGCGGGCCGAGGAGTTGTGCGCGCAGGTCCGCGACAAGTGGAAGCACCTGGACGAGCCGGTGCGGATGGCGCGGGTCAACCTGCTGCTCGCCCACGTCCGGCTCGATCTCGGCGACCTCGACCGGGCGTTGCGCTCCTGCCGGCGGGCCGAGCAGTTGCTCACCGGCCAGGACCGGCCCGTGCTGCGTGCCGAGTTGCTGATGGCGCGCGCTCGCGTGAACGGCGCGCGTGGCCGGTTGGACGACCAGGTGCGCCAGCTCACGCAGGCCGCCGAGTTGGCGATGGGCTGCCTCGCCCGGGAAGTCGCGGTGCGCGCGCACGGCGCGTTGAGCGTCGCCCACGAACGGGCCGGGCGGATGGACGTGGCGCTGCACCACGCCCGCGCCCAACTGGAGCAGTACCGCCTGTGGGAACTCCAGGAAGGCCGCGACCTGCTCCGGATGCGGGAGCACGACCTCTCCGCGCGGTTGGTGGAGCAGCTCGCGCACCACCGGTTCGAACCGCGGCGGGAGAACACGGTGGTGCGCGCGCCCCGCCACGAGCCGCTGCGCACGACGTCCACCGCGGAGCAGGTGAACCGGCGCATCGCCCGCGCCCTCGCCGCGGGTCTCACCAAGCGCGGCATCGAGGTGCTGCGGCGGGTCGCGGGCGGTGCGAGCACCAGCGCCATCGCCGAAGAGCTGGAGTTGTCGCCCAAAACCGTGCAGAACCACCTCCAGCGGATCTACCGGACGATCGGCGTGCGTGACCGGGCGGGTGCGGCGGTGTGGTGGCTCAACCTCGTGGACGACTTGACCGAGTGACGTCGAAAACCCGCGGCCGGCACCGGCGGTGGTGGGAGTTTCACGACAATCGGAGCGTGCTCCTTGGGGGTTTTGCCTATCCCGCTGCGACAGAACTGGGTGATGAGCCGGATGACGACTGTGTGACATGCTCCGCTTGGACGCGCGTCCCTGCGTCCCCTGGTGAAGCGGCGGTAGTGCGATGCGGGTGGTCGGTGGGCGGGTGAGCCCGCCATCGGTGCTTGCGGGCGGTTACGCGCCCGCCCCGCGGCGCACCCTGCTCACGCCGCCCGCGTGCGGCGCGCTGCCGAGTGCCGAACCACGCGCCGGCCCGTCCTCGCCCACCCGACCACCCAGGCCGCTTACCACTGAACGGAGCTAGACGATGGTTGTGAACGCGATCCGCAGAACCCTCGCCGTCGCGGCCCTGTGCGCCGGGCTCGGCGCGGTCCTCGCCCTGCCCGCGAGCGCCGCCAACGAGGTGCCGGACGTCACCATCACGGACATCTTCACGCCGCCTTACGTCCAACCGTAGAGCGCCCACCGGGGCCGGGTTCGTGTCAGCGCGAACCCGGCCGTGAGGCATTGTGGACGCCGTGAGCACCGATCAGCTGCGCTTGCGCGCGCCGCGGCACCGGGTGAGCCGCAAGTCCATCACCCTCTGGACCCTGCACGCCCTGATCGGCTGGGCGGTGCTGCTGGTGCCGCAGGCCGTCGCCCTGGTGTTCAGCCGCACGCCGTGGCAGGTCGCCGCGGCGGTGGCGTCGGTGGTCGTCGGCACGGCGCACACGCTGGTCATGCCGCGGTGGAGGTACCGCGTGCACCGCTGGGAAGCGACACCGACCGCCGTCTACACGCTGGCGGGGTGGCTGAACCAGGAGTGGCGCATCGCGCCCGTGTCGCGCATCCAGACCGTGGACACCAAACGCGGGCCGTTGCAGCAGTTGCTCGGTCTGTCGACGGTCACCGTCACCACGGCGTCGGCCGCCGGGCCCGTGCACATCGAGGGACTCGACCAGGACGAGGCGGTGCGGCTCGCGGACGAGCTGACCACCACCACGCAGGCCACGCCTGGTGACGCGACGTGACCACCGGGTTCCCCGCCGCGCCCGAGGCCGTCGAGCCGGTCGTGGACTGGCACCGGCTGGACGTGCGGATGCTGGTCGTGCGGCCGTTGAACGAGATCGTCGGCCTGGTGCCGGTGCTCGTCGGCCTGATCGTGCTGGGCAAGGGCGAGACGTGGCGCATCCTGGTCGGCATCGCCCTGATCGCCGCGATCGTGCTGTTCGGCCTGCTGCGCTGGGTCACCACCCGCTACCGGATCACCGACGACCAGGTGGAGCTGCGCACCGGCCTGTTCGTGCGCAAGCGGCTGGCCGTGCCGCGTGAACGCATCCGCACCGTGGACCTGACCGCGAAGCTCGGGCACCGGCTGTTCGGGTTGTCCGCGATCCGCGTCGGCACCGGGCAGCACGACCAGCCGGACGAGGACGGGCTGACCCTGGACGCCGTGTCGTCGGCCGAGGCGGAGCGGTTGCGGGTGCTGCTGCTCACGCGCACCACGACAACAACGGCCGGCCCAAGGGAATCAGGCACCGTGCTGTCCTCCTTGGACCGGAAGTGGTTGCGGTTCGCGCCGCTCACGCTGTCCGGTGTGGTCGCGGTCGGCGCGTTGGCCGGTCTGGTCTTCAACGCCGCGCGGGAACTGGAGATCGAGGTCTTCGGGCCGCTCACGGACGCCGCGCACTGGGTCGTCGAGCAGCCGGTGTGGCTGACCGTCGCGTTGTTCGCGGGCGTGGTGCTGGTCATCGCGGGCTTCGGTTCGCTGGCCGTGTACGTCGTGCAGTTCTGGGGCTACCAGCTCACGCGTGAACCCGACGAGACCGTGCGGGTGCGCCGGGGCCTGCTGACGACGCGCTCGGTTTCCGTTTCGGAGCAGCGGTTGCGCGGTGTGGAGGTCGCGGAGCCGTTGCTGCTGCGGGCGGGGCGCGGTGCGCACCTGAAGAGCGTGACGACCGGGCTCGGCAAGAAGGGCGAGAGCAACCTGCTGCTGCCGCCCGCGCCGGTCGCCGAGGCGCACCGCGTGTCGGCGCTCGTGCTGCGGGAGGCGGTGTCGCCGACGCTGGTCCCGTTGGGACGGCACCCGATCGCCGCGCTGCGGCGGCGTTTGGTGCGTGCCGTGGTGCCGTTGCTGGTGTTGGCCGCCGGGCTGGCGGTGTTCGCCCCACCGTGGACGTGGCAGGTGACGCTGGCGTTGATCCCGTTCTCCGCCCTGCTCGGCTGGGACCGGTACCGCTCCCTCGGCCACGCCCTGACCGACCACCACCTGCTCGCCCGGCAGGGCTCCGCGCTGCGGGAAACCGTTGCCCTGCAACGCACCGGCATCATCGGCTGGCAGGTGTCGCGGTCCTTCTTCCAGCGCCGCGCGGGCCTGGTCACGATCACCGCGACCACAGCGGCGGGTGACGGCGCGTACGACGTGGTGGACGTGGGCGAGGCGGACGGCCTGGCGCTGGCCGACGAGGCCGTGCCGGAGCTGCTGCGCCCGTTCCTGGTGCGCGGGGACTAACCGGCCGAGCGGAACGTCGTCCGGTACGCGCTGGGCGAGACGCCGAGGTGGGCGCTCATCTGCTGCCGCAGCGCCGCGCCCGTGCCGAAACCGGCGTGCCGGGCGACCTGGTCGATGCCCAGGTCCGTCGTCTCCAGCAGGTGCCGCGCCCGGTCCACGCGTTGCTGCGCGAGCCACTTGCCCGGGCTCACCCCGGTTTCCTCGCGGAACCGGCGGGTGAACGTGCGCACGCTCATCCGCGCGTGCCGGGCCAGCGCACGCAGTTCCAACGGCTCGTGCAGGTGCTCCAACGCGTACGCGCGGGCCGCCGCCGTGGACGTGTCGGCCACGTCCGGCACCGGTCGGACGATGAACTGCGACTGCCCGCCCGGCCGCCACGGCGGCACGACGCAGCGGCGCGCCGCGCGGTTCGCGACCTCCGCGCCGTGGTCGCTGCGCACCACGTGCAGGCACAGGTCGATGCCCGCGCCGACGCCCGCGGACGTGAGGATCGGACCCTCGTCCACGAACAACACGTCCGGGTCCAGTTCGACGTGCGGGAACAGGCGGCGGAAGTTGTCGGCGTGCAGCCAGTGCGTGGTGGCGCGCCGCCCGTCCAGCAGGCCGGCCGCGGCGAGCACGAACGCACCCGTGCAGATGGACATCACCCGCGCGCCACGCGCGGCGGCGGCGCGGAGCGCGTCCCGGACGTCGTCCTCGATCACGCCGTCCGCCAGCACCCGCGCGCCGTACTGCACGCCCGCCACGACGACGGTGTCCGCCTCGGCGATCAGCTCCAGGCCGTGGTCCGGGGTGATGGTGAACTGGACGGCGCTGCGCACGGGCCGGCCGCCCGGCGTGCACACCCGCACCGCGTACAGCCGCTCGTCGTGCTCGTCGCGTGCCGCGCTGAACAGCTGCGGCGGGGTGCCCAGGTCGAAACCGACGACCTCGTCCAACGCCAGCATGGCCACCAGGTGGGTCATGGCCGGATTTTTGCACATGATGGCCGTCAGGCCACTGGTTCGGGTGAAGTCGATCGACAACGCTGCCTGACGTGACTCGAAGCAACTGGGCATGGGCCGTCGCGGGCGTGAGCTTCGTGGCGTTGATCGGGGCCGCCGCGTTCCGGGCGACACCGGGCGCGCTGATCGAGCCGCTACAGCGGGAGTTCGGCTGGTCCACGGGCACCATCGGCTTCGCCGTGTCGGTGAACATGTTGCTGTACGGCCTGACCGCGCCGTTCGCCGCCGCGTTGATGGAGCGGTTCGGCGTGCGCAAGGTGGTGTCGTTCGCGCTGACGCTGGTCGCGATCGGCAGCGGCCTGACCGTGTTCATGACGACGAGCTGGCAGCTCGTGCTGCTCTGGGGCGTCCTGGTGGGCCTGGGCAGCGGCTCGATGGCGTTGGCGTTCGTGGCCACCATCACCGGCCGGTGGTTCGTGAAGCACCGCGGCCTGGTGACGGGCGTGCTCACCGCGGGCGGTGCGACCGGGCAGCTCGTGTTCCTGCCCGTGGTGGCGTCCATGGCGGAGTCGTCGGGCTGGCGCTCGGCGTCGGTGCTGGTGGCCGTGGCGGCGCTCGCCGTGGTGCCGCTGGTGTTGTTGTTCCTGCGCGAGTACCCCGCCGACCTGGACGTGCCGCCCTACGGCGGCGACGCCGTCGTGCCGCGGCCGGCGAACACGGCCGGTGCGGCGAAGCGGGCCGTCACGGCACTGCGCTCGGCCGTGCGCACCGGCCCGTTCTGGTACCTGGCGGTGGGTTTCGCGATCTGCGGCGCGACCACGAACGGCTTGGTCGGCACGCACTTCATCCCCGCCGCGCACGACCACGGGATGCCCACCACGACCGCCGCCGGCCTGCTCGCCCTGGTGGGCGTGTTCGACATCGTGGGCACGGTCCTGTCCGGCTGGCTCACCGACCGCGTCGACTCGCGCATCCTGCTCGCCACCTACTACCTGCTGCGTGGCGCGTCGCTGCTGGTGCTGCCGCAGCTGTTCCAGGACTCGGTGCACCCCAGCATGTTGGTGTTCATCATCTTCTACGGCCTGGACTGGGTGGCGACCGTGCCGCCGACCGTGGCGCTGTGCCGCGAGGTGTTCGGCCTGTCCGCGCCGGTGGTGTTCGGCTGGGTGTTCGCGTCGCACCAGCTCGGCGCGGCCTTCGCCGCGACCGCCGCGGGCCTGGTCCGCGACCAGTTCGGCAACTACGCGCCCGCCTGGTACGTCGCCGGCGCGTTGAGCATCTCGGCCGCGTTCCTGTCCATGCGGGTGCGCCGGTCAGCGGCGCTTGCGGGAGGTCCCGAAGATCCCACGGGTGACCTCGCGCCCCAGGGCGCTCGCGGCTGACCGCAGGAACGACTTCACCGCGGAGTTGTCCAGCACCTTCTCCACCAGACCCGGCTCCTCCGCCCGTCGCGGCTCATCGGCGGGCGGGGGAGCCACTTTCGCGCTCAGCCGCTCGTAAGCCGACTCGCGGTCCACGGTCTCGGCGTACTTCCCGTGCAGGACCGAGGATTCCGCGGCCCGCCCGACCGCGTCCACGCCGATGGCGCCCATCAGCGAACGAGGCGCGCGCAGCCTCGTCCACGCGACCGGCGTCGGCACGCCGCGCTCGTCGAGCACCGTCACGACCGCTTCGCCGATACCCAGCGACGTCAACGCCTCGCCCAGCCGGTAGTGCGGTGTCGTCGGGTACGTCTTCACCACCTTCGCCAACGCCGCCTGGTCCTCCGGCGTGAAGGCGCGCACCGCGTGCTGCACGCGCGCGCCGAGCTGGGACAGCACCTCGTTCGGCACGTCCGTGGGCAGCTGCGTGCAGAAGAACACCCCGACGCCCTTGGAGCGGATCAGCTTCACGGTCTGCGTGATCTGCTCCTTGAACGCCTTCGACGCGCCCGCGAACAGCAAGTGCGCCTCGTCGAAGAAGAACACGAGCTTCGGCTTGTCCAGGTCGCCCGCCTCCGGCAGCACCTGGAACAGCTCGGCGAGCAACCACATGAGGAACGTGGAGAACAACGCGGGCCGCGCCTGCGTTTCGGCCAGTTCCAACAACGTCACCACACCGTGCCCGTCGGCGGTCCGCATCAGGTCGCGCGGGTCCAGCTCCGGTTCGCCGAAGAAGGTGTCACCGCCCCGCGCCTCCAGGTTCACCAACGCGCGCAGGATCACGCCCGCCGTCGCCGGCGAGACACCGCCCAGCCCCTTCAGCTCATCGCGGCCCTCGCCGGTGAGGTGCGTGATCACCGCACGCAGGTCCTTGGTGTCCAACAACGCGAGGCCACGCGCGTCGGCCCAGTGGAAGATCAGCCCGAGGGTGGACTCCTGGGTCTCGTTGAGCCCCAACACCTTCGCCAGCAGGATCGGCCCGAAACTGGTGATCGTGGCCCGCACCGGCACGCCCGCGCCGCCGTCGCCCAGCGACAGGAAGTCCACCGGGCACGCCGCGGGCCGCCAGTCGTCACCGGTCTCCGCCGCGCGGGCGGTGACGCGGTCATTCGGCTCGCCCTCCCGCGCGAGCCCCGACAGGTCGCCCTTCACGTCGGCCAGCACCACCGGCACGCCCGCCGCCGAGAGCTGCTCGGCCACCAGTTGGAGCGTCTTGGTCTTGCCGGTGCCCGTCGCGCCCGCGACCAGGCCGTGCCGGTTCAGCGTGGCCAGCGGCAGCCGCACCCGCGCGGTGGGCTCCACCACGCCGTCGACCAGCACCGCCCCGAGTTCGACGGCCGCGCCCGCGGACGCGTAACCGGCTGCGATGTCGGACTGGGCCGTCATCTCGCCGAGCGTAATGAGATTGGAAGGCACCGCCACTCGAAGCGATCGCGGCGGTCGGCCGCCCGGCGACTAGGCTCGCCCGGGTGATGGATCGCTTGGTGTGGATCGACTGCGAGATGACCGGGCTCGACCTGGGCAAGGACGCCCTGATCGAGATCGCGGCGCTGGTGACCGACGCGGAGCTGAACGTGCTCGGCGAGGGGGTCGACGTGGTGATCCACGCCGGCGACGCCGCGCTCGACTCGATGCCGGAGATCGTGACGGCGATGCACGCCAAGTCCGGTCTCACCGAGGAGGTGCGGCGGTCCACCACGACCCTCGCCGACGCCGAGGCGCGGGTGCTCGCCTACATCCGGGAGTGGGTGCCGGACCCGCGCACCGCGCCGCTCGCGGGCAACT
This sequence comes from Saccharothrix obliqua, assembly GCF_019375475.1. Classification (GTDB taxonomy): domain Bacteria; phylum Actinomycetota; class Actinomycetes; order Mycobacteriales; family Pseudonocardiaceae; genus Actinosynnema; species Actinosynnema obliqua. The sequence continues at coordinate 193,275 of NZ_JAHXGQ010000009.1, read as the reverse complement.
CGATCGCGACCGACCGCGGGTTCATCGCCCGCGACATGCCGGCGCTGGACGCCCACCTGCACTACCGGATGGTCGACGTGTCGTCGATCAAGGAGCTGTGCCGGCGCTGGTACCCGCGCATCTACTACGCGCAGCCGGAGAAGGGCCTCGCGCACCGGGCGCTCGCCGACATCCGCGAGTCGATCCGGGAGCTGGCGTACTACCGGCGGACGGCGTTCGTGCCGCAGCCCGGTCCGACGACCGAGCAGGCGCAGGCCGTGGCGAACCAGCTGCTGGCCGCCGACCGGGAGAAATAGGGTCGATTTCAGAACCGGCGGTAGGGCAAGGTATGCTTCATGCCGCCGGGTCGACCGGTCTTGGTGGGTGTAGCTCAGCTGGCAGAGCACTGGGTTGTGATCCCAGGTGTCGCGGGTTCAAGTCCCGTCACTCACCCCAAGTGGAACGCCCTCTGGCCGTGCGGTCAGGGGGCGTTTTCCGTGACCACACCGTACGGAGATCGCCGTGAGCGCCACACTCGTCGTGAAGGACCTGGCGGCAGGCCACGGCGACCGGGTCCTGTTCTCCGGGCTGGACCTGGTCGTCGCGCCCGGTGACGTGGTGGGCCTGGTCGGCGCCAACGGCGCGGGCAAGTCCACCCTGCTGCGCACCCTGGCCGGCCTGCTGCCGCCGGAGAGCGGTGTGATCCGCCTCTCCCCCACCACCGCCACCGTCGGCCACCTGCCGCAGGAGCCCGACCGGCGGCCCGGCGAGACGGTCCGGGACTTCCTGGGTCGGCGGACCGGCGTCGCCGCGGCGCAGGTCGAGCTGGACCGCGCCACGGCCGCGTTGGCCGAGGGCGTCGACGACGGCTACTCCGAGGCGCTGGACCGCTGGCTCGCGCTGGGTGGCGCGGACCTGCCGGAGCGCACCCTGGAGGTGGTCGCCGACCTCGGGCTGGCGGTGGACCTGGACCAGCCGATGACCTCGTTGTCCGGTGGCCAGGCGGCGCGGGCGGGCATGGCGTCGCTGCTGCTCAGCCGCTACGACGTGTTCCTGCTGGACGAGCCGACCAACGACCTGGACCTGGCCGGGCTGGCCCGGCTGGAGGAGTTCGTCGCGGGCCTGCGCGCGGGTGCGGTGGTGGTGTCCCACGACCGCGAGTTCCTCGCCCGGACGGTGACCCGCGTGGTGGAGCTGGACCTGGCCCAGCAGCAGGTCCGGTCCTACGGCGGCGGGTACGAGGCGTACCTGGAGGAGCGGGAGATCGCGCGCCGGCACGCGCGCGAGGAGTACGAGGAGTACGCGGCCACCCGCACGGCGCTGGAGGAACGCGCGCGGTCGCAACGCGCGTGGATGGAGAAGGGCGTCAAGAACGCCCGCCGGAAGGCGAGCGACAACGACAAGATCGGCCGCAAGTTCCGCACCGAGGCGACCGAGAAGCAGGCCGCCAAGGCGCGGCAGACCGAACGCCTCATCGAGCGCCTGGACGTGGTCGAGGAGCCCCGCAAGGAGTGGGAGCTGCGGATGGAGATCGCCGCCGCGCCCAGGGCGGGCGCGGTCGTGGCCGCGTTGCGCGGCGCGGTGGTGACGCGTGGCGCGTTCACCCTGGGTCCGGTCGACCTCCAGGTCGACTGGGCGGACCGGGTGGCCGTCACCGGTGCCAACGGCGCGGGCAAGTCCACCCTCCTGGCCGCGTTGCTCGGGCGCGTCGAGCTGACCGCCGGCACGTCCTACCTGGGCCCCGGCGTGGTCGTCGGCGAGGTCGACCAGGCCCGCGGCCTGTTCCTCGGCGACCAGCCGCTGGTGGACGCCTTCAACGCGGCGATCCCGTCCTGGGCGCCCGCCGACGTGCGCACGCTGCTGGCGAAGTTCGGGCTGAAGGCGGCCCACGTCCTGCGGCCCGCCGCGGGCCTGTCACCCGGCGAGCGCACCCGCGCCGCCCTGGCGCTGCTCCAGGCGCGGGGCGTCAACCTGCTGGTGCTCGACGAGCCGACGAACCACCTGGACCTGCCCGCCATCGAGCAGCTCGAATCGGCCCTCGACGCGTTCACCGGCACCCTTCTCCTGGTCACCCACGACCGGCGGATGCTGGCCCGGGTGCGCACGACCCGCCGCCTGGAGGTGGCGGCGGGTCGCGTCGAGGACCGGTAGGTCAGCGGTTGCCCTTGACCCACTCCTCCCACGGCACCTGCCAGTCGCCGAAGCCGTCCCACGACTCCAGGGCCGGGCCGCCGGAGTTGGTGACCACCACCACGTCACCCGGCTTGGACAGGTCGAAGACCCACTTCGCGTTCTCCGGCGAGAGGTTCAGGCAGCCGTGGCTGACGTTGCGGTTGCCCTGGTCGCCGATGGACCACGGCGCGCTGTGGAAGAAGATGCCGCTGTTGGACATGCGGGTCGCCCAGTCGACCGGCGTCACGTAGCCGCCCGCGTCCAGCGCCAGGCCGTACGTGCGGGAGTCCATGACCATGTGGTCGTGCTTCTCCATCAACACGTACGTGCCGGTGGGGGTCGGGTTGGCCGCGTTGCCCATGGACGTCGGCATGGTGCGCGCCACCTGGCCGTTGATCTTCGTCACGACCTGGTGCGACTCACCGTCCGCCTCGTGCACCACGGCGTCGCCGATCGTGGTGTTGATGACGCGGTCTTCCTCGCCGTAGACGCCGTTGCCCAGGTGCTTGCCGTAGATCTTGGCGTTGATCGTGATCTTGGTGCCGGCGGCCCAGTAGTTCTGCGGGCGCCAGTGCACTTCCTTCTCGTTGAACCAGTAGAACGCGCCTTCGACCTTCGGCTCCGTGGTGACGGAGATGGTCGCCTCGGCGGCGGCCCGGTCGGCGATCGGCTCGTCGAAGTAGAAGGCGAGCGGCTGGCCGATGCCGACCGTCGTGCCGTCCATCGGGTTCACCGACAGGAAGGTCAGCGTGCGCGGCTTGACCGTGGTGAACGTGGAGGTCTTGGTGGCGGGCTTGCCGTCCGAGCCCTGCCCGGTGACGGCCAGCGTGTAGGTCTTGTTGTACCCGAGGGGTTCGGTGCTGGTCCACTGCGTGCCGTCGGCGGACACCTGCCCGGCGACCGCCGCGCCCTCGGGGTTGGTCAGCGCGACCCGGGTGAGCTTGCCGTCCGCGGCGGTCGCCACGACGGGCGAGCCGGGCGCGACGTCCACGGCCTGGTCGAGCGGCCCCGTGGTGAGCGAGACGGGCTTCGGCGGCGGTGTCGAGGAACTGCTCGCGGCACCGGCCGGCTGCGCACCGGCGACGTCACCACCCGACGAGCACCCGGCCGCCAGCACGGCGACCAACCCGACCGCGACTACCCCCAGCGCTCCACGCGCCCCCCGGCCGACTGACATCCCGAGCCTCCGCTCACACCTGGACACGAATCCGCTTTGGTGTCCCCGTACAAGGTGACGCCCGGAGGGTTGACGACGTTGCCCGAGATACAGGATCGTTACGGACGCGAAGTTCCCCCTGGGACAGCCCGCACACCCGGCCTGACCAGGCGATTGGGAACCGCGTAGGACGCTGTGCTAATGTTCTTCACGTCGGAACGAGCAAGGCCCGACACCGAGCGAGCGCCGCTAGCTCAACTGGCAGAGCAGCTGACTCTTAATCAGCGGGTTCGGGGTTCGAGTCCCTGGCGGCGCACCAAAGCCCCAAGTCATCGACTTGGGGCTTTTGCGTTTCCAGATCAGTCCCACACTTTTCCCACGCTTATCGGTGCTGACTCCCTCGCTACTTTCGCGGACCAGGGCGTCCATCGGCGTGGTCAGCGCGGCAGGGGCGCTGACCAACGGCGACCTGGACGAGGCCGCCGCACTGGCGATGGACGCGGTCGACCTGGCCGGTCCGCTCCAGTCCAGCCGGTACGTCCCCGATCATCGTCGGGGTGTCGCCTGTGAACATCAGGTTCTGAACGTGTGCGTCGCCGTGCACCGGGCCGGCGGGCAACTCGTAGTCGAGTTCGGCGATCTCGTGCCTGAGCCGGTCGCAGAGCCCGAGGAGGAAGCGCTTGTCATCCCGGTCGATCGGTGCCGTTTCAACGCGCGGCTCGACCCACGACAGCAGCTCTTGCCGGGGAAGCCGGACCTCAGCCAGCGGACGACGTCGACTTCCTTGACCGCGTCATCCCAGTGCGCCGGGCCGCGGGTCGACGCACTCCACGCCCGCCGCCGCGCAGGCGCGGCGGGCCTCATCGAACTGGGAGGTCAAGCTCTTGGCCCTCTCGTTCGGGTCGTCGTCGGCGATCATCGCACGCGCATTCCTTCGTCCGCCGTGCCAGCGGTTGGTTCGGACAGCCACACGAGCCGGACCTCTCCGTCGTCGTCCTGGAAGTGGCGTCGGACGTCTTCCGGGCGGGCGACCTGGAGTCGGTAGGTGCCGTCGCTGGTGGTGACGTCGGTGCGGTCGGGGAAGGCCATGCCGTAGGCGGCGATGTGGCAGTCGTCGTCGTACTCCAGGCCGATGGCGAACAGCCGCGGCGCGTTCGCGGCGGCCAGGCGCAGGAGGAAGGCGGTGTGCTCCGGGTGCGTGGGGTTCATGGTGCGGTGATCTCCGTGAGGGTGACGAGTTCGGCGAACTCGGTTGCGGTGAGGAAGGTCAGGTTGGTCTGCCAGGGCGAGACCAGCCACGAGACGTTGGGGGACGGCGGCAGCCGGATCAGCGCCCCGTGAGGAAAGGGACGGATATCGGAGCGGGCTTGTGGGAACGGCGGCCGGACGATGAACACCGCCATCATCGGTAGCCCTTTTTGTCCGACGACGGGTGTCGGTTTCGCGGTGAACCACGGCGACGCGGTGATGGTTTCGGCGAGGTAGTCACGGACGAGGACAAAACCGATCGACTCGTCCGCCGCGCCGAGGATGTCCGGCCGCATGTCGTCCGGTACGTCCCACCACTGCCGGACCCGATCCGGGTCGGTGGTCGCCTCGCCGCGGGCGTGGACGGTGATCTCGTCGGTTTTCTCCCCGGTGAGAGGGTTGATCAGCGCACCGTCGCGGCACACGGTTCCAGGCAGGAGCTTCCAGCCCATCCCCGCGTAGGTCAGCGCCGCTTCCAAGACCGTTTGCTCGGCGATCGGCATGTCACGGCTCGTTCCGTGGAGCGGCGATCGTCGGCTGCACGTGGTGCGGTCGCCCGGCGGCTTTGTCGACCAGGGCTTCGGCGATCTCGGCCAGGTCGCGGCCGAGCTGCTGTTCCACTTGCGCACGGCGTAGCGGCCGAGGCGGTGGTTGACGTCCGCCAGCCACGCACCGAACAGCAGTTCATCCCTGGTCATACGTCCCCGCCGGCTTCCCCGACGTCGAACAGGTCCTCGAATCGCAGCGGGCTCAACGCCCTCAGCGCTCCCGCGATGAACGCGGGGCCGGGGTTGTTGTCCCCGTCCAACACCCGCTTCAACGTGGCACGGTTGATCCGCATCCGGACCGCCAACGCGTAGTCCGAGTGGTACCCCGCCAACCGGACGGCCCGCGTGAACCTCTTCACGTTGAGCCGCAAGGTGAACGCCATAATCCAACCACCTCCTACTTTCCCTGTCGCAGGAAGTACGCCACGGCCCACCACAACCCGATCAACGCGAGTGCGCAGAGCACGATGCCCCACAACTCGAACCACCACGGCTCGGCATTCATGTCACTCGTACCCACCCATCTCCCGCGGACTGGCGGCGGGGAAAATTCCGGTATTCCAGGCCACCCAATCGAAGCCGGTGATCCGGGAACAGGGCCGACTCATGCTCCGAACGTGCCCGGCTTGTGGCCTCGGTAGGCTTGAACTGCGAAGGCTCCACGCGTCGACGTCGACAAGTCATGCCGGGAGGTCACCCGATGGCAGTACGGCGGACAGGATTGGTCAGGGCGCGCAAAGCCGCGGGCTTCACCCAGGAGACGTTCGCGGAGGCCGCCGGTGTGGACCGGTCGGCGGTCGCGCGCTGGGAAACCGGGGTCCGGGAGCCTTCGCCGCACCTGCGGTGGAAGCTCGCCAAGCTGCTACGGGTATCACTTGACCGGCTTGACGAACTGATCACCGAGGGCGCACCAGACCGGGGAGCGCCGAGCGAGCGCCTGGCTCACGTGTTGCTGCACCCGACCAGCGCCGATCTCGTGGCCGTCGCCGAGCTGCGGCAGCAGGTCTACGAGCTTGATGAACGCTACGACCGAGCCCCCTCCACCTCCCTGCTCGCGGAAACCGGTCAGACCCTGGGCAGGATCACGTTCCTGAGCGCCCATGCAACTCACCGCGTCAGGCGAGAACTGAGCGCCGTCGAGGCCCAGTGCGCGATCCTCATGGGGCAACTCGTCTGGGACGCGTCGCAACGTCGAGACCACCGAACCGCGCACATGTATTTCGACCAGGCCGGTGCCGCCGCCAAGCGTGTCCGCGACTCGGCAACCGAAGGACTCGCTCTGTTGCGTAAGAGCTACGTCGCGCTCTACGGCCAGAAGGACCCGCGAACGGGGTTGTCGCTGACCACGCGAGCGGCGGACGTGACGGCACAGACCAGCCAGGTACTCAGCGGCTTGGCGACGCTCCACGCGGCCGAGGCGCACGCGATGATGGGGCGCCAGGCAGACTGCGAAGCGGCACTCACCGAGGCCGGCAGCCACTTCGACCGCATCGATGACGATGATGCCGCGTTGGGCCTGTTCTCACCCACCCAACAGGGCCGCTTGGCCGGTTCCTGCTATCTGTTCCTGGGTGAGCCGCGGAGGGCCGAGCACATCCTCGAAGCCACCTCGGCCCAACTACGGAACCGTTCGAAGTCCGAAGCCATCCTGCTGGGCAACCTCAGCCTGGCCCGCCTGCGCCAGGGCAAGGTGGACGAGGCCGCCGGGGCGTTGCACCAGGCGATGGACGTCATCGAACTGACCTGGGGTGGCGGCGGGCTGAACATCCTGTTCGACGCCTGCCGCGAAATGCAGCCGTGGCGGCAGCAACCCGAGGTGCAGGATGTCTACGACCGGATGATGTCGCTGATGGCAACGCGGTAGGAGGCAGCATGGCGGACGTCGACCAGGCAAAACAGGCCGCCCGCGAACGCGTCTGGGCGTTGCTGGAACGCGAACACGCCGTGCCACCCGGTGTGCACGGCCGCATCCCGTCCTTCTACGGAGCCCAGCAGGCCGCGGACCGGTTGGCAGGTCTGCCGCAATGGCACGACGCCCAGGTGGTCAAAGCAGTCCCCGACACCGCCCAGGAACCCGTCCGCGCCCGTGCGTTGCGCGAGGGCAAGCTGCTGTACATGGCGGTGCCAAGGCTCGCCGGTGAACAACCCTTCATCCTCCTCGACCCCGCGCAGCTCACCGTCTCACCGGAGGAAGCCGCCAACCGCCACACCGCCACCCGTATCGGCCGACCGGTCGAGGTCGACGCCATGCGGGCCGTAGATCTGATCGTGTGCGGCAGCGTCGCGGTCAACCGGAGCGGTGTACGGCTGGGCAAAGGAGCCGGCTATTCCGACATCGAAGTGGCCCTGCTCCAAGAGGCCGGCTTGATCAACCCCGACACCGTCATCGCCACAACCGTGCACGACCTCCAGGTCGTAGACGACGAACTACCCGAGACCCGACACGACTTCAGCGTCGACCTGATCACCACCCCCAACACCGTCATCCACTGCCACACCCCACGCCGCCCCCAGGGCCTGCACTGGGACGACCTCCCCGCAGATAAGATCGCCGCCATCCCAGCACTGGCAGCCCGCCAAAGGCTTACGAGGCAGTAGCCACCTCTCCACACAGCTAACTGCAGCCGTCTCAGTAGCTGTGTTCAGAGTTTCTTTTCTCCATTTTCAAGGCGGCTCCCGAAGGTGTCCGCAAGCGATCAAAGAAGCGCTCGCCGCGCAGCAGGCCAACAGGATGACCGGGACCCACGATCGACTCCCGACTCGGCGGGACCGGGGTCCGTGTCATCCCGACTACCTCCCGAAGGGCTATCACGCGAGCCGGGGCCTGCGAGCATGGCCCCGTAGCCGACGATTGGTGAGGCATGTCGCAGCCCTCAACTCGCGCGGTAGGGCCGCGCCAGGTCGACCGGATGACACGACGCCTCTCACAGAGGACAAAGATCACGAACCGTCCGTAACGAGGTGGACGCTGTACCGATAGGACAGACAACCAACGAAGGGAGCAGACATGCCGTGCGGCGTCTTGCGATGCTCCAATCCACCCGTGAATGTAATCGACGTAGCGCAAGAAGGAATGAGTCGACACGAGGTGGCTGTATGCGCTGAGCATGATCGGCGTATCTCGTCAGGCGAGCCGTACTACTTCGACTCGGACTCTTCGGCCATAGATCACCACGTAGGAACAATCCTCATGGGAGAGGACCTGCGAACCAGAGAACTCCGTTACGTCACGGACGTGTCTATCGCCAAGAACCTCGCCAGTGACGCACCGACTCTCGGTCCGCTTACAACGCTAAAACTCACCGTAGGCACACTAGGAAGCCAAAAAGAAGAAAATTTGAAGTCTTCCTGACCAAGGACATGGTCGCAATACTTGCAGAAATGCTCACCTTCATCAATCGCACTCCATAGTCCATGCACATTAGTTGACGAATGACAGCGACGAGGAACAGTCAAGCTCTGCCCAACGTGCTGCCGAGTCAGAGCGATCAGCCCCGTCCGTAGACCGGGGCAGCCGTGATCGACGTCATGACTCACCCTTGGAAAAGACTGCAATCAGCCGTAGGCGACATCCACCGTACCCACGTCGATCTAACATTTCCCCTGTTCGCAGCCCACGTCGAGGAGCGACGGCGGCGGATGGCGAACCTCATCTTCACTCAGCGGGTTCGGGGTTCGAGTCCCTGGCGGCGCACCAAAGGCCCAGGTTTTCACCTGGGCCTTTTACTTTTTCGGAAACACGGTAATGGCCCCGAGCTTCGGCCCGGGGCCATTACCCACGTTTCCGCACTGTCACGGTCGATCCACCGATGGGGTGGCGGAGCCCTGCCCGCGGTGAGCGTGCGGGCAGGGCTCCGGGGGACGGGGTGGTCAGGCGGTCTTCGCCGGAACACCCCAGACCTGCGTCAGGCCGCCGTGGCAGTCGTTGATCTGCAACAGGGTGCCGTCAGCGGTCATGCCGTCGCGGACGTCCAGGCAGCGGTTGGACAGGGGGTTCACGATCGCGCCCGTGTAGCGCGTCACCCACTGCTGGCTCGTCCACCCGGGCGCGCACACGGCCGTCGTGACGGGCGTGCGGTTGTTGGTGCTGGAGATGTCCAGGCAACGCCCGCCGCCCGAGCGCAGCGCGTTGTCGCCGACGTTCCAGAACACCTGCGTCGACACGCCGCGGCACGTGCCCAGCTGCACGACCAACGAGTTCACGTCGTTGTTCCCCAGCTCGGCGCACTTGCCGACGAAACCGGGCACCCAACCACGCATCAGGTGCTCCGCCGTCAGCCGCCAGCGCTGCGTCGGCGACGCCGTGCACGGCTGGATCGACAACAACGCCGCGTCGTCGGTGGACGCCGAGGTCAGGCACTTGCCGGACTGCGGGTTCTGGAACGTGCCGTCGGCACGCTCCGTCCACTGCTGGGCCGGGTTGTTGTTGCACGTCCACAGGTTCACCGGGGTGCCGTCCGCGGTGCCGCTGCCCGCCACGTCCAGGCACTTGCCCTCGCCGCGCACCGTGCCGTCACCGATGACGACCCAGTTCTGCGCGACCCACCCGTTGCACGGCCACAGGATCGCCTTGTTGTCCAACGGGTTGTGGCCCGCCACGTCCAGGCACTTGCCGCCGGGACCGGAGACCACGCCGGACCGGCCGCGCGCGGTCGGGATCTGCCACACCTGGGAGGACGCGGTGGGCGAGCAGTCGGAGATCCGCAGCCGCGCGCCGTCGACGCCCGAGTCGGACGTCAGGCAGCGACCCGAGTTGATGTTCACGATCCGGCCGTCCGGCCGCGTGATCCACGCGTCGGCCTCGCTGCCCGAGCAGTCCTGGACCACCACGAGCGTCCCGTTGCCCGTGCCGCCGCCCTCCGGCGTCACGCACCGGCCGCCGAGCTGGATGGAGCCCTCGCCGGGCGTCGTCGCGACCTGGCCGAAACCGCCGTTGCAGGTGAGCAGTTCGACCACGGGCTGGTACGGGGTCTCACCGCGGAGGTTGAGGCACTTGCCGCTGTTGACGAACGCGCCCGACGTGATGGGGCTGTCCTTCTTGATCCGCACGTTGCGGAACCGGACCGGGTCGAAGGTGCCGTTGTTCTGCAAGCCGATGTAGCTGTGCTTGGCGTACCGGCCGGCGGGCAGCTTGATCTCGTTGACCTTGGTGCCGTTGAGCAGCACGGTCACCATGTTCCACCGGACGCTGATCTCGTAGGTGTTCCACTCGCCGACCGGCTTGGCCGCCAGGGCGCTGGGCCCCTGGAGACCGGTGATGCTGCCGGTCTGCGTGCCGGTGCTGGACGCCGCCGCGATGTTGACCTCGACCCCGTTCGTGCCGGGCGCGGCCGGGTCGTCGCCGGGGTTGGGGAACAGCACGAACACGCCCGAGTCGGACTCCGCGGACTGCGCCTTCCAGTCCACCTTCAGCGTGTAGTCGTTGCCGAACGTCCGCGCGCCGTACCAGGTGACGTCGGTGCCGGTGTCGGTGACGAGTTCGCAGCCCTCGACCTTGAGCTGCTTCGCGCCCGCCTTGCGCCACCCGCCCAGGTTGTACTCGGCGCGGCCGTCGAACACGGACGTGAAGCCCGCCGGGTCGTCCGCGTGGACGCAGTTGTCCGTGCCGGGCGTGTAGGTCCCGCCGACGAAGTAGCCGGACACGTCGACCGACACGTCCGCGTTGCCGCGCTCGTTGCGGATGTCGACCTTGCCGCTCGCGCCCAGCGGCGCGAGGACCATGCCGGCCAGCGGCTCGCGCTTGCGCGAGGCCATGCTGGTCATCGACTGCCACGCCTTCTCCTGCGGCGTCACGGTCAGCTCGGTGCCGAACAGGTCTTCGGTCGAGGTCACCGTCATCGCCGCCGCCACGGACGACGCGCTGATCCCGGCGATGCCCTTGACCTGCACCGCCGCCGAGCGCCCGCCACCGATCCGGCCGACCGGCAGGCCGTTGCCGGTGGTGGTGTCGGCGACGCGCGCCGCCTCCGGCAGCGTCACGAACTTCGAGCCCGAACCGGGCGCGAACCAGCCGACGATGTCCACCGCGAAACCGGTCTGCCCGGACGCGGTGTAGTTCTTGAGGTGGATGCGCCCGTCCGTGCCGATCGGCACCACCGACAGGTTCGACCGGGTGTCACCGGGCGCGAGGGCCAACGTGGTGGTCGCCGAGTTCACCCCGGTCGGGAAGAAGCCGAGGTACTGCTCGGCCGTCGCCTCGAACGCGGTCAGGTTGACCACGACGGACGTGGCGTTCGCCGGCACGTTCGCCGCGTTCCGGATGCCGATCCACTGCTCCCCTCCCCCGGCCAGCGGGTAGTTGCGGGAGCTGCCGTTGTAGCCACGGGAGTCCACGACCCGGTACGGGGTCACCCGCGGCGTGTAGAGGTCGGTCGACTCGGACGGGCTGAAGTGGCCCAGGTACTCGACCACGATCACGGCCGTGCCGGACCTGTTGCGCAACCGGATGGACCGGTCCGCGCCCAGGGGCACGAACGCCGTCAACGACGTGAAGAGCTGCCCGCCCTTCACGCGCAGGGACGTGGCGGGAGCGGAGCCGACCTCCGGCATCACGTCCACTACGGTGTCCACATCGGACCGCGCGGAGAACGTGATCGCCACGGCGGTCGTGTCACCGGGCACGGTCGCGAACGGCAGCGTGTACACGCCGTTCGGCCCCAACGAGCCGGTGTGCACACGGGACTGCACGGGGTTCACGGTGAAACCCGCGCCCGTGAACCCGGGAGTCGACGTGGGCACGCCGAGGGAGAGCCCGCCGTAGCCCCACGTGTTGTCGGTGTGCTTCGGGTTCGCCGTGGCGCGCAACGACGCCTGGATCTGCGCGGCGTCCAGCGCCGGGTTGTTGGACTTGAGCAACGCGGCGGCCCCGGCGACGTGTGCCGCCGCCGCGGACGTGCCGCCCAGCCCGGTGGTGGTGAACGTGTCCACGTTGCTGTAGCCGATCAGGTCGGGCTTGATGCGCCCGTCGATCGTGGGCCCGCGCCCGCTGGCCTGGTGCACCGCGCCGGTGTTGACCGCGCTCGCGCCGACCGCCAGGACGCTGGACGACGTGGCGGGCTCGGTGACGCTGCCCGCCTCGGTGAAGAACTGCAACTGGCCGCTGGGCCCGCTGACGAACAGGTCGAACGGCGTGGTCTGCGGAGTGGTGTGGTTCTCCACGTAGACGTAGAACTGCCGCGCCACCGCCGGGCTGCCGCCGTTGGTGAACGTGACCTCCTCGGTGGGGCTCAACCCACCGGGCGTGTCCTTCTGCGCACGCGTGGAGCGCGCGGCGATGTCCGGGTCCGTCGGGCCGGTCGGCGGGTGCGGCTGGGACATCACGTACAGGTCGAGGTCACCGGTCGTGGTGGGCCAGGCGTCCCAGCGCAGCCCGACGGTGGCCGTGCTGTGGGCGTCCACGGTGAACCCGTTGTTCTCCGCGGACAGCCCGGCGAACTCGACCCACTTGTCGCCGTCCTTGCTCACCGCCGGTCCGCCGTAGTGCAGGCGGGCCTGGTTGCCCGCCGCCACGGACCACAGCAGGCCCGCTTCGCGGCTGCGCCGGACCACGTCGGCGGGGCTGCCCGCCGGACCGGTGCCGTCACCGCGCCCGCCGGTCGGGCTGACGAACCCGATCGCGGCCGTGACGACCTGGACGCCCTGCTGGCGCAGCCACTCCTCGGCGGCGGCGAAGCTGACCGAGTCCTCCACGCACGCCAGGTACAGGGTCGCGTCGGGCGCCATGTCGTGCACGACCTCGGCGACGGCGGTGCCGTGCGAGCTGAACGCCGTGCCGTCCAGGCAGTTGCTGTTGTTCACGGTGGTGCCCGCGGGCAGCTCACCGTTGTCCACGGCGTCCTGGAAGAGGCCGAACCCGACGTCCACGACGCCGACCTTGACCCCCGCGCCCTTCTTGCCCGCCTGGTGCCACAGGTCGGCCTTGGCCGCCGCCACGCCGGCCGACGTGATCGACATCGGCACGGCCCGGTCGGGCAGCCGCACCTCCCGCACCCCGGGCTGCTCGGCGACGTCCCGCAGCCGGTCACCCGGCACCGCCGCCTTCACCCGCCCGTCGGCGGCCCGCGCGACCTCGCCACCCGCCGCCGCCACGGCGGCGCGCAACTGGTCCTCGCGCTCGCCCTCGACGTAGACCAGCGTGCGCCCCTGCCCGTCCTTGGCGACGACCTGGCCGGGCACCGCGTCACCCGCCGAGTCGACCGCGTCGACCGGCACGGGTGCCGCCGCTGCCGGTGTCGCCGCGAGCAGCGCCCCGATCGTGAACCCGACCGCCGCGAGGACGGTGGCCCGTCTCAGTGTTCTCATGTTCATCCTTCTGTCGAGTTCGACGCTCATTCGTCGAGGACCAGCCAGTAGTGGTGCCCTTGCGCCAGGTACGCCATCTCGTCGGAGTCCGGCGTCACGCTGGTGATCACGTCGTCCTCGATGACCACGCGGAACATCTGGTCGTCGTCGTACCCGCAGTGCGGGCACCCGCGGGTGAGTGCCCGGGTCGCGACGCGTCGGTAACCCGGGCGGCCCTCGTCGTACTCCTCTTGATCCAGCCGCTCACCGACCCGGTAGATGCGCAGGGTCAGCGCGCCGTACTTGAACTGGAGCACCCGGTGGTACCGCCGCCCGCACCGCGGACAAACCTCCGCTTCGGGCAGGACGAGTTCGTTGAACATGCCCATCAGAGTTTGCACATATTCGGAGGCAACGTCATCTCCTTACCGAACACGATGTACGTGACCGGATACTGATCGGCGACCAGCCGTCGGCAGAAGTCCTTGTCACCGGTGAGGATTTCCAGGTTCTCCTGCCGGGCGGAGTCGTACACCCGGGCGTCCGCCGGCTTCATCCCCGGCTTGTTGTACCCGGGGGGCTCAGCCACGATTCGGCTCACCTCATCCTCCCTGGCCGGCAGGCCCATTCGCCCGCCGCGGTCTCGCAACATCTCCTGGAGCCACTTCTGACGATCGGGATCGGCTGAGTTGCTCTTCTTGTAGACGAATTCGTAGTACGCCTGAGGCGAGATGACGGGCCGTTGCCCGCCCACCACGGCTTCGATCGCCTCCCGGAGCTTGTCAGAGCCCGAGTACCAGTAGACGAGCGCGTTGTTGTCCAACGCGATGCCGGGGAGGTCCTGCTCGGTCGGGATGCCCGGCGGCGGCGTCGAGGGCTTTTCCGTGTCATGGCTGACTTCGGTGCTCTCGTCGGTGTACTCGTCGCCCTTGTCCTCGACCTTGTCGGGGCTGGGCTGGGTGTCCTCCACCGGCGGGCGGGGCTGGACGGTCGTCCCGGGGTCGAACCGCACCAGCGGCTGGGTGGTGAAGATGTACCACTTCGGCGGCGGCGGGGGCCGGAACACCGGGGTGTACGGCTTCTTGTTGGGGTTGTACGGCCCCGTCAGGTCCGAGCCCGGCTGGCCCGGCTTGCCCGGCTTGGCGCACCCGCCGACGTGGTACTTGCAGTTGCCGTTCTGCGGGATGCCGTCGTCCTCGAAGTAGTTGGGGCCCTTCGGGATGGGGCAGTGCCCCGCCTGCCGGATGCTCCCGGTGTAGCAGCGCTCGTAGCCGGGGCACGGGTTGCCGTTGGCGTCCACCAGGACGTCCGCGCAGCCGGAGGCCGTGGGCGTCGCGTTGCAGATCATGTCGATCGGGATGGACAACCACGGCGGAAGGAACTTGCCCGCTCGTGGCGGGATGATGAACCCGTCACACGCGTCGTGCCCGGTGGGGTCGATGTTGTTGAACGGGTCGTTGTCGCCGTACTGGTAGCGGTTGCCCTTGGCGGACGGGGACGGGTCGAGGTTCCAGTCGTCGCGGCTGAGGAACCTGCCCGTGCCCGGCGAGTACCAGCGGGCCGCCATGTGCACGGTGTCGCCGTCGGTCCAGTCGCCCTGGTAACCCAGGGACGACGTCTCACCGGTGGACCTGGTGACCTTGCCGAACGGGTCGTAGGTCTTCAGGCCGTCCACGGCCGCGCCGAGGTAACGGGCGACCACGTCACCGTGCTGGTCGGTGAAGAGCATCTTGCCCTTCGCCGTGCTCGCCGCGTCCTTGTCGGCGAACGGCGTGCCGTCCGGCAGGCGGCTGATCACCCGCGTGCCGTCCGAGACCACCTCGTTCGACAGGGCCATGTACTGGAAGCCCTTGCCGTTGCGGTCGATGAGGCGGTCGAGGCTGTCGTAGCCGTAGTTGCCCTGGCCGTTGACCGTCATCCGGTCGAACGCGTCGAACTGCGGCGTCTTGGTCTGCCCGTTCTCCACCGCGGTGGCGAGGGTGCCGCGCGCCGTGTACGTGTACGTCGCACCGGCGCCCGACAACAGCCGGTTGCGCTCGTCGTAGGTGTAGGTGTCGTTGCCCGCGCGGACGCGGTTGCCGGCGTCGTCCCACTCGTAGTCGGTGGTCGTCCCGGACGCCGTCCACGAGGTGAGGCGACCGGCGCCGTCGTACGTGTAGGCGTTGTCGACCGTGCCCGCCTTGTCCTTGCTGGTCTTCGACACGGCCTTGTCGTCCAGGTCGTACCCGTACTGGGTGCCCAGCACCGTGTTCGGCGGGATCCCGGAGTCCACGGACTGCACGACCTGGTCGGAGGTCAACCGCCCCAGCCCGTCGTACGCCAGGGTGCGCCTGATCCAGCCGCTCACCGAGCGGTCGCGGACGAGGCTCGTGCGCCCGGCGGCGTCGTAGCCGAAGTCCACGGTGCGGCCGGTCAACGCGTCCACGACGCTGGAGATGCGCCCCGCCCGGTCGTACTCGAACACGGCCGTGCCACTGGCGTCCGTCCGCGTCGCAACGGTGTCGTCGCCGTTGTACGAGTACGTGCCGGTGCCGGCCGCGCCGAACGTCAGGATCACGTTGCCGCGGTCGTCGTAGCGGTACTCGCTGTCCCCGGTCGGGCCGCCGACCCGGGTGATCCGGCCGGCCAGGTCGTAGCCGAACGACTTCTCCTCGGTGTCCGCGCCGACGCCGGTCTCCAGCGTCACCCGGCCCTGCGCGTCGAACGTCCGGTCCACGCGCACGCCGCCCGGCTTGGTCAGCCGCACCGCCTGGCCGGCCGCGTCGTAGGACGTGGTCCACGTGCGGTCGTCCGGGTGCGCGGCCGTCGCCGGGTCCACGGTGGACGCGGGCAGGCCCCACGGTGTGCTGGTGTAGAGGGTGACGTTGCCCTTGCCGTCCACGAACCGGCTGCGGTTGCCGAGCTTGTCGTAGCCGAACGACGTGACGATGGTCTTGGTCGCGTCGACCTTCTCGTCCTGCCGCACGACGCGTCCCAGCTCGTCGCGCAGCAACGTGCGGGTGCGCCCTTCCGCGGACGTCGTGCCGACCAACGCGTCCGCGGCGTCGTAGGACGCCGTGGACGCCCGCTTCTCCACGCCGTCCACGGCCTGCGCCAGGCGCACCGGCCGACCCAGCAGGTCGTACGTGGTCGTGGTGACCAGGCCGGCCGGGTCCGTGGTCCTGCTCTGCCGACCGACGATGTCGTACGCGAAGGTCGTGGCGCGGCTGGTGGCGTCGGCCGCCGTCAGCACCTCACCGGCCGCGTTGTACGCCGCCGTGGACACCGCGCCCATCGGGTTGGTGACCGACGTGGCGTTGCCGGCCTGGTCGTAGCCGGTGGTCGTCGTGTAGTACAGCGTCTGGCCGCTCGACCGGTCCACCTTGGTCGAGGTCACGCGGCGACCCAGGTCGTCGTAGGTGTACAGGGTGCGCCCACCGGCGGGGTCGGTCACCGATCGCGGCTCGCCGACCCGGTCGTAGGTCACCCGCGCCACCGACGGCACGTCGCCGACCTGCGGCCTGGTGACGGACAGGACGCGCCCGTACGGGTCGTAGTCGTAGGTCGTCACGCGGTCCAGCGGGTCCTTGACCTGCACCGCGCGGCCGGCCACGTCGTAGGTGGTGCGCGTGGTCGCCCGGATCACCGCGCCACCGGGCGGGGTGTAGTCGGGCAGCGTCACGGCCGTGGCCCGGCCCATGGGGTCGAACTCGCTCGTGGTCACCCCACCCGCCGCGTCCCGGTCGTGGGTCACCTCGCCGAACGCGTTGCGCCCCAACGTGCGCGTGCCGCGGAACGACGCCGTCCGGACACCGGCGTCCCACACCTCGGTCGCGGGGGTCGTGACGGACACCAGCGCGCCGGTCGCGTCGTAGGACCGCTCGGAGGTCAGGCCGCGCCGGTCCGTGACGGCGATCTGCAAACCGCGGTCGTCGTAGTCGTACGCCGTGGTGAACGCCGTGCCGGGCACGAGGTGGTCGTGCTGCCGGGTCAGGTTCGACGCCGGGTCGTACTCGAACGTGGCCGTCTCGACCCGGTTCGGGTCGGCCGCGCCGCGGCGCTCGACGCGGGTCGGGTTGCCGTCCGCGTCGCGCTGGAAGGTCACGCTCCGGTTGACGCCCGCGGGGTCGAACGTGCTGGACGTCTGGAAGCCCATCGGGTCGAAGGTGTTGACGGTGGTGATCCCACCCGTGGTGACGCGCCGGGTCTCGTGGCCCGCCGGGTCGTAGGTGTGGTCTTCCAGCGTCACGTTGCCGTTCTCCCGCACGACCGTGGCCGGCAGACCGTCGTCGTAGTAGGTGAACGTCGTGATGCGACCGATGGCGTCCACGGACCGCCGCACCCGTCCCGCCGCGTCGTACACGTGGGACTCCAGCGCCAGGCCGGTCGCCGCCGGGTTCTCCGGGTCGACGCCCGCGCCGGACGCCGACCGGGCCAGCAGCAGGCCGCGCTCGTCGTACTGGGAGGCCCAGCGGATGCCCTTGACGTCGGTGACGACGTGCGTCAGGCCGTTGTCCGCGTACTCCTGCGTCTCGACGCCGCCGTCCTGGTACGTCGTGGCGGCCAGCCGGTCGTGCGCGTCGTAGGTCATGGTCGTGGTGCGCGTGGCGTCACCGCCGGTCGCGTCGGAGACCGAGGTCTCCACCACGTTGCCGTTGCCGTCGTAGCGGTACGACGTGACCTTCGTGTGCGTCACGCCCGTGATGGGGTTGCGCACGGCGGGCTCGGTCACCTTCGCGGGCTGCGACCGCGGCGTGTACTCGACGGTCGTGGTGCCGTAGGCGACACCACCCGAGTTCGCCGACGTGATGGTCTTGCGCCGCCCGAGGGCGTCGTAGGTGTACTGCGTCCGCTGCCGGTCGGGCGTGGCCACCTCGGACAGGTCGCCGTTGGGCGCGTACGTGTAGGTGGTGACCTGCCCGCGCCGGCCCGTCGTCCGGACGAGGAGACCGGATTCGTAGGTGTTCGTCTCGGTCGGCGCGGTGGTGTGCCCGGCGGGGACCGGCCAGGTGGTCTGCGTCAGCCGACCGGCCGTGTCGTAGGTGTAGCTCGTGCGGTACGTCGTGTCCTCGGGACCCGACGACCGGGCGTCGGAGATCGACGCGAGCTTGTCCCTGCGTGGGTCCAGCGGGTCGTCGGACTGGAGGTAGGTGAAGTACGTCGTGTTGCACGTGCCCGGCGCACGGCATGTCTTGTTGCTCAACCGGTTGCCACGCGCGTCCGTGGTCTGCTCGGTGCGCGCACCGATCTCGTCCACGGTGGCGGAGAGGTACCCGGCCGTGTTGTAGCTGTACGTGCGGGAAGCGCCGTTGTGGTGGCGGCCGGTCAGCCGTCCGCCGTTGTCGAGGTCGAACGTGTAGGACCACTCACCGTGCGACGACGGGCCGCGGATCACCGCCGTGCGCACGGCGTCCTGCACCTGCGGCGTGTCCAACGTCCACGTGACGCCCTCGTGGTCGACCAGCGTCGACACGCGGTCGTTGATGTCGTCGTAGGTGAGCTTCGCGAACTGCCGGTTGTCCTGCGGCAGCAGCACCGACGTCAACGCGCCGATCGCGTTGCGCGCGCCGAAGTGCTGGCGTGCGGCCAACGGGCCCACCGAGTGCGTGTAGACGGCCACCTCGTCGATGGAGCCGTTGAAGTGGAAGGCGCCGCCGTTGGTGGCGGGCCAGTCCTTGCCGGAGCCCGCGCCGAGGGTCAGCGCGCCCTGCTGCCGGTGGTCGATCAGGCCCTCCAGCTGACCGACCGCGACCCCGTCCAGGTACAGCGTCTGGCGGTCGATCGCACCGGACAGCACGGCGTGGTGCCACTGCCCGTCCGCCACGCCCGAGGGGCTGACGATCTGCCGCCTGCCGTCCGTGGCGCGCACGGTGAACCCGCCGTACAGCAGGCCGTCCGTGCCCACGTAGAGGATCGGCGTCGACGCGGACGCGGCGTTCGGGAACGGCTGGTCGGCGTAGCTGAGCAACGTGCCGTGCGCCGTCGTCTTGAACCACAGCTCCACGGCCAACGACATGGTGTGCGGGGTGAGTCCGGACGGCAGCGTCACGTAGCTGCTGTTGCCGTCAAAGGCCGCGCCCTTGTCGCTCGTGCCGCCCAGTGCGCCACCGGCGCCGAGGAGGACGGCGTGCTGCGTGCCGGCGTTCTCCCCGTTCCGGCGGGCGGTCACGTTGGCGAACTTGTCGCCCGTGGTCTCGCCCAACCGCCAGTACGCGCGTGGCGAGTCGTCCAGCACGGAACTGCGGTAGTGCGAGCCGTCCTGGTACGTGTAGGTCGTGCAGTTCGGGGCGCCGCCGGGCACGCACGCGCTGGTGAGCCGGTCGCCCTGGTACGTGTAGGTCCACACGAGGTCGCCCGCCGTCACCGTCGCGACGTGCTTCCCGGTCCAGGTGAAGGAGAGCTGCCGCCCGCTGACGTCGTTGGTGATGGTGGCGACGCGGTCCTGCGTGTCGTGCACCAGCGTCTCGGACAGCCCGGCCGGGTCGAAGATCCGCACCAGCCGGCCGAGGACGTCGAACTCCCACCGGTTGCCGCTGTTGTCCCGCAACGTGTAGCGGCCCGTGTCGGTGTGGTGCACGAGGTCGGCGGTGCTGCCCGAAGGCGACGCGTAGGACGCGTCCGCGTTCCGCCCGTAACGCACCTGCCGCCCGGTCGGGTAGGTGATCACCACGTCGCCGGAGACGTCGTCGTCCTTGCGCAGCCGCATGTCCAGCCGGGACGCCCATCCCTCGCCGAACGCCGTGTCACGGCGCGGGTCGAGGCTGTTGTACGTCCGCGTGATGGTCAGGTCGGGGCCGACCGTCGCCACCCGTGCGTCGGTCACGGCCGTGGTGTAGTTGCCGATGCTGGGGTCGAGCCCCGGTCCCTGCTTGCCGTCCGGCGTGCCCGCGAGGTGCGAGGTGATCTGCGGCTGCGGCACGCGCGTGGTCAACGCCAGCGGGCCCACCCAGTTGGGCGTGGCGTCCACCGTGTCGTAGGTCTTGACGCCCCAGTAGTAGGTGGTGTTCCAGCGCAGCGTGTCCGGCGCCCACGACTGGGCACCCCAGTCCGGCGACTCCTGGCAGTTCTGCGTCAGCGCCGTGTCGGTGCAGATGCGGAACTTGTAGGAGAGGCCGCGGCCGGGCCAGTTGTCGTCGTCCTTGCCCTCCGCGTACAGGGTGGGCGTGCGGTTCTCCACCGTCGCGCCGCTGCCCGGCTGCTGGAGGTTCGACGACGGGGCGACGTTGGAGACCTTCAGCTCGAACCGGGCGTACGGGACCTGGTGCAGTTGCTGGAAGTCCTGACCGCCGGCGAACATCGTCAGGAAGACGTCGTAGGTGTCCGGTGCGAGGGGTTCGATCGGCAGGTCCACGAACGTGTGGGTCTGCATCGGGCCGATGTCCGCCCGCCAGCCGCCGCGCTGCGTGCGGATGTGCGTGCCGTCCTTGCGCTTGACGATGAACCCGAAGTCCACGTTGGCGTTCCACGTGTCCGCACCGAGGTTCGTGACGCGTGCGCCGAGCTTGCCCGCACGCGTGTTCGTCGGCAGCGTGACGCCCGTGACCTCGAACGAGGCGCCCTGCGGGGCGTAGATGACGTCGAGGTACGGCGGGTTGGCGGAGTTGGCCGAGGCGAACCGCCGGCCGCCGTTGGCGGTCTCGTCCGCGGCACGCAGCGAGAAGCCGTGCGGCAGGCCCGTTCCGTGGGTCCAGCGGGTCATCAGCTTCGGGTCGAGCGGGAAGCTCACCCACGCGGGCTGGCCGCAGCCGTCGCCGTGCGCGAACTCCCGTGTGGCCAACGCCTGCCCGACGGCCGCGCCGGGCCACGTGTTCTGCCACGGGTCGGTCACCTCGTACACCGACACGGAGCGGGGCGTGCAGGAACCCGACCAGACGTTGTCGAGGTTGAGCGTCGCGCCGACGATGTACTGGTTGGCCAACGTGCCGAGCGCGTTGTCGAACGACAGGTACGCGCGGGACACCGGCTTGCCCTCGACACGGCCGACTTCCAGTTCGACGGAACCGTGGTTCGCGGGCTTGTCCGACCGCACGTAGTTGTCGTCGCTGTCCGCGTTGAACAACGCGGCCGTGGGGTCAAGCGTCACCGGGAACGCGCGGCCCGCCTCACGCAGCCACGCCTGGTCCAGCTCGACGCGCAACCGCCACGTGTCGGCGTCCACGGCGTCGAGCGCGTAGCGGACGGCCTCCGTGCGCACGCCGTTGGCGTCGTCGGCGTGGCCGGCGGGGATGGTGGCGACCACGCGGTCGCCGTCCACCAGCTCGACCGCGCCGCCGGACAGCCGGGGCGTGAGCCGCCGGGTGTCGAGGGTGAAGGTGAACGTGCTGGTCGCGGTAGCCGAGGCGAGGACCAGGTCCTCCTTCACGCCGGTGCGCGTGGCGGTGAGGACGAGGTCCGCGCCCGGCCGCACGTCGCGGTAGCGGGCCGCCGCGCCGGACACCTCGGCCGGCGCGTCGGCGGCGTCGTCCAGCCGGTAGGTCAGCACGTGGTCGTCGTCGAACGCGAGCCGGACCAGCTCGGGGTCGGCCGCCGCGTGGGCCAGCCGGACGTCCAGCGGCCCGGTCCGCGGCCGGTAGCGGCCCCGGTCCTCGACCAGCGCCAGGTCCACCGGCACCCACTGGTCGCCGCGTCGGACGTTGGCCGGACCCGTGTGCAGGCGCAGCGTGCGCGTGCCGTCCGGGTTGTCGAAGGTCTGCGTGGACTCGGTGCGGTCACCGGGCCGCTCCACGGCCGCCGGGTCGATCGCCGGGCCGGTCCTGCCCTGCTCGACGTGCGGCGTGACCACCGCCTGGCCGTCGTCGGGCCGCCACACGGCGGGCAGCGGGCCTGCCTCGTCGGGCACGGCGTCCGGTGGGCGTGGCTGGTCCCGGTCGTCCAGGTCGCGGGCGACCCGCGTCCCGGAGCCGTCCCGGCCGGCGTCGGCGGTGCCGGAGCGCTGCTCCGGGGCCGCCTCCGACGCACCCGGTGGCAGGCCGCCGATCCGGTCGAACAGCGTCCGCGATCCGGTCGTGAGCGGCGCCAGCAGCAGCACGACCATCAGCAGGAACAGCCAGGCACGAGATATCGGCACGCGTCTCACGCGTCCTCCCCCAGTGTGACCGCAGCGAGTCGCCGAGAGCTTGGCGACCCGGCCTCACACTCAGCTCACACTCGGTGTGAGCAGCGCTGTGACCTGGGGTTTTGTCAGCGGGACGTGCGGTCGGCGAGCTGTTCCAGCACGGTGGTGAAGATCCGGCGCTCGGCGGCGGGCACGGCCGCCAGGAACTCGTCCTCCATCGCGCGGACGCCCGCGCGGCACGCGGCGAGCACGGCCCGTCCCGGTTCGGTGAGCGCCACGACCCGGTTGCGGCGGTCCGCCGGGTCCGGGGTGCGGCTGAGCAGGCCCCGGCCCTCCAGCGCGTCGAGGATCGGGATGAGGCGGGTCTTGTCGCGGCGGACGGTCGCGGCCAGCTCGGCCTGGGTCGGCGCGGCGCCGTCCTCCAGCGCGGAGAGCACGACGTACTCCCACATGCCGACACCGCGCGCGGCCAGGATCGGGGTCTCCGCGTCGATCATCGCCCTGGTCAACCGGGCGAACGACGCGCCGAGGTCCTGGCGCCGTCCGGTCACACCCGCGACGATACCGCTTGACCAACCATCTACAGGCGCAGATAGTAAGCACATGCATACGATTATCGGGCTGCACCGCCGCGCGGTGGACGCCGTCCGCCCTCTCGTCGCCGCGGTCACGCCCGCCGACCTCGACCGGCCGACCCCGTGCGCCGACTGGGACCTCCGCGCCCTGCTGGCGCACATGATCGGCCAGGACCACGGCTTCGCCGCCGCCGTGCGTGCCGACGTCACCGCCGAGGCGTTCGCACCACGAGCCCCCTCACCCGCCGCCCACGCCCGGTCGGCGGACCTGGTCGTCACCGCCTTCGCCGCCGCCCCCGACCGGCAGGTCCTGCTGCCCGAACTGGCGGGCCGCCGCTTCCCCCTGCCCGTCGTGATCGGCTTCCACCTGGTCGACACGCTCGTGCACGGCTGGGACGTCGCCGCGAGCCTCGGCACCGGGATCGACTACCCGGCCGACCTGGTCACCGCCGCGCTGCGCCAGGCCGAGCACATCCCGGACGGCCCGACCCGCACCGCACCGGGCGCGCCCTTCGCACCCGCCCTCCCGACCGCGGCGGACGCCCCGGACTGGCACCGGACCCTCACCCTCCTGGGCCGCGACCCCCACTGGACCGCCCGATCGGCGGAGAACGCCCTGCCGCAGTGACGACTCGTGGCGGTTCGCGGCCCGCCGTTGCTCGTCCCGGGTGGTTGCCGGCACCCGTTCCGGCGGTCCTGGGGCTCGATCGGCGACCCGCCACCGTACGGTCGTCTTGGCGCACGGGAGGGCGCATGGCGACCGAGGGCGGGGAGCAGCGCAACGAGCTGACGGGTTCGGTTTCCGGCGGTGCGGTGCAGGCGGGCACGGTCCACGGCGGCGTCCACATCCACGCGGTCGCCACCCCGCCACCGCTGCCGCGCCAACTGCCCGCCGAGCCGGCCCACTTCACCGGCCGCGCCGCGGAGCTGTCCGCGCTGGACGCGGCAGGCGCGCGCGGCGGCCGGACGTTCGCCGTGCTGAGCGGCCCGGGCGGCGTCGGGAAGACCGCACTCGCCCTGCACTGGGCACACCGGCGGCGCGACCGGTTCCCGGACGGGCAGCTCTACGTCGACCTGGCCGGGTTCAGCGGCGGCGAGCCGGTGACCCCCGCCGAGGCGCTGGGCCTGTTCCTGCGCGGGCTGGGCGTGCCGCCGGAGCGCGTGCCCGCGGAGCCGGCCGAGCAGGTCGCGCTGTACCGGACGCTGACCGCGGACCGGCAGCTGCTGGTGCTGCTGGACAACGCCCTGTCCGCCGCGCAGGTCCGGCCGCTGCTGCCCGCGGCGCGCGGCAGCGCCGTGCTGGTGACCAGCCGCGGTCGCCTCACCGGCCTGGTGGCGGAGGGCGCCCGCCTGCTCGACGTCGGACCGCTGGCCGTCGCGTCCGCGATGCGCCTGCTCGACCTCGCCGTCGGCGGCAGGCGCATGACGACCGAGCGCGTGCCCGCGCGGCGGCTGGTCGCCCTGTGCGGCGGGCTGCCGATCGCGCTGCGCGTCGCGGCGGCCCGCCTGGTCACCCGGCCCCGCTGGTCCGTGGAGCGCGTCGTCGCCGAACTGGACGACGAGCGCGGTCGGCTCGCGGTGCTCTCCACGTCACCGGAGCTGTCCGTCCGCAGCACGTTCGACCTGTCCTACCGGGCGCTGCGACCGGCGGCGGCGGCGCTGTACCGGCGGCTGGCCGCGCACCCCGGCCAGGACTTCGGGCCGCGGGTCGCGCTGGCCGTGCTTGACGACGCCCCGCCGGACGTGCTGGACGAACTCGTGGAGGGCTCGCTGGTCGAGGAGGTGCGCGAGGACCGGTTCCGCTTCCACGACCTGGTGCGCCTGCACGCGCGGGACCAGGCCGAACCCGCCGAGCGCACGCGTGCGTCGCGGCGGATGCTGGAGTGGTACCTGGCCGCGGCCCGGGTCGCGGACCTCGTCGTCACCCCGTACCGCGACCGGTTGCCGTACGAGTTCTCCGCGCCGCCCACGCGGCTGCCCGCGGTGGACCGCACCGGGGCGTTGGACTGGCTCGAAGCCGAGCGGGCCAACCTCATCGCCGCCGGCAGGCTCGCCCTGGAGCACGGCTGGCCCGACCTCGCCTGGCAGCTCGCCGACGTGATGTGGCCGCTGCTGCTGCACCACAAGCACTACCGCGACCGGTGGGAGATCAACCAGCGGGGCGTCGAGGCGGCCCGCCGGTGGGGCCAACCGGTCGCCGAAGCCGTGATGCTGCGCAGGCACGGCATGGCGCTCGCCACCGCCGGCCGCCCGGACGAGGCCGAGCACCACCTGGCCGCGTCGCTGGCGGTCGCGACGGCGGCGGGCGACCGGCGCGGCGCGGCCGACGCCCGGGAGAGGCTCGCCCTGCTGCACCTGGAGCGGGGCAGGCCGGCGGAGGCCCTGGCCGGGCTGGAGGAACTGGTCCGCACCAACCGCGAACTGGGCGCGGACCGCAACCTGGGGCTGACCTTGACCCACCTCGGCGACGTCCTCGGTCGGGTAGGGCGCGTGCCGGACGGGCTGGCCGCCCTCCGCGAGGCGGCGGCCCTGTTCGACGGGCTCGTCGAGCCCGACCCGTACAACCGGGCCCGCGTCGCCGTCGCCGAGGCCCGGCTGCACCAGCGCGCGGGGCACCCGGCCGAAGCGACCCGCGTGGGCGCCGCCGTGCTGGCGGACATGGTGGCGCTGGGCTCGGACCGGGGCGCGGCCGAGGCGCACGAGGTGCTGGCCGAGGCGGCCGACGACCCGGCGCGCGCCGCCGAGCACTGGCGGCGCGCGCTGGCCCTGCTGACCGCCCTGGGGTCACGGCGGGCCGAGGAGGTCGCCGCCCGGTTGCGCGGGATCGAGCCGTCCGCACGGTGAGGGCGCGCCGCGGTGGTGTTCGCACCACAGCGGCAGGCCGTGCCGCCGCAGCAGCCCGAGGTCCAGCCCGGCGACGTGCCACGTGTGCAGCGTGTCCACCACCGCGCACCACATCCCGTCCGCGGCGACGCACGGCACGTCGGCGGACGTGAACGCCAGCACCTGCCCGCCGGTGACGGCGGCGACCACACCGGCACCGGTCACCCCGACCGCGAGTTCCGCGAAGGGGTTGCGGTGCAACAGCGACAGCAGCCGGACCGGGTCCGCCGTGGCCACGACGAACACGTCGGCGAGCGACGAGCGGGTCACCACCGCACCGCCTCGACCGGCGTCAACGCCCGGTGCCGCCCCGGTTCGGGCAGGTCGAGCAACCGGTACACGGCACGCCGCAACTCGGCGGCGGACCGACCCGGGCAGGACGTGAGGCGGTCCCGGACCGGCCCGGCGAGGTCCGGCGCGCCACGCGCGGCGGCCTCGAGCTGGGGCGCCACCGGCCGGTCGAGCGCGAGCCGCGGCGCCGACCGGCGCAGCAGTTCCTGCGCGGAGCCGTCGCCCAGCACGGCGGCCATCGCCGCGTCGGCGAGCAGCACCGGCGTCCCGAGCGCCGCCGCGTACACCCCGACCGAACCGTGGTCGGCGATCACGTCGTCCGCGGCCACCACCGCCGCACGCCAGTCGAAGCCGGGGCCCACCAGCACCAGACCGGCGTCCCGGCAGTCGGCGAGCCACGCCTCCACCTGACGCACGCCGTGCGCGGACCACGCGGCCGGGTGCAGCATCGCCGCGACCCGGAACCCCTGGCCCCCGAGTTGTTCCAGCAACCGGGGCAGCAGGTCCTCGAAGCGCGCGAACAGCGAGTCCAAGCCCCACGTGGACGTGACCACCACCAGCCGCTCCCCCGCCGTGACGCCCAGGGCCGCCCGGTAGTCGTCCCTCCGGGGCAGGCTCGCCACCATCCGGTCGTAGCAGGGATCGCCCGCCACGACCGCGACGTCCAACGCCTCCGGGCACTGCCTGCGCAACACGTCGCGTTGGTGCTCGTGCGACAACACCAGCGCGGCGGGCAACACCTCGCCGTTGTGCAGCAGCCGCTGGGCGTCCAGGCCGTAGACCTGCGGTGGACCGGCCGTGGACACCGACTTCCCGTAGCCCGCGCCGTGCGGCATGAGCACGATCGGCGCGTGCACCATGTGCAGCGACCCGTAAGACGCGGTCAACGCCAGGTCGAACCGCTCACGGCTCGCCTGCTCCCACGGCAGCACCACACCCCGCACGCTGCGCAGGAACTCGTCCACACCCATGGAGAACGTGTCCGGCGCACGGCTGAACGTGACCTGCACGCGCAGGTCGCTCTCGATCATCTCCACCGCCTCCAACACCCGCTGGCCACTGGTGACGGTGTGCACCAGGGCCAGCACGTCCCGACTCTTCCCCCTGGTGACCCATCGGCTCGCGTCGATCCCGACCGGCACCCGCAACCATTCCGCACCGCTCATGCGGTTCCCCCTCCCGCTCCGGTGGGACAAGAGTCGTGGTCGGGTTTGCCGGAGAACTTGCAGTCCACTTGCACGGCCGATCGACGGCCCCCCGTCCCCGAACCGGAGCAATAACCCCGACTCGGCTGCGGAATCGCGGCGCGCTGCTCCACACTGACTTTCCGCGGCGCCCCGCCGGCGAAGGGAGACGCTGGTGGAATTCAAGATCCTCGGCAAGACTCGATTACACACCGAACGGAATGAGATCAATCTCGGCGGCACCAAGCAACGTGGCCTGCTCGCATTGTTGCTGTACCACGTGGGCCACCCGGTCCAGGTGACGGACATCGGGCGGACGCTGTGGCGCATCGAGGTCCCGGACCTCATCCGCACTCGACTCCAGCCACTGGTCAGCAGGCTGCGAAAAGTGCTCGACGAGACCGACTGGAAAGGACGGATAGCCCGCGAGGGCGAAGCGTACCGACTGGAACTGGATTCGGATCTGATCGACTACCACCGCTTCCGCAAATTAGCGGAAAGAGGCCGTGCGGCGGCTGCCGCCGCAGACCACCGGACCGCCAAGACAGTTCTCGTGGAAGCACTCTCGTTATGGCGGGGCCGACCGCTCGACGAACTCGAGGGGCCATGGGCCGACCATTGCCGCGACCAGATGGAAAGATTCGACTTGCGCATCGCCTGGCACACTCTGCTGGACAGCAGGCTGCAACTGGGTGAGCACGTCGAGGTGCTCGGCGACGCAGGCCGGCTGAGCCGCGCCCACGCGACCGACGAGACGTTCGCCCGGCTCTACATCCAATCGCTCGACAGGTCGGGCAAGCACGTGGAGGCGTTCCAGGCGCACAGCGAATTCCGCGAGCGCCTGGTCGAACTCACCGGTGCCGAGCCCGGCCCGGAGCTGCGGCGGGTCTACCGCGACCTGCTGCGCAAGCAGTCGGGCGCGGACCCGGTGCCCGACACCAGGGTCCACCTCGTGCCCAGGGACCTCCCGCGCGACGGCGCGAACTTCACCGGCCGCCAAGACCTCCTCGCGCGGTTGGACTCGGTGCTCGACGCGGGCGACCAGCAGGTCGTCGTCCTGCACGGGATGCCGGGGATCGGCAAGTCACGGCTGGCGGTCCGCTGGGCGCACCGACAGGCGCACCGGTTCCCCGACGGACAGGTCGTGGTGGACCTCCAGGGTTTCGGCCCCGGTACCGCACCGGCGACGGACGACGTGCTCGGCATCCTGCTGGCCAAGCTGGACACCCGGCCCGTCCCGACCTCCGCCGTCGACCGCCGCAACCGGTTGCGGCAGGCCCTCGCCGGCAAGCGCGTGCTCCTGGTGCTGGACAACGCCCGGGACAGCACCCAGGTCCGCCCCATCCTCGACGCCACCACCTCGTGCTTCACGATCATCACGACCCGCACTCGACCGCTCGGCCTACCGGTGCGCGATGACGCGCAGGTCGTCCACGTACCGCGGCTGTCACCGGTGGAGTCCGCCGCCCTGCTCCGCGGCGTGATCGGCACCCAGCGCGCCGACGAGGCCCCGGCGGCCGTGGCCGAACTGGCGTCCCTCTCCGACGGCCTCGCGCTGGCGCTGCGGATCATCGCCCAGCACGTGGCGGACCGACCGGAGACCGCCATCGCGGACCTCGTCGCGGAGTTCCGCGAGCAGGAGGGACTCGGTGTCCTCGGTTCCCTGGACGACGCCGACGACGCGGACGCCACTTTGCCCGCCGCGTTCTCCTGGTCCTACCGGGCACTGCCCGCCGACACCGCGCGGGTGTTCCGGCTGCTCGGGCTGCACCCGACGACCGAGTTCGACGTGGGCGTGGCCGGCGCGCTCATCGGCGAAGCGGAGAGCGCCGCAAGCCGCCACCTGCGGCGCCTGACCAAGGCGAACCTGCTCCAGCACGGCACCGCCAAGCGCTTCCGACTGCACGACCTGCTGCACGGGTACGCCGTCGACCTGCTGCGTCACGAGGACGCCGGGCAGATCAAGGCCGCCCTGGGCGGCATGTTCAACCACTACCTCGGCAAGGCGGTGGCCGCGTGCCGAAAGCTCGTGCCGGATCGCGCGGCGGAGCGCCCGCTGGCCGGCGTGCCGGAGGCAGCGCCGTTCGACAGCGTCCAAGCGGCCCTGGAGTGGTTCGTCAAGGAGAGGGCCAACCTGGTCGCAGCGGTGCCTCATGCCGTGCGGTGCAACCTGCACGAGCATTCCTGGCGCCTCGCCGCGAACCTGCACGCCGCGTTCGACCGGCTCGGCTACCACTCTGACCTGCTGGTCTGCCTCTACGCGGCGCACAAGGCGGCACTGCTGCTCCGTGACCGGGAAGCGCAATGGGGCACGTTGGCCAATACGGGGACCACCTTGCTGCGACTGGGCCGGGTCGAGGAGGCGATCAACGCGTACGACGAGTGCCTGATCGCGGTGCGCGAGCTGAACAGACCGGATCTGGAGGGGATGACGGAGCACAACGTCGCGGGGGTGTACCTGGAGTGCGGCCGGATCGACCGGGCGATCACCTTGTTCGACCGGGTCTTGCGCACCGCCCAACGACTGGGGATGCGATCGCTCGAGGGAGCCGCCCTGTCCCAACTCGGCCTGGCCCACCGCCGTCTCGAGCGCGACGACATGGCACTGGGCTTCTACGCCCGGGCCCGCACGGTCTGGCAGTCCATCGGTCAACAACACGGCGAAGGTGTTGCCCTCTACCAAATCGGCATCATCTTGCATCGGCACGGGCGCGCCGACGAGGCGTTGCAGCGACTCCAGGCGGCGCTGGCGGTCACCGAGGCGGGCGGCGACCGGGCCCGCATCGTCGAAACGCTCACCGCTTTGGCGGAGGTGGAGTACGACCGGGGCGCCTACACCCAAGTCCTGGCGCACGCCGAACGCGCCGTCGAACTGGCCGCGGAGTTGGGCGACGACCCGGTGCACGGCCGGGCACGGGCGCAGCACGTGGCCGGCCATGCGTTGGTAGCGCTCGGTGACACCGATGCCGCGGCACAGCGCTGGTCCGATGCGCTCCAGTTGCTCGGCGCGGACAGCGTCGAAGGCAACCTCATCGTGGAACACCTGGAAGCGTTGCGCGCGCACGTGATCCCGGATCCACGCATACCGGCGGGCAAACTGATCAATACCACCAGCACGAACGTTACTCACCGTGATCAAATAGTGTAGGGGTAACGGCTCGGCCGAGCTACTCGACGCAGTCGGGCAGGACCGGACGCCTACCCGGCCCACCACCCAGCGACTCCAGCGGGTGACGGCTCGACCCACCCCCGTGACGGGATTCCACCAGGCATGGCCTACGCTCGCCGACGTGCAGAAGATCATGAGGTTCGTCGCCGTCGCGGCTGCCGGAGCGGCAGTGACCATCGCGGTGACGTCTCCGACCCTGACCGGCGTCGTCGTGGGGTGGATCACGCTGATCTACTGAAGGCTCAGCGGAACACGGCTGATCAGCCGAACGCCAGGCTGATCCGGCGGTTCGCCAGCAGGCGGGTGCGGCGCACGTCGGCGTCGACTCGCGCGTCGGGGTTCCGATCAAGGCGTTCATACGATTTCGCGAGCAGCCAATGCGCGGCCTCGGCGCCGATGGCGCTCAACGGCCCGTACCCGGCGAGCCGTGCACGTGCCAAGGCCACGTCACGGGCGACGAAGGCCTTGCGCACCACGCCACCGGAAAGCTCGTCGATCATGAACACCATGCCGTGCTCGTCCACGAACCGGTACTCGCACAACAACACCAGGTAACCGGCATCGACGGAACGGTCGCAGACCCATGCGCAGCCGGCCGTCAACGGTGGTTGTTCGGGGGACACGGCGTCCGCCGCCCACTCACGCGGCCGTCCCGTCAGCAACGCTGCCAAGACCTGCAACAGCCGGTGGTTGCGCCGGCTCGGCAGGGACACCGCGTGCGTCACGATCCCCGCCCAGAACTCCTCGTCGGCGACGACGTCGGCCACCGCGGTGCTCACCGTCAACTCCGCCGCCAACGGGTCGGTGAGCTGCGGCAGGCCGCGGCAGCGGTCGACCACGGCGCGTTGCGCCGGGTTCAGCGGACTCCCCTGCGGGCGGCGCACCACCACGATCGGCCGTCGCGTCGGGCGCAGCTTCTGGCGGCTCACCGCGCGAGGCTGGCACGCCGCCCGTCGTACCGGCCGCAGCGACACCACGTCACCGGGGAGAATCACCCTCGTGAACTCCCTGCGTGAGGCGATCCGGCGAGCCGCGGCGAACCGGCGTGCGCCGCTGCCCCGCACGGCCGGCCTCACGCCGACCGAAGTGGACGGTGCGGTGCGCACCGCGCTGGACGAAACCCTGGACCGCTTGTGGGACCACGGTTGGCTGCCCGTGGACGTGTACGAGGTCGTCCGCCGCAACGACGACGAGCGCGCGCTGTCGTTCCTGGTGGACGCGATAGCCCGCAACACGTCGTCCTACACCGCGCTCGACCCCCGTTGGCGTGACCAACTGGCGGAGATCGGGGCGACGGTCTGGTGGGACGAGTCGGAATCCCACCTGCACCAGTGGGCGACCAGGCACATCGAACTGCCGGATGACGCCGTGGCAGTCGTCGTGTCGTTGCTGGGCACCCTCTACGGCCTACCCGCCCTGCCCCTGATCGCGCCCCGCCCCGGCACGCCACTGGCCGCCATCGCGCACCACAGCGTCGCCCCGAAGATCCTCAAGCGCGTCCGCTCCCTGCTCGCCAAGGCCGAGTCCACGCCGTACCCCGACGAGGCGGAGGCCCTGTCGGCGAAGGCGCAGGAACTCGTCACCCGGCACGCCCTGGAGCGGATGCCGGACGAGCCGGCGACCACGACGTCCCGCCGGTTGTGGCTGGACAAGCGCTACTTCGACGGCAAGGCGCAGGTCGTGCACGTGGTGGCCGAGGCGAACCGTTGCCGTGCCGTGGTCTACGACCTGGGATTCGTGGCCCTGGTGGGCGAGGAACTGGACCTGGAGATCGTGGAACTGCTGTCCGCGTCCCTGCTGGTGCAGGCGACCCGGGCGATGGTCGCGGCCGGCGACAAGGCCCGCAAGGGCGCCGAATCCCGCTCGTTGGCGTTCCGGAAGTCCTTCCTGCTGTCCTACGCGCACCGCATCGGCGAACGCCTCAAGGCCGCCAACGAGCCCACCGCCGACGATCGCCTGCTCCCCGTGCTGGCCGCCCGCCGCAAGGCCGTGGACCAGCTCTTCACCACCCTGTTCACCAACACGACCACCAAGACGACCGCGGTCCGCAGCGCGGCGGGCTGGGACGCGGGCCGCGCGGCGGCCGACCACGCCGACCTGGACGTCGACCGCCCGTGAGAGCCGGGCCGTCCTGACCTGCGACTCCCCCGACTGTCGGTGCCGGTCCGTAATCTCTGCGTCATGACCACCGCCCTCGACGTCCGCCGGATCTTCAACGTCACCCAGGAGACCCGGCTCCACTTCAACGGCTGGTTCAGCGACCACAAGCACGTCGCGGCGCTGGTCATGAACCACGAGGCCGACGTGGTCCTCCGCGTGACGCCGCAGGACGTGGTGGAGGCGTGCATAACGGTCCCGCGCACCGGCCCGCCACCGGACGTCCTCGACATCCGCGGCTGGCGACCCGATTTCGCGTTCACGCACGTCGCCCACCACGTGGTGGAGACGCTGGGCCGATTACCGGGGTGGGCGGAGTTCCGGGACTTCTGCGAGTCCGACGAACGCACCCGCTCCATGCTCTGGACACCCGCGCAGGAGGCCATCGCCGGAGCACGGGCCGAACGACCGCTGGCGCGGAAAGCCATGCACCACAAGGTGGTCACCGAGTTCAGCGCGTTCCTGCGCCACACGTACGTGGTCGCCGAACTGCGGCGCAACGGGCTCGACGTGCGCGTGCACCCGTTGGCGGACGTGGTGTTCCGGGTCGACGCGTGGGTGGAGCGGCTGATCCTGAACCCGCGGGGCGGGCCGCAGCGGTCGGCCGACCTGCTGGTGCACGCGATGCCGCCGTTCTTCTTCCACGACCTGGGTTTCACCGAGTCCGAGCAGGTCGGCGCGGTGGCGTTGCCGAGCCGTCGGCAGCTCGACCGGGCCGTGCGGAGCCTGCGCGCCGTCCTGTACCCGTCGTGAGCCATCATGGCCCGGTGCCGAAGCTGGAGACCACGGACGACGTCCGCGCCAGGATGAGCAGGCAGCGGTCCAAGGACACCGAGATCGAGGTGGCGTTGCGCCGCGAGCTGCACCGGCTCGGCCTGCGCTACCGGGTCCACCAGCGGCCGGTGCGCGCGGTCCGGCGGGAGGCCGACGTGGTGTTCGGCCCGAGCAAGGTGGCGGTCTTCGTGGACGGCTGCTTCTGGCACGGGTGCCCGGAGCACGGCACGTGGCCCAAGAACAACCGGGAGTTCTGGCGCACGAAGATCGAGACGAACCAGGCGCGGGACGCGAACACCGACCAGCGGCTGGCCGAGGCGGGCTGGCTCGCGATCCGGGTTTGGGAGCACGAGAACCCGACCGAGGCGGCCGATCGGGTCCGGGAGGCGGTGCTCGCGCGCCGCGGTGGGCTAGCCTGAGCCCGTGCTGTCCATGATCGACCTGTTCGCCGGCTGTGGGGGCATGACCTCCGGGTTCACGTCGGCGGGCGGGTACCGGCCCGTCATGTCGGTCGAGTGGGACCTGCACGCGGCGGCGACCTACGCCGCGAACTTCGGCGAGGACCACACGCGCTGGTCGGACATCGCGTCGATCCCGGACCACGAGATACCCCGCGTCGACGTGATCGTGGGCGGCCCGCCGTGCCAGGGGTTCTCCAACCTCGGCTCGCGCGACGTCAACGACCCGCGCAACTCGCTGTGGCGCGAGTACCTGCGGTTCGTCCGCAAGGCCCGGCCCGCGGTGTTCGTGATCGAGAACGTCGACCGCTTCCTGTCCTCGACCGAGTTCGCCCTGCTCCAGGCCGAGACCGAGGGCTACGAGCTGAGCGCGGGCATCCTGCTGGCGGCCGATTTCGGCGTGCCGCAACGCCGCCGCCGCGCGATCGTGATCGGCTCGCGCATCGGGCACATCCCGCTGCCCACACCGACCCACCCGCGGCAACGGTGGCACACCGTGCGCGAAGTGCTCCACGGCCTGCCCGAGGTGCCCGTGACCACGGCGCTGCCGACATCGTCGGTGGAGTTCTTCGGCGTCACCCTGCCGGGCCGGCACAAGAGCCCCGACCTGCACATCGGCCGCACACCGACACCCCTGTCGCTGGAGCGCTACCGCCACGTGCCACCGGGCGGCGGCCGGTTCGACCTGCCCGACGAGCTGCTGCCGCGCTGCTGGCGGGAGAAGAAGACCGGCACCACCGACGTCATGGGCCGGATGCGGTGGGACGAGCCGTCGCTCACCATCCGCACCGAGTTCTACAAGCCCGAGAAGGGCCAGTACCTGCACCCGCAGTGGGAACCGGGTGAGCACGGGCACCGCGTCGACCGCCCCATCACGCACCTGGAGGCCGCCCGCCTCCAGTCGTTCCCGGACGACTTCGAGTGGTGCGGCACCAAGATCGAGGTCGCGCGGCAGATCGGCAACGCCGTCCCACCGACCCTCGCGCGGGCCATCGCCCACCACCTCAAGCCCTACCTGACGGGTGCCGAACCGTCCGCCCCGGCCTGCCCCCTGTGCTTGAAAAAGGGCATCTGACCAGCCCAAACCCCGAATTGTCGTACCCCCGGTCTACTGTCATCCCCATGACGACGACCACGTACGAATCCCACACCAGCATCGGCGCCACGACCTACCGCCTGCGCGCGTCCACCGGCCCGGACCTGTTCCTGGAGCTGTCCGGCACGGACCCGTCGGGCCGCACCGTGGCGAGCGGCGACCTGCACCTGCCCGCGGCGTCGGGCGCGGTCGTGGGCAAGCTCCTCGGCCAGGTGCTGGACGCGCTCGGCAAACTGGGCGCGCCACCAACGGGCGCCCGCCGACCGCGGCCCGCGAACGCCAACCAACCCTGGACCACCGGCCAGGACGCCGACCTGCGGACCACCTGGCTGTCCTCCCCACCCACCACACCCGCCGTCGAACTCATCCGCACCCTCGCCAAGCAGCGCGAACGCTCCCCGACGTCCATCCGCGCGCGGCTGGCCAAGGTGGGTTGCGACCCGGATGTCGTCGGCAGGCCCCTGAGCCCGGTGGGGGCGGACCTGCTCGGAGTTCAGGGTCGAGATCAGGGCGAGGTCAGGGGCTCACCCGATCCGGTGACGGAGGGGCAGGGGTGATGCTCGTGGGGCAGACGTAGTTCGAAGAGGGGACCCCACGTGGAGATCACCGGCATCATCTCGGCGCTCATCATCGGCGTGATCATCGGCGGGTTGGGGCGGCTCGTCGTGCCGGGCAGGCAGCGGATCTCGTTGCTGATGACCATGCTGGTCGGCATCGCGGCGGCGCTGGTCGGCACGTTCGCGGCGTCGGTCATCGGCGTGGCCGACACCGACGGCATCGACTGGATCGAGTTGGCCCTCCAGGTGGGTCTGGCCGGCGTGGGCGTGAGCGCCCTGGCCGGCCGGGCGAGGTCCCGGCAGCACTAGTCGCCCTGCCTGGTGGTGCCCTGTCTGGCGGTGCCCTGTCTGGCAGGCACCGCCAGGCCCCTCCGCCGGTCCAACCCCGGCGACACCGTTCGACCCACGGCGGCACCGCTCGGTGTCGGTCGGCGGCACCGCTCGGTGTCAGCGGCACCGCTCGGTGTCGGCACCGCTCGGTGTCGGCACTGCCTGGTGCGCGGCTCCGCCGACCGGCCCGCGCGGGTGCGGCACCCGCGTTGGCCGGTCGGTTCCAACCGCGCCGGCGCGGCACCCAGCCGCGCCGGTTCGGTTCCAGCCGGGCCGGTGTGGTCCGCAACCACGCAGTTCCGCCATCGACCGGACTCGCTCGGCATCCGGCCGCGCGATTTCGGCACCGGCCCGCACGTCTCGGTGTCCGGCGGCATGGCTCGGTGTCGGCCGCACACCGGCTCTGGCCTGCCCGAAGCCGTCGCTCGGGCAGGTCGCGCATAGAGTCGTGGGCGTGTTGGTGCTCCATGGCCTGTGCGCGGCCGACGGTCGTCCGGCGCTGTGGGCGGAAGACTCACGGCTCCCGATGCGCGCGTCGGGCCGTCTGCCGAAGGCCGCCGTGCCGCACCCGTTCGCGGCCGACGCCGACACCCTGGCGGCCTTGGTGTCCGGTGTTCCGGGGACCGTGGCGGTGCGGTTGCCGTCGTACGCGTCGGGTCCGGTCGAGTCGCCGGAGCTGGTGCGCGACCCGCTGGCCAAGCCACCGTCGCGCCGCGGCGCGGTGCGGCTGCGGACCTGGCTGGTGCCGGTGGTGTGGCTGGACGGTGCCCTGCCGGAGGCACCGGCGGACACCAGGCTGGGCGCGTCCGCGAAGTACCTGGCGGAGGTGGCGGCGTTCGCCGGGGACCTCGTGACCAGGGGTCGAGTGCTGCCCGCGATCGCGCCCGGCACCGCGCCCACCGGCTCCGCGCCCACCCGCACCGCGCCCACCGGCTCCGGCGCGGGTTCAGCCGGTGGTGTCCCTACGCCTGCCGGCGCTCCGGCCGTGGCGCGGTGGCGCGCGGTCGCGTCCGGTGTGGACGCCATGCGGCACGCGGCGCTCCACGCCGCGATGCCACCGGCGTTCCGCGCCGCGGAGGGTGTCGAGGAGCCGCTGCAACCAGTCCTGGACACCTTGGTGGACCGGGAAATCCGTCGCAGGCTGTCGGGTTCCCCACCGCGCACCGCTGCCGGCGCCGCTCGGGTCGGGTTCGACGTGCCGGCCGATGCGGGCGTGCAAGCCGGCGGCGCGGGTGGCAGGCGCATGTCCCGCGACGGCGGTGTGGGTACCGGCGGCGGGGCTGTGGCTTCGGCCGACAGCGTTGACGGTGTGGTGGGGCGGTGGTTGGGGGCCTTGGTGCGTGGGCCTTCGTTCGTCGCCTCCACCGGCGCGGTGGACCTGCTGCGGGACGCGGTCGGGGAGTGGGGGCGGGCCGCTGGGCGGGGTGGGGAGCGGGTTCGGCTTTGTTTTCGGCTTTCCTCGCCCTTGCAGGGTGGGGTCGAGGACGAGGGGTGGCGGCTGGAGTTCCTGCTCCAGGCGGTCGAGGAGCCGAGTGTGCTGGTTCCCGCCACTGCCGTGTGGCGGCGGCGGGAAGGGGTTTTGCGGCGGTGGGTCGGGCGGCCCCAGGAGGTTCTGCTCGGGGAGTTGGGGCGGGCTTCCCGGCTGTTCCCCGCGTTGGACCGGGCGTTGGCGGAGCAGCGGCCCGTCGGGATGGACCTCGGGGTCGACGGGGCCTACGAGTTCCTGCGTGGCTCTCCCTCGCTGACCCAGGCCGGGTTCGGGGTCCTCGTCCCCTCCTGGTGGCGGGCTCCGCGGCGGCTCGGGTTGGCGTTGTCGGCTCGGCCCGGGGCGGCGGGGGTGGTGGCCAAGGAGAGCGAGCTGGGGCTGAAGGCCCTGGTCGACTACCGCTGGGAGCTGGCGCTGGGCGACGAACGGCTCACCGAGGCCGAGCTGTCCTCGCTCGCCAAGGCCAAGGCACCGCTGGTGCGAGTGCGTGGCCAGTGGGTGCACGTCGACCGCGCGCGGCTCGCGGAAGGGCTGGCCTTCCTGCGCCGGGGCGCCGGGCAGATGACCGCCGGCCAGGTGCTGGCGCACGCCGGCCTGCGGGACGCCGACCTGCCGCTGCCGGTCAACGACGTCCGCGGTGAGGGCTGGCTGGGCGACCTGCTGTCCGGGTCCGCCGACCGCTTGACACCGGTGCCGCCGCCCGCCGGGCTCACCGCACGACTCCGGCCGTACCAGCTCCGGGGACTGGCGTGGCTGGTGTTCCTGGACCGGCTGGGGCTCGGGGCCTGCCTCGCCGACGACATGGGGCTCGGCAAGACCGTCCAACTGCTCGCGTTGGAGGCGTACGCGCGGGAACGCGCCCCACGCCCACCGACACTGCTGATCTGCCCGATGTCCGTGGTCGGCAACTGGCAGGCCGAGGCCGAGCGGTTCACGCCGGGTCTCCGGGTGCACGTCCACCACGGCGGCGAGCGGTCGGGGGTCGGGCTGGGCGGGCACGACCTGGTGATCACCACCTACGCCGTGGCGACCCGCGACTTCGACGTGCTCGCCGCCGTCGAGTGGGACCGGGTGGTGCTGGACGAGGCCCAGAACATCAAGAACAGCGCGACCCGGCAGTCCCGCGCGGTGCGTGCGTTGCCCGCCCGGCACCGCGTCGCGCTGACCGGCACGCCGGTGGAGAACCGGCTCGCCGAGCTGTGGTCCGTCATGGACTTCGTCAACCCCGGCCTGCTGGGCACCGTCAACACGTTCCGCGCGCGCTTCGCGGTGCCCGTCGAACGGCACAACGACGAGGACGCCGCCGTGCGGCTGCGGCGCGTCACCCGGCCGTTCCTGCTGCGCCGCCTCAAGACCGACCCGCGGATCATCGCCGACCTGCCGGACAAGATCGAGGTCAGGCAGCTGTGCACGCTCACCGCCGAGCAGGCGTCGCTCTACCAGGCCGTGCTGGACGACATGTTCGCGCGCATCGGCGAGGTGGAGGGCATCCGGCGCAAGGGCCTGGTGCTGGCGACCATGTCGAAGCTCAAGCAGGTGTGCAACCACCCGGCTCAGCTGCTCGGCGACGGCTCCCGCACGGCGGGCCGCTCCGGCAAGCTCGCCCGCCTGGAGGAGATCCTGGACGAGGCCCTCGCGGACGGTGACAAGGCGTTGTGCTTCACCCAGTTCACCGGGTTCGGTGCGCTGGTCGTGCCGCACCTCGCGGCCCGCTTCGACACCGAGGTGCTGTTCCTGCACGGCGGCACGTCGAAGCGGGCGCGGGACGAGATGGTGCGCCGGTTCCAGGACCCGGCGGGGCCGTCGGTGTTCGTGCTGTCGTTGAAGGCCGGGGGCACCGGGCTGAACCTCACCGCGGCCAACCACGTGATCCACCTGGACCGCTGGTGGAACCCGGCGGTGGAGGACCAGGCCACGGACCGGGCGTTCCGGATCGGCCAGCGCTCCCACGTGCAGGTGCGCAAGTTCGTGTGCGTCGGCACGGTCGAGGAGCGCATCGACCGGATGATCGAGGAGAAGCGGGGGTTGGCGCGACTCGTGGTCGGCGCGGGCGAGGACTGGCTGACCGAGCTGTCCACGGACGAGCTGCGGGACCTGTTCGCCCTGTCCGCGGGGGCCGTCGGTGAGTGACTGGCACGGCGAGCGCCCGCCGGCCCGGCCGATCCGGGTCGAGGGCGGCCTGACGTTGCGCGGCAAGCGTGGTGACGTCGCACGCACGTGGTGGTCGCGGCGGTTCGTGGAGGTGCTGGAATCGCTCGGCATGGGCGGGCGGCTGGCGCGTGGCCGCACGTACGCGCGCACCGGCCAGGTGATGAGCCTGTCGTTGTCCACGAGCCTCGTGGTGGCGTTGGTGATGGGCTCGCGGCCCGAGCCGTACCGGGCGCGGATCGGGGTGCGGAAGTTCTCCGACGACGACTGGCGGCGCATCGAGCACGCGCTCGCCGACCGGGCGGTGTTCGCGGCGAAGCTGCTGGCGGGCGAGATGCCGGCGGAGATCGAGGAGGTGTTCGCCGGGCTCGGGCTGACGTTGTTCCCGCAGTCGCCGCGCGAGCTGTCCATGGACTGCACGTGCCCGGACTGGGAGGTGCCGTGCAAGCACCTCGCCGCCACCTGCTACCTGCTGGCCGAGTCGTTCGACGAGGACCCGTTCGAGATCCTGGCGTGGCGCGGCCGGTCGCGGGAGGACCTGCTGGACCGGCTGCGCGAGCTGCGCGACCCGATGCCGCCGGAGGAGGACCACCCCGGCGGCCCGCCGCCGCTGGAGGACCTGCTGGACGTGTTCTGGCAACGCCCCGCCGCGCCGGCCGCGCCCGTCGAGGACGACGCCGTCCCGGGAACCGCCACGCGGCCGGACGCGATCCTCGACGAACTCGGCCCGCTGACCGTCGACGGCGACCCGGTCACCGACGCGCTGCGACCGCTGTACCGCCGCTTCGGCCGCCCGTGTCCGGTCAGTTCGGGTCCGGCAGGGCGTGCTCCAGGTCCTTGTCCACGGCCTTGGGGCACCGCGGCCGGGAACGCAGCTCCGCCACCGCGATCACCAGCGCCGCCAGCACGGTCAACGCCGCCACGCCCACCGACACGCCCACCGCCTGCTCGTAGTCGCCCCCGGACCCGGTGAGCACCGCGTAGAACACGCCCGCCAACCCCGCCGTGCCCACGGCGGAGCCGATGCGCTGCCCGGTCTGCAACGCGCCACCCGCCGCGCCCGCCATGGTCACCGGCACGTGCCGCAACGTGATCGTCGTGTTCGGCGCGACCACCCACCCGCCGCCGATGCCCGCGACCAGCAACGCGGGCGCGGCGGCCAGTCCCGCCGCCGAGGGCGGCGCGAGCCACAGCACCACCGCCGTCGCCGCGAGCCCGGCCCCGACCAGGCTCAGGCCGGTGACGGTCAGCTTCCGGCCCCACGCCTCCACCAGCCTGCCGCCGACCACCGACGACGCGGCCGAGCCGATCGCGAACGACGTCACCGCGAGTCCCGACTGCAACGGCGTGTAGCCGAGGCCGTTCTGGAAGAACAACGCGAACACCAGCCAGATCCCGCTGAACCCGATGAAGTAGACGGTGCCCAGCGCCGAGCCCGAGGCGTAGCCGGGCGTGGTGGTGAACAGGCGCACGTCCAGCACCGGCTGCCGACCGCGGGCCGAGACCCGCCGCTCCCACCGCACGAACAACACCAGCAGGGCCGCGCCCACCAGGAACAGCCACCACAGGGTCACCAGCCCGCCCGACTCGGCCAGCACCAGCGGCAGCATCAGCGCGAGCACGCCCGCGCCCAGCAGCAGCACGCCCACCGGGTCCAGGTCACCCCGCGGACCGGGGTCGGCCCGCGGGATGAGGCGGGCCGCGAGCACCAGGGCGGCCAGCCCGATCGGCACGTTGACGTAGAAGATCCAGCGCCACCCCTGGTCCTCGCCCGCCAACGCGAGGATCAGGCCGCCGACGACCGGTCCCACGGCGGTGGAGAACCCGACGGTCGCGCCGAAGAAGCCGAACGCCCGGCCGCGTTCCGCGCCCCGGAACAGCTGCTGGATCAACGCCGAGTTCTGCGGCGCGAGCGCGCCCGCGCACATGCCCTGCGCGAGCCGGGCGGCGATCAAC
Organism: Saccharothrix obliqua; assembly: GCF_019375475.1. Lineage (GTDB taxonomy): Bacteria > Actinomycetota > Actinomycetes > Mycobacteriales > Pseudonocardiaceae > Actinosynnema > Actinosynnema obliqua. The sequence goes on along the minus strand of NZ_JAHXGQ010000009.1, from coordinate 151,794 downwards.
GCGCCGGTGGTCGGCGCGAGCCCGGCCGCCGCGCTGCACACCACGAACCCGCCGAGCGCGGCGAGGAACATGGTGCGCCGCCCGATGGCGTCGCCGAGCCGGCCGGCGGGCACCAGCACCAGGCCGAACGCCAGCGCGTACCCCGACACGACCCACTGCACGGCGGCGGGTGAGGCGCCCAGCCCGTGCTGCACGGACGGCAGCGCCACGGACACGATGCTCACGTCGAGCAGGCTCATGAAGCCCGCCACCAACGTCACCGACAGCGCCTTCCACCGCTTGGGGTCCGGCTGGTAGTCCTCCATTCCCCCCTGTCTACTCGGGAACCGACCCGATGGCAGATCAGAGCGGTTACGGTGCCCGGACATGGCGAACATCCACCGCGGCGCGACGCTCGCGCCCGGTTTCCGCGACTTCCTCCCCGCCTGGCTGGCCTCCCGCACCTGGTACGCGGGTGACGACGTGCCCACCCCCGAGCTGGTGGGCGCGTTCCGGTTCGAGGACCCGGCGGGCGAGGTCGGGCTGGAGACGCACCTGGTGCGTGCCGGGGGCGTGCTCTACCAGCTCCCGATGACCTACCGGGGCGCCCCGATCGCCTCGCCGGGCCTGATCACCACCGCCGAGCACAGCGTCCTGGGCACCCGGTGGATCTACGACGCCGAGCACGACCCCTTGTGGCACGAGCTGGTGCGCACGACCGTGCGGGACGGCGGGGTGTCCCACGGCGCGGGGCGCTCCCGGGCCGCCGAGGCACGGGGTGAGCGGCTGGCGGACGTCCCGGCCGACGCCCGCGTCGAGCTGCACCGCCGCCCGGCCGACCACCCGGCCGGTCCGGACGCGGTGGGTCGCCTGCTCGGCACGTGGTCCGGCGGCGCGGGCGTCCTGGCCACGCTGCGGGCGTGACCGGTCAGCCGCCCGCCACGGACGGCAGGACGCGGATCTCCGCGCCGGGCTCCAGGCGGGTGTCGACGCCGGCCAGGCGGCGGCACTCCTCGCCGTCCACGTAGAAGTTCACGTACCGGCGCAGCACGCCGCGCTCGTCACGCAGCCTGCGGTCCAGCAGCGGCCAGGAGGCGGTGAGCGCGTCCAGGGCGGTGCCCAGCGTGGCCGGTTCGGCGAGGTCCAGGTCGACGACCGCCCGACCGCCCGCCGCGGACCGCAGCACACCCGGCACCAGCACCACGACGCGCACTCAGACCTCCGCCGCGCGCACGCACAGCACGTCCGGCAGGTGCCGGGCCACGCACCGCCACGTGTCGCCCTCGTCGGCGCTCGCGTACACCTCGCCGGACCGCGAGCCGAAGTACACGCCCGCCGGTTCGGCCGCGTCCACGCACATCGCGTCACGCAGCACGCTCGTCCAGAAGTCGTCCGGCAGTCCCGTGCGCAGGGCGGTCCACGTGTCGCCGCCGTCCGTGGACCGGTGCACGGCGCAGGCGCCGCCCGGCGGGAACCGGTCGCTGTCGGCCGTCAGCGGGAAGTTGTAGACGACCTCGGGCCGGTGCGGGTGGACGACGACGGCGAAGCCGAAGTCGCTGGGCAGGCCGTCCGCGATGGAGTGCCACGTGTCGCCGCCGTCGGTCGAGCGGTACACGCCGTGGTGGTTCTGGAGGTACATCCGGTCCGGCTCGGCCGGGTGGCGGGCGATCTTGTGCACGCACTGGCCGAACTCGGGGTACGGGTCGGGCAGGAAGTACGCCTGGACGCCCCGGTTGGCGGGCTCCCAGGACGTGCCGCCGTCGAACGTCCGGTACACGCCGCCGGTCGACATCGCCACCGTGACGCGCCGCTCGTCGCGGGGGTGGGGCAGCACGGTGTGCACGGCCTGCCCGCCGTACCCGGCGCCCCACTCGGGCCGGTGCGGGTGCTCCCACAGCCCCTCCACCAGCGAGAACTTCCGGCCGCCGTCGTCGGAGCGGAACAGGGCGGACGGTTGCACGCCCGCGTACACCACGTCCGGGTCGGCGGTGGTCGTGAGCTGCCAGACCCGTTCCAGCGCCGCGTCCGCGGGGAAGTCGATGGGCGAGCGCTCCTCCCAGGTGCGCCCCAGGTCCTCACTGGCCAGCAGGCTCGGCCCGAAGTGGGAGTTCGCGGTGCCGACCAGCAGGCGGCGGTGGTCGAGGGCGATCGCCGACACCTCGGTCATCGGGTGGTGGGGCCCGTCGAGGTCCCATGAGCGGCGGTCCGCGCTGGTGGCGAGCCACAGCCCCTTGCGAGTGCCGATCGCGAGCACGTGCACGGTGGCCTCCCCGGGTCGGTGACGGCGAGCACAGTACGCCCGATCTTCCGGGTCCGCAGGAATCGGACCCGCCAAGTTACCGACTGGTAACGTGCGGCGGGACGAAGGGAGAAGGCCGGTGTTGTTCGATCCGCACAGCTACGAGGCCGCGCACCTGGACCCGGAGAGCAGGCGACTGCTGCGGGCCACGATCGACTGGTTCGAGGACCGCGGCAAGCGCCGCCTGGTCGCCGACGACCAGGCCCGCACCTGGTACGCCGATTTCCTCGACTTCGCGGCCCGGGAGAAGCTGTTCGCCACCTTCTGCACGCCACGCGCGGAGGCGGCCGGCGCGCCGGACAAGCGCTGGGACGCCGCCCGCAACGCCGCCCTGAGCGAGGTCCTCGGCTTCTACGGCCTCCAGTTCTGGTACGCGTGGCAGGTCACCGTGCTCGGCCTCGGGCCCATCTGGATGAGCGACAACGCCGCCGCGCGGGAACGTGCCGCCAGGCTGCTCGACGAGGGCGCGGTGTTCGCGTTCGGGCTCTCCGAGAGGGAGCACGGCGCGGACGTCTACTCGACGGACATGGTGCTCACGCCCACCGACGGCGGCTTCACCGCCAACGGCGGCAAGTTCTACATCGGCAACGGCAACGTCGCCGGCATGGTCTCCGTCTTCGGCCGCCGGGCCGACGTGGACGGCCCCGACGGCTACGTCTTCTTCGCCGTGGACAGCCGGCACCCGAACTACAAGCTCGTGCGGAACGTCGTGGACTCCCAGATGTTCGTCAGCGAGTTCCGCCTGGAGGACTACCCGCTCACCGCGGACGACATCCTGCACACGGGTCAGGAGGCGTTCAGCGCCGCGTTGAACACCGTGAACGTGGGCAAGTTCAACCTGTGCACGGCGTCCATCGGCATCTGCGAGCACGCCACGTACGAGGCGATCACCCACGCTCACAACCGCGTGCTGTACGGCAAGCGGGTCACCGACTTCCCGCACGTGCGGCAGAACTTCGTGGACGCGTACGCCCGCCTCGCCGCCATGAAGCTGTTCGCCGACCGCGCGGTGGACTACTTCCGCAGCGCCTCCCCCGACGACCGCCGCTACCTGCTGTTCAACCCCATCACCAAGATGAAGGTCACCAGCGAGGGCGAACAGGTCATCGCGCTGCTCTGGGACGTGATCGCCGCCAAGGGCTTCGAGAAGGACACCTACTTCCGGATGGCGGGCCGCGACATCGGCGCGCTGCCGAAGCTGGAGGGCACCGTCCACGTCAACCTGGCGCTGGTGCTCAAGTTCATGCCGGCCTACCTGTTCGACCCGGTCGCGTACCCGGACGTGCCGACCAGGCACGACCCGGCCGACGACGACTTCCTGTGGCGGCAGGGCCCGGCGCGCGGCCTCGGCGCGGTCCGCTTCCACGACTGGGAGCGGGCTTACCGGGAGCACGCGCACGTGCCGAACGTGGCCCGGTTCCACGAGCAGGCGCGGGCGTTGCGCGTGCTGCTCACCACCGCCGCGCCCGACGAGGAGCAGCAGCGCGACCTGGACTTCCTGCTCAACCTCGGCCACCTGTTCACCCTGGTGGTCTACGGCCAGCTGGTGCTGGAGCAGGCCGGGCTCACGGGTTTCGGCGAGGACCTGCTGGACCAGGTGTTCGACGTGCTGGTCCGCGACTTCTCCGGCTACGCCGTCGCCCTGCACGGCAAGGCGTCGTCCACGCCCGCCCAGCAGGAGTGGGCGCTCGGCCAGGTGCGCAAGCCGGTGGTGGACCGGGAGCGGTTCGAGCGGGTGTGGGCGGAGGTCGCCGCGCTGTCCGGCCGGTACGAGATGAACCCGTAGGCACGAACGAGCCGCCACCCCCGGTGGCCGGGGATGGCGGCTCGAAGCTCCGAGCGATGTGCCCGGATGGGGTCAGAGCGGTCGAACCGTCTGCGCCTGCGGGCCCTTCTGGCCCTGGCCGATCTCGAACTCCACCCGCTGGTTCTCCTCCAGCGTGCGGTACCCGTTGGACTGAATCTCCGAGTAGTGCACGAACACGTCGGCGCCACCGTTGTCCGGGGAGATGAAGCCGAAGCCCTTCTCCGCGTTGAACCACTTGACGGTGCCCTGAACTGCCATCTTGCTACTTCTCCTCTAACAGGTGCCGGATCGCGCTTGCGACCACCGGGTCAGCTAGGGCGACGGTCCTTCCTGGAGGAAAGTTCGGCGCCCGCAACTCCGTTCCGCGAGCGTGGTGGAACACGAACACAGAAAGGTACGACCGAAGACAGTCAACCACGACATGCCACTGGCAGTCGAGCGGCAGAGTGCGGCGAGTCGCACTGCTACTCTGGGCGACGAGCCGATCACAGGGGGTCTTCCGTGCCTGAGCCGGTGCTGGTGTCCATAGCCGCGACGCTCGCCTCAAGGGCCGTCGCGGGCCTCTACGAGCTGGTCCGCGCGAAGTTCGCCGGTGACCCGGCCGCCCTCGCCGCACTCGACGCCGCGGAGGGCGCGAAACCGGAATCACCGCAGGTCAGGGCGTTGAGCGAGACGTTGGAGCACGCCACCGCCACCGATCCGGAATTCGCTGCGGAACTCCGCCAGGCCCACGCCGCGGCGGTCGTCCGGCAGTCCGGTCGGGTGAGCAACCAGGTGTCCGGCACGGTGCACGGCAACGTGCTCCAAGCGGGTGATATCCAAGGCGGGGTGACCTTCACCTAGTCCGGGGTGAAGATGGAGCGGTGTCGTCGCTCCACCTGCCGCAGACGCGGTTGTTGTTCTTCCTGCTCGGCCTGGTCGTCACGTTCGTGCTGATCAGGGTGAGCGTGCGGCTGATCCGCGCCAAGGTCAGGTGGTGGCCGGGCAACATCACCACCGGCGGCACGCACATCCACCACGTGGTCTTCGGCACGGTCTTCCTGCTCCTCGGCGGCGTGACCGGGATCGCGGCGCCGGACGACGAGCACGGCGTCCGGGTCGGCGCGGCGGCCCTGATGGGCGTCGGGGCCGCGCTGGTGCTCGACGAGTTCGCTTTGATCCTCCACCTGAGGGACGTCTACTGGTCCAAGGACGGCCGGTTGTCGGTGGACGCGGTGTTCCTCGCCATCGGCATGACGGGCCTGTTACTGCTCGGTGCGCGCCCGTTGGGCTACGACGAGTTCTACGGCGAGGGCGTGGCCGTCCGCGTGCTCGCCATCCTGGTCAACCTGGGTTTCGCGATCGTCGCCCTGCTCAAGGGCAAGGTGTGGACGGGCCTGCTCGGCCTGCTGGTGCCCGTGCTGCCGGAGATCGGGGCCCTGCGCCTGGCCAGGCCGGGCTCGCCGTGGGCCCGCTGGCGCTACCCGGAGGGCTCCGGCAAGCTGCGCCGCGCCTACCGCCGGGAGGCCCGGATCAGGCAGCCGCTGATCCGGGCGAAGATCCGCGTCCAGGAGTTCATCTCCGGCCGCCACGACGAGGACTAGCCGACGAAGATGCCCAGTTCCTCGCAGTCGTCGGCGATGTCGCCCGCGCACAGGTCGGACGCCTTGACCACGCTCTGCGCGACCAGTCCGCGCACCTTGTCCCGCGTGATCAGGTCCGCGCCGAGCAGCACCGACTTCACGTCCCGGCGCGAGACCAGGTCCCGGGTGTTGCCGGTGGCCAGGTCGTCCGCGCCGCTGCGGTCGCCGCGGGCCACGGCCGTGGCCAGGCGGGCGGCGGCCTCGGCTTCGTCGCGGATCGGCTTGTAGACGGTCATGCACTGGTCGCCCCGCAGCACCGCCCGCAGCCCTTCCAGGGTGGCGTCCTGCCCGGTGACCGGCACCTTGCCGGCGAGCCCGCGGTCCTTCAGCACCTCGATCACGGCGCCGGCCAACTCGTCGTTCGCCGCGACCACCCCGTCCACCCGGCCGGAGTTGCCGCTGAGGATCTGCTCGAACAGGCTCCGGCCCGCGACCGGGTCCCACTTGTCGACGGGCTGGCTCTTGACCAGCTTGAGCGCGCCGGTGTCGTACTTGGGCCCGAGCTTGCGCCGCTGGCCGTCGGCGAACAGGGTGGCGTTGTTGTCGGACGGGGAGCCCTGCATCTCGATGATCTGCGCGCCCGACTTGCCGCCCAGGCAGGACAGCAGGCCCTCGGCCTGCAACTCGCCCACGTTCAGGTTGTCGAACGACACGTAGTAGTCCGCCGTGCCGCCCGGGGTGATCCGGTCGTAGTTGATCACCGGGATGCCCGACTGCTTGGCCTTGCGCTCCACCGTCGCGCCGCCCTCGGTGCTGAGCGGGGTGGTCATGAGCACCTTGACGCCGCGTTGCAGCATCGCGTCGGCGATGCTCGCGAACTTCTTCTCGTCGCCCTCGGCGTTCTCGATCACGGCGTCCACGCCGGCGACCCGGAACGCGCCTTCGAGCAGCGACCGGTCCTGCGACTCCCAGCGGCTGGAGGACTCCTTGTCGGGGAGGATCACACCCACCAGGGGCCGGTCCGACGAGGACTGGGCGGGGGCCTGCGCGCCGGCGTCACCCTTCGCCCCGCACGAAGCCACGAGCAGGACGAGCGCGACGCACGGCGCCGCTCCACGTAGTCTTCGCATCAGCCAACCCCTAGCACGGGACGCCCTCCCGCAGACCGCCGAAATTCGGATTGTGCGGATTCCATCCCCCGGGACGCACCTTCGTCAAGACGTAGCGACAATCCCGTCCGAATGGTCCGTACCAATCGGCCAGTTGACCTTTAGGGACCATCGAACCCGCAGGCAGCAGCGTTACCAATATCGAAAAAGTCACGCTCTGCGTACATTCGGCTACGTTGCCGGATGCCAACGAACGACCTCTGACAACGAAGGATTTTCTGTGCCATGGTGGCGCGCGAAGCAACCGGATCGGTGTGAGGAGACAGCGTGAGAAGACGCGGAATCGTTCCTTCGGCGGTGGCGCTGGCGGCGGCGGTGGCGGCCTTGCTCGCGACGGCCCAGCCGGCCGCGGCCCGGGGCGGGAGTGCCGCCGATGTCGCCGCCGTGGCACCCGCCCAGCTCGGCGGTGAGGAGCCCACGACCAGCACCACGTCGGCCAACCGCGAGTGGTAGGCAGCCCCCACCCACCCGAGCCGGCAGCCTGACACCGGCACTGGCACCGGCGACACCAGCGACAGAGCACGCCACCACGAGTGACGGGACCACACGTGGGAGGGCCACCGGCGACGGGACCGCCTGGCCGGCCAAATGCGCAGACTGGTTGACGCCGGGCCGTGCAGCGCTGAGCCGCCGCAGAGGGCGCGCCCCCAGACCGGGGGCGACAGGGGCGTCGGCAGGAAGCGAGGCGGGCCGGGCGTCGGCAGGAAGCGAGGCGGACCGGGCGGAGGGTCGGCTGGGGTACCGAGGTCAGGTGCTCCGGCCACCCGTCTTCAGCAAGGGGTCGGGCTCCGGCCAGACGGCTAGCCGTCGTGTTCTCCCCGTATGGCCTGCGCGCCAGCGAACCGCGCTCGTTCCCCGGGTGCAAACACGCTTTTCGTTTGCGCCCGGGGAACGAGGGTGGTTGTCTCTGACCAGGCCATACGGGGAGAACACGACCCTCACACTTCTCCTTGGCGGCCTGCCAAGCGGCGAGCGTTGTTTTTATCCCACCCCTACCCCAACGCCGCCCAATCCAGCACCGGCGCGGCCACATCCCGCACCACCGCGAGCATCCCCAGACGAGCGGCGCGCAACGCCGGGTCCTCAGCCATCACCAGCACCTCGTCGAAGAACCGGTTGACCGCACCGGCCAACCCGTCCACCCCGCGCACGAACTCACCCAGCCCGGTCACCCCACGAGGCAGACCACGAACCACCTCGTGCAACGCCAACTCGGCCGGCTCGACCAGCGCACCGGCGTCGTACTCGGCAACCACCCCGGCGGGCACGATCCGCCGAACCCGCTGCAACGCGGCGACCAGCTCCCCGAACGCCTCGTCGGAAGCCAATCCACCCAACTCGGCCAGCGTCTCGTCAGCCACCGCCGGCGCATCGGCCAGCACCAGCACCGCCTGCACGAACCGGTGGTCGTGCCCGGCGTCGAGCAACTGCTGCTCGTACCTCCGAACCACGAACTCCCGGGCGACGTCACCCGCCCCACCGGCCAGCTCCAACCCGCGGGACACCGTGATCCCGCGCAACTCCGGGAACGCCCGCAACACGCTCACCACGCCCAACGCGGCCCGCCGCAGCCCGAACGGGTCGGAGCTGCCGGTCGGGTTGGCCCCGATCCCGAACAACCCGGCCAGCAGGTCGAACCGGTCCGCCAGCGACAGCAGCGCACCGGCCCGCGTGGTGGGCAGGGCGTCACCGGCCGACCGCGGCAGCTCCATCTCGTACAGCGCCCGCGCCACGGCCTCCGGCTCGCCGGCGCGCAGGGCGTACTCCCGCGCCATCACCCCGGCCAAGCTGGACAGCTCGACCACCATCTGCGACCCGAGGTCGAACTTCGCCAGCTCCCCTGCGCGACGCAGCACATCATCGGCACCGCCGACCACATCAGCCAACGCGACGCTCAACGCCGCGATCCGCCGAGCCCGGTCACCCATGGACCCCAGCTTGTCGGCGAACGTCAGCTTCTCCAGCCCGGCCTTCATGTCGGCCGGCGGCGTGCGCAGGTCGGCCCGCCAGAAGAACGCCGCGTCCTCGTACCGGGCACGCAGGACCGCCTCGTTGCCGGCACGCACGACCGACTCGTCCACCGCCCCGTTCGCGACCGCCACGAAGTGGGGCAGCAGCTCGCCACCCGCTCCCCGCACCGGCAGGTACCGCTGGTGCTTGCGCATCACGGTGGTCAGGATCTGCGGCGGCAGCTCCAGGTACCCGGCGTCGAACGAGCCGAGGATCGGCGTCGGCTGCTCGACCAGGTTCGTCACCTCGTCCAGCAGGTCGCCGAAGTCGACGACACCGCCCACCCCGGCCGCCAGCTCCTCCGCGCGGGCCACGATCGTCGCCCGCCGCCGCTCCGCCGACACGACGATCCCGCGCTCGGCCAGGAACTCGACGTACCCGTCCGCCCGCGGCACCTCCACCACGGGCTCGGCGGCGGTCCGGTGCACCCTCGTCGTGGTCCCGGACGCGAGCGCCGACACCGCCACGGGCACCGGCACCTCGCCCAGCCGCGCCAGCAGCCAGCGGATCGGGCGCGTGAACGACAGCTTCGGGTCGTTCCACTTCATGTTCTTCTCGGCTCGCAGCTCCGCCACGACCGAGGCCAGCAGCGGCCCCAGCACCCGGACCGCGTCGCCGCCGACCTCGGTCCGCACGGCCGCCACGTGCTCGACGCCGTTCTCGGTGACCCGGCTCAGGTCGGCCACGTCGACGCCCTGGCCACGCGCGAAGCCCTGCGCGGCCTTGGTGGGCTGCCCATCCGGGGAGAACGCGGCCGACACGCGGGGACCGCGCACCGTCTTCTCGGCGTCCGGCTCACGCGGCTCCACGTCCGGCACCAGCACCACGACCCGCCGCGGCGTGCCGTGCGCGACCACCTCGCCGTGGCCCAGGCGGGTGGCGGCGAGCTTCTGCGCCACCGCGGCGCGGACCGCCTCGACGGTGCGCGTCACCTCCGCCGGCGGCAGCTCCTCGGTGCCGATCTCGAACAGCAGCGTCTCGGGGCGCTCGGTCCGGCCCGCCGGCTCGCCCGCCACCGCGGCCGGCAGCGGCGGCACCACGCCCAGCGGGTGCTCCAGCTCCTCCCGGCGCGCGGCCCACAACGCCGCGACCTCGCGGGCCAGGCCACGCATCCGGGCGAACGCGCGCGCCCGCTCCGTGGTGCTGATGGCGCCACGGGCGTCCAGCACGTTGAACGTGTGGGAGCACTTCAGGACGAAGTTGTGCGCCGGCACGGGCAGCCGGGCGTCCAGCATCCGGCGGGCTTCGTCGGCGTACTCCTCGAAAAGCCTCTTGTTGGCCTCGACGTCCGCGTCGTCCAGGTAGTACCGCGACATCTCGTACTCGGCCTGGCCGAACGCCTCGCCGTAGGAGATGCCCGGCGCGTAGGCGATGTCCTTGAAGTGGGACACGCCCTGCAACGCCATCATGATGCGCTCGATGCCGTAGGTGATCTCCACGGACACCGGGTCCAGCGCCATGCCGCCCGCCTGCTGGAAGTACGTGAACTGGGTGATCTCCAACCCGTCCAGCCACACCTCCCAGCCCAGGCCCCACGCGCCCAGCGCCGGCGAGGCCCAGTTGTCCTCGACGAACCGGACGTCGTGCGCGCGCACGTCGATGCCCAGCGCTTCCAGGCTGCCGAGGTACAGCTCCTGCGGGTCGCCGGGGTCGGGCTTGAGGATCACCTGGAACTGGGTGTGGGTCTGGAGGCGGTTGGGGTTCTCGCCGTACCGGGCGTCGTCGGGGCGCACGCTCGGCTCCACGTACGCCACCCGCCAGGGCTCGGGGCCCAGCACGCGGAGCACGGTGGCCGGGTTGAGCGTGCCCGCGCCGACCTCCGTGTTGTACGGCTGGACCACGAGGCAGCCCCGTTCGGTCCAGTACCTGGTCAGCGAGAGCAGCGCGTCCTGCATCGTGAGCACGGGCGAAGTCTACGAACGAGGCACACCCAAGTTCACAATCGGGCTACTTCGCTGTTCACCGCATGTCAAGACCCGGTATCACCTCGTCACCAGAGTTCGCTGTGCCACGCTTTGGGCAACCCCAGTGGGGGCCGGGGCGTCCGACAGGGGACACCCGGCACGGGAAGGAGCATCGCGAGTGGACAACCGGCCGGACGGGTGGGGACGCCCCCACCGCGACCACCCCCACCGCGACCGCGACCAGGCCCGCCGCGACCAGACCCCCCGCGACCAGGCCCGCCGCGAGCCGCCCGGGCGCGACCAACCGCGCCGCGAGCCGCCCCGCCGCGAGCAACCCCGGCGCGAGCCGCCCCGGCGGGAGCAACCCCGACGCGTCCCTCCCCCACCGGACCGACGCGCCCAGGACAGCGGCGCACCCCGCCCCGGCGCTCCCCGCACGCCCAACCGCGCCCCGAACGGGCGAATCCCACCCCGCCACGAACCCCGACGCCCGGCAGACCGCTCCACCCGCCCCGCCCCCGCGAACCGCGCCGCCGGGCAGGCACGCCCCACCCGTCCGCCCTACGCACGCACCCCCTCCGGCCCGCCGCTCGGCTCCGCGGCCCTGATCCGCCGCACCGTGACGGCGTTCTTCTCGGTGGCGGTGCTGATCGGCTCCGGTTACGCGTGGGCGAACTTCAAGTCCTTGCAGGAGAACCTCACGACCACGGACGTGATCGGCACCGAGGGCGGTGGCGAGCGGCCGAAGGACGGGTCGATCGACATCCTCATGGTGGGCATGGACAGCCGCACCGACGCCAAGGGCAACCCGCTGCCGCAGCACGTCCTGGACGAACTCCAGGCCGGTGACGAGACGGCGGGCGGGCTGAACACCGACACCCTGATCCTGATGCACATCCCGAACGACACCGGCAAGGCGGTGGCGGTGTCGTTCCCGCGCGACTCGTACGTGAAGATCGCCGGCGGCTACGGGCGGCACAAGATCAACTCGGCGTACGGGTACGCGAAGAACGACGCGGTGGCGAAGCTCCAGAAGCAGGGCGTGACCAACCAGGCGCAGCTCGAACTGGACTCGAAGAAGGAGGGCGCGCGGAACCTCATCGGCACGATCGAGGGCCTCACCGGCGTCACCATCGACCACTACGCCGAGATCAACCTGGTCGGCTTCTACGAGATCACCAAGGCCGTCGGCGGCGTGGACGTCTGCCTGAACGAGGCCACCCAGGACGACTTCTCGGGCGCCGACTTCAAGGCCGGTCCGCAGACCATCGAGGGCCGGGACGCGCTCGCGTTCGTGCGCCAGCGGCACGGCCTGCTGCGTGGCGACCTGGACCGGATCGTCCGCCAGCAGGTGTTCATGGCGGGCCTGGCGAAGAAGATCCTGTCCGCGGGCACGCTGTCCGACCCCGGCAAGCTCAGCGGGCTCATCGACGCGCTGACCAAGTCCATCGTGCTGGACAAGGACTGGGACGTGCTGCGGTTCGCCACCCAGATGAAGGACCTGTCGGGCGGGAACCTCCAGTTCGAGACGATCCCCACCGGCAACCCGGAGCTGGACACGCCGGAGGACGGCCAGGCGATCGAGATCAGCGAGTCCGAGGTGAAGAAGTTCTTCCGCAACCTCGGCGGTGCGGCGAACGCCGGGCAGTCGACGCCGGCGGTGGACCCCGCGACCGTGACGGTGGAGGTGCGCAACGCCTCGGGCCGCGCGGGGCTCGCGGGGCGCGTGCTCCAGTCGCTGGTGGCGAAGAAGTTCGTGGACGGCGGCGCGCGCAACGCCGACGAGACCATGGCGTCGTCCGCGGTGCGTTACGGCAAGGGCGGCGAGGCCGCCGCCGCGGCCGTGGCGGAGGCGTTGGACGGCATCCCCACCGAGCAGGACGACACCGTCCCGGCGGGCTACGCACGGGTGTTCGTGGGCAGCGACTACTCCGGTCCGGGGACGCAGAACCTGACCGGCGACCGGCTGCTGAACCTGGACGGCGCGCTCCGCCACCCGGTGGGCGCCGACGCGCTGCGGCAGCCGACCAGCACCCAGCCGCCCATCACGGCCGACGGCGTGCGCTGCGTGAACTGAGCCGTGAACCGAGCCGCGTGATCGCAACCGCCCGCCCCCTTCCCACGTCTTCCCGGACATGAGGACCCTCATCCGGCGCATCCGGTGGTCACGCGTGCTGATCGCGGGCGGTGTGCTGACCGTGCTCGCCCTGGCGCCCTGGGTCTGGGTGCTGGCGGCCAGCTCCGCCTACCGCTACGACTCGACCGCCGAGGTGCCCGAGACCCCCGTGGCGCTGGTGCTCGGCGCGGGCCTGCGCGACGGCAGGCCGACGCCGTTCCTGGCGGGCCGCCTGGACGTGGCGGTGGACCTCTACCAGCGGGGGAAGGTGAAGGTCGTGCTGGTCAGCGGCGACAACAGCCGCGTCGACTACGACGAGCCGAGCGCGATGCGGACCTACCTGGTGGAGCACGGCGTGCCGGCCGACGCCGTGGTCGCCGACTACGCGGGCCTGGACACCTGGGACTCGTGCTCCCGCGCGAAGCGCATCTTCGGCGTGTCGAAGGCCACGGTGGTGACGCAGGAGTTCCACCTGCCACGCGCGGTGACGTTGTGCCGGGAGGCGGGGCTGGAGGCGTACGGGGTCGGCCACGACACCTGGGACCAGTCGACGCGGACGACCGCGTACGGCTACTTCCGGGAGGCGTTCGCGAGCGGGAAGGCCCTGTGGGACGGGCTCGTCGTGAAGCGCGACCCGACGTTCCTCGGTCCGCGGGAGACCGGTGTGACCGAGGCGCTCACGCTGTGAACGGGACCACTCCACAACTACTGTGAGTGCTCCTCCATTGGGCCGATCAGGCGATGTTTGGGGCGAGTCGCGTAAGCGGACGCCGCGTCGCGCTTTCCATCTCCGTGGGGTCGGTCGGGGCCCCGGTGGACATGGAGGACCAGAGGGTGCAGATCGACACAGCGGCGTACCAGCGCGTGCTCGGCGATGAGCTGCGCAACCTGCGCAAGCAGCGCGGATGGACCCGCAAGGAACTCAACCGGCGGTTGCAGAGCGAGATCTCGCTCCAGACGCTCGCCACCTACGAGTTGGGCACCCGGCAGTGCTCCGTGGTCCGGCTCGTGGAGATCTGCGTCGCGCTCGGCGTGCCCCCGCACCACGTGCTGGCCAGGGTGCACGACCGGGTTTTCGGCGACGCGCCCGCGGGGCACCTGGCGGTGAACCTCGCCGCGGTCGTGGCCGACACCCGACCGCACCTGCTGCCGCTGCGCCGGTGGGCCAAGGGGAGGCTGGCGCAGCTCGTGCCGGGCCAGGCGGCCGAGGTGCGGCTGGACCCGCCGGCGCTGGAGTACATGGCGCAGTTGTGCCAGCTCAGCACCGCGGACTTGATCCGGACCCTGCGGGAATTGGGCCACCACGTCCCCCGGTAGCATCGGCGGCACTCCTCCTACCGACGCGGGAAGTCGCTTGCCGAACACTCCTGGTGCAGACCCTGCCCGACTGCCGCTGCGCACCGCGGCGGCCGTGCGGCTGGGCAACATGAGCTCGAAGCTGTCGCAGAAGATGGGCCTGGGCGCGGGCGGCATGATCGGTGGCCGCGTGGCGCTCCGGCTGGACCCGCAGGCGCTGGCGCACCTGACGTCCGGTCGGTCGGTGGCCCTCGTCACCGGCACGAACGGCAAGACCACGAGCACGATGATGCTCAGCCGCGCCGTGTCGCACCTGGGTCCGGTCGCGACCAACCACGGCGGCGCGAACATGCCCGACGGGCACGTGACGGCGCTGTCCAAGCAGCCGGACGCGCCGTACGCGGTGCTGGAGGTGGACGAGGGGTACTTCCCCGAGGTATGCCGGGCGTCCGCGCCGGCGGTGGCGGTGCTGCTGAACCTGTCCCGCGACCAGCTCGACCGGGTGGGCGAGGTCCGCACGATCGAGAAGTCGCTGCGGACGGCCCTGGCGGGCGTGCCCGGCGTGGTGGTGGCGAACTGCGACGACATCATGGTCACGTCGGCCGCCCGGGACGCGCGGCGCGTCGTGTGGGTGGCGACCGGCACCGGGTGGCACAACGACGCGGCGTCCTGCCCGCGGTGCGGCGACCCGATCCGCTGGCAGGGCGAGCACTGGCAGTGCACCGGCTGCGACCTGGCCCGGCCGCGGCCGGACTGGGTGACCGGGGACGGCTTCCTGATCACGCCGCGTGGTGAGAAGGTCGGCCTGGCGCTGCGCCTGCCGGGCAAGTTCAACCAGGCCAACGCGGTGATGGCGGTCGCGGCGGCGGACGCGCTGGGCGTGCCCGTGCCGGAGGCCGTGGAGCGGCTGCGCGCCGTGTCGAACGTGGCGGGCCGCTACCGGACGATCCAGCGCAGCGGGCACCGCGCCCGGCTGCTGCTGTCGAAGAACCCGGCGGGCTGGAGCGAGACGCTCACCGTGGTGCGCGAGGCCGACCACCCGGCCGTGCTGGTGATCAACGCGCACGAGGCGGACGGGCGCGACCTGTCGTGGCTGTGGGACGTGCCGTTCGAGCGGCTGCGCGGGCGGCAGGTGATCGCGTCCGGCGAGCGCGCCACGGACCTCGCGGTCCGGCTGACCTACGCCGAGGTGGAGCACACGATCGTGCCCGACCCGTTGCAGGCGATCGACGCGATGCCGCCGGGCGCGGTGGAGGTCATCGCCAACTACACCGCTTTCCGCGACCTGAACGCGAGGGCCGCCCAGTGAACCGACCGCAGAGCAGGGTCTCCATCGCGCTCGTGCTGCCCGACCTGCTGGGCACGTACGGCGATTTCGGCAACGCGGTCGTGCTGGAGAAGCGCATGACCTGGCGCGGCATCCCGGCCGAGATCGTGTCGGTGAACTTCGGCGAGCCCGTGCCGGACTCGTGCGACATCTACGTGGTCGGCGGCGGTGAGGACACCGCGCAGACGCTCGCCGTGCGGCACCTGCGCGAGCACCCCGGTATGCAGCGGGCCGCCGCGCGCGGCGCGGTGGTGCTCGGGGTGTGCGCGGGCATCCAGATCTTCGGCGAGTCGTTCACGCGGGCCGACCAGGTGACGCACGCCGGGCTCGGGCTGATCGACTCGACGTCGCACGCGGGTGGCACCCGGGCGATCGGCGAGGTCGTCGCGACGCCCGCGGACGGTTTGTTCGAGGGCCTGCTGACCGGGTTCGAGAACCACCAGGGCCGCACCGTGCTCGGCCCGTCCGCGCGGCCGTTGGCGCACGTCAAGGTGGGCACCGGCAACGACGGCTCGGTGGAGGGCGCGGTGCAGGGCCGCATCCTGTGCACGTACCTGCACGGGCCGGTGCTGCCGCGCAACCCGCAGTTGGCGGACCTGCTGATCGAGTGGGCCACGGGAACGCGGCTCGCGCCGCTGGACCTCCCCGCCGTGACGGCGCTGCGCGCGGAACGGGCCAAAGCGGCCGGCGTCTGACCCGCTCACACCCGCGCCCGCGCGCGGGTCAGCGCGTAGTCCTCGGCACGCACCTTCCTGGTCCGCATCCAGTACCGCCACGTGAACCCGGGCCACACGGTCCGGTTCACGCCCCGCGCGTCCAGGTACCAGCTCTTGCACCCGCCCTCGGTCCACACGCCCCTGCCGAGCTTGCGCTGCAACCGCCGGTTGAACCGCGCCTGCACGTCGGGCCGCACGTCGATCTCGTCGGCGTCGTGCCGGTCGAGCAGTTCCAGGCACTGCCGCACGTACCGGATCTGCGACTCGATCATGAACACGACGGAGTTGTGGCCCAGGCCGGTGTTGGGGCCGAGGAGGAAGAACAGGTTGGGGAAGCCGGAGACGGTGATCCCGTAGTAGGTCTCGATCCCCTGCTCACGCCACCGCCCGGCCAGGTCGACGCCGCCCCTGCCCCGGAAGTCCAGGTGGTCGTAGCCGTCGACGACGTGGAACCCGGTGCCGTGGATGATGGCGTCGACCTCGTGCGTCACCCCCGCCCCGTCCACGATCCCGTGCGCCGTCACCTCGGCGATGCCCGCGGTGTTGAGGTCCACGTTGGGCTTCATGAGCGCGGGGTAGTAGTCGTTGGAGATGAGGACCCGCTTGCACCCCATCGTGTAGTCGGGGAGGAGCTTGGCGCGCAGCTCCGGGTCGGGCACCTGGGCACGCATGTGCCGCCGGGCGATGCCCTGCGCGAGTTCCATGATCTTCGGGTTGACGGCGAACCCGAGCGCGCTCGACTCCCTGGTCCAGTACACGAGGTTCCGGTACGCCCGCTGCGTGCCGGGCAGGGCGTGGAACAGCTTCTGCTCCCACGTGGTGATGGCGCGGTCCGCTTTGGGCATGACCCACGGCGGCGTGCGCTGGAACACGGTCAGCCGGGCCACGTCGTCCGCGATGCGCGGCACGAACTGGATGGCGGACGCGCCGGTGCCGATGACGGCGACCTTCTTGCCCCTGAGGTCGTACGAGTGGTCCCACCGGGCGGAGTGGAACGCCTTGCCCCGGAACCGGTCCACGCCGGGCAACTCCGGGATGTTCGGGATGTGCAACGCGCCGACACCCGCCACGACGGCCTTCGCGGTGTAGGTGTCGCCGCGGCTGGTGTCGACGTGCCAGACCTTCGCGTCCTCGTCCCAGCGCGCGCCGGACACCTCGGTGCGGAACCGGATGTGGTCGCGCAGCCGGTGCTTGTCGGCGACCCGTGCCAGGTAGTCCCGGATCTCGGGCTGGGTGGCGAACACCCGCGTCCACCGGGGGTTCGGCTCGAACGAGTACGAGTACAGGTGGGACGGCACGTCGCAGGCGCAGCCGGGGTAGGAGTTGTCGCGCCAGGTGCCGCCCAGGTCGCCCGCCTTCTCCAGGACGACGAAATCACGCCGGCCGACGCGCAGCAGCTCGATCGCCATGCCGAGACCGGCGAACCCCGCGCCGATGACCAGGACTTCGACCTTCCGGTGCATCCCGTCCTCCAAGTCCAGCTGCATACTGCCCAGTAGGTTACTGGAAGTAAGTTACCTGCGGTAGTGTGCGCCGGGTGACCACCGCGGAGCCGCGTCGCAAGCGGATGCCCAAGGAGCAGCGCAAGGCGCAGATGCTCGACGTCGCGGAGCAGGTGTTCGCCGAGCGCGGTTACGTCGCGGCGTCCATGGACGAGATCGCGGAACGCGTGGGCGTGTCCAAGCCGATGCTCTACGAATACTTCGGGTCCAAGGAGGGCCTGCTCACCGGGTGCGTCCGCCGGGCGCGGGCGGAGCTGCTGGAGCGCACGCGGCGGGCGATCACCGGCGCGGACGGCCCGGAGGAGGTGTTGCGCCGCGGCCTGCTGGCGTTCTTCGGGTTCATCGCGGACCACCGGCGGTCGTGGTCGCTGCTCCGGCAGGAGGCGGCGGTCACCGTGCCGGCCGCGGTGGCCGAGGTCGAGGGCATCCGGCGGCAGCAGACGGACCTGATCGCCGCCGTCTTCGCGGGCTTCGACCCCGGCGCGGCGCCGGTGGTGGCGGAGGCGTTCGCGGAGGTCGTGGTCGGCGCCGCAGAACGCCTCGCGTTGTGGTGCGAGCGCCGCCCCGAGGTGGGTCCGGCGCTCGCCACCGACTACGTGATGGACATCGTGTGGCACGGCGTGGGACGCCGGCTCGCCCCTTGAGCCGTCACGGCCGCACCACGACCTTGAGCGCGCGGCGCTCGTCCATCGCCGCGTACCCGGCCGCCACGTCCGCCAGCGGCACCTCCTGGTCGAACACCGGGGACGGGTCCAACTCCCCCGCCAGCACCTCCGCCATCAGCTCCGGCAGGTAGGCACGCGCCGGCGCGACACCGCCCGCCACCGAGACGTTGCGCTCGAACAGCTCGCGCAGCGGCAGGTGCGGCGCCTCGTGCGGGATGCCGACGTAGCCGATCCGCCCGCCGTCGCGTGCCGCGCCGATCGCGGTCCGCCACGACTGGTCCGTGCCGACGCACTCCAGCACGGCGGGCGCGCCCAGCCCACCGGTCAGCTCCCGCACCCGCGCCACGGCCTCGTCACCGCGCTCCGGCACGTGGTCGGTCGCGCCGAACCGCCGCGCCACCGCCGCCCGGTCGGCGTGCCTGCCCAGGGCGATCACCCGTTCCGCGCCGAGCCGCTTCGCCGCCAGCACGGCGCACAGCCCCACCGCGCCGTCGCCGACGACCACGACCGTCGAGCCCGGACCCACCCCGGCCGCGACCGCCGCGTGGTGACCGGTGCCCATCACGTCGGTCAACGCGAGCAACGCGGGTAACAGGGCGTCGTCCACGCCTTCGGGTAACCGCACCAGGGTCCCGTCCGCGAACGGCACCCGCACCGCCTCGCCCTGGCCGCCGTCGGCGGCGCCGGTGCCCCAGATCCCGCCGTCCGGGCAGGACGACTGGAGCCCTGCCGCGCAGTGCGGGCACGTGCCGTCGCTCCACGCGAACGGCGCGAGCACGCGGTCGCCGGCGCGCAGGGACGTCACCCCGGTACCGACGTCGACCACCTCGCCGAGGAACTCGTGCCCGATCCGCTGGCCGGGCACGCGCTGGGAAACGCCCCGGTAGCCCCAGAGGTCGCTGCCGCAGATGCATGCCAGCTCGACGCGCACGACGGCGTCGCCGGGGTGCCGGACCGCGGCGTCCGGCACCTCCTCCACCCGGATGTCCTTCGGACCGTGGATCGTGGTAGCCCGCAACGGTTCTCCTCACGCAGCGCACAGGGGGTCGATGACGGCGGCCATCCTGGCGAACCCGCACCCGTCCCACCAACCCGTTCCGCAACGGCCCGAAGAAATCCCGCCGCGCAACTCGGGGGCGCTACTCCGCGCTACCAGGGGCTGATCGTCACTCCTTAGAGGGACTGACCGCATGATCGCGACCGATTGCCGGTCAGATTGGGTGCCAGGACGGAGGTCTTGCCATGCTCATGCTCCCGATCACCGCGGACTACCGGCGCGACGGCGACGACTGGGCGGTGACCGTGCGCCGCGGCGACCGCGCGCTCGCCGCCACCGCACCGGGCCTCATCGCGGCCCGCGTCCAGGCCGACCAGCTCGTGGACGAACTCACCGGAGGGCACAACCGGTGCACGGTCGTGCACATGCTCGACGGCGACGCGCTCGCGTTCTCCGTGGCCTACCTGCACACCCGCCACGGGCTGACCGTGCCACCCGACACGAGCACCGCTCACGACCAGGCAATCCACCCCTGAGGCAGGTCGCTCCCGCCTAGGATGTCCCGCCAAAGGCGAACGGGAGCAGACATGGCCACACCGGTGTACAGCGGGGCCGCGCGATCCCCGCAACGAGGCAGACCCAGGGACGCCAGCCGCGACGACGCGCTCCGCCGAGCAGCGCTGGAGGTGATGGCGGAGGTCGGCTACCGGGCGCTGACGATGGACGCCGTCGCCGCGCGCGCCCGTGCCGGCAAGGCCACCATCTACCGGCGGTGGGAGTCCAAGCTCGACCTCGTCATCGACACGTGCACGCACCTCGCGACGGAGAACCTGGCCGAGCCGGACACCGGTTCGCTCGCCGGCGACCTGCGTGAGTTCCTGGCGTCGTTCGCGGGTTTCCTGTCGGGCCCGATCGGCAAGGCCGCGCAGGCGCTGGTGGGCGAGCTGCCGCACGAGCCGGAACTGGCGACCGCCTTCCGGGACACGTTCCTGATCGCCCAGCGCGACGTGCTGCGCCGCATCCTGGAGCGCGCCGACGAGCGGGGCGAGCTGCGTGCCGACGCGCCGCGCGGCATGGCGGTGGAGCTGGCGGGCGCGGCCCTGATCTACCGGCTGATGCTCACCGGCGACCCGCTCGACCTGCCGTTCGTCGACCGCGTGGTCGAGCAGGTGCTGCTGCCCCTGGTCGGCAAGGGGCAGTAGCAGCCGTCAGCGGAACAGCTTGCGCAGCAAGGCGAACCCGACGAGCACGGCCACCGCGATCAGCGAGTACCGGATCTTGGGTTCGTCGAGCTTCGCGCGCACGCTGTCCTTGCCCGCCTCCACGAAGCGCTGCGGGTTGGCCCTGGTGCCCAGCTCGTCGAGGGTCACGGCCAGTGCGTCGCGAGCCTGCTCGATCTCGCGCTGGATGGTGTCGGGGTCGCGCGCCACATCTCCTCCTTGCGGTCTGCCGACAACCGTAGTTCAGACCCGGGCCGGCCGTTCGACGGGGCGCGCGGGGTGTCCCTCGTTACAGCCGGCCGGGCCGGCCGATAGGCTTGGCGGTGCGGGGTCGTAGCCCAATTGGCAGAGGCACACGGTTTAGGTCCGTGCCAGTGAGAGTTCGAGTCTCTCCGGCCCCACCAGCAGCCACAACGCGCTGATCGAAGACGGGCGTGGGGCAAACGTGGGGCAGCCCCGGCTCAGGCCAGGTACCGCAGGACCTCCAGCATCGCGGCCGGGTCGACCGCCGCCGGGTCGGGTTCGGCGCACGCGGCGAGGTCGGCCCGGATCGCGGCGGCGTCCAGGTCGGTCCCGATGAGGACCAGCTCGGTGCGCCGCGGCGCGCGCCCCCACGACCCGCGCTCGAAGCGGAGGAACGCGCCGACCGCGTGCAGGCCGAACCGGTCCCGGTGGCCGGGCACGTCGAACCGCACGAAACCCTTGATCCGGTACAGCCCGGCGGGCCTGGTGTCCAGGAACGCCATGAGCCGCAACGGGTCCATCGCCCCGCCGGTGAACTCCACGGCCTGGTGGTGGACGTGGTCGTGCTCCTCGTCGGCCACCAGGTCGTCGAACGAGAGCTGGCCGTGCCGCGGCCGTTCCCGGGTGTCGAACAGCAGCGCCGGGTCGATCCGGCCGTGCTCGACCGCGGCCACCGGCGCGCCCGGCTTGAGGCGGTCGATCTCGGCGAGCAGCGGGCCGGGGTCGGGCACCCGGTCGACCTTGTTGAGCACCACCAGGTCGGCCACGCGCAGGTGGCGCTCCAGGTCGGCGGGGAACTCGGCGGCGTCGACCAGCAGCACCAACCCGCCGTACGACAGGCGCGGGTTCCCGCTCGCCAGCACCATCCGCACCACGGCCTGCGGCTCGGCGAGGCCGCTGGCCTCGATGACGATCACGTCGACCCGCGAGTCGAGCCGGGCGAGCATCTCGTCCAGCCCGCTCGCGTCGACCGCGCAGCACAGGCACCCGTTGTTCAGCGCGACGGTGGAGTCGACCTGCCCGGCCACGGCCATCGCGTCGACGCCGATCGCGCCGAAGTCGTTGACCACGACGCCGACCCGGGTGCCGCGCGCGCCGGCGAGCAGGTGGTTGAGCAGCGTGGTCTTGCCGGAACCGAGGAAACCCGCCACGACGATCACCGGGACCCGCTGCACGCCGCCGATGCTAGCCGGTGGCGCGGGGGTTTCCGGCACCGGTCACGGGGCACCCACTTCCCGGGAGGTGGTGCAGCACACGCCCGGCCGACGGGAGGGCACGCCGTCCCGCCACCGGAGCGAGCCGGCCGCGGCGGGCGCACTGGGGTTTTCCACACCCCGTTGTGCGGTCCGCTGCATGGCACGCCACCCCGGCCCGTCCTTAGCGTGTCGATCATGGATGTCAAGTGGGTCACCGACCTGATGGAGTCGTTCGGCGCGCCCGGCGCCGGCCTCGCGATCGCGCTGGAGAACCTGTTCCCGCCGCTGCCGAGCGAGGTGTTCCTGCCGCTCGCGGGTTTCACCGCGAGCCGGGGCGGGATGAGCCTGGTGGCCGCGATCCTGTGGACCACGGCGGGTTCGGTGGCGGGTGCGCTGGTGCTCTACCAGGTGGGCGCGCTGCTCGGCCGGGAGCGGGTGCGGGCCATCGCGGCGCGGATGCCGCTGGTCAAGGTGTCCGATGTGGACAAGACCGAGGACTGGTTCCGCAGGCACGGCCGGGCGACGGTGTTCTTCGGCCGGATGGTGCCGATCTTCCGCAGCCTGATCTCGGTGCCCGCGGGCGTGGAGCGGATGCCGCTGCCCGGTTTCCTGCTGCTCACCGCCGCCGGCTCGGCGATCTGGAACACCGCGTTGATCATGGCGGGTTACCTCCTCGGCGAGAACTGGCACGTCGTCGAGCGCTACATGGACGTGGTGAGCAAGGCCGTGGTGGTGCTGGTGCTGCTGGCGATCGCGTTCTTCGTGGTGTCCCGCCTGGTCCGCCGCGACGCGGACCGCGCTCAGGACCGCAGGTAGCGCAGGATGGCCAGCACCCGCCTGCTGTAACCGTCCACATCGGACAGACCGAGCTTGTCGAAGATCGAGTTGACGTGCTTCTCCACGGCGCTGCGCGACACGTGCAGCCGCGCGGCGACCGCGTTGTTGGTGTGCCCCTCGGCCATCAGCCCCAGCACCTCCCGCTCGCGCGCGGTCAGCACGTCCAGCGGGTGGGTGGAGCGGGCCAGCAGGCGGCGCACCACCTCCGGGTCGAACGCGGCGCCGCCCGCGCCGACCCGGCGCAACGCGTCCAGGAACTCCTCCACCTGGACCACGCGGTCCTTCAGCAGGTAGCCGACGCCCTCCGCGCGGTCGGTCAGCAGGTCCGCCGCGTACCGCTGCTCCACGTACTGCGACAACACCAGCACACCCACACCCGGATGCCTCCGGCGGATCTCCAACGCGGCCTTCAGGCCCTCGTCGGAGTGCGTCGGGGGCATCCGCACGTCGGTCACCACCACGTCCGGCAGGTGCGCGGCGACCGCCTGGAGCAACGCGCCCGCGTCACCGACGGACGCCACCACGTCGTGGCCCTCCTCGGCCAGCAACCGCGCGAGCCCCTCGCGCAGCAGGGTCGAGTCCTCGGCCAGGATCACCCGCACGGGACCTCCGCGGCGATCACCGTGGGACCGCCCGCCGGGCTGGTCACCGCGAACCGGCCGTCCAGGGCGAGCACGCGCCGCGACAACCCCGCCAACCCGCCGCCCGCCGGGTCCGCGCCGCCGACCCCGTCGTCCTCGACCCGCACCCGCACGACGTCGCCCTCCCGCCCGATGTCCACGCGGACCATGCTCGCACCCGAGTGCTTGGCGGCGTTCGTCACCGCCTCGGACACCACGAAGTACACCGCGGTCTCCACCGCCGCGGGCGCGCGGGTGGGTTCGCACGTGATGGTCACCGGGATCGGCGAGCGGTCCGCCACGGCCTCCAGCGCCTCCGCCAGGCCCAGCGAGTCCAACGCCGCCGGGTACACCCGCCACGCCACCTCCCGCAGGTCGTCCAGCACGCCGCGGGACTCCTCGTGCGCCTGCCGGAGCAGTTCGTCGGCGTGGTCGGGGTGGCGGCGGGCGCGGCCGAGCAGCACGCCCAGCGCGACCAGCCGCTGCTGCACGCCGTCGTGCAGGTCGCGCTCGATGCGGCGGCGCTCGGCGTCCACGGCCGCCACGATGCCCGCCCGGCTCTCCGCCAGCTCCACGATCCGGCCGCGCAGCAGCTCCGCCTCGCTGGGACCCAGGTAGCGGGCGGCGACCCGGCCCTCCAGCGCCGCCACGCCACGCAGGCCCTGCACCTCCAGGTACAGCAGCACGCCGCCGAGCAACGCCGTCCACAGCACCGCCACGACGTCCTCGGCCAGGTCCACGCCGTCGAACCGGTGCGCCAGCAGCCGTTGCACGGCGATCACGCCCATCACCACGCCGTAGCCGAGCAACGCCAGCAACATGCCGCCGAGCAGCCCCACGCCGGCCCGTGCGACCAGGTAGCGGGCGGCCCGCGCGCGGGTCGGCTCGGCGCTGTCGACGTCCAGGAAGCGCTTGACGCGGCGGCGGTCCAGTTCCGCGAACCGCCGCGCGAACGGGCGCGCGCACACCGCGACGACCAGCCCGACGGGTGCGGTCACCGCGCCGAGCAGCAGTCCGACCAGCAAGCGCGACGCCCTGTGCACACCACGAGGCTAGCCGCATTCGACCACCGGATCAGGCGACCAGCTCCCGGTCCAGCAGCTCGCGGATCTCCCGGGCCGCGGCCCGGCCCGCGCGGGTGGCGCCGACCGTGCTGGCGGACGGGCCGTAGCCGACCAGGTGCACGCGCGGGTCGGCGACGGCACGCGTGCCCGCCAGGCGGATGCCGCCGCCGGGCTCGCGCAGGCGCAGCGGCGCGAGGTGGTCGATCGCGGCGCGGAACCCCGTGGCCCACAGCAGCACGTCGGCGTGCCGCGTGGTCCCGTCCGGCCACACCACGCCGTCCTCGGTGATCCGCTCGAACACCGGGTGCCGCCGCAGCGTGCCGTCGGCGAGCGCCGCGCGCACCGCCGGCGTGAGGCTCAGGCCGGTGACGCTGACGACGCTCCGGGGCGGCAGCCCCGCCGCCACCCGCTCCTCGACCAGCCGCACGGCGGCGCGGCCCACCTCGGGCGTGAACGGCTCGTCCCGGAACTCCGGTTCCCGCCGGGTCACCCACGTCGTGGTGGTGTGCCGGGCGATCTCCAGGAGCTGCTGCACGGCCGACGTGCCGCCGCCCACCACGACGACGTGCTTGCCGGCGAACCTCTCCGGCCCCCGGTACTCCGACGAGTGCAGCTGCTCGCCCCGGAACAGCTCCTGGCCGGGGTAGCGGGGCCAGAACGGGCGCGTCCACGTGCCGGTCGCGTTCACCAGCGCCCTGGTCCGCCACGTGCCCCGGTCGGTGACGACCTCCAGCGGACCGCCCGCGTCGCGCACCGCGCGCACCCGCACGGGCCGCCGCACGTGGATGCCGTTGCGGTGCTCGAAATCGGCGAAGTACGCGGGCAGCACCTCGTTGGCGGGCGCGGTCGGGTCGGGTTCGGCGAACGGCATCCCGGGCAGGTCGTGGATGCCGTGCACGGTCGCCATCCGCAGCGTGGGCCAGCGGTGCCGCCACGCGCCGCCCGGACCGCTCTCGGCGTCCAGCACCACGTGCTCCAGGCCCGCCCGCGCCAGGAAGTAGGCGGCGGACAACCCGGCCTGACCCGCACCGACGACCACGACGTCCATGCACCGGGAAACGCGCCACGCCCGGGGTGACTTCCCCGATGTGATGGAACAGTCGGACGATCGGGTGAGCACTCGGTCACACGCGGAAGGCTTCCACCGGCGGTGGCGTTGACCCCGGGTATGAGCCGACTCCGTGACGTCCCCCTCTCCGTCCTGGACCTCGCCCTGGTGTCGACGGTGACGGATGCCCGCACATCGCTGCGGCAGAGCCGGGAGCTGGCCCAGCACGTCGAACGGCTCGGCTACCACCGGTTCTGGTTCGCCGAACACCACAACATGACCGGTATCGCCAGCTCCTCGCCGGCCATCCTGATCAGCCACATCGCCGACGCCACCAGCACGTTGCGGGTCGGCTCCGGCGGCGTGATGCTGCCCAACCACCCGCCGCTGGTGGTCGCCGAGCAGTTCGGCACGCTCACCGCGCTGCACCCCGGCCGCATCGACCTGGGCATCGGCCGGGCGCCCGGCACCGACCAGCGCACGGCCCGCGCGCTGCGCCGCACCGAGGGCCCGCTGTCGGTGGACGACTTCCCGCGGCAGCTCACCGAGCTGCTCGGCTACTTCGACGGCACCGAGGCGTTGTCCGCCGTGCCCGCCGAGGGCAACAAGCCGCCGGTGTGGCTGCTCGGCTCCAGCGGCTACAGCGCGCAGGTCGCGGGCCTGCTCGGGCTGCCGTTCGCGTTCGCCCACCACTTCAGCGCCGAGCACACCGTGCCCGCGCTGCGCCTGTACCGCGAGCGGTTCCAGCCGTCCGCCGCGCTGGACCGGCCGCACGCCATGATCTGCGCGACGGTCATCGTCGCCGACACCGACGAGCGCGCCCAGTGGGTCGCCGGCCCCGGCGGTCTCGCGTACCTGCGGCTGCGGCAGAACCAGCACGGACCCATCAACACGCCGCAGGAGGCCGCCGACTACCCGTACTCCGACCTGGAGCGGTTGATCGTGCGGGAGCGGCTGGACGAGCAGATCATCGGCTCGCCGGACACCGTCGCGCCGCGGCTGGAGAAGCTGCTCGCCGACACCGGGGCCGACGAGCTGATGGTCACGATGATGGTCGCCGACCACGCCGACCGGATGCGCTCCTACGAGCTGCTGGCGGAACTCGCCGGCCGCTCGGACTCATCCGAACGAGTGAAGACTGAAGTCGAGGTGTAGCGGTTGGGCAACAGCCGGCGATGATCCTGTTGAGCGCGCACGCCCCCCGACGCGCTCCCTAACTTCCGGGCGGCGGGTCCCGCCGCCCGAGCGGACGCCGCCGCGGTCCGCGTGGGCAGCGCCGCCCGGGTGTGGCGCCGCCCACGCGGGTGGCGCGCGGCATCACGGCTTGGCCACAGGCCGGCACCAGGTCCGAATCAAGCGCCCTGTTCGGTCCCCGACCGCCCCGGTGCGCCGTCATGGTGGTGGGAGTCGCTGTCAGCCCACCGCCGGGGCGGGAAGGGGAGGTTCGTGAAGTTCGCCGGACTGGCCGTCGGCCTGTGCCTGGCGGGGGCCTTGGCGGGATGTGCGGACCAGTCCGGGCTGCCCGACCCGTCCGTCCCCGAGACGACCTCCAGCTCCGAGGTGCAGCCGAACAACGCGCCGCCCGCCTCCGGGCCCACCGCGTTCGGCGCGCGCCGCAGCTGGCCGGACGGCCTGTCCGTCACCGTCTCGCCCGCCCGTTCGCTCAAGCCCAGCGACACGTCCACGCCGAAGGCCCCGCGCACCGCCGTGTTCACGCTGACCCTGCTGAACGCCACCGCCACGGCGTACCGGACCAGTGGGCTCACCGTGCGCGCCATGGTCGCCGGCGAGCCCGCGGCCGAGGTGCTCGACTCGGTGCAGGGCCTCAACGGGCTGTCGGTCACCGAGGTGCCGCCCGGTGGCGAGACCACCGTCACGCTGGCGTTCGCGGTGCCCGAGCAGCCGGTCCGGATGCAGCTCGTGGTCGAACCCGACGGCGCGGGCCAGGACCCGAGCGCCACCTTCGAAGGCGTCGCCTGACGCCGGGTAGCGTGACCGCATGACCGAGCAGAAGCGCCTCTCCCCCGGCGACCAGGCCCCGGCGTTCACGCTGACCGACAGCGCGGGCGAGACCGTCTCGCTCTCCGACTACCGGGGCCGTTCCGTGGTCGTCTACTTCTACCCGGCCGCGGGCACCCCGGGCTGCACCAAGCAGGCGTGCGACTTCCGCGACAGCATCGGCGAACTCGCCGCCGCGGGTTACGACGTCGTCGGCATCTCGCCGGACAAGCCGGAGAAGCTCGCCCGGTTCGCCGCCGACGAGGGCGTGAACTTCCCGCTGCTGTCCGATCCGGACCGCACCGTGCTGGCCGAGTGGGGCGCGTACGGCGAGAAGCAGAACTACGGGCGCACCGTCACCGGCGTCATCCGGTCCACGTTCCTGGTCGACCCGGAGGGCCGGATCGCGAAGGCCATGTACAACGTCCGCGCGACCGGCCACGTCGCCAAGCTGCTGCGCGAACTGCCCGCCTGACCTCAGCCCGCCAGGCCGCGCAGGTGCGGCAGCAGCAGCCGCAGCGCGCGGCCCCGGTGCGACCGCTCGTCCTTCTCCGCCGGGGACAGCTCGGCGGAGGTCACCGCGCAGCCCTCCGGCTGGAAGATCGGGTCGTAGCCGAAGCCGTTGGCGCCGGCGGGTTCGCGGCGCACCACGCCGCGCCACTCGCCGCGCACCACGGTTTCCAGCCCGTCCGGCCCCACCAGCGCCGCCGCGCACACGAACGCCGCGCCACGCCGCTCGTCCGGCACGTCCCGCAGCTGGCCCAGGACCAGCTCCAGGTTCGCGGTGTCGTTGCCGTGGACGCCCGACCAGCGGGCGGACAGCACGCCCGGCATCCCGTTGAGGGCGTCCACCGCGATGCCCGAGTCGTCCGCGACGGACGGCAGACCGGTGGCGCGGAACGCGTCGCGGGCCTTGGCGAGCGCGTTGCCCTCGAACGTCGGCTCCGTTTCCGGCGCCTCCGGGAACTCCGGCACGTCGGCCAGCCCGACGACCTCGACGCCGGCGATCCCCTCGGCGGCCAGGATGCGGCGCAGCTCGTCGAGCTTCTTGGCGTTGCGGGACGCGAGCAGCAGCTTCACTTCTTCCGCCCCTTCGGCTCGGGCAGCACGCCCGGGTAGGGCTCGGCCAGCGCCGCCGCCTGCGCGCGGTTCAGCTCCGCGCAGCCCGCCAGCGCCAGGTCCAGCATCTTGTCCAGGGTGGACCGGGCGAACGTCGCGCCCTCGCCGGTGCCCTGGATCTCGATCAGGGTGCCCGCGTCGGTGGCGACCACGTTCATGTCCACTTCGGCGCGCGAGTCCTCTTCGTACGGCAGGTCCAGCCGAACGCGACCGTCCACCACGCCCACCGAGACCGCCGAGACGGCGCACGAGAGGGGCTGCGGGTCCGCCAGCCGGCCCGCCGCGCGGAGCCACGTGACGGCGTCCGCGAGAGCCACGTACGCGCCCGTGATGGCCGCCGTGCGCGTACCGCCGTCCGCCTGGATCACGTCGCAGTCGATGACGATGGTGTTCTCACCCAGGGCCGCGAGGTCGATGCACGCGCGCAGCGAGCGGCCGATCAGCCGGGAGATCTCGTGCGTCCGGCCGCCGATGCGGCCCTTGACCGACTCCCGGTCGCCGCGCGTGTGCGTGGCGCTCGGCAACATCGCGTACTCGGCCGTCACCCATCCGAGGCCGGAGCCCGCCCGCCATCGGGGGACACCTTCGGTCACGCTCGCCGCGCACAGCACACGCGTGTTGCCGAACTCGATCAGCACCGACCCGGCGGGCCACTGCTGGAAGCCACGGGTGATCCGGATGTCGCGCAGTACGTCGTCGTTCCTGCCATCGGTCCTCAGCACGGCACTACCCTAAGACGCTGAACCCCACGACGTCCCACTGGCGTAGGGAGAGGCATGGCACTCGCGAACGGCCTGGTGACCGTGTTCGGCCTACCGGCGCACCCGTTGCTGGTACACGCGGTCGTCGTGCTGCTCCCCCTGTCCGCCGTGTTCGCCGCCGCGTTGGCCGTCGTGCCCCGGTGGCGGCAGCGCTACGCCGGGCCGTTGCTCGGCGTGACGTTGCTCGGGGTCGGTTCGGTGCTGCCCGCGCAGCAGGCCGGTGAGCAGTTGAAAGCGCGTATGGCGCCGTCGGGGAACCCGTTGATCCAGCGGCACGCCGAGTTGGGCAACGACCTGCTGCCGTTCGCCCTGGGGTTCGGGGTGCTCGTCGTGGTGCTGGTCGTGGCGGGCCGGTTGGCCGACCGCGAGCGTGCCGCCGACGGGCCGGCCGTGCCGAGGACGTGGCGGCGGATATCGGTCGTGGTGGCGGTGCTCGTGATGGCCGCGGGGGCGGCGGCGACCGTCCAGACGATCCGCATCGGGCACAGCGGGTCGACGGCCGTGTGGGGCGGCGACGCGCGCTGAGCTTCGGTCACGGCAGGTGGAGCGGCGTGGGCGGCGCTTTCTTGATGGTGCGGGAGACCGTGCAGAGCTGCTCGATGGCCCTCCGGACGGCCGTGTCGAGTGCCGCGCGTTGGTCCTCGGTGAGGGTCGAGACGTCGTACTCCAGGGTGACCGGGATGGCGTCGAGGTCGTGCGCGCCTGCCGGGCGGACGTCGTCGGCGCGGGCGGTGAGCCCTTCGCCGACGCGGCGGGTGATCAGCGTTTCGGCCGTGACGATCGCGCACCCGGCGGTGGCGGCGAGCAACAACTCCACGGGGCTGAAGGAGCCTTCCGCGCCCTTGCGCCCGATGCGCACCGACGCGCCCCGGTCGTTCTCGGCGACGAACTCGTGGACACCGACCCGGCGGACTTCGATGTTCGACACGCCGTCGACGTTAGCCGAGAAGAGGGGCCGAGCCGCCATAATGTGCCCCACACCCCTCCGGGCTCCCGCCAGGCCGTGCCCCCTGCCGGGTGGCGTTCGCAGCACTACTAGGGGATATGAGGCCGGTACTCGTACGTAACCGACCCCCGGCCTCCTCGGTGAGATATCGAACCCGCGCGAACCACCCCGCCCCTCACCCCTCACCCGTCCCCGCACCGCCGACTTGCCCTCCACAGGCTCCCAACGGCCTGCCGGGCTTCCCGCCTCGAAGCCCTCGTCGCTCAAGCAGGTAGCCGGCCGGCGCCGGATGGCGGTGGGGGTGGCGGTAGAGGCCCTGCCGGTCGGCACCGGTCGGCCGCGTGCCAGGCCCGGCAAGGGCTTACGGCTGCTGCGGGAACCCACGCGCTGGAACAGATGCGACAGGGCGAGGCGTGCCTGGCGGATCGGGCGAGGAGCCGCGGGTGGCGGCCGGCAAGCGCCGAGCCGGTGTGCGTGCTGGCGGCTCCGGTTGCGAATCGAGGACCGCGGTCTGGGCGGCTGGTCTGGGGAGAATCCGGCACGGCGGGTCTGGGGAAGGCCATGCCTGGCGGATCAGGGGCAAGAAGCCGGGCTTGGCGGATCAGGGATAGCAAGCCGGGCGCGGCGAGGCGGGAGTCGGCGGCTGGCGGGTCGGGTGAACCCGGGCTGCGCGCGCCAGGGCGGGTTGCGCGGTAGGCGGCGGCGCGGCGGGCCGAGGATGCGCCAGGCGTGGGTATGCGCCGAGCGGCGTGCACGGCAGGTGGCGGGTCGAGACCGGCCATGGGGTGGGGCGCGGCGGCGGAGGGGCGGAGGTTGGGACGCCGCCGGGCGAGTGGCGCGGGTGGGCGGCGTCGGGGCGGATGAGGTGGGCGGGACGGTGGGAGGCGGTGGGAGCGGGGATGAGCCAGTGGGAGGGAAGTGAGCGGCGGGGGCGGGAAGGAGCCGGCGGGGTAGGTAGAGGGAGCCGGCGGGGAAGTCGAGGGAGGGAGCGGAGGGTCGGGGGCGGAGGGTTAACTGTCGTCGCTGGTCAGGCGGATCACTGGGTCGTCTACGGTGTACTTCTCGCCCTGGCGGGCGAGTTCGGTGGGGCCTGTGAAGCGGCTCTGGGCTTCGGCCAGCACGGCTTCCGGAGCGGTCCACGGGGCTACGTGGGTGAGGATCAGGCGGGCGGCCCCGGCGGCCGTCGCCAGTTCACCCGCTTGCACGCCCGACAGGTGGGTGCCGGGTGGCCGGTTGTCGGCGTGCGTCCACGTCGCCTCGGACAGCAGGACGTCCGCCCCGTCAGCGAGCCCGTGCAACGCATCGCACGGCCCGCTGTCCCCGGTGAAGGCGAGCACCGCGTTCTCCGTCGCGATGCGGAACCCGTACGCCTCGCAAGGGTGGTCGACGCGCGCCGCGGTGATGTGGAACGGGCCCACGCGGAACGGTTCGGGGGTCAGGGAACGGAAGTCGAAGACGTCCGTCAGGTCGGCGGTCCGCAGCTCGTCGGCGCTTTCGGCGTACGCGCGGGCGAATCGGCGCGGCGCCTCGGACGGGCCGTGCACCGGTAGGCGGCGTTTGGTCGTGTCGTGCGGCGGATGGGTGTGGTACCGGCGCATCACGGCGAGGGTGGTGAAATCCGCGCAGTGGTCGGGGTGCAGGTGCGAGAAAAGCAACGCGTCCAGCGAGAACGGGTCGCAGTGCGCTTGCAGTGACGCCAGCACACCGTTGCCCAGTTCCAACCCGATCCGGTAGCCGTCCGCCTCGACGAGGTAGCCGGATGCGGGGCTCTGCGGCCCCGGCAGGCTGCCCGAGCAGCCGAGGATGGTCAACAGCACCGTTGGAGAGTGCCAAATCATTCGTGGGGGTGGAAAGACGCGTTTTCCAGCCTGGGCAGGAATCTGCGGGCCAACCGGGCGAACGGTTCGACCGGACCGGTGCACGAGAACCGCAGGTCGGGGTCGCCGGCGCGGAACTCGTCGCGTTCGGTGAGCAGGCGCACGACGTCCTTCACGGTCTCCTCCGCGCTGGAGACCAACGTCACCCCGTCGCCCATCACGATCTGGAGCACGCCGGTCAGCAGCGGGTAGTGGGTGCAGCCGAGCACCAACGTGTCGACTTCCGCGCGCTGCAACGGTTCCAGGTACGCCTGGGCGAGGCCGAGCACCTGGCGGCCGGAGGTGGTGCCGCGCTCCACGAAGTCGACGAACCGGGGGCACGCCGCGGCGGTGACGTGGATGTCGCGGGCAGCGGCGAAGGCGTCCTGGTAGGCGCCGGAGGTGATGGTGCCCTGGGTGCCGATGACGCCGACGCGCCCGCTGCGGGTGGTGGCGACGGCCCGCCGCACGGCGGGCAGCACGACCTCCACAACAGGCACGTCGTAACGCTCACGGGCATCGCGCAGGCACGCGGAGGACGCCGTGTTGCACGCGATCACCAGCATCTTCACCCCGTCCTCGACCAACCGGTCGAGGTGTTCGAGGGCGTGCTTGCGCACTTGCGCGATGGGCAGCGGCCCGTAGGGCGCGTTGGCGGTGTCGCCGACGTAGCGGATGCTCTCCTCCGGCAACTGGTCCATGATCGCGCGGGCGACGGTCAGGCCGCCGACGCCGGAGTCGAAGACGCCGATCGGCGCGTCGGCGGTGGTCACGCGGCGGCCCGCCGGTTGTCGCGTGCGACGCCCCACGCGGCGAGCACGCCGCCGAGCGCGCCGAACAGGTGGCTCTCCCACGAGATGCCGGGCTGCCCCGGCAGCACGCCCCACAGCGCCGCCCCGTAGAGGGCGAACACGACGACGGCGACGGCGATCTGCGCGACGGACCGGGTGAACAGCCCGCGCAGCAGCAGGAACACCAGGTACCCGAACACGAGGCCGGACGCGCCGATGTGGCTGGCGGTGGACCCGATCACCCACACGCCGAGCCCGCCGGTCAGCCAGATGACGGCGGTGACCTGGAGGAACTGCTTGATCCCGCCGGAGTTGGCGAGGAAGCCGAGCAGGAGCAGCGGCACGGCGTTGCTGGTCACGTGCGCCCAGCCGCCGTGCAGCAGGGGCGCCCACAGGATGTTGTCCCACTCGGTGAAGTCGCGCGGGATGACGCCTTCGCGGTCGAGCGCCCCGCCGAGCGCGGTGTCGATGCCCTCGATCACGTACAGCAGCGCCACGAAGCCGCCGACCACGAGGGCCGACAGCACCGGGTTCGGCGGTATGACGCGCTTGGCCGGCGACCGCGGCACCGGCGCGGGTGACACAACCGTGGGGTCCACGTGTTCAGGCTACGTGCGAACCGGGTCTCGGATGACGGTCGTTCGGGGCATGACCGCTCCGTAACCGCATGATCACCCCATATGGGGATTACTCCTCGTTCGGGCGAGTTGGCGGACAACGCTGCGGCGGGCTCGCCGCGCCCCTGGTGATCAGCGCCTACGCTGTCGCCCCGTGTCGATCGAAGTGGCTGTGCGCGGAGACGCCGAACTGGCCGGGGACCCCACGTGGGATCACGGTAGTGGGACCCTCGTTTGGGTGGACGTCTTGCGCAGCGAGGTCCACCGGTTCGCGCCGGACCGGTCGGAGGACGCCGTGCTGGCGGTGCCGCAGCACGTGGGCGCGGCGAAGCCCCGCTCCCGGGGCGGCCTGGTGCTGAACCTGCGTGACGGCGTGGCGCTGGTGGACCGCGACGGCGCGAAGACGTGGCTCGTCTACTGGGCGCGCGACGGGGTGCGCGGCGGCGGCGCGGCCGTCGACCCGGCGGGACGGCTGTGGGCGGGCACCACGCGTTACGACGAGGGCCCGGGCGGCTGGCTGGCGCGCGTCGAGCCGAACGGCGACGCGAAGGTCGTGCTGGCCGACGTCGCGGTGAGCGGCGGCGTCGGGTGGAGCCCGGACGGGACCCGCGCGTACTACGTCGACTCGGCGACCGGCCGGGTCGACGTGCTGGACTACGACCGCGATTCGGGCGAGGCGACGAACCGCCGCGTGCTGGCCGAGGTGGACCGGGGCCTGCCGGGCGGGTTGTGCGTGGACTCGGCGGGCGCGGTGTGGGTGGCGTTGCGGGGCGGGTCGGCGGTGCGCCGCTACACGCCGGACGGCCGGGTGGACGTGGACCTGGAGCTGCCGGTGGAGGAGCCGACGGCGTGCGTGTTCGGCGGCGCGGACTTCACCGACCTCTACGTGACGGCGACCGGCGGAAGCGCGGTGCTGGTCGCGCCGGGCGCCGGCGAGGGGTTGCCGTCGACCGCGTTCGCGGGCTGACCGCTCACACGACGTAGACCGCGCCGGGTTCGGCGAGCGTGACGGTGCCGGCGTAGTCCTCGGCGGCGTCGGCCAGCACGCCGTCCCGGTCCGACCAGGGCAGGACGTGGGTGAGCACGAGCCGGTCGACGCCCGCCTCGGTGGCGACGACGCTGGTCTCCCGGCCGCTCATGTGCAGGTAGTTGGCGCGCCCGGCCTGTTCCCGCCACGCCGCGTCGGCGAGCAGCAGGTCCGCGCCGCGGGCCAGGTCCACCAGTTCGGGGCACGGCACGGTGTCGCCGGTGAACACCAGCGACGTCCCGTCGTGGGTGATGCGGAACGCGTACGCCTCGCAGATGTGCCGCATGGGCGCGACCTCGATCGACACCGGCCCCACGGTGAACCGCCCGGCACGCAGCGGCACGAAGTCGAACGTGTCCTCCAGCCGCAGGGTCGCCAGCTCCTCCTCGGACGCGGCGTGGGCGGCGGCGAGGCGGCTCGGCGCGTGGGCCGGCGCGAACACCGGCAGCCTGCGGTGCGCCGCGGGCCGGTCGGGGTGCTCGCGGAGGTAGGTGGTGAGGGAGCTGAAGTCACCGCAGTGGTCGAGGTGCAGGTGCGACAGCAGCACGGCGTCGAGCCGGAACGGGTCGCAGCACCGCTGGAGCGCGCCGAACACGCCGCCGCCGAGTTCCACCGCGATCCGGACGCCGCCCGCTTCCAGCAGGTAACCCGAGGTGGGCAGGTCCGGACCGGGTGCGCTACCCGAGCACCCGAGCACCGTCAATTGCATGTCCGGCACGATAGCAGTCGTCGTCCGTGAATTGCCGAAAACGCTCGCGGGCCACTCGGCAATGACTTCGCGGGATTTTCACTCGAATGCCTCAGCGGACCACTCGGCGGGCGGTGACTGCGGTTCACCGAAGTCCCGTCGGAAGCGAATTCCGCGGTTTACCGGGCGGACCCGGGTCCGAATGGCGGACCGGCCATTTCAGACGACCCGGACCGTTGTCCGGCACCCCGCGGGCGGTCGATAGTGGTGGCGGTCGCCGCGTCCACTTCCGGGGAGCGAAGATGCTGTTGAGAACTCTGCTCGTGGTCGCCCTGCTGGCGCTCGCGCCGGTGGTTCCGGCGAATGCCGCCGAGCCGGTGGACCCGGCGAATGCCGCGCGGGGCTGCACGGGTTATGTGGCGCTGACCTACGACGACGGACCACGCGGGGCCGACTACACCCGGCCGCTGCTGGCCGCGCTGCGGGCGGCGGGCGCGCGGGCCACGTTCTTCGACGTGGGCGCCCGCGCGTGGGAGGAGCCGGAGCTGGTGCGCGCCACGGCGCGGGAACGCCACTGGATCGCCAACCACTCGTGGTCGCACCCGTACCTGACCAAACTGTCCGCCTCCGAGGTGGCGAAG
Organism: Saccharothrix obliqua; assembly: GCF_019375475.1. GTDB lineage: Bacteria > Actinomycetota > Actinomycetes > Mycobacteriales > Pseudonocardiaceae > Actinosynnema > Actinosynnema obliqua. Next base: position 115,773 of record NZ_JAHXGQ010000009.1, on the reverse strand, counting down.
GAGATCGCGAGCACGCAGGACGTGCTGCGGCGGATCACCGGGCACGTGCCGACGTTGTTCCGGCCGCCGTACGGGGACACCAACGCCACCGTCGAGGCGCAGGCCCGCGCGTTGGGCCTGGAGCACGTGCTGTGGACGGTGGACACGCTGGACTGGTCCGGCAAGTCGACCGAGGAGATCGTGCGGTCCGCCACCGGCGCGGAGGCGGGCGATGTCGTGCTGATGCACGACGGCTACCCGGCGACGGTGGCGGCGGTGCCGCTGATCGTCCGCGGCCTGAAGGACAAGGGCCTGTGCCCCGGCCGGATCCTGAACGGCCGGGCGATCGCGCCCTGACGCCCTGAGCGGCGACGGGGAGCCCGGCCCGCCGGGCTCCCCGACATCACGCCCAGAGGTGCCCGTCGAGCCGTTCCGCGGCCTCGTCCAGGGTGCCCGAGTAGGCGCCGGTGGACAGGTACTTCCAGCCCGCGTCGGCGACGACGAACGCCACGTCGGCCCGCTCGCCGTGGGCCGCCGCCTTCTCCGCCACGGCCAGCGCCGCGTGCAGGATGGCGCCGGTGGAGATGCCCGCGAAGATGCCCTCGGTCTCCAGCAGCTGCCGGGTGCGGCGCAGCGCGTCGTACGAGCCGACCGAGTAGCGGCCGGTCAGCACTTCCGCGTCGTACAGCTCGGGCACGAAGCCCTCGTCCAGGTTGCGCAGGCCGTAGACCAGCTCGCCGTACCGCGGCTCGGCGGCCACCACCTGCACGTCCGGCTTCTGCTCGCGCAGGTAGCGGCCGACGCCGACCAGGGTGCCGGTGGTGCCCAGGCCCGCCACGAAGTGCGTGATGGTGGGCAGGTCCTTGAGGATCTCCGGCCCGGTGCCGTGGTAGTGCGCGCCGGCGTTGGCCGGGTTGCCGTACTGGTAGAGCATGACCCAGTCCGGGTTCTGCGCGGCGAGTTCCTTGGCGCGCGCGACGGCCTGGTTGGAGCCGCCCGCGGCGGGCGAGAACACGATCCGCGCGCCGTACGCCTGGAGCAGCTGCTTGCGCTCGGCCGAGGTGTTCTCCGGCATCACGCAGACCAGCCCGTAGCCCTTCAGCTTGGCCGCCATGGCGAGCGCGATGCCGGTGTTGCCGGAGGTGGGCTCCAGGATGGTGCAGCCGGGCCACAGCTGCCCGGACCGCTCCGCCTCCTCGATCATGGCCAGCACGGGCCGGTCCTTGATCGAGCCGGTCGGGTTGCGGTCCTCCAGCTTCGCCCACAGGCGGACGTCGGCCGACGGCGACAGCCGCGGCAGGCCGACCAGGGGCGTGCCGCCGACCGCGTCCAGCAGCGACTCGTAGCGAGCCACGTCAGCCGCCCGCGACGGCCGGGAGGATCGTGACCGTGTCGCCGTCCTTGACCGCCGCGTCGAGACCGCCCGAGAAGCGGACGTCCTCGTCGTTGACGTAGATGTTGACGAAGCGGTGCAGCGAGCCCTCCTTGACCAGGCGCGCCTTCAGGCCGCCGTGGTTGGCCTCCAGGTCGTCGATGACCTTCGCGAGGGTGTCACCCGCCGCCTCGACGGACTTCTGCCCGCCGGTGTGGGTGCGCAGGATGGTGGGGATGGAGACGGTGACGGCCATGCTGGAACCTCCGAGAGGAGCCGGGTTTCGGGAGATGGAGCGGACGGCTGCGCGTCAGCGACGGTCGGGCGTGTCGTCGGCGCCCGTGTGCGAGAACATGTAGGACTCGACGACCTCGACCGGTTCTTCGGTCACCACGCCGTCGACGATCCGGTAGGAGCGCACCTCGTCCCGCTCCGGATCACGGGTCGAGACCAGGACGTAGTGCGCGTCGGGTTCGCTCGCGAGCGAGACGTCCGTGCGCGAGGGGTACGCCTCGGTGGCGGTGTGCGAGTGGTAGACGACCACGGGCACCTCGTCGTTGCGGTCCATCTCGCGCCAGACGCGCAACTGCTCCGCGGAGTCGAACCGGTAGAAGGTCGGCGAGCGCTCGGCGTTGTCCATCGCGACGAACCGCTCGGGGCGGTCGGAGCCCTCGGGGCCCGCGATGATCCCGCACGCCTCGTCCGGGTGGTCGCGACGGGCGTGCGCCACCATCGCGTCGACGAGTTCACGGCGAATCACCAGCACGTCCCCATCCTACGTGGTGGCGGAAGTCGTCCCGGTGTGTGAGAACCCGCACGTGACCCCGCCCGGTGCGCCCGTGAGCCGGGAAACGGCCGGTCGACGGGGGTGTCAGGGCGCGAGCGGCGGCTGCGGGCCGCCGAACGGACCGCCGCCCGCGTGCCGCGCGACGACGTCGGCCGCCCACGTGCACAGGTCGTCGAGCGGCACGCCGGTCGGGACGCCGGTGGCGACGGCGAACACCGCGGCGGGCAGGTGCACGCCCGCACGCACCAGGCCGTCGTGGGCGGACACCGCGACCCGGCGGCACGCGGCCTTGTCCAGCGCGGCGTCCACCACGACCAGCGCCGCGGCCGTGTCGCCGACCAGCACCACGGCCTCCGGCACCGCGGGCCCGGCCGCCACGCACGCCGCGCGACCCCGGTCCACCGGGTCCGCGCCGACCGCCGCGGCGGGCACGATGGGCACCACCTCGTGCGGCCGGTCGCCCACCCGGAAACCGCGGTGGTGCTCGGCGAGCCACCCCACGACACCGCGCGCCGACGCGGGCCCGTCCGCCAGCACGACCGCGTGCACGCGGTCGACCAGCGCGGACGGGTCCAGCAGGTCGAGTTCACGGGTGCCCCACGGCGCGCCGCGGACGTCCACGCCCGCGACCGCGCCGTCCGGCGCGAGCAGCACGGACACACCCGGCGCCGTGCCGAACAGCATCAGCCGACGACCGCCTCGACCAGCGTCTCCTGCACCCACGTGAGCCAGTGGTAGACGCCCAGGTGCGGCGAGCGCGGGTCGTCCGGCGGCAGCTCGTCCGGCATGTCCTCCTGCACGTCCAGCGCCGTGCCGAGGGCCAACCGGACGTCGTTGAGCGCGGACAGCCACGACTCGGCCTGCTCCGGGGCCAGCCGCACCTCACCGCCGTCGGGCGGGCACGTCGCCAGCACCACCGCCGCCGCACCGGTCTTCCGGTCCAGCAGCTCCGGTTCGTGCAGGGAGCGCAGCGCGTTCGCCGAGTCGACCTCGGCCGGGTCCGGCGCGTCCGGGTCCAGCCGGTGGAAGTCGGGCAGCAGGCGACCCAGGATCGGGTCGTCCGGCGGCGTGGCCGGTCCGGTGCGGATGCCGGTCAACGCCGCCAGCTCGTCCTGCGGCGCCTCTTCGGCGCGGGCGAGGAGCATGTCCTGGATCTGGCTGACCAGGCCGCGCACCACCGCGGCCTCCTGCCGGTCGAACCGGCCCAGGACCGTGTCACCCGTGCGGGTCCACTTCTTCACGACGAACGCTGCATGGTCGCCCAGAGCCCGGCCGCGTGCAGCTTGGCCACGTCGGCCTCCACCTTGTCCTTCGACCCCGAAGACACGATCGCCCTGCCTTTGTGGTGGACGTCCAGCATCAGCTTGGTCGCGTGGTCGCGGCTGTAGCCGAACAGCTTTTGGAACACGTACGTCACGTAGGACATCAGGTTCACCGGGTCGTTCCAGACCAGCGTCTGCCACGGGCGGTCCTCGGTGCGGACCTCCGCGGGCGCCGGGTCAACCTGCGTCCGCTCATGCTCGACGGGCGTGGTCATACCGCCAATGGTGTCATGTTCCGGTCCGTGGTGGAGGCCATAGGGGCACCTCCTGCCCCGGCGGGTCGGGCCCGCCTACGCTCTGACCTCATGTCGACGTCGCTCTTCACGGACCACTACGAGTTGACGATGCTCGCCGCGGCGTTGCGCGACGGCACCGCCGACCGTCCGTGCGTGTTCGAGGTGTTCGCCCGCCGGCTGCCGGAAGGCAGGCGTTACGGCGTGGTCGCGGGCACCGGCCGGCTGCTGGAGGCGATCGAGCGGTTCCGCTTCGAGCCGGCGGACCTGGAGCTGCTGGAGCGCACCGGCGTGGTGGACCCGGCGACCCTGGCGTGGCTCGCGGACTACCGGTTCACCGGCGACGTCGACGGCTACCCGGAGGGCGAGCTGTACTTCCCGGGTTCGCCGATCCTGTCCGTGCGCGCCCCGTTCGGCGTGGGCGTGGTGCTGGAGACGCTGGCCCTGTCGGTGCTCAACCACGACAGCGCGATCGCGTCGGCGGCGGCGCGGATGGTGAGCGCCGCGAACGGCCGCCGGATGATCGAGATGGGTTCCCGGCGCACGCACGAGGAGGCGGCGGTCGCGGCGGCGCGGGCGGCGTTCCTGGCGGGTTTCACGGCGACGTCGAACCTGGAGGCGGCCCGCCGGCACGGCATCCCCACGGCCGGCACGTGCGCGCACGCGTTCACCCTGCTGCACGACAGCGAGGAGGAGGCGTTCCGCAGCCAGGTCGCGGCGCTGGGCGCGGGCACCACGCTGCTGGTCGACACCTACGACATCACGGCCGGGATCAAGACCGCCGTGGAGGTCGCCGGGCCGGAGCTGGGCGCGGTGCGGATCGACTCGGGCGACCTGGGCGTGCTGGCCCGGCAGGCGCGGGACCAGTTGGACGCGCTGGGCGCGCGGAACACCCGGATCGTCGTGTCCGGCGACCTGGACGAGTACGCGATCGCGGCGTTGCGCGCCGAGCCGGTGGACGCGTACGGCGTGGGCACGTCGGTGGTGACGGGTTCGGGCGCGCCGACCGCCGGGATGGTCTACAAGCTGGTCGAGGTGGCCGGGCGGCCGGTGGCCAAGCGCAGCTCGCACAAGGAGTCGCGCGGCGGCGGCAAGAGCGCGGTGCGGCGGCACAAGGACACCGGGACGGCGTTGGAGGAGGTCGTGCACCCGGTGGCGGAGACGCCGGAGCTGGGCCCGCACGACCGGGTCCTGCCGGTGCCGCTGATGCGTGGCGGCACGCGCGTGCCCGGGCTGGACGCGTTGGCGGAGAGCCGCGACCGGCTGCGGGCGGCGCTGGTGACGGTGCCGTGGGAGGGCTTGAAGCTGTCGCGCGGCGAACCCGCCATCCCGACCGTGTTCCGGTGAGCGGCACGCGCGGCTAGCGTTCGGGCAGGGCTTGGGAGGAGTGGTCGCAATGGGCAGGGCGCTGGTCGTGGTGGACGTGCAGAACGACTTCTGCGAGGGCGGGTCGCTGGCCGTCACGGGTGGTGCGGCGGTGGCGGCGGCGATCTCGGCGCACGTGGCGCGCGGCGGGTACGACCACGTGGTGGCGACCCGCGACTACCACGTCGACCCGGGTGGCCACTTCAGCGCGACACCGGACTACGTGGACTCGTGGCCGGTGCACTGCGTGGCGGGCACCGCCGGCGCGTCGTTCCACCCGGAACTGGACGTGACGGCCGTGGAGGCGGTGTTCTCCAAGGGCGCGTACGCCGCCGCCTACTCGGGTTTCGAGGGCGCGTCGCCCGCCGGCGAGGGCCTTGCCGAGTGGCTGCGGGCGCGTGGCGTGACCGAGGTGGACGTGGTGGGCATCGCCACCGACCACTGCGTGCGGGCCACCGCGGAGGACGCGGCGGAGGCCGGGTTCGCCACCAGGGTGCTGCTGGACCTCACCGCGGGCGTGGCGCCGGCGACCGTGGAGTCGGCGCTCGCCCGGCTGCGGACCGCGGGCGTGGCGCTGGCGGGCGAACCGCACGTCGGCTGACGACGCGCCGCCTCAGGGGGTCGGCGAGCACGCCGCGGCGCCGACCACCACCTCGCCGGTGATCCCGGACCGCTCGGTGAAGCGCAGGTGCGCGAGGTTCAGCGCGAGGCTGCCGTCGTTCGGCTGGGGCAGCACGGTCTCGTTGAACGTGACGCGGGCGAGGACGTCGCCGCCGGCGGTGCGCACCTCGTGCACGTGGTTGGGCGGGATGTCGTCGGGCAGGCCGGGGAACCCGGCGACGCCGTCGACCCGCCACCCGCCGCTCGTGCCTTCCCGGCGGCCCGTGCAGGTCACGTGCCACTCGCGGAACGCCAGGCGTGGCCCGCCCACCGCCACGAGGGCGGTCAGCTCGAAGTCCGAGCCGGTCGCGGTGGACGTCGTCTCCGCGCCGGACCTGGCGCACGACGAGCCGCCCTTGCCGAACCGGATGCCCGGTTCGGCGACCGCGGGCGACGACGCGGACTCCGGGCCGCCGAGCGCGCAGGGCGCCAGCGGCGGCACGACGACGCGCCGCCCGGACTGCGTGAAGTCGGCCGAGCCCGCGGACGCCGCGCCCGGCGGGTTCGCCGCCGCCGCCGGCACGCCGAGCACGCCGACCGCCAGCGCCGCGGTCACCGCCGCCGCCCCGCGCACGAGGATGTGGTTCATGGGATGCCCTCTCTCGTGGTGCTTCACCAGGAATGATTGATCGAGCGCGGTGGGTCGTCGGTGCGCCGCCGACGTTTCTCACCCCTCGGGTGGAATTCCGATACCTCTTCGGGTGCGGGTCGCGCACCGGGCGACCACGCTGATCCCAATGGGGTGATAACCGCGTTTCGCTCGACCGGTGGACTGAAGGCGCGATTACGCGCTGTGCACGAATGTGCTCGGCACGACACCTTGGCGAGCTAACCGCCCGTCTCGTCGGGTTCGGAAACGGCGAGGTGGGCGATTCTTGAGAACACGGAGCGTGTCGTCGTTCCCGCGCGCTCGGACGCCCACCCGCGTGTGGTGCCCCTGAGCTGCGGTTTTACCTCGGCTCCAGGTACACCCGATTCGCTGATGCACGGATGAACCGCCGCTGACATCCTTGGTCCGACTTTCCGGAGGAGGGGCCGATGGAACCGGTCACCAAGCCGACCGTGGACATCGCCATCCCGGTCCACAACGAGCAGCGAGCGCTACCGGGGTGCGTCGCGGCGTTGCACCAGTACCTGGAGGGGGCGTTCCCTTACGACTGGACCGTCACCGTGGTCGACAACGCCAGCACCGACCGCACCCGCGAGGTCGCCCGGGAGCTGGCCGCCACGTGGCCGCGGGTGCGGCTGCTGACCCTGGACCGGAAGGGCAAGGGCGTCGCCGTGCGCACCGCCTGGCTGCGCAGCGACGCCGACATCCTGGCGTACATGGACGTCGACCTGTCCACCGGGCTCGACGCCCTGCTGCCCCTCATCGCGCCGCTCGCCACCGGGCACTCCGACCTCGCCATCGGGTCCCGGCTCGCGCCCGGCGCGCGGACCGTGCGCGGGGTGCGGCGGGAGCTGGTGTCGCGCGGGTACAACCAGCTGCTGAAGCTGGTGCACGGCGTGCGGTTCAGCGACGCGCAGTGCGGGTTCAAGGCCGTGCGGGCGGACGTCGTCGGGCCGCTGCTGCGGGACGTCGTGGACGACGGCTGGTTCTTCGACACCGAGATGCTGCTGCTCGCCGAGCACAACGGGCTGCGGCTGCACGAGGTGCCCGTGGACTGGGTGGAGGACGCCGACAGCCGGGTCCGCGTCGCGGGCGTCGCCGCCGACAACCTGCGGGGACTGGCGCGGGTCGCCCGCGCGAAGTTCGTCGGCACGGCGAAGGTCACCGGCCTGCCCCACCGCCCGCCACCCGCGCCCGCCCACCCCGACCCGGTGGCGGCGCACCCCCGGGCCCGCGACCTGGGCGAGGTCCTGCTGCTGTCCGCGGCCACCCTGGTCGCCGCCCTCCGCCGGCAACACGCCCGCCGCCGGTGAACCGCGGGCCCGCCGACCGCCCACGCCCGCCGCGCCGCCCGGACCACCGGCCACCACGCGCAGCCCGCCCGACGTGCGGCGACCACCGCACCAGACCCCGGCCACGCCGCGCACCACCCACACCACGGCGAACCGGCCGGCCACCACGCGCAGCCCGCCCGACGTGCGGCGACCACCGCACCAGACCCCGGCCACGCCGCGCACCACCCACACCACGGCGAACCGGCCGGCGACCACGCCGGGCGGCCGTGAACCACCGGCGACCGCGCGCGACACCCGCGGGTACGAGGAGGAGACGACATGGCTGACCTGACCGCCCGCGTGACGGGGTCCCGGTTCGGCCCGCTCGCCGTGCTGGCCGCGGTCGCCGCCGTGCTCACCGGGCAGTCCCAACTGCTGTGGAGCGCGATCCCGTACTGGCTCACCGACTACGACGTCTACGTCGGCGCGGGCGACACCCTGGTCGCCGGGATGCGGCTGTACGACGCCACCTTCGTCACCGCGTTCCCCAACATGAAGTACATCTACACGCCGTTCGCGTCGCTGCTGTTCGTGCCGTTCGCGATCGTCCCGGCGACGGTGGGCAAGATCGCCTGGACGTTCCTCAGCCTGCTCGCGCTGGGCGGGGCGCTGTGGATCGCGCTGCGCCTCGCCGGCATCACGTCACGCCGCCGGCTGACCGCGCTCAGCGCCGCCGCGCTGGCCGCCGCCACCTTCCTCGCACCCGTCCAGCACAACCTGCTGCTCGGGCAGATCAACACCTTCCTCGTCCTGCTCGTGCTGGTGGACTTCGCGCCGGGCGTCCCGGAGCGCTGGCGCGGGTACGCGACCGGTGTCGCGGCGGGCATCAAGCTGACCCCGCTGATCTTCGTGCCCTACCTGCTGCTCACCGGCCGGACGCGGGCCGGGTTGCAGGCGATCGCGGGTTTCGCGGCGACGGTCGCCGTCGGGTTCCTGGTGCTGCCCGCCGACTCCACCGAATACTGGCTGCGCGGCGTGTTCTTCGACTCCAGCCGGATGGTGCAGAGCGACACGTTCGTCAACCACTCGCTGCCCGGCCTGTTCGGCCGCCTCCAGGGGACGGTGGTCGCGCCGCACTGGTCGCTGGCCGTGGCGGCGGTGGTGGGTGTCGCGGGGCTGGCGGCGGCGGTGTGGGCGAAGCGCGCCGGGCACGACGTGGTCGGCGTGCTGGTCGTCGCCTTCACGGGCCTGCTGGTCTCGCCGGTCTCGTGGATGACGCACGCCGTCTGGGTGGCGCCCGCGCTGGCGTGGCTGGCGTTCGCGAAGTGGCGCACGGCCTCCGCGTGGCCGAAGGTCGTGCTCGCGGTGGCCGTCGCCTGGTACGTGATGCCGTTCTGGAGCCTGGGCATGCGGGTCACCGGCAGCGGCGTGCCGGTCCAGCTCACGCCGTGGGGCGACCTGCTGGTGACGCTCACCGGCAACGTGGTGCCGGCCGTGGTCGCGATCGCGCTGCTGCCCCGGTGGCTGAAACACCTCCGGCCGCAAGGGGAATCCTCGCCGGCGCCCACTGCGCGGGAAGCCGGCGTGACGTCCGCGACTTTGTAGCGCACCGACAAAGACCGCGCGAGTGATCGCCGGTTAACCTCCGAGTCGAACCAACCCCTGGAGGTCCCCGTGTCCGTTATCGCCGTTCCCGGCCGCCGCGTGCTGGCCGACCTGGTCCCCGGCGCGCTGGCGCGTGACGTCGCGCTGGTCGTCGCGGGCGCCGGCCTCACCGGGCTCGCCGCGCAGATCGCCGTGCCGGTGCCGGGCAGCCCGGTCCCGCTGACCGGTCAGACGTTCGCCGCCCTGCTCGTGGGCGCGGCGCTCGGCTGGCGGCGCGGTGGCGCGTCGATGGTGCTGTACCTGATTGCCGGCATGGCCGGCGTGCCGTGGTTCCAGGGCGCTTCGTCGGGGATGCCGGCGTCGCTCGGCTACGTGGTGGGCTTCGTGTTCGCGGGCGTGGTGGTCGGGCACCTCGCGGGCCGCGGCGGCGACCGCACCCCGCTGCGCACGGCGGGCACGATGGTGCTCGGCAACCTGGTGATCTACGCGTTCGGCGTGCCGTACCTGATGGCGGTGGCGAACGTCGACCTCGGCCGGGCGCTGGCGCTGGGCGTCGTGCCGTTCCTGATCGGCGACGCGATCAAGGTCGCGCTCGCCGCGGGTCTGCTGCCGGGCGCGTGGGCGCTCGTCAACCGCAAGTGAGGCCGTGCCCCGGCCCGGTCCCCGGGCCGGGGCTGCCGGTGGGAGTTGGCCACGCCCGGCACACGCCGCCGGGTACCGTCTCCCCGTGCCGTCCACGACCGCGATCCCGAACACCAGGGCCCTGCTCGCCGTAGCCGTGGAGGCGGTGGGCGGCGCCGAGCGCGCGGGCCAGCTCGACATGGCCGAGGCCGTCGAGCGGGCCATCCGCACCGGCGAGCACCTGGCCGTGCAGGCGGGCACCGGCACCGGGAAGTCGCTGGCCTACCTGGTGCCCGCGATCCGCCACGCCGTGGTCTCCGAGTCGACGGTCGTCATCTCCACCGCCACCATCGCCCTGCAACGGCAGCTCGTCGACCGCGACCTGCCGCGCCTGGCCAAGGCGTTGCGCCGCGAGCTGGGCCGGGAACCGCGCTTCGCGATCCTCAAGGGCCGCCGCAACTACCTCTGCATGCACCGCGTCCACACCGGCGCGCCGGACGAGCCGGAGGAAGCCGGCCTGTTCGACCCGTTCGCGGTGTCCCGCATGGGCCGCGAGGTCAAGCGCATCCACGAGTGGTCGTCCGACACGGAGACCGGTGACCGCGACGAACTCGTGCCGGGCGTGACCGACCAGGTGTGGCGCCAGGTCTCGGTGACCGCCCGCGAGTGCCTCGGCGTGGCGAAGTGCCCGATCGGCGCGGACTGCTTCGCGGAGCGGGCGCGGGCCGAGGCCGGCCGCGCGGACGTGGTGGTCACCAACCACGCCATGCTCGCCGTGGACGCCCTGGAGGGCTACCAGGTGCTGCCCGACCACGACGTGGTCGTGATCGACGAGGCGCACGACCTGGTGGACCGGATCACGTCGGTGGCCACGGAGGAGTTGAGCGCGTCCCTCGTCGCCACCGCCGCGCGGCGGTGCGGGCGGCTGATCGACCAGGCGACGGCAGACCGGATGGCCGAGGCGAGCGACGGCCTGGCGATGCTGATGGAGGACGCGCCGGTCGGCCGCCTGGACGCCCTGCCGCCCGCGCTGGCGGGCGCGTTGCGAGCCGTCAAGGACGCCGCGCACGCGTGCGTCACCTCGCTCGGGCCGGAGCGCAAGGAGGACGTGGACGGCGCGACGTCCCGCAAGCTCGCGCGGTCGCTGCTGGACGAGGTGCACGACTGCGCGGCCCGCATCCTGGAGGCGTTCGACGACGACCGGGACGTGGTGTGGGTGTCCGGCGACTTCGGCGACCGCAACCGGGCGCCGTCGCTGCGCGTCGCGCCGCTCGGCGTGGGCGGGCTGCTGCGGGAACGGCTGTTCGCCAAGCGCACCACCATCCTCACCTCGGCGACCCTCACCCTCGGCGGCACGTTCGACACGCTCGCCCGGCAGTGGGGGCTGCCCGCGTCGTCGGCGGCGCGCAAGGCCGAGGGCACGGCCACCGACAAGGAGCCGCCCGCCGACCTCGGGCAGCCGCGCTGGTCGGGCCTGGACGTCGGGTCGCCGTTCGAGCACGGCAGCAGCGGCATCCTGTACGTGGCGCGGCACCTGCCGCCGCCGGGCCGCGACGGGCTGCCGCCGTCCTACCTGGACGAGCTGGAGGGCCTGGTGAACGCGGCGGGCGGGCGGACGCTGGGGCTGTTCTCGTCGATGCGGGCCGCGAAGGCCGCGGCGGAGGCGTTGCGGGGCAGGCTCGACCACCCGGTGCTGTGCCAGGGCGACGACGCCACCGGCCAGCTGGTGAAGCGGTTCGCGGAGGACCCGCGCACCTGCCTGTTCGGGACGCTGTCGCTGTGGCAGGGCGTGGACGTGCCGGGACCCGCGCTGCAACTGGTGGTGATGGACCGCATCCCGTTCCCGCGCCCGGACGACCCCCTCGCGTCGGCACGCCAGAAGGCCGTGGAGTCCAGGGGCGGCAACGGGTTCCTCACCGTGGCGGCGACCCACGCGGCGCTGCTGCTGGCGCAGGGCGCGGGCCGCCTGCTCCGCTCCATGTCGGACAAGGGCGTGGTGGCGATCCTGGACCCGCGCCTGGCCACCGCGCGTTACGGCGGTTTCCTGCGCGCCTCCCTGCCGCCGTTCTGGACGACCTACGACCCGGAGGTCGTGCGGGCCGCCCTCAAGCGCCTGGACGCGGCGAACGACTAGCCGGTGCGGGGCACCGCCACGGTCGCCGTGCCCGGGTCGACCTCCGTGTAGCCGGCGTCCCGCACGACCACGGTGTCCGGGCGGGCCAGCAGCGCGTCCCACTCCCCCGGCGTCGGCGTCCGCACCGCGCACCGGTAGTCCAGCGCCGCCCACTCCGCCAGCTCCCGGTCCGACAGCGTCGGCGCGAGCAGCATCGACGCGTGACCCACCTGCGCCGCCGCCTTGCCCGCCGTCATCTCCACCCGCGGGTTGAGCCACAGCACCCGCGCGCCCGGGGGCACCGGTCCCGGCTCGTCGGCGGGCAGCTCGCTGCCGGAGATCTGGAGCCGCGACAGCTCCTTGGGCACGTCGGACACCCGCGACGGCACGAACGCGCGCACCTCCGCGCCGCCCACCCGCACGGTCACGCCCGGCAACGCCTGCACGGCCGCCCAGTGCGCGCCGCGAGCACGCCGCGTCACCTTCCGGATGCGACCGCGCACCCACGCCACGACCTCGTCGTGCCACTCGCCGCCGGGCTCGGCACGCGGGTCCAGGCACACCGCGACGGCAGCCGCTGCGGCGGCCTCCAGCACGTCGGTGCGGCACGGCGGGTCGGCGCGCTCGATGCGCAGCACCACCGGCATCGCCCGCACCGCCGCCGGGTCCTCCTCGTCGGTCGCGTAGTGCCGGTCCACCAGCATCCGCAGGACCTCGTTCACGGCCGCACCAGCTCCAACCCGTCCGCCGCGTCCGCGGCCTCCACCTCGGCCCGCGTCACGCCGAGCACGAACAGCACCGCGTCCAGGAACGGGTGCGACAGGGCGGTGTCGGCGACCTCCCGCAACGCGGGTTTCGCGTTGAACGCGATGCCCAGGCCCGCCGCGCCCAGCATGTCGATGTCGTTCGCGCCGTCGCCGACCGCCACGGTCTGCCCCAGCGGCACGCCCTCCTGCTCGGCGAACCGCCGCAACGCCACCGCCTTGCCCGGCCGGTCCACGATGTCGCCCAGCACCCGGCCGGTGAGGCGGCCGTCGACGACCTCCAGCTCGTTGGCGGCGCAGAAGTCCAGCCCCAGGTCGTCCACCAGCGACCGGATGACCCGGGTGAAGCCACCGGACACCACGCCGCACCGGAAGCCTAGCCGCTTCAACGTCCGGACCGTGGTCCGCGCGCCCGGCGTCAGCTCCAGCGACGCGGCCACCTCGTCCAGCACCGCCTCGTCCAGCCCGGCCAGCAGCTCCACCCGCCGCCGCAGGGACTCGGCGAAGTCCAGCTCGCCCCGCATCGCGGCCTCGGTGATCTCCCGGACCCGCGGCTCCACGCCGACGTGCGCGGCCAGCATCTCGATCACCTCGCCCTGGATCAGGGTCGAGTCGACGTCGAACACCACCAGCCGCTTCGCCCGCCGCGCCAGCCCGGCCCGCTCCACCGCGACGTCCAGGTCGACCCGCGCGGACACCTCGGCCAGCGCCTCGCGCAACGCCGAGTCCGCGTCCGCCGTGTCCGCCGCCACCGAGACCCGCAGCTCCAGGCCCGTCACCGGGTAGTCGGCCACGCCCCGGATCGCGTCGATGTTCGCGCCCAGCGCCGCCAGCCGCCGCGCCACCTCGGTGAACGCGCGCGCGGTCACCGGGCGGCCCAGCAGGATGACGACGTGGCTGGACTCCAGCCGCGCCGTGCGCCTGCCGTCCGCGCCGATCTCCACCTCGACCTGCATCGCCACCGTCGCCATCGCCTGCTCGACGGACTCCTGGAGGCCCTCGGGGTCGTGCGGCGCGGCCACCAGCACGCCCAGCACCAGGCGGCCCCGGATGACCACCTGCTCGACGTCGAGCACCTCCACGCCGTGCCGGGTCAGCACGGCGAACAGCACGGAGGACACACCGGGCTTGTCCGGGCCGGTGACGGTGATCAGGACGGGTGTGGCGCTGGGGTTGCTCACTGGTGGCTCCTCTGCCAGACAGCGACGAGCCCCGACGGCCGGGGGGCGGTCGGGGCTCGACGGTGAACCTTCGCTCAGGTTACCGGTGGTCGGGGTGGTCCTCGTCGGACGCGGTGCCGGACACCACGGCCTGGGTCGCCTTCTCCGACGGCGCCGACTTGGCCTTGTCGTGCGGGATCGCCTTGCCGGTGAACGTCACGTGCGCTTCCTGCTGCATCCGCTCGACCATGTGCGGGTAGTGCAGCTCGAACGCCGGGCGGATCGACCGGATGCGCGGCAGCTCGGTGAAGTTGTGCCGCGGCGGCGGGCACGACGTGGCCCACTCCAGCGAGTTGCCGAAGCCCCACGGGTCGTCCACGTGGACCTTCTCGCCGTACCGGTAGGACTTGAAGATGTTCCAGATGAACGGCAGCGTGGACGCGCCGAGGATGTACGCGCCGATCGTGGAGATCATGTTCAGCGTGGTGAAGCCGTCCGACGGCAGGTAGTCCGCGTACCGGCGCGGCATACCCTCGTTGCCCAGCCAGTGCTGCACCAGGAACGTCGCGTGGAACCCCAGGAACGTCGTCCAGAAGTGCAGCTTGCCCAGCGGCTCGTCCAGCATCCGCCCGGTGATCTTCGGGAACCAGAAGTAGATGCCCGCGAACGTCGCGAACACGATCGTGCCGTACAGCACGTAGTGGAAGTGCGCCACCACGAAGTACGTGTCGGAGACGTGGAAGTCGATCGCCGGCGCGGCCAGCAGCACGCCCGACAGACCGCCGAAGAGGAAGGTGACGATGAAGCCGATGCTGAACAGCATGGGCGTCTCGAACGTCAGCTGCCCCTTCCACATCGTGCCGATCCAGTTGAAGAACTTGATGCCGGTCGGCACCGCGATCAGGAACGTCATGAACGCGAAGAACGGCAGCAGCACCGCGCCCGTGGCGTACATGTGGTGCGCCCACACCGCCACCGACAGCGCCGCGATGCCCAGGGTCGCGTAGACCAGGCCGTTGTAACCGAAGATCGGCTTGCGGGAGAACACCGGGAAGATCTCCGACACGATGCCGAAGAACGGCAGCGCGACGATGTAGACCTCGGGGTGCCCGAAGAACCAGAACAGGTGCTGCCACAGGATCACGCCGCCGTTGGCGGGGTCGAACACGTGGGCGCCGAGGTGCCGGTCCGCCATCAGGCCCAGCAGGGCCGCGGTCAGGATCGGGAACGCCAGCAGGACCAGCACCGACGTCACCAGGATGTTCCAGGTGAAGACCGGCATCCGGAACATCGTCATGCCCGGCGCGCGCAGGCAGACCACCGTGGTGATCATGTTGACCGCGCCGAGGATCGTGCCCAGACCACCCACGACCAGACCGGCGATCCACAGGTCCGCGCCCGCGCCCGGCGAGTGGATCGCGTTCGACAGCGGCGTGTAGGCGAACCAGCCGAAGTCGGCCGCGCCGCCCGGCGTGATGAAGCCCGCCATCACGATCAGGCCGCCGAACAGGTACAGCCAGTAGGAGAAGGCGTTCAGCCGCGGGAACGCCACGTCCGGGGAGCCGATCTGGAGCGGCAGGATGAAGTTGGCGAACCCGAAGACGATCGGCGTCGCGTACAGCAGCAGCATCACCGTGCCGTGCATGGTGAACAGCTGGTTGAACTGCTCCTGGCTGAGGAACTGCATACCCGGGCGGGCCAGCTCGGTTCGCATCAGCATGGCCATCGCGCCGCCCACCATGAAGAAGGCGAACGACGTGACCAGGTACATGATCCCGATCTGCTTGTGGTCCGTGGTGCGGAACATCCGCAGCAGGAACGAACCCTTGACCGCCTCGCGAGTCCCGAAGGGCCGCGTAGCGATCGGCTGCGGGGCTACGGCCGTCACGGTGCCTCCTGCACTGTCTGGTTCTGGCATGGCCGGATGGCGCGGCCACCGGCTCTCCGGATCGTAGACGCCGTGGTTTCCGGGGGCGCGGCTGGGCCGGTGCTGGATCAAGGGAGGTAGCGCAGCTCACAGTGCCGGTCCGGCGTGCTCTTGCCGTTGGCGTGGCGGAAAACGGAAAGGGGAAAGCGGTGCTGGAGGAGTTGTGGGACTCGGCGGTCGTCGCACTGGGTGGACGGCCGGGGACGGCGGGTGATCTCGCGGCCCGGTACGGCGAACCGCACCGGCGTTACCACGGCACGCGGCACGTGCTGGCGGTGGCGCGGGACGTCGTGGCGCTGGCCGATGACGTGACCGAGCGGGAACGGGCCGTGCTGGTGCTGGCTGCCCTGGCGCACGACGTGGTGTACGACGGGGAACCCGGTCACGACGAGCGCGCCAGCGCGGCGTGGGCCGCCGAGCGGCTGGCCGCCGCCGGGGTCGACGCCGCCGAGGTGGTGCGGCTGGTGCTGGCCACGGTCGACCACGAGGCCGGGGACCGGTTGGCGGCGCTGCTGACGGACGCCGACCTGGGCGTGCTGGGTTCCGCGCCGGCGGACTACGGGTGGTACCGGGCGGCGGTGCGCGCGGAGTACGCGCACGTGCCGGACGACGCGTGGCGGGACGGCCGGTCGCGGGTGCTGCGGTCCCTGCTGGAGCGCGACCCGCTGTACGCGACGGCCGCGGCGCGCGACCGGTGGGAGGTGCGCGCCAGGGCCAACCTCGCGGCCGAGTTGGCGTCGCTCAGCGACCGGCCACGAGCGCGTCGAACGTCGGGAACGACTCGGCGATCGGGTTGCCGGTGAAATCGCCGACCCAGCCGTCCTCGTCGTGGAAGAACCGGATGGCCACGTAGTCCGGGCGGGTGCCCATGTCGAACCAGTGGGTGGTGTTCTTCGGGACGCTGAGCAGGTCGCCCGCCTCGCACAGGACGGCGTGCACGCGACCGTCGACGTGCAGGTAGAACACGCCCGCGCCACGCGCGAAGAAGCGGTCCTCGTCGTCGTCGTGGGTGTGCTCGGCCAGGAACTTGCGCCGCGCCCGCGCCGCCGACGCCACCCACTCCGGGTCGTCGGACGGCGTCATCTCCATGGCGTCCACCAGGGTGTAGCCCTCGGCCTCGGTGACCCGCCGCACCTGCTCGCGGTACACCTCCAGGGCGTTCTCCCGGGTCACGCCCGGCACCACGGGCCACTGCTCGTAACGCACGCCGAGCCGCTTCAGCTCGGCGGCGATCTCGGCCGGGTCGGAGGTGCGCACCACGGCGTTCTCCGGGTCGGTGTCCGGCCACACGGTCAGCAACGTCATCGCGGGTCCCTCCTCGTCTCCACCGTGAACCGCAGCAGCCACTCCAGGCACTCCAGTCGGTGACGTGCCTGGTAGAGGTCGTCACCCCACACGTACACCCCGTGCCGGGCCACTATCAAGGCGGGGACGTCGGGGCGGTAGCCGGCTTCGAACGCGTCGCCGAGCACGCGCATGTCCTGCGAGTTCGGCACCACGGGCACCACGACGAGGTCGTCGTGCGCGGCGCGGCCGAAGCCCTTCAGCATCTCAAGGTCGCGCAGCTCCACCCCGCCCGGCCAGCGCTCGGCGGCCACGACCGGCGCGAGGGCGTGCACGTGGACCACCGCGCCCGCGCCGGACACCGCCGCGATCCGGCCGTGCAGACCGGCCTCGGCGGAGGGCACGCGGTGCGGGTCGTCGGTGCGGCCCTCGGCGTCGACCAGCACCACGTCGTCCGGCGTCAGCTCGCCCTTGTCCTTGCCGCTGGCGGTGACCGCGAGCCGCAGCGGGTCGCGGTCCACCACCACGGACAGGTTGCCGGACGTGCCGCGCATCCAGCCCATCGCGGTGTACCGGGCGCACTCGGCGGCGAGGGCCGCACCGGGCGTCACAGCGCGCTCACCGTCCGATGTGGACCGAAGTCGGCGTCGGCGTGGGGCTCGCCGGGCCGCGCCACGCCCACGGTCCGCCAGCCCGCCTCGGCGGCGGCGTCCAGCTCGGCCGGGACGTCGGAGTAGAACGTCACGTCGGTCGAGCCGAGCACGGCGGAGATCGCCCGGTACGAGTCGGCTTCCCGCTTGGGTCCCGCGTTCACGGTGTCGAAGTGGTGCTCGAACAGACCTCGCAGGTCGCCGTCGGTGGTGTGCCCGAAGAACGCCACCTGGCCCGCGACGGAACCGGACGAGAACACGGCCAGCTTGACCCCGTCGGCGTGCCACGCGCGCAGGGCGGGCACCACGTCCGGGAAGAACTCGGCCACCAGGTCGCCCTCGGCGTACCCGCGCTGCCAGATGAGGCCCTGCAACGTCTTCAGCGGCGTGGCCTTGCGGTCCTCGTCCATCCAGCCGTGCAGCACGCGCACCAGCTCGGCCGTGCCACCGTCCACACCGGACAGCTCGCGGATGCGCGCGACCGCCTCGGCGACCACCGGGTCGTCGCCGTGCTCGTCGATCCACGGTCCCAGCCGCGGCCGGGCGTAGTCGTACAGCACGACCAGCACCTGGTCGGTCGCGGACAGGGTGCCCTCGATGTCGAGCACGACCCATTCAGTCATGTACTTCCTCGCCGTTGTAGTAATCGTGCAGGCGGTCGGGAGCGTACGCGCCGCGATCGGTGACGACGGTCGTCACGAACCGGGGCGGCGTCACGTCGAACGCCGGGTACCAGCCCCGCACGCGGTCGCTCGCGGTGCGCCTGCCGAGCGTGCGCAGCACCTCCTCGCCGGGCCGGAACTCGATCGGCACGTCCGCCGCGGTCGGCGCGAGCCGGTCCGGCGCCTGCACCATCGCCAGGAACGGCACCTCGAACGCGGTCGCCGCCACGGCCAGGCCGAGCGTGCCGACCTTGTTCACCACGTGCCCGTCCATGGTGACCCGGTCGGCGGCGGTGAGCAGCACGTCCACCTCGCCGGCGGCGAGGACCGCCGCGCCGGTGCCGTCGGTGACCAGGGTGGTGTCCACGCCCATCTCGGCGAGGGTCTCGGCGGTCAGCCGCGCGCCCTGGAGGTAGGGGCGGGTCTCGGTGCAGAAGAAGCGGACGTGCTTGCCCGCGGCCCGCGCCGCCGAGACCGTCTCCGTCAGGTACAGGTCGGCCCAGCAGTGGGTGAGCACGGCGCCGTCGTCGGGCAGCAGCCGCGCGGTGTGCGTGCCGAGCGCCCGGCTGCGTGCCCGGTACCGCTCGTCGCCCGCCACCGCGCCGGCGAGGGCGCCCGCCTCCACGTCGTCCGCCGCGTCGACGCCCGCGAGCACGGCCGCGACCGCCTTGCGCAACGCGTTGTTGGTGCGGCGGGTCGCCACGAACATGCGCCCGGCCCGCTCCAGGTGCGCCCGCGCCTCGGCGCGGGGCAGGCCGCGTGCCTCCCGCGCGGCCAGCACCATGCCCCACAGCACCGCGAAGTACGGGCCGGAGGACTGGGTGACCATGTCCTCCACGGCCTTGGCGACGTCGGCGGCGGTCGCGCAGCGCACCCACGTGTGCTCGAACGGGAACTTCCGGCGGTCCAGGACGTGCACGCCGTCGTCGGCGAGCCGGACGCTGCGGGCGAGGACCGGTTCCATCAGCTGTACCCGGTGAACGGGGCCGCTTCGCCGGTGAGGTAGTACGCGCCGACCTCGCGCGCCTTGTACGACACGGGGTCGTGCAGGGTGAGCGTGCGGGCGTTGCGCCAGAACCGGTCGAACGCGTAGCCGGCGGCGGTGGCACGCGCGCCGCACAGCTCGAACACCTTGGCCGTGGTGTGGTTGGCGACCCGGGTGGTGACGACCTTGGCGGACGAGATCAGGGCGGCCACCGCCGACCGCTGCGCCGCGGTCAGGTCGTCGCCGCGGTCGCCCGCCTCGCCCAGCGCCTCCGCCGCGCGGTCGGCCAGCAGGCCCGCGGCCTCGACGTCGGCGACCAGCTCGCCGTAGGTGGCCAGCACGTACGGGTCGGCGGTGGCGTGGTCCACGCCGGACAGGAACCACGCCCGGCTGGTGGCGCGGGTGTAGCGGGCGGCCTCGGCGAGCGCGCCCTCGGCGAGCGCCGCGTACACCTGGGCCAGCACCGCCTGGAAGCCCAGCGCGGCCAGCGACTGCCGGGGGCTGTGCTCGTCGTGGCGGCCGAGCACGTGGCTCTCCGGCACGTGCACGTCGTCGAACACGACCCCGCCGCTCGCGGTGAGCCGCTGCCCGATGTTGTCCCAGTCCCCCGCGTACGAGATGCCCTCGGCGCGGGCGTCGAGGGTGAAGGTGAGCTTCTCGCCGGTGTCGACGCGGGTGGCGCTGACGACGATCCGGTCCGCCACGGACGCGCCGGTGGCGAACGTCTTGCGCCCGCTCACCCGGAAGCCGCCGTCGGCGGGCGTGAGCTGGAGCGCGGCGTCGAGAGGGTTGCTGACGCCCGCCCAGAACAGGTTTTCGTCGTTGACCCGCACCGGGCCGCCGAACAGGGACTGCCGCCACAGCTGGAGGTAGTGGTAGCCGAGCAGGTGCCCGATGTTGGCGTCGGCCGCCGCGACCACGCGGGTCACCGCCTGCCGCGTGGCCCAGTCGGTGACGGTGAGCAGCCCGGAGCGGCGCAGCGCGGCCACCTCGGCCACCGGCTCGGCGCCCGCCCGGTCGCGCTCCGCGGCGTCCACGCGCAACGCCCCGGCCACCTCGTCGGCGACGGTCAGCCACTTCTGCCGACCATCGGTGCTCGTCATCGACCGCCTCCACCCTCACGACTACCCGGCCCGAGAAGGGTAGTCGCCCGCTTCCCGGCGGAACCGGGCGTTCCGCCACGTGGGAGGTCAGCCGGCGACGTGCCGGGCGCGGCTCGCCAGGCCCAGCTCCGCCAACGCCTTGTCGAGGCCGAGCCCCGGCCATGCGGACCGGGCCCGGCGCTTCGGCCGCAGCCTGCCGTGCAGGTCGTCCAGGTGCGCCCGCCACACCACGCGGTCGTGCCGCCACGCCGCCAGGTAGTCCGCGCACAGCCGGCCGGTGATCAGCCGGTTGCGCCCGCCGGCGGCCTTGAGCGCCCGCCACACCCGCTCGTTCTCGGCGGTGCGCGGGAGGGCGCGGACGCGTTCGGCGATGTCGTCGATCAACGCCCGCCGGTCGGCGATGAACCGGTCGAAGAACACCTCGTCCGCGTCGGCGGGCGAGCCGCCCTCGTCCAGCACCGCGAACAGGCCCTCGCCCAGGCAGTCGCCAAGCTCCTCGGACCGCGCGCGGACGTCGTTCGCGAACGGGTCGTAGGGCTGCTGGAGCGCCCGGCCCACCACCGCCGACGACCCCAGGCCCCGGTCGCCGAGCAGGAAGAACCAGTCCTCGTTGTAGACGTTCGGGAAGAACGACTCGAACAACGACCGCCCGACCACCAGCGCGCCACCGCCGATGAACGTCTCCTGCGGCCCGCCGACCGCCCGGTATGCGTGGCACACCACCGAGTTGTCCGGGAAGCCCTCGACGGCGAGCGCCGCGGCGTCGTGGGTGGCCAGCAGGCCGGCGGCGCGGTTGAGGTCGAGCGGGTCGGGCACCGCGATGTCGTCGTCCAGGAACGCGACCCGCTCCCACCCGACGACGCCCGCGAGCAGCAGGCCGAGGTTGCGCTTGAGGCTGGTGTCCACGCGCCGCTCGAAGACGGTGCCCGCGAGCGCCGTGGTGGTCGCGAACGGCGGCAGCAGGTCGCCGGGCAGCCGGTCGACGTCCACGGCCACGACCTCCGCGCCGCCGCCACGCGCCCGGCGCGCCACGGCGTCGGCCGACGAGTAGCGGCTGCACAACGCGACCACCACGCAGCCCAGTTCCGCGCCGAGCGCGACCGCGTGCGTCATCGCGGCCGGGTGGCGCGCGGTGGGGACGATGATCGCGTCGACCCGCGCGGTGGGCGTGGCGGGACCGGCGGCGGTGCGCAGCAGGTCGCGGTGGGAGCCGTGGTGCCGGGCCGCCCGCGCGCCGACCGGTGCGGTGGTCATCCCCCGTCCTCGGGCCACTCGTAGAGCCGGTACCAGGGCAGGTTCCAGTCCGGGGTCACCACCTGGCCGTTCACCACGGACACCCGGGTGAGCAGGCTGTAGGCGGGCAGCCCGGGGAAGGTCTTGCGGAGGTAGTCGGCGTTGCGGTCGCGGAAGCGCTCGTCGGTGAGGGCGCGCACCGCGCCGAGGGTGCCCCGGCCGTACATGCCGTTGCAGACGGTGACCGTCCGCTTGTGGTTGAACGGGTTCGGCCCCCGGTAGAAGTGCGCCACGTCCTCCTGGAGTTCGTCGCGGTCGCCGTCCCGCGCCAGCCTGGGCCCGAACACCCGGGCCGCGTCGCCGCGGCCGACGACGAAACCGCCCGGCTCGGACTCGTCGTGCCTGCCGACCTGGCTGACCGGCAGGTCCACCCGGTCCAGCAGCTCGCGGGTGACGACGTTCCAGTCCACGCCGCCGAGCAGCACCAGGTGGGAGGTGTAGTCGTCCGGGCTGAGCGCGGAGGCGATGCGGTACCGCACGCGGCTGCGCGGGTTGAGCGCCCGGATGTGGCCGTGCAGCTCGATCAGCGCGTCGAGGTCGGCGTAGGTGTACAGCTCGACGTAGTCGGGCTGGGTGGGGTCGGCGTACGGCATCCGGTCGCGCATCGCCTTGGGGAGCTGGGCGACGACGATCGTGATGTTGTTGCGGTCCGGGAAGAACCAGAAGTCCCGGCGGCTGCCCCGGTCCGCCTCGGGCGACTCCTGGCCGGCGGCGCGCAGCGCGGTCAGCTCGGCCAGCAGCTCGTCGCGGCGGCGTGCCTCGTCCGGGGTCAGCTCCTCGGCGGGCAGCAGGCGGAAGGGGCGGTCCTCGACGGAGCGCCGGGTCGCGAAGAACGTGGCGTAGGCGGCGAGCCTGCCGACCGGCGGCGCCTTGGGGTGCGTGCGGCTCTCCCACGACGACAGCAGCGGGACGCTGGCGGGTTTGTCGGCGCTGAACGCCGCCGCGAGGTCGGCCTGCGTGATGGCCACGTCCGGCCAGTGCTCCTCGCGCAACGCCCGCAGGCGGTGCGCCAGCGCAAAGGACCCACCCGATCCGACCACGTCGCAGCGCCCTTCAGTGAACTTCAGCGTATCGACTGAAGGCCGCAACATACACGATTGCGGTTAACAGGCCGGTCTGGCACCCCTCTCGCCGGGTTCTCTTGCCAGGTCAGCGGTCGGACCTTACGCTGAAAAGCGCTGAGATTTAAGTCAACTTCAGTGAGCTAAGTGAAGTTCACCCAGGACGCCATCCGGGGGTTGCCATGAACACGCTTGCCTCGTTAGCCCAGTCCGCCGGGACCACCGAGTGGGCGCCGCTGCTCGTGGTGGTCATGACGGGGGCGATGGCCCTCGTCCTCGGCCTGGTCCGGCTCCTGCGCCGCGTGCTCGGGATGCTGACCCGCGTGCTCGTCTCGGCGGGCACGGCCATGACCGGCCTCGCCACCGCACTCGCCCTGTGCACCGCCATGACCACGCTCCTCCTGGTCTACACGCGCTAGACCAGCCTTGTTCGCGCTGAACGGGCACGGCCCTTCGATTACGGTGTTGCGGGCCCGCACCGCGAAGGGGAGTCGCCCGATGGACCTGTCACGCAGATCGTTCCCGGGCGGCGGCACCGCCGTCGCGGTCGCGCACGGCGTGCCGCGACCGCACCCGCGACCGCACCTGCGGGAGGCGGAACAGCTCGTCGACTACCTGTCGCTGCCCACCTGCCCGCCCGCCAACAACACCTACAAGGAGCCCGACCAGCCCAACGTGGTGCGGTGGGGCTCGCCCGACGACGCGGCGACCTGGTTCAACCAGAGCCAGTGCGCGTCCTTCCAGACGGCCGTGCTGAAGCGCGCCCACCGATGGGCGACGACGGCGTTCTTCCACGCCCACTTCGGAACGGCCAGCCCGTTCGCCCGCGACTACCGGGCCGCGTTCGCCCGGGACGACGTGCCGCACTTCCGGCGCGTGCGCCGGGTCGCCGACCTGCGACCCGGCGACCTCGTGGCCATCGACTACCGCAACGACCAGGACACCAACACCGGTCACATCGTCATGGTGCGGTCCGTGCGCGGCACGTACCACGCGCCCCGGCCGGGCCTGAACTTCCCCGGCGAGACCCAGTACGCCGTGCAGGTCGTGGACTGCACCGCGGAACCACACGGCCTGCACGGCGTCGGCGACTACCCCGCGTTCCCCGACAGCCGGGTCGTCGACGCCACCACCCGGACCACGGGGGCGGGCTACGGGCACATGATGTTCTACGCGTCCGACGAGACCGGCGAGTTCACCCGGTACCGGTGGAGCGTGAACACCTCGTCGGCGGGCACGCACCCGCTCGACCGGCGGCCCGTCGCCGCGGCCCGGGTCGGCTGACTCAGCCGCCCACCACGTTCGCGATCCACGTCCGGTGCGCCGCGGTGCCGACGTACGCCCACGTCCCCTCCCGGCACGCCGTCGTCACGGCCCGCGACGCCACGCCCGCCAGCAGCCACGTGCCACCGGACTCGATCAGCGCCGGGCCGCCGTCGTCGCCCCGGCACGCGCCCCGGCCGTTGCCGCCGAGGCACTCCTCGCCCGCGCCGCACGCGGGGTTGGTCGCCCGCGCCGCGTCCACCTCGTGCAGCACCACCGGCGGTGGCGTGCAGCCCTCGCAGGTCAGTCCCCAGCCCAGCAGCCGGAACAGCGGTGGCCGCGGTCCGGGCGCGGGCGTCGGCGGAGCGACCGCGACCGGCGGGTGGGTGACCGGCGCGCGCAACCGCAGCAACGCCAGGTCGGCGGTCGGGTGGACGACGCTCCGCACCGCCTGCGTGAGGGTGCCGCCGGTCGTCCGGTCGGTCGAGCCGACGCGGAGGCCGATCGCCGCCGGCGCCCGGCCGGCGACGCAGTGCTTGGCGGTGACCACCCAGTCCGGGCGGATCAGGCTGCCTGCGCAGAAGTGCGCGCCGTTGGCCTGGAGGGACGCGATGAACGGGTAGGGCCGGGTGGCCTGATGGCCGCCCACGACGGCGGATGCGGGACCGGCGGTCGCCACCGGGGCGACCAGCAGCAGGAGGACCAGCAGAACACGCGTCACGACGCGCCTCCTCGGAAGTGGGCCGGGAGGCGCGTGGTCACGCGCCTCCCGGGTTCGCGGACTAGACGCGCTGCCAGAGCGCCGGGACGTTGGCCGGCTCCCACCCCGGCTGCGACGTGTGCGGCTGGCGGCACCGGTAGGTCACGCCGTCGAAGACGACCAGGGCGTCCACCGCGTACTGGACACCGGGCGCCCAGGCGCCGGCGGGTGTGCCGGAGGTCGTCGTCGTGGAGGTGGTGGGGCCGCCGCCCCCGTTGTCCCAGGGGACCTGCGTCGAGCGGTAGAAGTCGATACCCAGGGCGGTCCAGCGCGGCGCCTGCGCGCCGAGCCGGACCTTGAACGCCTCCCAGTCGTGGGTGGACCACGGCGACCAGCCGAGTTCGGCGATGGCGGCCATCCGGGGGAACGCCATGAAGTCGACGTGCGCGGGCGTCACCACCGTCTCCGTCCACAGTGGAGCCTCGACGCCGCGCACGGCCGACTCGGGCACGCCGCTCACGTGCGTGCCGGGGTTCCAGTTGTAGGCGTCCCGCACCTCGATGTACCCGGCCCAGGTCAGGCCGAGCGGCGTCGAGGCGTTGTACTTCATGTCCAGGTACGCCTTGTTGGCCGGGGACATCAGCACCTTCGCGCCACGCGCGGCGGCGGCCCGCACCACCTCGTTGGACGTGGTGGTGCCCCAATACTGCGGTACGGCCGCGGTGTCGTTGGTGGTCTTCACGAACTCGTGCCAGCCCATCGGCTTCTTGCCGTACTTGGCGACCAGCGGCAGGACCTTGGTCATGAACGTCCGGTAGTCCTGGTCGGTGGTGGCGTTCGCCTCGTCGCCGCCGATGTGGAGGTACGGGCCGGGCGTGAGCGCGGCGACCTCCCGGATGACGTCCTCGACGAACTTGTAGGTGACGTCCTTGCCGACGCACAGCGAGCTGTAGCCCACCGCGATGTCGGTGCGCAGCGCGGGTGCGACGCCGTTGCAGTTCAGCTCGGCGTACGAGGCGAGCGCGGCGTTGGTGTGGCCGGGCATGTCGATCTCGGGCACGACGGTGATGTGCCGGGCCGCCGCGTGCGCCACGATCTCCTGGTACTGCGCCTTGGTGTAGTAGCCGCCGGGACCGCCGCCGACCTGGGTGCTGCCGCCGTGGGTGGCCAGGCGCGGCCAGCTGTCGATGGCGATCCGCCAGCCCTGGTCGTCGGTGAGGTGCAGGTGCAGGTGGTTGACCTTGTGCAGGGCGAGCTGGTCGAGGTAGCGCTTGACGGTGGCCACCGGGTGGAAGTGGCGTGCCACGTCGAGCATCGCGCCCCGGTGGCCGAAGCGCGGGTGGTCGGTGATGGTCGCGCCCGGCACGGTCCACGGCCCGGTCTGCGGGGTGCGGTGCTCCACCTTGGCGGGCAGCAGCTGGCGCAACGTCTGCACGCCCGCGAACAGGCCGTCCGCCGTGTTGGCGCGCAGGGTGATCGCGGCAGCGGTCACGTCGAGCCGGTAGCCCTGGTCGCCGACCTCGGTGGGCGCGCCGTCGAGCAGCAGGGCGATGCCGTCGGTGGGCGCGCCGGTGGTGTCCTCGACCGGGAACGGGTGCCCGGTCGAGGGGCGCAGCAGCTCCGCCAGGTACTCGCCGACGCCGTGCGCCGCCGCCGCGGTGCGGATCTTCGTCGTGCCGTCGAGGGTGTGCGTCACACCCGCCGCCGCCCGCACCGAGACCGGCACGGGCACGATGGCCTGGAGCGGCTCGGCCGCCGGGGCCGGTGCCGCGTCCCACACCACCGCCGCGCCGGCGACCAGCGCCAGGGCGGCGCCCGCGCGGGCCGTCCTCGCTCGGAGTTTCACGTCGGACCTCCTCTTGCCAAGGCGGCGGCCCGTCGCCGTCCAGCGTGGAGACCCCGCCGAGGCCGTGTCAACGACTCCCGACCGATCGGCCCCACCTCCGATCAGGTCGGATCCGGCCGGGGCCGGTGCGGTAGGTTGGAAAGCCGGACCGACCAGGTGGGGAGGGTGCCGTGGCGGCTCGCGAGTGCTCGATCGCCAACGCGCTGGCGGTCGTCGGCGAGCGGTGGAGCCTGCTCGCGATGCGCGAGGTGCTGCTCGGCGTGCGGCGGTTCGACCGGATCGCCCGCAACACCGGCGCGAGCCGCGACGTCCTGGCGGCCCGGCTGCGCAAGCTGGTCGAGGTGGGCCTGCTGGAGCGGGTCCGCTACGAGGACCACCCGCCACGGCACGAGTACGTGCTCACCGAGTCCGGCCGCGCACTGCACGCGGTGCTGCTCGCCCTCATGGACTGGGGTGACCGCTACGTCACCGAGGGCGAGCCGCCGACCGTCTGGCAGCACACGTGCGGCCACGTGCTGCGACCGGAGACGGTGTGCGCGCACTGCCGCGAACCGGTGGACACCGCCGGCCTGACCCTGCTGCGGGTGGACGAGCCGTGACGCCGCCTCAGCGGGCCGCGAACTGCCGGGCCGACCGCGTGCCCAGCCCGCTCGGTCCACGCAGCACGCGCGGCTCGGGCGTCCGGCCGAAGTGGCGCTCCAGGGTCTGCTCGTCGTACCGCCGCACCACCCGGTGCCAGTTGAGGATGCCCGCCATCCAGTTCCGCAGCTCGCCCACGTAGCGGTCGACGGCCGCCCGCCGGTCGGCGTCCAGCGCGAACTCCTCGAACAGGGCGGGCAGCTCGCGCTCCACCGAGTGCCGGAACTGCCGCAGCCGCTGGTTGGCCAGGTCCACGACCAACGCGTGCGCCCGCTCCACGTCGACGTCCAGGAAGCTGCGCGTCACCAGCACGAGGTTGTGCAGCTCGCCCTCGTACTGGACCTCCTTGCGGTACGAGAACAGGTCGTTGGTGAGCGTCGCGTAGTCGATCGCCGAGTTCTCGATGTTGCGGATGGCCCGCGTCCGGAGCAGTTCCGGCGGCAGCAGGTCGCCGTGCGCGAACCGCATCAGGCTCATCGTCAGGTCCGAGCCGAACGTGGCGCGACGCATCTCGATGTAGTCCACCGGGTCCGGCACCCGGTTCTCGTGCTGGTTCTTCAGCTCCCACACCCAGCCGTCGAGCATCGTGGCGAGCGCGTCACGCAGTTGCTCGCGGTTGCGCGGCGGCATCGGCGCGGTGGTGCGGGCCCAGATGTCGACCAGGCCGCGCTCCAGCGGGCTCACCGGTTCGATCGGCGCCGTGCCCGTCACGGTGAGCAGCTGCTTGAGCCGCGTGGTCGCGAGCCGCGCGCCCGCCATGTCCCCGGTGCGGCCGAACACCGCCGGGTAGTAGTCGTCGCCGTAGGTGCCCCACGTCAGCCAGATCGCGGAGACCTCCAGCTCGGCGGGCGTGCCGGTCGGGTCGATGCCCGCCGAGCACACCGCGAAGTCGTAGTCCCGCAGCTTCTCCTCGGTCCAGACGCCGGCCGGGTCGGTGAAGAACCCGAACTCACCCGCCCACCGCACGCTCGCCTCGCGCGCGTGCGCCACGTGCGGGTTCAGCGACAGCGTGAACGGCATGTCCAGCGCGGGTTCCGGCAGCGGCGGCACCTCGGCGAACGGCACGTTCGCGAACGCCCGCGCCCGTTGCGGCGCGGTGGCGAGCAACGACCGCACCGCCCGCGTGCCCAGGCCCGTCGGTCCGTCGAGCACGCCGGCCGAGTCGAGCGCCCCCTCGTTCATGTACCGGCTGGAGCGCAGGTGCCACTCGTGGCCGCCGGACTGCCAGTCCTGGAGCCCCTTCACGTAGGCGGCGACGGCGAGCCTGCCCGCGGGGTCCACGGCGTGCTCGTCCAGCAGCGCGGGCACCTCGGTGACGGCCGTGTGCTCGAACTGGTGCAGGCGCGAGGTGAGCAGGTCGTTGACGGCGTGCGCGGCGTCCTGCGTGGGCAGGTCGAGGAACTTCTCCAGCACCAGCACGCCGTTGCTCAGCTCGCCCTCGTCCAGCACCTCGCGCTCGTAGGAGAACAGGTCGTTGCGCAGGTGCACGGCGTCGGAGAACGTGTCCCGCAGCACGCCCAGCGGACGGCTCAGGGCGATGGCCGCGGGCACCTCCAGGCCGGTGACGTGCTCCACCAGGTTCGCGCTCCACGGCGCGCCGCCGACCTTGCGCCGCATCTCGATGTACTCGACGGGGTTGGCCAGGCGGCCCTCGCTGATGTTCAGCAGCTCCCACATCGACTCGTCCAGGAGGTGCTTGGTGTTGTCGGCGAACCGCTTGCGCCAGTCCGCC
Source organism: Saccharothrix obliqua (assembly GCF_019375475.1). Lineage (GTDB taxonomy): Bacteria > Actinomycetota > Actinomycetes > Mycobacteriales > Pseudonocardiaceae > Actinosynnema > Actinosynnema obliqua. Next base: position 86,763 of record NZ_JAHXGQ010000009.1, on the reverse strand, counting down.
GAGTGCGCGGGGACGGTGCGCTCCCAGAGGTCCTTCAGCCCCTTCTCGACGGGGTTCTCCGGCTCGGCGGTGATCGCCCCGTGCACGGGCATGAACAGCGGGAGGCGGTCCAGGTGGGCCTTCGCGCCCCGGGTGTCGCCGGGGTTGCGCTTGTACAGCTCCACGAAGTGGTCGTCGAAGTAGAAGACCCAGACGTACCAGTCGGTCACCAGGTCGAGATCGTCCGCCGAGGCGTCCGGGTGGGTGTACGCGCACAGCAGCGCGTAGTCGTGGGAAGCGAGGTCCTGCTCGTTCCAGATCACCGTGCCGTGCTGGGGCACGTCGATGAAGTCCATCCGGCGCGCCCACGCCGTGCTGTGCGCCCGCGCGCGTTCCAGGTTCGGGTTCAGCCGCGCCGGGTAAGGCATGTAGAACTCCGGCAACTGGAACGGCTGCATCGACCGGCACCTTCCTCCTGGTGACCCGATTCCGGGTCACGCGGCTACTCCGTGCACGCAACCAGTCACGGACCGGGCGGGCCAAGCCCCCGCGCCGGGGTTCCACACGTTCGGGCTCCGGCATCCCTCCACCGGACCAAGCGGTGATGCTCTGCGTGTCCGCACCACAGCGGCACAACCGATGATCGACTGGACTGTCGAGTGCAGTGGGTCACGCCCGGACGGGTTAATCGCGGGCTTAGGTTAGGCTCCCCTCATGTCCAAGGGCGCACTGCTTGCCGGTCACGAGTTGGTGCTGGCGCACCACGACCGGACCGTCGTGCACGGCGTCTCGCTCGAACTGCGCCGCGGCGCGGTGACCGCGCTGGTCGGACCCAACGGCTCCGGCAAGTCCACGGTGCTGCGGTCGCTCGCGCGCCTGCACAAGCCGAAGGACGGCGACGTGCGGCTGGGCGAGCGCGCGGTGTGGCGTTCTGCCTTGTCCGGCAAGGAGTTCGCCCGCAACGTCACGCTGCTCACCCAGCACCGGCCCACCCCGTCCGGGGTGTCCGTGCGGGACGTGGTCGCCTACGGCCGCTACCCGTACCGGTCCGGCTGGCGGGGTGTCGACGTGGACGGCGCGGCGGCGATCGAGCGCGCGATGGCGCTGACCGGCGTGACGCCCATGGCCGACCGCGGCGTGGACGAGTTGTCCGGCGGCGAGTTGCAGCGGGTCTGGCTGGCGTCGTGCCTGGCGCAGGAGACGTCCGTGCTGCTGCTGGACGAACCCACCAACCACCTCGACCTGCGTTACCAGGTCGAGGTCCTCGACGTCGTCCGCGACCTCGCGAACGACCACGACGTGGCCGTCGGCGTGGTGCTGCACGACCTCGACCACGCGGCGATCATCGCCGACCAGGTGGTGCTGCTGTGCGAAGGCCGGGTGGTCGCCGACGGCGACGTGGCCGACGTCCTCACCACCGAACACCTCACGCGGGCGTACGGCGTGACGGTGCACGTGGCCAACGACCCCGTCACCGGAGCCGTCCACTGCCGCCCGCTCGGCAGGCACACGCCCCGCCCAGTCTGAAGAACCGACACGGAGAACCACCCACCATGCGCATCCCCGCCCTGATCGCGGCTGCCGCGATCGTGCTGACCGCTTGCGGCACAACGGAGAACCCGGCCGCGCCGGACGAGAGCACCGCGGCAGGCGGCCCGGTCACCGTGACCGACTCGCGCGGCAAGAAGGTCGAGCTGAAGTCGCCCGCGAAGCGCGTCGTCTCGCTGGAGTGGGGCGAGACCGAGATCATCACGTCGCTCGGCGTCACGCCGGTCGGCGTCGCCGACGCCGCCGGCTACCGGGTCTGGGACTCGGTCGTGCCGCTGGACGGCTCGGTGAAGGACGTCGGCAAGCGCAACGAGCCCAGCGTGGACGCGATCGTCGCGCTGAACCCCGACGTGATCGTGATGGCCGCCGAGCGGGACTCGACCCTGGTGCCGCAGCTGGAGAAGTACGTGCCGGTGGTGGTGACCAAGTCCAGCGACGCCGGCCGCAACCTCGACCGGCTGCGCGAGGACGTGCGGCTGATCGCCCAGGTCGTCGGCAAGGGCGCCGAGGGCGACCGGCTGCTGTCGGACATGGACGCGAAGCTCGCCGACGGGCGCAAGGCCGTGGAGGCCAAGGGCGCGACCGGCACGCCGTTCCTGATGGCGGACGGCTGGCTGGAGGGCAGCACGGTCAACATCCGGCCGTTCGGCAAGGGCTCGCTGGTGTCCGACGCGGCCGAGCAGGTGGGCCTGAAGAACGCGTGGACCGGCGAGGTCGACGCCCAGTGGGGTCTCGGCCAGACCGACGTGGAAGGTCTCACGGCGGTCACCGACCCCAAGACCGTCTTCGTCTACAGCGCGTCCGAGGAGGACGTGTTCACCACGGGCCTGGCGCAGAACCCGGTGTGGCAGCGGCTGCCGTTCGTGACGTCGGGGAAGATCACCAAGCTGGAGACGGGCACCTGGACGTTCGGCGGGCCGAAGTCGGTCGGCCACATCGCGGACCAGTTCGTCAAGGCCGCGACCGCCTGACGTGTTGCGCACCGCCGCCGTGACGGCGGGGATCACGGCGGCCATCGTCGTGCTCTCCGCCGTCCACCTCACCCAGGGCACGTCCGACACCGGCGTGCTCGACGTCTTCCAGGCGCTGGTCGGCCAGGGCGACGAGAACGCCGCCGCCGTGCTCTCCGGCTCCCGCCTGCCGCGCCTGCTGACCGCGCTCCTGCTGGGCCTGGCCCTCGGCGTGGCGGGCGCGGGGATGCAGTCCGTGGCGCGCAACCCGCTGGCGTCGCCGGACACCCTCGCCGTGAACGCGGGCGCGCACCTGGCCGTGGTGACCATCGCGGCGTTCGGCCTGACGCTCCCCGCCCTGCCCGCGGGCTTCGCCGCCTTCGCGGGCGGTCTCGCCGCGGCGGCGGTCGTGCTCGGCCTGTCCGGGGCGGGCAGCACCAGCCCGCGGCTGGTCCTGGTCGGTTCGGCGGTGGCCCTCGCGCTCCAGTCGCTCACCATCCTGTTCCTGCTCATGTACGAGCAGGAGACCACCGGCCTGTTCGCCTGGGGCAGCGGTTCGCTGACCGTGGCCGACCTGGGTACGACCAAGCAGATGGCGCCGGTCGTGCTGGCCGCGACGGCGGCGCTGATCGCCATGGGCCGGTCCCTGGACATCCTCGCGCTGGGCGACGACAACGCCGCCGTGCTCGGCCTGCGGGTCCGGCGCACCCGCGTGGGCGCGGTGCTGCTCACGGTCGCCCTCACCGCCGCGGCGGTCACCGTCGCGGGCCCGGTCGGCTTCGTCGGGCTCTGCGCGCCGGTCATCACCAAGCTCCTGGTCCCGGTCGCGCCCCGGCTGGGCAGGCACCGCCTCCTGCTGCCGGTCTCCGGCCTGGTGGGCGTGCTCCTCGTGGTGGGCGCGGACGTGCTGCTGCGTGCCGCGCTGGGCCCGGCGGCGGCGTTGAGCGTGCCCACCGGGGTCACCACGACCATCCTCGGCGCGATCGCCCTGATCTGGCTCGCCCGCCGCGACCGGGGCTCGGGCCGCCGCGCGGACGGGCGGACCGCGCCCGCGGCCCGCGTCGGCGTGGCCGGTTCGCGGACCCGGCTGGCCACCGTCACGGTGACCCTGGTCGTGCTGGTCGCCGCGGCGCCCGTGGTCGGCCTGATGCTCGGCGACCGCGTGGTGCTGCTCGGCGACCTGGTGAACTGGCTCGGCGGCCACACGGGCACGGCGTTGACGTTCGTGCTGGACCAGCGGCTGCCCCGCGTGCTCGCCGCGCTGGCGGCCGGCGCGGCGCTCGCCGTGTCGGGCTGCGGCATCCAGTCGGTGAGCCGCAACCCGCTGGCGGAACCGGGTCTGCTCGGCATCACCGCGGGCGCGGGCGTCGGCGCGATCACCCTGATCACCCTCGTGCCGCTGGCCGGCGCGTGGCAGATCGCGGGCGCGGCCGGCCTGGGCGCGGCGGTGGTGTTCGCCCTCGTGTACGGCCTGGCGTGGCGCTCGGGCCTGGACCCCGACCGGCTGGTGATCATCGGCATCGCCACGTGGTCCGGCGGCATCGCCGTGATCACGCTGCTGATCGCGACGTCCGACCCGTGGAACACCGCGAAGGCCCTCACCTGGATGTCCGGCTCGACCTACGGCCGGACCCTGGAGCAGGTGGTCCCGGTGGCGCTCGCCCTGCTCGCGCTGACGCCGCTGCTGTGGCTGCGGCAGCGCGAGCTGGACCTGCACGTCCTGGACGACGACACGCCACGCATCCTCGGCCTGCGCGTCGAGCGGTCCCGGCTGCTGATCCTGGTGGCGGCGGGCGTCCTGGCCGCGACGGCGGTGGCGGCGATCGGCGTCGTGGCGTTCGTCGGCCTGGTGGCGCCCCACCTGGCCCGCTCGCTCGTCGGCGGTCGGCACCGGCGGGTCCTGCCGGTGGCCGCCGCGATCGGCGCGATCCTGGTGAGCGTGGCGGACACGGTGGGGCGCACGGTGATCGCGCCGGCCCAGATCCCGGCGGGCCTGGTGATCGCGCTGGTCGGCACGCCCTACTTCGTGCTGCTGCTCTGGCGCACCAGGGAGGCCGCCTAGACCACGTGCGACAGCTCCCGCACCACGTCCGCGAAGTCGACGGCCAGCGGGTTCGCCCCGTCGACCGGCCGGGCCAGCGCGATGCGGAGCGGGGGTATGTCGACGATGGGCCGCCAGGCCAGGTCGGGACGCGCGTAGTAGCACGCCATCGACTCCGGCCCGATGCACACCGCGGCGCCCGCCGCCACGTGCTCCAGCATCTCCTCGACGTTGTCGTTCTCCGGTCCCCACACGGGTTCCGACCCGTCCGGCCGCGGGTTGACCGCCCACCAGTCGACCCACGGCCGGGGCGCCTTCCGCGTCCACATCAGCGGTTCGTCGCGCAGGTCCAGGATGCCGACGCTCTCCCGCGCCACCAGCGGGTGCGACACGGCGAGCCCCACGTACCGGGGCTCGATCGCCACCACCTCGGCGTGCAGGCCCGAGGTGTCGGCGGGCAACCAGATGAAGGCGGTGTCCACCACCCCGTCCCGCAACGCGGCGACCTCGCCGCCCCAGTCGAACCGCTTGGGCTCGACCGCCACGTCCGGGTGCGCCGCGGCGAACGCGGTGCGGGCCCTGGTCGTCAGCGGACCGGCGCCGGTGGCCTCGAAACCAATGCGCAGGACCTTCACCGCCACCGCGCCGCGCACCTCGCGTTGCGCGGCCTGCCAATCGGCGATGAGCCCCCTGGCCATCGGCAACAACGCCTCGCCCGCCGCGGTGAGGCGGACCTCCCGGCTGGTGCGGGCGAACAACGCGGTGCGCAGGTCGGCTTCGAGCTGTCGGATCTGCCTGCTCAACGCGGGTTGTGAGACGAACAGCCGTTCCGCGGCACGGGTGAAGCTCAACTGCTCGGCCACGGCGACGAAGTAACGTAAGACCCGGGTGTCGACGTCCACGGGCGTGCCCCCTCGGTACGCGATCTATGCCGCCAGCGTATTGGCAAGGGTCTTTGACTACCGTGCAGCCCACCGGTTTCTTAGTCGCATGACCAACCGAGTGTGGCTGATCACGGGCACGTCCTCCGGCTTCGGCCGGGCCATCGCCGAGCGGGCCCTGGCCGCCGGGGACACGGTGGTGGCCACCGCCCGCCACACCGACGCGTTGGCCGAGCTGAGCGCCATGGCCCCCGACCGCGTGACGCCGATGCGCTTGGACGTGACCGACACCAACGCCATCGCCAACGTCGTCCAGGACGCGATCACGTGGCACGGCCGCATCGACGTGCTCGTGAACAACGCGGGCCACGCCTACGTCGGGGCGGTGGAGGAGACCCCGGACGCCGAACTGCGTTACATGCTCGAAGTCCACCTGCACGGCCCGATATCGCTCACCAAGGCCGTGCTGCCGCACATGCGGGCACGCCGCTCCGGGGCCGTGGTCCAGATCTCCAGCATGGCCGGCCAGGTCTCGTGGGCGGGCATGTCGGCCTACTGCACGGCGAAGTTCGCGCTCGAAGGCCACTCCGAGGCGCTCGCGGCGGAGGTCGCGCCGCTCGGCATCAAGGTCCTGATCGTCGAGCCGGGCGCGTTCCGCACCGACGTGGCGCGCGACCTCCGCCAAGCGCCGGAGATCCCCGACTACGCCGCGACGACCGCCGAGGCCCGCGCGAGCGCCCGCACCATCCACGGCACGCAGCCGGGCGACCCGGCCAAGGCGGCGGAGGCCATCCTCGCCGCCCTGGAGGCCGACCGCACGCCCCTGCGCCTCCCGCTGGGCGCCGACGCGCACGAGGCCATCACCGCCAAGCTGCGCGACACCCTGGCCGAGGCGGAGTCCTGGCGCGCCACCGCCGCGGCGACCGACCTCTGAGCCCGACCGGGTCCCGGCGCACCGGTGCACGCGGTGGCTCCCGGTGGTGCATCGGTTCGCGTGGTGAGGCCGAGTGCAGTGGTGCCGGTCCGCCCGGCGCTGCCCGGTGCGCGCGGCGCTGCCCAGTGGCGCCCGGTACGCGCGGTGCCACCCGGTCCGCCCGGCGCTGCCCGATGGTGCATCGGGGTGAACCCGGCGGTCGCCGGGTGTGGCCGGGTGGGCGCGCGGGTATCAGTTGGTGGCGCGGGAGCGGGTCGGGTTGTCCCGAGTCGGACATTATCCGCAAGTGGACACCGCAGTCGTGGAAAATGGTTCGGCACCCATTCGGACGGGACCGTTCGGCGGCATACCGAAAACCCATTGATCCCGCATTATGACCACCCCACCGGCTGGTCCTGGACATTTGCCCCGAACAGCTCAATTTCGGGAACTGGCAACGGTTAATCCTCGATGGGTTAGACCGTGCGCGTTACACAGGACCTGTTTAGCCGAGGCCGCCGCTCGTGACTGGGACATTCGTCGTCCGAGTCCTCGGTATTCCCTGCGTGCCTGAGGAGCTGGCATGAAACGCAGTATCGGCGTCTACCTGGCCGCCGGCCTGGTAGCGCTGTCGGTCCAAGCCGCGTCGAGCACCGCGCAAGCGGCGCCCGAACCGCAGGCGAGTCCGCTTTCCCTGGCCGTGAACGCGGCCGACCAGGCCGCGGCGTCCGGACTGGACGCCCTGGCCAAGGGTCCCGATGAGCAGTTCCAGCGCCGCGCCGTCTACACGGGTGGCATCCCCGGTCGCAAGGACCTGTACTACGTGTCCTACGACCGCACCTACAAGGGACTGCCCGTCGTGGGCGGTGACGCGGTCGTCGCCACCGACGCCGCGGGCAAGGTCCTGGAGACCGTGGCCGCCAACGAAGGCGGTCTCGCGGTCGACACCAGGGCGAAGATCAGCGTCCAGCGGGCGAAGTCCATCGCCCGCGCCCAGCTGTCCAAGGTGGACGCGGTCGAGGGCGGCACCCTGTCCGTCCTCGCGAGCGACCAGGGCAGCGGCAAGCTGGTCTACGAGGTGGTCGTCAAGGGCCAGCGCAACGGCACGCCGAGCAACCTGCACGTCTACGTCAACGCCCACACGGGCGCGGTCGAGGACCAGGTGGACGACGTCCGCGCGGGCACGGGCAACAGCGAGTGGAACGGCCCGAACCCGCTGAAGATCGACACCAGCAACAACAGCACGGTGGACCCCACGCGGCAGGGTGTGCGCTGCGTGGACTACTCCACCAAGCAGCCGTTCACCAAGTCGAACGACTCCTTCGGCAACGGCCAGGCCACCAGCAAGGAAACCGGCTGCGCCGACACGCTGTGGTCCACCCAGCACCAGTGGGACATGCTGAAGAAATGGCTGGGCCGCAACGGCATCAACGGCAACGGTGGTGGCGTCACGGTCCAGGTCGGCCTGAACGCGGTGAACGCGTACTGGACCGGTGACCACATCGAGATCGGTCGCAACAACCGGAACCAGTGGATCGCGTCCATGGACGTCGTGGGCCACGAGCACGGCCACGCCATCGACCAGTACACCCCCGGCGGCGCGGGTCGCGAGGCGGGCCTGGGCGAGGCGACCGGTGACATCTTCGGCGCGCTGACCGAGGCGTACACCGCCGAGCCGTCCCCGTACGACACCCCGGACTTCCTGGTCGGCGAGACGATCAACCTCACCGGCTCCGGCCCGATCCGGAACATGTACAACCCGAAGGCCGTCAGCAACCACCCGAACTGCTGGACCAGCTCGATCCCGAACACCGAGGTGCACGCCGCGGCGGGTCCGCTGAACCACTGGTTCTACCTGCTGTCCGAGGGCTCCAACCCGGGTGGCGGCAAGCCGAGCAGCCCGACCTGCGACGGCTCCAGCGTCCAGGGCATCGGCATCCAGGCCGCCGGTCGCGTGTTCTACAACGCGATGCTGCTGAAGACGTCGTCCATGACGCACTTCAAGTACCGCGTGGCCACCCTCACCGCCGCCAAGGCGCTCGACCCGACGTGCGTGCAGTACAACACGGTGAAGGCGGCGTGGCAGGCCATCAGCGTGCCCGCGCAGTCCGGTGAGCCGACCTGCACCCCGGTGCCGCAGAACGACTTCAGCCTGGAGCTGAGCCCGTCCTCGGGCACCGTCCAGCCGGGTGGTCAGGCGACGTCCTCGGTGAAGACCACGACGGTCTCCGGCTCCGCGCACTCGGTCGCGCTGAGCGTGTCCGGCGCGCCGTCCGGCGTGACCGCGCGGATCAGCCCGGAGTCGGTGACCTCGGGCCAGTCGGCGACGCTGACCGTCCAGGTGGCGGCGGGCACGGCGGCGGGCACCTACCCGCTGACCGTCCGCGGCCAGGGCACCCAGGCGCACACCGTCACGTACAACCTGACGGTGGGCAACGAGCCGCCGAAGAACGACTTCGCCGTCGCGCTCAACCCGAACAGCGGTGAGGTCCAGCCGGGCGGCACCGCCACCACGACGGTCGGCACCACGGTGACGTCCGGCGCGGCGCAGAAGATCACGCTCAGCGCCTCCGGCCTGCCGACCGGCGCGACCGCGACCTTCGACCCGTCGAGCCTGGCGTCCGGCGAGTCGGCCAAGCTGACCATCGCCACGGCGGCGACGACGCCCAACGGCACGTACCCGGTGACCGTCACGGCCGCCGGTGCGAACGTCACGCACACGGCCACCTACCAGCTCAAGGTCGGGGACCAGCCGCCGAGGAACGACTTCTCGGTCGTCATCGACCCGGCCAACGGCTCGGCGAAGCAGGGTGAGTCGGCGACGACGACGGTGAAGACGACCACCACGGCCGGTTCGCCGCACAAGGTGTACTTCGCGGCGTCGGGCCTGCCGACCGGCGCGACGGCCACCTTCACCCCGGTCTCGGTCGAGTCGGGCGAGTCGTCGACCCTGGCGATCGCCACCACCTCGGCCACGCCCGCGGGCCGCTACACGATCACCGTGACGGCCACCGGGACCGACACCAACCACACCGCCACCTACACCCTCGAGGTGACCGACGGCGGCGGTCCGGGCGGCTGCGACGGCATCCCGGCGTGGAGCGAGAGCACGGCCTACGTGCCGGACGACGTGGTGTCGTACGAGGGCCACAAGTGGAAGTCCATCTGGTACTCCACCGGCGCGGTGCCGAGCGACCCCCGTTCCTGGGCCGTCTGGCAGGACCAGGGCGCTTGCTGATCTGACGCACCACCAACCGCTCACCTGAGCACAGGGGCGGTCACCTGCCTGGCTGGGTCGGTGACCGCCCCTGGTCTTGCCCGGGGTGTCAGGGCGCGCGGAACGAGCGCAGGCTCACCGCGCCACGCAGGCGACGCCACCGGGGCAGGTCGTGGCCGAGCGACTTCCGGGCCCTGGTCACCCGCGCCCAGAACTCCGCGACCGCCTCGGCGGTCGGCTCACCCGGCCCGAACACCGCGGCGTCCGCCGACCTGGCCAGCTCGCGCAGCTGGAGCGGGCTCGCCACGGTGGGCTCCACGAACAGCGGCGCGTCGCCGGCCGCGCCCCGCACCGGCCAGGTGTGCGCGGGCGCGACGACGGGCTCCTCCGTCCACGCGTGGGCCAGGTGCTCGGCCTCCTCCAGCCGCGTCCGGCCGGCCGGCACCCGCGCGCCGAGGTCCCGCCCGTGGTCCACCAGGTCGCGCCACGCCTGCGCGACCCGCAACGCCATCGGGCCGGTGGTGCGCCGCCGCACCCGCCGCCGCGTCTTGAGCAACGCGATGGCGCCCACCACGGCCGCCGCCAGCAGCACCGGCGGCCCCACCCAGCCGAGGACGCCGAGCAGCCACGACGGCAGCACGACGCCGTCCTGCGCGACACCGCGCCGACCGGAGTTGGCGTCGACGCGCCCGGCGTCGGTGAGCGAGTCGGGCAGCCGCATGGCGTTGGGCGGCGGCACGACGGCCGCTTCGGTGTTCTCGATGCGCTGCGGCGGCTGGCGGTCCGGCCGCTTGGACCGGTCGGGCACGAAGTCGGTCACCGGCACCCACCGCCCGTCCGCGACGTGCAGCTCCACCCACGCGTGGACGTCCTGCCCGCGCACCACGCCGTCCGCGCCGGGCGTCGCGCCGAGCACGACCCGCGCCGGGATGCCGAGGTGGTTGGCGACCAGCGCGTAGGCCGCGGCGTACTGCTCGTCGTCGCCGACCGGCTTGGGCGCGTTGAAGAACGCCGACATCCGCGCCAGGCCGTGACCGGGCAGGTACTCGGTCTCGCCGGGACCCCCGTCGGTGTACGCGCCGTTGTCCCGCAGGTGGGCGGCGACGGCGCGGAGCTTCGCGCCGAGCGTCGACGCGCCGCCCGCCCACTGCTGGGCCTTGCCGCGCACGAACGCCAGTTCCGACAACGCGGGCCGCCCGTACGGCTGCACGTCGTCGGGCAGCCCGCCGGGTGGCAGCACCGCCTGGACGGTGTACCGGTCGCCCGCGCGCAGCCGGTCCGCGACGACGCCGGACGAGGTGGCCAGGTTGTACCGGAGCTGCTCGGCGTGTGCCGCGGCCCGCGGCCCGGTGAACTCGATGCGGGTGGCCCGGCCCGCGCCGGGCAGCCACGCGTTGACCTCCTCGGCCGACTCGTACGCGGCCTCCACGGTCACGGTCAGCTCCACCGCGCGCCCGTCACCCGCCGGGATGCGCGCGCCGACCCGCTGGAAACCGGCGGACTGCCCGCTGCCGTTGGTCGCGGCCCACACGGAGCCGTCGTAGTCGTCGAGCGCGGCGATCCGCACCCGCTCGCCCTCGGGCAGCCCGGTCACCCGGAACAACACCTGGTCCCACAGCTGGTTGGCGTTCTCGCTGTACTTGCGGAACCCGACCAGCGGGCTCGCGTACACGCCGATCTCGAACGGCGGCTCCACGTAGTCCCGCAACACCACCCGGTGCGCCGCGCCGGGCAGCAGCGCGCCGAGCACGCCGACCACCCCACCGCCGACGCCGAGCAGCGCCAGCGCGGTGGCCGCCCGCCGCGCGCCGCCGGACGTGGACCGCCTTCCGCGCCGCGACCGCACACCGGCCCACGCCAGCGCGACCACGGCGAACCCGACGCCGAGCACGGTCCAGGACTCCTCGCCCGTGCCGAGCAGGATGACGGCCGCCAGCACCAGCAGCGGCGCGGCCAGCGGCGCGGCGGGCGCGCTCAGCCGGCGGGCCAGCGCACAGCCGCCCGCACCGCACAGCAGGCCCAGGATGTAGGGGATCACCAGCAGCGGCCCCGAGCCGTCCACCGGCGGCAGCGTGGTCAGCAGCTGCTTCCACGCGTGCACCGACAGCTCGGCGAGGCCGGTGACGCTGTCCGCGGTCGGCAGCACGCCGGCGAAGACCCGCTCACGCGTCGCGACCACGCCGCCGAGCAGGAAGAACACCACGACCGTCAGGAACGCCACGGTGATCACCGGCTGCCGCGGACCGGCGGCGAGGAAGCCGACCAGCACGCCGAGCGCCAGCCCGGCGAGGCCGACCCCGAAGAACGCCCACCCCGTGTAGGTGGGGTGGAAACCCAGCAACGCCAACGCGAACAGCGCGGCGAGGAAACCCGCGTCGGCCAGGTCCGACCGCCGCGGCGGCACCGGCCTCACCCGAGACCACCCCCGGCGAGCAGCACCGGCAGGTCACCCAGCTCGCGCAGCGTCAGGATGTCGCCCACCAGCCCGGTCCGGCCGCCGTGGTCGACCCGCACCACGACCGTGCGCACCTCGGCGGCGAACGCCGACCGCACGGCCTGGAGGTCGGCGAACGACAGCACCGGCCCGGTCACCACGACCGCCGTGGTCACGTCCGGCATGACCCGCGAGGTCCGCGCGGCGAGCGCGGCCGGCGGCTCGGGCCCGACGTCGCAGCGGGTCAACGCGTCCAACGCGGGTCGCACGCCCGCCCGGTGCGCGACCTGCCCGGCGGCCAGCACGGTCGTCTCCACCTCGTCGGTGATGGCCCGCGCGGCGATGGACGCGCCCACCGACACGGCGGTCTCGAAGTGCTCCTCGTCCGGGTAGGAGGCGGCGTGCCCGTCCACCACGACCGCCAGGTGCGCGCGGCGGGTGTCCAGGTACTGCCGGACCAGGAACGTGCCGGGCGTGGCGAGCTTGGCCGACGAACGCCAGTGGATGTGGCGCTGGTCGTCGCCGGGCGCGTACTCGCGCAGCGCGTGGAACGCCAGGTCGCTCATCGACAGGTCGGCCGTGGTGCGGCCCTCCAGGTCACGCAGCAGGCCCGCGGTCAGCGGCTCCAGCGGCACGGTCACCGGGTGCGCGAACAGCTCCACCGGGTCGGTCCAGGTGACGGTGCGGCGCAGCAGCCCGAGCGGGTCGCCGCGCACGGTGGTCGCCGGGCCGACCTGGAGCACGCCACGCCGGCGGGTCGGGATGGTGAACGCCCGCCGACCGCCGCCCAGCACGTCGAACACCTCGACCTCGTCGCCCACCGGCAGTTCCAGCGTCAGCGGCGACAGCCGGCCGCCGGCGGTGCGGGCGATGTCGACCACGCACTCCACCTGCCTGCCGACGACGACCCGCTGCCGCTCCAGGTCGACGCGCACCCGCAACGTCGCGCGACCGAGCGTGAGCAGGCACGCGAGGCCGAACACGAGCAACCCGGTGGCGCCCGCGAGCACCAGTTCCGCCCACCCCAGCACCGCGCCCGCGCACCACAGCACCGGCGAGCCGAGCGCGACGACGCGGCCCAGCGGGGTGACCACGCCGAGCAGCTCGACCAGGCGCTTCACGCGACCCGCTCGACCGGCGGCACGACGTCCGCGAGGAGCTGGCCCACCACCTGCTCGACGGTGACGCCGTCGAACTGCGCCTCGGTGCGCAGCAGGATGCGGTGGCCGAGCACGGGCAGCGCCAACGCCTTCACGTCGTCCGGACCCACGAAGGTGCGGCCCTGCGCGATGGCCCACGTCTTCGCGCACCGCACGTAGGCCAGGCAGCCGCGCACCGACACGCCGAGCCGCACGTGCGGGTGCGTCCGCGAGCTTTCGGCGAGCCTGCTGACGTACCCGAGCACGGCGGGGTCCACGTGCACCTGGTCGGCGACGGCCGCCATCTGGGCCACGGCCTGCCCGGAGATCACCGGCCGCAACGCCTGCGTCCGGTCGCGCGTGGCGGCGTCGGCGAGCAGCGCCACGGTGGCGTTGTGGTCCGGGTAGCCGACGCTGGTCTTCATCAGGAAGCGGTCGAGCTGGGCCTCCGGCAGCCGGTACGTGCCCGCCTGCTCGATCGGGTTCTGGGTGGCGATCACCATGAACGGGCTGCCCACCGGGCGGGTCACGCCGTCGACCGTGACGCGGCCCTCCTCCATCACCTCCAGCAACGCCGACTGGGTCTTCGGCGACGCGCGGTTGATCTCGTCGGCCAGCACGATGGAGTGGAACACCGGGCCGGGCCGGAACTCGAACTGCTGGGTGCGCTGGTCGTACACCTGCACGCCGGTCACGTCCGACGGCAGCAGGTCGGGCGTGAACTGGATGCGCGCGTTCGAGCCCTGCACGGTGCCGGCGAGCGCCTTGGCCAGGGACGTCTTGCCGGTGCCGGGGTAGTCCTCCAGCAGCAGGTGGCCCTCGGACAGCAGGCACGTCAGCGCCAGGCGCACCACGTCGTCCTTGCCGACGATGGCGCGCGAGATGTTCAGCACCATCTGGTCGAAGGTCTGCGCGAACATGCGCGCCTGCTCGGGTGAGGCCGCCATGGGGTTCCTTTTCTCGATCGTCTTCCGCTACCAGGTCATCTTGGCTTTAACGCCGCCGCACGTGACGTGGACGAGTTCGCCGGGGTAGCCGTAGTAGTTGCGGGTCTGCTTGGTCTCGTTCGGCCCGAACGCCTCGTCGACGAAGCCGTCGGAGCCGCGGTCGCTGGTGAAGGTGCACGTCACCGGGCCGGGGAAGTTCTTGGTCTGCACGGTGATGTACGCGCACGCGTCGGTGGTGCACGTGGTGGTGCCGGTGCAGCCGCTCGGGCCGCACGCCGCGCCCTTGGACACGGTCACCGAAGGCGGTGGCGGCGGGGTGTCCTGGGTCTTGGTGCGGGTCACCGACTTCCGTCCCTCGTCGGACACGGTGACCTTGATGGTGTCTGTGCCGTCGTAGCCGACCTTGTCGCTGCCCTTCCACGTCCACAGGCCGACCTCGGTGGTGAACGTCTGCTTCTGCTTGCTGGTCTCGACCTCCACCGTGGCCGGTTTGCCGTTGGGGTTCACGGAGATGGTGAACTCGACCTCGTCACCGCAGCCGCACGTGGTGATCTCCAGGTCCTTGATGGGCCCGTAGGCGGTCACCTCGGCGACGGCGGGCGTGTTGCACGGGTTGCCCGCGTGCGAGCCGCCACCGCTGCCGTTGCACGACTGGAGCGTGATGGGCACCGCTTCGCCGTTGGGCAGGCCGTTGATCGTGTAGGAGACGTTCTCCCGACCGTCCACGGGATAGGTCCACGTGCCGCACGACCCGCCGCTCCACGTGCACGACACCGTGTTGCTGCGACCGTGCGACGGCGGCGCGTCGAACGTGATCTCCGCCTGCCCGTCGCGGCCGGTCGGCTCGGCGGTGAAGTTGGTGATCGGGTCCGGGGTGGACGTCGCCTCCAGCTCCGCGGGCGCGGACGGCGGCGACGTGTGGCCGGACGCGTTGGACGCGGTCACCGTGTAGCTGTAGACGGTGCCGTCGTTGGCCAGCCCGTCATCGGCGCAACTGGTGGCCGTGACGTCGGAGCAGACCGTCTTGTCCCCCCGGCCGGAGCGGCGCACCGTGTACGTCGTGGGTCCGGGGCCGTTGGGGCTCACCGCCGCCCACGACACCGTCACGGCCTTGGACGACCCGCCGGTGCCGTCGGCCGCGGAGAACGTCGGCGGCGCGGGACGCGCGGGCGTGCCCGACGACTGGCCCGCGACGGTCGCGGACGGGCCGGGACCCTGCGCGTTGACGGCGATCACCGTGAACACGTACCTGGCCTCGTTGTCCAGGCCGGTCACGGTGGTGCTGGTGCCGTTGGCCGTGGCCCGGCCGCCGCCCGCCCACGAGATCTCGTGCCGCAGCACGGCCGAGCCGTCGTTCTGCGCGGCCGACCAGCTCAGCCGCAACGTGCCGTCACCGGGGTCGGACGCGGTCAGCCCGGTGACCGCGCCCGGCACCGTGTTCGGCTGCGCCGACTCGGACCGGCCGCTGGGCCGGCTCCAGCCGACCAGGTTGTGGGCGCGGACGGTGAACGTGTACGCGGTGCCGTTGGTCAGACCGGTGATGGCGCACGGCGACGCGGCGCACGTCTGCTTGCCGCTGCCGTAGTCCACCTCGTAGGAGTCGATCGGCGCGCCGTTGCTCGCGGGCGCGGACCACGACAGCTCCACCACCTTGCTCTGCACCGAGCGACCCGGCACGGGCGTGCCCGGCGCGTCCGGCGCGCCCAGCACGTTCACCGTGATCCGGCCGGTGACCTTGCGGTCGTCGCGCGAGGTGTCGGGCACGTCGGTGACGACGACGTTGAACACCAACTGGCCGTTGGTGTCCGCGTT
The DNA here is from genome assembly GCF_019375475.1 of Saccharothrix obliqua. GTDB lineage: Bacteria > Actinomycetota > Actinomycetes > Mycobacteriales > Pseudonocardiaceae > Actinosynnema > Actinosynnema obliqua. The sequence continues at coordinate 70,902 of NZ_JAHXGQ010000009.1, read as the reverse complement.
GGGCGTGATGCGCACCGACGACCCCTCCGGGTTGACAGACGCGCCGCCGCCGGACACCTGGTTCACCGCCACCACGGACACCCGCTGGTCGCGCAGCGCGGAGCGCACGTACGGCAGGAGGTTCACCGTCGCCGTGTCACCCGCCTTCACACCGTCCACGGTGACCGGCGAGACCGAGGGCGGCGGCGCGCCGGTCACCCGCACCGCGAGGAACGCCTTCGCCGCACCCGCGCCGTCGACGGACACCTCCAGCACGCCGGTGGAGCCGGGCTGCGCGCCGGCGGCGGCCGAGATGGACAGCACCCGGCCGCCCGAGCCGTCGACCGACACGCCCTCCGGCTTGTCCTTCCACGACGCGGAGTAACGCAGCTCCCCCACCTTGGACCGGTCGGCGACCCACACGTGGCAGACCGTCGTCACGTCCACCTTCACCGGCACGCCGCCCTCGATCAGGGTCAGCGCGCCGTCCGGGCAGCGCAGCACGGGCGTGTCCGGCCCGACCTGCACCGGGATGGTGACCACGGACGTCAGGCCGTCGGTGAGGGTTTCGCCGTCGGTGACCTCGAACGTGATCGCGGCCGGGCCGGTGTAGCCGTTCTTCGCGGTGAGCACCAGTTCCCGGTCGCCCCGCGCGGCGACGGCCAGGCCGGCGGGCGCGGCCCACACCCGGTCGGCGAGGGTCAGCCGGGGCCGCTTGCCGGACGGCGTCACCAGGTGGTCGGCGACCGCGACGGTCACCGAGCCGTCCACCGGCACCTCGATGAGCTGGTCGGGCCTGGCGTAGGGCGCGCCGGAACCGGGCGCGGGCACGTGGATCAGGCCGACGCCGGTCGCGCCGCCGTCGTCGGCGATCTCGTAGGCGATGGTGCGCGGGTGCTCGCCGACCGGCACGGTCACCCGGTCGCCGGACACCTTGGCGTCGTCGGCGAACACGCGGGTGATCTTCAGCTCGGCGCTGTCCTGGTCGCCCGCCTCCTTCAGCGGCTCCACCTCGGCGGTCCGCGCGTCGACCGCGGGGCGCGGGAACAGGTCGCCCGCGGTGGGCGGCGCGTTGTAGTCCTCCTGGCCGCGCACGGTGAGCGTGGCGACCGACATGCGGCCGATGCCGTTGCTGATGCCGTACGCGACGACCGTCGGCTTGCCGTCCGCCTTCGGCGCGGTGAGCTTGACCAGGCCGTCCTCGCCGGTCACCTGCACGCCGGGGTTGCGCGCGGCGAGCGGTTCCAGCTCGGCGGTGTCGTCGCGGAAGTCGTTGGCCAGCACGTCGACCACGAGTTCGGTTCCCGGCGCGGCGGTCACCACGTCGTCCACGGCGACCGGCGGCTGCGGGTCGCCCGGCGGCACGACCGCCACGCGCACCGCCGCCTCGGCGCGCCTGCCGTGCGAGTCGGTCACCACGTAGGTGAACTGGTCGGTGCCCGCGGCGCCCGGGAACGCCTGGTAGGTCAGCGAAGTGGCGCTCAACCCGAGCACGCGGCCGAGCGCGGCGGGCGAGCCGGTGCCGGTCACCGAGACCGAGTCGCCGTCCGGGTCGACGCCGCTGGTGGCCACCGGGACCACCGCGGTGTCGCCCGCGACGGCCCGCACCTCGACCGGGCGCGGCGACGGCGGCTGGTTCGGCGTGGCCGGGGTGGGCGCGGGGTTGACCACGACGTGCGCGCGGCCGGTGGCCTGGTCGCCCGCCGCGTTCTGCGCCACGTACTCCACCGTCACCGTCGTCGGCGTGTCCACCGAGGTCGGTGCGACGAACCGGACCAGCCTGCCCGCCACGTAGGCCGTGCCCACGTCGGTGCGGCCGTCGCGGGTCACGGTGTTCAACCGCCCCCGCTCGGGCGCGTCACGCACGTTGGCCTGGAGGGACAGCGTGCCGCCGGCGGGCGCGGTGTCGTTGTCCAGCACGGGGATCTCCACCGCGTCACCCGCGCGCACGGTCGCGTGGTCGTCCTTCGGCACGGGCGTGTCGTCGTCGGGCGGCGGGAGCTGGGTGACGGTGACCTCGCCGTTCACCGCGCCCGTGACGCCGTCGGTGACGGTGTACCGGATGAGCTGCGGGTTGGGCTCCAGCACCGGGTCGAGCGCGTTGATCCGCAGCCAGCGCCCCTTCACCACGGCCGCTTCGAGCTGCGTGCCCGCCGGTGTCACCGCCTGCACCGCGAGCAGCGCGCCGGACGGGCTGAAGTCGTTCGCCAGCACGTCCACCAGCACCGGCTGCTGACCACGCAGCACGGCCGTGTCCGGCATCGCGACCGGCGGCGCGGGCGAGTCGGGCGCGGCGGCCAGGTCGACCCGGATGGCCGCCTTGGCGAACGGCGCGTTGCCGAACGCGGCGGTGTACTCCAGCACCAGCGTGCCCGGCTTGCCGCCGGTGACGGTGATGGTGCCCGCCTTCAGGTCGGTGACGACGCGGACGCCCTCCGGCGTGGCGGGTTCGGTGGCCAGGCGCAGCACGGCGGTCGGGTCGGTCGGGTCCGCGCCGGGCAGGTCGTTGTCCAGCGGCTGGATCTCCACGGGTCGGCCCACCTGCCCGCGTGCCACGTCGGGCTGCGCGGTCGGCGCGACCGTCGTGGAGTCCGTCGCCGCCTGCACGGCCACCCGCTCCGAACCGCGGGTCGCCTCGCCCACGCCGTCGGTCACCTCGAAGTCGACCGGGATGCTGCCGCCCGCGACGGGCGCGGCGAACTCCACGAAGCCGGCGGGCGTGGTGGTCGCGACACCGGCCGGCGAACTCGCCGCCACCAGGACGATCGGGTCGCCGTCGGGATCACGCCAGTCGGCCAGCACCGGCATGGTCAGCCGACCGCCGGACACGACCGCCCAGTCCCGCGGTTTCGCACCCGCGCGCACGGCGGGCGCGGTGTTCTGGTCCGGCGTGCGGGCCTGCACGGTCACCGCGGCCGACGCGTTGAGGCCGCGCCCGTCGTCCACCGTGTACCGGAAGTGCACGTCACCGCTGCCCTCGGGCAGGGTCACCTCGACGGTCTGGCCGTCCGGCGCGATGGCGAGCGTGGCGCCCGGGTTGTCCGGCGCGGTCACCTCGGACACGGCGAGGATGTCGCCGGACGGGTCGGAGTCGTTGTCCAGCACGTGGAGCACGGTGGTGCGGCCGGGTCGCGCGCCCAGCACGTCGTCCACGGCCTTCGGCGGCTGGTCGCGTGCGGCGTCGGTGGTGTTCTCCTCGTTCTCCCGGTCGCTGCGGTCCTGCTCCGGCGGTGGCTTCACCGACGACCAGTCGTCGACCTTGCGCTGCGTCGCGAGGTCCCACACCGCGCCGGTGTCGAGGTCGTTCAGCACCACCGCGGTCCGGTTCACCCGGAACACCGGCTTCACCAGCGCCTGCTCGTCCGCGAGGTTGCCGGGGCCGACCGGCGCGCCACCGCACGACCGGGCGTAACCGCCCTCGGCGCCCGCCCACGCGGCGTGCACGCAGCCGGCGAGGCGCACCGGCGCGGCGGGTTCGCCCTTGGCCTGGTACAGGTCCTGGACGCCGCCGGCCAACCGCACCGACTTCAGCGCGCTCCTGGTGGCGACGACCAGGTCGTCCGCCGGCGGGCCGGGCTGCTGGGGCACCGCGTCCACGCCGACCGACGCGGTGACGCCGTCCGGCAGGAACACCGTGCCGGACCCGCCGTCCACGACGGCCATCTGCTCGCCGACCGCAGTCACCCGCGGTTCACGCAACGCGCGGCCGAGGTCGCCCCGCTCCGGCGACCCGAAACCCGTGCCGTTCGGGCGGACGGTGGCGGTCTTGCCGGACTCGGCGACGACGTGCACCGAACCGTCCACACCGACCGCCATGCCCGCCTTGCCCTCCACATCGGCCACGGGGAGGTTCTTGGCGTCCACATCGGCCAGTGCCGCGACACCCGCCTTCGGGTCCACGCGGGCCGCCCACACCTTGCCGGTGTTGGGGTCGAGCACGGCGAGCGTGCCGCCGGCCAACGCGACGTGGGCGGAACCCGCGACAGTGGCGCTCTGCTCGCTCAACGCGACCGCGCGGGCCGCGTCCACCGGGTAGAGCTTGCCGCCCGCGCGGTCCCACGCGACGACCGCCGCGGCGTCCTGCGCGATGTCGAGCTGGTAGGACTGCTGCGCGCCGCCGGGCGGGTAGAAGGCGCCGTCCAGCGCGCCGACCGGTTTGTTGAGCCGTCCGAACAGCCCGTCTCGGTCGCTGGTGACCCAGACGCCGCCGTCGTTCAGCTCGACCTGCCGCACCGGGTGGCCGGTGGACGTGACCGCGTAGGCGACCAGCAGCGCGGCGGCGACGCTGAGCACCGCCCCGGACGCGATGGCCGTGCGGTGTCGGCGCAGGAAAGACAAATCATCCCCCAGCTCGGCGAGAAAAGGCTGCCAATCCCGGGTATCGGGCGGCCGGCGGGGTTCGTTGCACTTCCGGTGATAACTATTCGGACCGCCGCATCACGTCCCGCAACCACGCGGTGACCAGTCGACGGCGGCGTGCTCCCCGTTGGCCCGCACCACCTTCACCTCGATGCACAGCGGACCGGCCGACCGGATGTCCGCGGTGGGCTTTTCGGTGGTGCCGGTGAGCGCTCCGTCCGGCGTGCGCCACAGGTAGGTGTCGCTGTCCTGAACGGCGGAATACGTCCAGGAGAAGCGGAGCGTCGCCGGGTCTACGCGGATCGCGCTCACGGTCGGGTTGCCCGGCGGCGTGTTGTCACCACCGGCCTCGACGTCCTGGCCGTCGGTCGGTGGCGGCGCGGAAGTAGCGGGCGCACCGCCGTTCCCGCCGCCGAGCAGCACGCCGAGCGCCACGGCCACCACCGCCACACCGGCGACCGGGGCGAGCACCGGCCACCCCGACCGGCGCGTGGCCGGACGCGGCTCCGGCCTCGATCCCGGCGATGACAGCGGTCCCGGCGCCGGCGGTCCGCTGTGGACGGCCGGGTGGGGCGGCACCACCTCGAAGACCGGCACGGCGGGCGGGCGCTCGCGCGTGGCGGTGGGCTCGACGGGGTCCGACGGGAGCGCTTCCCCCAACCGCACCGGTGCCGACTCCAACGCCGGCTCGGTCACCGCGAAACCCAGTTCCCGCTGCACCGCCTGGAGCCCGCGCGCGAACTCCACCGCCGTGCGCGGCCGGGCCGCGGGGTCCGCGGACATCGCGCGGGCCAGGAACGCCTCCAGCGACCGGGGCGCCCGACCGGTGGGCGGCGGTCCGCCACGCAGGATGCGCGCCTCCTGCGCCTCCAGCGAGTTGTCCCCGCCCGGCACGGCGAACGGCGCGTGCCCGGTCAGCAGGTGCCACAACGTCGCGGCCAGCGAGTACACCTCCGCGGGCACACCCGGCTCGACCCCGCTCGGCCGCACCACCTCCGGCGCGGACCACGGCACGGACAGCACCACGTCACCGCCCGCCGGCGCGGCCGACCGCTCCGCGATCCCGAAATCGGTCAGCGCGGGCTTGTCGTAGGAGTTGACCAGGATGTTGGCGGGCTTGATGTCGCGGTGCAGGATGCCCGCGCGGTGCGCGGTCTCCACCGCGCCGGCGATCCGCACACCCACGTCCAACACCCGCCGCACGGACAGCGGCTCGTGGTCGGCGACCCGCTTCAGGTCGTGGCCGGAGTAGAACTCCAGCACCAGGAACAGCCTGCCGTCCGCCGACTCGTCGGCCGAGTAGACGGTGACGATGTTGTCGTGGCTGCCGACCTTCGCCATCGCCCTGGCCTCGGCGAGGAACCGCTCCCGCACCAACGCCGGCAGGCCCGCGTCGTTGAGCACCTTCACCGCCACCTCGCGGTCGGTGCTCTCCTGGTAGTAGACGTGCACGGTGGCGAACCCGCCGCGCCCGACCTCACGCCGGTGCGCGTAGCCGGGTATCACCGGTGGCGTCACCCGGTCACCTCGTAGGTGAAGAACGCGCCGTCGCCCAGCACGACCCGCGAGCCGGGCGTGAGGATCGCCGGGATCAGCTTCGCGAGTTCCTGCGGCGACCAGCCGGGCGCGATGACCGTCGTGCCGTTCTTGGAGCCGAGGTCGACCACGAGCACGTCCCAGCCGTCGAGCCGGACCTCCACGTGGTTGCGGGAGATGTCGTTGCCCTGGTTGGCGAGCCGGATGCCGTGCGGCGCGTCGGCTCCGCGGTCGGTGACGCGCGGGTCGCGGCCCAGGACCACGTTGCGGTCCAGCGTGATCAGCTCGCCCGTGGACAGCCGCAGCACGCCCAGCGGCGGGCGCGGCACGACGAACGCCTCCTGCGGCGGCAGGGCCTGCCCGCACACCCGGCAGGCGATGGCGTGCTCCGGGTTGAGGTGCCGGGCGGGGCACGCCACGGCCCGCACCTTGGGCGCGCCGGCCGCGAACACGTGCCGCGTGTCGTCCGGCGAACCGCTGTGCCGGACCACGGTCTCGTCCACCCGCTCGGACCAGCCGGTCTCGTCCGCGTCCGGCTGGTCCTGGTCCGGGACGCCGCCGCCGACCACCGCCAACCGCGCCACCACCCGGCCCGCCACGACCACACCGCGCTCCAGCGGCAGTTCCGCGCCCCGCGCCTCACCCGCCGCCAGCCACAGCTCCACGACGTCGTCCGGCAGCCCGGTGTCCACCCACGTCGCGACGCCGTCCGCCCGCAGCTCCAGCGGCACGCCGTCCGCGCCGACCAGCCCCACCACCGCCGCGCCGCGCAACACGACCCGCCGCTCCTCCGCCACGTGCCGCGCCAGCGCGAAGCTGCCGACCGCCCGGAACCCCTCGTGCACGATCACGCTCAGCACGTCGTCCAACCCCGCGCCGCCACGCACCAGCTCCCAGCACCGCCGGACCACGTCGGAACCCGGCGCGACGCCGAGCAGCAACCACGTCCGGTCCGCCACCACGGCGACGGCGCCACCCGGCACGTACCCGGTCACGGCGTGGTTCGCGGCGCGGTGTCCGCCGAGGACGTCCCGCCGTGCCCGTAGTCGACGACCACGGCGGTGACGTTGTCCCGGCCACCCGCGAGCACCGCCCGCCGCACCAGTTCACCGGCCGCCGCGGCCGGGTCGGCCACGGCACGCAGCACGGCGGCGATCTCGTCGTCGGCCAGCTCGCCGGTCAACCCGTCCGAGCACAGCAGGAACCGCTCACCCGGCACCGGCGGGAACACCCACTGGTCCGGTTCGGACGGCACCCGGACGCCCAGCGCACGCGTGATCACGTTGCGGTACCGCGAGTACCGGGCCTCCTCGGCGGTCAGCGCGCCGGTGGCGACCATCTCGGCGGCCTCGGAGTGGTCGACGGTGAGCAGGGTGAGCACGTCGTCGGCGTACCGGTAGACGCGGGAGTCGCCGACGTTGAACACCACCCAGTGCGGCGAGCCGGCCACCCGCACCAGGCCCAGCCCGGTGGCGGTCGCGCCCATGCCCGCCTGCCCGGGGTGCGCCCGCCCCGCGGCGCGGATGGCGTGGTCGGCTTCGGCGAGCGCGGCGCGGACGTCCTCGGGGCGCAGGTCGTCACGACCGTCGAGCGCACGCAGGTGGTCGACGGCCATGGCGCTGGCCACCTCACCCGCCGCATGACCGCCCATGCCGTCGGCGACGGCGAACAACGCGGTACCGACGAGGAGGCTGTCCTCGTTGGACGCCCGCACCCGCCCGACGTCCGTGGCAGCCCCGGCCCGCACGCCCTCCGCCATCAACGCCTCCCAGCCCGGTGACCGCCCACCGCTCGCGTCTCACATCGCCCGCTCGACCGAGAACGTTGCACGGACCGCGCTCCGCGGGTAGGCCCCTCGACCGTTCAGCCCAACGCCCTGACGAAGGTCAGGGGTGCGCCCTGCCCTTCGGGTCGGGTGCCGGGCACGCGGAATTCCTACGGTCGCCGTGACACCGGCACCGACAGGAGCACCTCGTGAAGCACGTTTGGACAGCGGCGACGGCACTGGCCCTCGCACTGGCGCCCGTGACCGCCTTCGCCGACGGGACAACGGAGATCGACCGGTACGTGGCGGAGTTCGCCGACGCCGCCGCGTACCGGGGTGTCGCGGTGGCCGTCACCAGGGGCGACCGCGTCGTCCACCTCACCGGCCACGGCACGACGTCCACCGGCGCGCCGGTCACCCCGACGACGAGGATGCCGATCGCCTCGGTGAGCAAGTCGTTCACGGCGCTGGCGGCCGTGCAGTTGGTCGAGCGGGGCAGGCTCGACCTGGACGTGCCCGTCTCCCGCTACCTGCCGGACTTCCAGCCGGCCGACCCGCGTGGCGCGGCGATCACCACGCGGCACCTGCTGAACCAGACCTCCGGCATCACCGACCGCACGTTGCCGGAGAAGAGCCTGCCGCAGCCGCGATCCCTGGCCGACGCGGTGATCCGCGCCCGGTCCGCGACGTTGGCGGTCGACCCGGGCACCAAGCACTACTACACGAACACCAACTACCACCTGGCCGCTCGCGTGGTGGAGGTGGTGAGCGGCGAGAAGTACGCGGATTACCTGCGGCACAACATCTTCGAGCCGGCGGGGATGCGGAGCACGACCACCGTCACCACCACGCCCGACGACCTGCCGCCGGACGTCGCGAAGGGCTACGTCTACGCGTACGGGATGTCCATCCCGGCCGCCGAGCCGACCCGTTTCGTGGCGGGTTCGGACGACGTCATCACCACCGCCGAGGACATGGCGAAGTGGTTGGTGGTGCAGCAGAACAACGGCCGGACGGCCGACGGCACCGCGCTCGTCTCGCCCGAGGGCATCAAGGCGATGCACACCTCCTCGGACCCGCGCTGGACCTACGGCATGGGTTGGGACACCCGCGACGACCGCGTCCGCCACAACGGCATCTGGTTCACGCACACCGCGGGCCAACTCCTCCTCCCGTCCGGGTACGGCATCGCCGTGCTGACCAACGCGGGCGTGGCGCTGGGCAACGAGGGCACACCGCGGTGGGAGGACGGCCTGGCCGAGGTCGTCCAAGGGGGTCACCCGACCGCCTCGTCACCACGCCTCTACTTCGACCTCGTGCTGGCCGCGTTGACGTTGTTCAGCCTCTACCGGGGCATCCGCAACCTGCGTCGCCGCACCGTCCCGAAGCGGTGGGTGATCGCCCGCCTCGTGCCCCGCGTGGTGCCGGCCGTGCTCCTGTTCGCCCTGCCCGGCCTGTCGGGGTTGCTGATGAGCGGCGGGCGTGACCTGACGCTCGGCCAGTTGGCGCACTACTCGCCGGCCCTGGTGATCTGGGTCGCCACCGCCGCGGTGCTGAACCTGGCGGTCCTGGGCGTCCGGGTCCACCGGATTACCGTCGCGGCATGAGATTCCTGCTCGGGTCGCTGGCCGTCGCCTCGGTGGCGGCCCAGACGACGGCCCTGGCGATGGCCACCAACGTGCCGGTGTGGGCGGTGCTGGTGGTCCTCGCGGCGGGCGTGACGGCGTTCGCCGCCGGTCGCCGCGTGCCCGCCCGGCCCGCGCTGGTCGTGCTGGCGGCCACGACGCCCGTGGTCCCCTTGGTCGACCACGACGTCTGGCCGACGGCGCTGGTGCTCCTGGCCGTCGGCGTGGTGTTCCCGTGGCTGATCGGGCACTCCGCCCGCCAGCAGGCGGAGCTGGCGGCCCTCGCGACCGAGCGCGTGCACCTGGCCGAGCGCACCCGGATCGCACACGAGGCGCACGACACGCTCGGCCACGACCTGAGCCTGCTGGCCCTGCGGGCCGGCGTGCTGGAGCTGGCGGCCGACCTGCCGGACCACCACCGCGCGGCGGCCGGCGACCTGCGCGTGGCGGCGGGCCGGGCCACCGAGAACCTGGCCGACCTGGTGGCGTTGCTCCGCGGCGACGCGCCGCCGCCCCTGCACCCGCCGACCGAGGAGGTGGCGGACCTGGTGGCACGCGCGGCGGACGCGGGCCTGGCCGTGACCCTCGACTGGCCGGACACCCGCGCCCTGCCCCCGCCCACGGCCCGCGCCGTGCACCGGATCGTCCAGGAAGCGCTGACGAACGCGGCCAAACACGCACCGGACGCGCCCGTGCGGATCACCGTCACCACAACGCCCGACACGACGGTCGTCCGGGTGCGGAACCCGACCACGGGCACACGTCGCGCGCCGGGGGCCGGCACGGGTCTCACCGCACTGCGCGAACGTGCCCGCCTGGCGGGCGGCACAATCGAGACGACCCACCGCGACCAGGTCTTCGAGCTGGTCGCGACGCTGCCGAACACAGGGGACACGTGATCCGCGTACTGCTGGCCGACGACGAGGCGATGATCCGCGCGGGCGTGCGGGCGATCCTGGCCACCGACCCGGAGATCACCGTGGTGGCCGAGGCGGGTGACGGCAGGCAGGCCGTGGACCTGGCCATCGCGCACCGCCCGGACGTGGCGTTGCTGGACGTGCGGATGCCCGTGCTGGACGGGTTGGCCGCGACGGCGGAGATCACCCGCGCCGTGCCCGGGGTGGCCGTGGCGATCCTGACCACGTTCAACGAGGACGCCTACCTGACCACCGCGTTGCACAGCGGTGCCCAGGGTTTCCTGCTCAAGTCCGGGAACCCGCGCGAACTCATCGCGGGCGTGCACGCCACGGCCACCGGAGGTGCTTATCTGGCCCCGAAAGTCGCCGCCCGCGTGCTGACCGCCCTGAGGACCCCCGCGCACACCGACGCCAAATCCCGCACCGCGACACTCACCCCGCGGGAACGCGAGGTGCTGGCCCTGCTGGGCGCGGGCCTGAGCAACGCCCGCATAGCGACCAGGCTGAACCTGGTGGAAGGCACCGTGAAAGGCCACGTGAGCACCATCCTCACCCGCCTCGGCCTGGAAAACCGCGTGCAGGCCGCGATCCTCGCCCACGAGGCCGGCCTGACCCCCTGATCACGGAAAGCCCTCGGGAAATCACGGACCGTGCGTTGCATTATCCGGTCTTGTGTTGAAACCCTTGCGCCGACACGTGCGTTATGCCAACAGTAGGGGCCTAACCCGCCCCGAAAGGCCCACCGCATGAATCCTGTTCGACGCGCACGCGGCACGTGGTACTTCGTCGTGGTCATCGCCAGCGCCGGCGTCCTCGCCGCGGTGCCCTTCGCACACGCGGCGAACCGGTTGCGGCGGCCGTCGCTCTGGTGGTGGACCGCGCTCTACGCCGCGGTGTCCATCGCGCTGATGATCATCATGCCGTCCGCGCGGGAGCAGGGTTCGTCTTCCGACGACCCGCGCAGCATGATCGGCGGCATCGGCGCCCTCGCGATGATCATCGCGGCGTGCGTCCAGCTGAGCGGCATCCGGCGTGAGGTGTACGGACTCCCCCGCCCCACCCCGCCGCCGCAGCCCTGGGCCCAGGACCCCGCCGTGGCCGCGGCGTTGAGTTCGCGGGCCAGGCGGGAGGAGGCCCGCGCGCTGGTGGCCCGCGACCCGGCGCTGGCCCGGGACCTCCGCATCGGCCGCCCCGACCTGCCGCGCCAGTACGACGACGGCGGCCTGGTGGACATCAACAACGCCCCACCGGCCGTCATCGCGCAGTGCTGCGGCCTGAACGAGCAGGCAGCCCACCAAATCGACCGCGCCCGCCGAGACCACCCGACCCCCTTCCACTCGGTGGACGAACTGCTGGTCTTCGCCGAGCTGGACGTCACGACGTGGGAATTGCTCCGCGAGCGAGCGGTGGTCTACTCCTGACATCCACGCCCTTCCGGGCGAGTGCGCGATCTGCCGAGTTCTCCCGCATCGCATTGGAGTACGCGGTCGGTCCAGCGACATCGACCGACTGCGTCGCATGGAAGAGCTCGTGCCGACGGGCGGGCCGACGACCGCGACCCCGGCAAGCCATCGGCGAATCCGGACCAATACCAACCATGCGCTCGGCATTGACTCTTCTCTCGCTGCTCGTGCTGGTGGCGGGATGCGGCGACAACGCCCCCAGGGGGTGACGGGTCGCTGAGCGCGCTACACCCTCGTCATCCCGACCAGCGGTTCGAGTACGTCCAGCGCCGAACGCCGGGTCAGCGACTCGTGGAACCGCTGGTTGCGGTACCCGCGCAGGCAGCCGTAGCACGAGGTCTCCACACCGCAGTCGCAGTCGCGGACCCGGTCGCGGGCCGCCGCGACGACACCGCCCAGGGACTCGGCGATGCGCAGGACCCCACCCGCACCACCGGGAACGGTGTCGAACAGGACGATCCCGGTTCCCCCTCCCGGGCGCGGGTGGAGGGTGCCGTCGATGTCGTCGCGGCTGAGTTCCAACCGCTCGGCCGCGCCTTCGAGCAGGGCGTACAGCAGCGACCGCCAAGCGCCTTCGTCCGTCACCGGCGGCCCGGCCAGTGGGCCGAAGGTGATGTCCATCAGATCGGTCTCGTACGGGTGGGCGAGCGACCGCTGCCGCATCGGCCCCGCGCAGTCGGTACCGCGGAGCAGGTGTTGGTGGGTCGTCTTCTTCCCGTCGACCGCGCGACCGGCGCCGCACCAGTCGCAGATCAGGTAACCCGCGCGGTGCGGGCCTTCGGACAACGCGATCAACCGCCCGCGTGAGCCGGCCACGACGTCCAGGGAAACGCCGCGCGGCGCCAGCCAGGTGGCCGTGGTGGTCGCCTCGGCCGCCAGGGCGCGGACGTGGGTGGCCCCGTTCCAACTGCGCTTCGGGGGCGTGGTGGTGGTCCGACGCGGCTCGGGCTCGGCGACGAAGCCGAACTCCGGGACGTAGTACCGCCGCGGCGCGCGGCCGGCCACCACCGAGCACGACGGGCACGTCGGGTCGATGTCCTCCTCGCCCTCCCAGTAGTGCCGGCAGTGCTCGCACACGAAGTAGTGCTTGCCGATCAGCTCACGGTCGGGCAGCCGGTACACGCCGCCCGAACGCCACAGGTGACCGCCGGCCACGACCTCGCCGCCGGGCGCGTACTCGTGGATGGCCGCGGACAGGTCGCGGGTGAGTTCCAGCCGACGACCGACCGGGGAGCTGGAGTAGGTGGTGCGCAGCTCGACGGTGTCGACGGGGAACCCGTACTTGGGCAACACGTTGCGGTTGGCGAGGAAACCCAGCAGGTCCCTCTTGACGAGCGTGTTGATCGCCATCTCGTAGCGCTGGACCAGATAGCCCTTCCGGTCGTCGAACGCCTGCCGCCTGCGCTCCTCGAAGACCTCCACGTCCTGCACGAGCTGGACGCGGACCTCGTCCAGCAGCTTGGCCAGTTCGTCCACCCACGCGCCGGTGTCGACGCCGATCTCGGCGCGCACCCGGTCGGGCAGGACGCTCACCAGCGACCGGTGGACCTCGGGCGGCACGGGTGTGAGGAAGTCCCGGACCCGGGTGGACGGCGACCGGTCACCCCGGAAGAAGTCGCCCGCGGTCGACCACGTCTCGCCGGCGGTCCGCTTGGCGTGCCGGAAGAACGCCGACAACGCGATCGAGTGGGCGTGCCGGCGGTCGATCCGCTCGTTGCCCAGCGGCACGTGCGGCGCCCTGGTCCGCCCCGCGATCATCGAGGTCGGATCGGCGTAGCGGGTGAGGTCGTGCGACCGGCGTTGGGCGTAGGTCACCACCAGCGCCGCCGAGTCGGTGCGACGGCCGGCGCGACCGGCGCGCTGCACGTAGTTCGCGGTCGTGGGAGGCATGTTCCGCAGCACGACGGATTGCAGTTCGCCCACGTCCACGCCCAGCTCGAAGGTGGTCGAGCAGGACAGGACGTTGACCTGCCCGTTGACGAAGCGCTGCTGGATGTCGGCCGCGTCCTGGCTGGTCCACTGCGCGGTGTGCTCCAAGGCCACCATGGGCACGGGGTTCATCGTCGTGTAGAGCAGCCGGTAGTGGTTGTCGTCCTCGGCGACGGGCGGGACGGTGAACGGCCGCAAACGGCCCGTGCAGCCGAGCGTGGGGCACACGTCGCGCACGGAGAACGCCGTGATCCGCCGGCACAGGTCGCAACGGTGCACGGGGCGGTCCACCGGGGCCAGGTGCAGCCAGGTGTGGTCGATCCGGCGGACCACGCCGAGCCCGCGCACGGTTTCGGGGACCAGCCAGCCGTCCCGCCGGGCGGTGAGCAGTTTCCAGCACCCGCGCAGCAGTTCGGTGGCGTCCAGGTCCGAGCCCAGGGCACGCAGCACGCGCCCGGCGTAGTCGAGCCGGCGGTTCACCCCCCGCGTGGGCAGCCAGCTGAGCACCTTCCGCTTGCGCTCCGCACCGTCCTCCCGGACGTACACGGGACCCCGTCGCGGATCGAACGCCTCGTCCGCGGGATCGACACCGTCCGGCATGGACAGGACGCCCTGCTGACGCAGGCTGCGCAGCAGTTCCTCCAGGAACGCCCACCCCTCGTCCTCGGTGAGCCCGAGGGACCGCAGCGCCGGGGGCAGTGGCCACCCCCGGTCCATCGTGACCCGCAGCAGACCCAGGCCCTCCAGGGACTGCCGGTCGTCGGTGGCCACCAGCTCCTGCGTGATCCACAGCAGGACGTCCCGCTCGCGCTCCTGGCGGGACGTCCGGCGCGGGAACACACCCGCGCGGTCGGCGGCTTTCGCCACGTGGAACGCCAGGTCGCCGATGCTGATCGGATCACCGTCCCGCGCCGCCGCGGCGAGCCCGCGCAGCAGCAGCGCGCGGTGCTGGATGCCCGAGTAGCTGGTCTCCAGGTAGGGCGCGAAGAACGCGGCGGCCTGCCTGCTGTCGCTGAACGTCAGCAGCTTGCGGCCTGCACCGGGTTGATCGGCCTGGTCGTCGTCGGGCGCGGGCGGCTGCGCCTGGTAGAGCGCGGTCGTCAGAACCGAGACCGCCGCGTCGTTGCCGCTCTCGAACAAGCGCACCACACCCGACCGACCACGCGCTCCGCACGAGGCGCACCCGCTGGGTGATTCCTCGTGGGTGTCGAGCAGGCGAACGGGCCAGAGCAGGTCGCCCGCGCAGCCGGCCCGGCCGCACTCGGCGCGCGGGGCGGTGTGGAGCCCACCGCACGCCACGCACAGCAACCGGTCCTGGGCGGTGAGCGCGGGCGTGTCCTCCAGCGCGTCGTCGTCCTGGTCGACCGCCATCGGGGCGTCGCCGAGCAGCAGCCAGCCCCGCCTGCCCTCGCCGGCCGTGCGCGGGACGAACCGGTCGCCGGTGACCACCGTGCCGCTCAGGTGGACCGCGCCGCACCGCTTGCAGGCGCCGAACTCGAACATCGCGCCTTCGCAGGACGGGCACGTCTCGTGCCTGCCGAGCGCCACGTGCGGACCGGCGGAGGTCAGGCAGGTGAACGCGCCCTCGGTGGCGCGGGCGAACAGGTGGTAGCGCGCCGACAGCACCGGGGAGCCGGCGTTGTCGCGGACCCCGCTGCCCGCGGTGACCATCGCCGCCACGACCTCGCCCGGCCGTCGTCCGGCGGGCAGCGGTTCGTCGGGCAGCAGGTCGTCGGCGAGCGCGTCCAGCGTGCCGGGGCCGCGGGCCAGCGCGGCACGCAGCCGGGCCATGCCGAGTTCGTGGGCCAACGCGGTACCGGCGTCGTCCGCGGCGAACCCGTGCTCCTCGGCCAGCCGCAACACCTCCGCCGCGGGATCGGCCGCACCGGCGAGGTCGAGGTAGGCCGAACCCGGCAGCGGTCCCCAGAACGGGCCTTCCGGCGCCTCCACCCTGGCGGCACGCACCAGGTCCTGCCGGTCCGGGTCGTCGTCCACCCAGTCGAAGGGGGCGTCGAACAGCTTGGTCGCGAAGCCCGTGACCTTGACCGGGTCGTCGCCGACGGTCGCGCTCGTGGCGATGCACTGCACGGGTTCCCCGGGGGCCACCCGGTCCCGCAGCCTCCGCAGCAGCATCGCGACCTCGGCGGCCTTGGCCCCGTCGTAGACGTGGGCCTCGTCCAGCACGACGTACCGCCAGGTCCGCCCCTCGAACAGCTCCAGGTCGGCGGGCCGCAGCAGCAGGTACTCCAGCATCGCGTAGTTCGTCAGCAGCAGGTGCGGTGGTCGTGCCCGCATCTCCTCGCGGCTGAGCAGTTCGTTGGGCAGGCGGGGTTCCCCGGGGTTGAGCGCTTCGAAGGACTCGACGCCGCGGCGGGCGCTGTCCGGGGTGTCGCCGGTGTACCGGCCGAAGGTGATGGCCGGGGTGTCCGCCAGCAGGCCCCGCAGCCGCTTGAGCTGGTCGTTGGCCAGGGCGTTCATCGGGTACAGCAGCAGGGCGCGCACACCCGCTCCGAGCGTGCCACGCGCGTGCTCCGCGACCAGCGAGTCCAGGACGGGCAGCAGGAAGCTCTCGGTCTTGCCGGACCCGGTACCGGTGGCCACCACGACGTTGCGTCCCCGCGCGACCTTGCGCAGCGCCTCCTCCTGGTGCCGGTAGAGCGGGCGGTCGAGGGGCAGCGCCAGGTCCGCGAAGGACGGTGCGAGGACCCCGCGGTCGATCAGCTCGCGCAGGGTGGCGCCCGTGGCGTACGGCGGCGTGGCCTCCAGCAACGGCCCCTTGGCGAGCACCGGGCTTTCGGCGATCTCCCGGGCCAACGCGCTCGCGATGCGTGGTTCCCGGACCGGCAGCAGCGACCCCAGGTACCGGCGGTAGCTCTCGACGACGAACTCACTGGTCCCCAGTGAGTCCAGGGTGCGGCTCACCCTGCTCCCCCTCCGCGCGTGCGATCAACAACTCGGCCACCACCAGGTCGAGCACCGCCATCTCGGGCGCGATCCCGGCCAGCTCCGCCCACGTCTGCCGGAACTCCCGCTCGACGGCCACGCACGCCGGCACACCACGCGCGGCCAGGCGCGCGACGACGGCGAACGCCGCCGACAACGCCGGGATGCCCCACCACCCGGTCCGGCCCGGCGGCGGGGTGCGTGCGGCGACCTGGGCACGCAGCACCGGTCGGTCCGCCACCAGTTCCACCAGGCCCGGCAACCACGTCGTGGTCGACCGGCCCACGTCCCGGACGCGGTCGTCGTCGCGCCGGTCGAACAGCCTGCGGGCGGCGACCGCCCTGCTGTCGGCGTCCAGCAGCCCGTGGGGCACCACCCGGGCGGCCCGCCACACGCCTTCCAACTGCTGCACGGGCATGGTGGTCAGCGCGGCCGTCTCGGGACCGAACCTGCCCACGCCCGCGTGGGGGTCCCGTCCCTCCGCGACGATGACGTCGACGCAGTCACCGCACTGGCGGCGGGCGGCGTCGAGCCAGTCCTCGTCGGCCGCGGCGGCGACCAGGACACCGGCCAGCGGGGACAGCGACCAGAGCCGCCGGGCCGCCTCGGCGTGGTGACCGCCGGGCACGCCGGACGACGCCAACCCCGCCGAGATCACCGCGGTCGCGGTCTGCTCCGGGGACAGGCGCAGCGCCACCAGGGCTTCGAGCGCGTCGATGGTGCTGCGGCGCAACGGTTCCGCGCAGGTCTCCCGGAACGCGGCGACATCGCGCGCGGCACGCAGCCGGGGCGCGAGGTGGATCAACGCCCAGAGCCGGCGCAGGTCGCGGATGTCCGCCGGGAACGGGCCGACACCCGCCACAAACCGGGACAACGCCTCCTCTTCCGGGTCCTCGCCGACCAGGTGTCCCTCGCCGGGCACCACGACGAACTGCTCCGGCCAGTCGGGCCACTCGGCGGGCACCCAGGGGTCGTCCACGCGCAGCTCGACCAGCAGCGGTCCCGCGTGCCGCAACTCCGCGGGCAACGGGATGTCGCCGGCGACCGGCACCGCGGTCGGACCACGCCACGGCGCCGTCGTCGCGTAGATGCCGGCGGTGAGACCTTCCACCAACACCGGCTCGACCAGCCGGAGGTGCTCCTCCACGCGCCGGACACCCCGCGCCAGGCGGCGGGGCCGGATCGACGCCACGCGCACCGACGTCCCGCCGAGGTCGAGCGCCAGTTCGGCGCTGTGGTGCTCGGCGACGGTGTCCGCGATGCGGACCAGGTCGTAGCGGGCCGTGCCCCGGGACCGACCGCTGGGCGGCACGGTCTGCACGACCGCTCCCGACACGACCACGCGCAGCGGCGGGACCTCGCCGACGCCGGGCACGCGCACCAGCAGCACACCGGGGTGGTCGGCGAACAGGTCCGCGGCGATGCGCAGCGGCCCGGCCGACCAGGCCAGCGACTGGTCCGCCTGCTCGTGCATCACCTGGAGGTGCGGCGGCGTGACCACCAGGGGCTCGGTCTCGGTCCCGGTGCGGTACTCCACGACACCGGCACGCACCTCGGGGGCGAAGTCGAGCGCACCCGGCACCGCTCCGGCCCCGACCGGCGCGACCAGTTCCGCCCGGCCGCGCACCAGGCCGCGGCCGGCGAACACGCGCGCCGCCGGCGCGAAGCGACTGCCCAGCCCCTCCGCGACGAACACCGTGCGGCTCACGCCGCGACCGAGCGGGCCGCGCACCGTGATGTCGAACGAGCCCAGCACCGGACGCGGCAGGTCGTCCCACACGCCGGTGACGGAGTGCGGTGCCCGGACCGTGCGGGTCGTGGACAGCACGGGCGTGTCGTCACCGCTGCGTCGCAGTTCGACGGTCCACGTCGTCTCCGCGTCCGCACGGCCCGGCAGCCAGATCGCGGGGAGGTCGGCGTGCACCGGGGTGCCGTAGGGGGTGGTGACACCCGCGACCGGGCCGCCCACCTCGATCCGGGGTCGCGGGTAACCGCGGACGAAGCGCCGCGTGGCCGTGATGCCCGCCAGCTCCAGGGACCGGACGTCGGCCAGGCGCACCTGCCGGAGCCGCCAGCCCGTCCAGCCGAGTGGGAGCTGCCCCTCGACGGTGATCCGGAGAGGACCGTCCGCGACCAGTTCGTACTCGTCGGGGTGGACCAGCCAGACGTCGTCGGGCGGCAGGGGAATGCTCGCCGCGAGGCGTCGGCCGTCGGCCGTGAAGGCCAGGAGCGGGGACTTGGCGTCGACGACCGTCAGCTCCGTCCGGTCACCGCTGCCCTCCCGCGCGGCGACCACGGTGCGGACCGGCTGCAACAACGTGAAGGCGGCGGGTGGCACCGATTCCGCCACCCCTTCCCACGGTGCCTGGCTGCGCACCGTGCGCGTGACGCCGTCCGCGGTCACCGCCCACAGGGCCGCGCCGTCGACCGCGTCACCGGTCGCGGGCAGGATCACCTCGATACCGCGGCCGAACGGGTCGAGCCCGATACGCGGCCGTTCCACGCGGCGGTGGCTGCCGGACCGGACGCTCAAACCGCCGCTGGAGGCCAGTTCCCGGGCCCGTACCACCACTCGCGCCGGTAAGCCCGCGTTGTCCGGGGTCGGGTCACCGAGCCGGTCCAGCAGGTCGAAGGTGCGGCCGAGGAAGTCCAGCGCGTAGTCGCTGCCGTGCTCGAGGAAGCGGCGGGCGGGCACGTCCAGCACGTCGAGCCGCGTGGGCACCGCGGTCGCCCAGTCGAGGAAGCCCTCGGGGTCGAGGTCCGGGTCGATGGCCCGGCGCTGGGCGACGAGGCGGAAGTAGTCGTCCAGGCAGTAGTTCGGGATGCCGGTGTGCATGAGAACCGGACCCACGTACTTCGTGCGCATCTCGGGGAAGTCCGGCATCCCCAGGTGCCGGACCGCGGTGTGGAACCCCTGGCCCCAGAAGGTCCGGTCCTGCTGCTCGCCGTCGTACCCCAGGTTCCGCCACACCTCGGGCCACAGCTCGCCCTGGCGGTACTCGCGGGCGGCGATCCCGGTGAGGGCCACGGCGACGCAGGCGGGCCACCGCGCGAACACGCGATCCGGGTGGCCCCGTGAGCGCCACTTGGCGTACACCCGCCCCAGCGCCTTGGCCGCCTGCCGGGCGTGCTCGTCCTTGACCTCCAGCTCGGCCACGAGCGAACACCCGCGAAGCCGCGCCGACCACTGCTTCTCGCGGAGGTCGAGCAACTCGTCGGCAGTGACTCGAGGAGGAGGCGCACCACCAGCCGCGTCCCGCTCCACGACCACCGGCGCCTCCTCACGCGGTCACGGCTGTCGTAAGTCCATCGCCCGAGCGCCCCTCCCGTTACATATCACATCCGCGGCAGCAGGCGGCACCCCGTGCACGCACCAGGATTCCGATCGAAGCCCTGACTGTCCACTTTGGACTTCGGTTCGTCGTGCCACCCCTGAGCCGTAGACTCCGGCGGTCAACGCCGACGAGGTTCGGCCGTTGCGCGCGCCTGCGGGAGGAGATCACATGCAGGAGCCTTCGGATTCGGTGAGAACCGCCGAGCCTGAGGAGAACGGCCGGGGCGATACCACCGACGCGCCTGTGGCGGACGGCCCCATTTCGGATCCGGGCATCGACTCGACTACGGCGTCGACGGTCCTGGTGGAGGTGCTCCCGGGGGTGGCCGTCATCGCCGGTGAGGTCCCTCCGGAGCTGAAGCCCGACCTGATCGACTTCGGGATCGTGCCGGCTGCCGACCGCAAGCAGATCTCAGCGATCCTCGCCTCGATCGGGAACGCGACGACCGCAGTCGGCAATCTCGGGAACGCGTTCGCCGGCGTGCAGGGGCTCTACAGGATCGGCGCCACGACACAGGCCCTGCTGAACAACGGCGCGACGCTCGCGGTCAAGGACGGCGGAAACCTGGGAGCGGTGACGGTGTCCGGCCGCATCGTGCACCAGGCCCGCTTCTACTCCGTGAGCGCGGTGAGCAAGGCGCGAGTCGCGGCCTTGATCGGGCCGGCGCTGGCCATGGTCGGCCTCCAGGTGATGCTGAGTCAGATCTCGGGCCTCGTCAGGACCAACCTCGCGGTGACGAATCAGATCCTCACCACCACCCGCAAGGGTCAGTGGGCCGAACTGACAGGGCTCGTCGCCGCCATCAACCGCGCGGTCGACCAGGCACGAGAGATCGAGTCGGTCCCGACGTCCTTGTGGGACGACGTCGCAGGCAGCGGACCGTTGTTGCAGAAGCAGCTCGAGCTTTACCAGGGGAACATCCGCGACCACGTGAGGCAGATCGGTCAGGCCGACGCACGCGGCCATCGTGAGTATCTCCAGACGAACGCCGAGGCGATCGCCTTCGACGTCCACGCCCTCCTGTCTTCCCTCGAAGCATGGACCGGGTATCACGCGCTTCGCGCGGCAAGGGCGAGAGCCGCTGGACGAGAAGACGCCGCCGAAGCGCACTACGCCGAGGTCATCGCGCGCGACACCCGCGCGGAGTTCGACGTCACCCTCGCCGAGGCGACGAGCATCGCCGACGCGCTGACCCGAGAGCTGCGGATCACCGCCGAACTCCGCGGCCCCGACACGTGGCCGCTGCCGGGGAAGCGGAAGGACGTGAAGGCAGCCCGCGAAGTCTCCGCCCGGCTCCTGGAGGTGATCGAGCCCCTTGCCGATGCCCTCCATCCGCCGGCCCCACCGCTGGAAGCCGCGGACGTCGTCTGCGCACCCGGATCACTGGAGCCAGAGCCCTACCTCCGCATTCTGCGATGGCTCCTGGACGACGACGAGACCCTGCGCGTCCTCGGCTTCCCCGACCAGCTCGACCCCCTCAGCCCCATCTCCGCGATCGTCGACGGAGCGAAGGAGAAGTTGGCGACAGCGAGGGCCGCGGCTAGGACGCTGGTCGCCGTCACGGACCGCCGCATCATCACGGCCAAGGCGAGCACATTCCTGGAGCAAGCCGAGATCCGCCAAGACATCCCGATCGACCAGGTGCGATACGTCCGAACAACTACCGCACAAGGTAGAAGGTCACGCTCGGCGATCGACCTCATCACGCGCGACGAGAACATCCGGTGGCTCTTCCACATCGACATCGACGACACCCAAGTGCACGCGCTCGCCGCCGTGCTGGCCGAATCGATGACGATCCCCGACGCTGAACGCGATGAGCTTCAACGGCGGCGCTACGCCTCCACTGAGGCGAGCGAGAGTGCCGGCACCACGCCTACCGAACCGGCTGGATCCCAGATAACGACCTGACCACCACTCCCCTGTGATCAGTGCCCGCGGGTGCTGACCTCAACCGCCGAACACGCGGTCCCCGCGCGCGGTATGGAACTCGACTCGCACCGGAAATACCGCGGCCAACCTCTCAGCCAACCGCCCACCCCGCTCGTGCCACGCCGCCGTGGTCGCCTCGTCCGGAAATCCGGAATCCATCGGGTCGTCCGGGTCGTAGACGGTCTGGAACTCGTCGTCCCACGCGTTGATCGCCGCGACGAGGTCGGCAGGCACGCCGAAAATCGTCCGCCAACCGCTCGGCCGAGTAGTTCGCCGGAATCGGGTCACCGTCCTTGCGCACCCACAGCGGGTCGGTGCCCCACTCAGGTGCCAACCGAACCGAGACCACGCCGTTCATCGTCCCCACCCCCGGTAGTTCCCATCGGTCTCCGCTCGTGGGTCAGAGCGACCCGGCTTTGGACGTTCGGCTCCCCACCTGGACGGCGGGAACGGAGGTGAACCGGACGTCCGTGCCCTCCCCCGTCACGGTGACCGACACTCGATCCCCCACGGTCGAGCGCGAACCGACGTTCACCGGCCGGGTCGGCGATCCCCTCGACGTTGCCGTCCGGTCGGTACCGCCAGCTGCGGTGGGTGATCGGTTGCTTGGCCGCGACGACCTGACCGGTCAGCTGGTGCGCGGGCGACCACGGCTGGGTGACGGTGAGCTCGCCCAGGCTCCGCTCAATCTGGCGGCCAGCGGATCGTGCTGGAGGGCGAGGCTGCCGCCGGTCGCGTGCAGCGCCACCGGGCTGCCCGCCGCGTCGTACTCCCAGGCGGAGGTCACGCCCACCGCGGTCTCGCGGAACACACGCCTGCCTACGGCGTCGAAACCGGATCGGACGGTACGTCCGGCGACGGTTTCGGCCAGCACGCGCCCGCGGGCGTCCCGTTCGTAGACGACCTCGGTGTCCGGGTTGGTCGCCCGGACCACGCGACCGCAGGGGACGCGGTCGAAGGTGGCCGTGCCGGTCGGTGTGTGCTTGGCAACCACGTCGCCGTGAACGTCGCGCTCGTAGACCGTCTCGTCCATGCCGTTGGTGCGGGTGGACAGCCTGCCGGCGGCGTCATGGGTGTAGGTGAGCACCCGGCCGTCGAAGTCGACCTCCCGCCGCAGGCGACCTGCGCCGTCGTACTCGTAGCGCCGGCTCAACCTGTGCGGGCCGACGACCTCGACGAGTCGCAGCTCCGTGTCGTATGTGTACGACGTGCGAGCACCGTCCAAAGTGGTGGGGGCCGCCGGGAGGTCGAAGAAGGTGAACTCCGTGCGGGTGACCTGCCCGAGCGCGTCGACGTGCTCGACCCGGTTGCCCTCGCCGTCGTAGCGCCACTGCTCGGTGCTACCGTCGGGGCGGGTGCGCCAACAGCCTGCCTTCCACGGTCCAGCTGTACCGGGTGGTACCGCCGAGCGCGTCGGTCGTGGCGGCGACACGGCCGAAGGCGTCTCGCTGGTGTCGGGTGGTGGCACCGAGCGGGTCGGTGATCGCGGTGATCAGCCCGACGTCGTCCGTCTCGTACCGCGTGACGTTGCCGAGCGGGTCGATTGTGCGGTCGAGGTGGCCGCGTTCGTCGTACTCGAACCTCGTGGTGGCACCCGCCGGGTCCGTTTCGACCACCAGGTTGCCGTGGGCGTCGTACTCGCGCAGCCACCTGCCGCCCGCGGGATCGGTGACCTCTGTCGCCAGGCCCGCGCCGGCGTAGGCGGCGGTGACCGTCGTCCCGTCCGGCCTGGTGACCGTTACCGATGGTCGTGGTGGCGCGACCCTCGTCGTCGGAACGGGCTTTGAAGGCCCCGATGAAGCGGTTCACCCGGCACACCATCACCACGCCGAAGGCGCTCCGGACCGCGTTGGCGACCGTCCGGCGGGACGGCTACGCCATCTCGGACCGGCAGATCGAGACGATCACCTACTCGATGGCCGCCCCGGTGCACGGCCCGAACGGCGACGTGGTGGCCGCCGTCTCCGTGGTGGTGCCGATCGAGACCCGCACCGACACCGTGCCGCCCGCCGTGCGGGCCGGTGGCCGGGCTATTTCACGCGCGCTGGGCCGACGCACGCCGTAGCGGGACCACCGACGTCCGCGCGGCGGCGAGGGCGGCGAACTCGGCCTGCTGCTCCGGGGTCATGAGGTTCTTGGGCAGCGGGACGGCCTGCGACTTGGTGAACATCAGGTACCAGACGTCGGGCTTCTCCACGACCCGCGCCAGCGTCTCCCAGTGGTACCGCATCTGGGCCAGCGGGTACGCGATGCTCACCCACTGGTCGTCGATCACCAGGTTGAACGCGGCCCGAGTGGCGGACCACTGCGCCTCCAGCGCCTGGGCGGCCGTGACCCGCCCGATGCGGAACACCAGCAGGGGGCCGAGGATCACACAGACGATCCCCACCACCTTGTCGATCGTCGTCAGGGTCAGCATGGCGACGCCAAGCGCGACGAGCACCGCGCCCAGCACGTAGAGCCGGTTGAGCTGCGGACGGAGCAGGAACCGGGTCGTGCGCTCGAACAGGCGCTCGTCGTAAGGCACCGTGATCGTCATGGACACCGGCACACCTTAATACGAATGACTTTCGCGGCTGCCAGGGCGAGCGCATCCCCCGCCTGCACGGGTTCGAGCCCTCCGATCAGCTCGCCGACTGCCACGAAACGGGGGTGGTCAGTGGGCAAGCGTGGACCCGCACCCAAGCCCACGTCGCTGCGCGTGCCGCACGGTGACCGCCCCGACCGGATCAACACCCGCGAGCCGGTCCCACCCGATGCCGAGGTCGAACCGCCGGACCGGCTGTCCGACCCGGCCCGCGCGATCCGGGACCGGCTCGCACCCGGACTGGTCGCCCGCAAGGTGCTGACCGTCCGGGACGCCGACGCCTTCGCCATCCTGTGCCAAGCGCCGGCCCGCTACCGCGAGGCCACCACCCTGCTCAACAGCTCGGCCCTGCTCGTGCAGGGATCGGGCGGGCTGGTGAAGAACCCGGTACTGGCGATCCAGTCCGAGGCCGAGCGCCCCTTCCTCCAGTTCGCCGCACGCTTCGGCATGACCCCGTCCGATCGCCGGGCGGTCAAGGCCGAGGTGGGCGGTGGCCTCGACCAGAACCACAACGGCCCGGACCGCCTCCTCGGCTAAGCCCCGCGCCAACCCCAAGCGCACCCAGACCCGCTCGCGCACCGGCACCGCTACGCCCCGAACAACCACCACGACACCCAATCGCGGGGCGCGGTTGCCGGTGTGCGGGCATCAGTTCGACGGCCGCACCTGCCGCAAGCGCGGCGAGCACCTGTGCGTGCCACGCGCGGATCACGCGGTGGCCTTCGCGCAGGAAATCTGCGTCCACACCAAAGACCGCTGGGCCAGGCGGCCGTTCATCCTCGCCAACTGGCAGCGCGAGGACATCGTCAAGCCCTTGTTCGGCGAGGTCCGCTGCTGGCGTTCGCGGTGCTCCACATGCTCGTGGGCGACGGCGTCGAGTCCGCCGAGATCTACGGCTGCGCCCGCGACACCGACCAGGCCCGCCTGGTCTTCAACGTCGCCGCCCGCATGGTCGCGCTGTCCCCGGTGCTATCGCGGCGACTGCGGGTCATCGAGCACTCCGCGCGGATCGTGGACCGCAAGACCAACTCGGTGTACGCGGTCGTCCCGGCCGACGCGCTGGGCAACCCGGGTTCCAACCCGTCCGCCGTGATCTTCGATGAGGTCCTGACCCAGCCCAACGGCGATTTCTGGACCGCCATGCGGACTGGCATGGGCACCCGGCTTGAGCCGCTGTTGATCGCGGCCACCACCGCGGGCAACGACCCGACCAGCTTCGCCAAGACCGAGCACGACGAGCCCGCCCAGCTGCGGGAAGCCTTCGCCCGGCGCCCGGCCTGGGGCGGCCTCGACCTCGCATCCAAGGTGGACCTGACCGCGTGGTGCTTGGTCGTCCCGGACGGCATCGACGGCCACGCCTCCGTGCTGTGGCGGTTCTGGCTCCCGGAGTCGGCCGTGGAGTTCCTGGACGAACGCACCGACGGCAAGGGCAGCCGATGGGCCGAACAGGGCTGGCTCACCGTCACCGACGGAGAGGTCATCGACTACGACCGGGTGGAAGACGACATCACCGCCGACACCGGCCTGCTGCGCGTCGCCGATATCTCCTACGACGAGTGATCCGGCGAACCCGTCCGCCAACGCCTCGAACGGCGGACCGGCGTGCCGATGTTCCCGGTGGCACAGACCTACGAGGGCATGACCCACGGCATGAACAAACTGATGGCCCTGACCCGCTCGCGCAGCTGGTCCCACCACGGCAACCCCGTCGCCGAGTGGTGCTTCGACGCGGTGGAGGTCCGACACCCACCCGGTGAACCCGACCTGATCCGCCCGGACAAGCCCGAGCGCGGCAAGACCGGCCGACGCATCGACGCGGTCCCCACGGCCGCGATGGCGGTCGGCGGCTGGAAACTGCGCGGCTCGAAGCCGCGGAAGTCGGGGCGGATGGTGGTGATGGGTTGACGATCTCCACGAGGTTCACACTGTCCCCGGTCCAGTGGGTGTCGCGGTTGGCGCGGCTGCACAACGCGCTGCTGCCCGAGCTGGAGCTATACGACGCCTACTACGAGGGCGAACAGCCCTCGTAGTACATGCACCCGGAACTGATCCGCCGCCTGGACGGCCGCGTGCGCCAGGTCGTGATCAACTGGCCGCAGTTGATCGTGGACGCGCTCGACGAGCGCTTGGACGTCACCGGGTTCAAGTCGGGTGGGGAGCAGGCGACCGACGCGGAGCTGTGGCACATCTGGCAGGCCAACCGCCTGGACCTGCTGTCCGAGCAGGCTCGAGGAGCGGCGCGACGAACACGGCATGGGCCACGTTCCCGTGGTGCCCATCGTCAACCGCCCGCGCACCCGTCGCCGTCGCACCGCGCCGCCCCGGCTGGGGCGCTCGGAGTTGGCCGCGGTGCTGCCGCTGTCCGACGCCGCCTGCAAGGTCGCCACGGACATGATGATCAGCGGCGAGTACCACGCGATGCCGCGCCGCTACGCCCTTGGGTTCGACAAGGAAGATTTCGTTGACGCGCAGGGGAACACGCTCACGCCGTGGGAGGCGGTCGCGGGTGTCCTGAACCTGCGCGACACCGTGACCCTGCTCGAAGAGCTGGAAGAGTGCGGCGTGGCCTTCCGGTCCGCGACCGAGCCCTTCGACACCTCCACCCCGATCGGCCGGATGCTGGCCATGTTCGCCCAGTTCGAGCGGCACCTGATCGTGGGCCGGGTCACCTCGGACATGGAACGCAGAGCCGAACAGGGCAAGTGGAAGGGAGGCCCGCCGCCACCCGGCTACGACGTCGACCCCCAGACCGACAAGCTCGTGATCAACGAGGCCGAGGCGATCCTCGTCCGGCTCATCTTCGGCCTCTACACCAAGGACCGGCTCAGGTCCAAGACCATCTCCCACACCCTCCACGAACGCGGCCACCGCAACACGCAACGCTCACTGCGCGAACGGGAAGCTGAACTCGCCGAAGAGCTGGAGAGCGAGCCCGTCATGCCCGACGCGGCCAGCCTCAACGAAGTCCAGCAGCACATCACCGAGGTACTGAACGCGGGCAATCCCAACCAACGCAAGGCGCTGGTGGAGACCTTCGTCGTCAAGATCAAGATCACCGGCCCCGGCCGCATGACACCGGTAATCCCACACAAGCCAAAGGGGCGGAACCCGGCTTTTACCGGAATCCGCCCCTAGAGGTGTTCGTGCTAATAATCGTTTGGTGGAGCTGAGGGGACTCGAACCCCTGACCCTCACACTGCCAGTGTGATGCGCTACCAGCTGCGCCACAGCCCCGTGCCTGCACGTTTCCCGGCGTCCCCGCCGTTGTCGTGTGGCAATACCGTACAACATGCCACCACGCAGATGGAAATCGGGGGTACCGGTCGCACGTTCGGGCTGCTAGGACGGGGTGCATGGGTGTCTCGTCGTTGGTGGAGCCGGACGCTGAGGGTGTGCGACCGGAGGTTCGGCGCCGGGTTCAGGAGCGGCGGTTGCGGGGGATGGTGGGGCGGCTCCTGGGGGCCGAGGGGGTGCAGGCGCGGCGGTTGCGGGAGGTTGGGGTTCGGGACGCCCGGGATGTGTCGTTGGGCGACCTGTGGCGGTTGCCGTTCGTTACGAAGCAGGACCTGTGGGAGCACTACCCGGACGGGTTTCTGGTTGATGAGCGGATTGTGTGTGTTCATGGGTCGTCGGGTACGGGTGGGCGGCCCACGCTCATCTCCTACACCGCGCACGACGTGGACGTGTGGGCCTCGGTGATGGCTCGTGCCCTCGGTGGGGCCGGTGTGTCTGCCAAGAGCCTCATCCACAACGCCTACGGCTACGGGCTGTTCACGGGCGGCATGGGGGTGCATCACGGCGGGATGCGGTTGGGGGCCACCGTGTTGCCCGTCTCGGGCGGCATGACGGAGCGGCAGGTGCGGTTGATCGCCGACCTGCGCCCGGACGTCCTGTGCTGCACGCCGTCGTACGCGGTGCACCTCGGGGAGGCGTTGCGGAGCGCCGGGGTGGAACCGTCGTTCCGGGTGGGCGTGTTCGGGGCGGAACCGTGGACGGACGGGATGCGGGAGCAGATCCAGGGGCTGCTCGGGCTGCGCGCGTTGGACGTCTACGGGCTGTCCGAGGTGATCGGGCCGGGCGTGGCGTGCGAATCGCTCGACTCCGCGGGCATGTTGAACGTCGCGGAGGACCACTTCCTGGTGGAGGCGGTGGACCCGGACGGCCGGCCGGTGCCGGACGGCACGCCGGGCGAGCTGGTGTTCACGACGCTGACGAAGACCGGGATGCCGTTGCTGCGTTACCGGACCGGCGACGTCGCCGCACTGGCGGGTCCGGTGCCGGACAGCCCGCGGACGTTGCGGCGCATGAGCAAGGTGCTGGGCCGTCGGGACGACATGCTGGTGGTGCGCGGCGTGAACGTGTTCCCGTCGGAGGTCGAGAGCGTGGTGCTCGCCGACCCGCGGGTGGGGCCGCACTACCTGGTGGTGGAGGACCGCCGCGCACGGCCGGAGCTGTGGGTGGTGGTGGAGGGCCCGGACGACGAGCGCCTGCACGCGGACCTCGTGGTGGCGTTGCGGGAACGGCTCGGCATCACGTGCCGGGTGGTGGTCGCGCCGCCGGGCGCGGTGCCGCGCGCGGAGACCGGCAAGGCGCGGCGGCTGGTCCGCTGGGACGGCGGACCGCCGCCGGCGCCGGGGTTGTCCTGAGCTACTTCACCAGCTTGGTGAGCCAGTCGCGGTCGCCGACATCGATCTTCTGGTCGCCGACGGCGACGGTCGGGGTGCCCTTGAAGAACGAGGTGCCGCGTGCCTTGTCCAGCTCCGCCTGGGCCTCCGCGACGTGGGTGTCGCCGTCGACGCACGTCTTGAACCCGGGCGCGGTGATGCCGAGGTCGGTGCCGAGCTGCACGAGCTGCTGCTTGGTGTAGCCGGGGCCGCCCTCCTCGGGCTGCTTGGCGAACAGCGACTCGTGGTACTGCCAGAACTTGTCCTGGTCGGCGGCGCACAGGGAGGCGTTCGCCGCGTCCTTCGAGTAACCCTCGGGGCTGGAATACTTCACCAGGAACGGCAGCGGGTGGTACCGGACGCGCAGCGCGCCCTTCTCGATCTCCTGCTTCATCTGCTCGCCGTAGAGCTTCTTGAACTGCCCGCAGGCGGGGCACAGGAAGTCCTCGTACAGGTCGATCGTGGCCTTCGCGGTGTCGTCGCCCACGACGACGACGGCGCCCTCGCGCTTGACCGTCGCGGCCACGCCCTTGATGTCGTCCGGCGGGGTGAGGGCGTCGTTGTTCGGGGACCCGGAGTTGGACCAGATCACGCCGCCGACCACGACGAGCGCCAGCACGACCACGACCACGACGCCGATGACGACCTTGGTCTGGTCGCCCTTGGCCCGTTGCGCCGAGGCCACGGCCTTCACCGCGCGCTGTTCCTGCTTCTTCTTCCGAGCGTTGCGCTCAGCGCCACCCACGTCGTCGCATCCTTCCCGCTCACCTGTCGCCGCACGCTACCGAGAGATGCTGAGCAGAACCTGAGTGGTCACGCGTCCGGCTGACGGGGACGGCCCGCCAGCCGCTCGCCGAGGGGCACCTCCGGACCTTCGTCCAGGCGGCCGGACTCGTTGGCCACGTCCTCCGCCACGTGCGTCGACGGCACGCGGGGCAGCGTCTCGGGCGCGAACACCCACACCGCGAGGGCCACCGCGATGATCACACCCGTGAGGGTGAACGCCGCGCTGTACGACACGTGGTCCACCAGCACGCCGGCGAGCAGCGGGCCGATGATGGCGCCGAGGTCGGTGACCATCTGGAACGCCGCGAGCACCGGGCCGCCCTTGGCCTTCGTGCCGATGACGTCGGCGACCACGGCGTTCTGCGGCGGGTTCAGCAGTCCCGCGCCGACGCCCGCGACGAGGGACGCCACCATGAACATCGGCACGCTCGTGGTGAACCCGAGCCAGATGGTGCCCACGGCGGACACCGCGAGGCCGGTCATGGCCAGTGGTTTGCGCCCCACGGTGTCGGACAGCTTGCCGGAGATCATCAGCACGGCCGCGTTGCCCACGGCGAACACGGACAGCGAGACACCGGCGAGCGCCGGTCCGCCGTGCAGCGCCTCCACGACGAACAACGGCACCAACGAGATCCGGACGCCGAACACGGCCCAGCCGTTGGCGAAGCCGGACGCCAAAGCCGCGCGGTAGGCGGGCGAGCCGAGCGCCTGGGTCACCGTGAGCGACACCTGGTCGGTGCTGGAGTCGAGCGCGGCGAGCGTGGAGCGGCGCAGGAACCACCACACGACGAGGGCGGCGATGGTCAGCGCGACCGCGTAGGTGATGAACGGCACGCGGATGGAGATCTCGGCGAGGGCCGCGCCGATGATCGGGCCGCCGATGTTGCCCAGGAGGAAGCCGGTCGCCCACAACCCGGACGCCCGGCCGCGCATGGGCGGTGGCGTGATGCGGATGAGCAGGCCGACGGCCGCGACGGTGAACATGGTGGAGCCGACGCCCGCGAAGGACCGGAAGACGATCAACTGCCAGTACGCGGTGGCGAAGCCGCACGCGGCGGTGCCCGCGGCGACGATGAGGATGCCCGCGATGTAGGTGCGGGTCTCCCCGAACCGGCTGACCAACCGGCCGCTCACCGGCGCGAACAGCAGCCTGACCAGGGCGAACGCGCTGACGATGGCGGACACGGCGAACGTGCCGACGTCGAAGC
This sequence comes from Saccharothrix obliqua, assembly GCF_019375475.1. Taxonomy (GTDB): domain Bacteria; phylum Actinomycetota; class Actinomycetes; order Mycobacteriales; family Pseudonocardiaceae; genus Actinosynnema; species Actinosynnema obliqua. The sequence continues at coordinate 39,874 of NZ_JAHXGQ010000009.1, read as the reverse complement.
CCTTGGCGTAGGCCGGCAGCACCGGTGCGACGATCCCGAAGCCGATGGCGATGATGAAGCTCGCCACGACGAGCACCCACACCTCGCCGGGCAGCCGGGGTTTGGACCTGATGTCGTTCCCCGACACGAGCGCCCTCCGATCTCCGTTAGCTGTGCTAAGGATATGCGGAAGGTGAGGCGAAATCTCAATCGAGCAGTTCGTCAACTCTGCGTGCATAGGCGGTTACCGGATAACCGGTCTCGAACCCGCACGCCTCCGCGAACCGCTCCCCCGCGCCACCCTCGGGCACGTGCCCGGCCACCAGCGCCGCGCCCATCCCGCGCACCGCGGCCACCACGCCGTGCGCCAGCGCCGTGCCGACGCCGCGCCGCCGCCGCGCGGGCCGCACCACGACGTGCTCCACCAGCCCGACGCCGCGTTCGGCGAACCCGGCCGCGAACCCGGCGAGCCGGTCGCCGTCGTCGACCACGACGAACGGGCAGCGCGGGTCGTCCAGCCGCTGCCCGAGGTGCCGCGCGAGCCGGGTGGGCTCGGCGCCGAGGTCGTCGGCGAGCAGCGCGGCCATGCCCGCCAGGTCGGCGTCCACCGCGGGCCGCACGCCGGTCGGCGTCACGCGGCCCCGGTGCACGACGGCCAGCGCCTCCTCCACGGCGTACCAGCCGGCGTCGTCGGCGATGCCCTCGATCTCGGCGACCGTGGTCGGCGAGGCGTACACGACGGCCTCCGCGCGCCCCGCGTCCGCGAACGCCTGCTCCAGCCGCAGCAGCGTGCCCGCGACCTCGGCGGACGACCCGTCCAGCGCACACGCGTGGTTGCCCTGCGGCAGCGGGTTGTCCCGGTTCACCACCACCCGGGCGCAGCCGACGTCGCCCACCTTGCCGTACCGGACGGCGCCCGCCGCGAGCCGCGCCGCCTCGACCAGGCCCGCCAGCTCGCGGGCTCGGTACGGGTCGAGCAGTTCCGGGTCGTCGGGGTCGCGCAGCGGGTCAACCACCCTCCCAGCCTCGCACGTCCGCGGCCGGGCGGTGGTTGGCAGACTGCCCACCGTGGAACTGCCGATCACCGGGGTGCTGCCGGAACTGGTGCGGACGCTGGCCGAGCACGGCACGGCGGTCCTGGTGGCACCGCCCGGCACCGGCAAGACGACCCTCGTGCCGCTCGCCCTGGAGGGCCGCGTCCTGGTCGCCGAACCACGCCGGATCGCGGCACGCGCCGCCGCCGCGCGGATGGCGGACCTGCTCGGCGAGCCGGTCGGCCGCACCGTCGGCTACGCCGTGCGGGGCGACCGGCGGACGTCCCGCGACACCCGCGTGGAGGTGGTGACCTCGGGCCTGCTGGTGCGCCGGTTGCAGCACGACCCGGAGCTGGCGGGCGTCGGCACGGTGCTGCTGGACGAGTGCCACGAGCGGCACCTGGACGCGGACCTGCTGCTGGCCCTGCTGCTCGACGCGCGCGCGGGCCTGCGGCCCGACCTGCGCCTGCTGGCCACGTCGGCGACGGTCGCCGCGGACCGCCTGGCGGCGTTGCTCGGCGACGCGCCGGTGCTGCGCGTCGAGGCCCGCGCCCACCCGGTCGACGTGGTCCACGTGCCGCCGCTGCGCAACGAGCGCGTCGAGGCCACGACCGCCCGCGCGATCCACCGCGCCCTGTCCGAGGTGACCGGTGACGTGCTCGCGTTCCTGCCGGGCGTGGCGGAGATCGGGCGCTGCGCCGCGCTGCTGCCGGACGTGGACGTGGTCGAGCTGCACGGCCGGCTGTCCGCCGCCGCGCAGGACGCGGCGCTGCGGCCCGGCCCACGCCGGCGGGTCGTGCTGGCGACCGCCATCGCCGAGTCGAGCCTGACCGTGCCGGGTGTGCGCGCGGTGGTCGACGCGGGCCTGTCCCGCGTGCCGCGGGTGGACCACCGCCGCGGCCTGTCGGGGCTGGCCACGGTCCGGGTCAGCGCGGCCGTCGCCGACCAGCGCGCGGGCCGCGCGGGCCGCGAGGCGCCGGGTCGCGCCTACCGCTGCTGGCCGGAGCACGAGCACAGCACGCTGCCCCGCTACCCGGAACCGGAGATCCGCACCGCCGACCTGACCCGCCTGGCGCTGGAGCTGGCGTGCTGGGGCGTCCCGACCGGGGAGGGCCTGGGCTGGTGGGACGCGCCGCCGCCGGGCGCGCTGGACGCGGGCCGCGCCACCCTGACCGCGCTCGGCGCGCTGGCCGACGGCGTCGTCAGCGAGCGCGGTCGCCGCATGGCCGACGTCGGCCTGCACCCCCGCCTGGCCCGCGCCCTGCTGGACGGCGCGGCGCTGGTCGGCCCGCGGGCCGCCGCCGCGGTGGTGGCGCTGCTGGACGACGACCGCGCGTCACCCGGCGTCGAACTCGACCCGCGCCGGGCCGACCCGCGCGAGGTGCGCCGGCTGGCGGCCCTGGTCGACGGCGTCGAGCGGCCGGACCCGGACCCGGCCCTGGTGGTCGCGCTCGCCCACCCGGAGCGGCTGGCCCGCAGGCGCGCGCCGGGCTCGCCGGTCTACCTGATGGCGGGCGGCACGGCGGCCGAGCTGCCGGTGGGTCCGCTGTCCGACGCCGAGTGGCTGGCGGTCGCCACGGCCGACCGCGCGCCGGGCCGGGGGCACGGCCGCATCCGGCTCGCGGTCCGCGCGTCCGAGGAGCTGGCCCGCGCGGCGGCGCCGAACCTGCTGACCGAGGAGGACGACGTCCGCTGGGACGGCGACGTGGTCGCGAACCGGGTGCTCCGGCTCGGCGCGATCACGCTGTCGGCGAAGCCCCTGCGTTCGGCCGACGCCACCCGGCGGGCGCTGCTCGCGGGGCTGCGCGCGGAGGGCGTCGGCCTGCTCCGGTGGACCGCGGACGACGTCCGGGTGCGTGAGCGCATGGCGTTCCTGCACCGCGTGCTCGGCGACCCGTGGCCCTCCGTGGACGACGAGGCGCTGCTCGCCGCGGTCGACGTGGGCGAGGCGCGGCGACGTGCGGACCTGGCCCGGATCAGCGGCGGCCAGGTGGCTCGCGCGCTGTTGCCGTGGCCCGCCGCGACGCGGTTCGACGACCTCGCGCCGGACCGCTTGGAGGTGCCCTCCGGGTCACGCGTGCGCGTCGACTACTCGGGGCCGGAGCCCGTGCTGCCGGTCAAGGTGCAGGAGGTCTTCGGCTGGACGGAGACGCCACGCCTGGCCGACGGCCGCGTGCCCGTCGTGCTGCACCTGCTGTCGCCAGCGGGCCGGCCGACGGCCGTCACGGGCGACCTGGCGTCGTTCTGGCGCACCGGCTACCCGAAGGTCCGGTCGGAGCTGCGGGGCCGCTACCCGAAGCACCGCTGGCCGGAGGACCCGCTGACCGCCCCGCCCGCGCGGCGCTAGCCTCGAGAAACATGAACGATCTTTCACGCCGGGGTTTCCTCGGCGCGGCGACCCTCGCCGCCGGAGCCCTGTTCACCGGACGCGCCACCGCGGCGTCCGACCACGTACCCGCGATCGTCGTCGGTAGCGGCTACGGAGCCTCCGTGGCGGCATTACGCCTGGGTGAGGCGGGCGTCCGCACGCTCGTGCTGGAGATGGGGCAGCGCTGGCAGCGACCCGGCCCGGACGGGCGGGTGTTCTGCGGGATGCTCGACCCGGACCACCGCTCGATGTGGTTCAAGGACCGCACCGAGGCGCCGGTGAACGGCGTCCTCTACCTGGACCTGGCCAACCGGCCCATCCGACGCCACGCGGGCGTGCTCGACCGGGTCAACTTCTCGAACATGGGCGTGTACGTCGGCCGCGGCGTCGGCGGCGGCTCACTGGTCAACGGCGGCATGGCCGTCGTGCCCGACCGCGACTACTTCGCCCACCGGTTCCCCTCGGTCGACGCCGACGAGATGTACGCGACGTACTTCCCCCTGGCGAACCGGATGCTGCGCGTCAACCGCATCCCCGGCGCGTTGCTCGAAGCCAGCGAGTTCTACCGCTACGCACGCCTGTCCCGGACCCTCGCCGCCCGCGCCGGTTTCGACACGGTCACCGTGCCGAACGTCTACTCGTTCGCGCACATGGCCGCCGAGGAACGCGGTGAAGCCCCGAAGTCGGCGTTGGCGGCCGAGGTCATCTACGGCAACAACCACGGCAAGTTCACCCTCGACCGCGGTTACCTGGCCGACGCCGAGCGCACCGGCAACGTCACCATCGCCCCGTTGCACCAGGTGACCCGCATCCAGCCGCACGGCGCGGGCTACGCCCTCACCGTCCGCGAGATCACCCCGGACGGCGAGCTGGTGGCCGAGAAGCACCTGACCTGCGACCGGCTCTTCCTCGGCGCGGGCAGCCTGGGCTCCACCGAACTCCTGCTGCGTGCCCGCGAGACCGGCGACCTGCCGGACCTGCCCGCCGAGGTCGGCACGGGCTGGGCACCCAACGGGAACGTCATGGTGGCCCGCGCCAACCACCTCTGGGACCCCACCGGTTTCCGCCAGTCGGCGATACCCGTGCTGGCCGTCGACGCGCCGCAGCACGGCGTGCTGGCCGAGATCGCGCCCGTCCCGGCCGGCATCGAGACCTACGTGAGCCTCTACCTGGCCATCGCGCGCACCGAGGAACGCGGCCACTTCACCTACGACACCACCACGGGCAGGACCGACCTGCACTGGCGCCCGACCGAGGCGCTGCCGGCCGCCGAGGCCACCTTCGACCGGATCAACGAGGCCAACGGCACCGGCTACCGCTACGACGTCTTCGCCAACCGCAAGCCCTTCACCGAGGACTTCTGCTACCACCCCCTGGGCGGCGCCGTCCTCGACCAGGCCACCGACAACCACGGCCGCGTCAAGGGCTACCGGAACCTGTACGTGACCGACGGCGCCCTCATCCCGGGCTCCCTGGGCGTGAACCCCTTCGTGACGATCACGGCCTTGGCAGAACGCAACCTGGCCACAATCCTCACCACAGACCTCTAACCCCAGAGCCCCCCAGCCAACCCAAGCCCCCCACAACCAAGCCCCCCGGTCCCCCCAGCCCCCCACCAACGCAAGCCAGGGTCGGGCCCCGCCCGGGGGTGCAACCCCCGGGCGGGGCCCGGGGGTTGCACCCCCGGAAAGCACAAAGGGGCGAGATGGCCGACGCTCTCCGTCGGCACACCTCACCCCTCGTCCCGTGGAGGTGCCGGGAATCGAACCCGGGTCCTCTGCCGCTTCAACAAGGCTTCTCCGTGCGCAGTCCGCTGTGTCTCTACTCGGCCCCGGCGATCACGCGGACAAGTCGCCGTGACGGGCCCAGCCACTGTGGGTGTCCCTGTCGTCCCCCGTGGCCGGGGACGAAGGTGAGCCTCCTAGCTGATGCCAGCATCCGGAGCGGAGGCTCCTCCGGGCTGACAGCTCACTCTCCTAGCCTCAGGCGGCGAGGGAGTAAGCGGCCTGGTCGTTAGACTCGGCGCTTATTGGTTTGCGATGACGCTTGCGGTGGTCTCTCGCCTGCACCGGCACGCTTCCCTTGAATCAACGCACAAAGTCGAAACCGTTCACCCCCTGGTCGTGGTCTTGCGTCCGCCCATCATAACGTGCCGGGCCCGCCGGTTCATTCCCAATACGGCGGGTAGGGCTGTCCCCACCCTCCGGAGGCCGGCCGCCCTGATGGTTGAGGACCGGGCGGACAGGTGATGCTGGACGGGCACATCCGGCGTGAAGGTGGGGAACATGACTGCGCGGGCCAACTCGCACATCGCACGGACCAGCGGGTACTTCCTGCTCAACCTGGTCACCGGGCTCTTCTGGTTCAGCCTGCTGGTGCCGCTGCTGACGCTGAGCATCGGCACGCTGGTGGTGTGGGTCGGCTTCCCGCTGCTGGCGCTGACCCTGGTGCTGACGCGCGCCGCGGCGCAGGTCGAGCGGGCCTGGCTGCGGGTGACGCTGGGCGCCGACATCCCGTCCCCGTACCGGCCGCTGCCCGACTCCGGGCTGTGGCCGCGCATGAAGGCCCTGGTGACCGATCCGGCGACGTGGCGCGACTTCGGCTACTGGATGCTCATGCTGCCGCTCGGGATGATCGAGTTCCTGCTGGTGATGGCCACGTGGCCGGCGGTGCTCGCGCTCACCCTGCTGCCGTTCTACCACCAGCTCCTGCCGGTCACGCCGCAGGTGATGCTGGGCGACGCGGTGTGGCTGGTCGACTCGTTCGCGAAGGCCGTGCCGGTCTCCGTGCTGGGCCTGCTGCTCGCCCTGATCTCGATCCCGGTGATCCGGGGCATGGGCCGGCTGCACGCGGCGATGGCCCACGCGCTGCTCGGGCCGACCCGCGCGAGCGTGCTGGAGGCCAAGGCGGACCGCCTGTCGGCGAGCCGGGCACGTGGCGTGGAGGCCGCGGAGGCCGAGCGGCGGCGCATCGAGCGCGACCTGCACGACGGGGCGCAGCAGCGGCTGGTGGCGGTGGCCATGGGGCTGGGCCGGGCACGCAGCAAGATGGACAGCGACCCGAACGCGGCGGCCGAGCTGATCGCCGAGGCGCACGCGGACGCCAAGCTGGCCATCTCGGAGCTGCGCGACCTGGCCCGCGGCATCTACCCGAGCGTCCTGGGCGACCGCGGCCTGGACGCGGCGCTGTCGTCGCTGGCCGCGAAGTGCCCGATCCCGGTCGACGTGTCGGTGGACGTCGAGCCGCGCCCGCCGACAGCGGTGGAGAGCACCGCCTACTTCACGGTGGCCGAGGCGTTGACGAACATCGCCAAGCACTCGGGCGCCACGCGGGCCGCGGTGCAGGTCACCCGCACGGAGAACTCCGTGGTCGTGGAGGTGACCGACAACGGCCACGGCGGTGCGCAGGTGCGCCCGGGTGGTGGCCTCGCGGGCCTCGCGGACCGGGCTGCGACCATTGACGGCGTGGTCGTGGTGGTCAGCCCCGCCGGGGGGCCGACCGTGATCCGGACGGAGCTGCCGTGCGCGTGGTGATCGCCGAGGACTCGGTGCTGTTGCGGGTGGGCGTGGAACGCCTGCTGTCCGACGAGGGCATCGAGACCGTGGCGGCGGTGGAGGACGGCGACTCGCTGCTGGCGGCGGTGCGGGAGCACCGCCCCGACCTGGCGATCGTCGACGTGCGGATGCCGCCGACCTTCACCGACGAGGGGCTGCGTGCCGCGATCGAGGCGCGCAAGCGGGTGCCGGGCCTGCCGGTGCTGGTGCTCTCGCAGTACGTGGAGGAGCGTTACGCGGTGGAGCTGCTCGCCGGCGGGGCGAGCGGCGTCGGGTACCTGCTGAAGGAACGCGTCGCGGACGTCGCCGAGTTCGTGGCCGCGGTGCGGCGCGTCGCCGAGGGCGGCACCAGCATCGACCACGAGGTCATCACGCAGCTCATGGTGCGCAGCAAGCGCAACCCGGTGGACTCGCTGACCCAGCGCGAGCGCGAGGTGCTCGGGCTGATGGCGGAGGGCCTGTCGAACGCCGCGATCGCGCGGGCGCTGGTCGTGTCCGACGGCGCGGTGGAGAAGCACGTCGGCAACATCTTCGCCAAGCTCGGGTTGGAGCCCAGCACGTCGGAGCACCGCCGGGTGCGCGCCGTGCTGGCCTACCTCAACCTGGGCTGACTCAGTAACGGCCCTTCAGCGCGCGCCCGTGCGCCTTCTGGATCTCCCGCTGCGCGTCGCGCTTCGCGAGGTCCTGCCGCTTGTCGTACGCCTTCTTGCCGCGGGCGAGCGCCAGCTCCACCTTGACGTACCCGTCCTTGAAGTACATCTGCAAGGGGATCAGCGACAGACCGCTCTCCTTGGTCTTGCCGATGAGCTTCTCGATCTCCTTGCGGTGGAGCAGGAGCTTGCGCTTGCGGCGCACCTCGTGGTTGGTCCACGTCCCGGCCACGTACTCCGGGATGTGCAGCGCGTGCAGCCAGACCTCGCCGTCGTCCACCTGGCCGAAGGCGTCGACCAACGACGCCCGGCCCATGCGGAGGCTCTTGACCTCCGTGCCGACGAGCACGACACCCGCTTCGTAGGTGTCCAGGATGGTGTAGTCGTGCCGAGCCTTGCGGTTCGACGCGATCACCTTCTGACCGCGTTCCTTGACCATGTCGGAAACTCTACGTGAGCACGCCAGCCGATTAGAGCCGCACGTACAGCCGCAGCGTCACGTAGCCGGTGAGCGCCGAGATGAACACCGCCACGCCGAGCAGGATCGGCGAGATGATCACCACGTCCAGCAGGCCCATCGGTGGCAGGATCTGCGAGCTGAACAGCTCGCCCGACACCCTGGTCCCGCCCCACACCATCAACGCGAGACCGCCGACGCCGACGACCGCGCCGATGACGCCCGCCACCACCGCCTCGATGAGGAACGGCAGCTGCGTGTACCACCGGGTCGCGCCCACCAGGCGCATGATGCCCACCTCGGTGCGCCGCGTGAACGCCGACACCTGGATCGTGTTGGAGATCAGCAGCAACGCCGCCAGCGCCTGCACCAGCGCGAGGCCGAGCACGATGTTGCGCAGGCCGTTGAACACGTCGAGCAGCCTGCCCAGGAACTCGCCCTGGTCGTTGACCGCCTTGACGCCCGCCTTGCCGGTGAACGCCTGCACGATCACGCCCGCGCGCGCCGGGTCCTCCAGCTTGACCCGGAACGTGGCGGGGATCGCCTCCGGGCGGGCCAGCTTCACCAGCTCGGGCTGGGCCTCGAAGATCTGCTTGAACCGCTCGTAGCCCTTGTCGCGGTTCTCGTAGACCACGGTCTCCACCCCGGACGTGGTCTCCAGCGCGCTGCGCAGGCCGGCGCACGGTTGCTGCGCGCAGTCCTTGTCGTTGGCGCTGACGTCGTTGGTGAGCAGGACCGACACTTCCAGCTTGCTCTGGTAGTTGTCCTGCATCTTGTCGACCATGCGGACGATGAGCAGACCGCCGCCCAGCAGGCCGAGCGAGATCGCGGTCGTGAGGATCATCGCGATGGTCATCGTGACGTTCCGGCGCAGGCCGGTGACGACCTCGCTGAACACGAAGCTGGTACGCATCGGGGGGAACGTTCCTCAGGGTCGGGGGATGAGGGGGTGTCTCAACGGCCCACGCCGTACACGCCCCGCGCGTCGTCGCGGATGATGCGGCCGTGGTCGAGTTCGACCACGCGGCGGCGCATGGAGTCGACGATCGAGTGGTCGTGGGTGGCCATCAGCACGGTCGTGCCGGTGCGGTTGATCCGCTCCAGCAGCAGCATGATGTCCTGGCTGGTGTCGGGGTCCAGGTTGCCGGTCGGCTCGTCGGCGAGCAGCACCAGCGGCCGGTTGACGAACGCGCGGGCGATCGCCACCCGCTGCTGCTCGCCGCCGGACAGCTCGTGCGGCATCCGGTCCGCCTTGCCGTCGAGGCCGACCAGCTGCAAAACCTCGGGCACGACCTTGACGATGGTGTTGCGCGGCTTCCCGATGACCTCCAGGGCGAACGCCACGTTCTCGGCGACCGTCTTGTTCGTCAGGAGGCGGAAGTCCTGGAACACGCAGCCGATGGACTGGCGCAGGCGCGGTACCCGGCGCCGGGACATCTTGGCCACGTCGAAGTTGGACACGTACACGCGTCCCTTGCTCGGCACTTCCTCGCGGAGCAGGAGGCGCAGGAACGTGGATTTGCCGGACCCGGAAGGTCCGATGAGGAACACGAACTCACCCTTGTCCATCTCGACGGAGACATTGTCGAGTGCGGGGCGCGTGGAGGTCTTGTAGACCTTGGACACGTGTTCGAGGCGAATCACGACCGGGGAGTCTACCCGTGGCTTCGGTAAAGCCTCCGTCTCGCCCAAGGTGGCATCGTGAAACGGAGGCTTGACCGATCCCGAAGGGCTATCCGACCTGCTGCTGCTTGCGCCAGCGGATACCGGCTTCGAGGAACTCGTCGATCTCGCCGTCGAGCACCGCGGACGGGTTGCCGACCTCGTGCTCGGTGCGCAGGTCCTTCACCATCTGGTACGGGTGCAGCACGTAGGAGCGCATCTGGTTGCCCCAGCTCGACCCGGTGTCCTTCAGGGCGTCCATCCTGGCCTGCTCCTCCTGCCGCTGGCGCTCCAGCAGCTTCGCCTGGAGGACGGCCATCGCGGTGGCCTTGTTCTGGAGCTGGGACCGCTCGTTCTGGCAGGACACCACGATGCCGGTCGGGATGTGCGTGATGCGCACGGCCGAGTCGGTGGTGTTCACGCCCTGCCCACCCGGGCCGGACGACCGGTACACGTCGACCCGCAGGTCCTTCTCGTCGATGTCGACGTGGTCGGACTGCTCGACCACGGGCACCACCTCGACGCCCGCGAACGACGTCTGGCGGCGGCCCTGGTTGTCGAACGGCGAGATGCGCACCAGCCGGTGCGTGCCCTGCTCGACGCTCAGCGTGCCGTACGCGTAGGGGGCGGTGACGCGGAACGTCGCGGACTTGATGCCCGCCTCCTCCGCGTAGGACGTGTCGAAGACGTCCACGCCGTACCCGTGGCGCTCCGCCCACCGCGAGTACATGCGCAGCAGCATCTCGGCGAAGTCCGCGGCGTCGACGCCGCCCGCCTCCGCGCGGATGGTGACCAGCGCGTTGCGCTCGTCGTACTCGCCGGAGAGCAGCGTGCGCACCTCCAGCGAGGAGATCTCCTCGCGGAGCTTGACGCGCTCGGCGTCCGCCTCGGCGATGCTGCCCTCGTCGCCCTCGTCCTCGGCCAGCTCGTACAGCACGCCCAGGTCGTTCAGGCGGTCGCGCAGGCCGACGACGCGGCGCAGCTCGCCCTGCTTGTGGGAGAGCTTGCTGGTGACCCGCTGCGCGTTCTCCTGGTCGTCCCAGAGGTCGGGGCGGGCCGCCGCCTCCTCCAACTCCTCGACCTGGGCGCGCAGCGAAGCGAGGTCCATCACCGCCTCGATGCTCGCGAGCGTGGCGGAGAGGTCCTTGATGTCTGCTTCGACGTCCGGGTTCACGGCAGAAGATTACGCCAGGACCGGCCGCTCGGTGCGACCGGTCGGCGCTCCTCAGGCCGTGGGGATGGCGTCCAGCAGCTTCAGCACGGCCTTGGCGTGGGCGAGCGCGAACTCGGCCACGGCCTTGGCGTAGGCGTCCTCCGCGGTCTTCACGGCCGTCCGGGCCGCCTCCTGGTCGGCGCCGTAGCTCGCGCGGGCCGCGTCCACCAGCGTCTGGCGCTGCTTGGCGGTCAGCGAGCCGGCGTGCACCAGCCGGAGGATCAGCGGGCTGCGCAGGTGGTCGGGGCCGGGCTCCGACAGCAGCCAGTTCTTGAAGGCCCTCTTGCCCGCGGCCGTCAGGACGTACTGCTGGCTGGAGCGGGGCCCCTGCTTGCCCAGGCGCAGCAGACCCGCGTCAGCCAACGCGGGCAGCTCGCGGTAGACCTGGCTGCGGGTGACGCTGAAGAACGCGCCGAAGCGCTCCCCGGCCTCAGCCACGAGCTGGCCACCGGTCTTGGGTCCGTCGTGCAGCAGCCCGAGCAGGGCGGCGGCAGTAGCGTTCAGGTCCGACACGACACCAACGGTGCCACTTTCAGGTGGAGCTGTCCACAATGGTCAGCCGTTCTGTCCACTGTGGCTGATCACGGGCTAGCGGAGTTGGGCCAAGCGGAGCAACGGGAAGCTTCGTTCCGTGACCGGCCGCTGATCAACGCCACGCTTTCGGCCGCTTGACCGCCGCTGTCCACCCGATCTGGAAATCCATTGCCCGGCAAGGGAAACCGCACTTTTGCGTTCACCCGAACGGCATCGGGCACGTCACTGGCCGCGCTGTTGCTCTTGTTCCAGCCCGCCCGGCTTAGCACAACCCGGTGATGTGCGCCCTCTGGCCTGGCGCACACGAGCAGTGCTGGGATCATCACTCCTCGTAGGCGGCGTTGCGGAGGTGTTCGCGGTGGGCATCAAGTGGATGGATACCAAGGTCGTCAAGAACGCCCGTGCCTGGGCCAACGGCTCCGTGCCGGACCAGGCGGGCAAGGACGAGTGCATGGTGTGCGGCAAGCAGATCCGCCGGCACCGCACGGTGTCCGGCGAGGGCAGGGTGTGCTCCCTGGTCTGCGCTCAATACTGGGCGGAGAACATGACCTGACAAAAAAAGGAAGTGCCCCCCTCACCAGGTGAGGGGGGCACTTCCGCACAGTAGCGGGGACAGGATTTGAACCTGCGACCTCTGGGTTATGAGCCCAGCGAGCTACCGAGCTGCTCCACCCCGCGTCGACATGGAGAACACTACACCCCCACCCCCATTTCCCCAAATCGCCCCTACCCACCCCCAAGGACCAGCCATTCCACCCGCCCAGCACCGGACGACACCAGCCCCGACCAATGACAACCAGCCGCAGCCAATGGCGACCAGTCCGGGGGTGCAGGGGGCGAAGCCCTCCTGCGCGGGGTTTGGGGGCTGCGCCCCCAATGTGATTGCGAAAAAGCCCTGCCTACGCACTCCGTAGGCAGGGCAATCGCACTTTGTAGCGGGGACAGGATTTGAACCTGCGACCTCTGGGTTATGAGCCCAGCGAGCTACCGAGCTGCTCCACCCCGCGTCGGTAATTCAGACTCTACGCGGAGGTTGCCCCGGGATGCAAATCGGGTGGCCCGGACGTGTCCGAGGCCACCCGATCCGCGGTCGGCGGGTCCGCTCAGCCGGTGGGCGTGGGCGACGTGGGCGCGGTCGACGCGGGCGACTGGTTGCCCGTCGCCCCCGCGGCCTCGAACTTCTTGGTCGCCTCGTCCAGCGCCTTGTAGGCGTTGCCGAGCGCCGCGAAGTCACCGCTGCTCTGCGCCGCCTTGATGGCGGCCAGGGCGCTCTGGATGTCCTTCACGGCCGACTGCATCTCGCTGCTCTGCCCGGTGCCCGTGCCGGGCGGGGTGGGGTTGGTCGACGGCGGGTTCGTGCCCGGCTGGTTGCCGGACTGGTCGGGCAGCTGCGCCGACGCGCCGGTGAGGACCTTCTCCAGGGCCTCCTTCAGCGTGGGCGCGTACCCGACCTTGTCGCCGAAGCTGACCAGGACCTTGAACAGCTGCGGGAACTGGGTGTTCTGGCTGGCCCGCTCGATGTAGATCGGTTCCACGTAGAGCAGGCCGCCGCCCACCGGGAGGGTGAGCAGGTTGCCGTAGACCACCTTGGTCTGCCGCTGCGTGAGCAGGTTCAGCTCACCGCTCACCTCGCCCGAGGTGAGGAACTGGGTCTGGATCTGCTGCGGGCCCTTGGCCTCGTTGTTGAGGGTGAGCACGCTTATCTTCCCGTAGTTGTCCGGGTCGGAGCGCACGCTCACGTACGAGGCCATGAACTCGCGGTTCTGCCGCACCAGCGCGCTGGTCAACTGGAAGCTGACCTTGTTCGGGTCACCGGTCGGGTCGCCCGCCAGCACGTAGAACGGCGGCTGCTGGTCGCGTGGCTGGCTGTTCTGCTGCTGCTGTTGCTCGACGGTGGTCGCGTTGTCCACGGTCGGGTCGGACGGCACGCCCCAGAACGACACGCCGGAGTAGAAGTCGCGCGGCGCCTCGACGTGGTACCGGGCCAGCGTGTCGCGCTGCACCTTGAACAGGTCCTCGGGGTACCGCAGGTGCTCGCGCAGCGACTGGCTCATGTCGCTGTTCGGCTTCACCGTGCCCGGGAAGACGCCCATCCACGCCTTGAGCACCGGGTCCTTCTCGTCCATCGCGTACAGCGTCACGGTGCCGTCGTAAGCGTCCACAGTGGCCTTGACGGAGTTGCGGATGTAGCTGATCTCCCGGTTGGGCTGCCGCTGGACGCCGGGCAGCGAGTCGTTCGTGGCCGACGCCAGGGACGTGCGGCGCGCGTACGGGTAGTTCTCCAGCGTCGTGTAGCCGTCCACGATCCACGTGATCCGCCCGTCGACGACCGCCGGGTACGGGTCGGCGTCCACGGTCAGCCACGGCGCCACGGCCTCCACGCGGTCACGCGGGTGCCGGTTGAAGATGATCCGCGAGTCGTCGCTGATGGCGGAGTTGAACAGGATGTTCCGCTCGCTGTAGGCCGCGGCGAACACCAGCTTGTTGAACAGGCCGCCGATCCGCACGCCGCCCTTGCCGTCGTACGTGTACTGGCTGCGGTCGGTGTCGTACTCGCGCGGCCCGTCGCCGCCGCGACCGCCGACGATGGCGTAGTCGTTCGCGCCGCCCGCCTCGCCGAAGTAGGTGCGCGGCTGCTGCACGCCGAACGGTCCGGGCTTGACCTTGCCGTCCTGGTCGACCTCGGCCACCTCGAACACCGGGTAGCCGCCGTTGCCGCCCTGGTCGGCGGGCGAGTTCACCTTGCTCGCCTCGGCGAACACCATGCCGTTGCCGTGCGTGTAGATCAGGTGCTGGTTGATCCAGTCGCGCTGGCCCTGCGGGATGCCGGCGGTGTGCAGCTCGCGGACCGCGACGATGTAGTCCTGGAGCTGGCCGTCCACTTTGTACCGGTCGACGTCGAGCTTCTCCGGGAACGCGTAGAACGGCCGCAGCTGCTGGAACTGGGTGAACGTCTTGGAGATCACGGCCGGGTCGAGCAGGCGGATGTTGCCCAGCGTCGCCTGGTTGCTCTTCAGCTCGTCCAGGGAGACGTTCTGCTTGCCCTCGTAGGGTTTCGTCTCCACCCGGTCGTCGGTGAGCCCGAACGCCTCCTTGGTGGCGGCGATGTTGCGCTGGATGGAGTCGGCTTCCTTCTCGATGGCGTTCGGCTTCACCGAGAACTGCTCCAGCACGGCCGGCCAGGCCGCGCCGACCAGGATGCTGGACAGCACCAGCAGCACGGTCGCGATGGCGGGCAGCTGGAGGTTGCGCAGCACCGCGCCGGTGAAGAACGCCACGGCGCAGAACACCGCGATGCACAGCAGGATCAGCTTGGCGGGCAGCACCGCGTTCAGGTCGGTGTAGCTGGCGCCGGTGAACTTGTCGTTGCGGTCGGAGAACAGCAACTGGTACCGGTCCAGGAAGTACGCCAACGCCTTCAGCAGCACGAACACGCCCGCGACGATGGACAGGTGGGTGCGCGCGGGACCGGAGAGCTGCCCGCCGCGGCCCGCGAGCCGGATGCCGCCGAACAGGTAGTGCGCCACCACCGCGCCCACGAACGACACCGCCGTGGCGATGAACAGCCACGACAGCAACCACGTGTAGAACGGCAGCTGGAACGCGTAGAAGCCGATGTCGTGGCCGAACTCGGCGTCGACCTCGTTGAACGGCGTGGAGTTGAGGAACAGCTGGAACCGCTGCCAGTCGCCCTGCGCCGACGCGCCCGCGATGACGCCGACGACCACGGGCAGGCCGATGCCGAACACCTTCATCCGCCGGGTCACGACGGAGCGGTACCGGGCGACCGGGTCGTCGGGCCCCGACACCGGCACGAACACCGGGCGGGAGCGGTAGGCGAGGATGAGGTTGAGCGCGACGACGCCGCCGACCAGCAGGCCCACGGCGAGGAACAACCCGACCCGGGTCGCCAGCTTGATGCCGTAGACGCTGCGGAAGCCGACCTCGCCGAACCACAACCAGTCGACGTAGGTGCCGAGCAACCTGGAACCGGTGATCAGACCGACCAGGACCACCGCACCGACGATGAGCAGAATCCGGCTTCGCCGGGACAGCCGGGGCAGTCCGACCGGGGGCCGAGTGGCCACTGGGCACGCTCCTGGATCGCGGTAATGGCTTTCGTACGTTCTGTCCAACTGTACGGAGGCCGCTGAGGGTTCCCCGTTCGGTCGACCGATTCGGGTGGATGCCACTATGGCGGGCGTGCCAGCCAGTGAGAAGCAGCCCGTGGTCCTGCCCGCCGTGGCCCGCGAGGTCGAGGAGTTCGTGTCCACCGCCGGGTGGAACCAGGCGCCCCAGTTGTTCGCGCTGGTCCCGACCGCGGACCTGCTCGCGCAGCAGCCCGAGCTGGCGGGTCAGCTCGACCCGGCGGCGTCGCCGCTGACCCCGATCGCGCAGGACGCGCTGCCCGCCGCCGAGCTGGACCAGGCGCTGGCCGGGATCGTGTGGCCGGACGCCGTGCGCGGATGCGCGCTGGCGCAGGAGATCGTCGTGCTGCCGCCGGAGGCCGAGGCGGGGCTGTCGGAGGACCTGGACGACGAGGCGGCACGCCGGTTCGCCGCGGAGCACCCGCAGCGGCGCGAGGCGCGGCTGGTCGCGGCGGTGCTGCGGGACGGGTCGGCGGCGTGCGTGCTGCGGTTGCGCGGCAACGTGGAGGTGCCCGAGGAGGTCGTGGAGCACCCGGAGCTGGCGCCCAACCTCACCCGCGCCCTGCTGGAGACGCTGCGCCCCTGACCGGGCTCAGCAGCCCGGCACGTCCTTGCCCTCGGTGAGGGCCTTGAGCGAGTCCACGGCGTCGGCCAGCTTCTCCACCTTCACCAGCCGCAGCCCCTCGGGCGCGTGCTGCTTGGCCTCGTCGCAGTTGCCCGCGGGCACCAGGAAGGTCGTCGCGCCGGCCTCGCGCGCGGCGACCATCTTGAAGTTGATGCCGCCGATGCGGCCGACGTCGCCCTTGTCGTTGATCTCGCCGGTGCCCGCGATCGCCTGGCCGCCGTTCAGCTCGCCCGGCGTCAGCTTGTCCACGATGGACAGCGCGAACAGCAGACCCGCCGACGGGCCGCCGACGTCGCTCAAGCCGATCTTGACGTCGAACGGCACGTCGGCGCGGTCCACCGGCAGGACGCCGAGGAAGCCGTTCGGCCGGTCCTCGGTCTTGCCGAGCGTGACGGTGGCGGTCTGGCGGGCCGACTCGCGCTGGAACGTGATCTCCACCCGGTCGCCCGGCTTGGTGCCCTCCAGGGCGGCGCGGACGGCCTCGTAGTCGCCGATCTCCTTGCCGTTGACCGCGAGGAGGCGGTCGTTGGGCTCGATGACGTCGTCGGCGGCGCTGCCCTTGGTGATCTCCGCCGCCACCACCTTCATCGGGTAGCCCAGGTAACGCAGCGCGGCGACCTCGGCGCTGGTCTGCGAGTCCTGGAACGCCTTCACGTTCTGGTCGCGGACCTGCTGCTCGGACTCGCCGGGCCGGAAGAACTCCTCGCGCGGCGCGAGGGCGTACCGGCCGCTGATCCACAGGCCGAGCGCGCCGAACAGCGACACGTCGTCGGTGACCGACACGGTGGTCATGGTGAGCGTGCCGCTCGTGGGGAACGTCTTCTCGCCCTCGACCTGCACCACGTCGGCGCCGTGGGCCTGGCCCAGCGTGTTGTAGGTCGGGCCGGGGCCCAGCGCCACGTACGGCACCCGGACGAACCCCCCGAGCAACCCGAGCCCGAGCACCAGCGCGAGGCTGATCACGAGCGTCCACGTGCGCCTGGTCAGGCCGCGCCGCGGCGGTGCCGGGTCGGCCGGCGGCTGCGCCACTGCGGTGTCGGTGCCTTCGCTCACGCCCGACAGGGTACGGCCACCGGCGCACGCCGTCGGCGAACCGGTCCCGCGCGCGGCACCCGGCCCGCGTACCGTGGTGGCATGAGTGACGTGCCCTTCGGGTTCGGCCCGCAGGACCCCGACGACCGCGGCCGCAAGCCGGGTGACCCGGCGGGAAACCCGTTCGACTTCTCGCAGCTCGGCGCGATGCTGAGCCAGCTCGGCGCGATGTTCAGCAACGCGGGCACGTCGTCCGGCCCGGTCAACTACGACCTGGCGAAGCAGATCGCCTTGCAGCAGTTGGCGGGTCAGGGCGGCTTGGGTTTCGCCCCGGACCAGGACAAGGCCGTGGCCGACGCGGTCCACCTCGCCGAGATGTGGCTCGACCCGTTGACCGCGCTGCCCGCGGGCACCAGCCGGACCGAGAGCTGGACCGCGCGCGACTGGGTGGAGCGCACGCTGCCCACGTGGCAGCGGCTGTGCGACCCGGTGGCCCAGCGCGTGTCCGGCGCGTGGGTCGACGCGATGCCCGCCGAGGCCAAGGAAGCGGCCGGTCCGCTGCTGTCGATGCTCGGCCAGATGGGCGGCATGGCGTTCGGCTCGCAGCTCGGCGGCGCGCTCGCCCAGCTCGGCGCCGAGGTGCTGACCTCCACCGAGGTCGGCCTGCCGCTCGGGCCCGCGGGCACGGCGGCGCTGCTGCCCGCGAACATCGAGAAGTTCACCGAGGGCCTGGAGCGCCCGGCGAGCGAGGTGCTGGTGTTCCTCGCCGCGCGGGAGGCGGCCCACCAGCGCCTGTTCAGCCACGTGCCGTGGCTGCGGCAGCGGCTGCTGGACACGGTGGAGGAGTTCGCGCGCGGCATCACCGTCGACACCTCCGCGCTGGAGCAGCTCGCGGGCCAGGTGGACCCGGCGAACCCGGCCTCGATCGAGGAGGCCATGAAGTCCGGGATGCTGGAGCCGCAGACCACGCCCGAGCAGCAGGCCGCGCTGACCCGCTTGGAGACGCTGCTCGCCCTGGTCGAGGGCTGGGTGGACGTCGTGGTGGCGGAGGCCGTCGGCGACCGGCTGCCGGGTGCGGAGGCGTTGCGGGAGACGCTGCGGCGCAGGCGGGCGTCGGGCGGTCCGGCGGAGCAGACGTTCGCGACGCTGGTCGGGCTGGAGCTGCGCCCGCGCAGGCACCGGTCGGCCGCGGCGCTGTGGAAGCTGCTCGGCGACCAGCACGGCATCGAGCAGCGGGACGGCGTGTGGGAGCACCCGGACCTGGTGCCGACCGCCGAGGACCTGGACGACCCGATGGAGTTCGCCGACCGGTTCGGCCGGACCCGCAAGGCGTTGGAAGACCCGATGGCGGAGTTGGAGCGCACCATCCGCGAGGAGGACGAGGACTAGGCGCGTGGCCGGCCCGTCGTGCGGCGGGCCGGCCACGCGTGCTCAGTCCTCCTCGGTGATGCCCAGGCCGGCCGCCGCGGACAGGCCCTCCAGGTAGCCGATGGCCCGCTCGGACCTCGGGTAGCGGTGCACGAGGTGCCAGAAGTCCTTCCCGTGGCCGGGCACGCGCAGGTGCGCCAGCTCGTGCACCAGCACGTAGTCGAGGACCCACGCGGGCACGTCGCGGAGCCGTTCGCTGATGCGGATGGTCCCCTCGCTCGGCGTGCACGACGCCCACCGGGTGCGCATCGGCGGCACCCAGCGCACGCTGCTCGGGCGGACGCCGTCCAGGTGGCGGTCGGCCAGCTCCTCGCAGCGGGTGAGCAGGGCTTCGTCGGACGTGCGGGTGGGCGACCGCCGGCGGGTCTCGCTGCGCTGGAGGCGGCTCAGCATCTCGGCCACCCAGTGCTTCTCCTCGCTCTTGCTCATGCGCGCCGGCAGCAGGACGACGACGGTGTCCCCCTCGCGGTACGCGCTCACCATGCGGCGGCGTCGAGTGCTACGCCGTACCTCCACCTGCGGTTCGGGCATGGCGTTCACGGTAAGGCCAGGGACCGACAATTCGCGGCGGCCAAGCGGCGGTGTGCGGCAATGAACCAACACGGAGCAACAGATTCGCCCGAACGACGGCTGGACACGCGGGACCGCGCGTGCAGCGGTAGTCCGTTCGCGCGGGTAGCGTGCTGCGGAGCCCCTGAGTGCGGCGAGGATCGCCGTGCTCTCGAAGCAAGGAGGAAGCCGTGGCCGAGACGTACAACGGCTACTGCGTCAAGTGTCGTGAGAAGCGGGACTTCACGGGCGAGGTGCAGGAGAGCAACAACCGCCGGATGGCCAAGGGCAAGTGCCCGGTCTGCGGTACCACGGTGACCCGGATCCTCGGCAAGGCCCAGGTCTGAGCGACCAGGTGGCCGGGTACCGCGCCCGGCCACCCTGTGGACAACCCGCGGGGCCTGTGGACGGGCGCACCCGTCCCGGCGCTCCGCCCGGCACCCTGCACCCGTGAACCTGCCTCATCGCCCCCGCGTCCTGCCCGGCCTGCCCGTGCTGCACCGCCGCCCGGACTCGCTCCAGATCGGCCTCGACCCGCGGCACTCCGTGCTGATCGAGGACGTGCCACCGCCCATGGCGGCGGCGCTGCTCGACCTCACCGGCCACCTCACCGTCCGCGAGCTGCGGGAACGCCTCGCGCGGCACGACACGCAGGCCGAAGACCTCACCTACCTGCTGCACGCGCTGGTCGACAACGGCCTGGTCGAGGAGGCCGCGCCCGTGCCGCACGGCAGGCTCGTCACCGAGACCACCGAGTGGGCCCTGCGCACCCGCCGGTCCGCGCCGCACCTGGTGGGCACGCGTTCCACGCGCTCCGTCGTGGTGCACGGCGACGGGCGGCTGGCGGTGGCCGTGGCCGTCGGGCTGGCGACCGCGGGGGTCGGACACGTCCGGGTGGTCGCGCGCGGTCGGGTGAATTCCGGCGACACCGGTTCGGGTTATCTCGACGCGGACATCGGCCAGGACCGCGTGGACGCCGCCGAGGCCGCGCTGCGCCGCGCGTCGCCGACCGTGCGCACCGAGACGTCCCCGAAAGCACCGGACCTGGTGGTGCTGGCCGACGCGCTGGTGCCGCCGCCGGAGCTGCTGCGGGCCCTGCTGCTGGAGGGCACGCCGCACCTGGCGGTCCGCGCGACGGAGGGCGTCGGCGTCGTCGGGCCGCTGGTCGTGCCGGGTCGCAGCAGCTGCCTGCGGTGCCTGGACCTGCACCGGGCCGACGCGGACCGGGGTTGGCCGGAGCTGGCGCTCCAGTTGCTGGACCGGCCGCTGCACGCCGACCTGCCGACCGTGACGACCACCGCGGGGTTCACCGTGGGGCAGGCGCTGCTGGCGCTGGACCCCGGCGAGACCACGCGGACCCGCCCGCCCGCGTGGGACGCGGTGCTGGAGGTGAACGCGTTCGCGGGGCTGGTGGAGCACCGCCTCGCGCCGGCGCACCCGCGCTGTGAGTGCCGCTCACTTGTGTGAGTGGGTCCTCAGCGTGTGCTGTGTAGGTTCGAGGAGGGCACAAGCCACTGCGACCGCGTCATCGGGCAGGGGAGAATCTTCGGGTGAGCGATATCCCGCGCAAGGCCGTGCAGCGCACCGCCAAGCTGGCCAGTCTGCCGATAGGTGTGGCCGGACGGGTGGTGGGCGGCTGGGGCAAGCGGCTGGCAGGCCGCAGTTCCGACGAGGTCAGCGCCGAGGTCTCGGCGAAGACGGCGGAACAGGTCTTCGCGGTGCTCGGCCAGCTCAAGGGCGGCGCCATGAAGTTCGGGCAGGCGTTGAGCGTGTTCGAGGCGGCGGTGCCGGACGAGCTGGCCGAGCCGTACCGCGAGGCGCTCACGAAGCTCCAGACCGCCGCGCCGCCCATGCCCGCGCGCACCACGCACCGGGTGCTGGCCGAGCAGCTCGGCTCGGGGTGGCGCAAGCGCTTCGCGTCGTTCGACGACGAGCCGGCCGCGTCGGCGTCCATCGGCCAGGTGCACCGCGCGGTGTGGCACGACGGGCGCGACGTGGCGGTGAAGGTGCAGTACCCCGGCGCGGACGAAGCGCTCCAGGCGGACCTGAAGCAGCTGCTGCGGTTCAGCAGGCTGATCCAGGCGATCATGCCGGGCACCGAGGTGAAACCGCTGCTGGAGGAGCTGCGCGACCGGTACCTGGAGGAGCTGGACTACCGGACCGAGGCCGATTACCAGCGTGGTTTCGCGAAGGCGTTCGACGGCGACGCCCGGGTGCTGGTGCCGAAGGTGGTGGCCAGCGCGCCCAAGGTCATGGTGACCGAGTGGACCGACGGCACTCCCCTGTCCAAGATCATACGTTCGGGTGAGCGGGAGGAGCGGGACCTCGCGGGCAGGCTGCTGTCGGAGTTCCACTTCTCCGCGCCGAGCCGGTCGGGCCTGCTGCACGCCGACCCCCACCCGGGCAACTTCATGCTGGGCGCCGACGGCCGCCTGCGGGTGCTCGACTTCGGCGCCGTCGCGCGGCTGCCCGACGGGTTGCCGAGGACGTTGGGCCTGATGACGCGGCTGGCGCTGGAGGGTCGGTCGCGGGACCTGGTGGAGCTGCTGCGCTCGGAGCACTTCATCCGGCCCGGCACGGAGCTGAGCGAGGAGGACGTGCTGAACTACCTCGCGCCGTTCGTCGAACCGCTGCGCGCGGAGACGTTCCACTTCACCCGGAAGTG
The DNA here is from genome assembly GCF_019375475.1 of Saccharothrix obliqua. Classification (GTDB taxonomy): domain Bacteria; phylum Actinomycetota; class Actinomycetes; order Mycobacteriales; family Pseudonocardiaceae; genus Actinosynnema; species Actinosynnema obliqua. The sequence continues at coordinate 17,976 of NZ_JAHXGQ010000009.1, read as the reverse complement.
GCTCCAGCGGCAGGCGGAGCGCGTGGGTGACCTGCGCAGCCCCGACTCGCAGACCGGGCGGTCGCTCAACCTGCCGCCCCAGTACCTGTTGATCCACCGGGTGACGCTGGGCGCCACCGGCATCCTCTGCCAGCTGGACGCGAACGTCCCGGCCCACGACATCGTCGCCCGCTGGCAGCCGGGGTTCGCCGACTAGTTGTCCACAGGGCTGTTCGGGCTTGTCCACAGGTTTGCGAACCTCCTGGCGCACCCGTCGCGACCGACCCATGATCGATCCATGACCGATGTGATCAGGACCGCAGAACTCCGGGCGGCGGGTGTGCCCCGGTACGAGATCGACCTCAGGTGCCGCCCCGGTGGCCCCTGGCAGCGCGTGCTGCCCGGCGTGCTGCTGCTGGCCGCGGGGCCGCCCACGAGGGCGCAGCGCGTCCGGGCGGCCTTGGCGTACGCCGGTCCGGGCGCCGTGCTGACCGGCGTGGACGCCCTGCGTGCACTGGGCTTCTCCGACCTGCCGCCACCGGGGCGGATCCACCTGCTCCAACCGGCGGCGCACCGCAAGTCGGGCGTGGGCGCCGTGTTCCTGGAACGCACCACCCGCCTGCCGAACCCGGTGCTGAAGGACGGCCTGCCCCTGGCCCCACCCATCCGAGCGGCCCTGGACGCCGCCCGCCACTCCCACCCACCTCACCAGACCCGAATCCTGACCGCCGCCGTCGCCGCGGGCTACCCGGCCCGAGCGCTGCTGCGGGAGCTGGACGCCGGCAGCAGCCGAGGCACCGCCGCCCCGCGAGCCGCATTACGCGCCCTCCTCCGCGACCGCCACACCACCTTCACCTAGCCGCTCCCCCGCCGCGGCGCGAGCGCGGCGCGGCACGACGGCAGCGCGGCGCGCGGGGCGCGGCACGAGGATGACCCGGGCACGGCGCGGCGGTGACGCGAGCGCGGCGCGGCATGAGGGCAGCGCGGCATGAGGGCAGCGCGGCATGAGGGCAGCGCGGCATGAGGGCAGCGCGGCATGAGGGCAGCGCGAGGGCAGCGCGAGGGCAGCGCGAGGGCAGCGCGGCGGAGCCAGGCCACCTCCACCCGCCCAGCCACCACGCGCGGCCCACCTCCGTTCAAGACCGGCGCGCCCAAGCTGATCAGACCGCTCGACCAGCCGCGTGATTCATCAACCCCCGGGCAAGCCGGCGGTGGGCCGCACAGGGCAGCGCGCCGGCCCCTCGCTCGGCGCGCGCCCACCGGACCAACAGTCGCGCGCCCATCGAACCGACAGTCCCGAAAGGAGTCGATCAGGAGCGAACCACCACCGAGTCACCAGAAATCGGCGGGCAGCTTGCCCTCGATGTCGCGGACGTGCGCGCGGGCGCACTCGTCGCACAGCCAGCGGTCCCCGTCGTGGTCGCGTTCTCGCACCCAGGCGAGCAGTTTCACGGGGTCGGTGACCGACTCGCGGGTCCGGCCGCAGCGAGCGCACGTCTCGTTCACGGTTTGCGTCCCACGTACACGGTCGTCGCTGACAGCAGAAACACGTCGTCGCGCAGTGCGAGGTACGCGGGGTCGGCCGGGTCGAGCAGCCGGGTGAGGGTGTGCCGGTCGGCCGGGTGCAGCCGGTCGCCGCCGACGTCGGCCAGCCACCGCAACTGGTCCACCGCCCACTCCCGCACGGCCTGCGTGGCGGGCGCGGGGCGGTCGACCAGGTTGCTGAACGACGTCACCTCGGCGAGCCCGGCCTCGGCGAGCACGACGTTCCAGCCGACGGGCAGGCGGACGGCACCTGGCATCGACTCGCGCATGCGCACGAACCACTCGGCACGCGCGTGGGCGAGGCGGTCGGCGAGCCCGGGTTCGCCGACGCCCAGGTCCCACGGCAGGAACCTGGTGGTCAGGCCACCTTCGCGGAGGGCGAGCCAGCCGCCGGGTGCGAGGGCGGCCACCAGGTCGGCCACCATCCGCCGCTCGTCGGGCAGGTGGTGCACGACGCCGGACGCCCACACCAGGTGGGCGGGTCCCGCGATGTCGGCGGGCCGCTCGGTGGCGAGATCGGCGAGCACCGGCCGCACGCGCACGGCGTGGTCGGCGGCGGTCTCGTGCGCTGCCGCGGCGCGGGTGGCCGTGGTCGCGGCGTCGAGGAGTTCCGGCACGGCGTCGACCAGGACGACCGTTCCGCCACCCCGGGCGGCGAGGGCTTCCGCGAACGCGACGCCCATGCCGCCCGCTCCGCTGCCGACGTCGACGACGGTCGGGTGGTCCGGCAACGCCCGGACCAGTCGGCGGGCGACGGCGCGGTTGGTGTCGGCGTCGAGTTCGTCGCCCCGGCGCATGGTGGTCAGGCGGGTTGCCCAGTCGATTCCGTCGTGAGTGTGAGCGGCCACATCGGAGACCGTACCCATGGCTGAGCCCGCCCTCCCCCCGACCGGGGGAAGAGCGGGCCCGGTGCCAACGGCGGCGGATCCGCCGGTCGGTCAGACCACCGCGCGGGCCTGGTCGGCCCTGCGGTGGGCCCAACCGGCCAGTCGCCGCCACCTGTCGGCGGCGACCAGGCGGCGGGCCAACCGTTGCCGTTGGGCGAATACCTCGGCGTCATGCATTCGGGATCTGGCCAGGTTTTCTTCGAGCAACATGGGGTTACCTCGCGGGTCGAGTTCGGTGCTGGTCACTGCTTCGTCGGTGGTGGTGCGGTACGTGGTCACGCGGCGGCCTCCTGGTCGGTAGCCCCCCGGACAACGGTCGCGGCGGGCGCCGCGGGAACAGCAGCGGCGGGTGCCGCGGGCACAACAGCGGCGGGCGCCGCGGGAACGACGGGTGCGGCGTCCTTGCGGGGGCGCCCACGGGGGCGCTTCCGCGCGATCACCGCGCCGCGCTCGAAGATCTCGCCACCCCAGACCCCCCAGGGCTCGTGCCGGGCGAGCGCGCCCGCCAGGCACTCGGCGATCACCGGACACGTGGCGCAGAACTTCTTCGCCTGCTCCAGCTCGGCGGGAGCGTCGGCGAACCACAGGTCCGGGTTGTTGGTACGGCAAGGAAGTTCCAAGCCGGCGTCGGGGGCGGTGTCGATCAGGTTGGCGACACCCGCTCCCGCCTGCTCCGGCTCGGTGGACAGCGCCCCGGCTATCGGGACGGTCGCGATCAACATCAGGTGGACTCCTGTCACAGGTCTTGCGATGGGGTTTGTCCTGCTGAAACGGGTCGAACAAACACGAAGGCCGCGGATCCGGTTACGGGTCCGCGGCCTTGGTGAGCCTCAGTTTCCTGACACGTCGGTCAGGGACTTCGCCTCTGCGCGGACGGCGCAACGTTCTGAGTCGGGACAACGGTCGGCACGTACTTGCCACGCGCCTGGATGAACAGCGGTCGGCCTGCGCCCCGCACGAGAGCGTGCTGATCGCGGGCAGACTTCTCCCCAGCGATACGAGCGTTGCCGGACACGGCGTCTGCCCAGGTCATCAGGAGACCGGTTCCCTCGAAGCACATCGAAGTGTTCACCACCGGTCACCTCCTCGGGCAGCTAGTCTCAGCGCAACGCTCTTCAATCCCCAGCGGGCGCACTTCGCGCCCGGCCTCAGCAGGTTATGACCCGGTCCACGACCGATGCAACTGCTTTTTCCAAATACCTGTCGATCGGGTGGAGTTTCAGCGTTTGCCCTGCACAAGGGCGAGGACGTCGGCCCCGTAGCGGTCCAGCTTGGCGGCTCCGATGCCGGCGATGGCGACCAGGCCCGCGACGTCCTCGGGGCGCTGCTCGGCGATGGCGACCAACGTCGCGTCGGTGAACACGACGTACGCGGGCACCTTCAGCTCACGCGCCCGGCCCGCCCGCCACGCCCGGAGCCTGCCCAGCAGCTCCTCGTCCAGGTCCGAGGGGCAGCTCGCGCACCGGCTCAGCTTGATCGACCGCGCGTCGGTGAGCGTCGCGCCGCAGATCCGGCACTGCGGCTTCGGCTTGCGCTGGAGCGGTTCGCGCTTCGCGACGAGGGAAGCCGGGTGGTCCTCGGGGACCAGGCCGTGGAGGAACCGGCTGCGCCGCCGGTACCGGCGGCCACCGGCGGCGCGGGCCAGCGCCCACGACAGCCACAGGTGCTCACGGGCCCGGGTGACGCCGACGTAGAGCAGTCGGCGCTCCTCCTCGATGGCCGCTTCGTCGCCATCGGCGTGCATGATCGGCATGGTGCCCTCGACCAGGCCGATGAGGAACACCGCGTCCCACTCCAGCCCCTTCGCGGCGTGCAGCGAGGCGAGCGTGACGCCCTCGACGGTCGGCGGGTGCTGCGCCTCCGCGCGCACGTCCAGCTCGACCACGAACTTCGCCAGGTCCACGCCGTCCACCTCGGCGGCCAGCTCCTCGGCCAGCTCGACCAGGGCGAGCAACGACTCCCACCGCTCCCGCGCCGCGCCGCCGGGCGGCGGGTCGTCGGTCAGGCCCACCCCGGTGAGCACCTCGCGCACGACCTTCGGCAGCTCGCCGGACGGCTCCTGCGCGGCGGCCGAGCGCAGCGCGACCATCGCCTGCCGGACCTCGGTGCGCTGGAAGAACCTCTCCCCACCACGCACCTGGTACGGGATGCCCAGCTCGGCCAGCGCCTGCTCGTACACCTCGGACTGGGCGTTCACCCGGTACAGCACGGCGATCTCGCTGGCCGCGACGCCCTCGTCCAGCAACGCCCGCACGCGCTGGGCGACGGCGGCGGCCTCGGCGGGCTCGTCGTCGAACTCGGCGAACCGCGGCTCCGGACCGGCCGGCCGCTGCCCGACCAGGCGCAGCCGGGAACCGGAGGGACGACCGCGCGCCCACTTGATGACCTCGTTGGCCAGCGCCACGACCTGGGGCGTCGAGCGGTAGTCCCGTTCCAGCCGCACCACCGTGGCGCCCGGGAACCGGCGCGCGAAGTCCAGCAGCGGGCGCGGCGAGGCGCCGGCGAACGAGTAGATGGTCTGGTTGGCGTCGCCGACCACGGTCAGGTCGTCGCGGGGACCGAGCCAGGCGTCCAGCACGCGTTGCTGGAGCGGCGTCACGTCCTGGTACTCGTCCACCACGAAGCAGCGGTAGCGGTCGCGGAACTCCTCGGCCACCTCGCCGTGCTCCTCCAGCGCGGCGGCGGTGTGCAGGAGGAGGTCGTCGAAGTCGAGCAGCTGCGCCTGGTTCTTGAGCTGCTCGTAGGTCCGGTAGACCTCCACGACCTGTTCCACGGGCGCGGGCGTGTCGCGGTGGGTGCGGGCAGCCGCCGCCGGGTAGTCGTCGGGCGCGACCAACGACGCCTTGGACCACTCGATCTCGCCGGCGAGGTCGCGCAGCGAGTCGGACTCGGTGGACAGCCCGGCCCGGTTCGCGGCCTGCGCGACGAGCCGCAGCTTGTTGCGGTCGATCAGCTCCCAGTGCGGTCCGCCGACGACGCGCGGCCAGAAGTACCGCAGTTGCCGCAACGCCGCCGCGTGGAACGTCCGGGCCTGCGCGCCGGGCACGCCCAGCGCCCGCAACCGGGTCCGCATCTCGCCCGCGGCACGCGCGGTGAACGTGACGGCGAGGACCTGCCCGGCCGACACGTGGCCGCGCGCGACCAGGTGGGCGATCCGGTGGGTGATGGTCCGCGTCTTGCCGGTGCCCGCGCCCGCCAGGACGCAGACCGGGCCGCGCGGGGCGTCCACCGCGGCGCGCTGTTCCGGGTCGAGTCCCTCCAGCAGCCGCTCCATGGGCTGCATCCTCGCATTGCGACCCACCCGGGTTGTGATGGGGCGACCCCCCGCGCCGTATCCTGGTGGGTATGGCTGGTAAGCAGGACAAGGCCGCCGCGAAGGAAGCGGCGAAGGCGCGGCGCGCGGCCGCCAAGGCGCGGCGCGGGCAGATCTTCGAGGCGTTCAAGGTGCAGCGCCGCGAGGACAAGGCGCTCGTGCCGCTCATGCTGTTGTGCCTGGTGGGCGCGGCGGCGGTGGCGTTCCTGCTCGGTCTGATCTGGGACGTGCACTGGGTCCTGCTGCCGCTGGGCATCGCGGTGGGCGCGTTGCTGGCGGTGATCGTGTTCGGTCGCCGGGTGCAGCGCAACGTCTACGCGAAGGCCGAGGGCCAGCCCGGCGCGGCCGGGTGGGCGCTGGACAACCTGCGTGGCAAGTGGCGGCTGACGCAGGCCGTCGCGGGCACCACCAACGGCGACATGGTGCACCGCGTGATCGGCCGGCCCGGCGTGGTGCTGGTGGCCGAAGGCGCGCCGCACCGCGTCAAGTCCCTGCTCGCGCAGGAGAAGAAGCGCGTGGCCCGCGTGGTCGGCGAAACGCCCATCTACGACGTCATCGTCGGCAACGACGAGGGCCAGGTCACGCTCCGCAAGCTCCAGAGCCACCTGATGAAGCTGCCGCGCAACATCTCGACCGCGCAGGTCGACACCCTGGACGGCCGCCTCGCCGCGCTCGCCAGCCGCGGCGCGGCCATGCCCAAGGGCCCGCTGCCCCAGGGCGCGAAGATGCGCAACATCCAGCGCGCCATGCGCCGCCGCTGACCCGTCCCGACCAGTCGACCACTCGAACGCCGCCGGCCCGCGCCGGCGGCGTTCGCGCGTTCAGCGCACGCGGATGACGACGGTGCCGACGGCCTTGTCGTGCAGGCAGCGGCCGTCGGCGTCCCACACCACGGCCGGGATGATCGGGAAGATCAACGCCGTGCGCAGGAGCGCTCGCGGCACGCCGACGGTGCCCGCGCCGTCCAGCCGCGCCACGCGCAGGCCGAACAGGGCGTGCCCGGGCGTGAAGCCGAAGAAGCCCACCGCGATGACCGTGATGGCGTACCAGGCCAGCAGGCTCCAGTTGCGCGGCAGGTCGGGGTAGGTGAACACGCCCGCCACGCCCATGGCGAGCGCGAAGTCCACGATGATCGCGAACGCGCGGCGGCCCGTGGACGCCACCGAGCCCGGTCCGGACTTCGGCAGGCCGAGGCGTTCGCCCTTCCAGCGCTGCCCGGTGCCGTCACCCGAGTCGGCACCCGGCTCCAGTGCCGAGCGGGGTCCTGACAGCCACGATCCGGTCCACTTGCTCACCCCTCCAGAGTAAGGCCGTACTCAGCCGGTGAGGGGTCGGAGGTCCGGTTGCCCGCCTTGAGGGGTGCGTTAACACTGGCGAAACATCCGGGTGACTGCCGGGCAACACCGCCGACATAGCGTCACCGACGACGGCAGGACGCACCGAACCGGCGGCGTCAACCGCGCCCCACCGCAGCGAAGGAGTCGACGAGGGTGTTCAAGAATCCCGACGAGGTCCTGAAGTTCATCTCCGACGAGGGCGTGAAGTTCATCGACGTCCGGTTCAGCGACCTGCCCGGTGTGATGCAGCACTTCACGATCCCGGCCGAGGCGTTCGACGCCGAGGCGATCGAGGAGGGCCTGGCGTTCGACGGCTCGTCGGTGCGCGGCTTCCAGTCGATCCACGAGTCGGACATGCTGCTGCTCCCCGACCTGTACACGGCGCGCCTCGACCTGTTCCGCATCGAGAAGACGCTGATCGTCAACTTCTTCGTGCACGACCCGTTCACCCGCGAGGCGTACAGCCGCGACCCGCGCAACATCGCGCGCAAGGCCGAGCAGTACATCACCGAGTCGGGCATCGCGGACACCGCCTACTTCGGCGCCGAGGCGGAGTTCTACATCTTCGACTCGATCCGCTTCGACACCACCCCGAACGCCTCGTTCCACGAGATCGACTCGGTCTCCGGCTGGTGGAACACCGGCCGCGAGGAGGACGGCGGCAACCGGGGTTACAAGGTCAAGTACAAGGGCGGCTACTTCCCGGTCACGCCGACCGACCACTACGCCGACCTGCGCGACAAGATGTCGCTGAACCTCGCGGCGAACGGCTTCACCGTCGAGCGCGCGCACCACGAGGTGGGCACCGGCGGTCAGGCCGAGATCAACTACCGGTTCAACACCCTGCTGCACGCCGCCGACGACCTGATGCTGTTCAAGTACATCATCAAGAACACGGCGTGGCAGGCGGGCAAGACCGTCACGTTCATGCCCAAGCCCCTCTACGGCGACAACGGCTCGGGTATGCATGCCCACCAGTCGCTGTGGAAGGACGGCGCGCCGCTGTTCCACGACGAGTCCGGCTACGCGGGCCTGTCCGACATGGCGCGGCACTACATCGGCGGCATCCTGCACCACGCGCCGTCGCTGCTGGCGTTCACCAACCCGACGGTCAACTCCTACCACCGCCTGGTGCCGGGCTACGAGGCCCCGGTCTCCCTGGTCTACTCCCAGCGCAACCGCTCGGCGTGCGTGCGCATCCCGATCACCGGCGACAACCCGAAGGCCAAGCGCATCGAGTTCCGCTGCCCCGACTCGTCCGGCAACCCGTACCTGGCCTTCTCGGCGATGGTGATGGCCGGCCTGGACGGCGTGAAGAACAAGATCGAGCCCCCGGCGCCGATCGACAAGGACCTCTACGAGCTGCCGCCCGAGGAGGCCCTGAACGTGAAGCAGGTGCCCGCCACCCTGGACGCCGTCCTGGACAACCTGGAGGCGGACCACGAGTTCCTGCTGGAAGGCGGCGTCTTCACCCCGGACGTCATCGAGACCTGGATCGCGTACAAGCGGGAACAGGAGATCAACCCCCTCCGCCTCCGCCCGAACCCGTACGAGTTCGCCCTGTACTACGACGTGTGATGCGGCGCGCAGACCTGCGGCGCATGATCCGGTGAACCCGTCGAAGACCCGGTGTCCCCCGTGGACGCCGGGTCTTCGGCTTGTCCGGACCCGTGCCTGCGGGGTGGGACTAGAGCGTCCGTGGTTCGCGAGCGGTACTGGAGGCGGAGGTAGGTGATCTGGCTGGAGGGGATCACCACGCGGGACCAGCGGTCGCCGATGGTGCGGGGCGGGCCGTCCGGGGGGACGTGGGTGAGGGCGGCTCCCTCCAGGGCTATTTCACGTTCGTCCGGCGCCCCGGAGGCCGTGTGCGAGCGCAGGTAGCCGTAGAACGACGAACCGTCCGTCAGCCGCACGTGCACCCACGGCACGCTGTCGTCCGGCCGGTCCGTGCGGAACGCCTCGTGCCACGCCGTCTGCTGCCGAACGACGACGACCTCCCGACCACGTCGCCCCAACACGTGGTCGAGCAGCACGGCCAACGCGCAGGCCGTCACCGGTAGAGCCGCCGCCACGGCGACGGCCTGCCAGAACACCGTCTTCGGGTACGCGGGATCGGTCACGAGCCGCGGCACGTCGAGCACCCTCACGCCGCACAACGCCAGCACGCCCAACACACCCAGCACGAGCAGGCACGCCGCCGCGGTGAACACGAGACTGCCCAGCGCGACCCGCGCCGACTCCCGGAACGCTGATTCCTTGAGGCCCGCGCGCTTGCGCTCCCGCAGCAGCTCGAACACGATCCCCGGCGCGACCAGCGCCAGGAACGACCCCAGGGCGCCCAGCGTCTGCGGCACCATCAGTCGATGTCGCCGCCCTTGCGCGGCGGTTCCACGACCTCCGAGTCGAGGAAGCGGGTCGGGCCCGGTCGGTCGGCCACGAACGGGCCGCCGTCCTCGGCCGGGACGCCGGGGACCTCGCCGTCGTAGAAGGGACCGCCGGGTCCTCGACCACGGGGAAGAGGACCGCCGGGCGCGAAACCGGTGTTGGTCACGGGTTGTTCGTGCTTGTCGCCTGCCATTGGCCGGCCTCCCGCGTACTGGACTGCCCCCACCACTGGAGTCGCCGGCCGCGCACCCGGCGTTAGCACCCCGGGCACCGCCACGATCGTGGTGTCCGGTTAGGGTCGCGCCGTGTCTGATGACGTCGCTACCACCGCGCAGGTGCTGTCCACCAACATCTTCGACTCCGCCTCCGAGGCGATCGAGGCGATCGCCGCCGCCGACGTGCTCGGCCTGGGCGTCAAGGTCGCCAACCGGCTGGTGCCGGACGAGGAGTCCGACGAAACGCTGGTCGAGGAGTGGGTGGTCGAGATCTTCACCTCGGTCCCCACCGCCGACGACGAGGAGTGACCACCCGGGGTGGGGCCTCCCGGCACGGGAGGCCCCACCGGGCTCACACCGTGAGCACGATCTTGCCGCGCACGTGCCTGCCCTCCAGCAGCCGGTGCGCCTCCGCCGCCTCGGCCAGCGGGAACGTCTGCTGCACGACGACCTTCACCGCGCCCGACGCGGCGTACTCGGCCAGCCGCTCCAGGTCGGCCCGCACGGGTTTCGCGTACGCGTAACGCCCACCCAGCTCCAACACGTTCGTGTCCACGATGGACACGATCCGCGCCGGGTCGCGCACCAGCGCCGGCGAATCGCTCAACGCCGTGCCGCCGACGCAGTCGAACGCCACGTCCACGCGACCGTCCCCGCCGACGATCTCCGCCACGTTGTCCACCAGCGCGTCCCCGTACGCCACGGGCTCGGCGCCCAGCGAGCGCAGGAACTCGTGGTTGCGCGGCGACGCCGTCCCGATCACCCGCTCGGCCCCGAGGGCACGCGCGATCTGCACCGCCAGGTGCCCGACGCCGCCCGCGGCGGCGTGCACCAGCACGGTGTCGCCGTCCGACACGCCGACCAGCCGCAACGACTGGAGCGCCGTCAACCCGGCCAGCGCGAGCCCGCCCGCCTCCACGAACGACAGGTTCGCCGGTTTGTGCGCCAACCCGCGCTCCGTGGCGGCGATCAACTCGGCGTACGTGCCGTGCTGCACGTGGTCCTTGCGCTGGTAGCCGAACACCTCGTCACCCGGGCGGAAACCCTCCACGGCGGGACCGACCGCACGCACCACGCCCGCCACGTCCCAGCCGGGTACGAGCGGGAAGTGGTGCGGCACGAAATCCTTCAGCACGCCCTGCCGGACCAGCCGGTCCACCGGGTTGACCCCCGCGGCCCGCACCTCGACCAGGACCTGGTCGGAGCTGATCGCCGGATCCGGCAGCTCGCGGAGCCGGAGCACGTCCGCGTCGCCGAACTCGTCCTGTGCGATTGCCTTCACGCCCCCAGTGTTCACGAACCGTAGAAGACGCGCTCGACCACGGCCCGCGCCCGGCGCGTGGTGCGCAGGTAGGCGTCCAGGAACTCACCGGGGTCCCGCGAGTACCCCATGACACCGGCCACGGCGGTCAGGTCGCGCCCGGTCGTGGGCAGCTGGTCGCCGGGCTTCCCGCGCACCAGGACGATCGCGTTGCGCGCACGCGTGGCCGTGGTCCACGCGTCCAACAGCGCCGCCGCGTCCTCCTCCGCCACCAGCCCGGCCTCCTCGGCGGCCCGCAGCGCGCCGCCGGTCGACTGCGTCCGCAGCCCCGGCACCTCGTGGGCGTGCCGCAGCTGCACGAGCTGCACGGCCCACTCGACGTCGGCGAGCCCGCCGCGCCCCAGCTTGGTGTGCGTGCCGGGGTCCGCGCCGCGGGGCAGCCGCTCGGCCTCGACCCGCGCCTTGATGCGCCGGATCTCCCGGACGGCACCGGCGTCCAACCCCGCCGCCGGGTACCGCACCGGCTCGACCAGCTCCGCGAACCGCGCGCCGAGCGCCGCGTCACCGGCGATGAACCTCGCCCGCAGCAGCGCCTGCGCCTCCCACAGCTCCGACCACTGCGCGTAGTACGCCCGGTACGACTCGAACGTGCGCACCAGCGGACCCCGCCTGCCCTCCGGCCGCAGGTCGGCGTCGACCTGGAGCGCCGGGTCCCGGCTGGGCGCGCTGAGCAGCCGCCGCAGCTTCTCCACGACGGCGCTCGCGTACTTGACGGCGTCCGCGTCGGCCACGCCCGGCACGGCCTCGCACACGAACATCACGTCGGCGTCCGACCCGTACCCGAGTTCACGCCCGCCGAGCCGGCCCATGCCGATGACGGCGATGGCCGCGAGCGGTTCACCCGCCGCCCGCACCACCGCGTCCAGCGCGGCCTGGAGGACCGCCACCCACACCTCGGACAACGACACGCACACCGTCTCCAGCGACGCCAGCCCCAGCAGGTCCGCCGACGCCACCCGCAGCAGCTCCTGGCGGCGCAGCGACCGGGCGGCGGTCACCGCGCGTTCCAGGTCGCTGTACCTGGACACGGTGCTGCGCAGCGGGTTCCCGATGGTCATCGGGTCGCCGACCAGGGCGTCGGTGTCGGCCAGCAGCCGCAACACCTCGGGCGCGCGCACCAGCAGGTCCGGCACCAGCCGCGACGTGCCGAGCAACGTCGCCAGCCGGTCCACGACGGCGCCCTCGTCCCGCAGCAGCCGCAGGTACCAGGGCGTCTCGGCGAGCGCCTCGGACACCCGCCGGTACGCGAGCAGCCCGCCGTCCGGGTCGGGGGTGCCCGCGAGCAGGTCGAGCAGCACGGGCAGCAACGCGGTCTGGATGCGGGCCCGCCGCGACACGCCGCGGGTCAGGGCCTCGATGTGCTTGAGCGCGCCGTCCGGCGCGGCGTAGCCGAGGGCGGCGAGCCGGTTCGCGGCCTCGGTGGTGGTCAGCCGCAACGCCTCGGTCGGCACGTTCGCCACGGCCTGGAGCAGCGGCCGGTAGAACAGCTTCTCGTGCAGCCGCCGCACCTGGTTGGCGCGCTTGCGGAACTCCGCGAGCAGCACCTGCGCCGCGGACAGCCCGCCCTCGGCGTGCAGCCCGGCGGCCCGCGCCAGCCGCCGCAGCCCGGCCAGGTCGTCGTCCGCCGGGAACAGGTGGGTGCGCAGCAGCTTCTGCAACTGGAGCCGGTGCTCCAGGGTGCGCAGGAACCGGTAGGCGCGCCCGAAGTCGGCGGCGTCCGTGCGGCCGATGTACCCGCCGCGCCCGAGCGCCGCCAACGCCGCTGTGGTGCCGGCGATGCGCAGCTCCTCGTCACCACGGCCGTGCACGAGTTGCAGCAGCTGCACGGCGAACTCGACGTCCCGCAGCCCGCCGCGACCGAGCTTCAGCTCCCGGTCGGCCAACCCGACCGGCACGTTGTCCTCGACCCGGCGGCGCATCGCCTGCACGTCGGGCACGAAGTCCGCCCGCTCGGCCGCCGTCCACACCAGGGGGCGCACCACCTCCAGGTACCGCTGCCCGAGCGCGGCGTCACCGGCCACCGGCCGCGCCTTCAGCAACGCCTGGAACTCCCACGTCCGCGCCCACCGCCGGTAGTACGACGCGTGCCCGTCGAGGGTCCGCACCAACGCGCCCGCCTTGCCCTCGGGCCGCAACGCCGCGTCCACCTCGAAGCACGCCTGCCCGGCGACGCGCATCAACGCGCCGGCCAGCCGGGTCGCCACCGCCACGTCGCCCTCGCCGACGAACACCACGTCCACGTCGCTGACGTAGTTCAGCTCCCGCGCGCCGCACTTGCCCATCGCGATCACCGCCAACGAGCACTCGGCGGACCGCGTCACCTCCCGCGAGGCCACGTCCAACGCCGCGCGCAGCGCCGCGACCGCCAGGTCCGACAGCAGACCGGCCACGTCGTCGTACGGCACCTCGGGCAAGCCCGGCTCGACCACGTGCGCCAGGTCCTCGGCCGCGACCCGGCACAGCAGCGCCCGGTACTCCACGCGCAGCGCGCGCTCCGCCTCCGCACCGGTCAGCCCCTCGACGGCGGCCACCAGCGCGGGTGCGAACACCTCCGACGACACCGGGTCCGCCTCGGCCAGCGCACGCCACCGGTCGGGGTGGGCGACCAGGAAGTCCGACAACGCCGTGGACGACCCGAGCACGGCCAGCAGCCGACCACGCAGCACCTCGTCCACGCGCAACGCCGCGTCCAGCTCGGGCCAGTCGGCACCGGACGCCTCCCGCAGCCGGTCGACACCCAGCAACGCCAGGTCCGGGTCGGGGCTGCGGGACAACGCCCACAGGATCGGCTCGTTGCCACCGGTGACCCGGTCCGCCCACCACCCGGCGGCACGCAGCAGCTCGACGCTGCGCTCCTCGGTCAGGCCGAACCGGGCGGGGGACGTCGGTGTGCGGGCTGGATCCGTCATCGCCGCACACCGTAGTCCGGCACGACCGGTCTCAGCTCGCCACGATCAAGTAGATGCCGAACACCACCACGGCCAGGCACGCCGCCATGCACGCGCCGGCGACCGCCGTGGGCACGGTTGTCGAGCCGCCGCTCTCCCGTGCGTCCTCACGGGCGGACAACGCCCGGATGCCCGCACCGAACAACACGACCAACCCCAGCACCGCCGCCAGGCTCACCCCGAACACGGTGCCCAGCGCCGCCCAGTCCACCTTCATGCCGCCACCTGGTGCGGCTCGGCCTGCGCCGCGATCTCGTCCACCACGTGCTCCGGCCGCACCGGTTCCCGCCGCGACAGCAGCCAGATGCCCAGCGCCACCACGACCGCCGCTGACGCCACGGCCACCACACCGCCCGTGCCCAGCGACGCCACCTTGCCCGCGAACGCGCCGACGATGGCGGCGGCCGGCAGCGTCAGCACCCACGCCGCCGCCATCCGCCCGGCCACGCCCCACCGCACGCCGTCCCGCTGCCGCCCCAGGCCGGAGCCCATGATGCCGCCGGACGCGACGTGCGTCGTGGACAACGCGAACCCGAGGTGCGAGGACGCCATGATCACCGTCGCCGCGCTGGTCTGCGCCGCGAAACCCTGCGGGGCCTCGATGGTGGTCAGCCCTTTGCCGAGGGTGTGGGTGATGCGCCAGCCGCCCAGGTAGGTGCCGAGCGCGATGGCGATCGCCGCGCTCAGGATCACCCACATCGGCGGCGCGGCACCGGGTGCGAGCGTCCCGGCGGTGATCAGGGTGAGGGTGATGATGCCCATCGTCTTCTGCGCGTCGTTCGTGCCGTGCGCGAGGGACATCAACGCGGCCGACGCGATCTGCCCCGCTTTGAAACCCCGGTCCGACACCGACGGGCGGGCCCGGCGGGTGAGCCGGTAGGTGAGGAACGTGGCCAGCAACGCCACGATGCCGGCGACCAGCGGCGCGGCCACCGACGGCACCACCACCTTGTCCACGACCTTCGCGAAGTGCACGGCGTCCGCGCCGGAGGCGATCCAGGTCGCCCCGATGAGCCCGCCGAACAGGGCGTGCGAAGAACTCGACGGCAGGCCCACGTACCAGGTGACCAGGTTCCACATGATCGCGCCGACCAGACCGCCGAACACCACCGCGGGCGTGATCCGGGCGTCGTCCACGATGCCGCCGGAGATGGTCTTCGCCACCTCGACCGAGAGCAGCGCGCCGACGAGGTTCAGCACCGCCGAGAACGCGACCGCCGTGCGCGGCTTCAGCGCTCCCGTCGCGATGGACGTCGCCATCGAGTTGGCGGTGTCGTGGAAGCCGTTCGTGAAGTCGAATGCCAACGCCGTGCAGACCACGATGATGACGAGGAGCGAGGCATCCACGCTGATTCCTCCGGCTGAACCGACACAGTCGTGGATGAACGCTACCGGTACATCCGATGAACACTCGCATCATCGGTTGTTCGTCACACCAGGGGCAAGTCCCGCCGGCCACTCCGCACACCGGCCGCGAGCCGGGCGAACCGCTCGGCGAACGGCTGCCACACCTCGCGAAGGTCCTCGTGCGCCGCGTCGAGCCGGTCCGCGTCCAGCAGGCCGGGTCGGGTGGCGGCCAGGTCCGGTGCGTCCCGCGCCCAGCGCCGCACCATCTCCGGCGTGGTCTCGATGTGGAACTGCACGCCGTAGGCGTTCTCGCCGACCCGGAACGCCTGGTTCGGGTACTTCGGCGACGACGCCAGCAGTTCCGCGGTGGGTGGCAGCAGCGCGACCTCGTCGCGGTGGAACTGGAGCACGTCGGGCGTCCACGGCAGGTCCGCGAACAACGGGTCGCGACCCGCCACGTCCCGCTTCGCGACCAGCAGCACGCCCACTTCGGGACCCTGCGCGCCGCGGCGCACCTGACCGCCGGTCGCGGCGGCCAGCAGTTGCGCGCCCAGGCACACGGCGAGCGTCGGCACGCGCTTCGCGACGGCGTGCGACAGGAGCTTGCGGACATCGGCCAACCACGGGTGGTCGACGTCGTCCAACGCACCCATCGCGCCGCCCATGACCACGACGCCGGCGTAGCCGTCCAGGGTGGGTGGCAGCGGCTCGGCGAACGGCCGGACCACGTCGAGCACCGCGCCCGCGCCGGTCAGCCAGTCGCCGAGCCGGCCGACCGGGTCGTTGTCGTCGGGTTGCAGCACCAGCAAGCGCGTCACCCAACCGAGGGTAGATCAGCAGACGCACCCTTTCCCCTGCGGGTCAGCGGACCGCTCCACCGGGTAACCGGCGGCCTCCCACGCACGCATCCCACCGGCCAACCGCTTCACCCGGAACCCGAGCCGTGACAGCCGCAGCGCACCCTTCGTGGCGGCGTTGCACTCGAAGCTCTCGCAGTACACGACGTACACCAGGTCGCGGTCCCAGTCCGCGGTGGTCGTCTCGTCGATCGCCCAGTGCGGCAGGTTCAGCGCGCCGGGGATGCGAGCCCGCGCGAACGCCTCCGCGCCACGTGCCTCCACCAGCCGGAAACCGGTCGTCTCACCCGCACGCAGGTCACGCACGACGTCGTCCGGGTCAGCGGTGCAGGCCAGGTCGGCCGCGAAGAACTCCGCGGCGAGGGCGGGGTCGGCGGCTGGGAAGCGCAGCGTGTTCGTCATGGTGGAAATCCTGCTTGCGCCGCCCCGGGCAGGACATGGGAAGACGAAGGCGTTCCGGGCGTTCTGCCTACGATTCCACGGTGGAACTGGACGACGTGGACTGGCAGTTGCTCGACCTGCTCCAGCGCGACGGGCGGATGACCTTCGCCGAGCTGGCGAAGCGCGTGTCGTTGTCCGCACCCGCCACGACCGAGCGCGTGCGCCGCCTGGAGCAGGCCGGGGTGATCACCGGGTACGCGGCCGTCGTCGCACCGCACCGGCTCGGGTTGCCGATCGAGGCGATCGTCCGGGTGCGGGTGCGCAGCCTCGACACGCCGCGGTTCCGGGAGCGGGTCGTCACCGCGCCGCAGGTGCTCGACGCCGACCACGTGACCGGTGACGACTGCTGGCTGCTGCGCGTGGTGTGCCGGACGATGGCCGGTCTGGAGGAGTTCGTGGAGCTGGCCCAGCGGTACGGCGACACCACCACGTCACTGGTGTTCTCCTCGGCTGCCCGGAACCGACCGGTGACGCGCGAGCTGTTCGGCAACCCGTAGGGGTCAGGCCGGTGGGATGAACCGGTACTCGGCCGCGTCGTACACCGGCCGGAAGCCGATCGACTGGTAGATCGCGTTCGCCGTCGGGTTCGCCAGGTCGGTGAACAACACGACGTGCTCCGCGCCCTGGTCCAGGCCCCACGCCGCGGCCTGCGCCGTGACCGCCGCCGCGTAACCCCGACGCCGGTGCCGAGGCGGCGTGTAGACGGGGCCGATGCGTGACATGCCGGACGCCGGTGCGCCGGTACCGGCCCACGACACGGGCTCGCCGTCGTCCAGCCACAGCGTGTGGCCCGCACCCACGGCCATCGTGCCGCGGACGAACGTGGTGGCTTCCGCTTCGTCCGGCTCGTCCACCGTCGACTCGTCCGTGAACTCCATGTACCAGCGCACGAGGAGGTCCACGTCGTCCTCGGTCGCCAGGCGGTGCGTGCCCCGGACCCCGGTCGGCGGTGTCAGCTCGGCCAGGCGGTACAGGCGCAGGGCCATGACCTCCCGCACACCGTGGCCCGTCCGAGCGGCCCAGGCCATGACGAACGCCTCGGCGGACTCACGCGGGCCGTGCACGCGGGTCAGCTCGTGCCCGGCGAACCCCAGGGCGACCGCGTCAGCCCACCGCGCGGGCACACCGCTCAGGGCCACCGGTCCCGGCGGCGCCCAGATCGCCGCCGCGACCAGTTCGCCACCATCGGAGACCGTCACGGAAACCGGCGGTGCCTCGTGTGGTTCCCGACGCTTGAGCCGCCGCTTCACCGCGGCGATGGGGACCGTGTGGAACACCGGGTCCGCGTTGTAGAAGTCACTGGTCAGGGCCCAGAAGCCGGCCAGGTCGTCGTGCTTCACCACATCCACCACGAGCGGAACCTAACGCAAAAAAGCCTTGAGGGGCACCCATTATCGGGTG
>NZ_JAHXGQ010000008.1 GCF_019375475.1 Saccharothrix obliqua | reverse complement strand
CTCTCCGGCCGCTGCGACGCCCCGTCCGGCTGCGCCCGCGACTGGAAGATCGTCGGGGTCGGCGACTTCAGCGGCGACAACCGCAACGACCTGGTGCTGTACAACGCGTTCACCGGCGAGGTCTCCGTCTGGAAGCTCAACGTCGGCACGGTCACCGGCACCTCGGCGCTGGACGCCCGGTGCGACACGGCCTCCGCGTGCGCGCACTACTGGAAGATCGTCGGCATCGGCAACCTCGGCTGACCGCCGTCAGGCCGCGCGGGCGACCGCGTCCCGGAACGCGCCGCCCAGCGCGGCACGCACCTCCTCGACGCGGTCCGGCGCGCACCGGGCGGCGACCCGGCGCGCCAGTTCGGCGAGGTGCGCGGCCGGCGCCACCGGAGCCGAGGCGGCGTCGATCTCCGAGGCGGGCACCACCACGTTGGCGGTGAGCCGGCGGCGCGCGGCGGAGAAGCGAACGGCGTGCACGCCGCCGTCGCCCTCCGCGGCGGTGATCGAGCCGCCCGGGGTGATGAGGAGGTCCAGCTCGTCCAGGCCCGGCACCACCAGGTCGGCAACTCCGGCCCGCAACGCCCGGCGCAGCACGACGGGCGCCGCGGCGGCGCGCTCGGGCCCGCCCAGCCGGAACCGGACGTACAGCTGCACCGCGACCTCCCGAGCCCGAAAGTGGGTCTGCTCCGCGCGGAACGTACCTTGCGTGAAGACAGCCCGACGCCCAGCCCCCGAACGTGTCGCCCGATCAGCCTTCCGATACCTCGACCCCTATGCCGGATCGGTGGCAGGTTCGGGTGGTGGACCACGGGAGCGCATTCCGCCGGGCGGTGGCGGGTTCCGAGACCCTGCCGGTGATCGGCGTGTTCGACATGATGTCCGCTTCGATCGCCGCCCGGCACTACGACGCGTTGTTCGTCTCGGGATTCGGCCTCGCCGCCTCGCACTACGGCCTGCCGGACATCGGTTTCATCGCCTGGCCGGACGTGGTCGGGTTCGTGCAGCGGTTGCGGTTGGCGTTCCCGGAGCACCACCTGCTGGTGGACATCGACGACGGTTACGTGGACGTGGAGGTCGCGTGCCACGTGGTGCGCGCCCTGGAGCAGGTGGGCGCGTCCGGCGTGGTGATGGAGGACCAGAGCCGGCCGCGGCGGTGCGGGCACGTGGCGGGCAAGCAGGTGCTCCCGCTGCCCGAGTACCTGGACAAGCTGAACGCCGTCCTGGCCGCCCGCGCCGACCTGTTCGTGGTGGCCCGCACCGACGCCACCGAGCAGGCGGAGGCGGTCGCACGCGTCGCGGCGTTCGCCGGCACCGACGCGGACGCGGTGCTCGCCGACGGCATCCCGTCCACCGACGCGATCCGGGCGGTGGCCCGCGCGAGCGGCGCGAAACCGCTGGTGTTCAACCAGATGGCGGGCGGTCGCTCGCCCGCCCTGTCGTTGTCCGACCTCACCGGGCTGGGCGTCGGCGTGGCGATCTACAGCACGCCGTGCCTGTTCGCCGCCCACGCGGCGGTCGACGCGGCGCTCACCCGGCTCCGCGCGGCGGACGGCCTGCTGCCCGCCGACTCGATCGGCGTGGCCGAGTCGCAGGACCTGCTGAAGCGCAACCTCGCGCCCCGGCGCACCGTGCCACCGCCACGCGCCGAGCCCGTCACCGAGCGCCCGCTGCCCGCAGGTGGCGGGTCACCTCGGCCAGGTAGTCCGCCGGGCGCGTGAGCGGCAGCGAGTGGCCGCCGTCCGGGAACACGCGCACCTCCGCGCCGGGGTGCAGGTCGAGCAGGCGCTGCCGGTGGACGGGCGTGATCAGCGGGTCGTCGGCGGCGGCGAGCACCAGCACGGGGCCGTGCCAGGCGGGGCGCAGCCCGGCCGAGCGGTGGGCCAGGTCGAGCAGCGCCGCGTACGAGTTCACCAGGCCGTCCCGACCCGACCGCCGGTAGGCGGCGTCGACGCGGGCGACCCAGAAGCCGGCGTCGGGCGAGTCGCGCCAGGCGGCACGCAACGCGTCACGCGCCGCGGCCAGGGTCTGCTCCCACGGCGCGTCGCGGATGGCCGCCAGCCTGGCACCCAGGCGTGCCACGTCCTCCGCGCCGTACAGGCCCGTTCCGCTGAACACCAGGGACGCGACCCGGTCGGGCGCGTGCCGCGTGAACACCTCGGCGAGCATCCCGCCCGCCGACTGGCCCACCACGTGCACGCGGTCGACGCCCTCGGCGTCGAGCACGCGCAGCAGGCCCTCGGCGAGTTCGTCCAGCGTCCCGGCGGACGGCGGGTAGTCGACGGTGAGGGTGCGGTAGTCGGTCCGCAGCCCGAGCGCGAGGTCCAGCCAGCCGATGCCGATGCCCGCGCCACCCGGCAGCAACAGCACCGTCTCGCCCTCGCCGGCGGTGTAGTACCGCCAGTCGGCCGACTCGCCCACCCGGTGCAGCCGCTCGAACTCCGCGGCCCGCTGCTCGATCCCGTGCACTCCGCCCCCTGACATATAGCAATTTGTGCATGTATAGCACGGCGGGTGCCACGCGCTGAGGCGTATCGGCCCTGGGCGGCTCGTGCGCGACAGAGGATGCTGAGGGGTCGACCGCGACCGGGAAGGAGTCCACCCGATGCTCCGCTCGACCACGTCGGTCCTGCTGACCGCCGCCCTGCTCCTGACCTCGGCCCACCCCGCCACCGCACGGGCCGACGACGTCGACCTCCGGCTCACCGTCACCTTCGAGCAGACCTCCTACTTCGCGCACGAACCGGTCGCCGTGCGGGCCACCGTCACCAACGTCGGCACGACCACCGCGACCGGCGTCCACGTCACCTCGTACGCCAACCTCGACAGCTCGGACTGGGCGGGCCTCCGACCACCCGGCCGGACGCTGGAACCGGGGCAGTCCGCCGAGGGGCGCCTCGTCGGCTGGGTCACCGACCCCACGCGCGGCAACATCGTCCGGGTCATCGCGGACGCCCGGTCGAACGAGCCGGACGCCCGACCCGACGACAACCGGGTGGACGCGTACGCGCCCCTGGTGATCCTGCGCGGCGACATCGCCGCCGTCGTCTACGGCGACCGCAACGGCAACCACGTGCTCGACCCGGGCGAAGCGCTGCCTGGCCTGCTCGCGCGGATCGTCGGCGGCCGTCCCAGCGGTTCGTACGGCGGACTCACCGACGCGTCCGGCCGGTTCCGCACGCGCGGCGTGCCGATCGGCCGGTACTCGGTGGAGTTCCGGACCGCCGACTGGCGGTTCACGCCGACCGAGGTCGACGTCGACCAGGTCGACGACCCCGACCTGGTGTTCCGCGGCGAACCCGCGGCCCCGGCGGGTCGCCGTGCCCGGCCGTGGTTGGGTGACGGGGCGGCGGTGTGATCGAATGGTCTGGCCGGGCGGTCCCGGACGTGCGGACCGGCGGCAACCCGGGGTTGGGAGCCCGGCTCACATGGCGAAGTTCGACGGTGTGGTGACGCCCGTGCCCGACGGGCGCTGGGACGCTGCGCCGTACCCGGTGGTCGTCGCGGACACCGCGGGCGTGATCCGCTCGGTCAACGACCCGGCGCGCCGCCTGTTCCCGGGTGCGGACGCCGGGCGGTCGGTCGCGGCGGGCGTGGGCGGCTGGCTGGACGCGGCCCACCGGCGGGCGGTGTCGGCGGGTTCCACGTCGGGCGTCTCCGGCGTGGTCGGCGAGCGCACCTTCGAGGCCCACCCCGTGCGGGGCGACGGGACCGTGGCGTGGTGGCTGGTGGACGACACCGACGTGCGCCGGGCGCGGGAGGCGCTGCACGTCGAGCGGCACCGGGCCGCGTTGCTGGGGCGCATCTCGTCCGCCCTGCTGACGTCGCTGAACCCGCGCCGCTGCATGAGCACCACCGCGGAGCTGGCCGCCGCGCACCTGGCGGACGCCGCCGTGACGATCGCGCCCGGCACGGCCCGCGGCGGCATCCCGATCACCACGTGCGTGCGCGACGGGCGCGCGGAGCACACCGTGCTGGAGGTCGACCCGGCCGAGGTGGTCGGGCTCGCCGAAGCGCTCCAGGGCTTCCCGCCCGTGCCGTCGCGGTGGATCGACCCGGCGTCCGCGCCGAGCTGGCTGGTCCCGCCCGGGATGGGCGAGGTCGGGTCGATCGTGGTCACCCCGCTGCCCGGCCACGGGGTGCCGGCGGGCGCGCTGGTGCTGCTGCGCCGCACCGGGCAGGACGCGTTCGACGAGGACGAGGAGGCGTTCGCCCGGCTGTTCGCGGCACGGGCGGGCGCGGCCATGTCGGCGGCCCGGATGTACACCCAGCAGGCCCAGATCACCGAGCTGCTGCTGCGCGACCTGCTGCCGCCCGTGCTGCGGCGGATCGACGGCGTCGAGTTCGCGGGCCGCTACCAGCCGGCGCGGGACACCGAGCGGGTGGGCGGCGACTTCTACGACGTGCACCCGCCGCGCGACGGCTCGGCGGAGTCGCTGGTCGTGTTCGGCGACGTGTGCGGCAAGGGCCTGGAGGCCGCCGTGCTGACCGGCAAGGTCCGCACCACGCTCCAGGCGCTGCTGCCGCTGGCCGACGACCACCTGCGGGTGCTGCGGATGCTCAACGACGCGCTGCTGCGCTCGCACCACACCCGGTTCGTCACGCTGGTGCTCGCGTCGGTCGCGCGGGTCGAGGACGGGGTGCGGCTGCGGCTGACCAGCGCGGGACACATGCCGCCGCTGATCGTCGGGCTCGACGGCGAGGTGCGGGAGGCGGACACAGCCGGCACCCTCGTCGGCGTGCTGCCGGAGATCAACGCGACCACCGCCGAGCTGACCCTCGCCCCCGGCGAGACGTGCCTGCTGTACACCGACGGCATCACCGAGGCGCACGGCGGTCCCCTGGGCCGGGAGATGTTCGGCGAGGAACGGCTGCAACGCGCCCTGGAGGACTGCGCCGGTATGCCCGCCGAGGCGATCGCGGAGCACGTGCACATGCTCGCGTCGCGCTGGGTCGGTTCGGGCGAGCACGACGACATCGCGTTGCTGGCGATCAGCGCGCCGCGCCGGTTCGACGTGACCGACGACCGGACCGCCGGGTGACGCCGCGCGCGGACGCCTCGGCCGAGCCCGGCCACGACCGACCGGTGCGCGACGCGGTGGCGGCGCTGTGGGACCGGGTGTCCACCGGCGACGAGCACGCCGCCGTCCAGGTGGTGCGGTCGGCGGTGGCCGCCGGGGTGGACCGGGAGGTGGTGCTGCTGGACGTCGTCGGCGCGGTGCAGGCCCGGGTCGGCGCGGAGTGGGCCGCGAACCGGTTGACGGTGGCCCAGGAGCACGCGGCGACCGCCATCAACGACCGCATCGTCACCGTGCTGACCAGCGAGGGCGACCGGCCGCGCGGTGGCACGCGGATCGCCGTCGCGTGCGTGGACGGCGAGTGGCACGCGCTGCCCGCCCGGCTGCTGGCCGAGGTGCTCAAGCTGCGCGGCTTCGCCGTGGACTACCTGGGCGCTCAGGTGCCGACACCGCACCTGGTGGCGCACCTGCACCGCACCGGGCCCGACCTGGTGGCGTTGTCCGCGTCGCTGGCGACCCGGCTGCCGGGCGCGCACGCCGCGATCACCGCCTGCCAGGCCGCCGGCGTGCCCGTGCTCGCGGGCGGCGCGGCGTTCGGCGCGGACGGGCGTTACGCGCGGCTGCTCGGCGCGGACCTGTGGGCGCCGGACGCGCGCACGGCGGCCGACCTGCTCGCCGACCGGCCGCCCCGGCACCCGCGGCCGGCCGGGCAGCCCGTGGACGACCTGCCGCACCTGGAGGACCAGGAGTACACGCTGGTCGTGCGGTCCACACCGAGGCTCGTGGAAGCCGTCTACGGGCGGTTGGAGCAGCGCTTCCCGGCCATGCGGCACTACACCGACTCCCAACGGGGGCACACGGCCGACGACCTGACCCACATCGTGGAGTTCCTCGCCACCACGCTGTACACGGACGACGACGCGTTGTTCGGCGGCTTCGTGGTGTGGACGGCGGGCATCCTCGCCGCACGCGGCGTGCCGGCGGTGTTCCTGCCGCCGGCACTGGACTTCCTCGTGGCGGAACTGCACGACTTCCCGCGTGCGACACGTATCCTCGAACACGCCCGCGCCCGCCTCACCGGTGCGCCGCCCGACCACCGCGAAGGCAGGCCGACCGCTCCATGAGACAACAGCCCCTGTCCGTCACCACCGCACCGGTCGACGGCGACACCATCACCATCGCCGTCGCGGGTGACGTCGCGTACGACACCGCCGACGAGCTGCGCCGGGCGGCCGAGAACGCGCTCCGCGACCACACCGCCGAGGACCCCGCGCCCCGCCTGGTCGTGGACTGCGCCGACATGACGCTGTGCGACTCCTACGGCCTGTCCGTGTTGCTCATGATCCGCGAGCTGGCGCTGGGCCACCGGGCCACGCTGGTGCTGGACAACCCGCCCGCCCAGCTGACCCGCCTGCTGCGCCGCACCGGGGTGCACGCTCTCCTCGCCTGACCCGCCGCCGGGCGGGCCGGCGCGAGTGGTGCTTGGCTGGGTGGGTGACGCGTCGACCACGAGCAGGTCCGTGATGTGCCGCCTGTTCGGCATGTCCGCCGCACCACGCCGGGTGCGTGCCACGTTCTGGCTGCTCGAAGCGCCGGACAGCCTGGCCCGGCAGAGCAGGCGGGAACCCGACGGCACCGGGCTCGGCGTGTTCGACGCGGACGGCGCGCCACGCGTGGACAAGCAGCCGATAGCCGCCTACCAGGACGCCGAGTTCGCGCACGAGGCACGTGAGCGGACGTCGACCACGTTCCTCGCGCACGTCCGGTACGCCTCCACCGGCGGGCTAGACCCGCGCAACACCCACCCGTTCGAGCAGCGCGGTCGGCTGTTCGCGCACAACGGCGTCGTCGGCGACCTGCCCGCCCTGGACGCCGAGCTGGGCGACCACCGCGACCTGGTGGCCGGTGACACGGACTCGGAACGGCTGTTCGCCCTGATCACCAAGCACGCCGACGAGTCGGGTGACGTCGGCGAAGCGATCACGTCGGCCGCGCGCTGGGTGGCCGACAACCTGCCCGTGTACGCGGTGAACGTCATCCTCACCACGCCGACGGAGCTGTGGGCGCTGCGCTACCCGGACACCCACGACCTGTTCGTGCTGAACCGCGCGGCCGGTGGCCCGCACGGCGGGCGGCACCTGGAGCACGCCAGCGCGGCGGGCCGGGTCCGGGCGCGGTCCGGCGCGCTGGCCGAGCACCCCGCGGTCGTGGTGGCCACCGAGCGGATGGACGAGGACCCCGGCTGGGTGGCGCTGCGGCCCGGCGAGCTGCTGCACGTGGACGGCGACCTGGGCGTCCACCGCCGCACCGCCGTGGACCACCCGCCCCGCCACCCGATGTCCCTGGACGAGCACGCCGCCGCCTCCCAGCGCTGAGCGGGCCGGCTACCGGTGGGCGGTCCGGAACGAGTAACGCGCCACCACGCCCGCCCACCGGCGGTGGACGTCGATGTCGTCGGGCACACCGGTGCCGTGGACGACCTCGACCACCTTGCGCGCGAACGCGTCGACCGGCGGTCGGGCCACCGCGGTGCGACCCCGTCGCGGGACGGGTCGGCGCACGAGGGCGGTGAACGTGGCCGCCGCGGTGTCACCGGACAGCCTGCGCAGCAGGTCCTGGCCGCGGTCCGGCACGCCGAGCAGGATGGCGAGCAGCAGCAGCACGACGCGGTGCTCACCCGCGCGCAACGCCGCCAGTTCGGCCTCGCCCAGGCCCGCCCGCAGCAGGCGGTAGGTGTTGATGAGCCGTTTCGCCGAGCGCGGGGTGCCGATGAACGGCCGCACCGCGATGATCGCCTCCCGCTCCTCGGGCGTGAGCCGCAGCGCCGAAGCGGTCAGGTCGACGTTCGGCCGCGCCTCGCGGATCACCCACACCTCGACCACGCCGCTCGCGGAGCCGGTGACCACCCGGCCGCCGTCCGGTGCGAACGCCAGCGCCGTCACCTCCGCGTCGGCGGTGATCTCCGCGAGGTCGTCCCCGGTCGCGGTGTCCCACACGCGCACCACCTCCCCGTGCGCCACCGCGGCTGCGGTGCGCGGGCCGAACGCCACGACCGCCGCCGGGTTGGTGACGGCCAACCGGTCGGGGACGCCGAGATCGAGCACCGCGACGCCGTCGTGCCCGTCGAACACCGCCACCCGCTCCCCCACCGGGTCGATCACGGCCGACACCGCACCCGCGAAGGACACCGACGCCGCCTCGCCGCCCGCGTTCCGCAGCACGACGTGGTCGTCCACCCGGTCGACCCGCCAGGAACCGGTCAACGCCAGCGGCGTGCCCATCCCGGTCTGCGCCGCCTCGCCCTCGACCAACGCCGTGGAAGCGGTGGCGTCGACCCGGTGCGTCACCCCGTCCTCCGCCCAGTGGAAGGAGATGTCGTCGCTGTCGGGCGACGCGACGGCCGCCCGGTCCGCGGTGCCCGCGATCCGGTGCACCACCTCGCCGCCCACCGCGTCGACCACCGCGGCGTCGAACGACCCGACCACCAGCAGCCGCCGCCCCACCAGCGGGTGGACCACCGCGATCCCACCGTCCGCAACGGACTTCCGCACCCGGTCCGCGCCTTCGCTCCGCAGGTCCCAGCGGACCAGCACACCGGTGGCGTGCACCGACACCACGGCGGGCCGCTCCGGGTCGAACCCGACGTGCCGCACGCGGCCCGGTTCCGCGTACCGGCGGACCCGCCGACCGGTCACGCGTGCCCGCGCCCGGCGGCGGGGACGTCGCGCCAGGCGGGTCGGCGGCGCCGCGGGCACCTGCCCGACCGGTGCGGTCGACGTCGCGGGCGCGGGTTCCGCCGCCGCCTCCAGCGCGCCCACGCTCGCGTCGACCAGCCCGGCGTACCCCGCTTCCGACATGGGGCGCAGGCACAGCGAGATCTGGAAGATCTTCTCCAGGTAGTTCTGCGGCGTGGACGCGTGCACGTCGTCGCCGGTCGGGTCGGCCCGCAGGTAGCCGTCGAGCGCACGCAGCAGCCACCGCGAGTCCACCCCGACCACCACGACGAACAGCGGGAACGCCAGCAGCAGGTGGATGGCCTGCAACACCTCCACCACCCGGTCGCCGGGGCAGCGGTCCAGGTCGTCGACGTAGAGCACGATCCGCTCCAGGTCGGCCGGCCCGCCGCCGCGCTCGGTGAGCCGGCGGCTCAGCTCCTCCAGGTCCCGGCGCAGGGTCGCCACCAGCCCCTCGTGCCGCCGGTACTGGTCGCCCTCGTGCCGCTGCACCGCGAACGCGCTGACGCTGTTCGCCCGCCCCAACTCCTCGATCCGGGCGTCGAGGTCCGCGATCTCCCGCTCGATGTCCGCCATCCGCCGCCGCAGCGCGTCGCGGCGCGCCTCCGCCGGCGCGCGCCGGCGTGCGTCGACGCCGTCCACCAGGTCCTTGACCACGGCGAACGCCTTCGCCGCCCGGTTCAGCGGTCCCTGCACCAGCAGCAGCGCCGCCACACCGCACACCACCACGGCCGACACGCCGGTGGCCAGCAGCCCCAGGTGCTCCTTCCACAACGCGGTCGCCACGATGGGGCCCGCCACCACCAGCAGCACCGCCGCGAGCACGGCCAGGCGGACCGACCACCTGGTGCGCCGCAACACGAACACCACGTCGCGGCCGAGCACGCCCGACGTCTCGGTCATGGCCCGCAGGTCGAGCTTCTTCACGTCCTCCTCGGGCACGCCCGCCTCGACCAGGACGTCGTCCACGCGCTCCGCCGCCTGCGCCGCGGCCTGCGCCAACTGGTCGCGGGTGAGGACGTCGCGCACGCCCACCGGCGACTCCTTCGCCAGCTCCTCGTTCGCGGCGTCCAGCAGGCGACCGGTCCGGGCGCGGCGCTCCGCCAGGTCGTCACGCAGCTCCCGCACGGACGGCAGGTCGCGCAGGACCTCCCGCGACACGGCGTCGGGCGCGGTCGCCGCGAGGCCGTCGAAGATGGTGGCCGCCAGGCTCGCCCACAGGTCGGCGTCCACGTAGTGCCAGGCGTTGAACTCGATCTGGCACACCGTCGAGCACAACGCCGTGTCGACGCCCTCCAGCACCGCCTGCCGGGACTCCGCGGCGAGCCGGTCGACGCGCTCGCGCATCCGCGCCATGAAGAACGACTTGCCGGTGCCCCAGTCGCCGAACAGGCCGACCGACAGCGGCGGGGTGACCTCCCGCGCCAGGATCATGTCGCACAGCGTGTCCACCTCGGCGGTGATGCCGAGCCGGTCCGCGCCGGCGACCACGTCGGCGGCGAAACCCGCGTGCTGCCGGGGCGCACGCGTGCCGACGGGCGGTTCCCAGGACCACACCCCGTGGTCGGTGCCCGCGACGACCTCGGGACCACGCGCGGACCGGCGACCGGCGATCGACCAGACCACACCCCGGTCGGCGTCGGTCTCGGCCACCACGTCGCCGGTCGCCAGGTCGATCGCGACCACCCGGCCGTCCGCGCCGCCGACGACGGCGGTGCGCCGGTCGTCGAGCACCGCCACCGCGCGCAGCGGCGCGCCGTGGTCGTGGACCACCTCGTGGCGTGCCGGTTCGTCCACGGGCCACACCCGCAGCAGACCGTCCGCGTGGGTGGTGACCGCGTGCTCCCGGCCGTCCAGGACCGCGACGGCCAGGCCGTGCACGGTGGAGCCGGTCCCGACCGACGCGACCAGCGACCCGGTGAGGCTGAACACCGTGACGTGGCCGTCCTGCGTGCCGGCGAGGACCAGCGGGCGACCGTCGTCGGCGGTGGCGAAGGCGGTGACGGAGACGATGCCCGGCTCGAACACGAGCGGCGAAGTACGTGCACGCACGTCCCACACCGAGATGCCGGTGTCGTCCGCCGCCGCGCCCAGCAGTCGACCGCCGAACTCGGCCGTCACGACGTGGTCGACCCGCACGCGCTGCATGGGCACCGGTTCACCCCGGTGCAGGTCCGCCAGCGGGCGGAGCACCACGGCACCGGTGGTGTCGCCGCACAGCACGGACGCCATCGACGGCACGTGCGCCACCGTGTGCACCGCCGGGCCGTTGACACGGACCTCGCCCCCGTCGGGCAGGTGCATCACCACGCCGTCGTCCGTTCCGGTCACGACCGCGGACGCGCCATTCAGCTCGACCACGGCCACCGACCACACCCTGGTCCCGTCCACCGGCCGCGAGACCCGCCCAGCCGCGCGCGCCACCGTGATGGACGCGCCCCGCGCCCGGCCCGTGAAGTGCGGCACCTGCTTCGGGTCGAGCCGCCGCATCTCGTCGTGGGCGTAGCGGTACAGCTCGATGGCCTCGACCACCCCGTCCCCGTCGAGGTCCGCGTCACCCGATGCGAGGCCCGCGATCAGCACGTCGGTGAACATCGACGCCCGAGGCAGTTCGACGGCCACCCGATCAGCCTCGTAGGCGTACTCGAAGGAGTTAGTCGCGGAGAGCATCGCGTAGTCACGCTCGCCCTCCACGTCGACCGTCGTCGCGTCGAGACCGCGTTGGCTGCCGTACCCCTCCGCGAACATGCCGCTGAAGCAGCAGTCCAGGACCAACAACCGCCCGACCGCCGGGGAATCCGCCAACACGTTGTGCACGAAGGCGTGCGGGACGGCGGTGCCCGCGGGACGGTCCAGCGCGGTGTTCGCCGCGGCGAAGTGCATACGGCGCCGGGTGTCCACCATCGCGTGGCACGCGAAGTACACCAGCACGACGTCTTCACGCGATCGGGTGTCGGCGATCTCCTTCAACGCTCGGCGGATCGCGTGGTCGTCCGCGTTCTCCAGGACCGCGACGTCGGTGTAGCCCCCGATGTCGGGGTCCTCCAGGACAGCGGCCAGCCGGTGCACGTCCTGCGCGGGAGACCGGAGCCGGGCCAGGCGGGTGTCCTGGTAGTCGCCGATGCTGACGAGAAGCGCATAGCGGCCCATGGCCGTGCACGGTAGCCCGACGAATCTCCAGACGCCGCAACGCTCCCGAGAACTGCGGACACAGCTGGCGGAGGTCCGGCCCGGGTCGTGTCCCGGTCGGGCGGCGGCCCGGGAAGCCGCACCCCGGGACCGACCGCGAACGGCGGTCGGACCGGGTCGGAGGCGTGAGGCGAGGGACGTCTGCCGGGCGGACCGTCCTCAGGCTGCCGATCAGGCAACGGCGGCTCAGCGCGGAGGAGTTCACCGCGACGAAGGCCGGCGCGTCGGCAGGGACGCCGCGCGGCACGTGCCTTCACGCCCGACGCCGTGGACCGCCTCGGCGACCGCACCCACCCCGCTCCGGGCGGCTGATCAACGCGGGTGGGGTATGCCGTGCACGGCTTCCGCCACCGAGGGGTAGATCGCGACCGTGTGCGTCAGGTCGGTGATCTCCAGCGGCCGGAGGACCACCCGGCTGGACGCGACCACCGCGAAACCGATCCCGTGCCGCTCGGCCGCGGTGTGGGCGGCGAGCACCATCCCGATGCCGTGCGAGCCGAAGAACGTCACGTCGGTCAGGTCGAGCACCAGTGTGCGCGTTCGCGGGGTCATCGCGGACAACGCGTCGCCGAGCACATCGCGCTCCACGGCCATGTCGATGTCACCGGACAGGTGGACGACCGCCACCTCTCCCACGACTCCGACGTCATCGCGCCACTCGGGCTCGACAATGATCACAGCACCTCCCGTGTGGACCTTCCACACGCAGGCTGGCTGCTCAACCCACGCCCGGACGGTTGACGCTACTCCCCCGTGAGCACCACCACAATCGCGGGTCCCAGTCGTCCGATCGGGGTGCGCCGGCATAGCCGCCGGTTTGCGGGGTAGTCGCCCGGTACCGGTCTATGAGGAGGACAAGTGGATCCGAAAAAGCTCGCGAAGGCCGTCCAAGACGCGGTCGGCCGAGCCGTCGAGAAGGCTTCCGACCTGGTCACGCCCCCGATCCCGGGTGCGCCCGCGGCCGAGGCGCCCGACCTCGTCCCGCCCGGCGAACCACGCGGGCCGCTGCCCGCCAAGCCCGATCAGGCCGCACCGCGGCCCGTGCCGCAGGACGCCGGGCAGCAGGAGGAGTACCTGACCACGGCGCAGGGCGTGCGCCTGTACGACACCGACCACTCGCTGAAGGCCGGTGAGCGCGGTCCCGTGCTGCTCCAGGACCACCACCTCCGCGAGAAGGTCATGCACTTCGACCACGAGCGGATCCCGGAGCGGGTGGTGCACGCGCGGGGCGCGGCGGCGCACGGCGTGTTCGTCGGCTACGGCACGGCCTCGTCGATCTGCAAGGCGGCGTTCCTCGCCGAGGGCGTGGAAACACCCGTCTTCACCCGGTTCTCCACGGTCGTCGGTTCCCGCGGCTCGGCGGACACGGTGCGCGACACCCGCGGTTTCGCCACCAAGTTCTACACCACCGAGGGCACGTTCGACCTGGTCGGGAACAACATCCCGGTGTTCTTCATCCAGGACGGCATCAAGTTCCCGGACATCATCCACGCCGTGAAGCCGCACCCGGACCGCGAGATCCCGCAGGCGCAGAGCGCGCACGACACGTTCTGGGACTTCATCTCGTTGCACACCGAGGCCACGCACCACGTCATGTGGCACATCTCCGACCGGGGCATCCCGCGCTCCTACCGCACCATGGAGGGGTTCGGCGTGCACACGTTCCGCCTGGTGGCGGAGGACGGCAGCACGTCGCTGGTCAAGTTCCACTGGAAGCCCAAGGCGGGCGTGCACTCGCTGCTGTGGGAGGAGGCGCAGCTGATCGGCGGCGTCGACCCGGACTTCCACCGCCGCGACCTGGCCGACGCCATCGAGGCGGGCGCGTTCCCGCAGTGGGAGTTCGGCGTCCAGGTCTTCCCGGACACGCCGGAGCAGACCTTCGAGGGGATCGACCTGCTGGACCCGACGAAGATCGTGCCCGAGGAACTGGCCCCGGTGCAGCCGATCGGGCTGCTCACGCTGAACCGCAACCCCACGAACTACTTCGCCGAGACCGAGCAGGTCGCCTTCCACGCGGGGCACCTGGTGCCCGGCATCGACATCACCGACGACCCGCTGCTCGCCGGTCGGCTGTTCTCCTACCTGGACACCCAGCTCACCCGCCTCGGCGGGCCGAACTTCGACCAGATCCCGATCAACCGACCGCACGCGCCGGTGAACCACATGCTGCGTGACGGTTTCCACCAGCACAACGTGCCCGCCGGTGTGGCGCCGTACAAGCCGAACACGCTCGACGGCGGCTGCCCGTTCATGGCGGGCGCGTCGACCGGCGCGTTCATCGAGGTGCCGCAACCGGTCAAGGAGTCCGTGCGGGCGCGCAAGGCGCCCGTGTCGTTCGCCGACCACTTCAGCCAGCCGAGGCTGTTCTGGCTCAGCCTGTCCACTGTGGAGCAGGACCACGTCGTGGACGCGTTCTCGTTCGAGCTGGGCAAGTGCTACGAGCAGACCATCAAGGAACGCGCGCTGACGGTGCTGGCGAACGTCGACACCGAGCTGTGCGAGCGGGTCGCGGCCAACATCGGGCTGCCCGCGCCGTCCGGCGAACCGTCCGCCGACGTGACGCCGAGCCCCGCCCTGTCGCAGGTCGGTCAGCGGTGGCCGGTGGAGGGCCGGATCATCGGGATCCTCGTGGGTGACGACCTCACCGGCGTGCGCGAGGCGCGGGACGCGGTGTTCGCGGCCGGCGGCGTGCCGCTGGTGATCGCGCCGCGCGGCGGCGAGCTGGAGGGCAACCTCCAGGCGCAGCGCACGTTGCTCACCACGCGCTCGGTGGAGTTCGACGCGGTGCTGGTGGCGTCCGCGCCGGACGACCCGCGCGCGGGTCGGCTGCTGCGCGAGGCGTACCGCCACGCCAAGGCGATCGGCGCGTGGGGCGCGGGACGGGACGTCCTGGACCCGACGTGGCCGGACACCCCGGGTGTGGTCACCGGCGACGGCGCGTCCGATGTGGTCTCCGGTGTGCTGGAACTGCTGGAAACGCACCGCGTCTGGCAGCGCGCCGCGGTTGCCGGCACTTCCGGCGAATAAGCGGGCGCGCCTCGGGTAGGCCCTGGACATGGCGTTTCGACGAGCGGTGGTCACGGGCGGCGCGGGTTTCCTCGGTTCCCACGTGTGCGAGGAGTTGCTGCGGCGCGGCACGCGGGTGCTGTGCCTGGACGACTTCCGCACCGGGTCGCGGGGAAACCTGCCCGACCACCCGGCGCTGGGCGTGGCCGTCGCGGACGTGACCCGGCCGCTGGAGGTGCTCGGCCCGGTGGACCTGGTGGTGCACCTGGCGTGCCCCGCCTCGCCGGTCGACTACCTGAGGATGCCCGTGGACACCTTGCGGACGGGCGGTTTCGGCACGTTGCACGCGCTGGAACTGGCCCACCGCAAGGGCGCGCGGGTCGTCGTGGCCTCCACCAGCGAGGTCTACGGCGACCCGGAGGAGCACCCCCAGCGCGAGACGTACTGGGGTCACGTCAACCCGATCGGTCCGCGCAGCGTGTACGACGAGGCCAAGCGGTTCGGCGAGGCGATGACGTTCGCCTACCGCCGCGAGCACGGCGTGGACGCGGGTGTCGTGCGGATCTTCAACACCTACGGGCCCCGGATGCGGCCCGACGACGGGCGGCTGGTGCCGACGTTCCTGCGGCAGGCCCGGCAGGGCGAGCCGCTGACCGTGCACGGCGACGGCACGCAGACCCGCTCGCTGTGCTACGTGGACGACCTGGTGCGCGGCCTGCTCGCGATGGCGGAGTCGCCCCACCCCGGGCCGGTCAACCTCGGCAACCCCGAGGAGGTCACCGTGCTGGAGGTCGCGCGGCGGGTGATCGAGGCGACCGGCAGCACGTCCACCATCCGGCACGTCGCCGCGATGGTGGACGACCCGCGCCGCCGCCGCCCGGACATCGGCCTGGCGCGGCGGCTGCTCGGGTGGCGCCCGGAGGTGCCGCTGGACGAGGGGCTGCGCCGGTCGCTGGACCGCCAACTCGTCGGCTGGTCGCGGTGACCGGCCGCGCCACATCGGAGGAAGGGGCTCGCGGTGCGTGTGCTCGGGATCAACGCGGTCTTCCACGACCCGGCGTCCGCGCTGGTCGTGGACGGCCAGGTGGTGGCCGCCGCCGAGGAGGAGCGGTTCTCCCGCCGCAAGCACGGCAAGCGGCCGGTGCCGTTCTCCGCGTGGGAGCAGCCGGAGCTGTCGGCCCGCTGGTGCCTGGAGCACGCGGGCCTCGCGCCGGAGGACCTGGACGTGGTCGCCTACTCCTACGACCCCGACCTGGTGGACGCCGGGGACGTGCCGTGGGAGGACCTGCGCACCGAGTACGCGCGTCGCGCGCCGCTGTTCCTGGCGACCGCGCTGCCGGGGCTGGACCCGGCGAAGGTCCGGTTCGTGCCGCACCACGTGGCGCACGCCGCGTCCACCGGGCTGGCGGCCCCGTTCGACGGTGACTGCGCGGTGCTGGTGGCCGACGGGCGGGGTGAGTGCGGCTCGCACCTGTCGGGCGAGTACCGGGACCACAAGCTGGAAGCGCTGGCGGCGCAACGGCTCCCGCACTCCCTGGGCCTGCTGTACGAGGAGTTGACCGAGCACCTGGGTTTCCTGCGGTCCAGCGACGAGTACAAGGTGATGGCGCTCGCGTCGTACGCCCGGCCGGCGCACCTCGACCTGCTGCGCGAGCACGTGCGGGCGACCGGCGACGGCGGGTTCGCCGTGACTCCGGTCGACTGGGCCTCCCTCGTGCCGCGGCGGCGGCCGGGCGACGAGGTGACCGAGCGGCACGCGGCGCTCGCGGCGGGCGTGCAGCGGCGGCTGGAGGAGGTGCTGCTGGAACTGGTGGGGTGGCTGCACGACCGCACCGGGCAACGGCGCCTCACGCTCGCGGGCGGTGTGGCGCTGAACTGCGTGGCGAACACCCGGATCTTCGCCGAGGGCCCGTTCGACGAGGTGTGGGTGCAGCCCGCGGCGGGTGACGCGGGCACCGCGCTGGGCGCGGCGCTGCACGTGGCCGCGGAGGCCGGGCAGCCCGCCGCGCCGATGCCGGGCGCGGACCTGGGCCGCGGTTGGGACGACGGGCAGCTGGCCGACCGGCTGCGTGCGGCGGGCGTGGCCTACGAGCGGCCGGCCGACGTGGCGGTGGCCGTGGCGGAGGCGTTGGCGGAGAACAAGGTGGTGGCCTGGTTCCAGGGCCGCAGCGAGTACGGGCCGCGGGCGCTGGGCCGCCGGTCGCTGCTGGCGAACCCGTGCGTGGCGGAGAACCTGGACCGACTCAACGCGGTGAAGGGGCGGGAGCGGTTCCGGCCGGTCGCGCCGATGGTGCTGGAGGAACGCGCGGCCGAGTTGTTCACGCGTGGCCCGATTCCCAGTCCCTACATGCTTTTCGTGCACGACGTCCGTCCGGAGTGGAGGGACCGCATACCGGCCGTGGTGCACGTGGACGGCACCGCGCGGGCGCAGACCGTGGCACGGGACGCGGAGCCGCTGATGGCCAGGGTGCTGACCGAGTTCGAGGCGCGCACCGGCGTGCCCGTGGTGGTGAACACGAGCCTCAACACCGCCGGGCGGCCCATGGTGGACGACCCGCGTGACGCGTTGGAGTGCTTCGGCTCCGCCCCGGTGGACCTGCTCGCCATCGGCCCGTTCGTGGTGCGGCGATGAGCGTCGACTACGCCGTGGTGATCCCGACGGTCGGACGGGAGAGCCTGCTCGCCGTGCTGGACGCGCTGGAGCACGGCGACGGTCCCCCGCCGCGTGAGGTGATCGTCGTGGACGACCGGCCGACCCGTGGCCCGCTGCCGCCGACCCGGTCGGCCCGGGTGCTGCGCTCGGGCGGGCGCGGCCCGGCGGCGGCGCGCAACGCGGGGTGGCGCGCGTCGTGCTGCGAGTGGGTGGCGTTCCTGGACGACGACGTCCTGCCGCCACCGGACTGGAAGGCCCGGCTCGTGGAGGACCTGGCCGGGCTGGACTTGGAGGTGGCCGCGAGCCAGGCGCGCATCCGCGTGCCGCTGCCCCGCGACCGGAAGCCGACCGACTGGGAACGCGGCACCGCCGGGCTGGCCGACGCCCGCTGGATCACCGCCGACATGGCCTACCGGCGGGCCGCGCTGGACCGGGCGGGTGGTTTCGACGAGCGGTTCCCGCGTGCCTACCGGGAGGACGCCGAACTGGCGCTGCGCGTGCTCGACCTCGGCTACCGCATCGTCACCGGCACGCGGGTGACCACGCACCCGGTGCGGCCCGCGGGTTTCCTCGCCAGCCTGCGCCAGCAGCGCGGCAACGCCGACGACGCCCTGATGCGCCGGCTGCTGGGCGCGGGCTGGCGGGCGCGCGTCGGCGGGCACCCCGGCCGGTTGCGCCACCACGCCGCCACGACCGCGCTGGGCGTGCTGGCCGTGCTCGCCGGGTTGCTCGGCAGGCGGCGCGTGGCGTGGCCGGCGGGCGTGGCGTGGGCCGCGTCGACGGCGTGGTTCGCGGTGGAGCGGATCAAACCGGGTCCGCGCACCCGGGACGAGGTGCTGCGCATGGTCGTGACGAGCGTGGCGATCCCGCCCGCGGCGTGCGCGCACCGGTTGCTCGGCGAGGTGCGGCACCGGGCGGTGCGGGCGCGGTGAACGTCCTCGTGCTGCGTGCCCTGGGTCTCGGCGACCTGCTGACGGCCGTGCCCGCGCTGCGCGGGCTGCGTGCCGCGTTCCCCGGCGCGACGATCACGCTGGCCGCGCCGGGCTGGCTGGCCGACGCCGCGGCGCGGATCGACGCCGTGGACCGCCTGCTGCCCACCGAACCGCTCGCGCCGATCGCCGCCGACCGGCCCGACCTGGCGGTGAACCTGCACGGCCGCGGACCACGCAGCACGGAGCTGCTGCGCGCCACCCGGCCGGGCGCGCTGATCACCCACGGCCCGGGTGTCCCGTGGCCGGCCGACCGGCACGAGGTGCTGCGCTGGTGCGACCTGCTGGACCGGTTCGGCGTCCCGTGCGACCCGGCGGACCTGCGGCTGCCGCCCGTGCCCCGGCACGACGCGATCGTGGTGCACCCCGGCGCGAGCCACGCGGCCCGGCGGTGGCCCGCCGAGCGGTACGCCGAGGTGGCACGTGCGCTGGGGCCGGACGTGGTGGTGACCGGCAGCCCCGCCGAAGCCGACCTGGCGCGGTCCGTCGGCCGGGCCCGCGTGGGCGACCTGGGTTCGATGCTGGACCTCGTGGGCGGCGCGCGGCTGGTGGTGTGCGGTGACACCGGGGTGGCGCACGTCGCCACCGCCTACGGCACGCCGTCCGTGCTGTTGTTCGGGCCGGTGTCGCCCGCGCACTGGGGTCCGCGCGGCGGACCGCACCGGGTGCTGTGGCGCGGGCGCACCGGCGACACGTTCGCCGACCGGCCGGACCCCGGGCTGCTGGACATCGCGGCGGCGGAGGTCGTCGCCGCGGCACGCGAGATGCTGGGAGGTGGACCGTGGCGCGGATCGGAGTCGTCGGCGCGGGCTATGTCGGACTGACCACCGCGGCGTGCCTGGCCCACTTCGGGCACGCGGTGGTGTGCGCGGACCGGGACGCGGAGCGGGTGGCGGCGTTGCGGCACGACGAGGTGGTGCTGCACGAGCCGGGACTGGCCGACCTGGTGCGCACCGGCCGGGCGGAAGGTCGCCTGCGGTTCACCACCGACAACCGGGAGGCGTTGGCGGGCAAGGACTTCGTTTTCCTGTGCCTGCCCACGCCGACCGGCGTGGACGGTGCGGCCGACGTGCGGGCGGTGGAGGCGGTGCTCGCCGAGGCGCGTGCCGTGGCGGAACCGGGGTGCGTGCCGGTGGTCAAGTCGACGGTCACGCCGGGCACCGCGCGGCGGCTCGGCGGCGACCTCGTGTCCAACCCGGAGTTCCTGCGCGAGGGTCACGCCGTGGAGGACTTCCTCCGCCCGCAGCGGGTGGTGGTCGGCGCGGAGTCCGAGCAGGACGCCCGGCGGGTCGCACGCCTCTACGCGCCCACCGGCGCGCCCGTGCTGATGACCGACTGCACCAGCGCGGAGCTGGTGAAGTACGCGGGCAACTGCTTCCTGGCGCTCAAGCTGTCCTACGTCAACGCGCTCGCCGAACTGGCCGAGGGCGTCGGCGCGGACATCACCGCCGTCACCGAGGGCATGGCGCTGGACGAGCGGATCGGCGGCTCGTTCCTCTCCCCCGGCCCCGGCTGGGGCGGTTCGTGCCTGCCCAAGGACACGCGTGCCCTGCTGTCCGCCGCCGACGCCGCCGAGGTCGACTTCCCGCTGCTGCGGGCGGCCATCGACACCAACGAGCACCAGGCGCACCGGGTGGTGGCGAAGGTGCGGGACGCGGTCGGCGCGTTGGCGGGCGCCCGGATCGGTCTGCTCGGCCTGACGTTCAAGGCGGGCACGGACGACCTGCGCGACTCCCCCGCCCTGTCGGTGGCCGAACTCCTCGCCGCCGAGGGCGCGCGGTTGACCGGCTACGACCCGTGCGTGCACCACGACACCGGTCCGGTGCGCGTGGTGCCGTCCGCGGCGCTGGCGGCCCGCGACGCGCGGGCGCTGGTGGTGCTCACCGAGTGGCCGGAGTTCGCGGAGCTGGACTGGCCGTCCCTGGAGGTCGCCGAGCGGGTCGTGGTCGACACCCGCAACGTCCTGCCCGCCGACAAGGTCCGCGAGGCGGGCTTCCGCCTGGTCGCCACCGGCCGCGCCGGCTGACGCGGCGGTCGGCGCGGACGAGGGCGCCGGGCGGCAGCGGACAACCCTTCGGATGGAGCATGGACGCGCGGCCGGAACCCGGCCACGATCGACCCATGACGACCGGCTACGTGTACCACGAGTTGTACGGTTGGCACGACACCGGGACTCATGCCTCGCTCCTCCCGGCCGACCCGCGACGCGGCCTCCAGCCGTACCGGCACTTCGAGAACGCCGACGCCAAGCGGCGCGTGCACGAGCTGGTGGTGGCGAGCGGCCTGGTCGACCGGCTGACCCGCCTCGCGCCGCGACCCGCGACCGACGACGAGATCCTGCTGGTGCACACGCCCGGCCACCTCCAGCGGCTGACCGACGCCAACGACACCGGTGGTGACGGCGGCGACGGCGGAACCCCGTTCGGCCGCGGGTCGCTGGACATCGCGCGGCTCTCCACCGGCGGCGTCATCCGCGCCGCGGAGGCCGTTGTGGACGGTGCCGTGGACAACGCCTACGCACTGGTCCGGCCGCCGGGCCACCACGCGCTCGCGGACAGCGGCATGGGCTTCTGCATGTTGGGCAACATCGCCATCGCGGTCCAGGCGGTGCGGCGCACGCGCGGGGTGGAGCGGGTGGCCGTGGTCGACATCGACGTGCACCACGGCAACGGCACGCAGGCCGCGTTCTACGACGACCCGAACGTGCTCGCCATCTCCCTGCACCAGGACCGGATGTTCCCGCCGAACTCCGGGTTCGTGACCGAGCGCGGCACCGGCGCGGGCTTCGGCTACACGCTCAACCTCCCGCTGCCGCCCGGCACCGGCAACGGCGCCTACCTGGCGGCGACCCGGCGGGTCGTCGTGCCCGCCCTGCGCCGGTTCCGGCCCGACCTGGTCGTGATCGCGGCGGGTTTCGACGCCAACGCGCTGGACCCGCTGGGCCGCATGATGCTCACCGCCACCGGCTACCGGGAGATCACCTCGCTGGTGGTCGAGGCGGCGGCCGAGTTGTGCGACGGGCGGGTGCTGTGCGCGCACGAGGGCGGTTACGACGCGGCGTACGTGCCGTTCTGCGCGCACGCCGTGATCGAGGTGTTGGCGGGCGTGGACGAGCCGTTCGAGGACCCGTTCTCGTTCGACGACCTCGGGCAGCAGGAACTCCAACCCCACCAGGACGCCGCGATCAAGGCGACGGAGGAGCTGGTCGGCGACATCTCCGACACGCCACCGCGGGACGCCACCTGAGCCCTCGGCGACCCGGCCGCGCGGGCACGCGCCGCCTGGGCACGCGCCGCCCAGGCACGCCACACCCAGGCACGCGTCAACCGGGCACGCCACACCTGGGCACGCGTCACCCCAGCACGCGACGCGCGGGCACCCGTCGACCGGCCCCGCGACACCCGGGTACCCGTCAGCCGGGTACGCCGAGGTGGACCACCTTCGTCGTGGTCATCTCGTCCAGCAGCTCCGGCCCGTAGCCGAACCCGGTGCCGGACGCGCCGCGGGGCTGGGCCGCGCCGCCCGGCGCGCCGCCGAACACCGCGTTCACCTTCACCGTCCCCACCGGCAGGGCGCGCCAAGCCCGCTGCGCGTGCGCCATCGACGCGGTGAGCACCGTCGCGGCCAGGCCGTGCTCGTCGTCGCACGCCTCCGCCAGCGCCTCCTCGAACGACGCCACCACCCGCACCGGGGCGACCGGGCCGAAGGTCTCCTCCCGCATCACCCGCATCCCCGGCTCGCAGCCGTCCAGGACGGTCGCCGGGTAGCGGCTCCCCGTCTCCTCCGGCAGCCGACCGCCGACCAGCAACCGCGCGCCGGCCGCGACCGCGTCCGCGACGTGCGCGTGCACGGCGTCGCGGTGCCGTGCGTCCACCAGCGGCTGGGGGTCGGCGTTCCAGGCGCGGGCCTCGTCGCACAACGCCGCCAGGAACGGTTCGGCCACGGCCTGGTGCACGTAGATCCGCTCCACCGAGGTGCACAGCTGGCCCGCGTTGGTGAACGCGCCCAGCGCGGCCTGACCGGCGGCCCACACCGGGTCGACGTCCTCGTCCACCAGCAGCGGGTCGTTCCCGCCGTTCTCCAGCAGCACCTTGGCACCGGTGCGCGCCGCCGCGGCGGCGACGGAGCGACCGCTCGCGGTGCCGCCGACGTGCGCCACCACCGCCACGTGCGGGTCGGCGGCCAGCGCCGCGCCCACCTCGCCGTCACCGGGCAGGGTCTGCGCCACGCCGGCAGGCAGGTGCCCGGCGAGCAGGCTGCCGACCAGCAGGCCGGTGTGCGGGCAGCGCTCGCTGGGCTTGTGCACCACCGCGTTGCCGGTCACGAGGGCCGCGCCGAGCAACCCGCACGCCACCGCGACCGGGTCGTTCCACGGCGTCAGCGCCACCACGACACCACGTGGCCCGGGGATCATGAAGTCGGCGGCGTCCGGGCCGCCCTGCAACGACCGGCCCCGGTGCACCGGGCCGAGTTCCGCGTACTGCTCCAGGGTCCCGGCGCCCGCCAGGACACCCTCGTGCGCCGAGCCGAACGGCCGCCCGGTCTCGGTGGCCACCAGGTTCGCCAGGTCGGTGGCGTGGACGCGCAGGGACGTCGCGGCGGCGCGCAACGCGGCACCGCGGTCGGCGGCGGGCGTGGCGGCCCAGTCGGGTTGCGCCCGGCGTGCGGTGCGCACGGCCTCCGCCGCTTCGGTCGCGGTGGCGGCGCGCAGCGCGCCGACCGGACGGCCGTCACGCGGATCACGGATGTCCAGGGTCGCGAGAGGCTTGTCGGTCATGTGGTCCGGGTACCCGAGGTCCCCGGCCGAAACCTGGAGGAACCATGCCCGGACGACAGGAACTGCCCAGCACGGTCGCGCGGTCCTCGAAGAAGGCGCAGCGCACGTGGATCAAGGCGCACGACTCGGCCGTCGAGACCTACGGCGAGGGCGAACGCTCGCACCGCACCGCGTTCTCGGCGTTGAAGCACTCGTTCGAGAAGGTCGGCGACCACTGGGAACCCAAGGACCACAAGGGACCTTCCGACAAGCAGGCGAGCCGCAGCACGCCCAAGCGCGGCAAGACCGCGGGTGGCGTGGACGCCAACGCCACCAAGGAACACCTCTACGAACTGGCCAAGCGGCTGGACGTCGCGGGCCGGTCGACCATGACGAAGCAGGAACTGGTGAAGGCGATCGACCACGCCAACCAGCGCAAGACCAAGTCCGCCGCGGCGAAGTGAGCGCGGAAAGGCCCGCCCCGAAGAAGGGGCGGGCCTTTCCGCGCTCGGCAACCGTTCCGGCCACCCTCACGGCCAGGACCCCTCCGATTCGTGGGCGACGACCATTTCCCGCACCTCGCAACCGGGTGGCTGCCGCAACGCGAACACCACGGCGTCCGCGACGTGCTCGGGCGCGTTGAGCTTGCTGTCGTCCGGCGGGCGGTACTGCTCGGCGCGACCGTCGAAGAACGCGGTGCGCATCCCGCCCGGGATCAGCAGCGTGACGCCGACCCTCCCAGCGGTCTCGGCGGCGAGTGCCCGGGTGAACCCGACGACCCCGAACTTCGAGGCGCAGTAAGCGGTCGCGTCGCTCACCGCCTTCACGCCGAGGGTGGACGCCACGGTCACCACCCGACCACCCTCCAGGTACGGCAACGCGGCCCGCACGACGGCGGCGGTGCCGAGCAGGTTCACCAGGACGACGCGGTCCCAGTCGGCGGCGGGCACGTCCGCCAACCGGCCGCACGCGTCGGTGCCCGCCGCCGTGACCACGGCACGCAGGCCGCCGTTGCGCTCGGCGATGGCCCGCACCGCGCGTTCGGCTGCCCGCGTGTCCGACAGGTCCACCGCCTCGAAGTCGGCCGCCCGCGCCGGCGCGGCCTTGTCCAGCACCAGCGGTCGCCCGCCCAGTTCCTCCACCGCGCGCACCACGGCCGCGCCCAACCCCGACGCGCCGCCGGTGACCAGCACCTGACCCAGCATCAACCCCTCCTCGCCAGCAGTTCCGTCGTGGACCGCCCCCGGTGGTAGGGCACGACCACCGTCCGGCCGCCCCACGAACCCACCAGCGCGGCCTCGGGCAGCGATTCCGCCCGGTAGTCCCCGCCCTTCACCCACACGTCCGGCCGCAACCCGGCCAGCACGCGTTCCGGCGTGTCCTCGTCGAACACCACGACCTCGTCCACGCAACCCAGCGCGCGCAGCACCTCGGCCCGCTCGCCCTGCCCGTTGACCGGTCGGTCCGGGCCCTTGAGCCGCCGCACGGAGTCGTCGGAGTTCAAGCACACCACCAGGTGGTCGCCGAGCGCCCGCGCCGCTTCCAGCGTGCGGACGTGGCCCGCGTGCAACAGGTCGAAGCACCCGCCGGTCGCGACCACCACGCCGCCACGCGCCCGCACCGCGTCGATGCCCGACCGCTCCGGGTGCCGCAGGCCGGACACGCCGCCCGCGGCCAGGAAGTCCGCCGCCGCGCGCACCGCCGCCGCCACCGCGTCGTCGGTCGCGTCACCGGCCATCAACCGCGTGGCGGCGGTGGCCGCGAACCGGTCGCCCGCACCGCACGGGTCGGTGGTCGGCACGCTGGGCGCGGGCACCGCGACCGGTGTCCCACCCGCGTGCAGCACCGCGCCGCCCGCGCCGAGCGTCACCGCCACGGCCCGCGCGCCCCACCGCTCCAGCAACGCCGCGGCGGTCGCGTCGACGTCGCCGGCACCGCCGAACGCCGCGGCTTCGGCCCGGTTGGGCGTCGCGAGCCGCACGCCGCGCACCGGGTCGGGTCCGCGCGGGTGCGGGTCCCACACGACCGGACGGCGGGCCAGCACCGCGCGCAACCGCGGGTCGCGCAGCAGGCCGCGCCCGTAGTCGGAGGCCAGCACGAGGTCGGCCGCCAGCACGGCGTCCAGCATGTCGTCGCCCACCACCGGCCGGCCGGGGCCGCCGCCCCGGTCCACGCGGGCGACGGACGTGCCGCCCGCGCGCAGGCGGGTCTTCACCGGCGTCGGCACGGGCGAGTGCCCGAGCACGGCGGGCACCCGCAGCGCCGCCCGCAGGCGGTGCCCGTCGACGTCGTCGGCCACGGCGGCGACCAGCGTCACGTCCACCCCGTCGGCGGCGGCCAGCGCCGCCGCGAGCGCCGCGCCACCGGCCCGGACGTGCTCGGCGGACACGTCCAGGACGGGTGCGGGCGCGTCCGGGCAGACCCGCTCGACCACGCCCTCCACGTCCACGTCGAGCAGCGCGTCCCCGACCACCACGAGCCTCACGAGACCCTCCGTCCCGCCGCGGGCAGCGCGGCCTCGAACGCCTCGCACAACGCGTGCACCGCCACCAGTTGCGCCTCCTGCACGTTGCACGCCGGGCCGGGCAGGGCCAGCACCTCGTCGGCGACACCGGCCAGCGGGTTGGGCGCGGGACCGGTCAACGCCCACACGCTCGCGCCCGCGGCCCGGCCGGCGCGGGCGGCGTGCAGCAGGTTCGGGCTCCGACCGCTGGTGGACAGCAGCACCACCACGTCGCCGGGCCGGGCGTGCGCCGTCACCTGCCGGGCGAACACCTGCTCGTAGCCGTAGTCGTTGCCGATCGCGGTGACGCTGGAGGACTCCACGCACAACGCGATCGCGGAGAACGGCGGCCGGTCGTCGCGGTAGCGGCCGACCAGCTCGGCGGTCAGGTGCTGCGCCTCGGCGGCCGAACCGCCGTTGCCCGCGGCGAGCAGCCGCCCGCCCGCGCTCAGCCGCCGCGCCAGCGCGTCACCCCACCGGGTGAGCAGTGAGGCCTGGCCGCGCAACCCGGCGAGGGATTCCGCCAGACCCGCGAGGTGGCGTTCGACGCTCACCGCGCACCTCCCGCCGCGGCCCGCTCCGAGTGCCGGACCCGCGCGTACACGCGCTCGGTCTCCTCG
Organism: Saccharothrix obliqua; assembly: GCF_019375475.1. Classification (GTDB taxonomy): domain Bacteria; phylum Actinomycetota; class Actinomycetes; order Mycobacteriales; family Pseudonocardiaceae; genus Actinosynnema; species Actinosynnema obliqua. The sequence continues at coordinate 383,844 of NZ_JAHXGQ010000008.1, read as the reverse complement.
GCGATCCGGTCCCACGTGTAGCGGGCGCGCACGCGGTCCGCGCCGGCCGCGCCGAACGTGTCGCGCATGGTGCGGTCGGCCAGCACGGTGCGCAGGGCACCCGCCAGGGCACGCGGGTCGCGCGGCGGCACCAGCAGCCCGGTCACGCCGTCCACGACGGTGTCGGTCAGCCCGCCCACCGCGGACGCCACCACCGGCACGCCGCACGCCATCGCCTCCAGCGGCACGATGCCGAACGGCTCGTACCACGGCACGCACGCCACGACGTCGGCCGAGCGCAGCAGCTCCGGCATCGACCGCCGCGACACCTGCCCGACCAGCCGCACCCGGTCGGCCACCCCGCAGTCCCGCGCCACGTCCGCGAGCCGCCGCGCCTCGGGGTCCTCGCCGAGCCGGTCGGCGGCCGGGCCGCCCGCGATGACCAGTTCCGCGTCCGGCACGCCCGACAACGCCCGCAGCAGGTCCTCGAACCCCTTGCGCGGCACCAGCCTGCCGACGGTGACGACCCGCGGTCGCGTCAGCCGCTCCGCCGGGGCCGGCCGGAACAGCTCCGGGTCCACCCCGCACGGCACCACCGACATCCGGGACCGGGGCAACCCCATCCGCATCAGCTCGAACACCTCGTCCACGCAGGTGGCCGCGATCCGGTCCACCTCGCGCCCGACCATGCGCTCGATCGCGACCCGCTCCGGCGGGCTGGTGTCCGCCGCGCCCTGGTGGCGGCGCTTCACGACGCCGAGCGCGTGGTACGTCTGCACGACCGGGATGTCCACGCTGCGCGCCGCGAGCACGGAGGCCAGGCCGGACATCCAGAAGTGGCCGTGCGCCACGTCGGGCGGCTCGGCACGCCACTCCTGCTCCAGGAACTCGGCGAACGCGCCCATGTGCGGCAGCAGTTCGTCCTTCGGCACCCGCTCGGCCGGACCGGCGGGCACGCGCACCACGTCGTACCCGTGCGGCGTGCGCACCCGTTCCGGCGCGTCCGGGCAGTCCCGGCGCGTGTAGACCGTGACCCGGTGCCGTCGCCGGGCGAGCGCGGCCGAAAGAGCCGCCACGTGCACGTTCTGCCCGCCCGCGTCGACTTCGCCCAGCACCGCCAACGGGTCGGCGTGCTCGGACACCATCGCGATCCTCATGCGCTCACCTCCGCGACAACCCGGTCCCAACCGCGTAGAAAACCGTCGAGGCCGTACTCGACCAGGGCGAACTCCCTGGCCCGCTTGCCCTTCTCGCGCGCCACCGCCGGATCGGCGATCAGCTCGGCGAGCCCTCGCGCCAACGCCGCCACGTCGGTGGACACCACGCCCGCCTCGGGCGGCACCGCGTGCACCACCTCGGTGCACGCCAACGCCACCACCGGCATCCCCACGTGCATCGCCTCGATCAGCGAGAGCCCCAGCGACGTCCACCGCACCGGGTGCAGGTAGACGCGCCGCCTGCCCAGCTCGCGGTGCAGCGAGGCCAGGTCGTGGTCGCCGCGCCCCATCTCGCCCAGTTCCTCGGTGCCCATGCCGAACACGTCCAGCGGCGCGACCGCCCGGAACAGCGGCAGCAGGTCGGTGCCCACCGCGCGGCCCCGCCGCACCGGCTCGTTGACCACCACGGCCGCGCGCGGCAGCTCGCCGGTGTAGAGCGCGCCGGGGTCCGGGATGCCGTGCTCGACCACGGTGGTGCGGGTGGCGCCGCAGTCCCACATGAGTTCGTTGAAGTGGGTGACGTGCACGATCAGGCCGGGCCAGTCGGCCATCGGGTGCCGCTGGTTGGGCGCGGCCGGTGTGTTGTGCTCCAGGTAGACGACCGGCGTGCCGCGCGGCACCAGGTCGAACTCGACCGGTCGCTGCACGATCGCCAGGTCGGCCTCGGCCTCGGCGGCGGGCACCTCCCGCGCCCTGGCCCAGTCCCGGCCCGCCAGGCCGATGCCGTCGGGCGGCGCGGCCAGCAGGTAGTCGTGATCTCCCCGCACGAACGCGTCGGTCCACGTTCCGTGCACGTGCCATAGCAGGATCCTCATGCGCGTACTCCCACAAGTCGGTCGACGGCCGCCACGACCTCGGCGGGCGTGACGCGGTCCAGGCACGGGTGGCCGGGCACCGGGCAGTCCCGCGCCCGCGAGTCCCGGCACGGGGCGTGCTGGTCGCCGAGCAGGACGTGCCGCCCGTGGGGTGCCCACCGCCGGGCCGGCACCACCGGTGCGAACAGCGACACGACGGGCGTGCCGACCGCCGCCGCCAGGTGCGCGGGCCCGGTGTTGCCGACCACCACCGCGTCCGCGTGCGCCAGGACCCCGGCCAGCTCGGCGAACGTCGTCCGCCCGCCGAGGTCGAGCCCCGCCGTCCCGGCGACGCGGGCGGTCAGGTCGGTCTCGCCCGGCCCGCCGGTGACGACGACCCGGTGGCCCGCCCGGGCCAACGCCACCACCGCCGCCGCGCAGCGGTCCGGCGACCAGGTGCGGGCGGGCGCGGTCGCGCCGGGGTGCACCACCACGTACGGACCGGTGAGGTCCGGTTCCGGCGGGGTGCGCACGGCGAGCCGCCCGTCGTCGCCCGGCGGCAGCTCGAAACCGGCCGCACGCGCGACCTCCAGCGCCCGCTCCGCCTCCGGGACGTCCGGGTCGTCCCGGAGGCGCACGTCGAGCAGCGAACCGGGGTAGTCCACCGACCGGGCCACCACGCGCGGCACGCCCGCGAGCCGCGTCAACAACGCCAGCGGCAGCGGGCTCTGGTGGAACGAGGTCAGCAGCAACGCCACGTCCACCCGTGCGTCGCGGATCATCCGCACGACGGCCTCCACCTCGGCCGGCCGCGTGGGCGGCGCGGGCCACGCGATCCACGGGCACTCCCACCGCAGGACCCGCGTCACGCCGGGCAGCAGCTCGCCCGCCTGCGCGCCGGACGGCCCGCACAGCAGCACGACCTCGCCGGCCGCGGCGGCGGCGCGGACCGCGGGACCGGCCAGCAGCACGTCGCCGTCGCCGTCCAACCGCGCCACGAGGGTCCTCATCGCGCACCTCGCGTGGTGCGGACCGAGCGGCACGTCAAGCGCTCCGCCCTCGCGCCCCGCGCGCGGTGGGAACCAGCCGGCACACCCCAGCGCCCCGCCATCGCGTCCCTCATCGCGCCTCCCGCAGCGAGAACCGGCCGATACGCCAAGCACCCCACCGCCACGCACCTCGCGCGGCGAGAACCGGCCGGCGAGAACCAGCCGGCTCACCCGAGCGCCCCACCATCCCGTCCCTCCCGCAGCGAGAACCGGCTGGCACACCCGAGCGGCCCACCATCCCGTCCCTCCCGCAGCGAGAACCGGCTGGCACACCCGAGCGGCCCACCATCCCGTCCCTCATCACGCACCTCCCGCGGTAAGGGCGATCGGCAGCGCCGTCCGGACGGCGGTGAGCAGGTCGGGTGCGGTGCGCGGCGCGCGCGCCACCTCCTCGGGCCGCGTGACCGGTGTCGGCACCAGCACCGGCCACGCGCCGGCGGCCAGCGCGGCGGCCACGTCCGCGCCGATGTCGCCGACGACCACCACGCGCTCCGGCCGCACACCGAGCGCGGCACACGCGGCGAGCACCAACCCCGGCCGGGGTTTGCGGCACGCGCAGCCGTCCTCCGGCCGGTGCGGGCAGACCTGCCAGTCGTCGAAGCCGCCCAGCAGCCGGTCCACCCGCGCGTTCACCGCGTCCACTTGCGACCACGTCAGCAAACCCCGCCCGATACCGGACTGGTTGCTCACCACCCCGATGCGCAGACCACGTGACCGCACCAGCGACAGCGCTTCCCGCGCGCCGGGCATGGGTTCCACCAACGCCGGGTCGCCGTTGTACGGCACGTCGCGCACCAGCGTGCCGTCGCGGTCGAAGAGCACTGCCTCCGGATACTCCACACAGGAGAGTTAGCCGGCGAGAGCCGATGCAAACCAGGAACAACCACTTCACGGGGAGTCATCGCCGGAACGAACGGGTGAACGGCGTGCGACGGCCACCGGGCGGCGCGGCGAACCCGCCCTGACCGGGATGTCCGGATCGGGCCGCCGATCCGGACCCACCCCGGCTACCCGTCCGGAGAACGGACAACACTCCGCCGGGAGGCATTCCACATCCACGTGGAATCAAGACCGCCGGGGCTGGGCCGAACGGCGCAGCGCCCATCGTCCACATAGGACCGATTCCGCACGTTGTCAGCGGTGCGCCGGCGGTGCGATACTGGCCCGGCCAGGGAGGGGATGGCGATGCCGACTGCGATCCCGGTCCGCACGGTCCGCAACCGCAAGATCCGGTTGAAGCTCACCGACTTCTGCAACCTCGACTGCCCCTTCTGCCACTCCGAGGGCGCGGCGGGCGCGAACGACGTCGACGTGGCGGACCCGGTGCTGCGTGCCGCGCTCGCCCGGCTGCGCCCGCACTACGACCAGGTCCACCTCACCGGCGGCGAGCCCACCTCCTACCGCCACCTCGGCCCGGTGGTCGACCTGCTGTCGGCGCTGGACTTCCGGATCGCCATGACCTCCAACGGCCTGTTCAACGTCGACCGGGCACGCGTCGCGCTGGACGCCTGCGCCTACCTCAACATCAGCCTCCACACGCTGTCACCCGCCTACTTCGAGTCGTTCGTGAAGGGGAAGGGCGCGGTGGCGGTGCGCGTGCTCGACCTGATCCGGCGCAACGTCCGCGAACTGGCCGGCGTGCTGCCGGTGCGGCTGAACACGGTGATCAGCGGCGCGCGCGACGCGCAGCAGCTCGCGTCCGTGCACGCGTTCGCCGACGAGCACGGCCTGCCGCTCAAGCTGGTGCCGGACTGGCGCACCGCGGTGGCGTCCAAGCGGTTCGCGTTCGACTACTTGGCGCGCAACGGGTTCGAGCCGAGCGAGGTGGTGCGCATCCGGCCCGGCTCCAACGTGCGGCGGATCTTCGCCCACGCCGACCGGCCACCGGTCGAGGTCAAGGACATCGAGCACTTCCGACCGGATTTCCTGTGCCGGGGCTGCACCGTGGTCGAGCGGTGCGTGGAGAGCTTCTCGTTCCTGCGCGTCGAGCGCTCGCCCGCGAGGTTCCGGCTGTGCGTGCACCAGCCGGAGGTCGACGCGGAGCACTTCTTCCCGCTGTTCGAGCGCGAGCTGCTGCCTTTGCTGGACGCCGCGCCCGAGCCGGGGTGACGGGTGCCCGCCTTCGGCCGGGGCAGGCGCAGCGCCTGGCACGGCGACGAACTGCGCCTGGACGAGGGTCGCGAGCGGCGTGGTGGCGGCGGGTCGTTCCACGGCGTGGACGGGCTGCGCGTCACCGGCCGGGTGTTCGCCCTCAACGGGCCGGTGAAAGACGGCGGCGGCCTCTACCTGCACCGCTGCCGGCGCGTCGTGGTGAGCGGGTGCGTGTTCGTCGGGAACTTCGCCAAGTGGGGCGGCGGGCTGTACCTGGAGCGGTGCGAGGACGTGGTGGTCGAGCACAACACGTTCGCGCTGAACGCGGCACGCCGTGACGGGGGCGCCATCTCCGTGAGCCACAGCGCGCGGGTCGTGTTGCGGCACAACCGGGTGCTGCTCAACGTCGCGCTGCGCTCGGCCCCGGCGGTGGACGTCCACCTGAGCATCGATGTGCGACAGGTTTAGACTGCGCACCGTGGACAACTGGTCACCCGCTGTGCGCGCACTGCTCCGCGACCTCGTGGACGAGGTGTCGGGGGCGCTCGGCCCCTCGCTGTCGGGTCTGTACGCGTACGGTTCGCTCGCCACGCCGCTGTTCGACGAGCGGATCAGCGACGTCGACCTGTTCGGGGTGACCGACCCGGAGCCGACCGGCGCGGCGTTCCACCACCTGGAAGCCGCGCACCGCCGCCTGGACGAACGGCACCCGGCGTGGGCGGGGCGCGTGGAGTTCGCCTTCGTCGGCCGGTCCGCGCTGGACGCGATCCGCGGCCCCGGCGCGCGGATCGCCGCCAAGCGCACCGGCGAGCCGTTCGAACTGCTCCACGTCGGACCGGACTGGCTGGTCAACCTGCACCTGGTGCGCACCCGGTCGGTGGCCCTGGTCGGACCGCCCGCCACCGAGTTCATCGCCGAGGTGCCGGTGGCGCTCCTGCGGGACGGCGCGACCGCGCGTGCCGCCGAGTTGCGCGACCGCCTGCGCACCGCGGACGACCCGGCGTTCCAGTCCTACGCCGTGCTCAGCGCGTGCCGGTCGCTCTACACGTTCGACCGGGGCGACTTCGCGCCGAAGCCGGTGGCCGCCGACTGGGCCGCGACCCGGTTCCCGGAACACGCTCCGGTCATCGCCCGCGCGCTGGAGATCCGCGACCTCGGACCGGCGGCGGCCGACGCCGACCCCTTGGACGGCACGGGATTCGTGCACGCGGTCGCCGAGCTGCTGCTCGCCGGTCAGCGCGGCGAGCGGCGGCTCCACAGCGACGCGTAGATCTCCTCGAACACCGGGTACAGGCCGGTGTCGGAGTCGTTGCGGACGACCAGGGTCGGCGCGTCGATGCCGCGGGAGAACGGCAGGTACGGCTGGGCGATGCACAACCGCCGGTCGATCAGCGTGATGTTGAACCGCACGGTCTCGTCGAACGTGCCGATCTCCAACCGCTGCCGCGCGCCGCCCGACAACGCGTCGCGCACCCGCGTCACCACCGCGATGTTGGCCTCGTTGACCGCCGAGAGCTGCCCGGCGGTCAACCCCTCCTCCCGCTCCCGGATGCGGATGGACCGGCTCTCCGGCTCCAGGAACAGGCACTGCACCCGCGCGCCCCGCTCGACCAGCGCCCGGATGCGGTCCTCGCCGTACCAGTGGCACAGCAGCACGAGCGACAGCCCCGCCGCGCGGACGTCCCGCGCGCCGTCGAACAACGACTCCACCGGGCGCGCATGGGTGAACTCGGGCCGCGTCACGTAGATCTCGGACACGTCCGCGTACCGCTCGGCCTGCACCGCGACCACCACGTCGCCCGGCGGGACGCCCGTGGTCTCCCACTCCGCCACGTCGTCGGCGGTCACCTCGCGCCCGAGCCGGCGCGTCAACGCCGCCGCGTACTCGGCGGGCGACACCCGCGCACGCCGCCGCGAGTCCCGCAAGCCCTCACGCGCCACCTCGGCCAGGTTCACGCGGATCCCTCCTGGAAGTCGAAGAGGTACACCCCGGCGTGCCCGCCGAGCACCAGCCCGGACGAGTCCGGCAGCCAGGCGCACACGCCCAGTTCACCGCCGACCCGCACACCGGTCGGCGAACGCCCGTCCGCCACGTCCCACACGCGGGCCACCCGGTCGCGCCCGGCGGTGGCCAGCAGCCGCCCGCCGGGTGCGACGGCGACCGCCGCGATCCCGCCCGCGTGCCCGGCGAGCGCGTGGACCTCCGCGCCCGTGCGGAGGTCCCGCACGCGGGCCACGCCGTCCTCGCCGGCCGTCACGAACCACTCCGCCGTGACCGCGCACGCCGTGGCACCGCCCCGGTGGTCGGGGAACACGCCGACCGGCGTGCCGGACCCCGGGTCCCAGAGCGTGATCACGCCGTTCCGGCCGGCGGTGACCAGGCGGCTGCCGTCGGGCGCGACCGCGAGGGCCGCCACGCCGGAATCTCCGCGCAGCACCCCCTCGGCCGCGCCGGTCGCCGGATCCCACAACCGGGCGGTGCCGTCGTCGCCCGCCGTGGCGAGCCACGTCCCGTCCGGCGCGACGACGCACCCGGTGACGCTCCCCCGGTGCCCGGTCAACCGGTGCGCGGGAGCGCCGGAGGCCACGTCCCAGAGCACGGCGACGCCGTCGCGGCCCGCGGTGACCAGCCACGTCCCGTCCGGCGCGATGGCGCAGTCGACCACGTAGTCCACGTGGTCGCCGAGGACGTGCCTGGTGGCGCCCGTGGCGACGTCCCAGATCCGCGCGGTCTCGTCCCGGCCGGTGGTCACCAGCCAGGTGCCGTCCGGTGCGATCGCGCACGCCGTGACGACGTCCTCGTGGCCGGTGAGGGCCAGCCGCGTCGCGCCCGTGGCGACGTCCCGGACGTGCGCGGCCCGGTCCCGCCCCGTGGTGGCGAACCACGTGCCGCCCGGTGCGACCGCGCACGCGGTGACCGGTTGTTCGCGCCCGTTGGCGGTCGGGTCGCCGCCGGCGGCGGTGTCCCACGTGCGGGCCGTGCCGTCGCGGCCGGCGGTGGCGAGCCACGTGCCGTCCGGTGCGGTGGCGCAGGCGAGCACCGGGCCGGTGTGCCCGGTCAGGGTGGCGCGTGGCGAGGCGTCCGCGGTGTGCCAGGTGCGGGCCGCGCCGTCGTCGCCGACGGTCGCGAACCACGTCCCGTCGGGCGCGACCGCGCAACCCGTCGCCGGGCCGGCGTGCGCGGGGAACCGGTGCGGTGGCGACCCGGCCGCCACGTCCCAGGCGATGGCGGAACCGTCGTCGGTGACGGCGACCAGGCGGGTGCCGTCCGGGGTGAACGCGCAGGCGGGCACCGAACCCGCCGCCGCGTCGAACCGGTGGACCGGCTCGCCGCGCACCCACACGCGGACCGTGCCGTCGTCACCGGTGCTCGCCAGCGTGACGCCGTCCGGGTGGGCGGCCAACCCGCACACCCGACCGGCGTGGCCGGTGAGCACCGCCGTGCACGCGCCGGTCGTCGGGTCCCACAGGCGCACCGTGCCGTCCCACGACGCCGTGGCCAGCCACGTCCCGTCCGGCGCGATCACGCAGGCGGTCAAGCCGCGGCGGTGGCCGGTGAGGGTGTGGCGTGGTGTGCCGTCGGTCGACCAGGTCCGGGCCGTGCCGTCGTCGCTCGCGGTGGCGATCCAGGAGCCGTCGGGTGCGGCGGCGCACGCCGTGACCCAGTTCGCGTGACCGGACAGCACGGCCACCGGCGCACCGGTCGCGACGCCCCAGACGTGTGCCGCGCTGTCCCGGCCACCCGCCACGAGCAGGGCGCTGTCCGGGGTGAACGCGCAGGTCAGCACCCAGTCGGTCGGCCCGGTCAGGACGTGGCGCAGCTCGCCGGTCCGCACGTCCCACAGCCGGACCGCGGCGTCCCACCCGGCGGTGGCGAGCAGGCGGCCGTCCGGCGCGGCGGCGGTCGTCAGCACCCAGCCACCGGGTCCGGTGAGGGCGTGCCGCAGCGCCGGGTGCGGCTGGTCGGGCAGCGGGCGGCGGGGCGAGAGCCACGGTCGGCCACCGGGCGTCGCCACGTGCGCCTCGACCGCGGGTTCCAGTTCCGGCACGCCGTGCAGCCTGCTGAGCAGCGTGTCCGCCAACGCGCGTGGCGGCTCCAGCGGGCCGAGGACGTGGGCGTTCTGCACCAGCGCGCGACGCAGCCGCCGCGCGGCCGGTCCCCGCGCCGCGCCCAGGTCGATGTCCAGCGACGACAGGGCGCCGCGAGCGAGTTTCGCCAACACCCACCGCAGGTCGGTGACCAGCGCCTCCACCTCGTCGGTCCGGCCGGCGTCGGCGAGGTGCCGGCACAGGTGCCGCCACAGGTAGTCGGCGTCGGGTGGCAACCGCCACCACGCACCGCCCTCGGGCAGGGTGTCCCGGGCGATCGCCACCACGGCCTCGTGCACGTCCCGCAGCCGATCCCGGCCCTCCGCCCGCAGGTAGGCCCGCACGACGTCCTGCAAGCGCGGTCCGTCGGAGCCCACCACCAACCCGAGGTCCGCGAGCAGCTCGCCGAACCGCTCGACCTGCGCGGCGGACAGCCGCCACAGCGCCTGGAGCACGTCGGTCGGCGCGGCGGTGTCCTCGGGGAAGGCGCACAGCTGGAAGAACCGCTCCCGCTGGACGGGCGTCAGCAGGTCGGTGCCCGCCCGGATGCTCGCGCCCACCGCGTGGGCGCGGCTCGACTCGTCGGCGATGTCGAGGGTGCCGGGGCCGTCCTCGCGCAGCCGGGCGATGAGCCGTTCCGCCGCGTCGTGCGCGGACGCGCCCCGGCGCACGCGGGCGACCAGCCAGCGGTGGGCCAGCCGGACCAGCAGCGGCCAGCGGCCGGTGAGCGCGACCAGCGCCGCCAGGTCGGCCTCGGGCACGGGCGGCAGGTCGGCGGTCAGCAGGGCACGTGCCTGGGCGTCGGTGAGCTGGTCCACCACGATGGCCTCGTCCTCCAGCCCGTGCGGCAGCACGCTCGGCCGGCGGGTGGTGATGATACGACCGCAGTTCGCCCGCCCGCCATGCAGCAACGGGCGGAGCTGGTCCGCCGACCACACGTCGTCCACGACCAGCAGGACGTCGTCGTGGCGGTCGAGCAACGCGCCCAGCCGCAGCCCGGCCTGCTCGGGGTCGCTCAGGTCCAGCCGGACGCCCGCCAGCTGGTAGGCCAGCGCGCACACCTTCTCCGCCAGCGCGGCGCCCACCGCCTCCTGGCCGAGCGTCACCCACAGGCCGCGCCGGAACCGCCGCCGCACCCGCGGGTCGGCGCACACCTGCTGCGCGAGCGTGGTCTTGCCGAACCCGCCGACGCCGTGCAGCGTGGTCGACACGCCGACCGCGGCGGAGTCGGCGGAGAGCAGCCGGTCCACCAGCCGACCAGCCAACTCGGGCCGTGCGGCGAGCCCCGCCTCCGGCCGGGGCATCAACCACCCCGCACCGCTCCCGACCACACCCGTCGGTGCTTCCCCGCGCCGGACCGCGCCCGGTAACGCTTCCCCTCCCCCGCCCGCCGGCAGCCGCTCGCCCCCGGGGAACAGCGGCTCGTCCCCGGCCCGTGCCGCACCGGGGAACAGCGGCTCGGCGACCGGTTTCGCGCGACCGGCCACGACCGCCCGGATCTCCGCCAGCAGCCGCGTCCGGGCACCCGCCGCCGACAGCCCGAACAGGTCGAACGACACCACCCCGTCCATCAGCGGCGGCAGCGGGCAGTCCTCCACGCGCACCGGCACCAACGCGCGGGCCGCGCCCGCCGGGTCCCGGCGGAACACCGCCTCCCACTCCACCCGCCCGAACCCGGACCGCAGGTACGCCTCGGACAGCACGGCGACCGTGCGCTCCGCCCGCCGCACGCCCTCCGCCATCCGGCTGACCCAGTGCGAGCCGGGCACGAAGTCCCACGCCTGGATGAGCACGGTGAACCCGGCGTCCTCCAACTGCCAGGCGATCCACTCCGCCCACGCCCGGTCGTCGGCGGTGTAGGAGACGAAGAAGTCCCACCCGTCCACGGCGTCGGCGGCGATCACCCGCCAAGCTTGCCACGCCCGGTCACCGCCGTGCGCCCACCGACAAGCACGCGGCACGCGCCGACATTGACGGACGGGCCCGCCGAACCTACGGTCCGACCACCACCGTGGCAGGAGGTCGCATGGCCGACGAGGTTCCCACCGCCCGCACGCTCGCCGAGTGGTCGGCCGCCGAACCGGCCGAACGCGACCGCCTCCGGGCATCGGCCGCGGCGCGAGCACGGGCGTCGGCGCACGGCGACTGGATCGGCGCGATCGGCGAACCACCCGCGGGCGACGGCCCGTTGGCGGGCATCCCGTTCTCCGTCAAGGACAACATCGACGTGCGCGGCCTGCCCACCACCGCGGGCAGCCCGCTGCTCGGCGCCGCGCCGGCCGAGGTGGACGCGAGCGTGGTCGGCGTGCTGCGGGACGCCGGCGCGGTCGTGCTCGGCAAGACCAACCTGCACGAGCTGGCGTTCGGGATCACCAGCGACAACGCGGCGTTCGGCCCGGTGCGCAACCCGGTGGACCCGACGCGTTCGGCGGGCGGGTCGAGCGGCGGCAGCGCGGTCGGCGTCGCGCTCGGCGTGGTGCCGTTCGCGCTGGGCACCGACACCGGTGGCTCGGTCACCATCCCGGCGGCGTTCTGCGGCGTCGTCGGGTTCCGCCCGTCCACCGGCCGGTACCCGGGTGACGGCGTGGTGAACCTGTCCACGACCCGCGACACGATCGGCCTCCACGCGCGCACGGCGCGGGACGTGCGCACCGTGGACGAGGTGATCACCCGCGAACCGGTCGACCTCTCCCCCGCCGCGCTCGCGGGCCTGCGCGTCGGCCTGCCGCGCAGCCGGTTCCGGGACCTGGACCCGGACGTGGCGCGCGCGGTACGCGCGGCGCTGTCCACTGTGGAGCGCGCGGGTGCCGAACTGGTCGAGGTCGACCTCGGCGACGACGTCGACGTGGCCGCCGGATCCGGCAACGACCTGGTGTTCTTCGAAGCACCCCGCCTGCTCGCGCGCCGCGTGGTCGGGCCGCCGGCCGGGTGGCACCACCGGGTCGCCTCGCCGGACGTGGCGGCGTTGATCGAAACGATCACCGCCGTGCCGCTGCCGGTCGACCAGTACGAGGAGGCGAGGGCCGCCCGCCTGCGACTGCGGCGCGCCTACGCCGACCTGTTCGGCCGGGTGGACGTGCTGGCGTTCCCGACCACCCCGGTACCGCCGCCGCCGATCGGCGCGGACCGGGTGGTCGTGCTCAACGGCCGTCCCGCGCCGATCTTCGCGACGGTGACGCGCAACGCCGGTCCCGGCACCGTCGCCGGGGTACCGGCGGTGTCGCTGCCCGCCGGGGTGACGCGGGAGGGCCTGCCGGTCGGCCTCTGCCTGGAGGCGCACCCCTTCGGCGACTCCCGCCTGCTCCGCGTGGCCGAGGCGGTGGAGGCGGTGCTGCGCGAGGCGTGACGCCCGCCGGGTTCAGACGCTGCGCAAGACCGACACGACCGCGCCCAGGATCACCGCTTCGTCGCCGTTGATGTCCCGGTAGGCGGGGTTGCGTGCTTCGAGCAGGACGTGGCCGGCACGCCGCCGGTAGACCTTCACGGTGGCTTCGCCGTCGATCATGGCGGCCACGATCTGGCCGTTTTGCGCCTCGTGCTGCTGCCGCACGACGACGATGTCGCCGTCGCAGATCGCGGCGTCGATCATCGAGTCGCCACGCACCCGCAGCGCGAACACGTTGCCGCGGCCGGTGAGTTCGCGGGGCAGCTCGAGCACGTCGTCCACGTGCTCCTCGGCCGCGATCGGCGCGCCCGCCGCGATGTCGCCGACCACCGGCACCGGCACCGGGCCGGTGGCGCCGGTGCGCGCCCCGCCGAGGAACGCACGCACGTCGATCGGCCGCGTGACCGCGCCACCGCGACGCAGGAAACCCTTGTCCTCCAAGGCGGCGAGGTGCTTGGAGACCGACGAGGTGGACCGCAGCCCGACCGCTTCACCGATCTCCCGGGTGCTCGGCGAGTAGCCGTGCTCGACCACCCAGTCCCGGATCACCGCGAGGATCTGCTGCTGACGCGGCGGCAGGGAGGCGGCATCCGGGCCGTCGAAATCGTCGTAGGCGGTCACCTGTCGAATGATAGCCACCGGCTTCCCCGCCCGAAGATCGCTCTCCGTTCCGCCTCGCGCCGGTACCCGAACCGGATGGACGCCGGCACTACGCTGTGATCAGCGTCGACTCAGGGGGAGTCTTGTCGAAGAACGTCACGTTCACCAATGCCGGTGTGGTGCTGGCCGGTTCGCTGACCGTGCCCGACCGCGGCGCCCCGGTGCCGGGTGTCGTCATGGTCGGCGGGTCGGGGCCGTCGGACCGGGACAACGACACCCACTTCCCGCCGATCCGCCGGCACCTGGTGGACGCGGGGATCGCCGTGCTGTCCTACGACAAGCGCGGCGTCGGCGGTTCGTCCAGTGACTGGCTGGACGCGACGGTCGACGACCTGGCGACCGACGCCGCCGCCGCGCTGGACTTCCTGCGCGCCCAGCCCGGCGTCCGCGGCGGGGCCGTCGGGCTGTTCGGGCACAGCGAAGGCGGCTGGGTCGTCCTGCGCGCCACCGCGCTGCGGGCCGACGTGCCGTGGGTCATCACCAACAGCGGTCCGGGCATGACGCCCGCCGCGCAGGACCGCTACGCGCTGGCGAACCTCCTGCGGAAGTCCGAGGGCATCACCGACGACGAGGTGGACGCCGCACTGGCCGCCTACGACCGCATCACCGAGGCGGGGCGCCGCGACGCGCCCTTCGCCGAGGCCGCCCGGATCGCCCAATCCCCACCGACCGCGTTCAGCGAGCACGCGGCCGAGGTGGACGAGCGCTACTGGAACTTCCTCAAGCGCAAGCAGGACCACGACCCGATCCCCGACGCGTCGCGCCTGCACTGCCCGCACCTGGCGATCTTCGGCACCGATGACGAACTCGTCCCGGTCGCCGACAGCATCCACCACTTCGCCGCCGCCGCCCACCACCCCGACCGCGGCAGCCGGGCGACCCTGACCGTCGAGGTGTTCCCCGGTGCCGACCACCGCGTCCGAACGGGTGGCGGCACCCGCCTGGCGCCCGGCTACCTGGACACCCTGGCCCGGTGGATCACCGGCCGAACCGCCGACCAGGCCACCTGAACCCGACCGCGCGACGCCGCGCCCTGGTCGCCGGTCGCAACGACACGGTGGTCACCGCCGATGAACTGGTCGCGGGCCTGTCCGCGCGAGTGCGACCGGCGAGGCCGCCGGGTCAGCACCGGGCGACGAAGGGGTCCGACGACTGCCACTCACCGGGGCGGACCTGGACCTTGACCTCCCAGAACCGGTACAGGTACTCGATGCGGATCAACGAGCCGGCGACCGCCTTCTCCTGGCCGACCAGGTCGTAGGAGGCGATCAACCCGTTCTCGACGGCGGCGAACGGCCCCGGGGAGGTGCACGGCAGTTGCCCGGCCAGGCCGCGGATCGGGAGCGCGTGCGGGCCTGGCACGCCGACCGGGTGGCAGATGTGGTAATCCGCCGTGACGGAACCGCTCGTGGGATTGGCGTGGAGCCAGTACACGAATATGCCGCGCACGCCGATCGCCCAGTGCGTGGTGTAGGGCGGTAGGGCTTCGCTGTAGCTCCTGGCGTCGCACCCGCCCAACGCCGGTGCGGCCTGGGCGGGTGACACCCCCACCAGCGCGCTCAGGAGGATGATCGCCGACAGGACGCTGATTCCACGTCTCATGGGAACCTCGATTCGTGCGGCGTCAATGGTGGCCGCGGAAGCGATGCTGCCACCGGCGCAAAAGGCGGACAAGCTTCCATAGAAGTCGAATTCACCGCGGGACCGGGGATACCGGGCACGCCGCCTACGCGCCCCTCCGACCGTGACCGGTCCGGTAATCGGCCGACCGGCGCCGGGAATTGCGCGGACCCCGGAACGGCGCGGTGTATCAGGGCTTCGAGAGCACTCCGCCCAGCACGGTGCCCACCATTCGGCGGACGGCTTCGGCGGACGGCGGCTCGCCCGTCCTGTCCGCGAACAGGAGGTGACCGGTGCCGATCAGGGTCGCGCCCAGGGTGTCCACGTCGGCGTCCGGGGCGATGCGGCCCGCCGTTCGCTCCTCCGCCAGGTAGGCGGCGATTCCGATCGCCGCCTCGGTCAGCACCGGGACGCCTGCCGGCCAGGTTTCCCGGAGTCGGGCGCGGAGTTCGTCGCGGAACGTCACCAGGGCCACGATCGCCACCGCCACCGATCCGAACAACGCCGTCAGGGCGCCGGCCAGGTTGTCCACGACGGACTCCTCGCCGACCGACCGGTGCAGCTCGGTGATCCGCTCGTCCAACCGGTGCACGCGGTCCAGCACGAAGTCCGCGAGGAAAGCGTCGAAGTCCGCGAAGTGCCGGTGCAGCACCCCCTTGGCGCAGCCGGCCTCCGTGGTGACGGCCCTGCTGGTCAGCGCGCTCGGACCGGAGTGCAGGAGCACGCGGTCGGCCGCGTCGAACAACTGCTCGCGCACGTCGCGGATGGCCATCCCGGTCGGCACCGCACAACCCCCTGTTGACGAGTGGGCACTTGCCCACCCATGATGGGCACATGCCCACTTTACCCCCGCACCAGCACCGGCGGATGGCCGAGTCGTTCGGCGTCGACCCCGAGCGCTACGACCGCACCCGTCCCCGCTACCCCGCCGAACTGGTGAGCCGCATCGCCGCCGCCGGCCCGGACGTCCTGGACGTCGGCACGGGCACCGGCATCGTCGCCCGGCAACTCCGGGCCGCCGGGTGCGCTGTGCTCGGCGTGGAGCCCGACGCGCGGATGGCCGCGTTCGCACGCACCACCGGCATCCCGGTCGACATCGCCACCTTCGAGACGTGGGAACCCGCCGACCGCGACTTCGACGCCGTGATCGCGGCCCAGGCCTGGCACTGGGTCGACCCCGCGGTGGGTGCCCGGAAGGTGCTCCGGGTGCTGCGGCCGAACGGGTTGTTCGCCGTGTTCTGGCACGTCTTCCAGCTTCCGCCCGCCGTGGCCGAGGCGTTCGCCGACGCGTACCACCGCGCGGTCCCCGACTCGCCCGTCGACCTCCGCGCCGCCGCCTCCCCCGCCGACGCCTACCAGGCGATGATCACCGCGGCGGCGGACGGGCTTCGGGACGCGGGTGGGTTCGGGACGCCCGAGCGGTGGCGGTTCGACCACGAGGAGCACTACACGCGTGACCAGTTGCTGGACCTGCTGCCGACGCAGGGGACGCTGACCCGGCTGCCGGCGGACCGGCTCGCGGCCGTGTTGGACGAGGTCGGTGCTGCGGTTGACGCGCTCGGCGGCACATTCACCACCAACGAGAGCACCGTGGGCCTTGCGGTTCGACGCCTGTAGGAACGGCGGTTCCGCGCATGTGTCCACTGAGGACGGATGACATGCGGGAGGATCAGCCGTAGGAGCGCGGGGACGGTTGCGGGTAACCGCGGATGGCGCTGCGGCCCACGCCGTTCAGGATGACGGTGATCGACACGCCCAGCACGAGGTTGATCACGGCCGTCGCGATGCCGGGGCCCTCCAGGCCGCCGATGGTCAGGGGCAGCAGAACGGCGATCGCGGTCAGCAGCAACATGATCCAGGTGAAGAACTGCACCGAGCGCGGTGTGCCGACCAGCAGCACGTTGAGCAGCCCCGTCGCCAGCAGGCCCGCCAACGCGGCGCCCAACGCGTAGGTGACCGTGTTCGCGTTGCCCCACGCGCCCTCGCCGTGCGGGGCCAGCACCGCGACACCCAGCAGGCCGCGGGCGATCAGGATGCCGACCACCGCGATCAACGCCGCGACGACCGCGGTGGCGACGCCACCGGCCCACAGCCTGCCGGCGTCGACCTTGCCGGCGCCCGACTCCTCGGGAACGTCCATCGGAACGGTCACCGCCACCGCCTTCCGGGTACACGCGCGTCCAACCGCGGACAGTGTCGCGCCGACCACCGCGCCCCGCTCGTCCGAGACCACCCGTCCGAGTGACGATCTCCCCGATCGAGAACAATGGCGGACATGCACGCATGGGAACCGGTGACGACGGGGCACTCCGCCGCGAGCGTGCACCGCAGCCCGGACGGCCGGGCCTTCGCCAAGACGGCGACCGCTCCGCACGCCCGCGATGAACTGCGCGCGGAGCGCGACCGGTTGCAGTGGCTCGACTCGGTCGGTGTCGCCGCGCCACGCGTGCTGGACTGGTCGGACGACGGGGCGAGCACGCTCGTGACCTCCGCCCTGCCCGGCGTCCCGGCGAGCGACCTGCCACGCACGTCGGTCCGGCTCGCGGCCGAGCGACTGGTGGCGTTCCTCGCGTCACTGCACGCGCTGCCGGTGGCGGACTGCCCCTTCGACCGGCGGTTGGCCGTGGTGGTCGGGGTCGCGGCGGAACGGGTCTCGGCCGGGTTGGTGGACGAGGACACCCCGCGCGGGCGGTCGGCGGTGGACCTGCTGGGCGAACTGGAGTCCGGCCGGGCGCGGGCGGAGGCGGCGGAACGGGCCGACCTCGCGGTGTGCCACGGTGATTTCTGCCTGCCGAACGTGCTGCTCGACCCGGACCGGCTGGCGGTGACGGGCATCCTCGACGTCGGCCGGCTCGGCGTGGCCGACCGGCACGTGGACCTGGCGCTGCTGACCAGGTCCATGGCGACGACGGAGCTGAACCCCGCGTACGGGCCGGACATCGCGGAGTGGGTGGCGGAGCGGACCGGCGCCGACCCGTGGCGGATCGGCTACTACCGCCTGCTGGACGAGTTCTGCTGAGCCCGCCGCCCCCAGCGCGGAGGGGACGGCGGGCGTCGTGGGGTCAGTCGTTCCGGACGGGCAGGTCGCCCACGCGGCAGGCGTCCACGCCGATCGCGTCACGGGTGATCGCCTCGACGTTCTCCTGCGCCTTCCGCGCGTCGCCGACCCAGGTCTTGTAGAAGTCGAACGGGCAGTCGGCCAGCCCGCGATCACCCTCGCCCGCCGCGTGCACGCCGGTGTAACCCCGGTGCAGCAACTTGAACAGGTGGTTCTGCGACTGGTCGTGGTGGCGGGCGTCGCGGATCGCCGACACGGACAGCTGCGCGTACTGGATGCCGTACTCCTCCTCGCCGGTCTCACCGAGGGTGCGCCCGTCGAAGCCGATGATCGCCGAGTGGCCGAAGTACGAGTACACGCCGTCGAAACCGGCGGCGTTGGCCACCGCCACGTAGCAGTTGTTGGCCCACGCCATCGCCTTGGCCATCAACACCTGCTGCTCCTTCGCCGGGTACATGTAACCCTGGCAGCGGACGATCAGCTCGGCGCCCTTCATCGCGCAGTCGCGCCAGATCTCCGGGTAGTTGCCGTCGTCGCAGATGATCAGCGACACCTTCAGCCCCTTCGGGCCGTCCGTGACGTACGTGGTGTCGCCGGGGTACCAGCCCTCGATCGGGCACCACGGCAGGATCTTGCGGTACTTCTGCACGATCTCGCCGGCGCTGTTGATCAGCACCAGCGTGTTGTACGGCGGCTTGTCCGGGTGCTCCTCGTGACGTTCGCCGGTGATCGAGAAAACGCCCCAGGTGTTCGCCTCCCG
This sequence comes from Saccharothrix obliqua, assembly GCF_019375475.1. Classification (GTDB taxonomy): domain Bacteria; phylum Actinomycetota; class Actinomycetes; order Mycobacteriales; family Pseudonocardiaceae; genus Actinosynnema; species Actinosynnema obliqua. The sequence goes on along the minus strand of NZ_JAHXGQ010000008.1, from coordinate 365,142 downwards.
GCAGGCCGCCGCGAAGATGTCGGTCTCCTCGCCGGGGATCGTGGCGGCCGTCTCGTACATCTCGCCCGGGTCGTACATGATGCCCTGGGTCGAGTATTCCGGGAACACCACCAGGTCCATGCCCGGCAGGCCGGTCTTCATGCCCACCACCATCTCGGCGATCCTGCGGGCGTTGTCGAGCACCTCCGCCTTGGTGTGCAGCCTCGGCATCTTGTAGTTCACCACCGCGACGCCGACGGTGTCGGGCGAGGACGAGATGTCACCGTGTCGCATCGACTCTCCTTGGCCGGAGCGGGTTCGGACGTCGGGCCACCGCGGTGACCCGGCCCGGTTGGCACCACCTGTAATATTTTCAGATGAAGGTAAGTGGCTCGCGCGGGTGCGTCAAGGGCTGCCCGGGATCAGAGGCGGGTGACCACGTCGAAGTCGAAGCCGTCCGCGACGGCGAGGTGCACGTACTGGTTCGCCTGCTGCCCGCGGAACTCGACCGTCCCACGTGGACCGTGGTAGGCCACGCCGTCGATCGCCGCGTTCAGCTCGGGCAGCCGCGCCGTGCCCGCCCGCCGCACGAGCGCCGCCAACGCGCGCAACCCTTCGTAGCACGATTCGGCCGCGTTGTTCAGGGCCGGCGCGTCCGGGCCGTGCAGCCCGACGTACCGGCCGAGCAGGTCCATCGCGTCCGCGTTGACCATGGACCGGAAGTACGCCGCCGACACGAACAGGTTGCGCGTGGCCCCGAAACCGCTGGCCAGCAACATGTTCTCCTCCATCAGCGGGCTGAAGCGCACCAGCCGCTCGTGGAGCCCGCGTGCCGCGAAGCGCCGGTTGAACTCCACCGCGTCCTGCCCGACCAGCAGCATCAGCACGCCGTCGCACGGCGTCCGCTCCACGCGGTCCACCAGGCCCGCCATGTCGCCGCCCAGGCTCGCGAACGCCTCGCCCGCGATCCGCAGGTCCAGCTCGCGCGCGTAGCGGCGGACCGCGGCGGTCGACGTGTGCGGCCACACGTAGTCGTCGCCGACCACGAACCAGTTCCGCGCGCCCACGTTGTCCCGCAGCCACCGGAGCGCGGGCGCGAGTTGCAGCCGCGGTGTCTCGCCGCAGCAGAAGATCCCGGGCCTGCGCTCACCGCCCTCGTACAGCGACGTGTACACGTAGGGCACGCGCCCGGCGACGACCGGCGCGACCGCGTTGCGGACCGACGAGATGTGCCAGCCGCTGACCGCGTCCACCCGCCCGGCGGTGATCAGGGCGTCCAGCTCGGCCGCGACCCGCGCCGGTTCCGCGCCGCCGTCCACCACCTCGAACGACACCTCGCGCCCGAGCAGGCCGCCCTCCGCGTTCAGCTCGCGCGCGGCGAGGTCGGCGATCGCCTCGCAGGACGGCCCGAAGAGGCCGGCCGGCCCCCGGAGGGGGACCACCAGCGCGACCCGCCAGTCGGCGCGGGCGTCCCGCGATGCGACACCGGCCATCCGGACAACTCTCGACCTGTGGGCTGTCACCGTCCACCGCGAGTTTTACAATCGGGTGCTTTTTCCGCAAGAGGAGGACCGGTGCGCGAACCCCTGACCAGAGCACTCACCAGGGCGGTCCGCGTGGTGACCGGTCACGTGGAGGAAGTGCTGCGCCCGGACGGGCTCACCGTCGACCAGTGGCTGGTGCTCGCCGCACTGGCCGAGGAACGCGGCCTCACCATGACGGAGCTGACGGCACGCACGCCGGCCAGCGGTCCGACCGTGACGCGCGTCGTGGACAAGCTCGTCGGCACGGCCCTCGCGTACCGCGAGGTCGACCCCGAGGACCGCCGCCGCGTCCGCGTCTACCTCAGCCCACGTGGCCGCGCGCTGCACAAGCGCCTGGCGGGCAAGGTCGCCGACGTGGAGCGGCGACTGCTCGGCCACGCGGAGCCCGACGTCCTCGACTTCCTGCTCCGCCTCGCCGAAACGTAGTCGGCGCCGCGGCGGAGGAATGCCGTCCGTGCTGCCCCAACGGGCAGCGGAACTGCCCGGGAGGACCACCGGGACGCCCCACCGCGCGCGGCGCGGCGCGTTTTGCCGCGCACTGGACGCGAAAACCACGCGCCGGACCGACCCGAAGTGTGCGCGATCGGTGCAACGCGGGTTACCGGGCCCGTGCTCGAATGGACCGGCGAACCGCCGCCGAGCAATTCGCACGCGTGTCGAAACCCGTGGGGAAAGGGGATTCCATGTCGTCGATCAACCGTCGCCACCTGCTCGCCGGACTGGGCGCCGCCACCGGGCTGGTGGTGGCCGGCGCGCCGCCCGCGCCCGCGCTCGCCCGGGACGCGGAGGTGGTGCGCCGCCCGGACGGCGCGGTGGACTGGGCCGCGGTGCGCCGGCTGTTCCGGACCGAGCCCGGCTGGACCAACCTCGCCATGTTCTACATCTCCTCGCACCCGACGCCGGTGCGCCGCGCCATCGAGCACCTGGCCCGCCAGGTGGACGCCGACCCGCTGGCCGTCTCGCACGGCCTGTCGCTGCCGGACGGGCCGACCGGCTGGGACCGCGTGCGGTCCTCGCTCGCGGACTACATCGGCGGCCGGGCCGAGGAGATCGCGATGACCGCCAGCACCTCGGTGGGGCTCGGCGTCGTCTACAACGGCCTGGTCGTCAAGCCCGGCCAGGAGTTCCTGCTCACCGAGGAGGACCACACCTCGCAGCGGACCGCCGCGCGGCTGGCCGCCGCGAAGTTCGGCGCGTCGGTCCGGTTCACCAGCCTCTTCCGCGACGTCACCACCACGACGGTCCGGGAGATCACCGAGCGGCTGGCCGCCGAGATCCGGCCCACCACCAGGGTTGTCGGCACGACGTGGGTGCAGTCCAGCACGGGTTTGCGGTCGCCGATCGCGGAGATCGCCGCCGTGGTGCGCGCGGCGAACGAGGGGCGCGCGCCCGCCGACCGCTGCCTGCTCGTGGTGGACGGCGTGCACGGCCTGGCCGCGATCGACGCCGACGCCGCCCGCCTCGGCGCGGACGTGTTCGTCGCGGGCACCCACAAGTGGCTGTTCGGGCCGCGCGGCACCGGTCTGGTGTGGGTGTCGCCGACCGCGATCGACCAGTTCCGGCCGACGTTCATCAGCTTCGTCGGCTCGGCGGGCGCGGCGGCGTTGTCGCCGGGCGGTTTCCTGGCGTACGAGCACGCTTTCGCGCTGCCCGTCGCGGTGGCGCTGCACCAGGAGATCGGCCGCCCCGCGGTGGCCGCGCGCATCGCCGAGCTGGGCGACCGGGCACGCCGGGGGCTCCGGCGCATCCGGCGCGTGCGCGTGCACACGCCGCTCGCGCCGGAGCTGTCGGCCGGCATCACCTGCTTCACGGTCGACGGCTTCACCAACCAGGAGGTCATCGACCACGCCGCGCACCACCACGTGCGGCTGTCCGAGTCGACCTACTCCAACACGCCCCCGTTCGTGCGGATCGGCACGGGCGTCATGAACACCCCCGCCGAAGTGGACCGGGCGCTGGAGGTCATCGCCGGGCTGCGCCGCTGACCGTCCGGTGTGGACGGACGCCCACCGCGTCGGGTGGGCGTCCGCGCCGGGTTCAGGCCCGCTCGTACGGGGTGCGCTCCCCCGCCTCGACCGCGAACGGCAACCGGTTGCCCTCCGGGGGCAGCGGGCACGTCGCGAAATCGGTGAAGGCGCACGGCAGGTTCTCCGCGCGGTTGAAGTCCAGCACGACCGACCCGTCCGCGGCGGGCGGCGGCACGGACAGCGACCGGTTCGCCGCGTACGTGGTGACCCCGCTGGTCGCGTCGGTGAACAGGATGCTCAGCCCGCCGTTCACACCGTTGAACGCGGTCAGGGCGTGCTCCTCGCCGCCGTGCCGGAACCGGACGACACCCGGTGCCGAGTACACGTGGGTGAGCCCTTCGACGACCGCGCCGACGGTGGTCGGCCGCGGCTCGTCGAACGGCTCGTACGAGCCGGTCAGCACCCACTCCTCCGCGGGCTCGTAGGCGGGCACCCCGCGGAACGCGGCGAGCACGGGCGCCTTCGGGTCGTGCACCCGGATCAGGTAGCCGCCGCGCCGCGCCACCTCGATCTCCACGTCACCCGCCACCACCCGCGTGCCGGCACCGCTCTGGACCAGCTCGAACCGCAGCCGCTCGCGCACGGGCGCGCCCTCGTACCGGGCCTCCGCGCCCTGCGGGTCGAAGTACGCCGCATCGTCGTCCTGCCACCACAAGCCGGGCAGCCCCGGGTACGCCTTGGGCTGGTCGCCCAACCAGTCCAGGGACACCAGCGCGAGCCAGCCGTACGGGTCGGCCAGGCTCGACACCCGGTCGGCCTGCCACTCCCGCCACCGCTGCGCGAACCCGGTCGCCCGCTCCTGCTCCACACCGCTCACCGTGCACCTCATTCCGTGGAATGCCGTCAACGGTGCCAACGGGGTCGTGGACGGGCTATTCCGCGTCCCACTGGGCGGGACGGCCGTGGTTGTCGTACCCCTGTGTGATGCTCGGCGCGTGGTCATCGACTTCGCCGCCGAGTTGTGGGTGTGGGACGCGCGACGCGTCGACACCTGGACGTTCGTGAGCCTGCCCGCCGACGCGTCCGACGAGATCCGGGAGCGGTCCGCCGGCCGCCGCAACGGCTTCGGCTCGCTGCGGGTGCGGGCGACGCTGGGTGGCAGCACGTGGGCCACCTCGATCTTCCCGGACGCCGCGAGCGGCTGCTACGTGCTGCCGGTCAAGCGGGCCGTGCGGCAGGCGGAAGCACTCGCACCGGGCGGCACGGCGGAGGTCCGCGTCGAGGTCGTGGACCTCTGACGACCTCCGTCCACAGTGCCCGGCCGGCGTCCGAAGTGCCCGATCGCCGCAGCAACGTTGCCCGCGACGCGCGGTGGGCGGCATAGTCCCGATCAACGCCACCCACGAAAGAAGTGATCATGCGAAGACGGTTGACCTCGGTCCTGCTCGGCGCGGCGCTGGGCGTCGCCACCGCGGTGGCCCTGCCCACGCCCGCGCTGGCGAACTGGCACCCGTGGACCGACCTCGGCGGCGCGGCGCTGGAGAGCGGACCGGGCTTCGCGCCCGGCACGTCGCTCTACGCCCGTGACGCCGGCGGCAAGCTGGTGCGGGCGAAGGCCGGCGGCCCCGCGCCGGTCGTCTGGGAGCCGGAGCACATGTACACCCTGACCGCGCCGTCCGTGATCACGGGCCGCCCCAAGGCCGGCACGAGCTTGAACGCGGAGGTCTACTACACGACCTCCGAGAACGACGTGAACTACCTCGACAGCGCGCTCCGGTGCTCCCCGCCCGACTACTGCCGGTGGGGCGCGCAGCACGGCTACACCGGGGGCCGCAGTTCCGCCGCGCCCTCCGCCACCCGCCTGCACGGTGACCGCGTCGACCTCTTCGCGCGCAGCCTGGACGACCACCTGACGCACTCCTGGCATTACGGCACGATCGACCAGCCATGGGCCGACTGGGAGCAGCTCGGCGGGCTCAAGTTCGAGGAGAGCCCGTCCGCCGTCAGCTGGTGGTCGGGCAACCGGCTGGACGTGTTCGTCCGCGGCACCGACAACGGGCTGTGGCAGCTGTACTGGACGTCCGGCGGCGGCTGGAGCGAGTGGGAGTACCTGGGTGGCACCATCCGGTCCGCGCCGTCCGTGATCGCGTTCGACGACGGTCGCCTGGACGTCTTCGCCCGCAGCACCTCCAACACCCTGCTCCACCGCTGGTGGGGTGCGGGCGCCGGCTGGTCGGCCTGGGAGGACCTGGGTGGTTCGGTGAATTCCGCGCCCACCGCCGTCAAGACCGGCGACCGCCGGATCGACGTCTACGCGGTGGGCGGGAACGGGCGGTTGCAGCACACCTGGTGGGGCTGACCGCATTCCGCGGGCCGCGCCCGGTCGGGTGCGGCCCGCGGAACCGCGATTCACGCGCCGGCCGGTCACGCACCGGCGCGCGCGGCAAACCTACTCGGTGATTTTCCACCCGAGCGCGTGACCCGATCGAATTAACCGGAATACCGAGCGCACGGCCCGCGGGAGCCGAATTGCCGCTCACCGGCCCCAGCACGGCGCTGACCTGCGGATTCAGCAGAGCGCTACGCCATTTCACGTACGCACGGGTGAACGTGTTCGATCAACCTTGACAGCCCGAACGGCCGTCGGCAGGCTGATCCGCCGTGCGACCGAGGGAGCGGATGTGCCGCGTGCGAACAACCCGACGATGCTGCGGACAATCGCCCGGTCGAGCCCCGGACGACCGGTCTTCCAGGCATTTTCCGGGTTATCCGGAATAGTGCGCGAAACCGGCCGGAAAAACGCGCACACAAGTTCCCCGATCCCTCGCGAGGACCTGATTGATGCCAGCACACAACCCGTCCAGTGATCCCCTGGCGGGGCGCTCGGCCTGGCCGGCCGTGGTCGCCGCGGCGATCGCGCCGGCCGTCGCGAGCGGCCTGGTCTGGTGGGCGGCGCTCACCGTGCCGCCGACCGCCCGGGTCGCCGTCGCCGTCAGCGGCGGGCTCGTGGTGGCCGCGCTGGTCGCCGCCATCGCGGTGGCCGGGTGGCAGCGCGCCGCCGCGCACCGCCACCGGGCGCGGGCCGACGCCCTGGCCGCCGAGTCCGCCGACCTCGCCGACCGGCTCATCCCCGGCCTGGTGCGGCGGCTGCGCGCGGGTTCGGCGCCGGACACCGCGCTCGCCGAGGTCGACCGGCCGACCAACCCCGACCACGAGCGCGTGCTCCGCACCCTCGCCGAGGAGGTGGGCCGGGGCGAGCGGTCCCGCGCCGCCGCGATGGCCGCGTGCGGCAATGCCGCGGGCCGGATGCAGGCGCTGGCCACGTCGATGCTCGCCGACCTGCGCGAGATGGAGGACCGGCACGGCGAGGACGTGCTGGGCGACCTGCTCAAGCTGGACCACAGCACCGCCCAGGCCGGCCGCCTCGCGGACAGCATCGCGGTGCTCACCGGTTCCCGGTCGGGCCGCCGCTGGACCAAGCCGATCGTCATGGAGTCGGTCCTGCGTGGCGCGATCGGCCGGATCAGCGCCTACCAGCGCGTGCGCACGCACTCCACCAGCACCGCCGCGATCGTCGGCTACGCCGCCGAGGGCGTGATGCACGCGCTCGCCGAGCTGATCGACAACGCGTGCGGGTTCTCCCCGCCCTCCGAGCAGGTGCACGTCTACGTCGAGGAGGTGCAGGCGGGCGTGGTCGTCACCGTCGAGGACGGCGGCCTCGTCATGAGCGACCTCGCGCTGCGTCGCGCCGAGCTGATCGTCTCCGGCGAATCGCTCGACCTCACGGGCCTGTCCGGCACCCGGCTCGGCCTGGCCGTGGTCGGCCGCTTGGCGCGCAAGCACGGGCTGACCATCTCGTTCCGCCCGTCCTCGCGCGGCGGCACGGGCGTGGTCGTGATGATCCCGCGCACGCTGGTCACCGAGCCGCGCGCGGGCGGCGGCAGGCGGCGGTCCGCGGCACCACCAGCGGCACCACCCGCCCTGCCGGAGCCGACGCCGGTCGCCCAGCCCGAACCCGAGGCGCTGCCGGAGGAGGTCCTGCTGCCGCGCCGCCGGCGTGGCGACACGCTCGGGTCGATGTTCCCGCCGCCACGCCGCGCCGTCGAGTTCAGCGGTCCGCGCACCGACGCCGGCAGCCGGTTCAGCGCGTTCCGCAACGCGGGCCGCCCCACCCGGGACGCGCGCCCCGAGGGCCACCCGCCGGAGCAGCACGGGCCGGACGCGCACCCGGCGGAACCCGAACCGCAGCCCGAACCGCGGCCGGCGGCGGAGCCCGGCGAGACGCACCACCGGCCGTCCTAGCACCACCCGCGAACACCCGAACCGATTGGAGGCAGGGGCGCGGCCCCTCAGCCCGGATGAACACCACCGACCGCGACCTCGACTGGTTGCTGGAGAACCTCCTCGACAGAACACCCGGCTCCCGCCACGCCCTGGTGCTGTCCAAGGACGGGCTCAAGCTCTGCCGCAGCGGCGGCCTGTCGGTGGACCAGGCCGACCAGCTCGCCGCCATCGCGTCCGGGATGCAGAGCCTGTCCTACGGCGCGTCGGTCGAGTTCGGCGACGGGACGGGCGGCGTGCGCCAGTCCATGACCGAGTTCCACGGCGGGCTGCTGTTCATCGTGGAGGCCGGGCAGGGCGCGCACCTGGCGGTGCTCGCCGCGGACGACGCCGACGCGGGCGTGATCGGCCACAACATGAACGAACTGGTGGAGCAGCTCGGCGACTACCTGTCCACGCCGCCGCGCCGACCGGTGGGCCCGCACCCGACGTGAAGCCCCGGCTGGACGACGAGGACCCGGACCGGCTGTACACCATCACCGGTGGCCGCAGCCGGGTCGGCGGCGGCTCGCTCGACCTGGTGACGTTGATCGTCAGCGAGAGCGAGCCGACCGCCGGGATGCAGTCCGAGCACGCGCGCATCCTGCGCACCTGCCGCCGGCCGACCGCGGTGGTGGAGCTGTCGGCGGACCTCGGCCTCCCGGTGAGCGTGGTCCGGATCCTGCTGTGCGACCTGCTCGACGCGGGCGTGGTGACCGCCCGCCACCCCCGACCGACCCACTCGCCGGACGCGCTGCCGTCCCCGGAACTGCTGAAGCGGGTGCTCCTTGGCCTACGGAAACTCTGACACCGCGGCCCGCGCGCCGCTGCGCGCCGGGGCGCGGCACGGCCTCAAGATCGTGGTCGTCGGCGGGTTCGGCGTCGGCAAGACGACCATGGTGCGCTCGGTCAGCGAGATCCGGCCGCTGTCCACCGAGGAGACCATGACCACCGCCGGCGTCGGCGTGGACGACACGACGGCCGTGCGCGGCAAGACCACCACCACCGTGGCGTTCGACTTCGGGCGCATCACCCTGGACGACGAGTTCGTGCTGTACCTGTTCGGCGCGCCCGGCCAAGAGCGGTTCTGGTTCCTGTGGGACCAGTTGTTCGCCGGCACGCTCGGCGCGGTGGTGCTGGTGGACACCCGGCGCCTTGAGGACTCGTGGTACGCCATCGACCGCCTGGAGCACCACGGCACGCCGTTCGTGGTGGCACGCAACAACTTCGGCGCACCGCGCCACACGCTCGACCAGCTCCGCGACGCGCTCGACCTGCCCCGCCACGTGCCGCTGGTCGACTGTGACGCCCGCCGGCGCGATTCCAGCAAGGCCGTGCTGGTCGCGCTGGTCGACCACCTCTTCGCCTTGTCCTCCGCCAGGGAGCCCACGCCGTGACCGACCCGACCGAGCTGTCCGACCTGACCGCCACCCCGCCGCACGGCATCCCGGTGCCGCCGCAGGGGTGTCCCGCCCACGCCAAGCCCGTCGTGGCGCTGCACGGGCCGTTGTTCCAGCAGCAGCCCGCCGAGCTGTACCGCCGGCTGCGCCGCGAGCACGGCCCCGTCGCACCGGTCGAGCTGGAGGGTGGCGTGCCCGCCTGGTACGTGCTGGGCTACCGCGAGCTGCACCACGTGCTGGCCAACGACCAGGTGTTCGCGCGCGACTCGCGCCGCTGGAACCAGTGGGACCGCATCCCGCCGGACTGGCCGCTGATGCCGTACGTGGGCCACCAGCCGTCGGTGATGTTCGCCGAGGGCCCGGAGCACCGCCGCCGCTCCGGTGCGATCAGCGACGCGCTCGGCGCGATCGACCAGTTCGAGCTGCGGCAGCGGTGCGAGGCGGTGGCGGACTCGCTGGTCGACGCGTTCGTGGTGACCGGTCAGGCCGACCTGATGGCGCAGTTCGCGCACCCGATGCCGGCGCTCGTGGTGGCGAAGCTGTTCGGGCTGCCCGACGTGGAGGCGCCGGGGCTGGTGCGGGACCTGACGCGGTCGCTGGACGGCGGCGACGACGCGATAGCCGCGTACGGCCGGGTCGCGGACGCGATGCGGAAGCTGGTGCACCGCAAGGCCGTCGCGCCCGGCCCGGACGTGCCGTCGCGGATGCTCGCCCACCCGGCGGGGCTGAGCGAGGAGGAGCTGACCCGCGACCTGCTGGTGGTGCTGGCCGCGGCTCAGCAGCCCACGGCGAACTGGATCGGCAACACGTTGCGGCTGATGCTCACCGACGACCGGTTCGCGGTGACCCTGTCCGGCGGGCGGCGCAGCGCGGGCCAGGCCCTCAACGAGGTGTTGTGGGAGGACACGCCGACGCAGAACTTCGTCGGCCGCTGGGCCACCCAGGCGACCGAGCTGGGCGGCCACCGCATCCTGCCGGGCGACCTGGTGATCATGGGGTTGGCGGCGGCGAACACCGATCCGCAGGTGCGCCCCGAACCGGACGCCGGCGCGGTGGGCAACCACGCGCAGATGTCGTTCAGCCACGGCGAGCACCGCTGCCCGTTCCCCGCGCCGGAGATCGCGGAGGTGATCGCGAAGGCCGCCGTGGAGGTGCTGCTCGACCGGCTGCCGGACGTGGTGCTCGCGGTCGGTCCGGACGAGCTGGAGTGGCGGCGGTCGGTGTGGATGCGCGGGCTGGCGGCGTTGCCGGTGGAGTTCACCCCGGCCTACCTCGTGCGCTGAGCGGGCGTGAAGACGACGGGCACGTCGACGGGTCCCCTGGTGAACACGCCGTGCTCGGCCGGCCGGGAACCGGCGGCCGGGCGGACGTCCGGCATGGCGTCCAGCAACTGGTCCACGGCCACCTCGACCTCCGCCTTGGCCAGCAGCGCGCCGACGCAGAAGTGCCTGCCCAGCGAGAACGCGAGGTGGTTCGCGGCGGCGGTGAACGCGCGGGTGGTGTCCAGGTCGTCGCGGAACAGGTCGAACTCGTCGGGCCGCGCGTACCGCGCCGGGTCCCGGTTGGCCGCCCCGATCAGGCAGATCACCGTCGACCCGGCGGGCACCACGCCGCCGGACAGCTCGACGTCCGCCGCGGGCTGCCGCATGATCATGCGCACCGGTGGGGTGTAGCGCAGGGTCTCGGCGAACGCCCGGGGCACCAGCGAGCGGTCCGCGCGCACCGCCGCGAGCTGGTCGGGGTGGTCGAGCAGGTTGCGGAAGATCGCGGCGATCGCCTTGTCGGTGGTCTCGCCGCCCGCCGCGAGCAGCAGCGAGCAGAACGCCGTGATGTCCTCGTCGGACATCCGCGTGCCCTCCACCTCCGCCTGGCACAGGGAGGACAGCAGGTCGTCACCGGGTTCCGCGCGCCGCTGCCGGAGGATCGGGGCCAGGTAGGCGGTGAACTCGGCGCGGGTCCGGTGGCCGGCCGCGGTCACCGCGGGGTCGCCGGACAGGTTGCCGAGGAACTCGATCACGCACTTGTACCAGGCGTGGAAGCGGGCGTGGTCGGCCTTGTCCAACCCGAGCACGTCGACGATCACGTTGATCGGGAAGTGCGTGGCGAACTCCTCCACCAGCTCGGCGTGGCCGGCGTCGCGGAAGCCGTCGACCAGGGCGCGGGCGTTGCGCTCGATGACGGGCATGAACCGGTTCTGGAGCGTTTCGCCGCGGAACGCGGGCGCCACCAGGGCGCGGCGCACGGAGTGCTCGCGCCCGCTCATCTGGAGGATCGTGCGGCCGTGCACCGGTTCGGCCTGCCAGTCGTAGTTGGCCGTCGTGAACACCGGGTCGCGGAACGCCCGCTCGACGTCCTCGTAACGCGAGATGATCCAGCTCCGCATCCCTTCGTGGTAGTGCAGCGGGGCGTGCTCGCGGAACGCCCGGTAGGCGGGATAGGGGTCCGTGGTGAACTCCTGGGACAGGATGTCCGGCAGGTCCCGTGCCTCGGTCATGACACCCTCCAGGCGCGCCTCGTCGTCCCAAGTCCGCCCGAGGCTAGTTTCGCCCGGCGCCCCACCACATCCGCCGCCCGTGGGAACCACCGTCCACTCAGGACCGAAGATAACCCGGACGGCGGTTGTCCCGGGCCACCGGGGAAGCAGCGGTCGCGCTACGGCGCGGTGACGCGCACGCGCAACCCGCGCCGGTGCGGCGTCACGCCGCGGGACGGCCGGAACTCCGGGCCGGACACCGGGTGCACGTCCCAGCGCGTCACGATCGCGGCGAGCACGGCCAGCGCCTCGGCCCGCGCGAGCCGGTCGCCGACGCACATCCGCGCGCCCGCGCCGAACGGCAGGTAGTGGTCCAGCGGGCGGTGCGCGTCCTGCCCGGCCCAGCGGTCGGGTTGGAACTCGTCCGGGTCGGGGAACAGGTCGGGCCGGGTGTGCAGCAGGTACGGGCTGAACGCGACGCACGTGCCCCTGGCGAGCCGGTGCCCGCCGAGTTCGGTGTCCGCCGTGACCTCGCGGGTGAGCAGCAGGCCCGGCCAGTGCAGCCGCAGGGTCTCGGTGAGCACGCGGTCCGCGTACGGCATGGCCTCCGGCGTGGGCGGGCCACCCGCGCGGACCTCGGCACGCAGCCGGGCCTGCACGTCCGGGCGGTGGGCGAGCACGTGGAGCACGGAGCTGAGCAGGCTCGCCGTGGTCTCGGTCGCGGCGACGTAGAAGGTGGACACCTGGTCCACCAGTTCGTCGTCGGACTTCCAGTCCTCGCCCGCGACCAGGGCCGACATCAGGTCGCCGTGATCCGCACCGGACTCGCGGTAGGCCGCCACCAGGTCGGCGGCGCGGCGGCGCAGCCGGACCGACGCGCGGTCGAAGCGGCGTGCGCCGGGCAGGAAGCGGAGCAGCGCGGGTGGCGTGAACATGCGCAGCAGCAGGGCGTCCTGCATGGCCCGGGTGTCCCGGCCGATCGCCGCGCGGTCGTCGGCGTCGAGCAGACCGCCGAGCAGGGTGGTGGTGGCGATCTCGGCGAACAGGTCGAACAACACGTCGAAGGCACGCACCACCTGGCCCGACCGCCAGCCGTCCGCCATGGCCGCGGCGCGCTCGTGGGCGACCTCCGCGTATGCGGGCAGCCGGTCACGGCGGAACGCGGGCTGCGCGAGCCGCCGCTGCCTGCGGTGGTCGACGTGCGGGCAGCCCGCGAGGCCGTTGCCGAGCACGGCTCGCAGCCGGTCGAAGAACACGCCGCCCTTGTCGTAGGTGCGGTCGTCCAGCAGCACGACCCGGAGCAGTTCCGGGTCGCACACCATCACCACCCGCTGCGGGCCCAGCCGGAGGTCGACCAGGCCGCCCCGCGCGGGCAGCGACCGGAGGAAATCGAACGGGTCGATGAGCAGCCGGTGGGCGTGCCCGGCGAGCGGCAGCGCACCGCCCGCCGTGCCGCGCGCGACTCCGGTGTCCGCCATGTCGGCCTCCAGGTGGGTGGGACCCAGCGTGGCACCGCGACCGGTGGCCGCGCGCGACCGTCACACGAACCGGGGGCGGGGACGACCCGCCCGGCCCAGCGCGGCGACGTGGCGTGGCCGGACCGGCCGGCGCGGTCCCGATCCGGACAGGGGTCGGTGCGGGACCGCATTCCCGCGGTCCCGCACTGCGGACGGTGGTCGGGGGAACTCGGGGGTTACACGGGGACGTCGCCGCCGACGCCCCAGCCGACGGTGAGCACGTTGAGCGAGTACCAGGTGCCGTTGCTCGGCCGCCACACCGTGAAATCGGTCCGGTTGTTGCCGTTGAAATCACCGGAAACCGGGATGTCACCGCCGACGCCCCACGCGACCGTCGCGATGTCGCGGACGTACCAGGTCCCGTTACTGGGCCGCCACACCGCGAAATCTGTTCGGTTGTCGCCGTTGAAATCGCCGGTTACCGGGATGTCACCGCCGACGCCCCACTGGACCGTCGCGATGTTCCGCGCGTACCAGGTGCCGTTGCTGGGTCGCCACACGGTGAAATCCGCGCGGTTGTCGCCGTTGAAGTCGCCCACCACCGGGATGTCCTCGCCGATGCCCCACGCGACGGTCGCGATGTTCCGCACGTACCAGGTCCCGTTGCTCGGCCGCCACACCGCGATGTCCGCGCGGTTGTCGCCGTCGTAGTCGGCGGGCACCGGGATGTCTCCGGCGACGCCCCAGGCCACGGTGGTGATGCCGCGGACGTACCAGGTGCCGTTGCTCGGCCGCCAGACGGCGATGTCGGTGATGTTGTCGCCGTTGTAGTCGGCCGCCACCGGGATGTCGCCCGCCTGGCCCCACTGGACGTTGAAGAGGCCGCGGACGTACCAGACGCCGTCCGCGGGACGCCACACCGCGACGTCCGTGGTGCCGTCGCCGTTGAAGTCGCCCGCCACCCGCTGCGGTGACAGGTCGGTGGCGATCGACCGGGTTCCCACCTCGTCGCCGGAGGCCGCCGACGTGCCCGCCAGAACAGCGGCGGCAGCCGCGGAGATCGCGACGAGTCCTTTACCGAAATTGCGCATGGGCACAGTCTGCGGTCGCCCAACACCCCGGAAATCACCTGTTCCGCTCAGTGGACCGGAAAGGCGCTTCCGGTTGAATGACGACCCGAGGGGGTGGGTGAAGACATGAACCGGACGGAGTTGGATCGTGGTGTGCTCGGCCGTGCGTTCACTCTCTTGGACGCGTTGGTCGGCCATTCGGATGGAGTTGGACTCACGTGGATCGCTCATTATTGCGGAATACCCAAAGCCAGCGCGCACCGGCTGCTGCAACAGCTGGAGGCGCTCGGTGTCGTGGAACGGTCGGACGGGCTCTACCGGGTCGGCGCACACGTGTTCCGGCTGGGGCAGGCGTGGGAGCCGTACCCCCGCCTGCTGGCCGCCGCCCGCCGCCCGCTGCACGAACTGGCCGCCGCCACCCGGGCCAGCGCCGTGCTGACCGTGCCGCACCGCCGCGAAGCCCTGGTGGCGGCGGTCAGCCTGGCCCGCCCCGAAGACGTGCCGCTGCTGAGACCCGGCCACGCCGTGCCGGCGGAGGTGCGCCTCGTGAGCACCCCCGTCGCCGCGCCGACCGGGCAGAACGTCGCCACGATCGCCACGCTCGCCCACGACCGGGGGCGCGGCGCGTTCTTCGGCGAGGCCGTCCGGCACGCCGCCCGCGCGGTCAGCGCCGCACTGGTCCGCTGACCGCCACCGGGAACCGGCGCGAACTCCGCCACGACCGCACGGCTGATCTCGCCGTCCGCTGTGGACAACGCCCCCGGTGCGTGCGAACGGGTATCGGACCGGTGAACTGGCGTCACCCGGTCGGGTCGTGCCGCCACGGTCCGCGGCGCGGCCGGCCGAAGATCACGACGTGAGCGACGCCAAGGTGCTGCTGATCGACGTGGAGAACGTGGTCGGGCCGGTCAACCCGAGCCCGCAGCTGGTGCGCGCGCGGGTCGCCGCGCTCCTGCACGCCGCCGGGCCCCTGCACCACGTGATGGCCGGTTACAGCCGGACCGACCCGGCCAACGACGCGACGGTGAGCGTGCTCGCCGAGATGGGCGTGGCCGCGCGGGTCGTGCCGCCCGGCAACGACGCGGCCGAGAAGGCGTTGCTGGAACACGCGCGCTACGCGCACGAACGCGGCCACCGGTCGTTCGCCGTCGCCTCCGCCGACCACCGGTTCACCGCGCTGCGCGAGCTGGGCACCTTCGAGGTGCTGGTGTGGCAGGACCAGGAGGTGGCGCTCAAGCTCGACGCCGCGGCCGACGCGGTGCACCGCCTGCCCCGGCCGACCGGGTACGACGACGTGGCCGCCCGCGTCGGCAGGCCGCCGCTCGTGCCGGTGTGCCCGCCGCGCGGCCGGGTGGCGTGGCAACTCGCCGCCGCCATGGCCGCCGGGGTGGGGCTCGCCGTGGGTCACGCGGTGACCGGGCGGCTGCTGGACCTGACCCGGCGGCGAACAGCCGACCCGGACCCGTACGGGTGAACGACGGCCGCCGGTGAGCCCGTCGGCACCGGCCGGGTGGTGCCCGTGGGGGGCGCACCGGCACGCGGGCCGCTTCCCGGACGGTCAGGGGCGGCAGTGAGCGCCGGCCGGAGCAGGCTGGTCGGCGCGGTCGATCCGGCTGCCGGTCGGCACCGCGTCCATTGCCGCCCAGGACGCCAACAGGGCTGGACCGTCCGCGGTCGCCGTGCCGGCGGGCGCGGTGCAGACGGTCAGGAGCAGGCCGGGTTCGGCAGGCAGCTCCACCGATCCGCGCGGTGTTCGCCGGCCGTCGCGTGTCGGCCGGCACGTCATAACGGACGTCGCAAATCCACGCCGGCGCATCGGTGATGGCGTTTCGCCGAGAACCCGGCAGCGGCGGCGTGGGTCGTTCAGGCTCGTGCCCGGGCTGGTCACGCGGCGAACACCGCCGATCTGCCGTCCGCGCCACGCGGATCGTGCTCGACCGGATCAGGACGGCGTGAACCGCAGGACCGCCGCCACCTCTCCCCCGCCCGGCACGTCCGAGCGACCCACGCCGAGCACCCGGCCGCCGGTCAGCCAGACCCGGCGGCAGATCTCGTCCAGCACGCCGTGGTCGACGACGTCACCGTGCTCGTGGAACTCGACCACGCCGGTCCGGTCGTCCAGGAAACCGGGCTCCGGCGCGTCGACGTCCAGGAACAGCACGTCCACCGCGCCCAACGTGGCGAACCGGGCCACGGCGGACACGTCGGTCACCACGCGCCCCTGCGAGGCGCGCCGCGCGAACAGGTCCCGCACCTCGCGCATCCCCTGCTCGCGCAACGCGTCCAGCACCACGCGGGCCTCGGCCGCGAGTTCGTCCTCCGCACCCGGCCCGCCGACGGGGATGGTCGTCGGCGCCAGCCCCGGGTAACCGCACACCGAGCGGAACACGCTGTCCAGCGGTTCGGCGGCGGACAGCACCAGCGGCACCTCCTGGCCCGCCAGGACCGGCCGCAACGCCCGGTCCACCTGCCGGGAGAACTGCCGCATCCGCACCTGCCCGCCCTCGGCGCGGGCGTGACCGGCGGTGGACGCGGTCGGCGGCAGACCCGGCACGGTCACCTCCGTCGGCCCGGAGTCCGGCAGCACCTCCAGCAACCGCACCGAGTCCAGCGCGAGCACCAGCACGAACGCCGCGCGCGGGAACGTGACCGCCCGCAGCAGCGGCTTGACGTGGAACCGGTCCGCGACCAGGACCGCCGGTGCCGGGTCGTCCGGGAGCCGGAACGCGATCAGCGACCCGGGCGCGGTGAACACGGCCAGGCCGCGTGCCTGGCAACGCCAGAACTCGTCGTCGTCGACCAGGTCGGCCAACTGCTCCTCGACCGCCGCGAGCACCTGCCGGTCCGCACCGACCACGCGGAGCTGGTCACCGGCCCGACCGGCGAGGTCCTTCAGCTCGATCCGCTCCGCGTCGCCGGGCGACCCGGGACGTGTCGGCAGGTAGATCGACACGGCCGCGGGAGCGCGGGCGGTCAGCAGGGCGTGGAGCTGGGCCCGGGTGGGGATGTCGGTGCGCGGACTGGTCACATGACCTCCTCCGAGACGGTCCACAGTGGATGTTAGTGCCGGCTCGGGTTTCCCGCCGTGCCACGGAGACCGCCCTTGTGCGGCCTCCGCGGCGGCGTTCTCGGCACGCCCCCGCGGGGCGGTGTCAGCTCGGGCGGGACGGGTTGATCGACGCGAGGCGCGCCCTGGTGCGGGCGGGCGCGGTGGGCGGGATCTGCCCGAGCACGTCGGCCAGCGAGGTCGAGGCGAGGCTGTGCCGCCACGCCTCGTGCGCCTCGGCCATCCTGGCGGCCAGCACGCACGTGTCGCGGCACTCCTCGGCGGGCAGCGCGCCGCGGCCCTGCTGCCGGATCTCCCGGCACTCGTAGGGCGGCGCCGAGCCGTCCACCGCCTCCACCACCTGGAGCAGCGTGATCTCCGCGGCGGGCCGGGCCAGCCGGAAGCCGCCACGCGGCCCGGTGACGGCGGTCAGCACGTTCGCCCGCACCAACGCCTGGAGCTGCTTGGCCAGGTACGCCGCCGGCAGGTCGTAGAACTCCGCCAGCTGGGCGGCGGACGCGGTCGCGCCGGGTTCGAGCTGCGCCAGGGTCGTGGCGCAGTGCAGCAGCCATTCGGTGCTCACGGGCAGTTTCACGGTGCCCAGTCTAACGGGGATATTGCGGATCTGTTTAGTCCGAGATAGCGTGCGTGCATCGAGTCGGAAGGGGACGGATCAACCATGCGGATCGCAGTCGCGGGGGCCACCGGCAACATCGGCGCGCTCACCGTCGCCGCCCTGGAGCGGGCCGGTCACGAGGCCGTGCGGATCAGCCGGTCGCTGGGGGTGGACCTGGCCACCGGCGCCGGGCTGGACGACGCGCTCGCCGGTGTGGACGCGGTGGTGGACGCCATCAGCGCGCCGCCCGCGGACCGGGAGGAGACGGTGGCGTACTTCGGCACGACCACGCGCAACCTGCTGGCCGCCGGGCAGCGGGCGGGCGTGCGGCACCACGTGCTGCTCTCGATCGCGGGTCTGGACCGCGTGCGGGGCAACGCGCACTACGCGGGGAAGCGGGAGCAGGAAAGCCTGGTCGCGGCCGGGCCGGTGCCGTGGACGATCGTGCCCGCCACCCAGTTCCACGACTTCGCCGAGATGGTCGCGAGCTGGACCGAGCAGGACGGCGTGGCCACCATCGCGCCGCTGCTCTTGCAGCCGATCGCGCCCGCCGACGTGGCGGCCGTGCTCGCGGAGGTCGCGGTGGGTCGGCCCCTGGGGCGGCACGTCGACGTCGCCGGGCCGGAACCGCAGGACATGGTGGACATGGCCCGCCGTACCCACCAGGCCCGCGGGCGGACCGTGCGGCTGGTGCCGACCTGGGGCGGGTTGTTCGGGCCGGACATGGCGGGCGACGTGCTGCTGCCGGGCCCGGACGCGCGGATCGCGCCCACGACGTTCGACGAGTGGCTCGCCACGCGGCGGTGACGCCGAGCGGCGGCCGACCGGGGCCGGCCGCCGCTCCTACCTCACACGTGGGCGTCGACCGGCCCGTCCGCGGTCTTGCCGCGCCGGATGGTGAACGCGCCCGCCACGGTCAGCAGCGACAGCACGGCCGCGAGCAGGAACGCCGCGTGCACGCCACCCATCTCAGCGGCCACCGCGGGCTCGCCGGCCGCACCCAGGTCGGCCGCCCGCGCGCTCATCACGCTCACCAGCAACGCCACACCCGCCGCGGCGGCCAACTGCTGCGTGGTGCTGAAGATCGCGCTGCCGTGCGAGTAGAGCCGCGCGGGCAACGCGCCCAAGCCGGACGAGAACAGCGGCGTGAACGAGAACGCCAGGCCGAAGCTGAGCGCCAGGTGGAACGCGAGCACCAGCACGCCGGGCGTCTCCGTGTCGAAACCGGCCGCGAACCACAGCGAAGCGCTCGTCGCGATCGTGCCGACGACCAGCAGCGGGCGCGGGCCCACCCGGTCGTAGAGGCGGCCGACGAACGGCGACAGCAGGCCCATCAGCAGACCACCGGGCAGCATCAGCAGGCCGGTGGTGAGCGGTTCGAACCGCAGCACGCTCTGGAGGTAGATCGGCAGGACCGTCGCCGCGCCCAGCAGCAACGCCATCATCACCATCATCAGCACGCTGGTGAAGGTGAACATGCGGAACGCGAACGTGCGCAGGTCCAGCAAAGCGCGTTCCCGCCGCTGCAACGACACCTGGCGCAACACGAACGCCGCGACACCCGCCACGCCCACCGCGAGCGACACCCACAGCACGGCGCTGGACGTCCCGCCCGCGTGGCCGATGCTGGACAAGCCGTAGACCAGGCCACCGAACCCGAACACGGACAACACCACCGAAACCACGTCGATCGGCGTGCCGGTCGGCTCACCGATGCGCGTCACCCGGCGCACGCCGAGCAGCAGCGCGGCGACCGCGATCGGCAGCACCACCCAGAACATCGCGCGCCAGCCGAACAGGTCCAGCACCACGCCCGACACCGTCGGCCCGATCGCCGGTGCCACGGAGATCACGATCGAGATGTTGCCCATCACCGCGCCGCGCCGGGCGGGTGGCACGAGCGTCATCACCGTGGTCATCAGCAGCGGCAGCATGATGGCGGTGCCGCACGCCTGCACCACGCGGCCCGCGAGCAGCACCGCGAAGCCGGGCGCGACGGCGGCGATCAGCGTGCCCGTGCTGAACAAGGTCATCGCGACGCCGTACAGGACGCGCGTCGGCACCTGCTGGATCAGGTAGCCGGTGACCGGGATGACCACCGACATGGTGAGCAGGAAGCCGGCGGTGAGCCACTGCCCGACCGCGGCGGTCACGTGCAGCTCCTCGAGCAGCACGGGCAGGGCAACACCCATGATGGTTTCGTTGAGGATGACCACGAACGTGGCCACCAACAACACGCCGATCAGCGTCCGGTCGCTGCGGCTGAGCGCGGGTGGCGACGTCACGGCGTCGGGCACACCTACGGAAGTCATGCGAAATCCCCCAGTGGAATACGGGCGCGAAGACGGGCGACTGCGCCCTGAACGCGACAACCCTACCCGCGGTGCGCAAGCAGCGGACGTCCTTTTCCACCAAGGGCGAACGTGTCGTCACGACACCGTCACCTGTCGTGACGGATCAACTGTGGACAGACACCGTGCGGAGCCGAACCACCACACACCGCGAAGCTCCGACCCGCGTTTGTCCATTGTGGACTGTCATTCGCCGTTGGCCGGGTGTTCACCCCGCCCTCACCGGTGCCGGCCGAGAGGCCCTGCCCGGTAGGGACTTTAGGCCATGTGGCGGTGCCCTCACCCCGACCGACGATGCGGGGGACGGTGCGGGCGAGACGGGTGGGGTGACGAGGTGGCAGGGGTGACCGGCGCGTTGGGACTGGACGCGGACGAGGTGCGGGGTGTGCTGGTGGCCGCCGGGCTCGCCCCGTCCCTGAACAACGCGCAACCGTGGCGGTTCCGGGTCGAGCGGGACCGGATCGAGGTGCACGCCGACCCCGCGCGCCGCCTGCCCGCGACCGACCCGGACGACCGGGAACTCCGGCTCGCCTGCGGCGCCGCGTTGTTCGGCATCAGGTTGGCGCTGCGGGCACACGGCATCCGCCCCCTGGTGACGTTGCTGCCGGGACCGGAGTACCCCGGCGCGCTGGCCGTGGTGCGGCGCGGCGGCAGCCAGGCGCTCGACGACCGGACGCGGGCCCTGATCGCCGCGATGCCCGCGCGCCGCACGAACCGCGAGCCGTTCCGCGACGCACCCGTGCCGGTGGCGCACCGCCAGGCGCTGGTGCACGCCGCCGAGCGCGAGCGGTCCTGGTTGCACGTCGTGACCGACCGCGATGAACGCGCCCTGGTGCACCGCCTGGTCGCCAAGGCGCACGGCGTGCAGGCCGCCGACCCGGCGGTGCGCGCGGAGATGGCGGCGTGGACCGCGGACGGCGGTGTCCGGGACGAGTGGGTGCTGCGTGATTCCCACGCCGCCGAACGCCCGCCGGGCGAGGACCACGGGTCGGCTCCGCTGACCGTCGTGCTGTCTTCGTTCTACGACGGGCCGCAAGCTGGTCTACAGTCCGGACAGGCCCTCCAACGGGTGCTGCTCACCGCGACGGCGCTCGGGCTGGCCGCGTCGTTCCTCTCCCAACCGATCGAGGTGCGGCCCGTCCGGGACGAGCTGCGGCGCGCGCTCGGCGGTGGTCTGGTGCCGCAGGCCGTGCTGCGGGTCGGGTTCGGCTCGCCGGTGCCGCCCGCACCGCGGCGGCCCGTGGAGGACCTGCTGTGCGACACGGGACTTTCGACCCGGCCATGACCCCGCTCCCGGCCCTGCCGGCGGCCGGAGGGGCGCACGAAGGTGGAGACATGGACGTTCCCCGAACAGCCGACCCGGTATTCGTCGTCGTCAACGGCTCGGCGGCCGACGACGCCGCCCTGGGCTGGGCCACCGAGCACGCCCGGCTGACCGACGCGCCCCTGGAGGTCCACCGGTCCGGCCGCGACCTGTTCCCGGCCGCCGTCCGCGCCGGCGTGCTCGTGGTGGGCCAGGTGGCGGGCGCGCCCGGCGGGCCGCCCCGACTGGTGCGGTGGCTCGTGGAACGCGCGCCGTGCGACGTCGTCGTGGTGCGTGGTCCGGCGTTCGCGGTGCGTGGCGGGTACCACCGGGTCACCGCCCTGGTCACCGGGGCGCGGGACGACGACGTGGTGCTGCGCCGCGCGGCCCGGCTGGCCGCGCGGCGGGGTGCGCGACTGCGCGTGCTGCGCGCCGCCCCGCCGCTGCCGGTGCGTGCCGACGACCCGACGTGGCCGCTCGCCCACGCCGACGAGGTGTTGCGCGGGGTGCCCCACACGTCGGTGCTGGCGCGGATGCACCCGCACGAGGCGATCGCCCGGTACGCGGACACCGACGTGCTGGTGACGCCCGAAGCCGGACCGGTGGTGCGGACGGCGCTGCACCACGCCCGGTGCCCGGTGCTCGTCGTCCGCCGCACGCCGGTCGACGTGGTCGACACCCCGGCCGCCCTGGTGGGCGCCAACGCGTGAGTGCTCAGGTCAGCGCCAGCACCGCTTCCACGCCGAGCCAGATGCCGAACAGGAAGAACAACGCTGCCGCGCCGTAGCGGATGACGCGTTCCGGCAGGTTGCGGCCCAGCATCCGGCCCACCACGATGGCCAGCGCGTCGGCGGCGACCATGCCGACGGTCGAGCCGACCCACGTGCCGAACCAGCCGTAGTCCGTGGCCAGGGTGATGGTCGCCAGCATGGTCTTGTCGCCCAGCTCGGCGAGGAAGAAGGCGGTGCCGACGGCGATCACCACGGATTTGACCGGGCGGTTGGCCTTGGCCTGCTCGTCGTCGGTGAGGGTGTCGCCGCGCAGCGTCCAGAAGCCGAACCCGACGAACGCGATCGCCGCGGCGACGTTGATCCAGCCCGTCGGGAGTGCCGCGCCGAGGCCGTGACCGATGGCCACCGACGCCAGGTGGACGACCGCGGTTGCCGCGGTGATGCCCGCCAGCACCGGCCAGACCCGGTAGCGGGTCGCGAAGGTGAGGGCCATGAGCTGGGACTTGTCGCCGAGTTCGGCGACGAAGACGACCCAGAACGAGACGAATGTGCTGACGACGACCGCGTCCACGGACAAGTGCTCCTGGTCTGCTCAACCGGACCAGGCCAGGACGTGCGCGACCTCGATCCGGCATACGGGTATGCCTGGATCGAAGGTCTCGCCCGCCCCGCACCACCGCGAGGCCGCCCGGCCGGACCCGTGAACGGGTCAGTGTGTCGACCGGGACGTTGGGGGCTACTCCCCTTCGTTACGGGGACAACATACCAGGCCAGGACGAATGCCTGTGCCGTCGTGACCGGCCGCACAGCGGCAGTGCCCCGCGCCGTCCGAGCCACGCTGGCGGGCGGGGCCGGGACTCGCCGGGGCGCGGTGCGCCTGGTTCTGCGGCGCACCGCACCTGGCTCGGCGCGACTGCGACTGGCCGGGGTGGGCTGTGGCGCGCCGGAGCCCGGGCGAGCAGGGGCTTGCGTCGAGCAGCCCGAGGGTGGGCCGGGGTGGGCAGCGGGGTGGTGGGCGAGCAGGCGGGTCAGGTGAGCACGGTTCCCGCCCACCAGGCGACCACGTGGCGCTCGATCTCCACCGCCGTCACCAGCCCGGCCAACGCCTCCTCCAACCACTCGCGCGGGTGGACGCCGGCCACCGCCGACGGCCCGGCCAGCCGCGCCGTGACGGTGCTGCGCCCCGCCCCCGCCGGCCGCACCCGCACCTCACCGGAGCACCACTCGCCGTCAACCCCCCACACCAGCCGGCGCGCGTCGCGGTCCACCGACACCCGCCGGTCGACGACACGCGCCAAGTGCCCGTGCGCGACCCACAGCCGCAGGCGGCCGGGGGCGGCGTGGGCCACGTCCAGGCCCGGCGGCAGCCACGAGGGCAGCGCGTCCAGGTCGGTGAGGACCGAGAAGACGGCGTCCGGGTCGGCCGGCGCGGACGTGGTCGCCGCGTGACCTGGCCCGGTCCGCGCGCGGTCGTGGGCGCGAGCGGGCACGGTTACCCCCTGTTCCCTCCGGTGTCACTGCCATCGTCCGCGCCGCGGCGGAGACGCGACCTGACGAGTGGCTGAAGATCCGGTGACCGGTGCGGTCTCCGAAGACGGCGTGGTCGTGGTCGGGTCGGGACGCTGCGTCAACGTCGGCGTCGGCGCGAGGCTCTCCGACGACGGCAGCAACGGCTGCGGCTCGTCCTGCGCGGTCACCCCGCAGGCCGTGGCCAGCAACGCGGCCAGCGCGCACAGCAGGACGGGGAACGCTCTCACCGATCGGCCTCCGGTATCTCGACCACGAATCGCGCGCCACCGCCCGGCCGGTCCTCGGCCCGGACGGCGCCGCCGTGCACCTGGACGTGCTGCGCCACCAGCGCGAGCCCGAGGCCGCTGCCGAAGTCGCCGCCCCGGCTGCCCGCGCGCCCACCGCGGTTGAACCGCTCGAAGATCCGCTCCCGCTGCTCCACGGGCACGCCGGGCCCGGCGTCGTCCACCTCCAACCGGGCACGGCCGTCGACACCGCGCACGGTCACCAGCACCGCGCCACCGGCGTGGCGCTCGGCGTTGTCCAGCAGGTTGCTCACCACCCGGTCCAGGCGGCGGCGGTCGCCGAGGACCTGCGGCGCGGGCTCGTCGGCGACCACCGGAACGGCGTGACCGGGCCGGGCGGCGACGACGTTGCGCACCAGCGAGGCGAGGTCGATCGGCTCCAGCGCGGTGTCGTCCACCCGCTGGTCGGCGCGGGAGATCTCCAGCAGGTCCACGACCATGCGGGCGACCCGGTCCACCTCGGACGTGAGCAGGTCGAGCGCCTTGCCCGCCGTGCCGGGTATCTCGGCACGCCTGCGCTTCAGGACGGCGGCGGCGTTGACCATGGTGGTGAGCGGCGAGCGCAGCTCGTGGCTGACGTCGCCCGCGAACCGCGCGTCACGCAGCACGCGTTGCTCCAGGGCGTCGGCGGTCGCGTTGAACGTGGTGGCCAGCGGCGTCAGGTCGGGGTCGGTCTGGGCGGGCAGCCGGGAACGCAGGTCGCCGCCCGCGATCCGGGACGCCGCGTTGGTCAGCTCGGTCAGCGGGCGCAACGCCCGCCTGCTCGCCCACGAGCCGAGCGCCACGCCGACCAGGCCGCTGACGACCGTGCCCGCCACCAGCACACCGCTGAGGAACCGGAACGTGCGGTCGAGCTGCGCCAGCGGGGCCAGCTCGACGTAGGCGGCGTCGGCCGAGTCGATGGGCAGCGCCACCGCCAGCACCGGCACGCCGTCGACCACCAGCCGCTGCGCCGCCGGCACACCACCGCGCCCGTAGTCGAGCAACGCGCGCGGTAGCGCGGTGGCGGTGACCTGCCGCCCGCTGGTGAGCACCTGGCCGGGCCGGAACAACAGCACGGTGGCGTCGGGCCCGGTGGCGAGACCGGTCAGCAGCTCGCCGAGACCGGTCGAGCCGGTGGCCAGCGAGCGGTCCACCAGGCGGGCGTTGACCTGGGCCTGCCGCACCGCGCTCTGCTCACGCTGACGCAGCAGGTAGCCCGAGGTCAGGTTCCACACGGCGATCGCCAGCACGCTGGTGACCAGCAGGGAGCCCAGGCCGAGCACCAGCGCGACCCGCCAGCGCAGCGAGGGCTTGCGCAGCGGCCTCATCGGTCCACGTCCACGGCGCCGATTCTCGCGCCCGCGCCCCGACCCGCCCGCCGCCGGGTCCCCATCGCAAGAAGATCGCAACGCCGTCGGCCCACGCGACCGGGTGGCTCCCGGTGGCGCGCGGCGTCCGGTGGATCGAGCATCGTCCGAACGGAGCAACACGCGACGCGGTCAGCGAGCCGCGAGGAGCAGGAGGTCGACCCGTGCGGACCGCGCGTCACCAGCGGAAGGAGGGTTTCTTCGGACACCCCAGGGCGTTGGCGAACCTGTTCGGCGTCGAGATGTGGGAACGCTTCTCGTTCTACGGGATGCAGGGCATCCTCACGATCTACCTCTACTACTCGGCGGCCGACGGCGGGTTGGGCCTGCCCGAGGCGACCGCAGCCGGCATCGTCGGCGCGTACGGCGGCCTGGTCTACCTGTCGACCATCATCGGCGCGTGGCTCGCGGACCGGGTGCTGGGCTCCGAGCGGGTGTTGTTCTTCAGCGCCGTCCTGATCATGTTCGGGCACGTGGCGCTCGCCCTGCTCCCGGGCTTCCTCGGCGTCGGCGTCGGCCTGTGCGCGGTGGCGCTGGGCAGCGGTGGCCTCAAGGCCAACGCGACGTCCATCGTCGGCGCGCTGTACGAGGAGGGCGACGACCGGCGCGACGCCGGTTTCTCGCTGTTCTACATGGGCGTGAACATCGGCGCGTTCGTCGGTCCGCTGCTCACCGGCCTCGCGCAGAGCGAACTGGGCTTCCACTACGGCTTCGGGCTCGCCGCGATCGGCATGGCCGCGGGCCTGGTCCAATACTCGTTCGGCCGCAAGCGGCTGCCCGCCGAGGTCGGCGTGGTGCCCAACCCGCTGCCGCGCGGGCGGCGACCGCTGGTGCTGGGCGCGGCGGTCGTGGCCGTCGTCCTGGTCGTCGTGCTGGTGCTGCTGGACGTGATCCGCCCGGACAACCTGGCCAACGTCACCATCGTGGTCGTCCTGGTGGCGGCGGTGGCGTACTTCGCGGTCATCCTCGCCAGTCGCCGCATCACGGCGGTGGAGCGCAAGCGGGTGCTCGCGTTCGTGCCGATGTTCCTGGCCAGCTTCGTGTTCTTCGCCTTGTTCCAGCAGCAGTTCACGGTGGTCGCGATCTACGTCGACCAGCGCCTGGACCGGTCGATCTTCGGCTGGGTGATGCCGGTGTCGTGGGCCAACTCCATCAACCCGGTGTTCGTCATCCTGCTCGCGGGCGCGTTCGCGGCGCTGTGGACCCGGCTCGGCAGCCGGCAGCCGTCCAGCCCGGCGAAGTTCGTGCTCGGCACCGTGCTGATGGGTGTCGCGTTCCTGCTGTTCCTGCCGATGGCGGGCGGCGGGCGCAACTCCACCCCGCTGCTGATGCTCGTGCTCGTGTTGTTCGTGTTCAGCATCGCCGAGCTGATGCTGTCACCGGTCGGGCTGTCGCTGTCCACGAAGCTCGCGCCCAAGGCGTTCCACACCCAGATGGTCGCGTTGAACTTCCTGTCCATCTCGCTCGGCACCGCCACCGCCGGCGCGCTGGCGAAGTTCTACTCGGTCGACCGCGAAACGCCCTACTTCGCCGTGATCGGCGGGGTCGCCATCGGGTTCGGCCTGCTGCTGGCGCTGGTGACCCCGCTGGTGCGGCGGCTGATGGGCGGTGTCCGCTGAGCGTCGCCGCGCTGCGTCGCGGTCAGCTCGTCCATCCGGAGTGGACGGACGTCCGCGACGCGGCGTTCCGCGCCCGCCCGCACGGCCAACCGGGTCAGGGACCGCTCGACCCAGGCCACGAGGCGGTGGTGCGGCAGCCCCGCCGGGCCGGTCACGTCGAAGCACACGGCGCAGTGCCGGGGAGCCGTCCGCAGCACCTGGAGCCGCCCCGCGTAGGTGGGCGTCGTCTCGCTGCCCCACTCGACCCGCAGCCGGTCCCAGTCGACGGTGATCGCCCGTTCCACGACCTCGTCGCGGGCGGTCCAGATGCGCAGCAGGTTGGGGCCGTAGCGCTCCACCTCGACACCGGGCGGCAGCCACGCGGCGAGGTCGTCCAGGTCGGTCACGATGTCGAACACCACGTCCGCGCCCGCGGGCATCGAGCGGGTCGCGGTCGCCCGCAGGTCGCCGGTCACCCGCGGCCCCTCACGTGGCCGCGCACATGTCGGCCAGGCGGTGCTTGGCCAGGCGGTGCAGCATCTCGTCCAGCGATTCGGGCACCACCTGCCCCTCCAGGTCCGCGCGGGCCCGCAGCACGGTCCCGGTCACCGCCTCGCGGGACAGCCGGCCGCCGAACTCGGCGGTGAACCGCGCGGCGGCCTCCTGGCAGCGCCGGTCCTCGGCGAAGTCGTCCGGGGTCATGATCCTCCTGTCTTCTGCGGTCACCGGTCCGGGTCGATCCGGTAGCCGGCGCCGCGCACGGTCACCACCAGGCTGGGGTCGTCGGGATCGGGCTCGACCTTGCGGCGCAACCGCCGGATGTGCACGTCCAGCAGCCTGGTGTCGCCGAAGTAGTCGTAGCCCCACACGCGTTGCAGCAACTGCTCGCGCGTGACGATCCGACCGGCCGCCGACGCCAGTTCCACCAGCAGGCGGAACTCCGTGCGCGTCAGGTGCACCTCCACACCCGCCCGGTGCACCGTGCCCACGTCCGGGCGGACCTCCAGGTCGCCGAACCGCAGAACCTCGTCCTTGCGCCCGCCGCCACGCCTGCGCAGCAGCGCGCGGATGCGTGCCGCCAGCTCGCCCGCGACCAGCGGTTTGGTCACGTAGTCGTCCGCGCCCGACTCCAGGCCCGCGATCACGTCCGCGGTGTCGGTGCGCGCGGTGACGATGATGATCGGCAGGTCGCCACGCGCGCGCAGCGTCCGGCATACCTCCAGGCCGTCGACACCCGGCAGCATCAGGTCGAGCAGGACCACGTCGAACTCCGCGTGGTCGAGCATGTGCAGCGCGTCCTCGCCGGACGTGGCGTCCGACACCGCGAAACCCTCGTCGCCCAGCGCGAGACCCAGCGCCTGCCTGATGTGCTCGTCGTCCTCGACCAGCAGTACCGCGTAATCCATGTCCAGTTGATCCCCTTGGCCCGGTCGGCACCATTCTCCCCCATCCGGGTGGCACCCCTTTCGATCGCAAGGTGATCGCAAGGTTGTGCCACCTCCGGTGGACTGGCGGTGCGACGGCGCAAACCTCGTTGTGACATGAACAATGTCACAGGCGCCCGAGCGGGTCGCACGAAGTCCACTGTGGATTGAAAATGCCGACTGGATGAGAGAAATCCCTGTGCACCAACGCATCCACGCCTACTTGATCCTAACAGGATTCGACGTCGGCGGCGGTTGGCGTTGACGGCCAAGGACAGTCCGCCCTATGGTCGCCCCCGTCCGCCCCGCCGGCACCGACGGGGCGCACCGTCCTGTCGTCGAAGTTGGGAACCCCGCTTCGTGTCTCCCCACCACCTACCGCGCCGCCGGTTCCTGCTCGCCGCCGGTGGCCTGGGCGCCGCGCTCGTCACCGGGTGCGGCACCGTCGACCTGTCCGCCGAGCGCGACGGCGGCAACCTGCTGGACCGGCTGCGCACCGTCGGCGAGGTCCGGATCGGGTTCGCCAACGAGGCGCCCTACGGCTACGTCGACCGCGAGGGCCGGCTCACCGGCGAGGCCCCGGAGGTCGCCAAGGAGGTGTTCCGCAGGCTCGGCGTGCCCGGCTTCGTGCCGGCGCTGTCCGATTTCGGGTCGCTCATCCCCGGCCTGCGCGCCGGGCTGTTCGACGTGATCGCGGCCGGCATGTTCATCACGCCGGCGCGGTGCGCGCAGATCATCTTCTCGGACCCGGACTACAACGCGCCGGAGGCGATCCTGGTCCGCGCGGGCGACACCACGCGCATCCGCTCGCTGGACGACTTCGCGCGTGACGACCGCCTCAAGCTCGGCGTGCTGCTGGGCGCCGTGGAAGCCGACGTCGCGGCCGGGTACGGGGTGCCCGCCAACCGCACGCTCACCTTCTCCACGCAGGCGGGCGGGATCGACGGCGTGCTCGCCGGACGCGCGGACGGCCTGCTGCTGACCGCCATCTCGCTGCGGCACGCGCTCTCCACCCGGCAGGGCGCGCCGCTGGAGCTGACCGAGCCGTTCGTGCCCGTGCTGGACGGCGTCGAGCAGTACGGCGCGGGCGGCTTCGGGTTCCGGCCCGACCAGACCCGGCTGCGTGACGCGTTCAACGCCGAGCTGGCCGTGCTCAAGCGGTCCGGTCGGCTGCTGGAGATCGTGCGCCCCTTCGGGTTCACCGAAGCCGAGATGACCGACCTGACGGCGGCCCGCCTGTGCGCGGACCCCGCGGCCTGACGGGGAGGCGACGTGTCCACCGGTCTGTGGCTACTCCTGTTCGACGGCCTCTTGGTCACCCTGCAACTCACCGTATTCGGCGCGGCCCTCGGCCTGGTGTTCGCGTTCGCCGCCGGGCTCGCACGCCTGTCCGGGCGGCGGGTCGTGCGCGGCATCGCGTTCGCCTACACCGAGGGTTTCCGCGGCCTGCCCGCGCTGGTCGTGTTGTTCTGGTTGGTGTTCGCCCTGCCCGCGCTGGGCCTGCAACTGGAACCGCTGTTCGCGGGTGTGCTGGCGTTGGCGCTCAACATCGGCGCGTACGGCGCGGAGGTGGTGCGCGGCGCGGTGCTGTCCGTGCCCGCCGCGCAGCTCGAAGCCGCCGTGGCGTTGAACTTCACGCCCTGGCAGCGGATGCGGCTGGTCGTGCTGCCGCAAGCCCTGGTGGCCATGGTGCCGCCGATGGGCAACCTGCTGGTCGAGCTGCTGAAGGCGACCGCGCTGGTGTCCCTGGTGTACCTCCAGGACCTGACCTTCCAGGGCCAGATCGTGCGCGCGGCGACCGGTGAGACGGCCGCCGTGTTCGCGGGCCTGCTCGTCGGGTACGGCGTGATCGCCCTGGCGTTGACCCGCCTGGTCCGGTTGGTGGAACGGCGGGCGGCGGCCGGGCTCGGCCGGACCCCGGCGCGGGAGGTGACGAGGTGACGTTCGACTGGACGGCGGCGTGGGACGCGCTGCCGCAACTGCTCGACGGGCTCGTGGTCGCCCTGTGGGCCACCGTCCTGGGCTACGTGCTGGCCCTGGTGCTCGGCCTGGCGTTCGCGCTGCTGCGGCGCACCGAGCGGGCGTGGCTGCGCCTGCCGGTCGGGTTCGTGGTCGAGTTCATCCGCTCCACCCCCCTGCTGGTCCAGCTGTTCTTCCTGTTCTTCGTGCTGCCCGCGGTCGGCATCGAGCTGTCGCCGCTGGCGACCGGCGCGATCGGCCTGGGCGTGCACTACGCCACGTACACGTCCGAGGTGTACCGGGCGGGCATCGACGGCGTGCCCGCCGGGCAGTGGGAGGCGGCGAAATCGCTGAGCCTGTCCCGCGGCCGGACGTGGACCAGGGTGGTGCTGCCGCAGGCCGTGCCACGCGTGGTGCCCGCGCTGGGCAACTACGCCATCGCCATGTTCAAGGACACGCCGCAGCTGACCGTCGTCACGGTGGCCGAGGTGCTGAGCGTGGTGAAGGCCGTGGGCGCGCAGAACTTCCGCTACCTGGAACTGATCACCGTCGCGGGCGTGCTGTACCTGGCCGCCGCGCTGCTCATCGCCTGGCCGGTCCGGGCGTTGGAACGCCGGTACCGAAAGGAAACCGCATGACCGGGGAACGATTCATCTCCTTCGACGGCGTGAGCAAGCACTTCGGCTCGACCACCGTGCTGGACGACCTGTCGTTCGACATCCGCGCGGGCGAGCGGGTCACGCTCATCGGGCCCAGCGGGTCGGGCAAGACCACCATCCTGCGGATGCTGATGACCCTGACCCGGCCCGACAGCGGCACCATCACCGTGGACGGCGTTCCGCTGTTCCACGAGCGGCGCGGTGACGCGCTGGTGCCCGCGGGCGAGGCGCACCTGCGCCGGATGCGCCGCCACACCACCATGGTGTTCCAGCAGTACAACCTGTTCCCCAACATGCGGGTGCTGCGCAACGTCACCGAGGCACCCGTGCACGTCCTCGGGCTGTCCCGGGACGAGGCGGAGGGGCGTGGCCGGGAACTGCTGGAGCTGGTGGGGCTCGGGGACAAGGTCGACGCCTACCCGTCCCAGCTGTCCGGCGGCCAGCAGCAGCGGGTGGCGATCGCGCGTGCGCTGGCGATGCGCCCGGACGTGCTGCTGCTGGACGAGGTCACCTCGGCGCTGGACCCGGAACTCGCGGCGGAGGTGCTGGACGTGCTGCGGGACGTGGCGCGGACGTTCGACGTGACCATGCTGTGCGTCACCCACGCGATGCGCTTCGCCCGCGACGTGTCCGACCGCGTGCTGATGTTCAACGAGGGCCGGATCATCGAGTCCGCGCCGCCCGAGCAGCTGTTCGACGCGCCGGAACAGGTGCGGACCAAGGAATTCCTCCGCTCGGTGATCGACGAGACCTGACCGCCGACCACGTCCGACCGGGCGGGCTCCTCGCCCGACCGGGCAGACTCCCCCAGCCCGCGACGACGGCGCTCGACCGGTGCCCCAAGCCCGACCGGGCAGACACCCCGCACACGACGACGGCGCCCAACCGGTAACCCACGCCCGACCGGCAGACTCCCCCACCCGCGACGACGGCGCTCGGCCGGCGACCCGCGCACACCCGACTGGCCCCGGAGGGACCCGGTCGAACGCGGCGGGGCACCGCCGGGTGATCGCAAGACGATCGTCAGGTGCGGCCCGGTCGGGCGGTGGGATGCTCGGAGGTGTCCATCCACCCCGCGCGGCCCCGGGTCCGCACCGGCCCGGTGAGCCGGTCGTGACGGCGGGCAACGACCTCGTCGTCCTGGTGATGTCCGATCCCACCCCGCCCGACCCGGCGGAGGTGGACCGCTGGTTGCGCGAGCGCCTGGACGGGTGGCCCGACCACGAGGCGGCCGTCGTCGGCGTGGTGGCGGGTGAGCTGGTGCGCAACGCGTGGCGGCACGGCGCGGCGCCCTACCTGCTAGAGCTGCGCCTGGACCGGGAGCAGGACGTGCTGGTGGTCAGCGCGCTGGACCGCCCGGCCCGCCGGTCGCGCCCGTGGCGGCTCCGGGCGGGGCTGCTGCTGGTCGACGCGTTGGCGGTGCGCTGGGGCGTGGAGTCACGCGCCGACCGCACGCGGGTGTGGGCGGAACTGCGGTTCGACTGACCGTCCACAGTGGACCCGAGTCAGGTCGCGGCGTGCTCCACGAACCGCCCCGACACCCGGAAACCCAGCCGGCGGTACACCGGTTCGCCCTCTGCCGACGCCTGGAGCACCGCGTACCGGTGGCCGTCCGCGCGGGCCAGGTGCAACGCCGCCGCGGTGATCGCGCCGCCGTGACCCCGGCGGCGCGAGTCCGCCAGGGTGCAGATGTTGTAGACGCCGGCGACCCCGCCGTGCGCGAACACCTCGGCCGAGCACACCGCGCGACCGGCCACGTAGCCGACCAGGTAACGCGCCGCGCAGTCCGGTGCCAGCGCGTGCGGCGCGGCTTCGGCGAAGAACCGCCGCACGGTCGCGGCCGGCGGGTCCCAGTTCGCGGCGAGCACCGCGGCGTAGTCCGCGAGATCGGCCGCGGTCGCCGCCACGCGCACGTCCAGTGCGGACGCCGGGACGTCCGGCGCGTCGCGGAGGTCGAGCCACATGGCCGCCTCGCGCTCCGCGACCGGCAACCCGGCGGCCGACAGCCGCTCGCTCAGGCCGGGCGTGGACGCCGGTCCCACCCACCACGAGAACGGGCGGCCCGTCGCGGTCAGCGCGCGCACGGTCTCAGCGATGCGCGCATCGGCCACGTCGGCGGCGAACCGGGCCGCCGCGACGATGTTGAACGTGTCGTCGGCGAGACCGCTGTCCGCGACCAGCAGGTCGTCGGTCTCGGTGACGGTCGCGCCCGGCAGTCGCCGGTGCAGGTGGCAGGCGTGCTCGGCGAGGTTCGCCTCGGCCCGCGCGGACAGGTCCAGTGGCTCCACGGGACCCATCCCACCACAGCCGTCAGGTACTGGCGCGCACCGCGGGACGCAGCCGGTCCACCACCGAGCGCCCGCCGAGCAGGCACCACACCGCGATCACCGGGTCGCAGATCGCGCAGCCGAACGACGACAGCTCGGCGAACGGGATGATCGGGTTGCCCTGGAGGTGGTGCACGACGTCCCAGGCGGTGTGCAGCAACCAGCCGACACCGATGAACCGCCACGACTCCAGGCCGCGGTAGGCGCAGTACGTGACGGCGGCGGTGAAGGCGAACTCCCACCCACCGAGCCCGCCGCCGCTGAGGTAGGCGGCACCGGCTCCGGCGACCATCACGGCGTTGAACCGACGCCTGTTCGGTTCCCGGATGAAGGAGGAGATCAACACGTAGGCGAGGCCGATGAGGATCGGGGCGAGCACGGTCACGGGAGGTCTCTTTCTGCGGGGAAGTGGCCACCCGGAACGCTAGGAGCCCGCACGTGCCGGCGGGAGTCGCACGCCGGCCAACCACCACCGGGTTCCCGCCACCACTCGCTGCCACGCGACGGCGCAGTGCCCACGACAGCGCGGTGCTGACAGCGGGCGGTGCCCACATCGGCGCGGTGCTGACAGCGGCGCGGTGCTGACAGCGGCGCGGTGCCACCGACAGCGCGGTGCCACCGGCGGCCGGCGCGTCAGTTGACGCAGCGCACGCCGTCGGCGGTGATGGTCGGTTCCTCGGCGACGGGTTGGCGGTGCGCACCGTCCAGCCCCACGGCACCGGGCGCGGTGAAACCACGCGGCCCCTGGTAGTCCTGCCCGAGGAACACCCGCACGTACCCGGCGGGCACCACCGCGTCGGCCCGCGTCGGCAGGCCGCCCAGGTCCTTCGCGACGGCCTGCGCGCCCGCCTGGGCACCCGTCCCGTACAGCACGACCGAAGACGCCAGCGGGTTCTCCGCGTTGGCCGCGGTGCCCTCCTGGTAACCGCGCGCCACCACGGCCTTCAGCACCGCGGCGGCCAGACCGGCCTCACCGGAACCGTTGCGCACGTCCACCGTCACGCCCGGCGTGGTGGTGGCCGTGGTGGTCGGCGTGGTGCGGGCTTCACCCGGGTCGTGGGTGAGCGACTGCACGAACGCCCGCACCTGCCCGGGATCGACCTCGACCGCCATGCCGTCACCCGGGGTCGCCAGGTCGAGCCGCCCGGTGGGGATGGTGGTGAACTCGATCGCGCCGCCCGTCAGGTCCTGCATCCGGCCGGCGAAGCCGAGGACGTCCCAGTCCTTGTCCAGCACGACGGACTTGGTGACCGCGTCGATGAGGCCGCGCAGCTTGGCCTGGTCGGTGAGCACACCCGCGGACAGCACCTTGCGCGCCAGTCCCGCCAGGAACACCTGCTGCCGCACGATCCGGTCCAGGTCGCCACGCGGCAGGTCGTAGCGCTGCCGCACGAACGCCAGCGCGTCGCGTCCCTGCACGGTGTGCCTGCCCGCGGTGAACCGCGCGCCGGACATGGGTTCGTCGACATCGGCCACCAGGCAGACGTCGACACCGCCGACCGCCTTGGTGATCTCGTAGAACCCGGCGAGGTTGACCTCCGCGTAGTGGTCGACCGTGACACCGGTCAGGTCCTGCACGGTGGCGATCAGGTTCTTCGCGCCCGCCTGGCGCGACCGCGTCTCCACCTCCGCCGGGTCGCGCACGCCCTGCCTGCCCAGCTCCGCCGCCGCGTCGTTCTTCGCCGCCGCGTAGGCGGAGTTGAGCTTGTGCTTCCCGTAACCGCCCGCGACCTCCACATAGGAATCGCGGGGGAACGAGATCGCGACCGCTTTGCCGCCGTCGTTGGGCATGTGCAGCAGGATCATCGTGTCGGTGTTGAGACCGCCGTCCTCCGTGCCGCCCGCCTGCAACTCGTCCAACACCTGCGCCGGCAACGGGTTGCCCTTCGCGTCGGTGCGGCTGTCCATGCCCACCAACAGGATGTCCACCGCGCCGTCACGCGGCTTCTCGCCACCCGCGTCGCTGTCGATGACGTCGGTGGTGGCCAGCTTGTCCTGGAACGACTTGAGGTTCACGTACCCGTAGCCGCAGCCGAGCAGCACGGTCGCCGACAGCAGCACCGCCAGCACGCGCCCGGTGTGGCGCCAACCACGCGCGCCCCGGCTCGGCGCGGCGTGTCGCGCCGCCCCCGCCCGACCGGCGGGCGTGGTGCGGACGGTCGGCGCTTCGGACAACGGCCGCCGTCGCACTCGATCACCCGGCGTCCCCCGCCGCCGCGACTCCTCCCGCACCCCGCTCCTCCTTCGCGCCACGCCCCGGAAGAGCCCGCCACCGGGCCGGGCTCCCCCGCCACAGTACGTAGCCGGTGGGCGGTCAGTCCGCCTGCCGCCGCTCGGAGGGGTTCGACGTCGTCGGGTCGTCGTGCAGGTCCCGGGTCTCCGCCTTCAGGATGCGTGCCGAGCGCCCCAGCGAACGCGCCATCTCCGGCAGCTTCTTCGAGCCGAACAGCAGCACGACCACCACGGCGATGATCAGCAGTTCGGTCGCCCCGAGGTTTCCCATGGTGCTCCTCCCAGCGGACGTTGTCATCCCGATCGCAGCGTACGCCCCGTTCTCCGGCGTGCCGCCACCCCCCGCACTCCAATTCGGACAAAGAGGAGGACGACAACGGTCCATAACGGACTTACGGCACCGCGGGAGCAGTGGAACCGATCACACCGCGGGCCGGAATGCCGCCCACGCCTGGAATGCCCGTTTCCGCACGAGCGGTCACCGGTGGTTCACACCACGTGAACGAGGGGTGAATGTTCTCGTCGCCACCACCACGCCGGGGTCGCCACGCGCCGGATGCGCTGCTGTGGCCGCCGTACGACCGGTCCCGGAGCGGTGAACGATCACAGCGCGGTCACCCGGGGCGGGCCGGCCGTTGTCCGGTCCGGGCCCGACCGCGCACGGTGGTGACGGCCGGCCACCCCTCCTGCACGGGTGCCGGCACGCATCCGTCCTCACCCTGCCCAGGAGGATTCCCGTGGACTGGAAACGCATCCGACGCGGCCTGCCCGGTCTGGTCGCCGTCGCCGTCACCGCCTCGGTGCTCGTGCCCGCACCGGCGATGGCGGCCGGCGACCAGGGCACGCCCCACGGTCTGATCAAGACCGAGGAGCACCGCCAGGTCGTGGAGGTCGCGCCGGTCGGCGCGACCACGCGCGCCGTCGCGCCGCTGGCGTCGAAGCGGCTCAACTACACCCAGCAGGTGCAGCAGCAGAACCAGTGGTGCTGGGCCGCGACCGGCTCCAGCATCGAGCAGCTGCTCGGCGGAACCGCCAACCAGCAGGCGTTCTGCGCCGCGGGCAAGGGCACGTCACCCGGCTACTGCCCGAACCAGCCCGCGCAGATCCCGGAGATCGTGCGTGGTTTCCGGGGCACCGGCTTCAACGCCCAGGACGCGCGCGGCCCGATCAGCTTCGCGTCCATCACCAAGCAGATCGACGCCGGCATCCCCAACCTCACCGGCATCTACTGGACCTCCGGCGGCGGCCACGCCGAGGTGATCTACGGGTACGACACGGCGAACCAGTCGCTCTTGATCGGCGACCCCTGGCCCACGTACCAGCGGTACCAGACCTGGTCCTACAGCCAGTACCTGAACAACAGCCGGTTCCGCTGGAACGACACCATCGTCAACATCGCGAAGGCGTAGCGGGGGTCGTGGCCGTGACCTGTCGGAAGTCGCTCCTCATCGCACTGGTCGCCCTGACAACGGTGTGCCCGGTCTCCCCGGCCTCGGCGCGGGAGGCGGTGCCGCTCCCCTCTCCGGCGGACGTCGCCGCCGCGCTCCACGCCGCCCGGGCGCCGGCGGCGATCAGCTTCGTGAAGACCAACTTCCGGCAGGTCCACGGTGTGGAGCCGAAAGCGGTGACGGTCGCCGACCACGGCGTGCCCGCGTACGTGCTCAACCCGGACTTCGTGCGGGGCAGGACCGACGCGCCCGCCGGGGTCCTCCAGTACATCGCCGTCACCGCCACCGCCGACACCGGTGTGCGCGCCACGGTGCGCGCCGACCCGGCGGGCGACGGCAGGTGGGCGGTCGGCAGCGTGTTCTCCGGTGACGACGAGGAAGCGCTGAGCAAGCGGATCGCACCGGGCTCCGTCCTGCTGAACGAACCCCAGATCAACGGCTGGTACGAGCTGACACCGGCGGGCGTGGTGCTGCTCCGGGCCAGCCTGCCGCAGACACCGGTCGGCGAGTTCGTCCCGCTCGCCGAGTACCAGGAGCAGGTGCACGCGCGGTACGCGGACAAGCTGCCCGGTTCCGACTACCAGGAGGACCGCGGCATCGGCTTCACGCAGCCCGACGCCACGCGTGCCGAGCCGGAGCCGACGCCCGCGGTGCCCGCCTGGTCGCTCGGCGCGAGCGCGGTGCTGCTCCTCGTCGTCGGACTGCTGTGGTGGCAACGCTCCCGTCGCAAGTCCCGTTCCACACCAAGCACCTGAACCACGCTCATCCCACCGGTGCCGCACCCGGGCTGCCGAGCGCGAGCACCGCCGCGTCGCTGTGCGGCCGGACGTCGGAGGCCCCGATGCGCTCGGAGAAGGGCTCCTCGGCCACAACGGGGTGCCGCGGTGGTGGGCGGGTCGGTCACTCCCACAGGAAGTCGACACCCGCGAGCGACGGCTCCAGCCCTTCGAAGTAGGCGCTGGCGAACCCGTCCGACCCGCACAGCAGCGGTTCGCTGGCCGTGGGCACGGCGCCCTCGCGGGCCCGTTCCACGCGCGTGCAGCGCACCGGCCGCATCGCCGGGTCGAAGTGCAGGCGCAGCAGGTAGGTCTGCGTCCAGCCGCGAATGACGCGGTAGAACGTGGGCGAGCGCACGGGAGCCGTGCACGCCATGCTGAAGCTGAAGCTGTGCACGTCCCCCTCGGTGAGCTTGCGGTCGAACAGCAGCTCGGTCACCATGCCCGCCGACACGGGCTGCCGGCGGACCCGACCCACCCGGCACCCGTCGCCCGCGGTGATCCGCGCGCTCTCGATGTCGGCTCCCGGCTCGCTCTGGTGGATCACCACGAAACCGTCCGGCCCGGACCGCCGCGCCCGCACCACCATGGTCGACGACATCTCGGTGATCTCGCCGATCGGGCCGAACCGCACGTCGTCGATCGCCATCACCACGTGCACGTCGGAGTTGCACGGGCTGCCGGACACGCCGTCGAACTCCTCCAGCAGCGCGCCGGTGCGCGCCCAGCTCTGGCTCAGCTCCGGGATGGACCGCACCCGCTGGTCGGGTTCGGGCGCGCGCTGGTGCGGGCCGATCAACGTCACCAGGCTGTCGTCGGGGACCTGGAGGACGCGTTCGAGGGCACGCACGGCGTCCAGGGCGCGTGGCACCGCCGGGTGCCGCAGCCCGCGCTGCCAGTAGCTCAGCGTGGACTGGGCGATCGCGATGTCCTGGGACCGCAGGTGCGCGCTCAGCCTCGACAACGACAGCCCGCGCCTGCGGATCGCCGCGGCCAACGCGCGCGAGAACGGCCCGTACCGCAGCGCCTGGGCCAGGTCGCCCGGCGGAGCGGCGGCGGGCCGGTCGCCCGCGGACACCCGGGCCTCATGACGCATGGCGTCACCTCACGCTGCCGCACGACCCCGGTCGGTGACCGGGCCCCACGCACTGTAGGCGTGCGTCCGGGGGCCGACCACCTACCAAAGTCGGGACGCTCAGCGGGCCGCGCGCACCACCTCGGCCAGCGGTGTGGCGGGGTGCCCGGTGAGCCGTCGCACGTCGTCGGTCACGCCGGCCAACTGCCCCTCGGCGATGGCCGTGTAGGTGGAGACCCACGCGTCGAGCAGCCAGTCCGGCGCGTTGTACGGGGCACGCGACCGGTACGCCTCGTCCACCGTCTCCCGGTGGTAGCTCACCGCGCGGCCGGTGGCGTCGGACAGCACCGCCGCGACCTCGTCCAGGGTGAGCGCCCGCGGGCCGGTCAGCTCGTAGGTGGCCCCGACGTGCGGCGCGGTGTCCCGCAGCACCGCCACGGCGGCGTCCGCGATGTCGTCCAGCGCGACCGCCGCCACCCGGCCGTCACCCGCCGGGCCGCGGATCACGCCGTCCTCGCCGGCCAGCATCGGCATGAAGTCGGCGTACATGTTGTCCCGCAGGAAGGTGTGCGGCAGACCGCTCGCGCGGATGTGCTCCTCGGTGGTGAAGTGGTCGCGGGCGAGCGTGAACACCGCGTCCGGCGCGGCGCCGTAGAACGAGATGTAGACCAGGTGGCCCACCCCGGCCTCGGCGGCGGCGTCCACGAACGACCGGTGCAGGTCCACCCGGTCCGCGGTCTCCGGCGCGGACACCATCAACACCCGCTCCGCACCCGCCAACGCGGCCCGCACCGCCTCCCGGTCGCCGTAGTCGGCGACCACGGCCGTCGCGCCCGGCAGTTCCGGCGCACGCGTGGTGTCCCGCACCAGCAGCCGCTGCGCGACACCACCCGCCGCGAGCCGACGGGCCACGCGCCCGCCCAGGTTGCCGGTCGAGCCGGTGACCGCGATCGCGGCACCGGACGGCTGTTCGGTCATGCGAGGACTCCCTGGCGCTCAGGACGGCGAACCGCCCGCTGATCACACGGGGAGGCTAACCGCCCGACGCGACCCGGGCAGCGCCGCGCGGCGCACCGGGGAACCCCGCCGAGGACGCGGTCCGGCTCGACGCCCCGCGCCCGGCCACGCGTCGTCGTGCTGAACAGGATCGACGTCCTGGAGGAGCGCGGCCTCGGGGAGATCGTCCGCGGCCTGCCGGGGACCTCCGCGTGGTAGGCCGAGGCGCTCGGCGGCTCTCCCGCGGGAGAGCCGCCGAGCGGCGGGTCACGCGCCCGCGACCCGCGTGTCGTTCGCCGACGCGCCGTGGTGGTGGCCGCCGCCGAACCGGTGGATGTGGAAGCGCGCCGCCTCGGCCGGCATGACCACGTACGGCCGCATCATGCCCTCGTCCTCGTGGTCGAGGATGTGGCAGTGGTACATGAACTCGCCCGTCGCGCCGTCGAACCGGCCCGCGATGGCCAGCCACTCACCGGCCTCCACCTGGTAGGTGTCCTTCCAGCCCTCCTCCTGCGGGTCCAGGGGGCGGCCGGGGCCGGGTGCGGGCAGCGGGGCCGTGGTGCCGCCCACCGCGACGTCGAACCCGGGCACCGCGCCGCTCACCGGGTCCAACTCGTAGCGGTGGCGGGCCAGGGCCTGGAACCGGCTCAGGTGGACGTGCATCGGGTGCGTCGGGCCGCCGAGGTGGATGAAGTTCCAGATCGCCCAGCGGTCGTGGTCGATGAACACGCTCGTCGTGTCGTCGAACAGGCTCGCCACGCGCTGGAACGTCCGCAACGCGCCGGTCGCCGGGTCGGTGACCTGGAGGATGCCCGGCGCGGGCAGCTCGGCGGGCACCTGCGCGGGATCGGTGATCTCCACCAGTTCCCACATTTGCGGGTGGCCCTCGCCCGCGGTGCCCGGCGGCACCAGGCCGATGAAGATGTGGTCGTGGTCATCGGGGATCGTGGTGCCGTGGTGCAGCCGCACGTACGACGGCGACAGCACCTCGGGCAGCCGGAACCGGTCCCGGACGTCCCGGTCGCGCACCCGGAACTGCATGATGTCCGGCTCGGGCGCGGCCGTGCCATGTGCGTTGGTCAACCGCACCCGGCGACCACGCAGCTCCCGGAAGTCGATCAGCAGGTCGGCCCGCTCGGCGGGCGCGACGGTCAGGCCGCCCGCGGGCAGACCGGCCGGGCGGGGCAGCAGCCCGCTGTCCGTGCCGATCTGGTGCACGTGGTGGTCCAGTGACTCCTTGGTGTCCTCGTCCACCAGGTGCAGCTGGTAGAAGCGGGCGTTGGAGGCGTTCACCACGCGGAACCGGTACCACCGGGCGTCCACGTCCATGTGCGGCCAGATCACGCCGTTGACCAACGTGAACGGCCCGGAGAACGGCAGGTGCAGCACCTGGCCGGCGGGCGTGGTGACGTACGGGACCTTGTACAGCAGTTGGCCCGTCAGGTTGCCCTCGGCGTCGGTGTCCAGGTTGCGGTCGGTGATCACCAGCGGCACCTCGTGCTCGCCGGACGGCAGGCGCAGGGCCGCCTCCTCGCGGTCCCGGATCAGGTACACGCCGGCGAGGCCCGCGTTGACGTTGAACCGGGTGATCGCCATGGCGTGGTCGTGGTACCAAAGCGTCATCGCCGGCTGTTCGTTCGGGTACTCCGCGAGCTGCGAAGCACCCTTGAGCACCGAATTGTGCGCCCAGCCGTCGTTGCCGCCGCCCGTGCGCGCGCCGTGCAGGTGCACGACGTTCCACGACGGCAGGTCGGCCACGCCTTCGATCGGCGTCACGCCGGGCGGCAGCGAACCGTCCGGGTTGCGGAAACCGGGGCTGTTCTGCGGCGCCGACTCGATCGGGGCCTGCACCGCGACCAGCGGAATCCTGCCCTCGATCTCGTTGGTCCAGGTGACCCGCAGCCGACGACCGCTGCGCACCTCGATCGTCGGTCCCGGGAAATACCCGTCGTAAGCCCACACGGTGGTCGGCGGCAACTGCGAGTGCAGCCGGACCTCCGTGCTGATCATGCCGACGGTCAACGCGTCCTGGTGCCACGACAGGTGCGGTCGGATCACCGGCATGACCCGCAACGGGTCCAGGAATTTGGTCAGCCCGAACGTCGGGCCCGTCGGCGCGGCGGTCGCGGGCCTGCTGATGACTTCGGTCATCGGTGTTCCCCCTGATTTCAGTTGTCCGGGCACGCCGCCGCCCGACAGCGGCGGCAATTCGCCCGTTTCCCCCGGTACCGCGGAAACCGGTCCCCCGACCGACCCGCGGCACACCCCACAGGTGCGCGGCCGGCGCCCGTGGATACATCGCCGGTAAAACGATTTATCCTCAGCGGACGGGCCACCACCCGCGCAAAACCGACACTACACCTTTCGCCGGTGGATTTCCGCTATTTCACCGGCGGCGACCGCGCGATTACCGAACGTGGATTTCGGCAACCTATTCAATTCCAACCGGACGCGCATTTTCCGATCACTCACGAGAGCGGTCGGCCACCGGTGACGCCCAGGACCTCGCCGGTGATGTAACTGGACTCCTGGGACGCGAAGAACACGTACGCGGGCGCGACCTCCGCGGGCTGACCGGCCCGGCCGAGCGGGGTGTCCCCGCCGAACGACTCCAACGCCTCCGGCGGCATGGTGGCCGGGATCAGCGGCGTCCAGATCGGCCCCGGCGCGACGGCGTTCACGCGCAGCCCCTTGTCCGCCAGGTCCTCCGCCAACGACTTGGTGAGGTTGACGATGCCCGCCTTGGTGGCGGCGTAGTCCATCAGGTGCGGCGAGGGCTGGTACGCCTGGATGGACGTCGTGGCGATCACGCACCCGCCGGGCGGCATGTGGGGCACGGCCGCCTTGCACAGCCAGAACATCGAGTAGAGGTTCGTCTTGAACACGCGGTCGAACTGCTCCGTGGTGATGCCGAGCAGACCTTCCGGCTGCGACATCTGGTAGCCCGCGTTGTCCACGAGGACGTCGATGCGGCCGAACTCCTCCACGGCCCGCGTGACGAGTTCCCGGCACGCCTCCTCGGTGCGCAGGTCGCCGGGCACCAGGACGGCACGCCTGCCCGCCGCGCGCACGTGCTCCGCGGACTGCTCGGCGTCGGCCTGCTCCTCGGGCAGGTAGGACAGCACGACGTCCGCGCCCTCCCGCGCGTACGCGATCGTCACCGCCCGCCCGATGCCGGAGTCCGCGCCGGTCACGACGGCGACCGCGTCGGTGAGCCGCCCACTGCCCTCGTAGGTGTGCTCCC
Source organism: Saccharothrix obliqua (assembly GCF_019375475.1). GTDB lineage: Bacteria > Actinomycetota > Actinomycetes > Mycobacteriales > Pseudonocardiaceae > Actinosynnema > Actinosynnema obliqua. The sequence goes on along the minus strand of NZ_JAHXGQ010000008.1, from coordinate 321,984 downwards.
CGTGGTCGGGACGCGGCGTCATGTCCCGGTCGGTGCCGGGGTGCTCCTGCTCGCGGCGCTCCTGGTGCTCCGTGCCCGGGTACTGGTGGCGGGGGTCCTGGCGCGTGTGCTGGTTCATGGTCATCCCTTCCCGATCAACGGGTGGGTATCCGGTTCTCGACCGAAGTAACGCGGGCCGATCGGCCGACACCGATCCGGTTGAACGGCCGCGGCGCGGGTAAACCGGGTGGGCAGGGGCCGCTGTGCGCCCGACCGACCTCGACCCGCTACGAGGGAGCAGCATTCCGTGGACGTGCAGGTGGGCATGACGGTGTACGCGTTCCCCGACGGGACCTGAGCCGCGATGCGATCCCCTTACGAGGACGCGCAGTGGCAGGCGATCGCGCGTGCCGCCAAGCAGGCCGACCTCCCGCTCGAAGAGCTGTGGATGAGGTACCTCACGCTGGGCGGCAACACCGGGTTCCTGGAGGTGGAGGCGTACCTCAACGGGATGCTGGCGTTGCCCGACCTCGACGCCGACGTGCTCGCGCACGCCGCGAACGAGCGGTTGGACGAGGTGGCGAGGCTGCACCACGCGCCGTACAGCCGCCCGGTGCGCGGGCCGGGCCCGGCGCGGCACCCGACGTCCGCGCTGGTGGGCCTGTTGCGCGGCGCGGAGTCCGCGCCCGCCGAACGGCTCGCGGCGCTGGCCGAGGCGGCGGGGCAGCCGTTGCAGGTGCGGATCGCGGTGCACCTGGTCGACTACGAGCAGCGCGCGTTGCACCGCCTGCCCGCGAGGGCGAGCGACGAGTCCTCACCGCTGCCCGTGGAGCACACGCCCGCCGGCGAGGCTTTTCGGACCGTGCGCGTGCAGGCGGTGGCCGACGGTGCGGACTCCCGGCTGTGGGTGCCGCTGGTGGACGGCGTGGAGCGGTTGGGCGTGCTGGAGGTCGGGTGCGCGGAGGGCGCGCTGGAGGATCCCGACCTGCGGGCGCACTGCCGGTGGATCTCGGCGCTGCTGGGCCACCTGGTGACCATCCTGTCCCAGTACGGCGACGCGCTCCAGACCCGCCGCCTGTCCAAGGCGCGCACGGCCGCCGAGGAACTGGTGTGGTCCCTGCTGCCGCCGTTGACCGCCGCGACCGATTCGTTCGTGGTGAGCGGGCTGGTGGAGCCCGCCGAGGCGGCGGGCGGCGACCTGTTCGACTACGCGCTCTCGGAGAACACCGCGCACCTCGCCGTGTTCGACGCGGCGGGCGCGGACCCGGGCAGCGAGTTGGTCGCGGCGACGGCCGTGGCGGCGTACCGGGCGGCCCGCCGCGCGGGTCACGACCTGGTCGGGCAGGCGCGCGAGGTGGACGAGGCGATCACGGCCCGGTTCGGCGGCAACGCGTACGCGACCGCCGTGCTGACCGAGGTGGACCTGGCCACCGGCCGGTTGCGCTACCTCAACGCGGGTCACCCCCACCCGCTGCTGCTGCGCCCGGGTCGGGTGGTGACGTCCCTGGGCGACGGCGGGCGCCCGCCGCTGGGCCGGGCCGGTGGCGGCCGGGTGGCGGCCGAGTCGCTGAACCCGGACGACTGCCTGGTGCTGTACACCGACGGCCTGGTGGGCGCCCGGGACGCGGCGGGTCGCGAGTTCGGCGTGGCACGCCTGGCGGACTTCCTGCGGCACGCGGCGTCGGCCGGCTACCCGCCACCGGAGGCGACGCGTCGCCTGGTGCACGAGGTCCTGGCCCACCGCGACGGCCCGCTGCACGACGACGTGACCGTTCTGCTGAGCCGGTGGACCGCCGCACAGGTGGTCGACGCGTGACCGACGTCAGTCGAGGAGTTCGGTCTGGCGTGGGGTGAGAGGCACGCCGGTCTCGGCGGTGAGTTGGGCGAGGAGCAGTTCGGCGGTGTGCGCGATGTGGGTGCGCAGTGCCCGCATCGCGCCCTCGGGGTCGCGTGCGATCACCGCGCGGAGGACGGGTTCGTGTTCCGCCACGATCTCGTCCAGGGTCCGGGACCGGCCCGCGGTCGAGGTGCCGAGGGTCGTGGTCGTGTCGCGCAACCCGTCCACGGTCGCGGCGAGCCGGGCGTTGCCGCCCGCCAGCAGCAGGTGGTGGTGGAACCGGCGGTCGTGGTGCATGAACCGGGCGTCGTCGCCGGTCGCGGCCATCGCGCGCATGGCGTCGAGTTCGTCCGTCAAGGCGGCCACGAGCGCGGCATCGGCATGACGCGCGGCCAGCCCCGCCGCCGGTACCTCCAGCAGCAGGCGCAGGTGGAAGACCTCCACCACCTCGCGCGGGTCGCGCTTGAGGACCCGGAAGCCGCGGTTGCGCTCGAACCGCACCATGCCCGCCTCCGCCAGGCGCAGCAACGCCTCGCGGACCGGGGTGCGGGAGACGTTCAGGCGTTCCGCCAGGCCGTAGGCGGAGTACAACTCGCCCGCCACCAGCTCACCGTCCAGGACCGCGGCCCGGATCGCGGCGACCACCTGGTCGGTCAGGCTCGACGTGCCGACGACTTCGCGCACCGGTCCTCCCCCGTGCCGAACTGCCCGTGCGGACCCGGGCTGCGCCACGCCCCGCGACCCCGGGTGTCGATCTCACCACGCCCGCCGTTCACACCCGACCCGACCACGCCGCACCAGCCCGCGCCGGCTCCACCGCGTCCACCCGACCGCTCCGCCTGCCCACGCACGTTCTTCTCTCGACGCGTCGCCCGCGCGACGCGGTGAGCTGCGGGTTCTCGATGGCTTGACGAGTAGCATGTCACATGCGAGTCTCGGCGCGACCGGTCGACACCAGGAGTGCGCATGAGTCCGAGCACGCCCGAAACCGTGTTCACCCGCGGCGCGCCCGCCCTGGAGTCCGGACCGGGCGCGGCCGATGAGGCCGGGTTCGACCTGGCGCGGTGGGGCGTCGGCCGCGCGTTGGTGGTCACCGACCCGGCCGTGGCCGCGACCGGCGCGCCGCGACGCGCCGCCGAGCGCATGGCGGAGTCCGGCGCCGAAGCCCGCGCGTTCGCCGTGCCCACCACCACCGGGACCGGTGCCGAGAGCACCACCGTCTGCGTGCTCGACGTGCTGGACCTCAAGGTGAAGACGGGCATCAGCCACGTCCGCCTGCGCCCGACCCTCGCCGTGGTCGACCCGGCGCTCACGGCCACTCGGCCGCCGGAGGTGACCGCCGCCGGCATGGACGTCCTCTGCCACGCCTACGACCGCGAGCACACCGGACAACGCGTCCCCTACTGCGGTGCCAACCCGATCTCCGACGTCTGGTCGGAACGCGCCCTCGAACCGCTCGCCCGCTCGTTCCGCGCGGCGGTCCGGGACGGTGACGACCTGGCCGACGTCTTCCGCCGCTCGCCGGAGCTGTGGTGAGCCGGGCCGCCGCGGACCTGGCCGACCGGTTGCGCCGCGCGGGTGTCGCCGAGGTCGACGTGTCGGCGCGCCGGCGGGCCGAGTTCTCCGGCGACGCCTCCCTGTACCGGGTGGTGCCGCGGGCCGTGGTGTTCCCCCGCCACGTGGACGAGGTGGCCGCCGTGCTGGAGGTGTGCCGGGCGACGGGCGTGCCGCTCACCTCGCGCGGCGCGGGCACGTCGATCGCGGGCAACGCGGTCGGTCCCGGCGTCGTGCTCGACTTCTCCCGCCACCTCAACGCCGTGCGATCGGTGGACGCGGAGGCGCGGACGGCCGTCGTGGAGCCCGGTGTCGTGCTGGCGGCGCTGCAGCGGGTCGCCGCACCGCACGGGCTGCGGTTCGGACCCGACCCGTCGACGCACAACCGGTGCACGATCGGCGGGATGATCGGCAACAACGCGTGCGGCTCGCGAGCGCTCGCGTACGGGCGGACCGCCGACAACGTGGTGGCGCTGGACGTGCTGACCGGCGGCGGGGAACGGCTCGCGGTGGGTGGCCCGGACCGGGCGCCCTCGCCGGTGCTGGACCGGCTGGCGGAGATCACGCGGGCCAACCTGCCGGTCATCCGCACCGAACTCGGCCGGTTCTCCCGGCAGGTGTCCGGCTACTCGCTGGAGCACCTGCTGCCGGAACGCGGTTTCGACGTGGCCCGGATGCTGGTCGGCACCGAGGGGACGTGCGCGGTGACGCTCGGCGCGACCGTGCGGCTGGTCGAGGCGCCCGCCGCGACGGTGCTGGTCGTGCTCGGCTACCCCGGCATGGCGGAGGCGGCGGACGCGGTGCCCGCCGTGCTGCCGCACGCGCCGGTCGCGCTGGAGGGCATGGACTCCCGCATCGTGCAGGTGGTGCGGGACCGGCGCGGCCCGGCCGCCGTGCCGCCGCTGCCCGCGGGCTCCGGCTGGCTGTTCGCCGAGGTGCCGGGCGCGACGCCCGCCGCGGCGGCGGAAGCGGCGCGGGCCCTGGTCGCCGACGCCGGCGCGGTGGACAGCGCGGTGGTCACCGACGCCGCGCAGGCCGCCGCGTTGTGGCGGATCCGGGAGGACGGCGCGGGGCTGGCCTCGCGGACACCGGCGGGCGCGCCCGCGCACGCCGGGTGGGAGGACTCCGCCGTGCCGCCGGAGCGGCTCGGCGCGTACCTGCGGGAGTTCGACGCGCTGCTCACCGACCGGGGGCTGTTCGGCGTGCCGTACGGGCACTTCGGCGACGGCTGCCTGCACGTCCGCATCGACTTCCCGTTCGACCGGTCCGACGGCACCGCCGTGTTCCGCGGGTTCCTGCGTGACGCGGCGGAACTGGTCGCCTCGTACGGCGGTTCGCTGTCCGGGGAGCACGGCGACGGCCGCGCCCGCGGCGAACTCCTGCCGCTGATGTACTCCGAGCACGCGATCGCGGCGTTCGCCGCCGTGAAGCACGCCTTCGACCCGGACGACCTGCTGAACCCCGGTGTGATCGTCCGGCCGCGGCCGGTGGACGCGGATCTGCGGCCCGCCGACGCCGGGTCGCGCCTGCCGCGCCGCGTGCTCGGTCTCGCGCACGCGCACGACCGCGGCGACTTCGCCGCCGCCGTGCACCGCTGCACGGGTGTCGGCAAGTGCCGGGCCGACACGACGGCGACCGGTGGCGTGATGTGCCCGTCGTACCTGGCGACCCGCGACGAGAAGGACTCCACCCGGGGTCGGGCGCGCGTGCTCCAGGAGGCCGTGTCGGGTTCGCTCACGGCCGGGGGCTGGGGTTCGCCCGAGGTGCTGGAGTCGCTGGACCTGTGCCTGGCGTGCAAGGGCTGCGCGGTGGACTGCCCCACCGGGATCGACATGGCCTCGTACAAGGCGGAGGTGCTGCACCAGACGTACCGGCGCAGGCTGCGCCCGAGGTCCCACTACGCGCTGGGCGCGCTGCCCCGGTGGGCGCGTTGGGCGTCGCGGCTGCCGCGGCTGGTGAACGGCCTGCTGGCGCTGCGCCCCGTGGCGACCGCGGTGCGGTTCCTGGGCGGGATGGACCAGCGGCGGGAGCTGCCGCGCTTCGCGGACCACACGTTCCGCCGGTGGTTCGCCGACCACGTCGCGCCGGGTGGTGACCGGCAGCCGGTGCTGCTGTGGGTCGACACGTTCACCGACCACTTCTCCCCCGAGGTGGGCATCGCCGCCGTGCGCGTCCTGGAGGCGGCGGGTTTCGCGGTGCGCGTCACCGACCGCCCGGAGTGCTGCGGCCTCACGTGGATCAGCACCGGGCAGCTCGACGCCGCGCGCCGCGTGGTCGGCCGGGGCGTGGCCGCGCTCGCGCCGCACGTCGCGGAGGGCGTGCCGGTGGTGGCGCTGGAACCGTCGTGCGCCGCCGTGCTGCGGTCGGACGCCGTGGAGCTGGTCGGCCCCGAAGCCGAACCCGTCGCCGCCGCGACCCACACGCTGGCCGAACTCCTCGCCCGCCACCGCCCCGACTGGGTGCCGCCGCGGCTGGACGACGTGTCGGCGGTGGCGCAGCCGCACTGCCACCACCACGCGGTGCTGGGCTGGCGCGCCGACGAGGAGCTGCTGCGCGCGGCGGGCGCGTCGGTCCGCCGGCTCGGCGGGTGCTGCGGGCTGGCGGGCAACTTCGGCGTCGAGCGGGGCCACTACGACGTGTCGGTGCGGGTCGCGGAGACCGCTCTGCTGCCCGCCGTGCGCGACCTGCCCGACGACGGGGTGGTGCTGGCGGACGGCTTCTCCTGCCGCACCCAGTTGGACCACCTCACCTCGCGCCGCGGCACGCACCTGGCCGAACTCCTCGCCGACCGCCTGCCCACGCACCCCGCACCCGCCGGCGAGCGCCCGGACGCCGACCAGCCGCCCACCCGTTGACCGGTTCCCCACCGATCCCGAGGCGCCCTCAACCGTCCACTGTGGACGCTCCAACGGTTCCGGGCACACCTCGGCCCCCGGCGTGGGATCATGCGTCCCGGCACGGCGGCGATGAGGAGGTTCCGTGGAACCCGACCACCGGACGATTCCCTCGAACCAGGTGGCGGGCCCGGTGCGCGGCCACGCCGTGCAGGTCGGCATCGTCCACGGCGGCGTGCACATCGTCGGCGCGGAGAACGGCCGGTCGGCCGACGAGGAGATCACGTCGCTGCTGCGCGCCCAGGTGCGGGCCGCCCAGGACCTGCCCCGGCTGCTGCCCGGCGCGCGCCGCCCCGCGCTCGCCGACGTCTACGTGCGCCAGCACCTCGGCGGCGACGTCGCGGACCCCCGACCCGAACCCCCGCAGCCGACGCCGATCCTGGACGGGCACGGTCAGTTCGTCGAGGTGCCGGCCGCCCCGGTGGTCCGGGTCGCCGTGCGGCCACCGGTCCGCACCGCGTGGGAGGCGCTGGACGGCACCGACCACCTGATCGTCACCGGCGGCGCGGGGCAGGGCAAGTCGACGTTGTCGCTGCGGCTGGCCGCGGACGTGGCGACGCGCTTCCTGGACGGCGACGGCGGTCCGCTCAGCGAACCCGTCGTGCCGCTCCGGTTGACCGCCCGCGAGCTGGCCGCCCGGCTCGACCTGCCGTTCCCGGAAGCGCTGGCGGACAGCGCCCGCGCCGACTACGGGGCGCTGCTGCGCGTGCCGGTGTCGGCGGACGTGCTCGGCAGGCGCGTGGCGGGCCACCGGTGGCTGCTGCTGGTCGACGGGCTGGACGAGGTCGCCGACGCCAACGACCGGGACCGGCTGGTCAAGGTGCTCGCGGCCGGCGCGGCCGAGCCGGTGCACCGGGTGGTGCTGACGACCCGGCCGATCGAGGGCGTGGTGCTCGCTCCCCTGCACCGGGTGGGCGCGGTGCGCTACCAGCTCCAGGCGTTCGACGACGCGACGCTGCGCCGGTTCGCGGAGAACTGGTTCGCCGACGACGGTCCCGGGCCTGCCGAGCGGTTCCTCCGCCAGATCAAGACCGCGCACCTGGAGGAACTGGTGCGCGTGCCGCTGCTGGCGACCATCGCCGCCATCGTCTTCCGGCAGCGCAGCGACCTCCCGCTGCCGGACAACCAGTACGAGCTGTACGAGGCGTACTTCTCGTTCCTCCGCTCGACCCGACCCGCCGACAGCCCGTTCGAGCCACACCGCGCACGCCTGCTGGAGCACCTGGGCCTGGTCCGCGTGGAGTCCGACACGTCGCCGTTGTCCGCCGCCCGCGACTGGGTCCGCCGCCACGTGCCGCCCGAGCACCTGCCGCCCGACTGGTCCGAGCACCTGACGGACTTCCTGGTCGGCGTCGGCCCGCTGGTGATCCGCGGCGACGACCTGACGTTCCTGCACCACAGCTTCGCCGAGCACCTCGCCGCGACGGCCGCCGCGGGCGAGTTGCCCGCCGACTTCGCCGCCGACCACCCGGACTTCGCACGCCTGCTGCACGCCGCACGCCCCGAGGAGCGCGGCCGGTACGCGCGGGCCGTCGCGCTGCACTACACCCACCTGCGCCCGGACCAGGCGGACCCGCTGCTGCGGTCGCTGCACGCGGGCGGCGCGGAGCAGCACCTGCTCGCGGCCCGGCTGCTGGCCAAGCGGTTACCCGCCTCCCCGGCCGCGGTGGACGAGTTCCTGGACACCGTCCGGGGCTGGGCCGCCACGACGCACCACCTGGCCGGCGAGATCCTGTCGCACGCCTGCCGCGCCACCCAGCACCCCGGCCTGTCGCCGTGGCTGGTGCGGCTCATGCGGGACGGGACCGCGCCCTGGCCGTCGCGGACCGCCGCGGCGGCGGCGCTGGCGGTCCGGCTGCGTGACGGGCACCTCGCGGAGGCCGTCGGGTTCCTGCGTGCCCTGGTGGACGACGCGCACGCCGCCGTGGAGGTGCGGCTGGCCGCCGCGGAGGCGCTGGCGGACACCGGTGCCGCCGAGCGGGACGCGGCGGCGCGGGGCCTGCGGTCCGTGCTCGACGACCCGCTCCGGTCCGACACCGGGCACCGCGCCGCGGCGGTGATCCTGTCCGCGTTCGGCGACGAAGCCCGCGATGTCGCGGTGACCGCGATGACCCGGTTGCTGGACGACCGGGACACCCCGCCCGCGGTCGTCGTGGAGGCGGCCACGGCGTTGATCGAGATCGACACCGAGTTCCACCCGCGCGCCGCCGAGGCGTTCCGGGTGGTGCTGCACGACCGCGTGCACGACGAGACGGCCCGCGAGGACGCCGCGCTCGGCATGGCGTCGCTCGGCCCGGAGCACACGGACGAGGCGGTGGCGGCGCTGACCGCGGTGGTCGGCGACCGCCGGCGGAGCCGCGCGCACCGCGTGTCGGCGGCCGAGGTGCTGGGCAGGCTCAACCAGCAGCACCGGCAGGCGGCGGGTGACGCGGTGCGCGCGATGCCGGCGGAACCGGACACCACGGCGTACGACACCCGCTATTGCGCGGCCCGGCTCGCCGCGTTCGGGCCGGCGGCCCGCGACGAGGCCGAGCGCCTGCTGCGCACGGTGATCACCGACCCCGGGACGCCGGTGGACGACGTGCTGTGGGCGTTGCACGCGCTGGGCGAACTCGGCGCGGAGCACCTGCCGGAGGTCGCCCGCCGGTCGTGGGAGCTGCTGGCCGAGGTGCGGCCCGGCGTGGTCGCGCACGCCACCCTCCTCGGCCACCTCGCGGCCATGGGCGAACCACACCGCTCGGCCGCCGTGGAACGCCTGCTCGCGCACCTCGCCGACGGCACGGCCGACCCCGCCGGTCGCTGCCGCGCCGCGGCGGAGCTGATCGGCGCCGGACCCGAGTTCCACGCCGACGTGGCACGTCACCTGCGGTCCATCGCGGATTCCGGTGGCGCGCCCATCGAGGCGTGGCGCGAGCTGGTGAAGCTCGGTCCGCAGTACCAGCCGCGCGCGCTCCGGGCGCTGCACGACGCGATCGCACGCACGAACGCCGGGCCGGTCGTGTGGTACGGCTCGGTGGACTCGTTCTGGTCGACACCGGCCGAGCGCGACGGGTTGGCCGACGCCCTGATGACGGCGCTGACCGACCGCGAACGGAGCTACCACGAGCGGCTGTCCGCGTTGAACAGCCTGGTGACGATGGGTTTCCGCTACCACCACCGAGCGGTGGGGGCGCTGTGCGAACTCCTGCGGGAGGTGCGCACCCAGCATTTCGACTTCCGCTACGTCGCGGGCATGATCGCGGAACTCGGGGTCGGGTTGCGGGAACGGGTCGCGCGGGTGCTGTGCGACCTGCTGACCGACCCGCGTGCCAACCCGCGGCGTCGAGACGCGGTCCTCGAAGGCTTGGAAGTGCTCGGCTTCCTCCACCTGCCGGAGGCGCGTGCCGCGTTGCACGCGGTCATCGCCAACACCACGTTGTCGAGCTTCCGGCTCAACGCGCAGGGCATGTTGGTGGCGGTCGACCCGACGACGGCCCCGGACATCGCGGACGACGTGTTCGCCCCCGAGGGCGACCTGCCGCCTTCGACCTGGATCCGCCTGGTCGACCAGTTGTCCCTCCACGGGGTCGACGTGGCGGACCGGTTGCGGCGGCTGGTCGGGAACATCGACGTCGACCGGCGCGTGCGCTGGTACGGCGCGGTGTACGGGTACGAGTCCTTCCCCGCCGTCCGGGCGGAAGCGGCGGCGGAGATCGCCCGACAGCTCGATTCCGCCCACATGCGGCCCACGATCCTCGCCGGGGCGCTGTACAACGCCGTCCGGGTCGCGGCGCTCACGTCGCAGGAGGCCGTGGACCGCCTTGAGGCCCAGGTCGGCGACGAGCGGCTGAACATCGGGGAACGCGCCGAGAGCGCCACCTCCCTGGTCTGGCTGGACCGCGCCGCCGCGCCCAAAGTGCTCGCGTTGCTGACGCGGCTGGCCGACGACCCCGGTGCGCGGCCGGTGGATCGAGCACGGGCGGTGCGCTCCATGGTCGACCTGGGGTCCCACTACGTCGTTCCGCACCCGCGACTGGTCGCGGGTGCGGCCCAGGACGCGACAGCCGACGACCTGCGCACGTCCCTGGTCCGCGCATTGCCCAGAGACCTGCGCACCAACGTGGAGCGCGCGGTCCTCGACGACCGCGTGTTGCCGCCCAGAGAACGGGTTCCGCAGCCCGACATCTGGGACGACATGCCGCTGGCGCTCGACGCGGCGGCAGCTCTGCGGGAGGTGCTGGCCGGCCCGGAGTTCCGGCACGGCGAGCTGCTCCAGGCGGCGTTCAAGCTCACCTACCTCGACATCCGGACTGTGCCGGGAGTTGTCGCGCAACTGGCCGCGGTGCCTGCTGACGGTCCGTCGGCGGGGCCGGCGACCCTGGGGTTGATCATGCTTGGCGGTGAGCGGGAGTGGCAGCGGTGGGAGCGGACCGCGCTCGACCCGGGTCTGCCGCCACGCGTGCGGTGGTCCGCCGCGCACCTGCTGCTGACGGTGGCGTCCCGAACCCCACCGGCGTTGGCCGGGATGCTCCGCGAGGTCGCGACCGATCCGCGCACGCCCATGCGGCGACGCGCTCTCGCGTTACTCGCCCTCGGGCGGTTCGACGGCCTGACGCGGCTGCGCGCGGTGCGGGACGACCCGCGGACCACGTCGGCCACGCGCTGGGCGGTGGCTCGCGACCTGCTCGATTACGACGCCGCGGACCTGGCCGCGGCTGCCGCGGTGATGGCCGGCATCGCGGGCGACCCGGCAGAACGACCGGCGCTGCGCACACGTGCGGCGTACAGCCTCGCGTACCGGGGTGTCGAGGGGCGGGACCGGGCGGTCGAACTGCTCGGCGCGATGGCGCGTGACGTCCGGCTGCCGGTGGGCGCGCGGGCGGACGCGGCGTCCTGGCTCGGCGAGCACGCGCCGAGCCTGCGTGGTGAGGCGCTGGCGTTGCTGCGGGGTATGCGGTCGGTGGAACGGCCGTTGACGCGCCGGAAGGTGCTGCTCGCGATCGGCGAGCTACGCCCGGAGGAGGCGGCGGTGGAGCTGCTGGCCATGGCGCGGGACGTGCGGCACGGCGTGGTCGCGCGGGTGCGGTGTGCCGAGGGCGCCGTGCGGCTCTGGCGCGGGTGCCGGGACGAGGCGGCGGTGGTCGTGCGCGGCGTGGCGCTGGACGTGGGCGTCGCCCGCCACGTCCGCCGCACCGCCGCCCGCCACCTCGCCCGGTGGAGCGCCGTGTGCCGGGACGAGGCGCGGGCCGTGCTCCGCGCACTCGACCCCGGCGTGACGCGGTGACCCGGCGTCAGATCAGGTGCCGCGAGCCCGTGGTGGCGGGCTGGGTGCCCTCCGGCATCCCGTCGTGCACCGCGCGCCAGTAGCCGGACGCGGGCTCGGCGGTCACCGCCCGGTAGCCGTACCAGCCGTTCATCAGGTAGTCGGCCGTGGTCGTCGTGCGGTCGGACCACGTGGCGTTGTCGGGTGAGAACTGGAGCCTGATCACGATCGGCACGCGCGGCAGGATCTTGCTCGGGATGGCCACCGCGCCGGACAGGCGCACGGCGCCGTCGGCCTGCCGGACGGGGTTGTCGAAGGCCAGTTGCAGCACCTGCCGCACGCCCAGGAGGCCGGTCGTGACGCTCGCGCCCGCGCTCTGGAACCGCCAGTAGCCGCTGCGGTAGGGCGTGACGCCGACGCTGAACCAGCCGTCCGCGCCCGTCGTGGTGGAGGTGCCGCCCCACCGGTCGGTGCAGGCCGGGTCCAGGCAGAGGTCGGCGCTCACGGACCGGCCGGCGAGACCGGTCCACACGCCGGGCGAGGTCTCCTCGGTGAGGCGGCCGGAGATGGTGGTGCTCTGGCCCGCGTCCACGACCGGGGTGGCCGGGGTGGCGGTGATCTGCGTGAGCGGTGACGCCGCGGCGGGTGGCGCGGTGGCGGCTACGAGCAGCACGGCGAGGGCGATGGCGCGGAACACTGTCGGCACCCACTTCCGGTCGGTGACTCCCGTGACACCTGTTTCGGGCGGTGCGGACGGGCCGTTACCGATCTCCGCGCACAGTCCTCTGTGGAGAGTCGGCGCGTTCCCCCGTTGGGCGGCCGACCGCTGGGCCGGGTGCGGAGGGCGTCGAGACCTCCCGTACACGTAGCTGAGGCCGAGCTGTCACGCACCGGCTCCGCGGGACGACCAGACTGGGAACGACAGCCACGGGCCGCCCCGGTGGCGGGGCGACGGGAGCGCGAGGAGCGACGACATCGACACCAAGAGGACGTCGCAACTGCTGCCGGGCGACCGCGCCACGGCACCCGACAACAGCCGCACCGGCATCGTCCGCAGACTCCACCGGTGGGGTTCGGACGGCGAGCCGTGGAAGGTCCAGTTCCAGCGCGGCAGCGTCGAACTGCACCTGCCCCTGCCCGCGGGCCGCCCCCGCCACTGGTTCACCGCCGATGGCGACGACTGCTGGCGCATCACCGACGACGACATCGAACAGGCCGGTGCCGAACACGCGGGTGCCGGTCAGGACGGCACGCCCTGACCCTTCGTCGGCTGCGGCCGTGGCCGCCGTTGGGGTGAACGCACTCGTGTTCGGCACCGCGTTGGTCGCGCACGGCCCCTCGTCCGGGCGACGGTGTCCGCCGCCGTGATCACCGTGCGCCGCGCACGGCGGTAGCGCAGGCACTACCCCGTATCCGGCCACAGGCGGGATCGCCCACCGCGAATAGCGGAAATAGCTTGGTCCGCATGAACACGCACCAGACGAACAAGCGAAACTCAGGCCCGGCGAAAGGGCTGCTGTGGGCAGTGCTGCTGCTGACCGCCGCCGGGAACGCGACCGGGTCGTTCATCGGCGTCGGCGAGACCCCGCGGATGATTCTGGGCGGCGTGGCCGTGCTGTGCATCGTGCTGCTGGTGGTGCTCGCCGTGCGTGACCGGAATTGACGCTCCCGCGGCGCGCGGGGTCGTCCGCCACCCGCCCGGGACCACCGGTTTGCCCTGATGGACGGTCCGGAACCAGCGACGCGGGCCTACCGTGGTGACGGGGACGGGAGGTCTCGGTGGCCGGTGGGCGTGGTGGGAGCACGACCGTGGTGGTCGTCGGTGCTGGTGTGGCGGGGTTGACGGTGGCGAACCTGTTGCACCGCAACGGCGTCGACTGCGTGGTGCTGGAACGGCGCAGCCGGGAGCACGTGGAGCGGCGGCAGCGCGCGGGCGTGCTGGACCACACCGCCGAGCAGGTGTACGTGCGGGCCGGTCTCGACGACCTGCTGACCGGCGTGCCGCGGTCGGGGCTGCTGGAGTTCCGCGTGGACGGCGTGTCCCGCCTGTTCGACGCCGACCGGCACACCGGCGGCCGGACCGGCAAGCTGATGCCGCAGCAGGTGCTCGTGCGGCGGCTGATGGCGGCGTTCGCGGACGGCGGTGGCGACCTGCGGTTCGAGGCGGGTGAGGTGGCCCTGCACGACGTCGACGGCGACCGGCCGCACGTCACCTACCGGACGGCTGACGGCGTGGCGCACCGGCTGGACGCGCGGTACGTGGCCGGGTGCGACGGCTTCCAAGGCGTCAGCCGGGCCGCGGTCCCGCCCGACGCGGTCACCACCTACCGGCACGCCGAGGACGTCGGCTGGTTCACCGTGCTCACCGACTCGCCGCCGCCACGCCACCCGCTGATGGCGCTGAGCAGGCACGGGTTCGCCGCGCACTTCGGCCGCGGGCCGGGCGCGAGCCGCTTCTACCTCCAGTGCCCGCCGGGTGACGACCTCGCGTCGTGGACCGACGAACGGGTGTGGCGCGAGCTGCGGCTGCGGCTGGCCGACCCCGACCTGCCCACCGGGCCGGTGGTGGAGAAGGCGTTGATCGACGCGCGCAGCTTCGTGGTCGACCCGATGGCGCACGGCAGGCTGTTCCTGGTCGGGGACGCGGCGCACATCGTGCCCCCGATGGGCGGCAAGGGCATGAACCTGGCCATCGCCGACGCCGACGTGCTGGCCGGCGCGTTGACCGCCGCGGTGCGCGACGGCGACGACGGCCCGTTGCGCGACTACTCCGCCACCTGCCTGCGCCGGGTGTGGAACGACCAGGAGTTCTCCCGGTGGCTGGGCGAGGTGGTGTTCCACGGCGCGGACCCGCGGACGGCGGGCGAGTTCCGGTGGCGGCTGGCCCGGGCCCGCATCGACCGGATCTTCACCTCCCCGGCCGCCGCGCGGGCGTTCGCGGAGCTGATGGCGGGCACGGTGTAGGGCGGTCGGCAACGCTGGTGCGGTTGATCTGCTGTGATCTCGGGTCTGTGGTGCGAATGCCGGGGTTGACCGACGAGCGGCGGCACGGGGTGAACTGTCGCCTCGCGAAACTTTCAGGAAGCCTGCCTGAAAATTAACGCCCCACCCCACCGCCATCTCCCCGCACCAGCCGGTCCGGTCCTGGAAGCCGCCCCCACGAAACTTTCAGGAAGCCTGCCTGAAAATTAACGCCCCACCCCACCGCCATCTCCCCGCACCAGCCGGTCCGGTCCTGGAAGCCGCCCCCACGAAACTTTCAGGGAGCCTGCCTGATAATTACGCCCCACCCGACCGCCGTCCTCCCCGCGCCGGCGGAGGGTGGGGCGGAGGAGCGAGGACGCCCCCGGCTCGGTGTCGCCCCCCGCCGGCGAGGTGGTCCGGGCCGGGTTCCGGCTTCGAGGACAGCTTCCCGGGGCTCAGGGGTTGACGGCGAGGAACAGGAACGCGGCCATCAGCACCAGGTGGACGCTGCCCTGGAGCCGGGTCGCCCGACCGGGCACCACGGTCAGCACGCTCACCACGACGGTCAGCGCCAGCAGCACCATGTGGGTCGAGCTGAGGCCCAGCAGCAGCGGACCCTCCAGCCAGATCGACGCCACCGCGATCACCGGGATGGTCAGGCCGATGCTCGCCATCGCCGACCCGTAGCCCAGGTTCAGGCTGATCTGGATCCGCTGCCGCAGCGCGGCGCGGCTCGCGGCCAGCGTCTCCGGCAGCAGCACCAGCATCGCGATCACCACGCCCACGAACGACGGCGGGAACCCGGCGGCGCGGACGCCGTCCTCGATGGCGGGCGACTCCACCTTCGCGAGGCCCACCACGACGACCAGCGCGAGCAGCAGCAGGCACAGGCTGGTGATCGCGGCGCGCTTGGTCGGCGGAGAAGCGTGCTCGTCGTTCTCGTCGTCGACCTCTTTGACGCCTTCCGGGGTCACCGGCAGGAAGAAGTCGCGGTGGCGGACGGTCTGGGTGAACACGAACACCCCGTACAGCGTGAGCGACGCCAGCGCCGCGAACGCCAGTTGCGGCCCGGAGAACTCGGGGCCGGGCTGGCTGGAGGTGAACGTCGGCAGCACCAGGCTGAGCGTCGCGAGCGTGGCGACCGTGGCCAGCGCCGCGCCGCTGCCCTCCGAGTTGAACAGCGTGACCCCGTAACGCAGGGCGCCGAGGAGGAGGGACAGCCCCACTATCCCGTTGGTCGTGATCATCACCGCGGCGAACACCGTGTCCCGCGCCAGCGACGCGGCGTCGTCCCCACCGGAGATCATCATGGTCACGATCAACGCGACCTCGATCACGGTCACCGCGACCGCGAGCACCAGCGACCCGAACGGCTCGCCGACGCGCAGCGCGACCACCTCGGCGTGGTGCACGGCGGCCAGCACCGTGGCGGCGAGGACGACCCCGACCACGGTCACCAGCAGCGCCCCGAGGTCGCGTCCCCAGGCCAGCGCGAGCACCACCGCACCCAGCACCGGCACCACGGTCGTCCAGGACAACTGCCGAAGGCGTGACACAGCGATCATGCGGACACCCTGACACACCGGGGGCGACCTCGCGCACCACGGGTAGCCGCGTACCGTCCCGGTTCACCCGGGACCCATGACCGCCGAAGGTACCAAATCACCGGAGCGGGTTCGCAGCGACCCCTTGATCGGTGATCCGCGCCGCCCGACCGCGATCCGGCCAACGGTGGGTGACCTGCGCCGTTGCCGATTCAGCCGCCCGAAGTAGCGGAACGACCCGTCCGAACGAGCACGATGGACACGATTCGACCAGAAAAGTGGCGGCACCGCCCATTTCCCGGTCTCGTTCGGGCGAACACGAAACGCATCCCGGACGTCGAGCGAGGCCGGGCGGACGCGGTCAACGAGCGGTGAGGCACCGCTTGATCTCGCCCGCGATCCCGCGCGGCGTCAGGGTTTCCGCGGCGCCCGCCCACGACCACAGCCCCGCACCACCCGGTGCGCCACCACCCGCGCGGAGCAGGTGGACGCGCAGACCACGCGGCGCGCTGCCGTCCACGAGGTCGTGCACACCGGCCTTCGTCGCCGTGTACCGGGACAACGGCGGCGACGCGCCCGCCAACGACGACAACAGCACCACGCAGCCGTGGTCGGCCATGTGCGGCAACACCAACCGGGTCAGGTCCAGCGCGTGCGCGGCCGACCGCTCGGCTTCCGGCGCGGCGAGCTGCACGAGTCGGCCGATGCGGGTCGGCGGCGCGACGTTGACCAGGGCGTCGATCCGGGCGCAGCACCGGGTGACGGTGCGCACCAGCAGCGCGCGGTCGGCGGCGTCGACCAGGTCGCAGCGCAACCCCAGCCCGCCCGGCAGCGCGGCCACGGCGCCGGCCAGCCGCTGCTGGTCACGACCGCACACCACCACCCGCGCGCCGCGACCGGCCAACCACTCGGCGACGACGAGCCCGATGCCCGCCGTGCCACCGGTGACGACGACGACCTTGCCGCGCAAGGAGTCCACTGAGGAGTCACCCTCTTCCTCCACCGCGGAACGCCCGGAAGAGGTGAATGTGCCACCCACAAGGGTCACGACCGTGGCAGCCGTCGGGCGGCAGCCACAACCATGGACGTCAGGGCCTCGCCAGTCGGCGCCACTTCCCGGGTGGTCGGCCCACGCGCGGACCGGCTGCCCAGCCCGCCGTCCCGACGCTACCGCTGCCCGGTGGCGAGCACAACCGCCCGCGACGGTGTTTCAAAAGCGTCCCGGGTGCACAGGTAATACAACGAGCCTCGACCGCGCGTCGACCCGCACCGGGTCGGCGCGACCGGTCCTGGAACGGCTGGAGGAACCTCGTGCGCGTCGCAATGGTGTCGTTGGAAGAGCAGCCGGCGTCCACCCCGGTGGGTGGCGCCTGCCGCGGCCAGTCCTACCTGGCCGACGTACCGCGCGCGCTGGCCGAACTGGGCCACCGCGTCACCGTCTACACCCTCGACCGACCCGATCCGGTGCCCGACGGCGGGGTGGACGTCGTCCCGGTCGGACCGGGACCCCTGCCGCACAACGGCTTCCGCCCCTCGGCGGCGGTGGTGGCGGCGTTGCGGGAGCGGTGGCGGGAGGACGGCGTCGAGATCGTGCACGCCCACTCGTGGCCCTCCGGCCTGACCGCGATCACCGCGGCCGAGGAGCTGCCCGTCGTGCAGACGTTCCACTCCCTCGGCCCGCACGGCGAGCACCCGCGCGACCCGGCGTCGTCCACGCGGCTGACCGCCGAGCGCCTCCTCAGCCGCAAGGTGGCCCACGTCCTGGCGGACAGCGCCGACCAGTTGGGCGCCCTGATCCGGCTCGGCGGCAACCGGGCCGACATGTCGGTGGTGCCCCAGGGCGTCGACGTCGAGGTGTTCACCCCCGCCGGGCGGGCCGACCGCAAGCACGTGCCGCACCGCATCGCCGTCGTCGGGCCGCTGTGCCCCGAGGAGGGGCTGGACGTGCCGATCGGCCTCCTGCGCGTCCTGCCGGACACCGAGCTGGTGGTCGTCGGCGGCCCCGCGCCGGGCGCCGAGGCCGAGGTGGAGCGCCTGCGGCAGGTCGTCCGGTCGCACGGCATGACGGGACGGGTGCACCTGGCCACCGACGTGCCCAGGTCCGCGCTGGCCGCGCTGCTGCGCTCCTGCGACGTGGTGGTGTGCACGCCGCGCGAAGCACCGGCCGGCACCGGCGCGCTGGAGGCGATGGCCTGCGGTGTGCCCGTGGTCGGCTTCGCGCAGGGCACGCTGACCGACCTCGTGGTCAACGGCGTGACCGGCGTCCTGGTGCCGCCGCAGGACGTGCGGGCGCTGGCACGCGCGTTGCGGGCGCTGCTGTCCGACGCCACGCGCCGCGACGCGTACGGGATCGCCGGCACCGACCGCGCCCGCGTCCGCTACGGCCTCGACCGCATCGCCGCCGAGACGACGCAGGTCTACGAGCGGGTGACGAACCACTCGGCGGTCGACGCCTTCGACCTCACCCCGGCCGCCGACGTCACGCCGGGCTGACACGGCGGTCCGATGTGGAGGTCAGCCGCCGAACGCCTGGAACTCGGCGATGCGGACCGTCCGCGCCACGACCGGGTCGCCCGTGGTGCAGTCGCTGGTGGAGCGCGGGTCGTCGTGGTGCCTGCCCGCGTACGCCGGAGCGCCCGTGCACTGGTTGGTCAGCACCCGGACGGCCAGGTGGGTGGCCGTGGTCGGCGGCAGGGGGAACGACCGCAGGGTCAGGTCCGGTGCGCTGGGCCGGGGCCCGTCGGCCGGGAACGCGTCCGCCCGGCTGGTGTGCACCACGCGGAAGTCGGCGGGCGTGGCACACGTGGCGCCGGTGGTCGTGTCGCAGGCCAGCACCTCGAACCGGCGCAGGGCGGTGAACCGGTTCTGACCGCCGGCGTCGGGGTCCTGGGCGAGCGCGGGCCGCAGCAACGCGCTCACCTGCACCCGGCGGACGACCTGCGGCCGGTCGCCCGCGAGCCGCACGGTGACCGACCTGCCGCTGACCGGAGCCCCGGTGGACGCCCAGCCGGTGGCCTCGGTGTCGTCGATCAGCCGGTCCAGGTTGACGCCGTCGCCGGTGGCGGTCGCGCCGAGCGCGCGGGAGGCGAGGTTCGGCTGCTGGTTCGGCCGGACCGCGGTGCGCTCGTCGGCGGCGACGGTGCGGTGGAACCTCGTCGCGCCATAGCCGTTCGCGACGGCGATGAAGTCGTACGTCCCGGGCACGACCTCCACCGAGTCGGGTAACGGCGTCGTGGGGTCGGTGTCCGCCACCGGTCGCGTGCGGGCCTCGTAGTCGCCGATGTACAGGCGTGTGCCCGGCACGGCGGACAAGCGCACGGTCGCGTTGCGCGCATGGGGAGAGGCGAAGCTCGGTGTCGGGTCTTCGTCGTCCGGTCCCGCGGAGGCCGCGTCCCGGCCCAGACCGCGCTTGGCGAACGCGTTCCACAGCTCGGGCACGTCCGCGCCGCCGAAGCGGACCTCGTCGGCGGCCAGCAGGGCGTCCCGCATGTCCACGAAGCTCACCGCGCCCGAGGCGCTGAGCAGGAGCGCGTCGAACAGCAGCTGCACCCACCGCCGGTTGCCGGGGCAGTCCTCGACGGGCCGCCGCCCCTCCGCGCACGCGCGTTGCACCGCCGGGTTGCCGTGACCGTACTTGGCGATCAGGGCCTGACGGACGTCGAAGTTGGTGGCGCTCCAGATCTCGCCGTCCGCGTGCACCTGCCGGCCGACCAGGTCGTAGGCGACGTTGCTGTAGTTGAGCGGGCTGCGGCTCATGTCGTGGTTGCGGATACCGGTGCGGGCGTCGCCCGTGACGTAGCCGCCGACGACGTAGGGCGAGTCGCCGCGTGGCCGGAAACCGTTCTCGTACAGGTATTCCACGGCGATCAGGTCCGAGGTGGACTCGTTCATCGCGTTGGCCTGCGCGCCGGACCAACCGCTGTCCGGACCGGCGATCAACCGGCCGCTGATCGCGTGGCCGTACTCGTGGGCGATGACCGACATGTCGTAGTCGCCGTCGACGCACGGGCCGTAGAACGCGGCGGGCGTCGCCTGCCACAGGTACATGTTGGTGGTCGGCGGCACGCCGTCGGGCGGGGTGATCTGGTTGGCGTTGTTGCGTGCCGGGAACGACGGCGGAGCGCCGCCCGCCCGTCCACCCGCCTGCGCGTTGCCGCGCTCGGCGTCGCCGCCGAGACCGCCCCGGCCGCCGTTGTCGGCCTGCATGTTCCAGGTCTCCTCGGTGAAGCCGAGGTGGTAGGACCAGTCGTGCATCCGGTTGTGCATGGCGAACAGGTTGGCCAACGCGGCGTCGACGTCGTTCTGCCGCGGCGAGTCGAACACGGCCGGGTCGCAACGCTGGTCGTGCCACTGGTTGGTCCACGGGTAGGTGTAGCGCCGGTCGGCGGCCTCCGCCGCGGTCCGGGTGCCCACCGTGCCGCCGGCCAGGTCGTCCCACTTCTCGGTGGCACGTGCCGAGTTCCCCGCGGACGTGTGGCTGCCGCGCCCGCCGACGAGGTCCCAGGCGGCACCGCGGTCGGCGGTGCCCACGGCCCGCTCGCAACCCCGCACCCGGACCGAGCACCACCGCACGCGGCTGTCCCGCGACGAGTAGTCGGCGGGCGGGTTGGCCGGGAACACGTCCCACTCGGCGTGGTCCGCCGGGTCGTCCGCGCTGTGGTCCACCAGGTCCTCCCGGACCAGCAGCCCACCGGTCCGCGCGTCGAGGTAGCTGGTGTGGCCGGTCTCCGCGCCCACCCGCACGACCTGGTACGCCGCCCGCGCCGGACCGCCCGGCACCGGCACCGCGCCGAGCCGGACCCGCGCGGCCCCGTCCGGCCCGGCCGCCTGCTCCGGCGTGAGCGCAGCGGGTTCCGGGTCGGCCTCGACCGGGCTCAGCGACGAGCCGACGTGCACCACCGCCCCGTCGCGGACGCCGAACGCCGCCAGGCCGTCCAGCAACGCGGGCGCCGTGCCGAACCGCTGGCGCAGCAGCACGTACGAGCCTCGCCCCATCGGGCGGCTCACCAGCACGTCCATCGCGTCGACCCGCTGGGGCGACAGGCCGAACACGTCGCTGTTGGCGACCAGGTAGGCACGCGCCACGGCCACCGGGTCACCGTCGACCCGGGTCCGCGTCGACGCGTGCGGCACCAGGGTCGCCGGGGTCCCGTACCGGTTCCACCGGACCACCGCGCCGCGCTCCGCCGCCAGCGCCCGCTGCCGCTCGGTCGGCCGGACCGCGCCCGGCCGGTGGTCCACGTCGCCGTGGTCGGTCGTGTCGCCCTGCACGACCGGTGTGCCGCCGACGACCGGCGCGGCCACCGCCGTGCCCGGGTAGTCCAACAGGCTCAGCGCCAACGCACCGGTCGCGGCGAGCGCGCTCGCCCGCCGGAAAGCCCGTCCCCGCATCAGCACGCCTCTCTGCGAACCCACCTCGTGGTTCGAGCTTTCCGTTCGCCCGCAACGGGAAGCTAGGCCCGTTCGTACGGGCCGCCCACGGCCGGCCGGTCCCGGGCCGATCGGCCGTCCGGGATGCCGTCGACCACGTCCTGGATTTCACCGGTACGGGATCAGCCCACCCGTACGGCCGCCGCCTCGCTGCTCGTTCGGCCTCGGCACGTGGCGGTTGTGTCATCGGTCCGCCGGACAGGTGACCTCCGATGGGCACAGGCGCTGACGTGGTGTCACCGACCGGGCTGGAGGTGGCCGCCGGCGTCGTGCACCGGAAACCGGCGTGTGCTTGGGTTGCGCGCCGTGATCACGCATCGAGGTGTGCAGTCCTCCGCACGACAGGGAACGACATGGTTTCGCGCCCGCGTCCGCAGAGCGGTGGACAGCGAGCGGTTCCAATCGGTGGTCATCGCCGTCATCGTGGTGAACGCGGTGGTGCTCGGCTGCCAGACGTCCGACGCGTTGACCGCCCGCTTCGGCGACGTCCTCGACCTGCTCGACCGCGTGGCGCTGGCCGTGTTCGCCGCGGAACTGGCCGCCCGCGTCTACGCGCACGGACCGCGGTTCTTCCGCAGCTCGTGGAACTGGTTCGACTTCGTGGTGGTCGGCGTCTCGCTGCTGCCGCTGGGCGACGGCATCTCGATCCTGCGCGCGCTGCGCATCCTGCGCGCGCTGCGGATCGTGTCACTGGTCCCGAGTATGCGCCGGGTGGTGACGGCGTTGGCGAAGGCGATCCCCGGCATCTGCGCGTTGGCCGGCCTCCTGGCGTTGCTGCTCTACGTCGGCGGTGTCATGGCCACGACGTTGTTCGGCGAGCACAGCGCGCGGTTCGCCGACCTCGGCACGACCGCCCTCACGCTGCTCCAGATCACCACGGGCGACAGCTGGTCGGAGGTGATGCGCGAGGTCATGCAGGACTACCCGCTGGCGTGGGTGTTCTTCCTCGGCTACCTGCTCGTGGGCACGTTCACCATGCTCAACCTGTTCATCGCCGTGGTGTGCAGCGCGATGGACGCCGAGCGCGGCGAGGACCGCGTGCCGCCGCAACGCGCCGAACGGGACTCCATGACCACCGCCCTGCTGGACGAGGTGCGCGCCCTCCGCGAGGACGTCCGGTCGCTGCGCGGCTCCGAGCACACCTGAGGTGCCGCGTCACCGATCGCCCGGACGGCGGGCGAGCACGCCACGCAACCGGAGGCTGTTCGTGACCACGAGCACCGACGACAACGCCATGGCCGCCCCCGCCACCAGGGGGTTGAGCAACCCGAACGCCGCCAGCGGCAGCGCCGCCGCGTTGTAGCCGAACGCCCACCAGAGGTTGCCCCGGATCACCGCCAGGGTGCGGTTGGCCAGCACCACGGCGTCCGGCACGGCGTGCAGGTCGTCACGCACGATCACGACGTCCGCCGCCTGCGCCGCGACGTCGCTGCCACGCGCGAGCGCCATGCCCAGGTCGGCCGCCGCCAGCGCCGGGCCGTCGTTGACGCCGTCACCCACCATCGCGACCCGGTGCCCCCGCTCACGCAGGTCCCGCACGGCCGCCGCCTTGTCCGCCGGCCGCACCTCCGCCAGCACCTCGCGGACGCCCACCTCGTCGGCCACCGCGCGGGCCGCCGACCACCGGTCCCCGGTCAGCAGCACCGTCCGCAGGCCGAGGTCGTGCAGGCGGCGCACCGCGGCGGCGGCCGACGGCCGGACCTCGTCACGCACGGCGATGCCGCCGACCACCGCGTCCCCGCGCGCCACCAGCACACCGGTCGCCGTGCCGATCCCGGCCAGCCAGTCCAGCGCCGCGCCCGGCACCGCCACCCCGAGTTCGGCGAGCAGCACCGGCGTGCCGACGACGACCGGCACACCGTCCACCTCACCTCGCGCGCCCGCGCCGACCAGCGCCCGGAACCCGACGACCGGCGGCAACGGGCCGTCCGCGACCGCCACGACCGCGGCCGCCACCGGGTGCTCGGACGCCGCCTCCACCGCGCCCGCCCACCGCAGCACGTCCGCCTCGTCCGCGCCGAAGCCCACCACCGCCACGACGGCCATCCGGCCCGTGGTGACCGTGCCCGTCTTGTCCAGCACAACGGTGTCCACCGCGCGCGTGGCCTCCAACGCCTCCGGTCCCTTCACCAGCACGCCGAGGGATGCCGCGCGGGCCACGCCCACCATGAGCGCGGTCGGCGTCGCCAGACCCAGGGCACACGGGCACGCGATGATCAGCACCGCCACGGCGGCCGTGAACGCGTCCCGCGCGCCGTGCCCGGTCACCAGCCACCCCGCGAGCGTGAGCGCCGACAGCACCAGCACGACCGGCACGAACACCGCGCACACCCGGTCCACCACCCGCTGCACGTCGGCCTTGCGCTGTGCCGCCTGCTCCGCCAACGCGCTCATCCGCGCGAGCTGCGTGTTCGCCCCGACCTCGGTGGCACGCACGACGATCCGCCCGGCGACGGCGACCGTGCCGCCCACCACCCGGTCACCCGGTCCGACGTCGACCGGCACCGGTTCCCCGGTCACCGTCGCGGTGTCCACGGCGGACGCGCCGTCCACCACGACGCCGTCCGCGGGCAGGGCCTCCCCCGGTTTCACCACGAACCGGTCGCCGACACGCAGCTCCACCGCCGGGACGGGTGTCTCCACACCGTCCCGCAGCACGCGCGCGTCCTTCGCGGCCAGCCGTCCCAACGCCGTCAGCAGGCCCACCGCGCTGCGTCGCGACCGGGTCTCGAAGTACCGCCCGGCCAGCAGGAACGTCGTCACGCCCGCCGCCACGTCCAGGTAGATCGCGTCCGCGCCCGCCGCCGTGGCGCCGAACCCCAGCCAGTAGCCCGGCCCGGACGCGCCCGCCACCAGCGACCACACCGCCCAGCCGAACGACGCCAGCACGCCCAGCGACACCAGCGTGTCCATGCTCGCCGAACCGTGCCGCAGCGTGCGTGCCGCGGCGCGGTGGAACGGCCAGGCCGAGTACGCGACCACAGGTGCCGCGAGCAACGCGCACAACACGTCCCAGCCGGGGAACCGCAGCGACGGCACCAGGGCCAGGCTGATCGACAGGTTGCCCAGCGGCACCGCGAGGACCGCCGCCACGACGAGCCGCCGGCGCAGGTCCGCCACGGCGGCGGTGTGCGCGGCGTGGTCGTCCTCGGCGCGGTGACGCACCCGCGCGTCGTACCCGGCGCGCCGCACCTCCGCCACGGCATCGCCCGGTGCCATACCCGGCGGCAGGTGCACGATGGCGCGTTGGGTCGCGTAGTTCACCGACGCTCGCACGCCCGCCATCCGGTTCAGCTTGCGCTCCACGCGCGTGGCGCAGGCCGCGCACGTCATGCCGGACACGGCCAGTTCCACCGGTTCGGCCACCACGACGCTCATCCGTTCCCCTCGGTTCAATCCCGCCGACCGGACAACTCGGCGAGCATCGCGTTGTAGGCGGCCAGCCGATCGTCCTCACCACTGTCCAACCGGCGGTCCAGCCGAACCGCCTCCCGCCGGTCCGCCGACGCCCACTGCGCGAGCAACGCGACCACCACGACGAGCATCGGCACCTCGCCGGTCGCCCACGCGATGCCGCCGCCGAGCCGTTGGTCGGTCAGCAGGTCCGGCACCCACGTGAGTGACAGGCGCCGGTAGAAGGTCTCGGCGATCACCGTTCCGCTGCTCATGAGGATCACGCCGAAGAACGCGTGGAACGGCATGACCGCGAACAGCAGACCGAGCTTCGCGAGGTGCGGCAACGGACGTGGTGGGCGGTCCACACCGACCACGAGCCAGTAGAAGACGTAGCCGGACACCAGGAAGTGCAGGTTCATCACCTGGTGCGCCCAGTGCTGCCCCATGGCCGTGCCGAACAGGTCGGAGAAGTACAGGACGTAGAACGAACCCACGAACACGACGGCGGCCACCGCCGGATGCGTCACCAGACGGGAAGCACGGCAGTGCAACAACGCCACCAACCATCCACGTGGCCCAGACGGCAGCACACGCAGGGCAAGCGTCACCGCACCTCCCAACACGAGCAGCACGGGCGCGAGCATGTTCAACGACATGTGGGCGACCATGTGCATGCTGAACGTGCCGGGTGCGTACTTGCCGACGCCGGATGACGTCACGACGACCACCACCGCGCAACCGGCGAGCCACGCCGCGACGCGCCGTGCGGGCCACGCGTCCCCTCGGCGGCGCAACACCCGCACGCCCGCGACGTACAACACCGCCGCGAACACCGCACCGAGGCCGAACACCAGGTCCGGGCGCCACTCCAGCAGCAGGCGCGTCGCCGAGGGCGGTTCCGCCAGGTCGTACCCGAGGATCGTTTCCCGGATGGACGGTCGCAGCTCCCGCCACGACGGCGGCACGAGGTGGGTCAGCCCGACCGAAGCGCCGAACGCGACACCCAACGCGAGCAGTTCCACGGTGAACGGCGCGCCGCGGAGACGACGCAGCAACGGGACCACCAAGCACACCGACGCCTTCAGCGCCAGCAACGCACCGTAGCCGGACAGCAACCCGCCCGACCCCGCCAGCACCACGGCCACGACCACACCCGACAACACCAGCACGGCCAGGCACCCGCCGGTCAGCAGGCGGAACCGGCGCACCACCCGGTCGCGGTCCGCACCGGGCCGCCGCAGGAACCCGCGCAACGCGACGAGGGCGCCGACCCACACCGCCGCCGCGGGCATGTGCCACACCATCGCGTTGGTGGTGATGTCGTGCCCCGCGCCCACGGACACGTGCCCGAACACCACCGGGGGCAACAACCCGACCACCGACAGCACCAGCCACAGCACGGCGGTCGGCCACGTGAGCGTCACCCGCGCGCCCAGCGCGACGACGCCGGCGACCAGCGCCACCGCCAGCCACGCCTTCGGTTCGTCGGTCGCCGCGACCAGGTCCGGCAGGTGCTCCCACACCACCGACGGCGGCTGCCCGGACGCGTCACCCGCCGCCAACGGCACCGCCGCGAACGCCGAGACCGCCCACACCGCCGCCGCACCGGACGCCAACCGCACGGCCGCGTAGGCGTCCGCCGTGAAACCGCCTCGGACCGAGGGCACCACGAGGACGGCGAACGCCGCCGCGCCCGCCGCCACGCTCCCGGCCGCGAACGCCACCAGCCGCACCACGCCGAACACCAGCGACGCCACCCGGCCGGGATCGGTGTCGCCGAGCGGCGCGTGCACGTCACCGGCGAGGACGACCACCACGGCGACGCACGCCAACGCTGTGACAACCGCGACAACAGCGGCCCTGTCCACCTTCACATCCACCAGGTCGGGTGAACCACCACAGTGGTTCCCGGAACTACTCGGGCTGTGGTCCGACCAACTGGACGGACGTGTTCCCGAGACAGAGGCCCCTCCGATGCCACGCACCTCCCGCCCGAAGCGCAATCCCGTCACCGCACGTCGCGGTCCGTCGCTCAACGTCGTCCTGACGGCCGTCGTCGTCCTCGTCGCCGCCGCCGTGCTCGGCGGTGTGCTGGTGACCAACCGGTCCGACGAGAGCGCGGCGGCCACTCAGGACACGCTGGTGCCCAACGGCGCCCACACCCTGTCCAAGGTGGAGGGTGACCGGGTCACCCTCGTGGAGTTCCTGGACTTCCAGTGCCCCGCGTGCGCGACCTACTACGCGAACGTGACCAAGCAGATCGAGCAGGACTACCAGGGGCGCATCACGTTCGTGCCACGCAACTTCCCGCTGCGGATGCACCCGCTGGCGGTCCCCGCGGCGCTCGCCGCCGAAGCCGCCGGGAAGCAGGGCAAGTACCGCGAGATGTACCACGCCCTCTACGAGGGCTACGACCAGTGGGCGGTCGAGGGTGAGCGCATCGGCGCCGACACCGACCGGGCCACCGCGTGGTTCGAGCGGTCCGCCGCGGACATCGGGCTGGACCTGGCGCGGTTCCGGGCCGACGTGCGGTCGCCCGAGACGCGGGCCGCCGTGGACAGGGACCTGGCCGACGGCGCGAAGCTCGGCGTCTCGGGCACACCGACGTTCTTCGTCGACGGCGAGCGGTTCGAGGCGGGCGGCACGGTCGCCGACGTCGGCCGCGCGTTGCGGGCCCGGCTCGACGCGGCGCTCGCCCGGTGAGCCGCCGCCTCGCCTGGCTGCTGGTGCTCGGTGGCGGCGCGGGCCTGGTCGCCGCCGTCGTGCTGACGCTGGAGAAGATCGCCCGGCTGCGTGACCCGACCTACGTGCCGACGTGCTCGCTCAACCCCGTGGTGTCGTGCGGGTCCGTGATGGACAGTCCTCAGGCGGCGGCGTTCGGCTTCCCCAACCCGTTGCTGGGCATCGCGGCGTTCGCGGTCGTGGTGACCACCGGTGTCGCCGTGCTGGCCGGGTTCCACCCACCGCGCTGGTACCGGGTGGCGTTCCACGTGGGCACGGTGTTCGGGGTCGTGTTCGTGCACTGGCTGATCGCGGCCAGTCTGTACGACATCCGCGCTTTGTGCCCGTACTGCACGGTGGTGTGGGTCGTGACCATCCCGGTGTTCTGGTACACGACGCTCGACACGTGGCCGGCGCTCGCCCCGTTGCGGCGCGTGCACAGCGCGGTGCTCGTCCTCTGGTACGCCGTGATCGCCGCGTTGGTGCTGTCGGCGTTCTGGGACTACTGGTCGAGCCTGCTGTGATCGGTGGCCCTGCCCCGCTTGCGCCACCGCAGCAGCAGTACCGCCCCGACGATCAACACGGCCGCACCGACCGCGTAGACGACCGGGGAGCGCCACGGCGACCGGACGTACTTCGTGACCACCACGACGGCTTGGTAGGGCTCGTCCGTAGCCGCACGGGTGATGCGGATGTCGTCGGTGATGTGCTGCGGCCGGAACTCCCCGTCGTAGCGGGTGAGGAAGCGCGGCCCGGACAACAACGCCGACAGCTCCGGGTACCGCGCGTCCGGCCGCACCTCGCCGGCGAAGGTCAGCTCCGGGGCGTTCCCGCGCGGTGCGGGGTTGCCGACGTCCACGCGGTGGTCGGCCAGCACGTACAGGCGCAGGGGCTGGACGCGGTCGGCCACCGCGGACAACCGCATCGGGTACACCGGGGTGTCGGTCTCGAAGGTCAAGCGCATCGGCGGCAGCCCGGCGGAGAGGCTGCCGGACGTCGGCGCCAACCGGACCGCGACGACCAACCAGCCGTCCGCCAGGTACGGCGCGAGCGCGCCGCCGAGGTCGGGGGGCAGGGTGAAGTCGTTGTCCCCCAACCACTCGGTCACCGCGGTGACGTCGGTCCCGCTGAGCTGCGCCACGTCGTACGGCCCCACCTCGACCCGGTCCACCACCGTCGCACCGGCACCGGGTGGCGCGCCGCCGACGCCGTCGCCGTCCGCGACGACCTCGCGCACCTCCACCCGCGGCCGGCTGACCTCGTCGAGTTCGCCGAACAACGCCCCGTTCGCCACCTCGAAGCGGGCACGCGCGGGCACCGGCATCAGGAACGCCGCCCGGTCCGCTGTGGACCGGGTCAGCACGGACAGCGTGATGGCCTCCGTGCGCCCGGTCAGCTCGACCAACGCCGTCTCCCGCTGCGTGCTCAGCTTGTCGTTGGCGACGAACGCACCACACGCGCACGCCCCTGACACGGCGGGGTTGACGATGACGAGGGCGACGGCCGCGGCCACCACGGCCGCCACCCGGGTCGCGATCCGGACTCTGCGCACGGCCGTGGGACGTGGCGGATGCCCGCGGGGTTCCCGGGACCCGGCGTCGAGTCGACCCGACCGGGAATGGCAAGGTGGTGCGATGGGCGCATCGAGCTACGAAACCCTGTCCCGGCTGCTCGCGGAGGAGAACAGCGGCGGCGCGGAGCTGTTCACCGCGGCGTGCGCGCTGCGGGACGCCTTCGTCCGCAACGAACACCTCATCGGACTGCTGCCCGGGGACGCGCCCGCGCTGCTGGTCGCCGGCCTGGAACGCGCGGGCCACGCGGGCGTCGTGGACGCCTGGCTGGAACTCGGCAGGCTCCGCGCGCACGGGGCCGCGCCCTGGGCGCCGTACCCGGACCAGGACCTGGACGCCGCCATCACCGCGTACCGCAACGCCGACCGGGCCGGTTCGGCGGCGGGCGCGCTCGGCTGGATCCGGGTCGCCTACTTCGCGCGCAGCGCCGTGCACGCGACCGACGCCGCCGAGCGGCTGGACCAGCTCCTCGCCGCCGACCCGGAGAACGCGGACGCACTCGTGCTCGCGGGTTACCTGGCGCACCAGGGTTACGGTCGCCCCGCCGACCCGGCCGCCGCGGTGCGGTACCAGCTCGCGGCGGCCGAGCGCGGGCACGCCGACGCGGCGTTCGAGCTGAGCGTCCTGCACTCGACCGGCGACGGCGTGCCCGCCGACGAGGACGAGTCGATGCGCTGGACCACCCGGGCCGCCGAACTGGGCAGCGCGCGGGCCATGGCGAACCTCGCCGGCATGCACGCGACGGGCCGCGGCGTGCCGCACGACCCGGCGATCGCGCTCGACTGGTACGCCAGGGCCGCCGAGGCGGGCCACGCGAAGGCCGCGTACACGGCCGGTGTCATGTGCCTGGTCGGCGACGGCGGCCTGCCCGTCGACCGGGACCAGGCGGAGGGCTTCCTCGTCCTGGCCGAGGAACTGGGCTTCGACGTGGACGGCACGCTGGGGGCCATGGGCCTGACCCGCTGACCCGGGTACGGTGCGCGGGTGGCGGTGATCTTCGTGACGGGCATGTCCGGCACCGGGAAGTCGACCGCGCTGGACGGCCTGGCGCGGCGTGGCTACCGCGTGGTGGACACGGATTACGGCGACTGGGTGGAGGTGGCGCACGGCGGGGAACGCCAGTGGCGGGCCGACCTGGTCGACGCGTTGATCGCGGAGCACGAGCGGTCCGGCGAGCCGCTGTTCATCGCGGGCACGGTGTGGAACCAGGGCGCCTTCTACCCCCGGTTCGCCGAGGTCGTCCTCCTCAGCGCGCCCCTGGACGTGCTGCTGGACCGGGTCGCCACCCGCGACACCAACCCCTTCGGCAGGACCGCCGCCGACCGGGACCGGATCACGCGGGACACCGCCGAGGTCGAACCACTGCTCCGCGCGTCGGCGACGGCCGAGATCGACACCAGGCGGCCGGTCGCCGAGGTGGTGGACCGGTTGGCGGCGCTCGCCGGGCCACCACCGGCCCGGCGCTGACCCGCCGCGGTCAGTCCGGGATCCGCAGCCAGAACCCGGTGCTGTCCAACCACCGTTCGAGCAGGTCCGCGTCGCCGGTGACCTCGACACCCGCGGCCGGCCGCCGGTAGAGCAGGAGCAGCAGGTCGACCAGCGGCCCGCGCGCGGTCGCCGCCGCCTCCCCCGCGCCACGCCGCCACACCGGCGCGGAACCCGTGAGGTCGACGAACCACGACGCGTCGTCGTCCGAAGCGCGGAAGCACAGGGACCGACCCGGGCCCAGCAGGTCCGGCACGCCCTCGTACGCCTCGGGGACGCTGCCGTTGACCATCCACTCGTCCACGCCGTCCCGCGCGACGTCCGGGTCCAGCGCGTAGTCGCGGCCCAGCGCGAAGGCGGCGTCCGCGCGGTGCAGGGCGGTCTCGTGCATCGCCCGCCGGGCCCAGAAGACCGGCGTGGTCTCGGTTTCACCGTCCACGACCGACCACACGCGCTCGTCCGGCCCGACCTCGCGCAGCGCGTCGGCCAGCCGCGCGGCGCCGGCCGCCAGCACGCCGTCCACCACCGCCAGGTCCTCGTTCGCGTAGGCGTCGAGGTCGTTCACCACGTCGTCGGACACCGGCTCGGTGGACCTGGTGCCGACGATCGTCCCGATCCACGTCTGGACGCCGACGACGTGGCGGAGCAGCTGGCCGACGTTCCAGTCCGGGCAGGTCGGCACCCGGACCGCCGGGTCCCCACCACGCGTGGTCGCCCGGAGCAGTTCGGTCTGCGCGAGGATTTCGGTGCGGTAGCGGTCGAAGCCCACAGCCATGCCGCCACCGTACTGAAGCGCCGCAACAGGTTTTCGGCGCGCCGACGCGCCGGACCCGCTCGGGACGACCACCGGCCGACCGACGGGGCACGACGGCCGTCTCAGGACACAGGCCGCGCCGCCGCCATCGAGCCGCGACCGCCCGGCTCCCGCCCCGCCGTCTCAGGACGCGGGGGCGGCCCGACACGAGCCGACCGCGTGGCTCAGGACAGGCGGCGGGCCAGGAGCGCCTTGCCCTGCTCCGCGCCCTTGCGGCTCTCCTCCTGCGCCCGGCGGAAGAAGTCCGACAGCTCGTGGTCGCCGGCGCGGTCCGCGTCGGCGATGTAGGTCTCCAACCGCAGCACGTTGCTCAGGCACGCCTCGACGAACCAGATGATGTTGTAGTCCTTGTCCTGCGTACCCGTCACATGACCGGTCTCGGTGCTGGACACTGGTAACCCTCCTCCGTCTCGAAGCTTCGCCCCTGTGCGTACCCGTCGCGGCGCGCTCAACACATCACCCGCGGGTGACAGGGGCGGTCAGGAGTTCACCGCGGCCACCAGCCTGGCCACCGCCGCCGGGTCCAGCGGGCCGCCGGGGAACATCTTCGCCAGCCGGTCGAGCGGCATCGCGGCGGCGAGGGTGAGCAGGGCCGGGTCGATCGCGGGCCCGTCGAGCGCCGACCCGAGCACGCGCGCGCCACGCGGGTCGGCGAACCACTCGGCGAGGCTGGACTGCCCGGTCAGCGGCACGCGCACGTCGTCGCCGTCCACCTCCACCACAGCCGTGGTGCGCAGGTCGCGCGAGGACGCGCCGACCGCCACGTGGTGCGGCCCGCCCTCCACCACCCACCGGGACAGCCGCACGTCCCAGTGCGCGAGGTCGTCGCGGGCGATCTCCAGCACCACCTCGGCGGTCTCCCCGGCCGCGATCGGCACGTTCGCGAACGCCTTCAGCTCGCGCGGCGCGCGGCGGACCCGTGAACCGGGCCGGCTCACGTACGCCTGCACGACCTCGCGCCCGTCGCGGTCGCCGGTGTTGGTCACCGGCACCCGGACGCGTATCCCGTGCTGGTCCGCCGTCGCGGTCGCGGCGCCGTACGCGAAGGTCGTGTACGACAGCCCGAAGCCGAAGGCGTAGGACACCTCCTGCTCCCGCGCGTCGAAACCCCGGTACCCGACGTGCACGCCCTCGCCGTAACGCAGGTGGCCGTCACCGCCCGGGAAGTCCAGGTGCGACGGGTGGTCGACGAGGCGGCGCGGGATGGTCTCGGCCAGCCGACCGGACGGGTTGACGCGCCCGAACAGGACGTCCGCGATCGCGCCCCCGCCCGCCTGGCCGGGCAGCCAGCACTCCACCAGGCCGGGCACGGCCGCGTCCCACGGCGCCGTGCGCACCACGCCGCCGTTGCAGAGCAGGACCACGGTGCGCGGGTTGGCCGCCACCACCTGCTGGACCAGTTCCAGGTGCGCCACGGGCAGGTCGAGCGACGCCCGGTCCACGCCCTCGGTCTCCGCCGGCGTGCCGACGAACACGAGCGCGACGTCACTGGTCCGCGCCAGCTCGGCGGCCTCGGCCAGCAGCGCCGGATCGGGTTCGGCGGAGTCGTAGCCGGGCGCGAACGCCACCCGGGCCGAGGTGGCGGCGGTGATCTCGCTCAGCGCGTCGTCCAGGCGGGTAGGCGTGATGGCGGAACTGCCGCCGCCCTGGTAGCGGGGCGTGCGCGCGTACTCGCCCAGCACGGCGATCGAGCCCGCGCCGAGCGGCAGGACGCCGTCGTTCTTGAGCAGCACGATGCCACGCGCGGCGATCTCACGGGCGAGCGCGTGGTGCGCGTCCACGTCGTACCCGGCGGTCGCGTGGGCGGCGCACCGCCCCACCAGCGCACGCACGCGGTCGGCGGACCGGGTGAGCACCTGCTGGTCCAAGCGGCCGGTGCGGACGGCGTCGACCAGCGCGCGGTCACCCGCGGCGTCGGGTCCGGGCATGGTCAGGTCGAGCCCGGCGGCCACGGAGGCGACCCGGTCCACCACCGCGCCCCAGTCGGAGACGACCACGCCGTCGAAGCCCCACTCGCCACGCAGCACCTCGGTGAGCAACCAGCGGTGCTGCGCGACGTGCACGCCGTTGAGCCGGTTGTACGAGCACATCACGGTCCACGGCCGTGCCTTCCGGACCACGCAGGCGAACGCGCGCAGGTACAACTCGCGCAACGTCCGCTCGTCCACGTCGGAGCTGACCCGCATCCGATCGGTCTCCTGGCTGTTGGCCGCGAAGTGCTTGAGCGACGCGCCCACACCCCGGCTCTGCACACCGCACACCCACGCGACACCCAGCGCGGCGGTCAGCAGCGGGTCCTCCGAGAAGTATTCGAAGTTGCGCCCGCACAGCGGGCTGCGCTTGAGGTTCACGGCCGGCCCGAGCAGGACGGACACGCCCATGGCGCGTGCTTCGTCCCCCAACGCCTCGCCCATGCGCCGCACCAGGTCCGGGTCCCACGTGGACGCCGCGGTGACCGCGGGCGGGAAGCACGTGGCGGGCTGCCCGGTGAGCGGGTCACCGGGCGTGACCGCCAAGCGCACGCCGTGCGGGCCGTCGGTCAGCGTGATGGCGGGTATCCCGGCCGACCCGACCGCCGTGGTGTGCCAGAAGTCGGCGCCGCTGGTGAGCGCGGCCTGCTCCGCCGCGGTGAGGTGCGCATTCATCTGTCGGAGCCCCTTCGCCCGTGACCGCACGTAACGTAGCGCCGCTCTGTCGTAAGCGCACGGTGTCCGCCGACCGCCGAGCGCGCACAGTCGCGTTTCGGTAACGTCGGGTGACACCCGAATGGCAACGAGCGGACGAGGACAGGGCGGTGGTGTCGTGGAGCTGGACCCGACCACCGCGTCCTCCACGCGGGAGCTGCTGCTCCACGTCGCCCGGCAGGAGATCTTCGAACGCGGCTTCCACGGCGCGGGCGTGCGGAGCATCGCGCGTCGCGCGGGGGTGGACCCCGGCCTGGTGCGGCACTACTTCGGTTCCAAAGACGAGTTGCTGCTGCGCGCGGTGCGGGTGTTCGACGCGCCGCAGGAGTTGGCCGCGCACGTGCTGGCGGGCGCCCACGACAAGATCGGCGAGCGGGTCGTGCGGTTCATGCTGGAGCTGTGGGAAGCCTCGCCCAACTCCCTGGTGCGCCTCACCGCGGCGTTGAACAGCGTCGACGTCGCGGACCTCGCGCGGGAGTCGTTCGTCGTGCCGTTCTTCGGCACCATCGCCCGGCACGTCAGCCCGGACCGGCCCGAGCTGCGCGCCTCCCTGGTCGCCGCGCAGGTCGTGGCGTTGGCGCTCGGCAGGCACCTGGTCTGCGACCCGGCCCTGACGGGTGCGGGCCTCGCGGTCCTGACCCGCGTCGTGGGGCGGGTGGTCCAGCGGTACCTGACCGGGCCGCTGGCGTGACGTGGTGCGCTCGGCTCAGAACCGCTCGGTGAGGTAGCTCTGGCACGCCTCGCCGATGGTCGCCGCGAGTTCGGTCGCCTCCATGGACGCCAGCGGTTCGCTGCGGAGCACGTAGCGCATGTACACGACGCCCAGCAGGTGCGTCCCGAGCAACGAGGCGCGCAGGTCGGGTCGGCCGCCCCCGAAGGCCGCGACCACGGGGCCGAGCACGTCGCCCGCCAGGAAGTCCCGCACGGTCCCGGCCGCGCCGTCGAACGACCGCACGGAGCGGATCAACGCCTCCACGCGCGGCCGGACCTCCGGGTCGTCCCAGTGCACGAGGAACGCGCGGGCCAGGCGCTCCCCCGCGCCCGCCGGGTCGCCGGCGACGACGGTCGCCACCAGGTCGGGCACCGCGAACACGTCCCGCACGGCGGCGGTGAACAGGCCGTCCTTGGTCAGGAAGAAGTGGTGCAGCAACGCGGAGTCGACGTCGGCGGCGGCGGCGATGGCACGCATCGTCGCGCCCTCGAAGCCGTTCTCGGCGAACTTCGCGCGTGCCGCCTCCAGGATCGCGTCGTGGCTGCTCGTCGGCCCGGCCCGGCGTCCGCTGCGCTTCCTGCGGGTCTGCTCCTCGCCCGTCACCGACCGCTCCTCACCTGCACCGGCCGCCTCCGGCGGGCCGAGAACAGGGTGGCTCAGAACAACGTGACCGCCCAGTGGATGCGCACCGGGTGCTTCGGCAACCCGTCCTGCGCGTCGCCCGCGATACCGGCCGCCACGATCCGGTCCAGCGTGTCCATGCCGTGCACCACCCGGCCGAGAACGCTGTACACGGGCGGGATGTTGGCGTGCGAGTGCACGATGAAGAACTCGCTGCCGTTCGTGCCCGGACCCTGGTTGCCCATCGCGATGGTGCCGCGCGGGTACGTCTCGCGGCCGGTCACCTCGTCGGCGAACCGGTAGCCGGGGCCGCCTTCTTCGGCGCGGTGGATGTCGCCGCACTGCAACACGCCCAGCCGGGCCGAGTTCGTCAGCCGGAAGCACTGGGTGTGGTGGTAGAAGAGGCTGCGCACGAGGTGCGTGAAGTTGTGCACCGCGCACGGCGCGTTGGAGCGGTCGAGCGCGACGACGACTTCGCCGTAGTTGGTGCGCAGCACCGCGAACGCGGTGCCCTTCGTGGACGCGGTCGGCGTGGGCGGCCGGACCGGTTTCGCGGCCGGCCGGTCCGGGGTCGGCGTGAACTCGCAACGCACGACGGGTTTCGCCGCTCCCGGCGCGGCGACGGCCGGTGCCGCGGCACCCGCCAGGGTCATGAGCAGGACGACACCGGTTACGGCAAACCTTCTCATGGACGGAGGTTAGCGCCGATCGACCGGCCACGGGCAAAACCGCTTCGGGGCGCGTGGTTCCGCCCGTGCGGCGCAGTGGACACTCGCGCCCCCGCCGGACGGGGTCCGCTCGCGCACCGTGAGTCAACCGGTTGACCTATAGCAACATTCGCGTTGGGCGTGCACGCTTCGGGTACCGCATGTCCGGGGACATCTCCATGCGGTCAGCCGATCTCCCTACCGAAAGGACAGCCGTGTCCTTATCATCGCCCCGATCGCGCCGCGCGCGGTTCGGTCGGGCAGCACTGGCAGCGCTCACCGCCGGCCTGCTCGTGGCGGCGGGCGGCACACCCTCCTCCGCGTCCACTGTGGACGAAGCCGGTATCGCCGCGCCTCCACCGGAAGCACCCGTCAGCGGTCGACTCGTACCCGGCGCGCGTGGTGCGGAAGCGAGAGCCGTCACCGAGTCCACGGTGGGCGTCCAGTTCCGGAAGCTGTCCGAGTCGCGGGACGCCGCCCGCGACAACGGTCCCGCCCGGGTGCTCCCGCCGTGGACCGGCGAGAAGCACTCCGGCTGGGGCGCGTTCCCGTACTCCGCCTCCGAGGGGGCGCAGGCCACGCACACCGTCAACCCGGACATCAGCATGTCCCCGGACAACCCCGACGTGGTCTACGCGCCGACGCTCGACCCGAGCGGCAAGACGTGCATCGAGGTGACCACGTACTACTGGAAGTACGGCAACGCCGTCGCGGCGTGGGACTGGTGCGCGGCGTCGCCCGGCTTCGCCGCGATCATCCCGATCGACACCTACTTCGTGAACACGTACACCACGACGTTCCAGGGTCGGCCCGCGTACACGGTGCAGGACGTGCAGACCAACCCGGTGACCAACTCGTGGACCGCCTACCTGTACAACTACACGACGTCGTCCTGGGACACGGTGTTCACCAGCGCGAACACTTCCAAGCTGACCGAAACACACGGCGGCTGGGACATGTTCGAGGTCTACACGAACTACAACCCCGACACCAACGAGGGCTACTACTGCACCGAGACCGTCGGGGCCGAGTTCCACGCGAGCAACATCAAGATCAGGACGGGCGGGACGTGGAACACGCTCACCACGGCCAACTCCTCGGTGACCCCTCCGAGCAGCGTGTCGAACGCCGACTTCGGCTGCTCCGGGCTGACCTTCTCGCTGCCCACGGCGAACAGCTACTGGAAGGTGACCAACTGACCTGCGCCGGGTGACCGGTGGGGTGCCCGGCGCGCACCCGGGCACCCCACCGGTCACCCTCCGGCCCCCGTCCCGCCCCAACCCGGCACACCCCGCCCAACCACCCGAACACCACTCGCCGCCTCCGCCCCGCGCCGCACCCCTCGCCCCACGCCCCTCGCCCGCGCACCTCGCGCCGCGCCCGCGCACCTCGCGCCGCGCCCGCGCCCCTCGCGCCGCGCCCGCGCCCCTCGCGCCGCGCCCCGCGCCTCGCCCGCGCCCCTCGCGCACCTCGCCCGCACCTCTCGCCCCGCACCTCTCGCCCCGCGCCCCACGCCTCGCGCCCCGCGCCTCGCGCCCCGCGCCTTGCGCACCTCGCCCGCCCCCTCGCGCCGCGCCACCAGCCCGCCGCCGCGCACCCGCACAGCCGCCCATCCCTCAGCCCCAACCCGGCTGCCCTTGCCACTCGGCCATCCCGCGCAGCCGCCCCGCCACACAGCCGTCCGCCAGTCGAACCACCCGCCCCCATCCCGAACGATCGCTCGGCCCCGTGGGACTCGGCGGCGGCGATTATCTTTCAGGGAGCCTGCCTGATAGATCCGCGGTTAACTATCAGGCAGGCTCCCTGAAAGTTTCGGCGCACCGCAGACCCGCACGCCACCGGCAGAGGGCGGCTCGCTCAAGCGTTCACCGGACTGAGCAGGGGGCCGAGCGGTCCGCGGGCGGTGGTGAGTGCTCGGCGGAACGCGGTCCAGAAGCCCGGGCTGCGGGCCGCGCGGCGGACGTCCGCCGCGAACCGCCGCACCCACGGGTCGTCCGGCTCACGGCGGTGCACGGTGTGCAGGTACTCCAGCACCTCCCGCGCGGGCCGGAGGGTGGACATCAGCTCGTCGTCGCCCAAAGTGCCCGCACGGCGGATGCGCTCGACGAGCGCCACCTCGGCCCGGTCACCGGCCAGGGCGACACGCGCGACCTCCGCACTGCGCGGCGCGAGCAGCGTCACCCGCTCGACCGACAGACCGGACACCAGCCCGCGCGGGAACCCCGGACGGTCGACCAACGCGCACACCACGGGTTCGGGCAGGGGTCGCGCGGCGTGCGCCCGCTCCAACTCGCCCCACGGCGGGTCGACGCCGGCGAGCACCGCCTCCGCCTCTACCGCCCCCGCGCACCGCCGCAACGCCGCCACCAGGTCCCCCGGCTCCCGGCGCGGCTGCCGCGCGGCCAGGAACCGGCGCAACTCGGGATCCCGCTCCGCGGCCAGCTCGTTGAGCCGATCGAGGTCGGAGTCCTGCCCGTGCGCCCACATGCGGGCGGCCGTGGAGGGGTGTGCCGCGCGCACCAGCCGGGCGAACACCGGACGCGGCTCGACGCCCTCCACCGCCAACCGCTCCACGAACTGCCGCAGCACCTCACCCCGGACCCGCAGCCGGGACAGGTGGCGGGCCGCCATCTCCGCGACCTCGTCGTCCGACGCGGCGGCCACGACCTCCGCGAACACCGGCGCGTGCACCAGCACCCTCGGGTCGGGGCACGCGCCGGGCAACGCGGCGACCCGGCGGAGCAGGCCGGCGAACGTCCCGGGCCACTCCCCGACCGCCGCCGACGCGGCCCGCCACGCCCGCGGGTCGTCACCGCACCACGGGCGGAGCAGGGCGGCGACCGCGCTCCAGAACGCCGTGACGACGTCGGCGTGGTTGTGGTCGAACCCGTCGACCGCGCGGACCAGCAGGCCGAGGTGGGGCACGCCGGTCACGAGTTCGGTCGCGACCTCCGGGCCGCCGTGCGCCAGCACCGCGCGCACCAGCGCGGGCCGCACCTCCCCGATCCGCGCGGTGACCGCGAGCCGCACCGACCGCGGCACGGCCCGCCCGCGAGCGCCGACCCGGGCCGCGACCAGCGGGTCCCAGGGCGTGACGAGGGCGGGCACCAGTTCGTCCGGGCAGTCCGGACGGGCCACCAGGGCACGTCGCTGTGCCCGGCCGAACGGCACGCGCGCGTGTGCCGCGGCCAGCCCCGGCCAGTCGACGGCGAACGGCCCGGCCAGCACGTCGTCGCACGCCCGCACCGTGTCCGCCGCGCGCAACCGCCGCTCGGCGAACTCGGCGGGCAACACCGCCGGCTCGTCCCGACCGGGGCGGCGCACGCCGTGCGCGACCAGCTCCGCGCCGGCCGCCGCCCGCTCGTCCTCGGGCAGCAGCGACACCGCCCACCACACCAGCTCATCGACACCCACCGGCCAATCCTCGCACTGCCGGGCCCATCGGTGGGATCAAGCGGCACAACCATCCACAGTGGACGGTGATCAAGCCACCAGGGCGTCCGCGTGCCGGGCCAATTCCACGTCGGGCACCTCCGCGTAACCCCCCGCGGTCAGCACGGCCACCGTCGGGTGGATGCCGCGGGCGACATCGGGACCGCCCGTGGCCGAATCGTCGTCGGCCGCGTCGAACAACGCCCGCACGGCGACGCCAACCGCTTCGTCCCGCTCGAGGTCGGGCCGGTGCAGCTTCTTCAACGCGCCCTTCGCGAAGTGCCAGCCGGAGCCGGCACCGCCGAAATCACGTTCCTCGGCGGCCGCGCCGGAGACGTCGAAGGTGAAGATCCGGCCACGCCGCTCGTCCTCGTCCCAGCCCGCGAGCAGCGGCACGGCGGCCATGCCCGCCATCACCCGCTCCAGGCTGTCGCGCACCATCGCGGACAGGCGGTTGACCTTCGCCGGGAAGCTCAGCCCGACGCCCTCGATCTTCTCGTAGTGCCGCAGCTCCAGCCGGAACAGGCGCACCATCTCCAGGCCGAACCCGACCGTGCCCGCGAACGCGACGCACGAGTGGCCGTCCGCCGGTTCGAGCTTGCGCAGGTCCCGCTGCGCGATGACGTTGCCGCTGGTCGCGCGGCGGTCGGCGGCCATCACGACGCCGTCGCGGAAGTGCAGCGCCAGGAGGGTCGTGCCGTGCGGCACACCGGTCGCGCGCGGCAGGGCGGGGTCCGCGGCCCTGCGGAGCAGGGCGTACACCGAGGAGCCGTTCTCCGCCATGAGGTCGGCGAACGAGCAGGGCCACCGCCGCGGCGAGTCCAAGACCAGCTCCCCCATCCGTCGTCCACCACCCGCGCGACCCACCCTACACACGGCGGCGGACCGCGCGCCACACTGTCCACAATGGACGGTTGTGGGACCAGTGACAGGACCCCGGTGATGAGTGTCTTTTTCCACGCGCCCCGGCGAAAGAGCATCGAGCCGCGGAAACACGACCTGTAGGGAGCGAGAAGACGCATGGGAAAGTACGATCACCTGTTCGTCCAGAACATGCTTGAGTGCGCCGACGACCTGGTCAACGAGGGTGCCGCCGCGGGCGGGGAGCGACCGGCGAACATCAGCAACCCGTTCGGGTTGATGCGCGGCATCGACGTGGACGCCAGCAAGGTCCACATGGCGTACAGCTGGATCAACCCCACGTCGGAACGGGTGCACTGGGTCAACGACCACGAGCACACCTACGACGAGGTGTTGATGTGGATGGGCAGCGACCCGGACAACCTCCACGACCTCGGCGCCGAGCTGTACCTCGACATCGAGGGCGAGCGGCACACGGTGACCACGACGGGTTCGGTCTACATCCCGGCCGGCCTGCGCCACTGCCCGCTCGGCTTCAACTCCGTCACGCGCCCCTTCACGTTCATCGCGTTGTCGCTCAACCCGGACTACGCCTCGGACGAGAACGTCCCGCGCCACTCCTGAGCGGCGCTCCGCGAACGCGGGCCGGGCGGAATCACCTCCGCCCGGCCCGCGTCGTCGTCCGGGGACCGAAAGCCCCGTAGCGCGCTTGACGCCGAGCGCAAGCGTGACCCGCGTACGGGCTGACGTACAGCAACGCCGGTCAACGACCGACCCGCGCGGATCGTCATACCGACCACCGGCGCCGAAGCCGACGCGCCAAGGGCCCCCGGTGTCGCGGTCCCTGCGATCCACGACACCGGAGGCCCCACCGCCGACACGTCGGCGGCCCTCCCCCCGCCTACGGCCCGACCGGGCCGCTGCCCGCGCCGGTGGTCCGCACCGCTTCCGCCACCTCGGCCAGGTCCTCGCCGGTCAACCGGAGCGACGCGGCCGGCAGCCAGCCCTCGACCTGGGCCGCGGTGCGCGCGCCGACGATCGCCGCCGACACGCCCTCCCACGCCGTCGTCCACGCGATCGCCACGGCGCCCACCGACACCCCGTGCCGGGCGGCGACCGGTCGCAACGCCTCCTGCAACGCCAGGTTGCGGTGCAGGGCGGGCGGTTGGAACTCGACGGCGCGGGAGCGCCAGTCGTCGTCGGGCAGCGCGGCGGCGCGCTCGGCGCTGAACGTCCCCGACAGCAACCCCGCCGCCATCGGCCCGTACACGATCACCCCCGTGCCGTTCCGGGCGCACCACGGGATGACGTCGGCCGCCGCCTCCCGCTTGACCAGCGACAGCGGCGGCTGGAGGGTTTCCACCCGGCCCACCGCCGCGCACCGGTCCAGCAGCGCGGTGTCGAAGTTCGACACCCCGACGTGCCGCACCTTGCCCTCCCGGACCAGCTCCAGCAGCGCGCCCCAGGACTCCTCGACCGGCGGACCGGCCGGGTCGGGCGCGTGGATCTGGTACAGGTCCAGGTGGTCGACGCCGAGCCGGCGCAACGACGCCACGCACTCCCGCCGGATCGACTCCGGCGTCAGGTCGTTGCGCTCCACGCCGCGGTCGTCCCACACCAGGCCGCACTTGGTGAACACCAGCGGCCGGTCGGCGGGCGGCAACGCGGCCAGCGCGCGCCCGACGACCTCCTCCGCGTGGCCGAACCCGTACACGGCCGCGGTGTCGATCCAGTTCACGCCGCCCGCGACGGCCCGGTGGACCGCGGCGATCGACTCGTCGTCGGACTGCGCGCCCCAGCCCATCAGGCCGGGCCCGCCGGTCACCCAGCTGCCGAAGCCGACCGCGCTGATCTCCAGCCCGGTGCGGCCCAGCGCACGTGTCGACATCACTTCTCCGTTCGGTGTGGTCGGGTGGCCTCGGACGGCACGACCGGCAGCACGACCCGCGACAGGTGCGCACCCGAGTGGTGGACGCTCTGCATCGCGCTGACCGGTTCGCCGACGCCGCCCGTGTTGGGGTTGCGGTCGAAGTGGGGGAAGTTGCTGCTGGACACCTCCAGCCGGACGCGGTGCCCCGGCTGGAACACGTTGCTGGTCGCGCCCAGGTCGATCCGGTACTCGACGACCTCGCCCGGGGTCAGCGGCCCGGCGCCGGGTGCGCGGTGGCGGGCGCGCAGCACACCGTCGGTGAGGTTGCGGGCGTAACCGCACGGCTCGACGTCGACCAGCTTCGCGGTCCAGTCGGTGTCGACCGCCGTGGTGGCGGCGTGCAGCACCGCGGTCACCGGCCCGGTCACGTCGAGCGGTTCG
Organism: Saccharothrix obliqua; assembly: GCF_019375475.1. Taxonomy (GTDB): domain Bacteria; phylum Actinomycetota; class Actinomycetes; order Mycobacteriales; family Pseudonocardiaceae; genus Actinosynnema; species Actinosynnema obliqua. The sequence continues at coordinate 279,225 of NZ_JAHXGQ010000008.1, read as the reverse complement.
GTCAGCGGCTCGCTGGTGTAGACGAGGACGTCCTCGCGCGCCTCCACCGGCCGCTGGTCGTACACGCCGCCACGGGTGTGCACCGGGCTACAGCACAACGCGCCGCCCAACGTGGGCACCGGGTTGCGCGGGTTGTAGACGAACGCGTCCGGCGGCTGGGCGCCGGGCGTCTCGCGGGACAGCCGCCCGTCGCCGTGCAGCGTGTTGGCCCGGCCGTCGCTGTGCAGGTACCAGTCCTGGTGCTCGGTGCCGGGCAGCGGCCACGAGTCGGCGACCCGCCACCCGCCGCCGCCCATGGCGTACAGCAGCACGGGCGGGTCGGCCTCGGCCGCGTCGTCGCCACGCAGCCAGCGGTCGAACCAGCGCAACTGGAGCCCGTCCACGTCGAGCGCGGAACCGGTGGCGCGGGCGCCGAAGTTCCACTCCCCCACCGGGTTCCCGCTGAACAGGCCCTCGTGCGGCCACGGGCCGACCAGCAGCCGCTGCCGGTCGGGCACCGCGCTCCGCGCGCGCATCCCGGCGAAGTTCGCCAGGGTGCCGCCCAGGAACGTGTCGTACCAGCCGCCCATGTTGAACGCGGCGACGGTCATGTCCGGGTAGGCGCGGGACACGTCGAGCCGTTCCCAGAACTCGTCGTAGTCGGGGTGGCGCAACCACTCCCGGTAGTACGGCGCGACCTCGTCCAGGTACGGGTGGTCGTCCAGCGGCAGCACGCGCGTGGTGTCCGGCAGCCGGTCGAGGGCGTCGGTCAGGGCGCCGCGCACCGACGCCGGCACGGACGGGTCGCGGGCCGCGTTGTGCGCCGCCAGCGACAGCGTCCAGCCCAGGCTGAACGAGAGCTGGAACGCGCCACCCCGGTACACCCAGCCGTGGTGGTAGCTGGACGCCGTGACGTTCGGCGCGATCGCCCGCAACGCCGGGTGCCCGGACATGGCGCCCTGCCACTGGGTCACGCCGTCGTACGAGCCGCCGAACATGCCCACGTTGCCGTCGCACCAGGGTTGGGACACCACCCAGTCCACCGTGTCGTAGCCGTCGTCGCGCTCGTGCACGAACGGCGTGAACCGGCCACCGGACGCGCCCCGGCCGCGGGTGTCCTGCATGACGACCGCGTACCCCTCGGACGCGGCGCGCAGCGCGAACGTGCCGTACATCCCGAGGCCGGTCCGGTCGTAGGGCGTGCGGAAGACCAGCGCGGGGCACCGCTGCCCCACCGGGCGGTACACGTCGGCGCGCAGCACGACGCCGTCGCGCATCGGCACGGCCGACATCCGGTCCACGGTCAGTGATTCAGTCATTGTCGGCCAGCCAGTGGTCGAGGACGTTGCGGGTGAGCCGGGACAGGCCGTTGTCGTAGCCGTTGGCGGACAGGCCGCTGCTGTAGTCGATGGAGCCGGTGGCGAACACCGAACCACCGCCGCGGGTGTGGAAGTGCACGATGTCCGACCGCACGTCGGGGTGCTCGGTCGCGCCCTGTCCGGGGTGCGTGCCGCTCAGCTCCTCCACGGCGTACTGGTAGCCGTCGCCGAGCCCCTCGGAGGTGGCCAGCACGACCGCGTCCGGTGGGCTGCCCAGCGCGATGTCGTAGCGGTCGATCTCGTTGCCCGCCGCCCCGCCGTGCAGCGACACCTCGCCGAACACCTCGGGCACGTCGTGCAGCAGCTTCGCCGGGTCGGGGTCCGGTCCGAGCCGGTAGTGCCCGGACGGCCCGCCGCCCTGCGCGGAGAACCCGACCCCGAACACCTTCTGCGGCGCGCGGTTGCGCCCCGCCCACAGGCCGCCGCGCTCGCCGGTCGTGGCGTGGTGGTACTCGCCGGGCCGCGCCTGCCAGCTCCGGGTGCCGTACTCGCCGCGCCGCAGCTCCATCACGTGCGGCAGCTCCGGGTGGAACGAGACGACCCAGTAGTAGCCGTTGCCGCCGAGGTAGGCGAGGTGCCCACCGCCGTCGACGTACGCCTCGATGGCGTCGATCATCTCCCCGGACGCGTACTCGGGGTGCGACCCGGTGAGCACCGCGCGGTAGCGGCGCAGCAGGTCCACGCCCTCCGCGTGCAGGTCGTGGTCGGTGATGACGTCGAAGTCGTAGCCCAGCTCGGTCAGCCAGTCGACGATGTACAGGTCGGAGGCCAGCATGAACGGCGACAGGTGGATGCGGAAACCCGGCGCGAGGGTCAGGATCGGCCGCCGCCACGAGGTGTAGCAGACGCCGCTGCCGTCGGTGTGCCGCGCGTACGCGGAGTGGCCCAGGTCGTAGCGGTGCTCCAGGAACACCGTGCCCGGTGGCACGGCGGGCACGTGCCCGAGGCCGCGCTCGTTCGCGTACGCCAGGTAGGTGGCGGTGGGCAGCAGCAACGCGAGCCGACCGGTGGCGGTGCCCGCGGGCGGGCGCACCACGAACGGCACGGACCGCTCGCACGACCCGTCGACCGCCGCGACGCGCAGCGCGTACACGCCGCTGGGCAGGTCGGCGGGCACGGTGAACTCGTGGCTGGGCACCCAGTCGGCGTCGGCCAACGCGTCGTCGTGGAAGTGGATCGCGGCGTACCCGCGCGGGTCGACCGCGTAGTGCTCGACCCGGCCGGTGAAGTGGCGGCCGGTCACGCCGCGCACCGGCAGGTTCACCAGCCGCCCGTCCAGGCCGGGCCGCCCGACGCACGGCACCACCAGCGACGCCGCCGTCGCGCCCGGTTCGAACGCCCAGCGCAGCGGTGCGTCGTGGTCGTCGGACGCGGCGGCCACCAGCGCGGCGCGGGACAGCGGGTGCGGCCAGAAACCCGGCCGCTCGACCTTGCCGTTGTAGTGGCCGGCGTCCGGGGTGAGCGCGCCGAACAGCAGGTCGCCGTGGTCGGCCGGGGTGAACGCCGCGTCGACCCGCCGCTCCACCACGTGCGGCCGGTCGTCCACCACGATCGGGCTCACCCGGCTGTTGGCGCTGTTCACCAGGGGCCGGGTGACCAGCACCGCGCGCCCCGTCGCCGGGTCGTAGCTCGCCGCCACGCCGTACCACCGGTGCAGTTCCAACGGCGCGTCGGCGTGCACGGCCGTCTCACGGGTGCCGTCGCCGAGCCACAGCGTCGCGCGGCCCTCGCCGTCGATGCCGAGCGCGTAGCCGCGCGCGCCGTCGTTCCAGCGGGCGATCACGGCCTGCGGCCCGCCGGTCACGTGGGTCGGGTGGACGTAGGCCGCGACGGCGAACCCGCCGTCACCGGTCGTCGCGCCGTGCGCGTCCCGGACGGCGATGTGCGAGCCGAGCCGGGTGCGCTGGACGTGGCCGCGGTGCGTGCCGCGCCAGGCGCCCGGCACGGGTTCGACGCGGACACCCGGCCCGTCCGGGTCGTCGTCGGTGTGCCGCAGCCGAAGCAGCTCGGTGGTGTACTCGGCGACGCCCTCGGCGGACACCATGAAGGCGAGCGCCTCGCCGGGCGCCGCGCTGACCCGGTCCGCGTAGCCCAGCAGGACCGGGCCGTCCTCGCGCAGCTCGGGACCGTCGATCGCGTCCGCGGGCGGCTCGCCGTAGCCGAACACGTCGTGCAACTCCCGCCGGAGGCACGCCTCGCGGGCCTCCCCGGCGTCGGTGAACTCGCGGCGGTCGGCGAGCCGGTAGGTCTCGCCACGCCGCGCGGGCGGGCGGACGAGCCGCCACCGCCCGTCCGCCGACTCGTGCACGGACAACCGCTCGGTGGGCGGGCGGGCGTCGAGGAACCGGGCCACGAGGCTGAGCGGTTCCCGGTCGACCGCGCCCGGTTCGTCGAGCCAGGCGCGCACCAGGTCTTCGGTGAGCAGGGGGCGGAGCTGCTCGGCACGGCGTTCGGCGAACCGCGCCCGGATGGCCACTACGGAGGAGTCCATGCACCGACGTTAGGCAGCGCCTCCGGGCGCGGGTAGCGCGTCAGGTCGGCGGCCGTGTCACTGAGCGGAGGTGGTCCGCGCCGGTCGCGCGGCGGCGGAACTCGCCGGGGCTCATCCCGGTCTCCCGCTTGAAGAACCGGCCGAAGTACGACGGGTTGTCGAACGCCAGCCGCTCCGACACCTGCGCCACGGTGAGGTCGGTGTGCGTCAGCAGCCGCTTGGCCTCCACGGTCAGCGCGGCGCGGATGATCTCGGCGGGCCGCTTGCCCGTGGTCCGCTTCACCACGTCCGCCAGGTGCTTCGGCGTGACGCCGATGCGGCTGGCGTAACCACGCACGGTCTGCTCGTGCGGCAGCTCCTCGCTGACCAGTCGCAGGTAACGCCGGGCCAGCGCGGTGCCGCGGTCCTCCTCCACCGCGCCCGCGCCCACGTCCCGGTGCAGCCTGCGCATCTCCACCAGGAGGACGTGCAGGTACGCCTGGAGCACCGAGACGTCCGCCCCGCCGGGCCGCCGGTACTCGCGCTCCAACGCCGTGATCAGCGCCGTGACCGACTCGACCTGCTCGGCGGCCAGGTGCAGCGCGTGCCCGGTGCCGAGCGGGTCGAGCGCCAGCGACCGGCGTGGCGACACCCGGTCCCCGTACTGGGGCACCAGGAACTCCTCCACGAAGACCACCACGTGCCCCTCCAGGGGCGCGCGGCGCTCCCAGAACTGCACCTGGCCCGGCGCGATGAAGTACAGCGTCGGCGGCGCGACCTGGTACGGCACGAAGTCGATCACGTGCGTGCCGGACCCGCCGGTCACGCACACCAGCTCGTAGAAGTCGTGCCGGTGCGGGTACGGCGCGTCCGACCACGGCGACAGGTCGGCGAACGACCCGATGGCGAACCCCGGCGGGCCGTCCGCGATCAGCGGGTCGTCGAACCGGTGGGTCGGCAGGGGTACCGGCTGCACTGCTCCTCCCGCTGTCACTCGTGCGAGCCCGCGGCGGGCGCGGTCGGTCGGATGCCGGGGTTCGCGGCCAGCAGGGTGCGGGTGTACTCGTGGTTCGGCGCGGCGGCGATCTCCGCCGGTGTCGCCACCTCCACCAGCCTGCCGTCCTTCATCACGCCGACCCGGTCTGCCACGGACAGGATCAGGCTCAGGTTGTGGGTGATGAACAGGAAGCCGAGGTCGCGCTCGCGGCGCAGGTCGAGCAGCAGGTTCATCACCTGCCCCTGCACCGACACGTCCAGCGCGGAGGTGGGCTCGTCGGCCACCACCAGCGCCGGTTCGGGCGCGATGGCGCGTGCGATCGCGACCCGCTGGCGCTGGCCACCGGAGATCTGCGCCGGTATCCGGTCGATGATCGACTTCGGCAGGCCGACCTCGTCCAGCAGGCGCTCCACCCGGCGGCGCAACGCGGCGCCGCGCAGGTCGGTCAGCTCCCGCAGCGGCTCGGCGATGATCCGCCCGATGGTGTGCCTCGGGTCCAGGGAACTCTGCGGGTCCTGGAAGACGAGCTGCACGGTGCGGCGGAACGCGCGGACGTCGCCCTCCAGCCCGCGTGGCGTGTGCTGCTGCCCGGCGACCGTGATCGTGCCCGACGTGGGGTGGTCGAGGGCGGCGACGAGCTGGCCGAGCGTGGTCTTGCCGCTGCCGGACTCGCCGACCAGGCCGAAGAACTCACCCGGCCGCACGGTCAGGCTCACCCCGTCCACGGCGTTGGTGCGCTCGCGGCGGCGCAGCTTGAACAGGCCGCCCGCGCGTCCGCTGCGCGTGGTGAACGCGCGGTGCACGTCCCGCACCTCCAGCAGCGGCGCGACCTCCTCGGCGGCGGGCGCGGCGAGCGGCGGCGGCGCGGTCAGCGGCAGCTCGACCGGGCCCGCGCCGGGGTGCCAGCACGCCACCTCCGACTCGCCGTCGACGGCCAGCGGCGGTTCCTCGGCGGCGCAGCGGTCGACGGTGTGCGCGCAGCGCGGGGCGAACCGGCAGCCCGGCAGCACCTCGCCCGCCGCGGGCACCGAACCCCGGATCGACGGCAGCCCCTCGGCGCGGCGCGTCCCGATCCGCGGCACGCACTCCACCAGCGCGCGGGTGTAGCGGTGCCGCGGTGCGGACAACACGTCCGCCGCCGGACCCACCTCGACCAGGCGGCCCGCGTACATCACGGCGATCCGGTCGGCGATCTCCGCCGCGACACCCATGTCGTGGGTGATGAACACGCACGCCATCCGGTGCTCCCGCTGGACGTCGCGGAACAACCGCAGGATCTCGGCCTGCGTCGTCACGTCCAGCGCGGTGGTCGGCTCGTCGGCCAGCAGCAGGTCCGGTCCGGCCATCAACGCCATCGCGATCATCACGCGTTGCTGCATCCCGCCGGAGAGCTGGTGCGGGTACAGGTTCGCGACGCGTTCCGGATCGGTGAAGCCGACCTCGCGCAGCAGGTCCAGCGCGCGGGTGCGGGCCGCGGCACGCGCGTCGCGGCGAGCCGCGCCCGGCTGGTGCGCCTCGGCGAGCTGCGCGCCGATCCGCTGCGCCGGGTTGAGCGAGTCCAGCGCCTCCTGGAACACCATGCCGATCCGCCGACCGCGGACCGACCGCATCGCCGCCGGACCGAGCGCGGTGAGGTCCACGTCGTCCAACCGGACCGCGCCGGTCGTCCGCACCGGTGCGACGAATTCGAGCAGCCGGATCACCGACAACGCGGTGACCGTCTTGCCGCTGCCCGACTCGCCGACCACGCACAGGGTCCGACCCGACTCCAGGCTGAGCGACAGCTCGTGGACCAGTTCGGTGGCGACGTCGTCGGCGAGCACGCCGACCGACAGTCGGTCGATCTCCAGTAGCGACACGGGTGTCATCCCTTCCGCCGGCCGGCACGACCCGGAATCCGGTGATTCTGTACCGCGAACACCCCGTCTTACAAGGGTTGCCGGACAGTCTGCGGGTACGGGGGCACGTCTGTCCACAGTGGCAGGTGGGGTTGTGGCGATTTCGCCTGAGTGACAGAAAAGCCGACATCGGCGTCTGTGCGCCCCCGGTGCCCCCGACTACCTTCTCGGCCACCGACCTGCGGAAACCAGGCGCGAGGAGCCGCAATGGATCGCACCGCACGACGTCTCAAGCACAGGATCTCCGCACTCGCCGCGGTCGGGCTGGTGCTCACCGCCTGTGCCACCCCGGCTACCAAGCTCGCCGACGAAACCGGTCCACCGGTGCGCGGCGGGAACCTCACCGTTCGACTCGCCCAGGACCCGGGGTCCCTGGACACGGTGCAGAACACCAACGCCGGCGTCACCTACATCGGGCACGAGGTGTACGAGCAACTGGTGACGATCGACGCCGACTACCAACCCCAACCGGTGCTAGCGGAATCGTACAAGAAGGCGGACGACGGCCTGAGCTACGAGTTCACGCTGCGCAAGGGGGTCGTGTTCGCCGACGGCACGCCGCTGCGCGCCGCGGACGCGGTGGCGTCGTTGAAGTATTGGGTCGCCAACGGCAGCTACGCGGGATCGCTCAAGCCCGTGCTGAAGGACATCACCGCACCGGACGACAGCACCGTGCTGGTGACGCTCAGCTCGCCGTTCAACCTCGTCGCGCTCGTCGCGGCGAGCCACGGCACCGGTATCCGCAAGGAATCCGACATCGCGGCGGCCGGTCCCACGGGAATTCCCCGCGAGCGGTCCACCGGCAGCGGCCCGTACAAGGTCAAGTCGTGGACGCCGGGTCAGGAGATCGTGCTGGAGCGCAACGACCGTTACCAGCCGCCCGACGGGAAGTCCAGTGGTTACGCGGGGAAGAAGAACGCTTACCTGGACACCATCACGTACAAGGTGGTCGCCGACGCCGACGCCGTGCTCAACGGGCTCCAGACCGGCCTGCTGGACGTGGCCGAGCCGTCACACGACCAGTACGACCAGATCAAGCGGACCGACACCCTCAAGCTCGGCGTCGAGGCCGCGGCGAACATCCAGTACGTGGCGCTCAACCACAACCCCGGTTCCCTCTTCGCCAAGCCCCAGGCCCGCGAGGCGATGAACCTGGTCATCGACAAGGCCGCCGTGATGGCCGCGCAGGGCGTGCCGGACCTGGTGTCGCCGAGCGACGGCGCGTTCGCCGCGCAGACGAACAAGGCCATGTACTCCGCCGCGGGCAAGGACAGGTGGTCCCAGCACGACCCGGAGCGGGCGAAGAAGCTGTTCGAGGAGGCCGGGCTGCGTCCCGGGCAGGCCGTCCGCATGATCACCACCGACGAGTTCCCGCAGTTCAAGGACGCGCTGGTGATCATCCAGAGCCAGCTGGAGAAGATCGGTGTCACGGCGACCATCGACAGCTACGACTTCGCGACCCTCATGGGCCGCAAGAACAACGAGCCGGACAGCTGGGACGTGCTGGCGCTGATGGACGACGCCAACCCGCCCGTGCCGTCCTACAGCGACAACGTCCAGGGATTGGACAACATGGGTTACCCCCGGGACCGCCTCCAGCCGTTGCTCGGCGCCTACAACGCGGCGGCCACGCCGGCGGACCAGCGGCGCGAGGTGGACCGCATCCAGCAGTTCACGGCCGAGAACCTGCCGACCATCACGCTGTACACCGCGAAGTCCTATGTGGCCTTCAGCTCGAAGGTGCGCGGGTACGACGGCTGGGGCATGGAGTTCGCCGACGTCTGGCTGGCGGGGTAGCCGCCGATGACCGCCGTAGTCCTGCGCCGGTTGCGCGATCTGGTGGTGGTGCTGTTCGTGGTCGGCACCGTGCTGTTCTTCCTCCTGCGGTCCATTCCGGGCGACCCGGCCCAGGTGCTGCTGGGCACCAAGGCCACCCCGGAGCAGCTCGACCGGCTGCGCCGCGAACTGGGGTTGACCGGCCCGCTGCACGAGCAGTACCTGCACTGGCTGGGCAACGTGCTGACCGGTGACTTCGGCACGTCGATCAAGTACCAGCTGCCCGTGCCGCAGATGATCGCGGACCACGTCGTGCCCACCCTCACCCTGGCCGTCCTCGGCACGGCGATCAGCTTCCTGCTCACCGTGCTGATCGTCAGCTGGGCCGCCGTGTCACCGCACAACCCGGCGGCGCGGTTCGTGGGCCGGGCCGCGCAGTTCGGGCTCGCCCTGCCGGAGTTCTGGCTCGCGCTGATCGCCGTCTACGTGTTCGCGCTGACCCTCGGCTGGTTCCCCACCAGCGGCTACACCCCGCTGTTCGAGGACCCGGCGACGGCGGTGGCGCAACTCGCGCTGCCGCTGGCGGTGCTGGTGGTGGGGCAGACCGCGTTCCTCACGATCACCATGGAGGAGAGCGTGCTCGGCGAGCTGTCCCAGCTTTACCTGCGCACGGCGCGGGCCAAGGGCGTCGGCGAGCGGCGGATCGTGCTGCGGCACGTGCTGCCCAACTCGATGCTGCCGGTGCTCACCACGGCCGGGCTGAACTTCGCGTCGCTGATCGGCGGCGTCGTGGTGATCGAGAGCATCTTCGTGATACCCGGTCTCGGCACCATGCTGCTCGGCGCGGTGTACGCCCGGGACTTCCCGCTGATCCAGGGGGGCGTCATGTTCATCGCGATCCTGTTCGTGGTCGTGAACCTGCTGGTCGACCTCGCGTACGCGGTGATCGACCCGAAGGTGCGGGTGTCATGACGGACGGCGTCCTGGTCGACCGGCCGGCGCGGGCCGGCCGGTACCGCTCCTTCGCGCGGCGCAACACCGCGCTGGTGGTGGCCTGCGGGCTGCTGGTCGCGATCACGCTGGTGGTCGCGGTCCTGCCGCTGGTGCTGCCGGACCCCAACGCGCCCGACCCGGCGCGCCGCCTGCTGCCGCCGTCCGCGGAGCACCCGATGGGCACCGACAAGTACGGCCGCGACCTGTTCGCGCGGTGGGCCTCCGCCGGGCGGGTGTCGATCGGGATGACGCTCCTGATCACGCTCTGCGCCGCCGGGCTGGGCACGTTCATCGGGCTGGTCGCGGGCTACTTCGCCCGCGCCGGCCGGGTGATCATGCGGGTGGTGGACGCGTGGATGGCGTTCCCGTCGATCATCCTGGCGATCGTGTTCGCGGTCGTCATGGGTCCCGGGATGCTGAGCGAGCTGCTGGCGGTGACGATCATCTTCACCCCGTACACGGCCCGGGTCATCCGCAGCCGCGTGCTGGGCCTGACCACCCGCACCTACGTGAAGGCGGCGCGGGTGTCCGGGATGGGGCCGTGGAAGACGCTCGCCGTGCACGTGCTGCCGAACACGCTGCCGCTCGCGGTGGTGCAGTGCGTGCTGCTGTCGGCGGGTGCGATGCTGATCGACGGCTCCCTGAGCTTCCTCGGCCTCGGCATCTCGCCACCCACCGCCACCTGGGGCAACATGGTCGCCGACGGGCGCACGTACCTCCAGGACCACCCGACCATGGTGTTGTTCCCCGGCCTGACCATCGCGTTGTTCGTGTTCCTGCTCAACGTCGCGGGCAACGCGCTGCGCGCGTTCGTCGACCCGAGGGCGCGGCTGCTGCTCGCGCAGCGGAGGCGGCGATGACCGAACCGCACGGGTGAACGGGCCGCCCCGCACCCGCCTGCTGCTGCTCGGGGCGCTGTCCACGTTCGGACCGCTGTCCATCGACCTCTACCTGCCCGCGCTGCCCGCGCTGGCCCACCAGCTCCGGGCGTCCGACGACGCGGCGCAGTGGAGCATCTCGGCGTGCATGGTCGGTCTCGCGGTCGGTCAGCTGTTCATCGGACCGCTGAGCGACCGCGTGGGCCGCAAGCGGCCGTTGGTGGTCGGTGTGGTCACGTACGCGGTGGCGTCCCTGCTGTGCGCGGCGGCGCCGTCCATCGCGGTGCTGGTCGTGCTGCGGCTGGTGCAGGGGCTCGCCGGGTCGGCGGGCATGGTGGTGGTCGAGGCCATGGTCCGCGACCTCTACGAGGGCAGGCGGATGGCACGCATCCTGTCGCTGCTGATGCTCGTCGGCGGGTGCGCGCCCGTCTTCGCGCCGGTGCTGGGCGGGCAGCTGCTGCACGTCACCGACTGGCGCGGCCTGTTCGTGGTGCTGGCCGCGATCTCCGCGGCGCTGCTGCTCGCGGTCGCCGCGCTGCCGGAGACCCTGCACCCGGGTCTCCGGCACGCGGGTGGGCTGCGGCGGGTGCGGGCGGGGTTCCGGGCCGTGGTGCGGGACCGGCTGTTCGTCGGCTGCGCCCTGGGCTCGGGCATCGGCGGCATCGCCCTGTTCGTCTACATCTCGGTCAGCCCGTTCGTGCTCGAGGGCGGCTACGGGGTGAGCCCGCAGGCGTTCGCGTTGATCTTCGGCGTCAACTCGGTCGGCCTGGTGCTGGGCGGGTGGTGCAACGCCCTGCTGCTGCGCAGGCGCGCTCCGGAGCGGTTGCTGGTCGTGGAGGCGCTGCTGGCCGTCGTCACCAGCGCGGTCACCCTCGTGGCGGCCCTCTGCCACGCGCCGCTGGAGGTCTTCCTGCCCGCGTTGTTCGCCACCGTGCTGACCGGTGGCATGGCCTCGCCGAACGCCACCGCGCTCGCCCTCGTCCGCCACCCGGACAACGCGGGCACGGCCGTCGCGCTGCTGGGCGGCACCGGTTTCCTGCTCGGGGCGCTGATCGCGCCGCTGGCGTCGCTGGGCGGGGCGAGCGCGATCGCGATGACGTGCGGCATCGCCGTCGCCAGGGTCGGCTCGTGGCTGGCGTACGCGTTCGTGGCGAGGCCGGGGCGGACGGTCGTGGATCACAGCCGGGCCGGGGATGACGTCGGGTTGTGAGAGCGTTCTGGTTGGTGGGCATCGACCAGAGGAGCGACACATGACCACGGCGACCGAGAAAGCCGTCCTCGCGGGCGGGTGCTTCTGGGGAATGCAGGACCTGTTCCGCAAGCACCCCGGCGTCATCTCCACTCGTGTGGGTTACACGGGCGGCGACGTGCCGAACGCGACGTACCGCAACCACGGCACGCACGCCGAGGCGATCGAGATCGTGTTCGACCCGCGGCGGTTGAGCTACCGACAGGTGCTGGAGTTCTTCTTCCAGATCCACGACCCGACAACCCGCGACCGCCAGGGCAACGACATCGGCACCAGCTACCGCTCCGCGATCTTCTACGAGAGCGACGAGCAGAAGCGGGTGGCGGAGGCGACCATCGCCGACGTCGACGCGTCCGGGAAGTGGCCGGGCCCGGTGGTCACCGAGGTCGCCCAGGCGGGCGACTTCTGGCAGGCCGAGCCGGAGCACCAGGACTACCTGGAGCGCTACCCGAACGGGTACACCTGCCACTACGTCCGACCGGAGTGGCAGCTCGGCGAGCGCTGAGCCCGACCGCGGCGCACCCGCTCGGGGGCGGCGGCCCGCAGGCCGCCGCCCCCGTCGCCCGACACCGCTGCGCCACGAGCCACGGGGCCAGGTCCGCCGCCCGGTACCCGCGGTCAAGCCGAGCAGGTCTCCGCCCCGCCCGCACCCCTGGTGGTCCCCCGCATCGGCGCGTGCGGGGAAACGGCCCGCGCCGAGGGGTGGTCCCCCGCATCCGCGCTTCAGCGACCACGCCCGCGTCCGCACCGCGCCCCCGGCAGCCGCGCCCCCTTGGCGAGCCCGCCCCCGCTCGGCAGGTCCTGCTCCCATGATGGGCCGCCGCGCCCTCCGGCTCGGCGTCCCCGCGCAATCGCCCCGCCCGTTCGGCCACCGGGCCGCCGACAACCGCGAGCGCGCTTCACCCCATCCGGGGCCTCCCGCGGCCCACCAATTCCGCCGCGTTCCGCCCAGGTCGTCGGGAATAGATCGACAACGGATTCGTCCGCCGCTGCCAACGCATTAACCCGTGCTTTACCCACCGCCCGACCGGTCCCCCATCCCGCCGGTCCGCGGTTTCTTGGCAATTCCCCCTGGACATTAGTGTGGCACAATGCACACGACCCGTCCACGAGCGGTGGTGGGCGGGGGTCCGAGCTGTTCTGGGGTGTCGAATCGCTGCTCGACAAGGGTGCAGCTCAAGCCACGGTTGCACACCGCCATTCGGGGGGCTCATGCGGTATTCGAATCGAACGAGGTTGCCCATAGTCATTGATCGCCACTCGGCTTGCCCGCTGTATCTGCAACTTGCCGATCAGATAGAACGGCTGCTGGGCTCGACCGCGATGGAAGCGGGCGATCAACTGCCGTCCAGTCGCGTCCTGGCCCGCGAACTCGACATCTCCCGCGGTGTCGTGGTCTCCGCCTACACCGAGCTGTTCGGGCGCGGCGTGCTGCACCGCCGACGTGGCGCCGGGACGTTCGTCAGCACGGCGGGCAGGCGGCGCGAGCCGTCACGTGCCCAGCGCGCGCGGCCACGCGCGATCGACATGTCGGTCGGCCGCACGAACGCCGAGCAGTTCCCGAAGGTGGCGTGGCGGTCGGCGTGGCACGAGGCCGCCTACCGCCCGCCGGGCACGGCCTCGCTGCCCGTCGAAGGGCTGCCGGAGCTGCGCAAGCACGTCGCCAACTACCTCACGAAGGCCCGCGGCGTGCGGTGCGACTGGCGCGAGGTGCTGATCACGCGCGGCATCCGGCACGGCATCGAGCTGTTCTCCCGCGCGGTGCTGGACGGTCGGGGCACGGTGCTGCTGGACCCGGCCGCGCCGACGTCGCCGTGGCGTGGTCCGGGGTTCCGCGTGCTGCGCCTGCCGGACACCGGCCGGGTCGCGGTGGACGCCCTGGTCGCCGTGCCCGGCGGGCGCTGCCCCGGCGTCGACACCATGCCGCTCGGCTACCGGCGGTCGCTGCTGCGGCTGGCGGGCGAGCAGAACGCGCACGTGGTGGAGGTCGACCACGGCACGGAGCTGATCAGCGGCCGGTACGTGCCACCGCTCAAGACGATCGACTGGGCGCGGGTCACGCACGTCGGCGACTTCTCACACCTGTTCTCCGACGAGCTGCGGCTGGCCTACCTGGTGCCGCCGCCCGCGCTGCGCCGCCTGATCGAGCGCCGCATGACCACCGAGGACACCGCGGACGGGATCGCGCAGCGCGCGATGCGCACGCTGCTGGTGTCCGGCGAGGTCGTCCGCTACGCGAACCTGCTGGCCCGCACCTACGAGCGCAAGGTGGTCCGCGCCCGCCGCCGCTTCCAGGGCACGCCGCTCGGCGAGTCGGCCGTCCTGTTCTCCGGCGCGAACATGCTGGTGCACGTGGACGACTCCGCCGACGAGCCCGACCTGCGGGCACTGCTGCGCGGCCTGGGCATCGTGTTCTCCGGGCGGGACGGGATGACCACGGTCCACGGCCTCGGCCGCACCCTCGTGCTGGGTATCGGCCACCTCGACGACGACCAGCTCGACCGGGCCACGGGTGTGCTGTCCGAGGTCCTGCCGAGCCTGTGCCGCGGTATCGCGGGCGGCGTGCGCCCGTGACCGCTCAGGCCAGCGCCAGGGCCGTGCACAGCGCGGCCACGGCGATGCCCTGGAGGGTGAGCCGCGCGGGCACCACCCGGTCCCACCGCCGCTGCCGCTCGCGTGCGTCCGGCAGTTCCTCGCCCGCCTCGGCGGCGGCGGTGAGGACGCGGTTGATCGGCGCGCTGACCCGCAGGTAGACGGTGAGCCACGCGCCGAGCGCGACGACGGCGACGGCGCTCGCCACCGCCGTGCCCGAGCGCCCGGTCAGCAACGCCACCACCAGGGTCAGCGCGGAGGCCACGACGCTCACCGCGAACGGCACCGGCATCCGGCGGTCGCCGTAGCGGTGCACCCGGCCCATCGTGGCGGTGAGCGTGCGATCGTCCACTTCGGACAACGCGGACCGCAGCACCAGGGCCGCGAACAGGTCTGCGCCGTACACGGCGGCACACGCGAGCACCGCGAGGCCGGGCAGGAGGTGCATCAGGAGGTCCATGCGCGAACAACTCCGGATCGGTTCGGCCGGCACGGCGTCCACCGGCGCCCGCGATGGTAGGGGAAGCACCCGCCCGGTGGCGGGACGCGCTCAGCGCGTGTTCGCATTCCACGTGGCGTAGCGCCGCAACCCGTACAGCAGCGGTGGCTGCGCCGGCCACTGCGTCACCCGGACCACCTCGCCGAGCACCACCGCGTGGTCCCCCACCGGGCGCACGTCGGTCACCCGGCAGTCGCCGACCGAGTGCGCGTCGGTGTACAGGTGCGGTCCGCCGCCACCCGGTTCGGTCCGCCAGCGGACCCGGTCGAACCGGTCGACCGCCCCGGACGCGAACAGCTCCGCCGTCGCACGGGCGTCGGCGTGCAGCAGGTTGACCGCGAACCGGCCGCTCGCGCGGACCGCGGCCAGGGTGGGGCTGCGCCCGCGCAGGCACACGAGCAGGGTCGGCGGCGACAACGTCACGCTGCACAGCGACGAGCACGTCATGCCCAGTGGCGCACCACCGGCGCCGACGGCCGTCACAACGCTCACCCCGGTGGGGAACCCCGCCATCAGGGCCCGCATCCGGTCCGGGGCGCAGGCGCCCGTGCCGAGGTCTGGGCTGGTCGTCATGCGACCCCTTCCATCGGTAGAGGTGTGTGCCGCCCACGCGGGCGGCCCCGCGGCAGGTGGTGCGCCAGGTCGACACCCCGGGAGGTTCGGCCCACGCGAGGCGACCGGGCGGGTCGTGCACCGACACCTGTGGAGAACCCGTGGAGGTGCGGGCCGCCCCGCGCGAGGGCGGCCCGCCGGGCTCAGTGCAGCGTGGCGAAGAACTCGTGCTGGCTGGGCAGGCTCGCCACCAGGTCGCGAGCCGTGTTCTGGACGAGCTGGAACTCCTTGCGGGCGGGCGTCGGGTCGAGCAGCGCGAGCGCGGGTGTCGGCCGCACCGGGATGCGCCCGAGGCCGAGCACCATGCACATCCACGAGTACGCCTCGAAGCCGTGGTAGTGGCCGAAGATGCTCTCCCGGTCGGGCAGCTTGACCTGCCACCGCTCGGCCCGCTCGACCAGCGCGTCCGGCACGGCGCGGGTCTTGGTGTCGCGCCAGTAGTCGTTGTCGGCACGCGCCGCGCCCCAGTAGTGCAGGGCGAGGAACTCACGCACCCCGTCCATGCACCGCGCGACGGCCCGGTTGTACGACTCCCGCAACGCCGGGTCCCAGTCCGGTCCCGGGAAGTGCTTCACCAGCTGCTCCACGGCGTGCTGGATGAAGAAGATCCCGGTCGACTCGAGGGGCTCGACGAAACCGCTGGCCAGGCCGATCGCGACGCAGTTGTTGACCCAGCTCCGGTCGGTGCGGCCGATGCGCATCCGGATGTGGTTGGCCTCCAGGTCGTCCGCCGCGGGCCCGACGAACTCCCGCAGCGTCCGCTCCGCCTCCTCCGGCGTGCAGTACCCGTCGGCGTAGACGTAGCCGGTGCCGATCCGCTCCCACAGCGGGATGGTCCAGATCCACCCGGCGGCCGAGGCGGTGGCCGTCGTGTACGGCCGCAGCCCGAAGCGCTCCATGTCCAGCGGCACGCGCAACGCCACGGCCCGGTTGTTCGGCAGGCTGTCCTGGTAGGACACGAACGGCTCGCCGAGCCGCTGGTTGATCAGCATTCCCCGGAAACCGGTGCAGTCGATGAACAGGTCGCCGCTGATCTCGCCCGACTCGCGGGTGCGGATGTGCTCGATCCAGCCCCGCGGGTCGACGCCCACGTCCACGACGTCGTCCACGACCCGCCGCACGCCACGCGTCGTCGCGTACTCGGCCAGGAACTCGGCGAGCAGCGACGCGTCGAAGTGGTACGCGTACGGGAACTGCGTGTCCTGCTCGGTCAACGTGGTCCGGCGGTTCGGGCCGTCCTCGTCCAGGTCCCGCTCGAACAGCCTGCCGTCCAGGTGGCGCGGCGAGCGCTGGGCGTCGCACATCGCGGCGATCAGGAAGCAGTCCCGGTCGAACCGCTCGGTCAGGCCCTCGTGCAGCCACCACTCGGCGATCGGGAACCCGTCCACCACCCGGGCCCGCTCGAACGGGTGGTAGAAGTGGTGGCCGGGCGCCCGCCAGTTCTCGAACCTGATGGCGAGCTTGTAGGTGGCGTTGCACCGCGGCATCCACTCCGCCTCGCGCAGGCCGAGGTAGTCGAAGAAGTGCCGCACGGTGCTGAACGTGGCCTCACCGACGCCGATCGCGCCCACGCGAGCCGACTCGACGAGCGTCACGTCCACGCGGTCGTGGAACGCGGCGCGCAGGTAGGACGCCGTCATCCAACCGGCGGTGCCGCCGCCGACGATGACGATCCTGGTGGTGGGCATGAGGTTCCCCCCTCACTCGTTCCCGGTGGACCCCGGCGGCCGGCGCGGCAGGCCGCGCAACGAGTCCGGCAGGCGGTCCAGGTTGTTGGTGTTGCACCAGGTCTCCGGCGGCTCCTCGATGCCGTACAGCGCGCCGTACTGCTTGCCCGCGTAGGTGAGCATTACGTGCGCGTCGCTGGCCATGCCGACGAACGTGAAGCCCTCCGCGAGCCGGTCCCGCGCCTGGTGCGCTTCGGCGCACAGCACGCCGACCGGCTTGTCCGCCTCCTTGGCGGCGGTGATGATCTCGTGCACGGCGGCGAGGAAGCGCGGCTCGGTGCTCCACACCTTCGACGGCAGCTCCAGCGCCATGTGCAGGTCGAACGGCCCGACGAAGACCAGGTCCACCCCGTCCACCGCGGCGATCTCCCGGACGTTCGCCAACCCGGCCACCGTCTCGATCTGCACCCCGACGAGGATTTCCCGGTTCGCCTCGGCCAGGTACGTCGGCCGGTTGACGCCGAACCCGAGGTGCGGCGCGAGCCCGCCCGCGCCACGCACACCGGCCGGCGGGAACCGCGCGGCGCGGACGGCGGCCTCGGCTTCCGCCGCGGAGTTCACCATGGGCACGATCACGCCCTGGCTGCCCGCGTCCAGCGCCTGCTTGACCTGGTCCACCGAGCCGGCCGCGACGCGTGCCAGCGGGGTGATCTCGCCGCCGCTGAGGTCGGCGATGGTGGAGAAGATGTGGGCGGCGGTGGTGTGGTCCACCGGCGTGTGCTCGAAGTCGACCAGCATCCACCGGTGGAAACCCTGGGCGACCAGCAACCGCGTGGCGTGCACGCTGTGCAGTTGGAGCCACGTGCCGACCGCGGGTTCGCCCCGCCTGATCAGTTCCAGCGTCCTGTTCTTGCGGATCAAGGTGTCACTCCACTCTTCGGCGGGCCCGCCGCGGCCGGTTGGTGTTCGCGGAGGAAGCGGGTGATGCGCTCGGTGATCACGTCGAACAGCCGCCGCTCGGTGCCGGCGGTCCAGGCGGGGGTCTTGAGGACCTCCACGAAGAGGATGGCCGTGCCCGCGTTGCTGACCCACTCCGGCACGACGGTGACGCCGCGGTCCCGGTACTCGTCGGCCAGCGCCGCCGAGGCGAGCGCGTTGTTCGCGCCGCACACCACGTGCCTGCCGCCGGCGTCGACGAACGCGTCCAGCACGGTCCGGGTCAACGCGTACCTGGTGGCGCAGGCGCTGAGCACGTCCGCGCCGCAGGCGGCGGCGAACTCCGCCAGCAGCTCCTCGTCGGACTGGCCGGGTCGGCGCGGCGTCCACCGCCACCCCGGCGGCAGGCCCGCCGCGAGCACGTCGGTGAACGGGCCCCGCACGCCCCGGCGGCGCAGCAGCTCCGGCACGTCCAGGCCGTCCGGGCAGTGCAGCCAGCCGTCCTGCTCGCAGACGCCGACGAGCGTGCCGACGTCCGCGTCCGCGAGGAAGTGGGCGAGGCTCGCGCCGACCGTGCCGAAACCCTGCACGGCGACCCGCGGCCGGTCGGGCGCGACCACCCGGATCGACTCGGCCACGGAGTGCCCGGTGGCCGCCTCGCCCAGCGAGAACCGCTCGTCCCAGGGCAACGCGATGCGCGCCGTCATGACACCCGCCTGGGACGGGATGCCGGCGTGCCGGGCCAGCATCTCGGCCATCGCGACGAACGCCGACGGCAGCCCCAGGTCCTCGCGGGCGATCCGCTCGATCACCTCGTTGCTGGTGTACAGGTCTCCGCCGGTGCTCCACCGGTGGGCGATCGCGTCCCGGTGGGCGACCATGAACCGGCGCAGCACCCCGGTCGCCTCCGGCGAGTGCGGGTCGAACCGGATGCCGCCCTTGCCGCCGCCGAACCTCGGTTCCTGAATGGTGTTCTTCAGCGACATGGTGGCCGCGAGGTCGGTGACCTCGCGCTCGGTCGCGCCGGGGTGCATGAACAACCCGCCGCCCGAGACGCCGTTGTGCAGGTCGTCGATGACCAGCCAGCCCCGTGCGCCGGTCCGGTCGTCCTCCCAACTGCTGCGCTCCACGGGTGCGCGGTCACCGGTCACGGTCCACTCCCCTCCGGCACCGGGGCGCGGCGCGCGGCCGACCGGTGCCTGTCGAGAACTTCCCGGTAGGACAGGCCGGAGAAGTTCACCAGCACGGCCAGGGGCGGGTCCGGCGTCGTCACCGCGGACGGCGCCTCCGGGCCGCTCAGCTCGACGTAGTTGGACAGCGACAACGCCGCCGCCGCTTCGCCCTCGGGCCCGCGTTCGCGTTCGTAGGCGGCCAGCGCGGCCCGGCGGTCGTCGCCGTGCCCGGCCAGCAACGCGCCGAGCCGCGCGCAGTCCTCCAGGCCGACGTTCACGCCCTGGCCGAGGAACGGCGCCAGGGTGTGCGCCGCGTCGCCGAGCAGCAGCACGGAATCCGCGTGGGTCAGCGCCGTGCAGGACGCGGTGGCGATGCGGTTCACCGGGCGCGGCGCACCGGCCGCGGCGGGCAGCCGCTCGGCGAGGTCCGGGAAGTGCCGCCGCAGGAACGTCGGCACGTCGGGCGGCGCGAGGTCGCTGTCCGGTCCGCGGGACGGCAGGACGAGGGTGGCACGCAGCGAGCCGTCGCCGTTGGGCAGCGCGACCATGAAGAACCGGCCACGCGGCCAGATGTGGATGGTCGACGCGTCCGCCGGCCCCGGCCGGAAGGTGATCTCGCGGTAGGTGGAACCCAGTTCCCGGACCACGGCGTCGGTCAGGCCCGCGGCGGACATCGACCGGCGCACCGCGGAGTGCGCGCCGTCCGCGCCGACCAGCAGGTCGTAGCCGACCCGCGTCCGCTCCCCGGCGCGGTCGAAAACCGCCGTGCGCCCGGCGAAGTCGACGGCCACGCACTTCGCGTCGAACGTGAACCGGACGTCCGGGAAGCGGCACGCGCCACGCATCAGCATCAGGTTCAGCTCGTTGCGGCCAACCGAGTGCGTGCGCCAGTTGTCCGCGCCGTACGGGTTGGTCCGCACGCTGCCGTCCGCGAGGTGCAGCGACCGGCCGCCCATGGGCACGGACGCCGCGGCGAACTCGTCGCCGAACCCGTGCTCGGCCAACGCGCGCAGGCCGCGCGGCGAGATCGACAGGTTGATCGTGCGCCCCTCGTCGGCGATGCCGCCGCGCCGGAAGTCCGGCCGCTTCTCGTACACGTCGACGGTGTAGCCGCGCCGGCTCAGCACGACCGCCGCGAGGCACCCGACCGGGCCCGCGCCGACCACGACCGCCCGCCCGTTCCCCGGCGGCACGCCGCTCACCCCTTCAGCGAGACGGGCAGCGAGACCATCTTCCGGAAGAACGTGTCCCGGGTGTACACGGGGTCGCCGAGCAGGGACGCGTCGGGGAAGCGGCGCAGGAAAGTCTCCACCGCGACCTCGACGATCATCTGCGCCAGCGAGTGCCCGAGGCAGTTGTGCAGCCCCGTGCTCCACAGCAGGCTGCCGCGCTGGTCGCGCCGGATGTCGAAGCGGCCGGGGTCCGGGAACACACCCGGGTCGCGTTGCGCGCTGGCGAACACCCCGAACACCGGGCAGCCCTTGCGCAGCGTCACGCCGTGCAGCTCGATGTCCTCCAGCGGGAAGCGCGGGAAGTTGAGCTTGCCCATGCTGTCGTAGCGGCCGACCTCGTTGACCGCGTTGCCCAGCAGGTCCGGCTGCGCGCGCAGGACCGCGAGCTGGTCGGGGTGGCGCAGCAGGTTGTAGATGGTGAAGCTGACCAGGTGGCGGGTGGGCTCGCTGCCCGCGGAGATGATCACGCCCACCATGCCGAGCAGCTGCCGCGGGCTCAGGCCCCGCCCGCCTCGGCGCGCGGCGATCAGCGCGGACAGCAGCCCGCCACGCGGGTTCGCCCGGTCCTGCTCGATCAACCCCTCCACCAGCGCGACGCCGTGCGGCAGGTAGGACATCTTCTCGTCGTAGGCGGCGGCGTCGATGGACGGGTAGAACGCGTCCAGCACGGAACTGGCGAACCGCAGGAAGTCGTCGTGCTGCTCGCCCGGGATGCCCAGCAGCGCGGTGATCGCCTTGGCCGGGTAGCCGAGCACGAAGTCCTCGACCACGTCCAGCTCGCCGCGCTCCGCGGTGCCGTCCAGGATGTCGTCCACGACCCGCTGCACCTGCTGCCGGTACTCCGCCACGGCGTTGGCGCGGAACAGGGACGCGACCGCGCCGCGGACGTGGTTGTGGTCCTCCAAGGACATCCAGAACATGCCGTACCTGGTGAGCAGCTGGTGCGCGGTGAGCTGCTCGTCCGGCAGGTGGTCCGGGCCGTAGTAGCGGAACTCCACGCTGAACCGCGGATCCCGCAGCGTCATGACCACGTCCTCGTGACGCGTCAGGATCCAGGCTTGCTTCTCCTCCCACCAGAAAGCGGGTTCGTGCTCCTGCATGTACGCGTAGGTGGGCCACGGGTCCACGTCGAACCCGGCTGCGCTCGGGTCGAAGTGGAAGTCGGCGCGGCGTGCGGTGGCGGTCGGGTCCGGCATCAAGTCCCCCTGGTGGCGTTCGCCGATCGGCTGCGGAAAGCGAATCGTGTGCGGACAACTCCAACCAGGGGGAAGCGTAACGACGGCGCGGCGGCCGAAACCGGACCAGTAACGGGCCTTTCGCGGCGCACAGTGGTATCGCCGGCCCGGCCGTCCGCCGCTACCCTGCGACTCCCCCACCGGGCGGTTTCCACCTCGCGTGGCGGTGGTCAGGCGCGGCTCGCGCGCCTGCGCGCGAAACCGGCGTCCAGCTCCCGCGCGGTGCGGCGCAGCACCTCGATCGGGACGGGCAGGCCGCGGTGCGCTTCCGGGTCGCGCGCGATGTCGTCGATCATCTCATGCAGCCGCCGGAACTCCGCGGCCACCGGGTCGGGGTCGTCGCCGGCCAGCGCGCGCCGCCACAGCGCGGTGACGAGTTCCAGCTGCGCGGCGAGACCGCTCACGTCGTGCCGCCCGAGCGCCCGGTGCTCGGCGTGGACGACGTCGCGGAGCGCGGTGGCCGCGTCGCCGGCGCCGGTCTGCGCGGTGATCCACGCCAGGTCGAACCGGCAGGTCAGGGTGAGCGGGTGGTGTGCGCCGAGCAGGGTGGCGCAGTCACGCACCAGGGCCGGGTACTCGGCGGGCGGCCGGCCGTCCCGGGTGTGGGCGAGCCACGCCAGGTCGCGGCGCACGGTGAGCACGTCCGGGTGGTGGTCGCCGAGGTGGCGGCGACGCGTGTCGAGCGCACGCGCGAACAGGGCCTCGGCGCGGGCATGAGCGCCGGTCAGGTGGGCGAGGACGGCCGTGGTGCGGGTCAGCTTGCTGGCGAGCAGTTCCCACTGCCGGGGCAGCGCCTCGTCGTCGACGCGGTCCACCACGTGGTCGCAATGCGGTGCGAGCGCCGCCCAGCGGGACAGCTGCTCCGGGTCGGTGACCGTCAGGTGCGTGGTCGCGCCGTCCAGCACGGCGATGCACAGCGCCAGGTACTCCTGCTCGGCGGCGCGCAGGTCGGGTTGGTGGCGGGTGGCCTCGCGGATCACCGGGTGCAGCAGCAGGCAGCGGATGCGGGAGGCGGAGGCGCGCGGGTCGTGGAAGACCACGTCGTCCAGCAGGCCGAAGTCGGTGAGCGCGGTCAGCGACCGCACGATCTCCGGGCCCGTGATGCCGGGGAACCGGGGTGAGGCGGCCAGGACGTCGGCGTCCACCGCGGTGTACGGCAGCGGTGCCGGTGCGAAGCACGCCAGCCAGCGCAGCAGCGGCCGGGTGCGCGGCAGGCCCAGGTCGGCGAGCAGGTCGAGGGTCAGCTCCCAGGTGCGGGCGAGCAGGGTGCGGTCTTCCAACGCGCCACGCAGCTGGTGGAGCTGGTCGACGTGCGGGAAGCGGGTGCGGAACACGCGGCGGTAGTGGTCGAAGTCGACCGGCAGCGCCACGCCCGGCACGGGCGGGTGGTGGGCGGCGGCACGCAGGTAGCGGCCCGCCAGGTGCAGGGCCAGCGGCAGGCGGCCGAGGGCGCGGGCGAGGCGGCGGGCCGCCGGCCGCCCGCCCGCGTCGGGTGCGAGCCCGCACAGCACGTCCGCCGCGTGCTCCTCCGCCAGCGGGCCGACCGGCAGCAGCCGCGCGCCGGACGGCCACGTGTCCGCCGCGCCGTCCCGCGTGGTGACGACGATCGCGCCCGTGCTGCCGCGCAGGGCCGGCAGCCACGGCGCGGAGGTGCGTGCGTCGTCGGCGTTGTCCAGCACGACCAGCCACCGGTGCGGCGTGCGGGCGAGCGCCGCGGCCAGGACCGCGACCGGCGACCGCGCGCCGGTCCAGGCGGCGACCACCTGGTCCACCGGCGCACCCGCGTCGAGGGCGATCTCGCGGCACCCGGCGGACAGCGAGTGGTCGGTGGTGGCGTCCACCCACCACACCCGGGCACCGCGGTGGTGGTCCCGCACCCGGGCCGCCAGCCCCAGCGCGACCGCGGTCTTCCCGCTGCCGCCGGTGCCGTGCAGGACGACCACCGAGCCGTCCTGGGCGGACACGGCGTCCGCCAGGACGTCGAGGAGGTCGTCCCGCCCGTGCAGCGGGCCGGTCAGCCGGTCGAGGGGTGGGTCGGTCGAGATGAGGCCGTCCGGGACGGACAGGTGTCCCCGCACGGTGACCGCGCCGTGCACGGTCCCGATTTGCACGACGGTGTCGTTGTGGTCGCCGACGACGTGGTTGGCGGTCGGTGGTGAGTAGCCCATCGGGGCGGTTCTCCGGTTCGGTTCGCGCCCGGCGTCGCCGGACGGCGGGGGTGGGGGATGCGGCGGAGGCGGGCAACGGGTAGTGGCGTGGCGTGGCGGGTTCCGCTGAGCGGCGAGGGCCGGGGGCGGCGGTAGCGGGTAACAGGCGGCGCCCGCAGCGCCTGGTAGCGGCCGGGGGTGGGCAGCCGGTAGCGGCCCGCGGCGTGCCGGCGACGAGTACCCCTCCGGGGCGGGGTGCCGCTGTGCGGCAACGCGCGGCGACAGGTACCGCTCCAGGGCGGGTGCCGCTGTGCGGTGGGCAGCCGGTAGCGGCCCGCGGCGTGCCGGCGACGGGTACCGCTCCGGGGGCAGGTGCCGCTGTGCGGCAACGCGCGGCGACGGGTACCCCTCCGGGGCGGGTGCCGCTGTGCGGTGGCACCGCCGAGCTGCCGGGTGGCGGGTGCACCGGTGGTCGGGGTCAGCCGGCGCTCCTCCCCGCCGCCACCAGGTCCGCGATGTCCTCCGGCGGCTGGGGTCCGCCGAACAGGACGCCCTGGCCGAGGGCCGCGGACAGCTTGTGCGCGGTCTCCCGCTGCGCCGCGGTGCGCACGCCCTTCACCGTCACCTCCCGGCTCACCGAACGGCTGATCCGGATCAGGTTCTCCGCCACCGCCTGCCTGCTGGCCTCGGCACGAGGCGCGTCCAACGTGGCCGTCAGCTGCGACGGGATCACCACCGACTGGAGGAACAGCCGGGTGAGGGTGTCGTAGCGGGCGAAGTCGATGCCCACCCCCTCCAACGCCACGGGCACTTCCAGACCGCCGAGCTTCACCAGGTTGTCCAACGGCGTCCCGTTGTCCTGGAGCACCGCGCTGTGCGGCATCGACAGCATCAGCTGGGACGCCGCCACGGCACCGTCGCTCAACGCGGTCTCCACCTGCGGCACCAGCGCGCGGTCCCGGGCCATCCGGCGCGGGATGTTGACGGTGATCCGCGGCGCGGCCTCGCCGAGCGCCCGCCGCCACCTCGCGGCCTGCGCCACCACGCGGCGCAGGATCCAGGGGCCCCAGCGCAGGGTGAGCCCGATGTCGTCGGCCAGGGACACCAGGTCGTCGATCTGCCGCCGGTCCCCGTCGGGCAGCTGCCACCAGGTGCTGGCCTCCGCGCCGACCACCTGCCCGTCGCCCAGCCGGACGATCGGCGTGTAGGCCACCACGAGTTCGTCGCGGTCGATGGCGTCGGCGAGCCCCGCGAGCAGGTGCGGGGTGTCCGGGCGCACGCCGGCCCGGCGGCGGGCGCGCCACCGGCCACCCGGTTCCGGCCCGGTGTGCAACGCGGCCCGGGCGCGGGCGAGCAGCTGCCCGGCCGTGCTGCCCGGCCGTGCCTCGGCGACGCCCGCCGCCGGGGACAGCACCAGTTCGCTGTCGTCGATCCACATCGGCTCGGACACCCAGTCCACCAGGCGGCGCACGGTGTCCGTGACGCCGTGCCAGCTGTCCTGGTCGGTGATCAGCACGCCGAACGTGTCGCGGTCCAGGCGGCCCACCGTGGTGGCGGGCATCCCGGCGACGGCGGCGGTGATGCGGGCCGCCACGGCCTTCGCGACGAAGTCCCGCACCAGCGGCCCGAACCGGCGGGTGATCTCGTCCGACTCGCGCAACCGCAACGTGCACAGGCCCAACGTGGCATCGGCGCCCGCGGCGTCCATAGTGGACTGGACCTGGTGCAGGAAGTCGCGCTGCTCCGGCAGTGCCGTCACCTCGTCGAGGTCGGGGAGCGGGACCTGCCGCCACGCGCGCGACGCCGTGACGTCGTGCAGGAACACCTGGCACGTGCCGCCCGGACCGCGCAGCGCGGTCACCTCCACCCGCGCCACCGGCACGCCGTGCGGGTCGGTCACGGTGGCCTCGCCGCACCCGGTGACCCCGTCACCGCCCGCCGCGCGCAACGCCCGGTCCAGCACCGCACGGTCCTCCGGTCCCGCCAGGTGCGCGCGCAGGTCCGGTGGACCGCCCTGCTCGTCCACGCGGAGCAGGGCGCGCAACGCCGCGTTGGCGCGGACCACGGTGCCGTCCGGGCCGAGCGCGCACGCCGGCCGGGGCAACCGGTCCAGCGCCGCGTCGAACCACGGCCGGTCCGGCTGCGGTGACGTCACCGCCGCGGCGAGCTGTTCGCCCAGCACGCGGTCGCGCACGCCCTCGCTGAACCCGCCGCCCAGCCCGGCGATCACCCTCGACCGCCCCTCCACACCGGCGTCGCCGAGGGTTTCCAGCCACGGCACGATCAGCTCCACCACGTCCTGGAACGACCGCGGCGTCACCGCCAACCGCACGGCCAGCTCCCGCCCGACGCGTTGCGCGGGCCACTCCCCCGGATCGCGGCCGGCCGCCTGCCGCGCGAGCGCTTCGGCGAACACGGTCAGCTGAGCCTCCAACTCGGCGGGCGTCAGCGGCAGGCGGCTGTGCGCGGCCAGGGCGGCGGCCCACCGGCGCACCGCCTCCGCGTCCGGTGCCGCCGCCGCGCGGGCGAAGAGCCGGTCCAGCGCGGCGGCCACCTCCTCCGGCCCGGCCGGCGCGGGCGGACCCGACCGCGCGCGCCATCGCAGTGCCGCCCGCGCCGTCCGCCACCGCGCGTACTCCCTGGTACCGGGGATCCGGTGCGCCACCCGCCGCCACATCACACGTCACCTCTGTCCTGTCGTCCCCCCGGACCACTGCCCCCGCCTGCCTCCGGGTCGGGCCCGCTCAGCCGCCGACGCGCCTCCGACAGGTAGTTCGCCACCGTCTTCTTGCCGCACCCGAGCACCGTCGCGATCTCCCCTTTGCTTAAGCCGAGGGCGTGGAGCTTCACCGCCAGCCGCAACTGCGGCGGCAGCCGCTCGACCCGGTCGAGGGCGTCCTGGAACTCCTGCCGGGTCTCGACGTCGGACGGCCGGGCCATCAGCGCCGCGTCACCCTCGTGCAGGTCCATGGGCGACGCCCGCCGCCCGACCATGCGCCTGCCGTTGCGCAGCCCGTTGCGGGCCGCCTTGTAGACGAACGCGCGTGGGTTGTCCAGCTCCCGCCACCGGCGCCAGGTCTGGAGGAACGCGTCGTCGGCGATCTCGTCGTGGTCCACCGCCGGGTCCCACCAGCTGATCTGGCGACGCAGAGCGTCGTAGTTGGCACCGTAGAACTGCCGGAATTCCTGCTTGGCGCGGTCCTCGTCGTCGGGGGTGCTGGTCACGGGCTGTCGCCCCGGCCCGTCCCCTTGCCGAGAACCACTCGCGGCGGTGTCCGCCGTGCACCACACCCGTCCGGCGACGTGGCCGGCACGCGTCCGTCCGAGGCGACACCGGGTGCGGAAACCCGGTCCGCCGCACGGCGGGGCCGCCCGGTTCCGGACGGCGGGGCGTCGGGGGCCCTCCACCGCGCCGGTGGACGCGGGCGCACGTCCGCCGTGATCGTTTCCTCGGGGAGCAAACCTCAACCCTTCTTCGCAGCTGTCGGTGGTGAGTACGCCGTCGGCGTACACCCCGAACGGGTCCCCGAACTCCCGAAAATCCGTGCCAAGGCCGTCATATTCACCCGAATGAGCTTTTATGCAACGTGCCCTGTCATAAGAACCACCCGCTCGGTGGTCCGGTCCGCCGGCAGTGTGAGCAGGTGCGAACCACGCCAGACCCGACCGTCAGGCCACCACACCGCGCCCGGAGGGATCGGCCGTGCCCCAGGACAGCCCCGAGCCAGGCGACTTCGACCACCCCAACCCCGCCCGCGTCCACGACTGGCTGCTCGGGGGGACGCTGAACACCCCCGTCGACCGGGACACCGCCGCGCTCGCCGAGCAGCACCTGCCCGGTCTGGCCGAGCTGACCCGCCGGAACCGGGCGTTCCTGCACCGGGCCGTGCGGCACCTGCTCGACCGGGGCGTCCGGCAGTTCCTCGACCTCGGCTCGGGACTGCCGACCGCGGAGCCGACCCACCACGTGACACGACGGCACGGCCAGGCCACCCGGGTGGTCTACGTGGACCACGACCCCGTCACCGTCGCGCACGCACGGCTCATCCTGGAGGACTCGCCCGCGGCGTCCGTCGTGGCGGCCGACCTGCGCGACCCGCGCGCGGTCCTGGCCGCGGCGCCGGGGCTGGACCCCACCCGGCCGCTGGGCGTGCTCGCGGTGGACGTGCTCGACGCGTTACCGGACGCGGAGCACCTGCCCGCCGCCTACCTGTCGGTGGCGCCTCCGGGTAGCGCGTTCGCGCTCACCCACCTGGTCGGGGAAGACCCGGTGCCGGGCCCACTCCCCCGCTTCCCCCGCCCGCTCAGTGTGCTCACGGCGCTGCTGTCGGGGTTGTCGCCCGTCACGCCGGGCCTCGTGCCACCCTGGGAGTGGAGACCGGAAGTGGGAGCCCCCCACCGGTTGCCACCCGCACTGGCCGCCGTGTGCACAGGCTGAAGCGCCGAGTCCCCTCAAGCCGCAGTCCACAGTGGACAGAAACGCGGTCGAGCCCGGACGGCCCCACCCGGCACACACGCGAAAATCGAACCGGCCGCCCGGCACCACGCCACCACCGAGCAGCGCCGCACCGGCCGCCCGACGGCACCCGCCGCACCGGGCTTGCCGTTCCACACCGCCGTACCGGCCCGGCCGCGCGGCGCCGCCGGTCCGGCAGCCGCACCGGGCCGCCGGACCGGCGCGCCCCGGAGTCCGCCGGCCGGTCCACTCAGTCGGCGGACTCCGGGGTGCGCTCGGCCTCGGCCACCGAGCCGCCCGCCTCGTCGGCCGACTGGCCGCGCTCGACGGCCTCGGTGCGGACCTCGTCGCCCAACCCGGCGGGCAGCTCGGGTTCGGAGCGGGTCTCCGGCGACCGCGCCTCCGCCGGCCGGTCGGCCGAGACGTCGGGCTGCTCCTCGGCGAGCCGGTCGTCCAGCGGGCGGGCGTGGGCCTGTTCGTAGGGTGTCGTGCCGTACTTGTCGGCGGCCGTCCAGTGCTCGGGCGGGTCCATGCCCGCCTCCAGCGGGTCCAGGCGGAGGCGGTCCTCGTCCAGGTCCTCGGCGCTGTTCAGCGCGGCCGGGTCCGTCTCCACGGCGTCCGGCGCACCGGTGTCCTGCGGTGGGGCGTAGGAGCCGAGGTCGTCGCCCGGCGAGTCGTGGTCGGTGGTCATACCCGCTCTGTACCCACCGGCCCTCGTTCCACACGTTCACCGCCGGGGTTCGTCCTCGTCCAGCTCGACCCGGTGCTGGTCGACGACGTCGGCCGGGTCGGCCTCCAGGACGGGGTCCACCTCGGGCGTCGGGCCGGCGTCGTCGTCGAGCGGTTCCAGCCCCTCCGGCACGGCGGGGAACTGCTGTTCGGCGACATCCGCGTCCGGTTTCGCGGCCAGGGGCTGCTCGTCGTCGGCCATCGCGGTCCTCCCTGTCGGTGCGGTCCGGGCGCTGATCGACGCCGCGGCACCCGGACGGAGTACACCGGGTGGACCACCGCCGAAACACGGCGCCACGATCGGTCAGGCCCCGAGCGCCTCCGCACCGGCCCGCTCCCGGAACGGCTCCAGCTCGGCCCGCTGCTGCTCCGCCCGCTCCACCAGCCGGTCGAAGTCGACGTCGGCGAGCCGCGTGCCGAGCCCGGCGAGGTCGCGCAACGTCGTCCACAGCTGCTTCTTGCCCTCGATGCCCATCACCAGGAACTCCAGCTCCACGAACCGGCTCAGCGGCGAGTAGCCGCGCAACCGGCCGTTGGGCTTGAAGCGGCCCAGGCGCTCGGCGGCGGTCGCCAGCGCCGTGCGGACCGGGTCCGGCCGCACGCCGAGCCGCCGCATGATCGACGCGAACTCGTCCACGTCCTCGCCGATGCCCAGCGACACCCGCGCCAACGCGCCGCCGAGCGGCGTGCCCCGGTTGGCCCGCTGCGCCCGGCGCGCCAGCTCCCGCCACAGCACGCCCAGCGCCAACTGGTCCTTCAGGTAGATCCCGAGATACTTGTCCACCCCGGAGAGCTACCCCGTGCCACGCGGTCCACGCGCCAACCCGGCACATCCGGACGGTCCACCGGGCGGTAGGGTCGGCCGCCGAGTCGAGGGGAATGGGGGCCGGGTGTCGGAGGAGCTGCGCCGCGCGCTGGAGGACGAGCTGGCGGACCGGCGGTCGGCGGTGCTGGCGCCCGTGGTCGAACGGCTCTCGGCGCGTTACCGCGAGGGCGGCGCGGCGAGCACGCCGATCCTGCGCACGGCGGCCGACGCGAGCGCGTACGCGGCGTACCGGATGCCCGCCACCTGGGCCGCGCTCCGGCACGTCCTCGGCGAGGCCGCCGCGCAGCGGCCCGGCCTCGCGCCACGCACGCTGCTCGACGTCGGCGGCGGCACGGGCGCGGCGCTGTGGGCGGCCGTGGAGACGTGGCCGGGGCTGTCGGCGCTGACCGTGTTCGAGCAGGCGGAGCAGGCGAGCGCGCTCGGCGCGCGGCTGGCCCGCTCGGCGGAGCACCCGGCGCTGCGGTCCGCGCGGTGGGTGCGCGGCGTGCTGGGCCCGACCACCACGTTGCCGGAGGCCGATGTCGCGACCCTGTCCTATGTGCTCGGTGAGCTGGCGGAACCGTTGCGGGACAAGGTGATCGACGAGATGCACCGGGTCGCGGACACGGTGGTCGTGGTCGAGCCGGGCACACCCGGCGGCTACCGGCGGGTCCTCGCCGCGCGGGACCGGCTGATCGCCGCGGGCCGGTCGGTCGCCGCGCCGTGCCCGCACGAGGCCGCGTGCCCGATCGCGGGCGCGGACTGGTGCCACTTCGCCGCCCGCGTGTCCCGGACCTCCCTGCACCGGCAGGTGAAGTCCGGGACCCTGGGCCACGAGGACGAGAAGTTCTCCTACGTCGTCGCCACCCGTGCGGCGGGACCGCACGCCGGGTCCCGCGTGCTGCGGCACCCGTTGCGCCGCAAGGGAATGGTGCAGTTGCGGGTGTGCGCGGGCGACGGCGAGCTGCGGGACCGCGTGGTGAGCAAGCGCGATCCCGACGCCTACCGGGCCGCCCGCGACGTGGAGTGGGGCGACCCGTGGCCGTGACGCGGGATCAGCGGCCGAGCAGCAGGGCCCGGTGCTCCTCGATCCACGCGGCCTCCGCGTCGAAACCGGGCAGCGTCCCGTCCGCGACGAAGTCCGTCCACGGCGCCATGCCCCGCCCGGCGAGTTCCGCCATCTGCGCCCGTTCCGCGCGGATCATCGCGACGGCCTCCGCGACCACCTCCTCCGGCGTCCACGCACCGTACGCGGCACACAGGTCGCGCAGCCGCGCCGCCCGGTCCACGCCGTCGGCGAAGCCGTACTCCAGCGACCGGTAGTCCGCCGACAGCGGCACGCCGTACCACGCCAGGTGCGCCAGGTCGGTGATCGCGCGACCGGGCTGGGCGAAGTCCCAGTCGATCACCCCGGTCACCCGCCCGTCCCGCCACACCGTGTTGAACGGCGAGAAATCGCCGTGCCGGACGATCTCGCCGGTCGCCGGGGCGAGCGGGTTGCGCCACACCGCGCCCGCCGGCGGCGCGTAGTCGCGCACCGCGTCGTGGTAGCGGCGCAGCAGCGCGCCGAGCTGCGCCAACCCGTCGCCGGTGCGCAGCACGGCGGGCCAGTCCGTCCAGCCGGGCGGGTCGCCGGGCAGGTAGGTCAACACCTCCCGACCCTCGTCGTCCACGCCGAGCACGCGTGGCGCCTCGGCGAAGCCCCGGTCGGCGAGGTGTTCCAGCAGACCGTGCACGGCCGGTGTCCACGGACCGCACGGCCGCCGCACCGTGTCGCCGATCCGCACGACCTCGTTGACGGAACCACCCGCCAGGCTTTCCGCTTCCTGGTTGCTCCCGGTGACCACGTGAGCAACCTACCGCGACCGGTGGTCGTCGAGGTTCAGCAGGGCGTCGGCGAGGAACTTGGTCGCCCAGTTCGGGCAGCGCAGCGGTTCGTACCCGCCGCCGAGCGGCCACGAGCCGGGCAGCGCGCCCACCGCGCGCGGGTCCAGCGGCTGGTCGACCTGCACCTCCAGCAGCCGGGCGACGGTGGCCTCCGCCCGCTCGGCGAGGTGCGGCGCGTGCCGTGCGGCGTCCAGCCACACCGTGGCCATCTGGGCGTCGCCGGTCAGGCAGGCGTAGTCGGCCGCCGGCTCGAAACCCGGCGCGAGCTGGCCGGGCAGCAGCGGCCACAGCGGCGAGGACACCTCGGCGAGGCGGCTCGCGGCGGTCACCGCCACTTCGGCGCACTCCCGGCCCAGGTCGTCGTCCAGCAGCGCGGCGCACCGCAGCAGGCCCCGCAGCGTGTAGGCGATGGTGTGCGTGTACGGGTCCTGACCGGGCCGGAACGCCATGTGGTCGACCCAGCCGTCCGGGTGGGCGTGCCGCAGCACCCAGCGCAGCGCGGACCGGACGGCCGTGCGCACCTCGGGTTCGCCGACCTCGGCGCACACCTCGGCCATCGCCCAGCAGACCCGCGTGGAGTAGGAGTTGGGCAGGCCCAGGAACGCGTGACGCACCCACGACCCGTCCGGTTCCAGCTCGTCGGCGAGCCAGCGCGCCGCGCGCCGGGACGCCACCAGCAGCACGTCCCGGCCGGTCGCGCGCCAGGCGGCGACCAGGCCGAGCAGGATCTGGCCGACGTCGAACACCACCGGTTCGCCGTGCACGCCCATGTCGCCGGGGAACGAGCCGTCCGGCAACTGGATCTCCAGCAGCCAGTCCGCGATCTGCACGGCCCGCTCGGCGAGGTCCGGCCGGTCGAGGCGCTCGGCGGCGCGCAGCAGGGTCGGGATGGTGTAGCCGCTGGTCTCCGGGTACGGCGGCAGCCAGCCGTCACGCAGGTCGAGACCGCCGGACACGCCGTTGCGGCGGGTGGCGTCGTGGGCCGCCGCCGTCCAGTCGGCGGCGCGGACGAGGGCGGCCCGCAGGTCGACGCGGGACGCGAGCGCGGTGTCGGTCATCCGGCCAGCACCCCCGCGAGCCGACGCGCCAGCGCCAGCGTGGTCAGCGACGGGTTCGCCGCGCCCTGCCGGGGGAACGTCGCCGGGCCCGCCGCGTGCAGGCCGGGCACGGCGGTCAGCTCGTGCCGGTCGTCCAGCACCGCGCCGAGCGCGAGCGTGCCGCCCTCGTGGTCCTCGGTGCCCAGCGGGCTGGCCCAGGTCACCGGCGCGGTCAGGCCGGGTCCGTCGTGCCGCAGCCGGGCACGCACCTGGCGCAGCGTCCGGACCGGCGACAGGAAGTCCGCCCCGAACTCCAGCGCCGACCCGGGCCTGCCCTGCACGGCGCACAGCGCGTCCCAGAACGCGCCCAGCACGTCCTGCTGCGCGCGCACCACGCCGGTGTCCTCCGCCGACAGGCCGGCGCGGACCTCCGTCGGCCACGGCCACGGCCCGTCCGGCGCGCAGCGGACCTCGCCCGCGGCGCTCGGCACCTGCTCCCCGGTCACCCACACCTCCAGCTCCACTCCCCCGGTCGAGTTCGGCACGCCTTCCACGAAGAGGTTGGACCGGCTCTCACCGGCCACCGGCGCGTACCGGAAGAAGCGGCCCTCCGGCAGGCCGTCGGCGGGTACGGTCGCGTTGAAACCCTGCACCAGGTGGTCCACCAGCCCGGTCAGCACGGGCGGCGCGCCCGTGGTCGCGAGCGCCTGCACGGCCAGCCGGGTGCTCTCCACCGCACCCGCGGCGAGCACGACCCGCTCGGCGCCCACCCGCGTGCCGTCGGCCAGCACCGCGCCCCGCGCCCGCCCGTCCCGCACCTCGATCCCGGCCACACCCGTGCCGCACGCCAGCACCGCGCGGGCCGCGTCGTCCGCCCAGTGCTCCAGCGGCGAGTAGGCCGACCACCGCTCCGGCTCCACCGGGTCGAAGCGCACCGCGCGTGGCGGCGGCACCAGCGCGAACCCGCCGACGTCCACCGCGGGCACCGGCGCGACCGGCCCCAGCAGCTCCGCGCGCACCCGGTCGTACAACGCGGGCCCGCCGCGCCACGACCGGGTCAGGTCGTCGATCACCGCGGTGGGCCACCACGGCTCGCGCAACGCCCACTCCTCCACCGGCAGCAGGACCCCGTGCCAGTACAGGGAACGGCCGCCGAGCCGGCTGCGCAGGCCCGCGCCGTCGCCGAAGTGCGGCCCGGACGCCGACGTCCACGGTCGGCGGTAGTGCTCGTCGGTGCGGACGTCGGTCCACATCTCCTCGGCGCGGGCGGGTTTCACCGCCGCGTTCACGTGCCTGCGGTCCTCGCCCGGCCCGGCCTCCACCACCAGCACGTCGGCCCCGGCCCGGTCCAGGTGCCGGGCGACCTCCAGTCCCGCCAAGCCGCCGCCGACCACCAGCACGTCGACCGCCGGGGGCAGTTCCGCCGTCGGACTCATCGGTTTCCTCTCCACGTCGGGGCCGGTTCGGGCGCCTGCGGCACCACCCGCTCCAGCCAGGTGTCCAGCACGGCCCGGCGGTCCAGCACGCCCGCGCCGACCGCCGCCGGGTCGCCGATCACGACGGCCGCCACGCCCAGCGCGGCCAGGCCGTCCACCAACCGCCGCGTCCGGTCCAGGGCCGCGCGGCCGGCGGACGGGTCGGTCAGCACGGTCGCGGTGAGCGTGATCCCCGCCGGGTCGCGGTCGACCGCGGCGCACTCCGCCGCGAGCCGCCGCACCCGGTCGGCCAGCACGTCCAGCCGGGACGTGCCGTCCTCGGTGGTGGCGAACAGGTTCGCCTCGTCCGCGTGCGCCGCCACCAGGGGCAGCGTCCACTTCGGACCGTCGCCGCCGACCAGGACCGGCGGCACGCGCCGGGGCGCGGGCGAGCACAGCGCCCTGGGCACCACCAGCACCTCGCCGGTCAGGGCGGGCGCGGTGTCCGCCGAAGCACCCTCCGGGGACCACATCAGCCGGGCCAGGCGCAACGCGTCCGCGAGCAACGCGTACCGCTGCGGCGCGGGCGGGAACGGGATGCCCAGCCCCGCGCACTCGGGCCGGTACCAGCCCGCGCCGATGCCGAAGCAGGCCCGGCCGCCCGACAGCACGTCCAGCGTGGTGACCTGCTTGAGCAGCACCGCCGGGTGGCGGAAGTGCACGCCCGCCACCAGCGGGCCGAGCCCGATCCGCCGGGTGGCGCCGGCCAGCAGGCCGAGCACCGCGAACGGGTCGAGCACCGGCCGGTCGGCGGGACCGGCGTCCCACCACTGGTGGTCGGGCAGCCACACCCGGTCCAGCCCGGCCTCCTCCGCCCGGCGGGCCGCCTCGACCAGGGCGGCGGCCGGGTCCGGCCCGGCCACCGCACCGGTCACGTTGGACAGCAGCAGGTGGAACCGCACCCCTAGCCCCGGACCGCCGCGAACGGCTCCAGCACCCTGGTGTCGTCCTCCGCCCGGCGACCGGTGCGCCGCAGGTCGCGGACCACGGTCACCTTGCGCAGCCACCGGTCCGTGCCGTCGTACCGCGCCCGGAACGCGGCCCGGCCGTGCACGGCGCGGTAGTTGTCCACCAGCAGCAGGTCGCCGGGGCTCATGGGCAGCGCGACCATCGCGCCCGCGAGCCGCGCGCACAGGTCCTCCAGCGCCCGCGCGGCGCGCTCGTCGCCCGGCAGCGGGTCGGTGTAGGCGGGGTCCACCCGCAGGTACGGCGCCGCCGGGTCGCCGAACAACACCGGTCGGGGCGGCACCGGCACGGACGCCGGGTCGACACCACGCAGGTGCTCCGGGTCCGGCCGGATCAGGAACCGCGGCTCGAACAACACCTCCAGGTCAAGTTCGCCGAGGTCCAGCGCGTCCACCGCGGCCACCAGGCTGGCCACGCCGTCCCGGTCCCGCACGCACAGCAGGGCCAGCGCGTCGCACCGGTGGTCGCAGAAGCCGTCCTCCACGTGGAACTCCAGCACGTCCGCGCTGCCGTGCCCGGTCTGCTCGTGCTCCTCGCCGGC
Organism: Saccharothrix obliqua; assembly: GCF_019375475.1. Taxonomy (GTDB): domain Bacteria; phylum Actinomycetota; class Actinomycetes; order Mycobacteriales; family Pseudonocardiaceae; genus Actinosynnema; species Actinosynnema obliqua. The sequence goes on along the minus strand of NZ_JAHXGQ010000008.1, from coordinate 243,618 downwards.
GATGGGCAGGATGTCGTGGAACAACCGCCCGCCCTGGAGCGTGGACCAGCACACCGGGTCGCCGAGCCGGGACGCGACCAGCGCCAGCCAGAAGTCCTGCCGCACGGTCGCCGCCGCCGGCCGCTCCCGCCAGTGGACCGGCGTGGGCACGGCGGGCTCGGCCACCGGTCCGCCACGCACCACCAGCACGGACGGCGACTCGCGGTACCGCATGGCGGCCAGCGCCGCGGCCAGGTCGTCGGGCAGCACGTCGGCCGCGAACGGCGCGCGCGGCAGGAAGTCCGGGTGGTCGGCGCGGCCGTAGCGGGCCACGAGGTCGTCCAGCGCGGCCTGGTGCCGCTCGGCGAGCGGGCCGAGCCGCACCTCGCCGACGCCCGGCGCGACTTCGGTGATCGTTGCGTTGCCCATCCTGTCAGCTCCTCTGCCCGAGGCCGATCCGTTCGCGGGCCGTCGCCGCGGCCATCACGCGCAGCAGTCGCGCCCACGGCGCGTCCGGGAACCGCGCCCGGACCAGTTCGCGGTTGGTGGCCAGCGCGTCGGCCACCCACGCGCGGCCCGCGCGGCGGGCGGCCAGCCACCCCATCAGTTCCGCACCCGCGCGGTGCGCCGCCTCCGGGTCGACCCGCACGTAGCGGAAGTCGGGACCGTAGGTCGGTTCGAACGCCGCGTACGGGGTGACCGCGCACGGCACGTCGGCGACCGCCGCGAGCGCCGGTCCGAGGCCGACGCTCTCCACGTCGGTGCGGTTGGGCGTGAACAGCACCGCCCCGCCGGTGTGCCGGGCGATGCCGAGCAGGTCGGCCTCGTCCGGGTGCGGCCGACCGCTCCCGTCGCGGTGGGACGCGAGCGGGACGCCGTCCAGGAACACCACGGCGTCCTCCACCGCCAGGTCGGCCGCGACGCGCCGCACCTCGGCCACGTACTCCGGGTCCTCGTCGAGGCTGCCGAACACCAGCAGCGCCGGGTCCGGCCCGTCCGCCGCACGCATCCCGGCGAACACCCGCAGCGCGATCTCCACGCCCTTCACCTGGAACAGCCGCACCGGGACCAGCACGGCCGGCCGGTCCTCGCCCAGGCCGTGCCAGGTGAGGAAGTCCCGTTGGAACGCGGACAGCGGCCCGTCGGGCACCACCGGCAGCACGTTCGGCACCACCTCGGCCCGCAGCGGGGTCGGGTACCGCGCGGTCTCGTCGGCCAGGCCCGCCGTGACCACCGCCCACCGGTCGGTCGCCGCGTCCGGCACCGGCGTGAACTCGTTCGGCGCGGTCGGGTACACCCGCCGGCCGCGCTCGCGCACGGCGTAGCTGCCGAACAGGTCGTGGTCCCAGTACAGCGCCCCACCCGGCCGACCGGCGCCCCACCGCCGCTGCACGGCACGCCGCAGGCCCACCGTGACCGGCACCGCGTCGGACAGCGTCATGTTGACCGCCACCACCCAGTCCACGTCCGCCTCGTCCAGCCAGCGGGTGAAGTGCTCGGCGTACGGCGCGGCCAGCGCCTCGATCCGGGCGTGCAGGGCGTGGACGCCCTCCGGCGTCAGCTCGTCGGCGTCGGCGACGGCCGAGCGGATCGCGCCCAGCTCGGCGATCAGGGCGTCGCGGGACAGGTCGGTGGGCACCGCGTCGGTGACCTCCAACCAGTCCGGGTAACGCAGGTCCGACCGGCCCGCCGGGAAGAACGCCGCCTTGTCCGGCCGCCAGGAGTAGCCCAGGTCGGCGGCCACCGGCAGGTCCAGGTGCCCGGCCGCCGTCGCGCGGTCCACCACGTTGCGCAGCACCGTCAGCAGGCCGCTCACCGGTAGCCCGTCCCCGCACACCACGGCCCACCGCATCAGCGCACCGCCATCCGCGCGGGCGCGGTGTCGGCGGACGTCTCCGGGACCGCCTCGCGCAGGAAGTGGTAGAGCCTGCTCTTGGTGAGGGCGCGGCCGATGCCGCGCTCGTCCAGGCCGAGCGTCTTGGCGTAACCGGACAGCAGGTCGCGCTGGTCGCGGGTGAGGCGGAACGCGACCCGCTGCGGCGTGGCCAGCACGCAGTCCGCGGGTGTGCTCTCCGGGTCGCTCGCGTACCGCGCGATGTCGTGGGACAGCGTGGCGTGCACGGCGGTCGGCGAGTCCAGCTCGAACACCCCGCGCCCGCTGGCGGACACGAACTCCCGCAGGTCGGCCAGGAACGCGTGCTCCTCCGCGGACAGCGGGTCGTCCTCGAAGACCTTGTCCAGCGCGGAGAACGCGATCTCGACCAAGCCGGGCCAGCCGTACATCAGGGCGTAGGCGCGGTAGGTGTACATCTCGTTGTTGCCCAGCTCGCCGGACAGGTAGCGGGCCATGGTCTCCGGCTGCTTCACGTACTCCATCAGCTCGTCGCGGTCGTCGTGCAGCTGACCGATGGTCTCGCGGGTGAACAGCTCCATCGCCCGGTCCAGGTCGGCGGGGCGGGGCAGCGCGATCGCCGCGTCGATCCAGTCCGCGATGGAACGGCCCTTGGACTGCAAGAACTTCTCGATCGCCGCGAACGGGCTGTGGTTGTGCAGCAGGGACACGTAGCAGTTGTAGATCCGGCACTCCAGGTACTCGTCGAACGTCAGCGTGTCGAGACCGACGCAGACCTCGTCCACCTCCGCCGCCGCGACCACCTGCCCGAGCACCCGGTAGCTGCCGAACGAGCGCGGGATGACCCGGTACTTCGTGCGCATCGCGAACCGCTCGCGGTTGGCGGGCGTGGACAGCTCGCTGCCGGGCAGCAGGGAGAGCTGGAACATGGTCAGCGAGTCGAAGCCCGCGTCCAGCAGCTTGCGGATGCTCGCCAGGTGCGCGGCGCGGCTGTCGCCGGGCAGGCCGAGGATGATCTCGCTGTAGGAGCCGGCGCCCGCCTGCTTGGCCGCCAACGCCTGCTGCACCAGCGTGTCGGCGTTGATGTTGGTGCGCTGGATGTTCTCCAGCACGCCCGGGTCCATGCTCTGCACCGAGCCGGTGAGCTGGATCGCGCCGCGGGTCTTCTCGATCGCCCGCAAGACGCGGTCGCGCTTGTTCTTGCCGGTGGTGGCGTTGATGTAACGCGGCCAGCCGTACCGGTCCTGGCACTCGGCGATGATGTCGCAGATCTGCTCGTCCTGCGGGTACATGCCGAAGTTGGAGTCGGTGAGCAGCAGCTCGTTGCGCCCGCCCTCGGCGATCAGGTCGCGCATCCGCGAGCCGATGTGGTGCAGCTGCCGCTCCACCGCCTCCAGCGGGTTCATCGCGACCTTCTGGTAATACTTCTCGCCTTCCACGCAGAAGGTGCACTTGAACGGGCAGCCGCGGTTGGTCTGGAGCGTCGGCACCAGCTTGCCGTCGAAGAACTCGTCCAGCAGGCCCGACAGGTACGGGGGCGGGATGCTCTCCATGTCCGCCATGCGCGGGCGGCTGAAGTCCATGTGCGCCGTGCCGTCCGGCGCGATCGAGTTCACCGAGCGGACCTTGCCGTGCACCGCGTCGCGGTCGAACCCGGCCTCGGTCAGCTCGACGAGCAGTTCGGCGAAGCCCTGCTCACCCTCGCCCACGACGTAGTAGTCGATCTCCGGGTGCTCGCGCAGGAACTGCTCCCGCTCCGGCACCACCAGGCTGTAGTGCGGGCCGCCGAACACGATGACCACGTCCGGCCGGGCGGCGCGCACCGCGCGGGCGAACGCCAGGGAAAGCTCGGAGTTCCAGACGTAGTGGCTGAACCCGAGCACGCGCGGCGTCTCGGCCTCCAACGCCTCCGCCAGCCGCTCCGGGTACTTGAAGAGGCGGAACTTGAGGTCCGGGCTGGTGTCGGCGGCGTAGGTCGCCAGGCACGCCACCGCGTAGGGCATCGACTCAGCCGAGATCGACTGCTGGGTGTAGGTCAGGTCGGCGAGCCAGACCTCCGGAACCACGGTGGTCCCAGGTGACATGAGTCCCTCCAAGGCGTGCTCAAGCGCGCCGTCGGGCTGACGGCGTCCGGTGCGCTCTGGTCGGGCGACGGCGGGCGGTGCCGCCTGATGGGGGCGAGCGGCCCACCGACGCGACAGTAACTTCCGTTGCGGTGGAAGGACAAGGCGCGCAACTCTTCCACTCGGGACACTAGGATCGGCCGCATGTCCACGCGCCTGAGCGGTCGGTTCGGCAGACTCTGGGGCGCGAGCACGGTGGGCGCGCTCGGCGACGGGCTGACCGTCGTCGCCGGCCCCCTGCTCGCCGTCGCGCTGACCCGCGACCCGATCGCGATCAGCGGGCTGGTGGTGGCGCAACGCCTGCCGTGGCTGCTGTTCAGCCTGCCCGGCGGCGCGCTGGTCGACCGGCTGGACCCGGCACGCCTGATGTCCGCGACCGCTCTCGCGCGAGCGCTCGCGCTCGGCGTGGTGGCGTGGGCGGTCCTCGCCGGCACGCCCGCGGTGGCGTTGCTCTACGCGGCGTTCTTCGTCGTGGGCTGCGCCGGTGTGCTGTTCGACGCCGCGGTGGTGGCTCAGGTGCCCGTGCTGGTGCCGGAACCCCTGCTGGCCAGGGCGAACGGCCGCCTGCTCGCGGGGCGCACGCTGGCCGGCGACCTGCTGGCCGCACCCGTGGCGGCCGGGCTGTTCGCGCTCGCGGCGTGGCTGCCGTTCGCGGCGGACGCCGCGGCGCTGGCGGCGGTCGCGGTGGTGGTCCTCACCCTCGGCGGCACGCGCCCGGCCACCACGGACCGCGTGCCGCTGCGGACGGCGGTCCTGGTGGGGTTGCGGTGGTTGTGGTCGCACCGGCTGCTGCGGGTGCTGGCGGTGACGGTGGGCCTGCTGAACCTGACGTTCGCGGGCACCACGGCGGTGCTGGTCCTGATCGCCGCCGAGCGGCTGGGCGGCGCCTTCGCCTACCCGGCGCTGCTGACGGCGCTGGCGTGGGGCGGTGTCGTGGGAGGTCTCCTGGCCGACCGCGTCGTGCGCCGCTTCGGTACGACGGCGGTGCTGCGCGTGGGCCTGCTGGCGGAGGCCGCCACGCACGCGGCGCTGGCCGTGCTGCGGGACCTGGTGGCGGCGTGCGTGGTGCTGGCGTTGTTCGGCCTGGTGTCGATGGTGTTCGCGACCAGCACCTCGACGTTGCGCCAGCGCCTCGCGCCACCCGACCTGCTGGGCCGGGTGCAGAGCGCCTACCGCCTGCTGTCCACCGGCGGGGCGGCGGTCGGCGCGGCGCTGGCGGGCGTCCTCGCGACGGCCGTCGGCCTGACCGCGCCCCTCTGGCTGGGTGCCGCCGCGGGGGTCGGCCTGGTGCTCACGACGTGGCGCGCCCTGGCCGCCGCCGACCAGACCACCCCGTCCCGCACCTGACCGACCGCCCCTCGTCCCCGGTCACCCGCCCGAGGCGGACCACGTCCCCCGACCCGCACCCTGGCCACCGTTGAAGCGGCTCACGTCCCCCGGCACCCGCCGAGACCCGCGGCGTCAGACCGGCGCGGCGAGTTCGGCCAACCGCTTGGTCGCCAGCCCGTAGTCGCACTCCCGGAAATCACCGTTGCGACCGGCGAACCGTTGCAGCACCCGCCGGGCGCGTTGCTCGCCCACCAGGTCGCCCAGGACCAGCTCCGCGAACCCCCGCAGCAGCGTGAACCGCGACAGGTCCGGGTTCCGGCGGTGCAGGCGCATGTGCGACGTCCACAGGTGGCGCGTGGACGCGGCGGCCGTCGCGGTGTGGGAGCCGATCGCCTTGAAGCAGTACGGTCGGTCCACCACGGCGAACTCGCCCGGCCCGACGGCCGAGAGCAGCAGGCAGGTCTGGTCGAGGTCCTCGCCGAAGTCCAGGTCCTGGTCCATCAGCGACGCCCGGCGGGTCAGCACCTCCCGCAGCAGGTCGGTCCGGACCGCGTTGGACGGGTGGGCCGCGCTGTACGCGCCGCGCTTCCGGTAGCGCTCCAACGTCCGGTCGTGCGGCGCGGGCCCGTAGACGTACGCGTACCGCTCCTCCTCGTTGAAGAACAACGCGGTGGCCGTGACGAGCTTGCGGTACCCACCCAGGGCCAGTTGCTCGGCGGCCACGTCGTCGTCGGCCAGGAAGTCGTCCGCATCCAGCCGGAACGTCCACGACCGGTCCGGCGGCTCGGACGTGCGGGCCGCGTGCGCGAGGCCGACGTTGAGCGGCCGGGCCGGGGTGCGGCGGTCGTCGGGCCGCCGCACCAGGGTGATGACCTCCACCCTGGGGTCCTCGGCCAGTTCCGCCGCGATCCGGTCGCTGCCGTCGGTGGACCCGTGGTCGACGACCAGCACCCGCACGTCGACCCCGCGCTGCCGCAACGCCGACCGCACCGAGCGCGGCAGCATGTCGGCGGCGTTGTAGAGCGGGATCACGAAGTTGACCAGCGGCGCGCCGCTCACGGCCGACCTCCGTCCACTATGGAGTCCAACGCGCGCACGCGGTCGGCCCACGTGTTCGCCGCGCAGAACCGCGCCATCTCCTCGGCGTCGGCCGGGGACAGCTCCAGCGGGTCCACCTCGTGCACCAGCTTCACGAACTCGTCCGCGTCGCGGGCGATGTGCACCGCCGGGTACGACTCGATGTCGGGCATGTCCGAGGACACCACCACCGAGCCCGCACCCAGGTACTCGAACACCTTCAACGGCGACACCGCGGCGGTGAGTTCGGTGCGGTGGAACGGGATGATGCCCACGTCCGCCGCCGTCAGCCACGGCACCAGCTCGTCGTGCGGCACCTCCTCGAACACGCGCACGTTCGCGGGCCGGTCGAGTTCGGTCAGCAACGCCTCGATGTCACGCCCGTCGTGCTCCTCGGGCGCGGGCCGCAACGAGCCGATGTAGGTGAAGTCGCACTCCGGCAGCTCCCGCGCCAGCCGGAAGTTCACCTCCCAGTCGAACCAGTTGCCCCACACCGTGCCCAGGTGCAGCACGCGCTTGCGGGTGCCGGGCGCGCGCCGCCGCACACCGCCCTCCGGCGCGATGCGGCGCAGGAAGCGGCTGTCCACGGCGTTGGGCACCAGGTGCCCGGGAACGCCCTCCGGCAGCCGGTCCACGAGGCGGTTGCTGACCGCCGTCACGGCCAGCGCGTTCCGCTGGTACCAGCGCTCGGTTTCGCTGTCGCCCCAGGGCGTCTTGGTGAAGTCGTCCCACAGGTCCATCACGTCGTAGACGAACGGCACACCGGCCGCGCCCGCGATCTCCAGCGCGGGCCGGAAGTGCGCGCTCGGGAAGTGCGAGCGGATGTAGCGCGGCCGGAGACCGTCCAGCAGGGTGCGCAGCGACACCGGGTCGGCCCCGGTCAACGCCGCGGCGTGCGGCGAGCGCGGGCGCACCGAGTCGCCGTCGAGCTGGTAGAGCGCGAGGCGCGCGTACTCGGGGTCGGCCACACCGGAGGCGATCAGGTCGGGCAGGTCGGCGTCGTTGGCGTACACGTAGCCCGCCGACCGGCCCATGCCCAGCTCTTCGCGCAGGATCTGGTTGAACCGCTCCGCGCCGCCGTAGATCCACGGCTGGTAGAAGTTCATCACCAGCACGCTCACACCCGTAGCCACCACAGGTCCTCCTGTTGTCCGTCCCGCGCTCACGCGCTGGGCTCCCGCCGGGCCGCCACGAACCCGGCGAGGCCGGCGATGGTGCCGAAGTTGCGGTTGGTCAGGTCGGCGTCGGTGACCTTCACGCCGAACTCGCGCTCCAGGAACGTGGCGATGCGCAGGGTGTCCAGCGAGTCCACGGCCTTCCGCTTGATCAGCGGGTAGTCGTCGGTCAGCTCCTCCACCGTCCCGCGCCAGTTCAGCTCGGACAGGATGAACTGCCGGATGCGGTCCCGCGTGGTCATCGGTCTCCTCCATTCTGCGCGGACGCGTTCCGCGCGGCTCCGTGCCTCGCGGCGACCGCGGTGCGGTCGACCTTCCCGGTCGAGGTGCGGGGCAGCGCGTCGACAACGGTGATCGGGTCGGGCGCCATGTGCCGGGGCAGCACGCGGGCGCAGTGCGCGGCCACGTCGGCGGCGGTCACCCCGGCGGTGGCGGTGACGAACGCGGTGAGGCGGTTGGTGATCAGCTCGTCCGGCACCGCGACCACCACGCCCTCCAGCACGCCGGGGCACGTGAGCAGCGCGGCCTCCACGTCGCCCAGCTCGATCCGGTAGCCCCGGCTCTTCACCTGGTGGTCGCGGCGGCCGACGAAGTGCCACCGCCCGGACCCGTCCCGCCACGCGGTGTCGCCCGTGCGGTGCAGCGCCACGGGGTCCGCGCCCCAGTAGCCCCGCATCACGGACGGTCCGCGCACCCACAGCTCACCGGGTGCGCCGTCCGGCACGGGCGTGCCGTCGTCGGCGTGCGCGCTCAGCTCCGCACCGGACGCCGGCACGCCGATCGGCACCGGCCCGTCCGGCGGGCCGGTGAGCGTGTGGCAGGCGCACACGTTGGTCTCGGTCGGGCCGTACAGGTTGTGGAACACCACACCGTCGAGCTGTGCCATCAGGGTGGCGAGCCGGGCGGGTGGGAACACCTCGCCCGCGTACAGGACGGCGCGCAACGCGGGCAGTCCGCCGGCGGGCAGGCCGCCACGCGTGCTGAGCATGATCAGCTGGGACGGCACCGCGTACCAGAGCGTGATCCCGTGCTCCCGCATGAAGTCCACGGCCTCCACGGGGAACGCGGCCACCTCGGGTGGCGCGGGCACCACTCTCGCGCCCGCTCGCACCGGCACGAACAGGTCGAACACGGTCAGGTCGAAGTGCGGTGGCGCCGGGCTGGCGATCCGGTCGTCCGGGGTGACCGCGAAGTAGTCGGCGGCCCAGTCGACGAACGCCAACGCGTTGCGGTGCGAGAGGACGACGCCCTTGGGCCGTCCCGTCGAACCGGAGGTGTAGAGGATGTAGGCGGCGTCGTCCGGTTCACGCACCGCCTGCCCGGCCACGCCGGGATCGCCGGGCACGGCCGCCAACGGGTCGGTCACCACCGGCATCCCCGCCACCCGGTCGGCCTCGTCCGGGTCCGCCACCACGGCACGCACACCGCAGTCGTCCAACACCGCCGCCAGCCGCTCCGCCGGTGCCGAAAGGTCCAGCGGCACGTACACCGCGCCCGCCGCGAGCACGCCGTGCGCCGCGACCACGAACGCGATCCCCTTGGGCAGCAGCAAACCCACGCGATCACCGGGTCGCACGCCCAGCGCACCCAGCCTGCCCCCGAGCCGCGTGGCGGACTGCCGCAACTCGGCGTAGGTCATCGCCGTTTCCCCGTCGTCCACGGCGATCCGGTCACCGTGGACCGCCGCCGCCGTCGCCAGCAGCCCGGTCAACGTCCCCGACGTCACAGGCCCAACTCCCTCGCGATGAGCATCCGCAGCACGTCCGAGGTCCCCGAGTAGGCGCGGCTGGCCAGGGCGTCGCGCACCTCGCGTTCCAGACCAGTGCCCGACAGGTAACCGTGCCCGCCGAAGACCTCCATCACGTCCATCGCGGACCGCACCAGGCACTCGCTCAGGTGCAGCTTCACCAGCGCCGCGGACGCCGCCGAAGACCCGCCCCGGGCGCACTGCTGCGCGTAGCGGTACTGAACCGCTCGTGCGGTCTCCAACCGCACGTGCATGTCCACGATCCGGTGCGACACGGCCTGGAACGCGGCGATCGGCCGGTCGAACTGACGGCGTTGGCGGGCGTGCTCGACGGCGGCTTCGAGGTGGCGGCGCATGGTGCCCAGCGCGGAGGCGAGCACGAAGCCGCGTTCCCACTCCATCGCGGTGGCGAACACCCGTCCCCCGCCGCCCTCGGCCCCGAGCAACGCGTCCTCGCCGACCAGGCACCCCCGCAGCTCCACCTGCGCGGTGGGCGAGGTGCGCAGCCCCATCTTCGCCATGGGCGGCCCGACGAGCAGCCCGGGGGCGTCGCGCTCCACCAGGAACGCCGACGTGCCGAAGAAACCGGCGTCCGGGTCGGTGCGCGCGAACACCACGAACAGGTCGGCCACCGGCGCGTTGGTGACCAACGTCTTCACCCCGTCCAGCACCCAGCCGCCGGATACCCGCCGCGCGGTCGCGGCCATGCCCATGGCGTCCGAACCGGTGTCCGGCTCGGTCATCGCCTGCAAGCCGATCAGCGTCCCGTCGCACAGGCCCGGCAGGTAACGCTTGCGCTGCTCCTCGGTGCCGCACGCGAGAACGGGCAGCGCGCACGCCCACAGGTGCGCGTTCAGCGAGAAGATCAGGCCGTTGTCGCGGCAGCCGTGGCCCAGCGCCTCCAGCGCGGCGACCAGGGTCACCGGGTCCGCGCCGCCGCCACCGTACTCGACGGGGATCGGCAGGCCCTGCAACCCGACCCGCGCGCACCGCCGCCACAGCTCGCGGTCGAACCGGCCCTCCGCCTCCCGCTCGGGCGCGCCGGGGTCCAGCTCCTCCTCCGCGAACCGGGCCACCACGTCCCGGTAGGCGCGCTGGTCGGCGTCGAGCGGGACCTCGGTGATCACAGCGACTTCCCGAACGTGTGGTAGCGGGCCACCCGCGTCCCGCCGAAGGAGTCCAGCAGGTCGACCATCTGCGAGTTGTCGGGGTCGATGAACACCGCTTCCACCTCCGTCATGCCAACGGACTCGTAGTGGGCGAACAACGCGGCCAACAGGGTGTGCCCGACGTGCCTGCCGCGGAACCGCTCGCGGACCGCGAGTGTGGTGCCGGTGCCCTCGCGCACCAGCGCCGCCCGCTCGTCGAACCACCGCCGCGCGTCCTCGTCCCACCGGCCGTCCAACTCGCGCAGCAACGCGGTGTGGTCGGGCGAACCCGAGCACAGGCCCGCGATCTCGCCGTCCACCTCCGCGAACAGGATCTGGCCCGGGTCGGCCCGCTCGTACACCGCCATCTCGCCCGCCATCTCGGCGTCGGTCAGCGGGTAGTAGTCCCACGCCGCGGTGAAGCACTCGTTGAACACGGCCTGCGCGGACGCCGACTCCTCCACCCAGCGGTCGCGGTCGAGCGGGCGCACCTCGCACATCCGCCTGCGCGTCACCAGTTCCATCAGCTCGCGGGTTTTGGGATCGTGGAGGTCGAACCGCCACGACAGCCACGGCCGGTGCTCGCGGTACCCGGCCGCGGCCAGTTGCTTCGCGTAGTGCGGCGGGTGCCACGGCTCGGGCGAGCGCGGTGGGCGGTGGTGCTCGGCGGTGCGGAAACCCAGTGCGGTGCCGCAGTTCCCGTCGTAGCCCGCGATCACGGAGTCCGCGCCGCGCTCGGCGAGCCAGCGCTCGGCCGCCGCCGTCAGTTCCACCACGGCTTCGTCCGCGCCCTCGGCCGCGGCGAAGCAGCCCAGGAAACCGGCGTTCGAGCCGTGGTGCCGCTGCCAGCGGCGGTTGACGAACACCGCGCACCGCGCGACATCGGACCCGTTGTCCGACACGGCGAACAAGGCGTGCTCGATGCCCTCGTGCAGCGCGGGTCCGCCGCGCAGCAGGTCGACCAGGGGTTCCTCGGCCGGCGGCACCCACAGCGGGTGGTCGGCGAGGAAGTCGCGCTCCCGGCGGGCGAACTCCCGCACGCCCGCTTCGTCGTCGAGAGGGATTTCCCTGGTGTGCATACGTTTGCCTCCGGAGCCTCGTCGGAAGACCGGCCTGCGGGTGCCCGCCGTTCGCACACAACCAGCGCACGCACGTGTTCGGCAAGGCGCGGAGTCGGTGTGGTGCAACGGCTTGGTGCCCACGACCGGCTTGTGGCTACAGTCGGGTCACCGCCACCGCGCCGGTCGGCGAACGGCCGGCGCTCCCGACCTCCGGCGGTCTTCCCATTGAGCCACACGCTTTCCCCGGAGTCCCGCTCCAGCGGAGTCCACCCCAGGGGAGTCCGCCCTCAGGAGAGTCCACCCCAGGGGAGTCCTTCCCGGGGTAGTCCACCATGGAGCGCTGCTCCCGGAGAGGAGACAGATGCAACCGGTACGTGGGCCCGGCGCCCGGGTCGTCGTGGCGGGCGGTGCGGGCTTCCTCGGCTCGCACGTCTGCACGGCGTTGCTGGCCGCGGGCGCGTCGGTGCTGTGCCTGGACGACCTGTCGACCGGTCGCGCGGAGAACCTGCGCGGGCTGCGGGACGAGCCGGGCTTCCGGTTCGAGCGGGTGGACGTGACCGGACCGGTCACCGTGGACGGCCCGGTGGACGCGGTGCTGCACCTGGCCTCACCCGCCTCGCCGATCGACTACGCGCGGCTGCCGCTGGCCACCCTGGCCGCGGGCAGCGCGGCCACCCTGCGCCTGCTGGAGCTGGCCGAGGCCAAGTCCGCCCGCTTCCTGCTCGCGTCGACCTCCGAGGTGTACGGCGAACCGGAGGTGCACCCGCAGCCGGAAACCTATTGGGGCAACGTGAACCCGATCGGACCGCGCTCGGTGTACGACGAGGCGAAGCGATTCGCCGAAGCGCTCACCACGTGCTTCCGGCGGGAGAAAGGCGTGGACACCGGCATCGTGCGGATCTTCAACACCTACGGCCCGGGTATGCGCCCGGACGACGGCAGGCTGGTGCCGACCCTGGTCGGCCAGGCGCTGCGGGGCGAGCCCGCGACCATCGCGGGCACCGGCGAGCAGACCCGCAGCCTGTGCTACGTCAGCGACACGGTGCGCGGGCTGCTCGCGTTCACCGACTCCGGGCACCCCGGCCCGGTGAACATCGGCAGCGACCGGGAGACGACCGTGCGCGAGATCGCCGACGTCATCGCGGAACTCACCGGCGGCACCGTCGAACCGGTGCACGTGCCGCGACCCGAGGACGACCCGACCCGGCGGCGGCCGGACATCTCGCTGGCCCGGGACCTGCTGGGCTGGCGGCCGACCGTGCCGCTGGTCGAGGGACTGTCCCGGACCATCGAGGCGATGGCGGCCGAGCACGCGGCGGGAGCGCTCCGGTGAGCCCGCGGATCACGGTGGTGGGCACCGGGTACGTGGGCACCACGCACGCCGCGACGCTGGCGGAGCTGGGTTTCCGCGTGCTGGGCCTGGACATCGACGAGGACCGGGTGGCGGCGTTGTCGGCGGGCCGGGTGCCGTTCGTGGAACCCGGCCTGGACGAGCTGGTCGCCCGGCACGTGGCGACCGGCGCGTTGCGCTTCACGACGTCCTACCGGGAGGCGGCGGCGTTCGGCGACGTGCACTTCCTGTGCGTGCCGACACCCGAGGCCGCCGACGGGCGTGCCGAGCTGAAGCCCCTCGTCGGCGCGGTGGAGGAGCTGGCGCCGCTGCTGACCCGGCCGGTGCTGCTGGTCGGCAAGTCGACGGTGCCCGTGGGCACGGCCGCGGACCTGGCGAAGCGGCTCACCGACCTGACCGGGCACCCCGGCGTGGAGCTGGCGTGGAACCCGGAGTTCCTGCGGGAGGGCACGGCGGTCGCGGACAGCCTGCGGCCGGACCGGCTGGTGTTCGGCGTCTCGTCGCCGGCGGCCACCGCGGCGCTGCGCGAGGTGTACCGGGTGCAGCTCGCGGCGGGCGTGCCCGCCGTGGTGACCGACCCGGCGACGGCGGAACTGGTGAAGCTGTCCGCGAACACCTTCCTGGCCACCAAGATCTCGTTCATCAACGCCGTTTCCGAGGTGTGCGAGGCGGTCGGCGCGGACGTCGGCGCGGTCGCCGCCGCGCTGGGCCACGACCCCCGCATCGGCGGCGCGCACCTGCGGCCGGGCCTGGGTTTCGGCGGCGGGTGCCTGCCCAAGGACCTGCGGTCGTTCCGCGCGCAGGCCGTGGACTTCGGCCTGACCGACACGGCCACGCTGCTCGGCGTGGTGGACCTGATCAACAACAGGGCCCGGCAGCGGCTGGTGGACCTGGTGCGGGCCGAGTGCGGTGGCGAGCTGCGCGGGCGGCGGGTGGCCGCGCTCGGCGCGGCCTTCAAACCGGACTCCGACGACGTGCGTGACTCGCCCGCCCTGGCCGCGGCCGTCGCCCTGCACCGTGAGGGCGCGGTGGTGACGGTGCACGACCCGGCCGCCGGGCCCACCGCCCGTCGCGCCGAGCCGCGGTTGCGGCACGCCGACACCGTGGTCGACGCGTGCCGGGACGCCGACGTCGTCGTGCACCTGACGGAGTGGCGGGACTACGGGGAACTCGACCCGGCGGCGCTGGCGGAGGTGGTGCGCGGGCGGGTGCTGGTGGACGCCCGCACCACGCTGGACCCCGCGCCGTGGCAGGAGGCCGGCTGGCGGCTGCGCGCCCTCGGCCGACCGGGACCGGAACAGCGGGAAGGGGAGTCATGAGCGGCGGAGTCGACTTCGAGGTCGGGATCATCGGCGGCGGGCCGGCGGGTGCGGCGATGGCCGGGTACCTGGCCCGCGCGGGCGTCGAGTGCGTGGTGTTCGAGAAGGACCTGTTCCCCCGGCCGCACGTGGGTGAATCCCTCGTGCCGTCGTCCACGCGGGTGTTCCAGGACCTCGGGTTCCTGCCGACGATGGAGTCCGCCGGGTTCCCGCGCAAGTACGGCGCGGCGTGGACGGCCGCCCGGTCGTCGTCGGTGTACACCACGAACTGGGACGGCCTGGCCGCGGACCCGAGCGTGGACGTGCTGTTCAACGAGCGCGACCAGCCGGGCATCGACCAGAACCACACCTACCACGTCGACCGGGCCCGGTTCGACACGCTGCTGCTCCAGCACGTGCACAACATGGGCGCGCAGGTCTACGAGGGCGTGAACGTGACCGGGGCGGAGGTGGAGGACGACCACGCCGTCATCCGGTACCGGATCGGTCGCCGCGAGGTGGGCACGAAGGTGCGGATCGTGGTGGACGCCAGCGGACGTCGGACGCTGCTCGGCACCAAGCGCCGGTGGCGGCGGGCCGACCCGGTGTTCAAGCAGTACGCGCTGCACACGTGGTTCGACGGCTTCGACCGGGCGTCCGTCGCCGACGCGCCGGAACAGGGCGACTTCATCTTCATCCACTTCCTGCCGGTGACGAACACGTGGATGTGGCAGATCCCCATCACCGACCGGATCACGAGCATCGGCGTGGTCACCCAGAAGCAGCACTTCGCGGCGAGCCGCGCGTCCCGCGAGCAGTTCTTCTGGGACTCCGTCGCGACCCGCCCGGAGCTGCACGAGGGGCTGCGCGCGGCCACGCAGCTCCGCCCCCTCAAGGAGGAGGGCGACTACAGCTACGAGATGACGCAGCTCGCCGACGACCGGCTGGTGCTGGTCGGCGACGCCGCCCGGTTCGTGGACCCGATCTTCTCCACGGGTGTGAGCATCGCCCTGAACAGCTCGCGGTTCGCGTCGGCGGACGTGCTGGGCGCCCTGGAGACCGGGAACTTCGGCCGCGACGCCTTCGCCCGGTACGAGCGGACGCTGCGCCGGGGTACCCGCAACTGGTACCGGTTCATCAGCGTCTACTACCGGTTGAACGTGTTGTTCACCGCGTTCGTGAACGACCCGCGCTACCGGCTCGACGTGCTGAAGCTGTTGCAGGGTGACGTGTACGACGAGGAAGAGCCCGCCGTGCTGGCCCGGATGCGCGACATCGTGCACGAGGTGGAGGGCAACCCGGACCACATCTGGCACGACGCGCTGGGCGACCTCACCGCCCGCGCGTTCGAAGAGCTGTCGATGACCTGACGCTCCCACCACGACGGCCCACGTCACCGCGCGACGAGCGCGGGACGTGGGCCGTTCCGCTGGGCGAGTGGCCCACGACCAGCACGGGGCATGGGCCGTCGTGGCGGGCGAGCGGGCCACGTCACCGCGCGACGAGTGCGGGGCGCGGGCCGTTCCGCCGGGCGAGCGGGCCACGACACCACGCGACGAGCGCGGGACGTGAGCCGTTCCACCGGGCGAACGACCCACGACACCACACGACCAGCACGAGGCATCGGCCGTTCCACCGGGCGAGCACGGCCACCGGGCGAACGGGCCACGTCACCGCGCGACGAGCGCGGGGCGCGGGCCGTTCCGCCGGGCGAGCGCGGTCAGGGCCGCCGCGATCCGGTCGGACGCGGAACCGTCCCCGTAGGGCGAGGGCAGCTCGGCCAGCGCGGCACGGCTGCCCGCCGGGTCCGCGAGCCAGCGCCGCACCTCCGCGCCGATGGCCGGTCCCGGCGGCACCAGCGTGCCGAACGTGCCCTCGATCTCCGGCCGCTCGGTGCTGCGCCGCACCACCACCACGGGGCGCTTGAGCACGCTGACCTCCTCCTGGACGCCGCCGGAGTCGGACACCACGACGGCGGCGGCGCTCATCAGCGCCAGGAAGTCCGGGTAGGCCAGCGGTTCCGCGACCAGCAGGCCGTCCAGCAGGTGCTCCAGGCCGAACGCCGTCAACCGCGCGGCGGTGCGCGGGTGCAGCGGGAACAGCACGGGCAGCGGCAGGGCGCGCAACTGCGTCAGCACGTCCCGCAGCACCGCGGGGCGGTCGGTGTTCTCCGGCCGGTGGATCGTCGCCAGCGCGAACCCGTCCACCGCCAGCCCGTAGCCGGCCAGCAACGCGGCTTCCCGGTGGTGTGCCGACCGGGCTTCCAGCAGCGCCTCCACCACCGTGTTGCCGGTGACGGCGATGCGCGCGTCCGGGACGTTCTCGGCCAGCAGGTTGGCGCGGTTGCCCTCGGTCGGCGCGCAGCACAGGTCGGCCAGGTGGTCGATCAGCACCCGGTTGTGCTCCTCGGGCATCGCGCGGTCGTAGCTGCGCAGGCCCGCTTCCACGTGCGCCAGGGGCAGTCCGGCGGCGTTCGCGGCGAGCGCGCCCGCCAGCGCCGACGTGGTGTCGCCCTGCACCACCACGACCGACGGCGGCCGGTGCGCCAGCGCGGCGTCGAGCGCGGACACGGCACGACCGAGCTGGTCACCACGTCGACCACCGCCGACGCGCAGGTCGTGGAAGTCGGCGGGCAGGCCGAGGTCACGCCGGACCCGGTCGTAGAGGGCGGTGTCGTGGTGCTGTCCGGTGTAGACGACGCGTGCGGCGGCGCCGAGCGCCCGCGCGAGCGGGGCGAGCTTGATCAACTCTGGCCGGGTGCCGCAGACCAGGGCGATGTCCGCGCCCATCGCGTCAGCCCGCGCGGCGATCGGGTCGGGAGACCTGGCCCGCGAAGTAGTGCCAGGCGTCCGCGCACGCCTGCGCGGCTTCGGCGACGGACTCGGCGCAGTGCGCCGGCACCGCGCCCGCGAGCCGGTCCCACTCGTCGCTGCCACGCGAGTGGGCGTCCAGCAGGCGCAGCAGGGTCCGGCCCAGCTCGGTGAACCGCAGCGACGGGTCGGCACGCAGGTGGGCCAGCGCGGGTGTCTTGCGCGGCGGCACGACCGGCAGGCCCGGCGCCGGTTCCGGTGCGGCGCGGCGTTGTTGCGCGGGCACCGGGTCGTCACCGCGCAGGAAGCGCTCGCGGACGTCGCGCGCCGTGCCCACCGCGATGCCCGCCTCGCGGGCGATCTCCCGCAGCGAGGCCGAGGGCCGGTCCGCCAGCACGGCCATCGCGCGTCTGCGGCCGGCGGCGGAGCTGAGCGGGCGCACCCGGCCGTCCCGGCCGACCCGGGTGTTCAACCGCTGCTCGTCCCCGGTTGCACGGCGGCGCAACGCGCGGACCGTGCGGGTGGCGACACCCGCCACCTCGGCGATCCAGCGGTCCGACCAGTGGGGGTGCGACGCGATGATCCGCGACGCCGCCGCCGCGCGGTCCGTCGCGGACAGCGGCAGGCCGGTGCCCGAGTTCAGCTCGACCGACAGCACGAAGGCGTCCTCGGTGGTGCCGTTGAAGAACCGCGCCTCGATCGTCCGCTCACCCCGCGCGAGCGCCGCCCGCAGCCGGTGCATCCCGTCGATGACCCGCATGGTCTGCCGGTGCACGACGATCGGCGGCAGCTCTATGTCCACTTCGGACAACACACGTGTGTGGCGCTCGTCCTCCCCGTTGACGCGGGGCGAATCCGCGGGCAGCAGCGCCGCGATGTGCACCCGCTCATTGACCGGTTCCAGCGTCCCGCCCCGCGGCGGTGAATTGTCCGCGGTGTCGTGAGCGAAAGGGGGCAACCCGTTTCACCTCATTCAGCCGACTCGCTTCCGCACTTCGACGCGCCATCGCCGGGGGGTTCCCGCACGACTGGAATACCCCTGGTCGTACGGCCCGAAAAGACCGGATCGTCCCCCGGCCCAGTCGAGTCTACGGTGTTCGGAAGTGGCCAGGTCAACCGATGTCCGGACCATTCGCACAGAGATCACCGGATTGTCGGAACACCGGTCGAATACCCACCGGATGACTACGCGGAGTCACCCGGGCGACTATCACGGGTCGCGTGGAATGGCCGTCGCGAGGGTAATTCACCGATTATGGAATCGCACACCGGGCCGACTTGACGACCGAGCCGGACATCGCCAGGATGATGAGGAACCCTCGCCTCGACCGTCCTACCGGGACGGTCCGACAACGCTCGCCCACCCGGCGCCCTCGCCGGACCAACCCTCCCGGCCCTTCCGCCGGCCGACGGTGCTCTCCCCGGTGAGCCTCCCCGCAGCCCGGACCCGTTCCTCCCGTCCGACAGCGCCCCCGCCCTCCCCGGCCGACACCGCCCTCAAGGCACGCACCCCGCAGCCGTCGAGAGCACCGCGCCCCCCCCCCGCGCGACCGTGCCCCGCTCCCACTCGCACACCCCACCCGCGTTGGAGTTGCGGTCACCCGGGCGGCAGGTACGTTCACCGGCAGGCGCGGCCGACGTCACCGCACCGGGAAGGGCACCGACGCCATGTACTACAGCAGCGGGAACTACGAAGCGTTCGCCCGACCGCGCAAACCCGAAGGGGTGGACGACAAGTCCGCGTGGTTCGTCGGCGCCGGGCTCGCCTCGCTGTCCGGCGCGGCCTTCCTCATCCGGGACGCGCAACTGCCCGGCGACCGCATCACGGTGCTGGAAAGGCTGAACCTGCCGGGTGGCGCGCTGGACGGCATCAAGGAGCCGAAGAAGGGCTTCGTCATCCGCGGCGGTCGCGAGATGGAGAACCACTTCGAGTGCCTGTGGGACCTGTTCCGCTCGATCCCGTCGCTGGAGGTCGAGGGCGCGAGCGTGCTGGACGAGTTCTACTGGCTCAACAAGGACGACCCGAACTACTCCCTCCAGCGCGCGACCGTGAACCGCGGCGAGGACGCGCACACCGACGGCCTGTTCACCTTGAGCGACAAGGCGCAGAAGGACATCATCCGGATCTTCCTGGCCACGCGCGAGGAGGTGGAGGGCAAGCGCATCGACGAGGTGTTCGGCGAGGACTTCCTCGCGAGCAACTTCTGGCTCTACTGGCGGACCATGTTCGCGTTCGAGGAGTGGCACAGCGCGTTGGAGATGAAGCTGTACCTGCACCGCTTCATCCACCACATCGGCGGCCTGCCCGACTTCTCGGCGCTGAAGTTCACCAAGTACAACCAGTACGAGTCCCTGGTGCTGCCGCTCTACAAGTGGCTGCTGGACCAGGGCGTCGTGTTCCACTTCAGCACCGAGGTGACCGACGTCGACTTCGACCTCACGCCGGAGCGCAAGCTGGCGACCCGCCTGCACTGGGACCGCGGCGGCGAGCGGGGCGGTGTCGACCTCGGCCCGGACGACCTGCTGTTCATCACCATCGGCTCGTTGACGGAGAACTCGAACAACGGCGACCACCACACGCCCGCGCGGCTGGACGAGGGCCCGGCGCCCGCCTGGGACCTGTGGCGGCGCATCGCGGCGAGGGACCCGTCGTTCGGGCGACCCGACGTGTTCGGCTCGCACATCCCGCAGACCAAGTGGGAGTCCGCCACGGTCACCACGCTCGACCGGCGCATCCCCGAGCACATCCGCCGGATCTGCAAGCGGGACCCGTTCAGCGGCCGGGTCGTCACCGGCGGCATCGTGACCGCCAAGGACTCCAACTGGCTGCTGAGCTGGACGGTCAACCGGCAACCGCACTTCAAGCAGCAGAAGCCCGACGAGATCGTGGTGTGGCTGTACTCGCTGTTCGTGGAGAAGCCCGGCGACTACGTGCGGAAGGCGATGCAGGACTGCACGGGCGAGGAGATCACGCAGGAGTGGCTGTACCACCTGGGCGTGCCCGTGGAGGACATCCCCGAGCTGGCGGCGAGCGCGGCGAAGTGCGTGCCGGTGATGATGCCGTACGTGACGTCGTTCTTCATGCCGCGCCGGGCGGGCGACCGACCGGACGTCGTGCCCGAGGGCTCGGTGAACTTCGCGTTCATCGGCCAGTTCGCGGAGACCAGCCGGGACTGCATCTTCACCACCGAGTATTCGGTCCGCACACCGATGGAGGCGGTCTACACGCTGCTGGGCGTCGACCGCGGCGTGCCCGAGGTGTTCGGCTCCACCTACGACGTGCGCAGCCTGCTCGCCGCCACCAGCCGCCTGCGTGACGGCGAGGAGATCCACCTGCCCGGCCCCGCACCGCTGCGGAAGTGGTTGCTGCGCAAGCTCGACGCCACGGAGGTGGGCGAGCTGGTGACCGAGTTCGGCCTCGTCTCGGACGAGCGGTGACCCCGGCGCGTCCGACCACAGTGGACGGTGCCGTTCCCCGCGACCC
Organism: Saccharothrix obliqua; assembly: GCF_019375475.1. Lineage (GTDB taxonomy): Bacteria > Actinomycetota > Actinomycetes > Mycobacteriales > Pseudonocardiaceae > Actinosynnema > Actinosynnema obliqua. The sequence goes on along the minus strand of NZ_JAHXGQ010000008.1, from coordinate 223,184 downwards.
CGGAGCCCGGTGGACCGCCGTACGCGGCGCTCTGGTTCCATTGCGTGATCACCGCCGCGAGCACGCGACGTGCCGAACGCCGCCGGTGCGGACCAGGGGGGCGAAGTGGGCTCGGGGAAGCGGCGCGAACGCGGTCCGGCTGCCCGGAAGGCACGTCGCGCGCCGAAACGGGTGGGGCTCGACGCCGCCGTCGAGTGGTTGACCGCCGCGGTCGCCGCGGCCGAGCCCGGCGACCCCGACCGCGTGGTGCTGATGGCCGACCTGGGCGTCGCCCACCAGACGCGGTACGAGGCGCGGGGCGACCTCGCGGACCTGGACCGGGCCGTCACCGCCAAGGCCGCCGCACTCGACGCCGCGCCGCCCGACCACCCGGACCGCGCCGTGCTGCTGTCCAACCTCGGCTTCTCGCTGCTGACCCGTTACCGGCGCGGCCGGGCCGAGGAAGACCTCACCCGTGCGACCGAGGCGTGCGAGGCGGCGGTGGCGGCGTCACCTGCGGGTCGACCCGGGCGGGACCGGCGGCTGGCCAACCTGGCGGACTGCCGGCACGCGTGGTTCGAGCGCACCGGGCACCTGGACGACCTGCGTGCCGCGCTCGCCGCGGTGACGGCGTGCTCCGCGGACCCGATGCGGTTCGCCGACATCGGGTTGCTGCACCTCAAGGCGTTCGAGCCGGCGGGTGCGGCCGACGACGTCCACCGGGCGGTCGGGGCACTGGAGTCCGCGCTCGCCGGCCTGCCCGCGGACGACCCGGACCGGGCGGCGATCACGGCCGGGCTGAGCCAGGCCCTGCTGCTCCGCTACCGGATCACGCACGTGCCCGCCGACCTGGACCGCGGTGTCGAGCTGGGCGCGGAGGCCGCGGCGGGCGCGGGACCGGACCTGCCCCCGTGGCCGGCCGCGGTTGTCGAGGTCCACCGGGCGCGCCGCGGTGGCGGCCACCCCGCCGAACTCGACCCGGCGGGCTGGGAGGCGGCCACCGCGCTGCACCGCGTGTGGTTCGAGCGGACGTACGACGAGCACGACCGGCGATTAGCGCTCGACGCCGCGACCCGCGGGATCGAGCGTGCGCCGGAGGGCCACCCCGAGCGCCCCCGGCTGCCGGCGCACCTGGCCTTCCTGCACCGCGCCGGCTACTCGCACGACGGCGACCCCGCGCACCTGGGCGCCGCGTTCGACGCGGCCCGGCAGGCGGCCGACACCGGGCTGCCCGAACACCTGGAAGCCCTCGGCGACCTGCACCGCGTGCGTTACGAGCGGACCGGTGACCTCGCCGACCTGCACGCGGCGGTCGCGCTGGTCGGGCAGGCGTTGGCCACCGCCGCCCCGGACCACCCCGACCGCGCGAGCACGGCGACGGCGCTCAGCACGGCGCACCGGATGCGCTTCCACCACACGGGCGCGCCGGAGGACGTGCTGATCGCGGTCGGCACGGCGCTCACCGCCGCCGCGAACGGCACCGCGCCGCCGGAACCGCTCAACGCGCTGGGCCTCGCCCACGTGGCGCGGTTCGCCCACAGCGCGGACCCGGACGACCTGGACCGGGCCGTCGCCGCCGTGCGCGCGGCGGTCGACGCCACCCCGGAGGGCGACCCCGAGCGGCCGGGCCGGCTGTCGAACCTGGCCATCGCCCTCCACTCCCGGCACACCCGCACCGGCGACCCGAAGACGTGCGGCAGGCGGTCGAGGCGGCCACCGCCGCGGTCCACGCCGGGAACGACGACGGCGCGTTGCTCGCCAACCTGGCCGCCGTCCACCTCGCCGGCTACCGGCTCACCGGCGACCCCCGTGAGCTGGAACGGGCCGTCGCCGCCGCGGAGCAGGCCCTCGCCGCGAGCCCTCCCGGGCACGCCGACCGCGCCCTGAGCCTGACCAACCTGGGCAACGCCTACCAGGCCCGCTACCGCCGCGTCGGCGTGCTGACCGACCTGCGGCGCGCGGTCGAGTGCAAGACCGAGGCGGTGGCGATGACCGGCGAGGACAACCTGGAGCGCACGGGCAGGCTGTCCAACCTGTGCGGCGCGTTGCTGGAGATGTACCGGCGCACGGAGGACGAGACCGCCCTCGACCTGGCCGTGGAGTTCGGCGCGGACGCCGTGGCGTCCTGCCCGCCCCGCCACCCGGAGCGGACCACCTACCTGTCCAACCCGGGTGGCGCCCACCAGACCCGGTACGAGCACGCGCGACGCCCGGAGGACCTGCGGCGCGGGCTCGCGGTCCTCCAGGAGGCGCTGGACGCGCCGGCGCCCGACCACCCGGGCCGCCCGCCGGTGCTGGGCAACCTGGGCAGCGTGTGCCTGAGCGGCTACCGGCACACCGGCGACGCGGACCTGCTGGCACGGGCCCGGCGGCTGTTCGCCGAGGCCGCCGCGACCACACCACCGGGCGACCCGGGGCTGGTGACCCAGCTCCGCAACCAGGCGGCGGCCTGGCACGCGGGACGAGACGCGCCCACGTCCGCTCAGGTGCGGGAACTGGCCGACCGGGTCGAGGCGGCGACGATGGCACCGCCGTCCGAGCACGCGGACACCGCGTTCGTCGTCGGGATGCCGGCCGACGCGATCGGTGACCACGAGACCGCCGTGCGGGTGCTCGACGTCGCCGTGGGGTTGCTGCCGTCCCTCCTCCCCCGTGAGGCCGGCCGGTTCGACCAGGAGCACCGGCTCGGCGAGCACAGCGGGCTGGTCGGGGAGGCGGTGGCGGCGCACTGCTCGGTCGGCGACCTGGTGGGCGCGGTGCGGGTGGCGGAACTCGGGCGCGGTGTCCTGCTGGGCACCGCCCTGGACCTGCGCTCCGACCTGACGGACCTGGAGCACGCGCACCCGGAGCTGGGCCGTCGGCTGCGTGCGGTGCGCACGGTGCTGGCGGACGAGGACGCACCGGTGGAGCACCGGCGGCGCGGGTGGGCCGAGTACGACGCCGTGCTCGCCGAGATCCGGGCGAGGCCGGGGTTCGAGCGGTTCCTGCTGCCAGCCACGTGGGAGGACATCCGCGCGGCGCTGCCGGACGGGACGGTGGTGCTGGTCAACGCCGCCCGCCGGCGGGGCGACGCGGTGGTCCTGCGCCGGACCGGCGACCCGGTCCACGTGGAGCTGCCCGACCTGACCACGCGGGAGGTCTTCGCGCTGGGCCCGGTGTTGGCGCAGGCCGCGGCCGACCGGTCGCTGACCGGGCTGCTGCGCGGGCCGCGGCTGGTCCGGGAGGTGCTGGCCCGGCTGTGGGACGTGGCGGGCGAGCGCATCGCCCGCGTGCTGCCGCACGGCGACGGGCCGTCACGGGTGTGGTGGATCCCGATCGGCCCGCTGGGTCTGCTGCCGCTGCACGCCGCCGGGCACCCCGGCCGGGTCGGGATGCCGGACCTGGCCGTCTCGTCGTACTCGCCCACGCTGCGCGCGTTGGCCCGGGACCGCCCACGCGCGACCACGGGCGGGCGGCGGCTCGCGGTCGCGCTGCCACGCACACCCGGCCTGCCGGACCTGCCGGGCGCCGCGGCCGAACTGCCCGAGCGGGCCGACGTGACCCTGGTCGGCGAGGCCGCGACCGCCGCCAACGTGCTGGCCGCCCTGCCCCACGTCGACCGCGCGCACTTCGCGTGTCACGCGGGTGTGGACCTGCTGTCGCCGTCCAACAGCGGGCTGCGCCTGCACGACGGCCCGCTGTCCGTGGCCGCGATCAGCCGGCTCGACCTGGCACGCGCGGAACTGGCCTACCTGTCGGCGTGCTCCACCGCCGCCGGCACGCCGCGGCACGCCGACGAGTCGCTGCACCTGGCGTCGGCGTTCCAGATCGCGGGTTTCCGGCACGTGATCGGTGGGCTGTGGCCGTTGCGGGACTCGGTGTCGGTGACCGCCGCACGCGCGTTCCACGACCGGCTCGACTCGGGCGACGACCCGGCCACCGCGTTGCACCACACCGTCCGCCTGCTGCGGGACGCCCACCCGGACAAGCCGAACCTGTGGGCACCGTTCGTCCACAACGGACCGTAGTTCACCGTCCTTTCCGGACCAGAGCGGTGATCGCGTCGCCCTCCTCCGGCGTCAGCGGGCCGGCCGCGCCCTCCTCCACCACGCCCAGCGCCGCCCCGAGGTCGCGGCCGTGCAGGTCCACGGCGGCCTCCGCGAGAGCGGTGAGGTCCGCGATCGCGGCACGCGACCGCGCCCACCCCGCGAGCCCCACCACCAGACCGACCGGGAGCGCGGGCCACCACAGCACGCCGAGCACGACCGGCGGCCACGCCCAGCTCGCCACCGCCACCCCGGCGGCGAACGCCGCGTGGGCCGCCGTGATCTCGGTGCGCGCGGTCTCCGGCAGCACCAGCCACAGCCGCGGCCAGGCGAAGGTCAGGTCGAGGCCGGAGCGGTCGCGGGCCGCGGACTCCAGGGCGTGCACGCGGTCGCCCATCCACGTCGGACGACCCGGTTCGGCCGGCGCCAACGCGTTCACCCGCGCCGCCGCCGCGTCGACCGCGCGTTGCTCGGGTTCGCCCCGCGGCCGGACCGCCTCCAGCTCGTGCCGCCGCGCCACGAGGCGCAACCAGCGCGACCTCCGCCGCCGCGTGCGCCACCGCGCGAGCGGGCGCACCGGCCACTCACCGAGGAAGACCCGCCTGGTAACCCCGGCCACGGCCTGCACCACCAGGCCGACCGCCGCCGCCGCGCCGAGCACACCCGCCACCACCGCCGCCTGCGCACCACCCGACCGCCGCCCGAACCAGGTCACGGCGTCCGACACGTGCCGCGCCGCCGCCGTCCAGTCCAGCGCGTGGGCGTGACCCAGCCGTGCGCCGAGAAGCGCGCCCACCACCACCAGCGCGCCCGGCACGAGCAGCAGTGCCACCCACCGCTCGGCCAGCTTCTTGGCCAGTTCCTGGAAGAACCCGCCCACCGCGTTACCGGCGCTTCATCCGCGCGCCCGTGACCTGGCAACGCGGCACCGGCCCCGCGGGCAGCGGGCGGACGTCCCGGTCACACGCGCCGTCCGGACACCCGAACCGCTCCTCGTGCGCCCGTCCCGCGCCGAAGCCGGGCAGCCCACCCGCCACCCCGCGTGCCGCCGGCGAGCCGTCCGAGCCGACCAGCTCGGCCAGCAAAGCCACGATCGGCCGCCGCGCCCGCGCCTCCACCTCGATCCGCGCGAACAGCCGCCGCACCTCCGCGGGGTGGTGCAGGCACTCCGCGCGCAGGTCCGCGAGCCCGTCACACAACTCGGTCATCGCCAACCGCTCCGCTCGGTCCATGGATCCCCTCCTCGTCGGGCCGCTCATTCTCGTGCGGCCGACCGGGCCGGGACCCCGGGGGCGACGACGCGGAGACGACGCGGAGAGGTGTGAGCCGGTTGATCGGCTTCGGACCCCCGCGGGAGCGGGGAAAACGGGATGCCCGGCAGGAACGTGTCGCTCATGGAAGGGCCACCCCCGCCGGTGCGGGGAAGACGGCACCGGCCCGAAGCCTGACATCACGCTGAAGGGACCACCCCCGCAGGCGCGGGGAAGACATCCTCACGCGCGGCGTGATCGCGTCGAGCTGCGGACCACCCCCGCAGGCGCGGGAAGACCGCAGCCGCACGCCCACGATCGCGGTGCTGTCGGGACCACCCCCCGCGGGCGGGGAAGACGCTTGTCGACCTCTGACTTTACCGCGAGGCGGGGCGGACTCCTCCTCCGGCTTTGCGGTCCACCGAAGCCCCACTTCGAGGACTCACGCAGCTCCTGGGCCGAACCGGGGACGGTAATGGGAAAACGGCGGTGCCGGCCGTCGAATCTGCCTATCGTGCGGGGATGACCGCTGCCGGGGACCGCACCGGACCCTTTGCACACGGTGCCGAGGGGTGGCGAGTCCGGGTGCGGGGCGACGGCGGGGTGCTCGGCGCGGGGGTGCTGCTGGACCAGGAGCACGTCCTGACCTGCGCGCACGTCGCGCTCAACACCGACCACCTCGCCGTGGACATGGTGGGCCTGCCCGGCGCGCCCGCCAGCACCGCCGACATCGTGGCCTGCGTGCCGCCGTCCGGTGACGACCGCGGTGACGTCGCCGTCCTCAGGCTCCGGCACCGGCAACCCGCCGGGCACGGCGCGACGCTGCGCAAGGCCGCCCTCACCTGGGACCGCCACGTGCACACCCTCGGCTACCCGTACGGCGAAGGGCTCGACATCGGGGTGTGGGCGCGGATGACGCTGGCGGCGTGGGCGGGTTCCGAGTGGCTCCAGATGAACCGCCGGTCGGACGGCGAGCAACGCGTCCGGGCGGGCTTCAGCGGGTCCGGCGTCGCCGACGACGCGACCGGCGACGTGCTCGGCATCGTGGTCAGCGAGTACACCGACGACGACGCCGGGCTGGCCTGGATGGTGCCGGTCGCGGCGATCGAGGCCCACCTGCCGCTGGTGTCCGAGTGGGTCGTGGGCGACAGCGGCATCGACCCGATCTTCACGTCGGCCGACGCCGCGCCGCCCGCCGACCGCGTCCGCCACGTGCTGGACTGGCTCGCCCGCCGCCACGAGGGCGCGGCCGTGCTGATCGTCGCCGGTGAGGACCTGACCGACCTGCGGCACGCCGTCGCGTTGTCCAGCGCGGGCGGCGCGGGCGAACCGGACCTGGCCCTGGACGTGGCGGGCCGGACGGCGGAAGAGGTGTCGCGGCGGATCGTGGACCGCGCGGGGCTCGCCGTCCACGGCTCCAGCACCGAGCGCGTCCGGGAGGGCACGCCGCCGATGACCGTGGTGGTGGACGGTGTCGACCAGGCCGACCAGCCGCGGGAGCTGTTCGAGGACGTGTTCCGGCCCATGGTCGCCGGCGGCGCGCGACTCGTGTTCGGCTTCCGCGAGAACGACTCGGCCGGGTTGACCGCCGCCCGCGCCCTGGCCAGGGACACCGTCACGGCGCGGCTGGACGACTTCACCACCCGCGTCGCCGCGCTGCCGCCCACCGGCGCGGGCGACCTCGCCACCCGGCTGAAGCTGCTGCGCGGCACCGTACCCGCGGACTGGGCGGCGGTCGCCGAGCAGCTGCCCCGGTTCGAGCGCGCGCTCGCCCGCGTCGAGCACGGCCACCGGACCGCGCGGCGGCTCGCGGCGGAGGTGTCGGACCTGCGTGGTCTGCTGGAGGCGTGGAAGGCGCGGGCGGGTGACGGCGGGCTGGTGGAGGACATCGACACCGACGCCGCCTACCGCGTGGCGGACGCGCTGCTGTCCGTCGTGCCGGTGGACCTGGCCGCGGCCCGTGCGGCGGTGCGGCGTTACCAGGACGTGGTGCGCCGGGCGTTGGCGGAAGGAGGACGGCGATGACCGCGTGCCCGCGGCCGGGCTGCGGCGGTTCCGTGGACGAGACCGGGTTCTGCGACTCGTGCGGACGACGACCGCCGGAGGCGTCACGCGACTCCGGCCGGACCGGCTCGCGGCGGGCGCGGTCGGGCGACCCGATGTCGCTGCCGGTGTTCGACTTCCCCGACCCGGTGAGCCGCATCCTGACCGACCCGCGGGTGCCGGTCCGCGTGCGGCGGTGCGCGCACCCCGACTGCCCCGACCCGACCGCCCTGCCCGCGCTGGACGAGGGGTTCTGCCTGGCGTGCGGCACGGCGTTCTCGTTCCTGCCAAGCCTCAAGCCCGGCGACCTGGTCGCGGACCAGTACCGCGTCCTGGGTTGCTTCGCCCGCGGCGGGCTCGGGTGGATCTACCTCGCCCGGGACACGCACCTGGACGACAACCCGGTGGTCCTCAAAGGACTGATCGACGTGGCGGACGAGGACCTGGCCACCGCCGAGCGCCAGGCGCTGACCACGATCGACCACCCGAACATCGTCCGCATCTTCAACTTCGTCAGCCACCCTGACGCGCATACCGGGGTGCCGCGCGCGTACATCGTGATGGAGTACGTGGACGGTTTGGTGCTCAACGAGGTGGCCGAGGACTCGAAGAGCGGTTCACTGCCGCTGGGCGAGCCGCTGCGCACCGAGCACGTGATCACCGCCGGCCTCCAGGTGCTCACCGCGCTCGACTACCTGCACGAGCGCGGCCTGCTGTACTGCGACCTCAAGCCGGACAACGTGATCATCCGGTCCGGGCGGCACGGCGAGCGCGGCAACCGGGTCAAGCTGATCGACCTCGGGGCCGTGCGGCGGGTGGGCGACCGGTCCGGCAAGGTCGTCGGTACCCGCGGCTACCAGGTGCCGGACGCCGAGATCGCCGAGCGCGGGCTGACCGTGCGGTCCGACCTGCACACCGCGGGCGAGCTGCTGTGGCAGCTCTTCCTGACCACCGCGGACCGCACCGGGCGGCACGGCGTGGCGGACCGGCGGCGCGTCGAGGTGGGCCTGGAGTCGTTCCGCCGGCTCTGCGACCGCGCCCGGCACCGCGACCCGGACCGCCGCTTCGCCTCCGCCGCCGACATGGCCGAGCAGTTGCGCGGTGTGCTGCGGGAGATCGCGTCGCTGCGGGACGGGCAACCGCGCCCGGAGCCGTCGACCCGGTTCACGCACAGCGCGACGCTGCTGGACGGCGGGCTGGGCGCGGTGCCCGCCCTGCGCCGCTGGACCACCACCCCGACCGCCCACCCGCCGCCGCTCGACCACCGCCCGCCCGCGCCGGCCGACGTCGCGGTCGGGCTGCCCGTGCCGCGCGCCGCGGACGACGACCCGGCGGCCGACGTGCCCGCCGCCGACGCGGAGGACCCGCACCGCCTGCTGAACCGGCTGGAGACGGCCGGGCTGGACACCTCGGAAACAGCCTTCGTCCGCTGCCGCGCCGGGCTCGCGGCACGCGACCTCGCCGCGGCGACCGCCGGTCTGGACCGGGCACGTGAGCTGCTCGGCGACGCACGCGACTGGCGGCTGCGCTGGCACGAGGGCTTGATGGCGCTGGCGGGCGGTGACATCGCGACGGCCGACCGGGCGTTCGACGCCGTGTGCGCCGAGTTGCCGGGTGAGGACGCGCCGAAGCTCGCGCTCGCCTACTGCGCCGAGTACGCCGACCGGTTCGGCGTGGACCTGACGCGCTCGCCCACCGGGCAGCAGGGGGGCGCCGGCCCGGCGGACCCGGTCGCGGCGACCTCCGTCACCGCCCGGGCGAACCGCTCAGGACAACTCGGAACGAGCGGCCGAGCGGTGCGGGCGGAAGTCGCCCCACCGGGCGAGTCGGGGACAACCGGCCTCGCCGGGAGGGCCGAGGCGTTGTACGAGGCGGTGTGGCGGCGGGACCGGTCGGTGGTGAGTGCCGTGTTCGGGCTGGCCCGCGTGCGGCTCGCACGTGGCGACCGGACGGGTGCCGTGACGCTGCTGGACGGGACTCCCCCGGTCTCCCGGCACTACGACGCCGCGCACATCGCGGCCGTGCGGGTGCTCAGCGGTGTCCTGGCCTCGTCCGCCGGCCCGGACCTCCCCGACCCGACGCACATCGCCGCCGCCACCGACCGCCTGGCGCGGCTCTACCTGGACGGCGGCGCACCCACCGGCCAGTCGCGCGTCCGGCTGGAAACCGAGGTGCGGGAAGCGGAACTGGCGCTCGTCGGGTCCACCGCGCCGGCACACGTCGAGAACGACCTGCGCACCCGGTTGGAGCGCTCGTACCGGGCGCTGGCGCGGCAGGCCGACACGCGTGCGGACCACTCCCGCCTGGTGGACCTCGCCAACCGCTGCCGGCCGGTGACGTTCCGATGATCCCCAGCGACGACCACAGGGACGAGCAGATGGCCCAATCGCCCGGATTCCACTTGTCGGTCAGCCAGAACCGCTACCTGTCCACCGATGACGACGAGATGCACGCCGTCATCTCGGTGTCCGTCGACGGCGTGCCGGAGGCCGCGCCCGAGGTGGCGGAGGTGATCGCCATCGACTGCTCGGGCTCCATGGCTCACCCGCCGACGAAGCTGACGGCGGCGCAGCGCGCCACGCGGGCCGCGATCGACGCGTTGCGCGACGGGGCGTTGTTCGCGGTGGTGGAGGGCACGCACACCTCCCGCGTCGTGTACCCGGCGGGTCCGCGCCTGGCGGTGGCGAACCGCGAGACGCGGCAAGCGGCGAAGAACGCCGTGGCCCTGTTACGCGCCAACGGGGGCACGCACATGGGCGAATGGCTCGCACTGGCCCGCTATCTGCTCGAAGACCACCCCACCGCCGTACGTCACGTCATCATGCTCACCGACGGCCAGAACAGCGAAACGGACCGCAAGCTGGACGAGGAGCTGTCGCGGTGCGCACGGGTCTTCACCTGCGACGCCCGCGGTATCGGCGCGGACTGGAACGACCGGGAGCTGCTGCGCATCGCGGCGGCACTGCACGGGACGGCCGACGCAGTCCGGCAGCCGGGCGACCTGGTGGCCGACTTCGAGGCCATGACCAAGGCGGCCATGGACAAGATCGTGCCCGAGGTCCGGGTGGTGGTGAAGACGACGACCCGCGCGAAGGTCGACTTCCTGCGCCAGACCTACCCCACCGAGGCCGATCTGGTCGGCGACGTGCTCGACGCGCGCACCACCGCGTTCGCCACCGGGTCGTGGGGCGCGGAGACCCGCGAGTTCCACCTGCGGCTCGCGGTCGACTCGACCGACGCCGAGGCGGACACCGACATCCGGGTCGCGCGGGTGGACCTGGAGGTGCGGCGCCCGGGCACGGCGGAGTTCGCGGGCACGGGCGCACCGGCCCTGGTCATGGCGCACTGGACGGCGGACCTGATGCTGTCCAGCGTGCTGGACAGCAAGGTCGCGCACTACACCAACCAGGCCGTCCTCGGGCAGGCCGTGCTGCGCGGGTGCGAGGCGCACAACGCGGGCGACCTGGTGGCCGCGGCGACCGACTGGGGTCGTGCGGTCGCCCTCGCCGCGAAGCTGGGCAACGACAAGGTGATGGTGCGGCTGCTGCGGCTGGTGGAGGTGGTCGGCGACCCGGCGGACGGCCTGGTGCGGTTGAAACCCGAACTGGCCGCAGTGGACGTGCTGTCCGCCGCGATGGGTTCGGTGGTGTCGAGCATGAGCCCGCGGTCCGCCCCCGTCGTGCCGACCGTCGAGGACACCTCGGAGGTCGAGTGCCCGAACTGCCACCGGCGGTGGCGGCGGGCGTCGGCCCGGTTCTGCGGCAGTTGCCGCACACCGCTCACCACGTGACACACGGAGGAGAACACCCCAGTGACGACGGAACACCCGGAGTTCGTGCGGTTCCCGCTGGTCGACGGCGGCTCGGTGCTGGTGGAGGTGGACGAGCGGCCGGGTGTGGCCCGCGCCGGCCGCTCCTCGGCCCGGGTGTTGCAGGAGGCACGCACCACGTTCGAACAGGCGGTCGCCGGTGTCCGGGACGCCGCCTCGGCGGCGCTCGCCCAGTTCGCGTCGATGACCCGCGCGCCCGACGAGGTCGAGCTGAAGTTCGGCCTGAAGCTGGACGCGGAGGCGGGCGCGGTGATCGCGCGGACCGGCGTGCAGGGCCAGTTCGAGGTCAAGCTGCGGTGGCGGCGGGACAACGCGCCGGTCGAGGAGGAGGCGGTCGAGGAACCGTGACCGCTCAACCGGTGTAGGACACGGGCGGCAGGCCGAGCGGCGGCACGGGTTCACCGAGCCGCGCCGCGCGCACCTCGTCGACGAACCACCGCTGACGCGCCTGCGCCAGCGAGCCGTCGGCACGCATCTCGGCCAGCACGCCGTTCACGAACCGGATCAGGTCGTCGTGGTCCTTGCTCATCGCGAGGCCCGCCGCGCCGCCGCCCTGGCCGGGCAGGTCGACCAGCGTCGTGCCGGGGTCCTGGAGGTGCAGGCCCTGGAGGACCGGGTAATCGGTGTAGACCGCGTCCACGACACCGCGTTGCAGCAGCATCAGGCACTCGCTGGAGTCCGGGACGGACACCGGCCGGATGCCGGTGGCCTCCCGCGCGGCCATCAGGTCGGCGATGCTGGTGGTGGCCGACGCGGCGCACACCTTGCGGCCGTTGAGCTTCGCCAGCGAGTCCCGGGACTCCGCGCCGGAGCGGGTCAGGATGCCCGCGTTGGTCACGAGGTAGGGCGTGGAGTACATGATGTCGTGGTTGGCCACGCGGTCGCACGAGAACGTCACGTTGGCCAGTACCACGTCCACCGTCGGCACGTCGGCCAGCTTCGGGTCAGCCCGCCGCGCCGCCCGGTTCTTCTCGGTTTTCAGCGCCACCAGGCGGTTGCCGGTGGGTACGGTCACCAGTCGCAGCCGCGGGTCGTCCGGCGCGAGGTCCGCGCCGAACAACCGGGACGCGATCCGGTTGACGATGTCGATCTCGTAGCCCTCCATGCGGCCGGTGACCTGGTCGCGGCGGCCGAGCAGCGGTGTGGTCTGGCTGACGCCCACCACCAGGCCCTCGGCGCGGATGCGTGCCAGTGCCGCCCCGGTGGGTCGGCCGGCGGCGTCCGACGCCAGCAGGGCGGGGTCGAGCGTGCGCCGCGGGTCGTGCCGCGCCCGGCCCTCCGGGGTCTCGCAGTCCGGAACCGGCGGCGCGGTGCGGCCGGGGTCGGCGTAGCCGTCCGGCAGCACCAGCGGCGCGGCCGACCGCGGGGTCGGCGGCGCGGCGGGCGTCGTGCACCCGGCGAGCAGCAACGCCGCGATCACGGCGGCGACGGTTCCACGTGCCCTCACCGGCAACACCCCCGAGTCCACCGCGACAACCCGACAGGACGGCAGGCGGCAACACCGCGACCGTTCCGCGCGCCCGGCCGGATACCGCGCGGCCACCACCCGACCCGTGCGGCAAGCGGCAGCGCCGCGGCCGTTCCACCTGCCCTCACCGGTAATACTCCTGGATGCGCGGCCACAGCCCGGCCGGTGCGGCGATCGCCGCTCCGCCCGCCAGGAGCGCGAAGAGGACGTCGAGCCCGCCGAGCACGCCACGCGCGGACGCGGTGGCCTCGACCGAACCGGCGGTGTAGCCCGTGATCGCGGCCGTGAGGTGCTCGTCCACCTGCTCGGCGTGCGATTTCACGTCACCCTCCGGCGGTGTCACGAGCGCCGCCGTGCGCGGGTACGGCAGCGGCGACTCCGGGTCCAACGCCTCGTCGGCCGCGATCCAGGCGTGCAACGCGGTCGCCGCCTGGTCGACCCGCTCCCGCTCCGGTCCGGGCTCGGCGTCGGTGATCGGCTTCGTCTCCTCGATCAGGGCGCGAATCCGGCCCAGGTCGGCCTTCAGCGCGATGATGTCGCCCGCCGCCGGGTAGATCAGGATCCGCGCCTCGTTGCCGTCGGCGGACCGCCCCAGCTTGCGCGCCTCCGCCAGCGGCGCCACCACCCGCTCCCACCGCACCACGCTCTCCTCCACGTGGTGGGCGGCCACCAGCAACGCCGCGGGCAGCCAGATCAGCGGGACGAGGGTGAGCGCGGTGGCCAGCACGAGACCGGGGTTGACCTTGCGGCGGGTGCGGTGGAACAGGAAGCGCTGCGCCGCGAAGAGCACGACCAGCAGCAGCACGCCGACCAGGTAGGTGAGCCAGGACTGGGTGGACGCGGCGCGCTGCGCCTCGGTGAGCGCCTTGACCTGCTCGCCGCGCAGCTCGTCCGCCGACCGCAGGATCTCGCCGCGCACCAGGAACGACGCCTGCGCGAGGTAGGACGTGCCGACCGGCTGCTGGTTGCGGGTGGCGGTCCACCCGGTCTCGACCAGCTGCACGTACTGCGGCACGAGTTCGGTCATCCGCCGCACGAGTTCGGCGGAACCGCCGTCCGCGTCGCGCACGGCCGCCTCCCGCAACGCGTCCACGGCGTGCGAGACGTCGTCCCGGAACGCCTGCTGGAGCCCGGGCGAGCGCTGCTGGTCGACCAGGACGGCGTCCAGCGAGGTGGCGTCGGCGTCGGCGAACGCGCGGTAGACGTCCAGCGCCGCGGAGGTCAGCGCGCCCCGCCGGTCGACGGCCTCGTCCAGCTCCGCCTGCCGCTGCCGCAGCGCCGTCGTGCCGACGAGGCCGAACAGGACCGCACCCGCCGCGGCGAGCGCGGCGAACACCGCGAGCCTGCCCTCGGTGCGCCGGAGGTAAGCGCGGAACTCCCGCCGCACCAACGCCATTGCTCGGTCCACCTCCGCACGGTCGCGCCCCGGGCGTCCGAGTCAAGCACAGCGGCCACGTGCTGTCGCCGGAATCCGCGATTCCCGCCCGTTCGCCGAACCGTCACCCCGTCCGCGGTCGGCGGCACACGTAGGTGAGCGCGGGTGGGGCGTTGCGCCACACGGACCGGCTCACCACCACTTCATCGAAGGTGTCGTGCAGCAACGCGCGCAGCAGGCGCGCGCCCTTCATCCGCAACGCGTGCAGGTAGGCGAACGTGGTGAACGCCGCGCCGGGCGCGAGCGCCCCGGCCACCCCGGTGAGGGCGCGGCGCTGGTCGGCGGGCGGGATCAACGACCACGGCAACCCGCTCACCACCGCGTCCACCGGCCCGACGCCCAACCCGCGCAGGATCTCCGCCAGGTCCGCGGCGTCCCCGGTCACCACCTCCACGTCGGGCCGGGTGGCACGCACCCGGTCGGCCAGCTCGGGGTCCAGTTCGATCGCGACGTGCCGGGAGCCCTCGGGCAGGCGACGTGCGATGGCGTCGGTCACCGCGCCGGTGCCGGGTCCCAGCTCCACCACGACCACCGGCCGGTCCGACGGCACGACGACCGCCAGCCGCGTGGACAGCCGGGCGGAACTGGGCGCGACCGCGCCGATCAGCTTGGGGTTGCGCACGGCCGCGCCGAGGAACACACCGAGATCACTCGAAGGCATGGCGCCCAGCGTCGTGCGCGGCGCGGGCCCGCACCTCGGGACATCGGCCGCACCGGTCGGCCTGGAGGAGGAGGCCGCATCCTCCTCCGGCATGAGGCGTGGCGGTGCCCGCGGCATGACTCGCGTGGACGTCGCGCGACCTACTGTCGCCTCGTGGCCGTCCACTCCTCCCGACAAGTGCCCGGCGGGTCCGCGTTGTTCGTGCTGCGCCTCGTGCCGCTGATCATCACGACCGGCCACCTGGTGCTCGGCCCGGCGCACCGGCCCGTGCCGGCGTGGCACTGGGTGCTCGGGCCGTTGGCGGCCGTGCTGCCGCTGCTGTGCCGGGGTCGACCGCTCCTCGGGCTGGTCCTGCTGAACGTCGTCCTGGTGGTCGCCCGCGGGTTCGGCCTCGACGCCGCGCTGCTGGTGGTGGCGCCGGTCGCGGTGTGGTTGGTGGACGTGGCCGCGGAGCGGACCGGTCGGCGGCTGGCACCCGCCGCGCTCGCCGCCGCGGTCACCGTGGTGCTCGCCCTGGTCGACGACCGGCTGGACGTGGCGCAGCCCCGGATCTGGTTGGCCGTCGCGGCGTTCGTGGCGGCCGGTGTCGGCATCCCGCTGCTGATCGGCGTGAACCTGCGGTCCGCGCGGCTGGCGGCGCGACGGGCGGAGGAGCGGGCCGCGGAGGTGGAGCGCCGCCGGGTGTCGGAGACCAGGGCCGCTCGTGCCGAGGAGCGGACGGCGATCGCGCGCGAGCTGCACGACCTGGTGGCGCACCACGTGGCGTCGATCGTGCTGCGTGCCGGGGTGGCGCGGCACGTGGTCGGCGACCGGGACCGCCGGGTGGCCGAGGCGCTGGACGACGTGCGCGCGACGGGGAGCGCGGTGCTCGGCGACCTGCGCGGGCTGGTGGCCGTGCTGCGCGACCCGAGCACGGCGAACGGCGGGTTGGGGCTGCCGCAGCCGGCGGACCTGCCCGACGCCCTGGCGGACGCGGTCGCGCGTGGCGAGCAGGCGGGCCTGGTGGTGACCTCGTCCACCGACGGCGGTGTGGCGGGCCTGGACGCGGTGCGCGGGCTGACCGTGCTGCGGGTGGTGCAGGAGGGGCTGACCAACGTGCTCAAGCACGCGGGACCCGGCACGACCGTCGCGGTGCGCGTGACAGCCGACGACGCCGGGGTCCGCGTGGAGGTGGCCGACGACGGCGCGGGCAACCGCACCGCGCTCGCCGCACCCGGCGGTCACGGGCTGCTCGGCCTGCGTGAACGCGTCGACCTGGTCGGTGGCGCACTCCAGGCCGGCCCGACGGGCACCGGCTGGCTCCTGACTGCCGTCCTGCCGACTGCCAACGGACCGGAGGTGACGAGGTGATCCGGCTGCCCGCACCCCGCACCGGCCGGCTCCCGACGGCCCTCCTACCCACCACCAGCGGACCGGAGGCGGAGAGGTGATCCGGCTGCTGCTGGTCGACGACCACCGGCTGATCCGGGCCGGGCTGCGGGCGTTGTGCGAGTCCGCGCCGGACATCGAGGTGGTGGGCGAGGCGGCGGACGGGCGGGAAGCGGTGCGGCTCGCCCGGACCACCGGGCCGGACGTGGTGCTGATGGACCTCCGGATGCCCCGGCAGGACGGGATCGGCACGACCAGGGCGGTCCTCGGCGAGCGGCCCTCGACCCGGGTCCTGGTGCTGACCACGTTCGACGACGACGACCACCTCTACCCGGCGCTGGAGGCGGGCGCGTGCGGTTTCCTGGTGAAGGACGCCGCGCCCGCCGAACTGCTCGACGGCATCCGGCGGGCGGCCCGCGCCGAGCACCCGTTCAGCCCGTCGGTGCTGCGCCGCCTGGTCCGCCAGGCGGCCAGGGCGCGGGAGGAGCCGGACGAGGGCGTGCGCGTGGCCGACCTGACCGGGCGCGAGCGGGACGTGCTCGCGCTGCTCAGCGCCGGGCTGTCGAACGCGGAGATCGGCGCGCGGCTGAACCTCGGCGTGACGACGGTGAAGACCCACGTCGCGAACCTGATGACGAAGACCGACCGGGTCAACCGGGTGCAGCTCGCCGTGCTCGCGGTGCGGCTCGGGCTGCACCTCAGCGGTGGAGGGCGCGCACCGTCAGGCCGATCCAGTCCAGGTTGTCCCAGCCCCAGCGCGACCGGGCGGACTCCGTGACGGCCGAGACCGCCTCGTCCACACCCGCGCCGGCGGCCCGGAGCGCGGAGACCTCGCCGCGGACGTGGTCGAAGTAGTCGCGGACGGCACGCACCAGCGCGACGTCGGCGACCTCGCCGTGCCCCGGGACGACCACGGCCGGGTCGAGCCGCAGCAGCTCGTCCAGCACCGCGATCCACCGCACCACGTCCACATCGGTGTCGTGGGGCGGGAAGTACGGCGCGATCGGGAACATGCGGTTCTCCACCAGGTCACCGGTGAACAACACGCCGTCGGCCAGGACCACCTGGTCGCCCGCGGTGTGCGCGGGACCCACGTGGCGGAGCACCGCGGTCCGCCCGCCCAGGTCGATCTCCGCCCGGTCGCCGGTGTAGACGAGGTCCGGCGCGACCGGCCGGAAATCGGCGAGTTCGGCCGCCACCGCCGGGCCCAGCCCCCGGAACATCCCGGCGAACGCCGCGCTCTTGCGGTGCGCCTCGTCCCGTTGGGCGCTGCTCGCGACGAAGGTCGCGTGCCCCTGGAACGCCTGCGCGCCGAACCCGTGCTCCGGGTGGAAGTGGGTCGTCGTCAGGTACAGCGGGCGGTCGCCCGCGAGCCGCCTGGCCCGCGCCAGCACGAGCGCGCCGTTGCGCGGCCCCAGACCGGTGTCCACGACCAGCGCGGCACGCGTGCCGACCACGATGCCGATGTTCGGCACGAGTCGCACGCGCCCGTCCGGGATCACGAAGACCCCGTCGGCCACCTCGACCGGTTCTCCCCGCACGATCGGTTCCACGACGCACCCACCCGTCTGATCGGTGTTCAGATCACCGCCGACGCTAGCACGGTTTCTGAACACCGCTAAGATGGCCGGGTGGAACGACGGACCTACCACCACGGCGACCTGCGTGGCGCGCTGCTCGACGCCGCGGAGTCCCTGGTGCGTGAACGGGGCGTGGACGGGTGGTCGCTGCGCGAGGCGTCGGCCAGGGTCGGCGTCAGCCCCAGCGCGGCCTACCACCACTTCGCCTCGCGTGACGTGCTGGTGCGCACCCTCGCCGACCGGGTGCTGGCCGGGCTGGGCAGGCGCATGGCCAACGCCGCCGCGCGTGCCGACCCGGCGCAACGCGTCGTGGCGGCCGGACGCGCCTACGTCCGCTGGGCCGTCGAGGACCCGTCCGTGGCCCGCCTGGTGTTCCGCGGCGGCTCCGCCGAACCCGCGGCGGCCGTCACGCCGCACCCGCACGACGTGCTGTCCGCGGAACTGGACCGGCTGGCCGAGGCGGGCGTCCTGAGCGCGTCGGCACGGGCGGGCGCGGAGTACGTCGTGTGGGCCGCCCTGCACGGCCTGGCCACCCTGCTGGTGGACGGCCTGGTCCACGTCGACGGCCCGCGTGCCCTGGACCGCGAGGCGGAACGCCTGGTCCGCACCGCCATCACCGGGCTGTCCCACGAACCGCCGCGCCCCGTGCCCCGCACCGGCCCGCGCACCCGCCGCTACGACTGACGGTCAGCGCAACCTCATGGCGTTGAAACCCCAGTCGACGATGACCTCCCGGTCGTACTCGTCGTCCAGCGCCACGTACTCCAACCCCAACGGGTCCCGCCCGGACAGGTGCAACTCCGTGCGGCCGTCGCCCCAGAGGTGCTCGTCCACCTCCACCTCGAACCGGGCCAGTTCCTCCCGCTCCCGGGGCGACATCGCCTCCGCGATCGCGGCCACGGCGAGCGGGCAGCTCGACGTGCCCTGCTCGGCCATGAGCTTGTCCCGGGCGGACCGCGCCAGCAACGCGCACGCCCCCTCGTGGTCACCCGAGCCGATCGCGCGGAAGTACGCCTCCACCGTCGACCTGCTGGCGGACATGGCATCCACGCAGCTCCGGATCAGGAACCCGCTGCCGACCACCACGACCAGCAGGACCGACACCACCGCCGCCATCCTGCCGACCGACCGCAACGCCTTCACCACGCCCCCGTCCGGAAACCCACCCGCGCTCAACCAGCGCACCCCTGATCGACCTCGATCGGTTGTCCGAGGTCGAAGTAGCTCTCGGGATCGCGGTCGTCGGCCGGGCCGCCGACCGCGATCCGCTCGGTGAGCTTCGGCGCGAGGAAGCCCTCCCGGGCCGCTCGGCACGCCATCGAGTACGTGTACCCCGTGCCGGGCCCGAACCACAACCCCGCGTCGTCGGCGCGGACGCGGTCGGGGAAGTGGCGGGTGAAGTCGGTCCGCGAGCGCTTCACCACGATCACGTCCAGCGGGTCGCCCACCAGGTCGGGGTGGTCCGGCGCGAAGGCGTAGGCGACGATGTAGTCGGTCTTGACGACCAGCTCGCCGTCCGGCCCGACCTCCGCGCGCATGGTGCCGCTGACCTTCGGCGCGACGGGCGACAACCGGCTGCCCCCGGCGGCCCGCGACACCAGGGCGAGCGCCGCGCCGCCGGGGGCGACCTGCTCCGCCACCCACGTCCGCTGGGTCGGGGCGAGCAACGCGTACAGCGGCTCCAGGTCGTGCCCCTCCACCAGCCGCCGGTCCAGCCGTGACGCGATCACCACGGCCCGCACCTGCGCGTACACCTCGGCGACCTGCTCGGCGGTGTACTCCCCGACCGGTCGCGCCTCGCCCACGACGATCCCGGCCTCGCCGTCGGCCCACGTCGCGGCGGGCGTGCCGGTGAACGGCCGGTACGGGTCGTACCGGGGCTTCCCGGGCGTCGTGGTCGTGGTCGTGCTCGCCGCCTCCGCGGCGCCGACGGACTCCCACGGCCGGTAGACGGCCAACCCGGCGACACCCACCGCGGCCACGACCACGACGGCCAACGCCTTCAACCGCCCCCGCCGCAACGCCTTCCGCCGGTCGGCCTGGACGCCCCGCATCGCCCGCCGCTCCGCCTCACGCGCCCACTCCTCGCCGAGCTGCTCCAATGGGTCCTCGAACCCGTACCCCGTCACCGCGTCTCCGATCTCCGTGCAGTGATCACTCGATCGGAGCAACGAGCCGCGGCGTTACCGGGCGCGGGCCGCGACCGGGTCGGGCGGGGGCGCACCCGCCCGACCCGGGGCGTCCGGGCCGGTCGAACGTTCCTACCCCCGGCCCGGCGGTCGGGCTCCTACGCGGTCTCCGCGCGCAGGTCGTACGGGGTGCCCGCGGGCCGCGGCTCGCCCATGAAGTGCATGATCTCCTCGTGGTTGGTGGACATCACCGCGTTCAAGGCGCTGGTGCGGTAGTAGATGTCCAGGGCGGTCGGGTGCGGGGTGGTGTCCGCGTGCTCGTCGGCACGCAGCAACGCCAGCGCGACCGGCACGTCGTGGTCGAACTCGACGCCCCGGCGGACGTAGTGCTCGACCCCGTCGACCACCACCAGCGGCAGGTCGGTCGGCTCGCACACCGGGCGCGTGAGCAGGTCGTAGCGGAACGCCGAGGTGAGGAACGGGCGGAGGTCGGCGGGCAGGTTCGGCAGCACGGCCTCGGCCCACCAGTGCTCCAGAGCACGCGTCCCGTCGTCGGTGGTGAACAGGTAGCCGATCGCCTTGGCGTACGCGGGCGCCCCGCCGCCGTGCCCGCGGGCCGCCGCTTCCCGCAGCGGTCGCGCTTCGGGGCGCGGTGAGGTGTCCGCCCAGTCGGCGAGGCTGTTCAGCACCCGCGACTGCGGCCACCCGGCCAGCTCGCGCAGCGGCAGCCAGCAGTGGCGCAGCACGGCGTTCTCCGCGACCACCCTCGCCCAGAACAGGAAGCGCTGCATCCGCGTGTTGTCCGCGAACGTCATCGTGCGGTGCGCCAGCACGTACTCGAAGTCGTCGTGGTCGCCGCGCAGCGCGACGATGCCGTGCAACTCCTTGTTCGACGAATACTCCGTGTTGGGCAGCAGCATGATGGGGTACACGGCGATCCGGGACACGTGTCGCGCCAGCTCGTCGTAACCCGCCAGGAACGACTCCGCGGTCTCGCCCGGCGCGCCCCAGATCAGCTCGGCGTAGCAGTCCATGCCCTCCTGGTTCAGCCACTCCACCAGGTCGCGCCAGTCGTTGACCTTCATGTTGCGGCGGCGCATGGCGGTCAGCGCGTCGGCGTTGAGGGACTGCAACGCGAGGGTGAAGGAGCTGCGCAGCCCCGCTTCCTTCATCCGCCGCACGATCTCGTAGAACACCTTGGACTTGTTCTTCGCCCAGGAACTCTCGAAGGCACGCGGGAAACCGTGCCGCCGCTTGATCCCGATCAGGTCGTCCACGAGTTCGAGGTCCATCGGCAGCATCCCGAAGTTCGCGTCGCACGCGACGATCGTGTGCACGCCGAGCTTGGCGAACAACTCCATCTCCGCCTTGAGCCGGGCCCGCGAGAACGCGCGCACCCGCTGCCCCACCGCGCCGCCCCAGTAGCAGAACGAGCACTTGTAGGGGCAACCGCGGTTGGTCTCGATCAACGCCACGTCGTAGCGGAAGTCGCCGTTGTCGTCGAGGAGGTCGATTGCGCCGGTGAGGAACGGCGACGGGATGGTGTCCAGGTCCTCGATGCGGGGCCGTTCCGGGTTGGTCACGACCTCGCCGCCCGGTCCGCGCCACGACACGCCGAGCACGCCCGCCAGGTCACCGCCGGCGAGCCGGGTCCGCAGCAGCTCCGCGAAGGTCAGCTCGCCCTCGCCGTTGACCACCACGTCCACCTCGGGGAACAGCCGGAACACCCGGTCCGCCTGCTCGCTGACGTGCGTGCCGCCGAACAGCACCCACCCGTCGGGGTTGAGCTGCTTGAACGTGGCGGCCAGCGCGCCGAACGCCCGCTGGTTCCAGCCGAACACGGAGAACGCCAGCACGTCCGGCGGTTCGCCCGCGAACAGCCGGTTGGCCATCTCGCCGTGGGTGACCCGGCCGCGGAAGTTGCAGATGTCGATCGACACCGCCGGGCGCAGCACGGGGTCGTCCAACGCCATCGCCTTGAGGTAGCCCGACGCCAGCGGCATCGACTCCAGGGGCATGTCCCAGACGCCTTGCTGGACCAGGACCACCTTCAACCGGGAAGCGGACACGGTCGGCTCCGGCTACGGCTTGCGGTAGATGGAGATGTGGCGCTCGTGCGAGTCCCGCAGCGGCGCGCCCGACCAGTCCGACCACCGGGATTCCAGCTCGAGCCCCGCGATCCGGGCCATCAGGTCCAGTTCGGACGGCATGACGGTGCGGATGTGCATGGGGAAGAACCGCACGCCCTGCTCGCTGAGGACGGCGAACTGGATGGAAGACCGCTGCGTCAACCGCTCCCGGCGGGTGAACGTCAACACCACGTGGTCTTTCTCCACCCGCACGGTCTGGGTGCGCTGGTTGCGGTCGTAACGCGCGGGGTCCGGGATGGAGCACTGGGTCACGAACCGGCCGCCGGACTTGAGCACCGCGGCCACCCGCTCGAAGCAGCGGATCTGGCGCTCCTGGTCGGTGATGAACGGCAGGGTGTCGAACACGGCGTACGCCATCGAGTATTCGTGCGGCACCGAGAAGTCCGTGAAGTCCTGGACGAACAGCTTCACCCGGTCGCCGCCGGGCTTGGCCCGCAGCTGCGCGAGCATCCCCTCGGAGGCGTCGATGCCGTGGACCTCGATCCCCTTCTCCGCCAGGGGAACCGCGACCCGGCCGGTGCCGACGCCCAGTTCCAGCACGGGCCCCTCACCCGCGTGGTCGGCGAGCCACTGGATGGTCTCGGCGGTGTCACCCGGGTCACCCGCCCACCCGGTACCGTCGAACAGCCCGGCGATCGCGTCGCCGTAGGTCGAGAGTTCGAAGCCTTCCACGGTGTGCTCCTTCCCCCGTCCGAGAACGGGTCGTCGCGGGAATACTC
Organism: Saccharothrix obliqua; assembly: GCF_019375475.1. GTDB lineage: Bacteria > Actinomycetota > Actinomycetes > Mycobacteriales > Pseudonocardiaceae > Actinosynnema > Actinosynnema obliqua. Next base: position 200,548 of record NZ_JAHXGQ010000008.1, on the reverse strand, counting down.
GGGGATGGCGGCGGCCGGCGACTGCACCGTTGTGAGCACCCGCGTCACTCGACCGGCACGACAACCGCCCCGGCCGCATCCACCAACGCACGCGTCACGTCGTGGGCGGGAGCCCGGAACACGTCCGCGACCGGCCCCTCCTCGACGACCTTGCCGCGGTCGAGCACGACCACGCGGTCCGCGTTGCGCGCGATCACGCCGAGGTCGTGGGTCACCGTCAGCACGGCCAGGCCCAGGTCCCGGCGCAACGCGTCGAGCAGTTCCAGGACCGACGCGGCGACCCGGACGTCCAGGTTGGACGTGACCTCGTCGCAGATCAGCACGTCCGCGCCGGCGGCGAGGGCACGCGCGATCGCGACCCGCTGCCGCTGGCCGCCGGACACCTGGCGGGGCAGCCGACCGGCCAGTTCGCCGGGCAGCCCGACCAGCTCCAGCAGCCGCCGGGTCTCGTCGGCGACCCGGTCCACGGGCACCGCGCCCGCGAGCCGCACCACGCGGCCGATCGCCGCGCCGACCGTGCGGCGCGGGTTGAGCGAGCCGGTGGTGTCCTGCGGGATGAGCTGGACGCGCCGCCGCTGCGTCACGGGCCGCCCGCGCAGCACCGGCGCCAGCACCTCACCGGACAGCCGGACCTGCCCGGAGCGGGGCCGGAGCACGCCGGTCACGCACTGCGCCAGCGTCGTCTTGCCGCAGCCCGACGAACCCAGCAGCGCCAGCGACTCACCACGCCGCACCGCCAGCGAGACGTCGTCCAACACCACCCGGCCGCCACGCGCCGCGACCAGGTTGGCCACCTCCAGCACCACGGGGCCCGGCACGCGGGCGGGTAGGCGGCGGTCGACCTCCACCCGCGGGTCCGGCACGGCGGCGAGCAGTTCCGCGGTGTAGGGCGCGGACGGGCGGCCGAGCACGTCGGCGGTGGGTCCCTGCTCCACCACCTCGCCGCCGCGCAGCACCACCAGCCGGTCGGTCATCCGGGCGGCGGCGGCCAGGTCGTGGGTGATGAACACGACCGCCAGGCCGCGTCGCCGCGCCAGGTCGGCGAGTTGGTCGAGCACGAGCCGGCGCATCGGCGCGTCCAGGCCGGTGGTCGGCTCGTCCAGGATCAGGCCACGCGGGTCGCCCGCGGTGAGCCGGGCCAGCGCCAGCCGCTGTTGCTGCCCGCCGGAGAGCTGGTGCGGGTAGCGGCGGGCGAACTCGGCGTCGCCGGGCAGCCCGACCTCCACCAGCCGCCGGGACACCGCCGCCGGCGAGCGGTCGGCGGCGAACTCACGCACCTGCCGCCCCACCCGCATGGTCGGCGTGAGCGCGGACGGCGGGTCCTGCGGCAGGTACGACAGCACGCGGCGGCGCAGTTCGCGACGCCGCGCGGGCGACGCGCCCAGCACGTCGTCACCGGCCACCCGCACCACGCCGCGCACCACGCGCAACCCCGGCCGCACCGCGCCCACCAACGCGAGCGCCAACGTGGTCTTGCCCGCGCCGGACTCGCCGACGACGCCGACCCGCTCGCCCGCGGCGACCGCGAGCGACAACCCGGCCAGCACCGGTTCCCCGGCGGCGTTCTCGACCCGCAGGCCCTCCACCTCGATCACCGCAGCACCTTCCCGACCAACCGGTCCAGCCCGAGGTTCGCCGCGACGGTCAGCACGCCGAGCAGCAGGGCGGGCACCGCGACACCCCACGGCGTGAGCCGGATGCCCTCGACGTTCTCGCTGATCATGGCTCCCCAGTTCGGTCCGCCCGACCCGAAGCCGAGGAAGCCGACGGCGGCGGTGAGGGTGATTGCGATGGCCAGCCGGGTGCCGAAGTCGGCCAGCACCGGCCGCGCGATGTTGGGCAGGATCTCGCGCACGATCACCGACAGGTGGGAGTCGCCGGTCGCGTACGCGGTGACGACGTAGCCGTCCTCCACGGCGTGCAGCGTCTCGGCACGCGTCACCCGCGACACGAACGGCGTGCCGGTCAGCACCACGGCCGCCGTGATGGTCACCGCGCTGTAGCCCCAGCCGTTCAGCAGCACCAGCAGCACGAGCACCGGCGGCAGGCCCAGCAGCAGGTGGTCCAAACGGGACACCACGGCGTCCGCCACACCGCCGAAGTAACCGCCCACCAGGCCCAGCAGCAGCCCGAGCGCGGTGGCCAGCAGGGTCGCCACCACCGGCACGGTCACCAGCGACCGACCGCCCGCCAGCACGCGCTCCAGCACGTCCCGACCGGTGCCGTCGGTGCCCAGCGGGCTGCCCGCGGTGGGCGCGGTGTAGGGCAGGCCCACGATGCGCTCCGGGTCGGCGGCGAACGCGGGCCCGAACACCGCGACCCCCAGCACGAACGCCACCACCAGCACGGCGAGGCCGGCCGGCACCCGGCGTGCGGCGCTCACCGGGCCGCCACCCGCAGCCGCGGGTCGGCCAGCAGCACCAGCAGGTCGGCCAGCACGAACGACACGATGATGATCGCCGCGAGCAGCAGGCCGACGCCTTCCAGCACGGCCGTGTCGTGGTTGCGGACGGCCGCGACCAGCGTCTGCGACAGGCCGGGGTAGTTGAACACGATCTCCACCACCGCCGTGCCGCCGAACAGGCCGCTGAGCAGCCAGGCGAAGGCGTGCGCGCAGGGCGGCACGGTGGCGGGCAGCAGGTGCCGCCACACGACCGCCCGCTCCGGCAGGCCCGCCAGCCGCGCCGCCTCCACGTGCGGCAGGCCGTCGGCGTCGATCACCGCCGCCCGCACGATGCGACCCGCCCACGCGGCGCCGAACAGGGTCAGCGCCAGCACCGGCAGCACGAGGACGTCCGGCTTGTCCAAAGGCGTGCCGCCCAGCGGCGGCAGCGAGATCGCGGGCAGCACCGGCACCAGGTCGGCCAGCAGCAGCACCAGCAGGCCGGCGGTGACGAACTGCGGCACGGACACCGCGACCACGGACACCGCGGACAGCGCCCGGTCCGCCCGCCCACCCCGTCGCAGCCCGGACACCAGGCCGACCAGCACGGCCAGCGGCACCGTGACCGCCGCCGTGACGCCCACGAGCAGGCCGGTCGCGCCGAGCGGTTCGGCGATGATCCGGGTGACCGGCTCACCGGACATCACGCTGGTGCCCAGGTCGAGCCGGACCGCGCCGGCCAGCCAGTCCGCGAACCGCACGGGCCACGGCCGGTCCAGCCCCAGTTCCACGCGCCGGGCGGCGACGTCCTCCGCGGTGGCGTCCAACCCGAGCGACGACGTGGCCGCGTCGCCGGGCAGCACCTCCGAGGCCGCGAACAACACCACCGCGACGGCGAGCAACGTCGCGGTGGTGGCCGCCACCCGGCGGACGAGGAAGCGGAGCGCGGTCACGCCGGTCCGGTCGCCCGGTCGAACAACTGCACCGACTGCTCGATCCGCACGCCCGCGACACCCGCGCGGCTCGCGTCCAGCTGCTCCTGGAAGCCCCACAGGACGTCGCCGCCCTGGTCGTAGAACTCCTGCTGGAGCGCGCCGAACGCCTTGCCCCGCGCGGCGTCGTCCGGTGTCGCCTGCGCCTGCGCGAGCCGGGCCTGGTAGTCCGCCGACGTGCCGGTGACGTTGAACGGCGCCTTGCCGTGCGTCACGGCGGACAGGTGCACCGCCGCCGGTCGGTTGACGTAGTAGAACGCCTGGAACGGGTGCGTCGCCAGGGTGGTCACGTCGGCGTAGAAGGCGTCCGCGGACAGCTCCTCCAGCGCCAGCTCGACACCCGCCTCCTCGAGCTGCTGCACCAGCAGCTTGCTGGCGTTCATCATGCCCGGCACGAGTTCACCGGTGCGCAGCGTCAGCTTGGTGACACCCGCCTCGGCGAACAACGCACGAGCCCGCGCCACGTCCCGCGTGCGCTCGGGAAGGTCGGCGTATCCGGGCAGGTTCTTGCCGACCACGTCGTCGGCGGTGGAGCCTTGGCCGAGCAACGCGTTGTCCACCAACGCCTTCCGGTCCACGGCCAGCCGCACCGCCGTGCGCACGCGGGGGTCGTCGAACGGCGCGAGCTTCTGGTTCATCGCGAACGACAGGGCGTTGGAGTTCGCCGGCCCGCCGCGGATGATGGTGACCGCCGGGTTGGTCGCCTCGGTCTTCGCACCGGTCGCGCTGATGCCGATCGCGTAGTCCACCTGGCCCGCCTTCAACGCCGCCAGCCGGGCCGACGCGTCCGCGACACCCACTATCCGCAGCTCGCCCACGGAGGGCTTGCCACCCCAGTAGCCGTCGTTGGCGACCAGTTTCGTCGTCGTCCCGTTGCGCTCCACCAGCTTGTACGGTCCGGAGCCGATGGGCTTGGCGAAGTCGGTCATGCCTTCCGGGAACACCGGCGAGAACACGATGAGCACCGATTCGCGGAAGTCACCACGCGGCACCAGGAGCGGCACCTTCACGGTGAGGTCGTCCACCGCCGTGACGCCCGGCAGGTTGACCATGGCGTACACCGACGCGCGGTTGCTCGGCTTCGTGCCGACGGTGCGCAGGCTGTGCACCACGTCGGCGGCCCGCACCGGCTTCCCGTCGTGGAACGACACGCCCGAGCGCAGCTTGATCGTCCACTCCGACGCGTCCGCGTTGGGCGTCACCGACTCGGCGAGCTGGTACTTGTACTCGCCGTTGTCCAGCACCATCAACGAGTCGTAGACGTGCCGCATCACGATCAGCGTCGCGCCGATGCTGGTGGCGAGCGGGTTTCCCGCTTCGCTGTCGGTCACGGCGTGCGGCGCGCTCACCGACAACGCGGCGAGCGGCTTGCCCGCCTCACCGGGCTGCCCGGCGGTGGGCGCCGCGTCACCACCGCAGGAGGACAGCAGCGGTGCGCCCACCGCCGTCGCTCCCGCGAGGACACCCAGGCGCAGCAGCGCACGACGGTCGAATCCCTGGCCTTGAACCACGGTTCCTCCAAGTTCACGAGCACGCGGTGCGGTAGGGGGCACCACGCCCCAGACGCTCTCCGAAGCCGTACCCGGGTGTCTGCTCAAAAGGCGGCAGCGGCTCAGGTCGCCGACGTGGCGCCGGCCATGAGCGCCATCAGCTCCGGCGTGTACAGCTCGCGCACGGGCACGATGCCCGCCACCGCGTCGAAGTAGCGGGTGGTGAGGTCGGGGCTGGTGCCGACCGCGCCGAGCAGCGCCCGGCGCTTGGGCCGTGCGCCCTCCTGCGCGATGAGCAGCGTGGCGGCGTAGTTCTCGCTCAACCGCTCCTCGCGCAGCCGGTCGTACTCTGCGACGGCGGCGTCCTGGCGCACCCGGTCGCCCGTGCTGTCGCCGACCGCCTCCACGAGGAGTTCGGCCTGCATGAAGGCGTCCGCGATGCCGCGCGCGGTCAGCGAGTCCTTGTGGTGCCCGGCGTCGCCGACCAGCGCCCAGCCGGGACCGTGCGCGCGCCGGAAGAAGTTGCGCTGGTCGCCGGTGCCGTGCAGCCTGCCCACCCGCTCGGCCCGCTCCACCTGTGCCCACAGTTGGGGCGCGTTGTCCCGCACGAGGTCGAGGTAGGACCGCAGCGCGTCGTGGCGGATCTCCTCGAACCGGCGCTGCGGCGCGTACGCGGCGACCAGCACCAGGTCGTCGTTCGTCGGCACGGCCGACACCCAGCCGGTGCCACCCTCGTACATCTCGAAGTGCGTCTTCGGCCCGCGCCAGTACGTGTAGTAGGCGCACGTGAGCGGCGGGTGCTCCGTCGTCACGGGAGCGCCGACGAGGTCGGCCACCGCGGACCGCATCCCGTCCGCGCCGACGACCAGCGCCGCGTCCTCCCGGGACGAGCCGCGCGGGCCCTCGCACCGCACGCCCACCACCCGGTCGCCGTCCCGGTACAGCTCGGTGACGCGGCAGTCGTCGCGGAACTCGACACCCGCCGCGACGGCCGCGTCCACGAGGATGCCGTCGAGCACGTCGCGGCGTGGCGCGTACGCGGCGCGGTGGCCGTCGACGCCGCTGCAACAGCCTTCCACCCGGACGTCGCCGAGTTCGTAGACGACGTGGTCCAGCGGCGGGCAACCGGACGCGCGGACCGCGTCCAGCACGCCCCACTTCGCCAGGCGCGCCACGCCGGGCTGCTGGATGTACAGGGTCGACAGCTTGTCGGACGGGAACCGGGCGCGGTCCACCAGCAGGACCCGGTGGCCGCGGCGGGCGAACAGCAGTGCGGTCGGCGCGCCCGCGCAGCGCGCGCCGACCACGATGACGTCGTACATGGGTCCTCACCCTCCGTTGTGGACAGCGGCGAAGACCACGGCGGAGTTGATGCCGCCGAAGCCGAAGCCGTTGGACAGCGCCCGGTCCAGCCGAGCCGGTCGCGCGGTGGCCCCGGCGAACCGGACGCGGTCGTCGACCGGGTTTGCCAGGTTGGCGCTGGGGTGGACGAACCCGCCCGCGAGCTGCGCGACGGTCGCCACCGCCTCGACCACGCCCGCCGAGGCCAGGCAGTGGCCGGTCAACCCCTTGGTGGAGTTGACCCACGGCCGGGCGACCGCGTCGCCCAGCACCGCGTGCAGCGCGGCGAGTTCCGTCTCGTCGCCGAGCCGGGACGCCGTGCCGTGCGCGTTGACGTAGTCCAGCTCGCCCGGTTCGACGCCCGCCGCGCGCAGGGCGGCCCGCATCACCCTGGCCTCGCCCGCCGCGCTCGGGTCGGCGAGCCGGTTGCCGTCGAGCCCCAGCGCGACACCCGGCACCAGCGCCCGCACCGGCACGCCGCGCCGCGCGGCGGACGCCGCGGACTCCAGCACCAGCGCCGCCGCCGCCTCGCCGGGCACGAAACCCCGCCGGTCCGCGTCGAACGGGCGGCACGCACCGGCGGGGTCCCCGTCCGGCGCGGCCAGCGCGCCCAGCGCGGTGAAACCCCTGCGGTGCAGCGGTGTCAGCTCGGTGAGCGCGCCGACCACCACGCAGCAGTCCACCACCCCGGCGGCGACCAGCCGCGCGCCGTGCACGATCGCCACGTTGCCGCTGGCCGACGCGCCGCCCACGGTGTAGCCCTCGCCGGTCGCGGACAGCACCTCGCTGATGGTGCCGACGTGGTCGGTGTCCAGGGCGTGCAACGCGAACCGGGCGGGGAGGTAGTCCAGCCGGTGCGCGTACGACTCGTGCAGGTCGTGCGCGTACCGGTCGGTCAGGTTGTGCCCGGCCACCACGACGCCCACCCGGTCGCCCGGCACGTCCGGCAGCCCGGCCGCGACCCACGCCTCCACGACCGCCGCTACGGCGGCGGCCACCGGCCGCGGTGACCGGCCCGCCGCGCGCAACGCCCTGGTGCGCAGCGGTTCCGGCACGTCGTCCACCGCCGCCCGGAACGACCAGTCGCCGAGCGGCGCGCACAGCACCCCGTCGGCGCGGGTGATGCCGCTGCGCCCGTCGCGCAGCGCGGCGGTGAACGCCGGCACGTCCGCGCCGAGGGAGCAGACGATCCCGGTGCCCACCACCGCGGGCGCGCTCACCGATGCTCCGCCAGCAGCGCGACGATCGCGTCGAGGTCGTTGACGTCCTGGAACTCCGAGATCGGCACCACCACGCCGAGCCGCTCCATGGCGAGCGTCACCACCTCGGCCCGGTCGATGCTGGTGCAGCCCAGCTCCCGGAGCGTCCGGCCGGGCACGACCGCGGCCGGGTCGGTCTCCGGCACGACCTCCAGCAGGCTCTCCTTGACCGCCTCGAAGACCGTCACACCCGGTTCACCCCGAGGCCGGGGCGGACCCGCGTGGTGAACGGGTGGCCCTGCGTGGTCTCGGTGGCGACCCGGTTGCGCGGGTTGTCGTTGCCGCCCGCCACGATCACCGTGCCCCACCGCTCCAGCGACACCGAGCCGCCGTACTCCTCGATCTCGTCGGTGTCCGGGTACACGTCGACCGAGGTGGGCACGTACCGGCCCGCGAAGCCCAGGCGCATCTCGTCGGTGCGACCGGCGTGCGGCAGCGACGCGTGCATCAGCGTGGACCAGAACATGATCGCCTGACCGGGCCGCATCACCATGGACACGGCCCTGCTCTCGTCGGGCTTCCAGTCCGGGTCGACCTGGAGTTCGCGGTAGTCGTAGCCGAAGAACCCGCGGCGGACGCCCTCCTTCTCCAGGTTGTTGATGTTGTCGGGGTCGTAGTGCATCCGCTTGGTCTCGTCGTAGAACATCGTCCGGTGCGTGCCGGGGATGAACTGGAGGCACCCCGTCTCCTCGTTCGCCTCGGTGAACGCCGTCCAGACGGTGATCGTGCCGCCGAAGTCCTTGGCGTCACCGGGCCACACGATCTGCGGTTTGCCGGAGGCGTTGGCGAAGGTGTCCGCCTGGTGCCAGTCGGTGCCCTCGTCGCCGGGGTACTTGGGGAAGAACTCCGAGCGCCAGCACTGCACGTTCGGGCCGAGGACGCTGGACACCCGGTCCACGATCCGCGGGTTGCAGATGTGGTCGGCCAGGAACGCGTTGTCCAGGTGCCGGTCGTAGTTCGCGATGTTGGTGTTGCCGGATTCGGCCGTGTCACCCCGGTAGGCCGCGTGCGCGCGGTCGAGCAGGCGCAGGCGCTCGCGCCGCCACCGGGCCTTCATCTCCTCGATCTCGTACACCTCGAACGGGCCGAAGTACCCGTTGCGGTGGAACTGCGCCAACTCCTGCTCGGTGAGCCCGAAGTCGCCCATGTCAGCCTCCCACTTCCTGAAGAGCGCCGGGACGGCGCGTTGGCCCGGCCACGTCGGCGAGGCAGGCGATGGTCGGCTCGTCCAGCTCGGCGCCGGTCAGCGCCGTGCCGAAGCGGTTGTTGACCATCGCGATGATCCGGGCCAGCGACAGCGAGGTTGCCCCGTGGTCGAACAGGTCGCCCTCCGGCGGCACGTCCCGCAACAACACCTCGTCCACGATTGCTTTCACGACCGCGGCGGCGGAGCCGTCGACCGGTTCGGCCACCTCGGCGGGCTCGGTCAGCGCGACCAGCGCCGCCAGGTCCGCCTTGCCCTGGGCGGTGACCGGGATGTCGTCCACGACGTGGAACCGGGACGGCCGCAGGTAACCGGGCAGGTCGGCGACGGCGGCGGTGAGTTCGGCCTCGGTGGGCGCCACCGGGTCCGGTGCGGGCGGCGGCGCGACGTAGGCGACCAGGCGCACGTCACCGTCGCCGAAATCGCGGGCGGTGACCAGGGCGGTGCCGACGCGGGCGCAGGAGAGCAGCCTGGCCTCCACCTCGCCCGGCTCGACCCGGTAGCCGCGGACCTTGAGCTGGCGGTCGACGCGGCCCAGGTACACCAGGCCGCCGTCGACCAGGGCGGCGCGGTCACCGGAGCGGTACCAGCGCTCGCCGTCCAGCACCACGAACCGCTCGGCGGTCAGCTCCGGCCGGTTCAGGTAGCCACGCGCCACGCCCGTGCCGGACACGAACAGCTCACCCGGCTCGCCGGGCGGCACGGGCAGGCCCTCCCCGGTGCGCGGCTCCACCCGCAGACCGGGCAGCGCGTGACCGATCGGGCTCACCTCCGGGTGCGCCAGGTCGGCGGCGGTGATCCGGCGGTGCGTCGCGTGCACCGTGGTCTCGGTGATGCCGTACATGTTGACCAGCGCGGGCGAGTCGTCGCCTCGGCGGGCGATCCACGGCGCGAGCACCGCGACGTCCAGGCGCTCACCGCCGAACACCACCAGCCGCAGGGACAACTCCGCGGGCGGCCCGGCCGCCGCGTCCGCCGCGACCAGGCCGCGGAACGCGGACGGCGTCTGGCTGAGCACGGTCACCCGCTCGCGGCGCAGCAGGTCCAGCACCAGCGCGGGTGTGCGGGTCACCTGCGCGGGCACGACGACCAGCTTGCAGCCGAACAGCAGCGCGCCCCACACCTCCCACACGGAGAAGTCGAAAGCGATGGAGTGGAACATGGTCCACACGTCGAACTCGTCGACCTCGTACAGCTCGCCGACCTGCTCCACCAGGGCGACCGCCGACCGGTGCTCGACCTCGACGCCCTTCGGCGTGCCGGTGGAGCCGGACGTGTAGATCACGTAGGCGACGTCGGAGGGTTCCGCGGCGGTGGGCGGGAACTCGACCACGCCCGGGTCGTCGCCCTCGTCGGCGTCGCTCCACAGCACCGGTCCGGCCCAGTCGGCGAGCGCGTCCGCCGTGCGGATGACGGCGACGGTCAGCGCCACCTCGCTGTCGGAGAGGACGAACGCGACGCGGCCCGCCGGGTTGTCGGGGTCGACCGGCACGTACGCCGCGCCGGCCTTCAGCACGGCGAGCACGGCGACGATGAGGTCCACGGAGCGGTCCACGCACACGCCGACCCGCGCGCCGCGGCCCACGCCGCACCGGCGCAGCCGCGCGGCCAGGGCGGCGGCCCTCTCGTCCAGCTCCGCGTAGGTGAGCTGGTCGTCACCGCAGCTCACCGCGACCCGCCGCGGCACCAGCGCGGCACGGCGGGCGAACGCCTCGTGCAGGCAGTCGGTGGAGGCCATGCGTCACTCCTCCGTCTTGGTGGCGTACATACCCCAGTGCTGCGGGGTGAGCGCCAGGTCGGTCAGGCTGCCCTGGACGAACATGCGGTCCCAGCCGCCGCCGCCCTTCTCGTCCGGGATCCACTGCCGCGTGAAGACCTCGCGGGTCTCCGGGTCGCTCATCGCCCGCACGCCCATCAGCGTGTAGTACGAGCTGAGCGACTTGAGGTGGATGAAGTGGTGGATGCGGTCGGACCGGCCGAACGCCTCCTCGTACAGGTAGATCGTGGCGTGCCCGGCGAGGACCTTGTTCCAGCTCTCGCACAGCGCGCGGGCGAACGCGCGTCCCTCGGCGCGGTACTCGTACTTCAGCTCGCCGACGCGGTGCATCACGATGCCGCAGTCGGCCGAGTTGAGCTGCTGCTCCACCGGCACGGAGGTCTGCGCCGACGCCGTGGGCACGACGAACGTCGCCGGGCTGTCGTCGGCGCTGGACACGGAGTCCGGGGTGGACTCGGACGTGCCGTACATGCCGAACGCGGACGGGATGAGCACCGTCTCGTGCAGGGCGCCGTCGAGGAACAGGCGGTCCCAGGAGCCGCCGCCGCGTTCGGCCGGTACCCGTTGCCGCAGCACGATGTCGCGCCAGCCCGCGTCCTGCGTGCCCATCCGGATCAGCGTCTCGTAGGCGTGCAGGGACTTGATGTGCAGCAGCCAGTGCAGCCGGTCCTTGGTGCCGAAGGTCTCCTCGTAGACGAAGACCGTGACGATCCCGGCGTAGTTCTTGTTGATGTACTCCGACAGCTCGCGGGCGAACTGCCTGCCCTCGGAGCGGAACTCGGCGCGCAACTGGCCGACGCGCTCCACGATGACACCCGCGTTGCCCGAGTGCAGGATCGCGTCCCGCGCGATCGTCGTCTGGTCCTGTGCCGTCGGCAGGACGAACGGCGGACTCGATGTTGTCGTCATCGAACGCTCCTTGGCTGTCGTGGGTGCGTGGCCACGCTAATGACGGTGTTGCCGGCCGCTCTGCTCACTTGTGGTCACGGGACCGGGCGATCACGTCCGCCGCGCCGCGCATGAGGAGTTCGGCGATCACGTCGACGTGCCGCAGCCGCCAGTCGGCGAGCCCGGTGCCCGCCACCAGGCGGTTGAACGCGCCGATCGCCGGTCCGGTGTGGACCTGGAAACCCGCGCGCTCGGCGGGGTCGCCACGCAGCGCGGCGGCGGTCGTGTGGGCGAAGTACCAGCGGAACGCGAGTGCCATGCGGCGCTTGGGGTCGGCGTGCTCGACTAGTCCGGCGCGGCCGGTTTCCCGGTGGTGGCGCGTGGTTTCCCGCCACACCTCGGCGAACGGGCGGCGGAACGTGTGGCGCTCGACACCGGCCCGCACCTGCTCGGGCACCTCCTCCCAGCTCCCGTAGCGCTGGTACAACTGGTGGAGCTGGTTGGCGCGGGCGGCGAACATCGTGCCGCGGCGCAACACCTGCACCCGCGCGCCGCTCTCGAACACGTCACCGGCGGGCGCGTACGCGGTGTCCTGCACGCCCGCCGCGGCGAGCATGTCCTTCACCAGGTCCGAGGTCCCCGCCTCGGGGGTGGCCTGGTTGACCGACCCGGTCACCACGAAGTCCGCGCCGAGCACGAACGCGGCGGCCACGGCCGCCGGCGTGCCCAGCCCGCCGGCCGCACCCACCCGGATCCGCTTGGCGTACCCGTGCTCCGCCGCCACGCGGTCACGCAGCAGGGCGAGGTCGGGCACGAGGGTGAGCGCGGAGCGGGCGTCGGTGTGCCCGGCGGAATCGGCCTCGGCGCACAGGTCTCCCGCGACCGGCAGCCGTTCGGCGGCGCGTGCCTCCTCGCGGCTGAGCGCGCCGTCCCGCACCAGGGCGGCCAGCACGGCGGGTGGCGGCGGGCGCAGGAACGCCGCGGCCACCTCGGGCCGCGACACCTTCGCCACCAGGTGCCGCGCGGCCACCGGCGTCCCGTCCGCCGCGAACCGGGCGCCCGCGAACCGGAACCGCACCAGGGGCGCCGTGACATCGGTGAACCCGGCCGCCTCCACGTACCGGACGCCTTCCCGCACGTACAGGTCGGCCAGCCGCGCTTCGAGGGCGGGGTGGTCGGGCATGGCGAGCAGGTTCACCCCGAACCGCCCCGGTCCCGGCGACGAGCCGAGCGCCCGCACCGCGGCCACCACCTCGTCGTAGCGGAGACCACCCGCCCCGAAGAACCCGAGCAGCCCCGCCCGGCCCATGCGCTCCACCAGCCGCACCGAGGCGATGCCGCGGAACATCGACCCGGTGAGGTAGGACCAGCGGACGCCGTAGTCGGCGCGGAACGCCGCGTCCCCGAGGCTCTCCGGCCCCGACAGGCCCGCACCCGCGCTCCCGGACTCCGCCTGCACCGCAGCTCCGCGCACCACACCTGCCACCGGCCCCGGCGGCGGAGCCGCACGCTTCGCCGCCGCCGCCGGCGGCACCTCGCACCGCTTCCCCGGCACTCCCCCCGACCCGGACGGCTCGGCCCCCACCGCGCGCCACAGCTCGGTCAGCACCCTGCCGGGTCCGAACTCGCGGACCTCGCGCACGCCCGCCGCGGCCAGCCGGTCCATGGTCTCCCGCCACCGCACGGGGCTGCGCACCTGGAGCGCCAGCATGTCCCCGATCAGCCCCGGGTCGTGCGGGCGGGCGGTCACGTTGGAGAACACCGGCACCCGGGGCGGGGCGAAGCGGATGTCCGCCAGGACGTCCTCGAACTCCCGCGCGGCGGCCCGCATGTGCCGGGAGTGGAACGCCGCGGAGACCGCCAGCGGCACGCAGCGGGCCGCACCGGCGGCACGCACGGCCTTCGTGGCGGCGGCCAGGGAGTCCAGCGGGCCCGACAGCACGACCTGGGTGGTCGAGTTGTCGTTGGCGACGTCCACGTCCGCCACCCCGGCGTCCGCGAGCAGGCCACGCAGCCGGTCCGGGCCCGCGCCGATCACGGCGACCATCCCGCCGCCCGCCGCGCGCGACATCACCTCGCCACGTCGGCACACCAGCTCCAGCGCCGTGGCGAAGTCGAGGCTGCCCGCGGCGAACAGGGCGTTGTACTCACCGAGGCTGTGCCCCGCGAAGAAGTCCGGCGGTCCGGCCTCGGCGGCGAGGTAGCTCAAGGCGTTGACGACGAACAGCGCCGGCTGCGCGTAACGCGTGTCGCGCAGCAGGTGGTCCGGGTCCTCCAGGCACAACCGGGCGACGGGCACGCCGATGACCCGGTCGGCGGTCGCGCGGTGCTCGGGGAAGCGGTCGAACAGGTCGCCGCCCATCCCCCTGCGCTGCGCGCCCTGCCCCGGGAACACCCATGCGGTCTTCGGCGTGGACACGACCTGGACTGTCCAGCGCCGCACCACGCCGTGGCTGCCCAAGGTTGAGCAGCACGGCGTCCACCGGCCCGCTTAGCGTGCGACGACACCGTCCGCCGTCGCAGCGGGGAGCCCATGGACGACCACGCAGACGCCACCACGACGATCCTCGGTGTGCTCGCGCGCGTGCTGCCACCGGACACCCCGGTCGCCGCGGACACGCCGCTGGCGACGCTCGGCCTCGGCTCGCTCGCCGCCGCGCGGGTGCTGCTGGAGGTCGGCACGGCCCTCGGCGCCGAGCTGCCCATGGACGCCGTCCGCACGTGCCGCGACCCGCGCGAGCTGGCCGCGCTGGCGGTCGGCTCGCTGGGCCGGGCCGGTGTGCGGCCGGCGGTGCGAGCCGCGCCGGGCGCACGTCACCAGCCCTTCCCGCTCTCCCCGTTGCAGGAGGCGTACCTGCTGGGCAAGAGCCTCGGCGACGGCATCGGCTGCCACGTGTACCGCGAGTTCACGGTGCCCGACCTGGACGTGACGCGCTTGCGCGCCGCCTGGGGCCGGTTGGTCGCGCACCACGACGCGTTGCGCCTGGTGCTGACCCCGGACGGCACGCAGCGCATCATGCCCGACCCACCGGACTGGTCGATGCCGGTGCACGACGACGTGCTGACCGTACGAAATCAGCTGTCACACCGCGCCTACCTGGACACGGACTGTCCATTGTGGAGTGTAGCGGTGTCCCGGACCGCCGACGGCGCGGGCGTGCTGCACCTGAGCGTGGACGCGCTGATCACCGACGGCGCGGGGCTGGAGCTGCTGGTGGAGCAGCTGTGGGCCACCTACGAGGACCCGGCGTGCGCGCTGCCCGGCGGCGGGTTCGGGGTGCGGGACCTGGTGGTCGCGCTCGCCGAGCACCGGTCGGGCGACGCGTGCCGCGCGAGCCTGGGTTACTGGGTGGACCGCTTGCGCGACCTGCCACCCGGACCCGCCCTGCCCGCCGCCGACACCCCGCCGGACGGGGTGCGCACCCCCTACACGGCCGAGCTGACCCCGCGCGAGTGGAGCGCCGTGCGGCGGTTGGCGGCCGACCTCGGCGTCTCACCGACCTCCCTGGTGCTGACCGTGTTCACCGAGGCGCTGCAACGGGCGTGCGCCGACCCGCGGTTCTCCCTGGTGCTCACCACCAACAGCAGGCTGATCCTGCCCACCGCGGCGGACACCGTGGTCGGGCCGTTCACGTCGACCGCGGTCTTCGTCGCTGAGCCGACCACGGACCTCCCGCTCACCGAAGCGGCGAAACGGGTCCACGAGAGGCTGCGCCGCGACCTCGACCACACGGCGGTGCCCGGGGTGAGCGCGCTGCGTGCGATGCGCGCGCAGAAGTACCGGGTGCCGGACTCGCTCCCGGTGGTGTTCACCAGCCTCATCGACATCGGCGGCGGTGGTGCGGACGGTTCCTACGCGCTCAGCCAGACCACCGGCGTCACGCTCGACGCGCAGGTCGCCGAGCGGGACGGCGCGCTCGGCATCCGCTGGGACGTGGTGGACAGCGCGTTCCGGCCGGGTGTCGTAGCGGGTGTGCTCGGGTGGTTCGTCAACACCCTGCGCTGGCTGTGGCCGGGCGACGCCACCGATCCCCGACCGCTCAACGACCTCCAGCAGGCGTACTTCGTGGCCCGCACCGGTGACGGCGTCGGCCCGTGGTCGGGTTGCCAGGTCTGCCACGGCTTCCGGGTCGACGACCTCGACCTGCCACGCCTGGAAGCCGCGTGGTTGGCCATGCTCGCCGACCACGAGGTGTTGCGCACGGTCGTCACGCACGACGGCAGGCTGGTGGTGCACGACACCGTGCCGGACCGCTGGCACATCCCGGTTTCCACGGGCGAGGTCCAGCAGGACATGGTCAGCCGCGCCTACCCGCTGGGCAGGCTGCCGCAGGGCGAGATCCGCGTGACAAAGGACGACATCGGCACCACCGTCCACATGGCACTGGACCTGCTGGTCGCCGACGGGCGCAGCATCCACCTCCTGATGCGTGAACTGCTGCGCCGGTACCACGACCCGGCCGTGCGATCGCTGCACGCCGCGCCCTACGCCGAGTTGGTCGCCGGGCGGCGGCACTCGGACGCGGACCGCGCCCACTGGCGGGAGCGGTTCGCCACGCTGCCGCCGGGGCCGCCGCTGGCCGCCACGTCCGGTCCACGAACCCGGCTGACCGCGGTGGTGCCCGGCTGGTCGCGCTGCCGGGAACGGGCGCGGCACCGCGGGATCAGCCTCGACGCGGTGCTCGTCACCGCCCTCACCCAAGCTCTCGCCACGCACTTCACCGACGACTTCGCGGTGCCCGTGGTGCGTTGGGCCGAAGCGGTGGAGCGGTTCCGGCCCGCCGAGGTGACGGCGTTGAGCTGGGTGCCGCGCGCCGAACCGGGCCTGCCGTTCGAGGAGGCGGCCCGGCGGGCGCACGCGGTCCTCACCGGCGACACCGCCGCCGACGCCGCGTCCGGGCTGGCCGAGCTGCGGACGGTCGTGCTCCGCAAGCGGCGGACCGGTTCGTACGGGTTCCCGGTGGTGTGCACCGGGTTGCTGGAGCTGGGTGACGCGCCCCTGCCCGAGGGCGTCACCGCGGGACCGTGGCTGACCTGCACCCCGGATGTCGGCCTGGACTGCATCGCGATCGACGAGGGTGGCGACGAGCTGCACGTCTTCTGGGACGCCGTGCGCGGCGCGGTGCCCGATGGCGCGCTGAACGGGATCTTCGCCACCTACCGGGAAATCCTGGCCGGGCTCGGCGCGGACGAGGCCGCGTGGTCCGCCGACGACCGGGACGCCGAGCTGGAACTCGTGCTGCGGACGTGGAACGACACCGCCGCGGACTTCCCGCACGACGGGCCGGTGCACCTGCTGTTCGAGGAGCAGGCCCGCACCCGGCCGGACGCGGTGGCCGTGCGCGGTCGTGGTGGCGTCACCACCTACCGCGAGCTGAACGCCGCCGCGAACCGGATCGCGGCACGCCTGCGAGCCGCCGGTGTCGGCGCGGAATCCGTGGTCGGCATCCGCCTCGCCCGCGGTCCGCTGCTGGTGGCGGCCGTGTTCGGCGTGCTCAAGGCGGGTGGCGCGTACCTGCCGGTGGAGCCGTCGCTGCCCGATGCCCGTGCCACGACGATGTTGACCGACGCGGGGGCGGTCGCGGTGGTCACCACGTCCGACCTGCCACCCGCCGCCGGGCTGCCGCTGGTGCACGCCGACCGGCTCGGTGACGCCGACGAACCCGATCCCGAGCCCGTCACCGACGAGAACGCCACCGCCTACGTCATCTTCACCTCCGGCAGCACCGGGCGGCCCAAGGGTGTCGCGGTGAACCACCGCGCGGTGCACAACCTGCTGCACTGGGCCCGCCGCACGTTCGGCTTCGGCCCCGCCGACGTCGGCCTGTGCGTCACGTCGCTGGGGTTCGACCTGTCGGTGTTCGACCTGCTCGGCCTGCTCGGGTACGGCGCGTCGGTGTACGTCGCGGACGCCGAGCAGCAGCGCGACCCGGCGTTGCTGCTGGACGTGCTGCTGACGGAGCCGATCACGTTCTGGAACTCCGCGCCGACCACGCTCGCCCACGTCGTGCCGTTGATGGCGGCCCACCGCGGCGACCCGCGGACGGCGGACCTGCGGCTGGTGTTCCTCAGCGGCGACTACACGCCGCTCACCCTGCCCGCCGAGCTGCGTGCCTGCTTCACCCGGGTGGATTTGATCAGCCTGGGCGGCGCGACGGAGGCGACCGTGTGGTCCAACTGGTTCCGGGTCGGCGAGGTCGACCCGTCGTGGCGCAGCATCCCCTACGGCAAACCGATCGACAACGCCCGGTACTACGTCCTCGACGACGACCTGCGGCCGTGCCGGATCGGTCGGGAGGGCGACCTGTACATCGCGGGTGACGTGCTCAGCCTCGGCTACCTCAACCGGCCGGAGCTGACGCGGGAGCGCTTCGTGCCGTGCCCGTTCGAACCGGGCGGCGCGCTGATGTACCGCACCGGCGACCGGGCGAGCTTCCTCCCCGACGGGAACATCCGCTTCCTGGGCCGTGCCGACCACCAGGTGAAGATCCGCGGGTTCCGGGTGGAGCCGGGCGAGATCGAGCACCGGCTGCGCACCCACGGCGCCGTGCGGGACGCGGTGGTCGTGCCGCGTGACGACGCCGGGGAGCGCAAGCTGGTCGCCTACGTGGTGCCCGCACCCGGTGCCACGCCGGGGCCGAAGGAGCTGCGCGCGCACGCGGCCGAGGCGTTGCCGGACTACATGGTGCCCAACCACGTGGTCCTCCTGGACCGCCTGCCCGCCACCGCCAACGGCAAGCTGGACCGCGACGCCCTGCCGTGGCCCCCGACCGCCGAACCGGCCGCACCCGGCGAGCCCGACCCGGTGCCCGCCGCCGACCAGGACCTGCGCCGGGCGCTCACCGAACTGGTCGCGGAACTGGTCGGCGACGCGGTGGACCCGTCGGTCGACCTGTGGGACCAGGGCGCTACCTCGTTCACCATGGTGCAGGTGTCGACCCGTCTCCAGGAGCGGTTCGGGACGCGGGTGCCGGTGGCCGTGCTGCTGGACAACCCCACCGTGGACGGCATCGCGGCGCATGTCGCGACGGTTGTCGGCGGACCCGCGCCCCAACCGGAGGGGCTACCCGACCCGCGACCGGAGACGCTGCCCGACCCGCGACCGGAGACGCTGCCCGACCCGCGACCGGAGGTAGGACCGGCTGGTCCGCCCGACCCGCGACCGGAGGCGGAACGGGCGGAGTCGCCCGACCCGCGACCGAAGTCGGAAGCCGCGAAGTCGCCCGCCCCGGAGCAGGCGGTGGAAGCCGCTCCGGCGCTCGCCGTGGACGTCCTGTCGGCGACCGAGCGGGCCGCGTTCGCCGACGCCCGGTGGGACCTGCGTGACGACGGCACGCCCCTCCCCCTGCCCGACGAGCGGCCGGACGAGCACCTGTACCGGTGGCGTGGCAGCCGCCGCGACTTCCGGCCGGACCCCGTGCCCTTCCCCGCGTTGACGGGCCTGCTCGCCCTCCTGCGCCCGCTACCGGACGGCGACCGGCGACGGCGGCTGTACCCCTCGGCGGGCGACACCTACGGCGTGCAGGTCTACGTCCACGTCCTCGACGGCCGGGTCTCCGGCGTCCCCGGCGGCGTGTACTACTACCACCCGGACGAGCACGCGTTGCGGCGGATCTCGGCGGGCGCGGAGCTGGGGCGGTCGGCGCACTTCGTCTACAACCGCCCCGTGCGCGACCGGGCCGCGTTCGAGCTGCACCTGGTGGGCCAGGCGAAGGCCGTGCGCCCGCTGTACGGCGACGACGCGGACCGGTTCCTCGCGCTCGAAGCCGGTTACCTGGGCCAGTTGCTGATGTCCGGCCAGGCGCCGCACGGCCTGGGGCTGTGCCCGGTCGGCGCGGTGGCCGAGGAGCCGCTGCGCCGGGCGTTGTGCCTCGGACCGGACCACGTGTTCCTCCAGTCCTTCCTGGGCGGGGCCGTGGACCACGCGCCGGCCACGCCGCCGGAGGTCGCGGTCGTCGGTGTCGCGGGTCGCTACCCGGAGGCGGACGACCTGGACGCGTTGTGGCGCAACCTGGTCGACGGCCGCTGCTCGATCACGCCGCCGCCCGCCGCGCGGGGCGACGGGCCGCCCGGCGGCTACCTGCGGGACGTGACGTCCTTCGACAGCGCGGTGTTCGGCATCGCGCCCGCGGAGGCCGCCACCCTGGACCCCCAGCTCCGGCTGCTGCTGGAGGTGGTGTGGGGCTGCCTGGAGGACGCGGGCCACACGGCCGCGTCGCTGGGGAGGGTCGGCGTGTTCGTCGGGCTGATGTGGCACGACCACCGCCTGGTCGGCAGCGACCGGTGGCGGGCCAACGGCTCGGCGCGGATCTCCGGCACGGGTTCCGAAGTCGCGAACCGGGTGTCGCACGTGTTCGACTTCCGCGGCCCGAGCCTGGCCGTGGACACGTCGTGCTCCTCGTCGCTCACCGCGCTCGCGCTGGCCGTGGAGAGCCTGCGTCGTGGTGACTGCGACGCGGCCGTGGTGGGCGCGGCGAACCTGCTGCTGCACCCCTACCACGCGTCGGTCCTGCGCGGGCTGGACCTGGTCGCGGAGGTGCCGGGCCGGGCGCTGGACGCGGGCGGCTGGTCGCCCGGTGAGGCGGTCGGCGCGGTGCTGCTGCGCCGGCTGTCCGACGCGCGGGCGGACGGCGACACCGTGCACGGCGTCGTGGAGAGCGCGTGGGTCGGGCACACCGGCGGGTCCGGCCGGTTCGGCACGCCGGACGTCGCGACGCTGACCGGCTCGCTGACCCGGGCGCTGGACCAGGCGGGCCTGACCCCGGCCGACATCGGCTACGTGGAGTGCGCGGCGTCCGGCGCGGCGTTCTCCGACGCGGCCGAGGTGGCGGCGGTCGGGCGGTTGTTCGCCGACCGGCCGGCGGTGCCGATCGGCACCCTGAAGCCGAACCTGGGGCACGCCGAGGCGGCCTCGGGCCTGGCGCAGCTGACCAAGGTGCTGTTGCAGCTGCGGCACGGCACGCTCGCGCCCACCCTGCTGTCCGACCGCCCGAGCGCTCTGGTGGACCTGGCCGGTCTGCCGGTGCGGTTCGTCACCGAGCCGACGCCGTGGACCGGCACCCCGTTGCGGGCGCTGGTGAACGCGGTCGGCGCGACCGGCTCGGTGGGCCACGTCGTGCTCCGGGCCCCGAAACCCGCGGAGGACGCGTGACCGACCCGTGGCTCAAACCACCGTCCACACCGGACTCACCCGTGCTGTTGTACTGCATCGCGCACGCGGGTGGCGGCGCGGGGTTCTTCCGGGCGTGGCCGGGATCGCTCGCGCCGGAGGTGGGTGTGTGCGCCGTCGTCCTGCCGGGCCGGGAGACCCGCCTGCGGGAGACGCCGCTGACGACCGTCGCGGACATCGTGACGCCGCTGGCGGACGCCGTGCGGGCGCACGCGGACCGGCCGTACGCGTTGTTCGGGCACAGCATGGGCGCGGTGGTGGCCTACGAGGTCGCCCGGCGGCTGACGACCGCGCCGCGCCCACCGCTGCGGTTGTTCGTGTCCGGTCGGCGCGCACCGCACCTGCCCGCACGCCGCGCGCCGCTGCACCCGTTGGCGCACGACGAGTTCCTGGACGCCGTGGCGGCGATGGGCGGCACGCCCCGTGAAGTGCTCGACCAGCAGGACCTGATGCGGTTGTTCCTGCCGGGCCTGCGTGCGGACTTCGCGGTCAACGAGACGTACCACCCGCTGCCCGGCCCGGTGCTGGACTGCCCCGTGTCGGCGTTGACCGGTGACGCCGACCCGGAGGTTTCCGTGCCGGAGATGCGGCGCTGGGCGGAGGTCACCACCGGCCCGTTCCGCCTGCGCGTGTTCCCCGGCGGGCACTTCTACCACGCCGGCCCGCCCGCCGCGCTGACCGCGGCACTGCGCACCGACCTCACCGACCCCTGAACACGCCGAGCCCGGCCCACGCGCGGCGGGCCGGGCTCGGCGGGCACGGGTCAGGAGTTCGCCAACGAGGCCACGACCTCCGACGTCGCCTGGAACAGGATGCCCGCCATCTGACGCACCTGGTCCTCGGTCATCGCCAGCGGCGGCACGATCACGATCGTGTCGCTCGGCGCGGAGTGGATGATCATGCCGAGTTCCCGGCAGCGCTGGGTGATGCGGGTCGCCACGCCCAGGTCCCACGGGAAAGGCTCGCGGGTCTCCTCGTCCGCGACCAACTCGATCGCGGCGAGCATCCCGCACTGGCGGATGTCGCCGACGTGCGGGACGTCCCGGAACTTCGCCAGCTCCTCCGCGAGCACCGCGCCCAGCCGGCGGCCGTGGGCGATCACGTCGTCCTTCTCGAACAGGTCCAGGCTGGCCAGCGCGACGGCGACCGCCATCGGGTTGCCCGAGTAGGTGTGGCCGGACAGCAGCATCTTGCCGTCACCGCGGAACGCGTCGAACACGTCGCCGGTCGCCATCGTGGCGGCCAGCGGCAGGTAGCCGCCGGTGAGGCCCTTGCCCACGCACAGGATGTCCGGGCGCACGCCGTCGGCCTCGCACGCGAACATCGGGCCGGTGCGCCCGAACCCGGTGCCGAGTTCGTCGGCGATCAGCAGCACGCCGTGCTCGCGCGCGATCTCCGCGACCCGCGCCAGGTGCCCGTCGCGTGCCACCACCATGCCGCTGACGTTCTGCACGCGAGGCTCGACCAGCACGGCCGCGACCTCGTGGCCCTCGCGCTCCAGCACCTCTTCCAGGGTGTCCGCGCACGCCAGCGAGCAGTTGTTGCGGCACAACGCGCACCGGTACTGGTAGGGCTGCGCGAACGCGCTCGTGGGCCGCAGCAACGGCTCGTAGAAGTTCTTCAGGATCGTCATCTGGCCGACCGACAGCGCGCCGACGGTGTCACCGTGGAACGCACCCGTCATGGAGACGAACTTGTTGCGCTGCGGCTCGCCCTTGAACACCCAGTACGAATACGCCATCTTCATGGCCGTTTCCACGGCGCTGGAACCGCTTTCCAGGAACAGCACCCGCTCGATGCCCTCCGGGGCGAGGCGCACCAGCCGCTCGGCCAGCTCGGCCGCGCCGGGGTGGGTCATGCCGTACAGCGTGGTGTGGGCGATCTTCGCGGCCTGCGCGGTGATCGCCTCGTTCAGCTCGCGCCGCTGGTGGCCGTGGATGTTCACCCCCAGCGACGACCCGGCGTCCAGGTAGCGGTTGCCGTCGGAGTCGACCAGGTACACGCCCTCGCCGTGGTCGATCACCAGCGGCTCGGCCTTGAGGTAGTCGTCGGTCGGGGTGTACGGGTGCCACACGTGCTGCTGGTCGAGCGTCCGCAGCCGTTCGGTCTCGGTCATGTCCTTGTCGTCCATGCGTCGGCGCTCCGAGGTGGGATCGTCGGGTTCCAGGCTCGGGCAATACCAACGGTTCCCGCGCCGCCGCGTCTGCGCAGTTCTGCGCAGCGCCCGGCACTGCTCAATGGTGAGCAGAGGGCCGGGCGGGCGGGTCGCGATGCTCTTGGCGCGGCCGGGGTGCCCCCGCCGTTGTTCTCGACGCCAGAAGGGGACGCCTCGTGACGACCTCCGAACACCTCGACCTCGTCTCACCGCAGTCCCGGGCGACCGCGTACCGCACCTACGCGGGGTTGCGCGCGGCGGGACCGATCTCCAGAGTGCGGATGCCCACCGGGCAGGACGTCTGGATGATCACCGGCTACCAGGAGTGCGTCGACGTCCTCGGCGACTACAACCGGTTCAAGACCAGCCCCACGGTGGTGCCCGAGGGCGTGGAGATGCCGTCGCTGCCCGAGGCCGTGCTGCGGTTGCTCGGCGGCAGCATGGGCAGCATCGACCCGCCGGAGCACACCCGGCAGCGCCGGCTGGTGCAGGCGGCCTTCACACCGCAGTACGTGGAGCGGTTGCGGCCCGCCGTGCAGTCCATCGCGGACCGGCTGCTGGACGACCTGATCGCCTCCGGTGAGCGGACCTTCGACATCGTCGAGGGTTTCGCGGTGCCGCTGCCACTGACCGTGATGTCGGAGATGCTCGGCATCCCGAGCGCCGACCGCGACCGGTTCCGGCTGTGGTCGGAGCTGCTGCTGTCGCTCGACCCGACCTCCGCGCAGTCCGCGCCGCAGGGCATGAGCCCCGCCGAGGTGATGGCCGAGATCGAGGAGTTCGTCCGCTACCTCGACGCCCTGATCCAGGCCAAGCGCGCGAACCCCGGCGACGACCTGATCTCCGGCATGGCGGTCGCGGAGGCCGACGGCGAGCGGATGACCGACGACGAACTGCTGAAGATGGTGGCGTTGCTGGTGGTCGGCGGCCTGGGCACCACCCAGCACCTGATCGGCAACATGCTGCTCGCGTTGTTCCGCAACCCCGACCAGCTCGCCCTGCTGCGGGAGCAGCCGGACATCGCGGCGTCCGCGGTCGAGGAGATGTTGCGCTACCACGGTTCCATCGAGATCAGCTTCCCGCGCTTCGCCGCGGAGGACACCGAGGTCGCGGGCACGCCGATCAGCCGCGGCGAGATGGTGATCGCGGTGCTGGCGGCGGCCGACCGCGACCCCGCGCGGTTCCCCGACCCGGACCGGCTCGACCTGCGGCGCACCGCGAACCGGCACCTGGCGTTCGGGCGC
The DNA here is from genome assembly GCF_019375475.1 of Saccharothrix obliqua. Lineage (GTDB taxonomy): Bacteria > Actinomycetota > Actinomycetes > Mycobacteriales > Pseudonocardiaceae > Actinosynnema > Actinosynnema obliqua. The sequence goes on along the minus strand of NZ_JAHXGQ010000008.1, from coordinate 176,646 downwards.
GGCGCCCACATGTGCCTGGGCGCGCCGCTGGCCCGCGTGGAGGGCCAGGTCGCGCTGAACACCCTGTTCGCCCGGATGCCCGACCTGCGCCCGGCGGGCAACCTGGACGACGTCGCGTGGCGACCCGGCCTCACCCTGCGCGGCGTGGTGGACCTGCCGGTCACGTACTGACGCCGTTCCCGCTGGGAGATCCGGCCGACGGAACTCCACCGGGGGTTTCGCCGGCCACTGCCGACCGAAACCCCCGAGGGAGGGAGTTCCGTGACCGACGCGATCGTCGCCGAGGGGCTGGGCAAGAGGTTCGACGAGGTGACCGCGCTCGACGGGCTGGACATGGTGGTGCCCGAGGGCACCATCACCGGACTGCTCGGCCCCAACGGCGCGGGCAAGAGCACCACCGTGCGCCTGCTCACCACGCTGATGACACCGGACTCGGGCCGGGCCGAGGTGGCCGGGCTGGACGTCGTCACCCGGGCCGCCGAGGTGCGGCGGGTGATCAGCCTGTCCGGCCAGCACACCGCCGTCGACGGCAACCTGACCGGGTTCGAGAACCTGGAGATGCTGGGCGAGCTGCTGCACCTGGGCCGCCGCCGCGCACGCACGCGTGCCGACGAGTTGCTGGCCCGGTTCGATCTGGTGGAGGTAGCCGGGCGGCGGGTCAAGGACTACTCCGGCGGCACGCGCCGCCGCCTCGACCTCGCCGCGTCGCTCATCCGCACCCCCGCCGTGCTGTTCCTGGACGAGCCGACGACCGGCCTGGACACCCGCAGCCGCATGGGGCTGTGGGACACCATCACCGAGCTGGTCGCGGGCGGCACGACGCTGCTGCTCACCACCCAGTACCTGGAGGAGGCCGACCGGCTGGCCGACCAGGTGGTGGTGGTCGACGGCGGTCGCGTGGTGGCTCGCGGCACGCCGCACGAGCTGAAGCGGGAGGTCGCCGGCGAGCGGCTGGAGATCACCGTCGCGCCGGGCGCCGACGCGGCGGCGGCGCGGGCGGCGCTGGCGGGCGTCGGCACGGGCGCGGTCGTGGTGGACGACCTCGGCCGCCACTTCAGCGTGCCCGTGGACGACGGGGTGGACGCGCTGCTCGCCGGGGCGCACGCCCTGCGCGCGGCGGGCGTGCCCGTGGTCGACGCGGCGGTGCGCACGCCGACCTTGGACGACGTTTTCCTCGCCCTCACCGACAAAGACCAGGAGTACAGCGGATGAGCACTCTGGGCGTGGCGTTCCACGAGGGCGCCGTGGTGGCCAAGCGCAACCTGCGGATGATCCTGCGAGTGCCCGAGCTGCTGGTGAACGCCGCCGTCGCGCCGATCATGATGACCCTGCTGTTCGGGTTCGTCATCGGCGGCGCGATCGAACTCGACGGCGTGTCCTACCGGGAGTTCCTGATGGACGGCATCTTCGTGCAGGCCGTCCTGTTCTCCGCGGTGAACACCGGCACCGTGATCGCGTCCGACATCACCACCGGCATCGTGGACCGGCTGCGGTCGATGCCGATCTCGCGGTCCGCGGTCCTGATGGGCCGCACGTCCAGCGACGTGGTGAACAACCTGGTGGTGGTCGTGGTGACCGCGGTCCTGGGCCTGGTTATCGGCTGGCGCGTGCGCACGTCGTTCCTGGACGCCCTGCTGGGTTTCGTCGTGCTGCTGGTCTTCGCGTACGCGCTGTCGTGGCTGATGGCGGTCGTGGGCCTGGCGATGCGCGTGCCCGAGGTGGTCAGCAGCACCGGGTTCACCATCGCGATCCCGCTGGGCTTCCTGTCCAACGCGTACGTGCCGATCGACACCATGCCGGGTGTCCTCCAGGCGGTCGCCGCGTGGAACCCGATCTCGGCGGTCGTGCAGGCGCTGCGGGACCTGTTCGGCAACATGCCGGCCAACGCGGTGCGGCCGGACGCCTGGCCGATGCAGCACCCGGTGGCCGCGTCCCTGCTGTGGATCGTCGTCCTGCTCGCCGTGTTCATCCCGCTCGCCACCCGTCAATACTGGAAGGCCGTGAGCCGGTAAGCCCGCACGACCACGACGTCCGGACCGCCCACCCGCGGCGGTCCGGACGTTTCGCGCTCACTCCACGAGCACGCGGTCCGGCGCGCGCCGCCGGGCCCGGCTGGAGCGGATCAGCGCGCGGACCCACATCACGATGCCGCCGAAGTCCAGCAGGAACGTCAGCAACGCGAACGCCAGGATGTCCGCCCACGTGAACGACCCGCTGATCGGCTCGCCGGTGAAGAACGCCACCACCCGGCCGCCGTAGAACAGGATCAGCGGGATGGTGAGGCCGAACAGCGTGGCCAGCGACATGAGCCGGCCCAGCACCCACACCACCGAGAAGATCCGGATGGCACGCATCTCCCGCCGCCCGATGCCCGTCTGGTCGATCAACGGCCTGCGCCGGACGCGGCGGACGACGTTGCGCAGGTACACGCCCGTGTCGGCCATCAGGCTGCGGGTGTCCAACGCGGTGGCGATCACGTAGTAGAGATCGGTGCGCAGGAACACGAACGTCTGCCACAGCAGCCGGATGAAGTAGGTGAACAGCACCCCGGCCAGCACCGTGCGCACCGGCCCGGCCAGGGTGAGCACACCGGCCCGGTCCAGCCACACCACGATGAACAGCAGGGCCGCGCCGACCACGTCGACGATCATCCCGGCCACCAGCGCGAGGTACCGGGCGCGCTTGGGCGCCAGCCAGATGCCGGTCATGTCGGTCTGCGCCACGATCGCGTACATCTGGTTGCCGATGGTCATGCGCGCGGACACACCGGCGGCGCGGGCCGCGATGACGTGCGCCAGCTCGTGCACCACCACGCCGATCGTGGCGATGGCGATGACCACCCACAGGTAGGCCCAGAAGTGGGTCTGGAACATGAGGCTGGACGAGCCGGGTATCGCCCGCGGGTCGAGGAACGCGAGCACCGCGGCGGTGAGCACCACCAGGCCCGCCACGACGGCGACGGGTGCGGAGAACCACCTCCGGGCGGCCTGCGGCGACAGCCCGTCGAGGTTCCACACCCGCTTGCGCCTGCCGTCGCCCGCCTGCGCCAGCTCGGCGTCGTGCGGCGCGACGAAACCCTCCTCCGCCAGCTCTTCCAGGAACGCCTCCGCGTCGGGGCTCTCGCCGTGACGGGCCTCGTAGCGGCGGACCGCCTCCGCCAGGGTGGCACCGTCACGCAGCCACTCCAGCAGGTCGAGCCCCTCGCTCGGGATGGACAGGTAGACCTGGCGCTGGTCGTCGCCGATGACGGCGAAGTCGTCCTCGCGCCGGGACGAGTACGGCCGGACCTTGACCGCCGCCTCCATGGGGAACCGGGACACCGGGACACCTCCTCACGGGAAGACGTGCGCGGGTGGGGCGAACCCCACCCGCGCACGCCGTCATCTCAGGGTCAGACCGGCTGGTTCCCGCACGCCACGGACGCGCTGGCCTTGACGGACTCCAGCTTGCGGACGACCAGCTTCTTCTTCGCGGTGGTCTTGTTCATGACGAACTCCCTTTCGGTTGAGTGACTTGCGCTTCCGGCACGTCGCCGGAGTTCGTGGGTTCCGCGAGGAACCGCAGGGCGAGGTCCACCACGTGCGGTTCGGCGCGGAACAGCGACAGGTGGTCGCCGTGGGGCAGGACGGTCAGGGTCGCGCCCGCCAGCCGCCGCGCCACCACGCGTGAGCCGTCGGGGTGCGCGGTGGCGTCGTCCTCGCTGGTGACCACCAGGGCGCGGTGGCGGATGCCGAGGTGGGGACGCAGGTCGGTGGCCATGATGTGCCCGTTGAGCACGCAGTACCGGTGCAGCAGGTCGGGCCGCGCGTACGGGTAGACCACGAGGTGCGCGAGGCGTGGTGGCGCGACGCCGAGCATGGTGTGCGCGAGCACGGCGTGCACGGCGCCCGCCTGCGCCTCCCCTTCCGCCGCCATCGCCATGAGCGCCTGGAGGTTGCGCTGGTGGTCGGTCTTGGGGCTGTCGCCGCCGAGGTCGAAGTCGCCGTGCCACAGGCTCAGCGACGACACCCGGTCCGGCGCCCGGTCGGCGGCGACGACCGCCACCACCGCGCCGCCGCACAGGCCGAGCAGGTGCGCCGCGCCGATGCCGAGGTGGTCCATGGCGGTCACCAGGTCGGCGGCCTGCGCCGGCACGTCGGCGGGCCCCACCGGGCCGGCGGTGAACAGGCCCCGGGTCTCCGGCACCACCACGAAGTGCTCACGCGCCAGCCGCCGCACCCAGCCCTCGACCAGCCGGGCGGGCATCCCGCAGGCGGACGCGACGACCACGGCGGGCCGGGCCGGGTCGCCCGCCGTCCACACCGGCAGGACCACGCCGTCCGGCGCGGGCACGTCGACCCGCGTGGCCCAGCCGGCGAAGTCCGCGGCGCGGGCCGCCGCGACCACCGCGGCGAGGTCCGGTGACGGCGGCGCGGGCCGGTCGCCCAGGTCCAGGTGGCCGCTGAGGACGCGCTCGAACGGCCCGAGGTCGTCGTGCGGCACGGGCGTCAGCGGCGGCAGCCCGAGCCGGGACACCAGCTCCACGAGCAGGTCGGCCGTGCCGGGATCGGCGCAGCGCACCCGGACCGGTCCGGGCAGCGCCGACGACAACGGCTCCGCCGCGAGCAACGCACCGGCCAGCTCCAGCGGCGAGACGACCCCGTTCACGCGGCACCCACTCCGATCCAGTCGTAACGGCGGTGGTAACCGCGGACACCGGTGCGGGCGAGCAGCGTGCGCGGCAGGCCCACCCGGTCCAGCACGGACGCGTACCGGTGCGGGTCGATCTCCCGGTCGGCGACCGGGACCAGGCAGTCCGCGTTCTCCGCGAGCAGCGCCCGGTACTCGTCGAAGGTCAGCTCGCAGCGCGCCGCGAGGTGTTCGCCGATGCGCATCCGGCCCACGGCGGCCACCGAGGAGGCGTCGACCACGCCGCTGTAGAACTCGGCGGCGCAACCGGAGCCGTACGAGTACAGGCCGACCCGGACGGGTTCGGTCGGGCGCAGGTGGTCCACCAGGCTCGCCAGCGCCAGGTACACCGAGCCCGAGCACAGGTTGCCGACCCGGCTCGGGTACTCCAGCGCGGGCGCGACGCGGGCCGCGAAATCGGCGGCGGTGTCGGCGATCCCGTTCTCCCGCGCCAGCTTCCGGTGTGCCGCGCGGACCAGCCCGGCGAACGGGGTGTGCATCGCCAGCCCGGCGAACGTGGTCGCGAAGTCCGCGCCCTCGACGCGGGCCGAGTAGTCGGCGAAGCAGTTGGTCAGGCAGTCCAGGTAGGCGAACAGCGACCGGTCGGCGTCCGCGATGTCGAACGTGGGCGCGGGTCGCGCGGAGTCCGGGGTCTCGTAGCTGTGCACGCCGAACGCGCCGAGGTCCACGTCCAGCACGTGCGGCCGGTCGCCGAGCAGCACGGCCGCCGCGCCGGTGCCCATGGCGGGCTCGGTGTACTGCGACTTCTCGTCCACCAGCGACACGTCGGTCGCGATCACGAGGGCCTTCGCGCCCGGTGACAGCCCGGCCGCCAGGTAGCCGCACGCGAGCTGGAGCGCGCCGGTGGCCGCGTAGCACGCCTGCTTCACCTCCAGCACCCGGCACCGCCTGCTCAACCCCAGGTGCTGGTGCACGTAGGAGGCGACCGACTTGCTGTAGTCCACTCCGGACTCCGTGGACGTGACGAGGAGTTCGATGCGGTCGCGGTCGGCCGGGTCGAGCGCGTCCACGATCGGCTTGGCCGCGTTGACCGCGTGCGTCACCGGGTCCTCGAACGGCAGCGCCACGGACTTGGTCCGCATCATCAGGTTGTCCAGCCGCTCCGGGTCCAGGCCCCGACCCGCGAACAACGCGGGCACCGGGATCGCCGCCACCCCGCAGTAGGCGTTGAGCGCTTCGACGCCGATGCTCACCGCGTGCTCACCTCGCTCAGGAACGCGACCAGGTGGTCGATGTCGCGGATGTCGCCGAAGCTCGCCAACGGCTCGGTGACGCGCAGCCGGGCGCAGACCGCCATGATGATCTCGACGCGCTCGATCGAGTCGGCGCCGAGGTCACGCAGGTGCCGGCCGCCGTCGATGCGGTCGACGTCGACGGTCGGCAGGATCTCGCCGATCACCTCGTGCAGCACCCGGCGGACAGCCGCCCCGGTCATGGTCCCCCCTGGTCCTCGCTCCCCTGGTCCTCGCCCCTCTGGCACGGTCACGCCGCTCCCCCCGTCTTCACCTGCTGCACGGCCACCGCGATCGGGCGACCGGTGTCCCGGTCCACGACCACCGCGCGCACCGTCTCGTCGGCGCCCGGCACGTCGCCGCCCGCCTCCCGCGTCACCCGGACCCGCAGCACCGCGCCCGCGTCGGCGTTGCCGAGGTACGCGATCCGCTGGTCCAGCACGACCCGGCCGAGGAAGCCCGCGTCGCTGCCGCCCCGGTGCCGCCACAGCCGCACCAGCGCCCAGTCCACGATGGAGAAGTAGGCCGCGAAGTACAGCAGCCCCACGCCGTTGAGGTCGCGGCTGACGTCGACCGGGTAGTCCAGGGTGAGCCGCGACCGCTCGTCGGCGGGTGGTTCGGCGGTCAGCAGCGCACGCAGCTCGGCGTGCGCCCGGCGTGGCGAGTGCTCGCCGGGCAGGGTCGGCAGGTGGGCGTGCCGGAAATCCACCGGTGAGGCGCTGCGCAGGTCCTCGTTGCCGCCGGACGCGCCGCGCACCACCCAGCGGTTGAAATTCTGCGCGTACAGGCAATCCGGGTCGTCGAACGCGAAGAACTCGTCCGGCTCGACACCGGCGGGCGCGCCCGTGCCGCGGCGGATGCGGTGCAGCGTCAGCACCGACTCGCTGCCGAACCCGAACACCCGGGAGTCGACGCGCAGCAGGTCGCCGAACGTCAGGCCACGCACGTGCGTCGACTCGCTGCCCCGCACGTGGAAGTAGTGGAAGGCGAGGTAGGTCGGCGCGCCGCGGCTGTCCCGCGCGGTGTACGCGTTGGTGTCGCACACCGCGCTGACGGTGTCCCAGGTCCAGTCGCCGATCCGACCCACGAACAGCGAACCGGGACCGCACATGCCCGGCCGGACGACGGTGGTGCGCGTGGTGGCGTCCGGACCGGTCCGGACCAGTTCCGGCGTGAGCGGCGTGCTCATCGGACCACCTCCGGCGCGACGTGCTCGGCGATGAACGCGGACAGCACCCGGTTGCACCGCGAAGGGCTTGTCAGGTAGGGGAAGTGACCCGCGTCGGAGATCTCCGCGTACCGCGCGCCGGGGATCGCGCCGTGCAGCAGGTGTGCGGTCTTCAGCGGGATGACTGTGTCGTGCCTGCCCTGCACGACCAGCGTCGGCACGGACACGTCGCCGAGCCGGTGCAGCAGGTCGGGCCGCGCGGCGAACACGTCCAGGTAGCGCAGGCCGATCTGCGGGTCCATGCTCTCGCAACGCAGCAGCGTGGCCTCCACGGCGGCGCGCTCGCGCTTGAGCCGGTTCGACCCGCCGCCCTCGATGGTGCGGTCGAGGTCCTCCGCCGCCACGACAGCCAACCGGTTGATCTCGCCGACCCGGTTGCCGATCTTGTAGGAGCTGCCGAGCAGGGCCAGCGACGCCGTGCCGGACGGGAACTCCAGCGCGTAGGTCAACGCGACCAGGCCGCCGAACGACGCGCCGACGACGTGCACCGGACCCTCGACGCCCAACTCGCGCAAGGCGTCCCGTTCCAGCGCGGCCAGTCCGGGCAGCGTGATGTCGGGCGCCGCGGTCGTGCCGCCCACACCGGGGTGGTGCGCGCTGATCACCAGGTTCGTGCGGGACAACCCGGCGAACTGGTGCGCGAACACGCCCGCGCCGATGTTGAACGGGTGCATCAGCAGCACCGGCGCGCCCTCGCCCGCCGTGAACACCTCCACGTCGACGCCGTCGACGGAGACCAGCGTGCGCCGCACGTCCGGGCAGTGCTCGCGGAGCACCGCCTCGTTGTCGTCACTGGGCTTCCGCTCGTCGCGCAACGCGTGGCGGACGTCCTCCGGCACGCGCTCCACCGGCTGGTAGACCGCTCGCGCGGCCTCGCCCGGCGTCCGCACGCCACCGGTGACCAGTTCCACCGCGGGGGTGTCCCCGGCGACCAGCTCGGCGACGCGGTCCGCGATCGCCGCCGCGTCCGCCGGGCTGAAGCCCGCGGGCACGGCGAGCCGGACCGCGCGTGAACCCGCCGACAGGTGGGGCGCGCCACGCACCCCGGCGCCCAGGTACAGCCACGCGAGGAAGGACATGACGGCGTGCTCCTGGTCGGCGAACGCGGGCAGCCGGTCGACGTCGACCAGCACGCAGTGCCCGCCGACCGGGTCGACCACCGGCACACCCCGGTCACGCAGGCCGCGCGCCAGCTCCGCCACCGCCGCCACCCGGGTCCGGACCAGGGCGGTGACACCGTCCCGGTCCGCCACGGCGGCGGCGATCAGGTCACGCGTGGACCGGTCCACGTCCCAGCCACGCCTGCGCACGTCCTCGTGCAGGCGGGCGGCCAGCTCCGGGTCCCGGGTGGCGACCAGACCGCCGGCCGCGACCCCGAAGTCCTTGGAGAGGCTGAACGTGGCGGTGTCGACCGACGAGAGCAGTTGCCGGGCGGCGGACCACGGGTCGTCCGGGTCGAGGGCGAGGGCGTTCTCCAGGAGGCGGCTGGCGTCCAGCACGAGGGGTACGCCGCGCTCACGCGTGATCCGCCGCACCTCGGCCAGCTCGTCCAGCCCGAGCGGCAGGCCGCCACCGGCGTTGTTGGACGCTTCCACCACGACGAACGACGTCCGGTCGTCCACGGCCCGCGCCACGGCGGTCGGATCGAGCCGCCGCCCGTCCCCGACCGCGACCGGCTCGAAGCCGACGTCGGTCAGCGACAGCAGCCAGGTGGGGAACACGGCGGTGTGCACCACCGTGCCGCGCGGGCCGGGGAAGTTGCGGCACACCAACGCCTCCGCCGACCGGCCCGACCGGGTCGGCAGCACGTCGGTGAAGGGCAGCCAGTCGTGCGAGCCGAGGTCGGGACGCGGCAGGCCGGTCAGGTGGCGGGCGCGCTCGGCCACGAACCCGTCGACCCGTTCGGCCCAGGAGTCGGTGAGCAGGTCGACCGGGACCAGCTCGGTGGGGATGGTGAGCGCGTTGTGCCCGTGCCCCGCCAGCACCGCCCCACGACCCGCCGTGGTGGTGATGTCGGACGCGCCGTCGCGCACCTGCGTCCCGGCCGCGGTCGGGACGGGGGCCTGCGGCGTGGCACCCGCGGTCGGGACGGGGGCCTGCGGCGTGGCGCCGGCGGTCGGAGCGGACCCTTGCGGCGTGGCACCAGCGGTCGGGACGGGGGCCTGCGGCGTGGCGGTGGCCGGCGACGGCGCGCCGGAGACGGGCCGACGCGACGCGGCGGCCGTGGGCGGCGCGGTCGAGGTGCGCACAGGCGCGGGCGGCTCGGCCGAGCTGTGAGCAGGGTGGAGCTGCGCGGCGGCGGCCTTCGTCCCCGGCGATGTGCCACCGGGCCGGGTCGGCTCGGCGGGAGCCGGGGCTGCGGGCGGCGTGCCGCCGAGCCCCGTCGGTGCGGTGGCTCCCCGCTCCTCCCCACCGCGCTCCTCCCCACCGCGCGCCGTCACAACGCCCTCGTCGGCACCCCGTCCCCCGGTCAGCTCCGGGTTGGCGATCATCAGGATGATGTCCGTGACCGACGTCCGGTCACCGGTCGCCGGGCCGCACAGGTAGATCGGCGTGTTGGCGGTGCGGAACTTGTTCTTGAACTGGAAGTTGCCCGAGCCGAACACCCCGATCGAGTGCAGTTCCTCGATCGCCGCCGCCACCTCCGGGTCCGCGTTGGGTGACTCGGTGATCGCCACGCCGAAGCTCGCCCCGAAGCTGAACGACGTGCAGCCCTCGGCCGCCGTGCGCCGGATGATCTCCACGATCGCGTGCTCCAACCCGCCCGCCGGCATGGAATCCGGGTAGAACTCCAGGTCCAGCAGGTACCCCTGCTCCGACGGGATCCTCGTGACGATGATCGCGTTCACGAGTTCGTCGTCCACGTGCGTCAGGAACATCCGGTGCCGCGGGTCGAGCCGCCCGGTGCGGATCTCCTCGCGCACCACCCCGACGTACGGGTTGACCATCTGCTTGTGGTCGCCCCACGAGTCCATCAGGCCGACGATCCGGTGGTCGGTCGCCGGGTCGTCGCCGACGCGGTACTCCTCGCACCGCACCGCACCGGCCCGCTCGAACCGGCCCAGCAGGTACCGGAGCCTGCTCATCGCGCCCCCGGACGTGGTGAACGCCGACAGGTCGTCCAACCGCTGCACCGCGCCGAACGGCGTCGCGGTCACCGGTTCGCCCGCGACCTCGGTCAGGTGGATCAGCGACAGGAAGTTCGGCCGGAGCCCGGCCCGCCGCGCCCAGGCCATCCAGTCGGCCACCAGGTCGTGGAAGTGCGCGTGATCGCCGACGAAGCTCCACGCGAACAGGTCGTCACCACGCACCGAGAAGTTGACGTAACCCTCGCGTGCCGTGTCCAGGAACGCGTACGGCGCGATGTCCCGCCCGGCGAGCCCGCCTTCCTTGGCGTACCGGCGATCCAGGTCGGCGACCAGCGCGCCCAGCTCGGGGTGGTCGGGCAGGCGCCGCTTGCGGAAGACGGCCGGTCGGCCGGTCACCAGCGCCGCGGACTCGATGTCCCGGGCGCCCCGCACCGCCGGACGCGCCTCCCGAGTGTCCCGGCCCGCCAGGAAGCCGGTCAGCTCCGCCATCGTGGGCCGGTCGAACAGCAGCGTCTTGGGCAGCGCCCCGTATCGGCTCTCCAACGCGGCGATGGCGCGCAGCATGTCGAACGACGTCAACCCGTTGTCCGCGAAGGAAAGGCTCTCGTCCAACGGCCGTTCCAACGCCTCCTCGACGATCTCCGCGACCGGCGACCGCTCGGAAACGGGCGCGGTCCCACCGATCAACGCGGCCAACGCCGCCACGGTGTCGTGCTCGTAGAGCTGCGCCGCCGTCAGCTCGACGTCGAACGCGGCCATCAGCGACCGGGCCAGCTCCATCCGGAAGATCGAGTCCAGCCCCAGGTCGGAGAACGCCGTGTCGGCCGCCACCGCGTCGACGTCCGTGCCGAGGATCTTCGCCACGGACTCCCGGATCACCTGTTCCACCGATCCGTCCACAATGGTCACCGGCTCTTCGACCGCCACCACCGGCACGACGTCGACCACGGGTGCCACCGGCACCGACGAACCCCGTGCCGAACGCGGGTCGCGCAACACCAGCTTGCGGCCCGCCGGGGCGAGCTGGTCGAACCAGAACGGCGTGGCCGCGAACGGCGGCACGGGCGCGGACACCCGCACCGGCGGCGTCGGCCACCGGGCCGCCCAGTCCACGTCGGCACCGGCCAGCCACGCCGCGGTGTCCTCGTCCAGCCGGGGTTCGGCGTCACCGGTCAACACGGCCACCGCCTCGGCGCGGTCCGCGACCACCGCCGCGAACCGGTGCCCGAGCGCTTCGCGGCCGGTCTGCAACGTGAAGCACAGCCGGTCGAGGTCGCGGTCCACCGCCAGGTGCCGGGCCACCCGCGTGCGGTACTCGGCCAGTGCTCCGGCGGAGTCCGCCGACAACACCAGTCGCCACGGCCCGATCCCCCCGCCGACCGGCATCTCCGGGGCGGACTGCACGACGACGTGCGCGTTCGTGCCGCCGAACCCGAACGACGAGACCCCGGCGACCCGGTCCCCCACCCACGGCGCCCGCTCGGCGACCACCCGGAACGGGGTGCCGGCCAGCCGCACGTACGGGTTGGGCGTGCGCTGGTGCAGCGTGGGCGGCAGTTCGCCGTGCCGCATCGCCAGCAGGACCTTCAGCAGGCCCGCGATCCCCGCGGCGGCTTCGAGGTGGCCGATGTTGGTCTTCACCGCGCCGAGCCCGATCCGCGCGTCGACACCGCCGAACGCCTTCTTCAGCCCCTCCACCTCGATCGGGTCGCCGAGCCGCGTGCCGGTGCCGTGCGCCTCGATGTACGACACGCGTGCCGGGTCGACACCGCTCGTCTCGTAGGCCCGCGCGATCACCCGCGCCTGGGCTTCGGGGTTGGGGGCGGTCAACGACGGCCCGCGACCGGCGTGGTTGACCGCGCTGCCGCGGATCACGCCGATCACCTGGTCGCCGTCCGCGAGCGCCGCGCTCAGCGGCTTCAACAGCACCACACCGCAGCCCTCGCCGCGGCCGTACCCGTCGGCGGCGTCGTCGAACGTGCGGCACCGCCCGTCGGCGCTGAGCATCCCCGACGACTGGAAGGCCACGAACAACCCGGGGCTGAGCAACACGTTCACCCCGCCCGCCAGCGCCACCGAGCACTCACCGGCACGCAGCGCGCGCACCGCCCGGTGCACGGCGACCAGCGAGCTTGAGCACGCCGTGTCGATCGCTTCGCTGGGGCCGCGCAGGTCGAACAGGTACGAGACGCGGTTGGCGAGGATGCAGTCCGCCAGGCCGCTCGCGGTGTGTGCTTCGACGGGCACGTTGTGCGCGTGCAGCAGGTCGTCGTAGTCACACGCCGAGACACCGACGAACAACCCCGTGTCGGTGCCGGCCAGGTCGTCCGGCCGGTAGCCCGCGTCGGCGACCGCCTGCCAGGCCGTCTGGAGGAACAACCGCTGCTGCGGGTCCATCAACGCCGCCTCGCGCGGCGAGATCCCGAACCGCCGGGCGTCGAACGACCGGACGTCGTCCAGGAAACCCGCGCGCACACCCGAAACCGCCGGGTCGCCACGCAGGTCGGTCCGGTCCTCGGGCACCGGCCGCACCAGGTCGTCACCCGCGACCAGGTGCTGCCAGAACGCGTCGAGGTCCGGCGAGCCGGGCAGCACGCCCGCCATGCCGATCACGGCCACCGCGTCGTCCACGGGCGCGTCGGCCACCCGGTCCACGGCAACTCCGGGCCGCTCGGTCGGGACCAGGTCCCGCAGGTGCTCGGCGAAGGAGGTCAACGTCGGGCGCTCGTAGAACACCGTTGGCAGCAGGTCCAACCCGAAGCGCTCGTTGACCTCGTTCGTCAACCCGGTCAGCGAGATCGAGTCGAACCCGAGGTCGAGCAGCGCGAGGTCCGGGTCCACCTCCTCCGGCTCCACCAGGAGGAAACCGGCGGCGAGGACCCGCAATTCGGCGTCCACGTCGACCGGCGCACCGACGTCAGCGGTCGCGGCCTCCGCCGCGGGCCGCACGACAACCGGGTCCGATCCGGTGGCCGGGTCACCGGTCGCGGCCCCCGTCACCGGCCGCACGACGGCGACGACCGGTTCCGAACCGGTGGCCAGCCGGTCGAACGCGCGCAGGGCGTCCGCCGTGCCCAGCGGCTCGCTGCCCCAGCGCCGGGCGAACAACCGCCGGGTCTGGTCGTCCACGACCATGCCGCCGTCGGCCCACAACGGCCAGCACACCGAGACCAGGCTCGGCGTGGTGGCGGCGGACTCGTCCAGGAACGCGTTGGCGTAGGCGTAATCCGCCTGCCCCAGGTTCCCCGTGCGCGCCGCGACCGACGAGAACAACACGAAGAACTCCAGTTCGTCGTCACCGAGCGCGGCCAGCAGGTTCCGCACGCCCAGCGTCTTCGGCGCGAGCACCGCGTTCACCCGCTCCGCGGTCTTCGCCACGGCCCGCTGGTCGTCGTGCACACCGGCCGCGAACACCACGCCGTCGATCCGGCCGTGGGTGGCCTTCACGTCGTCCACCAACCGCCGCACGTCCGAAGCCACCGTCACGTCGGCGTCGGCGCGACCGGTCACCACCACGGCCCGCGGCGCGCGGGTGGCCCGCAGGTGTGCGGCGACGTGCTCGCCGATCACACCGGTCCCGCCGACGACCAGGTACACACCACCGGTCCGCGCGGGACGCCCGGCCGCCGGGCGGAACCCGACCATCCGGCGTTCCTGCCGGACGCCGTCGACGTACCGGACCTCGCTCACCCTGGCCTCGGGCGCGCCGGTGACGTGTCGCAGCTCGTCGGGGTGCGGCTCGCCGCCGTGCACGACCACACCGGAGAACCCGCTGTGCTCCAAGGCGAGCGTCCGCAGCGCGGCGGCCGCGGCGGCGTACGCGGGTCGCGCGTCCGGGCACACCACGACGATGCGCAGCAGCGCGCCCGGGTCCTCGGTCAGGCGGTCCACGGCGGTGCGCAGCACGGCGTGCAACGACCGGTCGATCTCGTCGGCGAGGCCGTCCGACGTGGCGGGCAGCCGGAGCACGACCGGGTCGGGCGTCGCGGGTCCGGTCACCGCCAGCGGTGCGGGCACCCATTCCGGGCGCAGGTAGGTGCACGGGTCTTCGTCCGCGGTGACGACGCGCAGGCCGTCCACGGCCAGCAGCACACGGCCGTCAGCGGCGGCCACGCGCAGGTCGAACCGGCGTTCTCCGCTCGGGGCCGCGGTTTCCACCGCGTGTGCCCACATTTCCGTTGGCAGCGTGCCGGTTCGGGTGAGCGTGGCGAAACCGACCGGCAGCTGCACGCGGTCCGGACCGGGCAACGCCGCCAGGGCTTGGAACGCGCCGTCGAGCGCGAGCACCCGGTGGTCGGCGGTGATGCGGGCGAGCACTTCCCGTTCTCCCACGCGCACTTCCCGCAGCACGCGCATCCCAGCGCCGTGTGCCAACCCGGCCGCGCGCATGGCGGCGTAGAGGTCGTCCGGTTCGACGGTGTCCGAGCACCGCGTGCGTACCGCGTCCAGGTCGAGTGTTTCCGGCTGCGGAACTGCTGTGGTGCAACGGCCCTCGGCGATGGTGAGCGCGCCGGACGTGACGGTGAACCGACCGCCCGACACCACCGTGACGGGCTCGGGCCCGGAGTCCAGGTGCAGCGGCGCGGGCCACCGCACGTCGCTCAGGGTGCACGCGTCACCGGCGCAGACCTCCTCCAGCGCCGCCGCACCGGGCAGCACCCGGCGCCCGGCCACCAGGTGCTCGGTCAACCACGGCCGCTCCACCACGTCGGTTCCCGGCAACCACAACCGCTGCCTGGTGAACGGGTACGGCGGCAGGGACACCCGGCGCGGGCGGACCGACCACAGGCGGCGCCAGTCGACCGCGATCCCGTGCACCCACACCGCGGCGAGCCGGTCGAGGTCCCGGCGGGCCAGCAGATCGGTCACCAGGCCGCCGTCCTCGGCGAACAGCTCGCGACCGGGGTACTCGTCACCGATCGCGGCCCGGTGACCGCCGTCGCCACGCAGCGACGCGCACAGCTCCGCCAGGTCGGACACGACGACCGCGAGCCGGTGCGGCAGCTCCGCCCGTCCCACCTGGGTCGTCCAGGCCAGGGCCGGGAGGCCGGGCGCGTGCCGCTCGACGTGGTCCGCCACAGCGGTGGCCAACGCGTGCAGCTCGTCCGGCGTGCGTGCCGACAGGAGCACCGCGTGCCGTCCCACGGCGTCCACCTCCGGTGCTGCCGGGTTCTCGTACCCCGACAGGACGACGTGCGCGTTCGCCCCACCCGCGCCGAACGAACTCACCCCGGCCCGGCGTGGCGCGGTCCACGGCACGGCCTCGGTGGGCAGCGTGAACCCGGGCGGCAGGTCGATGCGCGGGTTCACGGTGTCCAGCGACGCGCAGGGCGCGATCGTGCCGTGTTCGAGCTGGAGCAACACCTTCGTCAGGCCCGCGATGCCCGCCGCGCCCTCCAGGTGCCCGATGTTCGCCTTGACCGACCCGACCGCGCACCGCGCGTCGTCACCGAGCGCCTTGGCCAGACCCGCGATCTCGATCGGGTCGCCGAGCGCGGTACCGGTGCCGTGCGCCTCGATGTAGCCGACACCGCCCGGTTCCACGCCCGCCGACGCGAGCGCGCGCGTCACCAGTTCGGCCTGCGCGGTGGGGTTGGGCACGGTGTAGCCGCCGGTCTTGCCGCCCGCGTTGAGCGCGGTGCCCTCGATGACCGCCCGGATGTGGTCGCCGTCGCGCAACGCGTCGGCCAGCGGCTTGAGCAGCACCGCGCCGACGCCTTCGCCCGGCACGAACCCGTCGGCGCGCTCGTCGAACACCTTGCACGCGCCGTCACCGGCCAGCATCGTCATCGACGACAGGGCGATCAGGTGTGCCGGGTGCAGCACCAGGTTCACGCCGCCCGCGATCGCCATCGAGCACTCGCCGCGCCGGATGCTCTCGCACGCCAGGTGCACCGCGGTCAGCGACGACGAGCAGGCCGAGTCCACCGCGAAGCTCGGCCCGGTCAGGTCGAGCGCGTAGGACACGCGGTTCGCGATCGACCAGTACGACGAGTGCCCGTCGGTGAAGCGGCCACGCGGCCAGCCGGTGGCCGCCGCGATGCGGCCGTACGAGCCGTACATCGTGCCGACGAAGACCCCGGTGTCGCGGACGTGCCCGGAGCCGAGGTGGCCCGAGTCCTCCAGCAGCAGCCACGCGGTCTCCAGGAACAGCCGTTCCTGCGGGTCCATCGCGGCGGCGTCCTTGGGCAGGATGCCGAAGAACGCTGGGTCGAACCGGTCCACGTCGGTGAGGAAGCCACCCCACCGGCCATAGGTGTGCTGCGGCTTGCCCTTGCGGGGGTCGAAGTGCTCGCGCCAGTCCCAGCGGTCGGCGGGCACCTCGGTGATGGACGTGACGCCGGCGACCAGGTTGTGCCAGAACTCGTCCAGGTCCCGCGCTCCCGGGTAACGCCCGGCCAGTCCCACCACCGCGATGCCGTCCACGGGTGGCCGCACCTCCGTGGTCGAGCGCGTCGGGGTCGGGATCGCGGCCGGGATCGCCGGGGCCGGAGTCGCCGGGGCAGGGGGCGCGGAGGCCGAGCCGGGCATAGCCGGGGTCGGGATCGTCAGGGTTCCGATCGCATCCGCGTGCCGAGCGGCGAAGTGCGCGGCCAACTGCTCGATGGTCAGGTGCTCGAACAGCAGCGTGGCGGGCAGGTCGCCCAGGTCCGCCTCGAACCGGCGGACGATCCGCTGCCCCACCAGCGAGTCCACGCCGAAGTTGTCGAACGTGACCGAGTCGTCCAGGTCGGCCGGCCGGTACTTCAGCACCTCGGCGAACACCCGGCGCACGTAGTCGCGCACCGTCGCACCGGCCGTCGCCACCAGGACGCACTGCTCGTCCGGGCCTCCCGGCATCCCGAGCACCCGCACGGACATCCCGGCCTCCGCGAGCGCCGACCGCCAGCCGGCCGGGGACAGCAGCGGCGAGTGGGGCAGCCGCCGGTGCCCGTCGGTGAACCGCCACCAGCCGGGCAGCAGCCCGAACGTGGCGGTCAGGAAGTCCGACGACCTGGTGACCTCGTTGACCAGCAGCACGCCGCCGGGCTTGAGGAGTGCGCGGGTGTTGCGCAGCACGGCGACGATGTCCGCGGTGGCGTGCAGGACGTTCGTGGCGAGCACGGCGTCGTAGGAGCCGGGCTCGAAGCCTTGGGCGACCGGGTCCTGCTCGATGTCGAGCACCCGGAACGCGGTGTTGGGGAACCGCGCGCCGAACGCCTCCTCACCGGAGCGCAGGAACGCGGTGGACACGTCGGTGTAGTCGTAGTGCGCCCCACCGGCCGCCGCGAGGGCGAACGCGGAACCCGCACCCGTGCCCGCGCCGACCTCCAGCACCCGGGCCGACGGTCCCGCGACCCGCGCGAGTTCGTCCGCCATCAGCCGGTGGTGGAAGTCGGCCGCCTCCTGACCCCGGTACACCGCGCCCACGAGTTCCGCGGAACCGCCCGGGAACAACACCTCGGTCGGCCGGGTGCGCCCGGCGAGCACGTCCGGCAGGGCGGAGACGCAGCGCGTCAGCAGCTCCACGTGCGGCGCGAGATCCGGGTGCCGCGCCAGGACGTCGGCGGCGGACAACCCCGCGGCCGGCGTCGCGGCGGCGGCTCGCACGGCGGCGTGCAGGGGCGTGTCGCCGGTACCGATCGGTGTGGCGCGCAGCAGGTCACGCGCCAGCCCGTCGAGAGCCGCGAAACCAGCCCGGGAACGAGCCAACCCGTCCGCCTCGCGCTCGCCGGCCGAGCCGCCCGCGTCCGCACTCAGCGCCACCGATCCACCGGCACTCCGCGCGCCCAACCCCGCCGAGCCGTCCCCACCCAGTGCCACCGAGCCACCAGCGTCCCGCGCACCCGGCCCCGCCGCGCGCACACCCAACCGCGCCAGGCCGTCCGGGTCGCCCTTCAACACGGCCACCTGCGGGTGAGTGCCCGCCAACGCCTGCTCCAGCGCGGCCACACCCTCGGCGGGTTCGATCGACCCGATGCCGAGCGCCGCGAACCTGGCCGCGTAGTCGGCACGCGCCACCACGCCGACCGAGCCCCAGAACCCCCAGTTGACCAGCTTCACCGGCACACCGGACCGGTGCAGGGCGAGGGCGTAGGAGTCCTCGAACGCGGTCGCCGCCGCGTAGTTCCCCTGACCCGGCGCGGGCGTGAAGGCGAGTGCCGACGAGAAGACCGCCAGGAAGTCCAACGGCTCCTCACGCAGGGCTGCCGCGAACGCCGCCAGCCCCGCGACCTTGGGCCGCAGCACGGCGAGCAGGTCGTCCTCGGACATGGTGGCCAGCGACCGGTCCCGCAACGTGATCGCCGAGTGGATCGCACCGTCGACCGGGCCGAACGCCTGCCGCACGGCGGCGAGGGCGTGCCGCACCGCCTCCGCGTCGCCCGCGTCGGCCTGGAAGTAACGCACGTGCTCGCCGAACTCGCCCACCAAACCCCTGATCCGGGCGTCCTCCGGGGAACGGCCGAGCCACGCGACCCTGGCGCCCCGCGTCCGGACCAGGTGCCGGGTCACCTCGACACCCAGCCCACCCGCACCGCCCAGCACCACGTACACACCGCCGTCCCGCAGCGGGACCGGCGCGTCCGACGCGGGCAACGGCTCCAGCACGCGGACCAGCCTGCGGTCACCGCGCACGGCCACCAGCAGGTCGGCGCCGTGCTCGCGGCGGATCGCGTCCGCGTATCCCGCCGGGTCGTCCACGCCGACGTCGACGCAGGTCACCGACCACTCCGGGTACTCGCCGGCGATCGCGCCCGCCAGGCCGACCAGACCGGCGGCGTGCGGGTGCACCGGCCCGCCGTCCACGGCCTGCGTGCCGGGCACGACGAACACCAGCGTCAGCGGCACCCGGCCCGCACCCGCGTCGACCAGGTGCCGGACCAGCCGGAACGCGTGCCGCACGGACGCGTCGTCCTCCGCCGGCCGCGCCGGGTCGTCGGGCCTGGCGAGCACGTAGACGGTGTCGAACCGGCCCTCGGGCAGCTCGCCCAGCCGCAATGCCACGTCGGGCCGCAGCGCGGCGGCCAACCCGGCGTCGGCCGCGGTGTGGACGACCAACGTCCGCCCGGCCGGACGCGCGTCCGGTGCGGCCGTGGGTCGCCACACGGGCTTGTACAGCAGGCTCTGGCGGTCCGCGGCGGGACGCAGCGCGACGCCGTCCAGCCGGGCCTTGATCACTCCGGACAGGTCCGTGAGCACCACGTCGAAACGATGGGTGTCACGACGAGTCACGTGCACACGCGCCGACGAAGGCAGGTCACGGTCGGCGTGCGCGGAGTCGATCGCGAACGGCAGCAACGGTCGTGACGCTTCCGTCAGCAGTGACGCGATCGCCTGCATCGCGCCGTCCAGCACCTGCACGTCGTCGCCCGGCCGCGCGTGCAGGGTGGCGAGCGCTTCGCCGTCCCCGACCACGACATCGGTCAACACCCGGAACGTCGGCCCGTACCGCAGCCCGGCCCGGTGGAACGCCTCGTACAGCGTGTCGCCCGCGATGTGCCGGGTGCACCGCGCTTCGACGGCGGCGAGGTCGAGCGGCGATTCGGCCGCCGGAGCGGGACGGGCCTCCGCGACGGCGTGGACCGCGCCGCCCGCGGTGAGTTCGAGCCGCCCCTCGGTGCCCAGCGACACCGTGACCGGGCCGGTCACCGGAACCGGGCGCAACCACGTCACGCCCGTCACGCGCGGCGCGTGACCGGTCGCCCGGCGCAGGAACAACGCGCCGGGCAGCGTCGGCACGCCGGCCACGACGTGGTCCGCCACCACCGGGTCGCTCGGGTCGAGTCGCGGTCCGCCGACCCAGAACCGGTCGCGGGCGAACGGGTAGGTGGGCAGCGGCACCCGGCGCCCACCGGTCGGCCAGTCCACGTCCTCGCCCGACTCCCAGCGGCGGGCCAGGTCGTGCCGGGCGGTGGTGCCCGGCGTGGCCCCGTTCTCCAGCTGCCGCACCAGGTCCGCGAGGTCTTCGGCGACGAACGCGGCTCGCGCCGCCAGGTGCGCCCGGCCCGACGAGAGAGTGGTGGCGACGTCGTGCAACGCCACGTCGGCCGTCTTCAGGTGCGTGGCGAGCCGGTCGACCTGGGCGCGCAACGCGGTGGCGGTGCGCGCGGACACCGGCACGACCGCCGCCCCGACGGCGTTCCCGGCCTCCCGGACGGGAGCCTCACCGACGACGACGTGGCAGTTGGTGCCGCTGAACCCGAACGAACTCACGCCCGCTGCCAACCGGTCTCCGACCCACGGCGTCAGCTCGCGCACCACGGGCAGCCCGGGGATCGGGTTGCGCACGTTCGGCGTGGGCGGCAACTGCCGGTGGCGCAGCGCGAGCAGCACCTTCAGCAGACCGGCGATCCCCGCGCTCATCGTGGTGTGGCCGATGTTCGCCTTGACCGAGCCCAGCGCGCACTCCGGTGACACGACCTGGCGCAGCGCCTTGACCTCGATCGGGTCGCCGAGGTTCGTGCCGGTGCCGTGTGCTTCGACGTAGGACACCGGGACACCGGCCTTCGCGTGCACCTCGCGCAGCAACGCGGCCTGCGACGTCGCGCTGGGCGCGGTGATGCCGTTGGTCCGCCCGTCGCCGTTGACACCGCTCGCCAGGATCACGCCGTGCACGTGGTCGCCGTCCGCCAGCGCCCGGTCCAGCCGCTTCAGGAGCACCGCGCCGACGCCTTCGCCCAGCACGATCCCGTCCGCCGCCTCGTCGAACGGCAGGCAGCGGCCCGCGGGCGACAACATCCCCGTCTGGCTGGTCCACACCTGCATCCGGGGCGTGCACATCACGGCCACCCCACCGGCCAGCGCGGTGTCGCACTCGCCGGAGAGGATGCTCTCGCACGCCAGGTGCACGGCCGTCAGCGACGAGGAGCACGCGGTGTCGACCGCCATCGTCGGGCCGGTCAGGTCGAGCTGGTAGGCGATGCGGGCGGGCAGGATCGAGCTGGCCGTGCCCAGGAACGCCTCGCTGGTGGTGCCCACGCCCGCCGCGTCCAGCAGTCGCGTGTAGTCGCCGGAGGCGCAGCCGACGAACACGCCGCACCTCATCGCCCGACCGCCGTACCCGGCGTCCTCCAACGCGGCCCACGCCTGCTCCAGGAACAGCCGCTGCTGCGGGTCCATGGCCTCGGCTTCCAGCGGTGAGATGCGGAACAACGCGGCGTCGAACGCGTCCACGTCGTCCAGCAGCGCCGCCCACCGGCTGCGCGTGGTGCCCGTGCGGGCCGGGTCCGGGTCGTAGAGGGACGTCAGGTCCCACCGCTCGGCGGGCACCTCGCGGATGGACGACACGCCGGCGGCGAGGTTGCGCCAGAACGCGTCGAGATCCGGCGCGTCCGGGAACCGGCCCGCCATCCCGATGACCGCGATCCGGGTCGACGCGTCACGACCAACCGCCTCGGCCGGGGCGGGGGATCGGGCCGCGGAGGACACGCTCGCTTCGCGCGATTCGATCGTCAGCACGAGATCCGGTGGCCCGGCGGGTGGCGTCGTGACCGGGGTTTCCGCCGGCGTCTCCGGGACAACGGCGTGCACCGCGGGCAACGACACCCGCGCGGGTTCGGGTCGCGGGGAGGTGGCCTGACGACGCAGGGCGGCCCGCTCCCCCATCGCCGACCGCACCGCGCCGACCAGGTCCGGCAGCGTCGGGTGGTCGTACACGGCGACCGAGTCGAGTTCCGTCCCGAACCGCCGGTTCAGGTCGCGGACCAGCTCCACGGCGCCAATCGAGTCCAGGCCCAGGTCGGAGAAGCTGCGGTCCGCCACGACCTCGTGCGGCTCCAGGTACAGCAGCCCGCCCAGGACCTCGCGGATCGCCGCGCCGATATCGTCCGCCACGCGCCCCTGGTCCGCCACGCCATCCACGACCGGCGCGGCACCTGTGGGCGCAGGACCAGTCGGCGCGGCACCGGCCGGCTCGACGCTCGTCGGAGCGGCCCCGGTCAGCGCGGCCCCGATCGGCGCGGCACCGGCCGGCTCGACGCTCGTCGGTGCGGCATCCATGGGCACGGCGGTCGGTGCGGCGTCACGGAAGCCCTGGACCTTCGCGAAGTGCTCGCGGACCATTGCCGCCGATTCGTCGCCCAGCACCTGCCGGTGCATCCGCACCTCGCTGGCGATGATCTCCGGCAGGTCCCGCAGCACGCGGCCCGCCAACTCGTCCTTCAACACCCGGATCACCGAGGCCGGGCGGTCGGCCATCGACCTGGCCAGGTCGAGCGCGGCGGGCAGCACCTCGTCCCGGGGCAGCACGGTCACGTTCACCCCGCGCCGCCGCAGCTCCTCGCCCGTCAGCGAGCGCCCGGTGAGCAGCATCTCCTTCGCCAGCGCCGCACCGAACCGCTGCTCCAGCACGTAGGTCGCTCCCATGCCGGGCGTGAAGCCGTACTTGGCGAAGTTCGCGCTGTAGACGGACTCCTCCCCCAGCACGACCACGTCGCCGTAACACGCGAACGCCAGCCCACCACCGGAAGCGTGCCCGGCCGCGGCCACGACGACCGGCCGCGTGCACTTCAGCAACCCGTCGTAGATGAACGACGCGTCGGTGAACGTCCCGGCACCCTCGGCCAGCGTCTCCAACGCCTCCGGTGTGCCACCCATGCTGAACACCGAACCGCTGCCGGTCACCACGACGGCCCGGACGTCGTCCCGCCGCTCGATCTCGCCGAAGACCGCCTTCAGCCCGTCGAGCAGACCGGGGGTGAACATCGTGGACCGCATGGTCACCAACGCGATCCCGTGCTCCAACAACCGGAACTCGTACTCCTCGCCCGCGACGGGTGCGGGCGCGGATCGGGCCGCCCACCCGCCGAGCCAGCACCTCTCCTCACGCAACGGGTACCCAGGCAGCGGCACGCGGTGGGGGCGTTCGCCGAGGTGGCAGTCAGCCCACGCCACGTCGCCGCCACCAACCCAGTGCCGAGCCACCGCGTGCAGGTCACCCGCGTGGAAAGCCACCACCGGATCGCCGACGGGCACGCCTTCGACCACGACGTCGGGTGATTCCGCGCCACGCGCGTACGCCGTCAGCGCGGCACGCAGCGCGACCGAACCCGAAGCCACCACCGCCATCCGGACCGCCATCGCCGTCCGACCGACCTGCGTCGTGTAGGCGATGTCCCCGATGGGCACGTCCACGGCCAGGTCACCCACCGGCGTGTTGTCCGTGACGCCCGTCAAAGCGTCCGCACCGAACAACTCCACCAGGTCCGACCACTCAAGCCCGAGATCACCGACCGTCGCCGACGAGTCCACTTCGGACACCGCGACACCGAGCAGCCCGGCCACCGCGTCGATCGCCGACCCGCTCGGCAATCCGGCGGCCAGCGCCGCCGCGTAATCCCGGAGTTCTTCGGCGGTCCGGGCGGACAGCACGACCAGCGCGGGTTCGCGGCTCACCTCGCGTGGCGCGGGAACGTACTCCTCCACCAGCACGTGCGCATTGGTGCCACCAGCGCCGAAAGCACTCACCCCGGCGCGCAACGGCGTGCCACGCCAGGGTTCCAGCACCCGCTGGACGCGGAACGGCGTGGCCGCGAAGTCGATGTGGGGGTTCAACTCCTCCGCGTGCAACGACGGCACGAGCGCCCGGTGTCGCAACTGGAGCAACACCTTCGTCAGACCCGCGACACCCGCCGCGCCCTCCAGGTGCCCGACGGAGGACTTCACGGACCCGATCGCGCACGAGCCCGCGGGCAGCGGCGTCCCGTCGAACGCCTGCCGCAGTCCCTCCACCTCGATCGGGTCCCCCAGCGACGTCCCGGTCCCGTGTGCTTCGACGTAACCCACGGTCGACGGGTCCCACCCCGCGGCCCCCAGCGCGCGGCGGATCAACGCGGCCTGCGAGCCGGGGCTCGGCACCGTCGCGCCGGCGGTCCGACCGGTGTGGTTAAGCGCCGTCGCGCGGATCACGCCGTGCACGTGGTCGCCGTCCGCCAGCGCCCGGTCCAGCCGCTTGAGCAACACCGCGCCGACACCCTCACCGGGCACGTACCCGGTGCCGTCCCGCCCGAACGCACGGCACCGGCCGTCGACCGACAACCACTGCCCCTGCGCGAGTTGCAGGTACTTCTGCGGGTGCACGGTGACGTTGACCCCGCCCGCGAGCGCCATGGTGCACTCACCACGCCGGATGCTCTCCACCGCCAGGTGCACGGCGGTCAGCGACGACGAACACGCGGTGTCGACGGCCATGCTCGGCCCGGTCAGGTCGAACGCGTGGGACACCCGGTTCGCGATCGAGCAGTGCATGGCGTGCGGGGCGACGCCGTCCTCCGCGCCGTCCACCAACTGGTAGTGGTTCCACATGGTGCCCGCGTACACGCCGACGACCTCACCGCCGAGCGATTCGGGCGCGTAGCCCGCGTTCTCCAACGTTCGCAGGCACGTGGTGAGGAACAGCCGTTCCTGCGGGTCCATCCGCTCGGCGTCCCGGCGGGAGATGCCGAAGAACGCCGGTGCGAACCGGTCGACGCCGTTGAGGAACCCGCCCCACTTCCCGTACGTGCGGCCGGGAACGCCCTTCGCGGGGTCGAACAGGGCCGCGTGGTCCCACCGGTCCGCGGGCACCTCGGTGACGCAGTCCGCACCGGCCGCGAGGTTGCGCCAGAACTCGTCCAGGTCGTCCGCACCGGGGTAGCGACCCGCCATGCCGATCACGGCGATCGCGTCGTCGTCCGGGACGACGGGTTCCGCTTCCGGGGTATCCGCGATCGGCAGCAGGGTGCGGATGCGTTCCGCCACACCGTGCAGCACCACCAGCGACCGGTGCGGCGCGGCGAGCGCGGCCGGCAGCAGCGCGAGCCCTTGCCGCGCGGGCATGGGTGTCTGGCCGGTCGCTTCCCCGGACCGACGCACCACGTCCTCGGAGACGGTCATGCCGCCATCGGCCCACAACGGCCAGCCGATGACGACCACCCGCCCTTCGACGTGCTCGACACACGCGTTGGCGTAGGCGTAGGCGGCCTGGCCGGGGTTCGCCACCGACGCCGACGCCGACGAGAACACCGCGAGGAAGTCCGGCTCGTCGCCCGCCGTGGCGGCGACGAGGTTGCGCAGACCGTCGAGCTTCGGCGCGGCGACCGCCGCGAGATCGTCCGGGGAGCCGCGGAAGAACAACCCGTCCCGCCGGACCCCGGCGCAGTGGAAGACGCCGTCGACACGCCCGAATTCGGCCCGGACCGCGTCGACCGCGCGCCGCACCTGTTCGGCGTCGGTCACATCGGCCGTCACGACGTGCACTTGGCCGCCCGCGCGCTCGCACGCCTCGACCAAGGCCGGGTCGGGAGCGGTGCGGGACAGCAGGGCGATCCGGGCGTGGTGGCGCTCGGCCAGGTGCTCCGCGAGCAAGCGGGCCAACCCGCCGGAACCACCGGTGACGAGGTAGACGCCCTCGTCCCGCAGCGGTCGGGCCGACCGGTCCACCGCCACCTCGTGCCACCGCCGGACGTACCGCCGACCCGCGCGGTAACGCACCTCGGGCTCCGGGTCGTGGGCCAGCTCGGCACGCACCGCGGCCGCCACGTCACCGGGCCGGTCCACGTGCGCGAAACGGCAGTGCAACCCCGGCACCTCGGCGGAGATGGTGCGGGCCAACGCACCGGTGCCCGCGCGCTCCGGCGTGAGCGGCGCCGAGGTCACCACGAGCAGATCGCGTGGCCCGGCGTCCACCAGTGCCGACGCCGCACGCCACAACGCCGCCGCCGGGTCGTCCGACACCAGGACGACCGGCCCGGGTCCCGTCGGCAGCTCGCGGACGGCGGACAAGCCGGGCACCGGACCGTCCGCGACGACCGTGAACGCGCCCTGGTGCGCATGGTTGGCCGGGGAGGGCACCCAATCGTCCACGAAGGTCAGTGCCGTGCCCCGAGCCACGTGGTGCGCGGACAGGTGCGCGGTGAGGGCGTCGATCGTGCTGTGCTCGAACAGCAGCGTCGGGTACAGCTGCTCGCCGACCAGTTCCTCCAGTTCGCCGGTCAACCCGAGCAACGCGACCGAGTCCAGGCCGAGGTCGTAGAACCCGACGTCGGTGGCGACCTGTGCGACGGGACGTCCCAGCGCGGCGGCGACCAGGTCCCGGACCCGGTCGGCCAGGTCGTCGGTCGGCGGGGGCGTGACGTCGTCCAGCAACCGCCGGACCAGGCCCGGTTCCCGGATGCGCTTGCACGTCAGCCCGGTGAACGAGGCCAGGAACCGGCCGTCCGCGTCGTGGACGGTGTAGTCGGTGGTGACGACGTCCCCGGAAGCCGCCAGCCGTTCCGGTTGCGACACGTGCACCAGGCACTGCGCGGGCAGCGGCTGGGGTGCACGCAGCTCGCGGACGAACATGGGGACGAACGGGTCGTCCGTGGGCATCGCGAGCTGACCGAAACCGGCGAGCGTGGTGGCGTCGAGCGATGCCGGGTGCAGGTGGAACGCGTGAGCCGGGTCCTCCACCGCGCGGGTCAGCTCCGCCAGCAACGCGCCGCCGCCCAGGTGCAGCACGCCTTCGCACTTCATCGGGGCGCCGTGCTCGATGCCTTCGCGCACCGCCCGGCGGTAGAGGGAGGCGACGTCCTCACGACGGGTGGCCGCCGCCCGCACCGCCGCCGGGTCCAGGGCAGGCGGTAGCGGGTCGTCGGTCAGGCACACCAGGCCGTGCGCGTTGTCGTGCCAGTCGGAGACGGGTTCGCCGCCACGCAGCCAGCGGCTGCGCACCGTGAACGGCCGGCCCGCACCGTTCTCCTCGCCGACCGCCAGCACGATCTCGCGGTCGTGGCCCTCGGTGGTGACGATCGCCTCGGCCAGCACGGTGTCGCGCACCACCAACCGGGCAGGATCCCAGCCCGCCGCCATCGCGGCCCGGTAGACCAGGTCGAAGAAGACCACGCCGGGCATCACGGACACGCCGTGCAGCCGGTGGTTTCGCATCACGAAGTCGTCGTGGCTCAACACCACGCGGCACTCGAAGCCGGTCATCGCGTCCTCCTTTCCGGTTGGCGGTCAGTCACGGGTGACGAGGTCGAACCGCATCAGCGAGGCGACCAGCGGGGCGGTTGGCGGGGCGGCCGGCAGGGCGGTTGGCGAGGCGACCAGCGGCGCGGCCGGCGGGGCGGCTGGTGTCAGGCCGGGCGCGGGCGGCGTGGCGGCCGGCGCGGATGGCACCGGGTCGGGCGCGGGCGGCGTCGTGCCGAGCGCCGGTGGCGTCGGACCGGGCGCGGGCGGGTCGGGCAGCGGTGCCGGCAGGCCGGGTGCGGTGGTGCCCGGTGACTCGGGCCGGGGGTCCAGCCAGAGCCGCTTCCGGTCGAACACCGGGCGTGCCAGCGGGACCCGCACCGGGGTGTGGGGCGGCGCGGCGCTGGCGACGAGGTGCGCGTTCGTGCCGCCCAAACCGAACGAGCTGAGCCCCGCGACGCGTTCCCGCCCCGCCGGCCAGTCGATCGCGCGCGTCGTCGGCCGCAGCGGCGAGCGTGCGAAGTCGAACCTCGGGTTCGGGGTGTCGCAGTGCAGGGTCGGCGGGACCACGCCGTGCTCCAGCGCCAGCACGACCTTCACCAGCCCCGCCATCCCGGCCGCGCTGAGCAGGTGACCGATGTTGGACTTGACGCTGCCGATCTCGATCGGGCCCGGCACGCCGCCGAACACCTCGTTGAGCGCCCGCAGTTCGATCGGGTCCCCGATGAGCGTGCCCGTGCCGTGCGCCTCCAACACCGAGATCTCGGCGGGCGTGCGGCCGGCCGCGGCGAGCGCCTGGCGCACCACGTCGGCCTGCGCGAGGGGGTTGGGCGTGGTGACGCCCATGGTGTGGCCGTCGTTGTTCACGGCCACCGCGTCGATCACCGCGTGCACCCGGTCACCGTCGGCCAGCGCCGCCGCCAACGGCTTGAGCAGCACCACGCCGCAGCCCTCGGCCGGGACGAAACCGTCCGCCCGCTGGTCGAACGTCCAGCACCGGCCGGTCGGCGACAGGGCACGCGCGGCGCTCAGGTCCAGGTACGACTCGTGGTCCAGCAGGACCTCCACCCCGGCGACGACGGCGAGTTCCGACTCGCCCGCGAGCAGGCTGCGACTCGCCACCTGCACCGCCACCAGCGACGACGAGCAGGCGCTGTCCACCACGAGGTTCGGTCCCCGGAAGTCGAACTGGTGCGCGACCCGCGCGGCGATGAAGTTCTGGTCCGACCGCAGCACGTCGGACCGCACCGGCACCCGCCGGCCGTAGTCGGACAGCCGCGCGCCGACCACCACCGCGACCCGCTTGCCGCGCAGCTCGTCCGCCGTGCGGCCGGACGCGGCCACGCACTCCGCGGTGCCCTCCAGCACCAGCCGGATCGCCGGGTCCAGGCAGCGGGCCTCGTCGTCGTCCATCCCGAAGTACGCCGGGTCGAACCACTCGATGCCGTCGACGAACCCGCCCCACTTGCTGATCGAGCGGCCCAGCGCGGGTTCCGGCGACCACCAGCGGTCCACGTCCCACCGCGACGCGGGCACCTCGCCGACCGCCGACCGCCCGTTGACCAGGTTGTCCCAGAACGACGCGGTGTCGTCGGCACCGGGGAACCGGCACGCCACCCCGATCACCGCGATCCGCCCGTCGACCACCGGGGCCGCGACCGGTTCCGGGGGCGCCGCCGGCACGGGCGGCGCCTCGTCCAGGCTCAGGTCGAGGTGCGCGGCGAGCCGTTCCAGGGTCGGGTGCAACAACAACGTCGCCGGGTCCAGCGGACGCCCCAACCGCTCCTCGACGCGCACCAGCAACTCGCCCAGCAACACGGAGTCCACGCCGAGGTCACCGAACTCCGCGGTCGGGTCCAGGTCCCGCTCCGGGATGCCGAGCGCCGCCGAGAACAACCCCACCAGCCACCCGCCCGACGACACGACCGGCACCGGTGCGACGGCCTCCACCGAGGAGGGCGCCGGTTCGAACAGCACCGGCTCGGCAGGTCCGGGCTCGGCCGGCCTCGCGGAGATCAACGCGTCCGGGTCCGGCGGCGCGCCCAGCGGCGGGCACGGCAGCACGACTTCGCCGACGGGCAACGCCAGCACCCGGTCCAGCACCCGCAGCCCGGCGGCGTCGTCCAGCGGCCCGATCCCCGCCGGCGCGCACGGGTTCGGCAGGGTGCTCGTGGAGCCGGTCTGCGACCACTGCGGCCAGTCGACCGCGCGGAACTCGGTCCGGCCGGCCCGCACCAGGCCGCGCACCAGGTCGTCCACCGCCATGTTCGCCGCCGCGTAGTCGCTGACGCCGGCCGCCAGCGACGGCACCGCGGCGCACACCGACGAGAACACCAGGAAGAAGTCCAACCGGTCGGCCGCGCACAACCGCACCAGCGCCTCGAACCCGTCGAGCTTCGGCTCAAGCACCGCCCGGATGTCGGCGACGTCCTTGTGCACGAACGCGGGAGCGCCCCGCGTCGCCACGCCGGCGCAGTGCACGACGCCGCGCAACGGGCCCAGTTCGGCACGCACCCGGTCCAGGAACCGGTCCACACCGGTGAACCCGCCGCCGTGCCGGAGCACTCGAACACCCCTGGCGCGCAAAGCACTCGCCGTCTCGTCCGAGTCGCGCACGCCGACCAGCGCGATCGCCCGCGCGCCGTGGTCGGCCAGGTGACCGGCGACGAGGGCGCCCGTGCCACGCGTCCCACCGGTCACCAGGTACGCGCCCGCCGGGTCGCAGCGCGGCGCGGACCACGGTGCGTCAACCACTTCCAACCGCGGCCGGTGGCGGACACCGCCCCGGTAACGCACCTCGCCGAACGGGTCACGCCGCCCCCACTCGGCCCGGATCTCGTGGTGCACCGCGGATCGCCGGTCGGTGTCCAGGACAGTGGCGCTCACCCGCGCGTACTCCGCGCCGATCGCCCGCACGAAACCGGCGGTGCGCACGTCGTCGCCCGTGACGTGGACGATCCGCAGCGGAGACCGCGGCCGACGCGCCAGCAGTCCGCGCAACACCGCCACCCGCGTCTCCCAGGACGGCCCGCCGGGCAGGTCCACCAGACCGCTCACCTCGGGCGTGCGGTCCAGGACGGCGGCGAGGTCCGCTTCGTCCCGGACGGCCGTCGCGCCGAGCGCCGCCACCGCCTCCGGGTCGCCGCCGACGCACAGCACGGCGCCGTGCGGCAGCGCGGGCGCGGGTGTCGGGTCCGGCGTCCACACCTTGCGGTACAACGGGGTTTCCGGCGTCGCGCGCTCGGGGAGCCGGCAACGCACCCGCGCGAACGGGTAGGTCGGGAGTTCCACGATCGACCGGCCCGGGGCGTGTCGCCGGGCCCAGTCCACGAACCCACCCCCGACCCAGTGCCGCGCGAGGTCCGCCAACGAGGCGGTGTCGGGCAGCACGTCCGACGGGTCGACCGACGCGGGCGCGCGCCCGAGCAGGACCCGGGGGTCGGTGCGGTAGGACTCCAGGCACTCGCGCAACGCCGCCACGTCCTCCACCACCACGGCCAGCCGCTGACGCAGGTGCTCCCGGCCGACCTGGAGCGTGAACGCGATGTCCGCGAGCGCCGGTCCGCCCCCGGCCAGCAACGCCGCGGCGTGCTCGGCCGCCGACCCGGCCACCTCACCGGCCGCGATGCTCCGCAACGCGGCCATCAGCCGCTCCGGCCCCGGTTCCCGGTCCGACCGCAGGTGTTCCGCCAACCGCCGGACCACCTCGTCCAACCGGTCCGCGTCGTAGGCGGACAGCACGACGACCTGCGCGCCGGTCGGCGCGGGAGCCGGGGTGGTCGCGGGAGGCGCGGCGACGACCGCGTGCGCGATGGTGCCACCCGCGCCGAACGAGCTGATACCCGCCACCCTCGGCCCGGTCCACTCCGCGCGGGTGCGCTGCACGCGGAACGGCACCGAGTCCCAGTCCACGTCGGGGTTGAGCCGGTCGGCGTGCAGGGACGGCGCGAGCACGCCGTGCCGCAGTTGCAGCACCACCTTCGCCAGGCCCGCGAGCCCGGCGGCGGCCTCGGCGTGGCCGATGACCGACTTCACCGAGCCGATCGGCACGCTGCCCGCCGGGAGGTCGCCGAACACCCTCGTCAGCCCGTCGATCTCGACGGGGTCGCCGAGCGCCGTGCCCGCGCCGTGTGCCTCGACGTAACCGACCTCGGCGGGTTCGGTCCGGGCGTCGTGCAACGCGCGTCGCACCACGTCGGCCTGCGCGGCGGGGCTGGGCACGATGTAACCGTTGGTGCGCCCGGCGTGCACGACCGACGTGCCCCGGATGACCGCGTGCACGCGATCCCCGTCCGCCAACGCCCGTTCCAGCGGTTTGAGCAGGACCACGCCGACGCCCTCGGACGGCACGAACCCGTCACCGCCCGCGCCGAAGCTGTGGCTGCGGTGGTCGGACGCGGTGAGCGACATGCGGTCCTGCTGGATGAACTTGTTGGGGTGCAGTGAAAGGCTCACCGCGCCCGCGATCGCCAGCTCGGTCTCGCCGCGACGCAGGCACCGCACGGCGAGGTCCAGGGCGACCAGCGCCGACGAGCACATCGTGTCGACCGTGAGGCTGGGGCCGCGCAGGTCGAAGCAGTAGGAGACGCGGTTGGCGATGCCGCCCAACGTCGCGCCGGAGTCCTGCGGCGACCCGAGGAGCGTCTGCTCGACCCCGAAGAACGGGTACTCGTTCCACATCGCGCCCGCGTAGACGGCGACCGACGACTGGTGGCGCGTGCGCAGCCGGGTACGGGGGTATCCCGCGTCTTCCAACGCTTCCCAGGTGACTTCCAGGAACTGCCGTTCCTGCGGGTCCATGAGCGCGGCGTCGCGTGGTGTGATGCCGAACAGCAGCGGGTCGAAGCGGTCGACCTGGTCGAGGTAGCCGCCCTCCATGAGGTGCACCGGCCAACCGGGGCGGGCGCGGTCGGCGGGGTGCGGACCCACGCAGTCCCGACCGCCTTCGAGGTTCGCCCAGAACTCGCGCAGCCCCGGCGATCGCGGGAAGCGACCGGCGATGCCGATCACCGCGATCTCGCCGTGCGCGGCGTGATCAGCCCTTGCCGGAGCCTTCTCCGCGGCCACCCGGGCACTTGCGGGCACCGTCTCGCCATGCGCGGCGGGCGCGGGGGCCGCCGTCCCTCCCCCCGGCACCGGCACATCCACCGGTTCCGCCTCGCCGGGCGCGGTCGGCGCGGTCCTGCCGTGCGCGGCCAGGGCGTCGGCGACGGCGGCCAGCGTGCTGTGCTCGAAGAACAGGGTTCGCGAGCGCTCGCCGAGGTCCCGCTCCAGCCGCGCGTTCAGCTTGCTGATCACGAAGGAGGACAGGCCCAGGTCGGTCAGCGGAACACGGGCGTCCACCGAGGTTCCCGGCAGACCGGACTCCTCCGCGTACGCGCGGACCAGGTAGTCCAGCAGCTCCGGAGCCGGAGCGTCCGAGCCGAACGGGTAGGTGGGCAGCGGCACCCGTCGCGCGGGCACCGGCCAGTGACGACGCCAGTCCACCGCGCGACCCGCGACCCACTGCACCGCGGCGTCCACTTCGGTACCCGGCTCGGGTCCGGCGGGCGCGGCTCCGGCGACGCCGTGCGTCACCGAGGCGTCGTCCCGCCCGGCGAGGAACGCGGTCAGCCCGTCGAGGAGTTCGCGGACGGTGCCGCAGCGGATGGCGAGCCGGTGCCGCAGGGGCGTGCGGCCGACCTGCGACGTGTAGGCGATGTCGGCCAGGTCCGGCGGTTCCGCGAGGCCGGCGAGGTGGTCGCGCAGGCGCTCGGCGGACCGGCGCAGCCGGTCGTGCCCCGCAGCCGAGAGCACGACCGCGCGCGGTGGTCCGAGTGGATGCGTCACAACACCTGCCCCGTCTGCGAAGTTCCCGACCGGCGGTTCGCGGCCGACGCCCACGCTAGGCAGCCGGCGGCCCGCCAACCGCTCAACACTGAGCAGCCGCACGCGGATGGTCCGGAGGCTCAGAGTTGAGCAGAATCCACGCGCTCCCCGCCCGTACAACCGTGGCGTCGCGGACTACCGATGAGGAGAGAGCCGATGACGACCACCCTTGGTCCCCCGCAGGCGCTGCACCAGTCGTCGCTGCCGCTGGAACGGGTGCTGCACTCCGCCAACGCGGGCTTCATCCTGCACCGCGTCGGGCAGTTGGCGTACGAGTTCTCCGCCGAGGGCAGGCGGTTCAGCGTCGACCTGCTGCGTTACATCAACGAATCGCAGGAGGGCATCGCGACGTCGTTCGCGTTCGAGGAGACCTTCGGCGTCCGCGACCGGCTGCACTGGTTCATCCACCTGAAGACCCCGGCGGACTACGCGACCCTGCTCAACATGGTGGACCACGACCTGGAGTTCCGGCGGATCTCCGACGAGGACCGCCTGCCGCAGAAGGGCGGCGGCAACTGGGACCGGATGTTCCTGCACCGCAGCCTGCACGAGGACGTGCTCGTGCCGCAGCACGGCATGGTCCACGACGACGATGACGACGAGGAGGACCACCACCACGGCGACACGTTCGTGCCGCCCGCGTCGTCGCAGCTCACCCAGCCGCCGGAGCTGCAACTCAACTCCGCCACGGCGGGCGCGATCGTCGTGCGCACGTCGGACGTGAAGTACGAGCTGCGCGAGGAGGGCCGGATGTTCCTGGCCCACTGGCAGCACTACGTGAACGAGAAGATGGCGGGCAAGGTCACCGCGACGCTGTTCGAGCAGACGTGGGGCCAGCAGGACCGGCTGTGGCAGCTCATCCACCTCAAGGCGCCGGAGGACTACTACGAACTCCAGGCCCTGGAGCGCGGTCGCGAGATGGCCGCGGAGGTCTTCGACCGCCGCCGGGTGCACGAGTCCAAGGGCGGCGGCGGCTGGGACCGGTTGTTCATCCCCGCCAGCATCAAGGACACGCTGCTGCTGCCGCACGCCCCGAGCAGCGATGGCTGAGCCGGTCGGGATCGAGGACGTCAACGTCTACGCGGGCCGGGCCTGCGTGGACGTGCGGGCGTTGTTCGAGGCGGGCGGGCTGGACCAGACCCGGTTCGCGAACCTGATGATGGCGCGCCGCTCGGTCAACCTGCCGTGCGAGGACCAGGTCACCAACGCGGTGAACGCCGCCAAGCCGCTCGTCGACGCCCTCGGTCCCGACCGCCGCGACTCGATCGAACTGGTCGTGGTGGCCACCGAGTCCGGCCTGGACTTCGGCAAACCGCTGAGCACCTACGTGCACCAGCAGCTCGGGCTCGGCCCGGCGTGCCGGTCGTTCGAGGTGAAGCACGCCTGCTACGGCGGCACCGCCGCGCTCCAGACGGCCGCCGCGATGGTCGCGGCGAGCCCCGTGCCCGACGCGCGGGCGCTGGTCGTCGCGACCGACATCGCGAGCCCGTCGTCCGGCGGGACCTACTGGGAGCCCTCGGAAGGCGCGGGCGCGGTGGCGTTGCTGGTCGGCCGCGACCCGGCCGTGCTGCGGCTCGACGTCGGCGCGAACGGCTACCACACGCGGGAGGTCATGGACACCCTGCGGCCCCGGCCGGACTTCGACGTGGTCAACTCGGACCTGTCGCTGCTGGCGTACCTGAACTGCCTGGAGCAGTCGTTCGCCGGGTACCGGCGGCGGGTGTCGGGCGCGGACATCGTGGACACGTTCGACCACCTGGTGTTCCACGTCCCGTTCGCGGGCATGGTGAAGGGCGCGCACCGCACGTTGCTGCGGCGCGTGAAGGGGTGGGGCCGGGCCGCGATCGACGCGGACTTCGAGCGGCGCATGGCCTCGTCGCTGACGTACACGACGCAGGTCGGCAACATGTACTCCGGCTCGCTGTACCTGGCGCTGTGCTCGTTGATCGACCACGGTGACTTCCGCACGGCCCGCCGCGTCGGGATGTTCTCCTACGGGTCGGGGTGCGGTTCGGAGTTCTACAGCGGTGTCGTCTCCGAGCGGGCGCCGGGTCGGCTCGCCGCCCGGCCCATCGCACTGGCGTTGGCGGAGCGCCGGGAACTCGACGTCGCGGAGTTCCGCGCGCTGGACCGGTTCCTCGGCGACCGCGCCTTCGGCGTGCGGGACGCGGTGATCGACACCACGCCGTACCAATCCGTTGTGGACAGTCACTTCGCCGGTCGCGGTCTGCTGCTGCTGGACCGCGTCGAGGACTTCCACCGAGTCTACCGGTGGAGCTGATGGCGTTCACGACGATCACCGCCGCACCGGAACCGGGACTGCTGCGGATCACCCTGAACCGACCCGGGCAGCGCAACGGCATCGACGACGTGGTGATCGGCGAGCTGCACGCGGCGCTGGACATCGCCGAACGCGACGTGGAACGGCCGGTCGTCGTGCTGTGCGGTCGGGACGGCGTGTTCAGCGACGGCATGAACTTCGAGGCCGCCGCCGACAACGACGCGTCCGACGGCGGTGCGGCGTTCTTCGACCTGCTGCGGCGCTTCACCACGCTGCCCCGGGTGGTGGTGGCGCAGGTCGACGGCAAGGTCGCCGGTGGCGGGGTCGGGCTGGTCGCGGCGAGCGATTTCGCGCACGCCACGGAACGCAGCACGTTCGCGCTGCCCGAGGCGCTTTGGGGTTTGCTGCCGTGCTGCGTGCTTCCGTTCCTGGTGCGGCGCATCGGTTTCCAGAAGGCGTACACCGCGACGCTGAGCACGCAGGCGATGTCCGCGGTGGAAGCACACCGCGTCCACCTGGTGGACGAGCTGACCGAGCGGCCGGAGACGGCGTTGCGGCAGTTGGTGTTCCGGCTGACCAGGCTCGACCCGGCGGTGTTCGGCGACGCCAAGCGCTACTTCCGCGGTCTCACCGACGTCGGGGAGGACGCCAAGGCGCGGGCGGTCGCCGAGTTCTCCCGGCTCATGTCGTCACCGGCCGTGCGCGAGCGGATCTCCGCGTTCGTCCACCAGGGCCGCTACCCGTGGGAGCGCTGAC
This sequence comes from Saccharothrix obliqua, assembly GCF_019375475.1. Lineage (GTDB taxonomy): Bacteria > Actinomycetota > Actinomycetes > Mycobacteriales > Pseudonocardiaceae > Actinosynnema > Actinosynnema obliqua. The sequence goes on along the minus strand of NZ_JAHXGQ010000008.1, from coordinate 140,595 downwards.
ATGACACGTGCGTGGGTGTTCCCCGGGCAGGGATCGCAGAAGCAGGGCATGGGCGCGGAGCTGTTCGACCGGTTCCCGGCCGAGGTCGCGACGGCGGACCGGGTGATCGGTGTGCCGCTGCGCGAGCTGTGCGCGGACGTGCGTGGCGAGTACCTGGACAAGACGCGCTACGTGCAGCCGGCGGTGTTCGCGGTGAGCGCGCTCGCCGGGCGCGCGGCGCTGGCCGACGGCCCGCCGCCGGACCTCGCCGCCGGGCACAGCCTCGGCGAGTACACGGCGCTGCACCTGGCCGGTTGCCTGGACTTCGAGTCGGCGCTGCGGCTCGTCGTGCGGCGGGGCGAGCTGATGGGCGCGGTGACCGGTGGTGCGATGCTGGCCGTGCTGGGCCTGTCCGCCGAGCGCGTCGCCGAGTTGATCGCCGGGATACCGGACGTGGACGTCGCCAACCACAACCTGCCCGACCAGCTCGTGCTGGCGGGCAGCGGCGACGCCGTCCGCGCGGTGGTGGCCGCCGTGCGCAACGCCGGGACGGGCCGCTGCGTGCCGCTGGCGGTGAGCATCGCCGCGCACTCGCGGTTCATGGCGGACGCGGCGGCCGAGTTCGCGGAGGTGTTGCGGGACGTCCACTTCGCACCGCCCGCGTTCCCGGTGCTGAGCAACGTCACCGCCGAGCCGCACCGGGTCGACGCGCTGGCCGACCTGCTGCGCCGCCACTTCACCGAACCGGTGCGATGGTGGGACACGTTGTGCCGGCTGGCCCGCGCGGGCGTCGTGACGCCCACCGAGATCGGGCCGGGCGAGGTGCTGACCAAGATGTGGCGCCGAGCCCAACCGGCCCTTCCGGCACCGGACCCGGCACACCGCCCAACCGGTTCCCCGCCACCTCGCACACCCGCCACACCGCGGCCGACCGGCTTCGCGGCGAACCCCGCACCCACACCGCCCGCCCTCGCCGTGCACCACGCCCCCGTCGCACCGCAACCAGCCCGGGCGGACCGCTCACCCGTTCCCGAAGGGCGTCGCTCACCCGATCCCGAAGTCTCCCAACGCACCCGCGTTCCCGGCTCGGCCGCCCTGCGCGCGGAGTACGACCTCCGACACGCCTGCCTCGCCGGTTCCCTCGACCGCGGCGTCAGCTCGCCCGCCCTGCTGCGCCGGCTGTCCGCCGCCGGCCTGCTCGGCTTCCACGGCACCCGCGGCCTCGCGCCGCACGAGGTCCGGACCGCGTTGGACGACCTGCGCGGTGTCGAGCGGTTCGGCATGGCGTGGCCCGCGGGCGGGGACGTGCGGGCCGTCGCCGATCTCTACCTGGCCTCCGGCGTGCGGCACGTCGAGGTCGTCGGCACGCACACCGACGTCGGACCGGACCTGGTCCGCTTCCGCTTCTCCGGCGGGCCGCGGCAGGTCCTGGTGCGGGTCGCCGACCCGGCCACCGCCGCCCGTTTCCTGCGGCCCGCCGACCCGGCGGTGCTGCGTGCCCTCGTCGCCGAGGGCCACCTCACCACGCGGGACGCGACCGCCGCCGCCGGGCGGCCGATCGCCACCGACATCGCGGTGGAGGGCGACTGGCCCGCCGTCCTCCCGGCGACGGCCGCGCTCGGCGGCGCGCGGTTCGGCGTGGCCGGGGTCGGCACGCCCGCCGCCGCGTCCGCCGCGTTCACCCTGGGCGCGGACTTCGTGCTCACCACGACGGTCAACCAGACCACACCGGAGGCCGCCACCTCGGCCGCCGCCAAGGACCTGCTGACCGCGCTGGGCGTCGCCGACACCCGGGACGCGCCCGAGCCCGAGCGGTTCGCGTTGGGTGGTCGCACGCCGGTCGCGCGCAAGGGCACGCTGTACGCCGCGCGCGCCGAGCAGCTGTACCGGCTGTACCTGCGGCACGGTCGGCTGGAGGACATCGCGCCCGACCGGCGCGCGGAACTGGGGCGCACGCACTTCGGCCGCCCGCTGGAAGCGGTCTGGGCGGGGCTCGGCACGCGGGCGCGTGACGACCGGCACCGCATGGCGCTGGTGTTCGCCGCGTACTGCCGCGAGGCGACGGACGCGGCGCTGGCCGGCACACCGGACCGGCGCCGGGACTACCGCGTGCCGTGCGGTTCGGACGTGGGCGCGTTCAACGCCTTCACCTCCGGCACGCCGCTCGCCGACTGGCGTGCCCGGCACGTCGACCTGATCGCCGAGGAGCTGATGTCACCTACCCCGCGACCAGCTCGGTCAGCTTGAGCACGGACTTCCAGTTGCGCGTGGTCGCCACCGCGCCGGTTTTCCGCTCCACGAAGGCGTTCTGGAGCTTGGTGCGGCCGTAACCGCCCGGCACGTGGAGGAAGATCTCCCGGCCGATCACGGTCAGCACGCCCGTCTCGCCGGGCGGCGGCACCAGGGCGGCCTCGCTGCCCGCGCGTGGCGGTCCGTCGAGGAACGTCACATGCAGCTTGGTGTGGTCCTCCTGGAGAGCCAAGTACGGGTTGGCGGCGACGATCGCCGTCATCTCGGCGTGCGAGCGCACCAGCACGGGGACGTCTTTGTCCCACTTGTCCGTGATGCCCTTGCGGATGCGCCGCACCACTTCGGCTTCGTCGTCGGTGTCCGCGGTGAACACGACGTTGCCGCTCTGGATGTAGGTCTGCACGTCGGTGAACCCGCCGTTGGTGAAGACCTCGCGCAGTTCCACCATCGGCATGGAACTGCCGCCACCGATGTTCACAGCCCGCAGGAGTGCGACGAAGCGCGTCATGGCGCAGATGATAACCACAGCTCCGACACGGAGATGTCGAACACGCATGGGGCTCAACACTGAGCAGACCACGTCGTCGGTGGGACGTAGAAACCGTGTCAGGAAGCCGGAGGCCGAGCGAGGAGACCTGGTGACACCCGCGCGTAACGGACATACCGCCCGATGTCGTGACATCCCACGCCGAACGCGGGCGTCCCGAGTCGAGGAGACGACCCGATGAGCGTTCCCACCTCCGCCCTCGTCGTGCCGGACCTGCTCCGCCTCCGCGCGGAGCAGCTACCCGACCGGGAAGCGATCAGCGTCCGGGGTGAGCACGCGATCACCTACGCCGACTGGGACGCGCGGTCCAACTCGGTGGCGCACGGGCTGGCGGCACGTGGCGTCGGGCGCGGTGCGCGGGTCGCGCTCCTGTACCGGGGCGACGACTGGATCGACTACGCCGTCGCCTACTACGGCGTCCTCAAGGCCGGTGCGACCGCCGTCCACGTGAACGACTCCCTGCCCGTCACCGAGCTTGAGCGCCGCTTCGCCCAGTGCGAGGTCGTCGGCGTCATCCACGGCATGGACATCGCGTGGGACGCCACCGCCAACCGTTGGTCCGCGACCACAGCGGACCTCGACAGCGGCGACACGAGCACGCTCGACGTGGAGATCCGCCCGGAGGACATCGCCGACATCCTCTACACGTCCGGCACCACGGGACCGGCCAAGCCCTTCACCAACCCGCACGGCACCCCGACCTACGGCCGCGGTTCCGCCGCGCTGGGCACCCTGGACGACACCGCGCCGCTGCTGGCGCCGATGCCGATGGGCACGACGTCGAGTTCGACCACGGTGGCGGTGCTGGCCACCACCACGCCCGCGCCGTTGATCGTGTGCTCACCGGACGACCCGGAGGAACTGGCACGCCTGGTCGCCGCGCACGGCTGCGGCACGGTGATCCTCACCCCGTGGACCGCGATCCGGCTGGCCGCCATCCGCCCGGCCGAGCGGTACGACCTGAGCAGCGTCAAGAGCATCGGCAACGCGTCCGCGCCGATGCCGCCGCGCATCGCGCGGGAACTGCTGCGGGCGATGCCCAACGCGGTCATCAACAGCGCGTACGCCCAGTCCGAGGCCGTACCCGCGATCATGCTGGGCACGGTGGACCCCGACCGGCCGATGTCGGTCGGCCGACCGGGCAGGGGCACCGAGATGGTCGTGGTGGACGAGCACGGCGACCCCGTGCCCGCCGGCGAGCTGGGCGAGATCTGGCTGCGCAGCCAGGCGCCCAAGCGCCTCTACCTCGACGCCGCGCTCAGCGCGGAGGTCCACGCCGACGGCTGGACCCGCACCCGCGACCTGGGTCGGGCCACCGAGGACGGCGAGCTGTTCCTGTTCGACCGGAAGGTCGACGCGATCACCACGTCCGGGCGGCTGGTGTCGTCGCTTGAGGTGGAGGCCGCCGTCTACGAGCACCCGGCGGTCCGGGAGGCGGCCGTGATCGGGCTGCCCGACGAGGAGCGCGGCCAGGCCGTCACCGCGGTCGTGGCCGCCGACGACTCCGTCACCGACGCGGAGCTGCTGGCCTTCCTGGCCGAGCGCCTCGACCCGCACCAGGTGCCGGTCCGGGTGCACCGGATGGGCGTCCTGCCGCGTGGCGGCACCGGCAAGGTGCTGAAGTTCCAGCTCCGCCGGACGTTGGCAGCGGCTACTCCGCGCGGCGGAGAATAAGAAAGCCGAATGAGCCCCATAGAAATATCCTGCATCAATTTTTTGGTCGGCCCGCGACACATCGCGGCTACGATGAAAATATAGGACCTCGTTGACGTCCAGCTTCGCGACTTCACCACCTTAGGGGGGCCTGGTTGAGCACTTCGACTGGTGTCCACGAATTTTGCAGCCGGCTGCGCTCCGCATTGGCGGAGGAACCGTCGTTGGCCAGCCGCACGCACGTGCCAAAAGGCGGGACCGTCTACAATTCCGGGGACCGCGACCAGCGGATGTACATCGTCGAGGTCGGTCAGCTCAAGACCATGACCACCGCGGCCGACGGCAAGCAGTGCCTGCTCTCGATCCACACGCCCAGCGACACGTTCGGCGAACTCGGCCTCCTGGACCGCCCGCGGCAGGAGACCGCGATCGCCATGAAGCACAGCGTGCTCCGGCAGATCAACCACGCCAAGCTGCTGGCGATCCTGAGCCAGGACGACCTGATGAACCGCCATTTCACGCACTTCCTGATGAGTCGCCTGCTCGACCAGCAGGTGACCATCACCCAACTGGTCACGATGGACAGCGAGCACCGGCTCGCCGCCACCCTCCTGCGCATCGCGCGCAAGCTCGGCAGGCGCACCGCCGGCGGCGTCTACATCGACATCCGGCTCACCCAGGAGGACTTGGCGAGCATGGTCGGCACGACCAGGTCGCGCGTCGGGCTGTTCCTGAAGAACTTCCGGGAGGGCAAGCTGGTCGACCCGTTACCGGGCGGGTTCATGCTGGTGCGGGAGGACGCGCTGGCCAACTACGTGGAGCGCGACCTGGCCGGCGAGCGCGACCTGGCCGACCTGGCGGCGCTGGCCGTGCCCACCCAGGAGTGCCGGCCGGCCGGGAATCCGGCCCACTTCGCCCTGCGGCCGTCCGGGCGGCGCGCGCCGGGCCGGCTCGGCACTTCCACGATCGAGCGGCTTGGCTAGCCCGGGGGCCATTGCTACAATTCCGCCGGATTTACGCTCGTCAATAGACCCCAGGGGGATAAATGGCTGTCGGTCGGTGGGCCGCGGTGACCCTCGACTGCGCGAATATCGCGGAGTTGGTGGATTTCTACCGGGACGTCGCGGGGCTGGACCCGGTGCACGTGTCCGAGAAGGGCGCCTTCCTCGCCAACGGGGACGGGGTCGCGCTGGCGATGCAGCGCGTGGACGACTACCGCGCGCCGGAGTGGCCGTCGCAGGTGGTGCCCCAGCAGTTGCACCTCGACATCGCCGTCGACGACCTCGACCGGGCGGAGGCCGAACTGCTCCGCCTGGGCGCGACCAAGCCGGCCGAGCAGCCGGACGGCGCCAAGTGGCGTGTCTTCCTCGACCCGGCCGGGCACCCCTTCTGCGCATCGGTCTGGGACTGACACCGCTCCACCGGAGAGAAGAGACAACGTGAGCAAGACGGCAACGGCATCCTTCACGCTCGACTCGTGGGACGAGGACGAGTGGCAGGAGTCCCCGGACGGCATGAAGTTCTCGCGTGCCAGCGTGACGAAGACGTTCACCGGCGACCTGGAGGGCAGCAGCAGGGCGCAGTTCCTCTTCGCCTACGGCCAGGGCGGCGCCGGTTACGTCGGGCACGAGCGGTTGGACGTGACGGTCAACGGCAGCAGGGGCACGTTCGTCCTCCAGCACCAGGCGGTCGGCCTGATCAGCGACGAGGGGGGCGCGGAGTGGCACATCGTGCCCGGCACGGGCACCGAGGACCTGGCGGGCATCCAGGGCACGGCGACCATGCGCAAGCTCCCGGACGGCGGCCACACCTTCACCCTGACCTACGACATCCTCGACGAACTGGTCTGACCGACCCGACCACGACCCCGCGCCCACCGTCCAGTTCGGACGCACGGGCCGCGGGGTCGTTCGCGTTTCACGGCAAGGGACCTCACGCGGTCGAACTGCCCGCCACCTCCTGCTGGACGAGCTTGGAGAAGCGCTTCGTGCGCACCATCTCACTCGGAGCCACACCGAGACCGCGCTCGGCGTCGATGGCGCGTTGCAGCGGCACCAGCAGCTCTCCCACAAGGCGTTCGGCGGCATTCGCGTCCCACATCACGTCAAGGATGCGGGCACACGCGCGGTTCGCCGCCTTGGCCACGTGAGGCACCGGATCAGGACCGAGGAGGCGGAGCTTGACGGCAGCCAGCAGGTGGAACCGGAACGGCGAGAACGACCGGGGGATGCGACCGTTCCGCAGCAACCAGTCCAGGCGGTAGAACCCACTGGCGGCGGTGTAGTACACCACCGGCTGATGGTTGTCCCCGAACAAGTCCTTGCCCCGTACCGAGAGCAACGACCGGTAGTGGCCGAGCCGGGCAGGCTCGTTGAGGAACATCGCGAGGTAGGAACGTGTCAGCTGGGCGCGCGTGATGACGCGGCTCTTGACGATGCCCTTCCGATCCGCGTATTGCTTGGTGCGGCGCTCGTAGTAGAGCGCACGTTGCTTGTCGGTCCCGTACACGAAGAAGTCCTCCAAGAGGCGGTGGAACTTCTCGCGAACGGTCAGGTCCTCTTCGCTGATCACGGTCTGGCGGTTGGTCGCGCCGACGATGCCGTTGATGACGTCCTCGTCCTGCGAATGCACGATGCGCAGGCTGACGTGGACGTTGTCGGTGAGCAGTGCGCGCTGCCCGAACAGCACGTGGCACGTCTGGCAACCGTTGACGATCTGGAAATCGTCCAGGTAGACGTCGTCACCCACCACGCTCAGCCCGCGGGTCACGATGGTGACCCCGTTGTTCAGCACGGCGAACCGGTCGCGGCGTTGCTCGTCGCGCAGGGTGTCGCCGATCTCCTTGTTGACCGGGTTCTCCTCGCTGAGGAAGTCCCGGACGTTGCTGTGGAACAGCGTCTTGCGCAACCGACCGGAGTCGTCGCTGAGGATGTTGTTCACGAGATCACGTGCGGACAGCAGACCCATCAACGCCTGTTCGACATCCGGCACCTTGGGCATCACGACCTTGCGCGGCATCGGGAACTGCACCGCCACCTTGGTGGTGGCCCGCCGGTACAGCCGGCGCAGGTCGTCCTTCGTGACGCACTGGAACTCCACGCGGTCGAAACGGCCCAGCTTCGCCAAGTGTTCCCGCGCCGATTGCGCCTTCTGCGCCACCATGTCGGCCACCTGTTCGCCGGTGGTCACGTAGAAGACGTGCAGTTCGGGAAGCGCACCTGCCAGCTTCGGGATGTTGCTGTAGATGGCTTCCAACCCGGACCGCAGGTTCTCGATGTCGGTGGACGCCGGGTAGGGCAGCGCGTCGGCGGTCACGATGTGGCCGAGGTTGTCGGCCAGGTCGGAGACCACCTTGGTCTCGAAACCCTGACTCGTCTTGGCCTGGATGACGACGACTCGTGCGTCGAGCCTGCGCGTGGCGGCGATGTGCGCCCGAACCTCCTCGGCGTCCTGCAGAAGGACCCCGTTGAGCACTATGCCCACGGCATCGATGCCCAGGTCGTTGCCTCCACCGGTGCGGAACGCGTCCGGGTTGAACTCCTCCTCGTAGAACGTGCTCAGCACGCAGTATGCGGTGAACGCCTCGAACGCCTCGCTCTGGGAAAGCTCGGCGAGGGCGTACTCCTTCTGGAACTCGTCGACCAAGCCGCCGATGATGCGGTCCACGGTGGTCTGCTCTCCTCTGCCGTGTTCAGTTCGATCCGTCCGCACGTGCCCTCGTCAGCACCTCTTCCGCGGTGAGCGCACTGGACGGGTGGTGGCTCAAGCACATCGGCGACCTGACCTTCTGGAACGGCGTTCCCTCGGCCACCGCGTAGAACTCGCCCGCTTTCAACCGGGAGATGTCGGGTACGGTGCTGGACTTCGCGGACGCCATCTCTTTCGCCGCGGCCACCTGGACCGGTGTGTTGATGAACCCGAAGTATTGGGTCGCCGCGTTGCCCACGATGCGGTTGTGGATGCCTTTGGGTGCCTGGGTCGCGAACACCAGCCCCAACCCGTACTTGCGAGCCTGTGCGGCCAGCGCGAGGGTGCTGGTGGTGCACGCGGTCATGGCGCCCGACGGCGCCAGTGTTTGAGCCTCGTCCATCACGAACAGACCGCCCAATGGCCGGTCCCCCGCCGGGTGTTCCTTGATCCACGCGAACAACGCCATTTGCAACTGGTTGACGAAGCTCTGGCGCTGGTCGTCGGATTGCAGACCGATCATGCTGATGACGGAGACGCGAGCCCGCCTGCCCGGTGCCGGTGTCAGCAGTTCACCGGGGTCGAGCGGCACGCCCGCGCCGCCGAACAGCGGGTCGTTGATCGTCGCGGCCATCAACGTCTGCGCCATCTCTGCGGCCATCGCGCCCGCGTTGGCCAGCGGTGTGATGTCCTCCGGCAGGTCCGTCAGGTATTCGAGGAACCGGTGCAGCCCCGAACCGCCGCCGAGGGCGAAGGACGTGAGCGCCTGCCGCAGCACCGCCTTGGCGCGCTCGGACCTCGCGGTGGAGCCATCGGCACGGGCACGTGGTGCCAGCGCCGCCACCGCGGTGTCCAGTGCCAGGGCGAACTCGTCCGGGTCCCCCGCCACCCCGGCGAGGTCGGGTAGCGGCTGGAAGGTGATGGGCCGGCCGGATTCACGTCGTGGCGTCCACACCACGACGTCGGTGTTCGCCAGGTAGTCGGTGGCCTTCTCCGCGTCGCCCGGCCGCCAACCGGAAGGAGGCGCGGGCCACGCATCACCCAGCCGGGCGAGGTCGTTGTTGGGGTCCAGCACGATGGCGGACACGCCCTGCACTGCGCACTCTTCGATGATCCGGCGGATCAACACGGTTTTACCGGACCCGGAGCCCGCGAAGATCACTGTGTGCTTGCGCAGCGATTCCAGGGAGACGTACAGGGCCTCGCCGGTCTCATACCGGTCGCCCAGGGACAGGGAGTCCGGTGGGGCCGTCGCACGGACCCGATCGGCGTCCGGGTCATCCGGGGGCCAGTCGTCGGCCGTCGGCTCGCTCCACACGTCGGCACCGACCGGCTGTGGTTTCGGGGACGGCGGCGTCGGCGTGTCGTCCAAGGGCTCGCCGGGTGAACCGAACACCAGCCGGAACAACGCGGTGTTGCTAGCCGGACGGCGGCTGCGGAGCCAGGCGTGCAGCCCCGAATCCGGCTCGGACAACATCCGCTCCAACGCCGCGAAGGTCTTCAGGTCGTCGAGGTTCACCTCCTCGACCAGGACACCACCCGACTCCCGGAACTCGTCCAGCAGTTCCTTGGTCCGCTTGGTCTTCATCCCCCAGTTCCCGGTGCGCAGGATGTAGGCCCGCCGCTTGTCCACCTCGGGGTCGAGGCCGGCCATCACCCGCACGCGCTCGACCCGGTTCTGCACCGCCCGGTGGCTGGGCGAGGCGATGCCCCGGAACGACCAGTGGATCTGGTCATCGGACTCGTCGTCCAACACACACCGGAGCCTGGCGTGCAACGCGGGGTTCTCCCCCCCAGTTCGCGTCAACCACGTAGTGCTGCCCGCGCTCGCCGAGCTCGTACACGTACGCCTGCAACGCCGCACCGAGGAGTGTGGTCATTCTGGTGTCTTCGGTGTCCTTGTCCAAAGCGGTGCGGAGGTCGACATTGCGGAGCAACTCGGCGAAGCGGGCGTCCAACGGGGACGACACGGCGACGGCCGGCTCCGCCGGTGCTTCCGGCTTCGGTGTAGGCACCTGCTCGGCGAGGTCGGACAGTTCGCTCACGACGTCGTTGTCCAGGCAGGACCTGATGTGCTCGTCGATCCGCTTGAACAGAAGTCGCGGCGTGAACTGGGAAGCGCCCTCGAAGGCTTCGCGCCGCACCGGCCATGTCGGGTACGGCGGGGTGAACCCGCAGTCCGCGAAACGCGGTGCGAACCGCGTCGCGACCAGTTTCTCCGCGGTCTCCGGAGTGGCCACCCCCTTCAGCCGGTACTCGGGGCGGAACCGATCGGCCGCCGCGCCGTGCGCCCTGGTCCGGATCGCCTCCCAGGCCGGGAACTGGCACGCCACGACGGTCAGCGAGCGCAGCACCGACTCGCGCACCTCCATCAGACCGGTGCCGATCTGGTCGAACAACTCGTCGCGGCCCATGTCCACCTGCACCGTGCGGGTGGACCGACCCGACTGGGCGACCAGCGTGTCGATCTGGTCCACCGCGAGCAGGCTCGGTCCGGTCATCGCGAGCAGTGCGGACAACTCCCGCACGATCTCGTGCGGCGGTTTCGAGTCGGGGCTGATCCCCCACTGGACGCGCTCCCCCGCGACGGCTTCGCTGCCGGACGTCAGGTACGCCTCGCCGATCTCCTGCACCATCGGGTCCTCGGCGGCGAGCAGGACGACGGCGCGGGCGGTGTGCCTGCTCTTCCAGCCGTGCACCGGGTCGGCATCGCGCAGGGCCACGACGAGCCGGTCGAGGGTTTCCCTGGTGACCGGGTTCTTCCCTATCACCTCGTACCGCGCGGCGTCCGGTAGCACCAACCGGTCCGCGAGGCGGTGCAGCAGCGTGGTGAGCTGGTTGGCGCCGTCCGGCCCTCGTTCGTACAGGCCAGCACGCAGCGCGTGCACGATGTTCTGCCAGAAGTTCCGCCCGTGCAGGAGGCTGACCAGGAAGAAGTAACCACCGACGCGCTGCACCTCGGCGCGGACGGCGGTGAGCATGTGCGTCTTGCCCGCGCCCTGCTGACCGGTGATGACCACGCCGAGCGGATTGGACGTGGCATCCAGGTCGGCGTCCGTGAACGCGGCCATGACGGCCTTCAGGACGTCCTCGTTAAGGCCCTCTACGTGCGCACGGGGTGGTTCCCACACCGCCCTGGGCGTGGGGGCCCAGTCGAACCGGAGGTTGCTCAGCGCCCGGCGCTCCACGTCTTCCACGGCGGACCTCAGGCGCTTCCGACCGAGAGGAGGTGCTTGTCCTCCCCGCCGAGGTGGACGGCTGCCTCCCGGTCGGCCTCGGTCAACGTCTTCTGGTTCACCTCGGGGGTGAAGTACACCTGCGGCAGCTCGGCGATCCGCCGCAGCGCCTGGTCCACCTCCGCGCGCGGCAGGCCGGGCAACGCCTCGCGAAGCTCGGCCAACCCGATCCACGCGCCCGGCTCGGACGCGAGGTTCTGGTAGGCGGACAGGATCTCGTCCTCCACGGTGGGAGGACCGTCATCCGCTCCGTCCACCCCGGACGGGTTGCCGTCCACCCCGGCGTCGACCGGTTCCCCGACATCGGCCAGCTCGACGTGCGAGCGGTCCATGTATGCGTGAAACCACTGCAACGTCCGGTACATCAACCGGTAGCCCTTGTGCGAGCCCGTGGGCACGTCGTCCGCGAAGTGCTCGCGGCAGCGCTTCCACCCTTCTTCGGTCAGCTCGTGCACGAACGCACCGCGCAGTTCCTTCGACTTGTAGGCCGTGATGTACCTCCGGTCGATCAGGCTCTCCCGGACCGGTCGGTCGATGGTGAACTGGAGTTCCTCGTTCAACTCGATGTTGGATACCGTTCCCCCCAACAGCAGGATGGCCTGCAAAGCGGCCTTCTCCGGAATGCTCAGCGGTGCGTTCGCCATCGGTCTTCTCTCCGGTCGGGCGGTGGTCGACGGGTTACTCGGCGGGTTCGTCGGTCGGGTCGCCCGGCGACACGCCGTCGACCGGCCGCTCTTCGGGCGGTGATCCGCGGTCCGCGAACGAGATGACGTACTGCTCGGCGCGCTCTGCCAGGTGGAGCGCGAGCGGTTTCCCCAGGGCGACGTAGTCGTCGGCGTGCCGGAGCTGGTGCGTGAGCGCCGCCCAGGTCCCGGGGTCCTCGGGCTCCCCGGTGCTGGTCATCTTCGACACCGCGACCGTCAGCTCGTGGTAAGCCGGGTTCCACGCCGACACGGCCGGGCTTCGCGATGCCTCCGCGTCCTGGAACTTCACGGCCTGGTTGCTGCGAGCCCCCTGTGGCGGGACCTCGGTGATGCTCGCGAACACGCGGTTGTCGACTCCGGCGTCACGCGACACCCAGAGCCCGCTCGCGTGCCCGGCGAACCTGTCGTTCTCAAGCGGGGCGTACCACTGGGGCACCTCGTCGCGGTTGCCGCTTCCCCTGATGAGCACCACCCGGAGATCCGGTCCGAAGAGGGCCGCCCGCTGCGCCGGCCACGTGCCGAAGCCGATCATGTCCCGCACGATCAGGCCGTTGCCCAACCAGGTCCACGCCCACCTGAGGTTCTCCGCCTGCGCGAACAGCAACGTGGGTGTGCCGCGCATCTGGTACAGCAGGGCGCGGATCCGCGCCTCCGTTGCGGCACGCTGCTCGGCCTGCGACAGCCACTTGCCGCCGGTGGTTTCCGTGCCGTGGTCCACGGTCAAGCTCAGGAGGAGTTCCGGGTAGTCCACCCACGTTTTCCGGTGCTCATCCCAACCCTCGACGCGCCGGCCACCGTCGACGGGCCGAACCCGGACCGCCACCAGCGCACGGCGAGCGGACCGGGCCGCCGCACGACGCTGCTTGCGAATCATCCAGAGCCCGACGTACTGCATGTCGGGCGGCACCGCCGAGCCCAACCGGTGACGTGGTGGCGTCACCGCCCCGAGTTGCCTGAGCCCGTCGAGGACCGATGCCTTCGCGCGCTCCTCCAGGGCGTCCCCCTCGGTGTTGATGAACTGGCTGACCCGCCGGGCATCCGCGCAACCGAGGCGGATGGCTTCCTTGGGATCGCGGTCGGGGCCGAACTTGTCGGCGTTGCGCAATTCCACGAGCGCCAGGCGGATCGGAGCATCGGGTGTCGGTGCCCCGAAGTGCTCGACGATCAACGCACGGCGGTCCCGGATCGCGTCCGACGTCGCCCGTCCACGCGCGGCCGGGTGGCTCCTGGGCACCGGGAGGTCCGCGGTCACCGATTCCCAAGTCGCGCACTCGACGCGGATCTCCAGTTCTTCGGTCCGCCACGTGCCCGAGCCGTCGTCCGGAGGAAGTCCCAACACCTCTCGTAGCGCGGTTATGAGTGCGTCACGGGTTCGTTCGTTCTCGAACCTTATGTCGACCACCAACGGTCGGCCCCTGAGCGCCATCGCACACGCACGGCGGCGGCTGCGGGCCCGCAGTACCTTCGCTTCCTCGTCCCTCGGCCGCTTCGACAGCTCCGGCTTGGCTATCGCAACTACCTTGCGCATGTCCGCAGCACGCGTCAGACGATCGCCCAACGCCTGTTCCACCCACATGTCAACGTGACGGCGTTCTACCGGCATCAACCCCGATCCCACGGCGTGCGAGTCGAACCCCGTCCTGTGCACCACCCACGCCGAGACGCCGTCACGGCCCTGTCCCCACTCGGACGGGTTGTCCAGCAATTCGTCCGGACGCGGGTACGGGAAGGCGGCGCTGTACTCCGGCAGCAGGCGCACCAGGCTGTTGCGGTGCCAGGCCGGCTCGCCGAGCCGCGAGTCGTGCTTGAGCACGTTGGGTATCAGCCGCGGCACGCTGCTCGCCCGCACCATCCACGGCAGCGGCACCTGGAGGTAGACCGTCGCCCCGCGCTGCGGTGCGAGCTTGATGGCATCACCGCTCTCCCACCGGCGAACGCCGGAGGTGATGTGCACCCGCATCCGGTTGGAGAACGGAACCGTGTGCAACGACACCCTCAACAGCAGGGAGTGGTGCCAGATCCGCTTGCCCCGCAGGTACTGTCTCGGCGGCCACGACACCAGTTCGGTCCGGTCGGTGTCGGTGACGATCCGGAACGATAACGCCGCGCCCTCGTACTCGTAGGTGTGTGCGGCCAGCCGGGCGGCCACGACGTCGCGTGCCAATGTGTAGAGCCGTCGTTCGGGATCAGCGGTGCCGCCCCTGGTCACGCCCGCTGCCGTGAGGTCGACCTCGGTGTCCACCCACTCCGGCATGGCGTCGTCGATCGCGTCGAGCAGGTCGTCCACGTCGTTCGGATCGGCCTGTCCCCGACGGGACATCATGGTGGTCACCCAGGCGTTCATCATCCGGCTGAGCGCCGTGCGCGGGATGGGTTCTGCGGCGTACAACCACGGCATCTGGTCGTCGGTCGCCGCCCCCGGCGCGGCTATGACGTCCGGCACCGCGGCCTGGAGCAGCGCCGTCAGCTGGCGGATCGGCGCGGTCGCGCCCGCGAACGGCCGGTTGAACAAGCGGGTGTAACGCTCGACCACCTCAGCACGCCAATCCCGGGCGAACCGGATGGTCTTGAAGCTGTGCGACCACGGCCGGGTGGTCGGGTCGAGTTCATACGCGGTGAGTCGGATCGTGTGGTTCATGATGTGTGCGTGCCCTTCGACGCATCGGCCAGGCACCGGGCGAGCGCGGCCCACAGGGGGCCGTACAACGCTCGGACCAGGCGACGTTCCCCGTCGGGTGCGCCGGTGCCCGGTTTCGGGGAGCAGAACTCGTCGAGCAGCTCGTGCATCGCGACCAGCAGGCTGGTCTCAGCGGTGTCGGCACGGCCTTCCACGAGGTTGGGCGCGAACGCCGCGTCGACGAAGTTGACCCGCGCCGGCACACCACCACGCACCAACCTGCCGATCACCTGCCAGATCACGACCAGCAGGTCCCAGGTGACGGACCGCCGATCCACCCCGAGCCGCTGCCACGCGTTGCTGCGACCGAGCACCCGACGCCACTCGTCGCGGGCGGCACGGCGGAAGTCCCGACCCGCGCTGTCGAGCGAGGGTGCGGTTGTCGCCCAGGTGCGGAACCGGCCGTCTGCCATGACCCGGGAAGCCCAGTCGTTGACCGCGTGCACGGCGAGGGCGAGATCATCGGGGCGCGGGTTCGGACGCACGAGGAAGTAGACCGACCCGATCGCGGCGTACCGCTGGTCGTTGAGGATGTTGTGCCCGCGTTCGACCGCGAGCAGCGGCGCCACGAGGAGTTCGGCACCGGTGCCGGCCAGGGTGTCGACGTCGCCCCGGCGCAGGACGCGCGCCTGGTGGTCCCCGAGATCGCTCGGCACGTCATCGTCGTCCGCTACCAAGCGCAACACCTTGTCGCGCCAGCGGCTCGTCGCTTGCAGCGCGTCGGCGACGACGGCGCACTCCTCGTAGCTGCCGACCAGCACCAGGATGTGCCTCCGGTCGTCGTCGGCGATGTCCGCCAGCTCCTCCTCGAACGCGCTGGGCTCGTCGTCACTGCCGGTCGCAAGCTCGTTGGCCATGCGCACGAGCAGCCGGGCCCGGTCTTCCAGCGCCGAACCGGAGACGCGCAGCCATCGATCGCCGTCGCGGACGGGGGTGAAGCGGAACTCGCTCTCCGCGGCGATCCGGTCGGTCTCTCGTTGCGGTGGGGCGAGCACGGCCGTCACGGGTGTGTCGATGTGGTAGCGGGTCGAAGATCCCGCCCAACTGCTACCGGACATGAGCACGACGTTCGGCCCTGGCCGGCCGTCCACGGCCGGTAGCACCGGCATCGCCTGGAACAGAGCGCGCCCCACTCCGTCGCAGTGGAAGAACCGCAGGTCGCCACTCACCACTCCACCGTTGTCCACACCGTGGGTGTGGAACTGGAAGCCGATCACGGCGCCCATCGGCGGTTCCGGCACGACGGGCCCGTAGTCCTCGGGCCGCCGGAACCACCCGGCCGCCTCCAGGCTCAACGCCGACTCGACGCGCGGCCACATGACCGTCACCAGCGCGAGCTTCGGTTCCAGCGCGGCCAGGAGGAGGGTGAACTCGAACCGCGTGCTCCACGTGTCCAGCCACTCCCGACCCGTACCGCGGTCCTGGACGTCAAGCAGCCTCGCGAGCACTTCGCGCAGCTCCAACCTCGTCCGGCGCAACGATGTGGCGTGCAGGAGTTCACTGGTCAACCGGACCAGCACGGGGTCGGCGGGTGGGAAGTTGCGGCGCTCACCGAACGGGTTGTCGCGGAAGCGGTCCAACTCGTCCAGCACTTCGGCGCGGCGGGACTCGAAGGGGTCGTCGACTCCTTCGGGTGCGGTCGGGTAGCGGTCCAGGGCCATCTTCCGCTGGAGCAGCCACGCGCTGAAGTGGCCTTCGCGCAGCCAGCGGCGCAAGTCGTGCCGTCGGATGAGGAGGGCGTACAACCGGTCCGCGGCGGCACCCGCGGTGTTCACCGCCGCCGACCACGCCTGCACGTCGCGGTCGGACAGTTGCAACCGTCCGCGGCCCACCAACTGCTCGATCTTGTGGGAGTGGACCCGGTCCAGCCATGAGGCCGAACCTCGGCCTACGAGGGTTTCGGTGGGGGCGAACGCCGTGTCGAGGGCGATCTGCACGCGGTCCGCTTCGTCGACGACCACGAGATCGCTGCGGCGGCAGGCCAGTTCGAGGAACCGGACGTGCTCGGTGTTCTGCGGCGACGGCACGCTGGTGAGCAGAAGGCTCTGCGGTGTCGCCAGCCAGACATCGGCATCCACCAACTCCCGTGCCGAGTGGTGGCGCGGGCACGCGGACCAGAACGGGCACGCCCGCCTCATCTCACCGGAGGCCCGTCCCGACGCGTCGCGACGCCGGTCCGCAGGTCGCAGTCGAGAGCACGGCGCGTCGACATACGGGATCGGCGGCTCATCGATGTCGTGCAGCGCGTCCACGGCGCAGGCCGTGCCGAGGTGGTCGAACGCGTTGTCGACGTGGGCGAGCAAACCGGTCATACCGCGACCGGCGAGCCGGCGGTGCAGCCGCTCGGCGTGCCGGGGCCTGGTCCAGTTGCCCACGACCGGTGCGGCACGCAGCCCGTGCCGTTGGAACAGCTTCGTCAGCTTCAGCACCTCGGCGACGTCACCGACGACCAACGTCACCCGGAGGCCGAGTTCCCGCACCGCGTGCACGGTCAGGACATCGCGGAGCGTGCTCTTGCCCGCGCCCACGATGCCGAGCAGGTGCGTGAGCCCGCGGACCTCCAGCGGTTTCCCGTCGGTGAAGTCACGTCCTTCCCGGACGAGCAGGGTGGTCCGGTCGAGCCGCGCCGCCCAGGCAGCGTTCTCCACGTCGTCCATCAGGCGTGCGGTGCGCAGCAGATCCGCCTTGTCGACCCACAACGGCGCCCCTTCACCTCGTAACGGGGCATCCAGGTCGTGCCCGACCGGGGCGGGGAGATCGACCTTCGGGAGTCGAACCGTCCGCAACTCCTGCGCCGAGATGAAGGTGTGCCTGCCCGGCCGGGCGATCGGCAGCGTCCTGCGCTTGAACGGCGCGCTGCGACGGGTCAGGCCCTCGTAGATCGACCAGCGCTCGGCTGCGGCCGACACCGCTCGGCGTTGCGGCGGCCGGTCGAACGCCACCTCGTGGTAGCCGCGCAGCTCTGCCGGCACGTCGTTGTAGTCGTCCAGTGCGGCCTTCCAGGCACCCGGCTCACGGAGGGTCCACAACTCGTACCGCGCGACGCGCAGCACGTCGTCCGTTTCGGCGCTGATCAGGCCGCGTTCACGCGCGATCGGGTAGCCGCTGAACAACGCCCACGCGTCGCCGGCAGCATGGCCCGGCAGCAGGGCGCGCGCGAGGAAGAGGCCGAACTCCGTGGTGAACATCTTGTGCAACGTGTCGACGGAGACGTCGTACCCCGCCGTGAGCTGTTCGGACAACGCCCCAAACAGCTTCGCCGAGTCACGCATCCAACCTCCCCTGGCGTGACCGGGCGTGCGCGAGGTCGGCGACTTCGTCGTCCGTGACCAGCTCCGGCCCGTCGGGCAGTTCGTGGGCGAACACGTCCCGGTAGTCCCGCCGGACGCGCAACCGGTTACCGGGCACCACGACGAGCACTCGCGCGGAGTCGACCGGCAGGCGCACCCGGGCGATCTCACGCGCCAGCAGCACCGGGTTGGTGTTGTCCCGCAACACCACGCGCCATGGGCGGCCATCCGGCCAGACGACGCGCAGAAGGCCCGCCTCGTCCACCGCGAACCCACCGATCGCTTGGACCGCCGCCACCACGGACTGCTCCAGTCGACCCACCCCGATCACCGCCGCACGCAGTTCGGCGGGCAACGCGAGCGCTCCGGCGGCGGGGAACCGCTCGCCCACGACCTCGGGTGCCGGGCAGTCCTCCCGTTCACAAAGCCGGCCGCCATCCGGCAACGGTGCCGCCGGCGCACCACATGTGGCGCAACGCGCCACCTCGCCGTCTTCGACGAGAGCTGCTGGCACCGGGCCGTAAAGCTCGTGCACCAATCGCCACGCTCGGCGGTACCGACGGTCGCCGCCCAACACCTCGGCCTCGACCTTGGAGATCACCGGGTGCGCGGCGAGGAACAGCCTGCGTTCGAGGCGGCGCTCCGGCTTCACGTCGGTTTCCCTGAGGTCCGGCCCGGGGTCGCCGTCCGCCGCCCACTCCCGGCACAGCCGGGTGGGGCGGGCGCGCCGGACGTCCACGAGGTGGTCGTCCGCGGTGAGCAGAACGTGCGGCAGCCGGAGGGGCCAGTCGCGCAACGGCCGGGTACCGCACCAGCGCACCAGGTCGGCCAGGCTGCGCGGCGGCGGCACGGTACGCAGCAGGCAGGTCAGCGTCAACCGGTCCAGGGCAGCCTGCGCGTCGTCCGGGTACGGCATGGTGAACGACGACAACCTGTCGACCTGTGCCAACGCCACGACACCGCGGGCCACATCGGTGAGGACAGCGGTGTCATCGGTCGGGCCGGTCACCGCGCCGCCTCCGCCCTGCCTGGTGCGCACCACCGCCGCACCTCGCAGGTGCGGCAGGCCGAACCGGGTGACGCGGTGAACGTGACGTCACGGTGCCACGGCGTGGCGAGCGCGCTCACCACCTCGGCGGCCTCGGCCCTGACCGCCGGATCGGACACGTCGTAGAAGCGCAGGTCGTTGCCGTCCGGGTGGAGGATCTCCAACTCGGCGCGAGGATGTGGGCCAGTGTCGCCGAGCGCGCCGCGCCCGAGCAGGACGATGGCCAGGGCCAGTTGCGGTATTCCGGCGAGGGTGCGGAACCGGGTAGCGGGGTCCGCCGTCGTGGTCTTCAGCTCCCGCCAGACGAGTGAGCCGCCGTCGCGGTACAGCAGATCGGGGGTCACCAGGACCACGACGTCGGCGGTGGTGTCGTCGAGAACCAGCTTCGGCTCGACACGCACCTCGTCCGGGTGGTGCGGTAGCGGGCACAGCTCAGCGTGGTTGCGCAGCATCCGGGTGCCCAGTGCGAGTTCCTTCTCCGGTAGCACCCGGTCTGGCCACGTGTCCGGCACATCGGGTGTGCACGGCGAACCTTCGCGGTGTCGTTGCTGGAGGTAGGCGTGCACGGCGCGTCCACGCTCGGCCCACGCGCTGCGCTCGATCGACCACTCGACGGGGAGCCGTTGCCTGATCAGGTGATCACGTGCGGCGCACGCCGTGTACTTGCGCGCGTTGGTGACCGACCACGTACGGCGAGCGGCACCGCGCTCGACCGGTCCGAGTGCCCCCGGTGCTTGTTTCAACGCTGGACACCCGACCCGGAACCGGCACGAGACGCAGGGCGAGCCCGGCCGGTAGTCGGTCCCGTCCACCGCGGCCCGCAGGGCTGCCCGACCATGCTCCCGGTAGAACTCGTGGACCTCGTCCGTCGCCTTGTCGTAGAGCAGGGTCGACGTGCCGTCGGCACCGGCGAACTCGCTGAGGCGAACGCGTTGGGGAGCTGGTGTGGTGGATGCGGCCACGAGACCCGCGACAGCCAGCTCACCCGGACCTCGGCGACCACTGCTGAAGCCGATCAGGCGCAGTTCATGCGTGCTCCCGTCGGTGGAGCGGTAACGCCTTCCCCACGCGTCGATCCGGTATTTCCGGACGCCCCGCGTGTCCGGGCGCTCCAACGTGGTGTCCAGCGCCCACCTGTCGCGGATGGGAAGCCAATCCCCACGAGGAGCGGTGCCCAGGTAGCCGCGCACGACATGCCGGGTCCACTCACCCACACCGTCGTGGCTGCGCCGCCCGTTGCTCGGCGCCAACGCGGCTTTCACCGCGTCGTCCTCCGGAACACCGCGGAACTCGATGAGGTCGAGCGCGTCCATGAACGGACCAAGGGGGAAGTCGTTGAGCGGCTCACGCCTCGCGCGCGGGGCGGTCGGCACGAGTCCGTGGCGGGCTTTGAGCGCTTCGCCCATCGGACAACGGAAATCCGCTCCACCGACCGAAGCGACCGACACGACGATCCGCTGTGGCCGTCCGGCAACGCCGTCGGGCACATGCCACTCCCCCATGCATTCTCCTCCCCGTGGCTGGGGATCATGCCAGAGCGCGCTTACTCCGCTGGGGTGAACTTCAAGCACTACAACGATTTTTGCGGATTCGCGCCGACCAATGCGGCGGCACACCGATTTTTGCGGAGAAGCCGACCGGTACGCTGCGGTCCCGGGAGGATTGATGAAGGTTGGCACCAAGCTCGGGGGTATCTACCGGATCGTGGGACCACTCGGCAGCGGCGGCATGGGACGTGTTTTCCGCGCGATCGACGAGCGGTCCGACCAGGAGGTTGCCGTCAAGGTGCTGCCGCCGCGCTTCAACGAAACCGAGACCCGTGAGCAAAGACGCAACTTGCGATTGGGCTTCGAGGCTTATCTCGGCAGGCGCTTCGACGGCATCGGAGGCATACCCGTCATCTATCACCACGGCGTCACTGAAGGACTGTCCTGGGTGGTCATGGAGTTGATTTCCGGTTGGGTGCTGACGGACTACCTGACGCGCAACCGGCCGTTGAAGCGACGCACTGCCGTCGCAATCGCTTGCCAGGTGGGTGAGATACTCGAAGCCATCCACCAACGTGGTTTCGTGCACCACGACATCAAAGACTCCAACGTCATGATCGAAGATTCGGGTCGGGTGTACGTGCTCGACCTGGGTATCGCTATGGACCTCACGACGGAAAACCTCTTCTCCGGCACGCGTGGATACGCCCCGTACGAACAGGTGCGCGACCTGAAGCTGACCCGCCAGAGCGACATCTACGCGCTGGGTTGCCTGCTGTGCTTGATGGTCACCAACGAACTCCCCTTCTACGAGGAGCAGGAGTGGAACGTGGGCGACGTACCCGCCGAGGTCTCGCCCCGCCTCCTGCGGCGGCTGGGACCGGACCTCGCCCGGGTCGTGCAGCGGATGCTCGACCGCGACCTGGCCCGAAGGTACGGCACCGCCGCGGAGGTGGTGTCGGAGCTGCGCCGCCTCCTGCCTCCCCCGGATGCACCACTCGACGCCCAGGCACCGCAACCGGATCCGGAGGCATGGTTGCGCACGTACCCGCTTCGGGCGTCGCCGGGGAGGGCCTAGCCGTTCCGCGAACGGGTTTCGTCCAGAAGGCGGCGGTCGTCTCCACCAAGCGCTGCGGCACCCTCCAAGAGTTCAACGACCCGCCGCCGCGCGAGCCGTGCTTCGGCATCCTCGCCGAGTTCGTCGTGTGCGTCAGCCAGCAATGCCTGAACATGCGCCTCGTTCACCGCGGCGCCGACCCGCTGGTACTCCTCGATCGCGTCCGCGGCTCGGCGCACGGCTTCGGCCGGGTCACCGGCCCGCAGGTGGCGCAACGCCAGGTGACGGTGGATGGCCGCTCGCCCGTACCCGTCGACGCCCCGCTCACCGGCGGACGAGGCCAGCAGCACCATATCCGCCGCTGGACCGGGTTGGCCGGTCGCTCCGAGCGCGTTCGCCAGCCCGGTGGCCGTGTACGCCACGCCGCGGTGGTCTTCCAGCCGCTGGTAGGTGGTGAGCGCCGTGGTGTACGCCTCGGTCGCCGCTGCCCAGTCCTCCTGGCTCTCCTTGACAGCGCCCAGCACCTGTTGGCAATGCGCCTCGGCCAGTTCGTCCCCGGCTTCCCGCGCGAGGGCCAACGCCGCTCGGGCGTCCGAGGCGGCCAAGTCGTACTTGTGCAGCTTCCGCCGCGCCGTGCCGAGCGAGCGGTGAACGGCCGAGCGGAACCTCGGCCCGGTGGTGCGCGCCGCGGTGTCCCGGGCCGCCACGAGGAAGCTCTCCCAGTCGAGCCAGTGGCCGCGCATCTGCTGGTACCGGGTGACGGCGAGAGCCAACTGCCAGTGACGGGACTCCAGGTCGCGGTAGGCGGGCGCGGTGAGGACAGCGACGATGACGGCGTACTCGTCGTCGAACCACCGCATCGCCCGGTCCTGGTCCGCCTCCGGGAGGCACAAGCCGGTGGGCGGTTCGCCCGCCGGGTACTCCCGTCCCGACCCCAGGGCCAGGTCGCACGCACGCCCGGCCCACATCAGGTGATCCGCCACCCGTGCTCGCACATCCGCGCGCTCCGACTCGGTGAAGCTGGTGGTGGCGAGGTCGATCGCGAACGCCCTCAGCACGTCGTGCAGGCGGAACCTGTCCTCGTCCACTTCCTCCAGGAGGTTGCCGGCGAGCAACTCCTCCACCGCACGGCGCAGTTCGTCCTCGGGGAGACCGGAGGCGAAACCGAGCGCGTCCGGTCCGGCCGTCGGGCCGGGGTGGAGCCCGAGCACCAGGAACAGCCTCGACGCGGGTGCCGAGAGCGCGGCGTAGGACCACCTGAGCACGTCGCGCAAGGTGATGTGCCGGTTCGTCGGGACACTGGAGTCCAGCAACGCCGTGGTGCGCAGCTCATCCAGGATGCGCGCCAGGCTGAGCTTGGACCGTCGCGTGGCGCGTGCCGCGACGATCGCTATCGCCAACGGCAGCCCCTCGCAGGCTTCGACCAGTTGCTCCGCGTGGAGCCACTCGCGCTTGACCCGGTCGTCCCGGATCAAGCCCCGCAGCATGGCCAACCCGGCTTCCGGCGTGAGCGGTTCGATGACGACCTCCTCGGCGCTGCCAGCGGAACCGAACCCGGGCATCCGGGATCGGCTGGTGACGACGGCCGCGCAGCGCGGTCCCGCCGGGAGCAGGGAGTCGACCTGCTCGTAGCTCTCCGCGTTGTCCAGTACGACGAGCACCGACCTGTTCGCCAGGAGGCTGCGGTAACGAGCGAGCAGGTCTCCGCCCGGTGTACCGCCGAGAGCGGTGACGAACGACGTGAGGATTCGCTCGACCGAGGCCGGGGGCCGGTCGGCGAAGCCGTCCAGGTCTCCGTGCAACACGCCGTCCGGGAAGCGGGACGCCGCACCATGCGCCCAGGTCAGGGCGAGTTGGGTCTTGCCGACGCCGGGTGCCCCGACCAAGGCCGCCGCCCGCGACCGCGTCCTGCCTCCCTCGACCAGCCAGTCCAGCCGCGTCAACTCCGCTTCGCGGCCGTGCAGCACCTCCAGCGCCCGGGGGAGGTGGTTGGGTGGGACGAATCCCGCCACTTCGACGGGACTTGCCGTCGCGGCGAGTTCGGCGAACTCGTCCGCCTTCCGACGGAGGTCCGGTGGCGGTCGGAGCCCCGCGGCGCCCAACCGCACGGCGAAATCCCGCGCGGCGTTCTTGACGACGACGGCGTCACCGGCAGCGGCTCCGGCAGCCATGAGAGCGTCCAGCACTTCGTGATCCATGGGCCACAGCGCGCTCGCACGGCGCGCGTCGGCCACCGCCGCTTCGTACCGGCCGCTTTTCCGCTGCGCGGTCACCAGGTCGAGGTACGTCTTGCGGTGGAGTTCGTCGAGGAAGCGCGTTTCGGAGTCGAAATGGGCTTGGCCGATGCCCATGAGCGGCTCGTCCCCGCGCCATTCCGCTACCGCCGCGCGCAAGGGCGCTATCCGCCGCTCCGGGTCGTCGCGGAACCCGTCAGCGGCATCCAGGTACGCGCGGAACCGCCAGTAGTCGACCCGGTCGCGCGCCAGGTGCAGCCGCGCCCCGTTGCGTTGGTTCACCGGGAGCACATCGGCGCCGACCTCCCGGCGCAGCTTGGCGAGGTAGTGCGTGAGCGTCGACCGGCCCAGTCCCTGGCCGGCTCCCATCAACAGCGCGTTGAACCTCCGGTGGTCGGCGGTCAGCCGCTCGTCCAGGGCCAGCGCGGCGAGCATGGCGAGCACCCGGCTCTGCGTGATCAGCCGCTGCTCCCCTCCCACCAGGAGGGTCACCGGACTCAGCAGTCGGACCTCGATCTCGTCACCGCTCACGTCGCCCAGTGAAGCAGAGCACGGGCGCGCGGATGGCCGACCACGCGGTCGCCCCGCGCTGACCACGCGGTCGCCCCGCGCTCGCCCACCACGCTCTTGGCATCCGGTCGACGAGCGAGAAGGAGGTCCCGTGACAACGCGGAAGAGCACGCGGTGTTGGAGGCGGACTTTGCCGGAACGCGGTCTTCCGGTGCGCCGAGTGGTGCTCGGGGTCGTGCACAACGTCGCGGCAGCCCACCGGGTGCTGGACGCGCTCGCGGTGGTCGAGGACGACCCCGCGGTGCGGGTCGTTCTCACCTGTCCCGTTGCGGTGGGCGGCGGAGGGTCGGACTTGCTGCGCCACAGGGGCGCGCCCGTGATCCCTTGGGAGCAGGCGGAGGAGGAGAGGTTCGACCTCGTGGTCTCGGCGTCCGCGCGACAGCTGGACCGGCTCAGCGGTCCGATCCTGTTGTTGCCCGGTGTCTCGACGCAGGGCGTGTTTCGCGGTTCATCCCACCACGGCGACGTCACCGACATCGCCCGAGCCGTCGGCGACGGGTCTGAGGGTCATCCCTGGTCCGTAGTGGCGTTGGCACACGACCGCGACCGGCAGGCACTGCTCAAGCGGTGGTCTGGCGCGGTACGGCACGCGGTCGTGGCGGGTGATCCGGGGTTCGACCGGTTGGTGGCCAGCGCGCCGCTCCGGGACCGGTACCGCGCGCACCTCGGACTTCCACCGGACAGAGCCGTCGTGCTCTTGACTTCCGCATACGAGCCGCGCTCCCCGGTGACGCGTTCGCCTAGCGCGTTCCAGCGCTTGGCCGCGGAGCTGTCCACCACCGGTTACCTCGTACTGATCCAAATCCACCCGGATGCATGGGACACGCGCGGTTCGCGCTATCTCCGCGCGTGGGTCGCCCACATCCGCAGATCTGACGTGATCCTCACCAAGCCGACCACGGACTTGCGGATACCGGTCGTCGCCGCTGATCGGGTCGTAGGAGACCACGGCCTTGTCACGGCGTACGCCGTGGCAGCGGGGAAACCGGTGCTGCTCGCGCGTCCTCCGGCGACCTGGCTGGAAGCGGGCTCCCTCACCGAGTCTCTGGTGAAGGCGGCTCCGACGCTCGACCGCGCCGCACCACTACAAGACCAGCTCGATCGAGCCCGCGAGTCCCGCACCGCACACGCGGTGGTCTCCCGCATCACGTCATTGCCCCACCACTCGGCAGCGGTGCTGCGAAACGCGTGCTACCGCGCGCTCAACCTGCCGGACAGCGCCACGCCTGGCGTGTCCACTCCGATCCCGGTCCACCGGACCGCCGATTTCCCGTGATCAAGGCGATCACGGCCCGCAGAAAGGGGAAAGACCATGACGAACACCTCGACGCCCGCAGTCCTCGCAGGGGGCAACGGGGGCACGGCGGACGGTCGCTGACCGCTCATGAGGCAGCCCGACGGGCGTGTGCTGCCGCGAACCCCGTGTCGCGGCAGCACCTCACTCCAGTCCACCGCCTTCCTGGACCTGTTGCCGGTGCGCCTGGACGCATCGAGGACCGATCGCTGCGCTCGCTCCGGCAGATCGAACGCCGGGCACCGCGTCCTCCGGTTCATCCCGGTCGACCGCGGACCCACTTTCAGCTCGCAGAACGAGGAGAACGCGTGATACGTAGAAGCACCATCCGTCGCCCCCGAGTGAAGCACGAGCACCGACCTTTCCTCCTCGGCGCGAACGAGGTGCGCATCGGTGGTCGGGTTCCCGGCATCGCCTCGGTCGTGCACGACCCCGACGGCTGGGTCTGGGCGTTGCTCGCCGCGCTCGACGGCACTCACACCACCGAGCAGGTGATCTCGGACATGGCTCGCAGGTTTCCCGACCACGCCGCCGCCGACGTGCGCACGGCGCTTGACGAGCTCGACGCCCAGGGGCACTTGGAGGACGCCGCGGAACCGCCGCCCACCGACCTCAGCCCCTCCGAGCAGGACCGCTACAGCCGAGGCCGAGCGCTGTGGCGTTGGATGAGCAGAACGCCCGGTGCGGGTAGCTGGGCCGCTCAGTCGGCTTTGCGCTCCGCGCGGGTGGTGGTGGTCGGGGTGGGCGGCGTTGGCAGCACCGCCGCGCTGGCACTGGTCGCCTCGGGCGTCGGTCAGGTGCACCTCGTAGAACCGGACGTGGTGGAACTTTCCAACCTCAACCGCCAGCTCATCTACACCGAGCGCGATCTTGGGCGGCACAAGGCTGTCGCGGCAGTGCGACGCCTTCGGGCCCACAACCGGGAGGTTCGCGTGACCGGGGAGAGAACCGCGGTGGACGGGCCCGACGTCCTGCGGCGGCTCGCCGCCAAGTGCGACGTGCTGCTCATGGCGGCCGATACCCCGTCACAGATCCGGTCGTGGACGAACCGGGCGTGTCGGGATACCGGAACCGCATGGGTGCACGGTGGTTATCACGGTCCCCAGGTCAACGTGGGTGTGTTTCGCCCCGGAACCGGACCGTGTTACGACTGCGCCCGCCGTGCCAACCAGGAGCACATCGAGTCACTGCCCATCACACCCTGGCCCGGAGGGATCGGCAGTACCGCGGTGAACGCGGCAAACGCCGTGTCATCGGGTATCGCAGGACATTTGGCCGCACATGCCGCGATGAGCTTGGTGACCGGTGTCCCTGCGCTACCGGTCAACCGCGAGTACGGATTCAACCTGGTCACCTTGCTCGACAACGTCGCGCTGGGTGTGGAGGGGCCTCGGGCCGACTGCCCGACATGTGGCCGAGGCGTGGTCTGACGCCAGGTCACCCACCGGAAGCAAGTGCGTCCGCCGTTCGACGCACTTGCTCCGCGCGCGGGTCCTCCAAGGCGGCCAGAACCGCGGTGGCCTGCCGCAAGCACTCCACCGCCCAGTCGACCTCCCCCAGCCGGGACAAGGAAGTCGCCAGCGTTTCCAAGGCGGTCGCGCACTCCGCCTCCGCGCCACCGTGCCGGGTGTAGCCGGCCACCGCGAGTTCGCACAGATCCGCGGCGGCGGAGTGCCGACCCAACCCTTGAAGGGCTACGGCCAAGTCGTGTTGTGCGTACGCGATACCGATCGGGCTACCGATCCGGGTGCGCAGTTCCAGCTCCCGTTCGGCATAGGCCAGAGCGCTCCGATATCGGCCGATGGCGGAGCTGATCTGACTGAGGTTGCACATCACGATCGCCTCTGCCAGCCCGTTTTCCGCTTCGCGTGCCAGGTTCAACGCGACCTCGTAATAGGCCCAAGCCTCTATGTACCGGTGTTGCTCCTTGTAAGTAAGAGCAAGCCCACCGACCGCCTCGCGCAGTCGGACGTGATCTCCGTCGGCTTCCGCCAGCGCGAGGACTTCGCTGAAGTCCGCCACAGCGGCGACGTGGTCGCCCAGCGCTCGGTGCGTCTGCCCTCGTCGAACTAGGAGGAACGCTTCCGACGCACGGTCACCCGCGTTTCGGGCGGCACTCAAACCGAGCGACTCGGCCGCGAGCCGCTCCGGCCACAGCGCGCGGCGGCGCAACCCCAGGTGTCGCGCCGCCGCCGCCAACACCACCACCACCTGTTCGAGCCCGAGTACGGCTGCGCTCCGCTGCGTGGACCTCAGTGCGTGCTGCTCGAGGTCGAACCACTCCAGGGCGGCTGATCGATCGTTGATCGGCGCGAGTACCGCGGACGTACCGGTGGTGATCGGCAAGCGCACCGCATCCGGGAAGATCAGGCGATCGGCCGCGTCCGCAGCGCACGCGTACCACTCGCACAGCGCCCCGAGCGCCGCATCGCGTGCGTCCGCCGACTCCTCGGTGCAGGCCAAGCGAGCCGCGTAGGCGTGCAGCAGGTCGTGCATCCGGTACCGATCACGGCCGACCGGCTCGACCAGGTGCTGGTCCGCCAGCGCCTCCAGTGCGACGACCGCGTCCCGAACGTCGACACCGGCCAGTGCGGCGACTGCGGGCACCCCGAACTCCAGCTCCGGGTGCAACCCCAGGCAACGGAACACACGGGCGTGTGCTCCTGATAGCCGCGTATAAGACCAGCCGAAGACCGGTTCGACCGCGTTGCTGTTGTTACCGAACATGTTGGCCCCTCTCCTTTCATCGCGGATCTCCGCCACCACGTCAGCCACGCGCAAGTACCTCCGCGAGGCGATACGAGCGGTCGCGACCCGTAACGCGAGCGGGAGCCGAGCGCACATCCCGACGAGGTCTCGCACCGCCGAGGGCTCCGCCTCCACCCGGTCCGCACCGATCACGCCGGTGACCAGCGCCACCGCCTCTTCCTCGTCGAAGAGGTCGACCGCGACCCGCTTCGCTGCTTCGACGATCACCAGCTCGGACAAGCCGACGCGGCTCGTCACCAACACGAACGATCCGGGAGACCCGGGCAGCAAAGGCCGCACTTGTTCGGCTTCGCCGACGTTGTCCAGCACGACTAGCACGCGGCGCCCCGACAGCAGGGATCGATACAGGGCGCTCTGCTCCGCCAGAGCGACGGGCGCTCGCCGTTCCGGCACACCGAGCGCTCCGAGGAAGCGCGACAGCACGACCGCTGGGTCAAGGGGCGTGCCGGGACCGAACCCGCCGAGGTCCGCGAACAGGGTGCCGTCCGGAAAGCGGTGCTGGACGCGGTGTGCCCACCGCACCGCCAGCGCTGTCTTCCCGACGCCGGGTGTACCGCTCAACGCCGAGATCACCGTGGTTCCCGTACTGCCGTCCACAGATACGGAGGAGATGAGGGCGTCAAGTTCCGCCATCTGCTCCACCCGGCCCGTGAAGTCCCTCACCGCAGGAGGGAGTTGCCGCGGTACCGGTCGCAGCTCCGGTTCGGGTGGGGAAACCACCAGTTGCCGAACGACCCCGGCCTGCACCACGTGGCCGCCGACCGGACCGCGCAAGACGTTTCCTATGTGCGTCGTATCCACCATGAGCCGAGTGTGCTCGGCGGCGGGTAGCCACCTCTGCGGTCCGTCGGGTCGTCATGGGACGGGTAGCGCCGCCTGAGCCCACGCACCACCTGTGAACAGCGGTAACGCGGTTGTGGTTGCACCGGGCGGACGAGTGGGGTTACCCTGCTGTCAGCGCCTGCGGATGTTGGCTCTGCCTCCCCAGGTCGCTTCTCCGGGATCGAACCCAGTCCCACCTGCGTTCGCCCGCTCTTCCGGTGCCGTGTGCTGTCACGGCCCGCTTCCGTCCGGAAAGGACACACATCATGACCGCTGTTCTGCTGTCCGAAAACGAACCCGAGGTGCTGGTGAACGTCACCGGCGTCCTCGACTTGAAAGGCACGACCGCGCACCTCCGGGTGCAGGGGTACCTCCCCTCGCCGGACGACGTGCACGTACCTCCTTCGCTGGTGCGGCGGCACGGGTTGCGGCGCGGGGATCTGGTTGCCGGGATCGCCTCCGGGCAGCGCTCGGGCAAGCAGCGGCCACTGGTGCGGGTCGACCGGGTCAACGGTCGGGCGGCCGGGGTTTCGCCGCGGCGTCCCGAGTTCGCCGACCTGGTGCCCGTGCACCCGACCGAGCGGCTGCGGTTGGAGACCACGCCGGAGAACCTGACGAACCGGGTGATCGACCTCGTGATGCCCGTCGGCAAGGGGCAGCGCGCGCTGCTCGTCGCGCCGCCCAAGGCCGGTAAAACCACTGTCCTGCAAGCCATCGCGCAGGGCATCAGCCGGAACAACCCGGAGTGCCACCTGATCACGGTGCTGGTGGGTGAACGCCCCGAGGAGGTCACCGACATCCGCCGCGGCGTGCCGGGCGAGGTGGTCGCCTCCACCTTCGACCACGCGCCCGCCGACCACATCCTGCTCGCCGAACTGGCCGTCGAACGCGCCAAGCGCCTCGTGGAGGAGGGCCGGGACGTGGTGGTGCTGCTGGATTCCCTGACCAGGCTCGGCCGCGCCTACAACCTGGCCGCGCCCTCCTCGGGCCGCGTGCTGTCCGGCGGCATCGACTCGGGCGCGCTGCTGCCGCCCAAGCGCTTCCTCGGCGCGGCACGCGACGTGGAGGGCGGTGGTTCGCTCACGATCTTCGCCACCGCCCTGGTGGAAACCGGTTCGCTCGGCGACACCCTGATCTTCGAGGAGTACAAGGCCACCGGCAACGCGGAGCTGAAGCTCGACCGGAAGACCGCGGCCCGGCGGGTGTTCCCCGCCGTGGACGTGGAGCTGTCCGGCACCCGGCGCGACGACCTCCTGCTGTCGCCGGACGAGGTCGCCGTGGCCAGGACCCTGCGCCGCGCCCTGGCCGGCCGCGACGTCGACGTCCTGCTGGACGGCCTGCGCAAGACCCGCACCAACACCGAGTTCCTCGTGCAGCTGACCCGGGGCTGACCGGGCGCGGCTGTCACGAACCTGTCACACAGCGCGCACGCCATCCGGACACGGCGTTCCTAGCGTAACCGCCATGATCATCCGGAGAACGGCTCCCGCAGCCGTGGCCGCCGCGTTGGCGGTGTCGGCGGCCGGGCTGCCCGCGGTCGCGCACGGCGCGCGAGAACTGTCGTGGAAACCCTGTGCCACCACGGCAAAAGACTGGCCCGACAAGAACGACACCCGGTCCGAGTGCACCACCGTGACCGTACCGATGGACTACGCGAAGCCCGGCGAGCGCACGATCAAGATCGCGGTCAGCCGCATCAAAGCGGCCGAACCGGCCAAGCGGCGCGGTGTGCTGGTGATCAGCCCCGGCGGTCCGGGCGTGGTGAACATCGACGCCCCGCTCTCGTTCTCCCGTCAGCGGATCGGGGAACTGGCCGCCGATCACGACCTGGTCGGGTTCGACCCGCGTGGCGTGGGGTACAGCGAGAAGGTCGACTGCGTGGAAGGCCCGTACCCGGAGTTGCCGCCCGGCGCGGATCGCCGGGCGCGGGACAGGGCGGCGTTCGACCAGCAGGCCGAGTTCAACACCCGGTGCACCGCGGTGGATCCCGCGTTCGTGCGGCAGCTGACCACCGCGAACATCGCCCGCGACGTGGATGCCATCCGGGCCGCGCTCGGCGTGGAGAAGATTGGCTTCTACGGCGTTTCCTACGGCACGGCGGTGGGTGTGGCCTACCGGTCGCTGTTCGACCGGCGGGTCGACCGGATGTGGCTCGACTCGGTGATGCCGCCGGTCATGGACCGCGCCGCGATGGCCGCTTCCTTCGACGCCGTGCACGAGCGCCTGTTCGGCGACTTCACGTCCTGGTTGGCGCGGCGCGACCACGAGTACCACTTCGGGCGCACCGCCGAAGCCGTCCGCGCGGCGGTGTTCGACCTGCGGACCCGGCTCACCCGGGAACCGGTGGTGGGTGACGGGGCCGTCGTGGTGGACGGCGACTGGGTCAACGCCCGGCTGGGCGGCGGACCACGCAGTTGGGTCCCGACGGCGCGGGATCTCGCCACCGTGCGCGACGGAGGTCTGCCACCGTCCGACATGGCACCGGTGCGGGCGTCCGGGTTCGAGGAGGGTCACGGGGGTATGAACGGCCTCCAGTACAACGCGATCATGTGCAACGACGGCACCGGTGGCCGCACCTTCGAGGAGCTGTGGGCGGACCACGAGTCGCGCATCCGCACCTATCCCGCGAGCGGCGGGGGCGCGCAGCTCGCCGTGTGGTGCGCGGCGTGGCCGTGGGAAGCGCAGGTGCCACAGCCGGTCAAGGGGAGGAGCCCGCTCCAGCTGTCCGGTCACGCCGACGAGGACACCACTCCCCACGAGTGGGCGGTGGCGACCCGGAAGGCGGTTGGCGGCACGCTGTTGACCGTCCAGGACGACGTGCACGGTTCGCTGGCCAAGACCTCCTGCGCCGCGAAGGCCGTCGACTTCTTCCGCACCGGCCGCACGGCCGGCGGCACCTGCCCCGGGGCCCGGTGATGACGATGGGGGTGTCACGACGGATCGGTGTGCTGTCCGGTGTCCTCCTGGTGCTGGCGGTCGCGGCTCCGGCCGCGCGGGCCGCGGCGATCGACTTCGCGGGCGCGGTCGACGTGAACGGGTGCTCGGGGTCGCTGGTGCGGATGCCGGGATCGCGGGACGACGACCGCGCGCTGGTCCTCACCAACGGCCACTGCTACGACGGGCCGTGGCCGGTGCCGGACGAGGTCCTCGTCGACCAGCCGGCCGACCGCGCGTTCGACCTGCTCGACGGCGCGGGTGAGCCGATCGCCGCGCTGACCGCGACCAAGGCGCTCTACGTGACCATGACCGGGACGGACATCGCGCTGTACCAGGTGGCTTCGACCTACCGGGAGTTGGCGCGGGAGCACGGCGTCCGGCCCCGCACGGTGTCCGCCGAGCGACCGGCGCGGGGCGCGGATATCCGCGTGGTGTCGGGCAGCCTGCGCCAGATCTTCTCCTGCCGCGTCGACCACGTCGCGTATCGCGTGCTGGAAGCCGGTTACGTGACGAAGGACGTGCTGCGGTACGGCCCGGCGTGCAACACCGGGCCGGGGACGTCGGGTTCGCCGGTGGTCGACGCGGGCAGCGGCGACGTCGTCGCGATCAACAACACGAGCAACCGCGACGGCGGTCAGTGCACGGAGAACAACCCGTGCGAAATGGACCGCTACGGCGTCATCACGGTGCACAAGGGCATCGGCTACGGGACCCAGACGCACTGGCTGACCACGTGCGTCGCGGGTCACCGGCTGGACCTCGACCGGCGGGGCTGCCTGCTGCCACGACCCGATCCGCGGATCTAGTCGGTTCTCACCCGGACGCGGGAAGCCTGCCACCACCGGCTGAACATCCGTTTGCGCGTGCGTGCGCTGGGTAGTAGGTGATGCACAGGCTTTCCGCGTACCGAGGTGGGTGAGGGCATGGTCGAGGTGTCTGCCGTGGTGCCGACGACGGCGGATCGGGTGTTCGACGTGCTGGCCGACGGCTGGTCGTACGTGGGGTGGGTGGTCGGCGCCGCGCACATCCGCGAGGTGGACCCCGGCTGGCCGGACAAGGGCACGCGCATCCACCACAGCGTCGGCCCCTGGCCGTTGCTGGTGCACGACGTGACGACGGTGCGCGAGGTGGAACGGCCCCGGCTGCTGGAGCTGGAGGCCCGGCTGTGGCCGTTCGGCGCGGCGTTGGTGCGGTTGGAGCTGACGGAGGACGAGCCGAACTCGACGCGGATCACGATGACGGAGCGGGCGACGCGTGGGCCCGGGGTGGTGCTGCCGGAAGCGGTGCAGGCGTTGCTGCTGGTGCCGCGCAACCGGGAATCACTGCGCAGGCTGGCCGACCTCGCGGTGGGCAAGGACACCCGCGAGGTCTGACCACCTGCTCGGGCCGGCTCTGGCGGAGGGGCCGAGCACCGGCCGGGTGATCGGCCGCGCACGCGTGTCGGCGGGGGCCTCCGCCCTGGTTGGCGGGCCGACCACGTGCACACCGGCGCGCACGGGATGGCCGACCGCGTACGCGTGCCGGCGCCTGCGACCGGCGGGACGGCCGGCCGTTCACCCGTGCCGGTGGCGGTTCCCGCCTACGCGTGCTGGCTCTGGTGGGTGGGCCGGCCGAGCCGGAGGCGGCGGCGCGGGTGCAGGGGTGGCGCGGGTGCGTGGTGGTCGGCCCGCATGGCGTCGGCCAGTTCGTGCAGCACCTCGACCGCGCCGCGCCGCGGCTGCCAGCCGAGTTCCACGCGGGCGCGGGTGGTTTCGACCAGCGGCACCTCGTCGGCCAGTCGGAGCCACGCCGGGTGCAGTGGTTGCAGTCCCAGCCGCCAGGCCGCCCACGCCGGCGCGGACAGCACCGGGAGCGGCACCGGGAGGTGGACGCCGCCGAACGCCTCGGCCAGGGTCTGCGCGGGCAGGACGGGTTCGGCCGCCAGGTTGAACGCACCGCCCGCACGCCGCTCCAGCATCAGCCTGATGGCTCGGGCCACGTCGTCGGCGTGGACCAGTTGCAGCCGCAGGTCCCTCCACAGTGGAACCGGGAGCCACCGGCGGGCGAGCAGCGGTGTGGGCAGCAACGGGCTGAGCAGCCGGCTCGTCAGCTGGGTCGCGGCATCGCCCTGCCCCACCGCGCACGGCCGGAACCGGGTGACCAGAACGTCCGGGTGCGCGTGCTCGAACTCGTCGAGCCGCTTCTCCAACGCGGCTTTGCCCGCGCTGTAAGCGCTGTCGGCGATCCCGGTGCACGGCCAGTCCTCCGCGACGCGTCGCCACCGGTCGGCGGGTCCGTACGCGGCGATCGAGGACCCGCACACCACGTGCGGCACACCGGCCGCGACGACGGCGTCCAGCACGTTCCCGCTGCCCGACGCGTTGGTCCGGTCCATGGGCGGCTCGTCGGTGTTCGGGTCGATGGCCCACGCCAGGTTCACCACGGCGTCCGCGCCCTCGAACGCCCTGCGCAACGCGTGCGCGTCGGTCCCGACGTCGGCGGTGACCCAGCGGACCCCCGCGTACGGCTCCCCCGTGACGTCGGGCGGTCGCCGGGCCACGCCCACGACCTCCCAGTCCCGGGTGACGCGCAGCAGGGCGGTGCCGATGTTCCCGGACGCGCCGGTGATGACGACCTTCATGTTTCTCCGTCGACGATTCGGGCGGCGGCGCGGCCGGAGACGACCGCGCCCTCCATGCTGGACAGGAACCGCTGCCGGGTGTAGTCGCCCGCCAGCACCAGGCCCGGCACGGGTGTCCGCTGCCCGGGTCGGTCCCTCAGGTGGCCGGGTTCGAGGGACAGGAAGTCGTGGTGGAACCGCACGACCCGGTGCTGCCGGACGTGCCCGGCCAGGTCGAGGCCGATCCGGGCGGCGTCGCCGACCACCACCGCGGCGATCTCCTCGTCGGACCGGTGCAGGAACCGCTCGGGTGATTCCAGGATCACCGACAGCCGGCCGTCCGACGGGAACGTGGTGCGGGACTGCTCGCTGAAGCTCGCCAGCACCGTGCCCGGACCGAACGTCGTGCGGTCCACTTCGGTGCTCGGCCGGTCCAGTTCGAACTGGACGGTCACGGACGGCGTGGTCGGCGCGGCCAGCAACCGCGCGAACCACGCGTGCCCGCCCAGCGCGGGCCGGAGCAGCCGCTGGGCGTTGCCCAGGTCGGTCGCGAGGACGACGTTCGACGCGTGGATCACGCCTTCCGCCGTGCGGACGCCGGTGACCGCGCCGTCCACGACCTCCAGCCCGGTCACCTCGACCCCGGTGCGGACCTCGCCGCCCCGGGCGGTGATCGCGTCGGCGATCGGTTGGCACATCACGTCCGTCATGCCGCCGAGGAACGCGCCGAGCCGGACCTGGTGCACGCGTGGCAGCGCGGGCGCGAACAACCCGAAGAAGTTGGCCGCCGAGTACCGCTCCGGCGGCAGGAAGAAGATGCCCGCCGACAGCGGGACCAGCAGGTGCCGCAGCGCCCGGTCGGTGACCCGGAGGTGACGCGCGTAGTCGGCGAGCGCCCACTGGTCCAGCCGGTGGGGTGTCCGCAGGTAGGTGGCGAGCCCGGCGGCGAAGAACGGCGCCAGCGAGGCCAGGTCGAGCGGCGACAGCAGGTCCCACCGCGCCAGCGGCCCGAGCAGCGTCTTGAGCGGCTTGTGCAGCGGGGACGCGCCCAGCACCGCGCGCACGCCCTCCGGCGTGCGGATCTCCACCTCGTCCTCCCAGTGCACGACGCGGTCCAGCTCGCACCCCGCGCGCCGCAGCAGCGCGGGCAGCTCCGCGTAGAAGCCGAGCACCCGGTGCAGGCCGGACTCCACGCGCATCGACCGGTCGTCCCACGACGCCGTCCTCCCACCGACCACCGGCCCGGCTTCCAGGACCAGGACGCGGCGGTCCCGGTCGGTCAGCTCGAACGCGGCGGACAACCCGGCCAACCCGGCGCCGACCACGACCGTCTCCGTCATGGGCGACGGATACCCGCGGTTCGGGCTCCGACACGTCAGCCGTAGAGGACGCGGTGCAGCGCGTCCACCGCGGCGTGGTAGGCCGGGCCCGTCCAGCCGGCGCGGGCCAGCGCGGCACGCGCGGCGTTCGCGCCGGGCGCGCCGTGCACCGCGCCGCCGGGGTGCGCCGACGCGCTCGCGAGGTACAGCCGGTCGACCGGGGTGTCCGCGCGGCCCAGTCCCGGCACCGGCCGGAACACCAGTTGCTGGTGGATGCCCGCGGTGCCCGCGTTGATCGCGCCGTCGACCAGGCTCGGGTTGTGCTCCTGGAGTTCGCGGGGACCGGCGACGGACCGCCCGACGACGCGGTCCCGGAAGCCGGGCGCGTGCCGTTCGACGACCTGCTCGATCCGGTCCGCACGTCGCCGCAACCGGTCGGCCGACCAGCGGAGACCACGCGGCACGTGCGTGTACGCCCAGACCGACTCCGTGCCGGCGGGTGACCGCGACGGGTCGGCCGTCGTCATCTGGCCCATCAGCAGGAACGGCTGGTCCGGTATCCGGCCGCAGGCGAGGTCGGTGCTGATGTCGGCGAGCCCGTTGATGTCCGCGCCCACGTGCACGGTGCCCGCCGAACCGGCCGCGGGTGACGTCCACGGCACCTCGCCGGACAACGCCCAGTCGACCTTGATCGTGGCGTCGTCCCAGGCGAAGCGGTCGAGGTCGCGCGTGAACCGGCCGGGCAGGTGCTCGACGCCCACCAGGTCCCGGTACAGGGTCGGCGCGGGCACGTCCGCCAGCACCGCCCGCCGCGCCCGCACCAGGCCGCCCTCGGCGTCCCGCACGCCCATCGCCCGGCCACCGGCGACCAGGACGTCGGTCACCGGCCGACCGCACGCGATCCGACCGCCCTGCACGGTCAGCCGCCCCACCAGGGCGTCCGTCAGGCTGCCCGCGCCGCCCTCCGGCACCGGGAACCCGACGTCCTGACCGAGCATGGACAGCAGCCACCCGAACACGCCACCGGCCGCGTGGTCCGGTCCCAGGTCGGTGTGCATCGCGTTGCCCGCGATCAGGTCGCGCGCGCCCCGCCCGGCGAACCGCTCCACGCCGAACCGGCGGGCCGAGAGCACCAGGGACCTGGCGGTGCGGAGCAGGTCACCCGCGTCCACCGAGCGCACCAGCCGCCCGGCGGCCCGTACCGGCGGGAACGGGCGCGTGATCGCCTCCAGCAAGGGGTCCCGGAGGCGCTGCCAGCGCGCGAACTCGGCCCGCCACGCGTCACCGTCGGCGGGGTGGAACGCGGCCACCGACTCGGCCGTGCGGTCGACGTCGCGGGACAGCACCACGCACCGGTCGTCGGGCAGCACGTGCGCCAGCACCTCGGGCGCGTGCCGCCACCGCAACCCGAACCGCTCCAGCCCCAACTCGGCCAGCACCGGTGACGACACGCCGAGCGGGTAGAACGCGCTGCACAGGTCGCTGCGGAAGCCGGGTGCGGTGATCTCGGCCGTGCGCACGGCGCCGCCGGGCTCGGCGGCGGCCTCCAGCACCAGCACGTCCCAGCCCTCGTCGGCCAGCAGGTTGGCGGCCACCAGGCCGTTCGGCCCGGCCCCGATCACCACGGCGTCCACGACCTCGACGTCCCGCCCGACCGCCGCACTGGCCCCGCCCCTGGCGTGATCCGCTGTCATACCGACCGGAGTACCCGGGACCACCTGCTCCAACCGGCCCAGTGACACTGCTCTCCGATGGGGTGGCGCGAGTGGTACCGGGGGCGTGGGGGTGGACCGGCAGTGAGCGCGGCTGTGCGCGGTCACCCGGACGGGGTGGCAATTCGGGGCGACGTCCGACTCCTCGCCGTTCCCTGCTCCCGAACGCGGCGGGGAAGACCCGCGCGCACGTGCGAAAAGCCACCCTCCCGGGAGGACACGCGTCGACCACGAGTCCACTGTGGACCGCTCGCGCTGCTCGGCACATTGTATCAGCCGGAGGATGCTGCGTTCAGCTCTTGTTCCCCGATCCGCGGCGGCACTAGAACTGATCGTGCATTGACCAATTCAAGGGGGATTTGCATGATGTTGGTCAAGTTGTCGTTGCCTGCCCTGCTGGTGGTGGGGCTGGCCTCGCCGGTGGTCGCGGTCGCCGAACCGGTGACCACCGGACCACCGCCCGGTTGGGCGATCTCCGGCTCGGAGCTGACGTGGACGGCCGCCGAGCCGATCCCGCCGGGTGACGCCGCGATCGAGTTCTGGGACGGGGACCGGCGGCTCGGCGTGCCCGGCCCGTCCGCCGACCTGCGCACCTACACGTTGCCCGACGCCGACGTCCGGGGGGTGGACCGGCTCCAGGTGCGCAGTTCGGGCAGGCGGTTGGACGTCGTGGAACCGCCGGCGCGCCCGCTCGTCGCGCCTCCGCCGGTGGCCGCGCCGCTGCCGGTCGGCGCGGTGGATCCCGGTCGGCCCGGTCCGTTCCGGACCCGGGGTGGCGAGTACGCGTTGGACCCCGTCGAGGTTCCGGGTTACGCGACGCCGATCGAGATGCGGGCCGTGGTCGTCGCGCCGAAGGACGCCCCCGGTCGGCGGCCGTTGGCGTTGTTCCTGCACGGCAGGCACTTCACGTGCTACGACCCGGCCGACCCGGAGGAGATCCTGGGCGCTTGGCCGTGCCCGGGAGGCACGAAGCCCGTACCCAGCTACCGGGGGTACCTCCAGGCGCAGGAACTGTTGGCGTCGCAGGGATACGTGACGGTGTCCATCTCCGCCAACGGCGTCAACGCGCAGGACGCCCGTGATCCCGAGTCCGGTGCGGGTGCGCGGTCGGCACTGGTTCGCTCGCACCTGGCGAAGTGGGCCGATTGGGCGGGCTCGGGCCGTGCGTCCGCGCCGGAGGTCGTGCGCGCGTCACCGGTCGCGGACCTGTCGAAGGTGTTCCTGGTCGGGCACTCGCGTGGCGGCGAGGGCGTCAACCGGGCCGCCATCGACAGCACCACTCCCCCGCCGCCGGGCAGCGGTTACGACGGGCCGGTGCGTTGGCAGATCAAGGGCGACCTGCTGATCGGCCCGACCATCTTCGGCCAGAACGCGGCTCCGGACGTGCCTTCGGTGACGATCCTGCCGGGTTGCGACGGTGACGTGAGCGACCTCCAGGGCCAGATGTACCTGGACGCGACGCGAGGCGTCAGCCGGGGCACGGCACTGCACAGCGCGCTCTACTTCGTCGGCGCGAACCACAACTACTTCAACACCGAGTGGACACCGGGCCAGGCGGAGGCCCCGGCGTCCGACGACTTCGCGTCACCGCCGGTAGACGTCGTCTGCTCGCCCGGCACGCCGCACCGGCTCACCGCGGCACAGCAGCAGGCCGCCGGTGCGACCTACATCGCCGCCGCGGCACGGCTTTTCATCACCGGCGACCAGAAGGTCCTGCCACTGCTCGACGGCACCGGCGTCCGCGCACCCTCCGCCGACCCCGCCCGCGTGCTCAGCCACGCCCTCGGCGGCGCACGCACACCCCTCGTCACCCCCGACGACAACACCGAAGCCACCGGCACCGCACGGATGTGCGACCAGGTCACGCGCGACACCACGACGTCCTGCGTGCCGCCGGTCGAGTGGCGGGGTTCGCCGCACTTCACCAGGTTCTACGGGATCGTGCCGGAACCGGGTCGGCGGGCCGTGGCGCTGAGCTGGTCCGCCGGCGGGACGGCGGTGGTGCGGCCCGGTGGAGCGGTTTCCCTGGCGCGAGCCGAAGACCTCGCGCTGCGGCTGATCGTCCCGCCGAACTCCGAGAGCAGCCGGTTCGAGATCGCCATCACCGACGCCGCCGGGCGACGCGCACCGCTCGGCACCGCCACGCTCGACGGACTGCCCGCCACAGAGCGGATGTCGGCCCGCTGGGCGCAGGAAGTCCGCGTCCCCCTGCCCAGGCACGGCATCGACCTGCGTCAGATCACCGCACTGGAGATCAACACCAGCGGCGGCACCGGACAAGCCTGGCTCATCGACGCACACGGCCGCGCACCCGGACTGCCGGACGTCCGGCCGGTCGCGCTGCCGCGGGTCGACGTCGGGCAGATCAGCGTGCCGGAAGGCGATTCCGGCACGCGGACCGTCCAGGTGCCGGTCACCGTCGCCGGTGAGGGCGCGGGCGCGGTGCGGCTGTTCGTCCTCAACGAGTCCGGGCGCGAGTTCGCCCAGCAGCTCGTCACCCTCCAACCCGGACGGCACACCGTCGAAATCCCCATGCAGGTCACCGGGAACACCCGGTGGGGAGCCACGTTCCGGCGCATGGTGCTCGCGAAAGCCGTGCGGGGTACGGTCGCCGGTCGTCACTCGGGTGGCCTGACCGTGGTGGACGACGACCCGCAGCCGACGCTCACCATCACCCCGGTGGCCGACCCCGTCACCGAGGGCGGCGAGCTGAAGTGGCGGGCGACGCTGTCCGCTCCCGCCGACCTCAGCGTCGTCCGGCCCGGCTCGGTGGCACCGCCGGCCGAAGGACCGGAGCTGTCCACCACCGACGTCGACCCCGAGTGGTTCCGGTACAACTCCAGCGAGGAGAACCCGCTGCCGCCCCGGCCGCTGTCGAGCACGAGGGTGCGCGTCCTGCTCTACATCCCGCCGGGTGAGGTGAGCGCGGACATCGTGGTGCCCACGGTGCCCGACGCCGAGGTCGAGCCCGTCGAGAAGATCCGGGTGCGCATCCCGGCGGAGCCGTCGAGCCCCGGGTTCGAACTCACCGGCACCGTGACCGACGGTTCGTGACCGGACGGGCCGGGGTGGTTCGCACCGCACCTGTGACGGCGCGAACCACCCCGGCCCGGCACGCGGTCAGACGCCCGCGGTGGAGCGGATCCACGCCCGCGTCGCGGGCACGCTGCTGTACTGCTGCGTGGAAGACCCGTCCGCCGTGGAGGCGACCCCGACCTGGAGGCCGTTGAAGACCTGCGGGCCACCCGAGTCGCCGGACCACGCGTTGCCGTTGATCCGGCTCGTGCACAGCGCCTGGCCGCCGTAGTAGTCGCGGCAGACCGAGGTCATCCGCACGTCCGCGGTCTTGAGCTGCGGCGAGACCGGGCCGTTGCGGCTGGTGTAGCCCCAGCCGTAGATCTGGTTCGTGGTGCCGTTGGCCGGGTTGGCGTCGGCGAGCTTCGAGAACTGGCCGGCCTGGATGGGCGCGCTCAGCTTCAGCAGGGACTGATCGGCCTGCGGGTGGTTGACGTACTGGCTCACCGTGCCGCGCGTGCCCTGCTCGCGGTACACGTTGCCGACCTTGACGGTCAGGCCCGAGCCGACGCAGTGCTTCGCGGTGAGCACCCAGTCCGGCGAGATGATCGTGCCGGAGCAGGTGAACGAGCCGTTGCGGTAGATCGCCGCGGCCCACGGCGCGGACGTCACCGGTGTGCCGCCGATGATCAGGGGTGAGACGTCGTCACCGGCTCGTGCGCTCGCCGGTGGCGTGGCCACCGCGCACAGCAGTGCGCAGGCAAGGATGATGGCGCGCAAGGTGTTCTCCTCGTCCACTAGGCAGGGGGGACAAGCGAGAGTCAGGATGAGCGGCCGGTTCGCGGGTCGGAAACGGGGAATTCCCGCTCCCGCCGCAGCCGGGCCGCGAGCTGGGTGCGGTTGCGCACGCCGAGCTTGCGGTAGATCCGGGTCAACGCGCCCTCGACCGTCTTGACGCTGATGTTGAGCCGCCCGGCGACCTCGGGGTTGCCCGCGCCCTCGACGACCTCCCGCGCGATCCGCGCCTCGAACCCGGTCAACGCGGCCCCACCGGGTGTGTCGCCCAGCAGCGCGGCGGCTTTGGCGGCCCACCTCGGCGCGCCGCTGTCGGTGAACACCTCGCGGGCCCGTTCGAGCAGTTCGCGTGCCGAGCCGCGGCGCTTGCGACGGCGTTCCGCGATGCCCAGCGCCAGCAGGCCACGCCCGAGTTGCAGCGGTTGCCCCAGCTCGGTGTGTGCTTCCACCGCCGCCCGGAGCGACCGCTCGGCCCGGCCGTGGTCCTTGAGCGCCAAGCGGAGCATCCCGTCGGCGCGGTCGAGCGACGCCACCACGCCCCGCCGCCGGAGCCGCACCGCGCACGCCCGCGCGCCGCCGATCAACCCGGCGGCCTCCTCCAGCCGCCCCGCGGTGACGAGGGTTTCGGCGAGGTCCGCGCGTACCGCGAACACCGCCGGGTCCATCACGCCCACGTCCCGCTCGATCGCCACCGCCCGCCGCAGCGGCGGCAGCGCGGCCTCCGGGTCGCCCGCGCCCAACGCCGCCAGACCACGCGCGTGCAGGTTGCGTGCCAGGAACGAGTGGTCGCCGTCCGACTCGGCCCGCCGCGCGCCCCGGTCGGCCAGCGCGTCCGCCACCGCCGGGTCGCCGCCGTACGCCTCGGCGAGCGCGGCGCCGTAGAGGGCCGGCGCGAGGTCCGTCCCGGTGGTCTCCGCGACCCGCAGGCACTCGGTGGCCCGGCGCAGCGCGTGGTCGCACCGGCCCATCGCCACCCACACCTCGACGGCCGCCCACGTCATGCCGACCACCTCGGCGAGCGCACCCCGGTCGTCGGCGTGGTCGAGCAACGCCGTGAGGTGCTCGGCGGCGGACGGCAGCCGGTCGGCGAACAGGTCGAGCCTGGCCGCCGCCCACCGCGTCCCGACGTGGCCTAAGGCCAGGTGGTCCGGCGCGATGCGGCACGCCAGCTCCAGGGTGTCGACCGCGGTCGCGTCGCCCAGCGCGGCCTGGCACAGGGCGAGCGAGGACAGCGACCCGACCTCGGTGCGCAGGTCCCGGGCGGCCCTGGCGAGCAGCACGGCGTCGGCCAGGTGGCGTGCGGCGGCGCGGTAGTCGCCGCTCACCGCGGCGTGCCGGGCGAACCGGAACTCGGCGGGCGCCTCCAGGGCGGCCTCGCCCCTGGCGTGGGACAACGCCTCGCCCACCAGCCGATCCGCCGCGGTCCGGTCGTAGCCGAGCGCGTCGACCATCACCAGGCGGGCCCGGACCCGCTGGCCGCGGGGCACGGCGGGCGACCGCAGGACGGCGCGGGCCAGTTCGGTCGCCAGCCCCGGCCTGCCCGCGCCGAGCGCGTCACCCGCCGCACGCAGCCGGCGAGCCGCGACGCGGGACGGCGACCCGGGCGGGGTGCGGTCGGCGGCGAGCCCGCCCAGTTCGGCGGCCCGGTCCAGCGCTCCCCCGCGCCGGGCCGCCCGCGCGGCACGCAGCAGCGCCGCGGCGGTGGGCTCGTCGTACCCGGCCACCGAGTGCGCCCGGTGCCGCACCCTGTCCACCGGGTCGGCCACCAGCCCCGCGAGCCGGGCGTGTGCCGCGCGCACCTCGTCCGGCGGCACGACCAGCGGTATCGCGGCGGCCACCAGCGGCTGGCGGAAGTGCACGCGCCCGTCGTCGGCCACCCGCACCAGGTCGCAACCCGCGAGTTCCCCGGCCGCCGCCGGCCGTCCGCAGTGGACCAGCGTGCGGACGTCCGGGCGGTCGACCAGGGCGGCGAGCAGCAACGTGGCCCGCGTCCCGGCGGGTTGGGCGGCCAGCAGCTCCGCGACGAAGCGCCGCAGCCGCACCGGGACGACGCCCGGCGACCCGGCCAACTCGACGGCGTACCACGGGTTGCCGCCCGTGAGCCGCACGTCGACGTGGCCGTGCGCGGCCATCAACTCGGCGGTCGCCGCGGGCGTCAGCGGCGGCACCTCGACCACCTCACCACGCCAGGCCGCCCACGGTTCGCGGCTCGCGACCACCACCCGCCCCGCGGTCCTGGCCGCGGCGAACGCGAGGACGTCGGCCGACAACTCGTCCACCCACTGCCCGTTGTCCACGACCACCGGCCGGTCGGCCGCGCGGAGCGCGGTCAACACCGCCAGGCGCAACGCGAGCGGCTCGGGCTCACCCGCCCGGCGGCGCAGCACGCGGTCCAGCGCCTCCCGGCGCG
Source organism: Saccharothrix obliqua (assembly GCF_019375475.1). Classification (GTDB taxonomy): domain Bacteria; phylum Actinomycetota; class Actinomycetes; order Mycobacteriales; family Pseudonocardiaceae; genus Actinosynnema; species Actinosynnema obliqua. The sequence continues at coordinate 96,504 of NZ_JAHXGQ010000008.1, read as the reverse complement.
GGGCGGGCAGGTCGACCCGGACGTCGGCGAACAGGTCGGCCAGCACCAGGCCGGGCACCCGCCGGTCGGCCTCGGCCGGGCGGCTCCGCGGCGCCGTGCCGGGAGGCGCGAGCACGTCCAGCAGTGCGGTCTTCCCGATACCCGCGGGACCACTCAGCAGCACGCCACCCCGCGCGAGCGCCGCCCGCGCGGTGACCAGCAGCTCCTCCCGGCCGAGAAGATCCATCCCGGCTCCGACCGTACTGCGTGCCGCAAGCCCGCGGAACGACGACCGGTGTCCTCAGTGGACACCGGCGGGCGGTTCACAGCCGGTGAACGAGCGGTGAATGTTCTCCGCCGTGCCGTGATTCCCGTCGAGGAGCCGCTGTTCGGACGCTGCTGCCGCTCGATTCCGCCGGGGTGGACCGGTGGTGAACGATCACACGTCGGCGCGGTGCACGCGGGCAGCCGTTGTCGGGGGTGCGCGACCTGCGCAGGGTGGGTGTCGAGCCGGCCGTCCCCCTGCGAATGGCCGGTGCCGGTTCCCTTCCTCCCCCTGCTAGGAGAAACACGTGGATCGGACATCCACCCGACGGGGCCTCCCCTGCCTGGTCGCGGTCACCCTCGCCCTCGCCACCACCGCGCTCACGCCGCCGGTGGCCGCGGCGGCCGGGGATCAGGGCGCCCCGCACGGGCTCATCAGGACCGAAGTGCACGACCAGGTCCGGGAGGTGCAGCCGCCGAGCGCGGCCCTGGCCGGTGTCACGCCGCAGGCGGCCAAGCGGCTGAACTACACGCAGCAGGTCCAGCAGCAGGACCAGTGGTGCTGGGCCGCGACCGGCGCCAGCATCGAACGGCTCCTCGGCAGCGCCGTCAGCCAGCAGGTGTTCTGCGCGGCGGGCAAGCACAGCGTGCCCGGCTACTGCCCCAACGAGGGCGCGGAGATCCCGGAGATCGTCGACGGCTTCCAGGGCACCGGGTTCCACGCCGAGGACGCCAACGGGCCGATCAGCTTCGCCTCGATCACCAAGCAGATCGACGCGGGCATCCCCAACCTCACCGGCATCTACTGGACCTCGGGCGGCGGGCACGCCGAGGTCGTCTACGGCTACGACTCGGCGAACCAGACCATCCTGGTCGGCGACCCGTGGCCGAGCTACCAGCGCTACCAGACCTGGTCCTACTCGCAGTACCAGCGCAACTCCCGGTTCACGTGGGGCGACACCATCGTGAACATCACCAAGGCCGGCTGAGGCGCACCGACCTGCCGGGAACCGGGCCGGTTCCCGGCAGGCCCGCCGTCCCACCGCCCCGCGGGCCGGTGGCCCGCCGACCGGACTGGTGACCATGGCACGTGAGTACCGACAGCGGCTGCGGGCGCAGTCCGCCGACCTGACCCGGAGGCGCATCCTCGACGCCGTCCACCGGTGCCTGGTCGAAACGCCCTCCGAACCGGTCACGATGGAGAAGGTGGCCCAACTCGCCGACGTGTCCCGATCCACGATCTACACCGCTTTCGGCACGCGCACGGGCCTGTTCGCCGCGTTCGCCGCGAACCTGTTGCGCCACATCGACTTGACCGAGGCGGTGCGGAATCCCGATGCCAGGCGCGCTCTCCGGGATGCCATCAGCGGCAACGTGCACGTGTACGCCACGCACCGCGACGTGCTGCGCGCGCTGTTCTCCATGGCACGACTGGACACCGCGGCGGTGGGCGGCACGATCCGCCGCTTGGAGCGCGAACGGGCGCAGGGCTTGGCGGTCCTCGCACGTCGCCTGCGCGAGCAGGGCGTGCTGCGCGACGGGATCACCACCGACCACGCCGCGCACGTGCTGTGGCTGCACACCTCGTTCGACGCCTTCGACCTGCTGCTCACCGGCCGGTCGCTGAACGCGGGCACCGTGGCCGCCGTCCTCATCGACGCCACCACGCAGATCCTGTGCCGCCCTAACGGCGTCGCGTGGAGAACACCGCCGTGGCCGTCCCGAGCGCCGTGAGCACCGCGATCCCGAACGCCAGCAGGCGGGCCGACCCGACCGGCGATCCGCCGAGGCTGATCAACGTGCCCGCGATGGCCGAGGTCACGGTGTAGGTGATGAGCTGGGTGGTGTTGAGGGCCGCCGCCGCACGCGCGCCCTCCGCCGGGTCGTCCGTGCTGCTCATCGCGGCCACGCTGAGGTGCGGGAACGCCAAGCCGATACCGATGCCCGCGACGAGCAGCACCACTGCCCACAGCACCACGAGCAGCGTCGACGCGCCGTCGGCCTGGAGGGCGCCGAACGCCACCAGCCCGCCGGTCAGCAGCAGCGGTGCGACCAGGATCGCCCGCCGTGCCCCCGCCGTGCCGAGGTTGACGCTGAGGAGCTGCGCGACGACCCACCCGACCGACAACGCCGCGCCGAGCAACCCGGCCGCGAGCGGCGAGAGGCCACCCAGCTCCCGGCCGAACAGCGGGATGAAGTTCTCCGTCATCACGCCCGCGCACAGGGCGGCGACCGTGAGGTAGACCCACTTCAGCGACGTGCCGCGCACGTAGGTGAGGCCGGGCAGCACGCTCACCGGACCCCGCGCCTCCACGACCAGGAAGGCGATCAGCAGCACCGCGCCGACGCCGAGCGCGATCGCGGTCGGCGCGCCCGGCGCCACCGTCGAACCGAGGCTGAACGCGGTCGCCGCCAACGTCAGCAGCACCAGCGACAACACCGGCACGGGCGTCCGCTCGCCGGTGGCGGTCGTCTTGCGGGGCAACGCTTTCCGGGTCAGCGCGGCCAGCGCCACCGCGACGGCGAACAGCAGCCCGTACGCCCACGGCCACGCGTCGAACTGGGCGAAGACACCGCCGAGCGCGGGTCCGACGAGCGTGCCGACACCCCACATCGCCGACACGAGCCCGGCCGCGCGCGCCCACAGGTGGTCCGGCAACGCGGTCCGGATGACGGCGTAGCCGAGCCCGGCGAGCAGGCCGCCGCCGAAGCCCTGCACGACCCGACCCGCGATCAGCACCTCCATCGTCGGACTGAGCGCGTTCACCGCCGCGCCGACCGCGAAGACCAGGAAGCCGACGAGGTACGCGCCGGACGCGCCCCGGGCGGTCAGCACGCGACTGACCATCATGGAGGCGATGACCGCGGCCATCAGGAAGCCGGTCGCGACCCAGGCGTAGAACTCGGCGCCACCGATGTCGGCGACGATCGACGGCATCAGCGCCGCCGTGAAGTAGAGGTTCATCGCGTACAGCGCGACACCGCCGGCGAGCACCAGCACGGTCGCGGCGTAGCGGCCGGAGAACAGCTCGGACCACCGCCCGGTGGTGTCGGCCTGGTCCGTCGTGGACGGGGCGTGCGAAGGGTTTCCGGTCACGTCGCGCTACGCTAGGAGTTCAAGTGGACTTCAAGTCAAGAGAGCGGCCATGTCACGCGCACCGACCGATCTGCTGACCATCGGCGAACTCGCGCGCCGCGCGGGCGTCGCCACCTCGGCCGTCCGCTTCTACGAGGCGCAGGGGTTGATCACCTCGGTCCGGACGGCGGGCAACCAGCGCCGCTACCCGCGGCACGTGCTGCGCCGCCTGTCGCTGGTGCTGTTCGCGAAGCGGCTGGGCATCCCGCTCGCCGAGGTGGCCGAGGTGTTCGCGGGGCTGCCCGACGACCGGATGCCGGGCAAGCGGGACTGGGACCGGATCGCGAACCGGTGGCGGGAGCACCTGGAGGCGCGGCGGCGGGAGGTCGAGCAGTTGCAGCGCGAACTCACCGGCTGCATCGGGTGCGGGTGCCTGTCACTGCGGCGCTGCTACGTGCTCAACCCGGGTGACAGCCTCAGCGAGCACGGCGCCGGGCCGCAACTCCTGCTCCACCCCGACGACGAACCCTGACCTCAGGCGGCCTCGTCCAGGTCGACGTCCGGCACGACCGGCGGTTCGGCCGGCGTGCGCTCCGGGAAGACCCACCGCCGGAACGCCCACCACCGGAAGGCCGTGGCCAGCAGCGTGCCCAGCACCATCCCGGCGGCGAAGTCGGCCGCTTCCTGGACCAGCAGGCCGACTTCGGGTTGCCGCAGTCCCAGCACGTAGCGGGACACCAGCAGCGGCAGCGGGTTCAGGGCCACGCCGACCGCGCTGATCAGGAAGAACAACGCCGCCTCGTGGTGCCGCTCCCGGCCGCCCCGCGCGCGGAACGACCACTCGCGGTTGAGCACGTACGAGACCACCGTCGACACGATGGTGGCGATGACCAGCGCCGTAGCGGGTTTGCCCGTGAGCACGGTGAACTTCAGCACGTAGTTGACCACGGCGGTGATCACGAAGCACGTGCCGCCCACCACCAGGAACTTCACCAGTTCGCGGTGCTCGCGCAACCGACCTGCCACCAGCACGAGGACCCTCCGGGCGACCGACACCGCGCCACCCTACCGATTCCGGCGACCGTCCACTCCGGACTGCTGGACGGCGCCCCTACGATCCGGGTGTTGGAGGTGCGGTGGACACTGCGGCACGACGGGCCGGCGACGTGGTGGCCGGCTGGGCGATCACGGTCCTGGCCTGGGCGTTGTGCGTCCCCGGCGTGCTGTTGTTCATCGGCGCTTTCGTGCTGTCCGCCCGGAACCTGGCCTGGTGGCTGGACGCGCCGGACCTGTCCTGGCCGGTGGCGGTGGGGATCAAGGCCGTGGTCGGCGGTACCGGCGCGGTCGTGTTCGAGGTGGGCCGCCACCTGATGACGACGGGCCGGCGGTACCGCACCGGGGCGGTCGGGTCGCTGGAGGGCTTGGCCGGCACCCGTTACGTCCTCTACCTGCGTTCTTTCACCACGGACCAGTGGCTGGCGAACCCGCCGGAGACGCCGGGCGATCCCCTCGGCGCCCTCATGTCCGGCCGCGGCCTGACCCGCGAGCAGTACCTGGTCGAGTACCTGAGCCGGTTCGGGCGGGTCGTGGCGATCGGCCGACCGGGCGAGCGGACACCGCAACTGGGCGCGGAACGCGGTTACGTGACCGGCCCGGACTGGCAGGGGACCGTCTCCGCGTTGCTCCGCGACGCGCACGTGGTGGTTTTGTCCGCTACGCCCAGTCCCGGAACCGTTTGGGAGTACGTGGAAGCGCTGCGCACGGTGTCGCCGCGGCGGCTGGTGCTGCTCCTCCACCCGGAGGCGTCCACGTACTTCGCCTTCCGGGCCGCCGCGGTCCGGGAGCACGCGGCGAGGGCGGACGACGGGCCGCTGCCGGACCTGCCGTCGACCAGCCCGGTCCCCGACCCGCCGTTCCCGGCGGACCGCACCGGCTGGGACTTCCCCGCCGCCGGCGTCATCACCTTCGACGACGACTGGCGCCCCCGCGCCACCGGCTTCCTCCCGATCCCGAAGCGGGAACACCGGACGATCTGGCACCGGGACCGCTTGGTGGAACGCGAACTCGACCGGGCGCTGGAGGCGGTGCACCGGCTGCCCGACGTGCCGCGGTGAGCCGGGACGTCAGCCCACCCGGCCGGGCCCGGGCGGGAGGACGGCGGCGAGCACGCCGATCAGGGCCGGCACCACGACGACCCAGTAGGCGCTGCCGAACGCGGCGGGAGCGGACGACGCGGCGGTGAGTCGTGCCTGCAGGGTCACGGCGACCGCGGCGATGCCCACCGAGCCGCCGAGTTGGTTGAAGATGAACAACGCGCCGGTGGCACGGGCGACCGACTCGGGGCCGAGCGCCTGGTACAGGAACGCCATCGTGCCGGGGATCGCGAACCCGATGCCGAACCCGGTCACGCCCAGCGCGACCACCAGCAGCGCCTGACTGGTGTCGGCGCCCACGAACGTGTAGGCGTACGCACCCAGCGCCGCGAGCAGCAGACCGGTGGACGTGGTGACCCGGGCGGTGAACTTCACGGCCGCCCTGCCCACCAGGGCCGAGCCGAGGGCGCCGACCAGGCCGGACGGGACCAGCAGCAGTCCGGCGTGCACCGCCGTGAAGTCGCGTGCGTCCTGGTAGTACAGGGGCGTCAGGAACAACAACGCGTTGGCGACCGCGCCCACGAGGAACATGACCACCGCGGCCAAGGTGAAGCCGCGGTTGCCGAACATCCGCACGTTGATCAAGGGCTCGACCCGGGTCCGCAGCGCGTGCACCACGTACGCGCCGAGCAGCACGGCACCGAGCAACGCCGGCACGGTGCCGGCGGAGAAGTCGCCCCGGGCACCGGCCGTGGAGAACGCGTGGACGAGCAGCGCGAACCCCGGCGACAGCAGGGCGAGGCCCACGACGTCGAGCTTGCGGTTCCCGACGCCTTCGCGCCGGTCGCGTGGCAGGGTCACCAGCGCCAGAACGACAGCGGCGACGCCGATCGGCACGTTCACGAAGAACATCCACCGCCAGCTCACCAGGTCGACGAACAGCCCGCCCACGACCGGGCCGACCACCGGCCCGACCACCAACGGGATCGAGATCAACCCCATCGCCCTGGCGACCAGCCCCGGTGCCGCGGTGGCGGCCAACATGCCCTGCACGACCGGCACGACCATGCCGCCACCGAGGCCCTGGACCACCCGGAAGGCGATCAGGCTCTCCGCCGACCACGCGATGCCGCACAGCGCGGAGCCGAGCACGAAGAGCACCACCGAGGTCAGCCACATCGTCCGGCCGCCGAACCGGTCCACCGCCCAGCCGGAGAACGGGACGGCCACCGAGACCGCGAGCAAGTAACCCGCCGTCACCCACTGGATCGTCGCCAACGAGGAGTCGAAGCTCGTGGTGAGCGTCCGCACGCCCACGTTGACGATCGTCTCGTCGAGCAGCGCCAGCAGCATGCCCAGCAACAGCACCGCGGCCATCCGCAGGTACGCGGGATCTAACCGGTCACCACGCGCGGCACCCGCACCCGCGTCCGCCGAGGCATCCCCCGTCGTCATGTCGCACCACCGATCCACTCGCTCGTCACCGCCGGTCGTCCACCGGTGCACGAACCGTAGCAGTTAGATGCAACTGCATGCATGTTGTTCAATCCGACAAGCTCGTTGTTCGCTGCTCACAGCAGTGATCACGACACTGGCCGTCGTCGGAAGCCCTCTATAAGATGCATGAACATGTACTTAACGCGCCGGTCGGGGACGTCCGATGACCGATGACACCCTGCTGTGGCGCAGGCTCAGCGCACTGACCGCACGCGTGAACCAAGCGCTCGACAAGCGGTTGGCGCGCACCCACGACGTGACTCTGTCCGAGCTGTTCACGCTCCTGGCCCTGCGCGACGGAGACCCCCGTGGGATGCGTGTGCACGAGTTGACCAGCGTGCTCGGCCTGGAGCAGTCCTCCGTGAGCAGGCTGACCGCGCGACTCGAAGGCAAAGGGCTCGTGGGGCGTGTCCGGTGCGACTTCGACCGCAGAGGCGTGTACTGCGCCATCACGGACGCGGGCCGCGCCCTGGCCGACGAGGCGGACGGCGTCTGCGGTGCCGAACTCGGCGCCCAGCTCGACCAGGCGGCGTTCGAGGAGCGGTCGGCCGCCGTGGTCGCCCGGCTGCGGTACGCGGGACCGGTCGAAGGTCGGTAGCGGGGTCAGCCGGGCGGGTCGAGGTCGTCCAGTTGTCGGCGCACGCGTTGGGCCGCGGTCTCGCGGCCCTGGTCCCGGTACAGGCCCAGGGCTTCCTCCCAGGCGGCGCGGGCTTCGGCGTGTTGGCCCAGCGCGGCGTGGGGGTGGCCCAGTTTGTGGAGGGTGTTGGCGGCCTCGGTGGTGTTGCCGAGGGCGCGGAACAGGGCCAGGGCCTGGCGGTAGTGCACGACGGCCTGGTCGTGCCGGCCGCTGTGGTGGTCGATGTAGCCGAGGCTGTCCAGCGTGTACGCCTCGCCGTTGGCGTCCTGGTGCTCCCGGGACAGGACCAGCGCGGCGAGGCAGTGGGCGCGGGCGGTGTCGTAGTCGCCCACGCGGGCGGCGAACCAGCCCACCCCGTTGAGGGTGTCGGCCTCCCGCACCGGCTCGTCCAGCGTGCGGTAGAGGTCCAGCGCGTGCCGGACGTGCTTCAGTGCCCGGTGGTCGTCGCCCTGGACCTCCCACGCCCGCGCGATGGCCTGGTGGATGCGGGCCTGCTGGGTGGCGTCGTGGTGGAGTTCGGCCAGGGCGAGCGCCTGGTGCAGGTTCTCGATGGCCTCCTCGTGCTGCTCCAGCACCGCGTGTGCCTGGCCGAGGAACCGCCGGGCGTGGGCGCGGGTGGCGGGGTCCAACTGGTCGGCGGCTTCGGCGGCGGCCTGCCACACGGCCAGCCGGTCGTGGCGGTGGCCCCGCCGCCGGTGGAAGACGTGCAAGGTCCAGGCGAGGTGCCACACGGTCCGGTGACGGCGGCCGGCGGCGGCGGTGTGCTGGGCGGCCAGCAGGTGCGGGTGGTGGGTGTCCAGCCACGCCAGCGCGGCTTGCTGGTCGGCCAGCGGTCTCGGGTGGGCGTCCGCGGCGGGCGGGTCGAGGCGGATCGGGGCGCGGTGCGGGTCCAGGAGGTGGTCGGCGGTGTGGGCGGTGTGGAGGTAGTGGTCCACGACCCGTTCCAGCGCGGCCCGGCGCACCGGCTCGGTGAGGTGGTCGTGGGCGGTGGTGGCGGCGTAGGCGCGGACCAGGTCGTGCATCGCGTAGCGGCCGTGCGGGTGCCGGAGGAGGAGCGAGTGGTCCTCCAGGGCGCGCAGGGCCTTGCGCGTCTGCGCCTCGGGCAGCCCGACCAGGGAGGCGGCGGCGGGCAGGTCGATGTCGGGACCCGGTGCGATGCCCAGCAGGGCGAACACCTGCCGCTGCTCGTCGGTGAGCGGGCGCAGGGACCAGGACAGCACGGTGGGCAGGCTGGCGGCGGGGTCGTCGTCGTCCAGGGCGTCCAGGCCCGACTCGCGCAGCTCGGCGACGGCCTCGGCCGGTGTCAGGTGCTGGACGCGGGCGGCGATCAGGCTCAGCGCGAGCGGGAACCCGCCGCACAGCGCGACCAGTTCGGCGATCGCGTCCTCGTCGGCCGTGTCCGGTTCCAGGGACGCGGTCAGCAGCGCGTGGGCCTCGGTGTCCGTGAGCACGTCCAGGGGCAGCGTTCGGGCGCTGTGCCGGGCGACCAGCGCCGGCAACCGGTTGCGGCTGGTGACCAGGGCCGTGCACGACGGGCTGCCGGGCAGCAGCGGGACCACCTGGTCGGCGGTGGCGGCGTTGTCCAGCACGACCAGCACCCGCCGGTCGGCGAGCAGGCTGCGGTACAGCGCGGCCTGCGCGTCGAGGTCGGTGGGTATGCGCTCCGCGGTGACGCCGAGGGCGTCGAGGAAGCCGCGCAGCGCGTCGGCCGACGCCATGGGCGGGCCGTTGGAGCTGAACCCGCGCAGGTCCACGAAGAGCTGACCGTCGGGGAACCGGTCGTGGTGGTGGTGCGCCCAGTGCAGAGCGAGCCACGTCTTGCCGATGCCGCCCGCGCCGGTCAACGCCGAGATCACCACCGCGGTGCCGGTGGCGGAGTCCAGGGCGGCGGTGAGCGTGGCGAGTTCGTGGGCGCGACCGGTGAACAGCCGGGGCGTCGCGGGGAGCTGGCGGGGCACCGACGTGGCGGGGGTCAGGTCCGGGTCGGCGTTGAGGACGCGGTGGTACAGGTCCTGGAGCCGCGGACCGGGGTCGGTGCCGAGTTCGTCGACCAGCCGGGTGCGGACCTGGTGGTAGTGCTCCACCGCGTCGGCCGGCCGGTCGCTGCGGTAGAGGGCGAGCATGAACTGGGCGGCGACCCGCTCGTCCAACGGGTACCGCTGCGCGCGGTCGGCCAGGCCGGGCAGCAGCTCGGCGTGCCGACCGCGGCGTAAGCCCGTGTCGGCGCGATCCAGCTCGGCGGCCAGGCGCTCCCGTTCCAGGGCGGTGCGCAGCTCCACCGCCCACGGCGTGTCCAGGTTCGCCACCGGCTCACCCCGCCACAGCCCGAGCGCCTGCTCGAACAACGCCGCGGCCCGCTCGTCGTCCGCCGCACGGGCCCGGGTCACCAGGTCGCGGAACAGGTGCACGTCCACGCGCAGCTCGTCCACGACGAGCCGGTAGCCGCCGGACCGGCCGATCAGCTCCACCGCCGAACCCGACAACGCCGCGCGCAACCCCGACACGTAGGTGTGCAACGAGTTCCGCGCCCGCGCGGGCGCCCGCTCACCCCACACGCGGTCCACGACGCGGTCCGCCGGCACCAGCCGATCCGCCTCCACCAGCAGCACCGCCAGGACCGCGCGTTGCTTGGCCGACCCCAGGTCGAGCGGGACCCCGTCGGCCTCGGCCTCGATACCGCCCAACAACCGGAACCACACCGCCACCACCACCCTGCCCGTGCCTGTCACTCCGCGCCGGAATATCAGAGTGTGGCCGGTGCGGGCCACAGGTGGTTCCCGGGCCGGCTTCCGCCGTCAGCGGGCCGCATCGCGCACCCGGCTGGTGGGGCCGGGCTGGACGACAGGCCCCACGGCATCGCGAAGCGATAGACACCGATTGACTTTCGATAGGTACGCAGCGATACTCGATGCATGTTGTCGGAGCATCGAGCGGTCGGTCCGCTCAGGGTTTTCCTCGTGCTGCTGTTCGGGGTCCTGGTCCTGTTCCAGACCATGTCGCTCCCCGGGCAGTTCGCCCACATGGCGAAGCAGTCACCGGACCTCGCGCACCTCAGGTGGCCGTTGACGGCCGTGTCCGTGTTCTGGGTCGTGTGCGTCCAAGTGGTCGTCGTCGCCACCTGGAAGCTGCTCACCCTGGTCAAGAGCGACCGCATCTTCACCGACGCCGCGCTGAAGTGGGTCGACGTGATCGTCCGCGCCATCGCCGCCGGCTGGGCGACCCTGGTGTGCGTGCTGCTCTACATCGGCTTCACCTGGGACGACCCGGGCCTGCCGCTGCTGTTGTTCCTCGTGTCGGTCGGCGTCGCCGTGCTGGGCCTGGTGGTCGTGGTGATGCGTGCCCTCCTGCGTCAGGCCACGACGCTGCGCACCGACATGGAAGCGGTGATCTGATGCCGATCGTCGTGCGCATCGACGTCGAGCTGGCCAAGCGCAAGATGAGCGTGGGCGAGTTCGCCGAACGGGTCGGGCTCACGCCGGCGAACGTGGCGGTGCTGAAGAACGGCCGCGCCAAGGCCGTGCGCTTCAGCACCCTGGAAGCCATGTGCCGGGTGCTCGGCTGCCAGCCCGGCGACCTGCTCGAGTGGGTCGAGGACTGATCACGCCCACCCGCTCGCGGTCTTGGTGGTCATCAGGAACTCGGCCAGGTGGCCGTCGTGCGGGCGCAGGGGGTCGAACGTCGTGGTCGGCGTCGGCCCCCAGTGGACGGCGCGGATCGTCGGCTCCTCGACGCACCGCGCCACCACGTCCCGCCGACGGGTCAGCAGGGTCAGCGCCAGGCTGTCCCGCAACGGCCCGATGCCGTCCTCCGGTCGCCACGGCCGGACCCACGCGCAGGGGAACGGCATCTCCACGGGACGGGCGGTCGTGTCGCGCGGCGCGATCACCACGGGGCGCAACGCGGCGCTGCCGTCCCCGATCTCCGCCGGCGCGCAGGGAATCCCGGTGTGCGCGGTGAACGCGTCGGTGATGCGCACCGCCGACGCGAGCGACGCGACCGGGAGCGTCGCGTCGGGGTGCTCCGGCGGCCGGACGGGGTGGCGGGCCAGCGCTTCGGCGAGGGCTTCGGCCACCTCGTCCGCCTCGTCCTCCACGAGCACCACCGTCGCGTGCAGGCACTGCGTGCCGCCTTCGCCGCCGATCGAGGCGACTAGGACGTCCAGGTGCTCACGCCAGTCCACGTCCGCGGTCACCAGGATCTTCGAATTCCCGGGGCCGAACGCCCGGACCCGCGGATCGCCCGCGTGCCGCGCGACGGTGTCCCGGGAACCGAAGACCAGGCCCAGGTCGGTCGCGGACAGCAACGCGTCGCCCGACTCGTGCACACCCGGCAGCAGCGCGCAGTAACCGGGGTCGAGCCCCGCGAGGTGGAGCGATTTCGCCAGGCGCGCGGCGGTCAGCGGGTCACGCGTCGACGGCCGGACGGCCACCCGCCAGCCGAGGGCGATCGCGGTCAGCCACAGGGCGTGCGGCAGGGGGTGGTTGCCGGGCGCGAGCACGCCCAGCACGTCACCGCGACGGGTCCACGCGCAACCGCTCAGGTCGGGCGGGCGTTGGGCGCGCACGACCTCCTCCACCCGTGCCGCCGCGTCGCGGAACACCGACAGGGCGCGGACCGCCGCCGCGACGGGCACGCCGGAGAGCCGGGCGTGGTCGTGGCAGTAGTCCGCGGGCGACTCGCCGTCGATCTCCGCACCGGCGAACAACTCGCCCGCGCGGGCGATCGCGGCCAGCCGCTCCCGCTCGCACTGCGGCGGTCGCGCACGCATCCGGCGCGCGGTCAGCCGCACCGACAACGGCGGGGCCAGGCCCAGGTCCACCGCGGGTTCACCCGATACATCGGTGAGCACGCACCGGTCACGGGAAGCACGCTCACCGTCCGGCCCGATGGGGTCGACCACTCGCACGTCAGTAGACGCCTTCTTCGAACGTTCCGGTCGTCCGGCGGGCCGACACCACGTCGGACACCCCGTCCGGGCCGCCGGGCACGGCCGGCGGTCGGCGGGTCGCGAGGTCCCGCTCCACCACGTTCGGCAGGAACATGTCCGCCGACAGGTGGTGGACGCGCACCCGGCCGCGCTCGCCGTAGCCGACCGGCACGCCGGTGTCCGGGTCGAACACCTCGATCACGCTGTGCGGCGCGAACGGGTCGAACACGCAACCCGGTCCGGGGCGTTGGGGTGCCGCGCCCATCACCGTGTTGCCGTACACGCCGATCACCCGCGCGTCGGGGAACACCTCGTTGTCCAGCAGGTGCAGGGTTTCCGGACCCGCCGCGACACCGGACCACACGATGGTGTCCACAGTGGACGCCACCAGCTCGGCCACCGCCGGGCGGTCCGCGATCGCCACGAGCAGCGGCGGCGTCGCCCACAGCACGGAGATCCGCTGCGTGCGCAGGAGCGACGTGGCCTGGCCCACAACGTGGTCCAGGTAGTCGTCCACCTGCCCGGGGTGGCGCTTGACCCAGCGGGGGTCGAAGTCGACGGTGCAGAACGCGCCGCCGCGCAAGGCGGCGACCACGCCGAACGCGTACCCCGCGACATGCGGACCGGTCGGCCCGAGGTAGAGCCAGTTCCCGGCCGCAGCCACGCCGTGCGCGTCCAGGCAGCGGTCGATCCAGCGCGCGGTGCGGTGCCAGAAACCCAGCTCCACCACGCGCTTCGGCGCGCCCGTGGTGCCACCGCTCTCGAACACCAGCGGCACCCGGTCGCCGAAACCCTTGGGCACCAGGTCTTCCACGCGCGCGGTCCGCAGGCGGTCGCTGACGTCGGGGAAGCGGCGCAGGTCGGCCGGTCCGGTGACGTCGCGGAGCGGGTCGAACGGCAGCGACCGGGCGAGGTCGAGCCAGAACGGTGAACCCGTGCTCGGGTCGAAGTGCCAGCGCACGGCCGCTTCCACGGCGGTCGCGAGGTCGGGCAGCGCGTCGAACGGCGCGTCCAGCGCCGGTGGCGCGGTCACGCGCCCGGTGGGCGGCCGACCATCCAGTTGCCCGGCGCGTCCGGGTCGTCGCTGAAGTAGAACTCCAGCACGGCCGCCGTGATCTCCTCGTGGCCGAGGTAGCCGTCGCCGTCCCGGTCCAGGTGTCGGAACGCCTCCGCCGCCTCGTCCGGCGGCAGGCCCATCAGCGCGGTGTACCACTTGACGTACTCGCCCTCGGTCACGCGGCCGTCGCCATCGGCGTCGGCGATCTCCATCATGGTGTCGATGAACGGCTGGTACGCGCGGGAGTACGCCTCCCGGTCGACCAGCACGTGCCGCTCGAACGCGGCCTTGTACTCCGCCAACGTGACCTGGTCGTCCCGGTCCACGTCGCTCGCCGCGGCCAGCCTCGTCCAGATGCCCAGCAGCACCTCGCGCAGCCGGGTGGCGGCGGGGTGGTCGGGCGCCAGGCCGAAGGTCTTCTCGACCCGGCTGGAGACCAGCTCGAAATCGGCTCGCGTGACCACGCCGTCCCGGTCCAGGTCGTAGGTGCGGAACCGGCGCTCCAGCTTGCTCTCCACCAGTGGCGAGAGGGTCATCATGCTCGTGTCTCCCTGTTCTCGGTCACGCCGGCCGCCGGGCGGCGACCGGTGGTTCAGCCCGCCACCCAGCCCAGCTCGTCCGCGCTGGGCACCAGACCACCGGGCAGCAGCGGGCTCTCCGACGTGCCGAGCGCCTGCATCCGACTGGCCTCGGCCATGACCTCCCGCACCACCGGTGTGCGGAACAGCGTGGACATCCGCTCGCCGGCGGGCGTGCCCGCCGCACCGGCCGCCGCGAACCCGCGCACGAGGTCGCGGCTGGCCGTCGCCATGCGCGTGCGCGCCCCGCCCAGGCCGGGATCACCCGACGCGACACCGCCGACGAGTGTGGCGAACGCCTCCAGGTCCGTATCGCCGATGCCCGTGACCTTGCGCGCGCGCCAGAAGTAGGAGTCCTCGTGCTGCTGCATGTCGTAGAACGCGGTCAGGAACTCGTAGAACACGCGGTACTCGCGGCGGTAGCGGTTCTCGAACTCCGCCATCGCCGCCGCTTCACCGACCTCGCCGGACAGCACGCTGTTGATCGACCGCGCGGCGAGCAGCCCACCGTAGGTCGCCAGGTGCACGCCGGTGGAGAACACCGGGTCCACGAAGCAGGCCGCGTCGCCCACCAGCAGCATCCCGTCGGCGCGGAAGCTGTTCGTGGCGTACGAGTAGTCCTTGCGCACGCGGACCACGCCGTGCGCGCCCTCCGTCACGCGGGTGGCCGCCGACAGGTGGTCGGCCACGATGTCGCAACGGCCGATGAGGTCGAGCAACGCCTGTTCGCGGTCGGCCTGCACGGACGGCGCACGGGTGCGGTGGACGACCGCGCCGACACCGGTCAACTCGTCGGACAGCGGGATGTACCAGCACCAGCCGGCGTCGAAGGCCGCGCACAGGATGTTGCCGCTGTCCGGGCCGGGCAGCCGCGTCCCGCCGTGGAAGTAGCCGAACACGGCGATGTTCCGGAAGAAGTCCGAGTAGTGCCGCGTGCCGCCGGTGGCGGTCCAGAGCCGGCCGGTGCTGCCGGACGCGTCCACCACGTACCGGCCGCGCGCGGTCCGCGTGGTACCGCCCGGGTCGGTGTACCGCACGCCGTCCACGCGCCCGCCGCCGTCCCGCAGCACGGCCGTGACCGCGGACTCCTCGCGGACGTCGACGCCGTGGCGCTCGGCGTTGCGCAGCAGGATCTCGTCGAACACCATCCGGTCGACCTGGTAGGCGTACGAGGTGGGGCCGGCCAGGTTCGGCGAGATGGCGAACAGGAAGTTCCACGCCTCCTCCCCCGCGCCCCAGCGGAAGGTGCCGCCGCGCTTGACCACGAACCCGGCCCGCGCGACCTCGTCGCCGACCTCCAGCAGCCGGCACACGCCGTGCACCGTGGACGGCAGCAACGACTCCCCGATCCGGTAGCGCGGGAACCGCTCCTTCTCCAGCAGCACCACCGAGTGCCCGCGTCGCGCCACCAGCGTCGCCACCGACGAGCCTGCCGGGCCGCCACCCACCACGACCACGTCGAACCGCTCGTCGGTCACCCGCGACCCTCCCGCACGACCAGGTCGGCCCACGCCGCGATGGTCGGCGTCTCGGCCAGCTCGCCGAACGACGTGTCCAGGCCCAGTTCGCGCAACCGCTCCACCAGGTCCACCAGCCGCAGCGAGTCCAGACCGCGGGCCAGCAGGTCCTCGTCGTCCGCCAGCCCGTCGGCCGGTTCGCCGAGCACCGCGGCGACGCGGGCCCGGACGGCTTCGGTCATCATCGGTTCCTTCGTCTCCCTCTCGTGGGCGCGCCGCGCGACCTCCGCGCGCAGTTCGCGCCTGCTCGTCTTCCCGACACCCGTGACGGGGAAGTGGTCCACCACCCGGACCTGGTCGGGCACCTTGAAGTCGGCGACACCGCGGGTGCGGACGAACTGGCGCAGGCCCTGCGCGGTGAGCGTCGCGGACGCGTCACCGGCGGGCACGACGAACGCCAGGCTGCGCTGGCCCAGGTACTCGTCGGGTACGCCGACGACGACCGCGTCCAGCACGTCCGGGTGCGCGCGGAGGTGGTTCTCCACCTCTTCGACGGCGATCTTCTCGCCGCCCCGGTTGATCTGGTCCTTGATCCGGCCGACCACCTCGACGTGCCCGGTCGCGGTGCGCCGCACCAGGTCGCCGGTGCGGTAGAAGCCGTCCGGGGTGAACGCGGTCGCGTTGTGCGCGTCGGCCCGGTAGTAGCCCCGGACGGTGTACGGGCCGCGGGTGAGCAGCGCGCCGACCTCACCCGGCGCGACCTCGGCGTCCGACGGCGCCGCCGGGTCGTCCGGGTCGACCACCCGCAGCTCGTCGTCCGGGGAGATCGGTCGGCCCTGCGTGCCGAACACGACCTCCGGCGGGTCGTCCGCCCGCGTGTAGCAGACCAGCCCCTCCCCCATCCCGTACACCTGCTGGAGCGCGCACCCCAGCGCGGCGGCGACCTGCTCGGCCTGCTCCGGCGCGCACGGCGCGCCACCGACCTGGAGCAGCCGCAGGCTCGACAGGTCGCGCCCGCCGGACGCGGCGGCCCGCGCGTAGGCCCGCGCGAGCTGCGGCACGACCGCCGTCACCGTCACGCGTTCCCGCTCGACCAGCTCGAACGCGGTGGCGGGGAACGGGTCCGGCGCCATCACGGCGGTCGCGCCGGCGTGCAGCGCGCCGAGCACGCCGGGCGAGGACAGCGGGAAGTTGTGGGACACCGGCAGGGCGGCGAGGTAGACGTCGTCCGGGCGCAGACCGCAGATCCGGGCGCTCTCCCGCACGCTGTAGAGGTAGTCGTCGTGGGTGCGCGGGATGAGCTTCGGCAGGCCCGTGCTGCCACCGGAGAGCTGGAGCAGCGCCACACCGCCCGGATCGGGGTCGGCCAGGTCGCGTGGCGGCGCGGTCACCTCGGCCAGGTCGGTGGTGCCCGCCACCCGCCCGCCCGCGACGACCACGTGGCGCACCGAGGGCACGGTGGCGGCGACCCGCCGGGCGGCGGCGGCGCGCTCCGGGCCGGCGGTCACGACCGCGACCGCCCCGGCGGTACCGGCGAAGTGCCGCAGCTCCGCCTCGCGGTGCGCGGGCAGCGCCAACACCGGCCACGCGCCCGCTCGGGACAGGCCGAACAGGACGGGCAGGAAGTCCGCGTCGTTGGGCAGTTGCAGCACGACCCGGTCACCGGGCCGGACGCCCAGCGCGTGCCAGCCGGCGGCGAGGCGGTGCGCCCGGTCGTCCAGCTCGCGGTACGTGAGCCGCACCGACCCGCCGACCACGGCCGTGCGGTCGGCGTGCGCACCGGCCAGTTCGGACAGCAGCGCGCCGAACGTCCGGCCCCGCCAGTACCCGGCCGCCCGGTAGCGCGCCGCGAGATCGTCCGGCCACGGCGTGTGCGCCACACCGCTCGCGCGTCCCATCACGGCTCCTCGGATCTCGGTCCCCCCGGTGCTGGGCGCAGCGTGCCACAGGGGCGGTGACGGGGCAGGCGTCCGCAACCACAGCCACCCCATCGTGTGGATTCACGCAGGACTACCCGTTCGGACCCGGCACGTCCGGCGGTCTCGGGTCGGGGCGCGGGGCGCGGCGGGTCGTTCGGCGCTACGTCACGCGCGTTGGGCCGTTCCGGCAATCCCTTGTCATCCCATGCGGTTGTGGTGACCGGCGGTCGGCGGCACGCACCGGGCCGCCGCGCCGGCCGCGGGCTTCCCGGGGAGCCGGAGCAGCGGTATCCGTTCAACCACGGCCCACCCGAGGAGCACCATGACCGTTCCCACCTGTCGGTTCGACACACGCACCCCGCCCGGGACGTCGAGGCTCGCCGTCGTCCACCACGGCGGCGCGGGGGCGCCGCCGGAGCTGGTCCGCGGCACACCCCACCTGTGGCTGCACACCGACCCGGCGTCCGGGTTCACCGAGACCTGGAGCACCCCCGGACCGGTCCATTCAGGACAGTGCGACGGCCTGGTCTACGCGCACACCCGGGACAACCTCTTCCTGTCCGGTCACGTGCCCGCGCGCGGCCGGTACGCGGAAGCGACCGAACGCGCCTACTCGGCGGCGTTCGAACTGGCGCTGGGCCTGGGTTTCCCCGGGTTGTTCCGGATGTGGAACCTGGTGCAGGACGTGAACGGCGAGAACGACGCGGGTGTGGAGAACTACCGCGACTTCTGCGTCGGGCGCGCCGAGGCGTTCGACCGGTACCGCCGCCGCGGCATCGTGATGCCCGCCGCGACGGGGATCGGCGCCCGCGGCGGCGGGGTGACGTTCTACCTGCTGGCCACGCGTTCCGCCGCCGTCACGCACCTGGAGAACCCGTGGCAGGTCGCCGCGTACCACTACCCGCGCCGCTACGGGCCGCGCCCGCCGAGCTTCGCGAGGGCGAGCTGGGTCTGCCCCGACCCGACCACGCCCGGCCGGGGCGTGCTGCACGTCGCGGGCACGGCGAGCGTCGTCGGCCACACCAGCCTGCACCCGGGCGACGTCGAGCGGCAGTGCGACGTGGCGCTGCGCAACGTCGAGACCCTGATCGGCCGCGCCAACACCGCGCGTTACCGCGTCCACACCGACCTGTCCCTGGCGGACCTGCGCGCGATCAAGGTCTACGTGCGCCGCGCCCGCGACCTCGACGCGGTCCGCGCCCGCTGCGCCCGCGCGTTCGGGCTCGGCGCGGAGGTCGCGTTCGTCGTGGCCGACATCTGCCGCCGCGAGCTGCTGGTCGAGATCGAGGGCGTGGTGCCCGCGGCCGGGTGAGCGATCCGCCGCCTCGTCAGGTCACGGGCTTGCGCAGCACCACGGCGGTGGCCACCGCCGTGACCGCGAGGATCGCCGCCGCCACCGCGCCGGTGACGTGGATGCCGCCGACGAACGCCGAGAACGCCTGTTCCCGCAACGCGTTCCCGTCGGCCTCGGGCAGGTCGGCCGCGACGCCCAGCGCACCCGCGATGCCGGTCGCGGCCTCGTCCGGCGCGCCGACCACGCCGGTGCGGTAGGCGGCGAGCAGGACGCTGCCCAGCAACGCGACGCCGAGCGCGGCGCCGAGTTCGTAGCCGGTCTCGGACACCGCGGACGCCGCGCCCGCCCGGTCCTCGGGCGCGGCGCTCAGCACGGCGTCGTTGGTCAACGGCTCCACCAACCCCATGCCGAAACACACGAAGGTGAAGGCGATCGCGGCGTAGACCGCCTGCCTGCCGTCGGGCAGCAGCGTGAACATCACGAAACCGGCGGCCATCAGGACCAGGCCCGTCACGAGCGCGCCGGTCGGTGCGAACCACCTCGCCGCCGGTGCCGCGAGGAAGCTCGCCCCGATCGCCGACAGCAGGCCCGGCACCAGCACCAGGCCGGCGGCGAACGGCGTGAGGCCGAGGACGAGCTGGAGGTACTGAGTCAGGAAGAACAACGCGGCGACCATCGCGAACAGCGTGATCAGGTTGAGCAGCACGCCGACGCTGAACCGGCGGATCGCGAACAGGCCGATGTCCAGCAGCGGTTCCTCCAGCCGCAGTTGGCGGCGCACGAAGAGGACACCGCTCGCGACACCGGCCAGGACCAGGACGGCGGCCAGGGGGTCGGGGCCGTGCTCGGCGAACGACTTGACGCCGTAGACCGCCGGGAACATCGCGGCGGCCAGCAGCAGCACGCTCACCGGGTCGAGGCGGCCGGGCCGGGCCGCCTTCGACTCCCGCACCAGCACCGGTGCGAGGAACACCAGCAGGACGGTGATCGGCACGTTGACGACGAACAGCGAACCCCACCAGAAGAACTCCAGCAGGGCACCGCCCAGCAACGGCCCGAGCGCCGACCCCGCCGCCAGCGCCGAGGACCACACCGCGATGGCGGTCTGCCGCTGCCGCCGGTCGGGGAACGTGCTGCGGATCAGCGACAGGGTCGAGGGCATGAGCGTCGCGCCGGCCACGCCGAGCAGGGCGCGTGCCGCGATCAGCACGCCGGTGTCGGGCGCGAACGCCGTGATCAGCGAGGCGACGCCGAACCCGGCGGCGCCGAGCACCAGCAGGCGGCGGCGGCCGATCCGGTCGCCCAGCGCGCCCATCGTCACCAGCAGGGCCGCGAGCACGAACGAGTAGGTGTCGACGACCCAGAGCAGGCCGACCGAGCCGACGCCGAGGTCGCGGCTGATGTGCGGCACGGCGAAGCTGAGGACGGTCATGTCGACGGAGATCAGCAGGACGGGCAGGGTGAGCACGACCAGCCCGGCCCACTCCCGCGCGCCCGCCCGCGGTGCCGGGGCGTCGACCTGCCCGGTGGCCGTTCGCCCGCCCGACGTGCTTCCCGGATCCGCGGAGTGGGGGTGGTGCGGCGGGTCGCCCATGCGGCGATGCTATCGAGCAGATGGGGAAAGCCCAGCCGATTATTCGCGCCCGGGTGTACTGCCAACTGGGGGCCGGCACGGTCTGGTGGGCGGAGTCGGGCGGGCGGCGGGCGCGGGCGAGACGGAGCGCGGACCGGGTGCGGGCAGAGCGCGGGCGCGGACGCGGCACGGCGCGGCACGGCGCGGCACGGCAAGGCGCGGCACGGCAAGGCGGGCGAGGCATGGCGGGTGCGGCACGGCGAGTGCGGCGAGTGCGGCGCGGCGGGCGGGGCCGGCGCGGCGCGGCGAGGCGAGGTGCGGCGAGGTCTGGCGCGAGCAAGGCGCGGTGCCGCGAGGTCGGCGTCGACCTGGAGCGCCGGGCTGACCGCTCCCCCGGCCGGCGGTCCCCGGGCGGCCGGTCGGCAGCGACCGGGCGGTGGCCGGAGATGCCAAGGGCGACAACGGGTCCGCGCTTCCACCGAAGCACCAACCGCCGATGCTCCACACCGCGCCCGGCTCGGCGGTATCCCCGGCTTCGGGGGGTGACACCCCTCGCCGGCGTGGAGTTCGGTGACCGTAGGTGGCCGCCCGCTACACGATGGCGTGACCGGTTCGGCGCGGTATTGGCACGGCGCGCGGGTGCTGCTTGCATCGGACCGGAGGCCGTGGGGCGGGCGGGGGAAGGCCCACTCCGGCGACAGGGGGACGTGGTGAAGCTCGGCGAGATGCGGCGGTTCCGGCGGGACCCGTACGCCTACATCGAAGACCTCCGGCTCCGGGAGCCCGGCGTCGCCCGGCTCCCGTGGGGCGGCTGGTGCGTGAGCGACCCGGAGCTGGCTCAGGCGCTGCTGCGCGCCCACGAGTTCAACGGCGACCGGTCTGGCTTCTTCGGCGAGCTGCTGCCGTCCCGGTCGGCGCAGGTCGTCGTCGGCCGCGCGGTGCGCGACGCCGTCCGCGAGCGCGTCGGCGAGTACCGCGCCCGGCTCGCGGTGGAGGTCGCGGCACTGCCGGCGACCACCCGGTGGCCCGCCACCGGCACCCGGCTGGTGCACCGGTGCCTGGCCGACGTGCTGCTGCACCCAGCCGACGCGCCACCGGAGGTCCGTCGACTGCTGGCGGACGCGGTGCGCGGCGGTGTGCTGTTGCGCGCGCCCCGCGTCTGGCAGCGGGCGCGGGCGGAGTTGTTGCGGGGCAGGCTGGTGGCCGCGCTCACCGAGCTGGTGGCCCGGCGGCGGGCGGATCGCGGGCAGCGCGACGTGCTGGACGCCGTGCTCGCCGCGGCACCGGCGGAACTGCCGGACCGGGCCGCGGCCGAGTTGTACGTGCTGTTGTTCCGGTCCGTCGTCGCACCGGTCGGCTGCTCGCTGGCGTGGTCGGTGCTGCTGGCGTGCCTGCACCACCCGGACGGGCCGTGGCCGTGGCCCGCCGACTGGGTCGTGCGCGAGGCGCTGCGGCACCGCCCGATGGCCTGGATGGTCGGCCGCACGGTGCCGCGCCCCACCGAGTTCGGCGGCATCCCGTTCCCGGCGGGCGAGGTGCTGTCGGTCAGCCCCTACCTGCTGCACCACGACGAGCACCGCTGGCCGGAGGCCGCCGCGTTCCGACCCGAGCGGTGGGGTGACGGTGGTGCGCGCGGCCCCTACCTGCCGTTCGGCGCGGGACCGTTCACCTGCGCCGGCGCGTCGGTCGCGCAACTGCTGGTCGCCGAGGCGCTGACCGCTCTCGGCGAGCACGCGCACCTGAGCGTCACGGGTGGCGACACCCGGCCGGTGATGGCCGACGGCGCCGTACCGCGCCCGTTCACCCTGCACCGCCGACCCTGATCGCAAGCCGCACCGCCGGAAGGGGGTGAACACCATGCTGCGTCGCATCTTCACGAACAAGCCCGCCCGCCGCTGGAACTGGGCGTAACGGGTGAACCCGGTGGTCCGCACGCCGTGCGGGCCACCGGGCCGCCGGCGTGCCATCCTGGGTCGCGACAGCGGATCGGGAGGTGGGTGTGGCGCGCAAGGGCGGTGGCGGGTTGGCGCTGTACGTGGCGCTGCTGGTGGCGGTGGTCATCCTCGTGCCGCCGGTCCGGCAGGCGTTCCTGGACCTCATCGCGCCGCTGCTCGGCGCGCTGCGCGACCTCAACCCGCTCCGGGCCTGAGTCAGACCGCGTGGTGCGCGCGCAGGTTCTGCGCCAGCGTCCAGAACACCGGGAAGTTCGGGATGTCCCCGATCGGGTACGTCGCCGGTGTGCCGCCCCGCGCGCCCAGGAACAGGTGACCCCCGCCGATCGACAGCACGTCGACGTCCTGCCACGGCACGACGCCCTTCGGCGTGGCGACCGCGGCGGCGGTGACGGTCAGCGCGCCGAACTCCACGGGCCGGCCGGCGTTGACCTCCGCCACCGCGATCGGCAGGCGGCGGTTGGCGACCTGCTCCTCCAGGACGGGGCCGAGGTCGAGGATGTCGTTGCGCAGCGGCTTGTCCTGCCGTTCGCCGCCCTCGAACACGACGTGCGTGCCGTCCTCCCGGACGAGCCGGAACACGTAACCGGTGAAGGCGTGCTGCCCGTTGACGTAAGTGTCGGTCGCGACGCGGTGGACGGCGGTGAAGTCGTCCCACCGGAACGCCCGCGGGCCACCGCCACCACCCGGCAGCACGAAACCGTCCCGGTGCACGTAGACGCGGTGGCGGTCGTCGACCTTCGACTTGTCGTCCCGGAACAGGACGGCCAGGAACACCCCCACGCCGACCGCCAGCACGGCGACGCCGACACCGACGGCCAGGCCGGGTATCCCGGTGGCCCACCAGATGACGACCATGACCAGCAGCGGCAGCGACACACCCACCAGCGCCAGCACGCCGTTGCGCAGCTGCCGGCGCTTGGCCTTCGCCACCTCGTCGGCGGCGAGGACCCGGTGGCGCACCCGGTGCACCGCCAGCACGTCGCCCAGGCGGCTCACCCCGGCCACGTGCGCCACCTCTAACGGAACCGGTTCGTCGTCCGGAGAAGGACCCAACATCCGCGCTCCTCAGTACGGGACCCGTCGGCGTGCGACACCGGGGCAACCGTACCGTCCCACAGCCCGGTCCGGGTTCGCAGGCGATCACGTGATCCACCGGCGGCACACCACCGGGACGTGACCACGATCACGCCGGGAGTGTCCGATGTGGACTGTCGGTCGACCGCACCGCTTCGGCGGTGGGCGTGCCGGTGATGTCGGCGACCCGCCCCTGGAAGAGGACCCGGCCGCCGTGCCTGCCGGGGCCGGGTCCGAGGTCGATCAGCCAGTCGGCCTGCCGGATGACGTCCGGGTGGTGCTCGATGACGACGACGCTGTGGCCGTGGTCCACCAGGTCGCCGAGGACGCCCAGCAGGGTGTCGACATCACGCAGGTGCAGGCCGGTGGTGGGCTCGTCCAGCACGTAGAGCGCCGGGCCGTCGGTGTCGCGGAGTTCCTTCGCGATCTTCACGCGCTGGCACTCGCCGCCGGACAGGGTGGAGAGGGGTTGGCCCAACCGGAGGTAGCCGAGGCCGACCGCGGCCAGGTGGCCCAGTGCCCTCCGGATCGCCGGGTCGGGCAGGCGGCGGACGGCGTCGCCGATGGTCAGGTCGTCCACGTCGGCGATGGAGAGCCCGTCCACCTTGTGCCGCAGCACTTCCGGCGTGAAGCGCCGCCCACCGCACGTCCGGCAGACCGTCTCCTGGCCGTCCATGAACGCCAGGTCGGTGTAGATGACGCCGGCGCCCTGGCAGTCGGGGCACGCGCCGCCGGAGTTGGCGCTGAACAGGCTCGCCGGCACGTTGTTGTGACGCGCGAACAGCTTCCGGATGGGCGTGGCGACACCGGTGTAGGTGATGGGCGTCGAACGGCGGTTGGCGCTCACCGGCTTCTGGTCGATCACCACGGCCTCGTGCCGGGCCACGAGTTCGGCGGCGAGGCTCGACTTGCCCGATCCCGCGACACCGGTCAACGCGGTCATGACCCCGGTCGGGATGTCGACGGTCACGTTCTTCAGGTTGTTGCGGGTGGCGTTGGCGATCGTGACGGTTCCACGCGGTGTGCGCGGCACCGCCTTGACGGGGCGCTGCCGCGACAGCGCGACGGCCGTGGGCGTGCCGGCTCGCCGGAGTTGGCGGTAGGTGCCCTGGAACACCAGGGCGCCGCCCTCCTCACCCACCCCCGGGCCGATCTCGACCACCTGGTCGGCGATCGCCATCACGGCCGGGTCGTGCTCCACGACGAGGACGCTGTTGCCCTTGTCGCGCAGCCGTTCCAGCAGCGCCGTCATCGACGGCACGTCCCGCGGGTGCAGGCCGACCGTGGGCTCGTCGAAGACGTAGAGCATTTCGACCAGGCTGCTGCCGAGGTGCTTGACGGTCTTGACGCGCTGCGACTCGCCACCGGACAACGTCGTGGTGGCGCGCCCGAGGTGGAGGTAGCCCAGCCCGATGGCGACCAGGGCGTCGAGGCGGTCCCGCAACGCGGCCACGACCGGCGCGACACCCGGTTCCCGCACGCCGGCCACCAGGTCGGCCAGTTCGCTGATCTCCAGCCGCGCCAGCTCGCCGATGGTGCGGCCGAGCACGGTCGCGGTCCGGCTCTCCCGGTTCAGCCGGTCGCCTGCGCACTCGGGACACGTGGCGGAGCGGGTGAAGCGGGCCAGGGCGGCGCGCTTGCGCTCCGACATGTCGTCCGAGGTGTGCAGGTACACCCGCTCGAACCGCTCGACCACGCCTTCGTAGTCCTTCGGCGGCCTGGTGCCGAGGCGGGCGGCGTGCTCACCGCCGAACAGCAGCGCGTCCCGCTCGGCCGGTGACCAGTCGCGCAGCGGGGTGTCCGGGTCGAACGAGCCGATGTCGGCGTACTGGGCGTACCAGTAGCCGCCCGCGCCGAAGCCGGGCAGCAGGACGGCGCCGTCCTTGAGCGACCGGTCCAGGTCCAGGAACCGGTCCACCGCGCTGACCACCACTTCGCCCAGGCCCGAGCACGTCGGGCACATGCCCGCCGGGTCGTTGAACGAGAAGTGGTTCGACTCGCCGACGTGCGGCGTGCCCACCCTGGAGAACAGCAGCCGGAGGTAGGTCCAGGCGTCGGTGGTCGTGCCGACCGTGGAACGGGCGTTGCCGCCGAGGCGCCGCTGGTCGATCACCACCACCGGGGACAGGCCGTCGATCCGGTCGACCTCGGGCCGCGCCCACTTCGGCAGCCGGTTGCGGGTGAACGGCGGGAAGGTCTCGTTGAGCTGGTGCCCCGCCTCCGCCGCGATCGTGTCGAACACCAGTGAGGACTTGCCCGACCCGGACGGCCCCACGAACACCACCACCCGCCCACGCGGCACGTCGACGTCGAGCGACTTCAGGTTGTTCGTCCGGGCTCCCCGGATCCGGATAACGCGTTCCGCCATGTCCCGACCGTATGGCGGGATGTGGCCGGATCCTGACCGCGATCGGCGTGACAATGGGGTCATGGCCGACGTCACGCGACGAGCGCTCGCCCTGCTCGCGGCGCTCCAGACGGGCCGGGCGTTCCCCGGCGACGAACTCGCGGCCCGCCTCGGCGTCAGCCCGCGCACGCTGCGCCGCGACGTCGACCGCCTGCGGGGTTACGGCTACCCGGTGGTGACCCAGCCCGGTCCGGGCGGCCACTACCGGCTCGCCGCGGGCACCGCGATGCCACCGCTGCTGCTGGACGACGACGAGGCCGTGGCGACGCTGCTGGGACTGGCGACCCTCGCGGCCACCGGCAGCTCGGGCGAGGGCAGCCTGGACGACGCGGCCACCCGCGCCTACGGCAAGGTCGACCAGTACCTGCCCAGGAGGCTCCGACCGCGAGCCGCTGCCCTGCGTGCCGGTCTGGAAACCGGCCGGTCCGCCGCGCCGAGCACCAGCGCCGGCACGCTGGGCGTGATCGCCGAGGCGATCCACCGGCGGCGGCCGGTGACGTTCGACTACACCGACTCGGCGGGCACGGCCACCACGCGCCGGGTGGAGCCGCACCGGCAGATCCACCAGCACCTCCGCTGGTACCTGCTGGGCTGGGACACCGACAAGCAGGACTGGCGCGTGTTCCGCACCGACCGCGTCACCGACCTGCGGCAGCAGAGCCGGACCTTCACCCCGCGCCCGCTGCCCGCCGACTCGGGCGTCGACTACCTCCGGCGTGGTTTGGACAAGCAGCGGCAGCGGGTCGTGCTGACGGTGGACGCACCGATGGCCGCGGTGGCGGACGTGTTCAAGTACCAGGACGTCGAACTCACGCCCGCGGCCGACGGCGGCACGCGGGCCGTGCTCGGGCAGGACACCTGGCAGTGGCTGTTGCCGCACCTGGCCTTCCTCGACGCCGACTTCACCATCCACGAGCCGGCCGGGTTCCGCGCGGCGTGCCGCCGGTTCGCCGACCGGCTCAAGCGGTAGCGGCGGCCGGTCCACAGGGGACCGGTGGCGCGGCACCGCGCCGGCCGGGGCGATCCGCTCCCCTACCCGGGGGGCGTGGAGCAGCCCGCTCCCGACCCAGCGGGCGCGGAACCCGTGGGGCAACTCGCCCCCGACCCGGCAAGAACTCGCGGAGCAGCCCGCTCCCGACCCGGCAAGCGTCGAACTCGCCGAGCAGCCCGCCCCCGACCCGGCGCTTGGAACTCGCGAGGCATCACGAGCCGCCGGCCGTCGAACACCGCGGGCGTAGAGCGTGGCCGACCGGAAGGCATGGGTCCTCCCATACCGGAAGGCAAGGACGACGCGCGACCACGGGGGGACGCGGCGCGCGAGTTGATCTTTGTAACCTCTGCGCCATGTGGAGAACCCCTGTTGTTCAAGCGATCCCGGTTGAGGACGTGCCCGACGTCAGCGCGGAGCTGTACCTCGACTTCGCCGGGTTCGGCGCGGCGAGCCCCGAGCCGGTGCGGGTGCTGGGCGCGATCGCGACGGAGGCGGTCATCGGTGTGTTCGCGGTCCTGTTCCTGCTGCTGTGGTGGCGCGCGCGGCGCGGGTCGGCGGCGGCGATGGCGCGGGCCGTCCTCGCGCCGGTGGTGACCGTGCTCGCCTACGCGGTGAGCGAGACCGTAAAGGAGGTGTGGCAGGAGGACCGGCCGTGCCGCGCGCTGGGCGACGTGGCGACGATCGTCGCCTGCCCCGAGTTCGGCGACTGGTCGTTCCCCAGCAACCACTCCACCATCGCGGGCGCCGCCGCCGTCGCGATCCTCTGGTCCGGGGTGCGGCTCGGCGTGCTCGCGCTCGGCCTCGCCGGGTTGGCCGCCGCCTCGCGGGTGTTCGTCGGCGTGCACTACCCGCACGACGTGGTGGCGGGACTGGCGCTGGGCGCGGCGGTCGCCCTGGTGCTGCCGGTGGTGGCACGCGCCTTGACGCCGGCGGTCGACCGGCTGCGGGCCAACAGCGCGGGCGGCGCGTTGCTCGGTGGGAGATGATCCCGGTGTGCGCGTGGTGATCGTGTGGGTGCTCGGGGCGCTGCCGGTGGTGTGGGCGGCGATCACCTCGCGACCCGGGCGGATCACGCCCTGGGAGGCGGTCGCCTACCTGGCCGTGCTGGCGGTCGCGCTGCCGCTGGCCGGGCGGCGACCGGTCACCGCCCTGGTGGTCACCGCGGTGGCGTGGCAGGTGGGGTTCTTCGCCTCGGCGCGGGGCGACAGCACGATCGCGGTGGGGCTGCTGGCCGGTGGGCTGGTCGGCGTGGCGTTCCTGGCCGGTCGGCACGCGCGGACCGGTGAGCGCGGTGTCGTCGCGCTGGTCCTGATCGGCACGAGCACGGCGACCGCGGCGCTCGTGCTGACGGGCGCGGTGGACACCGCGTTGGCCGCGACCTCCGCCGTGGCGGTGCTGGCGGCCGTGCCGTGGGCCGTCGGCCGGTACCGCCGCCAGTACACGGCGATGGTGCGCGGCGGCTGGGAGCGCGCCGAGCAGCTGGAGCGCGACGCCGAGCACGTCCGCGTGCGGGAACGCGCCCGGCTCGCGGCGGAGATGCACGACCTCGTGGGGCACGAGCTGGCGCAGGCGGCCCTGCTGGTCGGCGCGCTGGAGGTCGCGCCCGCGCTCGCGCCGGAGCACCGGGAGGCCGCGCGTGCGGCGCGGTCCGCCGTCACCTCCGCCGCCGAGCGGCTCGCCGACGTGGTGAGCCTCCTGCGCACCGCCGAGCGGGAGCCGGTGGAGTCCGCGGCCGACGTCGTGGCGCGCGCCCGGCGGTCCGGGTTGCGGGTGGAGCTGACCGGCGACGGTCCGGGCGACGTCGACCCGGTGATCGCGCAGACCGTGCACCGGGTGCTGACCGAGGCGATCACCAACGCCATCAAGCACGCGCCCGGCGCACCGGTCTCCGTCGACCTGGGCCGGGTCGAGGACGGCGTCGAGCTGCGCGTGGTCAGCGGACCGGGCCGCCGGACCCCGGACGACGTGCCCGGCAGCGGGCAGGGCCTGCTGGGGTTGGCCGAGCGGGTCGCCCTGGTCGGCGGCCGGTTCACCGCCGGTCCCGACGAGGGCGGCGGGTTCGCGGTGACGGCCCGGCTGCCCGGCCGGGCGGTGGCCACGGCCGTGCCGCACCGCCACCGCGTCGAGCAGCAGGTGCGGCGCAGCGCCCGGCGCGCCGTGCTGCTGACCTCCGCGATCGCCGCTGGCATCGTGGTCGCCGTCCTCGGCTACCTGGTGTTCGACGCGGCGACGTCGACGCTGGACGCGACCGCGTTCCAACGGCTGGAGCCGGGTCGCCACGAGTCGGAGCTGGACCTGCCGCGCCGGGTTCGGGTGGACGCGCCGGACGACCCGCTGCCCGTCCCGGGTGGCGCGACCTGCCGGTACTACAGCACGCACATCAACCCGTTCGACGGGCGGCGGCTGGACCTGCACCGCCTGTGCTTCCGGGACGGGGTGCTGGTCGACAAGGCCCTGCTCCGCCGCGACCCGTGACGACGGGCATGATGCGGGGGTGATCAGGGTGGTGCTGGCGGACGACGAGGCGATCGTCCGGGTCGGGGTGCGTGCGGTGCTGGCGGCGGCGGACGACGTGGAGGTGGTGGCCGAGGCCGCCACCGGGAGCGCGGCGGTCGAGCTGGTGCGCGAGCACCGGCCGGACGTCGCCGTGCTGGACATCCGGATGCCGGGGATGGACGGGCTGGACGCGGCGGCCCGCATCCGCGCGCTCGACACCGGGACCGCCTGCCTGGTGCTGACCACGTTCGCCGACGACGCCTACATCTCCCGCGCGCTGGGCGAGGGCACCAGCGGTTTCGTGCTGAAGACCGGCGACCCCAACGAGATCATCGCCGGGGTGCGTGCCGCCGCGTCCGGCGCGGCCTACCTGTCGCCGCTGATCGCGAAGCGGGTGGTCGACCACCTGTCCGGGCGCGGGCCCCGGCTGCACGCCACGGAGCGCGTCGCCGGGCTGACCGCCCGCGAGCGGGAGGTGCTGGGCCTGGTCGGGGCCGGCTTGTCGAACGCGGAGATCGCCGAGCGCATCCACGTGGTCGAGGGCACCGTGAAACTGCACGTGGGTGCGGTCCTGCGGCAGCTCGACGTCCGCAACCGCGTCCAGGCCGCCATCGTCGCCTACGAGGCCGGCCTCATCCCGTGAACTCGGGCAACCGGCGCGCGACCTCCTCGGGCGAGGGCATCCGCGCCACCTCGTCGGCGACCACGCGCGCCGCCTCGCGGTAGCCGCCGTCCCGCAGCAGCTCCCGCGCCGCCGCCGTGATCGCGTCCCGCGTCTCCTCGGCCCGGAGGCCGGCACCGGCGGCGTGGACGGCGTCGGCGTTGGCGAACTGGTCGGCGCCCTGCGGCAGCAGCAACTGCGGCACGCCGGCGGCGAGCGCGCCGAGCGTGGTGCCGCTGCCGCCGTGGTGCACGACCAGGTCGACGTGCGGCCACAGGTCGGCCTGCGCCACCCACGGGCGGACGGTCACCCCCGGCGGCACCTCGCCGAGCTGGTCCACCGGCACCCGGCCGGTGGCGACCAGGACGTGCACGTCCAGGGCGGACAGGGCGTGGACGGCCGTCGCGAGCAGTTCCGGCGTGCCGAACGCGGTGCCGAGCGTCAGGTAGACCAGCGGGCGGTCGTGCCGGACCGGCGCGGCCGGCGTCGAGAACGGCACCGGCCGCAACGCGATCCGGTCGCGGTGGGCGAGGAAGTCGGGGTCCTGGAGGGACGGCGGGCAGATGTCCAGGTGCACGCCGCCGCCGGGGCGCTCCAGCCCGATGCCCTCCGGGAACATCCGCCCGAACCCGTGCCACAGCGCGGGCACCCCGGCGCGGGCCGCCGCGACACCCGCGCCCGGCACACCCCAGCCGTGCACCACGAGGTCGGGTCGCAGCCGGTCCAGCTCCGGGGCCAGGTCCTCGGCGTACACGTCGTAGAAGCAGTCCGCCGGGCGGAACGGCCGCAGCCCCTGCTCGGCGAGCACCGCGTGCACCGCTTCCCCGGCCGCGAAGCGCACGTCGTGCCCGGCGTCCCGCGCCGCGACCGCGAGCGGGACCATCGGGTAGGTGTGGCCCGCGGAGGCGAGGCTGACGAAGATCACGCGCATGGTCCGAACCTACCGCTCCCAGGCGAGGTCGCGGCCGGCGCGGGCGTACCAGCGGGCCAGTTCGGCGTCGATGCGGGCGGAGTCCTCGGCGGACAGCGTGACGGCGGCTTCGCGGTGCGGCCACGACTCGACGGCACGGGCACGCAGACCGGCAGGCGGGTGGCTGTCCCACAACGTCGACCCGTCCACCGAGGCGGCACGCAGTTCCGCCGGCGACAGGGTCGCCCGCACCCGTTCCGCCGCGGCACGCCACGTCGCCGGGCCCGGGTGGGCGTGGCGTGCGGTCGCGGTCGCCCGCACACCGCGCTCGGCCGCGGCGACCGCGCCCATCAGCTGGTCGGCGGCGACCAGGTCGTCCATCAGCGCCGCGGTCGCGTCGGTGCCCGCCAACCGCACCGCGACGGCGTCCGCGCAGTATTCGGCACGCTGCCGGTCGCGTGAGGCGACCACCAGCAATCCCGCCTGCACCAGCAGGAAACCACGCGCCACGAGCCGCTGGAGCGGCGCGATCACCGCCTCCACCAGTTCCACGAACGGGTTCGAGCCGGTGACCGACGCGCTCGGGCTCACCATGTCCGCGATCAGCCCCGGGGTGAGCAACGCGGGCGACGTGGCGACGCCGCGTGCCGGGTCGCCGTTGACGAAGTGCCCGAACTCGTGCGCCAGCAGCGCGACCCGCTGTCCCGGCGCGAGCACGCCCCACATCGGCAGGCCCAGCGTGAGCCGACGGCGGCGGCGCAGCCCGTGGACGCCGGCGCTCGCGTTGAAGTCGAAGTCGAGGGCGACGACGTGCGGTGCCGGCGCGCCCGCCGCCGCGCCGATCCGGTCCAGCAACGCGAACAACGTCGGCGCGGTGCCCCGCGTGACCTCGGCCCACTCGCCGCCCAGCCTGCCCAGGCGGGGTCGCAGCTCCCACGCGAGGCCGATCAGCAGCAGCCCGGGTACCGCCCAGAACGACGGGAAGTCACGCAGCACCAGGCGCACCCCGAGCACCAGGCCGCCGAGCACCGCCAGGGTCAGCACCGCCGAGGTGGCGATCAACGCGACCCGCGCGGCCGTCCACTCGGGACGGGTGGGCGGTGCGGCCGAGTAGGCGGCGAACTGGCGCGCGTCGAGCCGGCGGGCCACGGCCTTGAGTCTTTCCACGGCGGGAGTCTGCATCCCGCTCCCGCCGCCCGCGAGCGCATTCCGGGAAGTGGTCGGTCACGAACGCCTAACGCCCCGCGCCGACGGCCCAACCGGGCAGGTCGGTGGGCCGACGCGATCGACTCCGGCCGCACGCTCCGGCGGGGTCGGCTCGCTCACCGCCGCGTCAAGGCACCGCTCGGCAGGTGTCGGGCTCAGGCGGTCCACTCGGCCGGTGCCGCCCGGCGATCAACCCGGCCGCCGCCGCGCCGGGCCACCACTCGGCCGGCACCACGCTCAGGCGATCAGCTCGAACACCGCCACCTTGGCCGGGTCGGCGGGGTCGATCCTGGCCAGGTGCCGCGTGCCGGGCGTGTACTGGGAGTACGCCATGGCGGGCACCAGGTGCGTGATCGTGGCCTGGTAGGGCGCACCGTCCGCGGGCGTGACGTCGACGACCGAGGTGTACTGCTGCTGACCGACGACCAGCGTCCCGGTCGGGTCGAGGGTGCGGATGACGGCCGTCGCGGGCAGGCCGGTTTCGTGGAGCCGGCGGAGTTCCTGCCCGTAGGCGTTGGCCTCGCGCTGCTGGCGCATCTGCTCCTCGGCGGGCAGCGCGAGGAACGCGGCCATGCCGGGGTCTGCCTGCATGGTCTGGAAAGCCTGCGCCGCCATCGCGGTCGTCGGCACCTGCGGCACGATGTGGTGCCCCTGCCGCGCCGCCTCCTCCTGGAACCGCGCCGCCTCCTGCTGGAAGTCCTGCACCGCCCGCGTCGTCGCCTCCTGCGTCGCCGCGGTGATCCGGTCGCGAAACTTCTTGAACACGGTGCCCTCCCGAGCCGCTGGTGTGGTGACCACATCGTGCGGGCGGCCGGGCCCCTACCGATCACAGGTTGCCGCACCCGACCACCGTCCCGAGTGGACCGCCGAGGTGCGGCGAAGATCCGCCCTGAACCAGCCGGTTGCCACCATGTGGAATACCACGACCGGGATGGAAAGAATATTGCCTGGTCAGAGGCATTTCCATGATGCGGGAAGGCGCGCGACGCGGTTGACGCGCTCCGGGTGGCGTACCTAGCGTTCCCGCCATGAGGCTGCTCCGGCTGACGACCCGTCAGCACGTCGACCTGCTCCGGGTCGCCAGCGCGCTGTGTCCGTCGCGCTGAGCGACGCCGCTCACCCACCTCCGGCCGACCGACCGCACCCGACACCGGGTTCGCGGCTGTTCGGCGACCTCTCCTCCCGCACCTGATTCCTTGCGACATAAGGGGCAACAGGCACGCTCATGGGTATTTTCGCGCACTCCAGGACCATTCGGACCGCCGCCGCCGCGGTGCTCGTCGCCGCGCTGGCCGCGTGCGGCGGCCCGGCGGACGCCGGGTCCGGGCCTGTGGTGGTCAAGCTGGTCGACCCCGGCAACTACGGACCGCTCGCGTACGCCAAGAAGCACGGCAGTTTCGACGGACCGCTGGCCGCGCTGAACGCCAAGGTGGAGTGGGGCGGCACGTACGCGTCGTTCACCGCGACCACCGACGCCATCCACTCCGGCGCGGTGAACCTCGTCGAGGGCGCGTTCTCCCCCGCGCTGGGCTACCTCGCGACGTCGGACGACATCCGGGTGGTCGCGGTGAAGGACGTCGTGACCGACCCCCGCGCCGGTGCGGGCGACGGCCTGGTCGTGCCGCCGGACAGCCCGATCAAGTCGGTCGCGGACCTGCGCGGCAAGCGGGTCGCGGTGAACAAGGCCGGGCGCGGCGAGTACCTGCTGCTGCTCGCGCTCAAGGAGGCGGGCGTCCCGGCCGACCAGGTGCAACGCGTTTACCTGCAACAGGACCAGGCCGCTTCGGCGTTCGCGACCGGGCAGGTGGACGCGTGGGTGGCCATCGTGCGGGCGTTCCCGCAGGTGGTGGCCAAGGGCGCGCGGGTGGTGTTCCGCGGCCGGGACCTGCCGTCCGACGACATGAACATGTTCGTGGCGCGCACCGACCTGCTGGAGCGCGCCCCGGAGGTGGTCCGCGCCGTGCTCCGCGTGCTGTCCGAACTGGACGAGCAGGAGAAGGCGGAGCCGGAGAAGTTCCAGAACGTCTTCGCCACGCAGGGCCCGGCGGCGGCGAGCGGCCTGCAACTGGACAACAACATCGCCACCGCGCGCCACGACAACGTGCTGCGGCTGCCGCAACCCGGTGACGAGGTCCGGTTGGCCGGCGTGTCCGCGGTGTTCACCGAGAACGGGGTGCTGCCGACCGCCGCGGACCCGAAGAAGGTGTTCTACGACTGGGGTGACCGCAAATGACCGTCACGCGCGAACGCGCCGCGACACCGGCGCGCGTGCTGGAACCGCCCGCGTTCCTCGGGGTCGAAACGCGCAACCGGTGGCTGTCGCTGGTGTTGCGCGTCAGCGTGCCCGCACTGCTCCTCGCGGCCTGGTGGTACTCCACCACGCACGACCTGGTGTCGACCGAGGTGCTGGCGTCGCCGGGCCAGGTGGTGCGGGCGTTCGGCGAGCTGGTGGAAACCGGGCAGCTGTGGGACTACGGGCTGGCGTCGTTCCAGCGGGCCGGGCTGGGCGTGGGCATCGGGGTCGGCATCGCCCTCGTCCTCGGCCTCGTCAGCGGTCTGACCAGGCTGGGCGAGGAACTGGTGGACGCCACCGTGCAGATCATCCGGGTGGTGCCGTTCCTGGCGCTGGTGCCGCTGTTCATCTCGTGGTTCGGCGTGGACGAGGCGTTCAAGGTGGCGTTGATCGCGGTGTCGTCGGCTTCGCCGATGTACGCCTACACCTACCTGGGCGTGCGCTCGGTGGACCGCAAGGTGGTCGAGGCCGCCCGCGGGTTCGGGTTGCGCGGCTTCCGGTTGGCGATCGGCGTGATCCTGCCCAGCGCGCTGCCGAACATCCTGATGGCGTTGCGGATCTGCCTCGGCATCAGCCTGGTCGGCCTGATCGCGGCCGAGCAGGTCGGCGCCACGGAGGGGATCGGCTACCTGGTCACCCTCGCCCAGCAGTATTACCGCAACGACTACATGGTGCTGTGCATCGTCATCTACGCGTTGATCGGGATCGGGGTGGACCTGGTGATCAGGTTGGTCGAGCGGACCGCCATGCCGTGGCGGCGGCACGGGACGGCGAGCGGATGAGCGGCGCTGTCGACGCGGTGGTCCGGTTGCGCGGCGTCCGCAAGGCTTTCGGGTCCAAGCAGGTGCTCGACGGGGTCGACCTGGACATCGCACCGGGCGAGTTCGTCGCGCTGCTCGGACCGAGCGGCACGGGCAAGACCACGTTGCTGCGGCTGCTGTCCGGGCTGCACCGCCCCGACGCGGGCACCGTGCTGGTGCCACGCGTCCGCACCGTCGTGTACCAGGAACCACGCCTGGTGCAGGCGCGGCGGGTGCTGGCCAACGTCACGATCGGCCAACGCGGCAAAGCCGCCCGCGCGCCGGGCCTCGCCGCCCTGGCCGAGGTCGGGTTGGCGGACAAGGCACGCAGCTGGCCCGCCACGCTGTCCGGCGGCGAGGCGCAGCGGGTCGCGCTCGCCCGCGCCCTGGTCCGGCAGCCGGAACTGCTGCTGCTGGACGAACCGTTCGCCGCCCTGGACGCGCTGACCAGGTTGCAGATGCAGGAACTCGTCGCCGAGCTGTGCGCCCGCCACGGGCCGGCCGTGCTGCTGGTGACGCACGACGTGGACGAGGCGCTGCTGCTGGCCGACCGCGCGATCGTGTTGCGGGACGGCGGTTTCGCCCTCGACCGGCGGATCGACGTGCCCCGGCCGCGCGACCGCGACGACCGGGCCGTGATCACCCACCGCAAGGACTACCTGGCCGCACTCGGGGTCGCCCCCGACCGTTCTCCCCGGAGCACCGATGAGCACGTCAACGCTTGAGCAGGACCGGATCTGGTACACCCGCTGCCCCGTGCCCACGGCCAGCGGGCTCGCCTACCACCTGGGCTGGTTGGCGGAGGAGTACGCCGCCGAGGGCCTGGAGGTGGGCGTGCTCCAGGACGCCGAGCCGGAGATCGCCGCACGGCACTTCGACCACCGCCTCGTCGGGTTGTTCCGGGAGGGCGGCAACGTGCCCGCGCTGGTCGCGAAGTCCGAGGGCGCGCCGACCCGGCTGATCGGGTTGACCTGGATCGACGAGTCGCAGCTGATCGTGGTGCGGCCGGACGCGGGCATCACCGCGCCGGAGCACCTGGCGGGCAGGCGGGTCGCGCTGCCCGCCCTGGCCGCCGACCGGGCCCGCAGCTTCCCGCGGGCGATGGCGCTGCACGGTTTCGCCGGCGCGCTCGCCACCGCCGGTCTGTCCACTTCGGACGTCACGTTCGTGGAGGTGCCGACCGGGTCGGGCGACGTCGGGCGCGGTGCGAGCGGCGGCGGCTCGCTGTACGGGATCGAGGCGCTGGCCGCCGGTGTCGTGGACGCCGTCTACGTCAAGGGCGCGCAGGCCGCGGAGCAGGCCGCCGCGCACGGGTTGGTGACCGGGATCGACCTGGACTCGTTCCCCGACCGGCGGTTCCGGGTGAACAACGGCACGCCGCGACCCATCACCGTGCACGAGCGCATCCTCGCCGAACGGCCGGACCTGGTGGCCCGGTTCCTGCTCCAGACGTTGCGCGCGGCGGACTGGGCGGCGGACCACCTGGACCGGGTGCGCGAGATCCTGGCGCGGGAGACGAGGTCCGGCGCCGCGGGCGTCGAGGCCGCCTACCGGGACGGGTTCCACCGGTCGCTGCACCCGGACCTGTCCGACGAGCGGCTGGACCTGCTCACCCGGCAGAAGGACTTCCTGCTGGTGCACGGTTTCCTCGCGCGCGACGTGGACGTCCGCGCGTGGGCCGCGCACGAGCCGCTGGCCGAGGCCGCCGCGTTGCTGGAGGGCGGCCGGTGAGCGAGCCGCGGATCATCTGGACCATGCCCACCCGGGGCGACGGCCGGGGCGGACCCGCCCGCGGCTGGGACGCGCCGCCGCCGCTGCCGCCGACCGTCCGGGACGGGCGCGCGGGCGGACCCGCTTTCACCCCGTTCGACTACCTGCACCAGGTTTCCCGCGCGGCCGAACTCGGCGGGCTGGGCGGCGTCTACGTCCCGTACGACCCGCACGGCGAGGAGTCGCTGGTGGTGTCCGGCTCGGTCGGCCGGGACAGCCGGTTCCTGGAGGTGGTGGCGGGTTTCCCGGCGGGTGTCGCGACACCCGTGTACGCGGCGAAGCTGTCCGCCACGCTGCAACGGGCCTTCGGCGGGCGCTTCGCCTGGCGGCTGGAGGTGGAGCTGGACGAGCGCGTGCAGCGCGCCCAGGGCGATTTCGTCACCGGCGCGGACCGGTACGCGCGGGCGGCGGAGTTCCTGACCGCGGCCAGGGCGGTGTGGCACGGGCGGGACGTGGACTTCACCGGCCGGTTCTACGAGGTGGTCAAGGGCGGGTTCACCGGGCCGCTGGCCGGGTTGCCATTCCCCACCGTGTACCTGTCCGGGACGTCGGACGAGGCGTTGGCGCTGTCGGCCGAGCACGCCGACGTGCACGTGTTCGACCTCGCGCCGGACGACGAGCTGGACCGGCACGTCGCACGGCTCGGCGGGCGCGTCCGGTTGGCGTTGCAGACCACCGTGCACACCCGCGAGGAGGAGTCGGAGCTGTCCGGTTCGGCGGGTCTGCGCGGCACTTACGAAGAGGTCGCGGATCAGCTCCTGGCGTACCGGGAACGGGGGTTCGACACGTTCTTCCTGGCCGCCGAACCCCGGCTGGAGGAAGTGCTGCGGATCGCGCAGCACGTGCGACCGCTGCTCGCGGGGAGGGCGTGACGATGGCGATCGACATCTGGTGGCGGATCGGGATGGCGGGCGACCCGAGTTCGCTGCGCACCGCGCACCGGCAGTCCCGGGGCGACTGGGCGCCGCCGGGTCCGGACAGCATCACGCCGGGCGTGCGGGACGGCGCGCCGGACGGCTACGGCCTGCTCGACTACCTGGTGCAGACGGCGCGGGCCGCGGAGGGGCTGGGCTTCCACGGCGGGCTGCTGCCGTCGTTCCCCGGCACCGACGACCCGTGGGCCGTGGCGTCCGCGCTGGCCAGGGAGACCAAGACGTACCGGTTCATGGTCGCGTTCCAGCCGGGCTTCCTCAACCCGGTGCAGGCCGCGCGGATGTCCGCCAGCCTGCACCGCGCCACGGGGGGCCGGGTGACCTACAACATCATCACCGGCGGCGGCGGGCCGCCCCAGCTCTGGTGGGGCGACAAGGTCGCGCACGACGACCGGTACGCGCGGACGTCGGAGTTCCTGGACGTGCTGCGCGGCGTGTGGGACGGCGGGCCGTTCGACTTCACCGGCCGGTTCTACCGGGTGGAGGGCGGCGGGCTGCCCGGTCCGCTGGCCGGGCTGCCGTTCCCGGAGGTGTACTTCTCCGGTTCGTCGCCCGCGGCGATCGAGGCGGCCGGGCGGCACGCCGACTACTACCTGTCGTGGCTGGAGCCGTTCCCCGCGCTGCGTGCCAAGTTCGACGCGGTCCGGGAGCGCAGCGCGGCGCCGAAGTTCGCGGTGCGGGTGGACGTCCTGGCCCGGCCCACCGAGCGGGAGGCGTGGGCGGACATCGAGCGCGGCTGGCGGCACGTGCGGCCGGAGGCGGTGCGCGCGCAGCTCTCGCGCGACGGCGGCGACTCGTTCGGCGTGCGGCGCGCGGTGTCCTTCCAGCCCGGGACGTTCACCGGGTTCCGCGATTTCGAGGTGCAGCCCAACGTGTTCGCCGGGCTCGCCCTGATGCGGCCGGGACCGGCGTTCGGCCTCGTCGGCAGCTACCGGCAGGTGGCGGAGCGGCTGGACGAGCTGATCGACCTCGGGGTGGACTCCTTCATCCTGGCGGGCGGACCGCACCTGGAGGAGGCGTACCACGTCGCCGAGGGCGTGCTGCCGCTGCTGCGGAGCAGGCTCGCGGGCGCGGGTCGGTGACGCCGGGTGCGTAGACTGATCGGCGGCTTACGACCGGGAGACTGCTGATGGCGACGAGCGCGGCCCCGCCGGGCGCGCAGGCGGTGCAGCGCGCGCTCGGCGTGCTCCAGTGCTTCCGCCACCGCGGCCCGGAGCTGGGCGTCACCGACATCGCCAAGGCCATGGACCTGCCGATCAGCACCGCGCACCGGCTGGTGCTCACGCTGGTGGCGGCCGGTTTCCTGGAGCGCGACCCGGCCACCGCGCGGTACCGGCTCGGCACGAGCGTGGCGGAGTTGGGGCAGCTGCACTACTTCCAGCACGGCCTGCACCGGTTGGAGCCGGTGCTCGCCCGGCTCGCGCGTGCCACCAAGGCGTCCGCCAGCATCGCGGTGCGCAGCGGGCACGACGCGCTGGTGCTGATCGGCGGCACGGTCGGCGCGGAGTCGTCGGACGGCATCCGCGCGCCGCTGCACTCCACCGCCATGGGCAAGGTGCTGCTGGCGTGGGCGCCGCCGGGTGAGGACGACCTGGCGGCGCTGCCCGAGCTGGTCCGGCCGACCGAGCGGACCATCGGCAACCGCGCCGAGCTGCGTGCCGAGCTGGACCGGGTGCGCGTGGCGGGTTACGCGCTCAACGACGGGGAGAGCGAGCCCGGCGTCCGGTCGGTCTCGGTGCCGGTGCTGGACGCCGACGGCTTCAGCTACGCGGCGCTCACGCTGCGCGCCACGCCGGACGTGATCACCGACGACCACGTCCGCTGGTTCGTCGACCAGGCGTTGACCCGGGTGGACCGGGTCGCCGCCCTGCTGCTCCCCCCGCGGTAGCGGCCGACCGGTGGCCCCGCGGTAACAGCCCGAGCCGGGTGACCGGTTCGCGTCCGACCGCTCCCGGGCAACGCCGGCCCGACCGGGTGGCCCGGTTCGCCATCCGGCCGCTCACCCACAACAACAGCCCGACCCGGTCGGCCGGTTCGCCATCCGGCCGCTTACCCACAACAACAGCCCGACCCGGTCGGCCGGTTCGCCATCCGGCCGCTCACCCACAACAACAGCCCGACCCGGTCGGCCGGTTCGCCATCCGGCCGCCTGCCCACAACGACAGCCCGACTCGGGTGGCCCGGTTCGCCACCCGGTCGCTCCCCCGCGGTGCCAACCGCGTTTCCCACCCGGCGCGCCGTGCGCCGGGCTTCCACCGAACTCGCATGGAGGTTCACGATGTCCGTCCGCGTGGGGTACTTCCCGCACAACAACTCGCTGTTCGTGTTGCGGCACACCGGCATCCTGGAGCGCAGGCTGCCGGACGTCACGTGGGTCGACCTGCGGACCCTGCCGCAGGGCGAGCAGCCCGACCCCAGGTCGGGCCTGCCGACCGTCCACAGCGACCAGTTGTTCGCCGACGGCGGCTACGACGTGATCGGCACCGGGTTCACGCCGCCGATCACCGCGCTCGGCGCGGGGCGCGACGTGGTCTACCTCGGCGTGTCCGGCCCGCGGACCGAGAACGGCAGGCTGGTGGTGCGGGCCGACTCGCCGATCCGGGAGGTCGCCGACCTCCGCGGTCGCCGGGTCGGCATCGCGCACGGTTCCTGGCAGACCACGCTGCTGCTGTTCGCCCTCGACCAGGTCGGGCTGACGTGGGCGGACGTCGAGCCGGTCAACACGGGCGCCGACGCGGCACAGCTGTTCCTCGACGGTGCGATCGACGCGTGGACCGGTTCCTACCCCGAGCTGGACCGGGTCGAGGCGGAGACCGGGGTGCGCACGCTCGTCCGGACCGAGGGCCTGTTCAGCCACCCGTCGCTGTGGTTCACCCGGCGCGATTTCGCCGAGAACCACCGGGCGGAGCTGGCGGCGGTCGTCGAGTCCTTGCAGGAGTCCGACCGGTGGATCACCGAGAACCCCCGCGCCGCCGCGGAGTTCTTCGTGGCCGACGCGGAGTCCCGGGGCGTGGCCGCCGACCTGGACGCGTGGGAGCGCGCGCTGCGCAACCGGCCGTTCGGCGTGCACCCGGTGGACGAGGCGTTCCTCGCGGAGCAGCAGCGCGCGGCCGACCTGCTCGCCGCCAACGGCCTGCTGCCCCGCGCGGTCGACGTCCGCGGCGCCGTGCTGCCGTGGGTCGACGACCTGGTGGCGGGCACCGTCCCCGCGTGAACCGGTCGTCCCGGGGGCGCGGACCACCACGCCCCCGGGACGGCGCTCAGCGGAGCTTGCGGAAGAACGTCCGGAGGTCTTCCACCAGGGCCTCCGGGTCCTCCATCGACAGGAAGTGCCCGCCGCGGTCGAGTTCGGTCCAGTGCACGACGTCGTGGTCGCGTTCCGCCCATCGGCGGATCGTCACGTCGCGAGCGGACACGAGCACACCGGTCGGGGCTCCGCGACGGGGTTCGGCCGCCCAGTCGCCCGCGGAGATCTCCTCGTAGTACACCTGCGCGGCGGACGCGGCCGTGCCGGTCAGCCAGTACAGCGAGACCTCGGTGAGGATGCGGTCGCGGTCGACGCTGTCCTCGGGCAGGCCCTCCTCGGGGTCGGTGAGTTCCTTGAACTTCTCCACCACCCACGCCAACTGGCCGACCGGCGAGTCGTGCAACCCGTAGGCCACGGTCTGGGGCCGCTTGGAGTTGCACTGGAGGTAACCGTCGTTGAAGTTCCGCATCGCCTCCCACCGCCGCTGCTCGACCTCCGAGAGGCCGTCCAGCTCACCCTCCTCACCGACCGGGAACGCGATCATCGCGTTGACGTGCACGCCGATGACGTGGTCGAGGTCCTGCCTGCCCAGCTCGGGGGCGACCCACGAACCGGTGTCGTAGCCGTGCACGCCGTAGCGGTCGTACCCGAGGCGGGACATCAGGGTCGCCAGCAGGCCGGCCATCCGCGCCGCGCCCATGCCCGGTCCGGCCAGGGGCGTGGAGAACCCGAACCCGGGCAGGGACGGGATCACCAGGTGGAACGCGTCGGCCGGGTCGCCGCCGCGGGAACGCGGGTCGGTCAGCGGACCGATCACGTCCAGGAAGTCCACCACCCCGCCGGGCCAGCCGTGCAGCAGGACCAGCGGCGTGGCGTCGGGTTCCGGCGAGCGCACGTGCAGGAAGTGGAGGTTCTGCCCGTCGACGGTGGTGGTGAACTGCGGGTGGGCGTTGAGCGCCGCCTCCTGCGCACGCCAGTCGTAACCGGTGCGCCAGTGCTCGGCGAGGTCACGCAGGTAGTCGACCGGCACTCCCCGGCTCCAGCCGACGCCCGGCAGCTCGGCGGGCCAGCGGGTGCGGGCCAGTCGGTCGTGGAGGTCGTCGAGGTCGGTCTGGGGGATGTCGATGCGGAACGGGCGGATGTCGGTCATGCCGAAGACGCTAGGAGCCTCCTAGGACAGGTCTGTTCCTAAGCGCCGGCACACTGGTCGGCGTGCTGGAGACCTCGGCGAGACTGCTGAAGCTGCTGTCCCTGCTCCAGGCGCGCCGGGACTGGTCGGGCCCCGAACTCGCCACGCGCCTCGGGGTCACCACCCGCACGGTGCGCCGGGACGTGGAACGCCTGCGGGAACTCGGGTACCCGGTGCACGCCGTCCAGGGCGTCGCGGGCTACCGGCTGGGCGCGGGCGCGGCGCTGCCGCCGCTGCTGCTGGACGACGAGGAGGCGGTGGCCGTCGCGGTCGGGCTGCGCACGGCGGCGGGCGGTTCGGTCGCGGGGGTGGAGGAGCCATCGCTGCGGGCGTTGGCCAAGCTGGAGCAGGTGCTGCCGTCCCGCGTCCGGCACCGGGTCAACACGCTGCACACCGCCACCGTCCGCGCGGGTGCGCCACCCGGCCCGCAGGTGTCGCCGGACGTGCTCGTGGCCCTCGCCGACGCCTGCCGACGCCGGGAGCGCCTGCGCTTCGACTACCGGAGCCCGCGTGGCGCCGGCACGACCCGCCTGGTCGAACCGGACCGGCTGGTCAACTTCGGCCGGCACTGGTACCTGGTGGCGTTCGACACCGACCGCGACGACTGGCGCACGTTCCGCGTGGACCGGCTGACGCCCCGTACGCCGACCGGACCGCGCTTCACGCCACGGCAACCGCCTTACGACGACGTGGCGACCTACCTGGCGCACCAGCTCTCGATGCGCACGTGGCCGTGCCAGGCCACCGTGGTGCTGCACGAACCCGTAGAGGCCGTCGAGCACCGCGTGTGGCCCGGCATGGGCACGTTGGAACCCGTGGACGCCGATAGCTGCCTGCTGCACGTCGGCGCGGACGACCCGGCCGCCCTCGTCTGGATGATCACGTCGGTCGACGCCGACTTCACCCTGGTCGCCGGGCCGCCCGAGCTGGGCGCCGCGTTCCGGGCCCAGGCCGAGCGCTGCCTCCGCGCGGTGGACGTCAGTCGCGCTTGAACACCCGGCGGCCGGCGAACCACGTCTCGGTCACCGCGGTCCGGTGCACGTCCGAGACCGGACCCTCGAACGGGTCG
Source organism: Saccharothrix obliqua (assembly GCF_019375475.1). Taxonomy (GTDB): domain Bacteria; phylum Actinomycetota; class Actinomycetes; order Mycobacteriales; family Pseudonocardiaceae; genus Actinosynnema; species Actinosynnema obliqua. The sequence goes on along the minus strand of NZ_JAHXGQ010000008.1, from coordinate 53,153 downwards.
CGGTCCAGCACGACGAAGTCGGCGGACTTGCCCGGGGTCAGGGAGCCGGTCACGTCGTCCACGCCCATCGCGCGAGCGCCGGAGAGGGTGAACGCCTCCACGGCCTCGGCGAGCGTGATCGCCTGCTCGGGCCACAGCGCGCCGGGGTGCGTGCCCGCCGGGTCCTGCCGCGTCACCAGGCCCTGGATGCCCTCCCAGGCGTTCGGCGACTCGCTCACCGGCCAGTCCGAACCACCCGCGACCAGGGCGCCGCTGTCGAGCAGTGCCCGGTTCGGCTGCATCCGGGCCGCGCGCTCGGCGGGCAGCACGTTCGCGATGGCCGCGGGGATGACGCCGGGCACCCACAGGAACGGCGAGATGTCCGCGGCCACGCCGAGTTCGGCGAACCGCGCCAGGTCGTCCGGGTGCACGAACTGGCCGTGCGCCACCTGGAACCGGGTCGCGGTGTGGCCCTCGGCACGCAGCTTCGCCACCGCGTCCAGGGTCGCGCGGACCGCGGCGTCGCCGGTGCAGTGGACCTTGGCGGACAGCCCCGCCTCGGCGGCGGCGCGCAGCCGGTCCTCCAGCTCGGCGGGCGGCATGGTCGGGGTGCCGTGGAAGCACGCCCCGTGCACGTCGTCGGGCAGGTAGGGGTCCAGGAACGCCGCCGTGCGGGTCGGCGGCACGCCGTCCAGGAAGATCTTCACGAAATCCGGCCGGTGGTGCGTGCCGCGGTACTTCCCGCCCAGTTCCAGCAGTGCCGGGCCGATCGGGTCGAAACCGAAGATCGGGTCGTTGACCAGCAGCGACGTCACGACCCAGGCGTCCAGCTCACCCGCGTCGTCGAGGCTCTTGAGCGCGTTGAGGATGTCGACCGACACGCCGGCGTCCTGGAACGCGGTGATGCCGTACGAGTGCAGGACGCCGATGGCGTGCCGCGACGCCTGCGCGTGCTGCTCCGCGGTGAGCCGGTGGCTCTCCCCCACGGCCCGCGCGACCTGCACGCCCGCGGCCTCCAGCAGGACACCGGTCGGTGCGCCGGTGACCGGGTCGCGGACGATCTCGCCACCCGCCGGGTCCGGGGTCGCGGCGGTGACGCCGGCCAGTTCCAGCGCCCGGCTGCTGACCCACCGGTTGTGCCTGCTGTCGTCGGCGAGCATGACCGGCCGCCCACCCGCCGCCGCGTCCAGCGCGTGCCGGGCGGACTCCCGCGACAGCGTCTCCACCAGGGTCGACGCCCACGCGCCGCCGATGACCCACTCGTCGGGTCCCAGACCACGCGACCGCTCGCGGACCGCGTCGAGGATCGCCTCGAACCCGGCGTCGCCGCCGAAGGTCAGCTCGAACAACGCCGCCCGCCCGGCGAGGGCGTGGTGGTTGTGCACGTCCACGAGGCCGGGCATGACGAACGCGCCGCCCATGTCGCGGACCTCGGTGTCCGGTCCGCGCTCGACCTCTTCGAGCGCGACCACCTTGCCGTCCGCGACGGCCAGCGCCGTCGCCCGGGGGCGGGTGCGGTCGACCGTGTGGACGGTCGCGTTGGTGAGGATCAGGTCGACTGCCAAGGTGCGGTCACTTCCCGGTCAAGTCGTGGGCGCCACCGCGCGCGGCGGCACCGGGCAGCCGTGCGCGCACGCCGGAGACGGGCTGGCGGAGCGCGGAGGGCGTGGTCCGGTGATCTGCTGCGCGACACCCGGACATGCGGCTCCTCACTCCCCGACGCAGGCAGTCTCGACACGCCCCGGTCTTGGCGGAACGGGGCGACGAGTGGCTGTGCGGCGCCGGACAAGAAGAATGCGCTGACGGCCAACCGGCGGTACCGGCGGTACCGCCGGCGCGCGGCTCGATCGGCACGGCGGGCGACCCGGTGTCGCGAAGCGCGCCCGGTGCGAATCGACCAGCACGGCGCGGGCGGTCCCGCCGGCGCGGAGCGCGGCCCGGCAGACGCTAAGACACCCGACCGGGCTCGTTCGAACGGCCGTTCGGGATGCGGAGAACGGAGCAACCCGATCGCGTAGGCTCCACCGGCCACCGCGAACCCGAGGAGTGCTCACATGGCCAAGGCCGCCGATCCGGCACGTGCCGAGTTGGACGCCCGCAACCGCTGGAACAGCCTCGACGCCCCGCCGCCGCCCGTGGACGACGGGACCGGGCGGAAGGTCGCCCTCCAGCCGAGCGCCCGGCTGCGGGAGATCGAGCGGCGGGCGCGGATCATCACGGCGTCCACCAGCCTGGCCGAGGCGGTGTGCGCGTTGCTGGCTTCGGCCGGGGTCGAGGCCGAGGTGGACCAGGTGCGTGCCGAGCCCGGGTCCGACGAGCAGGTGATGGCCGTGCGCTCCGGACACCGGGTGGTGCCGGTCCGGCCCGCCACGACGCCGCTGCGCGTGTGGGACGTGGCACCGGGTGACACCACGATCGACCTCGCCGGGGACGCCGCGGTGGTGGACGTCGCGCTCGACTCCGACGGGTGGGCGTCGGCCCGGGCCGTCGCCGACGCCCTGGCCCCGGTGATCGGGTCGCCGGCCACCTGATTCCGGGCGACCATGAATCCACCCTCGTGCCCGGGTGGAGGTGACCGACGTGGCGGCGGAGCCCGTGCTGGGGATCGACGCGCTGCCGCGGCTGTCCCCGATGCTGGCGAGCACGGGGCCGGTGCCGTCGGGACCGGGCCTGGCGGTGGAGTTCAAGTGGGACGGCTACCGCGCGCTGGCCTACTGCGCCGGGCACGCCATCCGCCTGCAAAGCCGCAACGACCTGCCGCTGATCGGCGCCTACCCGGAGGTCGGGGTGCTGCCCGACCTCTTGGCCGGGCGCGCCGCGGTCCTCGACGGCGAGGTGGTCGCCCTGGACGACCGGGGCCGACCGGACTTCGGGTTGCTGCAACAACGCTCAGCGCCGCTCGCCCGGCCCACCCGCGTCGCCTACTTCGTGTTCGACCTGCTGCACCTCGACCACCGCTCGCTGCTCACCGCGCCCTACACCGAGCGCCGCGCCCTGCTCACCGCGCTCGCCCTGCCCGGCGAGCACGCCGTCCAGGTGCCGCCCTACTGGCTGGACACGAGCCCCGACACCCTCCTGCACGTGGCGGACCAGCACGGGCTGGAGGGGATCATGGTGAAGCGGGCGTCCTCGCGTTACGAACCCGGCCGCCGCTCGCCGGCGTGGACCAAGGTCCCGCTGCGACGCACGCAGGACGTGGTCATCGGCGGGTGGCTGCCCGGCCAGGGCAGGCGCGCGGGTGTCCTCGGCTCGCTGCTGATGGGCGTGTACGAGGACGACGCCCTCCGGTACGTCGGCAACGTGGGCACCGGCACGGGGTGGACCGAGCGGTTCCTGGTCGACCTGACCGACCGGTTGCGGCGGCTGGCGGGCGGCAACCCGTTCGACGACGCCGTGCCCACCGCGTACGCCCGCCGCGCGCACTGGGTCCGGCCGGAACTCGTGGGCGCCGTGCACTACCGCGCGTGGACGAGCGACAACCGGCTCCGCCAGCCGTCGTTCCACGGCCTGCGACCCGACATCGACCCCGCGTCCGTGCGGCGGGCGTGAAAAAGCCCCTCGACCCAGGGGGTCGAGGGGCGCGGTCGGCTCAGATGACGCGGACGCCGGCCGCCTTCGGGCCCTTGGGGCCCTGCTCGATCTCGAACTCGACGCGCTGGTTGTCCTCCAGGCTGCGGTAGCCCGCGGCGTCGATGTCGGAGTAGTGCACGAAGAGGTCGGGGCCGTCCTCGCGGGAGATGAAGCCGAAGCCCTTCTCCTGGTTGAACCACTTCACGGTGCCCTGGGTCATGTTCCTGTTCCTCACTGGGGCTGGGTACGACCGCCGCGGACGCGGCGACCGGGTCGGTTCCAGACGGCGACTTCTCCAGCTTGTCCGGCAAGGCAAAGAAAACGGCACCCGCAACATCGTTCCACGCGCGTGGTCGACACCCGCGCGTACTTGGACGACCACACCGCACAACGACGCCGCGGGCCGAATCGTTCCCCGGCCGGGCGGCGGGTGCGCCAGATCACCCGATCAGGGTTCCCCCACCACCACGCGCCAGGTGACAGCGGGACGGCTGAAAGCCCTCACGTGGCGGCGAGTGCGCAAGATCACCCGATCAAGGTGCCGCCCACACCACGCGCCACAGTGGCGGCGAGACGGCAGAAAGCCGTCACGTGCGGGCGGTGGTCGCCCTCGCGGCGCGCGATCACGGCCTGGCTCAGCCCGGCCTCTGGTACGTCCAGGAACCTCAGCGGCGCACCGGGGGCCGGGGTCTGCGTCCGCGCGATCTCCGAGCACATCGCGATCACGCCGGGGTTGTGCGCGATGGTCTGCGCGATCTCGGGCACGGACCACGCCTCGGTGACGAACTGCGCGGGCGCGAGACCGTTGCGGAAGTCGTTGAGCAGCCAGTGGTCGCTCACGGCGGTCGGCGTGCGCGCGGGCCGCGCGGCGAGGATCGGCAGCGGCAGGATGTCCTCCAGCGCCACGGAACCGGCGTCGGCCAGCGCGTGCCGCTCGTGCACGACCACGACGCGGCGCTCCTCGTACAGCACGTGCCAGGCGTGCTGCGCGGGGTCGAGCGGCAGGCGGGTGAACGCCACGTCCACCTCGTCGCGGGTCAGCGCGGTGTAGGCGGCGGCGACCGGCAGCTCCGCGCGGAAGTGCAGGCGCACCTCGGGGAACGCCGCCGAGTAGGCCGCCAGGATGGACTGGGTCAACGCGCCCGCGGCGGCGTAGATCATGCCCACGCGGAGGTCGCCGGCGGCCTCGCGGGCGGCTTCCCGCGCGGCGCGGACACCGTCGTTGACGATCGTCATCGCGCGGGTGGCCGGTTCGAGCAGCGCGCGCCCGGCCGCGGTCAGGCGCGGACCGCCCGGCCGCCGGTCGAACAGCGGGTGCCCGATGGACCGCTCCAACGCGCGGATCTGCTGGCTGAGCGTGGGTTGGCTGATGTGCAGGCGGGCCGCCGCCCGGGTGAAGCCGTTCTCCTCGACAACGGCCAGGAAATAGCGCAGATGGCGCAGCTCCACCATGATCGCCCCCTACCCGGGCCACCGTTCCGCACCCGACAGTAGCGCTCGGGAGCGGGTAATAGTTTCGGCCTATCGGGGCATCGCGGCCGCGTCTTGGACGGCGGCCCCGGTTTCGGCGGACACTGGGCACGTCCTCGAAGTCCCGCTCGGCTCGACGCCACCGCCCGCTTTTCCCGCGGGCAGCGGGCACCCCGGTCCGCGGGACCGGATCGGGCGTGCTCCGCGGGGGTGGCACGGGTTCCGGCGGGCGTGCGGGGTCCGCCGGAATCCCGTGCGCGACCGGGGTTCGAGGCCGGTCACCGCACCGCGTTCGACGCCACCCGCTTTCCCGCGCGGCGTCGCGGGTTCGCCGGTTTCCCCCTCCCGCCGGATGACGTGTCCGGTGAACACACCGGAATATTGTTCGCATTTACCGCCGGCCACGCGGCACAACCGCCGTTCGGCCGTTCGCCTTCCACGTTCGCGCAACCTGTCACCGGCCGACAGTTCCCGAACGATGACAAGAGCCGCCGACCTCGTTAGCGTCGTTGTCATGTCAGGTCGCGTCTCCACTCATCGCCGTCCGCTCCACCCGCGTCGGGTCCGCGTGGTCCGGAGCGGTTCGACCCGGGGGACCGGCGGGTCCGCGCCGCTCCGGCGCGCCGACCGGGCATGATCGGGAGCACGCCCCGGAAGGCGTGGCGATTACCGCGAAGGGTGTGCGCGGAGACGACATGGCGGATGCTCCCGCCCGGTGGGCCGAGGTGACCGGCCCGGCCGGGTTCCCGCTCGCGGTCGAGCTGCTCGGGCCGGTGCGGGCGCGGCGGGACGGTGTGGAGGTCGACGTCGGCGCCGCCCGGCGGTCCGCGGTGTTCGCGATGCTCGCGACGCGGGCCGGGCAGGCGGTGTCCCGGGCGGAACTGATCACGGGCGTGTGGGGCGACGCGCCACCCGCCACGGCCGAGGCCGGGTTGTACAGCTACGTGTCCGGGCTGCGACGCGCACTGGAACCCCGGCGGTCACCGCGATCGGCGGACGGCCTCCTGGTATCCACCGGCGGCGGCTACTCGCTGCGGATCGACCCCGCGTCGCTGGACGTGCACCGGTTCGAGCAGCACCGCGCACGAGCGCGGGCGTTGGCCGACACCGATGTCATCGGCGCGTTGCACGAGCTGGAGCACGCGCTCGCGCTGTGGCGCGGCGAAGCGCTGGCCGGGGTGCCGGGTCCGTTCGCCGAGGCGCAGCGGGCGCGGTGGGGCGAGCTGCGGTTGGCCACCGTCGAGCAGCGCGCCGGGCTCGCGCTGGCCGCGGGCCGCGGCGCCGGGCTGGTGGACGAGCTGACCGCGTTGATCGGCGAGCACCCGGTGCGGGAGGGGCTGCACGCCCTGCTGGTCACCGCGCTGCACCGGGAGGGGCGGCAGGGCGAGGCGTTGGGGGCCTACCGCGCGGCGGAACGCGTGCTGGCGGACGAGATGGGCATCGAACCCGGTCCCGCGCTGCGCCGCGCGCACCGCGAGGTGCTGGAACCGGTCGCGGCGCGGGCGCGGCGGACGCCGCCGGCCGAGGTGGTGGGCACCGGTTTCGTCGGGCGCGCGGAGGAGCTGGGCGTGCTGCGCGACGCGGTCGCCGACGTGGCGGCCGGACGTGGCGGCGCCGTGTGGTTGGCCGGCGAGCCGGGCATCGGGAAGTCCGCGCTGCTGGCCGCGGGGCTCGCGGGCGCGGCGGACGCCGGGTGCCGGGTGGCCTGGGCCGCCGGCGACGAGCTGGGCGGGCGGCTGCCGCTGCGGGTCGTGCTCGACGCCCTGGACGTGATCGGCGGGCACGCCGACCACCTGGTGGACCGGGCGGCGCTGGCGAACGAGTGGCCGCGTGCCGTGGACCGCCTGGCCGAGCACGTGGCCGCGGTGTGCGCGGACGGGCCGCTGATCCTCGTGGTGGACGGCGTGCAGTGGGCCGACGAGGCGAGCGTCCGGTTCTGGCAGGGGTTGCTGCGGCTGCCCGCCCGGCTGCCGCTGTTGCTGGTCGCCGCGGCACGCCCGGTGCCGCGCCGGGCGGACGTGGCGCGGGTGCGGCGCGCGGTGGCCGACACCGGTGGCCGGGTGGTGGAGCTGGGCGCGTTGCCGCCCGCCGACGTGGCGGCGCTGGTGACCGGCCTGATCGGCGCGCCACCCGGACCCGACCTGCGTGCGCTGTGCGCCAAGGCGGGCGGGAACCCGCGCTACACCAAGGAATTGGTGGACGCGTTGCTGCGGGACGGCCGGATCGAGTTCCGCGACTGCGTGGCCGTGGTCGACGGCCTGCTCGACCGCGACTGCGTGCGGACGGTGCCGCCGACCCTGCTGCCCGCGTTGACCAAGTGGCTGGGCTTCCTGTCGCCGGAGGCGACCGGCGTGCTGCGGTGGGCGTCGCTGCTGGGCGACGAGTTCTCCCTGGGCGACGCCGCGACCGTCGCGGGCAAGCTGGTCTCGGACCTGGTGACGGCGGTGGACGAGGCCGCGGCGGCGGGTGTGCTGGCCGACGCGGGCGCCCGGTTCACGTTCCGGTACCCGCTGCTGCGGCACGCGTTGTACCAGGGGATGCCGGCCGCCGTCCGCACCGCGCTGCACCGCCAGGCCGCGCAGTCGCTCGCCGAGGCGGGCGCGCCGGTCGACGTGGTGGCGCGGCAGCTCGCGGCGGCGCCGACCGCCGTGGACACGTGGGCGGCGGACTGGCTGGTCGCGCACGCGCGCGTGCTGGCGGAACGCGCGCCGGACCTCGCCGCCGGGCTGCTGCGGACCGTCATCGACCACCCGTCGGTGGCCGCGGCGACCCGGGAACGGCTCGCGGCGCGGTTGGCGGACCTGCTGTTCCGGCTCGGCAGGCGGCCCGACGCCGAGGCCGGGTACGTGCTGGCCCGGTCCGACGACCCGGAGCTGACGGCCGAGATGCGGTGGATGCTGCGTTACCTGCGGCACGCGAAGGGCGGCCCGACGGCCGCGACGGCGTTGCGGGCGGCCGTGTCCGAGGAGGACGTGCCCGCCGTGTGGCGGGCACGGGTGGCGGCGTTGCTGTCCACCCCGCCGCACGCCTCGGGCGAGGAGGCGGAGCGGATGGCCCGGCTCGCGTTGCGCCACGCCGAGGAGGCGGACGACGCCTACGCGTCGGCACACGCGTGGCGGGCGCTGTGGCTGGCGCACGCCACGCGCCTGGACCACGACGGCGCGCTGGTGTGCGTCGACCGCGGCCTGTCCGCCGTGGCCGACCGCGCCGACCTGCGTGACTGGCACGCCCGGTTGACCGCCGACAAGGCCGCCACGCTGCGGCACCTCGACCGGCTCGCCGACGCCGACGCCGTGCTGCGCGCGGGTCTCGCGGCGGACGACGGGTCGGAGGCGCTGCGCACGGCCGCCGCCACGCACGACTACTGGCTGGGCCGGTGGGACGCCGTGACGGGCTGCGCCGCCGCGCTGGTCGCCGCCCGCCGGGGCGAGGTCGGCGGCATCCCGGTCATCGGGCGCGCTCCCGCCGACGGCCACTGCTACGTGTTCGTCGCCGAGGCGCTGCGCGCGGAGGCGGCCGGGCAGCCGGAGCGGGCGCTGGCCCTGGCGCAGCGGCTGCTGCCGACACCCCGGACCGCGGGCAGGCACCAGTGGCTGCCGCTGCTCACCCGGCTGGCGCTGGGCGCCGGGCGGCGCGACCTCGCGGTGCGCGTCGCCGCGATGGGCGCGGCCGACGCCGAGCTGGAGCGGCGGCCCGGCGGTGCCGCCGCCGCCGCGCTGCGCTGCCTCGGGCTGGTCGACGGCGACCCGGACCCCGTGCTGGCCGCCGCGCGGCGCTACCGCGAGGTCGGCCGCCCCGTGGAACTCGCCGAGGCGCTGGAGGACGCCGCCGCGCTGCTCGCCGCACGCGGGCGGCTCACCGCCGCGCGGACCGCGTTGGAGGAGGCGGTGGCGGGTTACCACCGGCTCGGCGCGGTGCTCGACACCGATCGGGCCCTTCACCGGGCCGCGTCGCAGGAGGGCAGAACGGGATGACGGCCTCGGCACCACCGCTCCGGGTCGCGCTGCTGGGCCAGGTGCGGGCCTGGGCGGGTGAGCGGGAGGTCGCGCTGGGCTCGGCCCGCCAGCGCGGTGTGTTCGCCGTGCTGGCGCTGCGGCCGGGCGCGGTGGTGCGCCGCGACGAGCTGATCCGCGCCGTGTGGGGCGACGACGCGCCGGCCACCGCCGAGGGCAGCGTCTACACGTACGTCTCGGTGCTGCGCAAGGCGTTGGAGCCGGAACGGCCCCGCGGCGTGCCGTCCCGCCTGCTGGAGTCGGCCGGGTCCGGCTACCGGTTGGTCATGGACGCGACCGCGTCGGACGTGGCCGCGTTCGAGGAGCTGCGGCAGCAGGCGCGGCGGCAGCTCGACAGCGGCGTGCCGGAGGAGGCCGTCCGGTCGCTGGACGAGGCTTTGGCGTTGTGGCACGGCACCCCGCTGGCCGGGCTGGACGGCCCGTTCGCGCGGGCTTACCGGGCTCGGCTCGGCGACGCGCGCAGCGCGGCCCGCGAGCTGCGGGCCGAGGCCGCGCTGGCGACCGGCGCGCACCGCGACGTGATCGCCGAGCTGGGCGCGCTGGTGACCGAGGAACCGCTGCGGGAGCACGCCCGCGAGCTGCTGATGTCGGCACTGCACCGGGCGGGCCGGGGCGCCGAGGCGCTGGAGGTGTTCCGCGAGGCCCGGCGCGTGCTGCGGGACGAACTCGACGTGGAACCCGGTCCCGGCCTGCGTGCCGCGCACGAGCGGGTGCTGGGCACGCGGCCCGAACCCCGCCGGGAGGCCGTGCGGGTGTCGGCACCGCCCGTCGCCGTGCCGGTCGAACCCGTGTTGTTCGGCCGCGCCGACGAGATCGGCGTCGTGCGGGAGCTGATCGCCGACCTCACCGCCGGCCGGGGCGGCGCGCTGTGGGTCGAGGGCGAGATGGGCATCGGCAAGTCGACCCTGCTGGACGTGGCGCTGGCCCGCGCCGCCGCCGCGGGCTTCCCGGTGGCGCACGCCGTGGCCGACGAGCTGAGCCCCCGGTTCCCGCTGCGGCCGGCGCTGGACTGCCTGGGCGTGGACGTGCGCTCGCCCGATCCGCGGCGCGCGGAGGCCGCGCGGGAGCTGCGGGACCGGCGGCCCGCGTCCGGCTCGGTGTTCGCCGGCGCCGACCCGACCGCGCAGGCCGTCGACCGGCTGGTGGCGCTGGTGGAGGAGCTGTGCGGTGACGGGCCGCTGGTGCTGGCGCTGGACGACGTCCAGTGGGCCGACGAGGACAGCGTGGAGCTGTGGCGGCGGCTCGTCGCGAGCACCCGCCGGCTGCCGCTGCTGCTGATCGCCGCGGCTCGGCCGGTGCCGCGCCACGGCGGTGTGACGCGGTTGCGGCGGGACGTGGAGCGCGGCGGCGTGGTGCTCGACCTCGCCCCGCTGAGCGACGCCGCGGTGGCGGGCGTGGTGGCCGCGCTGGTGGGCGGCGAGCCCGGTCCGGTGCTGCGCCGGATCGCGACGTGGGCGGGCGGCAACCCGCTGTACGCGCGGGAGGTCGCCGAGACCCTGGTGCGCGAGCGGGCCATCCGGTACGACACGGGGCTGGCGGACGTGTCGCCCGACGTCCTGGACCGCACGCCGCCGTCGTTGGTGTCGGCGGTGGCCGACCGGCTGGACTTCGTGTCCGCGCCGACCCGCGAGGTGTTGCGGTTCGCGGCGCTGCTCGGCGGTGAGTTCGCCGTCGGCGACCTGTCGCTGGTGCTCGACCGGCCGGTGCCCGCCCTGCTGCCGGCGTTCACGGAGGCCATCGCTGCGGGCGTGCTGCGTGACGCCGGGCCACGCGTCGCCTTCCGCCACCCGGTGCTGCGGCAGGCGTTGTACGAGAGGACACCGCCGCCGGTGCGCACCGCGCTGCACCGGCAGGCGGCGCAGGCGCTCGCGCGGGTCGACGCGCCCGCCGAGCGCGTGGCCGGGCAGTTGCTGGCCATCTCGGACGAGATCGGCGCGTGGGCGGTGCCGTGGCTGGTGGCACGCGCGCCCACGCTGGTGCACCGGGCGCCGCTGGTGGCGGTCGAGCTGCTGCACCGCTGCATCCGCTCGGCCGACGGCCAGGACGACCGGTACCCGGTGCTGACCGCCTACCTGGGCACCGCGTTGTTCCGGATCGGGCACGACGCCGAGGCCGAGGAGCAGACCCGGCGCGCCCTGCCCCGGCTGCGCGACCCGGACCGGATCGCCGAGGCGCGCTGGACGCTGGCGTACGTGCCGTTCCGCGCTTCCCGCCCGCGTGACGCGTTGGAAGCGCTGGACGAAGCGCTCGCCGACCCGGTGCTCACCGACACCTGGCGGGCGCGGCTGCTGTCGTTGCGCGCGCTGGTGCAGCGGGCGGGCGTGGGCGAGCTGGACGCGTCGGCGGCGAGCGCGCGCCTGGCCATCGAGGCGGGGCGGCGCGCGGGCGACCCGTTCGCCATCGGCCAGGCGCTGGAGGTGCTGTGGCAGGTCGACGTCGTGCGGCGGGACTACGTGCGTGCCGTCGGCTACCTCGACCAGGCGCTGGAGGTCGTCGGCACCGACCAGGGCTTCACCGACCTGCGGCTGGTGCTTTTGGACAACCGGGTGTTCACCCTCCAGTGCCTGGACCGGCTGACCGAGGCGACGGACACGCTGCGCCAGGCGTTCGCCGTGGCCGGTCCGGGCACACCGGTGGCGGGCCTGCACCTCGGCGCGGCCGTGCACCAGTTCTGGCTGGGTGGTTGGGACGAGGCGGTGGGGCGGCTGGATCAGCTGCTCGCGGACGACCCGGAGCTGACCGGGTTCGGGTTGCGCGAGGGCGGTCCGGTGCTGCTGCACGGCGTGGCCGCGTTGATCGCGGTGCACCGCGATGACGACGTCCGGCTCCGGGCGCACCTCGCGGCCGGCGGCGAGCTGCCCCTGGTGACGGTGGCGTACCTGGAGAACTGCGATTTCCTGCTGGCGGCGCAGGCGACGGCCGCCGCGCGCGCGGGCGACCACCCGGGCGCGGTGCGGTTGCTCGGCGGGATGCTGGACGCCGCGCGTGCCGTGGAGACGACGCTGCGCCACCAGTGGTTGCCCGAGCTGGTGCGCATGGCGCTGCACTGCGGCGACCGCGCCGCGGCCCGCGACGCGGTCGAGGCGTGCGAGGAGGAGGCCGGTCGGGAGACCTCGGTGGCACGGGCCGCGGCGGCGGCGCGGCGCTGCCGGTGCCTGTTCGACGAAGACCCGGACGGGCTGCTCGACGTGGCCGCCCACTACCGGTCGGTCGGCCGCACCTACGAGTTGGCGCAGACCCTGGAGGACGGCGCGGTGCTGCTGGAGCGGCGGGGTCGCGGCGCGGAGGCGGCGGACACCCGGCGGGAGGCGGTCGCGCTCTACCGCGGGCTCGGCGCCGCGTGGGACGTCCGCCGCATCACCGGCGGCTGACGCACCGGGCGGCGGAGGAGCCGCGCTCCCCCGCCGCCCGCCCCCGGTCCCCGGGCGACCCCCTGCGCCGCCCCGTCCCGGTCCGCCCGGCCCTCGCCCGGCCGGCCCGCGTCCCGTCGACCCGCACCCGGCCGGTCCACACTCGACGCACCCGCGCCCGACCGGCCCGCTGCCAACGGTTCGGACGATCCACCGACCGGCCCCCGACCGGTCGGTCCACGTCCCACGGCCCGCGTCACCGCTCGGACGCCCCCTCCGCCTCGTCGGCGGACACCGCCTCGATCACGCCGCGGTCCGACATCGTCCACTCCGCCGTCACGGGCGCGGGCCGGACCCGCGAGCGGCGGGCACGCACCACCAGGTCCACCACGTGCCGCAGCCGCGCCGCGTCGGCGGTCGGCGCGGCCACCTCAGATCACGCCCTTGCGCAACGCGTAGGCGACGGCGTGCGGCCGGTTGCGCAGGTTGAGCCGGCTGGTGATCCCGTAGAACACGTTCTTGATGGTCCGCTCCGAGTAGCACAGCGTGGAGGCGATCTCGGCGGTGTCCAGCCCGTCCGCCATCAGCCGCAGCACCTCGACCTCGCGGTTGGTGAGCTTGCCGCGCTCCGACGCGGGCGCCACCAGCTGCCGCTGCAACCTCCGCACGTGGTCGAGGAGTTCGGCCACCATGTTCGGCGGCATCACGCCGCCACCGGACGCGGCGGCGAGCACGGCGCGCAGCACCCGGTCCCCCGTCGCGCCCGCCCGCGGCAGGATCGCCACCGCGCGGCACTCCACGGCGGTCAGCACGTCCGCCTCGCCGATCTCGTCGAGCACCAGCACCACGGGTACCCGAACCTGCGCCGCCAGCCCGCGCAACCGGGCGGCGACCTCCTCGCCCAACCTGCTCACCGCCACCACCGCGACCTCGGCCTCGGCCCAGCGGTCCGGACCGACCAGGGCGACCTCGGGCCGCGCCCCGAGGAAACTGGTCAGACCCGCCATGCTGAGCTGATCCGCGGCTTGGACGACGACCCGAACTCGCTTGTCCACCACTGCCTCCCACAGTCCCGGATTGCACATCCGAGTGTGCGAGGCGCGGCTTCACGTCTTCTCAAACGCGTCTACAGCGGTTCTTCAGAAGACCTTCAGAGCCGGTTCAAGCGAACCGTGGCGAGGGTGCTGCCAGCAAACTCCGACGTCGGCGCGCGGTCAAGACCGCCATCCGCGCCGAAGCCGCTCCAGTACCGGTGCGCCGCGGCCAGCACGTCCACCAGGCCGCGGGTCGGCCGCCAGGCGGGGTAGTGCCGGCGGAAGCGGCGGGTGTCGGTGAGCCACCACCGGCCGTCCGCATAACCGGGTTCCGGGTCGTACTCGAACCGCACCTCGCGACCGGTCAGGTGCTCGTACTCGCCGATGACCTCCAGCACCGAGTGGCCGCGGTCCCGGCCGCCACCGGCGTGGTAGACCTCGCCGGGGCGCGGCGCGCGGTAGAAGTGCCAGATCATCTCCACCAGGTCGGCCGCGTCCAGCACGTCCCGCACCTGCTTGCCGCCGTGGCCGCGGATGGCGAACGGCGTGCCGCGCACGGCGTCCCGCACGAGCCGCGACACGAACCCGTGCCGGCCGGGCGGGGCGTGCTCGGCGGAGGTCAGCGGGCCGGAGCGGAACACGCCGACCGCGAGGCCGTGCCGCCGACCGTGGTCCTGCGCGGCGAGATCGGCCGCGAGCAGGGACAGCGCCGGGAGCGACCGGTCCGCGCGACCGAGCGGGACCGACTCGTCCACGCCGTGGTCGTGCCACCGGTGCACCGGGTCCAGCTCCCAGCGGGTGGGGGCTTCCACCAGCGGCAACCCGCGCGACAGGTCGCCGTAGACGTCGATCGCGGAGTCCAGCGCGAACACCGCGTCCGGGCAGTGCGCCCGGACCGCCTCCAGCAGGGCGACCGTGGTGTGCGCGGCGGGGTCGAACGCGCCCGGCGGACCGGCGGTGGGATGGGCGGGGTGCGCGGCCGTGTGGACGACCAGTCGCACATCCGCGCCGTACTCGGCCAACGCCCGGGACACCGCTTCGGGATCACGCAAGTCCACCGGGTGGTGGTGGACGCCGTTCGGCGTGCCACGACGCGGTGGGCCGCCGAGCCCGACCACGAGGTCGAACCGGGTCGACAGCACCCGCACGGCCGCGCCGCCGACCACTCCGGCCGGTCCGGTGACCACGGCGATGTCCATGTCGCCTCCTCCGCTCGCTTCGTCGTACACCTCGATGGTGTGCCTGCCGCAGGTGTCCGGGGAGGCGCGCGGGCCACCGGTGCCCGACTTGCCGCCCGCGGTGCCCGGACGGTCAGGGGCGGCGGAAGAACTCGACCTCGCCCAGCGCGACGTGCCTGCCCTCCGCCAGCCCCGCGGCGGTGCGCACGGTGAAGCGGATCTCCACCACGTCGCTGATGCCGGTGTCGGTGCGTTGCGGGCCGGGTCGGTCCTCAAGGTGCAGGGTGAGCGCGCGCGTGCCGCCGTCCGCCGTGGTGACCAGGACGTCGACCGTGGTCGGGCGCGCCTGGCCGGCGAAGCCCTCCTCCTCGGCGGACGCGCCCGTGTGCACGACCAGCGACAGCAGCCGGAACGGCGCGGCGAACGCGAACCGCACCTCGTCGCCGACGGCCGGCGCGCCCCAGTACCGGTTGGACAGCCCGTCCGCCGCGGAGGTCGCCGGGTGACCGGGGACCTCGGCGTTGGCGGTGACGCCCGCGGGTGCGACGGGTGCGGCCGTGGCCAACCGGTCCCTCAGGTCCTCCCACAGCTCCAACGCCTTCGGGTGGAACAACCACGCCGCGACCACGAGGACGACGACCGCCAGCAGGGCCGCCAACCGGCGCAGCCACCGCGAGCGGTCGCCCCGCCACCGCCACCGGCCCCGCCGCGCGGCCGGCGTCGCGGTCCCGTCCGGGTGCAGCGGGGTGGCGCAGCGGCGGCAGAACCTCCGGTCCGGCGGGTTCGTGGTGCCGCAGTTCGGGCACGGCGGCCCGACCACCGACACGTCGGCGCCGGTGGTCGGCAACGGCCGCTTCGCGTCCGGCCGACCGGGCGTCACCGGCCCGAGGTACCCGGCAGCCCGGTCCCCCGCCGCTCCACCCACCTGGCGGGGCCCGCCGGCCGACCGCTCGTCACGCCGACCCGCCGCGTCGAGGGGTGCCCCGGGCGGGCCAGGCGGGTCGACCGCACCCGCTCCCCGCGGCTCGTCGACAACGCCCGCCGCCGCGGACGGCCCGACCGCGCCGGGCGGGTCCGGCGGCCACCCGCTCTCCTCCACCGGCGGTCCACCAGTCGCACCACGCGGTCCCGGCGACCACCCGCCCTCCCGCACTGGCGGCTCATCGACCGCGCCACGCGAGCCCGGCTCCTCCACGCGTGGTCCACCGGCCGCGTCCACGTCACGCGACGACCGCTCCGCCACCGGCGCGGGCGGTGCGGGTCGAGCGCCCCACCCCAGGTAGTTGCCGCAGTTGCCGCAGAAGTCGTCGGAGGCGTCCACCGCCGCGCCGCACTGCGGGCACGACCGGGCCGTCACGGCTCCTCCCCGGACCGCACCTCCACGGTGAACCGGAGGTGCACCGGGCACACCGCGGCCACCAGCGCCGCCACGCGGTCCGGGTCGACGGGCCCGGAGCCGGGCCGCACGCGCACCACCACCTCCTCCACCGGCGAGCCGGGCAGCTCGGTGTCCGGCGTGGTCGACCACCGGACCCCCGCGCCGTCCGACACCTCCGCCCGCACGCCGAGCGCCAGCTCCAGCCGCTCCACCAGACCCCGCGCGGTGCCGCGGCGTTGGTGCAGCGCCACGGTCCGGCGCACGACCTCCCGCCGCCGCGCCACCGGCCACGCCGGGTCGACCTCCGCCGACACCCAGGACGCCAACCACACCACGAAGTCCTCCGGCGCGAGCGCCGGGTCCAGGTACGCGGGCAGGTTGTCCAAAGTGGACAGGATCGCGGACAGCACGGCGTCCAGCCCGCCGGTGAACCGCTGCGCCAGGTCGTCCGCGGCGTACAGGCCGGGCAGCATCCCGCCGAGCGGGTGGGTGCTCGGCAGCTCGGGCAGCGCGGCCCGGCTCATCGCGCGCCGACCGCGACCTGGTGCTGGTGCGAGAACACCAGCGCGTTCGGGGCGAGTTCGAGGTGTTCCACCGGTGTGCCGCGGGCCCCGGTCAACGGGTTGGCCGGGAACAACCGGACCTCCTCCACCAGCGTCACGCCCGGAACCCGTTGCAGCACCGCGAACACCTCCCCGAACTGGACCGACCGCCCGAACTCCCAACCGGTGCCGTCCGGACCGCCGCGCAGCGGGTTGAGGTACCGGTACAACGCGTCCAACGCCTCCTGGTGCACGCGGTTGCCGTCGGGCGCCGCGGAAACCAGCCGGGCCACCACCGTGATCCCCTGGTAGCGCGGCGGTTCCACGACCAGCCGCGCACCGATCATCCGACGCTCGTCCAGCCGGCGCGCCACCGTCGCCAGCACGTCCTCGGACGGCATCAACTGCTCGAACCGCAACCGGTCGCCCTCGTCGGCGACCGCGTCGGGCACCACCAGCACCCGCGCGCCGCCCGCTTCGCCGGTCACCGGCAGGCAACGCACCCTCGCCAGCGACGGCACGGCCTGCCGCGCGATCAGCTCGTGGTCCTCGGCGGTCACCGCGCGCTCCCACACCCGGAGTTGGTGCGGCACCCGGACCTTCGCCTCGTCCACCGTCTCCGCGTCGACGCCGCCGATCGCGGCCTCCCGGTTCTCCACCGACGACACGTACGGCTCGGAGCTGCGCAGCACGGAAATCGCGCCACGCGCCACGTTGCCCGCCCGACCGCCGCCCGTCCGGTAACGGGGCACGCGGATCGCCGCGCCCTTCGCCGGCACGGCGCCGTAGCGGCGCAGCGAACCGTCGGGTTCCCGCACCGCGGGCGGGAACTGGAACTCGCCGGCGCTCGCGTCCAGCACCACGTGCCGGTCGTCGGGACCGGACGAGCCGAAGTCCTCCACCGCGGTCCAGTCCACCCACCCTGCGCCGTCGGACACCTGCACCACCACCGGCTCGCCGTCGGCCAGCACCGGCGCGGTGGGCAGCCGGAACCGCTGGCCCGGCACACCAGCCGACACGCCCAGCAGGACGTCGTCCTCCACCTCGGCGTGCTCGACCGCCGTGGTGCCGCCGATGGTGAACGCCTCGGCCTCGCGCACGGTCGGCGACTCGCTGTAGAACGGCTGACCGGCCAGCGGTTCGGTCACCCGGCACCGCAGCCAGCCCGCGCGCTGCCCGGCGACGACGGACGCGGTGTGCCCGGCGGGCACGTGCAGCACGACCTCACCGGGCCGGTTCAGGCCGCCCGTGGTGTCCTCGTCCGTGGCGCACTCGACCCACGCGTGGCCGTCCCACGCCTCCCACACCAGCGGCGGCTGGCGCGGGTCGACGCCGATGCCCTCCACCTGGCTGTCCAGCCGCAGCACCACGGCGCACCGCGGCACGGCCGCGGACAGGCCGAACAGGGTGGCGTCGCCGGGCGCGGGCGCGGCCTGGAAGCACGCCACGTCCTTGCCCGCCTCCAGGTCCCTGGTGCGGTCCGCGTAATCGCCGCGCGCGGACGCCGTGACCAGGCGGGTCAACGACGACGGCACGATCGGCAGCTCGTCGGCGGTCGCGAACACCACCGGCTCGTCGGTGTCGCCACCACCCGTGGCGACCTCGGTGCCCGCGGGCAGCAGCACGGTCTCCGGCTGCGGCGCGGACAACCAGAACGTGACGTCCGCCCGTGCCGCCGTCGGCGGGAACAGCCGAACGCCCAACAGGTCCAGGAACGCCAGGTAGTTCTTCTCCGGCACGCGGTTCAGCCGGTACACCAGCTGGTCCACCATGTGCGCGAACGTCTCGATGAGGGTGACGCCGGGGTCGGACACGTTGTGGTCCGTCCACTCCGGACAGCTCTGCTGGACGTACCGCTTGGCCTCGTCCACGAGCTGCTGGAAGCGGCGGTCGTCCAGGTCGGGCGCGGGCAGCACCATCAGTTTCCGCCCCCTTCCTCGGAGGGGATCGTGTAGAACGGGAACACCAGGTTGCGCTGGTCGTTGGTGGCGCGGACGGTGTAGTGGACGTCGATGTAGAGCGTGCCGACCTCCACGGAGTCGAACGCCACCACCACGTCGGTCGTCTCGATCCGTGGTTCCCAGCGGTCCAGCGCGATGCGCACCTCGCGGGCGATGTCGCCCGCCGTCGCGTGGTCGGCCGACGCGAACACGTGCTCGTGGATGCCGCACCCGAACTCGGGCCGCATCGGGCGCTCGCCGGGCGCGGTGCCCAGGATCAGGCGGATCGCCTGCTGGATCTCCACGTCCCGGTCCACCATCGCGATACCACCGGTCGGGCCCACCCGCAGCGGGAAGCCCCAGCCGCGGCCGATGAAGTCGGGGTTCACCGCAGCCCCCCGATGAGCACCGTCTTCGCGCCGAGCACGATGGTGGCCTGGCAGACCGCGCGGTCGCCGACGACCGCCGCCGGCACGCCACCGATGAACACCGAAGGCGGTGGCACGGGTCGGGGCAGCACCACGTTCGACGGTCCCAGCAACGGGTCCGGTGGCTTGACGCAGGCGTGCACGCACCCGATCACGGCGGCGGGCGCGTTCTCGATGAGGACCGTCACCACCTTGGCCGCCAGCGCGGGTTGCGGCGGGGGCGCGATCGAACCCCCGTGGGACGTCTTGTCGCCGATCCGGGCGGCGAAGGCCATGTCGTGTCTCCTCCGGTAGTCGGGTGGCGTCAGTTGAGCCGGATGAGCCGGCCCTTGACCTGGACCACCCCGTTGCGGGCGTCGAGCGTGATACCGGTCCGGTCGACCACCAGCGAGCTGAGCACCCGCCGCCCGCCGGGGCCGCGCACGTTCAGCTCCAGCCGGCCGCGGGTCTCGTTCACCTTGACCTCCAACTGCTGGTCGCCGCTGGCCAGCCGGACGCCGGAGTTGCCGGTCGCGTCCCACAGTTCGAGCCGGTTCCCCTTGCGGGACACCAGGGAACGGCGGTTCACCCGGCCGCTGCGGCGGTCCACCAGCGCCCGGTCGTGCCGCGCGGGCTGGTCGACGCCGTTGTAGAGCCCGCCGAGCACGTAGGGCCGGTCCAGGCTGCCCTGCTCGAACCCGACCAGCACCTCGTCGTTGACGTCGGGGCTGATCACCCCGCCGCCGCCGACGCCGCCGAACTGGACCGTGCGCACCCAGTCGGTGACGTACTTGTCGTCCAGCCACGGGAACTTGAGCTTCACCCAGCCCCGCTGGCCGCCCTCCTCCTTGATGTCGGTGACGATCCCCGTCGCCAGCCCCGGCATCCTGGTCGGCGGCGAGCCGACACCGACCAGCCCGGTCAGCGAGCGGTCGGGCGACGCGCTGACCACCACCGTCGTCCGGTAGCCGACCTCCTGGTCGAGCACGTGGCTGACGGACGTCGCCGTGTACCGGCCGCTGAACGCGGGACCCGCGTTGCCCAGCGCGATCGGGACACCCGCCCGCAGCCTCGGATCGCCCAGCGCGACGGCCTCCAGCTCGGCGAAGCCCGCGCTGATCGACGCCTCCAGCGATTGCGCCGCCGCCATCGCCTCGGCCTGCGTGCCGTACGGCACGTCCGTCACCAGGTTCCTCGTCTTCGTGCGGAAAGCCTGGCTCGCCGTCAGCGAGGACACGCCCGGGATGGCGGTCTTGCTGCGGGTGTTGTTCCGCACCGCCACCACGGCCTTCTTGCGGGACACGTCCCAGCCGCGCACCTGCACGCCGTTCGCCTGCTCGGCACTGCTCAACGCCGCCCGCACGGCGACCAGGTTGCTGCCGAACTGGAGCAGCGTCGGGTTCTTCTCCGGTGACGACGCGGGCGACGGTGCTTTCGCGGCGGGTTGGAGCTTGGTGAACTCCAGCCGCCCGCGTTCGTCGACCCGCACCACCGCACCGTGTTCCCGGGCCAGCACCTGGAGGAAGTCCCAGTCCGACACACCGGGCTGGCTGAGGTGCTTGTAGGTGATCCGCGACGTCTCCACCCGGCCGACGGTCAACCCCGCGTTCCGGGCGACCTTGGCGATCACGGCGGACGCCGTCATGTTCTGGAACGCCTCCACCCGGCGGCCCCGGAACAGCCGGTGCGCCTTGCTCATCGCCCGCACCACGGTGTACGTGCCGGTGCCGTCGACCTCCATCTCCAGCCCCGTCACCTCGCCGTCGAACAACCGCTCCGGGGACGACGAACCCACCGACACCACGGACACCTTCAACGGCGAGCCGATGGTGATCCCCGTTTCCTCCAAGAACTTCTTCTTGTCGTCCAGGTAGGTGACGACCGCCGTGTCGGGCAGACCGACGCTCTCGTCCACCACGCAACTGGCCATCCGCGTGACCCACTTCGCGGGGATCGGGCGGTTGGCGACGACGATCGCGCTGGCGGCGACCGAGCGGACGGCGTTCATCGGGTTCCCCTTCGGCGGTGCGACATCGTCATCGGGAGTCCTGCTCGGCGTCCTCGGCGCCGCTCGCGCCGGGCAGCAGCAGTTCCGCGCCCGGCGTCAGCACCATCGGGTCGTCGATCCCGTTGGCCTCGGCGATGACCCGCCACGCGTTCGGGTCGCCGTACTCGCGCCAGGCGAGCTGCGGCAGGCTGTCGCCCGCCACGACGCGGTGCGCCCGCCGCGCCTCGCGGGAACCGGAGGTCGGGTTCTGCCCGGCCGTCTCGACACCCGCCTCCTCGATCGACAGCGAGCACGTCGCGCGCAGCGGTTTCCCGTCCACGTCGAACAAGGAGTACGCGACGGAGAGGCTGGACAGCACGCCGTCGAACGACACCGACTTGGCGGTGCCCCACTCGAACCGGACCCACGGGCTCGCGGGTTTCTTGTTGCCGATGCTCTTCTTCGTGGGCACGCACGCCACCATCAGCTTCTCCACGTTCTGCTCCACCGAGTTGTCGTGGGTCGCGGTGGCGTCCAGGAAGACGTCCACGCTGAGCGTCCGCGGGCCGCTGCCGACGAACTCGGGCAGGGAGGTGCTGCTCGCCATCCGCGCGGGCAGGCGGCGCCACTCCACGGACTTCTGGAGCGCCAGCGTGCCGGGGTTGAACTGGAACGCGACGGTCGACATCTTCGCCCCCGGCTTGCCGCCGACCTCCGTGGGCGGCTCCATGATCACCAGGCGGGCCTTGACCAGGCTCGCGCCGGGTTTGCGTGCCACGACGTGCTCCCCTTCCGCGTCAGGACGCCGCGAGCCCCTCGTGGGAGAACTCCAGCGTCTCCACGGCGGCCTGCGACTGGCTCGGGTCGAACGACGGGCCCTGCCAGCGGATCGGCAGCACGCCCAGCACCTGCCACCGCACGATCGGCGTCAGGTCGGGTGCCAGGGCGACGATCTCGCCGTCCTTGCGCTCGGCCCGCTGGACGACCTCGCCGAACCACTTGAGCACCTTCGCCGAGTCGGCGGTGACGGGCCGGGTCATGGTGATGTTGGACCAGGTGATCCGCGAGGGGAGCTGCCAGGTGAACCCGTTGTTGCCGCCCTCGGCGAACTGCTCGACCTCCATCTGCGCGCCCAGTCCCTCGCAGGTGTGGAACGCGCCCAGGTCGTTGCCCGCCACGGAGAGCTGGAAGAAGACGCTGCTGGCGAAGACGTCGTCGGTCATCGGTGTGCTCCTGTCGTGCCGGTGTCAGCGGCGTCGGTCGTGCAGCCGCCCGGCCCGCTCCCGCCCGCCACGCAGTTCGGCACGCAGCAGTCGGGCGATCGGTTCGAACAGCCTCCGGGCGAGGTTGTCCAACTCGGCCGGTCGGAGGTCTCTGATGAACTGCTCCGCGTCCACGGGCGCGGTGTGCTCCTGGTCGGTGTGCTGGTCGGTGGTCGCGGGTTCGGGCGACGGTGGCCCGGGGTCCGGGACGGGTGCGCTCGACGGGCCTGCGGCGGCGGTGCGGGCGGGGCCGATCCGTTGCACGGTCGGGTTGTCGATGCGGAAGTCCTGGCGCTTGGTGGTGGGGGGAGGGTTGATGGGCAGCGGCGGCGTGCTGACGCGTGGGGAGACCGGCCGGACCACCCGGTGAGCCGGGGTGCCCGGATCGTTGGCGGGATGGGGCGAGGGGTCCGCCACCGGTGCCACTCGCCGTGCTACCACCGGAGGGCTGCCCGCCGTCGCCACCGGGGTGCCGGCTCGCGCCACCGACGACACGGCATCCTTCGCCACCACCGCGGTGCCTTCACGCGGCGGACGCCCGAAAACACTTCCTCGCGGCGTCGGGGCTGATGCACTTCCTCGACGCGTCACTGCCGGGGTGGGCGGGCGCTGCACCGCCGTGCCCCCTTCCGGCGTACTGCTGCCGGCGCTGGACGGCCAGCGCGGCCGGACCACCGGGGTTCTCTGCACGGGTGCCTTGTGGGGTGTTGGGTGGGGAAAGTTCAGCTGTGGGGTCAGTGGCCGGTTTCCCAGCAGGGGCACGATCCTGCCTATCGGGCGAGCGCTCTCGGATCGGGGCTCCAAAGGTACGACGACCGGGGCCTGGCGGGGCTGTTCGACCTGCGGTACCGGTTTGGGCGCGGATGCGTTCTCACGGACGGCCGTGGCGGGCATTGCCGGGAGTTGCTGTCCCAATGTCAATCGTGGGGCGGGCGGCGTGGTGCTTCGCGTGGGCTTTCGCTGCACTGCTTTCCCGCCGCTTGGGCCACCGTCCGGCGGGATGGCGGTCGCGGGCATCCGCGCCAGGGGTTCGCCCAGCAGCGGTGAGGAAGTTCTCCGCGCCGCGGGTGCGTCGTGCTGCGCGGTTGCACCCCTCGTGGCGACCGCGGTTTCGGCCGAGCTTGGAGGTGGCTGGTCGGTGTGGACCTCTGCCGAGCGCGCGACGACAACCGGCGTGGCGCTCCGCGCGACGGGCACCCGGCGAACCGGCACGCTGGGCCGTGGAGCAGCGACAAGCGGCACCCCGATCCGCTTCAACCGCACCGGCCCCGAGTCCGGAACGTGAGCCGTCGCAACCGCCATCGCCGGTCCCGCGATGGCCTCGCTACCCAGAACCGGTCGCGAATCCCGCACCTCACTCCGCGCGGCACGCTGCACCGGCGCATCGAACGCGCCGCCCGCAACCGCGGACCGCAACACCACCGGCCGCGCCGACGGCTCGACGGAACGCGGCACCGACCGCGACACACGCACGACCGGCACGGCACTCGAAGGGGGCCGTGGCCCGGACTGCGCCACTCGCCCGGCCGACGACTCGACTACACCACCCGAGCCGGCCGACGGCACCGACCGCGACACTACCGGCCCGACCTGCGCCCCAGCCGAACCGGACAGCGGCCCGGTGCCTGTCGCCGAAGCAGGCACCGCAGTTCCCCCAACCGGTCCGACAGGCCGGGCCACCGCACCACCCGGTTCCGCCGTCCCGGCTGCGCCGCCCGAAGGCCCTGGAGTCCCCAAAACCGGCCGCACACCACCACCGCCAGCTTCGACAGACTTCCCCTCGGCCGCCCGCGACACCGGCAACGCAGAACCCGCAGCAGATTCCGCGACAGCCCCACCACCAGCCCGGTCGACCGCCCGCTGCGCAACCACCGGGGGCACCAAACCGCCACCCTCGCCGGAAGTCACGGCAGAGCCCAACACCGGCCGCGCGCCACTGCCACTCGCTCCGACCGACTTCGCCTCAGTCCCCCCTCGCGACACCGGCCGCACACCGCCGCTACCAGCTTCAACCGACTTCCCCTCGCCCACCCGCGACACCGGCAACCCAGCACCCGCAGCAGACCCGGCGACAGCCCCTCCCCCAGCCGGATCAACCGCCCGCCGCGCGACCACCGGAGGCGTCAAACCACCATTTGCACCGGGCGTCACGGCAGACCCCAACACCGGCCGCACATCACCGCCACCGGCTTCGACCGACTTCCCCTCGGCCGCCCGCGACACCGGCAACCCAGCACCCGCGACAGGCCCAGCAACAGCCCCACCTCCAGCGCGGTCGACTGCGTGCCGCGCAACCACTGGAGGCGTCGAACCGCCACCCGCACCGGACGTCACGGCGGACCCCAGCACCGGCCGCGCACTACCGCCGCGAGCTTCCACCGACTTCCCCTCGGCCGCCCGCGACACCGGCAACGCAGAAGCCACAGCAGATCCGGCGACCGCCCCACCTCCAGCCCGATCAACCGCCCGCCGCGCGACCACCGGAGGCGTCGAACCGCCGTCCACACCGGAAAGCGCAGCAGTCCCCACAACCGGCCGCACACCATCGCCGGCTTCGACCGACCTCCCCTCGGCCACCCGCGACACCGGCAACCCGGAGCCCGCGGCAGCCCCACCCCCGGCCCGGTCAACCGCGCGCTGAGCGACCGGAGGCGTCGAACCGCCGGAAACCCGTCGGGCACTGGGCGCCGGAGAACCCGCGACGGACCGGGACACCGGCGCGGAACCGGTCGGCGGGTGGTCGGTGCCCGGGTCCGGGTCCGGGTCCTCCCCCGGCCTGAACACCACCGGCAGGTACCCCCCGGCCTGGTAACCCGGCTCCGCCGCGCGCTGCACCGCGTAACCGTGCAGCACACCCGCCGGTGCGTCGGGACTGACCGCGTGGCCGAGCCCCCGCCCGAAGGTGTGGTCCTGCCAGGAGGTGAGCCCGTCCCGGAACCGCAAGCCGTCGCCGACCGCGAAGTTGTCCCGCCCGATGACGCCGGACAGCGGTGGCACCGCCGACCAGCCGCCGTCCCACGGCGGGCGCGGCGCGGGCGGTGGTGCGGACCGGGTGGGCCGGTCCTCGCGCCCGCGCAGCCTGTCCCACCAGGACATGGCTCACCTCCCCTCGTTCACCTTCGTGTTGATCCGGGCGATCTGCTCGACCCAGCGCCTGCGCTCGTGGTGCTCCAGGTCGAGGATTTCCTCGCGCGTCCAGTGGAAGTGGTAGGCCACGTACGCGACCTCCTCCAGCAGCCGTTCGGCCGCGTACGTCACGATTCCCCCAGGCGACCACCGGCGAGGTCCACCTCGAACGCGGTGCCGCACGACGGGCAGGACACCCCGGCACGCGTGTGGCCCTCGCTGTTGACGCGCCGGTAGAAGTCCTGGAGGAACGCGATGTCGGTGGCGTACATCTGCTCGACGACACCGGGGTGGATCTCGGTGACCGTGCCCAGCTCGGTGATGACCTGGCTGAGCAGCACCACGCTGAGGTAACCGGGGTTCTCCTTGACCCGCAGGTCGATCTGCGGTCGCAGCTCGTCCCGCGCGGTCGCCAGGCGCATCCGGCCGTGCCGGTGCACCACGCCGTCCTGGTCGACGTACCCGCGCGGCAGCTCGAAGTCGAACACCGTGCGCAGCCCGCCGGGTTGGGCGGCCGGGGTGGCCCTGTCCTGCTTGCGGCCCTCGTCCACCAGCTCGTCGAGCTGGTCGAGGGCGATCGTCCGCCGCCTCATTCGACCTTGATCTCCTCGAACACGAGCGTCACCTTCTCGGTGGCGGCGGTGGACTCGCCCGCCTTGAGCGTCGGGCCCTCCCACTTGCTGGCCCACGCGTTGGTGAGCTGCATCCGCCGCACCGAGTTCCCCTCGGAGTCCTTGACCTCGATGGTGATGTTCTGCCGGGCCGCGCTGACCGCGCCCTTCTCCAGGGTTTCCTTGAGCCAGTTGGTGAACTCGGAACTCTGGTCGAGGCCGCGGGTGAGGGTGACCTCGCCGCCCTTCTGCGCGCCGGGCTGCTTGCGGATCAGCGGCTTGCCGGTGGACGTCACCTGGAAGACGTCCACCACGTCCTCCTCCACGGTCAGCCCGCTGACCTCCTGGAGGGACTCGACCATGAAACCGCCGAGCTGCACGCCGAAGATGTGCGTGGAGAGAGCATCGCCTTCTGCCATGGGTGCGATCGCCTTTCTGGTTCACCCGCCCCGGGCGGGGCGGTTGATCATTCGCTGACGAGGCTGGTGCTGTCGGAGAACTGCGACAGCCGGAACACCACGAACTCGGCCGGCTTCACCGGCGCCACGCCGATCTCGCACACCACCTGGCCGAGGTCGATGGACTCCTGCGGGTTGTTCTCCGCGTCGCACTTGACGTAGAACGCCTCGGCCGGGGTGCGGCCGAACAACGCCCCCTGCCGCCACTGCTCGGTGAGGAAGGCGGTGATGTTGCGCCGGATGCTGGACCACAGGCGGTCGTCGTTCGGCTCGAACACGACCCACTGGGTGCCGATGAGGATCGACTCCTCCAGGAAGTTGAACAGCCGCCGCACGTTCAGGTAGCGCCAGGCCGGGTCGGAGGACAGCGTGCGCGCGCCCCAGATCCGGATGCCGCGGCCGGGGAAGGCGCGGACGCAGTTCACGCCGATCGGGTTGAGGAGGTCCTGCTCGCTCTTGCTGAGCCCGACCTCCAGGTCGACCGCGCCGCGGATGACCTCGTTGGCGGGCGCCTTGTGCACGCCGCGCTCCACGTCGTTGCGCGCCCACACGCCCGCGACGTGACCGGACGGCGGCACCATGATGTTCCGGCCGCCCGCCGGGTCGAACACCTTGATCCACGGGTAGTACAGGGCGGCGTAGCGGGAGTCGTAGCCCGCCTCGTCCTGCCGCCACGTGCGCACGCGTTGCGCGGACAGGCCGGGCGGCGTGTCCAGCACGGCCACGCGGTCGCCCATCTGCTCGCAGTGCGAGATCATGGCCAGCTGCACGGTCTTGATGCCCTCGAGGTCGATCATGCCGCGCTGGTAGGCGGCCATGAGGTCGGGCGTGGCGAGCATGGTGATCTCGTCGATGCTCTCCAGGCCACCGAACCCCGTGCGGGCCTCCGGGTCGCCGAGGTACTCCTGCGCGTCGACCGTCGCGGGCAGCGCGGCGCCGTCCGAACCCGGCGCGGGCAGCGACAGCGTCTGCTTGTCCGGGCGGGCGAGCGCGCCGCTGGCCTGCTCCGTGATGCCGATCAGCTTCGAGCGCTCGGAGACCTGGGTGACCACGTAGTTCTTGGCGTTCTTGCGGGTGGAGACGTCGTAGCTCTCGACCACTTTGTTGTTCTGGCGGACCACCAGCTTGAACCGGTCGTCGGCGGGGTTCTCACCGTCGGCGTCGGCCACCTCGACGGTCAGCTCGCCGTCCGCGCCCGGCAACGCGGCGATCCGCAGGCCGCCGAGCGGCACCGGGTTCAGCGCGGGCGCCTTGGGCTCCGCGTTCGCGGGCGCACCGCCGACGCGCACCACGTACGCCGCGCCGCCGCCGTTGGCGAAGTAGCCGTAGACCGAGTGCGGCAGGTAGGCGCCCTCGGTGAAGCCGCCGAAGTGCTGCACGTACTGGTTCCAGTTCGCGACCAGGGTCGCCTGGTGGAACGGTCCGCGCTCGGTGAAACCGACGAAGGCGGCCACGGCGGTGCCGACGCCCTCGATCGGTCGCGCCCCGGACTGGACCTCCTCCACGTACACGCCGGGTGAGAGGTACTGCGGCATGGTCGCTCCTGTCTGGTGTGCGGTGCTCCGCTGCTGGTAGCCACAGCTTTGCGCGCACGGGTGACGTGCGGGGAGGTCCACCCGCCCTCCGCGCGGGGCAGGGCGTTGCCCGATCGGGCAACGTCCTAAGGGGATGGTTTGGCGGTGCGGGGCGGGGCGGCACAGCGACACGGCACAGCGGCACAGCACAGCGCGGCACGCGGGGAGGGCGGCGGTGGGAACCCGGTTGAGGCGCGGTTGAGGCGCGGTCCGGAGACGCGGTCCGGGGGCGTGATGGGGGCGACCGGTACGAGGAATCGGGGCAGCGCGGCCCGCGGGGCGAAACTATCAGGGAGCCTGCCTGAAAGTTTCGGCCGGTGGGAATGCGTGGCGTGGTCGGCACCGCGCCGTGAGCCGGACTCCCGACCGCCGCTGCTCGACCGGACGACGCCGAGCCAAGGCCGCTGCCTGCCATCCGGTCGGACCTCGGGACACCGCGACCCGCGGCTCGGCCCCCGGCTGACCAAGGGCTGAGGCCCTGGCTCACCAGCGGCTCAGCCCTTGGTCAAGCCAGGGGCCGAATTCGTTCTCCAGTACGAGGCGGCCCAGTTTGCGGTACTCCTGGTGGACCGCGGTGATCACGTCCGCCATCCGCAACGGGCGGTCGGCGGCGGCGGCCAGGTAGGCCGCCGTCACCGCGCACGCGCGGATCGAGCCGCCTGCCAGCTCGAAGCGCTCGGCGCAGAACGCCAAGTCCAAATCATCCCCCCGGGGCAGCGCCGGGCCCAGGCAACGGTCCCAGAGGGCTTCGCGTTGCGCCACGTCGGGCAGCGGGAACTCGGCGATCACGTCGAGCCGCCGGGTGAACGCGTCGTCCACATTGGACCGCAGGTTGGTGGTCAGCACGGCGATACCGTCGAACGACTCCATCCGCTGCAACAGGTAAGCCGATTCCACGTTGGCATACCGGTCCCGGGCATCCTTGACCTCCGACCGCTTGCCGAACACGGCATCCGCCTCGTCGAACAACAACACCCCGTGCACGCCCGCCGCCTCGGTGAAGATCCGCTCCAGGTTCTTCTCCGTCTCGCCGACGTACTTGTCCACCACCGTCGACAGGTCGACCACGTACAGCTCCATGCCGATCTCGGCCGCGACCACCTCGGCCGACATGGTCTTGCCGGTACCGGACTCGCCGGCGAACAACGCCACCACACCCCGGCCACGCCCACCACCGGGCCGCATACCCCACTGGCCGAGCACGCGCTCCCGGTGCCGCGCCCGCAACACGAGTTCCCCGAGCTGCCGCCGGGTCGGTTCGGGCAACACCAGGTCGTCCCACCCGACGGACGGCGTGACCCGGCGCGCCAACCGGTCCAACCCGGCCCCGTTGCGCGCGCGGACCCCGGCTCGCAGGTGCTCCGGCGCGACGGGCCGCCCGTCCAGCACGGCCAGCCTGGTCGCGACGGACACGGCCCGCTCCACCTCGTCCGCACCGATCCGGTAACCACCGAGCACGGTCAGCAGCTCGGGTTCGGGCGGCACGCCGGTGGCGGCGGTCAACGCGCGTGCCCACCGGTCGGACCGGCGGTCGGCGTCCAGCGGCGGCACCGGCACGGAGACCGCGGCGCGACCGGTCCAGCGCGGGTCCCAGTGCTGCGTGCCGTGCAGCACGAGCGGCAGGTCGCCGGCCAGCGCCACCGCCGCGCGCAACAACCGCACCCGCTCGGGCACCAGGCGCTCGACGGGCCCCAGCACGAGACCCGCGCCACGCAGCCGCGCCTCGCGCACCACCGCGTCGAGCGCGGGCCGCTCGCGGTCGACCAGGGCGGCGACGTCCAGCACCACCGCGTCCAGCCCGGCGGCGGCCAGCGCGCCGGTCGCCACCCGCTCGCCGTCGCCGTCGGCGTCCCGCAGGTGGACCAGGCCGACACCGGACCGCAGCGCTTCGCCGACCCGCCGGGCGAACCCGTCCTCCGGTTCGCCGGTGACGACGCGTGCCAGGTCGGCCGTCTCCTGGTCCGGCACGTCGTCGCCGAGCAGGTGCGCCACCACGCGGTCGGGCACGCGCAGCACCCGCGACAACGCGGGCAGCTCCGGCTCCCGCACCTCCACCAACCCACCGGCGACCAGCGGCGCGCCGGCGGCGAACCGGAACCGGCCGGCACCCGCGGGCGGCAGCCCGCACAGCTCCAGCGCCAGACCCGCGGTGGCGCGGCGGCGGGTCACGTCGTCGTTCAGGTAGCCGTACAGGCGCTCGAACCGGACGTCCACGTCCGGCGCCATGGCCACCAGCAGGAACTCCACGTCCAGCCGGTCGAGGTGGAAGTCCCGGGCCAGCGCGAGCAGCCGGGGTCCGGGCGGCGGCACGGTGGCGGCCAGCTCGTCCAGGTGCGGGTCCTCGGTCGGCGGCACGCCCGGGGGCCGGGGCGCGTCCAGCACCCGCCGGACCGCCTCCGGTGTCAGGTAGAGGCCGCGGAACGGGTCGTCGGGCGACGGGTCGCCCGCCAGCCGCGCCTCCACGGCCCGCCGCACCCGCTGCTCGACGGCGGCCAGCCGCCCCCACAGGTACGCGAGGTCGGCGACCGCCGGGTCGACGGACTGCGCCGTCATCGGATCGGCTCGCCGCGCCGCCGCCTGCCACCGGGCAGCGGTCGGGGCCTGGCCACCGCGAAACCCTCGCCCTCGGCGGTGGTCGGGCCTTCGTAACGCAGCCTGCGCGCATCCGGCGGCGGAGTGCTCACCAGGGTGGCCCCGTCCGCGGTGCGCAACACCATGCCCTCGGTCACCGGCGGGCCGGTCGGCGTCCACTCGCCCGCCAGCGGCGCGGTGATCTTCAGCGTGATGGCGGGCTTCAGCTCGCCGCCGAGCGCCGACCACACGTCGGGCGCGGCCCGGCCCTCCGGCGCCGGTCCGGCGACCTGCATCCCGACCGCCAGGCCGAGTTCGGCCAGCGACCCGGTCAGGAACCGCGGCGCGAGCCGTTCGGCGCGCACCAGGCAGGCCAGCGCCTCGGACAGCAGCCGGTGCTCGTCCTGCGGCCGGTTGGTCCAGGCGGTGACCAGGTAGGACAGGTCGAACCAGCGCGCCGGGCCACGCCACCCGACCAGGACGCCGTCCTCGTCGTGCACCTCCGTCGCGCCCGCGTTGCGCCGGGTCAGGTCTTCCCGGATGTCGTAGAGGAACACGTTGACGGTGGGCGCGTTGCGCCGCGCCGACCAGTCCGTGGTGGGCGCCTCGAACGCCAAGTCGCCCCGGTCGCCGGGCACGCCGCCGGCGACCAGCAGCCGGCGGATGCCCTCGTCCACCTCGTGGATCACGGATGTCTCCTCGTCGTCGTGGTCAACGCCGCCGCACCACGTCGGGCGGCGCGACGGAGCCCGCGACGACGAGGAACGGGGTGGTGGCCGGCCGGAAGCCGGGCCCGGTGGCGGTGATCGTGCGTGGTCCGGTCTGGTCCTTGACCAGGATCAGCAGCTGCGCGGCGAACCCGCCGTCCGCACGGGGGAACGCGGGCGCCGCCGCCGCGGTGATGCCGGGCGACCAGGTGAGCCGGACCGGCACGCCGGGCGGGAAGTCCACGCCCCGCACGGACGTCACGAACCCGGGCTCGCCGATCGGCGGCACGGCCACGATCCGGGGCAGCAGCACGCGCATCGGCGCCGCGGCGGTGTTGTCGCCCGGGTCGGCGTCCGTGCCGGTGGTCCGCAGCGTTGCGCCGACGCTGGTCTCCAGCGGCGCGTCGGGTGCGAACACCACCTGGAGGACCAGTTCACCGCCGGGCGCGAGGTCGGGCAGCACGCACCCGGTCGTGACGCACCCCGGTGGCCGGGCCGACACCGGAACCCCTTGCGGCAGCGCGAGTTCCAGTCGCAAGCCGGTGGCGAGCGAACCGCCGCCGTTGCGCACGGTGTACGTGGCGGTCGCGTTGCCGCCGACGTACGAGGGGTTGGGCTGCACCACGACGGCCACACCGGGACCCGCCGCGGGCGGCACCGGCGCGGGTGGTGGTGGTGGTGGCGGTGGGGGCGGAGGCGGCGTGGAAGGCGGCGGCGTGGTGGCCCGTTCCCGCACCGGGACGTCGGTGCGCGCGGTGTTGTCGCCGGGCCGCACGTCCAGCACGTCACCCGCCGCGGTCCACGTCACCCGCCGCCGACCGGGCGTCAGGCCGACCAGGTCCACGGACACCCGGACCGACGACCCGCCACGCAACTCGCCGAGATCGCACCGCGACACCGAGCACGAGCCCTGACCGGGCCGCGCCACGTCCACCCGCACCCCTTCCGGCACGCCGATGGTCAGCGCCGTGCCGGACGACGTGCCCGGCCCACGGTTCGTCACGGTCACGGTCACCGTCGTCGAAGCACCGGTGTCCACGACCGGCAGCGCGGGCGGCGCTTCCACCGCCAGGTCCACCGACGGCTGCCAGGTCGGTTCCTTCTGCCTGCCGGGCAGGCCGGCGGTGATCCGGTCCAGCCGGCCGCCGGCGAGCACCACCAGCTCCTCCGGTGACGCCGCCGGACCCTCCCGCCGGGTGGTGAGCACCAGGCTCCCGCCGTCCGGCGCGTACGCGGCGTCCCGGGGCTGGTACGGCCCGGCGGGCGGCGCGGTCAGCGGCGTGGAGCACGCGCGCTGCCCCGGCGGCAGCAGCACCCGGCACCCGAGGTCCGCCGTGGAGACCTCCACCAGCCCGTCGAACTCGCGGTTGAACACCAGCGACCGGCCGTCCGGGCGGAACGCGGCGCTGTCGTCGGTCACCTCGCAGGCGAACCCGCACACCGCCGCCGACACGTCGCGCTGCTGGTCCAGGGTGCGGGCGCGGGCGGTCCAGATGTGGTTGCGGCGGACTTCCACGCCGTTCCCGTCCTTGGACACCACGCCCCTGGTGAACGCGAGGGTCGCGCCGTCCGGGGACCACGCGGGCTGCGTGTCCTCCTGGCCAGGCACGTCGACCGGCGGGCGCAGGTTCCCCACCACCGCGCCGGTCGCCACCTCCACGACCACCACCCGGCTCAGCCCGCCCGCGTCCGGCCGCACCCCGCCGGGCGAGCGCCGGGCGAAGGCGATGAACCGGCCGTCCGGCGACCACGCCGGGTCGAACTCCCAGTCGGTCGTCTGCCGGTCGGCCACGGGGATGCGGCGCGGGTCGCCGCCGTCGGCGTCCACCACCCACAGCCGCTGCGCCCGGACCCCCTCGACGTCCTCGAACCGGGTCACCACGATCCGCCGCCCGTCCGGCGAGTAGCCCTGCCGCTGCGTCCACGGGTCGTACCCGGCTCCCGGGTGGAACAGCCGGTTCGGGTCCTCGGCGATGCCCGGGTCCTCCCGCAGCACGGGCAGGCCGAGGTCGCGCGGGTCGACGCCGTCCGGGCGCACGTCCTGGAGCGTGGCGGTGTTGCGGGTCGCGGCGGTGGTCCGCGCGATCAGCAGCCTCGGCCGCCCGACCACCGACCACGCCGGTGCGGACACCTGGCGGTCCTCGGCGAGCAGGAGGCCCGGCACGGCGGTCACCGGCAGCCCGGTCCCGGTGTCGACCCGGTAGACCTTCTCCACCTTCGGATCGGCCGTGCAGTCGCAGGTCTGGTCGTAGCTGAGGAACAGCAGGCCCGACCCGTCGGGCAGCCACGACGGCCAGCGGGCACGCCACCCGGCCTGGCCGCCGCCCAGCACCGGGGTGCCGACGCCCGTGCCGTCGAGGACGCGCAGCCGCGGTTGCCCGTTCGTGGTGAGGGTGTAGGCGATGCGGCCGTCCTCCGGGTTCCAGGCCGGTTCACCGGCCGCGCCCGTCGGTTCGTCGGTGAGCCGCACGGCCGGTCCGCCCGCCACCGGCCGCCGGTAGACCTCCGGCTCGCCGTCCCGGTCGGTGGTGTACGCGACCTGCGTGCCGTCCGGCGAGAACGTCGGCCAGCTCTCGTTCGCGCCGCCCTCGGTGAGCCGCCGCAGGCCGTTCCCGTCGACGCCCACCAACCACAGGTCGCGTTGCCCGTCCTCGGCCGAGTCGAACACCACGGTCCGCAGGTCCGGTGAGAGCTGCGGGTGCCCGGCGTCGCGGCCCGCGGTGAGCCTGCGCACCGAGCCGTCCGGCCGCCGCAGGTACACCTGGGGCCGCCGCTCGTCGCGCAAGCTGGTGAACACCACCAGGTCGCCGCGTGCCGACACGTGGTCGTCGAAGTGCGCGGCGCCCTCCGCCAGCGGCTCGCTCGGCGGCATCTGCTCGGGCACCGGGTCGATCACCTCGCCGATGCTGCGGTGACCGGTGCCCGCGAACGCGATGCGCCCGGCGACGTCCGCCTCGTCCTGCCGCGCCGCCGCGGGCGCGGTCTCGGTGCGCGCGACCACGACGATCCCGCACAACGCGACCGCCGCCGCGATCACCGCGACCATCCGGTTCCTGGGCCTGGTGGACAACTTCACGACACCTCCGTGGCTCTCCGCGGGAATCGTCGCCGCGAGCGGCGGGCGGGCACGAGGCCCGCGGGGGCAGGACCGGGGCAGACCGCGGGGTCGGTTCGGGCAACCCGCTCAGATCAGGCCGTGCCGCATCACGTAACCCACGGCGTGGGCGCGGTTGCGCAGGTTCAGCCGCGTGCTCACCTCGTGCAGGACGTTCTTCACCGTCCGCTCCGAGAACGACATCCGCACCGCGATCTCGGCCGTGTCCAGGCCCTCCGAGATCAGCCGCAGCATGTCCGCCTCGCGCGGGGTGAGCGTGGACAGCGTGGGCGCGTTGGGGTCGAGCACGCTGCGCTGCAACCGGCCGACGTGGTCGAGCAGCCTGCCCACCAGGTCACCGGGTAACACCGCCTCGCCCTTCGCCAGCGCCAGGACCGTCGCCACCAGGCGGTCCTGGTCGGCTTCCACGCGCCGCACCACGGCCGACACACCGCAGTCCACGGTGACCTGCAACGCGTCGTGGTCGAACCGGCTCACCACCACACCGGTGCGCGCCGTCGACGAGCGGCGCAACCGGCGCAGCAACCGCGCCGCCGCTTCGTCCACCTCGTCGACCACCACGAGCGCCACCAGCGCCCGCGACTCCTCCGCGGTGGTGAGCACCTCCACCTCGGGGCGCGGGCGGAGTTGGTGGGTGACACCCGTGCGCAGGACCGGGTCCTCGGCGTAGACCGCGACCGGGATTCTCGTCGTCATGCGGACCCCCTCCGGATCAGCCGGGCCGCGCCGGCCCTGGTGGCACCATGGTGGTCGCGCGGGGTGCTCCGGGGCACCGGCCGCGGTCCGCCCGTGCACTGGTTTGCCCGCACAGTGCCCTTTTCTCCCTGCCAGGCCGCCACCCGCGTACCTACCGTTGCGTGCCGTGACCGCAACGACGGAATTCGGTCTCCCCACGGTGGTCGTGACGCCCGGCCAGGAGACCAGCACGACGATGACGGTGCGCAACGACAGCGACATCGTCGAGGCGTACGAGTTCGAGGTGGTCGGCGAATGCGCGCCGTGGACGGTGGTCGAGCCGGAGCGGCTCTCGCTGTACCCCGGGACCACCGGCGAGGTGGCGGTGCGGCTGCGCCCGCCCCGGTCGCCCGCGGTGCGCGCCGGCGAGATCCCGCTGGGCGTGCGGGTGCTGCCCGCCGAACGCCCCGAGTCGGTGGTGGTGACCGAGACGACGGTGGTCGTCCAGCCGTTCGCCGAGCAGCGCGCCGAACTGGTGCCGGAACGCCGCCGCGCCTGGCGCAGCGCGCGGTACCACGTGGAGCTGCACAACGCGGGCAACACCCCGGTCTCGGTGGCGTTGAGCGCGCCGGAGACCGACGACCGGCTGACGTACACCCTGCCGCGGGAGGCCGCCCGGGTCGAGCCCGGTGACCGCGTGGAGCTGGAACTGCGGGTGCGGGTCGGGAAGGTGCTGTGGTTCGGCAAGCCCGAGCAGTGGCCGCTGCGGCTGGACGCGACCGCGACCGGTGGCGACGACACCACGCGGCACGAGCTGGAGGGCGAGCTGATCCAGCTGCCGGTGTTCCCCCGGTGGCTGCTCGCGCTGCTCGCCGCCCTGCTGGCGTTGCTGCTGGCGTGGCTGCTGCTGGTGCGCCCCGCCGTCCGGTCCGCCGCCCGCGAGGCCGCCGACGACCGGGCGCGGGAGATCGCCCAGGCCGAGCGCGTCGAGCCGTCGCCCGAGCAGCCGTCGCCGGAGCAGCCCGGTGGGGAGGACGGTCGGCAGCCCGGCGGCCAGGGGCAGGGCCAGGGTCGGGGGCAGGGCCAGCCGGGCACCGG
Source organism: Saccharothrix obliqua (assembly GCF_019375475.1). Taxonomy (GTDB): domain Bacteria; phylum Actinomycetota; class Actinomycetes; order Mycobacteriales; family Pseudonocardiaceae; genus Actinosynnema; species Actinosynnema obliqua. Next base: position 17,108 of record NZ_JAHXGQ010000008.1, on the reverse strand, counting down.
GATCGGTGGCGGGCGGCAGAGTTCGGAGACCGTCGAGGTGCACACGGGTGCGGGCGCGGAGGGCGTCGGCGCTTACACCGTGCCCGACGGCAAGGTCTTCCGGATCACCGACCTGCTGGTCGGCAACCACCAGGGCGACGAGGGCGTGCTGGTCGTCGCGTTCGGCGAGCGCAAGCTCACGCCGATCGCCCTGGAGACGTTCCGCAACCAGGACTACCACTGGGTGACGCCGATCGACGTGCCGCAGGGTGCGTCCGTGACGGCCACGGTGACGTGCGGCAAGCCCGGCACGCCGGCCAACGGGCAGCAGGCCCCGGACTGCTTCCAGGTGGTCCACGTGAGCGGTGAACTCGGCGACCTGCCGGACGACAACTGATCCGCGAGTGCGGGACCGGCGGTGCGGCGCGGCACGGGCGGCGCAGCACGGGCGGCGCGGGGCAGGCAGCGCGGGGCAGGCAGCGCGGAGGGCGATGACGCGTGGCCGGCGGAGCGGCGGGCGCGACACGAGGGTGCGGCGGACGCGGCGCGACAGGACGGCCCGGGGCCGGGGTTCGGGCGGCCGGGGCCGGCGGGGAGCGGCGCGGGGTTGGCCGGGAGCGGCGCAGGGCAGGCAGGAGTCCTCGGCGCGACCCCAGGGCTGACGCGGTGTTCCGCGCCGGCCCCGGGTCCCGGCGACTCAGTTGGCGGGTACCGCGTTGCGCGCCACCACGTCGGCGAAGAACCGGCCGCTGTCCTTGACCGTCCTCCGCTGCGTGTCGAAGTCCACGTGCACCAACCCGAACCGCTGCGTGTAACCGAAAGCCCACTCGAAGTTGTCCAGCAGCGACCACGCGAGGTAGCCCCGCACATCCGCACCGCGGGCGATCGCCGCGTGCACGGCACGCAGGTGCTCGGCCAGGTACCGGGTCCGCCGCACGTCACGCACCCGGCCGTCCGCGTCGACCACGTCGGTGAACGCGGCGCCGTTCTCGGACACCACCAGCGGCACGCCGGCGCAGTGCTCGTCCAGCCACACCAGCAGGTCCGTCAGCGAACCGGGGTGCTGCTCCCAGCCGATCGACGTCAGCGGCCCCCGGGGTGGCAGGACGTCCACCCCGCGCAGACCGGGCAGTTCGCAGTTGCTCGGCGTGTGCGGGTCCGAGAGCGGGACCACCCGGGACGGTGCGTAGTAGTTCACGCCTATCCAGTCCACGGACGCGCCGACTGTCGACAGGTCGCCGTCGTGGATCGCCGGTTCCAGCGCACGCAGGTGCGCGAGGTCGGCGAGCACGTCCTCCGGGTACCCCCGCCCCAGCACCGGGTCGAGGAAGAACCGGTTGTGCAGCCCGTCGAACCGGCGGACCGCGTCGCGGTGCGCGTCGTCGTCGCGGTCGGCCAGCGCGGGCGAGAAGTTCAGCACGATCGACAGCCGCTGCCCGGCGCCGCCGAGTTCACGCAGCGCCCGCGTCGCCGAGCCGTGCGCCAGCAGGTGGTGGTGCGCGGCCACCAGCGCGGCCCGCTCGTCCTGCACGCCGGGTGCGTGCACGCCGAGGCCGTAACCCAGGAACGCCGAGCAGAACGGCTCGTTGAGCGTCGTCCAGTCCGCCACCCGGTCGCCGAGCCGTTCGTGGACGGTGCACGCGTAGTCGGTGAACCGCGCCGCGATGTCCCGCCTGCCCCAGCCGCCGACGTCCTGCAACGCCTGCGGCAGGTCCCAGTGGTAGAGCGTGACCAGCGGCCGGATGCCGCGGTCGAGCAGGTCGTCCACCAGGCGGTCGTAGAACGCCAGCCCGCGCGGCTCCACGGTCCGCCCGTCCGGCATCACGCGCGGCCACGCCGTGGAGAAGCGGTAGGCGGGCAGCCCCAGTTCCCCCATCAGCGCCACGTCCTCGCGGTACCGGCGGTAGTGGTCGCAGCCGGGATCGCCGTCCGCGCCGCCCAGCACCGCGCCCGGAACCGCCGCGAACGTGTCCCATATGGACGGTCCTCGACCATCGACGTGCAACGAACCCTCGATCTGGTAGGCCGCCGTGGCGGCGCCCCACAGGAAGTCCGACGGGAAGACTTGTTCCACCAGCCACCTCACGGGTTGACCCGACCCCCCACGAGGCCGGTGACCAATTTCCTTGCCAGGAGTGCGAACAGCACGACAACCGGGAGCGTGCCGAGCACGGCCCCGGTCAGCACGAGCGGGTAGTCGGTGTAGTAGCCGCCCGCGAGGTGGGACAGGGCGAGCTGCACCGTGGGCGACTCGACCGGGTCGAGCACCACCAGCGGCCAGAAGAAGTCGTTCCAGGACGTCAGGAAGGTCAGCATCGCCAGCACCAGGGCGTTCGGGCGCAGCGCGGGCAGCACGACGTGCCAGTAGACGCGCGGCAGCGAGCAGCCGTCGACCCGCGCGGCGTCCACCAGTTCGCGGGGCACCGCCTCGCGGCACGCCTGGCGCATCCAGAACACGCCGAACGCGCTCACCAGGCCCGGCACGATCACCGCTTCCAGCCGCCCGTACCAGCCCAGTCCGCTCACCAGCTCGAACATCGGCACCACGCCCAGCAGCGCGGGCACCAGCACGGAGCCGAGGACGAGGCCGAACAACACGCGGCGACCCCGGAACACCAGGTGGGCGAACGCGAAACCGGCCAGCGTGGACAGCAGCACGTTCGACACGGTCACCGTGCCCGCCACGATCGCCGAGTTCGCCATGGCGGCCTGGAAGTCCACCGCCTCGAACACCGCGTGCGCGTTGTGGCCCAGCTCGCCGCCGGGCAGCAGCGGCGGCACGCGGGCGGACATGGCCGCGTTGTCGTGCGACGCCACGACGATCGACCAGTACAACGGGAACAGCGAGCCCACGACGACGAGCAGCAGTGCCGCGCGAGCGAGCACACCGGGAGCGCGGCGCACGCCTCACCCCCGCCCGACGAGCCGGCGCACCAGCACGGCGTTGACCGACGCGAGCACCGCGCACAGCGCGAACAGGACCCAGGAGATCGCCGCGGCGTAACCCGCGTCGAAGCGCTCGAAACCGTTCTCGTAGAGGTACATCACGAGGGTCTGGAACTGCCGGTCGTTGCCGCCCGAGCTGCCGACGCCGAACAGGCGCGGCTCGGTGAACAACTGCAACCCGCCGATCGCGGACACCACCACGGTGAACAGCAGGGTGGGCCGGATGCCGGGCAGGGTCACCGACCGGAACACCCGCGCCCGCGACGCGCCGTCCAGCGCGGCGGCCTCGTGCAGCTCACGCGGCACGGCCTGCATGGCGGCCAGGTACAGCAGGGCGTTGTAGCCGGTCCAGCGCCAGATCACCATGACGGCGACCCCGAGGTGCGCCGACCAGGCGTGCGCCTGCCAGTCGAACGGGTCCGCGCCGAACCACGTCAGCACCCACGTCACGAAACCCTGGTCACGGCCGAACAACTGGGTGAACACCAACGCCACCGCCACCACCGGCACCAGGTTGGGCAGCAGCACGGCGCCGTGCCACGCGGTGCGCCCGCGCAGCGGGCGGTCCAGCAACGCCGCGATCCCCAGCGCCGCCGCCAGTTGCGGCACGGTCGAGACGACGAAGATGCTCGCCGTGTTGGCCAACGCGTTGTAGAACAGCGGGTCGGTGAACAGGTGGGCGTAGTTGGCCAGGCCGGAGAACCGGACCGGACCGGTGAGGAGGTCCCAGCGGTGCAGGGACATCCACGCGGTGCGCGCCAACGGGTACACCCCGAAGGTGGCGAACAGCACGAAGAAGGGCGCGACGAACAGGTACGGCGTGACCTTGCGGTCCAAGCGGGCGAACACGACGGCTACCGGACGGCGTCCCGCGCTTCGCGGACCGCCTGCTCCCACGCCTGGTCGATGCTCTGCGAGCCCTCTTCGACGCGGCCGAGGGCGCGGCCGAACACCGGTCGCACGTCGGCGTCGCGGACACCCCGGTAGTTGGGGCGGATGGTGTCGGACGAGGCGGCGAACAGCCTGCCCACCGGCGCGTCGCTGAAGTAGGGGTCCTTGTGCTCCAGCACGACCGGGTCCCGGTACACCTCGGGTTGGCTGGGCAGGATGCCGTCGTCCACGAACAGCTTCCGCTGCTGCTCGGGCGCGGTGAGCCACTCCGCGAGCTGGTACGCCTCGCGCTGGTGCGCGCCCTGCGCGGGCACCGTGAGGTAGGAGCCGCCCCAGTTGCCGCCGCCGCCCGGGATCGCGGTGACGTCCCACTTGCCCGAGTTCGCCGGTCCGCCCGCGTCCTTGATCTGGGCGAGCATCCACGCCGGGCAGGTGAGGGTGGCGAAACCGCCCTGGTTGATGGCGACGTTCCACGGCTGCGTGAACGTGTTGACCTTCGCCGTGCGCCCGCTCGCGCCGAGCGCGCCGGCGATGTCGAACGCCCGCTTCACGTTGGGGTTGGTGTCGGCGATGAAGGAGTCGCCCGCGCGGGCGAAGTAGCTCTCGCCCGCCTGGTTGAGCACCGCCGTGTAGATCGACCTCACCGAGTCGACGAACGCGGCGCCCGGCGCGTCGCGGGCGAACCGGTCGGCCACCTCGGCGTACTGCTCCCAGGTCGGCCACAGGGCGGCGACGGCGTCCCGGTCGGTGGGCAGCCCCGCGCGCTCGAACAGGTCGCGCCGGTAGCACATGGCGAGGCCGCCCATGTCGGTGCCGAGCCCGAGCACGACCTTCCCGTCGTCCGCGACGCCCTGCTCCCACTTCCACGGCGCCCACCGGTCGCGCAGCCCGCTCGCGCCGAACTTCGCGAGGTCGGCGAACCCGGCCGTGGACTCGCGCAGCCGGGGCATGTACTGCTCCTCGACGGCCACCACGTCGGCGGCACCGTTCCCGGTGGCCAGCGCGGTGATCAGGCCCTTGTGGTGTGCGTCGAAGTCGGCGACCCGGCCCACCACGTCCACGCCGGGGTGCGCCCGCTCGTACTCCTCGAACAGCGACTCGTAGCCGAACTCGCCGAACGTCGCCACGGTGAGCCGGAGCCGCCCGTCACCGCTCGTGCCACCGCCGCACCCGGCGACCAGGACCAACGCCGTGACCAGCCACAGCGGTCGATACGAACGCCGCATCTTCCGACTCCTCCGCCGACCTGTCAATGCGCCCATCGTGGTACCGGGCGGGGTGTTCGCGAACCCGGCCGGGCGGCGTCTGCCCTTCGTTGCGGAACAGTTGCCCGAAAGGGCAACTCGGCCGTGCGCGCACGGGGGTTCGGGCACCGGACAGCTCTGCGCGAGCGCGGCGCTCGCTCGCGCGGCACGCGCACACCGGCCCCGACACCACACAGCCCCACACGAGCACGGCACCCACTCACCCGGCACGCGCACACCGGCCCCCACACGACACAGCCCCACACGAGCACGGCACCCACTCACCCGGCACGCGCACGCCGGTTCCACTCGTCGAGCAGGGCGTCGATCCACGCGGCGAGCAGCCCCGCCGTGTCCGCGTCACCGCACGCGAGGGCCGACCGCCGCTCGGTGCACGCCGCGTCCAGCTCGCCGCTCAGGTCGAGCACCCGCAGTTCCTGCCTGGTCACCGGCGCCCCGCCGCGATGCGGAACGCCTCGATGTACTTGGGCAGCTCCACCAGGGCGCGTTCCCACGTGTCGAACGCGATCTGCCCCGCGAACACCGCGTCCACCGCCAGGCGGTCCACCGCGGGCTCGATGTCGCCGTCGGCCACGTCACGCAGCCGCCGGGACAGCTCGGCCCGGCGGACCCGCGCGCGGACCACCTCCAGCGTGCGCTCCAGCTCCGCGACGACGCGCCGGGCCTGTTCCGGCGACACCACGAGCCACCCCTCCCGGGCCAGGCGGAGCAGCAGGTCCCCGGCGAACCGCTCGCCGGTCGCGCCGCGCGGTCCGGGACCCGCGTTCCCTTCGGATCGCATATCCACCGCACCTCCGCACGGGAACGAGGACGTTCTTGGAGCCCACCACGACGTCGGCGCGCCGCCAAGGCGCACGGCTACGGTTTGCCCGTCCGTACCCTCGATCTGCCTGCGTGACGGGAGCAGCGTGCTCCGGTCGAGTGGTCGCCGGGCGGGTGCCGCGACCGGGTTGAGTAACCTGCGTGCTGGATCTCGGGGGTGTGCTGGTGCCGACCACTACTGCCGGCGGACTGCGGGTCAGCGTGCTGGGACCGGTGCGCGCCTGGGTCGGCGACGAGGAGCTGCCGCTGGGCCCGGCCCGGCAGCGCGCGGTGCTGGCGGTGCTCGCGGCCAGGGCGAACCAGGTGGTGTCCCGGCACGAGCTGGTCGACGCGCTGTGGGGCGCCGAACCACCCGCGAGCGTCGTCGGCAGCCTGCACACCTACGTGTCGGGTCTGCGGCGCGTGCTGGGACCGCACCGCGAAGCACTCGAATCACGCTCCACCGGCTACGTGCTGCGGGTGGCGGACGACGCGGTGGACACCGCGCTGTTCGACCGCGCGCGCGAGGAGGGCGGTCGGCTGCTGGCGGTGGGCCGGTGGGAGCAGGCCCGGGACGCGCTGGGCGACGCGCTCGCGCTGTGGCACGGCGCCGCGTACGCGGGGCTGCCCGGCCCGTTCGCCGAGCTGGAGCGGCAGCGGCTGGCGGAGCTGCGGCTCGGCGCGGCGGAGTCGCGTGCCCGCGCGCGGCTGGAGCTGGGCGAGCACGCCGAGGTGGTCGCGGACCTGACCCCGCTGGTCGCCGAGCACCCGTGGCACGAGTCGTTGCGCGAGCTGGTGATGCTGGCGCTGCACCGCTCCGGCAGGCAGGCGGAGGCGCTGGAGGCGTACCAGGAGGCGCGTCAGGCCCTGGTGTCGGCGCAGGGCGTCGAACCGGGCCCCGCGCTCCGTGCCCTGCACCGCGAGATCCTGGCCGGGCCGCCACCGCCACCACCGCGGCGAGCGCTGCTCTCGGTGCCGCCGCGCGTGACGCTGGCGGCCTCCGCGCCCGGCGGGTACGTCGGGCGCGACGACGAGACGGCGCAACTGCGCGAGCTGGTGTCCGACGTGCTGGTCGGGCGGGGCACGGCCGTGTGGGTGGAGGGCGAGGCGGGCATCGGGAAATCGGCCCTGCTCACGGCGGCGCTGGCGGACGCGGGCGACCGGGGCTGCCAGGTCGCCTGGGCCGCCGCCGACGAGCTGGGCAGGCGCAACCCGCTCCAGGTGGCGATGGACTGCCTGGCCGTGCACCCCGACTCGCCGGACCCGCGGCGGGCGGAGGTGGCGGCGCTGCTGCGTGGCGACCCCGGCGCGGCCGACCCGGTGCCCGTCGCGGTGGACCGGCTGCTGGCGCTGGTGGACGAGGCGTGCACGACCGCGCCGCTGGTGCTGGTCGTGGACGACCTGCACTGGGCGGACGACGCCAGCGTGCTGCTGTGGCACCGGTTGGCCGCCGCGACCCGGCAGCTCCCGCTGCTGCTGGTGGCCGCGACCCGCGCGGACCCGGGCCGGCCGGAGCTGGCGCAGGTGCGCCGGGCCGTGGAGGCGCGCAACGGGCACATCGTGGCGCTGGGCCCGCTCGCGCCGGCCGCCGCGGAGGCGTTGATCGCGCACACCGTGGGCGCACCGCCCGGCGACGTGCTGCGCGACCTGGTCCGCCGCAGCGCGGGCAACCCGCTCTACCTGACCGAGGTGGCCCGCGCGCTGGTGCGCGGGTCGTCGGTGCGGGTGGTGGGCGGTACCGCCGAGGTCGACCCGGCCGCCGCCGCGGAGGTGCCGAGGTCGCTGCTGGCCGCGGTGGAGCGCGCGCTGGAGGTGTTGTCCGACGACGCCCGGGAGGTGTTGCGGCTGGCGGCGCTGCTGGGCGTGGAGTTCCGGGTGGCGGAGCTGACCGCGGTGACCGGGCGGTCGGCGCTGGAGCTGGTGGGCGTGCTGGAGGAGGCGCTGGCCGCGGCCGTCGTCGTGGAGGCGGGCGACGACCTCGCGTTCCGGCACCCGTACCTGCGGCAGGCGCTGCACGAGGGCATCCCGGCGTCGGTGCGCGCGGCGTTGCACCGGCACGCCGCGGAGGCGCTGGCCGAGGCGGGCGTGCCGGTGGAGCGGATCGCCGAGCACCTGGTGGCCGAGGAGATCCCGGTGGACGGCTGGGTGGTGCGCTGGCTGGCCGAGCACCACGTGGCGGTGGCCAACCGCGCGCCCGCCGTCGCCGCCGAGATGCTGCGTCGCGCCGTGGACACCGACCTGCCGACACCGGCGCAGCGGGCGAGCCTGCTCGCCGCGCGGGTGCGGGTGTTGTTCCGGATGGGCGCGAACCCGGAGGCGGAGGCGGAACGGGCGCTGGCGTTGACCGCGGACCCGGCGGAGGCCGCGGAGATGCGGCACCTGCGTGCGTCCATGCGGCACCGACGTGGCGACACGGCGACCGCGATGGCCGTGCTGGGCGAGGCGTTGAACGCGCCGGACGTGCCGGGCCTGTGGCGGGTGCGCCACGTGGCGTTGCTGGCCGAGTTCCACCGCGGCGACCTGGCGGACCTGGGCGAGGCCGAGCGCTCGGCGCGGCGGGCGCACGCGGAAGCCGCCGCCCTGGGCGAGCCGTACCCCATCGCGTACGCGTCGCAGACGTTGTGGCTGCTGCACTCGATCCGCCGCGACCACGAGCGGGCGCTGCACCACGTGGACGACGCGCTGGCCGCGGTCGGCAACGTGCCGGAGCTGGCCGAGCTGCGGTTCGACCTGCTGGACAACCGGGTGTTCAGCCTCCAGAACCTCGATCGCCTGGCGGAGGCGGAGGACGCGGTGCGGGAGGCGCGGGTGGTGGCGGCCCGGCACGGCCTGCCCACCGGCCTCCAGGTGACGGCGGCCGTGCACCACCACTGGACGGGCCGCTGGGACGAGGCGCTGGCCGAGTTGGACACGGTGACCGAGGACGGGCCCGCCATCACGTTCTTCGGCCTGCGCGAGCCGGGGCCCGCCACGTTGCTCATGCACGGCGTGGCGGCTCTCATCGCGGGGCACCGCGACGACCGCGTCACGGCCGGGGCGCACCTGGACGCCGCCGAGGCGCCTGCCACCCGCTCGGAGCGGGAGAGCTGCGACTTCTACCTGGTGGCCGCGGCGTTGGCGGCGGAGCAGCGGGGCGCCGTGGATGAGGCGGTGGCCCGCCTCGCGCCGGTGCTGCGGCCGGACTACGCCCGGATGATGTTGCGTCACCAGTGGTTGGCCTACGCGGCCCGGCTGGCGCTCGCCGCGGGTGACCGCGCGACGGCGCGTGAAGCGCTGGCCGTGTGCGAGGAGGAGGCCGCGAAGGAGGTGCGCCCGGCTCGCGCGCACGCCGCCGCCGCGCACTGCCGGGGCCTGGTGGCGGGCGACCCGGACCCGGTGCTCGCGTCCGCCGCGCACTACCGCGTGGTGGGGCGCGTGGTGGAGTGCGCCGCGGCGTTGGAGGACGCGGGTGTGCTGCTGGCCGGGGTGGACCGCGCGGACGAGGCGGCGGAGGCGTTCGCCGAGGCGGTGAAGCTGTTCATGTCGCTCGGCGCGCGTTGGGACGTCCAGCGCGCCGAGAACCGCCGCCGCGCGGCGGGCGTGCGGCGCACGGGCCCGGCGGTGCGCGGCCCGATGTCCGGCTGGCTCGCCCTGTCGCCGCTGGAGGTCCGCATCGCGCGGCTGGTCGCGGCGGGTCTGTCCAACCCGGACATCGCGGACGAGCTGGCGCTGCCGAGGCGGACCGTGCAGTCCCACGTGTCGCGGCTGGCGGTCAAGCTGCGCACCGACTCCCGCGCGGGCATCACCGAGCACGTGCGGGCGAACCTGCGGACGCCGCGGTAGGCGTCAGGCCGTGCCGAAGCGCCGGATCTCCTCCTCGGTGCGCTCGGTGGCGGTGGCGAGGAACTTCCGCAGGACGGCCAGTTCGCCGTCGTCGAGCGCGTCGAGGTCGGCGCGGTGGCGGGCGTTCAACTCGTCGTAGAGGCGGCCGACCCGGTCCACCGCCCCGGGTTCGGGCTCGATGAGCACCCGGCGGCGGTCGTGCTCGTCGGGCACGCGGCGCACGAAACCCGCCCGCTCCAACCGGTCGATCATGCGTGACGCCGAGCCGCTGGTGAGGTTCACCCGCCGCGCGAGCCGGCCGGGTGTGGCGGGTCCCTCGTTGGCCAGCACGTACAACGCCTGAAGGTCCGTCCACGTCATCCCGAGGTGTTCGGCGACCATCCCGCCGAACTGGACCACCGGGATCTGCCAGCGGGCGATGGCCCGCAGGACCTCCGAGCGCGCGTCTTCGGGTGATCGGCTCATCACGCTCCCTCCACGCCGAGGAGCATACTGCGTCGCACATAAACTGTGCTACACAGTTACTGTGTCACGCAGCGAATCTCCCGAACCGCCCGAGAGGACCACCATGTCGCCCTTCTCCGCCCGAGTCGGCTCCATCGGCGTGCCCGACCCGCACCGGGTGCCGTCCACCGAGCCCGTGGTCCGGGTCGAGGCGCAGGCGGGCGGCCCGGCCTGGGTCGTCACCGACCCGGACCTGGCCCGCGTGGTCCTGGCCGACCCCCGGTTCGCCAAGGACACCGCCCTCGCGCCGGCGCACTGGGACCGCCGCACGGCGGGCCTCGAACCCGCGGCGGCCGAGCAGATGTCCGTCACCACGCTCGACGGCGAGGCCCACACCCGGCTGCGCCGCGCGTTCGCGCCGCTGCTGGGCGCGGCCCGGATGCGTGCGGCGTACCCGCGGCTGCGCGCCACCGCCCGACGCCTCCTCGCGGACCTCGGTCCCGAGGCGGACCTGGTGGAGGACTTCACCACCCGGTACCCGCTGACCGTCCTGTGCGACCTCCTCGGCATCCCCGCCGAGCACGTCGACACCGCGATGCACGCCTGCCGGCTGATGCACACCGACTACCCGGACCACGTGCCGCCGGCCATGGCCGCCTTCGCCGCCCTCGCGGACGCCGCGCTGGAGGACGGCCCGACCGCCGAACTCGCCCGCCGGATGCCGCCGGGCAGCACCCGGCGGGACCTCCACTACCAGATCTTCACCCTGCTGTTCGCCGGGCAGCTCACCACCGACCTGTCCGTCGGTTTCGTCGTGGCCCGGTTGCTCGGCGACCCGGCGGCACCCGCCGACGACGACCTCGTCGACGACACCCTCCGCGCCCACCCACCCGCCCCGTTCACGCTGTGGCGCTTCACGTCGACCGAAGTGGAACTCGCGGGACTGCGGCTGCCGGCCCGCTCCCCCGTGCTGGTCGACGTCGTCGGCGTCAACCGGCAGCTCGGCCGGAACGCCCACGACCTCACGTTCGGCGCGGGGCCCCACTACTGCATCGGCGCCCAGTTGGCCCGCCTGGAACTGCGCGCGGTGGTCGAGGTGTTGCGGGCCGAGCACCCCGGAGCCCGCCTCACCACGCCGTTCCACGAACTCCGCCACCACACGCCGGGCGGCATCATGGGCGCACGCCTGCTCTCGCTGCCGGTGCGGTTGCGGTGACCGCCGCTGCCCGACGTCCCGGACCGGGTCCACCCGGCGGGCTGAGAGCGTGATCACCGGGCGCGGGCGGCGGCGTCCCGCGAACGCGGCTTGCCGATCCGTCCCCGCGGCTACAGTTCCGGCCATGACGAACCCTCAGCCCGGTTGGTACCCGGAGACGCCCGACTCCCCGGTGCTGCGTTACTGGGACGGCGCCCAGTGGACGGCGCAGACGCGGCAACGCCCGCCGAAGAGCGATGCGAACCCGTGGGAGCTGTCCCTGGACGGCGCGCCGGACCCGAACCGCATCCGCGAGCAGCAGCGCAAGGCCGGGGTCGGGCAGGTCGGGCAGGGCGGCGGGACGTTGTTCACCGAGCCGGTCCTGGTGGTCAACCAGCGGGTGAAGCTGGTCGAGGTCGCCAACGAGTACGCCGTCTACGACCAGCACGGCGGACAGCTCGGCAGCGTCGTGCAGGTCGGCCAGAGCACGTTGAAGAAGATCGTGCGGTTCCTCGGCAGCTACGACCAGTTCTTCACGCACAAGCTGGAGGTCCGGGACGCCCACGGGCAGACCGTGTTGCGGCTGACCCGGCCCGCCAAGATCCTGAAGTCGCGGGTGATCGTGGAGCGCGGCGACGGCGCGGTGGTCGGCGAGATCCGCCAGGAGAACGCCATCGGCAAGATCCGGTTCGCGTTCGAGCTGAACGGCAACCGGATCGGCGGCATCCAGGCGGAGAACTGGCGGGCGTGGAACTTCTCCATCAGCGACCACACCGGCGCCGAGGTCGCCCGCATCACCAAGACGTGGGAGGGCTTCGCGAAGACGATGTTCACCACGGCCGACAACTACGTGCTGCAAATCCACCGGCCGCTGGCCGATCCCCTGCTGAGCCTGGTGGTGGCGTCGGCGCTGACCGTCGACACCGCGCTCAAGCAGGACAGCCGCGGCCTCGGCTGAACCGCCCACCGGCGCGGGAACCACGAGGGGTTCCCGCGCCGCGACCGTCAGAAGTCGCAGTTCGCCTCGAACGGGAGGTTCGCGAACTGGTCGCCGGTGAAGTACACCGCGCTCGCCATCCACCGCGCGCCGTCCTGCCGGTTCAGCAGCAGCCAGATGTTGTTCGTGATGCCCGCGTCGGTGATCGTCTCGCCGAACGTCCAACACCACGCGGTGGTGGTGGCCCCCGCCGGGAGGTAGCCGACGACGTCGCACGACGTGGCCTCGCAGGACCGGATGTTGACGTAGTGCCACGTCGACACCTGGTACCGCGGGGTGGACGCGGCCTGCTCCGCCGGCGCGGCACCCGCCGTCATGGTCCCACCCAGCATCGCCGCCATCGCGAGCACGACCCCCGCCACTGCCTTGACGAACCTCACGTTGAACCCCTCCAAGGATCTCTCGACCGCGTTCCAGTCGATCAGTAGATACACGCGCGAGGCCCCGTGCTCGTTGCTCTGGAGGTTCACTCGACTACGGACCGAAGTCTTCGCGGGCGGGTTCGCCGGACCGGTTCAGCGGAGGCAGGTGATGTGGTAGTCGCCCGCGGTGCTCCGGGTGACGCCGTGGGTCTCGCTGGGGAAACCGGGGAACTCCCGGTCGAACGCCTCCAGCGCCCGCAGGTAGCGCAGCACCGGGCCGCCCGCCTCACCCGTGCTCTCGCCCGGCATGAGGACCGGGATGCCCGGCGGCGTGGTGACCACCATCGTCGCCGCGGTCCGGCCCGCGATGTCCGCGAGCCGCACGGGTTCGGTGCCGCCGCGGATCAGCCGCTGGTACGCCTGGGCCGGGGTGAGCACCGCGGGCGTGGGGTGCGTGAACGCCTCGTCCAGCAGCCCGGTCAGGTCACTGCGGCCGAGTTGGGCGTGCATCCGGGCGGCGAGGTCGGGGAGGGTGAGCCGCGCGTACTGCCCGGGGTGCGCCCGCACCAGGTCCGGCAGCACCTCGGCCAGCGGCGCGTTCGCGTCGTAGAGCGCCTTGAAGTCCAGCATCGCGTCGAGCAGCGTGCCCCACTTGCCCTTGGTGATGCCCATGGAGAACAGGATCAGGCAGGTGTACGCGTCGGTCTTCTCCACGACGATCCCCCGCGTCTCCAGGTACATCGTGAGGATGCGCGCGGGGATGCCCGGGTCGGAGACCTCGCCGGCCGCGTTGACGCCGGGGCAGGTGATGGTGACCTTCACCGGGTCCAGGAGGCAGAAGCCGTCCTCCATTCCCGCGAAACCGTGCCACGCCGCACCGGGGGCCAACACCCAGCAGGACGGCTCGGTGCGCAGCAGGTCCAGCGGGGCGTCGAGGAACGCGTGCACCTCGCCGGTGGCGGGGTCGGTGACCTCGGTCGGCTGCCAGGTGCCGAAGAACCAGTCGGGCCGGTCGGCCGCTTCGCGGATGCGCCTGCCGATGCGCGCCACCGCCTGGCGGAAGCGGATCGCCTCGGTGATCGCCTCGTCGGTGAGCCACCGGCCGTCCGGCCCGTCCATCATCGCGGCGGCCACGTCGAGCCCCGCGATCATGGGGTACATCGGTGACGTGGTGGCGTGCATCATGAACGTCTCGTTGAACTGCCGGTGGTCGACCGGCGACCGCGGCGAGTTCTTGACGTGCACCATGGAACTCTGCGACATGGCGGCCAGCAGCTTGTGCGTGGACTGCGTGCTGAACACCGTCGGCCGCACGTCGTCGGGCAGCGCGGCGGCGTCCACGGACATCCCGTAGCGGCGGGCGTAGATCGGGTGGAACCGCGCGTAGGCGAACCACGCCTCGTCCAGGTGCAGTCGTGGCACGGTGGCGCCGAGCAGTTCCGCGACGCGGACGGCGTCGTAGCACAGCCCGTCGTAGGTCGAATTGGTGATCACCGCGTACACCGGACGCCGGCCGGCCGCGGAGGCGGTGAACGGGCTGCGGTCGACCCGCGCGGCCACCGCGTCCTCCCGCATCGCCGCCGGCGGTACGGGCCCCATCAACCCGTACCCGTTGCGGGTGGGCACGAGGTAGACCGGCCGACCGCCGGTGAGGGTGAGGCCGTGGTAGATCGCCTTGTGGCAGTTGCGGTCCACGAGGACCAGTTCGTCGGTGGCGATGCTCGCGTGGCAGGCGATCCGGTCGGCGGTGGAGTCGCCGTGCAGCACGAAGTACGTCAGGTCCGCGCCGAAGACACGCGCGGCGTTGCGCTCGGCGTCGCCGATCGGGCCGCTGTGCTCGAACAGGGAACCCAGTTCCCCCACGGAGATCGAGAGGTCGGTCCGGAACAGCCGCTCTCCGTAGTAGTCGTAGAACGCCCGCCCGACCGGAGACTTGAGGAACGCGACACCGCCCGCGTGCGCCGGGGTGTGCCACGAATACTCGTGCGCGTCGTCGAACCGGCGCAGCTCGCGGAAGAACGGCGGCAGCAGGCCGTCGAGGTACCTCCGGGCGGCGACGCCGATCCGGCCCGCGATGAAGTCCGGCGTGTCCTCCAGGAGCCAGACGTAGCCGGAGATGACCTGGGAGACCCACAGCGGCAGGTCGTCCACGGAGGCCGCCGTCGTCACCAGGAAGACCGGGAGCTTGGTGAACCGCCCCATGAGCGCCTTGAGCACCGCTTCCGGCGCGTCGAGGTCCCAGGACACCACGGCCACGGAGAGGTCGGCCCTGCTCTGCGTCAACGCCAGCGCGTCGTCGGCGCCGCGTGCCCGGACGACCTCGTGCCCCTCCGCGCCCAGCCGCTCGCAGATGCGTGCGAGCTGGTCGCGGGCGACCGGGCCGGTCTTCTCGGTGTCCAGTGCCACCAACACGGTTGAACGCGTCACGATCGACCCCTTCCGCCGGCTGCGCTGCCAGGGTCGAGTCTCAAGCCTGTGCGCTTCCCTGTCGATGCCACGAACGCGTGACGACCCCGCCGGCAGGTCGGTCCACTTTGGACACCAGAAGGGCGCACGCCGCGTACCCGGCCCCGAGAGCGCTCGACGCCACCCACCCCGCGGCGTCGTAGGCGGCGGTGGTCGTGATCGCGCCGAGGGCCGACCCGAGGGAGTAGAAGACCATGTAGCCGCCGATGACGGTGCTCGTGCGGTGCGGATGAGCGGTGGTCAAGCGGTGCTGGTTGGTGACGTGCACGGCCTGGACGGCGAAGTCGAGCACGAGCACCCCGACGACCAAGGGCCACAGCGACGTGCCGGTCATCGCCGTGAGCGGCCACGAGGCGAGCAGGGCGGCGAGCGACCAGCCCGTCACGCCGGGCGCGCGACCCCGGTCGGCCCACGCGCCCGCCCGCGCCGCGCCGAGCGCGCCGACCAGCCCGGCCAACCCGAACAGACCGGTCCAGACCGGTTCCAGGTGCCACGGCGCCGCGCCGAGCGGCAACGCGAGACCGCTCCACAGCGTCCCGAACGAGGCGAAGGTGAAGAACGCCACGAGACCGCGGCCGAGGAACAGCCGGTCCCGCGCCAGACCGGCGAACGCGCCCGGCGCCCGCCGGTGGTCGGGCCTCGCGGTGCGTTCGTCGGCAGGCAGCACGAGCAGGACCACGACGGCCAACGCGGTCGACGCGATCGCCAGTGCGAAGTAGGTGCTGCGCCAGCCCCAGAGCCCGGTGAGCGCACCGGACACGACGCGTGCCCCGAGGATGCCGACCACCACGCCCGAGGTCACCACGCCGATGTTCCCGCCGCGCTCGGCGGGCGCGGACCGCGACGCCGCGTACGCCACCGCGGTCTGCACGACGACCGCGAACAACCCGGCGACAGCCAGGCCGGCGAACGCCTGCGTGCCGCCGCCCGCCGTCGCGGTGACCGCCGCGCCGACCGCGGTGAGGGCGAGGTGCGCGGCGATGAGGCGGCGGCGGTCGAGGACGTCGCCCAGCGGGACCAGCACCACCAGGCCGACCAGGTACCCGAGCTGGCCGACCGCGACCAGCCACCCCAGCGCGCCCGGCCCGAGGCCCAGGTCCCCGCCGATGGCGTCGAGCACCGGTTGTCCGGCGTAGACGTTCGCGACCGCGACTCCGCACACCACGGCGAGCAGCAGCCGCTGCCGCTTCGGCAACGAGGGCACCGGGCACTCCAATCAGTAGCACTTTGCAACCATTTGGACGGTACGGCAGAATAGTTTCAAAACGCAACCTACGAGGATGACCCGATGCCCGACTGGACCGACCCGCACTGCCCCACCGCCCGCGCGCTGGACATCGTGGGAGACCGGTGGAGCATGCTCATCGTCCGCGACGCGATGGACGGCGCGAGCGCGTTCACCGACTTCCACGCGCGCCTGGGCATCGCCCGCAACATCCTCACCGACCGGCTCCGCAAGCTGGTCGACCACGGCATCCTCGAACGCACCACCGCGCCCTCCGGCAGGCGGCAGACCTACGCGCTCACCGAAGCCGGTCGCGACCTGTTCACCGTCGTGGTCGCGCTCCGGCAGTGGGGCGAGCGCCACGCGTTCGAGGAGGGGGAGCCGCACTCGCTGCTCCTCGACGCCGAGGGCAGGCGGCTCCCCGAACTGCGCCCCCTCGGCCCGACCGGCGAGCCGCTCACCGCCGACACCACCCACGTCCGCAAGGTGACCGCGCCCCCTCCGCGAACGTGATCGCTCGGCGTGTCACCCTGCGCCCGACCACAACATGTAGTAGGAATTCCATCCAACTACCCAACAGGTTGGGCCTGCCTCAGCCTGGCGTCGGTGAAGAGGGGCGATGACGGAGACAGCGGGGACGTCGGCGACCGGCCGTTCGAACGGGGAAGCGGCCGGCCGCGGAGTGCGGGTGGAACGCGTCTACACCACCGCGGGT
>NZ_JAHXGQ010000007.1 GCF_019375475.1 Saccharothrix obliqua | reverse complement strand
TGGCTGACGCGCGTGGAATGCCGTCCATCTGGCAGGCTTGACCCGTGTTGAGGCTGGCGGGCGCGCGGCTGCTGGACGAGCGGGATCTGCACGAGGTCCTCGCGGTGTTGTCGAACGATCCCGTCGCGTCGTGCATGGTGGCCGCCCGCGTCGAGGTCGCGGGCCTCGACCCGTGGCGGCTCGGCGGCGAGGTGTGGGCGTACGACCACCGCTCGCTGCGTGGCGGGCGGGTCGACGCGTTGTGCTTCGCCGGGCCCAACCTGATCCCGCTCGGCGGCAACGCCTCCGCGTTGCGCGGGTTCGCCGACCGGGCTCGGCGGCGTGGCCGGATGTGCTCCTCCCTGGTCGGTCCCGCCGAGCAGGTCCTCGGGCTCTGGGAGGAACTGGCCCCCGACTGGGGTCCGGCCCGCGAGGTGCGTGCCGACCAGCCGTTGATGGCGCTCGGCGGCAGCCCCTCGGTGACCCCCGACCCCCTGGTCCGCCCGGTGCGCCCGGACGAGCTGGACCGGTACCTGCCGGCGGCGGTCGCGATGTTCATCGAAGAGGTGGGCGTCGACCCGTGTGCCGACGACGGCGGCACGTCCTACCGGGCCCGGGTCGCCGAGCTGATCGCGGGCGGTCGCGCGTTCGCCCGGTTCGAGGCGGGCGAAGTGGTGTTCAAGGCCGAGATCGGCGCGATGTCGGCGAAGGTCGGCCAGATCCAGGGCGTCTGGGTGCGCCCGGACCGGCGCGGGCAGGGCATCGGCACGGCGGGGACCGCGGCCGTCGCCGAACGCCTCGTGCGCGGGCTCGGCCGAACCGCGTCACTCTACGTGAACTGCTACAACGAAGTCGCGCGTGCCGCGTACCGCAAGATCGGGTTCACCCAGGTCGGGCAGTACGCGACAGTCCTGTTCTAGGCGTTGGGCATACTCGCACCGTGATGCTTCGGAAGTCCGCCATCGCCGTCGCCGCCCTCGTCGTGCTCAGCGGGTGCGGGCTGTTCTCCTCCCGGCCCGGACCCGACCAGGTCGCGGGTGACTTCCTCGGCAAGCTCGCCGCCGGTGACGTGGACGGCGCGGTGGCGCTCACCGACGACCCGGCCAAGGCCAAGGAACTGCTGGAGAAGGTGCGCGGGGCGGTGAAACCGGCCGCCGTGCGCGCGTCCGTGCAGCAGGTGCGCTCGTCGGGCGAGTCGACCACGGCGGACGCCACCGCGAAGCTGGAGTGGGACCTCGGGCGCAACCGCGTCTGGTCCTACGACACCAAGTTCGACCTGCGGCGCGAGGACGACAACTGGAAGGTGCACTGGGCGCCGTCCGTCGTGCACCCGAAGCTCGCCGCACAGCAGTCCATCGGCCTGCGCGAGGTGGCGCCCGCGCTCGCCCCGGTGCTGGACCGCGACGGGACGCCGCTGCTGGCGCCGGAGCAGGTCGTGTCGGTCCTGCTGGACCCGGCGCAGGCCGGTGACGTGGCGGCGGTGGCCGACTCGCTCGCGGGCGCGCTCAACCGGATCGACCCCGCCATCACGGCCGCGACCATCACCGAGGGCGTCGGCAAGGTGCCCGCCGGGCAGGTCTACCACGTCGCGGCGTTGCGGGACGCCGACTACCAGAGCGTGAAGCCCGCCATCTACGAGCTGCCCGGCGTGCGGTTCACGACGCAGACGTCGTTGCTGGCGCCGTCGCGTGATTTCGGCTCGCAGGTGCTGCCCGCGGTGCGCAAGGCCGTCGAGGAGGAGATCGCCGGCCGGTCCGGGCTGCGCGTCTACACGATGAACGCGGCCGGCGCGGAGGTCGAGGACCTGCACGACGTCGCGCCGGAACCCGCGCGGGCCGTGGCCACCGGGATGAGCCGCGCCGTGCAGACCGCCGCCGAGGACGCGGTGGAACCGGTCGCCGAACCGGCGATGCTGGTGGCGTTGTCCGCGTCCACCGGCGACATCCTGGCCGTCGCCCAGAACAAGCCCGCCGACGAGCAGGGCGCGATCGCGTTGACCGGCCGGTTCCCGCCCGGTTCCACGTTCAAGATCATCACGGCGGCGGCGGCCGTGGAGGCGGGCACGCCCGCCGACTCGCCGCAGCCGTGCCCCGCCAGGGTGACCATCGACGGGCGGCGGATCGTGCCCAACGACCACGACTTCGACAAGGGCACCGTCCCGCTGCACTCGGCGTTCGCGTTCTCCTGCAACACGACCTTCGCGCAGCTCGCCGCCGCGCTGCCGGCGGACGCGCTGACCAAGCAGGCGGACAAGTTCGGCCTGGGCGTCGACTTCGAGGTGCCGGCGCTGACCACCGTCACCGGGTCCGCCCCGCCCGCGACGGACGTCGTGGAACGCGCCGAGGACGGCTTCGGCCAGGGCAAGCTGCTCGCCAGCCCGTTCGGCATGGCGTTGGTGGCCGCCACGGCGGCTCGCGGCACCATGCCGACGCCGACGCTGCTCAAGGACCGCGAGACCAAGGCCGACCACCAGCCGACCGCACCGTCGCCCGCCGTGCTGGAACCGTTGCGGGCCATGATGCGGGAGGTCGTCGAGACCGGCACCGCGCCGCAGTTGCGCCCGTACGGCGACGTGCGCGGCAAGACCGGCACGGCGCAGTTCGGCGACGGCGTCAACTCGCACGGGTGGTTCGTCGGCTACCGGGGCGACATCGCGTTCGCGACCCTCCTGCTGGGCGCGAACTCGTCGTCGCCCGCGGTCGACGCCTCCGCGCGGTTCCTCGCCGCGCTGGGCTGACGGGCGTCGGGTGATCAGCGTTGCGTGCCTGCTCGACCACAAAGCGGGCACACGGCGCATGGGGCTCGGCGAGGAGTCGTAACCTGTCACGTATGTCCGTGCGTGCCGTCCTGGAACCAGGGGTGCTCTCCCCACGTCGTCCGGTGCCCGCTGAAATCGAGCGGCCCGAGTACGTGGACAAGAAGGAGCCCCGCCGCAACACCGACCCGTGGGTGCAGCCGCCCGAGGTGATCGAGGCCATGCGCATCGCGGGCCGCCTCGCCGCGCAGGCCCTCCAGGAAGCGGGCAAGGCCGTCGCGCCCGGTGTCACCACCGACGAGCTGGACGCCATCGCGCACGAGTTCCTGTGCGACCACGGCGCGTACCCGTCGACGCTGGGCTACCGGGGCTTCCCCAAGTCGTGCTGCACCTCGCTGAACGAGGTCATCTGCCACGGCATCCCCGACTCGACCGTCATCCAGGACGGCGACATCGTGAACATCGACGTCACGGCGTACATCGGCGGCGTGCACGGCGACACGAACGCCACCTTCCTCGCGGGCGACGTGTCCGAGGAGGTGCGGCAGCTCGTGGAGCACACCCACGAGGCCACCATGCGGGCGATCAAGGCGGTCAAGCCCGGACGGCAGCTCAACGTCATCGGCCGGGTCATCGAGTCCTACGCCAACCGGTTCGGCTACGGCGTCGTGCGCGACTTCACCGGCCACGGCATCGGCCGCACGTTCCACAGCGGACTGGTGGTGCTGCACTACGACGCGCCGCACGTGCCCACGGTCATCGAACCCGGCATGACGTTCACCATCGAGCCGATGATCACCCTGGGCGGTATCGAGCACGAGGTGTGGGCGGACGGCTGGACCGTCACCACCAAGGACAAGAGCTGGACCGCCCAGTTCGAGCACACCCTGGTGGTCACCGACACGGGCGCGGAGATCCTGACCGTCTGCTGAGGCCGGCCCCGGCCCGGTGCTCAGGGCAGCTGGGTGATCAGGGCGGCGACCGCGGCGGCCACCTCGGCGGGCGCGGACGCCGTCGCCAGGTGGTTCGCCGCCAGCTCGCGCACCGGCCAGCCGAGGTCGCGTGCGGTTGCCAGCGCGCCGTCGTAGGCGGCGCTCAGGCGCAGGTAGCCGCACGGCCCCGTCCACGCCACCGTGGGGCCGGGCTCCTTGAGGAACGCCAGCGGCACCTCCGGCGCCTCGGCGACGATCTCCTCCAGCAACCGCACGTCCGGCACCATCCCGGCCAGGTCCTCCGGCGCGAACCAGCGGTCCCAACGCGGCATCAGGCCGTCGCGGGAGATCGACTTCAGCCGCGCCATGCGTTCCGCGGGCGTGTCGTCACGCCGGCTGCGGCCGGGTGTCGGCAGGTCCGCGTCCACGAACACCAGGCCCGTCACCGGGATCTCCAGGGCGTCGGCGAACGCGGGCAGCAGCGGACCGGCGCCGCCGTGCCCGACCAGCACCAGGTCGCCGTCCACCAGCGAGTCCTCCACGGCGTCCGCGAACACCCCGATCAGCCGCTGGTGCACGGGCGCGGCGTTCACCGTCACCCGCAGGTCGAGCAGGAGCACCGCGTGCCCGAGCGCGGCCAGCGCGCCGGCCAGCGGGCGCAGGCTCGCCGGGCCCAGGTAGGGGCTGTGCACCAGGACCGTGGTGGCGGGCGGGGAGACCATGACGTGGATGATGTCAGCCGCGACCGACAACTAGGGGGTTTTGGGACCGTGAGCGGTGCGCTGCTGATCGCCGGCACGACGTCGGACGCGGGCAAGAGCGTCCTGGTCGCCGGGTTGTGCCGGTGGCTGGCCCGCCAAGGCGTCCGGGTGGCCCCGTTCAAGGCCCAGAACATGTCGAACAACTCGGTGGTCACCGGCGACGGCGGCGAGATCGGCCGCGCGCAGGCCCTCCAGGCGGCGGCGTGCGGGCTGGAGCCCAGCGTCCGGTTCAACCCGGTGCTGCTCAAGCCCGGTGGCGACCGCAGCTCGCAGGTCGTGGTGCTGGGCAAGGCGGTCGGCGAGGTGTCGGCCCGGTCGTACCGGGAGCGCAAGGCCGGGTTGCTGCGGACGGTGCTGGCCACGCTGGCGGACCTGCGTGCCGACTACGAGGTCGTGGTGTGCGAGGGCGCGGGCTCGCCCGCCGAGATCAACCTGCGTGCCGACGACATCGCCAACATGGGCCTCGCGCGGGCCGCCGGGCTGCCCGTGCTCGTGGTCGGCGACATCGACCGGGGCGGGGTCTTCGCGCACCTGTTCGGCACGCTGGCCCTGCTCGACCCCGCGGACCAGGCGCTGGTGGCCGGGTTCGTGGTGAACAAGTTCCGGGGCGACCCGGCGCTGCTGGCGCCGGGGCTGGGGCAGTTGCGCGGGCTCACCGGGCGACCGGTGCTGGGCGTCCTGCCGTGGCGGGAGGAGCTGTGGCTCGACGCCGAGGACTCCCTGTCCTACGCGGCGGACGGCGTCATCGGCCGACCCGCGCCGCCGCGTGGCGACCAGTGGCTGCGGGTCGCCGTGGTGCGGTTGCCGCGCATCTCCAACGCGACCGACGTCGAAGCCCTGGCCTGCGAGCCCGGCGTGTCGGTGCGGTTCGTCACCGACCCGTCGCGGCTCGCGGACGCCGACCTGGTCGTGCTGCCCGGCTCCAAGGCCACCGTGGCGGACCTGGAGTGGTTGCGCGCCAACGGGCTGGCCGACGCCATCGCCCGCCACGACGGGCCGGTCCTGGGCATCTGCGGCGGTTTCCAGATGCTCGGCAGGCGCATCGAGGACGCCGTGGAGTCCCGCGCGGGCGTCGTGCCCGGTCTCGGGCTGCTCGACGTGGACGTGCGGTTCGAGGCGGACAAGGCGTTGCACCGGCCGCGTGGCGAGGCGTTCGGCGAACCCGTCACCGGTTACGAGATCCACCACGGCCGCGTGGTGCGGCGTGCGGGCGAGGGGCTGGTGACCCTGCCCGACGGCACGCCCGAGGGCGTGCTGGCCGGGCGCGTCGCGGGCACCCACTGGCACGGGTTGCTGGAGAACGACGGGTTCCGCCGCGCGTTCCTGCGCTGGGCCGCCGGGCACGCGGGCCGCGACGGGTTCCGGCCGGCGCCCGACACGGATTTCGCGGGCCGCCGCGCCGCGCAACTCGACCTGCTCGGCGACCTGGTGGCGGACCACCTCGACACCGGTGCGGTGCACGCGTTGCTGGAGAGGGGAACCGCTCCCGGACTCCCGGTCGTTCCGCCGGCGGGTGCTCCGCCCCTCACCTGACCGCGATGCGCGGGGTTCCGGGGTGCACGACCACCAAGTCGTGTGAAGTCACCGGCTGCTGCTCTCGCCGCCGGGTCGGGACGGGGATCACCGGGGGCGCGGCGAGGATCCGTTCGACCACCAAGTCGGCGAACCACCCACCGCTGCCCGCCGGTGGCCGCGTGCGCGACCGCCTGGCGCGGAACACTCGGGCGTCCAGCGGGTTCCCGTCAGATGACGGCTGTTCCGGTGGACGGGCGGAGGCGTGGGTGCTTGTCGAATCGCACGGCACACCTCCCCGGTGAATGGTCTTGTTAGGAAGGTACCGGGGAATGCGGCGGGGATACGTCCTTCGTTCGGGGGAACGTGGCGGGTTCGAGTTGCCTCACTGGTGGAGCAGCGTCGCCCAACCGTCGCCGTCCGGGCGCTCCGCCCACCCGTCCGGCCACCTGCGTCGGGAGTCGCCGACCTTGGTGCGCGCCCCGGCGAGGGCGGCGGTGGTGCGCTGGCCGAAGTCGGTCTCCCCGGCGAACGACGCCCCGCGGAACACCGCCTCCCCGAACACGACCCGCCGGAAGTCCGCCAGTCCCCGGAACTCGGTCTCGCGGAAGTCCGCTTGGTCGGTGAACTCGGTGCCGCGGAAGGTGGCCGGCCCGACGAACGTGGTGCCGACGAACGACGCCCGCCGCACGCGGGCGTGGGTCAGGGTGAGCTTCACGAGCGTGGCGTGCGACAGGTCGAGGGCGATGTCCGACCAGAACGCGTCCGGCTGGTCCGGGCGCAGGTGCGCGGCCAGCAACCCGGCCGCCGTCTGCCGCACCTCCTGCTCCTGGAACCGGGCGGTGTCGCGGGGACCGGTGCGGGCACGCACGTCGGGCGGCGGTGTGAACGGCATCCGCAGGTACGCGCACATGAGGTGCACGATGGTCTGCCGGTGCGCGGGGTTGCCCTGGGCGAGCCGTTCCAACGCGTACAGCCCGGCCAGGCGAACCGGGGCCTGGGGGCTGCCGAGCTGGTCGGCGGCCTTGCCGTACAGCTCGGTGACGCGGCGCTCGGTGGCGTCGTGGTCCTTCTGCACCAGGTCGATCTCGGTGTAGCGCTGCTTGCGCGCGGCCAGCAGCAGCGCCGCCGCGCCACCACCGCCGACGACGATGCCGGACGCGGTGCGGATCGCGTCCAGCCGCACGCCGTCACCCGGGTCGCCCGTGCCGAAGGTCACCAGCAGGGTGGTGGTCGCGACCGCGGCGAGGACCAGCAGCCCGATGCCCCAGCCGACGATGGTCCTGGCCGAAAGCACCCGGTGTTCCACGTGGTCCAGCTCATCGGACACCGGTCGGGGCGTCAATCACTATTCCGGGGGTGGCGGCCGGCCGGTGGACCGTCGTCGCCGCCATGCCGACCACGACCAGGACTGCCGCGGCCAGCCGGGTGAGCGGCACGGGCTCGTCCAGGAACAGCCACCCCGAGAACATGCCCGCCACCGGGACCAGCAACGCGAACGGCACGACGGTGCTCGCGTCGTGCTCCCGCAGCAGGAAGCCCCACGCGCCGAACCCGAACAGGGTGGAGATCCACGCGACGAAGAGCAGCGCGCCGACCCCGGACCAGCTCAGGCCGCCCAGCGCGGCGAAGATCGCGGGCGGGCCCTCGAAGATCACGGACAGCGCGAGCAGCGGGAGCGTCGCGGCGGCGCTCACCCAGACGATGAAGTTGAGCGCGTCCGGCGGCTTGGCGTAGCGGGTGACCACGTTGGACACGCCCCACGCCACGGCGGCGAGCACGACGAGCAGCAACGCCGAGAGCGGGCTGCCGACGCCGTGGTCGAGCGCGATCAGCACGATGCCCGTGCCCGCGACCGCCATGCCGACCAGTTGCACGGGCCGGGGCCGCTCGCGGAGCACCGCGGTCGCGAACAGCACGGTGAAGATCACCTGGCTCTGGAGGACCAGCGACGACAGCCCGGCGGGCATCCCGCGCTCCATGCCGAGGAACAGCAGGCCGAACTTGGCCACGCCGAGCGCGAGCGCGACGGCGAACACCCACCGCCACGCCACGCGCGGCCTGCCGACGAACCACAGCGCGGGCACCGCCGCCGCCAGGAAGCGCAGCGCGGAGAACAACAGCGGCGGGAACTCGTGCAGCCCCACCTTGATCACGACGAAGTTGACGCCCCAGATGGTGGTGGTGAGGACCGCGAGCGCGGCATGACGGGGTTTCACGTCGCCGAGTCTCGACCGGCGTAACGTTTAGCACCAGCGAATGATCGTAAAGCGTTGAGTTTAGAGCTGCTACACGACGAGGTGGCGGGTGCTGGATCTGGGCAGGTTGCGGGCGTTGCACGCGGTGGCGCGGCACGGGTCGGTCGGCGCGGCGGCCACGGCCCTCGGGTACACGCCGTCGGCGGTGTCCCAGCAGATCGCGAAGCTGGAGCGGGAGACGCGGACCACGCTGCTGGAGCGCCGCGGGCGCGGGGTGGCGTTGACCGACGCCGCGCACCTGCTCGCCGCCACCGCGGCCCGCGTGCTGGAACTCGTCGAGCACGCCGAGGTGGAGCTGGAGGAGCAGCGCGGCGCGGCCGTCGGCGTGCTGCGGGTCGGCGCGTTCGCCACCGCCGCGCGCGGGCTCCTGCCGTCCGCGCTGGTCGTGCTGCTGCGCGACCACCCGGGGCTGGACGTGCGCGTGGTCGAGATGGACCCGCCCGCCGCGCAGGAACTCGTCGCGCGCGGGGAGCTGGACCTCGCCGTCACCCACGACTGGGACAACGCGCCGCTCGCCGTGCCCGACGGCGTCGCGCGGGAAGCGCTCGGCCTGGACTACGCCGACGTGCTGCTGCCCGCCGGCCACCGGCTCGCCGACCGGACCGAGGTCGCGCCCGCCGACCTCGCGGGTGAGCGGTGGATCTGCCAGCCCGAGGGCACGATCTGCCACGACTGGCTGGTCAACACCTTCCGCGGCGCGGGGATGGAACCGGAACTCGCGTACCGGATCGGCGAGTACGAGACGCAGATCGCGTTGTTGTCCAAGGGGGTCGGGGTGGCGTTGCTGCCGCGGTTGGGGAGGGGGGAGCTGCCGGCCGCGGTTCGCGCTGTGCAGTTCGTGCCGACGCCCACCCGGCGGGTGTTCGCGATGTGGCGGGTGCAGGCCGCGCGTCGACCGGCGGTGGTGGCGGCGTTGGCCGCGTTGCGGGGGTGTTGGGAGGAGAGGGCCACGGCCTGAGCGGGAGCACAAGGGGCCTCCCGCGGTGAGCGGGAGGCCCCTTGGCTCGAAGTTTCCGACCCCGCGCCCCGAGATCGGAAAACGTCAGAGTGAGTGCCGTTGCAGCAACTCCTCCAGGAACCCGCCCGCCTCCGCGACCGCACGAGCCTGGTCGCGGTCGCGCACGGCCTCCAGGAGTCCGGCGTGCGAGACCTGCTCGTGCTCGTGATCGCGGTCCACGGTGGCCGTGATGCTGGCGCGGACGGCCTCCGTGAGCCCCTGGTACAACTCGGCGAGCAGCGTGTTGTGCGAACACTGCACGAGGAGCAGGTGGAACGCCGCGTCCCGTTCAACGAGGCTTTCCCAGTCCTGTGACGCCAGCGCGGCGTCACGCTCGTCCAGCAGCGTCTCCAGTCGGCGCAGTTCCTCGTCCGTGCGCTCGGTGGCGGCCAGGCGGGCGCCCTCCACCTCCAGCGTGCGGCGAACCTGGAGCACGTCGCGCAGCTCGCTACCGCAAAGCCGGCGGACGGCACCGGACAGCTCGCTGGTCGCGCGCACGAACGTGCCGTCACCCTGGCGGACCTCCAGCAGCCCGGCGTGGGACAGGGCACGCACCGCCTCCCGCACGGTGTTGCGGCCCACGCCGAGCGCGGTGACGAGTTCCGGTTCCGGGGGGATGCGCTGGCCGACCGGCCATTCGCCGCCGGAGATCGCGCCCCTCATCTGGTCGATCACCTGGTCGACGAGTCCGGCCCGTCGGGTAGTGGCCAACGGCACAGCGTCGTCCTTTCATCCGAACATCCCATGTCTGCAATAGTAATCCGGTGACGATCCCGCAGACCCGGTCAGACCGCACACCGTCGTTGGTTCACACTGCCACCGAACAGGGTGCCAATGCGACGATCGCCACCCATCCTTCAGCCAGTGCCGGTGGTCCGGCGGCCCCGAACCGCCAAGTTGCCCTGGTCGGCAGCACCCTGTTGGCGATCGGCGTAGCGCTCGCCGCCGCCAACCTGCGCCCGGCCGTCACCAGCCTGGCGTCCGTCCTCGGCGACGTCCGCGGGTCGCTCGGCGTGAGC
Source organism: Saccharothrix obliqua (assembly GCF_019375475.1). Classification (GTDB taxonomy): domain Bacteria; phylum Actinomycetota; class Actinomycetes; order Mycobacteriales; family Pseudonocardiaceae; genus Actinosynnema; species Actinosynnema obliqua. The sequence continues at coordinate 431,792 of NZ_JAHXGQ010000007.1, read as the reverse complement.
ACCGCGTGGACGTCCTCGCTCACCGCCCTGCCGACGCTCTGCTTCGGCTTCGCGGCGTTCCTCGCGCCCTGGCTCGGCCGCCGGCTCGGCATGGCGCGGGCGGTCGCGCTGGCGCTGGCGGTGTTGACCGCGGGCCTGGTGCTGCGCGTCGTCGACGGCCCGTTGGTGGTGCTCGGCGGCACGTTCATCGCCTGCGCCGGCATCGCGGTGTGCAACGTGGTCATCCCCGTTGTCGTGAAGGACTCGTTCCCGGGTCGCGTCGGGCTCATCACGGGCGTCTACACGGCGGCACTGGCCGCGGGCGCCGCGGTCGGGGCCGCCTTCACGCCGGTGCTGGAGTCGGTGTTCGGGTCGTGGCGGCTGGCCGTGGGCGCTTGGGCGTTCCTCTCGCTGGCCGCGTTGGTGATCTGGCTGTCCGGCGCGCGGCACGGGGTGGCCGTGGCCCGCGCCGCGGAGGCCACCCGCCCGGCGGCGGTCAAGCGGTCGCTGGCCCGGAACCCGCTGGCCTGGGTGATCACGGTGTTCTTCGGCTTGCAGTCGCTGCTCGCGTACACGGTGATGGGCTGGCTGCCGCAGATCCTCGGCGACGCCGGTGTCGACCGCACCACCGCCGGTCTGCTGCTCGCGATCACGATGGTGCTCGGGGTGCCGGTCAGCCTCGTCGTGCCGCCGCTGGCCGCCCGCCGACCCAGCCAGTCGCCGCTGGTGCTGGCGCTGGGCTCGCTGTCCATCGCCGGTGTCCTGGGGCTGGCGCTCGCGCCCGCCTGGGCGCCCGCGTTGTGGGTCGTGCTGGTCGGGGTGGGCATGGGCATGTTCCCCCTGGCCCTGGTGATGATCTCGCTGCGCACTTCGTCCACTTCGGACACTGCTCGGTTGTCGGCTATGGCGCAGAGTATCGGGTACCTGATCTCGGCCTCCGGGCCGTTCGCGTTCGGCGTGCTGCGCGGGGTCACCGGCGACTGGACGGTGTCGATGCTGCTGCTCGTGGTGCTGCTGGTGGTGTTGACCGGGTTGGGGTGGGTTGCCGGGCGGCCTCGGACGGTGTGAGTCGCTTCGTGGCCTGTGTGTGCTGGGCGGCGCGTGCGGTGTGAGTCCGGCTCGGGGTCTGTGTTGTGCCAGCGGCCTCGGACGGTGTGAGTCGCTTCGTGACCTGTGTGTGCTGGGCGGCTCGTGCGGTGTGAGTCGCTTTGTGGCCTGTGTGTGCTGGGCGGCTCGTGCGGTGTGAGTCCGGCTCGGGGTTTGGGTTAAAAGCGACGCTCGCCGCTTGGCAGGCCGCCAAGGAGTTTGAAAGAGCCGTCGTGTTCTCCCCGTATGGCCTGGTCAAGACAACCACCCTTTGCCAGGGAGGGCAAGCGAAAAGCGTGCTTGCCCTCCCTGGCAAAGCGCGGTTCGCTGGCGCGCAGGCCATACGGGGAGAACACGACGGGGGGTCTGGTGTGCCCTGGTCAGGGTTTGTGGCCGATGCCGACGTAAGCGCTGATGTAAGCGTCCGCGGAGTCCGGGTGCCATTCCGACAAGGGGACTACGCCGGGGTCGATGACGTCCAGTCCGGTGAAGAAGGCGGTGATTTCTCCCCGCGAGCGGAGGACCAGGGGGCTGTCGGTTCTGCGGTAGATGGCTTTTACCCGTTCGGTGTCCTCCACGCCCTCCAGGGGTACGCCTTCCAAGGTGCCGTGGGAGATGGCCAGGTAACTGCCGGGCGGCAGGGCTTCGCGGTACTCGGCCACGACGTTGTGCGGCTCGTCCGAGTCGGGCACGAAGTGCAGCACCGCGACCATGAGCAGGCCGATGGGGCGGTCGAAGTCGAGAACTGCTCGTGCGGTCTCGTCCTCCAACACGCTTTTCGGTGAACGGAGGTCCGCCTGGATCACGGTGGCGTTGGGGTTGTTCGCCAGCAGAGCCGTGCTGTGGGCGACGGCCACCGGTTCCACGTCGACGTAGACGACCCTCGCGTCCGGGTTGGCCTGCTGGGCTATCTCGTGCACGTTGCCGACCGTGGGTATGCCGGAGCCCAGGTCCAGGAACTGGTCCACGCCCCGGTCGAGCAGGTGGCGGACGGCTCTGCGCAGGAACGAGCGGTTCGCCCGCGCCGCGCCGGACATGCCCGGGTAGATCCGCTCCACGGCCTTGGCCGCCTCGCGGTCCACCGCGAAGTTGTGCGAGCCGCCCAGGAAGTAGTCGTACATCCGCGCCGCGCTCGGCCGGTTCAAGTCCACCGACGACGGGACCCAACTCGTCTGATCCATCCGATTCCCTCCGCGGTCGATGTGGCCGTGATCATCCCTCGCTGTCGTGTTCCGCGCCGGTGCCGGCCGGGGGCAGGGCGCGGATGGTGCGGGCCGGGTTGCCGGCGGCGAAGACGTGGGCGGGCACGTCGCGCACCACGACGCTGCCCGCGCCGATGACGGTGTTCTCGCCGATGGTGACGCCGGGGCAGACGATCACGCCGCCACCCAGCCAGGTGTTGTCCCCGATGGTGATGGGTGCGGCGCGTTCCCAGCCGGCGCGGCGCAGCTCGTGGTCCTCCACCGGGTGTAGGGCGGTCAGGAGCTGGGCACGGGGGCCGATGCGGACGTCCGCGCCGATCGTGATGCGTGCGTCGTCCATGAAGGTGGCGTCGGTGTTGACGAAGCTGTTGCGCCCGATGGTGATCCGCGTGCCGTAGCTGCACTGGAAGCGCGGCAGGACCGTCGCGCCGGGGGCCAGGTCCAGGAGGCGGTGCAGCGTTGTCTGGTCGCCCGTGGCGTTGAACCGGTCCAACACGGCTTGGCAGCGGCGGCGGTCTTCGGCCAGTTCCGGTTCGTCCAGGTACCACTCACCGCGCAGCAGCCGGTCCTTGTGCTCGCCCACGGCTCAGCTCCGGGAGTTCGGGTGGTGCTCGGGCCAGCTCGACGGGCGCTGGTCCGGCGGGAACAGGTGTGCCGGGGTGGCGGCCAGCTCGAACGACCGGCCGTCGAACGCGAGCGGCTCGCTTGCGCGGTCGTCCTGCGGGTCGGGGGCGGACAACACGAACGAAGCGCCCGCGAAACGCGGTGTCCGCCCGGCCGGGAGGAGGTGGTGGACGTCGTAGCGCTCCGCGCCCTGCGGCGTGTGCAGGTGGAACAACGCCCCGGCGTCCACCGGGCCGCCGAACGGGGTGGTGCCGCGTGGTTTCCGCACGCCCCTTCGCTTCTCGATGCGGCGGATCGTCGCGTACGTCTCCAGTTGGGCCTTCCACCGGGCGCGCAGGAGCAGCAGCAGTTCCAGGGCGGCCCTGAGGGCCTGCGGATCGCGTTCGAACGGGCCCGACATCAGGCGTAAGTAGTGGATCGTCTCGTCGTAGGGGGCCGCGGGGAACATGCGCACGCATGAGCGGAGCGATGACGCTCGGTGCCGTAACGGGACGTCGGGGTCGCCTGCTCGGCGCGCGTGCGCGGAAAAGCTCATGACTCCGGTGGCCTCCCTGGTAGGTCCCGGAGGACGACCGTAGCGGGTTGCCGGAACGATCACCTGACGATCGGCACAACCCGGGAGAGGGCGGGAAGGTGGAAGAGGTGTTGTTGGGCAAGCAGGACCTGCGGGAGGTGACGTCGTTCGCCGCCGGGTGCGCGGAGGTGGTGCTCGACGTGTTCGCCGCCGAGCGGCCCGAGGACCCGCGGCCCGCGGCGGCGGTGGGTGCCGCCTGGGAGTTCGCGCGGGGTGGTGAGCGCGGGAAGGTGTTGCGGGACGTGGCGTGGGCGGCGTTGAAGGCGGCAAAGGAGGTGGATGGGCCGGCTGCCCGTGAGGCGGCGTGGGCGGCGATGGCGGCGGCCGGGGCGGCCTATCTGCACCCCTTGGCCAAGGCCACGCAGGTCAAGCACATCCTCGGCGCTGCTGCTCATGCGGCCAGGGCTGTCGAGCTGGTCGCCGGCGGTGATCCCTCGGTGGGGTCCGGGCAGCTCGCGCTCGCGGCTCGTCGTGCTACGCCTGGTGTGGTGGACGTGTTGCGGCGCTACCCGGCCGCGCCGGGTGGGGGCGGGCGGGTCGGTGCGTTGATCCGCGAGCTGGACGAGGTCCTTCGTCGGCGATGAGGTGCCGCTCGCTCAGAGCGAACGCCGTGGGGAAACAATTCCGGGCTCATGTTGGTTGAGCGGTGCAGACTCAACTTTGGAGGATCAACATGGGCGAGACGTTGGCGCTCCCGGTGCTGCCGCTGGACGACGTCGTCGTGCTGCCGGGCATGGTCGTGCCGATCCGGCTCACCGGTTCGGACGCCACGACCGAGGCCCGCGCCGCCGTCGAAGCCGCCTCCGCGGCCGGTGGCGAAGCGCGGGTGCTGCTGGTGCCGCGGCTGGACGGCAAGTACGCCAAGGTCGGCACGCTGGCCGTGATCGAGCAGGTCGGCCGGCTGTCCGGCGGCGAGCGGGCGGCCGTGGTGCGGGGCACCGCGCGCGTCCGCATCGGCACCGGCACGACGGGACCGGGCGCGGCGCTGTGGGTGGAGGCGACCGTCGCCGACGAGTCGCCGGTGGACGACCGCACGCGGGAGCTGGCGCGCGAGTACCGGGCGCTGGTCACGACCATCCTCCAGCAGCGCGGCGCGTGGCAGGTCGTCGACTCGGTGCAGCAGGTGGACGAGCCGTCGGCGCTCGCCGACCTCGCCGGGTACGCGCCCTACCTGACCGAGGCGCAGAAGGTGTGGCTGCTGGAGACCAGCGACGTCGCGGAGCGGCTGGCGAAGCTGCTGGAGTGGGGCCGCGAGCACCTGACCGAGCTGGACGTCGCCGAGTCCATCCGCAAGGACGTCACCGAGGGCGTGGAGCGCCAGCAGCGCGAGTTCCTGCTGCGCCGCCAGCTCGCCGCCATCCGCAAGGAGCTGGCCGAGCTGGACGGCAAGCCCGCCACGGAGGAGCAGGACTACCGGGCCCGCGTCGAGGGCGCGGACCTGCCCGAGCACGTCCGCAAGGCCGCGCTCGCCGAGGTCGACAAGCTGGAGCGGACCTCCGACCAGTCGCCCGAGACCGGCTGGATCCGCACCTGGCTGGACACGGTGCTGGAGCTGCCCTGGAACAACCGCACCGAGGACGCCTACGACATCGCGGGCGCGCGGGCCGTGCTGGACGCCGACCACGCGGGCCTGGACGACGTGAAGGAGCGGATCACCGAGTACCTGGCGGTGCGCAGGCGGCGTGCCGACCGGGGCATGGGCGTCGTGGGCGGTCGGCGGTCCGGCGCGGTGCTGGCGCTGGTCGGCCCGCCCGGTGTCGGCAAGACGTCGCTGGGCGAGTCGGTGGCGCGGGCCATGGGCCGGGACTTCGTCCGGGTCGCGCTGGGCGGTGTGCGGGACGAGGCCGAGATCCGGGGCCACCGCCGCACCTACGTCGGCGCGCTGCCCGGCCGGATCGTGCGGGCCATCGCCGAGGCGGGCTCGATGAACCCCGTGGTGCTGCTGGACGAGATCGACAAGGTGGGCGCGGACTACCGGGGCGACCCGACCGCCGCGTTGCTGGAGGTGCTGGACCCGGCGCAGAACCACACCTTCCGGGACCACTACCTGGAGGTGGAGCTGGACCTGTCGGACGTGGTGTTCCTGGCCACGGCCAACGTCCTGGAGTCCATCCCCGGCCCGCTGCTGGACCGCATGGAACTGGTGCGGCTGGACGGCTACACCGAGGACGAGAAGGTCACCATCGCACGCGACCACCTGCTGCCGCGCCAGGTCGAGCGGGCCGGGCTGACCCCCGACGACGTGACGATCAGCGAGGACGCGCTGCGCAAGCTCGCCGGCGAGTACACCCGGGAGGCCGGCGTCCGGCAGTTGGAGCGCTCGCTCGCGCGGGTGCTGCGGAAGGTCACGGCGCGTGCCGCGCTGGAGGACGACGTGCTGCCGGTGGCGGTGGACGTGGCCGACCTGCGCGGCTACCTGGGCTCGCCGAAGTTCACACCCGAGTCGGCGGAGCGCACCGCCGTGCCCGGCGTGGCGACCGGGCTCGCCGTGACGGGCGCGGGCGGTGACGTGCTGTTCGTCGAGGCGTCCCTGGCCGAGCAGGGCACCGGTGCCGCCGGGGTCACGCTCACCGGCCAGCTCGGCGACGTGATGAAGGAATCGGCCCAGATCGCGCTGTCCTACCTGCGGTCCCACGACCGCCGGGCGGAGGCGCTGGCCGAGCGCGGCGTGCACATCCACGTGCCGGCGGGCGCGGTGCCCAAGGACGGGCCGTCGGCGGGCGTCACCATGATCACGGCGCTGGCGTCCCTGCTGTCCGGGCGACCGGTGCGGTCGGACGTGGCGATGACCGGCGAGGTGTCGCTGACCGGCCGGGTGCTGCCGATCGGCGGCGTGAAGCAGAAGCTGCTCGCGGCGCACCGGGCGGGCATCACCGAGGTGCTGATCCCGCGGCGCAACGAGCCCGACCTGGACGAGGTGCCGGAGTCGGTGCGCGCGGCGCTGACCGTGCACCTGGTCGGAGACGTGAGTGAGGTGCTGGACCTCGCACTGGAGGCCGAGACGGTGACCGCTACCGCAGCCGCGTGATGCCCTAGCGCTGGGTGCACAACACCTCCGTGCCGCTCTCCTTGGGGCACGGCAGGTAGCCCGCGTCCGTCATGCGGACGCGGGCGTCGTTGTGCCCCTGCACGTACTGGATGAACCGGTGCCCCAACGAGTCCGCCGGCGGCCGGCCCTTCGTGTACAGGTACTCGACGGTCCAGAACGGGTAGCCCGCGTCGATGCCCGTCGTCGTGTCGATCATCTTGCCGCCGATAGCGAGCGCCTCCAGCTTCCCGGCCTTGCGGGCCTCCGCCACGGAGGGCGCGTCGGCGTACCCGATCGCGCCGTCCACGGCGGCGACCTCCCGCACCACGTCGTCGTTCCTCTTCCGCTCGCAGCGGATCACCGACGCCTGCGGGTTGAGGCGGGCGGTGCGGCAGTCGTCGGACGTCAACGCGCCCTCGCGCGTGTCGAGCACCTTGCCCTCGAACAGCTTCCGCGTGCCCGAGTCGCCGTCCCGGCTCACGATCCTGATCGGCAGCGGGTCGCCGCCGCGCAACTGGCTCCAGTCCGTGTAGCGGCCCGCGTAGATGTCGCGCAACTGGTCCGGCCGCAACGAGTCCACGCCCACCGATGGGTGCGTGATCACGTGGTACACCACGATCGCCGCCTGGTGCGCCACCACGTCCAGCCCGTTCTGCTCACCATCGGACAGCGCGATCAGTGGCGCCCCCGGATCGGCATGCTCCACGTTCCGGAAGCCTTCGATGCTGCCGTTGGCCTCGGTTGTCACCCGCGCCTGCGGGCACGCCTTTTGGTACTGCTCGGCAATCTTCTGCATGGTCGGCATGAACACGCTCGATCCCTCCACGCGCAGCTCACCCTCGCCGCAGGCCACGGTCGGGTCCTGGCTGCCCGGCGTCCACGCGAGGGTCAGCACCAGCACGCCCGCCAGCACGGCCGCCAGGCCGCCGGTGAGCCGCGGCAGCGTGAGCAGCCGCTCCTGCTTCTCGTCGTGCAGCACACCGGTGTTGCCCAGGCTGCCGGCGACCCGGACGTCCTTGCCGAGTTCGCCGTTCCGGTTGGCCTCCGGCTCCCGCAGCACCACCAGCAGCTTGAACTTCTGCTTGCGCCGCAGCGTCAGGCCGTCCAGCCGCACGCCGTGCCACACGGGCTCGGCGACGGCGGGCGCGCGGTCCGGGCCGGGCCGGAACAGCCGGCCCACGCTCAACGCCATCCGCTCCCGCACGGTCGGCAACGACACCCGCGCCTGGCCCGTGTCCCGGCCGAAGAACTGGAGGCTGCGCCGGACCTCTTCCCGAAGCTCCTCGCTGCCCGCCTCGGACACCCGCGCGTTCCAGACGATCCGGTCGCCGAAGGTGAACGTCAGCGGACGGTCGAAGTCGTCCGGGTCGATGTCGTAGTTGCCGCTGTTGCGGACCCGGATGACGACGATGCTCATCCGGTCCAGCACCCGCACCAGCTCACGCAGCTGCGGCGCGTGCGCGTCGGTCCCGTCGTGCAGCTGCTCGGGACCCAGGCCGATCTTGGAGTTGTAGAGCACGCGGAAGCCGACCCGTTTGCGGCGCACGAAGAGCCGGTCGATGACCGGCGTCGCGAACAGCAACGCGATCGCGAGCGCCACCGGGCCGGGGCCGCCGAGGAAGTCCAGCGCGGACCGCAGGATCTGCACACCGAATTCTCGGTCGGCACCCCACCCGGCATTTCCACCACCGCCGGACGTTCACCCGGACTTCATGCGGCGGCCAACCCGCTACGGCCGAGGGGCGGACAGGTAGTCCTCCAACGGCACGGGCGTCAACCCGTCGCGCTTGCACCGTTCGAGGAACGCGAGGAAGTCCTCCACGAACGTCTGCCGGAAGTGCATGAGCACCACGTCGCCCGCGTTCAGCTTGCCGCCCGCCTGGAACTGCACGACGCCGTCGTTGACCGCCGCCGTCCACATCACCAGCGCCGTGAACCCGCAGTCGGTGGCCGCGCGGCGGGTGTTGGCGTCGTAGTTGCCGAACGGCGGCCGGAACAGCCTGGGTCGCGCGCCGACGTGCTGCTGGAGGTAGTCGGCGTTGCCGCAGATCTCCTGCTTCTGGAACTCGTAGGGCTTGCCCTGGAGGTTCGGGTGGTTGGCGGTGTGCGCGTGCACCTGCGCGCTGGCCCGGTCCTGCAACGCCTTGAAGTAGGCGGGGTCCTCCTGGACGTGCTTGGTGTTGAGGAACAACGACGGCCGGACGTTCGCCGACCGCATCAGCTCCAGCGCGGCCGGGTGCCGCACCGCGCCGTCGTCGATGGTGATGAACACGTGCGGCTGGTCGGTCTCGATCCGCCGCACCACCGGCACCAGGCCGTCCGGCGAGGCCGGTGGCTTCGCCCGCGCCGTCCCGTACGGGTAGGGGTGCTGGAACACCGGCACGGTCGTGCCACCCGGACCGGGCACCGCGGTGGGCGGTGTCGTCGTGGTGGGGGTGGTGGTCGTCGTCGGGGCCGGTGCCGCCGCTCGCGGCGTGGCCTCCGGTTCGGTGCCGCACGCCGTCGCGACCAGCGCCAAGGCGGCGGCGAGCGCCGCGCCGATCCTTCGCATGACTGAGGTCTCCCCGTGAGTCCGGCGCGCTGCGGAGTGCGCGCTACCCGCACATCTTGTGACGACCGGGGTCGCGGCGGGGTTGCCGGGGTGACGGACCTGCAACCCGATCGTGGCGGCGATAGGGTTCGGCGGAGCCGATTGTGGAGGATTTCGATGAGCCTTGAGCGCCCCGTCGCCCCCGATCCGTACGAGTTGCTGCCCGCCGTGCCGTCGTTCGAGGTGACCTCGACCGACATCCGCGACGGCGCGACCCTGCCGGACGCCCAGGCGCAGGCGGCGGGCGACACGTCGCCGCAGCTCTCCTGGTCCGGTTTCCCGGAGGGCACGCGGAGCTTCGCGGTCACCTGCTTCGACCCGGACGCGCCCACGCCCTCCGGCTTCTGGCACTGGGTCGCGGTGAACGTGCCGGCCGACGTGACCTCCCTGGACACCGGCGCGGGCGCGTCCGACGACGCGTTGCCGGGTGCGGCGTTCCACGTGCGCAACGACTACGGCGACCGCGCGTTCGGCGGCGCGGCGCCGCCGCCCGGCGACCGGCCGCACCGGTACATCTTCGTGGTGCACGCCGTGGACGTGGCGGAGCTGCCGGTGACCCCGGACGTCTCGCCCGCCGTGGTGAGCTTCAACCTGGCCTTCCACACGCTCGGCCGCGCGGTGCTCACCGCCACGTACGCGCGGGAATGAGCGCGGGTCGTCGGGGGTTGCAGCACGACGTGAGGCACTTCGACCTGGTCATCATCGGCACGGGCTCCGGGAACACGATCGCCGACGAGCGGTTCGCGGACTGGGACATCGCGATCGTCGAGAAGGGTGTGTTCGGCGGCACGTGCCTGAACGTCGGGTGCATCCCCACCAAGATGTTCGTGCACACCGCCGACGTGGCCGCCGCACCGGCGTCGGGCGCGCGGTTCGGCGTGGACGCGACCCTCGACGGCGTCCGCTGGACCGACGTGCGCGACCGGATCTTCGGCCGGATCGACCCGATCGCCGAGGGCGGCCGGCGGTGGCGGGCCGAGGAGAACGCGAACGTCACCGTGTACGCGGGCACGGCCAGGTTCGTGGGGCCCAAGACCCTCGACACCGGCACCGGCGAGGTGATCACCGCCGACCGCTTCGTGCTGGCGGCAGGTTCGCGGCCGGTGCTGCCCGACGTCGCCGACCTGGCCGTCACCGGCTACCACACGTCGGACACCGTGATGCGCCTGGACGCGCTGCCGAAGCGGCTCACCATCCTGGGCAGCGGGTTCGTGGCGGCGGAGTTCGCGCACGTGTTCTCGTCGTTCGGGGTGGCGGTGACCGTGATCGCGCGGTCGGACACCCTGCTCGGCCGCGAGGACCGGGAGATCGCCGAGCGGTTCACCCGCGTCGTGTCGGACAAGTGGGACGTGCGGCTCGGGCGCAAGGCGGTGCGGGCCGAGCGCGTCGACGGCGAGGTGCGCCTGCACCTGGAGGGGCCGCACGGGGCGGAGGTCGTCACGTCCGACGAGCTGCTGGTCGCGGTCGGGCGGGTGCCGAACTCGGACCTGCTGGACCTGGCGGCGACCGGGGTCGAGGTGCGCCCCGACGGCCGGGTCGTGGTGGACGAGCACCAGCGGACCAACGTCGAGGGCATCTACGCGTTGGGCGACATCAGCTCGGAGTACCGGCTCAAGCACGTCGCCAACCACGAGGCGCGGGTCGTGCAGCACAACCTGCTGCACCCGGACGAGCCGATCGCGGCGGACCACCGGTTCGTGCCGTCCGCGGTGTTCTCCTCGCCCCAGGTGGCGACCGTGGGGTTGACCGAGGAGCAGGCCGCGGCGGGTGGCGTGCGGTACGTGACCGGGAAGCAGGCGTACGCGGCCATCGCGTACGGGTGGGCGATGGAGGACACGACCGGGTTCGCCAAGGTGCTCGCCGACCCGGCGACCGGGCAGATCCTCGGTGCGCACATCATCGGGCCGCAGGCGTCGAGCGTGATCCAGCCGCTGGTCCAGGCGATGAGCTTCGGGCAGGACGCCCGGTCCGTGGCACGCGGCCAGTTCTGGATCCACCCCGCGATGCCCGAGGTCGTGGAGAACGCCCTGCTGAACCTGCCCCTGGACTAGGGCCTGCCCCCGGAGCGGGAGCGCGGCCCGGACCACCCCCGCCGGCGAAGCCCGGACCGCCCCCGCCGGCGCGGGGCAGACGGTGGTCGGGCGGGGCGCTGACTTTCAGGCAGGCTTCCTGAAAGTTTCGCGGGGCGGCGGCAGTTTCCAGGACCACCCCGCCCTGGTGCGGTTCCCCGTGGCGCGCCGGACCGGCGCGCCACGGTTCCGCTAGACCGCTGGGACGTCGTCGGCGAAGAGGCCGTTCTCCCGCGCCACCGCGGCGATGTCGGCCGGTGTGCCGGACATGATCGTGCGGGTGTGGGCGGTGATCAGCTCGATCGGCCAGTCCCACCACGCGGCACGCAGCAGGGTCGCCACGTCCTCGTCCGGGAAGCGCTGCTTCACCGGCCGGGCCGGGTTGCCGCCGACCACCGCGTACGGCGGCACGTCGGAGACCACCACTGAGCCGCTGGCGATGATCGCGCCGTCGCCGATGCGCACGCCGGGCATCACCAGCACGCCGTAGCCGAACCACACGTCGTTGCCGACGACGGTGTCACCGCGGGTCTCCATGTCCGCCAACAGGTCCGCGGTGTCCTCGGCCCACGTGCCGCCGAAGATCGTGAACGGGAAGGTGGAGACGCCGGTCGTGAGGTGGTTGGCGCCGGCCATGATGAAGCGGGTGCCCGTGGCGATCGCGCAGAACCTGCCGATCACCAGCTTCTCCGCGCCGTACCCGTAGAGCACGTTGCGGGTCTGGAACTCGGTCGCGTGGTCGGGGTCGTCGTAGTACGTGTAGTCGCCGACCTCGATCGTCGGCGAGTCCACGAGCGGCTTGAGGAACACGACCCGGTGGTGTTCGGGCAGCGGGTGCAGGTTGTCCGGGCTGGGGATGATCGGCAAAGCGGCTCCTTCCACGAGCGCCGCCGAGGCTGTCACAGCCGAATCGACTAACGCAACTGGAATTGCGTTAAGGTGCTCCCGGTGGCCTTGGTCGGCGCCGCGTAGCACGGCGACCGCGGTCCGAAAAGGACGCCGCCGCGGTCGTCGGCACGTGTGGTCGAGCGCGGTGAGGTGCCGGGTCCCACCGCGTCCTCGTCACCGGTGAGCCGGTCGACCGGCCCCGCCGGACGGGTGATCAGGTCGGCGCACCGCCGTCGTCCGACCGCAGGCGGTCCAGGAAGTCGTCCACCTCCGCGAGCGCCCGCTCGCGGACCGGCGCGGCCGACAGGAACAGGTCGTGCAGGCCGTTGTCCACCTGCACCACGGTGACGTCCCGCCCGATCTTCGGCGCCCACCGCCGCATGTGCGCCACGTCCAGCACGGTGTCCGCCGTCATCGCCTCGGGCGACCAGTGCCGGGCGTGCAGGTGGCTGCGTGCCGAGTGCAGGACCAGCACCGGCACCCGGACGTCCAACCCGCGGTGCAGCACGGCGTGACCGCGGCGCACCGCGCGCAGCCAGCCGGCGAGCACCGGGAACGCCTCGATCGGCTTCCACGCCGTGTCGAACGTCCACTCGCCGTGGTGGTCGGCGTGGATGCTCTGCCCGTACACGGGTCCGAGGCCCTTCTTCAACACCAGTCGCGGCGCGATCCGCCCCACGCCGCGGATCAACGCGGTGCCGGCGGTGCGGGTGAGCCACGGCTCGGCGAGGTCCAGCCACGGGCTGTTCAGCACCAACGCGTCGATCACGTCGTCCGCGCGCCGCTCGTGCGCCCACAACGACGTGATCAGGCCGCCGGTCGAGTGGCCCATCAGCACCAGGTGCGCGTGGTGGTCCTCCTCGCGGATCACCCGCACCGCCGCGTCGACCTCCTCGAAGTGCACGGCCAGGTCCGCGACGAAGTTGGCCGCCTGCTCCGGTTTCAGCGAACGGCCGTAGGCACGCAGGTCGACGGCGTAGAAGTCGAGGCCCCGCGCGGCGAAGTGCTCGGCCACGTGCGTTTGGAAGAAGTAGTCGGCGAAACCGTGCACGTACAGCACCGCGCCCCGCGGCTCGCCCTCGGCGCGGCGGCGCACCAGCGTGGCCGCGACGTCCCCGCCGCCCAGCGGGAGCGTCCGGGTCTCGTAGTCGGGGCCGAGCACATCCGGTGTCACGGGGCCAGTGTGCCCGCCGATTCCGGTTTTCGGGGGGACGGCCCGCCCGGGCGTGGCAGTCTGGTCGGTATGAGCGAGGAGATCGAGCGGTCGACGGCACGCGTGCGCTTCCCCGGTATCAGTCCGCGGGCGTACGAGCACCCGGTCGACCGGGGGGCGTTGGCGGTCTTGCGCGCGGTGCCGGGCATCGGACCCGTGTTGCAGGCGGTTGCGGGCGCGTTCGCGGAACGGGGTGAGCGCCTGATGTACGTGGCGTCCTCGATCCGCGTCGGCCCCAAGCAGTACCCGGACCTGGACCGCATCCGGTTGGAGGCGGCGGCGGCGCTGGACCTCGACCCGGTGCCGGAGCTGTTCGTGCAGCGGGACCCGGAGGTCTTCGCCCGCACGCTGGGCATCGACAAGCCGTTCATCGTGGTGTCGACGGGCCTGCTGGAGCTGCTGGACCACGACTCCCGGCGGTTCGTGATCGGGCACGAGATGGGGCACGTGCTGTCCGGGCACGCGCTTTACCAGACGATCCTGTACCGGCTGATGGACCTCCAGCACGGCCTGGGCTGGATGCCCGCCGGGTTCTGGGCGGTCCGCGCGGTGATCGCGGCCCTGCTGGAGTGGTACCGCAAGACCGAGCTGAGCTGCGACCGGGCGGGCCTGCTGGTCGCGCAGGACCCGGCGGCGGCGCTGCGGGCGCACGTCGCGCTCGCCGGCGGCATGGACCTGTCCCAGGTGGACACCGCCGAGTTCCTCAAGCAGGCCAAGGAGTACGAGCAGGTCGAGGACGTCCGGGACAGCCTGCTCAAGCTGATCAAGACCTGGCGCAGCACGCACCCGATGGCCGTGGTGCGCGCGGCGGAACTCCAGCGCTGGGCGGCGGGGGAGGAGTACCGGGCGATCCTCAGCGGCACGTACCCGCGTCGCGAGGACGACCGGCCGACGTCGACCTTCACCGAGGACCTGAAGGGCGCGGCGCGTTCCTACAAGGAATCCGCGCAGCGCTCGGAGGACCCGCTGGTGAAGGTGTTGAACGAGGTGGGCGACGTGCTCGTGGGTGCGGCGGACAGGGTGCGGTCGAAGTTCGGCGGCGGGCAGTAGGCCGAACGAGTGCACTCGGCCTGTCGCACCGCCGAACGGAGCAGTGCGATGGGCCGCCCTGGCTAGCCTCTCCTCCACGTTCCCGAGCGGAGGAGGCGGCCCGTGCGGCGGCTGGTTCTGTTGGTGCTGGCGTTGGTGTTGCTGGGCGGTGGTGCGGCGACCGCCGACCCGCGCGTGATCGGCGGTGCCCGCGTGTCGATCGCCGACCACCCGTGGGTCGTCTTCCTGGTGGACGCGAGCGGTCGGCAGTTCTGCGGCGGCACGCTGGTCGCGCGGGACAAGGTGCTCACCGCGGCGCACTGCGCGTCGGGCCACGCGCCGCGGGTGTCGGCGGTCGTCGTGGGGCGCGAGGACAAGAACGAGACCGGCCAGGGTGTCGCCGCGCCCGTGCGCCAGGTGTGGACGCACCCCCAGTTCACGTCGGCGGAACGCGGTTCGGACGTCGCCGTGCTGACGTTGGGCACGCCCGTCGACGCCGCTCCGCTGCCGCTGGCCGACGACCCCGACCTGTACCGGGCGGGCACGCCGGCGTTCGCGCTGGGCTGGGGCCGCACGGCCGAACTCGCCCCGCCGTCGCGGTACCTGATGGGCGTGGTCGTGCCGCTGGTGGCGGACGACTCGTGCGGGCAGTCGTACGGCCAGTACGACGCGGGCACGATGGTGTGCGCCGGTCTGCCCGACGGCGGCGCGGACACCTGCCAGGGCGACTCGGGTGGTCCGCTGGTGGTGGCCGGGCGGCTGGTCGGCGTCACGTCGTGGGGCGAGGGCTGCGCGCGCCGGGGCAAGCCGGGCATCTACGCGCGGGTGCTGGCCTACCGCGAGTTGATCGAGCAGCAGCTTCACACGGAGGAGTGACGCGGGTTGTGGGCCCGCGCGGCGGGCCGTTGAGTGTCCGGGTATGCGGACATTGACGGCGGTGCTGCTCGCCTTGGCGGTGCTCGCCCCGCCCGCGGCGGCGGACCCGAGGGTGATCGGTGGCGAGGTGGTGGACGACCCCGCCGACCACCCGTACGTCGTGGCGCTGGTGAACCGGGACGGCCGGCAGTTCTGCGGCGGCGCGCTGGTCGCGCCGGACCGGGTGGTGACGGCGGCGCACTGCGTGCAGGACGTCACGACCGGGGGCGTCCGCGTGGTGGCCGGCCGGCTGGACCTGACGGCGGTGGACGAGGGCGTCGTGGCGCCCGTCGCGGAGATCCGGCCGCACCCGGACTACCGGCCGGACGCCGCCAACGAGGGCTCGGACATCGCGTGGCTGACCACGGCGGAGTCGCTGCCCTACCAACCGATCCCGCTGCCGGAGCGGGGTGAGGGGCTGTACGGGGCGGGTGTGGTGGGCACGGTCCTCGGCTGGGGCCGCACGCGGGAGGGCGGCCCGACGAGCGACGTGCTGCGCAAGGCCGACATCCCCATCGCGTCGGACGCGACGTGCGCCCGCGCGTACGACGCCTACGACCCGTCCGGCATGTTCTGCGCGGGGTACCCGCGTGGCGGGGTGGACGCCTGCCAGGGCGACTCGGGCGGCCCGTTCGTGGTGCGGGGCAAGCTCGCCGGCGTCGTGTCGTGGGGCACCGGCTGCGCCCGCCCGGGCTACCCGGGCGTCTACACCCGCGTGGCGAACTACGTCTGAGTTCAGAGCACCAGGCCGACCGACATCGTCAGGAACACCGCGGCGCACACCGCGTCCAGGGCGGTGGTGACGCCGGGGCGGCGCAGGCGCCTGCCCATGGTGCTCGCCGCGAGCACGATCATCAGCTCCCACAGGGCCGCGAGGCCGAGGAAGATCACGGCCAGCAGGGCGAGCTGCGCGGCCGGGCTGTCCGCCGACCCGATGAACTGCGGCAGGAACGCCAGGCTGAACAACAGCATCTTCGGGTTGGTGATGTTGGTCAGGAAGCCCTGGCGGAACGGCCGGTCGACGACCACCTCCGCGTTGTCGACGGGCGTGCGGCGCAGCAGGCCGCGTGCGATGCCCAGCGCCAGGTACAGCAGGTAGGCCGCGCCGATCCAGCGCAACGCGGTGAGCACGGCCGGGTACCGCGCGATCACCACGCCGAGGCCCGAGATCACCAGCACCACCTGGGTGGCGGCGGCGGTGTGGATGCCCGCGAGCGCCCACAGGCCCGCGCGGGTGCCCGCCCGCATCGACGTCCGCAGCAGGAGGAAGGCGTCGACGCCCGGCGTCAGCACGACCACCACGCACGCGATCAGGAACGTCGGAAGCTGGCTGAAGTCCAGGTGCATCGGTTTCCCTCCCTCGTCTTCCGGACAGATCGCCGTGATCTGCCTCACTAGCCGTGGAATCTCCGGCTCTACGGGATTCTAACAACAGATTTTCCGGATTTGATACCGCGCTGACGTGTCCGCTACGGTTCGTGTCCGTTACGCCGCACGCAGTAAGGGAGTACGCCATGCGCCTGAGCGCACTGGTCCTCACCGCGCTCCTCCTCGGCGGCACGCCGGCCACCGCCGTCGTGGGCGGGTACGAGTCACCGGACACGCCGTGGGCCGTCGCGTTGCTCGACGGGCGGGGCAACTTCTACTGCGGTGGCGTGCTGGTCGCGCCGGACAAGGTGCTCACCGCCGCCCATTGCACGGTCGAGCGCACGCTGCTCGGCGAGCGCGACCGGCGGCCGGGCCAGGTGCGGGCCGTCGTGGGCAGGCGCGACCTCGACACCGACGCGGGCCGCGAGGTCCGCGTGACCGCGATCCGCAGGCACCCGGGCTTCCGGTCCGTCACCACCGGCGACGACATCGCGGCCCTCACGCTCGCCGAGCCCGTGCCGCACGCGCCCGTGCCGACCGGGCAGGCACGCGCGGGCGACCGCGCCGCCGTGCACGGGTGGGGCCGCACGGCCGAGGGCGGCACGCCCAGCCGCCGGTTGCGCACCGCCGAGCTGCCGGTGTGGGCCGACGCGGACTGCGCGCGGGCCGTGCCCGGCTACCGGCCGGACGGGATGCTGTGCGCGGGCCACCCGGAGGGCGGGCGGGACGCGTGCGAGGGCGATTCGGGTGGCCCGCTGACCGCGGGCGGGGTGCTGGTCGGCATCGTCTCCTACGGCCGGGGCTGCGGCCGACCCGGCGAGCCGGGCGTCTACACGCGGGTCGTCCGGTACCTCGGTGAAATCTGAGACTGTGGTACCAACATCGGTGTGCGCTCGCATCCCTACCCGGCGACACTGCGCCGCAAGTGGTCGGCCGACCTGACCGCCGCGCAGCTCTACGCCCTGCTCAAGCTGCGCGGCGAGGTCTTCGTGGTGGAGCAGTCCTGCCCGTACCCGGAGCTGGACGGCCGCGACCTGGAACCCGGTACCAGGCACTTCTGGTTGGAGGACGGCTCACCGGAACCGCGGGCGTACCTGCGGTTGCTGGAGGAGCCCGACGGCACGTTCCGCATCGGCCGCGTCTGCACGGCGCGTGCCGCCCGCGGGCGGGGCTACAGCCGCCGCCTGGTGGAGGCCGCCCTGGTGGAGGTCGGCCGGCGGGTGTGCGTGCTGGACGCGCAGACCTACGTCGCCGACTTCTACGCGTCCTTCGGCTTCATGCCCGAGGGCCCGGAGTTCATCGAGGACGGGATACCGCACCTGCGGATGCGCCGGTCTCGCTGATCACCCGCACGGCACGCGCCACGTCGGCCTCGGTGAGGTCGGCACGCGCCGTCAGCCGCAGCCGCGACACCTGGTCGGGCACCGACGGCGGGCGGAAGCAGCCGACCTGCACGCCCTGGTCCCGGCACGCCTGCGCCCACGCGGTCGCCGCCTCCGGCGACGGCGCGCGCACCGACACCACGGCCGCGGCCGGTTCGCTCACCCGGAGGCCGCGATCACGCAGGCGCTCGGCCAGGTCGCGCGCCGCGGCCACGGCCCGGCCCGGCCGGTCCGGTTCCTCGCGCAGCACCTTCAACGCCGCGAGCGCCGCCGCCGCGCTGCTCGGCGCGAGGCCGGTGTCGAAGATGAACGTGCGCGCGGTGTCCACCAGGTGGCGGATGACCCGGCTCGGGCCGAGCACCGCGCCGCCCTGCGCGCCCAGCGCCTTGGACAACGCCACCGTCGTCACCACGTCCGGCGCCTTCGCGAGGCCCGCCGCGTGCACCGCGCCCCGGCCGCCCTCGCCCAGCACGCCCAGGCCGTGCGCGTCGTCCACCACCAGCGCCGAGCCGTGCTCGCGGCAGGCCGCCGCCAGCTCGGCCAGCGGGGCGAGGTCGCCGTCCACGGAGAACACCGAGTCGGTCACCACCAGCGCCCGCCGCTTGCCGCGCGTGGCGAGCGCGTGCGCGACCTGCGGCACGTCCAGGTGGCCGGCGGCCACGACGTCCGCCCGGGACAGCCGCGTGCCGTCGATCAGCGACGCGTGGATCTGCTGGTCGGCCACGATCGCGGTGCCCGGTCCGGAGAGCGCGGTGAGCACGCCGAGGTTCGCCGCGTAGCCGGAGGAGAACACCAGCGCCGACTGGGCGCCGCAGAAGTTCGCCAGCTCGTACTCCAGCTCGGTGTGCAGCTCGGTCGACCCGGTGACCAGTCGCGAACCCGTGGCGCCCGCGCCCCAGCGCAGCGAGGCCGCCGCCGCGGCGCCCGCGACCCGCTTGTCGCGGGCGAGTCCCAGGTAGTCGTTGGACGCCAGGTCCAGCTCGGTCGAACCGGCCGGGCGGGGCCGGACCCGGCGGGCCAACCCGGCCTTGGCGCGGGCCTGCGCGCGGGTGTCGATCCAGTCGAACACCGACTCCGGTCCGGTCTCCTCCGCTGTGCTCACAGTCACGCCGGCAGTGTCGCATCCGGCCGATACGTTGCCGGAGTGGACCTCTTCCAGCTCGACTCGGACGACCTGCGCTCGTTGCGCGAGAACGCTCCGGTGCACCGGGACGAGGGCACCGGGCTCTGGCTGGTCAGCCGGCACGCCGACGTGCGCGCGGTGCTGGCCGACCCCGGGCGGTTCCACCCGGACAACGCGTTGACGGCGATCACCCCGATCCCGCGCCCGGTGCTGCGGGTGCTGGCCCGCGCGGGTTTCTCGCTGCCGCCCACGCTGGCCAACAACGGCACCGCCACCCACGCCGCGTTGCGCGGTCTGGTCGCGGGCTTCCTCACGCCCGCCCGCGTGCGCGCCCTGCGGCCCCTGATCGCCGAGCTGGCGCGGGAGCGGCTGGACGCGTTGACCGGGCCGGTGGCGGATCTGCACCCGGCGTTGGCGCGTGACCTGCCCGCGATCGTGCTGCTGGCCGCGATGGGCATCGATGACGTCGACATCCCGAAGCTGAAGGCGTGGAGCACCGCGTCGCTGGAGCTGTTCTGGGGCAACCCGTCGCCGGAGCGGCAGCACGAGCTGGCCGGGTCGGCCGCCGAGTTCCACCAGTGGCTGACCCGCCGCATCCGCGCGGCCCGCGGCGCCGACCTCTTCGGGGTGCTGCGCGACGTGCCGATCCGGGACGCGGCGGGTCTCTGCTACTTCCTGCTGGTAGCCGGGCAGGAGACGACCACGCAGCTGCTGTGCGCGGTGTTCGACGCCGTGCTGCGTGACCGGGAGCTGTGGGCGCGGGTCGACGAGCCGGGTGTCGCGGAGGACGTGGTGGAGGAGGTGCTGCGCCGGGACCCGCCGGTCAGCACGTGGCGGCGGATCGCGGCCGAGCCGGTGGTCCTGTCCGGCGTGCCGGTGCCCGCGGGCGCGCACCTGCTGCTGATGCTCGCGGGCAGCGGTTCGGACCCGGCGGTGTTCCCGGAGCCGGACCGGCTGTGCCCGGCCCGGCCGAACGCCCGGCGACACCTGGCGTTCGGGTACGGGCGGCACTTCTGCCTCGGCGCGGGCCTGGCCCGGCTGGAGGCCGCGGTGGTGCTGCGGGAGACCCGTGAGCGCTTCCCGTCGCTGCGCCTGGCCTCCGCCGAGCGCCCCCCGATGCTGGGCCTGCTGTCGTTCCGCGCGCCGCTGAGCGTGCGGGTGGTGCTGCACGCGGACGAGCGGCTGGCGGTCTAGGTCCTGCCCTCGGGGTTGGAGGGCCGTCAGGTCGGTGACCGGCCCTACGGCACCAGGATCACCTTGCCCGTGGTGGCGCGGGACTCCAGTGCCTCGTGGGCGCGGGCGGCGTCGGCCAAGGGGAAAGTGGGGCCCAGGACGGGCTTCAGGCCGAGGTCCAGGGCCTCCCGCACGTTCTCCGGCGTCAGCGGGTTCCACAGGCCGATCAGCTCGACGCCCAGCCCGAACACCTCGGCGGGTGTCACGTCCAGCGGCTCGCCGTTGGCGAAGCCGAACAGCACCAGGCGGCCCGCGCCGGGCCTGAGGAGTTCGAACGACTGCCGCGCCACGGAACCGCCCACCGAGGAGAACACCACGTCCACCTCGCCGACGCCCTCGGTCCACCCCGCGCGGCTGTAGTCGACGGTCTCGTGCGCGCCCAGCTCACGCGCCAAGGCGAGCTTGTGCTCCCCACGCGCGGCGGCGACCACGACGGCCCCGGCCCGCGCGGCGATCTGCACGAGGAGGCTGCCGACCCCACCCGCGGCAGCCTCCACGAGCACCCGTTCGCCTGCCCGGAGCCGGGACCGCCGGGTCGCCTGCACCGCGGTGGAGCCCTGGAGCAGCAGCGCCAGCGCCTCGTGGTCGCCGACGTGCGGCGGCACCTCCACCCCGTTGCCCAGGACGGCCAGCTCGGCGTAGCCGTCGCCGGTCGCCGCACCCATCAGCCGCCTGCCGTCCGCCGTCACGCCGATCACCTCGGCGCCCATCCGGCCATCGGTCCCCCGCACCGCCGCGTGCCACGGGAACAGCCGCGCGGCCTTGCCGGACCGGATCGACGTCTCGCCGTAGTTGACGCCGATCGCGGTGACCCGCACGAGGTCCTCGCCCGGACCCGGCACCGGGTCGGGGACGTCCACCACCCGCAACACATCGGCCGGTCCGAATTCGGTGAACCGCACTGCGCGCATGGAGCCCCTCCCGGTGAAGCGGACCGGTGGTCCGGTTCGCTGTCCGCTACGATACGGACCATCAGTCCGGTTTTGTCAAGGGTGGTGATCGCGTGGCCGAGCGCAAGGACGCGGCACGCAACCGCGTCGCGATCCTGGACGCCGCGTCCCGGCTGATCGGCGAGCGCGGGCTGTCGGCCGTGTGCATGGAGGACGTCGCGGTCGCCGCCGGTGTCGGCAAGGGCACCGTGTTCCGCCGCTTCGGCGACCGGGAGGGCCTGGTCCAGGCCGTCGTGGCGGAGCGGACGCGGGCGTGGCGGGAGCAGTCCGAGGCGTTGCTGGCCGACGTCGCGAGCCCGCCCGAAGAGAGGGTCGTCACGTTCGTCGGCTGCCTGTTCGACCACGTGCTGGCCGCCCTGCCGCTCATCCGCGCCCTGGAACTGGTGTCGGACGGCAGCGACGGCTGCGCCGACAACCTCACCCCCACCCGCCTGGCGACCTTGATCGCGCAGGTCAGGCCGGACGTGGACGCGGAGTACCTGGCGCACGCCCTGCTGGCCAACCTGCGTGGCGACGTGGTCCACCACCTGGTGCACCGGCTGGGCCTGCCCGCCGACCGGGTCCGGGCGGGTGTGATCTCGCTCGCCCGGTGCGCGCTCACCGGGGACTTGGAGCCCGCCGGCCGAAGTGCGACGATGCCTGGGCTGTAGGGGTGCGCGAGGAAGCCGGTGCGAATCCGGCGCGGTCCCGCCACTGTGACCGGGTGTTGATCCGGGAGTCAGGAACTCGGCCCCCGATCTCACCGACCGGACACGGGCGTGGACACCCGAGGAAGGACATCGCCGCATGGGCGCGCGTTTCCCCTTTTCCGCTGTCGTCGGCCATGACGACCTACGTACGGCTCTGCTGCTCAACGCGGTGCACCCCGGTATCGGCGGCGTGCTGGTCCGAGGTGAGAAGGGGACCGCGAAGTCGACCGTGGTCCGCGCCCTCGCCGCGCTGCTGCCGTCGCTGGACGTGGTGGCGGGCTGCCGGTTCGGCTGCGACCCGGCCGCGCGTGCCGACTGCCCCGACGGACCGCACGACGGCCCCGTCGAGCGCCGCCCCGCCCGCCTGGTCGAGCTGCCGGTGGGCGCGACCGAGGACCGGCTGGTCGGCTCGCTGGACCTGGAACGCGCGCTGACCGCGGGCGTCCGGGCGTACCAGCCCGGCCTGCTCGCCGCCGCGCACCGGGGCGTGCTCTACGTCGACGAGGTCAACCTGCTGCACGACCACCTGGTCGACCTGCTGCTGGACGCCGCCGCGATGGGCCGCGCGCACGTGGAGCGCGAGGGCGTGTCCGTGTCGCACGCCGCGTCGTTCCTCCTCGTCGGCACCATGAACCCGGAGGAGGGCGAGCTGCGGCCCCAGCTGCTGGACCGCTTCGGCCTCACCGTGTCCGTGCGCGCGGCGCGGGACGTGGCGACCCGCACCGAGGTGATCCGCCGCCGGCTCGCCTACGAGAGCGACCCCGAAGGCTTCGCCACGCGCTGGGCCGCCGAGGATGCCGCGCTGGCCGAGCGCATCGAGGCGGCACGCGCGCGGCTGCCCGAGGTCGTGCTACCGGACGCCGAGGTGCGTCGGATCGCGGGCGTCTGCGCGGCGTTCGAGGTCGACGGGATGCGCGCGGACCTGGTGGTCGCCCGCACGGCCGTCGCGCACGCCGCCTGGCGCGGCGCGACCGAGGTGGCGGCGGAGGACGTCGAGGCCGCCGTCCGGCTCGCCCTGCCGCACCGCAAGCGCCGCGACCCCTTCGACGAACCGGGCCTGGAGGAGGAGCAGCTGGAGGACGCCCTGCGCCAGGGCGCGGAGCACGCGGGCGAGGACGACGACCCGGAACCCGACCCCGACGGCCCCGGCGGCGGTCCCGGTCCCGACGAACCGCCCGGCCCGGACGACGACGGCGGCCGGCCCGCCGACGCGCCGGAGCCCGCACCGGACGGGCGCTCGGGCGCCGGCGAGCGCACCCACGCGCCCGCGGCGTCCTTCCGGGCCCGGCTGCTCCAGGTGCCCGGGGTCGGCGAGGGCGCGCCGGGCAGGCGTTCCCGCGCGCGGGCGGGCACGGGCCGCGTGGTCCGGTCGTCCGCCGTCGACGGCGCGGGTCTGCACCTGGTGGGGACGCTGGCCGCCGCCGCGCCCTTCCAGGCCGCGCGTGGCCGGACCGGTCCCGGTCTGGAGCTGCGTGGCGCGGACCTGCGACGCGCGGTCCGCGAGGGCAAGGAGGGCAACCTGGTCCTGTTCGCGGTGGACGCCTCCGGCTCGATGGCCGCGCGGCAGCGCATGTCCGCCGTGAGCGGTGCGGTGATCTCCCTGCTGCGCGACGCCTACCAGCGCCGCGACAAGGTCGCCGTGGTCACGTTCCGCGGCACGGGCGCGGAGACGGCGTTGCCGCCGACGAACTCCGTCGACGTCGCGGCGGCCCGGCTGCGCCGCCTGCGCACCGGCGGGCGCACCCCGCTCGCCGACGGCCTGCTGCGCGCCCGCCGCGTGCTGGAGGTGGAACGGGTCCGCGACCCGCGCCGCCGCCCGCTGCTGGTGCTGCTCACCGACGGCCGCGCCACCGCGACCGGCGCGGGCGGCGACCCGCTGCGGGACGCCCTGCGTGCCGCCGGGCTGCTCGCCGCCGACGGCGTGGCGTCCGTGGTGGTGGACTGCGAGTCCGGCCACCTGCGCCTCGGCCTGGCCGGGCGCGTCGCGCAGGCGCTGGACGCCGCGTGCCTGCGCTTGGAAGAACTGTCCGCCGACCAGGTCGCCGGCGTCGTGCGCGCCGCGCGTGCCGCTTGAGGAGATCGACGTGCCCCAGGGACAGCCGTCCGTCGTGCCCACCGACGGGCTCACCACCAGGCAGCGGCGCAACCGACCGCTGACCGTCCTCCACACGGGGGAGATGAAGGGCAAGTCGACCGCCGCGTTCGGCCTCGCGCTGCGCGGGTGGAACCAGGGCTGGTCCATCGGTGTCTTCCAGTTCGTGAAGTCCGCCAAGTGGAAGGTCGGCGAGGAGTCGGCGTTCCGCGCGCTGGGCAGGCTGCACGAGCAGACCGGCGAGGGCGGTCCCGTCGAGTGGCACAAGATGGGTGAGGGCTGGTCCTGGTCCCGCAAGCAGGGCACCGAGGAGGACCACGCCGCCGCCGCGCTGGAGGGCTGGCGCGAGGTGGCCCGGCGGATCGCCGACGAGCGGCACGGCATGTACGTGCTGGACGAGTTCACCTACCCGCTGCACTGGGGCTGGGTGGACGTGGCCGAGGTGGTCGACGTGCTGCGCGACCGGCCCGGCCACCAGCACGTCGTGATCACCGGTCGCAACGCGCCCGCGGCCCTGGTCGACGCCGCCGACCTGGTGGTGGAGATGACCAAGGTCAAGCACCCGATGGACGCGGGGCAGAAGGGCCAGAAGGGGATCGAGTGGTGAACCGCCTGGTGGTCGCCGCGCCCGCGTCGGGCAGCGGCAAGACCACCGTGGCCACCGGCCTGATGGCGGCGCTGCGCCGCGCGGGCGACCGGGTGGCGCCCTTCAAGGTCGGGCCGGACTACATCGACCCCGGCTACCACGGGCTCGCCACCGGCCGGCCGGGTCGCAACCTGGACCCGGTCATGGTCGGCGAGCACCGGGTCCCGGCGTTGTTCGCGCACGGCGCGCGTGGCTGCGACCTGGCCGTGGTGGAAGGCGTGATGGGCCTGTTCGACGGGCGCGTGGACACCGACGGCGTCGGGTCCACCGCGCACGTCGCCAGGCTGCTGTCCGCGCCCGTGCTGTTCGTGGTCGACGCGCGGGGGCAGAGCCGCAGCCTCGCCGCCCTGCTGCACGGCTTCCGGGGCTACGACCCGACCGTGCGGCTCGGCGGCGTGATCCTCAACCAGGTCGGCTCCGCGCGGCACGAGCACGTGCTGCGCGGCGCGTGCGCCGAGGTCGGCCTGGAGGTGCTCGGCGTGCTGCCGCGGGACGACCGGTTCACGCTGCCGTCCCGGCACCTCGGGCTGGTCACCGCCGCCGAGCACGGCCCGGCGGCGGTGGCGGCCGTGGACGCCGTCGCGGACGCGGTGGCGCGGCACGTCGACCTGGCGGCGGTGCGGCGGCTCGCGGCGGGCGCGCCCGCGCCGACCACGCCCGCCTGGGACCCGGCCGCCGAGGTCGAGCCGGTCGCGGGCGCGCCGGTGGTCGCCGTCGCGGGCGGCTCGGCGTTCACCTTCGGCTACGCCGAGCACGTCGAGCTGCTGCGCGCGGCGGGCGCGGACGTCGTGGTCGTCGACCCGCTGCGCGACACCGCGCTGCCCGCCGGCACGGCCGGGCTGGTGCTGCCCGGCGGTTTCCCCGAGCAGCACGCCGCCGAGCTGTCCGCGAACGAGGGGCTGCGGGCCGCCGTCGCGGCGCTGGCCCGGTCCGGCGCGCCGGTGCACGCCGAGTGCGGCGGCCTGCTGTACCTGGCGAAGTCCCTGGACGGCGCCCCGATGTGCGGTGTGGTCGACGCCGACGGCTCGATGACACCGCGGCTCACCCTGGGCTACCGGGACGCCGTCGCGCCGGTCGACTCGGTGCTCGCGCCCGCGGGCACGCGGATCACCGGGCACGAGTTCCACCGGACCGCGTTGAGCACGCCCGCCGGCGCGCGGCCCGCCTGGCGGTGGCGGGGTCACGACCAGCGGCCGGTGGCCGAGGGCTTCGTGCTCGGCGGCGTCCACGCGTCCTACCTGCACACGCACCCGGCGTCCGCGCCGGCGTCGGTGACCCGCTTCGCGCGGGCCTGCGCGCGTGAGCCGGTGCGGCCCGAGGCCACTCGATAGCGCTCCGCGCTCGCGCGGTACGGTCGGTGCCCACCAGCCGATTACCCCGATTACGCGTGGAGGGCCAGCTGTGCTGACCGGTCGGGTCTCGTTCGTGGGCGCCGGTCCCGGCGCCGCCGATCTCATCACCGTGCGGGGCGCGAAGCGGATAGCCGAGGCGGACGTGGTGATCTGGTCGCCCGCCGTCGTGGAGGCCGAGTGCGTGCGCGAGCACGCCCGCCCGGGCGCCGAGCTGGTCGACTTCTCCCGGGTGCCCGAGTCCGACGTGGTCGACCTGTACCGGCGTGCGTCGGCGAGCAAGCTCAAGGTGGTGCGGCTGCACGCGGGCGACCCGGCGGTGTGGGGCGGCCTGCGCGAGCAGCACGACACGTGCCAGAAGCTGGGCCTGGTCGTGGAGGTCGTGCCGGGCGTGACGGCGGTGTCGGCGGTGGGCGCGTCGGTCGGCCGCGAGCTGACCGCCTCGGACGTCGCGCGGTCGCTGGTGCTGACCGGGCCGGAGGGCGCGGAGCACGTGGCGGAGTTCGCCGCGCACGGCACCACCATGGCGATCAACGCGTCCGGCGCGCGCACCGCGCGCGTGGTGGAGCAGCTGCGGGCGGGCGGCTACGCCGACGACACGCCGATCGTGGTGGCGTACAAGGTTTCCCTGCCGGACGAGACGATCGCGCAGACCACGCTCGGCGAGCTGGAGGCGTGCGTCAAGGAGCACAAGCTGTACCGCACCACGCTGTTCCTGGTGGGCGAGGTGCTCAAGGCTCCGCCCGCGCGGCGTGGTGTGGTGGGTGACGAGCCGGTGCGCCGGGCCCGCCCGTCGAAGTGGTCGATGCGCGCGGCCCGCGACTCCGCGTCGGTCGCCGCGTGGTCCGCCGTGCACGAGTGGCAGGAGACCGCGCGGGCCCGCCGCCCCGCGCCGCGGCCCGCGGTGGAGCCGGTGGTCGAGGAGCCCGCCGCGGAACCGGTGGTGGAGCCCGAGGCCGTGGTGGAGCCGGAGCCGAAGCCGAAGGCGACCGTCGCGGCGGCGGCCCGGCGCACGCCCGGCTCGGTGCGCGCGAGCACCACGCCGCGGCAGCCCAAGAAGCCGGCCGCCGCGAAGACGGCCAAGCCCGCCGCGTCGCGGGCCAGGAAGACCAAGCGCGCCGACTGACGTGGACGTCGTCGCCCTGCACGGTTTCCTCACCGCGGTCGGCAGGTCGTGGGAGTCGGTGACCGCGGTCGACGCCACCGAGCGCGGCCTGCGGCACGCCCTGAACGTGTGCCGCGCCCGGCCCGCCGTCGTGGTGTCCGGCGCGGACCCGGCCGAGCTGGCGCGCGGCCTCGCCGGCTGGCGGCGCACGCTGACCGTCGCCGACGCGACCGGGTTGTCCACTTTGGACCCGGCGGACGCGGTGGTGCGCCGCTGGGACGCGCCGGGTTTCGCGCTGTGCCTCGCGGACGGCGCGTGGGCGCCCGCCGAGGGCGGCTGGGCGCTGCCCGACGACGACTTCGCCCACCGCACGGGCATGGTCGCGACCGCCGAGGTGCGGGCGCTCGCGCTGGCCCGCCTCGCGCCCCGGCCGGGCGTGCTGGTGTGGGACGTGGGCGCGGGTCCCGGCGCGATCGGCGTCGAGTGCGCACGGCTCGGCGCGGCCGTCGTCGCGGTCGAGCGGGACCCGGTGCAGTGCGTGCGGATCATCGCGAACGCGTCCGCGCACGGCGTGGACGTGCGGGTGGTGGAGTCGGCGCTGGCCGACGCGACCGACCTGCCCCGGCCGGACGCGGTGTTCGTCGGCGGCGGCGGGCCGGACGCGGTGCGCCGGTGCGCGCGGGTCGGCGCGGCGCGGGTCGTGGTGGCGACCGCGGACCTGGAGCACGTCGTGCCCGCGCGGGACGCGTTGCTGGACGCGGGGTACGAGGTGGAGGGCACCCAGCTGCTGGCGGCCCGGCTCACCGGCGGCGCGTTGCTCGCGGTGAACCCGGTGACGGTGCTGTGGGGTGCGAAGAAGTCGTGATGCGGAGGGTGTTGGCGTGATCGGGTTGTTCGCCGCCGGCGAGCGCGGGCGGCGGGCAGCCGCTGAACTCGCGGGTTTCCTCGGACCGGACGCGGTCGTGGTCGACGGGCCGATCCGCCCGGCGCTGCACCGGATGTGGCCGCGGCTGGGCGCGGCCGTGTTCTTCCTCGGCACGGACGCCACCGTGCGGCTGGTCGCGCCGCTGCTGCGGGACGAGCGCGCCGATCCCGGCGTGGTGTGCGTGGACGGCGGGTACGCGGTGGCGTTGCTCGGCCGGGTCGACGCGTTGGCCGGCCGTATCGGCGAACTGCTCGACCACGCGCCCGTGGTCACGTCGGCGGCGGTCGCCTCGCCGCTGGACGAGCTGGTGGAGCTGCTGGACGTGACGGTGGACGGCGACCTGGCCGCGTGCGGCGCGGCGGTCCGCGACGGGGACACCGTGGTGCTGCGCAACCCGTTGGGCTTCCCGCTGCCCGCGTTGCCGGACAACGTGGTGGCGCACGGCCACGCCACGTGGACCGTGGTGCTGGACGACCGGCTGCCCACCGGGCCGCGGCCGGACAAGCTGCTCGTGCTGGTACCGCGCACCCTGGTGGTCGGCGTCGGTTCCGGCGCGGGCGTGTCGTCGTCGGCGGTGTCGGACGCGTTGGCGGGTCTGGAGGCGCGGGGGCTCGACCTGCGCGCGGTGCGCGCGTTCGCCACGCTCGACCGCAAGACCGCGGAGGCGGGGATCGTCGACGCGGTGGAGGAGTGGGCGTTCTGGCACGACGTGGCCGACGTGCCGCTGCTCGCGTACCCCGGTGAGGAGCTGGCCGTGCTGCCCGTGCCGAACCCGGCGGAGCTGCCCATCGGCATCCCGAGCGTGGCGGAGGCGGCGGCGTTGCGCGGTGCGATGGAGCTGGCGGCGGGCGGCCGGGTGGAGATGGCCGTGGAGAAGGTGAAGCACGACCGCGTGACCGTCGCGGCGGCCCGCGTCCTGCCCCGCGGTCGGCTCGCCCTGGTCGGCCTCGGTCCCGGCGCGGCGGACGACCGCACGCCGCGTGCGGAGGCCGAGCTGCGGCGGGCGTCCGTGGTGGTCGGGCCGGACGACTGCGTGGACCAGGTCCGGCACCTGCTGCGGCCGGGCACGCGGGTGCGGGCGGACGGCGCGGTGGGGCTGGCCGAGGCGGGTGCGGCGGTGGCGTTCGTCGGGCCCGACGCCGGCCCCGTGCTCGACGGCCCGGTGCGTGCGGAGGTCGTCCGGGTGTCCGGCGTGGCGAAGCCCTGACCGGAATCACGCACCGCTTCCCGTTCCGCCCGCCGGTGCCGCGCTCCGCGTGCGTGTTCGCGTAGCGGCGCGGTGCGGTGGAGGCGTGTGCCAAGCGCGGCCCCGTTGTCGCGCAACGCTCCACCGCCGCCCTCGTGTTCCAGGCGCGATCCGTTGCGCGGCAACGCCGAACGGGTTCGGGAACCGCTGATGCGTCAACTGTGAAACATCATTCGGTTCTTGTCGCGTGCCCCGGTCGTGGTCCTAGCTGGAAGCACTCCGCCTCCGCACCCCCAACCAGCCGGAAGGATCGAGCGCACCATGGCGAGAACCCTGCATCGCCTGATCACCGCTCTGGCCGCGGCCGTCGCCGCCGTCGGCCTGCTCACGGTGGCGCCCGCCAACGCCGACGTGACGCCGTACATCGTCGGTGGCACCCGGGCGTCCGTCAGCGAGTACCCGTGGACCGTCTACCTGGCCTCGTCCAGCGGCGGCCAGTTCTGCGGCGGGACCCTGGTCAAGGGCAACAAGGTGGTCACCGCCGCCCACTGCACCGTCAACCGCTCCGCGGCGAGCACCCGCGTCGTGTGGGGCCGGGAGGACAAGCAGAGCAGCGCGGGCATCGTGGCCTCGGTGACCAACATCTGGGTCCACCCGAGCTACCGCACCGCCACGTCCGGCTACGACGTGTCGGTGCTGACCCTCGACCGCAACATCACGTCGGCCTACCTGCCGCTGGCGTCGTCGGCCGACACGGCGCTGTACGCGGCGGGCACCAGCACCACGATCCTCGGCTGGGGCACCACGTCGTCCGGCGGCTCGGCGTCGCGCTACCTGCTCAAGGCCAACGTGCCGGTGGTGGCGGACACCAGTTGCCGCCAGTCCTACCCGCAGTACAACAGCTCCGCCATGGTGTGCGCGGGTTACCCGCGTGGCGGCACGGACACCTGCCAGGGCGACTCGGGCGGCCCGATCGTCGCGGGCGGCAAGCTGATCGGCGCCACCTCGTGGGGCCGCGGCTGCGCGCAGGCCGGTTACCCCGGCGTGTACGCGCGGATCGCCACGTACCACTCGGAGCTGACGGCGCAGATCAACGCGTGAGTTCCCGCCGTGCCCACGTCCGGGTGATTCCCGGCCGTGGGCACGGCACCCGTGTTCCGATCCGCGCCATGCGACGTCTACTGGCCGCTGTGCTGCTGTCCCTGCTCGCCCTCCCCGCGACCGCGCACGCCGACAACGGTCCGGTCGGGCCCACCGGTCCCCAGACCGCCGCCCCCCTGCCGGTCGGGCTCCACAACTGCGGCGTGCTCGTCCAGGGCCGCGCCGGGACGGGCTGGTGCCGGGGCGCGGGCACGTTCCGGGTCGTGGTGGCGTGCGCGGACGGCCGGTTCGCCCGCGGCCCGTGGCTCACCATCCGCGGCGGCCAGGGGCTGATGGGCGTCTGGTGCGACGTGCGCGCGGTGGGTGCGGAGATCGAGCGGTCGCCCCACCCCGTCCAGGGATGACCGCCGTCATGCGGCCGTGGGCCGCCGCGACCCTCGCGCTCGGTGCCGTGACCGCGCTCGTCGTGCTGAGCGGCGTAGTGCCGGTGTCGGCGGTGCGGGCGGTGCCCGCGCGCGCGGTCCTGGTGCGGCTCGACACCACGCGGGTTCCGGCGATCGGGTTGGAAGCCTTCAGCGGGGAGTACGGCCGGGCGATCAGCCCCGCGCCCGGCGTGGAGGACAACGGCGACTACAGCGATCCCGACGGCGTGCTGACGCGGGTCGAGATCTCCACCGCCAACGTCCGCACCTCCGCGTCCGCCTCGAAGAACTTCGCGCAGGCGCAGCTCACCGGCATGGAGGTCCACTTCCGCACACAGGAGCTGCTGGAGGTCCGGCCGGTCGTGGGCGCGGTCGCGTCGCTCGACTCCTACGCCGAGTGCCTGCCACCGCCCATCGGACCGCTGGCCCTGGCGTACAGCCGGACGGACTCCGCCGAGATCACCGTGCTGGGTCGGCGCGTCGGCGCGGGCACGACGAACCTGGAGATCACCGGCCAGGACATCGGCGTGGACACCATCAGCCGCGGCACCATCACCTCGACCGTGACGCCGCACCAGGACCCGGCGACGCAGTCGCGCCAGTCCACCGCCGAGGCGTGGCTGGACATCCGGATCGACGGGACCTTCACCGACACCAGCGGCAACGTCGTCTACCAGGGCCCGGTGACGTCCGTGCGGCTGGGCGAGGTCCGCGTCGAGTGCGAAGCCGCGCCACCCACCACGACCACCACCCCGCCCGGCGCCGACCCGCCGCCCACCGACACCACGGCTCCCACCACGTCGCCCCCGACCGGGCCGCCGCCGACCGACCCGACTTCGACCCCGCCGCCGACCGGGCCACCGCCGACCGGGCCTGCCCCCACTGAGCCTGCCCCTACTGGGGCGGAACCGACCGGCGTGGAGCCGCCGACCGGCACGCCGCCCGCCCCCGCCGGCGGGAAACCGCCGCTGGCCGACACCGGGCTCCGGGGCGGCACGGCGTGGTGGGTCGGCGCGGGACTGGTGCTGCCGATCGCCGGTGTGGCCGCCTTGCTGGTCGCCCGAAGGCGGAACCCCTGACGCCTCAGGGCAGCAGCCCCGCGACGAGTGCGCGCAGACCGCGGTCGTAGGTGTCCTTGGCGGTCAAGGACTCCCAGCGGGGGCCCAGTCGGGCGAGGGTCGGGAAGTCGTGCGCGTCGAGGTCCGCGAACACGCGTTCCCGGTAGGTGCTCGTGCCCTGCGCCCGACGTCGCCGGGCCGCGGCGCGCACGGCGATCTCCCCGGCCGTGTAGTGCCAGATGACGCGGTAGGCGTCCACGGCGTCTTCGGGGGTCAACCCGCCGTGCACGGCCGCGTCGATGATCTTCTCGGGGTACCACAGCGCGCCCACGGACAGCAGGTCGTCGGCTCGCAGCACGTCGACCACCCAGGGGCACTCCGACAACGCCTCACGCATCGCCGTCGCGACGGCGACCACGCGTTCGCGGGGTTCGTCGGGCAGGTCCGCGGGCTTGGGCCGGCTTTCGGCGTAGTCGTCGAGGAGGAGCAGCAGCAACTCCTCCTTGTCGCGCACGTGGTGGTAGAGCGCCATGGCCGTGCTGCCGACCTCACGCGCCAGCCTGCGCATGGTCAGGCCCTCGACGCCGTCTTCCCCGATCACCCGGTGGGCGGCGGCCACGATGTCGGCCCGGGAGATCCTCGGCGGTCGTCCGGTGCGTGCTGGCATGGGCCCATGCTACTTTCTATACATGTATAAAAAATCGTGGGCCACGGTGTCGGCACTGGCGTTCGCGGTGGCCGTCGGCACCCTCCAGATGACCGTTGTGGTGCCGCTGCTGCCCGGACTGCAAGCCGCGCTGGGCGTCGCGCCCACCACCGCGTCGTGGGTGCTGACGGCGGGACTGCTGTCCGGGGCCGTCGCGATCCCGCTGCTCTCGCGGCTCGGTGACGGGCACGGCCGGCGCGTGGTGTCGTTGGTCGCGCTCGCCCTGCTGGTGGTGGGAGCGGTGCTGTGCGCGGTGACCGACGCGTTCCCGGTGGTCGTCGCGGGACGGGTGCTCCAGGGCATGTCCGCGCCGCTGCTGCCGCTGGCCGTCGGCGTCGCCCGCGACCTGCTGCCGGGACCGCGGCTGCCCGCCGCGATCGGTGTCCTCAGCGCCACCATCGGCGTCGGCAGCGGTGGCGGGATGATCCTCGCGGGACTGGTCGGCGGCGACCACCGGACCGCGTTCTGGTTCCTGGCGGGGCTGGGCGTGCTGGCGTTCGCGCTGGTGGTCGTGGTCGTGCCGGCTGACCGCGTGCGCACGTCGGCCGGTCGGCCGGACCTCCTCGGCGCGGCCCTGGTGTCCGGGTGGCTGGTCTGCCTGCTGGTCGCCGTCAGCGAGGGCGCGGTGTGGGGCTGGACGTCACCCGCGACCATGGGCCTCCTGGTGGCCGCGGTGGTGCTGGCCGCGGTGTGGGTGCGCACCGCGCGCCGCACCGCCGAACCGCTGGTCGAGATCCCGCTGCTGCTCCACCGGAAGACGGTCGGCGCGACCGTGGCGTCGCTCCTGCTCGGCTTCGCGTTGTTCGCGACGATCACCACCTTCGCGGCCCACGCGCGGACCGCGCTCGGCGCGTCGGTCCTCCAGGTCGGGCTGCACCTGCTGCCGACGACGGTGCTGATGCTGCTGGTGTCGGTGTGCGCGGGCGCGCTCATGCGCCGGTTCGCGGCGAGCACCCTCGTCGCCGCCGGCTCGGCGGTGGTGGCGGTGGCCGCGCTGTGGCTCGTGCCGCTGCCGGGCGACGGGTTCGGCCTCTACGCGGCGACGGCCGTGCTGGGGCTCGGCATCGGCCTGGGCTACGCGGCGCTGGGCACGATGGCCGTCGAGCACGTCGAACC
Source organism: Saccharothrix obliqua (assembly GCF_019375475.1). Classification (GTDB taxonomy): domain Bacteria; phylum Actinomycetota; class Actinomycetes; order Mycobacteriales; family Pseudonocardiaceae; genus Actinosynnema; species Actinosynnema obliqua. Next base: position 398,144 of record NZ_JAHXGQ010000007.1, on the reverse strand, counting down.
CGCCAAGACCGCGGTGGCGGGCGGGATCAACGCCCTGGTGCGGGTCGTGGGCAGCAGCCTCGCCGGCGCGGTCGTGGCCGCCGTGCTCGCCACCGGTGGTCCGGGCGGGGGTTTCGCCGTGGCCGCGGTGGCGGCGGTGCTGGCCGGCGCGTTCGCCGCCGTCCACGGTGGTCTGGTGCGGCGGGCGGAGGCGCGTGCCGCGGCGGTGGTGTGACGCACCCCGCTTGGAACAGGGCATGTCTGATGTGGATGCTTCTACCCATGCACGGTGAACAGCACTACCTCGTCGGCCTCGACCTGGCCGGGCGGAAGGTCGTCGTCGTCGGTGGCGGCACGGTCGCGCAGCGCCGGCTGCCGCGCCTGGTGGCGTCCGGCGCGCGGGTCGAGGTCGTCTCGCCCGAGGTCACCCCCGCCGTCCAGGGGATCGTGGACGCGGGCGGCGCGGTGTGGCACCGCCGCCGTTACGCCGCAGGTGACCTGGAGGGCGCCTGGTACGTGCTGACCTGCACGTCCGACCCCGACGTCAACGCACGCGTCACCGCCGACGCGACGGAGTCGCGCATCTTCTGCGTGCGTGCCGACGTGGCCGTGGAGGGCACGGCCGTCACGCCCGCCGTGGGCGAGCACGACGGCCTCCTGCTCGGAGTGCTCGCGGGTGGGCAGCACAAGCGTTCGGCGGCGGTGCGGGACGGGTTGCTGGCGGCGTTGCACGACGGCTCGCTGAGCGACCAGCACGACCAGCCGCCGGGGGTGGCGCTGGTCGGTGGCGGGCCCGGCGACCCGGACCTGATCACGGTGCGCGGCAGGCGGCTGCTGGCCCGTGCCGACGTCGTCGTGACCGACCGGCTGGCCCCGATGGAACTGCTGGACGAACTGCCGCCGCACGTGGAGGTGGTGGACGCCGCGAAGATCCCGTACGGGCGGGCGGCGACCCAGGAGTTCATCAACACCACGTTGGTGGACAACGCCAAGGCGGGCAAGTTCGTGGTGCGGCTCAAGGGCGGCGACCCGTACGTGTTCGGGCGTGGTTTCGAGGAGCTGATCGCCTGCGCCGAGGCGGGCGTGCCGGTGACCGTCGTGCCGGGCGTGACGAGCGCGTTCGGCGTGCCGGCGCTGGCCGACGTGCCGGTGACGCACCGCGGCGTGGCGCACGAGGTCGTCGTGGTGTCCGGGCACGTCGCGCCGGACGACGAGCGGTCGCTGGTGGACTGGGCCGCGTTGGCCCGCCTGCGCGGCACCGTGGTGATCCTGATGGGCGTCGAGCGGGCGGGCGCGTTCGCGGCGGCGCTGCGGGCGGGGCGGCCCGGTGACACGCCGGTGGCCGTGGTGCAGGAGGGCAGCACCCGCGCCCAACGGGTCGTGCGGTCCACTTTGGACGATCTGGGGCACGACATCGTCGAGCACGGCATCCGCCCGCCCGCGATCATCGTTGTGGGGCCGGTCGCCGGGTTGGCGGGAGAGCTGCCTTTTCGAGCGTGAACGTCCACGCCACCCCGGCGGCGACGAGGGTCACCAGGCAGGCGAGCGCGATCAGCGTCGTGGTGCCGGGCCGGAGCAGCGGCTCGCCCTTGATCGCCTGCCAGGTCAGCAGGCCGAACAGCCCCGTGTAGCCGACGGCGGTGACGAGGACCAGGCGGGTCCGCGCCCGTTCGCTGAGCGCCAGCGCGGACACGCCGAGTGCCACGAGGATCATCACCTGGAGGCCGTGCATACCGAAGAAGTGCGGGATGCGCAGGTCGCCGCCCGTGGTGCTCCACGCGGTGACCGCCATCCCGTCGCCGCCGTCCGGAACCCCGACGCTGTGGCCGCCGCGGAGGTCGACGGTGCTGCCGGCGGCGTCGCTGACGGTCCTCTTCGTGCCGACGCTCATGAACATGAGGTAGCCGGACGCCATGCCGAGCACCGCGATGTAGAGGCCGGAGCGGATGCCCCAGGTGGTCGGCCGGTCGCGCAGGCGCTGGAACGAGAGCCAGACCGCGAGGACCACGTTCGCGAGGAACATCACGGGGATGGAGAGCGCGAACGTGCCCTGCACGATGCGGTTCATCAGGTCGGGGCTGGTGTTGAAGTGGCTGAACGTGCCGCGTGCCGCCTGGATGGCGACCAGGGCGACGTCGGCGAAGAGGATCGTGGAGGCCAGCGTGCCGAGGGCGGAGGTCCAGCGCTGTCCCTTGTGGGGCAGGGAGAGCAGCCAGGAGAGGGTGGCCGAGTAGACGGTGAGGGAAACCGCGAACTTGAACGGCTTGAGCCAGATCGGAGCGCCCTGGAGCACACGGCCGTCGAAGAGCAGGCCGCCGATGGTGACGAGGGTGAGGGCGGCCATCAGCCACGCGATCCACAGCGTGGGGCGGTGCCAGGTCTTTGTCATGGCGTAGAGCTTCCGATTTCGCCGCCGGTTGATCACTGGTGTCGGCCGGCGTTCCGGAGTAGGGCCTACCCCCCTGGCCGGGGAAGGGCTGCCCTCCGCCGCCCAGCCCGCGGATACGCGACGGTGGCGCGAATGGCGGGCGCGAATGGCGGATGCGGAGCGCGGGTGCGGGCGGCGGGCGCGAATGGCGGACGCGTAGCGCGGGTGTGGAGCGCGGCTGCGGGCGTGGAGCGCGGCTGCGGGCGGCAGGCTGCGACCGCGGGTGCGGGCGGTGGGTGCGAGCGGTGGGGTGCCGGTGCGGGGCGGGCGCAGACCGGCTGGGTAGCGAATTTTCAGGCAGGCTCCCTGAAAGAAGATCCGACCCCGAAACTTTCAGGGAGCCTGCCTGATAGATCCTGGCGCGAGGGCCGAGAGTCCGACTGGGCTTGAACGGTGGGGCCGCGAACTGCGCCGCACCAACCACTTCGTCCGCGCCGGACAGCCACTGTCCGCCCCGCGCCGCCGTTGGGGGCGGGCGAGATGTCGGCCGGGCGGTGGCCGATGTGGTGGGAAAGCGGAACCGCCCGCCTCGCGGAGTGCGGGGCGGGCGGTTCGGTGGTGCTCAGGCTCAGTGCTGGGCGACCCGGCGAGGGCGGCCGGTGCGGTCGCGGTCCCGGGTGGAGTGGTCCCGGTCGCCTCGGCCGCCGCGGAAGTGCGGGTTGCCGCCTCGGCGGGGGGTGTTGCGGCGCGGGGCGCGGGTGGGGATCTCCGGTTCCGCGACCGGCACGCCGCTCGGCGTGCGGGCGCCGGTGATCCGCACCAGGTCCTCATCGCCCGGACGGACCTTGGTGGACGCCGGACGGATGCCCGCCCGCGCCGTCAGGCCCTGCACGGCGCGCCTCTGGTCGTGCGTGACCAGCGTGACGACCGTGCCGGACTGCCCCGCGCGTGCCGTGCGGCCCGCTCGGTGCAGGTAGTCCTTCGGGTCGGCGGGCGGGTCGACGTGCACGACCAGGCTCACGTCGTCCACGTGGATGCCGCGCGCCGCGACGTCCGTGGCGATCAGCACGGGCGTGGTGCCCTCGCGGAACTGGCCGAGCACGCGCGTCCGGGCGCTCTGCGCCTTGCCGCCGTGCAGGGCGCCCGCCGGCACGCCCACGGCACGCAGCTTCTTCGCCAACCGGTCGACGTGGTGCTTGGTGCGCACGAACATGATCGTGCGACCCTCGCGCGCGGCGACCTCGGTCACCACCGACTGCTTGTCCTCGGCGGACACGAAGAGGAGGTGGTGCTCCATCGTCGTGACGCTGCCCGTGGGCGGCGCGACCGAGTGGACCACCGGGTCGTGCAGGTACTGGCGGACCAGCTTGTCGACGTCACCGTCGAGCGTCGCCGAGAACAGCAGCCGCTGGCCGTGCTCCGGGGTCAGGTCGAGGATGGCGCGCACCTGCGGCATGAAGCCCATGTCCGCCATCTGGTCGGCCTCGTCCAGCGCCGCGAACATCACCTCGGACAGGTCCGCGGTGCCCTGGCGGACGTGGTCGGACAGCCGACCGGGGGTGGCGATCAGCAGGTCGACCCCGCGCCGCAGCGCGTCGATCTGCCGCGGGAACGACGTGCCGCCGACCACCGTGCGGCACCACAGGCCGAGGGCGCGCGCGAACGGCGACAACGCCTCCTCCACCTGCATGGCGAGTTCGCGCGTCGGCACCAGCACCAGCGCGCGCGGCTTCAACGGCTTGGCACGACCGCCCGCGAGGCGGGACAGCAGGGCCAGGCCGAACGCGAGCGTCTTGCCCGAGCCGGTCTGACCCCGGCCCAGCACGTCACGACCGGCGAGCGCGTCGGGCAGCGTCGCGGCCTGGATCGGGAACGGCTCGGCGATGCCCGCCTGGTCGAGCGCCCTCACCAGTTCCTCGGGGAGGCCGAGTTCGGCGAACGAGGGCAGCGGCCCCTCGGGCAGCGTGCTCTCGACGTGATCGGGAACGGTCGTCTCCAGCACGGGCTGGGTACGCCGGTTGTTGCCCTGGCCTTGGCGCTTGCGCGGCTTGCGGAACTGCGGGCGCTCGGAACGGCCTTGGGACATGGGTGGCAAAGCTTACCTCCGGGACAAGGCACGTCTCGGGGATTGCTTCTGCCGTTGGCGCAGGCGCGAATCGCAAGGACGGGCCCGGCGCGGTGTCGCGCCGATTGCGGTTGGGAGCACGGTTCACATCACGGTGGGAACACCGTTCGGAGCATCGCCGCCCTGCCGGGTCTGGGGCCGCGAACGGTCGTTGCGCCTCCGGGCGATGCACCACTCAGTGTAGCCGATCACGCGGCCGGCGCGCGCACCCCCGCGGTGTTCTGCCGCACACGGGTGGCCAAACGGGCAAGTCCGTGCGCCGCGCCGACCGTGATCGGGAACCAGAGAAGTGCACTTGGGGAAGGGTTTCCGGCCACGCCCGCACGGCGGAGTCGACGTAGTGCCCACGCGCTGAACGGGATCACCACGATCGGCGTGGTCGCCACCCCAGGCGTGTAGCCGCGGTGCGCCGCGGTCGCCGCGAGGTGCGTGATCGAGTGCAGCCCGAACCCGGTCAGCACGGACTGGAAGAACGGCGACCGCCCACCGGTGCGCGCGCCCGCCGCCGACGCGGCGGCCACCACCGCGCCGACCGCGCCGATCGCGATGGCGGCCTGCGCGGGCGTGGTGGTCGGGACCACGGGGTGCCGCCGGGTCCAGCCCGGCATGGTGAGCAGCTCTTCGAGGTCGTGGACGACCCACGCGGCGAGCAGTCCCCAGGTGACGTTCTTGCCCACGTTCTTGCGGTTCATGTCATTACGTTACATCATGTAACGCATGGCGGGACGACCTCGGAGCACGCACATCGACGAAGCGCTGGCCACCGCCGCGCTGGCCCTGCTGGACGAAGTCGGCTACGACGCGCTGACCCTGGACGCCGTCGCCACGCGCGCAGGCGTCAGCCGGCCGGCGCTGTACCGGCGGTGGCCGACCAAGCTGCACCTCGTCGCGCACGTGGTGGCGGAGCAGGTCCCGATGACCGACCCGGACACCGGCAGCGCGCGCCAAGACCTGTTGGTGCTGGCCGAATCCCTGGTGCGCGGGCTGTCCTGGGTGCTGTTGGCCGTGCACGCCGAAGCACGTCGCGTGCCGGGCGTCCTGGACGGGTTCCTCGCCGGGCGGCACGCGCTGGTGGCCGAGGTGGTGCGCCGGGGCGTGGCACGTGGCGAGCTGCGTGCCGACGTCGATCCCGTGCTGGTGCGCGACCTGCTCTTCGGGCCGCTGGTCTACCACTGGCTGGCCACCGACGAGGTGCTGCCCGCCGAGCCGCTGTTCGCCGCCGTGTGGCCGCTGGTGCGGGCCTGACCGCCGCGTTCGCCGGCGGTCAGGCCCGGTGGATCAGCCCAGGCGGGCGACTTCGAGCAGCATCGCCGTCAGCTCGTCCGGGTCGGCCACGTCCGGCGGCAGCCCGCGACCGGTGAACCAACCCGCGATGTTGCGGACGTCCCGCTCCAGGAACTCCTCACCACGCGGGTTCGCCACCACGTCCACCACCTGCGGCAGGTCGATCACCACCAGCCTGCCGTCGTGCACCATGAGGTTGAACGCCGACAGGTCGCCGTGCGCCAGCCCCGCCGACGCCAGCACGCTCAGCGCGTCGACCAGTTGCCGCCACAGGTCGAGCAGTTCGTCCGGCTCCGGCCGCAGTTGTGCCAGCCGCGGCGCCGACGCGCCGTCCGTGCCGACGAACTCCAGCAGCAGTTCGGTCCCCGCCCGCTGCACCGGGTACGGCACGGGCGCGCCGAGCTGCCACAGCCGGGACAACGCCGCGAACTCCGCCACCGCCCACTGCTCGGCGATCAGGTTGCGCCCGAACGCCGTGCGGTTCTCGATCGCGCGGTTCTCCCGCGACCGCCGCATCCGGCGGCCCTCCAGGTAGCCCGCGTCGCGGTGGAACATGCGGTGGTCGTTGCTGCGGTACCGCTTGGCCGCCAGCAGGCACGAGCGGTTGTCGTCGCCGGGCACCGCGCGTTCCAGCAGGAAGACGTCCGCCTCCTTGCCGGTCTTCACGATCCCCAGTTCGCGGTCCACCGCGGACAGGTCGGTGACCAGCCACTCGGGCCACGGCTGCGGGCCGTGGTCGGCGGCGTCCCAGTTGGACCAGCGGTCGCCGCCGTCCGGGACGTCAGCGGTCTCCGCGTCGTCGCGTGCCTGCGCCAGGCGCTCGCGGGCGTCCTCGGTGAGGCGGCCCCGGCGGGCCGGTGCCGGCTCGTCGTCGTCCCGGGTGCGGCGCTTGGCGCGCTTGCCCAGGTCGTCGGCGTGGCCGTAGTCGTCGTAGTCGTCGTGCTCCTCGGTGAAGTGGTCCGAGGCACGGTGGGAAAAACGCTGGTGCTTGCGCACGGGGTGGGCTCCATGACCGGGAGGAGGATCGCCCCGGCGGCGCGTGTGGTCGGCGCGCTACGCGTTCGGGGCGAGCGGACGGGTCGGCGCCACGTCCAGGACAGCGATCGCCATGGGGGCACCTCCTCTGCGTCCGCCGGTCGGCCCGGCTCCCTGCGCGTTCGGGGACAGCTTGCCGGTTGGGGTGGGGGGAGCGCAAACGGTTTTTCCGGCGGGGTTTTCCGGCGCGGTGCGCGGGGGGAATGGCGGCCGGTTGCGCGGTGGGCGGTGCGCGGTGGGCGGTGCGCGGTGGGCGGCGCGTGGGGGAATGGCGGCCGGTGCGCGGAGAACGGCGGCCGGTTGCGCGGTGCGCGGGGGAACGACCCGGTGCGCGGGGGACGGCGGCCGGTGGGCGGCGTGCCGATGGTGGGCCGGTGCGGTGTGCCGATGGGTTGCGTGGCCGGCGACTGGTGCGTCAGCGGTCGACGCGGTAGCTGCGCCGGTTGCCCAACCACGCGGCGCCGAGTTCGCCCATCACCAGGGAGTCGTGCCGCAGCACGCGCTCGTCGTGCCACTCCGCGGCCAGCCGCGCGGAGGCCAGCATCCGGCGGCGGGCGGCGGCGCTGAACTCGACCAGCGCCTCGACGGCCTCGCCCACCTCGGTCGGGGCCAGTGGCGCGGACGTGGCCGGGGTCGGCAGGGTGAGCCGCCGCCGCGCGAACGCCGCCGTGCCGGCGAAGTCCGCGGCGAGTTGGTGCTCGACGGACTCGGCGTTGACCTGGAGCCGCGCGAGGCCCGACGCCGCCAGGCGCAGGCCGAGCAACCGGGCCGCGCACAGGCCGTGCCACACGTGCTCCAGCGCCTCCGGCCCGGACAGGTCGCCGCCGGACTCCAGGTCCTCGGTGATCAGGCGCAACGCGGCGGGCGAAACCGGGCGACCCGGGAACGGGTCGGGTGGGTCGTCGTCGGCGGAGACGCGCTCACCCGGTGTGTCGAGACTCACTGGCCCATTGTGTCAGCACCGTCACGTGAGGTGACATCGCACTCGCTTGGAGTCATGCGTTCGGCCGCCGACCGGTGCGATGCGCTACGCGCACGAGAACGATCGGCGGTAGTCCTTCGGCGACACGCCGACGGAAGCGTGGAAGTGGTGCCGCAGCAACGCCGCCGTGCCGAAACCGCAGCGCCGCGCGATGTCCTCCACACCGAGCCGGGTGTCCTCCAGCAGCTGCCGCGCCCGCAGCACGCGCTGCGCGGTGAGCCAGCGGTGCGGCGTGGTGCCGGTCTCGGCGGTGAACCGCCGTGCGAACGTGCGTTCGGACATGCGCGCGTGCGCGGCCAGGTCGGCCACGGAGTGCTCGGTGTCAAGGCGTTCCAACATCCACACCAGCGTCGGCTGGAGGCTGTCCGCCCGCACCGGCACGGGCCGGGTGAACTGGCGCTGCCCGCCGTCCCGCTGCGGGGCGACCACCATGCGCCGGGCGATGGTCGTCGCCACGGCGGAACCCAGCTCGCGGCGGATGACGTGCAGGCACGCGTCGATGCCCGCCGCCGTGCCCGCGCCGGTGATCACGTCGCCCTCGTCCACGAACAACACGTCCGGGTCGACCCGCGCGTTCGGGAACCGCTCCGCGAGCCGGTCGGTGTACCGCCAGTGCGTCGTGCACCGCTTGCCGTCGAGGCGTCCGGCCGCCCCGAGCACGAACGCGCCGCTGCACACCGAGAGGACGGTGGGCGCGTGCCGGACGGCGTCCACCAGCGCTTCGGGGTACTCGTCGCGGATGCTCAGCGCGGGCACGGCGACCAGGTCCGCGTCCGCCAGCGCGGACAGCCCGTGCTCCGGCACGAGCGCCACGCCGACGGAGGTGCGGATCGGCTTGCCCGGCTCCTCGCCGCACACCCGGAAGTCGATCGGCGGCACGTCGTCGTCGGCCCGGTCGAGGCCGAAGACCTCGCAGAGCACGCCGAACTCGAACGGTGTCACGCCGTCCACGAGGGGTACGGCCACGGAGGTGAGCATGGATCGAGCGTAGGTGGCTGGATATTGACGAACAACGGCAAAGCTGCCAATTGTGGCTGTTTCTTGGCGGTCGCACAGTTGGCGCCATGACTGCTCTGCTCTGCGTGCTGGCCGTGGTGGCACTCGTCGTCCTCGGCCTGGAGCGCAATCACCGCCGCCTGCGGGACCCATGGCCCGCCGGGAGTTCCGACGTGCACGACCGCGACGCGGGCCGCCTGGAGCACGAGTTGCACGCGGCCGCGGTGAACGCCGAACAGGTGCGGGGATCGGTGTGGGTGCGTGCGCGGCGTCGGGCGGTGAGCGAGGCCGCCTGACGTCACACGACGAGGTCGAGGGACCTCTCGCCGGTCGGCTCCAGGCGCAACCCGGCGCCGCCGGCGATCTTCACCAGGCCGCGCACCGACCGCACCTCCGCCCGCGACCGCACGACGGCGCGGGCGAGCCGCCCCTTGTGGGCCTTGTTGAAGTGGCTCACCGCCTGCCGCCGCCCGTCGGCGCCCTCGGTGACCACGCGCACCGTGATGGCGTGCGGGATCTTCGCCAACGACGTGTACGGCGCGGACCGCAGGTCGACCACCTCGACGTCGGCCAGCGCCGGCGTGAGCACCGGCCGCCACAACGCGCCCAGCGGTCCGGTGGCGGGCAGCGCGCTGCCACCGGACAGCCGGTACGCCGGGATCGGGTCGCCGCCGCGCACCACGCCGAACAACGCCGACGCCACGGCCAGCCGACCCTCCGCGCGTGACCGCTCGGCCTTCGTCAGCGTCTTCAGGTCCAGGTTGTCGTAGAGCACACCGGTGTAGCGCTCCAGGGCGGGCAGGGTCGGCGCGGTGCGGAGTTCGGCGTTGCGCGCCACCTCGTCGGCCTGCCGCTCGGACAGGCCCAGCGCGGCCAGGCTCGCCGGCACGTCGCGGGCGAGGTCCACGAGGGCGTCCACCAGCTTCGCGCGCACCGGGTTCAGCACGGGCAGCGCGAGCAGGTCGAGGTCCAGCGGCCGGCCCCGGCCGCCGGTCGCCTTGGTCTCCGACGGGGGGAGCAGCACCAGCACGGGCGGCAAGCCTAGTGCGTCAGCCCTCCTGGCCCACGCAGAACTGGTTGCCGTCCGGGTCGGCCAGCACCGTCCAGCTCAGACCGGGCACGGTGTGCTCGGCCACCTCGGTCGCGCCCAGGCCGACCAGCCGCGCCACCTCCGCCGCGCGGTCCGCCACGTGCACGTCGAAGTGCAGCCGGTTCTTGCCCGGCGTGGGGTCGTCGACGCGCTGGATGCCCAGCCGCGGGCCGCCCTCGGCCGTCGGCGCGAGCATCAGGAACTCGCCGAAGTCCTCCTGCACGTCGGTGCCGAGGGCCTTGGTCCAGAAATCGGCCAGCCGACGCGGGTCCGCCGTGTCGATGGTGATCATGTCGATGACGAGGCTCATGCCCGGGACGGTAGCCGGGGGGACCGACAATCAACCCGTTGGAGCCGCGCGGGGTCGGTTCATTACCCTTTGCGGACAAGCCGCGCCAGAGGAGCACCCACCGTGATCACGAGGATGTCGTCGCTGTTCCTGCGCACGCTGCGCGAGGACCCGGCCGACGCCGAAGTACCCAGCCACAAGCTGCTGGTCCGCGCGGGCTACGTCCGCCGCGTCGCGCCGGGCGGGTACTCGTGGCTGCCGCTCGGGCTGCGGGTGCTGCGCAAGATCGAGCGCGTCGTCCGCGAGGAGATGGAGGCGATCGGCGCGCAGGAGATCCACTTCCCCGCGCTGCTGCCGAGGGAGCCCTACGAGGCCACCAACCGGTGGACCGAGTACGGCCCGACCCTCTTCCGCCTCAAGGACCGCAAGGGCGCCGACTACCTGCTCGGCCCCACCCACGAGGAGCTGTTCGCGCTCACCGTGAAGGGCGAGTACGCCTCGTACAAGGACTACCCGGTCACGCTCTACCAGGTCCAGACCAAGTACCGCGACGAGGCGCGCCCCCGCGCGGGCATCCTGCGCGGTCGCGAGTTCGTCATGAAGGACTCGTACTCGTTCGACCTGGACGACGAGGGCCTGGCGGAGTCCTACCGCAAGCACCGCGAGGCGTACATCAAGGTCTTCGGGCGGCTGGGCGTGGAGTACGTGATCGTCTCCGCGACGTCCGGCGCGATGGGCGGCTCGGCGTCCGAGGAGTTCCTGGCCGTCGCGCCGACCGGCGAGGACACGTTCGTCCGCAGCACGGGATCGGACTACGCGGCCAACGTCGAGGCCGTGGTGACGCCCGCGCCCGCCGAGCAGCCCGTCGAGGACAAGCCCGCCGCGCAGGTCCACCACACGCCGAACACGCCGACCATCGAGTCCCTGGTGGACTTCCTCAACGGCGCGGGCCTCGGCCGCGAGTTCACGGCGGCGGACACGCTGAAGAACGTCCTGGTCAAGCTGACCCGCCCGGGTGCGGGCGAGTCGGAGCTGCTCGCCATCGGCCTGCCCGGCGACCGCGAGGTGGACTTCAAGCGCCTGGAGGCGGCCGTCGAGCCCGCCGAGGTGTCCATGCTGGACGAGGCCGACTTCACGCGGAACCCGTTCCTGGTCAAGGGTTACATCGGGCCGGGCGCGCTCCAGGCCAACGGCGTGCGGTACCTGGTCGACCCGCGCGTGGTGCGCGGCACCGCCTGGGTCACCGGCGCGGACAAGGCCGACCACCACGTGGTGGACCTGGTGCAGGGCCGCGACTTCACGCCGGACGGCGTGCTCGACGTCGCCGAGGTGCGGGAGGGCGACCCGTCGCCCGACGGCGCGGGTGTGCTGGTCGCCGCGCGCGGCATCGAGATCGGCCACATCTTCCAGCTCGGCCGCAAGTACGCGGACGCGTTCGGGTTGGACGCGCTGGGTCCCGACGGCAAGCCCGTGCGGATCACCATGGGCTCGTACGGCATCGGCGTCTCGCGGCTGGTGGCGGTCATCGCCGAGCAGAGCCACGACGACCGCGGCCTGATCTGGCCCCGCAACGTCGCGCCCGCCGACGTGCACGTCGTGGTGGCCGGCAAGGACGAGACCCTGCTCGCCGGTGGCGAGCGGCTCGCGGGCGAGCTGGCCGAGGCCGGGCTGGACGTGCTGCTGGACGACCGGAAGGCGAGCCCCGGCGTGAAGTTCGCCGACGCCGAGCTGATCGGCGTGCCGACCATCCTGGTGGTGGGCCGCGGCCTGGCCAACGGGCTGGTCGAGGTCAAGGACCGCCGGACGGGCGAGCGGGTCGAGGTGCCGGTGGACGACGCCGTGCGGCACCTGCTGGACGTGGTGAGGGGCTGAGCGAACCCCCGGGGGCGTGTCCCCCGGGGGGTTCCTTTCAGCGGTCGAGCACCGCGGTGAGCACCGCGGCGGTGTCGGACAGGTCCGTCAGCACCACGTGCGCGCCGGCGTCGCGGAGTTCCGCGACGCTGCTGCGGCCGGTGGCCACCCCGATCGCGAACGCGCCGTGGTGCAGGGCGGCGTCCACGTCGTGCGGCGTGTCGCCGATGACGACGGCCTCGAAGTCCTTGCCGTGCTTGGCCGACGCGAGCCGCACGGCCTCCAGCACCAGTTCCGGCCGGTGCTCGGACACCGAGCCGTAGCCGCCGATCTCGAAGTCCACGTGCGTGTCGAGGCCGAACGCGCCGAGCTTGTAACGCGCGATCTCCACCAGGTTCCCGGTCACCAGCGACTGCACGACGGCCGGTCGGCCCGCGAGCGCGGCCAGCGCCTCCGCCGCGCCCGGCAGCGCGTGGCCGCTGGTCGGCAGCAACCCGTGCTCCCGCGTGGCGACGTCGATCAACGCGGCGTGCAGCCGGGCGATCAGCTCCTCGGTGGGTTCGAGGTCGTGGGCGAGCAGCAACTCCTGCGTGATCGCGCGCTCGGTGCGGCCCGGGAAGCTCGGCGTGTGCACGAGTTCCAGGCCGGCGACGGCGTGCAACGCCGTGCGGTACCAGCCGTGACCCAGGCCCCGCGCGTCGATCAGGGTCAGGTCGATGTCCCACAGCACCAGTGTTTCGGCAGCACTCACAGCAGTCGCACGCTTTCCGGTCGGGAGGGTTGAGCGGGGGGGGAGAAGAAGGGTCAGCGCGACAACGGCTGCACGGAGTCGACCATCGCCTGGAGGTCGGCCTCGGTCGCGGGCTTCGGGGTGGCCGGTCCGCCGGCGAGGTCGCCGTTCGCCATGAACACGTGGTAGCCCGTGGTGCCCTTGAGCACCAACACCTTCACCATGCCCTGCGAAGCCAGGCAGTCACTGCCCGACGTGGTGATCGTCGCGTCGACCTGCACGCCCTCGATCTGCGCACGGCTGCCGTTGGGCACCTTCACCGGCTTCGGCTCGCTGAGCTTGACCTCGGCGTTCTTCGCCGACTGGTAATACTGCGCGCCCAGCTTCTGGGCGAAGTCCTTCGCGACGGTGGTGAGGTCGGTCTGCGGCACGACCACGCCACCCGTGCTGCCGCGGTTGAACCGCGAGCCACCGCACTCGTACACGCCGTACACGGTGAGCCCGGTGAGCTTGACGTTGTCCATCCCCTCGACGGGAGCGGACTGCGGGTTGGGCGTCCACGCCTTCGGCACGTCGTAGCGGTACGACAGGCTCTCCACCGGCAGGCAGTTCCAGCCCGCCTTCGCCGCCTCGCACGAGGCCCGGTCGGACGTCTTCGTGGTCGTGGTGGGCTTCGTGGTGGTAGGCGTCGAGGTGTCGGTGCCCGCGACCGGCTGCGACTCGTCGGGCCGGGTGACGAAGTACGCGGTGAGCCCGCCGCCGACCAGGAGCAGCGCGACGACGCCGATGACCACCCAGAGCTTGGCGTTGCTCTTCTTCCGCGGTGGTTCCTGCCCGCCGGAGAACACGCCGAGGCCGCCGTAGGACGCGCCGTAGTTCGGCTGCCCGTACTGGGGGTCCTGCGGGACGCCGCCGTAGCCGTACTGCCCGCCGTCGGGTTGGTAGCCGGAGCCCTGCTGCCCGTAACCCGGGTTCTGCTGACCGGACTGACCACCCCAGCCGCTCTGTCCGTCACCTGGGTATGTCACGGCTGCACGGTACCCCGCCGGTTCCGGAAGTCGGGGCGTGCCGGGAAATTCAGCCCGCGAGGAAGCTCAAGCGCACCTTGCGCACCGGGTTGTCGACGTTGGTGTCCACGAGGCACACGGACTGCCACGTGCCGAGCGCCAACACGCCGCCCAGCACCGGGATCGTCGCGTACGGCGGCACGAGCGCGGGCAGCACGTGGTCGCGGCCGTGACCGGGGCTGCCGTGCTTGTGCCGCCAGCGGCCGTCCTTGGGCAGCAGGTCCCGCAGCGCGGCCAGCAGGTCGTCGTCGCTGCCCGCCCCGGTCTCCAGCACGGCGAGGCCCGCGGTGGCGTGCGGTACCCACACGTGCAGCAGCCCGTCACCGTCGACGTCGGCCAGGAACTCCTCGCACGTCCGGGTCAGGTCGTGCACCACCTCGGTGCCACCGGTCCGGATCTCGATCTCTTCGGTGCGCATGTCCTGCGATTTTAGGGGTGCTGGGCCGGGTGTGCGGGGGGAAATGGTGTGGACCGGGGGCGGTGGGGAGTAGCAGAGTCGACGTTGTGGAGCACAGGCACACGGCGATCGTGACGGGCGCGAACCAGGGCATCGGCGCGGCGGTGGCGCGGGCGTTGGCGGCGCAGGGCGTCGCGGTCCTGATCACCTACCTGCGGTACGCGCCGGCACCCGACCCGCAGGTGCCCGACGAGTATTTCCGGGCGCGGGAGAGCGGTGCGGACGACGTCGTGGCGGCGATCGTGGAGAGCGGCGGGCGGGCGCACGCGGTGGAGGCGGACCTGGCGGACGTGTCCGCGCCCGCGATGCTGTTCGACACCGCCGAGCGGGTGTTCGGCCCGGTCGACGTGCTGGTCAACAACGCGTCGGGGTGGGTGCAGGACACGTTCCTGGCGAACGAGGTCGACCAGTTCGGGCGGGTGCAGCGCGCGGTGACGCCGCAGACGTTCGACGCCCAGTTCGCCGTGGACGCGCGGGCCGGCGCGGTGCTGATCGCCGAGTTCGCCCGGCGGCACCTGGCGCGTGGCGGCAACTGGGGCCGGATCGTCGGGATGACCTCCGGCGGGCCGGACGGCTTCCCGGGCGAGGTGTCCTACGGCGCGGCGAAGGCCGCGTTGAACAACTACACGCTGTCGGCGGCGGCGGAACTGGCGCCGCACGGGGTCACCGCGAACATGGTCAAGCCCGGCGTGACGGACACCGGGTGGGTCAACGACGCGGTGCGCGAGCGGTTCCCGGTGGCGATGCCCGAGGAGGTCGCGCCGGTGGTGGCGTTCCTGTGCTCGGACGCCGCGGCGCGTGTGACGGGGAACATCATCCTGCTGCGGTGAGGTTACCGACGGGTAATGTCCCGCGTGTGAAGGCATCTCGTCTGCGGCTGGGCATGAACCTGTGGCCGCCGTTCCTGTTCGCCGGCATCCGCGTCGTCGCGTTGTCCGACGACTTCCGGTACGCCAAGGTCAGGATGCGCTTGCGCTGGTACAACCGGAACTACGTCGGCACGCACTTCGGGGGCTCGCTGTTCTCGATGACCGACCCGTTCTGGATGCTCATGGTGCTCCGGCACCTGGGGCGCGAGCACGTGGTGTGGGACCGCGCCGGTGAGATCGACTTCGTGTCCCCGGGTCGGGGGACGGTGTACGCCGAGTTCCGGCTCACCGACGAGCAGTTGGAGTCGCTGCGTGCCGAGGCCGCTGGTGGCGGGCGGGCGTTGTTGTGGTTCCCGGTGGAGGTCGTGGCCGCGGACGGCACGGTGGTCGCGCGGGTGCGGAAGCAGGTCTACGTGCGGCGCAAGGACCGGGGGGCTGAGCGGGGCGCAGAGCGGAGTGCTCAGGAGAAGTCGCTGGACGCTGGGTGATCGCGTGGAGTAGGTGTGAGGTGTGCGCACTGCTTTCGGAGCTGACTTCGACGTACCTGCCGGTTACCTGAACACCGCGAGCGTCGGCGTGCCACCGGCGCCGGCGGCGTCCGCGGTGGCCGCCGCGGTGCAGCGGTGGGCGGCCGGTGAGGACACGCCCGCGTCGGCCGACGCGTCGGTGACGGCGGCGCGGGCGGCGTTCGGGCGGTTGGTGGGTGTGCCGGCGGAGCGGATCGCGGTCGGCGCGTCCGTGGCCCAGGTGGTGTCCACCGTGGCGGCCGGTCTGCGGGACGGGGCGCGGGTGCTGGTGGTGCGTGGCGAGTTCACGTCGCTGACCTTCCCGTTCGCCGCCCGGGGCCTGGATGTGACCGAGGTCGACCTGGACGAGCTGGTGTCCGCGGTCGACGGCCACGACCTCGTCGCGGTGAGCGTCGTCCAGTCCGCCGACGGCCGGATCGCCGACCTCGAAGGGCTCCGGGCCACCGGCGTGCCGGTGCTGCTGGACGTCTCCCAGGCGGTCGGCTGGCTGCCGCTCTCGCTGGAGTGGGCGGATTACATCGTGTCCGTCGGCTACAAGTGGCTCATGGCCCCGCGTGGTTGCGCGTGGTTGGCCGTCTCGCCGCGCGGGCTCGCGACGGCCCGGCCGGTCGCCGCCAACTGGTTCGCCGGCGAAGACCCGTGGACCTCGGTGTACGGCCTGCCGCTGCGGCTGGCGGACGACGCCCGGCGGCTCGACATCTCGGCGGTGTGGCTGGCGCAGTACGGCGCGGCGGTGTCGTTGGGCTACCTGGCCTCGCTGGACCTGGCCGCGGTGCGGGACCACAACGTGGGGCTGGCGGACTCGCTGCTCGCCGGGTTGGGGCTGGCGCCGCGCAGGTCGGCCATCGTGTCGCTGGAGTTGCCGGACGCTGCGGCGTCGCGGTTGGCGGCGGTGGGGGTGCGGTCCTCTGTTCGCGCAGGTCGGGTGAGGTTCGCGTACCACCTGTACAACACGGTCGAGGACGTCGAACTCGTGCTCGAAGCGCTGCGCTAGCGGCCGTCCGTTACCGTGGTCGTTTGTGTCGGTTCCTCCTGAATCACCTGAAGAGGTGACGCAGCGGTTACCCCGTGTGCCGGGGCCGCCTCCTGGTGTGCCCCCTCACGGGGTGGTGGGAGTGCCGCCGGGCATGTCCGGGGCACCTGGAGTGCCGCGAGGTGTGCCCGGGGTGCCTGGGGTGCCTGGGATGTCGCCGGCAGCGCCGCGGGTCGGGGACACCACCCAGTTCGGACCGTCCGAGATGGGGCAGTTGGACTCCCTGCTGGGCGCGCCTCACCCGCCGCCGCCCTCGAAGAAGCGCGGCCTGCTCCTGAAGGCGCTTGGCCTGCTCGGCGTGGCGGCGGTGTCCGGGTTGATCTGGTTCGTGGTGGTGCCGAAGGAGACCCCCACCGCGCCGCCCGCCGAGACGCCCGCGCCGACCGGGGAGTTCGAGTTCGAGAGGTCCCCGCAGGTGCCCGAGGCGTTGAAGGACAGCCAGTGCGCACCGCACGCCTACGGCGAGACGAAGGTCTTCCTGACCGCTACGCCGTGTCAGCAGTTGACGCGTGGGCTCTTCACCACGAAGACGCCGGACGGGAAGACGGTGTACACGTCGGTGTCGGTGGTGCGGATGAAGACGACCGCGGACGCGTCGAAGCTGAAGGAGCTGACTTCCCGGGACGGCACGGGGAACGTCAACGACCTGGTGAAGGACGGTGCCGTTCAGGTGCCTGGTCTGCGGACGTTGGGCAACGGCGGGTTCGCCGCTCGGCTGGACGACCGGGATCTGATCATCATCGAGTCGGACACCGTGCAGCACGGGGCGGACCCGGGTGCGCACAACGCGTTGATGAAGAGAGTGTCCGAGGATGCGTTTCGGTTGGTGGCCGAGTTGGAGTGAAGGCTGGCTGGTGCCGGTGGGTGGGACTTTAAAAACTTAAAAGATTAAAAGAGTCCTCGCCGGACTGGCAGACCGCCAAGGAGAACATTCAAGAGCGGGTCGTGTTCTCCCCGTATGGCCTGGTCAGAGACAACCACGCTCGTTCCCGGGGCGCAAGCGAAAAGCGTGCTTGCGCCCCGGGAACGAGCGTGGTTCGCTGGCGCGCAGGCCATACGGGGAGAACACGACGCGGTTGGCCTGTGGGTGGGCTCAGCCTACTGCGGTGCCTGGTAGGGGGATCGCGGTGGGAGTGGTGCCGGCTGCTTTTCGCCAGCGGGTTGCCCGTACTGCCGAATTCGTCAGGGCGTCCAGGGCTGATTTTCTCAGGTTTGTGTCGTCGGTTCGTTCCAGTACGCCTCGCCAGGCTGCGCACGCGTCGTTCTCCACGGTGATCAGGGCCGCGATCGCCGTTGTCGCGTTGTTCACCGGGGTCGGCGGGAGGTAAGCCGGGGCCGGTGGTTTGGGTTGTGCGCCCGCGTCCCGCAATTGGCGTTCCGTGGTGTCGCGGCGGGCGCGGTGGGCGTTTGCGCCCTCTGCCACGGCTGCGGCCTGTTGGTCGATGAAAGCGCTGACCAGTCCGTAGGTCCACACGGCCGCGTGTTCGGCGGCCAAGGCGTCTTGCAGTGCGTCGACGTTCATACCAGGGCCTCCACGAGGCTCGCGCAGCCCGCCGACACGGAGGCCACCAGGCCCGCTCGGTGGGTCGGGACCTTGATCGCCAGGTCCGCCGCCTGCTTCTGGGCCGTCTGCAAAGCGGTGACCAGGGCCTCTCTCGTGGGGTTCGCCGGTGTGGTCGGGGTCGGTTCGGGTTGGGCCGACGTCGTCTCGCCGGGGACCTTGGGCGTCGCGCGGTCCACCTCGGCCTTCAGGCGCTGCGCGTGCTCGGTCCTGGCCGCCGCCGTCTCCTGCGCTCCCACGGCCGTCGCGAGGGCGGCGTCCGCGCGGGCCGCGCGCAGCATCTCCTCCAGCTCGTCCGGGGCCGGCGCCGGGGGCGGTGTGGTGGTGCACGCTGCTGCCGCGAGGGGTGCGATGGCCACCGCCGCGAGGATGGCGCGCCTGCTGGGCGCCGTTCTTCCGATCACATGTTCCGATCCTGCCAGAGGCGGGGTGATCGGCTCTGGAGCGTGCGAGGTGTCGCGGACCAGATAGTCTGGGCGACCAACGGCCGGCGAGTGCAGCGTCGGCCGGGGTTGCCGTGCCTTCTGCACCCGAAAGGAGTCACCACGTGTCCAGCCCGCCGCGCGGAGAACTCGCCGCGCAGCTGACCCCCGTCGTGCGGGAGGCGGTCGAGGCCATCGGCTTCGACCTCGAATCGCTCGACGTGAACCAGGCTGGGCGTCGCAGGCTGGTGAAGGTGGTCGTGGACGGCGACGAGGGCATCGGACTGGACGAAGTCGCCCAGGCCAGCCGCGCCGTGTCCGCCGCGCTCGACGCGCACGAACACCTCATCGCAGGCCCGTACACGCTTGAAGTCACGTCACCGGGCGCGGACCGCCCGCTGACCAGGCCCCGCCACTGGCGGCGTGCCCGGTTGCGGCTGGTCAAGGTCAAGCAGCCCGACCAGGTCGAGTGGTTCGGCCGGGTGGGCGACGCCGACGAGAGCGGGGTCACGCTGCTCGTCAAGGGCCGGTTGACGCGGGTCGAGTACCGCACCATCGAGAAAGCCGTGGTGGAGGTCGAGTTCAAGCAGCCTCCGGTCGAGGAGCTGGCGCTCCTGGAAGACCGGTCATCGGAGCAGGAGGAGGAGTCGGAGTGAACGTCGACATCGCCGCACTGCGGGCGATCGAACGGGACAAGGACATCCCCTTCGACACCGTGCTGGAAGCCATTGAGACCGCGCTGCTGACCGCGTACAAGCACACCGACGGGCACCACCCGCACTCGCGGGTCGAGATCGACCGGAAGACCGGCGTGGTCCGGGTGCTGGCCCAGGAGCTGGGCGCGGACGGCGCGGTCGTGGAGGAGTGGGACGACACCCCGGAGGGTTTCGGCCGCATCGCCGCCACCACGGCTCGCCAGGTGATCTTGCAGCGCCTGCGCGACGCCGAGCACGAGCGCACGTTCGGCGAGTTCTCCGCCAAGGAGGGCGAGATCATCGGCGGCGTCGTGCAGCGCGACGCGCGGGCCAACGCGCGGGGCATGGTCGTCGTGCAGGTCGGCGACACCGAAGGCGTGCTGCCGCCCGCCGAGCAGGTGCCCGGCGAGGCGTACGAGCACGGCGCGCGGATCAAGTGCTACGTGGTCGGCGTGTCCCGGGGGACGCGTGGTCCGCAGATCACGTTGTCCCGCACGCACCCGAACCTCGTGCGGAAGCTGTTCGCCCTGGAGGTGCCGGAGATCGCCGACGGCACCGTGGAGATCCCCGCGGTCGCACGTGAGGCAGGTCACCGCTCGAAGATCGCGGTCCGGTCCACCGTGCCCGGCGTCAACGCGAAGGGCGCGTGCATCGGCCCGATGGGCGCGCGCGTGCGCAACGTGATGAGCGAGCTGGCCGGTGAGAAGATCGACATCATCGACCACTCGGACGATCCGGCCACCTTCGTCGGGAATGCGCTGTCACCTGCGAAGGTTGTGTCCGTGCGGGTGCTCGACGAACGCGCCAAGACGGCCCGCGTGGTGGTCCCGGACTTCCAGCTCTCCCTCGCCATCGGCAAGGAGGGCCAGAACGCCCGGCTCGCCGCCCGGCTCACCGGCTGGCGCATCGACATCCGCAGTGACGCCG
The DNA here is from genome assembly GCF_019375475.1 of Saccharothrix obliqua. Taxonomy (GTDB): domain Bacteria; phylum Actinomycetota; class Actinomycetes; order Mycobacteriales; family Pseudonocardiaceae; genus Actinosynnema; species Actinosynnema obliqua. The sequence continues at coordinate 377,857 of NZ_JAHXGQ010000007.1, read as the reverse complement.
ACACCGGAGGGGCTGCCCCCGCAGGTGCGGCGACATCCGGTTCGGCTGATTGAGCGGCAGGAGATAGACTTCTCAGTGGTTCGACGTCGGGGATCGGTTTTCACGCACAACGGCCCGGTTCGTACGTGCATAGGATGCCGCGCCCGGACGTCGCCCTCCGAGTTGCTGCGCTTGGTGGTGGTGGCCGGGGCGGTCGTCCCGGACACCGGGCGGCGGCTGCCCGGTCGGGGAGCATGGCTGCACCCCGACTCCGGCTGCCTCCGCAACGCCGAGAAGCGGCGGGCGTTCCCCCGGGCCTTCCGGGTCCAGGGGCCGCTCGACGTGGTGCGGCTTCGCGGGCACCTCGCGGAGTTGGAGCAAGAGGTCGTGGGATCGCCTCACGGCCGGCAGGAAGCAAGGAAGCAGGTCGACCCGTCATGAGTCAGCCGTGAAGCTGAAGACATGAACGCGCGACGTTAAGACGAGGTCGACGGGACTGCCGCCGGCCTCATCACCAGAGGAGTGCAGTGGCAGGCAAGGCCCGCGTGCACGAGCTCGCCAAGGAGCTCGGCGTCACGAGCAAGGAACTTCTGAGCAAGCTCGCCGATCAGGGCGAGTACGTGAAGTCCGCGTCCAGCACCGTCGAGGCCCCCGTGGCCCGGCGGCTGCGTGACGCGTACGCGTCGAAGTCCGACGCGAAGCCGAAGCCGGGTGGACACCGCCCGGTCCCCGGCCCCAAGCCCCAGGCGCCCGCGCCGCAGGGCGAGTCCAGGTCCGACGCGAAGCCCGCGGCGCCGGCAGCCAAGCCGGGCCCGCGCCCGGTGCCCGGCCCGAAGCCGCAGGCGCCCCGCCCGGCTCCGGCCCCGAAGCCGCAGGCCCAGCCCGCGGCTCCGGCCGCTCCGGCCGCGCCGGCTCCGGTCGCGCCCGCCGCTCAGGCGGCCCCGCCCGCGGCACCCGCGCCGCAGGCGCCGAAGCCCGCCGGCCCGCGGCCCGGTCCGCGTCCGCAGGCCCAGCCCGCGGCGCAGCAGAACCAGTCCGTGGTGCCGCCCAAGCCGCAGGCGCCCAAGCCCGCGGGTCCGCGTCCGCCCCGTCCGGGCAACAACCCGTTCGGCGTCGGCGGTGGCGCTCCCGCGCCGCGTCCGCAGGCCCCGCGCCCGCAGGCGCCCGGCGGTGACCGCCCCGAGCGCGGCGGTGACCGGCCCAACGCGCCCAAGCCCGGCGACCCGCGTCCCGCGGGCCCGCGTCCGGGTGGCTCCGGTGGTCCCGGCGGTCCGCGCCCGAACCCCGGCAACATGCCGCCGCGGCCGAACCCGGGCATGATGCCCGGTCGCCCGGCCGGTCCCCGGCCCGGTGCCGGCGGCGGCGGTGGCCGTCCCGGTGGCGGTGGCGGTCGTCCCGGTGGTGGCGGCGGTCGTCCCGGTGGCGGTGGCGGCGGCTTCCGCGGCGGTCCCGGTGGGGGCGGCGGCGGTGGCGGCTTCCGCGGCGGTCCCGGTGGCGGTGGCGGTGGCGGCGGCTTCCGGGGTGGCCCCGGTGGCGGTGGCGGCGGCGCACCGGCCGGTGGTGGCTTCCGCGGTGGCGGCGGTCGCCCGGGTGGCGGTGGCGCGGGTCGCGGTGGCGCGGCCGGCGCGTTCGGCCGCCCCGGCGGTCCGGCCCGTCGCGGCCGGAAGTCCAAGCGCCAGAAGCGCCAGGAGTACATGGACAACATGCAGGCGCCGTCGGTCGGTGGCGTGCGGTTGCCCAAGGGCAGCGGCGAGACCATCCGGCTGCCACGCGGCGCTTCGCTGACCGACTTCGCCGACAAGATCAACGCCAACCCGGCTTCGCTGGTGCAGGTGTTGTTCCACCTCGGCGAGATGGTCACGGCGACGCAGTCCGTGTCCGACGAGATCCTGGAGCTGCTCGGCTCCGAGATGAACTACAACGTGCAGGTCGTGTCCCCCGAGGAGGAGGACCGCGAGCTGCTGGAGACGTTCGACATCACCTACGGCGAGGACGCCGGTGACGAGGACGACCTCCAGGTGCGACCGCCGGTCGTGACCGTCATGGGTCACGTCGACCACGGTAAGACGCGCCTGTTGGACACCATCCGCAAGGCGAAGGTCGCGGAAGGCGAAGCGGGCGGCATCACCCAGCACATCGGCGCGTACCAGGTGCGCACCGAGCTGGAGGGCGTGCCGCGCCTGATCACCTTCATCGACACCCCGGGTCACGAGGCGTTCACCGCCATGCGTGCCCGCGGTGCGAACTCGACCGACATCGCGGTCATCGTGGTGGCGGCCGACGACGGCGTCATGCCGCAGACGGTGGAGGCGATCAACCACGCCCAGGCGGCCAACGCGCCGATCGTGGTCGCGGTCAACAAGATCGACAAGGAGGGGGCCAACCCCGCCAAGATCCGCCAGCAGCTCACCGAGTACGGGCTGGTCGCCGAGGAGTACGGCGGCGACACCATGTTCGTGGACATCTCCGCGAAGCAGGGCACGAACATCGACGGGCTGCTGGAGGCGATCCTGCTGACCGCCGACGCGTCGCTCGACCTGCGTGCCAACCCCGACATGGAGGCCCAGGGCGTCGCGATCGAAGCGCACCTCGACCGCGGTCGCGGTCCGGTGGCGACGGTGCTGGTGCAGCGCGGCACGCTGCGGGTCGGCGACTCGATCGTCGCGGGCGACGCCTACGGCCGCGTCCGCCGCATGGTGGACGAGCACGGCGAGGACGTCACCGAGGCGTTCCCGTCGCGTCCGGTGCAGGTGATCGGTCTGACCTCGGTGCCGGGCGCGGGTGACTCGTTCCTCGTGGTCGACGAGGACCGGGTGGCCAGGCAGATCGCCGAGCGCCGCCAGGCACGCACCCGCAACGCGCTCAACGCGGCGCGTCGCAAGCGGGTCAGCCTGGAGGACCTGGACGCCGCGCTGAAGGAGACCAGCCAGCTCACCCTGATCATCAAGGGCGACAACTCCGGCACCGTCGAGGCGCTGGAAGACGCGCTGATGAAGATCGAGGTCGGCGACGACGTCGAGCTGCGGGTCATCCACCGGGGCGTCGGTGGCATCACCGAGGGCGACATCAACCTCGCCGTCGCGGGTAGCGCGATCGTCCTGGGCTTCAACGTCCGGGCCGAGGGCAAGGCGACCGAACTCGCCAACCGCGAGGGCGTCGACGTCCGCTACTACACGGTGATCTACCAGGCGATCGACGAGATCGAGCAGGCCCTCAAGGGCATGCTCAAGCCGGAGTACGAGGAGGTCCAGCTGGGCCGCGCGGAGATCCGCGAGGTCTTCAAGTCCTCCAAGGTCGGCACGATCGCCGGTTGCATGGTGCTGTCGGGCGAGATCCGCCGCAACGCGCGGGCCCGCCTGCTGCGCGACAACAACGTGGTCCAGGAGAACCTGCCGGTCAGCTCGCTGCGGCGGTTCAAGGACGACGCGACCGAGGTCCGCGAGGGCTTCGAGTGCGGTCTCACGTTGGGCAACTACTCCGACCTCAAGGTCGGGGACGTCATCGAGACGTTCGAGATGCGCGAGAAGCCGCGCGTCTGACGGATGTCGGAACCGGGGGTCGCTGCCCGCCTGCGCGGGCGGCGACCCCCGCTTACCCCCCGGGTGATGCGCTGTGTACGTGGGTGCCCTTGAGCTGGACGTGCTGCTCGGCGACGTCCACTCGTTGAAGCAGAAGCGGTCCGTGGTGAAACCCGTCGTGGCCGAACTGCGCCGCAGGTTCGAGGTGTCCGTGGCGGAAGCCGGGCACCAGGACCTGCACCGGCGCGCGTTGATCGGAGTGGCGGTCGTCGCGGCCGGTGCCGAGCATGTCAGGGACGTCCTCGACGCCTGCGAACGGCTGGTGGCGGGGCGGCCCGAGTTGGAACTGCTCTCGGCCCGCCGTCGACTCGTCGGGCCGGAGGACTGAGGCGGACCGCTCCCCGGTGACCCGGGGGCCGTCCGTGGGAGAAGAAGGAGGGAGCGCCGTGGCCGACCAGGCTCGGGCGCGCAAGCTGGCCAAGCGGATCTCGCAGATCGTGGCCTCCGCGCTGGAACACGAGGTGAAGGACCCGCGGCTCGCGCGCGTGACGATCACCGACACCCGGGTGACCGGCGACCTGCACGACGCCACCGTGTACTACACGGTGCTCGGTGAGCGGCTCGACGCCGAGCCGGATTTCGCGGGCGCGGCGGCGGCGTTGGAGAAGGCCAAAGGTGTGCTGCGGACCATGGTCGGGCAGCAGACCGGGGTGCGGTTCACGCCCACCCTGTCGTTCGTCACCGACACCGTGCCCGACGAGGCTCGGCGGATGGACGAGTTGTTGGCCCGTGCGCGGGAAGCGGACGCCGAGGTGGCGCGGATCGCGTCCGGTGCGGAGCCCGCCGGCGAAGCCGATCCGTACAAGCCGCCGCGCGAGGACGACGAGGAGTAGCCGGGGGTTCGGGAGAAGCCGTACGTGGCGGGTGAAGAGGGCGGCTGAAGGGCCGGTCGGCCGACTAGCGTGCAAAGCGTGACCGACGACCTGAGTGCTTCGCTCCAAGCCGCCGCCGAAGTGCTGCGTGCCGCCACCGACGTGACCCTCCTCGCGCACGTGAACCCCGACGCGGACGCCCTGGGCAGCGCGTTGGCCCTGGGACTGGCGCTGCGCCGGCTCGGCAAGACCGTCCGGGTGTCCTTCGGGGCGCCCGAGGAGGTGCCCGAGACCCTGCGCGACCTCGACGCAGCCGGGTTGCTCGTGCCGGCCACCGAGGTGCCGCGGTCCCCGGAGGTCCTGGTGGCGCTGGACACGGGGTCCGTAGGCCGCCTCGGGCCGCTGGCGGACCGCCTCGGCACCGCGGGGCAGGTCGTCGTGCTGGACCACCACGTGTCCAACCCCGGTTTCGGCACGGTGAACGTGGTGGACGTCGAGGCCGAGGCGACCGCGTTGGTGGTGTTGCGGTTGCTGGACGTGCTCGGCGTGGAGTTGGACGAGCCGGTGGCGCGCTGCGTCTACGCGGGGCTGGTGACGGACACCCGGTCGTTCCGCCACGCCCGACCCGCCACGCACGAGGTCGCCGCACGCCTGCTGGCGGCCGGGGTGGACGGCGAGGCCGTCGCCCGGCCGTTGATGGACTCCCACCCGTTCGGGTACCTGGGAATGCTGGCGAAGGTCCTGGCCCGCGCCTCTTTGGACGTAGCCGCGGTTGGGGGTCGCGGCTTCGTGCACGCCGTGGTGACGCTGGAAGACGCCGCCGGGATGCGCCCGGAAGAGGTGGAGAGCGTCGTGGACCTGGTCCGCACCACGGCCGAGGCGGAGGTCGCCGCGGTGCTCAAGGAACTGCGACCGTCCTACTGGTCGGTGTCGTTGCGGGCGGTCAGCGCGGTGGACGTGCGGGAGGTAGCCCAGTTGCTGGGCGGGGGAGGCCATCGGCTGGCAGCCGGTTTCACCGCCGAGGGCGATGCCGCGGTGGTGCTGGAAAAGCTGCGCGGAGCACTGGAAGCCGTGGGGTCCAAAGCACTGGGATAGCCGGCTCCCGGCACACCAGTCCCCCCGTCGTGTTCTCCCCGTATGGCCTGCGCGCCAGCGAACCGCGCTTGGTCAGGGAGGGCAAGCACGCTTTTCGCTTGCCCTCCCTGACCAAGGGTGGTTGTCTCCGACCAGGCCATACGGGGAGAACACGACGGCGCTCTTGAACGTTCTCCTTGGCGGTCTGCCCGTCCGGCGAGGACGCTTTTAATCCAGACGGAGAATGCCCGGCGGCGCGAAAAGCGGCGCGGGATGGGGAATCGCTTTGAGTGACAAGGTGCCCGCACGGCGGGTTCTGGGTTTGGCCGCGCCCGCGTTGGGCGTGCTGGCGGCCGAGCCGTTGTACGTCCTGGTCGACACCGCTGTAGTGGGGCACCTGGGGGCGTTGCCGCTGGCCGGCCTGGCCGTCGGCGGCGTGTTGTTCACGCAGGTCGCCTCCCAGCTGACCTTCCTCTCCTACGGCACGACCGCACGCGCCGCCAGGTTGTTCGGGGCCGGCAGGCGCGGTGAAGCGGTCCAGGAAGGGGTCCAGGCCACCTGGCTCGCCTTGTTCGCCGGGCTCTTCGTGATCCTCGTGGGACAGGCCGCAGCCGGTCCGGCAGCGCGACTGCTGGCCGGGGACGAGGTCGCGGGCCAGGCGGTGGCCTGGTTGCGGATCGCGTTGTTCGGGGCTCCGTTCGTCCTCGTCACCATGGCGGGCAACGGGTGGATGCGCGGGGTCGAGGACACGGTCCGCCCGTTGCGCTACGTGTTGCTGGGCAACGGGATTTCCGCCGTCCTCTGCCCGCTGCTGGTGCACGTGGCCGGTTGGGGGCTGGAAGGCAGCGCGGTCGCCAACGTGGTGGCGCAGGCGTTGTCCGCGGGTCTCTTCTTCCGCGCGCTCGTCGTGGAACGGGTTTCGTTGGCCCCCCGCGCTTCGCTGATGCGCGCGCAGTTGGGGCTGGGGCGCGACCTCGTCCTGCGCAGCCTCGCGTTCCAAGCCTGCTTCCTGTCCGCCACGTCGGTTGCCGCGCGCAGCTCGGTCGCCGCGGTGGGCGCGCATCAGATCGTCTTGCAGCTGTGGACCTTCCTCTCCCTGGTGCTGGACTCCCTGGCGATCGCCGCGCAGGCCATCGTGGGGCAGGCGCTCGGCGCGCACCGCCGGGACGAGGCCCGGCGCTTCGCGTGGCAGGTGACCGGGTACGGCCTGGTCTTCGGGATCGGGCTGGGCGTCGTCTTCGCCGCCCTCTCCGGTGTCCTGCCCGGACTGTTCACCGCGGACCCCGCGGTGCTCGCGGAGGTGCCGCACGCCTGGTGGTTCTTCGTGCTGCTGCAACCAATAGCGGGCGTGGTGTTCGCGCTCGACGGCGTCCTGCTGGGCGCGGGTGACGCGAAGTTCCTCCGCACGGCCACCCTGGTCGCCGCGGGGGTGGGGTTCCTCCCGCTGATCTGGGCGTCCTACGCGTTCGGGTGGGGGCTGGTCGGGATCTGGAGCGGGTTGTCGGCGTTCATGGTGGTGCGCTTGGCTTCCCTGCTCGTGCGGACGCGTTCGGGCAGTTGGGCGCGGGTGGGCGCGGTGTGGTGACGGGCACGTCCGGGAATGCTTAGCACCGACAAATTGTTCCGCCGGAAGGAGTGTCGACGCAGTTCACAGGAGGCGTTTCCGTTGCCGGGCGATCGTGCCGCGAGACAGGCTTGGCTGATCTGGTCCACCGCGGTCGTCGTCTACGTCGCCGCCCTGTTCCACCGCACCTCGCTGGGTGTCGCCGGCCTGGAAGCGGCCGAGCGGTTCCACGTCGGGCCGGCCGCGTTGAGCACCTTCGCGGTGCTCCAGATCGGCCTCTACGCGTTGATGCAGATCCCCACGGGGCTGCTGGTCGACCGGTTCGGGCCGCGGCGGGTGCTGGTCGTCGCGGCGGTGCTGATGGGTGTCGGGCAGTCGATGTTCGCCCTCGCCGCCTCCTACCCGCTGGGGCTGACCGCGCGGGCGGTGCTGGGCATCGGGGACGCCATGACGTGGGTGAGCGTGCTGCGGCTGGCCGCCGCGCACTTCCCGCCACGCAGGTTCACCGTCGTGATGTCGTTGTCCGCCGCCCTGGGCGGTGCGGGGAACCTCGCCGCCACGGTCCCGCTGTCGCTCCTCCTGGTCGACGTGGGGTGGACGGTGACCTTCTTGGTCGCCGGAGCGCTGACGGGCGCCTACGCGGCCGTGGTCGCGTGGCGGGTGCGTGAGACCCCGGAGGGTGTTCCCCAGCCCGTCGCGGAATCGGTACCGCTGCGGACGGTGGCCAAGCGCGTCGTCGCGGCGTGGTCCGAGCCGAGCACCCGCCTCGGGTTCTGGGTGCACTTCTCGTGCATGTCGACGCCCGCGTTGCTGGGCCTGCTGTGGGGCTTCCCCTACCTGGTGGAGGCGCAGGGCATGAGCCGGCCGCAGGCGTCCGCGGTGCTGAGCCTGCTGGTGGTCGTGGCGATCGTCGCCGGTCCGGTGCTGGGCGCGGTCATCGCGCGGCGGCCCGAGTGGCGGATGCCGATCGTCGGCGGCTACCTGGGCGCGGCCCTGGTCGGCTGGGCCGTGCTGCTCGGCTGGCCCGGCGGCGTGGTGCCGGTGGGCGTGGTCGACGCGGTGTTCGTCGTGCTGGCGTTCGGCGGTCCGACGTCGAGCGTGGCGTTCGCGCTGGTGCGCGACTACAACCCGCTGCACCGGGTGAGCACCGCCACCGGGGTGGCCAACGTGGGCGGGTTCGCGGCCATCACGTTCGCCGCGCTCGTGGTGGGCGTGGTGCTCGACTTGTTCGCGGGGCTGCCGTCGGCGCAGGCGTACCGGGTTGCGTTCCTCACCGTCGCCGCCGTGCTGGCGCTCGGCGCGTGGCGGACCGCGGTGTGGTGGCGCCGGGCGCGGGCCGTCGTGCTCGCCGCCGCGGACCGGGGCGAGCGGGTGCCGGTGCGGTTGCGCCGCCGGCGGTGGGACGTCCTCGCCGAGGCTTAGGATGTGCGGTCGTGTCCGCATCATCTTCCGCTGTGCAGCCAGGTCTCGTCGTCGTCGACAAACCCGACGGGATGACCTCCCACGACGTGGTGGCGAAGGTCCGCCGCATCCTCGGCACCCGCAAGGTCGGGCACGCGGGCACGCTCGACCCGATGGCGACCGGCGTCCTGGTCCTCGGCGTGGAACGCGCGACCAAGCTCCTCGGCCACCTGGCGCTGGACAGCAAGGCGTACCTGTCGACCATCCGGCTCGGCTCCGCCACCACCACCGACGACGCCGAGGGCGAGGTGCTGTCCACAGCGGACGCCTCGGGCGTGGCCGAGGACGCGATCCGCGCGGGTGTCGCGAAGCTCACCGGTGCCATCCAGCAGGTGCCGAGCGCGGTCAGCGCGGTGAAGGTCGACGGCAAGCGGGCGTACGCGCGGGTCCGCGACGGCGAGGTCGTGGAGATCCCGGCGCGGCCGGTGACGGTGCACCGGTTCGACGTGCTCGCCATCCGCCGCGAGGAGGCGGCGACCGAGCTGGACGTGATGGTCGAGTGCTCGTCCGGCACCTACGTGCGCGCGCTGGCGCGTGACCTCGGCGCGGACCTCGGCGTCGGCGGGCACCTGGCGGCGTTGCGGCGCACCCGCGTCGGGCCGTTCGACCTGCGCGTCGCCCGGACCCTCGCGCAGCTCGCCGACGAGCCCGGCCTGTCGCTGGACCTGGACGCGGCGGTGGCGAAGGCGTTCCCGCGCCGCGAGATCGCGCCTCGCGAGGTGGTCGCCCTGTCCCACGGCCAGCGGCTGAAGGCGGGTGGCCTGGTCGGCACGTACGGCGTGTTCGGCCCGGACGGGCACGTGGTGGCGCTGGCCAAGGACGAGGGTCCGATCGCCAAGCCGCTGGTGGTGCTCACACCGGCCTGAGGTCTCGGCTCGGACGGGCACGTGGCACTGGCCGAGGACGAAGGCCGGATCGCCAAGCCGTTGGTGGTACTCACACCGGCCTGACGGACTTACCGTGGGTGCCATGGCGCGATGGGTGTGGCCGACCGTGGCGGGCGTGGTGGCCTCGGCGACCGGGGTGCTGATCAACCTGGCGACGGAGCAGGTGCGCAACCCCTGGACGTGGGGCGGGGTGGTGGTGCTCACCCTGGTGGGCGTCGCGGTGGGCGGGCTCGCCCGGCCCGACGCGCGCGGGGGCGAGCGAGCCCGGCCCGACGTGCATGACGGCGGTCCGCCGGCGGTGCGCAACAGCGTGTCCGGCACGGTGCACGGCGGTGTCGTGCAGGCGTCCACGCTGGGCTCGGTCACCATCAACTCCGGTGTCCACGTGGACCAGACGGCCACCGCCCACGACGGCGGCGTGGTGTACCAGGCGGGGCGGGACGTCGACCTCGACCGGGGCCGCCGCCCGGAGTGACGGGCCGCCCGTCCGCTACGTAGGCTTCCACCGTGCAACGGTGGCGAGGCTTGGAACACCTGCCGGGCGGGTGGGGGCGCTGTGTCGTGACCATCGGCGTGTTCGACGGTGTGCACCGGGGGCATCAGGCGCTGATCAACCGGGCCGTCGAGCTGGCCGCGGCCAGGGATGTGCCGTCCGTCCTGATGACGTTCGACCCGCACCCCTCCGAGGTGGTCCGGCCGGGCAGCCACCCGGCGCAGCTGACCACCCTCCGGCGGCGTGCCGAGCTGGTCGAGCGGCTCGGGGTGGACGTGTTCTGCGTGCTGCCCTTCACCGTCGAGGTGTCGCGGATGCCGGCCGACGAGTTCGTGCACGAGGTCCTGGTGGAACGGCTGCACGTCGCGTCGGTGGTGGTGGGCCAGAACTTCACGTTCGGCAGCAGGGCGTTGGGCAACGTGGAGCTGCTGCGCGCGCTGGGGCAGCGGTTCGGTTTCGGGACCGAGGGGGCGGATCTGGTGACCGACGACGGCGTCACGTACTCGTCGACCTACATCCGGGCGTGCATCGACGCGGGCGACGTGCGCGCCGCGGCGCAGGCGCTCGGCCGGCCGCACCGGTTGGAGGGCATCGTGGTGCGCGGCGACGGCCGCGGCAAGGAACTCGGGTTCCCCACGGCGAACCTGTCCACGACCCGCTTCGCGGCGGTGCCCGCGGACGGCGTGTACGCGTGCTGGTTCATCCACTCCAGCGGACGGCGGCTGCGCGCGGCGGTGTCCGTCGGCACGAACCCCACGTTCTCCGGTCGGGAGCGGCGGGTGGAGGCGTTCGTGCTGGACGTGGACGAGGACTTCTACGGTCAGCGGGTGGCGTTGGACTTCGTGGAGCGGCTGCGCGGCATGGAGCGTTACGACACCGTCGAGGCGTTGTTGGAGCAGATGCACCGCGACGTCGAGGAAACGCGTGGCGTACTGCGGGAGACCGACTCGTGACAGGTTGAACCACCTGGGTGGAACCGAGCATATGCACGCCACTCGCCTGGCAAGATGCACGTCACGTCCATGCCGGTCAGGGGAGAGGCGAAGGTGGAGGACCACAAGATCGTCCAGCGCAACCTCGCGTTGCAACGCGAGTGGTACGGGGAGCCCTTGGGGGACCGGGTGCGCCGGTTGGTGGTGGCCTTCAACGTGTCGCAGGCCCAGCTCGCGGAGGTGCTGGGGATCAGCGCCCCGATGCTGAGCCAGGTGATGAGCGGTCGCCGCGCCAAGATCGGCAACCCGTCCGTGCTCGCGCGGATGATCATGCTGGAGCGCAAGGTGCTCACGCCGGACGTGTCCACCGGCGCGCCGGAAGCGCTCCAGCGCGCGCTGGACGAGGTGCGCGACTCGAAGCCGACGGTGAGCCGCGACTCGCTGCCGGTGAACGGCGTGGACGTGGAGACCGCGGTGTTCCCGTACCTGCGCCGGGTCGCCGACCGGCGCGAGCTGTCGCAGGCGGCGGACGTGCTGGGCGAGGACTTCCCGGCGCTGGCCGACGTGCTGCGCCGCGCGAGCCGGGGGCGCGACTCCTGAGGCTGTTCACCGGTGTGTTCCCGCCCGACGACGTGGTCGCCGAGCTGGCCGCCGCGTTGCGCCCGGTGCGCGTGGCGCGGCCCGACCTGAGGTGGAGCACGCCGGGTCGCTGGCACGTCACGCTCTGCTTCCACGGCGACGACGCGGAGCCCGGCGGGCAGCTCGACGCGGTGCGCGGCCTGCCCGCGCCCGCGGTCCGGCTCGCCGGCTCGGGCGCGTTCCCCGGTGTGCTGTGGGTGGGCGTCGAGGGGCCGCTGCGCCCGCTCGCGGTGGCGGCGGGCGCGACCGGCGCGTGGCGTCCACACCTGACGGTGGCGCGGTCGCGGCGGCGCGCGGAGCGGTGGCCGCGCGTGGAGTTCACCGGTCGCGAGTGGACCGTCACCGAGGTGGCGCTGGTCCGCAGCCGCCCCGGCGAGGGGTACGAAATTCTCGACCGGGTGCCCTTGAGCACGCCAAACGGGTAGCGGACCGCGACTACTGGTAGCCTCGACAGTTGGGTCTGGCTGCGGTCCGTGGCGGCCATGACCGACTACCCCCGGTTCCCGGGGGCCGCACGGAACATCACACCAGGTACGAGGAGTGGCGAAAACGTGGCACTGACCACCCAGGAGAAGAAGACGATCCTCGCCGAGTACGGCGTCCACGACACGGACACCGGCTCCGCCGAGGCTCAGGTCGCGCTGCTGAGCAAGCGCATCGCGGACCTGACGGAGCACCTCAAGCAGCACAAGCACGACCACCACTCGCGTCGTGGTCTGCTGCTGCTGGTGGGCCGTCGTCGCCGGCTGCTCAACTACCTCCAGAAGGTGGACATCCAGCGCTACCGGTCGCTGATCTCGCGACTGGGCCTGCGCAGGTGACAGCCGCCGAGGGGGAGTGATCGGTCCGGTCGCTCCCCCTCGGCGCGAAACGCAAACGAAGACGAGGGACGCACGCGCGGCGCACCGGGACGACTTGTTCGCCGGTCCTCGGTAGTGGCCCCCTGGCGAGGACGAACCCAGGGGACTTCGATCGAAGACCGGCCTCGTCCGGACCGCGATCCCGCGCCCGTACGCGCTGCGGCCCGCATGACGAGGAGTTCTACGCATGACGGACACCGAGGTCCACGAGACTTCCGCCGTGATCGACAACGGTCGGTTCGGCACCCGCACCATCCGGTTCGAGACCGGTCGGCTCGCCCGCCAGGCGGCGGGCAGCGTCGTCGCCTACCTGGACGACGAGACCATGCTGCTGTCCGCGACGACCGCGTCCAAGCAGCCCAAGGAGCACTTCGACTTCTTCCCGCTGACGGTGGACGTCGAGGAGCGCATGTACGCCGCGGGTCGCATCCCCGGCTCGTTCTTCCGCCGCGAGGGCCGCCCGTCGACCGACGCGATCCTGACCTGCCGGCTGATCGACCGGCCGCTGCGCCCCTCCTTCGTGGACGGTCTGCGCAACGAGATCCAGGTCGTCATCACGGTGATGAGCCTGAACCCGGTCGACCTGTACGACGTCGTGGCGATCAACGCCGCGTCCGCGTCCACGCAGCTCGCCGGCCTGCCGTTCTCCGGCCCGATCGGCGGCGTGCGGGTGGCCCTGATCGAGGGCCAGTGGGTCGCGTTCCCGACCCACGAGCAGCTGGAGAAGGCCGTGTTCGACATGGTCGTCGCCGGTCGCGTGGTCGGTGACGACGTGGCGATCATGATGGTCGAGGCGGAGGCCACCGAGCAGGTCATCGACCTGGTCGCCGAGGGCGCGCCCGCGCCCACCGAAGAGGTCGTGGCGGCCGGCCTGGAGGCCGCGAAGCCGTTCATCAAGGTGCTCTGCGATGCGCAGGCGAAGCTCGCCGAGCACGCCGCGAAGGAGACCGGCGAGTTCCCGACCTACCCGGCCTACCAGCCGGACGCGTACGAGGCCGTCGAGCAGGCGGGCGCGGCCGACCTGGCGCAGGCGCTGACCATCGCGGGCAAGCAGGAGCGCGAGGGTCGCATCGACGAGGTCAAGGCGTCGGTGCTGGACAAGCTGGTCGGCCAGTTCGAGGGCCGCGAGAAGGAGCTGGGCGCGGCGTTCCGCTCGCTCACCAAGAAGCTGGTGCGGCAGCGCATCCTGCGTGACAAGGTCCGCATCGACGGCCGCGGCCTGACCGAGATCCGGTCGCTGTCCGCCGAGGTCGAGCTGATCCCGCGGGCGCACGGCTCGGCGTTGTTCGAGCGCGGCGAGACCCAGATCCTGGGCATCACCACGCTGAACATGCTGCGCATGGAGCAGCAGATCGACTCGCTGTCCCCGGAGACGCACAAGCGCTACCTGCACCACTACAACTTCCCGCCGTTCTCCACCGGTGAGACCGGTCGCGTCGGCTCGCCCAAGCGCCGCGAGATCGGCCACGGCGCGCTCGCCGAGCGGGCCCTCGTGCCGGTGCTGCCCAAGCGCGACGAGTTCCCGTACGCGATCCGCCAGGTGTCCGAGGCGCTGGGCTCCAACGGCTCGACGTCCATGGGCTCGGTGTGCGCGTCGACGATGTCGCTGCTCAACGCCGGCGTGCCGCTGAAGGCGCCGGTGTCCGGCATCGCCATGGGCCTGGTCTCCGACGAGGTCGACGGCAAGACCGAGTACGTGGCGCTGACCGACATCCTGGGCGCGGAGGACGCGTTCGGCGACATGGACTTCAAGGTCGCCGGCACCAAGGAGTTCGTGACCGCGCTCCAGCTCGACACCAAGCTCGACGGCATCCCGTCCGAGGTGCTCGGCGCGGCCCTGAACCAGGCCCGCGACGCGCGCCTGACCATCCTGGAGGTCATGGCCGAGGCCATCGACTCCCCGGACGAGATGAGCCCGTTCGCGCCGCGCGTCACCTCGGTCAAGATCCCGACCGACAAGATCGGCGAGGTGATCGGGCCCAAGGGCAAGATGATCAACTCGATCACCGAGCAGACCGGCGCCGACATCTCCATCGAGGACGACGGCACGATCTACGTCGGCGCGGCGGACGGCCCGTCGGCCGAGGCGGCGATCGGCCTGATCAACGCCATCGCCAACCCGCAGCTGCCGAAGGTGGGCGAGCGCTTCCTGGGCACCGTGGTGAAGACGGCCGCGTTCGGCGCGTTCGTCTCGCTGCTGCCCGGCAAGGACGGCCTCATCCACATCTCGAAGCTGGGCAACGGCAAGCGCATCGGCAAGGTGGAGGACGTCGTCAAGGTCGGCGACAAGCTCCGCGTCGAGATCGCCGACATCGACCAGCGCGGCAAGATCAGCCTCGTCCTGGTGAACGAGGACGACAACGCCGCGAAGGACGCCCCGGCGCAGGACGCCGTTCCGGCGGAGTCCTCGGCGCAGTGACCAAGAGCGTCAACGGGACGGCCGCGCGTGCCTCGGGCACGCGCGGCCGTCCGCGTAACAGCGGCGGCAGGCTCGGTCACTTGCAGCGGCCCGGCAGCACGCGGGTGCTGGAGCAGAGCGAGGGCGGCGTCAGCGTGCGCCGCAGCGTGCTGCCGTCCGGGCTGCGGGTGATCACCGAGCGGATACCCGGCGTCCGGTCGGCGTCGGTGGGCCTGTGGGTGCAGGTCGGGTCGCGCGACGAGCGGTCCGAGGTGGCGGGTGCGGCGCACTACCTGGAGCACCTGCTGTTCAAGGGCACGGCGAACCGGTCGGCGGCGGCCATCGCCGAGGAGATCGACGCCGTGGGCGGCGAGCTGAACGCGTTCACCGCCAAGGAGCACACCTGCTACTACGCGCACGTGCTGGACGAGGACCTGCCGTTGGCGCTGGACCTGGTGTGCGACGTGGTGTTCGAGGCGTTGTGCGCGCCCAAGGACTTCGAGACCGAGCGCGGCGTGGTGCTGGAAGAGATCGCCATGCGCGACGACGACCCGGAGGACCTGCTGCACGACGCGTTCCTGGACGCGTTGCTCGGCGAGCACCCGCTCGGCCGGTCCGTGCTGGGCACCGAGCGGTCCGTGCGGGAGATGGACCGGACCGCCCTGTTCGGCTTCTACAAGCGCCGCTACACGTTGCCGCGGATGGTGCTCGCGGTGGCGGGCAACGTCGACCACGGCCACGTGCTCCGGTTGGCGCGCAAGCAGATCGGGGAGCGGCTGGCGCGCGCGGGCTCGCCGGTCGCGCCGCGCACCGGTCGCGCGCGCATCCCGGCGTCGCGGAAGCTGGTGCTGCACACCGACGACACCGAGCAGGCGCACCTGATGCTGGGCGTGCGCGCCCTGGACCGCCACGACGAGCGGCGGTTCGCGTTGAACGTGCTGAACGCGGCGCTGGGCGGCGGGATGAGTTCCCGGCTGTTCCAGGAGGTACGCGAGCGGCGCGGGCTCGCGTACCAGGTGTACTCGTCGGTGGGCCTGTACGCGGACGCCGGCACGTGGTCGGTCTACGCGGGGTGCCAGCCGGACCGGCTCGGCGACGTCGCGGGCGTGGTGCGGGACGTGTTGTCGGTGGTCGCGGCGGGCGGGTTGTCCGACGCGGAGGTGGCCCGCGGCAAGGGCCAGTTGCGCGGCGGCCTCGTGCTGGGCCTGGAGGACACCGGTTCGCGGATGTCCCGGATCGGCAAGGGCGAGCTGAACTACGGCGACCACCTGTCGGTGGAGCAGACGCTGGCGCGGATCGACGAGGTCACCGGCGAGGACGTGGCGGCGCTCGCACGTGAGTTGTTGCGGCGCCCCGTCGCCGCCGCGGTGGTCGGCCCTTACGCTCACGCCGACGACTTGCCCTCCCAGGTGCACGAGGTGATCTCTTGAGTGACCGTTCTGCCGGACCGATCCGCGTCGGCGTGCTGGGCGCGCGTGGCCGGATGGGCGCGGAGGTGGTGCGTGCCGTCGAGGCCGCGGCCGGCGTCGAGGTCGCGGCCGAGGTGGACGCGGGCGACCCGTTGTCCGTGCTGACCGACGCGGGTGTGGAGGTCGTGGTCGACTTCACCAGCCCCGAGGTCGTGATGGACAACCTCCGGTTCTGCGTCGACCACGGCATCCACGCGGTGGTCGGCACGTCGGGGTTCGACGCGGAGCGGCTGGACGAGGTCGCCGGCCGGCTCGGCGCGCAGCCGCGGGTCGGGGTGCTGGTCGCGCCGAACTTCGCGATCGGCGCGGTGCTGTCGATGCGGTTCGCGGAGCTGGCGGCGCGTTACTACGACTCGGCCGAGGTCGTGGAGCTGCACCACCCGCGCAAGGTGGACGCGCCGTCCGGCACCGCCGCGCACACCGCCCGGCTGATCACGCAGGCGCGTGCGGCGGCGGGTGTCGGGCCGATGCCGGACGCCACCACGCAGGAGGCGCCGGGCGCGCGCGGCGCGCTGGTCGGCGACGTCCGGGTGCACTCGCTGCGGGTGGCCGGGCTGATCGCGCACCAGGAGGTCGTGTTCGGCACGGAGGGCGAGACGCTGACGCTGCGGCACGACTCGCTGGACCGGAAGTCGTTCATGCCGGGCGTGCTGCTCGCGGTGCGCTCGGTGGCCGACCACCCCGGGCTGTCCGTCGGGCTCGACAAGTACATGGACCTGTGAAGACCCGGACGACCGCGTTCCTGATCACCGCCGCGCTCGCGGTGTACTTCGTGCTGCTCGGCGGGCGCGCGGTGGTGCTCATCGGCACGGGGGACGCGGTCGGCGTCGGGCTGGGCATCGGCGTGCTCGTGCTGCCGCTGCTCGGGGCGTGGGTGGCGTGGACCAACCTGCGGTTCGGGTTCACCACCGAGCGGATGGCCCGGCAGCTCGCCGCGGAGGGCGGGTTGCCGGACACATCGGACCTGCCGCGCCGCCCGTCCGGCCGGGTGGAGCGGGGTGCGGCGGACGCGTGGTTCGAGGCGCGCGAGGCCGAGGTGGTGGCCGACCCGGAGAACTGGCGGCGCTGGTTCCTGCTGGCGCAGGCGTACGACCTCGCGGGTGACCGCGGACGGGCGCGGGAGACCATGCGGAAGGCCATCGACCTGTTCCAGGTGCCGACGAATCGCGCGTGAATCCCGGGCGTGGATGCAGTTCATCCGGCCGTAACGGCGTATTGCCTTGGTTTGTCCGGTCGCGTGCCGGTACCGTGGGAGTGTGCCGAAAACCTTCGAGAACCTGCGGCTCACCATCGCATGCCTCGTCATCTGCACCGCGCTCGGCGCTGCGCTCGCTCTCACCTAGGTGAATTCGCATCCCTCGTCCGGGTGGAAAAGAGGGCGTTCGGCGTGCTGGTCGGGTAGCCGGTGGCATGGACCGAACTGATCTCCTCGACGACCTCTACGGCTGCGACCTGCTCGACCGCAACGGCGAACGCGTCGGGACCGTCGCCGACGTGTGGCTGGACGACGGCCGCCCGCTCTGGGCGGCCGTGCGCACCGACGACGCGGTGACCCTCGTGCCCATCCGGGGTGCGCAGGTGCACGACCGGAGGGTCGTCGTCCCGGTCGAGAAGCGCGAGATCGAGGAAGCGCCCCGGGTCGGCGAGGAGCTGTCCGACCTGGAGCACGTCGAGCTGCACGACCACTACGGGCTCGTCGTGCCCTCGCAGCGCCTGGTCCGCCGCGAGCGGCCGTGAACCCGCGGAGGTGAACTCTCAGTGCAGCAGCCACCCGGCCATCAGGCCGGGCGAGGCGGCGAGCACGCTGAACCGCGCGAACCGCCCCACCATCCCCGTCGTGATGAACAGCCACGACGACATCCCCGCCAGGCCCGCCAGCACGGTCGTGAACATGAACGGCGGCAGGCCCACCACGGAACTCACCGCGTGCGTGCCGAACATCCAGTGCGGGTGGCGGTGGCAGCGGTCGCGCACCCACTCCAGCCGGGTGCGCCACCTGGCACGCCACGGCGACAGCGGTTTCGCCGGCCGGTCCGCGCGCTTGAGCCAGCGCGGCAGGTGCCAGTCGCCGCGCGCGGCGAGGAAGTACCACATCTTGCCCAGCACCTGACCCACCGCGACGGCCAGCGCTATCCACCACCACGCGATGTGCGGCTGCTGCGTCACGAGGCCGAGCACGAAGACCTCGATGCTGATGAGGGGGAGGATCGCCGACCCGAAGGCCACGCCGAAGGTCAGGCCGAGCCACCCCAGCAATGCCCACACCCGTTCGAGGCTAGCAACCGGTCAGGGCTCCAGCAGTAGGGTCAACCCCCCGGAAACGCGGATTTCGCGCACTGGACGCCCGCCCGCGTCGAGGGTGCGCACGGTGCCGTCGGCGTCCCAACCGGCACGTGCGTAGAAGTTGGTGGTGGCCTTGTCCGCCTCCGGCACCCACGCGATGCCACGGGTGCTCCCGGTCGCCTTCAACGCCTGCGCGGCGGTGGCGAGCAACCGGCCGCCGTGCCCACGCCGACCCCAGCGCGGCTCGACCAGGACGTGGAACAGGGCGGTGGTGGCGGCGTCCGCGGGCAGCGTGCCGTCGGCGTGCGCGACCTCGTCGGCCGGCGCGGGCGCGGCCACGCAGAACCCCACCAGCCAGCGGCCCTCGGTCGCGACCAGCACCCGTTCGCGGGCCACGGCGTCCGCCCACGCGGGCTCGGCGCCGTCCAGTCCCGCCAGGACCTCGTCCGGCAGCAGCGACCGGTACGCGGCACGCCAGGTGTCCCGGTGGATCCGGGCGATCTCCGGCACGTCTTCGGGCTTCGCGGTGCGCACCGCGGCATCGGCCATGGGGGCACCCTAGCGGCGGCGGTCGGGCCGGTGATCAAGTGCCGGGGCCGGTTGTCGTACCCGGGTGGGATCATCCGGACCGTGCAGACGATGAGCGCAGACGTCGCCCGCCGGATCGCGTTGGCCGCGCAGGGTTTCGCCGACGCGAGGCCGGCCTCCCCGCCGACCCGCAGGCACCTCCAGCGGGTGCTGTCGCGGGTCCGGTTGCTCCAGCTCGACTCGGTCAACGTGGCCGTGCGCGCCCACTACATGCCCGTGTTCAGCCGGCTCGGGGCGTACCCGCGGGAGTTGGTGGACGACGCGGCGTGGTCGCACAGCGCCCGCAAGCCGCGGCTGCTGGTCGAGTCCTGGGCGCACGAGGCGAGCCTGGTGCCCGTGGCGGACTGGCCGTTGCTGCGCTCGGGCGCGAAGAAGGTGGGGTGGTGGCACCACCACACCGCGATCGCCGAGCGGCAGCCGGGGTTGGTGGACGACATCCTGGCCGTGGTGAAGGAACTCGGGCCGGTCGGCGCGGGCGCGATCGAGCGGGCGCTGGTGGCGGGCGGTCCGCGTGCCAAGGACCACTGGGGCTGGAACTGGTCCGAGGTGAAGAAGGTCTGCGAGTACCTGTTCGGCGTGGGTGCGTTGACGACCGGCGCGCGGCGCGGGTTCGAGCGCCTGTACGACCTGACCGAGCGCGTCCTGCCGCCCGAGGTGCTGTCCCGTTCGGTCACGGCGGAGGAGGGCGCGCGGGAGCTGGTGGCGGGTGCGGCGGCCGCGTTGGGCGTCGCGACCGAGCCCGACCTGCGGGACTACTACCGCCTCGCGCCCGAGCGCAGCCGGCAGGCCGTGTCGGAGCTGGTGGAGGAGGGCGTGCTGGAGCCCGTGGCGGTGCGGGGCTGGGCGGCTCCCGCGTACCGGCACGTGTCGGCCCGCGTGCCGCGTGCCGTGCCGGGGCGTGCGCTGCTGTGCCCGTTCGACCCGCTGATCTGGGAACGCGCCCGCACCGAGCGGATCTTCGACTTCCACTACCGCATCGAGATCTACGTGCCGGAGGCGAAGCGGGTCCACGGGTACTACGTGTTCCCGTTCCTGCTGGACGGTGAGCTGGTCGGGCGGGTCGACCTGAAGGCGGACCGGGCCGCGGGCGTGCTGCGGGTGCAGGCGGCGCACTCCGAGCCGACCGCCGACCACGGCCGCGTGGCGGTGGAGCTGGCGGCGGAGCTGCGTCACATGGCGGACTGGCTGGAGCTGGACGACGTGGCGGTGGCGCCGCGTGGCGACCTCGCCCCGGCGCTCAAGGCCGTGGTCCGCTAGCACGGCCGGCGGCCCGCGCGGTTCCGGCACTCGCACCGCGACCGCGCGGGCCGCCCCGCGCGCGGGGTCAGCCGTTCGACGTGGTCACCAGCGCGTCACCGCTGGCGGTGCGGCCGGTGACGTGCAGGGTCGCCTCGCCGTCCGCCGGCGGCGTGTCGGAGACGGCCAGGTCGCTGCGTGCCGATCCCGAGGTGGACACCAGGTCGATTTTCGCCGTCACCCCCGGCCGCACGCCCACGCGCACGTCACCCGAGCCGGTGCCCATCTGGATGCGACCGGACGCCGCGTCGGCCACGGTCACGTCACCGCTGCCGGTGCGCACCTGCACGTCGTCCTGCACGGCTCCCAGCCACACGTCGCCCGTGCCGGTGAACAACACGGTGTGCCCGCCGACGGACGACACCTCGATGTCACCCCGCCCGGTCTTCGCGCGCAGCCCGCCCAGCATGGGCCCGAGGCGCACCTTCCCGGCCGCCGTGTTGATCTGGGCCGCGCCGTCCGCCCGGTCGGCGGTGATGTGGCCGGTGCCGGTCTTCACGTCGAGCCTGCCCGCCGGGCCGGTCACCGTCACGTCGGCCGCACCGGTCTTGGCGGTCACGTTCGACCCGATCGGCGCGCGGACCGTCACGTCGAGCGCCACGGCGCGCAACGCCAGCGCCTCCGACGACTGCACGCGCACCCGCCGCCCGGCCAGTTCGACGCGCGCACCGCGCACCGCGTCGCCCGCACCCGCGTCCCGGCCGCCGCCGAACTGGTCGTTCACCCAGCTCAGCAGGTTGTTCAACCCCGCGGTCCACGGTTCGCCCGCCGACTGCCTGATCTCCACGTGCACACCCGGCTCGTCGACCAGGTGCACCCGCACACCACCCGCGATGAGGGAGACGTCGACCTCCGCGACGCCGTCCACCTCGAAGCTCTGCTGCCGCACCACATCCGCCTCCACGACGCGCCCCCTCAGCCCTGGACCCAGCCGTTGACCCGGGAGCCGCCGTCCTTGGGCTGCGACCGGCCGGGCTCCTGCGCCCGCGACCGCCGCGCGCCGACGGCGCCCTGCACGGCCTGGGCGACGAACGTGTTCAACGACATGCCCTGGGCGGCGGCGGCCTGCTCGGCCCTCGACTTCAGCTCGTCCAGGAGCCGCAACGTGATGCGCGTGGCGTCACCGGCGGTGGGCCGGGGAACTTCCCGCGGCTCCGGTTCGTGGTCATCGCGGGGCGCGGTCGCGCCGGTGACGGCCACCTGGACGTCCCGGCCGTCCAACCGGACCTCGACGACCGGCCCGTCGAGGGCGGCGGTCACCTCCGCGGCCAGGTCGGACAGGGCGTTCATGAGGGCCAGCCGGGCGGCCGGCTCCAACGCGGCGGACAGCACGGCCGCGGTGCGCCGGGTGTCGTCGTCCCCGGCGGACGCGGCTGTCGCGAGGTCCTCGCGCAGCTGTGTGATGTACGGCGACAGATCCATGACACCACTATGGCGTCATCATCGACATCATGCAAGTAGCAGTGGTGTCAGCGTGACAGCACACGCGGTCCGGAGCAGCCCGACCACGCACCGCGAGCGGTCGTGGTGACTGAGAGCGGTCCGGGCCGGTCGGTTAGGGTTCCGGCCATGGCTGAGACCGTGTCGCCGAAGGTGCAGTTGATCGCGAAGACGGAGTTCTTCCCCCCGGACGACGTCCCGTGGTCCACCGACGCCGACGGCGGTGAGGCGCTCGCGGAGTTCGCCGGCCGCGCCTGCTACCAGTCCTGGTCGAAGCCGAACCCGAAGACCGCCACCAACGCGGGCTACATCCGGCACATCATCGAGGTCGGCCACCTGTCCGTGCTGGAGCACGGCACGGTCAGCTTCTACCTGTCCGGCATCTCGCGGTCGCTCACCCACGAGCTGATCCGCCACCGGCACTTCTCCTACTCGCAGCTCTCGCAGCGGTACGTGCCCGAGCGCGAGGCCGCGATGGTCGAGCCCGAGGTCATCGCGAACGACCCCGAGCTGCACGCGAAGTTCCTCGAAGCCGCGCAGGCCAGCGTGGACGCGTACAACGAGCTGCTGAAGGGCCTGGAGGAGAAGTTCTCCGACGTGGCCAGCGGCACGCTGCGCCGCAAGCAGGCCCGGCAGGCGGCCCGCGCGATCCTGCCCAACGCCACCGAGACCCGCATCGTCGTCACCGGCAACTACCGGGCGTGGCGGCACTTCATCGCCATGCGCGCCACCGAGGCCGCCGACGTGGAGATCCGCGCCCTCGCCGTCGAGTGCCTGCGCCAGCTCCAGAAGGCGGTCGCGAACGCGTTCGCCGACTTCACCATCTCCACCCTCCCGGACGGCACCGAGGTCGCGTCCAGCCCGCTGGTGACCGAGGGTTAGGGGCGTGAAGCGGCTCATCGTCGACGTCCGGCCGGGTGAGTACGCGATCGCGCGGCTCGCCGCCGACGCGCCGGTACCCGCCGGGCTGCTGGACGCCGCGGGCCTGGTCTCGGTCACCCGCACGCCCGACGAGCTGTCCGTGGTGTGCCCGGCGGGCGTCGTGCCGGACACCACGACCGCGCAACGCGGCTGGCGGCTGCTCACCGTGCGCGGACCGCTGGAGTTCACGCTCACCGGGATCATGGCCGCGTTGTCCGGCGAACTCGCCGCGGCGGGCGTGAGCCTGTTCGCGCTGTCCACCTACGACACCGACCACCTGCTGGTGAAGGACGCCGACCTGGAGCGGGCCGTGCGCGCGTTGCGCGCGAACGGCCACGAGGTCGCGGAACCGTGAAACCACGCGTCGTCGACGGCGGTCTCAAGTAGCGTTCCGCCGTCCACGGCTGAGGAGTACGACGGTGTCTGTTCCACAAGGTGTGAGCCCAAAAGGTGCGAGCACGGCGCAACCACGCGTCATCGCGGGCCGGTACGCCTTGCTCGGCGAACTCGGGCGCGGCGGCATGGGCGTCGTGTGGCGTGCGCAGGACAACGTGATCGGCCGCCAGGTCGCGCTCAAGGAGCTGCACCTCCCGGACGGCATCGCGCACGAGGAGCGCCGCGTCCTGGAGGAGCGGGTGCTGCGCGAGGCGCGCACCGCGGGCCGCCTCAACGACCCGGCCGTGGTGACCGTCTTCGACGTCGTGGTCGAGCAGGGCACCACCTACATCGTGATGGAGCTGGTCGAGGCGGCCACGCTGTCCGCGATCATCACCCGCGGCGGGCCGCTGCCGCCGGACCGGGTGATCGCCATCGCGGTGCAGGCGTTGTCCGCCCTGGACACCGCGCACCAGGCGGGGATCGTGCACCGGGACGTCAAGCCGGGCAACCTGATGGTCCAGCCGAACGGCCGGGTGAAGCTCACCGACTTCGGCATCGCCCAGGCCGTGGACGACCCGCGCCTGACCACCAGCGGCAGCCTCATCGGCTCGCCCGCCTACCTGTCGCCGGAACGCATCCACGGCCACGAGGCGTCGCCCGCCTCCGACCTGTGGGCGCTCGGCGCGACGCTCTGCTACGCGGTCGAGGGCGCCAACCCGTACGAGCGGACCACGACGGCGTCCACGCTGCACGCCATCATGACCGAGGTGCCGCGCTTGACCAGGGCGACCGGCGTGCTCGCCGCGGTGATCACCGGCCTGCTGATGCCCGACCCCAACGCCCGCCTCACCGGGCCGCAGGCGCGGGCCATGCTGGAGAGCGCCGCCGCCCAACCCACTCCGCCACAGGGTTTCGCCGGCCCGCCGCCGACCGCGCGTTACCCGGCACCGCCGGTGCGCAAGCGGTGGCTGCGCAACCTGGTCGCGGTGGGCGCGGCGGTCGCGGCGGCGGGGCTCTTCGCGGCCGGCATCGCGGTCGACCGGTGGTTGTTCACCGACCGGCCGCCCGCCGCGATGGCCGAGACGGTCACCTTCGGCGACGGCGGCACGTTGCCCGACTTCAAGCTGAGCGCGCGCCAGTGCGGTGACAACTTCCTGGCGCCCTCGGTGCGCGTGGGCAGCACCGACTGCGACGAGCCGCACCGCATCGAGGTGTTCGCCGAGGGCTCGCCGTTCGGGTCGTCGGAGAAGGTGGCGCACCCGGGTGACGAGTGGCTGCGCAAGTACGCGGAGGACTTCTGCACGCTGCACTTCAAGTCCGACAACGTGTCGTTGGCCGACAAGGACGACAAGCTCCGGTACGCGGCCGTGGTGCCCGTGCGGTCCGAGTGGAAGGAGAACTACTCGGCCTCCAAGGGCACCCGTGAGATCTACTGCGTGCTGTGGGACAAGAGCGGCGCGGAACTGACCAAGCGGGTCTACGCCAAGTAGCGTGGGCGGCATGGGCGTCGCGCAGGACGAACGCAGGCTGCTGACCGAGTTGTTCACCGCCGTGGGCCCGGACGCGGCCACGCTGTGCGACCCGTGGCGCACCCGGGACCTGGCGGCCCACCTGGTGCTGCGTGAGCGCCGCCCGGACGCGGCGGCGGGCATCCTGGTCAAGCCGCTCGCCGGGCACACCCGCGCCGTGCAGGACCGGTACGCCGCGAAACCGTGGGACGAGCTGGTCGCGCTGGTCCGCACCGGCCCGCCGCGCTGGTCGCCCTACGCCCTGCTGGACGAGCTGGTGAACGCCGTCGAGTTCTTCGTGCACCACGAGGACGTGCGCCGCGCACCCGCCGACTGGGCGCCGCGCTCACCGGACCCGGGGCGGGACGCCGCGCTGTGGAACGGCCTCAAGCGCACCGCGAAGCTCAACTACCGCCGCAGCCCGGTGGGCGTCGTGCTGCGCCGCCCCGACGGCGCGGCGGTGACCGCGCGCGCCGGTGCGAACCCGGTCGTGCTGACCGGGCAGGTGTCGGAACTGCTGCTGCACGCCTTCGGCCGCGAGCGGTGCCACGTGGAATACGACGGCGCCGCCGACGCCGTCGCGGCGGTGAAAGCGCTGGACCGGAGCGTGTGAAGACCGGGGGTCAGCACGGGGCGCGCCCCGGTCGGGCGGTAGCGTTTGGCCATGACCGGATGCCCCACCGCTTCGCCCGGCCGCCCGTTCGGCCGCGTCCTCACCGCCATGGTGACCCCGTTCGACGCCTCCGGGGCGCTCGACCTGGACAAGGCGCAGCAGCTCGCGAAACACCTGGTCGAGAGCGGTAGCGACGGTCTGGTGCTGAACGGCACGACCGGCGAGAGCCCCACCACCAGCGACGCCGAGAAGGCCGACCTGATCCGGGCCGTCGTCGAGGCCGTCGGCGACCGCGCGACGGTCGTCAGCGGTGCGGGCACCTACGACACCGCGCACAGCGTGCACCTGGCGATGCAGGCGGAGGCCGCGGGCGCGCACGGCCTGCTGGTGGTGACGCCGTACTACTCGCGCCCGTCGCAGGCGGGCGTCGAGGCGCACTTCCGGGCCGTCGCCGACGCGGTGGGCCTGCCGGTGATGCTCTACGACATCCCACCGCGCACGGTGATCCCGATCGAGGTGGACACCCTGCTGCGGCTGGCCGAGCACCCGCGCATCCTGGCGGTCAAGGACGCCAAGGGCGACCTGCTGGCGGGCAGCCGCGTCATCGCCGCCACCGACCTGGCCTACTACTCCGGCGACGACCCGCTGAACCTGCCGTGGCTGTCGGTCGGGGCGGTGGGCTTCGTCAGCGTCATCTCGCACTTGGCGGGCGACCGCCTGCGCGAGATGCTGGACGCGTTCGAGGCGGGCGACGTCGTCCGCGCGACCGCGGTCCACCACGCACTTCTGCCGCTGCTGCGGCCGTTCAACCGGATGCCGGGGGTCGTCTACACGAAGGCCGCGTTGCGCCTCAGGGGCGTGGACGCGGGCGAGCCGAGGCTGCCCCTGGTGCCGGCGTCAACCGAGGACATCGAGGCCATCACGGCCGAACTGGGAGTCAACGCGTGATCAACCCGAGCTCACCCCCGCCCGCACTGCCCGACGGAGGTCTGCGCGTCGTCGCACTGGGCGGGATCGGCGAGGTCGGCCGCAACATGACCGTCTTCGAGCACGCGGGCAGGCTGCTCGTGGTCGACTGCGGGGTGCTGTTCCCCGAGGACGACCAGCCCGGGGTGGACCTGATCCTGCCCGACTTCCGGGCCATCGAGGAGCGCCTGGACGACATCGACGCGCTGGTCCTGACCCACGGTCACGAGGACCACATCGGCGCGGTGCCGTTCCTGCTCAAGCTGCGCCCGGACGTGCCGGTGGTCGGTTCGCGGTTCACCCTCGCCCTGCTCGCCGCCAAGTGCAAGGAGCACCGGCAGACGCCGAACCTGGTGGAGATCTCGGACGGCGAGCGCCGCGCGTTCGGTCCGTACGAGCTGGAGTTCTTCGCCGTCAACCACTCCATCCCGGACGCGGTGGCGGTCGCCATCCGCACGCCCGCGGGCCTGGTGCTGCACACCGGCGACATCAAGCTGGACCAGCTGCCGCTGGACGGCAGGCTGACCGACCTGGCGGGCTTCTCCCGGCTGGGCGACGAGGGCGTGGACCTGTTCCTGGTGGACTCCACCAACGCCGAGGTGCCCGGTTTCGTGGCGCCGGAGCGGGAGATCGGCCCGGTGCTGGAGAACGTGATCCGCAAGGCCAACCAGCGGGTCATCGTGGCCTGCTTCGCCTCGCACGTGCACCGCGTGCAGCAGGTGCTGGACGTGGCCGTGCGGTACGGCAGGCGGGTGGCGCTGGTCGGCCGGTCCATGGTGCGCAACATGGGCATCGCGGCCGAGCTGGGCTTCCTGCACGTCCCGGACGGCCTGTTCGTGGACCTCAACGAGGCCATGGACCTGCCCGCGGACGAGGTGTTGTTCGTGTCGACGGGCTCGCAGGGCGAGCCGCTGTCGGCGCTGTCCCGGATGGCGCGTGGCGAGCACCGCCAGATCTCCATCCGCGCGGGCGACACCATCGTGCTGGCGTCCTCGCTCATCCCCGGCAACGAGAACGCGGTGTTCGGCGTCGTGAACGGCCTGGCGCGGCTCGGCGCGACGGTCGTGCACCAGGGCAACGCGAAGGTCCACGTCTCCGGCCACTCGCCGGCGGGCGAGCTGCTGTTCCTCTACAACGCCGTGCGGCCGTCGAACGTGATGCCGGTGCACGGCGAGTGGCGGCACCTGCGGGCGAACGCGGCGCTGGCCGTGGCGACCGGTGTCGCGGAGGACCGGGTCGTGATCGCCGAGGACGGCGTCGTGGTGGACCTGGTCGACGGCGAGGCGGCCATCTCCGGCCGGGTCGAGGTGGGCCACGTGTACGTGGACGGCCTGTCGGTGGGCGACGTCGGCGAGTCGACGCTGTCCGACCGCCTGGTGCTCGGCGAGGGCGGTTTCATCGCGATCACCGTGGCGGTGGACTCCAGCACGGGCCGCGCGGTCGCGCCGCCCACGCTGTCCGGCCGCGGCTTCTCGGACGACCCGAAGGCGCTGGACCAGGCCATCTCCCTGGTGGAGATGGAGCTGTCGCGCACCGAGGCCGAGGGCATCACCGACTCGCACCGGATCGCGCAGGCCGTGCGCCGCGTGGTGGGCCGCTGGGTCGCCGAGACCTACCGCCGCCGCCCGATGATCGTCCCGACGATCATCCCCGTGTGACCTCGACCGGCAGCCCCGGCCCGGGGCTGCCGGTCGCCGCGCGGCTGCTCGCCACCTGCACCACCGCGGCGCCCGCGAGCAGCACCACCGCGCCCGCGACCTGCGCCGCGCTCAACGCCTCGGCCAGCAGCCACCACGCGAGCACGGTCGCCACCACCGGTTCCACCAGGCCGATCACGCTGGCCGCCGACGACGGGACGTGGCGCAGGGACATGATCCCCGCCAGGTACGCGACCGCCGTGGCGGCGAACGCCAGCACGGCCAGCAGCAACCACACCGGGCCCAGGTCGGTGTCCCGGCTCAGCGGCACCAGCCACGGCGGGCTCGCCACGGCCAGCAGCACCGCGCCCACCACCATGCCCGCGGCCAGCACGCCGAGCGGGTCGTGCCGGTCCGCGGCGCGCTCGCCCAGCAGGTAGTACCCGGCGGTGCACACCGCCGACCCGAGGCCCGCGAGCACGCCCACCGCGTCCAGGGTGGGCGTCCGCCACACCTCGCCGACCACGGCCAGGCCGAGCAGCGCCACGGCGATGCCCCACCACACGGCGGGCGCGAGCCGCACCCGTCGCACGAACCGCACCCACAGCGCCACCAGCACGGGCGCGGTGAACTCCAGCAGCATCGCGATGCTCACCGGCACGCGTGACGCGGCGACGAAGAACAGCAACGGCGTGCCGACCACCCCGAACAGGCCGTAGGCCAGCGGCAGACCCCACTCGCGGCGGGTGAACCGCAACGCGCGCGGGCGCACCAGCGCCACGAACACCAGCAGCAGCACCGCCGAGACGCCGATCCGGGCGCTGGTCACGGCCGTCGGCGACACACCGGCCGCCATGACCGGCTTCGCCAGCACGCCCGACATGCCGAACAGCAGCGCCGAGAGCACGGCGAGGGAGGTGCCCCGGACGCTCAAGCCGCTTCCGGCCGCCACGGGCTGCGCCCCGTGGTGGGCCGGGTCGGGTCGTGGAACTTCGGCGCGTCCATCTCGTCGGCACGCAGCGGGGCGAGGCCCGCCGTGATGGCGCGCATGATCCGCTCGTGGGCCCGGCGCGCGTCGCCCGGCTTGCCGTCACGCAGGTCGGACAGGTCCACTGGCTTGCCGAAGTGCACCTGGAACGTGGGCCGCCGCCGCAGGCCGCGCGCGTACGAGGTGAGGTAGGGCTTGAAGTCCTCCCAGCCGGCCACGTGCGTATTGCCCCAGCAGACGGCCTCGTGCGCGCCCCACTGGCTCACCGGGATCACCGGCACCTTGCCGGAGAGCGCGAGCCGCGCCGCGCCGGTCTTGCCGCGCTCGGGCCACAGCCCGGGGTCGAGGCTGATCTTGCCCTCGGGGTAGACGGCGATCGGGTCGCCGCCCGCGCGCAGCGCCGTGACGGTGCGGTGGTAGGCGTCGCCGACCGAGGCGGACGCCCGGTCGACCCGCAGGTGCCCGCACGCCTTGAGCACGGGGCCCATGACGGGCGCGTCGAGCAGGCCGCCCGCGAGCAGGAACCGGGGCGCGACCCCGATCTCGCGGCACGCCGCGATGAGCACGAACGGGTCGAGGTTGCCGATGTGGTTGGACGCGAGCAGGAGGGGACGGCCCTTGAGGCCCGCCGGGATGTCGCCGGTGACCCGGAGCCGTCCGCTGAGGCCGACGAAACCGCGGTCGACCATGGTCAGCGCGCGCCACAGCAGTGGGGTGGACACAGCGGGGAAGGCTACGGCGTGTCGAGGTGTGGATGCACACGATCGGGGGAACTATGAGCGGCGTCGCGCGCTCCACGTGACGGCCATGGTGACAAGTGGGGCCGCTGTGATCAGAGGGACTAACTTAGAGACATGGCTGGCCGAACCGGAACCTCGCGCGGCAAGGGCACGTCCCGTGGCTCCCGGGGCGGGTCGAAGCCGCGTGCCGCCGCGCCCCGGTCGAGGTCGACGTCCCGGTCCGCGTCGAAGAAGAAGCCGTCGGGTCCCGCGAAGAGGTCGTCCGGTTCGGTCGGGCGGACGTGGGGCCTGCTCGGGCGTGGTGTCGGTGGCGTGGTGCGCGCGGTGGGCCGCGGCAAGGACCTGGACCCGGCGCACCGGCGGGACGGCCTCGCGCTGGTGCTGATCGCGTTGGCCGTGATCACCGGCGCGGGCGTGTGGTGGCAGGCGGGCGGCCCGGTCGGGCAGTGGGTGGACGAGGCGGTGCGCGGCGCCGTCGGCGTGCCCGCCCTGGTCGTGCCGCTGGTGCTGCTCGGCGTCGGCGTGGCGTTGATGCGCACCGACCCGAACCCGGAGGCCCGGCCCCGCCTGGTGATCGGCGGCGTGCTGGTGGCGGTCGGGTTCCTCGGCATGTTCCACCTCGTCGGCGGGTTGCCCGCCGATCCGGCGGCGCGGCGGACCGCCGGTGGCGCGTTGGGCTACCTGGCGGGTGGATTCCTCGCGCAGGGCCTGACGCCGTGGGTGGCGGGCCCGCTGCTGGTGCTGATCTTCGGCTACGGGCTGCTGGTGCTCACCCACGTGCCGGTGCGCGACCTGCCCGCGAAGCTGGGCTCCCTGCTCGGCGGCAGGCGGCCGGCGGACGAGCTGGAGGGCTTCGGCCGCGAGGACGAGGAGCCCGCCGAGGAGGAGCCCGCCAAGGAGGAGTCAAGGGTCGCGAAGCTGCGCCGCCCGGCGCGGCGCAGGCAGGCGGCGGCGCCCGCGGACGAGCAGCCGCCGCTGCCGCTGGACGAGGAGGAGGAGCCGCCACCGCCGCGGCCCGCGCCGAAGGTGAAGGCGGCCGAGCCCGCCGAGAAGCCCAAGCCGGCGATGGCCGTGCGCGCGGTCGAGGGCGACTACCGGCTGCCGCCGCCCACCATCCTCAAGGACGGCGACGCGCCGAAGGCCCGCAGCAAGGCCAACGACCAGATGATCGAGGCCATCACCGGCGTGCTCGACCAGTTCTCGGTCGACGCCAGGGTCACCGGGTTCACCCGCGGCCCGACGGTCACCCGGTACGAGGTGGAGCTGGGCCCCGGCGTGAAGGTCGAGAAGATCACCGCGTTGACCAAGAACATCGCCTACGCGGTGGCCACGGACAACGTGCGGCTGCTCGCGCCCATCCCCGGCAAGTCGGCCGTGGGCATCGAGGTGCCCAACAGCGACCGCGAGATGGTGCGGCTGGGCGACGTGCTGCGCTCGCCGGGCACGGTCAAGGACAACCACCCGATGGTCATCGGGCTGGGCAAGGACATCGAGGGCCACTTCGTCACCGCGAACCTGACGAAGATGCCGCACCTGCTGGTCGCGGGCTCCACCGGTTCCGGCAAGTCGAGCTTCGTGAACTCGATGCTGGTGTCGTTGCTGGCGCGGGCCACGCCGGACGAGGTCCGGATGATCCTGATCGACCCGAAGATGGTCGAGCTGACGCCGTACGAGGGCATCCCGCACCTGATCACGCCCATCATCACCCAGCCCAAGAAGGCCGCCGCCGCGCTGGCCTGGCTGGTCGAGGAGATGGAGCAGCGCTACCAGGACATGCAGGTCAACCGGGTGCGCCACATCGACGACTTCAACCGGAAGGTGCGCTCGGGCGAGATCACCGCGCCACCCGGCTCCGAGCGCGAGTACCGGCCGTACCCGTACATCATGGCGATCGTCGACGAGCTGGCTGACCTGATGATGACCGCGCCGCGCGACGTGGAGGACGCCATCGTCCGCATCACGCAGAAGGCGCGTGCGGCGGGCATCCACCTCGTGCTCGCCACGCAGCGGCCGTCGGTGGACGTGGTGACCGGCCTGATCAAGACCAACGTGCCGTCGCGGCTGGCGTTCGCCACGTCGTCGCTCACGGACTCGCGGGTCATCCTGGACCAGCCGGGCGCGGAGAAGCTGATCGGCATGGGCGACGGGCTCTACCTGCCGATGGGCGCGGGCAAGCCGGTGCGCGTGCAGGGCGCGTTCGTCGGCGACGAGGAGATCGCCGAGATCGTCAACTACACCAAGGAGCAGGCGCAGCCCGAGTACACCGACGGCGTCACGGCGGCGAAGGCGGGCGAGAAGAAGGAGATCGACGCCGACATCGGCGACGACCTGGAGCTGCTGCTCCAGGCGGCGGAGCTGATCGTCACGTCGCAGTTCGGCTCGACGTCGATGCTCCAGCGCAAGCTGCGGGTGGGCTTCGCGAAAGCGGGCCGCCTGATGGACCTGCTGGAGACGCGCGGGGTGGTCGGCCCGTCCGAGGGCTCGAAGGCGCGCGAGGTGTTGATCAAGCCGGACGAGCTGGCCTCCGTGGTGCACCTGATCCGCGGCGGCTCGGCGCCGGAGGCCGACGAGTCCTGACCGCGTTCCCCGCCGGGTGCGGCCGGCTGGGCGAGCCGCACCCCTCCGACCGGCTCGTTCCACCCGGCCGCGGCCGGTGGCGAGGTCAGGGCGTCAGGCGTCGTCGCCCTGGTCGAGGAAGCGCCGGATCGCGGGTTCGTCCGGGATCTCGTTCTCGCGGTCGATCAGACGCTCCGCGATGGGCAGCGGTTCCGCCGCCCACACCGGGCGGAAGTCGTCGCCGGGCAGCAGGCCGTGCCGCCGGGCGAACTCCTCGGCCGCCTCGCGGATGGACTCGCGCAGCGTGCCCACGACGGCGGTCTCCGCGGTGTAGGTCAGCTCCACCAGCAGCGCGCGGATGCGGTCGAGCTGGTCCTCCCGCGCCGACTCGGCGGCGAGCTGCGGCCACAGCCGCCGCTCGAAGACCTCCACGAAGTCGGCGGCGATGGCGTCGGTGCCCGCGCGCAGCTTCGCGAAGCTGTCCAGCACGTCCTCGGCGGGCACGTTCATGCCGGCGAGCCGGTAACCCGCCTCCAGCGCCCAGCGGCGGGTGTGCGGCCAGCCGCGCCGCCACCGCACCAGCCCCAGCTGGATGGCGCGCCGCAGCACCTTCGGCCGCACGTCGCCCATCGGCACCAGCCGCCTGATGTCCCGCACCCGCACCCGGACCCAGTCGTCGGGACCCTCGGTGTCGCCGACGCCGAGCACGGCCGCGACGCTCGCGCCCTGCTCGCGGGCCTTCACCAGCTCCGCGATGGCGGGCAGCGAGAAACCGCGGGACTGGAGGCGCTGCACGAGGGTCAGCCGCTCGATGTGGGACGCGTCGTAGAACGCCTGGCGGCCCTGCCGGTTGGGCGGGTGGAGCACGCCCTTGGTCTGGTACATCCGGATGGTGCTGCCGGGCAGGCCCACCCGGACCGCCAGTTCGTCGACCGTGAGCCGCTCCACGCGACCATCCTCGCGGGTCGGCGTTCGTTGAGTCAACACTATTCGAATGAAAACTCGAATAGTCAGAGGTGGAGCAGCATCCGCGAGTTGCCCAGCGTGTTCGGCTTCACGTACGACAGGTCCAGGAACTCGGCGACGCCCTCGTCCGCCGAGCGCATGATCTCCTCGTACACCTCGGGCGACACCGGCGTGCCGTCGATCTCCACGAACCCGTGCCTGCCGAAGAACTTCGTCTCGAACGTCAGCACGAACACCCGCGACAGCTGCAACTCGCGGGCCGTCTCCACCAGCCGGGTCACCAGCCGGTGCCCGATACCGCGCCCGACCGCCGTCGGGGACACCGCGACCGTGCGGATCTCCGCCAGGTCCTCCCACAGCACGTGCAGCGCGCCGCAGCCGAGCACGACGCCGTCCTCCTCGGCCACCCAGAACTCCTGGATGTCCTCGAACAGCGTGACCAGCGGTTTCGCCAGCAGCACCTTGCCCGCGTACTGGTCGATGAGGGCCTTCATGGCCCGCACGTCACCGGCGCGGGCCCGCCGGACGTCGATCGGGTCTGCCACCCGCCAAACCTAGCGCCCCGCGCGCCCGCGCGGGTGCCGCTCCGGGAGTGTTCTCGGCGACGCCCGTCACGCCGTTCCCGCTGGTCCGCGCGTCCGGGCGGCGCGGGACCGGCGGGTGTGGCGAGACACACGCGAGGTGCCCGGTGATGCGCCCGCGAGGTGCCTGGTGATGCGCCCGCGAGGTGCCTGGTGATGCGTCCGAGAGGTGCCCGGCGAGGCACACGCGTGGTGCCCGGTGATGCGCCCGAGGTGCCCGGCGAGGCACCCGCGAGGTGCCTGGTGATGCGTCCGAGAGGTGCCCGGCGAGGCACCCGCGAGGTGCCTGGTGATGCGTCCGAGAGGTGCCCGGCGACGCCCACGCGCGGTGCCCGGCGAGGCGCGGGGCGGGCACCGCCGGGACCGCGTGGAGCGGTCGTCCGCAGCCGTGGCGACCGCTGAGGTCCGGCGCGGTGCCGGCGGCCCGTTACCCTGAGCACCGTGTCTTCCCCCACCACGGCCAAGCGCGTCGCCATGCTGACCCTCGGGTGCGCCCGCAACGAAGTCGACTCCGAGGAGCTGGCGGGCAGGCTCACCGCCGGCGGCTGGGAGCTGGTGGACGACGACGCGGACGTGATCGTGGTCAACACCTGCGGTTTCGTGGAGTCCGCCAAGAAGGACTCCGTCGACACCCTGCTCGCCGCCGCCGACTCCGGCGCGAAGGTCGTCGCGGTCGGCTGCATGGCCGAGCGGTACGGCGCGGAACTCGCCGACAACCTCCCCGAGGCCGCCGCGGTCCTCGGCTTCGACCAGTACGACAAGCTCACCGACCGCCTCGACCAGGTGCTCGACGGGCAGGTCGTGGCGTCCCACCAGCCGGTCGACCGCCGGACCCTGCTGCCGCTCACGCCCGTGCAGCGGCCCAAGGCCGCCGAAGAGGTCCAGGTGCCCGGCCACGGCTGGGGCCCGCGCGTGCTGCGCACCCGCCTGGCGGACACGCCCGTCGCGCCGCTGAAGATCGCCTCCGGCTGCGACCGCCGCTGCTCGTTCTGCGCGATCCCGAGCTTCCGGGGCGCGTTCGTGTCCCGGCACCCGGACGAGATCGTCGCCGAGGCGCGGTGGCTGGCCGAGCAGGGCGTCCGGGAGGTGTTCCTGGTCAGCGAGAACTCCACCTCCTACGCCAAGGACCTGCCGCGGCAGCTCGGCGGCCTGGAGAACCTGCTGGAGCGCCTGGCGGGCGTCGTGGACCGGGTCCGCGTCTCCTACCTCCAGCCGGCCGAGACCAAGCCGTCCCTGGTCGAGGCCATCGCGACCACCCCGAACGTCGCCCGCTACTTCGACATGTCCTTCCAGCACTCCAGCGAGCCCGTGCTGCGCCGGATGCGCCGGTTCGGCTCGACCGAGTCGTTCCTCGACCTGATCACGCGCATCCGGGCGCTCGCGCCGGACGCGGGCATCCGCAGCAACGTGATCGTCGGCTTCCCGGGCGAGACCGAGGAGGACGTGGCCGAGCTGGAGCGGTTCCTCACCGAGGCCCGGCTGGACGCGGTCGGCGTGTTCGGCTACTCCGACGAGGACGGCACCGAGGCCGAGGGCCTGCCGGACAAGATCGACCCGGACGTGGTGGCCGAGCGCGTCACCCGGATCTCCAACCTGGTCGAGGAGCTGACCTCGCAGCGCGCGGAGGACCGCGTCGGCGAGGAGGTCGTGGTGCTGGTGGAGACCGAGGAGGACGACGAGAACGACTGCGTCGGCCGGGCCGCCCACCAGGCGCCCGAGGTCGACGGCGAGTGCGTGGTCACCAACGCGGACGGGCTGCGGGTCGGCGACCTGGTGCGCTGCCGGGTCGACGCGGCCGAGGGCGTGGACCTGGTGGTCTCCGCGATCGAGGTGCTCCCGCGGTGACAGAACCGCCGCGCGTGCCGGTGCTGAACATCGCCAACGTGCTGACGATGTCCCGGCTGGTGCTCGTGCCGGTGTTCCTCTACCTGCTGTTCGCCGACGGCGGGCAGGACCGGTGGTGGCGGCTGGCGGCGTTCGCGGTGTTCGCCGTCGCGTCGGTCACCGACCACGTGGACGGCAACCTCGCCCGCAAGCACGGCCTGATCACCGACTTCGGCAAGATCGCCGACCCGATCGCCGACAAGGCGCTCACCGGTGCCGCGCTGGTCGGGCTCAGCCTGCTCGGCGAGCTGCCGTGGTGGATCACGGTCGTCATCGCGGTGCGCGAACTCGGCGTGACGCTGCTGCGGTTCTGGGTGATCCGCCACGGCGTCATCCCGGCCAGCCGCGGCGGCAAGGCCAAGACGCTCGTGCAGATCATCGCGATCGGCCTCTACCTGCTGCCGCTGCCGTCCGGCCTGGTGCCGGTGGCCGTGGTCGCGATGTACGCGGCGGTGGTGCTGACCGTCGTCACGGGCATCGACTACGTGGTGCGCGCGATCCGGCTGCGGTCGCGGGGCAAGCGCGCGGTGGCGGGCGCGTGAGCGCCGAGGCGGTCGTCGCGGCGCTGCTGGCGCGTGGCGAGACGGTCGCCACCGCCGAATCGCTGACCGCCGGGCTGGTGGCCGTCGAGATCACCACCGTGCCCGGCGCGAGCGCCGTGCTGCGCGGTGGGCTCATCGTGTACGCGACGGACCTGAAGCGGTCCCTCGCGGGCGTGGACGGCGCTCTGCTGGCCGAACACGGCGCGGTGCACCCCGAGGTGGCCCGTCAGCTCGCGGACGGCGCACGGGCCCGCTGCGGGGCCGTGTGGGGCATCGGGCTGACCGGCGTGGCCGGACCCACGCCCCAGGACGGCGCGTCGCCGGGCACCGTGCACATCGGGTTGGCCGGCCCGACGGGTGTCGTCACCCGATCGGTCACCGTCGGTGGGGATCGTCACGAAGTCCGCCGGGGTGCCGCGGCGGCGGCCCTGGACCTGCTGCTGGACCACCTCCGGGACCCGGTCGGGTGAGGTGACCTGCGCGATCCCGGTCACCGACCGCCGCGTGCGCGGGAACCATCCGGCCGGTTCACTCGTTCGCTTTGGGCGGACGTGCCCGGAAGTCACTGCCCGTCGACGGGACGGGTCGGTAACGTGGTGGCACGGCCGGCCGGAAGGAGGCGCGCGATGACCGTGCTGCTACGCGAGGCGATCGGTGATCGGCTCCGCCATGCCCGCACCACCCAACGCCGCACGCTGCGCGAGGTCTCCAGGACCGCCCGCGTCAGCCTGGGGTACCTGTCCGAGGTGGAGCGTGGCCGCAAGGAGGCGTCCAGCGAGCTGCTGGCCGCCATCTGCGAGGCGTTGGACCTGCCCCTGTCGGAGCTGCTGCACCTGGTCGCGTCGGACATCGGCGCCGTCCAGCAGCCGGTGACCAGCCCGGCCGAGCTGACCGAGCGGGCGCAGCCCGCCGCGGCCGGCCTGGAAGGCGGCGCCCTGGTGCCCGCCGTGATCGGCAACGACCTCTCCGACCTGCGGCTCCAGCCGATGCTCACGCACCGGCTGACCACGTCGATCAGCGAGCCGCGCGGCGCCGTGGTGGCGGCATAGCCCCGAGCACCCGTCGTGCGCAGCCGAGCCGGAGCACCGGCTCGGCTGTTCGTCGTCCGCCGAGGTGGTCGGCACACTGCAACGAGTTGGCAACCGCGCGGGGTCGCCGCGTCCACCCGGACGACGGGCGGGCAGGATTACCGTGCCACCGAAGTTTCAGGGGTGACTCAGGGTGAACCCGGATATCACCCCAGGTCGGTGGAAGCGAGCGGGCACAACTGACACGATGGAACCAACACCGGCACCGGGTCGTTGCCGATCACGAGCGCGAGCCAGGGAAGTGCGGAGAAGGCAGGCGTAGGAGATGGCCAACCCTTTCGTGAAGGCATGGAAGTACTTCATGGCGGCTTTTTCGTCCAAGATCGACGAGCACGCCGACCCGAAGGTGCAGATCCAGCAGGCCATCGAGGAGGCGCAGCGGCAGCACCAGGCGCTGTCCCAGCAGGCCGCCGCCGTGATCGGCAACCAGCGCCAGCTGGAGATGAAGCTCAACCGGCAGCTCGGTGAGGTGGAGAAGCTCCAGGCGTCCGCACGCCAGGCGCTGGTGCTCGCCGACGAGGCGCGGGCCAAGGGCGACGAGCAGCGCGCGACCGAGTTCGAGAACGCCGCGCAGTCGTTCGCGACCCAGCTGGTGACCGCCGAGCAGGGCATCGAGGACCTCAAGACGCTGCACGACCAGTCGCTCCAGGCGGCGGCGCAGGCGAAGCAGGCCGTCGAGCGCAACGCGATGGTGTTGCAGCAGAAGCTCGCCGAGCGGACCAAGCTGCTCAGCCAGCTGGAGCAGGCGAAGATGCAGGAGCAGGTCTCCTCGTCGCTGCGCCAGATGAGCGAGCTGGCGGCGCCGAGCAACACGCCGTCCCTGGACGAGGTCCGCGACAAGATCGAGAAGCGGTACACCACGGCGCTCGGCTCGGCGGAGCTGGCGCAGAACAGCGTG
Organism: Saccharothrix obliqua; assembly: GCF_019375475.1. Taxonomy (GTDB): domain Bacteria; phylum Actinomycetota; class Actinomycetes; order Mycobacteriales; family Pseudonocardiaceae; genus Actinosynnema; species Actinosynnema obliqua. Next base: position 339,838 of record NZ_JAHXGQ010000007.1, on the reverse strand, counting down.
CAGGGCCGGATGCTGGAGGTCCAGCAGTCGACCACGCAGATGGCGGGCTCATCGCGGCTGGAGCAGATCCGGGCGTCCATGCGTGGCGGCAACGTCGCGGGCGAGGTCACCGCGGGCAAGCCGGGCAGCGCCGCCGCGAGCATCCAGCAGGAGATCCAGCAGCGGGTGCAGCAGGCGCAGCAGGCGCCCCAGCCGCAGCAGAACCCGCCCGCGAGCCAGGGCTGAGAGCGGTGTCCGCGGTGGACCGGCCGAGCATGGACGACGCCCGGCGGATGGCCGGCGAAGTGGGCCGGACCGTGCGTGGCGCGGTCGAGGCGCACCTCCAGGGTCAACTCGCGGACCAGGTGAAACGGCGGCTCGCCGCCTGGAACGACCCACGTGCCAAGCTCGACCGGCAGCACCGCCGGTCGAGCCGGGTGCTCACCTTCTGGCTGATCGTCCTCGCGATCCTGGCGGTCGTCGGCACGCTGACCCTGGTCGGCGCGCTGCCGACGGCGGCCGGGGTGGCCGCGGCGGTCGGCATGGCCGGCACGGGCGTGCTGGCGCTGCGCACGAACGCGCACCTGCGCCGCATCGACGCGGCACGCGGCGAGTTGGCGGCGGCGCCGGTCCGCACGCCGCTGCCCGCGCGCCGCTCGGCCGCGCGGCAGCCGGTGGAGCGCCTGGAGGACGCGGAGGACACCCTCCGCGAGCTGTTGCGCCAGCTCGACTCGGCCGCCCTGACCTCCGTGCCCGCGGCGTCGGTGGCCCAGGTCCGCGCGACCGGTGACGAGGCGTCCGCCGCGATCCGCGCCGTCGCGTACCAGCTCCAGGCCGTCGAGCGGGCCCGCGACACCGCGCCGCCGCTGGAGCGCGGTCCGCTGGTGGAGGGCGTCCAGCGGTTGCGCACCCAGCTGGAGGAGGGCGTCGACGGCTACTGCGGCCTGGTCGCCGCGGCGGGTCGCGTGCTGGCGGAGAGCACCGCCGCCCACCCGGGGCAGGTCCTCGGCGAGGCCGCCGACCACCTGGCCGGCCTGGCGTCCGCGTTGCGCGAGCTGTCGCGCTGGTCGCGCCCCGAGCCGGCCTGACCCCGACGTCCCGACCGGTGCGCCGGGGCCATCCGCACGAACAGCCGCTGGTTCACGATGAGTAGCCGAGTTGCGCTGTTCCACGCGGCGGGCTGGTGCGGGTTGCTGCGATCGTGTGATTATCAGACCGTTACCCGTCCGTGCCCGCTACCCGGCGTGGCAGGATTCCTCGGGTCGGACAACGGCGTCCGACCTGGCCTCCGGGGAGGGCATTGAGTGGCGTTGTGGACCGTGCACGGCGATGGCCGCACCACCGACGGTGACGCGGTCAGCCCGCAGGAGCGGCTCAGCTGGCCGCTCACCGTGGGCTTCGGCGCGCAGCACCTGGTCGCCATGGCCGGGGCGACGATCCTGGTCCCCGCCACCACCGGTCTGCCCGTGGGCGCCACGCTGCTGTTCTCCGGCGTGGGCACCCTGCTCTTCCTGCTCATCACCCGCAACCGCGTGCCCAGCTACCTGGGCGCGTCGTTCGCGTTCATCGCGCCCCTGGAAGCCGCCCGCAGCGAGGGCATCGCCGCGCAGCTCGGGGGAGTGGTCGCCGCCGGCCTGCTGGTGATCATCATCGGCGTCGCGGTGAAGGCGCTCGGGGTGCGCCTGCTGGAAGCCGTCATGCCGCCGGTGGTGACCGGCGCGGTGGTGATCCTTATCGGGCTCAACCTGTCGCACCGCGCCACGGCGTCGTTCTCCGCGCAGCCGTCCCTGGCCGTGGTCACGATGGGCATCATCCTGCTGTGCGGCGTGCTCGGCCGGAAGCTGTTCTTCCGGCTGTCGGTGCTGGTCGGCGTGGTGACGGGGTGGGTGCTCGGGTTCGCCCTGGGCGTCGTGGACACCGACGGGGTGGCCGAGGCCGCGTGGTTCGGCCTGCCCGTGCTGCACGCGCCGGAGCTGCGGCCGTCGGTGACGCTGCTGGTGCTGCCCGTGGTGATCGTGCTGGTCGCGGAGAACGTCGGCCACGTGAAGGCGGTCGCCGGCCTCACCGGGCGCGACCTGGACGGCAGCGTCGGCGACTCGATCATCGCCAACGGCCTGTCCACGACGCTGGCGGGTTTCGGCGGCGGGCCGGGCACCACGACGTACTCGGAGAACATCGGCGTCATGGGCGTGACGAAGGTGTACTCCACCGCCGCCTACGCCGTGACCGGCGGGATGGCGGTCCTGCTGGCGTTCTCGCCGAAGGCCACGGCGGCGCTGGGCACCATCCCGCCGGGGGTGGTGGGCGGTGCGACGCTGGTCCTGCTCGGCCTGATCACGCTGGTCGGCGTGCGGATCTGGATGGACAACCGGGTCGACCTGGCCAACCCCGGCAACGCCCTGGTGGGCGGCGCGGCCCTGGTGGCGGGCGTCGGCGACCTCACGCTCCGGGTCGGCGACATGGAACTCGGCGGCCTGGTGTGGGGCTCGCTGGCGGTGGTGATCCTGCACCCGGTGCTGCGCCGGCTGCGCGGCACGCGCTGATCACAGCCGGGTCAGGTGCTCCTCCTCGAACGCGAAGTGCGCGTCGAGCCGTTCCGCCAACCCGGTGGTGTCCCCGGTCCGCTCGACCTCCGCGATGATCCCGGCCAGCACCCGGTGCTCGGCCCGCAGGCGGGCGATCACCGGCGCGAGGTCGGGGAACGCCTCCTCGACGGCGGTGAACGCGCCGTCCTCGCGGACGTGGTGCAGCCGCAGGTGGCCGCAGAAGGCGAGGCAGTGGCTCATCAGGTCCCGACCCGGCCGCAGGTCGAGCAGTTCCGCGCGCAACTCCGCGTGGTGCCGCTTGAGCTGCGCGGCGAGCCCGCGCAGTCGCTCCGCGTCCAGCCGCACCGGGTGCAGGGCGACGACGGGGATGACGCGGTCGGTCGCCTCCTGGTACGCGCCGAACGCCGGGTTCGCGGTGATCTGCGCGGCGTAGGCGGCGTCGCGGTCCGCGCCGGTCAGCACCTCCGCCCGCGCCGCGGTGACGCGCTCCCCGACCTCGACGGTGACCTGCGGGTCGGCGGTGAGGTTCCGGAACCACGCCGGGTGCCGGTCGTCGCCGCCGTTGGAGGCGAACACCAGCAGCCGGTCGCCGTCCTGCCGGTAGACCAGCGGCGTCGTGCGCGGTCGACCGCTCCGGGCGCCGGCCGTGGTCAGCAGCAGCAGCGGCGTGCCTGCGAAGGCGCCGCCGACGACGCCTCCGTTGGCCCGGAACTCCTCGATGACGGCCTGGTTCACGCGATCCCCCCGGGTAGTGTGTCGGCGCATCGGGCAAAACAGCTTTGAGTGCAAACCCTCTTTGATGGCAAAGGTAGAAGGGGTCGGCGAAGGTGTCAACCACGGACGACGCCATCCGGGCGTTGCTGCTGCTCATGCCCCGGCTCGTGGGGCGGGCCAAGCGCATCCCCGTGCCGGGGGAACTCCGGTCGTTGTCCCTCGCCCCGCGGCACCTGTCGCTGCTCGCGTACCTGCTGTTCGACGGGCCGATGACGGTCAACGACCTCGCCCGTCGCCTGGAGGTCGCGCCCACCACCGTGAGCCTGATGGTCGCCGAGCTGAGCCGTAAGGGCGTCCTCGAACGGCGTGAGGACGACAACGACCGCCGACGGCGCATCGTGAGCATCACGGACGCTCAACGACCGTCGATCGACACGTGGTTGGCGAAGGGCGCTCAGGCGTGGCGCACGGCTCTCGAACCCCTCACGCCCGAACAGCGCACGATGTTCGTGGCCACGCTCAAGGCGTACGAGGACGCGCTAGACGAGTGAACGCGCGATCCGGTGCACCAGCCCCGGACCCTCGTAGATGAAGCCCGTGTAGAGCTGGAGGAGGCTCGCACCCGCGTCGAGCATCCGCTTGGCGTCGTCCACGCCCGCGATACCGCCGACGCCGATGATCGGCAGCTTCCCGTCCGTCTCCCGGCTCACGAACCGCACGACCTCGCGTGCCCGCGCAGCCAGGGGCCGCCCGCTCAACCCGCCCGCCTGGTCGGCCAGCGGCCGGTCCGCGGGCGCGAGCCCGTCCCGGGACAGGGTGGTGTTGGTGGCGATCAACCCGGCCACGCCGTGTGCCGCGCACACCTCCAGCAACTCGCCGATCGCCTCGTCGGTCAGGTCCGGCGCGATCTTCACCAGCAGCGGCTTGCGCCGCGCCGACCCGGCCAGCTCGTCGGCGGTCGCGGTCAACTCCGACAGCAGCTCGGTGAGCGCCGCGCGGTCCTGGAGGCTGCGCAAACCCGGCGTGTTGGGCGAGCTGATGTTCACGGCGAAGTAGTCGCCGTGCCGGTACAACGCGCGCAACGACGCCCGGTAGTCCTCCACGGCCTCCTCGACGGGCGTCACCTTCGACTTGCCCAGGCTGATGCCCAGCGGCACGGGCAGCGGGCCGAGGCGGTCCAGCCGGTTCGCCAGCGCGAGGGCGCCCTCGTTGTTGAAGCCCATCCGGTTGATGATCGCCTCGCTGTCCCGCAGCCGGAACAGGCGCGGCTTCGGGTTGCCCGGCTGCGGGTGCCGGGTGACCGTGCCGACCTCAACGAACCCGAACCCCAGCGCCGCCCACGAGGGGAGCGCCCGGCCGTTCTTGTCCAGGCCCGCCGCCAGGCCCACCGGGTTCGGGAAGCGCACGCCGAACACCGTGCGCGGCGCGACCGGCTTGCGCTGCACGAACTTCGCGAGGGGGCTGAGCGCCGTCAACGCGCCCAACGTGGTCTCGTGGATGCGCTCCGCGTCCCCGCCGTGCATCCGGAACAACGTCTTGCGCACCACGCTCTTGTAGACCACGGCAGCAACCCTAAGCGATCGGACCGGGTTGGCAGGTCGGGCACCAGTACGTCGGGCGCTCCTGCACACCACCGCCTTGCCCGGCCACGCGCACACGCGTGCCGCACCGGAAGCACGGCCGCCCGGCCCGCCCGTACACCCACGACTCCCGGCCACGCCCCACCATGCCCGTGGTGTTGCGGACCGGACGCGAAGCGTTGGCCAGCAAGAGCTTCCGTGACAACGCAATGGCCCGTGCACCGTCCACGCCGGACACGGGCGTCCACGGCGACGCACCGAGCAGGAAGCACACCTCGGACTTGTAGACGTTGCCCACGCCCGCCACCACCCGCTGGTCGAGCAGCGCGAGACCGATCTCACGCCCCGGGTCGGCGGTGAGCCGGGCCACGGCCTCCGCCACGTCCGCCGGCGACCACGCGCCCAGCAGGTCCGGGCCCAGGTGCCCGACCAGGCGCGCCTCCTCACCGGTCGGCACCAGCTCCAGGTCGTGCAGCGCGAACCCGACCGCCTGCCGGTCGGCCACCTCCAGCACGACCCGCGCCTGGTGCGCGGGCCGCCGCCACCGGTCGCCCGGCCGGTAGAGGTGCCACGACCCGTCCATCCGCAGGTGGCTGCGCAACGTCAGGTCACCGGAGAACCGGGTGAGGATGTGCTTGCCGACCGTGGCGACGCCCACCACGTCCCGCCCGGTCAGGTCCACCTCGGCCCACCGGGGGTGCCGCAGGTCCGCGCGCAGCAGCGTCCGCCCGGCCAGCGCCTCGTCCAGCCGCCGCCCGGTCAGGAAGACCGTGTCACCCTCGGGCACGGCTGTGGAGCGCCACCCTCGAACCCATGAGCAGCGCGGCGGTGGTCACGCCTCCACCGCCTCCTGGATCTCGTCGTCGTCGAAGTCGCCGTGCACCGGGCGTCGGCGGCTGCGGCTCATCCGCAGCATCCGCGCCAGGAGCAGGTTGAACGCCAACGCCACCTCACGCGCGCCCGGCGTACCCCACTCGTGGATCGGCATGCACGCGCCCTGCGCCTGCTGCACGGCCAACCGGTCCGGCAACGCCACCGGCATCACCAGCGGCCCGAAGATGTCCCGCAGCTCGTCGATGCGGAACTGGTGCTCGTGCGACCTCGGCCGCACGCGGTTCACCACGACGCCCAACGGCTGGAGGTCGGCGTTGTGCGCGCGCTCGGCCTGCACCGCCTCGAACGCCCGCTGCACGCCCGCCACCGCGAACATGGTGGGCTCCGTCACCAGCAGTGCGCGATCCGCCGCGACCAACGCCGACCGGGTGAGCTGACCCAGCGACGGCGGGCAGTCCAGCAGCACGAGCTGGTACGGCTCCTCCTCGTCCGCCAGCGCCCGCAGCGCCGAGCGCAGCCTGCCCAGCCGGGACTCGCCCGGGTCCGGGTGGTTCAGCAGCTCCGCGTCCTCAGCGCCGGCCAGCACGTCCACGCCCTCGCCCCACGAGCTGGGCGCGATCGCCGCCCGCACCCGGTCCAGCGTGGGTTCTTGGAGCACGTCGTAGATGGTCGCGTCGGTCTCCGCGGGTTCCAGGGTCGAGGTGGCGTTGCACTGCGGATCCAGGTCGATGACCAGCGTCCGGACCCCGCGCCGCAGCGCGGCCGACGCGAGACCCAACGCGACCGTCGTCTTGCCCACGCCACCCTTGAGGCTGAGCACCGCCACCGTATGCACGAGGTGCAGCCTACGGTCTCTAGGCTCTAGAGCCATGCGACCGGACGCCGTACAAAGGGTGCTCGACACCGAGCTGGCCGCCGCGCGCGAGCGCCGGGACGGGGAACCGCCCAGGGTGCTCGACGTCGGCGGCGGCAGCGGCGTGTGGGCCGTTCCACTGGCCGTGGCCGGGTGCCTGGTGACCGTCGTGGAGCCCAGCCCGAACGCGTTGGCCACCCTGCACCGCCGGGCGACCGAAGCGGGTGTCGCCGAGCGCGTGACCGCCGTGCAGGGCGACACGGAAGCGTTGGACGCCGAAGGCACGGCGGACCTGGTGCTGGGTCACGGGCTGCTGGAGGTCGTGGACGACGCCTCCGCGGCGCTCACCGCGCTGGCTCGGGCGGTCGCGCCGGGCGGCGCGGTGTCCGTGCTGGTGGCGAACCGGTTCGCGGCGGTGCTGCACCGCGCCATCGCCGGCCGCCTGGTGGACGCGCGGCGGCTGCTGGACGACGAGGCGGGGCAGCTCGCCGGGTCGCGCGAGCCGTTCCAGCGCCGGTTCGACGTGGCCGGGCTGGAGGCGCTGGTGCTGGACGCGGGCCTGAAGCTGGAGCTGCTCCAGGGGCACGGCGTGGTGTCCGACCTGGTGCCGGGCTCGGTGCTGGAGGCCAACCCGGGCGCGGCCGAGGCGTTGGCGGAGCTGGAGCTGGCCGCCGCGAGCCGGTCGCCGTTGCGGGACGTGGCGGCGCGACTGCACGTGTTGGCGCGTCGCCCGGCGTGACTTTGCGGTAAAAACGTCGTCGGCACCCACAGCCGAGCGCCAGGAGTCCCGCATGGGAGATCCGCACTTACCCGAGGGCCGCTGATGGCCGCGGAGCCGCCCCCGGAGGGGCTGGAGGACGAGGTCCGCCGCGCCGTCGCGGGCGACCGGCTCGCCACCGCGTGGCTGCTGGCCTCGGTCCGGCCGCTGGTGGTCCGCTACTGCCGGGCCCGCGTCGGTGGTCAGGAGCGGTCGTTCGCCTCGGCGGACGACGTGGCGCAGGAGGTGTGCCTGGCCGTGCTGACCGCGTTACCCAACTACCAGGACCACGGGCGGCCGTTCCTGGCGTTCGTGTACGGCATCGCGGCGCACAAGGTCGCCGACGCGCACCGTGCGGCGCAACGCAACCGTGCCGAGCCCGTGCCCGAAGTGCCCGACGCGCCGTCCGACGAGGACGGACCGGAACGCAGCCTGCTGCGTGCCGAGCTGTCGCAGCAGGTGGCGGCGCTGCTCCGGATCCTGCCGGAGAAGCAGCAGGAGATCCTGCTGCTGCGCGTGGTGGTGGGGTTGTCGGCGGAGCAGACGGCGGCCGTGGTCGGCGCGTCGCCGGGCGCGGTGCGGGTGTCGCAGCACCGGGCGCTGTCCCGCCTGCGCCGGGCGATCGGCAACCGGCACGCGGTGCTGTGAGCTAGTGCCGCCAGCGCGTCACCCGCACGACCTCCTCCGGCGAGGCGTCGGCGAACCGGGCGATCTCGCCACGCCGCACGTCGGCGATCGTGGCCGCGAACTCCGGCCCGAACGCCTCCGTCAGCACCTCGTCCTGCTCGAAGGCGCGCACGGCGTCTTCGAGGGACGTGGGCAGCCGTGGCACGTCGGGGAGGCGCACGGGGTCGACGGTGACGGGTTCCGGCAACCGCAGGCCGTCCACGACACCCGCGTGGCCCGCGACCATCGTCGCCGCCACGACCAGGTACGGGTTCGCGGACAGGTCGAAGCACTTCACCTCCAGGTCGCGGCCCGCCACCAGGCGCAACGCCGCCTCCCGGTTCTCCACGCCCCACGCCGCGAACGCGCCCGCCCACCGCGCCGGCACCAGCCGCAGGTAGCTCGCCACCGAGGGGCAGCCGATCGCGCACAACGCGGGCAGCCGCCGCAGCACACCGGCCGTGAACGCCTCCGCGTCCGGGTCCGCGCCCGCCGCGAACAGGTTGGTCCGGTCCCGCCACAGGCTGATGTGCAGGTGGCCGCCGTTGCCCACGCCGTCCACCACGACCTTCGGCGAGAACGACGCGCGCAGGCCGTGCCGGGAGGACACCGCGCGGATCGTCTCGCGCACCAGGACGGCCGTGTCGGCGGCGTGCACCGGGTCCTCCGGCGCGGTGGACACCTCGAACTGGCCGGCGGCGTACTCGGGGTGGAACTGGAGGACGTCCACGCCCTGCGCCACCAGCGCGGCGATCAGGTCGGCGCAGTAGTCGGACAGCTCGACCTGCCGCGCGTGGCCGTAGGCGGGCCCGGTGGCGGCGGGCACGAACCCGTCCACGTCGCCCCGCCCGACCACCCACTCCACCTCGAACCCGGCACGCACCTCGCAGCCGTCCGCCGCCAACCGGTCCGCCGCCGCGCGGGCCAGGCCGCGCTCGTCCTGCGGGTGCGGCGCGCCCTGCTGGTCGAACCGGTCCGCCGGCGCCCACGCCCAGCCCGGCTGGCCCGCCAACGCGGTGAGCCGGTCCAGGTCCGGCCGCAACCGCAGGTCGCCGACCGGGCCGCCCGCGTACCGGCCCGCGACGATCGAGTCGTCGAGCAGGAACCCGTCGAACACCGGGGAGACGCCGACGCCGTGCGCGGCGGCGTGCGGGAGTTTGTCCAGCGGTACGGATTTGACGCGCGTGATGCCGCTGTGGTCGACCCACGTGATCGCCACGGCCACCACGTCCCGCTCGGCGAGGCCGTCGAGCAGGCCGGTGGCGTGGGCGTGGCGGCGGTCCCGCTCCGCGATGTCCATGCTGTGCGTGGTTACACCAGGTGACTACGCTGCGACAAGTGGACCCGCTGCTGCCCTTCGTGGCCGAGTTGAACCTGGTGGACCACCACTGCCACGGCGTGCTCCGCGAGGACCTGGACCGGGCCGGGTTCGAGGCGGCGCTCACCGAAGCCGACCAGGTCAGCCCGTGGGGCACGTCGTTGTTCGAGTCGTCGGTCGGGTACGCGGTGCGGCGCTGGTGCGCGCCGCTGCTGGACCTGCCGCCGCACGTGGCCGCCGACGAGTACCTGGCGCGGCGGCACTCGCTGGGCGCGGCCGAGGTCAACCGGGCGTTCCTGGTCGCGTCCGGGATCACGGCGTTCCTGGTGGACGCGGGCCTGTGGCCGGAGCGGCTGGCCGGCCCCGCGGCGTTCACCGGCGGGCGGGAGCACGCGGTGCTGCGGCTGGAGCGCCTGGCGGAGCAGCTGGTCGGGGAGGGTGCGACGGGGTTCCCGGACCGCGTGCGGTCGGCGTTGGCGCGCACGCCGGCCGTGGCGGCGAAGTCGATCGCGGCGTACCGGGTGGGGTTGGAGCTGTCGGGGGAGCGGCCCGCCGACGCCGAGGTGGTGGCGGCCTGCGAGCGGTGGCTCGCGGCGGGCGGGCGGCGGTGCGCCGACGAGGTGCTGTCGCGCTTCCTGGTGTGGGAGGCGCTGGAGCGGGGACTGCCGGTGCAGTTCCACGTCGGGTACGGCGACCGGGACGTGACGCTGCACCGCGCGGACCCGTCGCTGCTCACCGACCTGCTGCGGGCGACCGAACGGCTCGGCGTGCCCGTGCTGCTGCTGCACAACTACCCGTTCCACCGGACGGCCGGGTACCTGGCGCAGGTGTTCCCGCACGTGTTCGTGGACCTGGGGCTGGCCACGCACAACACGGGCCACCAGGCGAGCCGGGTGCTGGCGGAGGCGCTGGAGATCGTGCCGTTCGGCAAGTTCCTGTTCTCCACCGACGCGTTCGGCCTCGCCGAGCTGTACCACCTGGGCGCGTTGTTCTTCCGGCGCGCGCTGTCGGACTTCCTGCTCGTGGGGATGCGCCGCCAGGCGTTCACCGAGGCCGACGCCGTGCGAATATCCCACCTGATCGGGTCAGAGAACGCGCGCCGCGCCTACCGCTTGGACTAGAGTGTCGAACACGCGTTCGAGCCCTCGTCGGGAGGTGGTCATGGGCCGCAGCGCAGACCTGCCGCGCGGCCTGGTGGACCGGTTCCGGGCGCGGGGCGACGTCTGGCCGGACGACACCGGCTGCACCGTGCTGCACGTCGACATGGACGCGTTCTACGCGTCGGTGGAGATCCGCGACCACCCCGAGCTGGCGGGCAAGCCCGTCGTGGTCGGCGGTTCCGCGCACCGGGGCGTGGTCGCGTCGGCGAACTACCTGGCCCGCGAGTACGGCGTCCGGTCGGCCATGCCCACCGCGCACGCGCGCAGGCTCGCGCCGCACGCGGTGTTCGTGCCGCCCAACTTCGCGCGGTACCAGGAGGTGTCGCGCGGGGTGATGGCGATCTTCCGCGACGTCACGCCCCTGGTCGAGCCGTTGAGCCTGGACGAGGCGTTCCTGGACGTGGCGGGCGCCCTGCGGCGGTTGCGCGCGACACCGGCCGCCGTGGCGGCGGAGGTCCGGCGGCAGGTGGCGGCGGAGCACGGCATCACCTGCTCGGTCGGTGTCGCGCCGACCAAGTTCGTCGCCAAGCTCGCGTCGGGGATGTGCAAACCGGACGGTCTCATGGTCGTGCCGAAGGACCAGGTGCTGGAGTTCCTGCGGCCGTTGCCGGTGTCGGCGTTGTGGGGCGTCGGCAAGCGCACCGCCGAGCAGTTGGACCAGGTGGGACTGGAGACCGTGGCCGACGTCGCGGCGACGCCGCTGCCGAGGTTGCGGCGGGTGCTGGGGGTGGCGCTCGCCGAGCACCTGTACGCGTTGGCGCGGGGGCTGGACGAGCGGCCGGTGGTGCCGTCGACGCGTGAGAAGTCCATCGGCGCGGAGGAGACGTTTGAGGTCGACCACTTCGACCGGGAGCTGCTGCGGCGGGAGCTGCTGCGCTTGTCCGAGCGGTCGGCCGCCACGTTGCGTGAACGCGGGCTGCGTGGGCGCACGGTGTCCATCAAGGTGCGGTTCGCGGACTTCACCACCATCACGCGGGCGAAGACGTTGCGCGTGGCGACGGACGTGGCGCAGGAGGTCTACCGCACGGCGGCGACCCTGCTGGACGAACAGGTGCCCCCGGGTGCCGTTCGCCTGATCGGCGTGCGGATCGAGCAACTGGTGGCCGGCGAGGGCGGCGAGCAACTGATGTTCGACGCCCCGGACCGCGGTTGGCGGGAAGCCGAACAAGCCGCCGACCAAGCCAGAACCAAATTCGGCCGGGCCGCCGTGAAACCAGCCACCCTGCTCACCCCCACCCCGCTCCAACCCAACCAACCAGAACCCAAACCCGACCGCTGACCCACACCGCCCTTCCCCACCGGCCAGACAGGCTGTCCGCCCCACCGCCCCCTCCGCCGCCCCAGCCACCCAGCCCCGCCGCCCTATCCGCGCTCTGTGCCCGCCGCTCCACCCGCTCCACCCGTCCCGCCCGGCCCCACGGGTCCTGCCCGCCCACCGTCCTGCCACCGCCCCCACCGGCCCGCCCTGCCATCCCTCCACTCGGCACCCGTTGCCGCCACTCGGCACGCCCGCTCCTCCCCTCTGCTCCTTCACCCGGTCCTCTGCCCCTTCACCCGGCAACGGGCCGTTCGGGTGGTAGCCGGTCGCAAACCGTACGTCCGGGTCGATCACCGTGCACCCTGGGCAACGTGGACCGGTTCTGGGCGCTCCTCACCCCCACCGAGCACACCGTGCTCACCGCGACGGGCACGGAGCGCGACTACTCCTCGGGCGCCGTGATCTGCCACGAGGGCGAGGTGACCGACCACGTCCTGGTCGTGCGGCGCGGCCTGCTCCGCGTCACCGCCAACACGGCGACCGGCGGCGAGAAGGTGCTGGCCATGCGGGGCGCGGGCGACATCGTCGGCGAGCGGTCCGCGATCGACGGCCTGCCCCGGTCCGCGACGGTCCGCGCCCTGGGCCCGGTCCGCGCCCTGATCGTGTCCGCCTCCGCGTTCTCCGCCCTGTGCCGCCGCCACCCGCGCATCGCGTGGGCCGTCCTCACCGTCATCGTGGCCCGCCAGCGTGACGCCGACCGCCAGCGCGTCCAGATCAGCGGCACCGCGAAGCAGCGGGTGGCGGCCGTGTTGATCGACGTCGCCCTCGAACGCGGCATCGCCGACCACGGCGCGGTATCGCTCAGCCAGGAGGAGCTGGCGGGCATCGCCGGCACGTCCCGCGAATCCCTGGTGCGCGTGCTCCGCGCGTTGCGCGCCGAAGGCGTCATCAGCACCGGCCGCCGCCGGATCGACATCCTAGAGGTCGAGCGGCTGTACGATCTGACGTCCTGACACACCCCCTCCCACCTGCGCGAACCTTCTTTTTCGCCTTCTGCGTCATCTGACGCAGAACATCCCGCCCGACCCCCCTACAAATGAAGTACGCCCAGCCGAGGGGGAGTCATGAACCGCAACGAAGAACCCGCCAGGTCACGTCGCCGGTTGACCGAACGCCTCGCTTGCACCCTGGTGTTCACCGTCGTCCAGCTGTGGGCGGCGGCTGTGATCGTGACCCAATTGGAGACCACCGCGCTGGTGGCAGCCGCGGTCGCGCTGGTGCTGGCCGGGGGGCTGGTGGCGGTGCACGACGCGTGGCGCGGGGTGCGCGCCAACCGGCGCGAGTTGGACGCCGAGATCAGGGAGTCCCTGGTCCGGCTGTAGGGCTACGGGCGGCCGACGAGGGGTGGCCGTCCCCGCCGAGTGAGGCATTCCGCGGACGGTCGGGTCCGCGGAATGCCTCCTTTGCCGTGCGGGCCCGAGTTGTCCACAGCCCGCGAGTTGTCCACAGCTCCGCGGATTCACCGTGGACACCCCCGGACCCACCGTCCAAGGTGGACACATGCGAACCACCATCACCCTCGAAGCCCTGGCCGGTTTCTTCCCGCACCAGGTGGCCACGGCCACCGAGCTGATCAGCCTGGGCGTCCCGCCCGCCGAACTCACCACCCGCTGCCGCCCCGGCGCGGCCTGGCAGCGCGTCCTGCCCGGAGTCCTGCTGTTAAGCCGAAAACCCCCGACCCGGTGGCAATTGGCGCAAGCCGCCCTCCGCTACGCGGGCCCCGGATCGCAGCTGACCGGCGTGGACGCGTTGCAACTCCACGGGATGCGTGCCGTACCGGCCACGGGTCCCGTCCAGGTCCTGACCACCAAACCGGTGGAACCGACACCGCAGGTCCACCCCACCCGCCCCCGCACCCCGCCGCCACCGGTGCTGCGCAAGGGTTTCCTCACCGCTCCGCTGACCAGGGCGGCGGCCGACGCGGCGAGGTTCCTGCTCCCGGACCTCCACGCCGTGCGGGCCGTGCTGACCGAAGCGGTCTGCCGCGGCGGGGTGCGGGTACCCGACCTGGCGCGAGGTCTGGCCAGGGGAGCGGAGCCCGCGAAGCAGGTCCTGGCAGACCTGGCGGCAGGCGTCCGAACCCCGCCCGCACCACGCCAATCCCCGGCCACAACCGCCAGAACCCAGCACAACCCCCACACCCGGCCCACCCACCCACAGCCAAGAAAGGAGCCGCCCGCCCTCTCCCCAGCCGACCAACCGCCACGCGCCCACACACCCGATGACCGCCCAGCCGGGCCGCGCACGCCCGCCTACCCACCAGCCAGCCAATCCTCACCTGCTGTCCGCGCACCGCAAACCCGATTACCACCCAATCCGGCCTGGCGCGCCCAACCGCCTGCCAAGTGGGCGATCCCCACCTGTCGACGCACTGCGGCCCCGACTACCGCTCGGCCCGACCTGACACACCCGACCTCCCACGAGGCGGCCAATCCCCGCCTGTCGGCGCGCCGCGCGCCCGATCACGTCTGGCCCGGCCTCGCGCCCGACTTACCGCCAGCCAGGCGATTCCCGCCTGTCCGCGCACCGCGCGCCCGTACAGCGCGCAGCCCGGCCGGGCCGCGCACGCCCGACCTCCCACCAGCCAGCCAATCCTCGCGCCGCGGACCCGACCACCACCCGGCCCTGCGCGCCCGACCTCCCGCGTCCGAACTCCTGCCAGGCGGGCGATCCTCGCCTGTCCGCGCGCCACAGACCCGACCACCTCCCGGCCAGGCGCGCCCGACCCCGCTCGCCCGACCTCCCGTCAGGCGGGCAATCCCCGCCTGACCGCGCACCGCGTGCCCGATCAGCGCGCGGCCCAACCTCGCGCGCCCAACCTCGCGTGCCCAACCTCGGGTCGGGGTCCACTCGCAGAATCAGTCGCCGGGGGACCGCACCGTCCCTTACTCCACCCGCCCTCAGCACGGATACGCCCTACCCGCAAGTCGACCACCGACAGCAACAACAACCACACGTACAGCAACCGCGCCAGCAAGCCCGACAAGCGTCAAGTGTTGCGTGCATCACACTCATCGCCGTCCGGAGTGACGCGCGGGGAACGGTGGGGGTTGACAGGGAACCCTCGGTACTGCTTGTGACCTTTGGGGCTGCTGGGCGACCTTACGAAGGTCTGACCGTTGACCCGTGAGGATGATGGTGACCTAACGAACCGCTTAGGGGCACGGACTGGGTAGTCGCCAAGCCTCGCGAATCGTATCCTGGTTGTGACGCCCCCAGGGTGGGGCGTCCGCCGGGACCGGCGGCAACCGTGAACACCCGGCGCCCGCGACCGCTGTGCCGGAGGAGGAGCCATGCCACTCTCCGAGCACGAGCAGCGACTGCTCGACCAGATCGAGCGCGCGCTCTACGCCGAGGACCCGAAGTTCGCATCCACCGTGCGCGGCGCGAAGCTGCGCAAACCGTCGCGACGGCGTCGTATCCAGGGCATCGTGTTGTTCGCCGTGGGTGTGGCACTGCTCGTTACGGGTGTGATGCTGCCGAAGCTCGCTGGTATCCCGGTGGTGAGCGTTGTCGGCTTCCTGATGATGTTCTTCGGCGTGCTGCTCACCGTGACGACACTGCGTCGTGGTGACCAGACTGCCGAGGAACCCGCTGAAGAGGGAAGCCGGCCGAGCCGCAGCTCGTTCTCCCAGAAGATGGAAGAGCGTTTCCGTCGTCGCCTAGAGGACGAGTAGACGCGCCGCCCGACCCCACGCACCCGGCCCGCGACCGCCGGCCCGACCCACCGTCGCTCCACGCGACCGAAGTCGACGCCCAGCGGAGCGGGCCGTGCGTATGCCCGCACCACCCACCTCCAAGCACACCCCGCTCACGCCCCGCACTGACAGCCCAACCACCCATCTCCGCCACCGGCACCGAACTGGCCACCACCCCCACCCTCGCCACCGGCACCGAACCGGCTGGCGTTCAGGGCGCGCCGGTCGAAGCCGACCGCGACCAGGCCGTCGCCGCCCGGTTCGCCGCGCTCACCAAACCCCAATACCGGGCCGGCCAGGACCGTTCCGCCGCCCAGGCCGACGGAGCTGTCCCCGCTGGAACAGGAGGTCGTCGACGCCGCCCGGCGTGGAAGGCGGGCCGGGTCCGGCCCGGCACCCCGCGGCCTCGCCGCCACCGAGGACCCCGACCGGCATATCCGGTCCGAGCTGATCCGGGAACTGCTGCTGGGCCGCCACGGCGTGCTCGACCCGCGTGGCGTGCGCATCCGGGGGCGTGCGGGTGGTCGGCCGGCTCGACCTGGACGCGGTCACCGCGGTCCACCGGCCTGACCCTGTCCCGAGGTGCGCGGTGCGGGTGCCGAGGCCGCCGTGCAGCTGTTCGGCGCCCACATCGGCGGGTTGCTCGACCTGGCTGACGTCACCTGCGGCACTGGCTGTGGGGCCGACTGGGCCGCTACGGCTACCGCGCGCACCGCCTGGTGGCCGCGCCGGCGGTGGTACCGGCCGTGGCGGGTGGCGTGGGCTGGTTCGCCGGCCAGACCCGGACCCGCGACGGCCACCACGCCGCGGAACGGGTCCAGCCCACCGACAGGTCCAACCCGGCGGGCGCGTCCGACCCTCCGAACGCGACCAACCCGCTGAACGCGCCGAACCGGCGATCGCGACCGATCCGGCGGACGCGCCGAACCGGCCGATCGCAGCCGATCCGCTGACCACGACCGGCCCGCCGACCACGACCAACCGGCCGATCGCGTCCAACCGCCCGATGCGCTGGAGCCCGGAGTCGTGCCGGAGCCGCCCGGTACGCCGTGCTCGACCGCCGAACTGCTCGGCCTGGGCATCGACCGGGGCCTGCCGCTGGGCGCGACCGGCCCGCGGTCCCGCTGCGACCTCGACACCGCCACCCGCCGCGGCCAGGCGTTCACGTTCGCCCTGCGGGGGTTGCAGGCCGTGCTGTGGGCGCTGGCCCCCCGTGGCCGCCGACACCGGACTGGTCCGCACACCCGCCTGACCCGGCGAGCGCTCACCCCTCAGGTCCCTCCGAGGCCGGGTTCGGCTGGAGCACCGAGCGCGGCAGGACCCTGGCCCTCAGGGCGAGCGGGGCGTTGCGGTGCAGGCTCTGGCGTACGTCGTGGACGGCGGCGGGCAGGGCGGGGTCCGCGTCGGAACGCGTGCCGTACCAGGACCGCTCCACCGCGCCGACCACGGCACGCAGCCCGTCCCGCCCCCGCTCGTCCAGGTTGTGCGCCTTCGCCAGGCGGCGGGCGGCGGTTCGGACGGTTTCGGTCGGCGGCACGCGCGTGCCGCGGTCCACGGACTCGGCCAGCAGCTCCTCCCACGCGGCACCGGCGGCGTCCGGGCCCAGGCCCGCCACGCGCCGCAGCCGACCCTTCCGCCGCGCCGCACGCACCCCGGCCGGCACGGCGGCCAGCAGCACCGCCAGCACCGGCACGGCCAACCACCACGACAACAGGGCCAACGCGCACGTCACCGCCACCACCCAGGCTGCGGCCGCCGCCGCGTGCACCGGCCACGGCAGCCGCCTGCGCACGAGCAGCAACACCGTCAGCAACGCCGCCAACCCGGCCGCGATCGCCAACGCCAGCACGTGCCACAACGGCGTCGGCTCCGCCTCCTCCCCGGCCTCCTCCTGCTCGGGGGTGCCAGGCGCGGCGGACGTCGTGGGCCCGGCGGTGGTGGTCTCGGTGGTCGTGGTCACCGTCGTCTCACCGGTGGTGTCGGACTCCTCGTCGTCCGCCTCGAGCCCGGAGATGTACGGCGGCACGACGGCGCGACCGTCGGACAGCGGCGTCGGGTCGAAGACCATCCAGCCGTAGCCGGGGAAGTAGACCTCGACCCACGCGTGGGCGTCCTGCGTCGTGATGGTCTGCGCGTCGTTCGTCGGGAACCCGGCGGTGAAGCCGAGCGCCACCCTGGCCGGCAGGCCGATCGCGCGCGCCATGATCGCCATCGCCGACGCGTACTGCTCGCAGAACCCCTTCTTCCCCGTGAACAGGAAGTCGCGCAACGCGTCCTGGGTCTGCGGGCCGGCCGTCTCCGTCGTGTACGTGAAACCGTTCGTGCCGTCGGTGAAGAACTTGTAGAGCGCCGTGGCCTTGTCGAACGCGTTGTCCTCGTTGCGCGTGATGTTCCGCGCCAGCTCCATCACCTCCGGCGACACACCGGGCGCGGCCAGGTACACGTCCTCCACGTCGACCGCCCCGCCGGCCCGCCGCAGCGCTTCGGCCGGCGGTGTCTTCAGCACGGTGTCCAGCTTGTACGTCCCGGCGGCACGGGCGCGGACGCTGTAGACCATGCCGCGCACCGGGTCGTAACGCCAGTTGTCCTCGACGTCCTGGAGCCGCCGCGGCCTGCCGTACACCGGCAGCCAGTTGTCCAACCAGTTCACCGGTTCGATGGTCACCTGCGTGACGTCGCCGTCACCGGGGTCGCCGGGCTGGGCGGGCAGCGCGCCGTTGGCCTGCACGCCGGTCGGCAGCGCCCCGCCCATCTGCCAGCCCTGGTCGGGCACGTACTCGCGCAACGTCATGGCCCGCAGGTACGACGACTGGGTCAGGCCGCGCACCCGGAACAACTCCTTGGTCGCGCTCCGGTCGAGCATCCCGCGCAGCTCGGTCATCGG
Source organism: Saccharothrix obliqua (assembly GCF_019375475.1). GTDB lineage: Bacteria > Actinomycetota > Actinomycetes > Mycobacteriales > Pseudonocardiaceae > Actinosynnema > Actinosynnema obliqua. The sequence goes on along the minus strand of NZ_JAHXGQ010000007.1, from coordinate 321,531 downwards.
GTCCAACCCGAGCTGACCGGCGCCGCCGCCCGTGCTGTCGCCCGCGCCGGGCAGCCTGCCGACGGTGCCGACGAGCGTCATGCCGCCGCCCGCGACCAGCGCGATCACCACGGCGGCGGCGGCCACGCCGGTCGCCGCCGGCGCCGAACCACCCGCGCCGCCACCGCTCAACCGGCCACGCCACGCCCGGTGCCGGTGCTGCCCGTCGACCGCCAGCAGCAACGCGAACGCGCCCGCGCCCGCCGCGAACGTCCACAGCGGCAGCATCTCGTCGGCCAGCGACGCGGGCACCGCGAACACGCACAGCAGCACCAGGCCGGACGCGGCGGGCGCGGACGCGCCGACCGCCAGCATGTCCACCAGCACCGCGACCAGGCCGATGGACACCATCACCAGGCACCGCATGGCGTCGCTGTCGTCGACCGGCGGCACGCCGCTCTGCACCTCGGCGAACGCGTCACCCAGCACGGTGCCCAGGTCCGCCAGCGCGCGCGGGCCGGGGAACACCACGAGCAGGCCCGTCCGCGTGAAGATCGTCACTACCAGGCACAGCAGCGCGAACGCCTGCCCGAGGCCGACCAGCGGCAGCGGGAGGCGCGCGGCACGCAGCAGCACGCCCGTCCCGGCCACGAACACGATCGCCACGGCCAGGTTCACCAGCCACATGCCGCCGGCGATCACGCTGGACAGCGCGGTCGCCGCGCACAGCGTCGCCAGCCCGGCCACGGCCGGTGTCGCGCTCACCACCCGGTTGTTGCCACCGGGGGCGGTCCTGCCGGTCACCTCTAGCCCACCTCCGTGCGCACCACGGGACCGCGGTTGCCCGCGCTGTGGCACAGCTCCTGCCAGACCTGACCCATCGGCGTCGCCGGGCGGGCGACCACTGCGCCCCACCCGGCCGCGCCCAGCAGGTCACGCGCGTCGTCGGGGTCGGGCGCGGGGTCCTCGCTGGGACCCGCCCACGCCCGCACGTCCAGCACCACGGCCAGGCTGCGCATCCCGCGCGGCCGGTTGCGCACCAGCGCGTCCACCACGGCGGGCGTGGCACCGCCGAGGATCGCGATGACCTCCTGGCCCGCGCCGGGGTCCAGGCCCGCCGCCGGCTCCCGCCGGTGCGACGGCTGCAACGCCGCCAGCGCGTCCAGCACCACGGCGTCGCTGTGCCCGCCGTCGCCCGTGCCGCCGGCCAGCACGCGGCCGTCGTCGCCGACCAGCCGCACCTGGTGCCCGAACCGGTGCAGGTGCAGGCACACCGACGCGGCGAACGACACCGCCCACTCCAGCGACGCGCCGGGACCGGAGCCGCGGTGCGCGGTCAGCCGGTGGTCCAGCAGCACGGTGGTGCCGCCACGCCACGGCCGCTCCTCCACGCGCACCATCAGCTCGTCGCGCCGCGCGGTGGACCGCCAGTGCACCTTCCGCAGGTCGTCGCCGTGCCGGTACGGCCGCACCACCGCGTCGTCCTCGCCCTGCCCGGCACGCAGCCGGATGGAGCCGTCGTCGCCCGCGCCCATGCCGGAACCGCTGGGCAGCCCCACCAGCCCGACCACGCGTGGCACGACGACCAGCCGCGACCGGCCCGCCAGCTCGCGGTCGAACTCGGCCAGCCCGAACGGGTCGGTCACCCGCGCCATCAGCGGACCCACCTGCTGGATGCCGCGCATGACCGGCTTGAGCGGGTAGCGCAGGGCGGTGACCGTGTTGCGCGGCAGGCGTTCCACGACGAACCGGGGCCGCGCGCCGAGCGCGTAGGGCACGGCGTCCTCCAGCAGCAGACCGCCGGTGGGCAGCCGACCGGTGGACCGCAGCTCCACCCGGACGTCGGTCGCCGAGCCCACCTGGACGCGGCTGGGGTGCAGGAACCGGGCGGCATGCAGGCCGACCCGCGCCCGCTGCGCCAGCACGGCGGCGAGCAGCGGCAGCGCCACCACGAAGGCCGCCACGCGCAGCAGGTCGCGCTCGTTGAGGATGACCGCGCACAGCGCCGCCGCGAACCCGGCGGCGAGGAGGCAGCGGCCCCGGGTGGTCAGCCCGGACAGGGCTCCGCGCATGTCAGCGGTTCGGGTTGACTTGGTGCAGGAACTGGCCGGTCGGGTCCAGCGCGCCCTGCGGCACGGGCACCCGCTGCACCAGGTTGCGCACCAGGTCCGCGGCCGACCGGCGGGCGGCCTGCGCCTCGGCGGTCAGCACCAGCCGGTGCGCCAGCACGGGCACCGCCACGGCGTGGATGTCGTCGGGCACCACGAAGTCCCGCCCGGCCAGCGCGGCCTGGGCGCGGGCGGCGCGCACGAGTTGCAGCGTCGACCGGGGCGACGCGCCGAGCCGCAGCTCCGGCAGCCGCCGGGTGGCCGACACCAGCTCCACGGCGTACCGGCGCACCTCCGTCGACAGGTGCACCCGGCGGACCGCGTGCACCAGTTTCAGCACCTGGTCCGCGTCGGACACCGGGCGCAGCTGGCTCAGCGGGTCGTCGCCCGCGTGCTCGTCCACCATCGCCAGCTCGGCCTGCGGGTCCGGGTAGCCGATCGACACGCGGGCGGTGAACCGGTCCCGCTGCGCCTCGGGCAGCGCGTAGGTGCCCTCCATCTCGATCGGGTTCTGGGTGGCGATCACCATGAACGGCGAGCTGAGCGCGTAGGTGTTCCCGTCGACGGTGACCTGGTGCTCTTCCATGCACTCCAGCAACGCCGACTGCGTCTTGGGCGAAGCGCGGTTGATCTCGTCGCCGACCACGATGTTGGCGAACACCGGTCCTGGCCGGAACTCGAAGTCGTTGTCCTGCCGGTTGTAGATGGACACGCCGGTGATGTCGCTGGGCAGCAGGTCGGGCGTGAACTGGATGCGGCTGACGGAGCAGTCGATGGACCGCGCCAGCGCCTTGGCCAGCGACGTCTTGCCGACGCCGGGCACGTCCTCCACCAGCAGGTGGCCTTCGGCGAGCAGCGTGACCAGCGCGATCCGCACCACGTCGGGCTTGCCGACGATGACCTTCTCGACGTTGGCCGCGATGCGGCCGACCACGGTGTGCAGTTCGGCCAGCACCTCTTCGGGTCGGTGGTGCGGGTGGGCCGCGTTGTTCACGTGGTTGAGCCCACCGCCACCGTACGAGTGTTCGGGCAGCGCGGCTGGCTGAGTACTCGGAGTCACTCGACCTCCCGAAAACCACCGCGACCGGTTCGCGGTGGCGGTGAGCGTTTCACGCAGTGTGTCAAACCATGGCGAAGCGCCACACACTGATTGAACAGTTTCCCGGCGGTGGTTTCCACGGTCGCCGCACCGACCGCCCCACCGGTCTCCCCACCCGTCCACCCACCGCTCCGCCACGATTCCCCACCGGGCCTCCGAACGGGCGTGTTTTGTCCGGTTCAACTGGGCCGTTCGGGTGTGTTTCGAGGCGGATCCGCTCACCCGGCGAGGTAGAGGTGCGTCTCGTCCCCCACCACGCCACGCCACGGCCATCTTCGTTCTACCTGCGCAAACGTATCGCGACGCCGGTGGCGACCACCCGTTTCAGCGTTGACTGTGGTGAAAAGTGGGGTACTGTGGCGGCCGGTGGGGCAGACGGGGGCCCCACTGCCGGTTCGCCGCCCGGCGACGGGAGGTGGGTTGCCGTGTTCCTGGGCACGCACCACCCCAAGCTGGACGACAAGGGCCGGCTGACGCTGCCTGCGAAGTTCCGGGACGCGCTAGCGGGGGGTCTCATGGTCACCAAGGGCCAGGACCACTGCCTCTACGTGTTCCCTCGGGCCGAGTTCGAGCAGATGGCGCGCAAGGTCGCGGATGCGCCGTTCACCAACGAGGCGGTCCGCGCCTACCAGCGCTACCTGTTCGCGGGGACCGACGAGCAGCGGCCGGACGGCCAGGGCCGGGTGACGATCGCACCGGAACTGCGCCGGTACGCGGGGTTGACCAAGGAGTGCGTGGTCATCGGCGCGATCAGCCGGCTGGAGATCTGGGACGCGCAGGCGTGGCAGCGCTACCTGGACGAGCACGAGGACAGCTACGCCGAGGCTCGCGAGGAGGTGCTGCCCGGCGTCTTCTGAGTGGGGCTTGCTTGAGGTATCGGGTGCCGTGAGGCCTCGGTCCGCTCGGCTTTCGGCCCTGGCGCACCTTCCCCGGCGCCAGGTCCGACGGGCGGGCGGGGACCTGACGACACCCGAATTTCTTTGTCCGGCGGTTGGGAGTGGCGATGGCGGAGCGGGCGCGGCACGTGCCGGTGCTGCTCGACCGCGTCCTGGCCCTGCTCGCACCCGCGCTGGCGGACCGCGACGCGGTGTTCGTGGACTGCACCCTGGGGCTGGGCGGGCACTCGGAGGCCGTGCTGCGGGCGCACCCGCGGGTCCGGCTGATCGGGCTGGACCGCGACCCGCAGGCCATCGAGCTGTCCCGGGCCCGGCTGGCGCCGTTCGCCGACCGGGTCACCTTCGTGCAGACCACGTACGACCGGATCGAGGACGCCGTCGACGGACCGGTGGACGGCGTGCTGATGGACCTCGGCGTGTCCTCCTTGCAGCTCGACGCCGCGGAGCGCGGTTTCGCGTACTCCCGCGACGCGCCGCTGGACATGCGGATGAGCGCGGGCTCCGGGATGACCGCCGCGGACGTGCTGAACGAGTACGACGTGGACGAGCTGACCCGCGTCCTGCGCGACTACGGCGAGGAGCGCTTCGCCCGCAAGATCGCCTCGGCCGTGGTGCGGGAGCGGGCGCGCGAGCCGTTCACGAACAGCGCGCGGCTGGTCGAGCTGCTCTACGCCGTGGTGCCCGCGGCGACCAGGCGCACCGGGGGGCACCCGGCGAAGCGCACGTTCCAGGCGTTGCGGATCGAGGTCAACGGCGAGCTGGAATCGCTGCGGCGCGCGCTGCCCGCGGCGCTGGGCGTGCTCGCCGTGGGCGGTCGGATCGTCGTGGAGTCCTACCAGTCGCTGGAGGACCGGTTGGTGAAGCGGGCGTTCGCGGAGCTGGCCGCGTCCCGCACGCCCGCCGGGCTGCCCGTCGAGCTGCCCGGCCACGGCCCCGAGGTGAAGCTCGTGACGCGGGGGGCCGAGGTGGCGAACGAGCAGGAGATCGAGGACAACCCGAGGGCCGCGCCGGTGCGCTTGCGCGCGGCGGAGCGCATCCGGGAGGCGACGTGACCGCACCCGCGCGGGCGAACGGCGCGTCGAGGGCGGCGAAGCCCCGTGAGCGGAGCCTGAAGGCGGTGCCCGGCCGCTCGGCCGCGGCCGAGCGCGCCTACGCGCGGCGGGCGCAGCGCAGCCGGCCGGCGAAGGGCGCCGCGGTGACCCGCCGACCGGCCGCCACGCCCAAGGCGCCGTTCGTGGTCATGGTGATGGTGGTGCTCGGCGTGGGCATCGCGGCGATCATGTGGTTGTCCACGCAGGCGACGGCCGACTCGTACCGGCTCCAGGACGCGCGGGCCGAGGAGACCCGGCTGGCGCGGCAGGTGGAGCAGCTGCGGCAGGAGGTGGCGCTCGCCGAGTCGCCGCTGGAGCTGGCGAAGGCGGCGGAGAAGCTGGGCCTCGTCCCGGCCGGCGACCCGGCGCGGCTCAAGCAGCTGCCGGACGGCTCGGTCGAGGTGTACGGCAAGCCGACGCAGGCCAAGGCGCCGGAACCTCCGCCCGCTGACACCCGGCAGCCCGCCGACACCCGGCAGCCCGCCGGGGAGCAGCCGCCCGCCGGGGAGCAGCCGCCGGCCAACGGCCAACCCGCCGGCGAGCAACCTCCCGCCAACGGCCGGCCGGCCGGTGAGCAGCAACCGCCGGCCAACGGCGAACCCGACCCGAACACCCAGCAGCCGCCGCCCGGGGGCCAGTGATGCCGGACCGTCCCGGCGACCCGGCGCGCGGCCCGCGTGCCGTGGGTCGTCCCGGTGGTCCGGTGTGCCCGTGTGCCGTGAGACCCGGCGATCGGGCACGCCTGTGTGTCGAGAGTGGACCCGGTGGCCCGGTGTCCCGGCCGCGCCTCGTGGGTAGGTCCGGTGGGGTGACGGGCCGGCCGGGCGAACCCGCCGGTCCCTGGCCGGTGGTTGTCGACGGCCCGGCCCGGCGGGTCGGGGCGAGTGCTGGAGGTTTGTGATGCCAGGGCCCAGTCGGGGCAGGACCGCCCGACGTCCGCTGTCCGTGCGCGGCACGGCGCCGGCCAAGCGCAAGCGGGGCGGGAACAGCCGGGTTCGGCTCGCCGTCGGGCGGCTGCTGCTGGTCGCCGCGCTGGTCATGGCGGGCGTCAAGCTCGTGCAGGTGCAGGGCTTCCAGGCGGAGGCGTTGTCGGCGCAGGCGGAGAAGCAGCGGGCCACCTTCATCGACATCCCCGCCGCCCGCGGGTCCATCACGGACCGCAACGGCAACCAGCTCGCCTTCAGCGTCGAGGCACGCGCCCTGTACGCCGTGCCGCAGCTGACCCGCGAGAAGTGGGCCAAAGCGCTGGAGGCCGACCCCTCGATCGGCAGCTACGAGGACTGGGCACGCGGCGTCGCCCGCTTCATCCAGGACACGCTCGGCACCGAGGTCGCCGGTCAACGCACCGACGAGCAGACCATGTACGCCCAGCTCACCAAGGACACCACCTACGTGGAGCTGGTGGACAACGTCGACCCCGGCAAGGCCGCCGCGATCACCGAGAAGTACGGCGACATCGGCTCCGAGTACCGCGCGGTCCGGGTCTACCCGAACGGCGAACTCGCCTCGAACATCGTGGGCGCGGCGAACTGGCGCAAGGACCAGCAGCCGCCGGCCACGCACGGCCTGCTCGGCCTGGAGAACTCGCAGGACAACCTGCTCGCCGGCCGCAACGGGCGCCGCGTCGTGGACACCATGCAGGGCAACAACAACGTGGTGATCCCCGGTCCCGGCCGGTCCCGCGAGCTGGCCGCCGCGACACCCGGCCGCAGCCTGGAGCTGACGCTCGACGTGGACACCCAGTACGCGTTGCAGCGCATGGTCACCGACTACACCGCCAAGTCCGGCGCGAAGACCGGCTCGGCGGTGGTCCTGGACAGCCGCACCGGCGAGATCATCGCCATGGCGAACGACAAGACGTTCGACCCGGTGAACTTCGGCCGGGCCACCGAGGAGCAGCACCGCAACGCCGCCGTGTCGGCGGTGTTCGAACCCGGCTCCGTCAACAAGATCGTCACCGCCGCGACGGCCATCGAGGACGGCGTCTTCCAGCCGGACAGCGTGCTCACCGTCGAACCGACCATCAAGATCGCCGACCGCGTGGTCAAGGACGCCACGTGGCACCCGGTGCAGGACATGACGTTCACCGGCGTCTTCGCGAAGTCCTCCAACGTCGGCACGCTGATGACCGCCCAGAAGATCGGCGAGGACCGGTACGCGGACATGCTGGCCAAGTTCGGCCTCGGCAAGCGCACCCAGTCGGGCCTGCCGGGGGAGGAGCCGGGCTCGGTGCCCGCGCGCAACCAGTGGTCCGGCTCCACGTTCGGCAACCTGCCGATCGGGCAGGGCCTGAACATGACCCTGCTCCAGATGACCGGGATGTACCAGGCCATCGCGAACGACGGCGTGCGCGTGCCGCCACGCGTCATCCGCGCCGAGGTGGACGCGAACGGTGCTCGCAAGGAAATGCCCCGGCCGGAAAAGACGCGGGTGGTCAGCCCGCAAACCGCGAAAACGGTCCGGGACATGTTCCGCGCGGTCGTGCAGAAGTCGCCGGGGCAAACCGGCACGGGGCCGTCCGCGGCGTTGCCCGGATACCAGGTGAGCGGCAAGACCGGCACCGCGCAGCAGATCGACAAGAATTGCGCCTGCTACAGCGAAACCGTGTACTGGATCACGTTCGCCGGCATCTTCCCGGCGGACGACCCGAGGTACGTGGTGGGGATCATGCTCGACGCCCCCACCGGCGGCGGGGAGTTCAGCGCGTCCGCCGCGCCGCTGTTCCACGACATCGCCTCGTACCTGGCGCAGCGCTACCGCATCCCCATGTCGGCCGAGCAGAGCCCGGTGGTACCGCTGGTGCTCTGAAAACCGTTTCGCGGGCCGCTCCCGACGACCACGTCCGGTGAATCGCCGGGCGTGGTTCGGGCAACTGCGGGAAAATGCGCGGCCACACCCGCCGATCGGGCGTTCCACCGGCGCTTTCGGTGCTCTGGTGGACGTGGTGACCGGATACTCTCCGTGCGCCGGTAGCCTTCCGCGCGTGCCTGCCAAGCTTGAGGGCAAGGTCGCGACCGCCCCGCCTCGCCCTTCCCGCGTCCAGCCCGTCGCCGTGTCCGAACTCGCCTCCACCGCCGACGCCCACCTCACCGCGCCCGACCGGGCGCACGTGCTCGTCAGCGGCGTGACGCTGCGGGCCCAGCACGTCCGACCGGGCGACCTGTTCGCCGCGCTGCCCGGCACGCGCGCGCACGGCGCGGACTTCGCGGAGCAGGCGCTGGCACGCGGCGCGGTCGCCGTGCTGACCGACGCGGTGGGCGCCGCCAAGGTCGCCGCCGACGTGCCGGTCCTGGTGCACGACGACCCGCGCGCGGTGCTCGGCGCGCTGGCGTCCCGCGTGTACGGCGACCCGTCGGCGAAGCTCGCCGTGTACGGCATCACCGGCACGTCCGGCAAGACCACCACCAGCTACCTGATCGAGTCGGTGCTGAAGGCCGCGGGCCGCGAGACGGGCCTCATCGGCACCGTGGAGACGCGCATCGCGGGCGAGCGCCTGGACAGCGCCCTCACCACGCCCGAAGCGCCCGACCTGCACGCCCTGCTCGCGGTGATGGCGGAGCGCGGCGTCACCGACGTCACCATGGAGGTGTCCAGCCACGCGCTGCGCCTCGGCCGGGTCGGCGGCGTGCGGTACGCGGTGGGCGCGTTCACCAACCTGTCGCAGGACCACCTGGACTTCCACCCGGACATGGAGGACTACTTCCGCACCAAGGCGCTGCTGTTCGACGGCCGCGCCGAGGTCGAGGTGGTGTGCGTGGACGGCGAGTGGGGCCGCCGCCTGGTCGTGCCGGGCACGATCACCGCGGCCACCACCGGCGACGCCGACTGGACCGCCGCGGACGTCCGGGTGTCCCCGACCGGCGAGCAGTCGTTCACCGCGCGCGGCCCCGGCGTAGAGATACCGGTGGAACTGCGGCTGCCCGGCTCGTTCAACGTGGCCAACGCGCTGCTCGCGATCGCCTGCCTGCGTGCCCGGGACGTGGACCCGGACGCGATCCGCCGCGGTCTCGCGGGTGTGCGGGTGCCGGGCCGGATGCAGCCGGTGGACGAGGGCCAGGACTTCGCGGCGGTCGTGGACTACTCGCACAAGCCGCAGGCCGTGGCGCTGGCGCTGGACGCGGTCCGCGCCCGCTCCACCGGCCGCGTCATCACGGTCCTCGGCTGCGGCGGCGACCGGGACACCGCCAAGCGCCCGCTGATGGGCGAGGAGGCGGCGCGGCGCAGCGACGTGCTGATCGTGACCGACGACAACCCGCGTGGCGAGGACCCGGCGGCGATCCGCGCCGCGATGCTGCGCGGCGCGCTGGACCTGCCCGAGGCGGACCGGGGCGAGGTGCTGGAGATCGGCGACCGGCGGGAGGCCATCCGGCGCGCCGTGTCGCTGGCCCGCGCCGGTGATGTGGTCGTGGTCGCGGGCAAGGGCCACGAGACGGGGCAGGAGGTCGCGGGCGTCGTGCACCCGTTCTCGGACGTCGAGTCGCTCGCGGAAGCCATCAGAGAGGTGGACCGGTGATCCCGCTCAGCCTGGCCGAGATCGCGGAGGTCGTCGGCGGCGCGCTGCACAACACGGACGGCTCGCCGGTGGTGACCGGCACCGTCGAGTTCGACTCGCGGCGGGTCGCCGCGGGCGGCTTGTTCCTGGCGCTGCCGGGCGAGCGCGTCGACGGCCACGACTTCGCCGCGCGGGCCGTGGCGCAGGGCGCGGTGGGCCTGCTCGCCGGTCGCCCGGTGGACGCGCCCGCGGTGATCGCGCCGCCGGTGGACCAGGGCGGCGGCAACGCCTACGTGCTGTCCGGCGACCGGGACGGCGCGGGCGCGGCGGTGCTCGCGGCGCTGGCCAAGCTCGCCCGGCACGTCACGGACCGGCTGGAGCGGCTGACCGTCGTGGGCGTCACCGGCTCGTCCGGCAAGACCTCCACCAAGGACCTGATCGCGCAGGTGCTCGCGCCGCTCGGGCCGACCATCGCGCCGCCCGGCTCGTTCAACAACGAGCTGGGCCACCCGTGGACGGCCCTGCGCGCCGACGAGAGCACCCGGTTCCTGGTACTGGAGCTGTCCGCGCGCGGGCCCGGCCACATCGCCGGGCTGTGCCGGGTCGCGCCGCCGAAGGTGGGCGCGGTGCTCAACGTCGGCTCGGCGCACCTCGGCGAGTTCGGTTCCCGCGAGGGCATCGCGCGGGCCAAGGGCGAACTGGTGGAGGCGCTGCCCGAGGACGGCGTGGCCGTGCTCAACGCCGACGACCCGCTGGTGGCCGGCATGGCGCCGCGCACGCGGGCGAAGGTCGTGCTGGTGGGCGAGCACGCCGCCGCGGACGTGCGGGCCGTCGACGTCGAACTCGACGCCCGCGCCCGTGCCGGGTTCCGCCTCGTCACGTCGCGCGGCGAGGCGGACGTGCGGCTGGCCGTGCACGGGGCGCACCAGGTCGGCAACGCCCTCACCGCCGCCGCGATCGCCCTCGAACTCGGTGCCACGCCACAGCAGGTCGCCGACGCGCTCGGCAAGGCCGAACGGGTTTCCGCGCATCGCATGGCGGTCACCGAACGTCCTGATGGCGTGACTGTCGTCAACGACGCCTACAACGCCAACCCGGAGGCCATGCGCGCGGCGCTGAAGTCGCTCGCCACCATCTCCCGCGCCACCACGCCGCCCCGGCGGAGCTGGGCGGTGCTCGGGCCGATGGCCGAACTGGGCGCGGACCACGTCCGCGCGCACGACGAGATCGGCCGCCTCGCGGTCCGCTTGGACATCAACAAGCTGGTCGTGGTCGGTCCGGACGCCCGCCCGATGCACCAGGGCGCGCACCTGGAAGGATCATGGGGCGAAGAAGCGGTACTGGTGCCGGACGTCGCGGCGGCCGTGGAGCTGCTGCGCGACCAGGTGCGGCCTGGTGACGTCGTGCTGGTGAAGGCATCCAACTCATACGGCCTGTGGCGGGTTGCCGAGGCCCTTCTGGAGGCGGTCGGCAAGTGAAGAGCATCCTCATCGCGGCGGCCATCGCGCTGATCGCGTCGATCATGCTGACGCCGTACCTGATCAAGATCTTCTCGCGGCAGGGTTTCGGCCAGGAGATCCGCGAAGAGGGACCGCAGAGCCACAAGACCAAGCGCGGCACGCCGACCATGGGTGGTGTCGCGATCCTGGTCGCCATGTGGGCGGGCTACCTCGGCGCCCACCTGGTGAACTCGATGTCCGCGTCGGCGCAGGAGCAGACGCCCACCGCGTCCGGCCTGCTGGTGCTCATGCTGACCACGTCCCTCGGCATCGTCGGCTTCCTGGACGACTTCATCAAGATCCGCAAGCAGCGCAACCTCGGCCTGAACAAGACGGCCAAGCTGGTCGGCCAGTTCGTGGCCACCATCATCTTCGCGGTCCTGGTGATGCAGTTCCCGAACAAGGACGGCCTCACGCCCGCGTCGGTGAACCTCTCCTTCGTCCGCGACATCGCCGTGGTGTCGTTCGGTGTCGTCGGTTTCGTCGTGTTCTGCTACGCGGCGATCAGCGCGTGGTCCAACGCCGTGAACCTCACCGACGGCCTGGACGGCCTGGCCGGCGGCACGTCCGCGATGGTGCTCGGCACCTACGTGGTGATCAGCTTCTGGCAGTTCCGCTACAACTGCTCCAACCTGCTGGTGGCGGGTTGCTACGACGTGCGCGACCCGCTGGACCTCGCGCTGGTCGCGGCGGCGGCGATGGCGGGCTGCATCGGCTTCCTGTGGTGGAACGCCGCGCCGGCCAAGATCTTCATGGGCGACACGGGTTCGCTGGCGCTGGGCGGCCTGGTGGCGGGGCTGTCCATCACCACCCGCACCGAGCTGCTCATGGTCGTGATCGGCGGCATCTTCGTGGTCGAGGCGTTGTCGGTGGTGTTGCAGGTGGCGGTGTTCCGCACGTCCCGGCGGCGGTTGTTCCGCATGGCGCCGTTCCACCACCACTTCGAGCTGGCCGGGTGGGCGGAAACCACGGTGATCATCAGGTTCTGGTTGATGGCCGGCATGTGCTGCATGTTGGGCCTCGGCCTGTTCTACAGCGAGTGGCTGACGGCGGCGGGGAGCTGACACCGATGGGTTTCCTGGCCGGTCGGCACGTCCTGGTCGCCGGAGCGGGGGTGACCGGCCGCTCCGCCGCCGAGGCGTTGCTCGCGGCGGGCGCGTCGGTGGTCGTCACCGACGGCTCCGCGGAGCGCCTGGCGGCACTGGAACCCCTGCTGCCCGGGGTCGAGCTGACGCCGGGCCTCGTCACCCCGCCGCCCGGGGTGGACCTCGTGGTGATCAGCCCCGGCTGGCGGCCCGACGGCCCCCTGCCGACCGCCGCCGCGGCCGCGGGCGTCGAGGTGATCGGCGAGGTCGAGCTGGCGTGGCGGATGGGCCTGGAGCTGGCCGACGCGCCGGTGTGGCTGGCGGTGACCGGGACCAACGGCAAGACCACCACGGTCGGGATGCTGGCGTCGATCCTCACCGCCGCCGGCATCGACGCGGTGGCGTGCGGCAACGTCGGCCTGCCCGTCGTGGACGCCCTGCTCGCCGGTCACCGGGTGCTCGCCGTGGAGTTGTCGAGCTTCCAGCTGCACTGGTCGCCGTCGGTGCGCCCGGCGGCCGGCGTGCTCCTCAACCTCGCCGAGGACCACCTCGACTGGCACGGTTCGTTCGAGGCGTACGCGGCGGCCAAGGCGGGTGTGCTGGCCGGTGACGTCGCCGTGGCGGGGGTGGACGACCCCTACGTCGCGGGCCTGCTGGGCGCGTCGCCGTCGCCCGTGCACGTCGGTGTCACGCTGGGCGCCCCCGAGGAGGGTCAGCTCGGCGTCGTGGACGGCCGGCTGGTGGACCGCGCGTTCGGGCCGGACGAGGTGCTGGCCGACGTGGCGGACGTGCGGCCCGCCGGCCGGCCCGGTCTGGCGGACGCGTTGGCGGCGGCGGCTTTGGCGCGGGCGCACGGCGTGCCGGCGGAGGCCGTCCGGCGCGGGTTGCGCGACTTCCGGCCCGGCGCGCACCGGGCGGAGTTCGTCGCCGAGGTCGACGGGGTGGTGTACGTCAACGACTCCAAGGCCACCAACCCGCACGCGGCGGAGGCGTCGTTGCGGTCGCACGAGCGCGTCGTGTGGGTGGCGGGCGGTCTGTTGAAGGGCGCGTCGGTGGACGACCTCGTGCGGACCGAGGCGCACCGGCTGCGTGGCGCCGTGCTGATCGGCGCGGACCGCGAGGTCATCGCCGCCGCGTTGGCCGAGCACGCGCCGACCGTGCCCGTGGCGGTGCTGGCCGACGCGACGATGGGGGACGTCGTGCGTGCGGCGCGCGCCATGGCCGAGCCGGGTGACGCGGTGGTGCTCGCACCGGCCGCGGCGTCGATGGACATGTTCAGCGACTACGCCCACCGGGGCACGGCTTTCGCCGAGGCGGTGCAGGACCTGGCTCAGACCCGTTCCCCGGGCAGCGCCTCGTAGATGCGGTCGGGGTCCTTCAGGAACCCCTGCGCCTGGTCGATGGTCGGGCACGGCCACGGTTCACGCGTGAGCCGGCCGTCGGTCCAGGTGGGTGGGCAGCCGAGGCAGAGCCCGTGGTGGTCGGAGCGGTGCGTGGCGACGGTGCCCCGCAGCGCCGCGATCAACCGCGGGACCTCGCTGCGGGCGACGCTGAGGACCGTGTCGGGATCGGTGTTGTGGCCGCTGGTCAGGTGCTCGACCGCTGTCTACGGCGACGTCGCCTTCGACTGGTTCTCCGAGTACGTGGTGCCGGAGTGTCGGAAGCCGCGGCGCCCGACGCGTTCGGCCTCTCCCGGACACCGGACTACGCGCGGCGGGCCATGCGTGCCTACGCCCCGGAAGCCACCGACGAAGTGCTCGACAAGCGGGTGGAACTGCGCCAGACGCGGCAACAGCGGCTGATGGGCCGTTCGTTGGCCGCCTGGGCCGTCATCGATGAGGCGGCGCTCCGCCGCGTGGTCGGCGACGCGGATGCCCATACGGCGCAACTCGACCACTTGCTCGCGTTGGCCGCGCTGCCGGACGTGACCGTGCAGGTCCTGCCCTTCCGTCGTCTACATCGACAACCTGACCGGCGGGCTGTACTTGGACGACGGCGCGGAGACCAGGCGGTATAGCCTGGTCATGGATCACTTTCGTGCCACAGCGCTCGACCCGGAGGCGTCCGTCGCACTGGTCGAGCAACACCTGTAGGGCAAGGGAGTACAACCATGTGGTCTCAGTGGCGTAGGAGCAGTCGCAGCAACGGTGCCGGCAACTGCGTGGAGGTTGCCGCCTCGGCGGTGGCGTTCCGCGTGCGGGACAGCAAGAACGCGGCCGGCCCGGAGCTGGCATTCTCCGACCGGGCGATGTCCGCCTTCCTCGCGGACCTCAAGCGGAGCTAGCCAGGATCTCCGCGACGACGTGCCGGGAGTTCTCGAACAGCACCGGGTTCGCCTCGTAGTGCTGCAACTGCACCAGCGCGATGGACAGCGCCAGGCCGCGACCCCGCTCCCACGTCGCGTCGTCGTCACCCAGGACGGCGCGGAACCGGTCGCGTTCCGCGCCGGTCAGCAGGTTCCACGCCACCACCAGGTCCGCCGCCGGGTCGCCCACGCCGCTGAGCGTGAAGTCGATCACCGCCGCCAACCGGCCACCACGCACCAGCACGTTGCCGGGCGACAGGTCGCCGTGCAACCACACCGGCTCGCCGGACCACGCGGGCACGGCCAGCGCGCGCTCCCACACGTCCACCACCCGCGGGTCGACGCGGGAACCCAGGGCGGCCAACGCCGTGCGCGTCACCTCGTCCCTCATCGCCAGCGGGATGCCGCGGCGGGTCGGCGGGGCGCCCTCGACGCCGACGCCGCGCAACGCCGCCACGAACTCGCCCAACGCGGTCCCGACCGGTGCGCCGACCGCCGGGTTCGAGCCCTCCAACCACCGGTGCACGGCCCACGACCACGGGTAGCCCGCCGCCGGCCCGCCCAGCGCGACCGACTCCGGCACGGGCACGGGCACGGCCGCCGCGATCGCGGGCAGCCACCGGTGCTCGTGCTCGACGCCGCCCACCGCCCAGTCCACCTTCGGCAACCGCAGCACGAGGTCGTCGCCCAGCCGGAACAGGGTGTGGTCGGTGCCCGCCGACGGCACCGGGCGCAGCGGCCTGCCCGCCCACGCCGGGAAGTGCTCCGCCACCAACGCCCGCGCCACGTCCACCGCGATCTCCGCCACGTCCGCCATCCGACCGGAACCGCGGGGCAACCGGCAACCGGTTTCGCGCGTCCAGTGGTCGGCGGCGGACGTGATCCGTCGCCGCGTCCGCGCGACACGCGGCGGATTGTCGCCTTTCCCCGACCCGGCCGGGAGACGATGCACCCATGACAGCGGTGGACAGGGCGATCGTGGAACGGCCCGCGCGCGGCAGGCGCGCCGGGCGGGGTGTCGCGGTCCGCAGCGCGCTCACCGCGTGGCTCAGCCGACCGCTCGCCGACTTCCACCTGCTGCTCGCCGTCTTCGGCCTGCTGACCGCCATCGGGCTGATCATGGTGCTGTCGGCGTCCGCGCCCGGCGAGGTCGCCGTGGGCGCGTCGGCCTACAGCGTGTTCCAGAAGCAGTTCCTGTACGTGGTGGTCGGCGCGGTGCTCTTCCTGGTGGTGCTGCGAATACCGCTGCGCCGCATCCGGCACGGCAGCACGATGGCGATGCTCGCCTGCGTGGTGCTGCTCGTCCTGGTCCTCACTCCACTGGGGACGGTCGCGGGCGGCGCGCAGTCGTGGTTCACGGTCGGACCCGTGTCGTTCCAGCCGATCGAGGCGGCGAAGCTGGCGCTGGCGCTGTGGGGCGCGCACGTCCTGGTCACCAAGCGGGCGCTGCTCAACCAGTACCGCCACCTGCTGGTGCCGGTGGTGCCGGTCGCCCTGGTGGTGTTCGCGCTCGTCATGCTCCAGCCCGACCTCGGCGGCACCATCACGCTCGGCGTGGTGCTGGTCAGCCTGCTGTGGTTCGTGGGCGCGCCGATGCGGTTGTTCGGCGTGATCGCCGTCGCCGCGGTGTCCGGCGCGGTGGTGCTGGCCATCGGCGCGACCTACCGGCTCCAGCGCGTGCTGACCTACCTCGACCCGGACAAGGACCCGCTCGGCGCGGGGCTCCAGGCGCGGCAGGCGTTGTTCGCGCTCGCCGAGGGCGGCTTCTTCGGCAAGGGCCTCACCAACGGCAGCTCCAAGTGGCGGTACCTGCCGAACGTGCACAGCGACTTCATCTTCGCCGTCATCGGCGAGGAACTCGGCTTCATCGGGTGCCTGCTGGTGCTCGGGCTGTTCGGCCTGCTCGCCGTCGTCGGCCTGCGGATCGCGGCGCGCAACACCGACCCGTGGATCCGGATGGTGTCCGCGACGCTCACCGTGTGGCTGGTGGCGCAGGCCGCGATCAACATCGGGTACGTGGTGCAGCTGCTGCCGGTCACCGGCATCACGCTGCCGATGATCTCCTCCGGCGGCACGTCGATCGTCACCACCATGGTGGTGTTCGGCATCCTCGCGAGCTGCGCCCGGCACGAGCCGGCCGCCGTGTCGGCGTTGCGCAAGCTCGGACCCGGCCGCGTCGGCGGCGTGCTGAAGCTGCCCGCGCCCGAGGCGTACAAGCCGCCGCCCAAGCGCAAGCCGGTCCGCCCGTCGACGCCGCCGCGCGGTCGCAAGGCCGCACCGCCGCCCGTGGACGAGCGGAGGATGGCCGGCAGGCACGCTCCGCCGTCGGAGTACCGTCGGCGCGACTCGCGCCGCGCGAACCAGGACCGGTCCCGTCGGCGCGACGGGCGATAGCCGTTTTCACCGAACAAGGAGGAAGTGCGTGACCGGGGTTCCCCAGCAGGTCGGACCGTGCGTGGTGGTCGCCGGAGGCGGCACCGCCGGGCACATCGAGCCCGCCCTGGCCCTGGCCGACGCCGTCATGCGGCTGCGGCCCGACGCGCGCGTGGTCGCGCTGGGCACCGAACGCGGTTTGGAGAGCAGGCTGGTGCCCGCGCGCGGCTACCCGCTGGAGCTGATCCCGCCGGTGCCGATGCCCCGCAAGCCGTCCCCGGACCTGCTCAAGCTCCCGCTGCGGGTCCGCGACTCGGTCAAGCGCACCCGCGACGTGCTGGACCGGGTCCGCGCGGACGTGGTCGTCGGGTTCGGCGGCTACGTGTCGCTGCCCGCCTACCTCGCCGCCCGCGGCCGGCTGCCGATCGTGGTGCACGAGGCCAACGCGAAAGCCGGGCTGGCGAACAAGGTCGGCGCGAAGTTCGCGGCCCGCGTCGCCGCCGCCGTACCCGACTCCGGCCTCAACGACGCCGAGGTGATCGGCATCCCGCTGCGCACCTCCATCACCGGGCTGGACCGGGCCGCGCTGCGCGCGCAGGCCCGCGCCCACTTCGGGCTGCACCCGACCGCGCCCGCGCTGCTGGTGTTCGGCGGCTCGCAGGGCGCGCGCTCGATCAACAACGCGGTGTCCGGCGCGGCGTCGGCGTTCGCCCGCGCCGGTGTCGGCGTGCTGCACGCCCACGGCCCGAAGAACACCGTGGCGGTGCAAACCGTGCCGGGCGCGCCGGCCTACGTCCCGGTGCCGTACCTGGAGCGGATGGACCTCGCGTACGCCGCCGCCGACGCGGTGCTGTGCCGGTCGGGCGCGATGACCGTCGCCGAGGTGTCGGCGGTCGGCCTGCCCGCGATCTTCGTGCCGCTGCCGCACGGCAACGGCGAGCAGGCGCTCAACGCGGGCCCCGTGGTGCAGGCGGGCGGTGGCGTGCTGGTGCCCGACGAGCAGCTGACCCCCGAGTGGGTCGCCGCCAACGCGGTGCCGCTGGTCGCCGACCGCGCCCGGCTGGCCGCGATGAGCGCCGCGACGCTGGGCACCGGCCGCCGCGAGGCGGACGAGGTGCTGGCCCGCATCGTGCTGGATGTGATCGCGAAGTGAGCACGCTGGACCGGGTGCACCTGGTCGGCATCGGCGGCGCGGGCATGAGCGGGATCGCGCGCATCCTGCTGGCCCGCGGCGCGCAGGTGTCCGGCTCCGACGCCAAGGACTCGCGGACCGTCCTCGCGCTGCGCGCGCAGGGCGCGGCGGTCGCCGTCGGCCACGACGACGCGAACCTCGACCAGCTCGCCGGCGGTCCCACCGCGGTCGTGGTGTCCACCGCGATCCGCGAGGACAACCCGGAGCTGGTCGGCGCCCGCGCCCGCGGCCTGGTCGTGCTGCGGCGCGCCGAGGCGCTGGCGGCGTTGATGGAGGGCCACCGGGTGGCCTGCGTCGCCGGCACGCACGGCAAGACGTCCACCACGTCCATGCTCACCGTCGCGTTGCAGCACTGCCGGCTCGACCCGTCGTTCGCGATCGGCGGCGACCTCAACGAGTCCGGCGCGAACGCCCACCAGGGCGCGGGCGGCGTGTTCGTCGCCGAGGCCGACGAGAGCGACGGCTCCTTCCTGCACTTCGCGCCGTCCGTGGCGGTGGTGACCAACGTCGAGGCCGACCACCTCGACCACCACGGCACGGTCGAGGCGTACGTGGCGGTGTTCGACGCGTTCCTGGAGCGCATCGAGGCCGGCGGCGTGCTGGTGGCGTGCGCGGACGACCCGGGCGCGGCGGCCCTCGCGGAACGCGCGGGGGCACGTGGCATCCGGGTCCGCCGCTACGGCCGCACCGCCACCGGGCCCGGCGCGGCGCGGCTGGTCGACTACCGGCCCGCCGACGGCGGCGGGCTCGCCGCGGTCGACCTCGACGGGGAGGCCGTGGAGGTCCGGGTCGCGGTGCCCGGCGAGCACATGGCGGGCAACGCGATCGCCGCGCTGGTGGCGGCGCTGGAGCTGGGCGCGCCCCGCGACCTCGTGCTGGAGGGCCTGGCCGCGTTCGGCGGGGTGCGCCGGCGGTTCGAGTTCAAGGGCCGCGCGGGCGGCGTGCGGGTGTACGACGACTACGCCCACCACCCGACCGAGGTGGCCGCGCAGCTCACCGCCGCCCGGCCGGTCGCGGGCGGCGGCAGGCTGCTGGTGGTGTTCCAGCCGCACCTGTACTCGCGGACCCGGTTGTTCGCCGACGAGTTCGGCGCGGCCCTGGGCCTCGCGGACGAGGTCGTGGTGCTCGACGTGTACGGCGCGCGCGAGGAGCCGGAGCCGGGCGTGACCGGCGCGCTGGTCGCGGGCAAGGTGCCGCTGGACCCGGCGCGCGTGCACCACGAGCCGTCGTTCGACCGGGTGCCCGCGCTGGTCGCGGGTCTGGTCGGCGAGGGCGACGTGGTGGTGACCATGGGCGCGGGCGACGTGACGCTGCTCGGCCCGGAGATCATCGGGGAGCTGGACCGGGCATGAGCACCAGGACGGCGCGCCGCCGCCCGCCGCGCGCGCAGCGGCCACCGTCCCGGCGCGCGCCCGCCCGCCGCAAGGCCGTCCGCCGCCGCGTGGTGACGGTCCTCGTGCTGCTCGTGGTGACGGTCGTGGTGTGCGCGGTGTGGTTCACGCCGCTGTTCGGCGTGCGGGAGGTCGAGGTGCGCGGCGTGGTCGAGCTGAGCGCCGAGCGGGTGCGCGAGGTCGCCGCCGTCGAGGAGGGCACGCCGCTGGTGCGGCTGGACGTCGACGCGGTCGCCGCGCGGGTCCGCGAGCTGTCGCGGGTCGCGAGCGTCCACGTGGAGCGGGAGCTGCCCGGCACGGTGGTGCTGGTCGTGGACGAGCGCGACCCGGTGGCCGTGGTGAAGGCCGCCGACGGCGCGCACCTGGTGGACGCCACCGGCCGCGACTACGCCACCGTCGCGCAGCCGCCCGCCGGCCTGCCGGAGCTGAAGGCCGCGCCCGCGGGCACGCCGGACGCCGTCGGCGTGCTCAACGGCCTGCCCGAGGAGCTGCGGCGGGAGGTGCTGCTCGTCACGGCCACCACGGGCGCCGACATCAAGCTGCACCTGACGGCGGGCCGCGAGATCCGTTGGGGCTCGTACGCCGACACGCGTCGCAAGGCGGCCGTCGTCCAGGTGTTGATGACCCGCGACGGCACGGTGTTCGACGTGTCCAGCCCGGAGTTGCCGACCGTTTCCGGGGAGTGATATCCGCCACCCCGGGCCACCGGAAACCCGGTGCGCCGGGCGGCGCGCGGCGGCGATACTGCGCGCCATGACGAGCCCCGGAACCACGCCGACGATCGTCACCTCGCCCGAGGACCGGGTGGAGGTGCCGTTCCGCGGCGACGAGCGCACGCTGCTGTGCGCATTCCTCGATTACCTGCGGGGAACGGTGGAGCTGAAGGTGGCCGGGCTGTCCGACGAGGACGCCCACCGCCCCGTGCTGCCGTCACCCCTCACCACCGCCGCCGGTGTGGTCAAGCACCTGCGCTGGGTGGAGAACTACTGGTTCCGCGTGGCCCTGCTCGGCCACCCCGACGAGGCCCCGTACTCGCGGGAGGACCCGGACGGCGATTGGCGGATCCTGCCGGGGGAGACGATCTCGGGTCTCGTGGCCGACTACGCTTCCCAGTGCGCGGTGAGTCGCGACGTCGTCGCGGGGCTGGACCTCGACCACGAGGTGCCGTTCCGGGGCGACCGGAGGCTTTCCGCGCGCTGGGTGCTGATCCACATGATCGAGGAGACGGGTCGGCACGCGGGGCACCTGGACGTGGTGCGCGAGCTGCTCGACGGCGTGACCGGCGAGTAGCACCGGCTCACCCGGTCAGGACACAACACGGCGTGGCTGCTGGACCGAGGCATTCCAGGTGCATAACGTCCAGCAGGAACATACGGGGTTGACTTAACTCTGAACCTCTGGTTGAGAGTTTCAATCCGGGTGGAGATCCGTCCGGGTGTGACACCGGTGGTCATCCACTCCAGCACATGAGCACGGACACGATCAGGAAGGCGGATCCGATGACGCCCCCGCACAACTACCTCGCGGTGATAAAGGTCGTCGGCATCGGCGGCGGCGGCGTGAACGCCGTGAACCGGATGATCGAGGTCGGGCTCAAGGGCGTCGAGTTCATCGCGGTGAACACCGACGCCCAGGCGCTGCTGATGTCCGACGCGGACGTGAAGCTCGACATCGGCCGGGAGCTGACCCGCGGCCTCGGCGCCGGCGCCAACCCCGAGGTCGGCCACAAGGCCGCCGAGGACCACCGCGAGGAGATCGAAGAGGTCCTCAAGGGCGCGGACATGGTGTTCGTGACCGCGGGTGAGGGCGGCGGCACGGGCACCGGCGGCGCGCCGGTCGTCGCGTCCATCGCCCGCAAGCTCGGCGCGCTCACCATCGGCGTCGTGACGCGGCCGTTCTCGTTCGAGGGCAAGCGCCGCGCCAAGCAGGCCGAGGAGGGCATCCAGGCGCTGCGCAACGAGTGCGACACGCTGATCGTCATCCCGAACGACCGGCTGCTCCAGCTCGGCGACATCGGCGTCTCGCTGATGGACGCGTTCCGCTCCGCGGACGAGGTGCTGCTGTCCGGTGTCCAGGGCATCACCGACCTGATCACCACGCCCGGTCTGATCAACCTGGACTTCGCCGACGTCAAGTCCGTCATGTCCGGCGCGGGCTCCGCGTTGATGGGCATCGGCTCGGCGCGCGGGGAGGGCCGGGCCGTGCAGGCCGCGCAGAAGGCGATCAACTCGCCCCTGCTGGAAGCCTCCATGGAGGGCGCGCACGGCGTGCTGCTGTCCATCGCGGGCGGCTCCGACCTGGGCCTGTTCGAGATCAACGAGTCCGCGTCGCTGGTCCAGGAGGCCGCGCACCCCGACGCCAACATCATCTTCGGCACGGTGATCGACGACTCGCTCGGCGACGAGGTGCGGGTGACCGTGATCGCCGCCGGCTTCGACAGCGGCGGACCGACCCACAAGAAGCTGGAGCCGCAGGCCCTGGCCGGTCCGACGCGGCAGGCCGCGGTCGACGCCGCGCCGCGCCAGCCCGCGCCGCAGCCGGTGCCGCCACCGGTGCCCCCGCCACCCGTGGTGGAGCACCAGCAGCAGCAGCCGGTCGAGCGGCCCGTGCCGCCGCAGCCGGTGCAGCCGGTGCAGGCCGTGCCGACGAACGCCGTGCTGCCGCAGCCCACCTACCAGGCGCCGCAGCCGCCGACGATCCACCGGCCGCTGTCCCAGAGCGGGACGCTGCCCGGTCGGGCCGTGCCGGTCACCGACGACCCGGACGACGAGGTGGACGTGCCGCCGTTCATGCGGCGCTGATCACCCGACAACGCGTGCCCCGGGGCCGCCCGCCGACGCGTCGGAGGGCGGCCCCGACGCGCATGGCAGGCTGTCCACGTGCGCATCCGTCGAGTCGTGACCACCCGTCAGGGCGGGGTGTCCCAGCCTCCCTACGAGTCCTTCAACCTCGCCGACCACGTCGGGGACGACCCGGCGGCCGTGGCCGCGAACCGGCGCCGGCTCGCCGAGGGCATCGGCCTCACCCCGGACCGCCTGGTCTGGATGGAGCAGGTGCACGGCCGCACCGCGCGCGTGGTGACCGGCCCGCAGGCCGGCCCCCTGGAGGCCACCGACGCCGTGGTCACCACGACCGGGCGGCTGGCCCTCGTCGTGCTCACCGCCGACTGCGTGCCCGTGCTGATGGGCGACCCGGAGGCGGGCGTGATCGCCGCCGTCCACGCCGGGCGCGTCGGCGCGCGCGTCGGCGTGCTGCCCGCCGCCCTGGACGCCATGCGCGCGCAGGGCGCGGAACTGTCGCGCGTGGAGGTGCTGCTCGGGCCCGCCGTGTGCGGCCAGTGCTACGAGGTGCCCGCGGCGATGCGTGACGACGTGGAGAAGCACCTGCCGGGCAGCGCCTCGAAGACCCGGTCCGGCAAACCCGCGCTGGACCTGCGTGCCGGGCTCTGGCAGCAGCTCGCCGACGCGGGCGTCGGCCGCGTCGGCGTCGACCCGCGCTGCACCGCCGAGGACCGGGAGCTGTTCAGCCACCGCCGCGACCCCGGCACGGGCCGGATCGCCGGAGTCGTCTGGATCGACGCGTGAACCGCCGCGACGAGCTGGCCGCCAACCTGGCCGAGGTGCGTGAGCGGATCACGCGTGCCTGCGCCGCCGCCGGCCGGTCGGTCGACGAGGTGACCCTGCTCGCGGTGACCAAGACGTTCCCGGCGGAGGACGTGGCGCTGCTGTCCGACCTGGGGCTGACCGAGTTCGCCGAGAACCGCGACCAGGAGGCCGGGCCCAAGGCGGCCGGGTTCGCGGAGCTGCGCCCCGGCGCGCCCGCCCGCTGGCACATGGTCGGCAGCCTCCAGCGCAACAAGGCCAGGTCCGTCGTGCGGTGGGCCGACCAGGTCGACTCGGTGGACTCCGAGCGGCTCGCGGACGCCCTCGCCAGGGCGGCGGCGGCGCGGGGGACGGCCGAGCCGCTGGACGTGCTGATCCAGGTCAGCATCGACGGGGACCCGCACCGCGGTGGCCACCCGATCGGGGACCTGCCTCGGTTGGCCGATCACATCGCCGGGAAGGGTGAACTTCGGCTGTGCGGTGTGATGACCGTCGCACCCCTCGGAATGTCTCCGGCGCAGGCGTTTGACGCTCTTGACAGTGCGGTAACCCGCTTGCGCGTCGATCATCCCACTGCCACCGTGACCTCGGCGGGGATGTCCGGCGACCTGGAAGATGCGATCACGCGCGGATCGACGTGCGTGCGTGTCGGAACAGCGTTGCTGGGCAGCCGGAGACTAGCCTCGCCGTAACTGTCCGGAACCTCTGGGGCGACCGCGACGTCCTTGCGGGTAGGGAGATCGGCGGAGAGAGGGCTCGACCATGAGCGGGTTTCACAAGCTGAAGGCCTACTTCGGGATGGTTCCCGCCGAGTACGCCGACGACCCCGACTACGACCACGACCGCCCCGGCCGCTACTACGAGCGGCCGGAGTACGCCGACTCCGACGAGTACGAGACCTACCCCGAGCGCGCCGCCCGCCGCCCGGCCGGGCGTTACCGCGCCGAGCTGGACGAGGCCGAGGAGTACGAGCCGGAGCGCGCCCGGACACCGAGGCGGTCGTGGAACGCCGAGCCCACGCAGGGCGCGCTGGCCGTGGAGCCGACCCGGGAGCCGGTCGCCCGGCCCCGCGCGGCGGCCGAGCCCGCCCGGCAGCCGCTGGGTCGCATCACGACCCTCAACCCGCGCAGCTACAACGAGGCGCGCACCATCGGCGAGCACTACCGCGACGGCACCCCGGTGATCATGAACCTCACCGACATGGACGACGCGGACGCCAAGCGCCTGGTCGACTTCGCGGCGGGCCTGGCGTTCGCCCTGCGGGGGTCCATCGACAAGGTCACCAACAAGGTGTTCCTGCTCTCACCGCCGAACATCGACGTGACGGCGGAGGATCGTCGGCGACTCGCGGAGGGCGGGTTCCTCAACCACGGGTGAGTGATGGCACAGTTGACGGTGTGTTCGCTCTCGCGCTGGTCGTCTACTACGTGCTGTTCGCGTTCTGGCTGTTCCTCACGGCGCGCGTCGTCGTGGAGCTGGTCAGGACTTTTGCCAGGGAGTGGCGCCCGGCGGGCGGCGTCGCGGTGGCCCTGGAGACCGTCTACACGGTGACCGATCCCCCGGTCCGCCTGCTGCGCCGGCTCATCCCGACGGTGCGGATCGGGGGCGTCGGGCTGGACTTGTCCATTATTGTGCTGTTGCTGGTCGTTATCATTCTGATGCGAGTAGCCGATCCCAGGTGAGGGGACCAGGGATGTCCACAGCCCAGGAGTGCGTGAGGTGATCTGATGCCGTTGACCCCCGCGGACGTGCACAACGTCGCGTTCAGCAAGCCGCCGATTGGCAAGCGGGGCTACAACGAGGACGAGGTGGACGCGTTCCTCGACCTGGTTGAGGGCGAACTGGCCCGGCTGATCGAGGAGAACAACGACCTGCGCCAGCAGGTCGAGCAGCTCGACCAGCAGGTCGAGACCGCGCGTGCCGACCTCGAGGACGCCCGGGCCAAGGTCGCCGCCGGCGTCGGTCCCAGCCGCGTCGTCGACGAGCCGCGCCGGCTCGCGCCCGTGCCCCCTCCCTCCGCCCTGGAGCAGACCTCGCCCGGCGGTGGTGGCGACCACCACGTGCAGGCGGCCAAGGTGCTCGGTCTCGCCCAGGAGATGGCCGACCGGCTCACCGGTGAGGCCAAGGCCGAGGCCGACGGGATGCTCTCGGAGGCCCGGACCAAGTCCGAGCAGCTGCTGTCCGAGGCCCGCGCCAAGGCGGACACCATGGTCAACGAGGCGCGCACCCGCGCCGAGACCATGCTCAACGACGCGCGGACGCGTGCCGACACGCTGGAGCGGCAGGCGCGGGAGAAGGCCAGCGCGCTCGACCGCGACGCGCAGCGCAAGCACGCCGAGGTGATGGGCAACATCACCCAGGAGAAGAACACGCTGGAGAAGCAGATCGACAAGCTCCAGACGTTCGAGCGCGAGTACCGGACCCGGCTCAAGACCATGCTGGAGTCCTCGTTGCGCGACCTCCAGGACCGCGGCCCGGCCGCGCCGTCCGACGGCCGCCAGCAGGGCTACTCGTTCGGAGCACGCGCCGAAGCCGGCTGACGGGTCGTGCTGATCTAGTCTGCGCACGTGCTGTACCTCGTCGCGCTGCTGGTCCTGGCCGCCGTGGGGCTGCTCGTGCCCGCGTTGACCACCGCCCAGAACTCCTGGGCGTGGGGCTCCGCGGGTGCGAGCGCCGCGGCGGCCCTGGTCCTGTTCTGGGACTGGGCGCTGCGGAGGCGGCGATCGGCCGGTGTTGATCACCAGATTAGCGCCGGTGATCACCCGAACGGGACGAGGGGCGTGGCCGTTTCACCCGATCGGACCGGCGAGCCGGCGGAGGAGGACACCGACGCCGTCGACCTGCTGGCCGTGGCGGACCTGCCCGACGAGGTCCGCGTCCTGGACGAGCGGCCGAGGTACCACCTGACCGGGTGCACGTGGTTGGCGGACCGCCCGTCCCTGGCCCTGCCGGTGGGGGAGGCCCGCCAACTCGGTTTCACGCCGTGCGCCGCGTGCCGCCCCGATTCGACGCTGGCGGCGCGGCACCGCGCCTAGCGGCTCAGGCGCACGCGGCTCGACCTCCAGATCCAGCCCGGTGAGCCGTCTCCTGCGCGGGGCGTCGCCCAGTACCCGTCGCGGCCACCGACCGGGAACGCACGTTCCCCCGCGGCAACCCCTCGCAACCGCCGGATCCGAAGCGTCCGCAACCGGTTTGCGCCCACCGGCTACGCTTGACGGCAGAGGTGTTGATCCGGCCATCACCGGGGAGCCGCCGGAAGAACGGGCGCGAGCCCCAGTAGAACCGGCCGGGTGCGGCCCGTCACAGCCGTCAACGAGAGGCCGTCGCACGCGTGCGCGCGTCGGCAAGCGGGGTGGTACCGCGGTGCGCCGGACCAGGCGCGTCGTCCCCGCGTGCCGGATGACGCAGCACGCGAGGAGCAGCACGATGGCCTACCCGAAGGCAGGCGAGGGTCCGGTGCCCTCCCAGCCGTCTTTCCCCGCCCTGGAGCAGGACGTCCTCGACTTCTGGCAGTCCGACCGGACGTTCCAGGACTCGATCGCCGCCCGCCCGGCGGGGGACAAGGGCGCCAACGAGTTCGTGTTCTACGACGGCCCGCCGTTCGCCAACGGGCTCCCGCACTACGGGCACCTGCTGACCGGCTACGTCAAGGACGTCGTCCCGCGCTACCAGACGATGCGCGGCAAGCACGTCGAGCGCCGGTTCGGCTGGGACACCCACGGCCTGCCCGCCGAGGTCGAGGCGGAGAAGCAGCTCGGGTTCTCCTCGAAGTCCGAGATCGAGGCGTTCGGCATCGAGAAGTTCAACGAGGTGTGCCGGACCTCCGTGCTCCGGTACACCGGGCAGTGGCGTGACTACGTGACCCGCCAGGCCCGCTGGGTGGACTTCGACAACGACTACAAGACCCTCGACCTGGACTACATGGAATCGGTCATGTGGGCCTTCAAGTCCTTGTGGGACAAGGGCCTGGTCTACGAGGGCTTCCGGGTGCTCTGGTACTGCTGGCGCTGCGAGACGCCGCTGTCCAACACCGAGACCAAGATGGACGACACCTACCGGGACCGGCAGGACCCGGCGGTGACCGTCGGCCTGCGGCTGGAGACCGGCGAGCTGGCCCTGGTGTGGACGACCACGCCGTGGACGCTGCCGTCCAACCTGGCCGCCGCCGTGCACCCGGACGTGGACTACGTGACGGTGGAGGCCAACGGCGAGCGCTACCTGCTCGCCGAGGCGCGGGTCGCCGCGTACGCCCGCGAGCTGGGCGAGGAGCCGCCGGTGGTGGCGCGGGTGCGGGGCGCGGACCTGGTCGGCCGCCGCTACACGCCGCCGTTCCCCTTCTTCGTCGGCCGCGAGAACGCCCACCAGGTGCTCGCCGCGGACTACGTGACCACCGAGGACGGCACCGGCATCGTCCACATCGCACCCGCGTTCGGTGAGGAGGACAAGGTCGTCACGGACGCGGCCGGCATCGAGGTCGTCGTGCCGGTCGACCCGCACGGCCGGTTCACCGCCGAGGTCCCGCCGTACGAGGGGCAGCACGTCTTCGAGGCGAACAAGGCGATCATCGCCGACCTGAAGCAGGCCGGCCTGCTGCTGCGCCACGAGACCTACGACCACCCGTACCCGCACTGCTGGCGTTGCGACAACCCGCTCATCCAGCGGGCCGTGTCGTCGTGGTTCGTGGCGGTCACCAAGTTCAAGGACCGCATGGTCCAGCTGAACCAGCAGATCAACTGGGTGCCCGAGCACATCCGGGACGGCCAGTTCGGCAAGTGGCTGGAGAACGCGCGCGACTGGAACATCTCCCGCAACCGGTTCTGGGGTTCGCCGATCCCGGTGTGGGTGTCCGACGACCCGGAGCACCCGCGGGTCGACGTGTACGGGTCGCTGGACGAGCTGGAGCGCGACTTCGGCGTGCGGCCGACCGACCTGCACCGGCCCGCGATCGACCTGCTCACCCGGCCCAACCCGGACGACCCGACCGGGCGGTCCACCATGCGCCGCGTGCCCGAGGTGCTGGACTGCTGGTTCGAGTCGGGCTCCATGTCGTTCGCCCAGGTGCACTACCCGTTCGAGAACCAGGAGTGGTTCGAGAACCACTACCCGGGCGACTTCATCGTGGAGTACAACGGCCAGACGCGCGGCTGGTTCTACACCATGCACGTGCTGGCGACGGCGTTGTTCGACCGGCCCGCGTTCACCAACTGCGTGGCGCACGGCATCGTGCTGGGCGACGACGGGCAGAAGATGTCCAAGTCGCTGAAGAACTACCCGGACGTCAACGAGGTCTTCGACCGCGACGGCTCGGACGCCATGCGGTGGTTCCTCATGGCGTCCCCGATCCTGCGCGGCGGCGACCTGGTCGTCACCGAGCGGGGCATCCGGGACGCGGTGCGCCAGGCCGTCCTGCCGCTGTGGAACTCGTGGTACTTCCTCGCGCTGTACGCCAACGCGGAGGGCGTCGAGGGCCGTTGGCGGACCGACTCGTCGCACGTGCTCGACCGGTACGCGCTGGCGAAGACGCACGACCTGGTGGCGCAGGTGACGGCGCAGCTCGACACCTACGACATCTCCGGCGCGTGCGCCTCCGTCCGGGAGTTCCTGGAGGTGCTGACCAACTGGTACGTCCGCCGGTCCCGCGACCGGTTCTGGGCGGGCGACCAGGACGCGGTCGACACCCTGCACACCGTGCTGGAGGTGGTGAGCCGGGTGACCGCGCCCCTGCTGCCGCTCACCGCCGAGGTCGTGTGGCGCGGCCTGACCGGTGGCCGCTCGGTGCACCTGACCGACTGGCCGTCGGCCGCCGACCTGCCCGCCGACGACGCCCTCGTGGCGGCGATGGACCAGGTGCGGCAGGTGGCGTCCACCGCGCTGTCCCTGCGGAAGGCCAACAAGCTCCGCGTCCGCCTGCCGCTGGCGAAGCTCGTCATCGCGGCGCGGGACGCGGACCGGCTGGCGCCGTTCACCGGCATCCTGCGTGACGAGGTCAACGTGAAGGCGGTCGAGCTGACCGCGGACGTGGACGCCCACGGCCACTTCCAGCTGGCCGTCAACGCCCGCGTCGCCGGCCCCCGCCTGGGGCCGGAGGTGCAGAAGGTGATCAAGGCCGTCAAGGCGGGCGACTGGTCCGAGGTGGACGGGAAGGTCGTCGCGGCGGGCGTGGAGCTGTTCCCGGAGGAGTACGAGCAGCGGCTGGTGGCGACCGACCGCGGTGCGACGGCGGCGTTGCCGGGGAACGCGGGCCTGGTCGTGCTGGACACGGTGGTCACGCCGGAGCTGGCGGCCGAGGGCGTGGCGCGCGACCTGGTGCGCGTGGTCCAGCAGGCGCGCAAGGACGCCGGGCTGGACGTGTCGGACCGGATCAGCCTGGTGCTCGGGCTGCCGGCCGGCGAGGTGACCGAGGCGGTGCGCCGGTTCGAGGCGTTCGTGGCGGCGGAGACGTTGGCCGACGCGGTGTCCTACGGGGACGTCGCCGAGGGGTCGGACGGGGCCGTCGGGGACGGCGCGAAGGTGCGGGTCGCGGTCGCCCGAGCCTGACCCGAACCGCGGCCGGGGGTTGTCCGCACCCCCGGCCGCGGTGCTGCTCCCCGGGCCGGGTTCCGCCCGCGGTGAGAACAGCGCCCCGCCTGCTTTCCCGGTGGCGCGGTATTCCGCCGGTTCCGAATGCCCGGACTCGCCGGCAACACGCGAACCGGGGAACCGGCACCGCTCGCCGGGAACCGTCGATGAAGCGCATGGCCGAGTCCACATCGATAATGGCCGGCACCGGGTGACCGCGCCGGTCGACGCCCCCGTGCGGTCCCGTCGAGGACAACCGCCCTCGCCGTCCGACCCCGGCGTGACCAGGCGGGAGGCCCTGCCCGGAGGTGGTTCCCCGAACAGGGCCTCACCGCCCTCGCCGTACTGGTCCGGATCATCGCCGGGGTGTTCCGCCCCGGCGATGATCACCATTCTCGCACGCCCCGCCCCGCGCCAAATCCGCAATTCTCGGAATGTTCCCGGAATTCACCCCTTGGTGAGAACCCGGCGGAGTATGCGGACCCAAGGCGACCAATGAGCGCGGCGCGTGCGTGCCGCCTTGTCGAACATGTCCTCGATGAGCGCGTCGTGCAACCACCGAACGGCCAACGGCCACCCCAACCGCATCCACCCCACGGCCCGCCCGGTCACCGTGTGCCGGATCCCGCCCGGCACGGCCTCGAACACGTGCGTCCCCACCAACCCGACCCCGGGCGCGAACGTGAACTCCACGCGCCGCCCCGGCAGGTACTCGGTGCACGTGTAGCGGACGAAGGAGTGGCCACCCGTCGCACCGACGGCGAGCGGCCGGTCCAACCGCAACCGCGGCCACGACTCGCTCGGCCACAACTCGACCACGCGGTCCACGACGCCCCCGCCGGGCACCTCCCGCGAGTGCACGTTCCGGATCATGCCCGCCCTCCTTCCATACGCCCCCGTATGGAACCGTACGGTAGCGTACGGGGGTGCGGAAGCGGCGGACCAAGGACGACTGGACGGACATCGCCCTGCGCGCACTGGTCGAAGGAGGCGTGGCGGCGGTCGCCGTGGAACCGCTCGCCGCCCGCATCGGGGCCACCAAAGGCAGCGCCTACTGGCACTTCCCGAACCGGGACGCGTTGCTCACCGCGACCCTGGAGCGCTGGGAGCGCGAGCACACCGAGGCCGTCATAGCCCGCGTCCAGGCCGAGCCGACCCCGCTGGGCAGGCTGCGCCGGCTGTTCGCCGTCGCGCTGGAGGACAGCCGCGACAACGCCGTGGAGCTGGCACTGCTCGCCGCCAAGGACGACCCCGCCGTGGCGCCCGTGCTGCGCCGTGTCACCGACCGCCGCGTGGACTACCTGACCGACCTGTTCCACGACATCGGCTTCCCCGACGACGCCGCCCGGGGCCGCGCCGTGCTGGCCTACTCCGCCTACCTCGGTCAGGCGCAGCTCCTGGCCGCCGCCCCGGACCTCGTGCGGCGGCGCGGGTTGCTGGACGACACGCTCGCGGTGGTGACGGCGCGTGGCTGACGGCCTCCGGCTGGACGTCCGCGTGAAACCGGGCGCGAAGCACGCCGCCGTCGGCGGCCGGTGGCGTGGTGACGCGCTGGTGGTCGCGGTCGCCGCGCCCGCCGTGGAGGGCAAGGCGAACGAGGCCGTGCGCAAGGCGCTGGCCGCGGCGTTCGGCGTGCGGGCGCAGGACGTGCGCATCGTGCGTGGCGAACGCGGCCGGGACAAGGTCGTGGAACTCGACCCGGCGCCACCCGATGCCGCGCGTCGCCTGGCGGAACTGCTCGGCGACGCCTGATCGGCAGTCCTCTGTGGACGGCCCGCCGGATCGGCGGCGCCGGTGGACAATGAGCCCGCGCA
The DNA here is from genome assembly GCF_019375475.1 of Saccharothrix obliqua. GTDB lineage: Bacteria > Actinomycetota > Actinomycetes > Mycobacteriales > Pseudonocardiaceae > Actinosynnema > Actinosynnema obliqua. Next base: position 290,047 of record NZ_JAHXGQ010000007.1, on the reverse strand, counting down.
ACGGGCGGAACAACTGGAGGTCGAGTGGGTGGTGTGACGGCTTCTCTGGGCATCGGCGCCGTGGTACTGCTGTTGTCGGTCATCGCGGTGCGGGTGTCGAGCAAGCTCGGTCTGCCCTCACTCCTGCTGTACCTCGGGATAGGCGTGCTGCTCGGCGAAGCGGTGCTCGGCATCCAGTTCGAGGACGCCGACCTGACCCGCTCGCTGGGCACCGCCGCCCTGGTCCTGATCCTCACCGAGGGTGGCCTGACCACGCGGTGGACGGCGGTGAAACCCGCGCTGGGGCTGGGCATCGCACTGTCCACAGTGGCCGTCGCGGTGAGCATCGGCGTCACCGGCCTCGCCCTGCACCACCTGCTCGACCTGGACTGGCGCACGGCGCTGCTGTGGGGCGCGGTGCTGTCGTCGACCGACGCGGCGGCGGTGTTCAGCGTGCTGCGCGGCGTCGGCGTCGGCAAGCGGCTGACCGGCGCGCTGGAACTGGAGTCCGGCATCAACGACGCGCCCGTCTACATCGCCGTGGTGCTGCTCGCCTCGCCCGACCCGGTGAAGTGGACCGCGCCGCTGCTGCTGGGCTACGAACTCGTGGCGGGCGCGGCGATCGGCCTCGCGCTCGGCTGGGTCGGCGGTTTCGCGCTGCGCCGCGCCGCGCTGCCCGCGACCGGCCTGTACCCGCTGGCGACGGTCGCCGTCTGCCTGCTCGCCTACACCGCGGGCGACCTCGCGCACGCCTCCGGTTTCCTCGCCGTCTACACGGCCGCGGTGGTGCTCGGCAACGCCCGCCTGCCGCACCGCTCGGACACCCTGTCGTTCGCCGAGGGCCTGGGCTGGGTCGCGCAGATAGGGCTGTTCGTGCTGCTCGGCCTCTACGCGTCGCCGGGGCGGCTGCTGGAGTCGCTGGTGCCGGCGCTGGTCGCGGGCGCGGTGCTGGTGCTGGTGGCGCGCCCGGTGTCGGTGCTGGTCGCCGCGCTGCCGTTCCGCGTGCCGTGGCGGGAGCAGGCGTTCATCTCGTGGTCCGGGCTGCGTGGCGCGGTGCCCATCGTGTTCGCCCTCATCCCGTTGATCCAGGGGATGCCCGACGCGCAACACCTGGTGGACGTGGTGTTCGTCCTGGTGGTCGTGCTGACCGTGGTGCAGGGCACCACGCTGCCGTGGCTCGCGCGGTGGCTGCGGCTGGAGAAGACCGGCGAGGCGCGGGAGGTGCAGGTCGACTCCTCGGCGCTGGACGAGCTGGGCGCGGAGCTGCTCCAGGTGCGCATCCACCGCGGCTCCAAGCTGCACTCGGTGTACCTGAGCGAGCTGCGCCTGCCCGCCGGCGCGACGGTCAGCCTCGTGGTGCGCGCGGGCCAGGCGTTCGCGCCGGAGCCGACCACCCGGCTCCAGCAGCAGGACCAGTTCCTGGTGGTGTGCCCCGAATCCGTGCGCACCGCCACCGAGCAGCGCATCCGCGCCGTCGACCGCGCCGGCCGCTTCGCCCGCTGGAAGGGCGACGCCGGTCTGCCCTGAGACCGCTCGCACCACGACGCGTTCCCCCGGGGTGGGCCGGCACCCGGCCCGCCCTCCCAGGATGTGAACCCGGCTCGACTGCCCCGCCGGTCGTCGGCTAACTTCGGTCCCGAGGTCATGAGTGCCGGTGTGAAGCTCGGGCTAGCCGGCCGGCAACCCTCCTACCGCGGTGGGGTGCCCCCGATGAGGACCTGGCCTGGCGCGCAGGGCGTCGGGCAAGCGCGGGCGTCCACCTCAGGGGGTCCGCCGGACCCGCCGGAGGGTGTCGTGACTGTCGCAGTTCCCGGATCCATCGCCGCTCTGCCCCGCGTCGTGGGCGCGTCGCTGCGCGTGCCGCTGGTGACGGGCGAACGCGTCGAGTACGCCAACCTCGACCACGCCGCCAGCGCGCCCTGTCTGGAACAGGTGCGGGACGCCGTGGACGAGCTGCTGCCCTGGTACGCGAGCGTCCACCGCGGCGCGGGTTTCGCGTCCCGCGTGTCCACCCGCGTCTACGAGCAGGCCCGCGACTCGGTCCGCCGGTTCGTCGGCGCCCGCACCGGCGACACGGTGGTGTTCACCCGCAACACCACCGACTCGCTGAACCTGCTCGCCCGCAGCCTGCCCCGCCGCACCGCCGTCGTGCTGTTCGACACCGAGCACCACGCGGCGCTCCTGCCGTGGCGCGGCCCCAACGTGCAGCGCCTGCGCACGCCCGCCACGCCCGCCGAAGCCGTCCTGGAGCTGGACCGCGCGCTGCGCGCCACCCCCGAGGGCCCGCGGCTGGTGGTGGTGACCGGCGCGTCCAACGTCACCGGCGAGGTGTGGCCCGTCGCCGAACTCGCCGCCGTCGCCCGCCGGCACGGCGCGCGCATCGCCCTGGACGCCGCCCAGCTCGCCCCGCACCGCCCCGTCGACCTGCGTGCGCTCGACGTCGACTACGCCGTGCTGTCCGGGCACAAGATCTACGCGCCGTTCGGCGCGGGCGTCCTGGTCGGGCGCGCCGACTGGCTCCAGGCCGCCGAGCCCTACCTCGTCGGCGGCGGCGCGACGGCCCTGGTCACCGACCACGGCGACCGGCTCGGCGTGGCGTGGTCGGCGGTGCCCGAGCGGCACGAGGCGGGCTCGCCCAACGTCGTCGGCGTGCACGCCCTGGCCGTCGCGTGCGACGTGCTGGGCAGGCACTGGGAGCAGACCGTCGCCCACGAGCGGGAACTGCTCGCCCGGCTGCGCGCCGGGCTCGCCACCGTGCCCGGCGCGCACGAGCTGTCCCTGTTCGGACCCGACCACGACCGGGTGGGCGTGGTGAGCTTCGTGGTGACCGGCCAGGACGCGGGCTTCCTCGCCGCCGCGCTGTCCGCCGAGCACGGCATCGGCGTGCGGGACGGCGCGTTCTGCGCGCACGTCGCCGTGCACCGGCTCACCGACGGCAACCGCGCGCTGCGTGCGTCGCTCGGCCTCGGCACCACCACCGAGCACGTGGACCGGTTCGTCGCCGCCCTGCGGTCCCTCGTGGTGGAAGGCGCGCGGTGGCGGTACGAGATCGTCGACGGCCGCTGGGCGCCCGCCGACGACGACCGCGCGCTCCCGCCGTTCCTGCGCTGAACGGGTGCTGGGACAATGTCCCGGTGAGCGCTGAATCCAACACCGAGCCGGAGCACCGGGACGTCCCGGCTGATCCGCGGGCCGCGACGGGCGCGCAGCCGCCGCCCAAGCGGCGCGTGGCGCTGCTGCTGGCGATCGCGCCGGTGGTGCTGGCGCTGGACGTCGCCACCAAGGTGATCGCGGTGGCGCGGTTGGAGGGGCAGGAGCCCGTCGAACTGCTCGGCGGCGCGGTGTGGCTGTCGTTCCTGCGCAACCCGGGCGCGGCGTTCGGCATGGCCGAGGGCTGGACGTTCATCCTCGCGCTGATCGCGATCGGCGTCGTCGGGTTCATCCTGTGGATCGCGCGTCGGCTGCGGTCCACCGGCTGGGCCATCGGCCTGGGGCTCGTGCTCGGCGGCGCGCTCGGCAACCTGGTCGACCGCCTGTTCCGCTCACCCGGACCGCTGCGGGGCCACGTCGTGGACTTCATCTCCGTGGTCGAGCCCTACGGCGGGTTCTTCCCGGTGTTCAACATCGCCGACTCGGCGATCTGCGTGGGCGGCGCGGTCATCGTGCTGATGGCCCTGCTGCAACGCGACTACGACGGCACCAGGGTGGAGAAGAAGGCATGAGCGGGTACCGGACGCTGCCCGTCCCGGACGGCCTGGACGGGATGCGGGTCGACGCGGGCCTGGCGAAGCTGCTGGGCGTGTCGCGGACGGTGGTCGCGACGCTCACCGAGAGCGGCGCGGTCCTGCTGGACGGCAGGCTCGCGGGCAAGTCGGACCGGCTGGTCGCGGGCTCGTGGCTGGAGGTCACGCTGCCCGAGCCGGAGCGGCCCGTGCAGGTGCAGGCCGTGCCCGTGGAGGGCTTGGGCGTGCTGCACGAGGACGACGACGTGATCGTCGTGGACAAGCCGGTGGGCGTGGCCGTGCACCCCAGCCCCGGCTGGACCGGGCCCACCGTCGTCGGCGGGCTCGCGGCGGCGGGCGTGCGGATCGCCACGTCGGGCGCGGCCGAGCGGCAGGGCGTCGTGCACCGGCTGGACGTCGGCACGACCGGCGTGATGGTGGTCGCCAAGAGCGAGCACGCGTACTCGGTGCTCAAGCAGGCGTTCAAGGAACGCACGGTCGAGAAGCTGTACCACGCGTTGGTGCAGGGCCACCCGGACCCGATCAAGGGCACCATCGACGCGCCCATCGACCGGCACCCCAAGCACGACTACAAGTTCGCCGTGATGGCCAACGGCAAGCCGAGCATCACCCACTACGAGGTGGTGGAGGCGTTCCGGGCAGCGTCGCTGCTGGACGTGCACCTGGAAACGGGCCGCACCCACCAGATCCGGGTGCACTTCTCGGCGTTGCGGCACCCGTGCGTCGGCGACCTCACCTACGGCGCGGACCCGGTGCTCGCGAAGCGGCTCGGCGTGACCAGGCAGTGGCTGCACGCCCGCACGCTCGGCTTCCACCACCCGGCCGACGGCCAGTGGGTGGAGTTCACCAGCGAGTACCCGGCCGACCTGGCGGACGCGCTGGAACTGCTGCGCGCCGAGGGCTGACACCCGGCGGGACCTCCCGCCGCGAGGTCGCGATCGCGTAACGTCGCGGTGACGGCTTCGCTCGCATGGGAGGTGCGCGTGGTGTCAACGCGCTACGACGACCCGGACCGCACGCCGCCGAGGGGTTTCCCGGTGGGAGGGCCGGGCAGGCGCCGAACCGGAACCCCGCTACCGGGCGACCCGGACCGCTGGGCGGAGGCCGAGGCCGCGGAGCCCGTCCCGCGCGCCGCCCGCCCGTACGTGACGGGCGCACCCCGCCCCCGGTCGGGCGACGACCCGGGCACCCGCGCCTTCGACCCGTTCGACGGCGGAGCATCCGCCGCCGGCTCGCCGGGGATCGCCGGCGCACCCGGCCCGTTGCCGCCCGGGACCGCTGCCGTGCCTGGCCCGTTCCCGCCCGCTGGCCCACCCGGCGCCACCCGCGAGCGCGGCCCGGTCCCGCCCGGGACCGCTGCTGTGCCCGGCCCGTTCCCGCCCGCCGGCCCACCCGGCACCACGCGCGAGCGCGGCCCGGTCGAGCCCGACCGCGACGCCTTCACCGGCGACGTCCTCGACCCGGCACCCGCCGACGCGTTCGGCACCCGGTCGGACCACGACCCGCACACCACCCGCGACGGGTGGAGCGTCGCCCCCGCGGTCATCGGCGGCGAGCTGCCGGAGACCCCACCACCCGCGCCCGCCCCCGAACCCCCGCCACCCGCGGCCGACTCGACGAAGCGCGGCCTGTTCGGCCGCCTGTTCGGACGTAGCACGTGAGCTGAGGCCGCGCGGAGGGTCCCGCGGGCGGTCGGGTCGGCAGGCTCTGCCCCGACCAACGACTCTGGGGGACCCTCCATGGAGAACAGAGCGAAGCTCGTGGTGCTGCTCGGCACGCTGTGCAGCCTCGGGCCGCTGTCCGTCGACACCTACCTGCCCGCGTTCCCGGCGATCGCGCGCGAGTTCGGCGTCGGCGACTCACCCGTCCAGCTCTCGCTGACCACGTTCATCATCGGCCTGTCGGTGGGCCAGCTGGTGATCGGCACGCTGTCCGACTCGTGGGGCCGCCGCCGGCCGCTGTTGATCGGCATCGGCGCGTACGTGGTGGTGTCGCTGGTGTGCGCGGTCGCGCCCGACGCGTACGCCCTCGCCGGCCTCCGGCTGCTCCAGGGACTCGGCGTGGCCGCCGGGTTCGTGGTGTCGCTGGCGGTGGCGCGCGATCGGTTCGAAGGGCTCGCGATGGCCCGCTTCATGTCGTTGCTGATGCTGGTCAACGGCCTGGGCCCGGTCGTGGCGCCGGTGCTGGGCGGCCAGCTGCTGCGGTTCACGTCGTGGCGCGGCACGTTTGTCGCGCTCGCCGCGATCGCGCTGGTGCTGCTGGTCGCGGCGGCGGCCTGGCTGCCGGAGACGCTGCCCCGGGACAAGCGCCGCCCGGCGGACCTGGGCTCCACGTTGCGCGTGTTCCGCGGCCTGCTCGCGGACCGGCGGTTCGTCGGCTACGCGTTGGCGGCGGCGTTGTCGCTGGGCGCGTTGTTCGCGTACGTCGCCGGGTCGGCGTTCGTGCTCCAGGGCGTGTTCGGGTTGTCGCCGCAGACGTTCAGCCTGGTGTTCGCCGCCAACTCGGTGGCGATCTTCCTGGCCGGCCTGCTGAACACCGCGCTCACCGGCCGGGTGCTGCCGAAGTCGTTGCTGCGCACCGGGCTCGTCACGGGCGCGCTCGGCGGGCTGGGGCTGCTCGGCGGCGCCCTCGCCGGCGGCGGGCTGGTCGCGTTCCTGGTGCCGCTGTTCGCGGTGACGGTCAGCGTCGGCCTGCTGATGCCGAACGCGGCGTCGCTCGCCCTGGCGCGGCACCCGGAGGCGGCGGGCAGCGCGTCGTCCGTGCTGGGCGTGACCCAGTTCCTGCTCGGCGGCCTGCTCGCGCCGCTGGTCGGCGCGGCCGGCTCGGCGAGCGTGCTGCCGATGGTGTCGGTCATGTCGGTGGCGACCGTGCTCGCCCTGGTGCTGGGGCTGGTGCTGACCCGCGGCGACGCGGGCATCACCGAAGCCGACCCCGAACCGGCGTCCGCGTCCGCCTGATCGGTCGCCCTTCCGGTCCTTTCGCGAAGCACCCGCGCGGGCGCATCGTGGGCGGCCATGAGAGCTATGCGACATGTCTCCTACGGCCCGCCGAACGTCCTGAAGTACCTGGAGGTCGACCCGCCCGTGCCCGGACCGCACGACGTGCTGGTCCGGGTGCGGGCCGCGTCGGTCAACCCGCTCGACGACCACCACCTGCGCGGCACGCCCTACCTCCGGCGGACCGCGACCGGCCTGCTGCGGCCCAAGGGCGGTCTCGGCGCGGACCTCGCGGGCCGGGTCGAGTCCGTCGGGTCCGCCGTGACCCGCTTCGCGCCCGGCGACGAGGTGTTCGGCGGTCGCGGCGCGTCCACCGACGACCGCAGCGCCGCGTTCGCCCAGTACGCGTGCTTCCCCGAGGACGCGGTGCTGCTCGCGAAACCACCCGACCTGACGTTCGAGGAGGCGGCGGCCGTGCCGGTGGCGGGGCTCACCGCCCTCCAGGCGCTGCGTGACGCGGGCCGATTACAACCGGGGCAGCACGTCCTGGTCAACGGCGCGGCGGGCGGGGTCGGCACGTTCGCCGTGCAGTTCGCGAAGGCGTTCGGGGCGCACGTCACCGGCGTGTGCGGCAGCGGCAACGTGGACCTGGTGCGGTCCCTCGGCGCGGACCACGTGATCGACTACACCACCGCGGACGTCACCGCGTCCGGCCGCTACGACCTGGTGCTGGACATGATCGGCAACCGGTCGCCGGGCGAGTTCCGCCGCGTCCTCGCCCCGCGGGGCACCCTGGTCTGCGTCGGGCAGGCGGTGCCGCGCCACCTGCTGCTGCGACCGGTGCTGCTGCGCGTCACGTCGGCGTTCATCGGCGAACGCCTGGTCCCGTTCCTCATCCGCAACCGCCGCGAAGAGCTCGCCGCGGTGCGCGACCTGCTCGTGCGGCACGCGGCGCGGCCGGTGGTCGACCGCACCTACCCGCTGGAGCGCGCCGCCGAAGCCCTCGCCTACTTCGAGCAGGGCCACGTGCGCGGCAAGGTGGTGCTGCGCGTCTAGCCCTGCTCGATGCGGACGTGGTTGCCCGCCGGGTCGCGCACGGCGGCGTCGCGGGCACCCCACGGCTGGCTCAACGGCTCCTGCAACACCTCCACGCCGGGCGCGCCCGCCACCTTCGCGAACGTCGCGTCGAGGTCGTCGGTGCGGAAGTTCACGGAGCCCAGCTCGCCCTTCGCGAGCAGCGCCGCCATGGCCTCGCCGCTCTGCGGTGAGCGGCCGGCCGTCACGGGGGACAGCACGAGCCGGACGTCCGGCTGCGCCGGCGTGGTGAGCGTGACCCAGCGCAGCCCGTCCTGCTCGACCTCGTCGCGCACGGTCAGCCCGAGCGCGTCGCGGTAGAACGTGAGGGCGGCGTCGGTGTCGTCGACCAGGACGTGCACGGTGCCGATGGAAAGCGTCATGGGCACGACCCTAGGTGGCCGCCCGGACCGCCGCCGTCCCGGCGGCGACCGGTCCGCGCGCGGGCCTGGTGAGCACCATCGCCCGGCACGCCGGCACGACCTCCAGCGCCCGGTGGTCACGGGCCCGGTACGCGCTCGGCGTCTCGCCGACGACCTGCGTGAACCGGCTGGAGAACGAGCCGAGGCTGGTGCAGCCCACCGCGAAGCAGGCTTCCGTCACGCTGACGTCACCACGCCGCAGCAACGCCTTGGCGCGCTCGATGCGCCGCGTCATCAGGTAGGAGTAGGGCGTTTCCCCGTACTCGTCGCGGAAGCGGCGACTGAAGTGGCCGGCGGACATCAGCGCCGTGCGGGCCAGCGCCGCCACGTCCAGCGGCTGGGCGTACTCGCGGTCCATCCGGTCGCGCGCACGCCGCAACCGCCGCAACTCGTCCAGGTCCACACCCATGCGGACATTGTGCACGGCGGCACCGACGGACCTAGTCGTCGACCGTCCAGACCAGGGTGTTCAGGTCCGTCTCCGGCCGGGCGCTCCACCGGATCGACGTGATCGCCGTGTTCTCCGGCAGCACGTACACGGTGTGCCCGCCCGCCGTCTCGCCCGGCTGCACCCCGATCTTGTGCGGTGGCCGCGACGACAGCGACACGGGCGCCTTGGTCACCGTCTCACCGGTGTTCGTCATCAGCACCAGGTACATGTCGGGCAGCGCGTTGAACGGCACCGGACCGGTGTTGGACAGCTCGGTGTGCACCACGACGGCCCGCTCGCCGCCCGCGAGCTTGTAGCCGGCGGCCGTGAACAGGAAGTCCGCCGGGTCCACCACCTCCACGAGCTGGATGGTGAACCGCGCGCCCTCCAGACCCTCGGTCTCCAGGGTGCTGCCGATCTTCCCGGTCCGGGGCTTCGGCGCCGCCGCCTGGTCGCCACGCGCCCACCCCGCCGACTGCGGCGGACCCCAGGTGCTCATCGGCTCCGGCACCGGCTGCGGCTGCGCCGGGAACGGCCCGGACGGCGGGCCCTGCCGGTACGCGCCGGACGGCGTGCCGCGCACCGTGCCCGGCGCGGGCGGGTACGGCCCCGACGGGGTGCCGCGCACCGCCTGGCCCTGCGCGGGTCCGCCGTAGTTGCCCCACGCCACGCTGTTCGCCAGCGCCTTGCGGATGCCGTTCGGGTCGCACTCCACGCCCACCAGCAGGGGCAGCCCGCTGCCGGACAGCGTGATCAGCCGGGTCGCGGCCTCGCGCGGGTCCATGCCCAGTCTCGCGGCCAACTCGTGCACGGCGGCACGGCCCATCTCGGCGAGCATGGCCAGAAGACGGGCGTCGACGGGATCCGGCGCTACCACCCCTCGAACGCTACCCGCCTGGGGCGATCTTCGCGCCATCGCCCCGCCGGGCGATCGCGGTTCACGCGAACGCGCGCGCCGGGACCCCGAACGCACCTGCCGGGCACGTCGCGCGTGGCGCGTTCGGTTACGGGCGGTGGTGGATTAGGCTCGCCGGAGTTCTGCCCGCGCGTCGACCCGGGCCCGCTTCGATCCTCAGGGGGGTAGGGTGTCCGACTCGTTTGTGCACCTACACGTGCACACCGAGTATTCGATGCTCGACGGTGCCGCGAAGCTCAAGGACATGTTCGCCGAGTGCGAGCGGCTGGGTATGCCCGCCGCGGCGATCACCGACCACGGCAACATGTACGGCGCCTACGACTTCTACCGGCAGGCCACCGCGGCCGGGGTCAAACCGGTGATCGGCATCGAGGCGTACATGGCGCCCGACTCCCGCTTCAACAAGAAGCGCGTGCTGTGGGGCGACCCCGGCCAGAAGTCGGACGACGTGTCCGCCAGCGGCGCCTACACCCACCAGACGATCTGGGCCCGCACCAACGAGGGCCTGCACAACCTGATGAAGGTCGCCAGCCGCGCGTCCACCGAGGGCCAGCTGGGCAAGTGGGCGCGGATGGACGCCGAGCTGATCGCCGAGCACTCGGCGGGCCTGATGGCCACCACCGGCTGCCCGTCCGGCGAGGTGCAGACCCGACTGCGGCTCGGCCACGACAAGGAGGCGCTGGAGGCCGCCGCCAAGTGGCGCGACATCTACGGCGCGGACAACTTCTTCGTCGAGCTGATGGACCACGGCATCGAGATCGAGCGCCGCGTCCGCACCGGCCTGCTGGACATCGCGAAGAAGCTGTCCATCCCGTTCGTCGTCACCAACGACTCGCACTACACCTACGCCGAGGACCGCGAGGCGCACGACGCGCTGCTGTGCGTGCAGACCGGCAAGACGCTCCAGGACCCGAGCCGGTTCAAGTTCGACGGCCAGGGCTACTACCTGAAGTCGCCGGAGGAGATGTACGCCGTCGACTCGTCCGACGCCTGGCAGGAGGGGTGCCGCAACACCCTGCTGGTGGCGGAGAAGGTCGACACCACCGGCATGTTCGCGTTCCAGAACCTGATGCCGCGCTACCCGGTCCCGGACGGCCGGACCGAGGCCGAGTTCTTCCGCGAGCAGGTGTGGGAGGGGATGCGCCGCCGGTTCCCGCAGGGTGTCGACGAGGTCCACGAGAAGCAGGTCGAGTTCGAGATCGGCGTCATCCTCCAGATGGGCTTCCCGTCGTACTTCCTGGTGGTGGCCGACTTCATCAACTGGGCCAAGGAGAACGGCATCCGGGTCGGCCCCGGCCGCGGTTCCGCCGCGGGCGCGCTGATCGCCTACGCCATGGGCATCACCGACCTGGACCCGCTGGCGCACGGCCTGATCTTCGAGCGGTTCCTCAACCCGGACCGCGTCAGCCCGCCCGACATCGACATCGACTTCGACGAGCGCAGGCGCGGCGACGTCATCCGGTACGTGACGGAGAAGTGGGGCTCGGACAAGGTCGCCCAGGTCATCACGTTCGGCACCATCAAGGCGAAGGCCGCGATCAAGGACTCCGCCCGCGTCCTGTACGGGCAGCCCGGCTACGCGGTGGCCGACCGCATCTCCAAGGCGATGCCGCCCGCCGTGATGGGCAAGGACATCCCGCTGTCGGGCGTGTTCGACCAGTCCCACAAGCGGTACTCGGAGGCCGCGGAGGTCCGCGCCCTCTACGAGACCGACCCGCAGGTCAAGGAGATCATCGACACCGGCCGCGGCCTGGAGGGCCTGATCCGCAACGCGGGCGTCCACGCCTGCGCGGTGATCATGTCCGCCGAACCGCTGATGGACCACATCCCGGTGTGGAAGCGACCCCAGGACGGGTCGATCATCACGCAGTTCGACTACCCGACGTGTGAAACGCTCGGCCTGCTCAAGATGGACTTCCTGGGCCTGAGCAACCTCACCACCATCGACGACGCCCTGAAGAACATCGAGCTGAACGGCAAGGGCGCCGTCGACATCGCCGCGGTCCCGTTGGAGGACAAGAAGACCTACGAGCTGCTGGGCCGGGGCGACACGCTCGGCGTGTTCCAGCTCGACGGCGGCGCGCTGCGCGACCTGCTGCGGCTGATGCGGCCCGACAACTTCGAGGACGTCTCGGCCGTCATCGCCCTCTACCGGCCGGGACCGATGGGCGCCAACTCGCACACGAACTACGCGCTGCGCAAGAACAAGCAGCAGGAGATCGTGCCGATCCACCCGGAACTCGCCGAGCCGCTGGCGGAGATCCTCGACACCACCTACGGCCTGATCGTCTACCAGGAGCAGGTGATGGCGATCGCGCGGAAGGTCGCCGGGTACTCGCTGGCCCAAGCGGACCTGCTGCGCCGCGCGATGGGCAAGAAGAAGAAGGAGATCCTCGACAAGGAGTTCGAGGGCTTCGAGAAGGGGATGCTGGACAACGGCTACTCGCCGGAGGCCATCAAGACCCTGTGGGACATCCTGGTCCCGTTCGCCGACTACGCGTTCAACAAGGCGCACTCCGCCGCCTACGGCCTGATCGCGTACTGGACCGCGTACCTCAAGGCGAACTACCCGGGCGAGTACATGGCCGCCCTGCTCACCACGAACTCGGACAACAAGGACAAGTCCGCGATCTACCTCGCCGAGTGCCGCCGCATGGGCATCACCGTGCTGCCGCCGGACGTCAACGAGTCGGAGCGCGAGTTCGTCGCGGTCGGCGACGACATCCGGTTCGGCCTCGGCGCGATCCGCAACGTCGGCGCGAACGTCGTCGAGGCGATCATCAAGGCCCGCAAGGAGAAGGGGAAGTTCGCGGACTTCTCCGACTTCCTGCGCAAGGTGGACGCGACCGTGTGCAACAAGAAGGTCGTGGAATCGCTGATCAAGGCGGGCGCGTTCGACTCGCTCGGCCACCCCCGCAAGGGCCTGCACATGGTGCACGTCGAAGCGGTGGACGCGATCATGCTCACCAAGAAGGAGGAGGCACGCGGCCAGTTCGACCTGTTCGGCGACGGCGGCGGCGACGACGGGGGCAGCGTCTTCGACGTGAAGATCCCCGAGGAGTTCTGGGAGCCCAAGCACCAGCTCACGCTGGAACGCGAGATGCTCGGCCTCTACGTGTCCGGGCACCCGCTCAACGGCGTGGAGACGGTGCTGGAGTCCTATTCGGACGCTTCCATCGCGCGCATCCTGGAAGGCGACGTGCCGGACGGCACGCAGGTCACCCTCGGCGGCATCCTCGCGTCCGTCACGCGGCGCGTGAACAAGAACGGCGAGCCCTGGGCGTCCGCGCAGCTCGAAGACCTCGCCGGTGGCATCGAGGTGCTGTTCTTCCCCAAGAGCTACATGGTGCACGGCATGTCGGTGGCCGAGGACGCGATCGTGCTGGTCAAGGCACGCGTCGCGAAGCGGGAGGACCGGATCTCGCTGATCGCCAACGACCTCGTCGTGCCGGACCTGTCGGAACTCGGCGCGCAGGCCCTGAAGCTCAAGGTCAACGCCGCCCGGTGCGACCCGAAGCTGGTGACGTCGTTGAAGGAGGTGCTGCGGGCCCACCCCGGCACCACCGAGGTGCACCTCAACCTGATCATCAACGCGAGCCGCAACACCCTGCTCAAGCTGGACGACGCGCTGCGCGTCAGCCCCACCCCGTCCCTGATGGGCGACCTGAAGGCCCTCCTGGGCCCCGGCTGCCTGGGCTGACCCCGCGGGGCCGGGCGCGGTGCCCGGCCCCGCGGGCGCACCGGGCATCTCTTCCGCGCGCGGGTCTCACCCGCTGCCGGCACAGCGGGCGTTCCGGCCGCCACCGCGGGAAAATCGGGCGTACCGGGCGCTCTCGTTGCTCCGATCGAGTGACATCCTGCTCCGATGGGCACATGAGCGCTCCTCCGAACGTTGAGTGAACAGGGTTAACTCAAAACAGGAGGGGTTCCCATGGGGGAGAACACCGTCGTCCTGGAAGCGCTCGGCGACGAGTATTTCCAGGACCCGCACGCCATCCACGCCGCCATGCGCGTGAAGGGCGCCGCCCGGCAGGTCGTCCTGCCACGCGGCCTCAAGGTCTGGCTCGTCACCCGCTACGACGAGGCGCGCACCGCGCTCGCCGACCCGCGGTTCAGCAAGGACTACACCGGTTTCCAGCCGCTGTTCGAACGGCACTACACCGGCGAGAGCACGCCCGGCCTGGCGGACCAGTCGCTGGCCAAGCACATGCTCAACACCGACCCGCCCAACCACAGCCGGCTCCGCAAGCTCGTCACCAAGGCGTTCACCGCCCGCCGCGTCGAGCAACTCCGGCCCCGCATCCAGCAGATCACCGACGAACTCCTCGACGCCGTCGCCGGGCAGCGCGACGTCGACCTGATCGAAGCACTCGCGTTCCCCCTGCCCATCACCGTCATCTGCGAACTGCTCGACGTCCCGCTGTCCGACCGCGACGACTTCCGCCGCTGGTCCAACATCCTCGTCGGCGGGTACGAACCCGACCGCATCCAGGAGGCGGGCACCGCCATGGCGGGCTACCTCTCCAACCTCGTGGACGACAAGCGCGCCAACCCCGGCGACGACATCTTCTCCGCCATCGTCCACGCCACCGACGACAACGACCGGCTCGACCACGAAGAGCTGATCGCCATGGCGTTCCTGCTCCTCGTCGCGGGCCACGAGACCACCGTCAACCTCATCGGCAACGGCGTCCACAACCTCCTGCGGCACCCCGACCAGCTCGCCGCGCTCCGTGCCGACCGAACCCTGCTGCCCCACGCCATCGAGGAGTTCCTCCGCTACGACGGACCCGTCAACCAGGCCACCTTCCGGTACACCACGGAAGACGTCACCCTCGGCGACATCACCATCCCCGAAGGCGAATTCGTCCTGGTGTCCCTGAGTTCCGCCAACCGCGACGACCGGCGCTTCCCCGACGGCGAGACGTTCGACATCACCCGGCCGCCCGGCGGGCACCTCGCGTTCGGCCACGGCGTCCACTACTGCGTGGGCGCGCCACTGGCCCGCCTCGAAGGCGAGATCGCCGTCGGCACGCTGCTCGACCGGTTCGACGTCACGTCCGCCGCCGAGCCCGAAACGCTGCAATGGCGTGCCAGCACGCTCATTCGCGGACTGCACACGCTCCCCGTTAACCTCGAAACCCGTGGACCGCGATGACCTGCTGAAGCTCGATCAAGCGCACGTCTGGCACCCGTACGGCCCGATGCCGGGCACCCAGCAGCCGTTGGTCGTCTCCTCGGCGAGCGGTGCCCGGCTCCGGCTCGACGACGGCCGCGAACTCGTCGACGGGATGTCCTCCTGGTGGGCCGCCATCCACGGCTACCGGCACCCCGTCCTCGACGCCGCCGTCCGCGACCAGCTCGACCGGATGAGCCACGTCATGTTCGGCGGTCTCACCCACGAGCCCGCCGTCGCGCTCGCCGCGAAGCTCGTGGCGATCACACCCGAACCGCTGCAACACGTGTTCCTGTGCGACTCCGGTTCCGTGGCGGTCGAGGTCGCCGTGAAGATGGCGCTCCAGTATTGGCGCTCCCAAGGCAGGCCGGAGAAGCGGCGGCTGTTCACGTGGCGCGGCGGCTACCACGGCGACACGTTCCAGCCGATGTCCGTGTGCGACCCGGAAGGCGGGATGCACGCCCTGTGGCGCGGAGTCCTGCCCGGCCAGGTCTTCGCCCCCGCGCCGCCCCGGGAACTGGAGACCGACTACGTCGCCGAACTCGCCCGGCTGATCGAGGAGCACGCCGACGAGCTGGCGGCGATCATCGTGGAGCCCGTCGTGCAGGGGGCGGGCGGGATGCGGTTCCACGACCCCCGGTACCTGCACGTGTTGCGCGAACTCGCCCACACCCACGACGTGCTGCTGATCTTCGACGAGATCGCCACCGGGTTCGGCCGCACGGGCGAGCTGTTCGCCGCCGACCACGCCGGCATCAGCCCCGACATCATGTGCGTCGGGAAAGCGCTTACCGGCGGCTACCTGAGCATGGCCGCGACGCTGTGCACGAGTCGAGTCGCCGACGGCATATCGAGGGGCGAGGTGCCCGTGCTGGCGCACGGTCCGACGTTCATGGCCAACCCGCTGGCCTCGGCCGTCGCCCTGGCGTCCACGGAATTGCTGCTGTCACGGGACTGGCGGGGGGAGGTCACCCGCATCTCGGCCGGCCTGCGCGCCGGCCTGGCGGGCGCGCCCGGCGACGTGCGCGTGCTGGGCGCGATCGGCGTCGTGCAACTGGACCACCAGGTGGACATGGCAGCCGCCACGGCAGCGGCCGTGGCGCACGGCGTGTGGCTGCGCCCGTTCCGCGACCTGATCTACACCATGCCGCCGTTCATCTGCACGGACGAAGAGGTAGCCGCCATCGCCGCCGCCGTCACCGCGGCGGCCGAGGCGTCACATGCGCAGCAACGTCGAGCCCCACACCAGTAGCAGCGCGGAGTAGCCGACGAACGCCCACCCGACGGCGCGGCCCGTCGGCTCCCCGGGCCGGAGCTTCAGCACCAACGACCACACCAACCCGACCACGATCGCGGCCACCGGCGACATGACCACCCCGTAGGCGCCCGCGAAGACACCGGCCCAGAAGTCCACCGGCAGCACCACCTCGTCGGCGGCCCCGGTAGGCACGCACATCAGGGCGACGAGCGACCAGATGCCCGCCGTCCAACGCAGCCGGGACAACACTTCCGGGCGCGCCGAGCGCTGGTTGATCAGCAACACGCCAACCACCCCGAACGCCGCGCCGGCGAACAGCCAGCCGACCACCGTGGACACCACGGGGACAGGAGCAACCACAACCCCCACGGCCGGTATCAGCTCGCGCCACAGCACGAAGTGCCCCACCAACACCAGCCCGATGACACCAACGATCACCCAAAACTGCTGCCACCCGGACCGCCGAGCAAACCACCCCCGCCCAACAACCCCCCGCGGAGCCGCCCCACGACGCGGCTTAACCGCTTCACCAGACCCCCGGTTCCGCCCGCCGACCCCACCAGACCCCCGGTTCCGCCCACGCACCCCCCGGTTCCGCCCAGCGGCCCGCTGCCCACCGGCCCGCCGCCCAGCCCGTCGACCACGCCCACCGCCGGCCACCCAGCCGTCCGCCTTCCACCAACCCCTGAGCCCGCAGACCAGCCACGCCCGCAGCCGCCCCGCTCTCCACCCCGATCAACCAATCAACCGAACAACCCGTTCAGCCAAAGACGCGACCGGCCCAGTCCAGCCAAGCCTCACAGCTCCAGCCCAGCCTCACAGCTCCAGCCCAGCCCAGCCCAGCCAGACTCACAGCTCCAGCACAGCCCAGGCCCGCACAGCCCGGATCCGGCCAAGGACGCCCAACTTCCGCCCAGCCAAGGCCGCACAGCCCCGGCCAGACCGAGGACTCAAAGCTCCGTCCGGCCGAGGGTCCACGGCCTTGATCCGGCCGAGGGCGGAAACTTCAGCCAAGGGCGGCAACAGCTTCAGCCAACTGCGAATTAGTCGGCTCGATCAACACACCCCCACCGGGCAACACGATCACCGGAATGTTCTTCCGGCCACCCGCGATCTCCACCGCCTTGTCCCGGGCCACATCGTCGTGCTCCACGTCCACTTCGGTGAACGGCACTTCGTTCTCCCGCAGCCAAGCCTTGGCCCGCCGGCAGTCCCCGCACCAATCCGCACCGTACAGAACGATCTCACCAGTCTCACCCATGTAGGCGATGCTAGAACGTGACCGGCCACGACGCTCCGTGTAGTCGTAGTGTGAGAGCCCGTGAGCGTCCTAGTGATCACCGGCACGGGCACCGATGTGGGCAAAACCGTGGTGGTAGCCGCCCTGGCCGCCCTGGCCGCAGCAGACGGCCGGCGGGTAGCCGTCCTCAAGCCCGCCCAGACCGGCATCGCCCCCGGCGAGCCCGGCGACCTGGCCGAGGTGACCCGCCTGGCGGGCAACGTGACCACCAAGGAACTCCGCCGCTACCCGGACCCCCTGGCCCCCGCCACCGCGGCCCGCCGGGCAGGCCAACCGACCGTCCACCCCAGCGAAGCAGCAGCCGCCGCCTCGGCCCTCAACGAGACCCACGACCTCGTCCTGGTCGAAGGAGCAGGCGGCCTCCTGGTCCGCTTCGACGACGAGGGCACCACCATCGCCGACACCGCCTGGGCGCTGAACGCCCCGGTCCTGGTGGTGGCCCACGCGAGCCTGGGCACCCTCAACACCACCGCCCTCACCGCCGAAGCCCTGCTCCGCCGCGGCCTGGAGTCGGTAGGCGTCGTCATCGGCCGCTGGCCCGCGGACCCGGACCTGGCCGCCAGGTGCAACCTCCAGGACCTCCCCGAAGTCGCCGGCGCCCCGCTCCTCGGCGTCCTGCCCGACGGTGCCGCCGCCCTTGCCCGCCCGGACTTCCTCGACCTGGCCCGCAGCTCTCTCTCCCCGTGGTTCGGGGGCACCTTCGACCCGGAGAAGTTCGCCGCGCCGCACGCCTGCTGAAGCCCGCCGCACGCAGCCCACAGCCGTCGACACCCCGCGCGCCACAGCCGTCGACATCCCGCGCGGGGCACGTTCGCCCGCGCCACCAGTCACCTGACCACCTCACCCTCCACTAACGTCATCGGCGACCCCGGAGGCCACCGCCGGAGCGGATCGCATAGCTGGCGACCGCCCTGGCCGTCACCTTGGCCGCTGCCTTAACCGCAACCTGGACCGCCGC
Organism: Saccharothrix obliqua; assembly: GCF_019375475.1. GTDB lineage: Bacteria > Actinomycetota > Actinomycetes > Mycobacteriales > Pseudonocardiaceae > Actinosynnema > Actinosynnema obliqua. The sequence continues at coordinate 271,855 of NZ_JAHXGQ010000007.1, read as the reverse complement.
CTGGACACCATCGCCAGGCCGCGACCGCCTGGGCCGCCGTCCGCCTATTTAGGCTCATGCTCTGACCGCGCCCCCAGGTTGTCTGTCTCAACCGGATTCACCCGGACGTGCCCGACCAAGGCGTCCCAAGGAGGCGTCCCCAGAAGAAAGGCCCCCAAGGGCAGACCACCCGAGGCAGTGATGTGGCTCGCTGGGTGCGTGCTGGCAGGGCGGCACACTGACGAACCGGATCGCCACCGGAGGACCCACCCGAGCCGAGGGAGATGTTGTGACCGACGATGTCGCTGACCGTCGCCCGTGAACAGGTGCTGGAACGCGGCGTCGGCCTGGCGGAGGCGCAGGTCCTCCAGGCGCTCCGCCCTCCCCGACGACAAAATCCCCGACCTGGCCCACGAGGTGCGGCCCCGAGGTGGAGGTCGAGGGCATCGTCTCGCTCAAGACCGGCGGCTGCCCCGAGGACTGCCACTTCTGCTCGCAGTCCGGCCAGTTCCCCTCCCCGGTGGTCCACCGCTACAACCACAACCTGGAAACCGCGCGCTTCCACTGCCCCAACGTCGTCACCCCGGGAAGAACGCCACGACACCCTGCGCAAGCGGGCATGGAGGTGTGCTGCGTCGGCATCCTCGGGATGGGCGAGACGCTCGCCCAGCGCGCCGAGTTCGCCACCCAACTCGCGTCCGCCGCACCGGACGAGGTGCCGCTGAACCCCCAACCCCGGCACGCCCTACGCGGACTACCCGGTGGTGGACGGCCCGGACGCCCTGCGCGTGATCGGCGCGTTCCGCCTCGCCCTGCCGCGCACGATCCTGCGCTTCGCGGGCGGCCGGGAGCTGACGCTGGGCGACCTCGACGGGAACGACCACGCGGCGTGCGCGCGGAGGCTCGCCCTGGTCGACCCGCCGCGGTTCTGCGCGGCCTGCGCGCGGCGCATGGTGGTGCAGGTGACGCCGGTCCGGTGGACCGCCCGGTGCAGCCGGCACGGCGAGATCGCCTCAGCGCGGTAACCTGCCCACCGTCGGCTTGTCGGCAGGGGAGGGCGTGCGTGGCGGATCAACCGGTGGACGAGCGGGCCGCGCCCGTCCGCGTGCCCCCAGCCTTCGTCTTCCGCTACGCGCCCGCCCGGCCGCGCGTGGTGGTGAAGCGGGACCTGCTGCCGGCGTTCGCGGTGCTGTCCACGGTGGCGCTGGTGGGCCTGCCCGCGGGGTGGCTGTGGTCGTGGCTCGCGCCACCGCAGAACGTCGTGGTCGCGCAGGACGCGTCCCTGGTGCCGGTCACCGGCGAGAGCTACCACCGCCTCGACGGCCTGATGCTGTTCGTGCTGATCGGTCTCGGCGCGGGCGTGCTGACCGGTATCGCGGTGTGGCTGCTGCGGCAGCGGCGCGGTCCGGTGGTGATGCTCGGCGCGATCGCGGGCAGCGCCGTGGCGGCGTACCTGGCGCAACGCACGGGCCTGGGCACGGCGGGCAACCGGTACGCGCTCAGCGCCGCGCCCGAGGCGGGCGACATGATCACCCTCGCCCCGGTCCTGGAGGTCTGGTGGGGCGTGCTGGCGTGGCCCCTGGGCACGGCGCTGGCGTACGGCTGCCTGGCGGCCTGGAACGGGATGGACGACCTCGGCCGCCGGCTCGGCTAGACCCGGTAGTCGTCGTCGCGGACGTCGGTGACGAACATGTGGCCCGGCGCGTGCGTGATGGCGAACGGCGGGCGGGACGCCATTACCGCCGCCTGCGGGGTCACGCCGCACGCCCAGAACACCGGCACGTCGCCGTCGTGCGGCGTGGCGGCGTCGCCGAAGTCGGGCACGTCCAGGTCCTCGATGCCGAGCGCGGCCGGGTCGCCGACGTGCACGGGCGCGCCGTGCACCGCGGGCATCCGGGCGGTGACGTCGCGGGCGACGTCGACCAGGTGCGCCGGCACGTACCTCATGCTCACCACGAGCGGCCCGCGCAGGCGGCCTGCCGGGCGGCACGCCCGGTCCGTCACGTACATCGGCACGTTGCGGCCCTGCTCGACGTGGCGCAGCGGCACGCCGGCCCGGCGCAGCGCCGACTCGAACGTGAAGCTGCACCCGATCAGGAACGCCACCAGGTCGTCCCGCCAGTGCGGGGTGGCGTCGGCCGGTTCGGCGACCAGTTCCCCGTGCTCCCACACCCGGTAGCGGGGCAGGTCGCGGCGCAGGTCGGCGGCCGGCGCGAGCACCGTGGTCGGCGAACCCGCGTCGGTCACGTCCAGCACCGGGCACGGTTTCGGGTTGCGCTGCGCGAACAGCAGCACGTCGTACGCCCAGTCGCGGGGTACGGCCACCAGGTTCGCCTGCGCGTACCCGTCGGCGAGCCCCGTGGTCGGTCCGGTGGCGTGGTCGCGCACCTCGGCCGGTGTGGTCATCGCAGTTCCCTCCCACGCGTCTCCGGCAGCCCCAGCAGGGCCAGCACGGCGATCCCGTACGCCGCCGCGCCGAACACCATCGCGCCGCCGACGCCCATCCGCTCCGCCATGTACCCGACGAGCGTGGGGAACAACGCGCCCGCGGCCCGCCCGAAGTTGTAGGTGAACCCCTGCCCGGTGCCGCGTGACGCCGTCGGGTACAGCTCGGCGAGGAACGACCCGAACCCGCTGAAGATCGCCGACGTGCAGAAGCCGAGCGGGAACCCCAGCAGCAGCACCGCCGTGTTCGCGCCGGCGGGCACCTGCGTGTAGAGCATGATCAACGCGGCCGACAGGACGGCGAACAGGGCGAAGGTCTTCTTGCGCCCCAACCAGTCCGTCACGTAGCCGCCGGTGATGTAGCCGATGAACGCGCCGGAGATCAGGAGCGCCAGGTAGCCGCCGGTGCCGATGACGGTCAGCCCGCGTTCCGCTTTGAGGTGCGTGGGCAGCCACGTGGCGAGCGTGTAGTAGCCGCCCTGCACGCCGGTCGCCAGCAGGGAGGCGAACAGGGTCGTGCGGGTCAGGTCGCCGCGGAAGATCGCGGCGAGGGAACCCTTGTGCGCCTTGGACTTCCGCTGCTCGATCGCCTCCGGGGCGTCCCGCACGGCACGGCGCACGTAGACGAGCAGGAGGGCGGGCAGCGCGCCCGTCCAGAACAGCACCCGCCACGCCAGGTCGGGCGGGAACAGGTTGAACACCAACGCGTAGACGACGACGGACAGCGCCCAGCCGACCGCCCACGCGCTCTGGATGAACGCCACCGTGCGGCCCCGGTAGCGGGGTTTGCAGTATTCGGCGACGAGCACCGCGCCCGCCGCCCACTCGCCGCCGAAGCCGAGGCCCTGGAGGGCGCGGAACACCAGGAGGGTTTCGTAGTTGGTCGCGAACCCGCACAGGACCGTGAAGACCGCGTAGGTGGCCACGGTGATCATGAGGGTGCGGACGCGGCCGATGCGGTCCGCGAGGACGCCCGCGATCGTGCCGCCGATGGCGCTCACCACCAGGGTGACGGTGTTGAGCAGACCCGCTTCGCCGGTGCTGATGCCGAAGTGGGCGGTGATGGCGACCAGGCCCAGGGCGAGCACCTGGAAGTCGAAGGAGTCGAGCCCGTAGCCGCCGAACGCGCCGATGAACGCCTTGCGCCCGTTGGGGCCGAGGGTGCGGAACCAGGCGAAGGGGCCGTCCTCGCGGTCGGTCTCCGCGGTGCTGGTGCTCATGCGTCTCACCTCGCCGGGGGTTGTGGTGTGTGACGCGACACACGGTAGAGGATTGTTGAACAATCCGACTAGAGGGCAATAGGACGAAAGGACGCGGTGGGAACGAGGCGAGGTGTCGGAGGAGGGGGCTTCGAGGCGCGAGGGCGGGGGCGAAGGCGGAGACGGGGGCGGGAAGGCGAGGGGCGGCGGTGGGGCGTTCGAGGCGCGAAGGCGGGGCGAGGGTGGGAGGAAAGGGGAGGCCGGGGGAAGGCGAGAAGGCGGCGAGGCGAGTGCGGGGTGCCCCCGAGGCAGGGGCGGTGGGGTGGGAGGCCGCGAGCAGGGGCGATGGAGGGGCGGAAGGCGGCAGGCAGGGCGGTGGAGGGGCGGAAGGCGGCGGGCGCGGGAGGCGGCGTGGCGTGCGGGAGCGGCTGCGGGAGGCGGCGTGGCGTCGTGGGAGCGGCTGCGGGGGGTGGCGCGCAGAGGGGGAGAGGCGCGGAGGGGGAGAGGCGCGGAGGGGGCGCGGTGCGTGCGGGGTGCCGAGCTGGGCGGTGGGTGGAGTCAGTTGCGGTGGGGGAGGTGGCCCAGTTCGGCGATCGGCGCGGGTACCGCGTGGAGGGCGGCGATGATGCCCGCCTCCCGGTGCATCATCTTGCGGACCATGCGGAGGCGGCGGACCTCCGACCTCTCCTCCAGCAGGTGCTGCCGGTCGTCGGGCGTCAGGAGACAGTCGTTGGCCAGCGCGTACGACAGCGCCTCGTTGACGGCGACCGTGGGGTTGTCCTCGAACGCCGCCGCCCGGTACCGCCGGAACGCAGCCACCGCGCCCTCCTCCAACAGGGGCGTCAGCTCGGTCAGCTCGGCGGGCGTGGGGGTGTCCTCCAGCCACTCCACGCGGCCCACCAGGTAGGGGGCGCTCTCGGTGTCCAGCTCGACCAGCCGGAACCGCCTGCCGCCGGTGGTGGCGAGGTCGAAGCGGCCGTCGGGCAGTGGTTTGGCGTCGTTCAGCAGCGCTTCGCACCCGACGTCGTGCAGGGCGGTGGCGTTGCCCGGCCCCACCTCCCAGCCCTGGCGGATGGCGAGCACGCCGAAGTTGCGCTCGGGCAGCTTGCCGGTGACCAGGTCGACGGTGAGCTGCCGGTACCGGGGCTCGAACACGTGCAGCGGCAGCGACGTCCCCGGCAGCAGGACCGTGCCCAGGGGGAACAACGGGAGCGTCGTGGTCACGTGCCCAAATTACGGCGGCTCGGTGGTCGTAGCACGGCGAACGGATCGGTCACCCGCATCTCCCGCGACACGAACCGGAACAACGCGGCCGGCCGGCCACCGGACGGACCGACCGGCGCGACGGCCCCGGTGGGCTCCAGCAACCCGCGGCGGGACAGGACGCGTTGCAGGTTGGTCGCCGACACGCGGTACCCGAGCGCCGCCGAGTACAGGGACCGCAGCGCGGAGATGGTGAACTCGGGCGGGGCCAGCGCGAAACCCAGGTTGGTGTAGGACAGCTTGGCCGCGAGCCGGTGGCGGGCGCGGCGGCAGATGGCCTCGTGGTCGAACGCGGTCGCGGGCAACGCGTCCACGGGGTGCCAGGCCGTGTCGGACGGCACCACGGGGTCGGTGTCCGAGCGGACCAGGCCGAGGAACGCGGTGGCCACGACGCGGGGACCGGGCACCCGGCCGGGCGCGCTGAACACGGCCAGCTGCTCGACGTGGGACAGCTGCCGGACGTCCACCTTCTCGGCGAGCTGCCGCCGGATGGAGGTCTCCACGTCCTCGTCGTCGCCGAGGCCGCCGCCCGGCAGCGACCAGCGGCGGGCGTGCGGCTCACGCGCGCGCTCCCACAGCATCACCTGTAGTGATCCGTCTCTCACCTGGAGAACTGCGGCCAACACCTCATGTCCCGCGAGACCCACGGGCTGATACTATCGGCCACGTTTTCGCCCGATAGGCGAAAACCTGGCTGAAGGAGGATTACCCATGGTCGCTACCGCCTACGTGGAGCGAACCTCTGACGGTGCGTACGACGGCATCGCGCCGGACGCCGCTTGGCGGGACGAGGTGCTGGAGCTGGCGCGCAAGCAGGACGCGGTGATCCTCGCGCACAACTACCAGCTCCCGGAGATCCAGGACATCGCCCACCACACGGGCGATTCGCTGGCGCTCAGCCGCATCGCCGCGGCGAGCGACGCGTCGACGATCGTGTTCTGCGGCGTGCACTTCATGGCCGAGACCGCGAAGATCCTGGCCCCGCACAAGACCGTGCTGATACCGGACGAGCGGGCGGGCTGCTCGCTGGCCGACTCGATCACCGGCGAGCAGCTGCGCGCCTGGAAGGCCGAGCACCCGGGCGCGGTCGTGGTGTCCTACGTGAACACCACCGCCGAGGTGAAGGCCGAGACGGACATCTGCTGCACGTCGTCCAACGCGGTGGACGTGGTGGCGTCGATCCCGGCGGACCGCGAGGTGCTGTTCCTGCCGGACCAGTTCCTCGGCGCGCACGTGAAGCGCGAGACCGGCCGGGCCAACCTGCACATCTGGGCGGGCGAGTGCCACGTGCACGCCGGCATCAACGGTCCCGAGCTGGCCGAGCGGGCGGCGGCGAACCCCGACGCCGACCTGTTCATCCACCCCGAGTGCGGCTGCGCGACGTCGGCGCTCTACCTCGCGGGCGAGGGCGCGGTGCCCGCCGAGCAGGTGAAGATCCTCTCCACCGGCGACATGATCACCGCCGCCCGCCGCACCAGCGCGAAGACGGTGCTGGTGGCCACCGAGGTCGGGATGCTGCACCAGCTCCGCCGCGCCGCGCCGGAGATCGACTTCCGCGCGGTGAACGACCGGGCGTCCTGCCGGTACATGAAGATGATCACCCCGACCGCCCTGCTGCGCTGCCTGCGCGAGGGTCGCGACGAGGTGCACGTGGACCTCGACACGGCTCGCCGCGCGCAGGGCGCGGTGCAGCGGATGATCGAGATCGGGCAGCCCGGCGGCGGAGAGTGAGCACCCCGCTGTGGGAGGCGGGCGCCGACCTGGTGGTGGTCGGCACGGGCGTCGCGGGCCTGACGGCGGCGCTGCGCGCGCGTGAGCTGGGGCTGCGGGTCCTCGTCGTGACGAAGGGCGAGCAGCCGGACGGCAACACCCGCTGGGCGCAGGGCGGTGTCGCGGTGGTGCTGCCCGACCAGCACGACGAGGGCGACTCGGTCGACGCGCACGTGCGCGACACGCTCACCGCGGGCGCGGGCCTGTGCGACGAGGACGCGGTGGCGGCGATCATCGCGGGCGGTCCGGCGGCCGTGACGCGGCTGCGTGAGCGCGGCGCGGTGTTCGACGCGGCGGCGGACGGGCTGCTCGCCCGCACCCGCGAGGGCGGGCACAGCGCGTTCCGCGTGGTGCACGCGGGCGGTGACGCGACCGGCGCGGAGGTGGAGCGGGCGTTGCTCGCGGCGACGGCCGACGGGCGGGTGCCCGTGCTGGAGCGGCACGTCGCGGTGGACGCCGTGCGCACGCCGCTGGGCCAGGTGTGCGGGCTGCTGGTGCTGGACGCCGACGGCGTGCCGGGCGTGCTGACCGCGCCCGCCGTGCTGCTGGCCACCGGCGGGCTGGGCCAGCTCTACCAGGCGACGTCCAACCCGGAGGTGGCCACCGGCGACGGCCTCGCGCTGGCGCTGCGCGCGGGCGCGGTGGCGGCGGACGTGGAGTTCGTCCAGTTCCACCCGACCGTCCTCTACACGGGGCGTGGCGCGCGCGGCCGGTGCCCGCTGGTCACCGAGGCGGTGCGCGGCGAGGGCGCGGTGCTGGTCGACGCGACCGGCGCGCGGGTGATGCGCGGCGTGCACCCGCTGGCGGACCTCGCGCCGCGCGACGTGGTGGCGGCGGCCATCACCCGGCACCTGGCGGACGCGCCCGGTGGCGTGGACGACCACGTCTTCCTGGACGCCACCGGCATCCCGGACTTCGCGCGGCGGTTCCCGACGGTGTTCGCGGCGTGCGTGGCGGCCGGCGTCGACCCGGCCGTGCGACCGATCCCGGTGGCGCCCGCCGCGCACTTCGCGTGCGGCGGCGTGGTGTCCGATGTGGACGGTCGCACCGGGGTGACCGGCCTGTACGCGGCGGGCGAGGTGGCGCGGACCGGCCTGCACGGCGCGAACCGCCTGGCGTCCAACAGCCTGCTGGAGGGCCTGGTGGTCGGCACGCGTGCCGCCGAGGCCGTCGCGGCGGACCTGGCGCTGGGCGTGCTCGCCCGCTGCCAGGGCACGGCCGAGCTGCCGACCGCGCCGGTCGCCGACCGGGATTCGTTGCAGCGCGTGATGAGCCGGTACGCGGCGATCGGCCGGGACGCCGAGGGCCTGGCCGTGGTCGGCTCGGTGCTCGACCTGTCCACCGCGGACCGGGAGCTGGACAGCCCGCGGCTGGTCGAGGACGCGGCGCTCACGCTGGCCGCCCGCGCGTTGATCGCGGCGGCGGCGCGGCGCACCGAGTCGCGTGGCTGCCACGTGCGCACCGACCACCCGGCGCGTGACGACGCGTGGCGGCGCGGCCAGGTGGTGCGGCTCAACCCGTCCGGTCAGCCGGTGCTGGCCGATCCCGCCGCGGTATCGAGGGGAGTGGCATGACGCTCGACATGGACGACGTGCGCCGCGTGGTCACCACGGCGCTGGCCGAGGACCTGCGTTACGGGCCGGACGCGACCACCGAGGCGACGGTGCCCGCCGACGCGGTGGCGGTCGCCGAGCTGACGCCCCGCGCGGCCGGTGTGCTCGCGGGCGTCCCGGTGGCGCTGGCGGTGTTCGAGGAGGTGCTGGACTTCGAGGTGCTGGCGCGTGCCGAGGACGGCGCGAAGGCCGTGCCGGGCGAGCCCGCGCTGGTGCTGCGCGGTCCGGTGCGCGGCCTGCTCACCGCCGAGCGCACCGCGTTGAACCTGCTGTGCCACCTGTCCGGCGTCGCCACGCTGACCGCCGCCTGGGTGGCCGAGGTGGCGGGCACCGGCGCGCTGGTGCGGGACTCCCGCAAGACGCTGCCCGGCCTGCGGCTGCTGGAGAAGTACGCGGTCCGGTGCGGCGGCGGCGTGAACCACCGGCTCGGGCTCGGCGACGCCGTGCTGATCAAGGACAACCACGTGCGCGCGGCCGGTTCGGTGGCCGCCGCGATCCGCGCGGTCCGGGAGCACGCGCCGGACCTGCCGTGCGAGGTGGAGGTGGACTCGTTGGCACAGCTGGACGAGGCCGTCGCCGAGGGCGCGGAACTGGTGCTGCTGGACAACTTCACGGTCGCCGAGTGCGCGGAGGCGGTGCGGCGCGCGGGCGGCGTCGAGCTGGAGGCGTCCGGCGGCCTGACCCTGGACGTGGCGCGGGCCTACGCCGAGACCGGCGTCCGGTACCTCGCGGTGGGCGGCCTCACCCACTCCGCGCCGGCCCTGGACCTGGGCCTGGACCTGCGCTGAAGCGCGACCGCCCGCGTCCACCTGCCCGGTCCGGACGCGGGCGGACCGCACGTCACCCGCGGTCGCGCTTGCGGGTGGCGTCGCCGGTCACGTCGTCGCGCTTGCGGCCCAGGTCGCCGGTCACGTCGCCGCGCTTGCGGCTCACGTCGCCCGTCACGTCGTCGCGCTCCACGTCGACGCGCTCCTTGCGCACCTGGTCGCCGACCTCGCGCTGCTCGGTGACGGTCTCCTTGTCCAGCCGCACCTTCTCCACCGGCTCGACGCGCTTGCTGACCACCGGCTCCTCGCCGTGCAGCGTGACCTCCGCCTCCTGCTCGGTGAACGCCTCGCCGGTGTCGCCGTCGGCGGGTTCGCGGACCACGCGGACCTCTTCGTGCGTCACCGGCACGGTCACCGTCTGCTGCTCGGTGACGACGTGCTTGACCAGTCGCACGCGCCCGGTCTCCACCCGGCGCGTCCCGACGTCGAGCCGCTCCTCGAACCGCGTCACCGACTCGGCGCCACGCCGGGTGCCCGCCCGCTCGGTCCGGTCCCGCTCGTGACGCGACTGCTCCTGCCGCGTCCGGTCCTGCTGCTCCAGGTCACCCCGGGACAGGCCCTCGCGACCGCGAACCTGCTGCTCGGGCATCCGCCCGGCGGCCTGGCCCTGGTCGCGCCCCTGCCGGCCGCGTTCCTGCTGCTCGCGCAGCTGCTGTTCGCGGACCTGCCGCTGGTCGGCCACCCGGCCGCCGGCCGCGTGCCGCGCCTGCGGCTCGCCGCCCGTGCCGGCGATGCGGTCGTGCTCGCCGGTGCTCGCGCTCGGGATCAGGTCGTAGTAGCGGTACAGCTCGTCCTGCTGCGCGTCGGACATGTGGGCGTCGTCCACGTCGATCTTGGGCGAGTCCTTCACGCGCTGCTTGTCGATGGGCACCGTGATGCGGCCCTTGCCCACCTTCGCGCCCTGGATCGGCACGAACGACTCACGGGTGCCGAACAGGCCGGTGTGGACCGAGACCCACAGGGGCTTCCCGTCGCGGTCGTCCAGCCAGACCTGCTTGACCGAACCGATCCGCTCGCCGTGCGAGTCGATCACGTCGCAGTCGTACAGCCTGTCCACTTCGGCTTGGTTGATCATGCTTGACCCCTTCGCCGGCTATTCCTTGCGAAGGCGGACTACCCGAGGGGTCGCGAGGTGTGCCCCTAGTCACTCCGTCGTGTGATGCCGTTCCCGCGAAAGTGATTCGGGTAGTGGTTTACAGCCGCCGGTTCACCAACACGGGCAACGCCCGCCGCGCCTGCTCGACGGCCGCCACGTCCACGTCGGCGACCAGCACACCCGGCTCCGCGCCGAGCTGCCCCTCGACCACGCCCAGCGGCGACGCGACCGTGCTGAACCCGATGCCGGTGGGCGCGCCGCCGAGGTCCTCGCCCGGGTCGGCCTGACCGCACGCCAGCACCCACGACGTGCTGTCCAGCGCCCGCGCCCGCACCAGCAGCTCCCACTGCTCGCGCTTGCCCGGCCCCGCGCCCCACGACGCGGCCACCACGACGGCCGCCGCGCCCCGGTCCGCGAGCGCCCGGAACAGCTCCGGGAACCGCACGTCGTAGCAGGTCGCCAGGCCCAGGCCGACCCCGTCCACCTCCACCACCAGCGGCTCGGCGCCCGGCGCGACGGTCCGCGACTCGGTGAAGCCGAACGCGTCGAACAGGTGGATCTTGTCGTAACCCAGGTGACGTCCGCCGCCGGTCACCAGCAGCGTGTTCGCGACCCGGCCGTCCGGCGCGGGCGTGAACATGCCCGCCACCACGACCACCCCGTGCTCCTCCGCGATCTCCCGCACGGCGGTCGCCCACGGCCCGTCCAGCGGCTCCGCCACCGGGCCCAGCGGCACGCCGAAGCGGCACATGGTGGCCTCCGGGAAGACCACCACGCGCGCGTCGCCGGCACGGGCCACACCGGCCCGCAGCAGGTCGAGGTTGGCCGCCGGGTCGGTGGACGAGTTGATCTGGCAGAGGGCGACACGCATATCACCCACTCTAGGTAGTGTCAGGCACCGTGCGCTCCTTGTTGCCCCCGCTGGTCCTGGCCGCCGTCCTCGCCGTAGCGGGTTGCACGGGGGCGGCGACGCCCAACGCGGAAGGCACCGCGGACGGCAGCTCGATCGTCATCGCCGACAGCACTGAACCCGCCACGTTGAACCCCCTGCTCGGGTACGGCCGCGACGGCGTGTCCAAGATCTACGACGGCCTCTACGAGCACCGCGCGGACCGCTCGCTGCGCCCGCAGCTCGCCGAGGACCTGCCGCAGCCGGCCGCCGACGGGCTGTCCTGGACGGTGCGGCTGCGCGAGGGCGTGAAGTTCTCCGACGGCACGACGTTCGGGCCGGAGGACGTGGTCGCCACCTACCGCGCGCTGCTCGACCCGGCGGCCGGCGCGACCGAGCGCCCCCGGTACGCGGGGCTGACCGGCGTGGAGCAGCTCGACGTGCGCTCGGTCCGGTTCACGTTGGCCAAGCCGTGGGCGGCGTTCCCGCACATGCTGTCGCTGGGCGTGCTGCCCAGCGAGGCGTTCCACGTGCCGCTCAAGGAGGTGCCGCCGGTCGGCACCGGTCCCTACCGGCTGGTGGAGTGGCGCAAGGGCGACCGGCTCGTGCTGGAGGCCAACCCGGAGCACGCGGGCGGCCTGCCCGAGATCCGCAAGCTGACCGTGGTGTTCGTGCCCGACGACAACACGCGTGCGCAGCGGATGCAGGCGGGCGAGTTCGACGGCGCGGAGCTGCCCGCGCGGCTCGCGCAGCCGTTCACCAGCGCCGGCGGGATGCGGGTGGTGACGCACCGGTCGGCCGACCTGCGTGCCGTGACGTTGCCCACCGGAGGGGTCACCGGCGACCCGGCGCTGCGGATGGCGCTCAACCTGGCCGTGAACCGCGCGGGCCTGGTGGAGAACCTGCTGGGCGGCAAGGGCAGCCCGGCGAGCACGCCGGTGCCGGACACCATGCCGGAGTTCGCCGACCCGGCCGCGGCCTACCAGTACGACAAGGCGCAGGCCGAGCTGCTGCTGGACCAGGCGGGCTGGACGCGTGGCGCGGACGGCGTGCGTGCTCGCGAAGGCGTGCCCGCGCGGTTCACGCTCATGTACCCCATCGGCGACGTGGTGCGCGCGGATCTGGCGACGGCGTTCGCCGCGGACGCCAAGGCGATCGGCGTCGACGTGCAGCTCGCCGGCCTGAGCTGGGAGGCGATCTGGCCGCGGCTCGGCGCGGACGCCCTGCTGCACGGCAGCGGCACGCCGTTCGACCCCGACCTCACCGCGTACCCGGAGCTGCACACCGACAACCCGTGGGGCTACCGGAACACGCGGGTCGACAACGCCCTGGACGCCGGGCGCACGCTGCTCGACCCGGCGCAGCGCGCGGTGGCGTACCGGCAGTTCCAGCACGCCTACCTGGCCGCGCCCGGCATGGTCGTGCTCGCGGCGGTGCAGCACACGTACGTGCTGCGGGACAACTGGACCGGCTACCAGGAGGTCGTGGACCCGCACACGCACGGCCCGCTGTCCTGGGGCCCGTGGTGGAACCTGGAGAAGTGGTCCGCGCGCTGAGCGCGCCCGAAGCACCGCGTCGCGATCACCCTCGCGCCCGGCCCGTCCGATGGTGTAGACGGGAGGGGTCCGCGAACCAGCACACCGGGGGGCCTCACCGTGATCGACCTGGACGCCGTGCGCGCCGACACACCCGCCGCGAGCGGGCGGGTGTTCCTCGACTCCGCCGGGTCGTCGCTGCCGCCCCGGCCGGTGCTCGACGAGGTGATCGGCCACCTGCGGCGGGAGGCCGAGGTCGGCGGGTACGTCGCCGCGCGGGAGCGGGCCGACGACCTGGCCGCGGGTTACCGGGTGTTCGCCGAGCTGCTCGGGGCGGAGCCGGACGAGATCGCGTTCACCGACAGCGCCACCCGCTCCTGGCTGGCCGCGTTCGACGCCGTGCCGCTCGGCGCGGGCGACCGGGTGCTGGTCACCGAGGTCGAGTACGCGGGCAACGCGATCCCCGTCCTGCACCGGGCGGCGCAGGTCGGCGCGACCGTCGAGGCGATCCCGTCCGACGCGGTCGGGCAGGTGGACGTCGACGCGCTGCGGTCCATGCTGGACGAGCGGGTCAAGCTGGTGTCGCTGGTGCACGTGCCGACCAACAGCGGCCTGGTGAACCCGGTCGCCGAGGTCGCCGCCGCCGCGCACGAGGTGGGCGCGCTGGTCCTGCTGGACGCCTGCCAGTCGCTCGGCCAGCTCCCCGTGCACGCCGCCGAGCTGGACGTGGACCTGGTCTCCGCCACCGGCCGCAAGTGGCTGCGCGGACCACGCGGCACCGGGGTGCTGGTGGTGCGCCGGCGGGCGCGGGAGGTGCTGCGGCCACGCTTGGTGGACCTGCACAGCGGCGAGTGGGTCGCACCCGACCGCGTGGAGCTGCGGACCGACGCGCGGGTGTTCGAGCTGTGGGAGGCGAGCATCGCCGACCGGCTCGGGTTGATCGCCGCCGCCCGGTACGCCCTGGACCTGGGCCTGGCCGAGATCGCGCACGAGGTCGGCGCCCGCGCCGAACGGCTGCGGGCGGGACTGCGGGAGCTGCCCGGCGTCGAGGTGCGCGACATCGGCGAGCGCCGGGCGGGCATCGTCACGTTCACCGTCGCCGGGCGCGGCGCCGTGGAGGTGCGTGACGAGCTGGCCGGGCGCGGCGTCGTGGTGACCACCAGCCACGCGGGTTCGACGTTGCTGGACATGACCAGGCGCGGGCTCGACGAGGTCGTGCGGGCGTCACCCCACTACTTCGTCGAGCCCGCGCAGGTCGATCAGGCGGTGGAAGCGGTCAGCAGGTGCGGCCGGTGATGCGCGGCACGCAGTCCGAGTAGGTCAGGAACAGCTCCACGGCGCTGTCGTTGCGCGCCGTCTGCGGCTCGATCTGGGTGTCCCGCGGGTAGAACCCGCTCGTGCCGCTCGACGACTTCGGGTACATCTCGAAGGTGTAGCTCCAGATCTTGTGCTGCGCCCACATCCAGTCGTTGACGCTGCCGTCGGTGACGTACAGGTCGCTGGACTGCTCGGGGGTGTAGCCGTTGGTCGCCGCCATGCGGCGGCCGAGGGTGGCGAACGCGTTCGCCTCGTTGGCGTCCAGGCCGGGCGCGGTGTCGGCGGTGGTGTAGCCGTACGGCCAGAGGATCAGCTCCGAGTACGTGTGGAAGTCGATGTGCGTCTTGATCTGCTGCGCACCGCCGACCACGCGGCTGTTGACGAAGTCGCGCACGCGCTGCGTCTCGGGCGCGGAGAACGCCGACGGGCCGCGGTAGGTCTCGCTGGACGGGCTGCCGCTGGAGCCGCCGCAGCAGCCCCACTTGAAGCCCCAGTTGCGGTTGGGGTCGGTGCCGTTGGACGGCTGCCGGTTCTTCCGCCACGCGCGGAAGCTGCCGGACGCGATGTCGTACTCCGCGCCGTCCGGGTTGACGCTGGGCACCACCCAGATCTCGCGGCTGTCGACCAGGTTCTTGATGGTCGGGTTGGTGGCGTAGCCGTCGGTGTACTTCTTGATGATCCGCAGGCACATCTCGACGGTCAGGTGCTCACGGGCGTGCTGGTTGCAGGTGAACAGCACCTCGGGCTCGTTCTCGTCCGCGCCCGGGTTGTCGCTGATCTTGAGCGCCCACAGGTCGCGCCCCTCGTACGACTTGCCGAGGCTGCTCAGCTTCACCAGGTTCGCGTGGTCGGAGACCGTCTTGTTCAGCTCGGCGACCGTCTCCTGGAAGTTGTGGTAGCCGGTGTAGCCGGACGGGAAGTCCTGCGGGTCGACACCACCCGCGCGGTCGGTGAAGTCGGCCTTGCCGAGCGCGGCGAGCTGGGCGTCGGCGTCGCCCAGGTCCTTGAGCGGCAGGCCGGTGGCGCGCAGCGCCCACTGCTGCCGGGCCTCGGCGATCACGGTGAGCGTCGGGCCGTTGGCGCCGAGGACGTCCACGCCGGTCCGGGCGACCCTGGTGCGAGCCTCCGGGCTGTCCGCGGTGACCTCGAACACGGTCCGCTGCGGCGAACTGTTGGTGTTCGGCTGCGCCGTCACGGTGTTCAGGGGGAGCACCATGGTCAAGCACACGCCGAGCGCGGCGGCCACAAGGCCGCGCCGCTTTCGGGACATTGCCCCTCCATCATCAGCAGGGTTTGCGACGGAGTTGTGCCTACGCAGCGTGGCGCGGGTGTAACAGATCGACATAGCCCCCGTTTGTCGGGTTCCTGACGGGTACCCGGGCTGACAGTTGACAGACCAGAACGCCCCGGTGGTCTTATCCCGCCGCGGGCCTCCACGGCGGTCCGCACACCGATGCCGCAGCCCGCCCTGCTCGCTTCGCCCCGGCCGGCCACGCCCACGCGCCTGCCCGAACCCGCTCGCCCGCACCGCCCCTTCCCGCGCCCGCGTGCCTGCCCGGCCGCCCCGCTTGCCGGACTCGCCCGGTCCCGCCCACGCGCCTGCCCGACTCCGCTTGCCGGGCTCGCGCGGTCCCGCCGCCCGGTCCCGCCCGCGTGCCTGCCCGACTCCGCCCGCCCGGCTCGCCGGCACCCGCCCGGCCCCGCCGCCCGCTCCGCCTCCGCCCATCGCCCCGCTCCCGCGACCACCATCCGGCCCGTACGCGAAACCCGTTTCGAATCATGGGAGTACCGGGGTGTGGGCGCGGGGGGTTCGGCCGGACGGCTTACCCTTGACCCCATGCTCAACCGCATCGACCTGCGAGGTCGAGTCCCGTCCGCCGCCGAACTGCGCGCCGCGCTGCCGCGCGCCGAAGTGGACGTCGACGCGGTTCTGCACCATGTGCGGCCCATCGTCGAGGCGGTGCGCGACCGCGGTGTCGAGGCGGTGCTGGAGTTCGGCGAGCGGTTCGACGGCGTGCGCCCCGAGGGCGTGCGGGTGCCGCCGGCCGAACTGGACCGCGCGCTGGCCGAACTGGACCCGGGCGTGCGCGCCGCGCTGGAGGAGTCCATCGCCCGCGCCCGCCGGGTGCACGCCGACCAGCGCCGCACCGACACCACCACCCGGGTCGTCCCCGGCGGGACGGTGACCGAGCGCTGGGTGCCGGTCGCGCGGGTCGGGCTGTACGCGCCGGGCGGCCTCGCCGTCTACCCGTCCAGCGTCGTGATGAACGTGGTGCCCGCCCAGACCGCGGGCGTCGAGTCGCTGGTGGTGTGCTCGCCGCCGCAGGCCGAGTTCGGCGGCCGGCCGCACCCCGCGATCCTGGCCGCCGCCGCGCTGCTCGGCGTGACCGAGGTGTGGGCGGTCGGCGGCGCGCAGGCCGTGGCGCTGCTCGCGCACGGCGGTGTGGACACCGACGGCGCCGACCTCGTCCCGGTCGACCTGGTGACCGGACCGGGCAACATCTACCTGACCGCCGCGAAGCGGCTGCTGCGCGGTCTGATCGGCATCGACGCGGAGGCCGGGCCGACCGAGATCGCGGTGCTCGCCGACGGGACCGCCGACCCGGTGCACGTCGCGGCGGACCTGATCAGCCAGGCGGAGCACGACACGCTGGCGGCGAGCGTCCTGGTCACCACGTCGGTCGAACTCGCCGACGCCGTGGACGCCGAGCTGGAGCGCCAGGTGGCGGTCACCAAGCACCAGGAGCGGATCCGCACGGCGTTGCGGGGCAGGCAGTCCGGCACCGTGCTGGTGTCCACAGTGGACGACGGGTTGCGGGTGGTCGACGCCTACGCGGCCGAGCACCTGGAGATCCAGACGGCGTCGGCGCGCGAGGTCGCGGCACGGGTGCGCGCGGCGGGCGCCGTGTTCGTCGGCGCGCACTCCCCGGTGTCGCTCGGCGACTACTGCGCGGGCTCCAACCACGTGCTGCCGACCGGCGGCTGCGCGCGGCACTCGTCGGGGCTGTCCGTGCAGACGTTCCTGCGCGGCATCCACGTCGTGGACTACGACGAGGCCGCGCTGCGCGACGTGGCGGCGCGGGTGGTGGCGCTGGCCGAGGCCGAGGACCTGCCCGCGCACGGCCAGGCCGTGACGGCGAGGTTCCGCGGATGAGCGCCGTCGGCGACCGCGTGGCCCTGACCGACCTGCCGCTGCGCGAGGACCTGCGTGGTCGCACGCCGTACGGCGCGCCGCAGCTCGACGTGCCGGTGCGGCTCAACACCAACGAGAACCCCTACCCGCCCACGCCGGGCCTGGTGGCGGACGTCGCGCGCGAGGTGGAGCGGGTCGCGGCGCGGCTGCACCGGTACCCGGACCGCGACGCGGTGGCGTTGCGCACCGACCTCGCGGCCTACCTGGCGACGGCCACCGGTGTGCCGCTCACCGAGCGGAACCTGTGGGCCGCCAACGGTTCCAACGAGATCATCCAGCAGGTCCTCCAGGCGTTCGGCGGTCCGGGGCGCACCGCGCTCGGGTTCGAGCCGTCCTACTCGATGCACCCGATCATCGCCGCCGGCACGCGCACCCGGTGGACGCCCGCGCCCAGGCGCGCGGACTTCTCGCTGGACGTGGCGCGCGCGGCGGAGACCATCGCCGACACCCGGCCGGACGTGGTGTTCGTGACCAGCCCCAACAACCCGACCGGGCAGAGCATCCCGCCGGCCGACCTGCGGGTGCTGGTCGAGGCCGCGCCGGGCGTGATCGTGGTGGACGAGGCGTACGCCGAGTTCTCGGCGCGGGACAGCGCCGTCGCGCTGCTCGCGGAGCACCCGGCGAAGCTGATCGTCAGCCGCACCATGAGCAAGGCGTTCGCGTTCGCGGGCGGTCGGCTGGGCTACCTGGCCGCCGCGCCCGCCGTGGTGGACGCGTTGCTGCTGGTGCGCCTGCCCTACCACCTGTCGGTGCTCACGCAGGCGGCGGCACGCGCGGCGCTGCGGCACGCGGACGAGACGCTCGGGTCGGTGGCGCGGCTCGCCGCCGAGCGCGACCGGGTGGCGGAGGCGTTGGCGGGCATGGGTTTCCAGGTCGTGCCGAGCGACGCGAACTTCCTGCTGTTCGGGCGGTTCGCCGACGCGGGCGCGGCGTGGCGCTCCTACCTGGAGCAGGGCGTGCTGATCAGGGACGTCGGCATCGAAGGTCATCTGCGGGTCACGGTCGGCACTCCGGAGGAGAACGACGCGTTCCTGGCGGCGAGCAAGGAGGTTGACCGGTGAGCCGGGTCGGCAAGGTGGAGCGGACCACGAAGGAGTCGTCGGTGCACGTCGAGGTGGACCTCGACGGCACGGGCGAGGTGGAGATCGACACGGGGGTCCCGTTCTACGACCACATGTTGACCGCGTTCGGCGTGCACGGCTCGCTGGACCTGGTGGTGCGCGCCACCGGTGACGTGGAGATCGACGCCCACCACACGGTCGAGGACGTGGCGATCGTGCTGGGGCAGGCGTTGCGCGAGGCGTTGGGGGACAAGGCGGGCATCCGCCGGTTCGGCGACGCGTGGATCCCGATGGACGAGACGCTCGCGCACGCGGCGGTCGACGTGTCGGGCCGGCCGTACTGCGTGCACCTGGGCGAGCCGGAGCAGTTCACCACGTTCACCATCGGCGGGAACTACCCGTTCGTCCTGAACCGGCACGTGTTCGACTCCCTGGCGTTCCACGCCGGGATCGCGCTGCACGTGCGGGTCGAGTACGGGCGGGACCCGCACCACATCGCGGAAGCCCAGTTCAAGGCAATCGCGCGGGCACTGCGCGCGGCCGTGGAGCCGGACCCGCGGGTGGTCGGGGTGCCGTCCACCAAGGGCGTGCTCTGATGCCCAAGGAGTACGTGGTCATCGGGCTGCTCGCGCTCGCGGGCTTCCTGATCGGCGGCGTGTACAGCACGTGGAAGACGGCCCGCGGGTTGTCGATCGCGCTGGCGGTGCTCGTCGTCGTCGCGGTCGGCGGCGCGATCGCCTGGCTGGTCTAGGTTCGCGGGCCGCGCGGCGTTCCCGGTCGAGCGCGATCGGTGAACCCGTCCCGCGTTCCTAACCCTCGCGGGACAGGTGCTCCGGCGGGACGGCGGCGGTCAGCCAGACGCCGTTCGCGGTGACCCGGAACTCGTGGCCGGCGGCGTGCATCCGCGCCGCCGCGACCGCCAGCACCACCGGCCGGCCGTGCCGCGCGCCGACCCGCCGCGCGGTGTCCGCGGTGGCGGACAGGTGCACGTCGTGCCGGGACATCGGCCGCAGCCCCTCCGCCTCGATGACGGGCAGGGACTTCTCCGCGGTGCCGTGGTAGAGCACGGCGGGTGGTTCGGCGGCGGGCAGGCCGAGGTCGACCTCGACGCTGTGGCCCTGGTTGGCGCGGATCCGGTCGCCCTCGACCGCGAACCGCTGCTTGTCGTTGCGCGCCACCACTTCCAGCACCGCCGCGCGGGTCGTCCGCAGCGCGCGGACCAACGCGTCGAGGTCGACCCAGCCCGCGGGGTCGAGGGTGAGGCCGACCGCTTCGGGCCGGTGCCGGAGGTGGCGCGACATCCGCTTGGAGAGGCGGATCACTTCTGCTTCTTGCACGGCGCACAGTGGAGCACGGTCCGGACGCGCCGGGGAAGCGGGTTTCCGCGTGATCAGGTGCCGCCCTCGCAGGCGGGCTTGAGCTTCGGCGCGCCCGGACCGTCGGCGGCCTGCTCGTCCTCGAAGTTGTGCAGCGTGCAGCTGCGCAGCGACAGGCAGCCGCAGCCGATGCACGAGGTCAGCCGGTCGCGCAACCGCACCAGGGCGTCGATGCGGGCGTCCAGCTCGGTCTGCCACGACGCGGACAGCCTGCTCCAGTCCGATTTCGTCGGCGTCCGGTTGTCCGGGAGGGTCGCCAGCGCGGCGTGCACGTCCTCCAGGCTCAACCCGACCCGCTGGGCCGTGCGGATGAACGCGAGGCGGCGCAGCACCGACCGCGCGTAGCGGCGCTGGTTGCCCGTCGTGCGCTCGGACCCGATCAGGCCCCGCTCCTCGTAGAACCGCAGCGCGGTGTGGGGCACCCCGCTGCGCTCGGCGACCTGGCCGATGGTCAACATGTCCGGCAGCTTGCTCACCGGTGCATCCTAAGCCTTGACCTCGACCATAGTCGAGGTTGTCGGATGGTCGCATGGCGGTTGCGAGCGGTGCGGGCTTCGCGGGCATACCCGCGTTGTTCGAGCGGATGAGCGGTGACGAGAAGCACGAGTGGGCGGCGGCGTCCACGCTGCACGTGCTGTGGGTGCTCTACGACCGGGTGCTGAACGTGTCGCCGGACCGGCTGGACGACCCCGACCGGGACCGGTTCCTGCTGTCCAAGGGGCACGGGCCGATGGCGTACTACGCGGTGCTCGCCGCGAAGGGGTTCATCGACCCGTCGACGCTGGACAACTGGACGCACTGGGACTCCCCGCTCGGGCAGCACCCGGACCGGGTGCTGGTGCCGGGCGTCGAGATCTCCAGCGGCTCGCTGGGCCACGGCCTGCCGATCGGCGTCGGCCTGGCGATGGGCCTGCGCATCCAGGGGCGGTCGGCGCGGGTCGTGGTGCTGGTCGGCGACGCGGAGCTGGACGAGGGCAGCAACCACGAGGCGATCGCGCTGGCCGGTCGCCTGAGCCTGGACAACCTCACGGTCGTGGTGGTGGACAACGAGTCCGGCACGCACGGCTGGCCCGGCGGCGTCGACCGGCGGTTCGCGGTGGAGGGCTGGCAGGCGTCCACTGTGGACGGCAGGGATCAGGACGCGTTGCACGGCGCGTTCACCGAGGCGCACCCGGGACGGCCGATGGTGGTCGTCGCACGGGTCGGGAAGAGGTAGGCGGTCGTGGGCGAATCGATGCGGCAGGTGTTCGCGGACACCGTGCGGGAGGCCATGGCCGAGGACCCGCGGGTCGTCGTGGTGCTGGCGGAGATCTCGCGGGACGTCTTCGGCGAGCACCCGCGCGTGATCAACGTGGGCATCCGCGAGCAGGCGATGGTGGGCGTCGGCGGCGGGCTCGCGCTGAGCGGGCTGCGGCCCGTCGTGCACAGCTACGCGCCGTTCCTGGTGGAACGGCCGTTCGAGCAGATCAAGCTGGACTTCGGGCACCAGGACGTGGGCGGCGTGCTGGTCAGCATCGGCGGGTCCTACGACGACCCGGTGTGGGGCCGCACCCACCAGGCGCCCGGCGACGTCGCGCTGATCGACACGCTGCCCGGCTGGCGGGTGCACGTGCCGGGGCACCCCGCCGAGGTCGGCCCGGTGGTGCGCGCGGCGCTGGCCGGTGACGACCGCGTCTACATCCGGCTCTCCCTGCGGGAGAACGCCGCGCCGCACCCGGTGGTCGAGGGGTTCACCGAGGTGCGGCGCGGCGGGCGGGGCGTGGTGGTCGCGGTCGGGCCGATGCTGGACCCGGTGCTGGCGGCGACCCGGGACGCGGACGTGACGGTGCTGTACGCGACGACCGTGCGCCCGTTCGACGCCGCCGGGCTGCAAGCGGCGGTCGCGGCGTCGCGGCCGGACGTGCTGCTGGTGGAGCCGTACCTGGAGGGCACCTCCGCGCACGCCGTCGCCGAGGCGCTGTGCGCCGTGCCGCACCGGCTGCGGGCGATGGGCGTGCGGCGCGCGGCGGAACTGCGCGCGTACGGCACGGTCGAGGACCACGATTCCGCGCACGACCTGGACGTGCTCGGCATCGCGGCGGCCGTGCGCCGCCTGTTCGACCACCCGGCGACCTGACCGCCGATCCGGGGGCGGGGCGGCCGGTCGGGGATGCCGGTCGCCCCACCCGCCCGCCGCATCCGCCGTCGTGCCAAGGGGGTCGCCGGCGCGTCGAGCGGGCCGCGTGGGGCTGCCTGTTCGTCGGCTGCGCGGCGGTCTGCGGCATGATCTGCGGTCGTGAGCGTGCCGCCGAGAACCCTGATCTGGACACACGCGCCGACCGCCGAACTGCAACTGGCGCTGCACCGCGCCGAAGCCGGGCCGGCCGCCCTGGTCCCGGTCGCCTCGGGCACGGTGCTGCTGCCCCGCCGGGAGATCGGGTTCCCGGCGGCCCGGCGGTTCGCCGAGCGGGTGCGCGCGGTCGGCGGGTCGGGGTTGCTGGTGCGCTGGGACGCGCGTGGCGCGGTGTGGGCGGACGGGACGGCCGCCGGGTACACCGGCGCGGCCCGCCGCCTGGTGGGTGCGCTGCGGTGGTGGCGGTTGGGCGCGGTCGAGGGCGAGCCCGAGGTGCCCGCCGACGTCGCCGAGGTGCGCGTGCTGGTCGACGAGGGCCGGGCCGACACGTGGATCACCGCGCTGCCCGACCGGGCGGGCCTGGCGATCAACACGGTGCTGCCGGTGGTACCGGTGACGCAGGGCGGCGCGCCGTTGGCCTAGCCTGGTGGGGTGGCACGAGTCGTCGTACTGGACTACGGATCCGGCAACCTCCGCTCCGCCGAACGCGCCCTGCGGCGGGTCGGCGCGTCCGTCGAGGTGACGTCGGACCACCGGGCGGCGCTGGCCGCGGACGGGCTGGTCGTGCCGGGCGTCGGCGCGTACGCGGCGTGCATGGCGGGGCTGAACGAGGTCAAGGGCGGGCGGATCATCGGCGAGCGCCTGGCCGGCGGCCGTCCCGTGCTCGGCATCTGCGTCGGGATGCAGATCCTGTTCGACCGCGGCATCGAGCACGGCGTGCGCACCGAGGGCTGCGGCGAGTGGCCGGGCACCGTGGAGCGGTTGGACGCGCCCGTGGTGCCGCACATGGGCTGGAACACGGTCCGCGCGCCCGAGGGCACGCGGCTGTTCGCGGGCCTCGACCCGGACACCCGGTTCTACTTCGTCCACTCCTACGGCGTGCGGCGGTGGGAGCTGGAGCCCTCCGACGTGATCCGCCCGCCGTTGGTGACGTGGTCCGAGCACGGCGGTGACGAGTTCGTGGCGGCCGTCGAGAACGGACCGCTGTGGGCGACCCAGTTCCACCCGGAGAAGTCCGGCGACGCGGGCGCGCACCTGCTGGAGAACTGGCTCGGCACGTTCCGGTGACGGGTGCCCGGCGGGTTCGGACCAGCGGCAACTAGGCTGTTCGGCGTGACTTTCACGCTGCTTCCGGCCGTCGACGTGGCCGACGGCCAGGCCGTCCGACTCGTGCAGGGCGAAGCCGGCACCGAGACCTCCTACGGCTCCCCGGTGGACGCCGCGCACGCCTGGCAGCGCGCGGGTGCGGAGTGGGTGCACCTGGTCGACCTCGACGCCGCGTTCGGCCGCGGGAACAACCGCGAGCTGATCGAGCGCGTGGTGGGCGAGCTGGACGTCGAGGTCGAGCTGTCCGGCGGCATCCGGGACGACGCGTCGCTCGCCGCCGCCCTGGCCACCGGGTGCGCCCGGGTCAACCTGGGCACCGCCGCGCTGGAGGACCCGGTGTGGTGCGCCAAGGCCATCGCCGAGCACGGCGACCGGATCGCGGTCGGCCTGGACGTGCGGATCACGCCCGAGGGCCACCGGCTGGCCGCGCGCGGCTGGACCCGGGACGGCGGCGACCTGTGGGAGGTGCTCGACCGGCTCGACCGCGACGGGTGCGCCCGCTACGTGGTGACCGACGTCGGCAAGGACGGCACGCTCCAGGGTCCGAACACCGCGCTGCTGCGCGAGGTCTGCGCGCGCACCGACGCGCCGGTCATCGCCTCCGGCGGGGTGTCCAGTGTGGACGACCTGGTGGCGCTGGCCGCGCTGGGCCGCGACGGCGTGGAGGGCGCGATCATCGGCAAGGCCCTGTACGCGGGCGCGTTCACCCTCCCGGAGGCGCTTGCCGCGGTGCGGTGATCGCCTTGGTGAACTCCGCGACGACGTAGCTCTCCGCCGCGGCCTTGGTGATGCCCGTCGTGGCCATGACCTCGGCCGCGGTGCACTCCTCGACGCTGAGCAGCCCGAGGAGCAGGTGCTCCGTGCCGACGAACGTGTGCCCGAGCCGGAGCGCCTCGCGGACGGTGAGTTCCAGCGCCTTCTTGCAGTGCGCGGTGAACGGCTGGTTCGGCGGGCGTTCGCGGCTGGTCCGGTCGAGCGCGTTGAGCGTCGCCAGGCGCGTGGTGCCCTCCGCGCCCTCCAGCTTCGCGATGGCCTTCGCGCCGACGCCGCCCGACTCGTCCATCAGGCCGAGCAGCAGGTGCTCGGTCCCGATCCGCTCGCTGAACCGGGCGTGGTGGCGGGCCAGCACGACCACCCGCCGCGCCCGGTCGGTGTAGCGGTCGAAGCTGGGCTTGAGGTCCGGCGACTCCTTGGGCACGAACCGCTTCTGCGCGGCCTGCTTGGTGACGCCGATGCTCTCGCCGATCTCGGTCCAGCTCGCGCCCGAGCGGCGGGCCTCGTCCACGAAGTGCCCGATGAGGTGGTCGCCGAGTTCGTCCAGCTGCCCGCTCAGCTCGACGGCCGCGGTGAGGCGGCCCAGCGCGTCGGCGTGCTCCTGGGCGACGGTGACGATCAGGTCGGTGAGCTGCACCGGCGCGATGACCATCCGTCAACTCTAGGTTGACGCTGTGGGCGGGGTCAACCGCCGGTTGACGGCACGATCTCGATGCCCACCGTGCCGCGCCTGCCCCGGCGCAACGCGCTGCCGAGCAGCGTCAGCCGACCGACCAGGCCGTACTCGCGGGCGATCAGGGCACGCACCTCGGCGCTGCCCCGGTCGTCCAGCACGGTGGCGCGTGCGGACGTGGGGGGTCCGGTCGGGTTGCCGCGCACGTCGCACGGCGCGACCGTCACCGCCGGGTTGTTGCGGATGCGCTTGACCTTGCCCGCCTGAGCCGCCGACCAGACGTAGACCGACGTGCCCCGCCGCACCGCCCACACCGGCGTCGGCACCGGCACGCCGCTCTTGCGGAAGGTCGTCAGCAGCAGGTACTTGTCGTCGCCGAGGCTCACCGGCGCACGCTAACCCACCGGCCGGTGTCCCGCGCCTCGCGCGCCACACCGGCGGGCGACGCGGTTCGCCGTCGGCCGCACCCGTAGGCTTTCGCCCATGTCAGTCGCGGTGCGCGTGATCCCATGCCTGGACGTCGACCGGGGGCGGGTGGTGAAGGGCGTCAACTTCACCGACCTGGTGGACGCGGGCGACCCGGTCGAACTGGCCCGCGCCTACGACGCCGAGGGCGCCGACGAGCTGACCTTCCTGGACGTGACGGCGTCGTCGGCCGAGCGGGAGACGACGTTCGACGTGGTGCGGCGCACCGCCGAGCAGGTGTTCATCCCGCTCACCGTGGGCGGTGGCGTGCGGACGCCGGACGACGTGGACAAGCTGCTGCGCGCGGGCGCGGACAAGGTGAGCGTGAACACGGCCGCCATCGCCCGCCCGGAACTGCTCGGCGAGCTGTCGCGGCGGTTCGGCGCGCAGTGCGTCGTGCTGTCCGTGGACGCCCGGCGCGTGCCCGGGGGCGAGCGGCCGACGCCGTCCGGGTTCGAGGTGACCACCCACGGCGGGCGGCGCGGCACCGGCATCGACGCCGTCGAGTGGGCCGCCCGCGGCCAGGAGCTGGGCGTCGGCGAGATCCTGCTGAACTCGATGGACGCCGACGGCACCAAGAACGGGTTCGACCTGGAGCTGATCCGGCTGGTGCGCGCGGTGGTGGACGTGCCGCTGATCGCCAGCGGCGGCGCGGGCCGGGTCGACCACTTCCCGCCCGCCGTGGACGCGGGTGCGGACGCCGTGTTGGCGGCGAGCGTGTTCCACTTCGGGGAGCTGCGCATCGCCGAGGTGAAGAAGGGCCTGCGCGAAGCGGGCGTGGAGGTTCGCTGACGTGCTGCGTGAAGCGCCGGTGGAAGTCCGGCTCGCGATCCTGGTGGGAGCCGCAGGCGGTTTGCTGTTCCTGGCGGAGGGTCTCCTGCGCTGGCAGGGCGACGGTGACGGGGCGTGGGTCAAGTTCCCGCTGATCGTCCTGGTGCTGGAGCTGCTCGCGGTGGCGGGCCTGCTGGCGCGCCTGCGGCCCGCCCGCCTCACCACCGCCGTCGTGTACGGCGTGGTCGCCCTGGTGCACCTGCTGGCCGTGCTCAACCAGGGGCCGGTGTGGGTGCGGGTCGTGGCGGGCGTGTTGTCCGCGGGGCACGTGTTCGGCGTGGTGGTGCTCAACACCCGTCCCGCCCGCCTGTACTTCGGGGCGCCGCGGTGACCGGCGCGCTGGACCCCGCGATCGCCGCCCGGCTCAAGCGCACCGCGGACGGCTTGGTGTGCGCGGTGGCGCAGCAGCGCGGCACCAACGAGGTGCTGATGGTGGCGTGGATGGACGACGAGGCGTTGCACCGCACGCTGACCACGCGGCGCGCCACGTACTACTCGCGCAGCCGGCAGCAGCTGTGGGTGAAGGGCGAGACGTCCGGGCACACCCAGTACGTGCACGAGGTGCGGCTGGACTGCGACGGCGACACCCTGCTGCTGGTCGTGGACCAGGTGGGCGGGGCGTGCCACACCGGCGACCGGACGTGCTTCGACGCGGACCTGCTGCTGGCGTCGGAGTGAGGGTCAGCCGATGTCGCCGGTGAGGTAGCGCTGGAGGTTCGGCGCGACGGCCTTGACCATGGTGTCCACGTCCGTGCTCGCCAGCGGTTCGAAGGCGAGCACGTAGCGGACCATGCCCATGCCCACGATCTGGCTCGCGGCGAGCGTGGCGCGCAGCTCGGGCCGGTCGTTGGTGACGGTCGCGACGACCCGGTGCAGCACCGTCCGCACGATGAACTCGTGCAGCGCGCCGGCGACCTGCTCGTGCGCCGTGACGCTGCGCACGAGCGCCGCGAACTGCCCGCCGCCGGTCGCGTCCCAGACCCCGATGAAGTTCCGGACGATCCGCTCGCCGAGCTGCTCGGGCGGCCCGTCGAGGAGCCGTTCCACCAGGGTGTCCGGGTCGATCGGGAGCTGGAGGACGGCCTTGACGAACAGCCCCTCCTTGCCGCCGAACCAGTGGTTGACCATCGCCGGGTCGACCCCCGCGCGAGCCGCGATGGAGCGCACCGTGGCACCCTCGTAACCCCGCTCGACGAACACCTCCCGCGCCGCCGCCAGCAGTGCGGCCTTGGTGTCCTCGCCCCCGGCGCGCCGTCCCCGGCGCTTGGGCTCGGCCTGTCGCGTGCCTTCGTTCACGCCACCATGATGTGTCACGTCAGCCCTTTTTTCAACGCGCGCTGAAATAAAGTGCCCGCCCCCACCGGCCGCGGCCCCGCTCGCCAGCCTCACACGCCCCGAACACCCACCGCCACCACTTCTCCGCCTCCGGCCGTGCGGCTGCACACGCAGCGTCACATTGTCGGTGTCGAGTGGGATAATGGAACCGGGGGCCGGAGGCCACCCCCGACCTCGAAAAACGGCAACCCACCCGCCGCGCCGGTGCGGTGCCGGAGTTCCCGCACCCGCCATTGCCGCACGTCCCGCGCTCTGTGCCCCGCCCTCGCCTCGCACACCCACCGTTGCCGCCGCGCGGCCCCCGCCCCGCCTCTGCCGCCCCGCGCCTGCCTCGCCCGCCGTCCAGACCCCGCCCCGCGTGCCCTCCGCGCCGCGCCCGCCGCCCCGCGCCGTCCCCTCCCGCCGCCCCGACCCTGCCCTGCCCCGTCGCGCCCTCCCCGCCCTCCGCACCGCGCCGTGCCCTCCCGCCGTCCCGCCCTGCCCTGCCGCGCCCGCCCCGCCCGCTGAGCGCCCCCACCGGACACCCCCAACCCGGGCCACACCCCGCCAACCGACCCGGGAACCGTGAGCCGAACGGCGGCCCCCGATGACCCCGCAGGCGGCCCGGAAGCCCTCATCCGGGACGTGCGCCGAGGCACACGGCACAATGACGCCCATGGTGAGCGTCATCGGTGCAGGAGCGGGTCTGGGCGAGGTCAGCCCGACGCGCGAGGAGTTCCGCGAACTCGCCGCGCAGCGCAGGGTCATCCCGGTGGTGCGCAGGCTGCTCGCGGACGGGGAGACGCCCGTCGGGCTCTACCGCAAGCTCGCGGCGGACCGCCCCGGCACGTTCCTGTTCGAGTCCGCCGAGAACGGCCGCTCGTGGTCGCGCTGGTCGTTCGTCGGCGCGCGCTCGGCGGGCGCGCTCACCGCGACCGGCGGCGAGGCGTTCTGGCTCGGCCCGCGCCCGGTGGGCCTGCCGGAGGGCGGCGACCCGCTGGTGGCCCTGCGCGAGACGATCGAGGTCCTGCGCACCGACCCGCTGCCGGGCCTCCCGCCGCTGACCGGCGGCATGGTCGGCTACATCGGCTACGACGCCGTGCGCCGCCTGGAGAAGCTGCCGAACCTCGCCGAGGACGACCTCAAGATCCCCGAGCTGGTCATGCTCCTGGCCACGGACCTCGCGGCGCTCGACCACCACGAGGGCACCGTCACGCTCATCGCCAACGCGATCAACTGGGACGACTCGCCGGGACGCGTGGACGCCGCCTACGACGACGCGGTGGCCCGCCTGGACCGGATGACCCAGGACCTCCAGAGTTCCGCGCCGCCCACGACCGCCGTGTTCTCCCGCCCCAAGCCGGAGTTCACCCGCCGCCGCTCGCAGCAGGAGCACTACGCGGTGGTGGAGAAGGCGAAGGAGGCCATCCGCGCGGGCGAGGCGTTCCAGGTGGTGCTGTCGCAGCGGTTCGAGATGCGGACCACCGCGGACGCCCTCGACATCTACCGGGTGCTGCGCACCTCCAACCCCAGCCCGTACATGTACCTGCTGCGGCTGGACGACTTCGACGTCGTCGGGTGCAGCCCCGAGTCCCTGGTCACGGTGCGCGACGGCAAGGCCACCACGCACCCGATCGCGGGCACGCGGTGGCGCGGCGTGGACGAGGAGGAGGACGCGCTGCTGGAGAAGGACCTGCTGGCCGACCACAAGGAGCGCGCCGAGCACCTGATGCTGGTCGACCTGGGCCGCAACGACCTGGGCCGGGTGTGCAAGCCGGGCTCGGTGACGGTGGTCGACTTCTTCAAGGTGGAGCGGTACAGCCACGTCATGCACATCGTCTCCACGGTCAGCGGCGAGCTGGCGGAGGGGCGCACCGCGTTCGACGCGGTCGCCGCCTGCTTCCCGGCGGGCACGCTCTCCGGCGCGCCGAAGCCACGCGCCATGGAGCTGATCGAGGAGCTGGAGCCGACCCGGCGCGGCCTGTACGGCGGTGTCGTGGGCTACCTGGACTTCGCGGGCGACGCGGACACCGCCATCGCCATCCGCACCGCCCTGGTGCGTGACGGCGTGGCGTACGTCCAGGCGGGTGGCGGCATCGTGGCGGACTCCGACCCGGTGGCCGAGGACAACGAGTGCCTGAACAAGGCGGGCGCGGTGCTGTCGGCGATCGCGACCGCCCAGACGATGGCACCGGCGGTGGACCCGGCCCGTGTCTGACCGCCCGTCGAAGCGTCCACTGTGGACGGTCGTGCTGCTGCTCGTGCTCGGCGCGGCGGCGCTGTGGTGCTCCTCGCTCCTGGTCTGGGACGCCGCGGCGGACCGCCGGGGCGAGGTCGTCGTGCCCGCCCTGGTGCCGATGGCGCTGCTGTGCCTGGCCGAGGTCGCGCCCGTGGTCGCGCTCGGCGGCTGGGTGCGGCGCGTGCTGGGCGTCGTGGTCGTCGCGACCGGCGGCACGGCCGCGTGGCTCGGCGTGAACGGCCCGGGTGAGCTGCTGGGACGTGGTTTCGCCTGCCTGGCCGGAATGCTGGTGGTCGTCGCCGGCGTTGTCCTGGTGATGAGGGGATCGGCGATGCCGCGACTGGGCGGCGGCTACCAGACACCGGGTGCGGCCAAGCGGAGCGCGGATCCCGATCGGGAGCTGTGGAACGCGCTGGAGCGCGGCGACGACCCGACGGGTCGGGACTGACCCGGCGCGGCCGCACGTTCGCGCACGTCGACTCGGCGGAACCCCGGTCATCTGCGTGAACGGGACGACCCGGTGGCCGGACGGTGCGCCGTCCGGGGTTAGCATCCTCGTGGCGGGAAGGGGAGCATGACGTGCGGGAGCTGGCGAGCGGAACGGATGGCCTGACGGACACGGGCGAGGTGCTCGGATGACCGTGCTGGAGTCGATCATCGAGGGGGTCCGCGAGGACCTCGCCGCGCGCGAGGCGGCACTGCCCTTCGACGTGCTCAGGGAGCGGGCGGCGAAGGTCGCGCCGCCGCAGGACGTGATGTCGGTGCTGCGGTCGCCGGGTGTGGGCGTGATCGCGGAGGTCAAGCGGCGCAGCCCGTCCAAGGGCGCGTTGGCGGAGATCCCGGAGCCCGCGGACCTCGCGGCGCGGTACGAGGCGGGTGGCGCGCGGGCGATCAGCGTGCTGACCGAGCAGCGCCGGTTCGGCGGGTCGCTGGCGGATTTCGACGCGGTGCGCGCCGCGGTCGGGGTCCCGTTGCTGCGCAAGGACTTCATCGTCAGCCCGTACCAGGTGCACGAGGCGCGCCTGCACGGGGCGGACCTGGTGCTGCTGATCGTGGCGGCGCTGGAGCAGAACGCGCTGGTGTCGTTGCTGGACCGGGTCGAATCGCTCGGCATGACGGCGCTGGTCGAGGTGCACACGGCCGAGGAGGCCGACCGGGCGCTGGAGGCGGGCGCGAGCGTCATCGGCGTCAACGCGCGCAACCTGCACACGCTGGAAGTGGACAAGGACGTGTTCGGGCGGATCGCGCCCGGCCTGCCCTTCGAGACCATCAAGATCGCCGAGTCCGGCGTGACCGGGCCGGGCGACCTGATGGCCTACGCGGGCGCGGGCGCCGACGCGGTGCTGGTCGGCGAATCACTCGTGACGAGCGGCGACCCCAAGGTCGCGGTGAACAAGCTGGTGACGGCGGGATCGCACCCCGCGTGTCCCCGGCCCAGCCGGTAAGGGAGCAAACGCATGTCGCGCGGCCAACTGGCACCGACGCCCCACGACCCCGACGACCGGGGCCACTTCGGGCCGTGGGGTGGCCGGTACATGCCCGAAGCGCTCATCGCGGCGGTGGACGAGCTGGCGGCCTTCTACGAGAAGGCGCGGATCGACCCCGAGTTCCTCGACGAGTTCTTCCGGCTGCTGCGCGACTACGCGGGGCGGCCGTCGCTGCTCACGGAAGCCCCGAAGTTCGCCGCGCACGCCGGTGGGGCGCGGATCTTCCTCAAGCGGGAGGACCTGAACCACACCGGCTCGCACAAGATCAACAACGTGCTGGGCCAGGCGCTGCTCACCAAGCGGATGGGCAAGAAGCGCGTCATCGCGGAGACCGGCGCGGGCCAGCACGGCGTCGCCACGGCCACCGCGTGCGCGCTGATGGGCCTGGACTGCGTCATCTACATGGGCGAGGTCGACACCGAGCGGCAGGCGCTCAACGTGGCCCGGATGCGGCTGCTCGGCGCCGAGGTCATCCCGGTCAAGACGGGTTCGCGCACCCTCAAGGACGCGATCAACGAGGCCCTGCGCGACTGGGTGGCCAACGTCGACGACACCCACTACCTGCTCGGCACGGCGGCGGGTCCGCACCCGTTCCCCGTGCTGGTGCGCGACTTCCACCGGGTGATCGGCATCGAGGCCCGCGCGCAGGTCCTGGAGCAGGCCGGGCGGCTGCCGGACGTGGTCGCGGCGTGCGTCGGCGGCGGCTCCAACGCCATCGGCATCTTCCACGGCTTCATCGACGACCCGTCCGTGCGGCTGGTCGGCCTGGAGCCCGGCGGTGACGGCATCGACACGGACCGCCACGGCGCCACGCTCACCGTCGGCACGCCCGGATCGCTGCACGGCGCCATGTCGTACGTGATGCAGGACGAGGACGGGCAGATCCGCGAGGCCCACTCGATCTCGGCGGGCCTGGACTACCCGGGCGTCGGCCCGGAGCACGCCCACCTCAAGGACACCGGGCGCGCCGAGTACCGCCCGGTCACCGACGCGGAGGCGATGGAGGCGTTCGCGCTGCTCTCGCGCACCGAGGGCATCATCCCGGCCATCGAGTCGTCGCACGCGCTGGCCGGCGCGCTCGTGCTGGGCCGCGAACTCGGCCCGGACGGGTTGATCGTGGTGAACCTGTCCGGCCGCGGCGACAAGGACATGGACACCGCGATCAAGTGGTTCGGGCTGGGAGTGGAGTCATGAGCAGGCTTGCCGGGGTGTTCGAGGCGTGCCGCGCGGAGTCGCGGGCGGCGCTGATCGGCTACCTGCCCGCCGGGTACCCCACGGTGGACGGGTCCAAGGACGTGCTGCGGGCCATGGTCGGTTCGGGTTGCGACGTGGTCGAGGTCGGCCTGCCGTACTCCGACCCGGTGATGGACGGCCCCACCATCCAGCGGGCGTCGGAGCGCGCGCTGCGCGAGGGCTTCCGGGTGCGCGACCTGTTCGGCATCGTCGAGTCGGTCGCGGCGGCCGGTGGGCGTGCCGTCGTGATGACCTACTGGAACCCGGTGCTCAAGTACGGTGCGGACGCGTTCGCGCGCGACCTCGCGGCGGCCGGCGGGCTGGGGTTGATCACGCCCGACCTCGTGCCCGACGAGGCCGAGGAGTGGCTGGCCGCGTCCGAGGCGCACGACCTGGACCGGATCTTCCTGGTCGCGCCGTCGTCCACGGAGGAGCGCATCGACCTGAACGCGCGTTCTTCGCGGGGCTTCCTGTACGCGACGTCGGTGATGGGCGTGACGGGCGCGCGCGACGTCGTCTCGTCCGCCGCGCCGGAGCTGGTGCGCCGCGTGCGGGAGCACACCACCATGCCGGTCGCGGTGGGGTTGGGCGTGCGGTCGGGCGCGCAGGCCGCGGAGCTGGCGGCGTTCGCGGACGGTGTCATCGTCGGGTCGGCCTTCGTGACGGCCGTGGAGACCGACACCGTCGCCGCGCTGGCCACCGAACTGGCGGAAGGCGTCCGCCAGGTGCCCTCCCCGGCCTGAGCGACACGTTCGGGTGAAGCCGGGTCCGGGGGTCGCTCTCGACCCCCGGAATTGTCGGTGCGGGTCGGGAGACTTGCCGCATGACGCGACCCGACTCCCACCCGACCTGCGATTGCCCCCGACCGGCCCGCCTCGGCCTGGTTCCACCCGGCCCCCGAACCCGGCCTCGCCGTGCGCGAGCTTCACCCGGGTCCGCGGAGCCGGCTCACCGCGCCCGGCCCTCGCCCGGTTCCCGAACCCGGCCTCGTTGTGCGCGAGCTTCACCCGGGTCCGGCGCGCCGGCCCACCGCGCCCGGCCCTCGCCGGGCTCCCGGGAGCCGGTCCTCCGCGCTCATCCACCCGGAGCACTACCGGACTCCGGGACGAGGTCCAGCCGTGCCCGCCCTTCGCCCGGCTCCGTCGAGCCGGCCCTCGACGCCCGCCGATCCCGGGCTCGACCGAATCCCCGGCAGCAGCCCCACCACCCCCGCGCTGAACCCGGCGGCCCGTGCGTCGCGCGGGTGGCGCGCGGCGTCGGCGGCCCACCGCGGTCGGCGCGGCCGTTCGCGGTAACAATCGAGCTGTCCCGGCAAGCGGATCCGGCGCACCGGCTACGGTGGGGGCCGTGGTGACGACTTTCCTGGCGACGATCCCCAGCCCGGACCGGGGCGTGTGGCAGCTCGGGCCGATCCCGATCCGCGCCTACGCCCTGTGCATCATCGTGGGCATCATCGTGGCCATCTGGTGGGGCGAACGCCGCTGGGTGGCACGTGGCGGGGCGAAGGGCGAGGTCACCGACATCGCCGTGTTCGCGGTGCCGTTCGGCCTGGTCGGCGGGCGGCTCTACCACGTGGCGACGGACTGGCACAAATACTTCGGCGAGGGCAAGAACCCGTGGGAGGCCCTGGCCATCTGGAACGGCGGCCTCGGCATCTGGGGCGCGATCGCGCTCGGCGCGGTCGGCGCGTGGATCGCGTGCCGCCGCCGCGGCATCCCGCTGCCTGCGATGGCGGACGCCGTGGCGCCGGGCATCGTCGTCGCGCAGGCCATCGGCCGGCTCGGCAACTACTTCAACCAGGAGCTGTACGGCGGTCCCACCACACTGCCCTGGGGCCTGGAGATCTACCAGCGCGTCAACCCGGTCACCGGGTACCAGGACGAGCTGGGCGGCGTGGCGCTGGACCACACGCCGATCATGGTGGTGCACCCGACGTTCCTCTACGAGCTGCTGTGGAACCTGGGCGTGGCGCTGCTGGTCGTCTGGGCCGACCGCAAGTTCCGCCTCGGGCACGGCCGGGCGTTCGCGGTGTACGTCGCGGGCTACACGGCGGGCCGCTTCTGGATCGAGCTGATGCGCACCGACGCGGCGACCGAGGTCTTCGGCCTGCGGATCAACGTCATCACCTCGGCCGTGGTGTTCATCGGGGCGATCGCCTACTTCGTGCTGGCCGCGAAGAAGGGCGACCGCGAGGTCATCGAGCGCGGCGAGACCACCGACCCGGACACCGGTGACGCGACCGCCGCAGACGACGACCCGACACCCGCCGGTGCGACGGCTGCCGACCAGCGGACGAAGGTGCCCGGCACCGAACCGGTGGACAAACCGGAGCAGTAGCCGCGATGCGCATCCTCGTCGTCGAGGACGACGACCGGGTGGCGCGCGGCCTGCTGACGGCGCTGCGGCACGCGGGCTACGACGTGCACCGCGCGGCCACGGCCGCCGACGCGCTCGCCGCGCCACCCGCCGACGTGGTGCTGCTGGACCTGGGGCTGCCCGACCTGGACGGCCTGGACGTGCTGCGCGAGCTGCGGCGCAGACCCGGCACGGCGGTCATCGCCGTCACCGCGCGTGGTGAGGAGCGGGAACGCGTCCTGGGGTTGCGGGCGGGTGCGGACGACTACGTGGTCAAGCCGTTCGGCACGGCCGAGCTGCTGGCACGCATCGAGGCCGTGCTGCGCCGCACCCGGACCGCCCGCGCGGCCGGTGACCGCGGTGACCGGCTCACGCTGGGCGCGCTCACCCTGGACCCGGCGACGCGGGAGGCCCTGGTCGACGGCACACCCGTCCCGCTGACCCGCAAGGAGTTCGACCTGCTGGCGCTGCTGGTGCACCGCGCGGGCACGGTGGTCAGCCGCGACCTGATCGTGGACCAGGTGTGGCAGGCCCACTGGGAGGCGCCGTCACGCACCCTGGACACGCACATCGCGGCGCTGCGCGGCAAGCTCGGCGACGCGGTGCGCATCGAGACCGTTCGCGGAGTGGGCTACCGGGTGGCGGCCCACTCCTAGCGGTCACCACTGGTGGGCGACGTCCACCACGACCCGGCCGGGCAGCGTGAACACCCGGAACGGCAGCCGGGCCCGCACACCCAGCCCCACCGTCGTCTGCCCCTCGAACGACCCCGCCCACGCGACCTGGCGGAACGTGTCGTAGCCCGTCACGTTCACCAACTCGGCCCGATCGGCGAACGTGTACGTCGGGTTGCCGTTGGAGTCGTACGCGGGCGCGCGAACCACGACCTGGAGCTTCCCCTCACCCCGCAAAGCCACCGGCCGCCCGGAACCCTCCTCCTGCACCTCGTCCACGTACTGCACGAAGTACCCGCTGTTCTCACCCGAGAGGTCGAACACCAGCCGGTCGTAGCACTCCTGCCGCCCGGACCGGATGTTCGTCAGGTTCCCGGAAGCAGCGCCGTCCGCAGCCTTGGGCAACGAACCCCAGTCAACCGAACAAGCCCCGGCAGCCGAAGCAGGCGCGACAACCACCGCCATCGCCGACACCGCGGCGGCGGCCAGCAGCAAAATCCGTCGGACCATCATCAAGATCCCCCTCCTCCACACCGGATGTCCCGGCACCCATCATGACGCGCGTCACAACACCCGGGTTGCCCACAACCCGCAGCAGGCCGCCAGCCCCTCCCACCGCCTCGCCGAGCCGCCACCCGCCTCGGCTGCCCGCTGCCCGCCTCGCCGAGCCGCTGCCTGCCCTGCCGAGCCGGTACCAGCCCGCGCTCCGCCCGCCCTGCCGAGCCGCTGCCCGCCCCGCCGAGCCGGTACCAGCCCGCGCTCCACCCGCCCTGCCGAGCCGGTACCCGCCCAGCCTGCGCTCCACCCGCCCTGCCGAGCCGCCACCCGCCTCGGCGAGCCGCCGCCTGCCCCGCGCCTCGCGGCCCACACCCGCCGGCCACCGCACCCGGTTCCTCTCCGCCCGCCCCTCGAACCCGCGTCTCGCGCCGAACCGGGTCCCCACGCCCGGCCCCCGCTCCGCGCCGGAGCCGCAAGCGCGTCCCCCTTCCCGACACTCACGCGCCATCCCGCGCCCGAACCCGCGTCTCGCGCCCCGGCCCCACTCCGCGCACCGAACCCCGCGCACCGAACCCCGCGCCTTCCTCCCGGAGCCCCCTCGGCCTCTCGCGCCGCCCCAAGCCGTGGACCCACCCGCCGCGGCGTGCGGCAGGATGACGGCCCGAACCCCCTGACGAGGCCGTGATGCTCCGCCGACTGCTCATCCTGATCGTGCCGCTGCTGGTGGCCCTGGTGGGCGCCCTCGGCGTGCCGCTCGCCATGGCGGTCGTGCAGCGGGAGAGCCAGGAGACCTACCTCGACCGCCTCGGCGACGCCGGCCGGTTCGCCTCGCTCGCCGAGAACGCCCTCGCCTCGGACCGCCGCACGGCCCTGCGCGAAGAACTCGACCGGTATGACCGGCTCTACGGCATCGCCGCCGCCCTGGTCGGCACGGACCGCGCCCTGATCGAGAGTTCACGCCTGCCGTTCGACCTGTCCGACCCGCTGGTCAAAGCCGGCCTGGACGCCGCCTTCAGCGGCTACCGGGGTGACGCCCACCAGGTCGTCTGGCCGTGGCAGGACGCGGACCTGGTGGTGGTCGAACCGGTCGGGCGGGACAGCGAGGTGGTCGCCGCCGTCGTCACGGTGTCGCCCACGGACGGGCTGCGTGCGGCGGTGTTGCGGCAGTGGGGGCTGCTGGCACTGGTCGGGCTGGTGCCGGCGCTGGCCGTGGTCGCCGTGGCGTGGCCGATGTCGCGGTGGGTGCTGCGGCCGGTGCGGAAGCTGGACGAGGCGACCGCCGCCGTCGCGGGCGGTGAGCTGGACGCCCGCGCCGACGAGGTCGGCGGGCCACCGGAGCTGCGTCGGCTGGCGGCCTCGTTCAACGCGATGGTCGACGTGGTCGGCCGCGCGCTGCGCCGCCAGCGGGCGTTCGTGTCGGACGCCTCGCACCAGCTCCGCAACCCGCTGGCGAGCCTGCGGCTGGCCGTGGACAACCTCCGCCCGCACGTCACCGACGACGAGGCGTGGCGGATCGCGGTCGAGGAGGCGGAGGAGATGGGGCGCGTGCTGGACGCCCTGCTGGCCGCGACCCGCCTGGACAGCGCGTCCGCCGCCGAACCGGTGGACGTGGACGGCCTGCTCGCCGCGCACGTCCCGGCCTGGCGCGCGCTCGCGGGCGGGATCGCGCTGGAGGTGGACGTGCCGCCGGGGCTGCGCGTGCTGGCACCGCCCGGCGGGCTGGGCAGCGTGCTGGACGAGCTGGTCGGCAACGCGGTGCGGCTGTCGGGCGCGTCCCGCGTGCGGCTGTGGGCGGTGCCGGGGGAGCGGGTGGAGCTGCACGTCACCGACGACGGCACGGGGCTCGGCGAGGCGGAGCGGGCGGCGGCGGTGCGGCGGTTCTGGCGTGCGCCGAGGCACCAGAACGTCGCGGGCACCGGCCTGGGCCTGGCGATCTGCGCGGAGCTGGTCACCGGGGCGGGCGGTGAGCTGCGGCTGCTGGCCGCGCGGCCACGCGGGCTGGACGTCGTGGTCGTGCTGCGGGCGGGCTGACGTGGTCAGCGCTTCACCGAGCGGAACCAGCGCTCCGCGCCGCGGTGCAGCGGCACGCGACCGGTGGCGATCCCGGTGCGCACGTTGATCCGGGCGGCTTCGGAGTGGCCGGCGGCGATGCGCGCGGACTCGGTGAAGACGGTCCGCGTCACCACCTCGACCACCGACGGGTCCAGCGCGGTGCGTGCCAGCAGCAGGTTCGGCACCGCGAACGTCCGGCACGGCCCGAGCGACCGGTAGGTGGTGGCCGGGATGGTCACCGGCACGTACGGCCCGGGGTGCGTGGCGGCCAACCGCTCGGCCTCCGCGGGCAGGTCGAGCAGGCGGATCGGGAACGTGGCGGGCAGGTCGGCGATCGCGGGCGTCGGGATGCCGGTCAGGGCGAGCAACGCGTCGAGCCCGCCTGCCGCGAGCTGCCGCCCCGCCTCGGCGTGCGCCATCCGCCGCGCCTCCACCCGGATGCCGAGCAGGTCCAGCAGCCGGGTCGCGGTGAACTCGGTGCCCGACTCGCGCGGCCCGAACGACACGCGCCTGCCCGCGAGGTCGGCCAGCCGGACCACCGGCGACCCGGCGGGCACGACCACCTGGAGGAAGCTGTCGTAGAGGCGGCCGACGGCGCTGATCCCGCCCGGGTCGTCGGCGCTCAGCACGGCGTCGAACAACGGGTCCAAAGAGGACAGTCCCAGGTGGACCGCGCCGGTCCGGAGCAGGCGCACGTTCTCCACGGACGCGCCGGTCGACCGGGCGACCACGCGCGTGTCGGGAAGCTGCTCGGCCAACGCCCGCGCGAGCGCGCCGCCGATCTCGCGGAACACCGCGCCGTCCGGCCCGGTGGCCAGCACCAGCTCGGCGGGCGCGACCGGGTCGGGCCCGGTGCACGCGGGCAGCCCCGCCGCCAACGCGGCGAGCAGCACCGAACGCCGGGACACCCGCACGGCGAGCACACTAGCCCTGTCGGAGCAGCGGACGGCCGGTTACGTCAGAGGCGTCTGAAGTTTCCGGCGGCGGCCTTGTCGCGGACCGGGCGCGTGCCCACGATCACTGGCCTACCCCGCACCGCTGGAGGAAACGTGGCCACCGCGCGCAAACCGATCCACAAACACCTGTACTTCTGGGTCCTGGTGTCGATCGTGCTCGGTGTCGTCGTCGGCTACGCGTTCCCGGCGCAGGCGTCCGGCATGAAGTGGCTCGCGGACCTGTTCGTGGCGTTGGTGAAGGTGGTCATCGCGCCCACCATCTTCTGCACGGTGGTCGTCGGCATCGCGGGGCTCGGCAACCTCGCCAAGGCGGGCGGCCTCGCGTTGCGCACCATCCTCTACTTCACCGCGATGACCGCGCTGGCGCTGACCATCGGCCTGCTCGTGGTGAACCTCGTGCAGCCCGGCCACCACGGTCCGCCGATCCCGATCAACGACGAGGCGGCGGCCAAGACGCTGGCCGAGGCGAAGACCGCGGAGACCGGCGTGACGGGTTTCGTGCTGAGCCTGGTGCCGAAGTCGTTCGTCGGCGCGTTCACCGACGGCCAGCTCATCCAGGTGCTGCTGGTGGCGGTCCTGGTGGCGGTGGCCGTGGGCGGCATGGGCCGGGCCGGCGAGCGGGTGGTGTCCGCGCTGGACACCGTCGCCAAGGTGATGTTCGGCGTGATCCGGATCGTCATGTACGCCGCGCCGGTCGGCGCGTTCGGCGGGATCGCCTACACCATCGGCAAGTTCGGCGGCACGATCCTCGGCAAGCTGGCGTGGCTGATGGGCTCGTTCTACGCGACGTGCCTGCTGTTCGTGCTCGTGGTGCTGGGCGGTGTCGCCCTGGGCGCGGGTTTCTCGATCATCAAGCTCCTGCGGTACCTCAAGGACGAGTTGCTGATCGTGCTCGGCACCAGCTCGTCGGAGTCGGTGCTGCCGCGGATGCTGGTGAAGCTGGAGGCGGCGGGCGCGGACCGGTCCGTGGTGGGCCTGACCATCCCCACCGGCTACTCGTTCAACCTCGACGGCACGTGCATCTACCTCACCATGGGCGCGATCTTCATCGCCCAGGCGACCGGGCACGACGTCGGCCTGGGCACCCAGATCGGCCTGCTGCTGTTCATGCTGCTGGCGTCGAAGGGCGCGGCGGGCGTCACCGGGGCGGGCCTGGTCACGCTCGCGGCGTCGCTGACGGCGTTCGAGGCGAACAGCGCCATCCCGGCCGTGGGCATCGCGCTGATCGTCGGCATCGACCGCTTCATGTCCGAGGCGCGGGCCATCACCAACGTCATCGGCAACGGCGTCGGCACCCTGGTCGTCGCCCGCTGGCAGGGCCAGTTGGACCGCGACCGCCTCAAGGAGGTCCTGAACGACCCGTCCCGCGTCGACGTGGACCACCTGCTGGACCGCCGCGACGGCGCCGAGCCCGAAGCCGAACGTGACTTCCACCCGTCCGGGGTGTCCTCTCGCACGACCGCGTGAACCTGCGACGACCAGGGGGAACGCCGGACCCGGACGGGTGACGAGGGCAACCTCCGCCAGGGACGCGGAGCACCGTCCACTCGGTTATGCTTCACAGCGCGTGACCAGGCGCGTGACGGGGTCGGCTTCCGATGTCGTCCCGGCCGCCTGAATCGTTACGCGTCAATGACCCGGATCACCCGATGGATGGTGTCTCCTGGTTTCGCGGCTGTTAAAGTCGCGTCAACACGCGGGCCATCGTCGTCCCGTGCCCAGCAGCTCCAGCAACTGGACACGAGGACTCGTTCTCTCGAAGGACGACGAAGGAGGTCTGCGCAGTGATCTTCTCCGCCATCCCGTCCGCCCGCGGTCTCTACGACCCGCGCGCGGAGCGTGACGCCTGCGGCGTGGCGATGGTCGCCGACATCCGGGGTCGGCGGTCGCACGGGATCGTCGTCGACGCGTTGACCGCGTTGGCCAACCTGGAGCACCGCGGCGCCGCCGGCGCCGAGCCGACCAGCGGTGACGGCGCGGGCATCCTGGTGCAGTCGCCGGACGCGTTCCTGCGGTCCGCCGTGGACTTCGACCTGCCGCCCGCGGGCCACTACGCGGCGGGCATCGCGTTCCTGCCCGCCGCCGAGCAGGAGCGGGCCAAGGCGCAAGCGATTGCGGAGCGCGTCGCCGAGGAGGAGGGCTTGCACGTCCTCGGCTGGCGCGACGTGCCGGTCGACCCGGACGCCGCCGACGTCGGCCCGACCGCGCGCTCCGTGATGCCGCACTTCGCGATGCTGTTCGTGCGTGCCGCGACCGGCGACCGGTCCGGCGTGGACCTCGACCGGGCCGCGTTCGCGCTGCGCAAGCGGGTCGAGCGCGAGACGGTCACCGCCCAGGTCGGCGCGTACTTCCCGTCGCTGTCCGCCCGCACCCTGGTCTACAAGGGGATGTTGACGACCGGGCAGCTCCCGGTGTTCTTCCCCGACCTGCGTGACGAGCGGCTCACCTCCGCGATCGCCCTGGTGCACTCGCGGTTCTCCACCAACACCTTCCCGTCGTGGCCGCTGGCGCACCCGTTCCGCTACGTCGCCCACAACGGCGAGATCAACACCGTGCGCGGCAACCGGAACCGGATGCGGGCACGCGAGGCGCTGCTGGCGAGCGACCTGATCCCGGGCGACCTGTCGCGCCTGTTCCCGATCTGCGACCCGGAGGGCTCCGACTCGGCGTCGTTCGACGAGGTGCTGGAGCTGCTGCACCTCGGCGGCCGGTCGCTGCCGCACGCCGTGTTGATGATGATCCCCGAGGCGTGGGAGAACCACGCGTCGATGGACCCCAAGCGGCGCGCGTTCTACGAGTTCCACGCGTCCCTGATGGAGCCGTGGGACGGCCCGGCGTGCGTCACGTTCACCGACGGCTCGCTGGTCGGCGCGGTGCTCGACCGCAACGGCCTGCGCCCCGCCCGGTGGTGGCAGACCGCCGACGGCCGCGTGGTGCTCGCGTCCGAGACCGGTGTGCTGGACGTCCCGCCGGAGCAGGTGGTGGCCAAGGGCCGCCTCCAGCCGGGCCGGATGTTCCTGGTCGACACCGTCGAGGGCCGCCTGGTCGACGACGACGAGGTGAAGGCCGGGCTCGCCGCCGCCCACCCGTACGACGAGTGGCTGCACGCGGGCCTGCTCGACCTCGCCGACCTCGCCGACCGCGAGCACGTGGTGCAGACCCACGAATCCGTGCTGCGCCGCCAGCTCACGTTCGGCTACACCGAGGAGGAGCTGCGGGTCCTGCTCGGCCCGATGGCGGTCGGCGGCGCGGAACCACTGGGTTCCATGGGCACGGACACGCCGGTCGCCGCGTTGTCGCAGCGGCCCCGGTTGCTCTACGACTACTTCACGCAGGCGTTCGCCCAGGTGACCAACCCGCCGCTG
Source organism: Saccharothrix obliqua (assembly GCF_019375475.1). Taxonomy (GTDB): domain Bacteria; phylum Actinomycetota; class Actinomycetes; order Mycobacteriales; family Pseudonocardiaceae; genus Actinosynnema; species Actinosynnema obliqua. Next base: position 229,937 of record NZ_JAHXGQ010000007.1, on the reverse strand, counting down.
GACGCGATCCGCGAGGAGATCGTCACCTCCGTGTCGCGGGTGATGGGCCCGGAGCAGAACCTGCTGGAACCCGGCCCGGTGAGCTGCCGCCACATCAAGCTCGCCTACCCGGTGATCGACAACGACGAGCTGGCCAAGCTCATCCACGTCAACGACGACGGCGACCTGCCCGGCTTCGCGTGCACCGTCCTCAGCGGACTGTACGAAGTGGACGGTGGGGCGACGGCGTTGCGGGAGGCGGTCGAGCGCGTGCGGCGCGAGGCGTCCGAGGCCATCGCGGCCGGCGCGCGCACCCTCGTGCTGTCCGACCGCGACTCCGACCACCGGCTGGCCCCGATCCCGTCGCTGCTGCTGGTCTCGGCGGTGCACCACCACCTGGTCCGCACCAAGGAGCGGCTGCGGGTGGCGCTGGTCGTGGAGACCGGCGACGCCCGCGAGGTGCACCACATCGCCGCGCTGCTGTCCTACGGCGCGGCGGCGGTCAACCCGTACCTGGCGTTCGAGACGATCGAAGACCTGATCGCGCAGGGCGCGATCACCGGCATCGAATCGCGCAAGGCCGTCCGCAACTACGTGACGGCACTGGTCAAGGGCACGCTCAAGATCATGTCCAAGATGGGCATCTCGACGGTCGGCGCCTACACCGCGGCGCAGGTCTTCGAGGCGGTCGGGCTGTCCCGCGACCTGCTGGACGAGTATTTCACCGGCACCGTCTCCAAGCTGGGCGGCGCCGGTCTCGACGTGCTGGCCGAGGAGGTGGCGCTGCGCCACCGCCGCGCCTACCCGGACAACCCGACCGACCGCGTGCACCGCGGGCTGGACGTCGGCGGCGAGTACGCCTACCGCCGCGAGGGCGAACTGCACCTGTTCACGCCGGAGACGGTGTTCCTCTTGCAGCACGCCACGAAAACCGGCCGGGAGGACGTGTACCGCCGCTACACCGCGGAGGTCGAGCGCCTGTCCCGCCAGGGCGGGACGCTGCGCGGCCTGTTCCGCATCCGCACCGGCGAGCGCCCACCGGTGCCCATCGACGAGGTGGAGCCGGTCTCCGCCATCGTGAAGCGGTTCAACACCGGCGCCATGTCGTACGGCTCGATCTCCGCCGAGGCACACGAAACCCTGGCCATCGCGATGAACCGGCTCGGCGGCCGGTCCAACAGCGGCGAGGGCGGCGAGGACCCGGAGCGCCTGTACGACCCGGCGCGGCGCAGCGCGGTCAAGCAGGTCGCGTCCGGCCGGTTCGGCGTCACCAGCGAGTACCTGGTCAACGCCACGGACATCCAGATCAAGATGGCGCAGGGCGCGAAGCCCGGCGAGGGCGGGCAGCTGCCCGGGTACAAGGTGTACCCGTGGATCGCGCGCACCCGGCACAGCACACCGGGCGTGGGCCTGATCTCACCGCCGCCGCACCACGACATCTACTCGATCGAAGACCTGGCGCAGCTCATCCACGACCTGAAGAACGCCAACGAGCAGGCCCGCGTCCACGTGAAGCTGGTCAGCGAGGTCGGCGTCGGCACGGTCGCGGCGGGTGTCGCCAAGGCGCACGCGGACGTCGTGCTGGTCTCCGGTCACGACGGCGGCACCGGCGCGTCGCCGTTGAACTCGCTCAAGCACGCGGGCACGCCGTGGGAGGTCGGCCTCGCCGAGACGCAGCAGACGTTGCTGCTCAACGGTTTGCGCGACCGCATCACGGTCCAGGTCGACGGCGCCCTGCGCACCGGCCGGGACGTGGTGGTCGCGGCGCTGCTGGGCGCGGAGGAGTTCGGCTTCGCCACCGCGCCGCTGATCGTCGCGGGCTGCGTGATGATGCGCGTCTGCCACCTCGACACCTGCCCGGTCGGCGTCGCCACCCAGAACCCGGAGCTGCGCAAGCGGTACACCGGGCAGGCCGACCACGTGGTGAACTTCTTCGAGTTCGTCGCGCAGGAGGTCCGGGAACACCTGGCGGCACTGGGTTTCCGCACCGTGGACGAGGCCGTCGGGCACGCCGAGCTGCTGGGCACCGACGAGGCCGTCGAGCACTGGAAGGCGGCGGGCCTCGACCTGTCGCCGGTGTTCGACGTGCCGGAAACCCCGTACCGGACGGCGAAGCGCCGCGTCCGCGATCAGGACCACGGCCTGGCCGGCGCCCTGGACCGCACGCTCATCCAGCTCGCCGAGGCGGCGTTGGAGGACGCGCACCCGGTGCGGCTGGAACTGCCGCTGCGCAACGTGAACCGCACCGTGGGCACGTTGCTCGGCGCGGAGGTGACGCGCCGGTTCGGCGGCGACGGCCTGCCCGACGACACCATCCACGTGTCGTTCACCGGTTCCGCCGGCCAGTCGCTCGGCGCGTTCCTGCCGCGCGGCGTCACGCTGGAGATGATCGGCGACGCCAACGACTACGTCGGCAAGGGGTTGTCCGGTGGGCGGATCGTCGTGCGACCGCACCCGGACGCGCCGTTCGCCGCCGAGCGGCAGGTGATCGCGGGCAACGTGATCGGCTACGGCGCGACCGGCGGCGAGATCTTCCTGCGCGGCCGGGTCGGCGAGCGGTTCTGCGTCCGCAACTCCGGCGCGCTCGCGGTGGCGGAGGGCGTGGGCGACCACGCGTTCGAGTACATGACCGGCGGTCGGGCCGTGGTGCTCGGCCCGACCGGTCGCAACCTGGCGGCGGGCATGTCCGGCGGCATCGCCTACGTGCTGGACCTCGACCCCGCGTCGGTGAACCCGGCGATGGTCGAGTCCCAGCGGCCCGACGCCGACGACCTCCGGTGGCTGCGCGAGGTCGTGGCGCGGCACCACCGGCTCACCGGCTCGACCGTGGCCGCGTCGCTGCTCGGCGACTGGCCCCGGCGGTCCGCGGCGTTCACGAAGGTCATGCCCGGCGACTACCAGCGCGTGCTGGAGGCGATGAGACTCGCCCGCGCGGAGGGCAGGGACGTCGACCAGGCGATCATGGAGGCTTCCCGTGGCTGACCCGTACGGTTTCCTGAAGCACCGGCGTGCCGACGCGGAGAAGCGTCCGGCGGCGCAGCGGCTCGACGACTGGGCGGAGGTCTACGTCGAACCGGACCCGCGGACCCGCGACGCGCAGGTGCGCACGCAGGCGTCGCGGTGCATGGACTGCGGAATCCCGTTCTGCCACTCGGGTTCCGCGGGTTGTCCGCTGGGCAACCTCATCCCCGAGTGGAACGACCTGGTGCGGCGCGGTGACTGGGCGCTCGCGGCGGACCGGTTGCACGCCACCAACAACTTCCCGGAGTTCACCGGGCGGCTGTGCCCCGCGCCGTGCGAGGCGGCGTGCGTGCTGGCGATCAGCCACGACGCGGGCGGCGCGGTCGCCATCAAGCGCGTCGAGCAGACCATCGCCGACGTGTCGTGGGAGCAGGGCATCGTCCGACCGACGCCGGCGCAGGTGTCGTCGGGCAAGCGCGTCGCCGTCGTCGGCTCGGGTCCCGCCGGGCTCGCCGCGGCGCAGCAGCTCACCCGTGCCGGGCACGAGGTGACCGTGTACGAGCGGGACGACCGGCTCGGCGGCCTGCTCCGGTACGGCATCCCCGAGTTCAAGATGGAGAAGAGGGTCCTGGACCGACGCCTGGCCCAGCTCCGCGAGGAGGGCACCAGGTTCGTCACCGGCTGTGAGGTCGGCGTCGACCTGACCGTCGAGCAGTTGCGCGAGCGGTACGACGCGGTGGTGCTCGCGGTGGGCGCGCTGCGCGGTCGCGACGACCACACCACACCCGGTCGGGAGTTGGCGGGCATCCACCTCGCGATGGACCACCTGGTGCCCGCGAACCGCGCGTGCGAGGGCGACGGCGCGCCCGCCGTGGACGCGGCGGGCAAGCACGTGGTGATCATCGGCGGCGGCGACACGGGTGCCGACTGCTTCGGCACCGCGACCCGCCAGGGCGCCGCGTCGGTGTTGCAACTGGACCAGTACCCGCGGCCGCCGGAGCAGCGCGACGACGCCCGCTCCCCGTGGCCGGTGTGGCCCTGGGTGCTGCGCACCTATCCCGCGCACGAGGAGGCGGGGGAGCGGAAGTTCGCCGTCGCGGTCGAGGAGTTCGTAGGCGACGAGAACGGCCACGTGCGCCAAATCCGCCTCCGCAAGGTGCGGGTGGAGAAGGACGCCTCGGGGCGGCGCGCCGTGGTGCCGACGTCGGAGGAGGTCGAGGAACTGCCCGCCGACCTGGTGCTGCTGGCGATCGGCTTCGAGGGCGTCGAACACATGCCGCTGCTGGACGGGCTCGGCATCGAGCTGACCGCGCGAGGCACCATCTCGTGCGGTTCGGACTGGCAGACCCAGGCCCCGGGCGTCTTCGTGTGCGGCGACGCCCACCGCGGCGCCTCCCTGGTCGTGTGGGCCATCGCCGAGGGCCGCTCGGTGGCGAACGCGGTCGACCGCTACCTGACCGGCTCGTCCGACCTGCCGTCCCCGGTGATCCCCAACCAACTGCCGCTGGCCGTCGTCTAGCCCCGGAAACTTTCAGGGAGCCTGCCTGAAAGTTCCGGCCCGCGGGATCTATCAGGCAGGCTCCCTGAAAGTTTCGCTCCCGGCTCCCGGCTCCCGGCTCCCGACTGACCGCGCCCCGCTGACCGCGCATCGCACCTTCGTGTCTCGGTCGCGGACCGTGGTGCCGCGCTGCGGGCGCGGCCGGTGCCGCGTGGCCGACCGTGCCGGCCGTGGCCGCAGCGGGGGCGGTCGTAAGCTGGGCTGCGTGGAGTTCACCGGTTTCGGCGAGTACGCCATCGACTTCTACGACGGGCTGGAAGCCGACAACTCCAAGGCGTACTGGGAGGACCACAAGCACCTGTACCTGTCCGACGTGCGCGCGCCCATGGAGGCGCTGCTCGCCGCGCTGGAACCGGAATTCGGGCGGGGCAAGGTGTTCCGGCCCTACCGGGACGTCCGGTTCAGCAAGGACAAGCGGCCGTACAAGGATCATTGCGGCGGCGTCGTGGAACTCGGGCGTGGTGGCGGGGCGCACTACGTCCAGGTCGGCCCGGAAGGGCTGTTCGTCGGCGGCGGGTCGTTCGCGATGGCTTCCGATCAGCTCGCCCGCTACCGCGAGTCGGTCGCCGACGACCTGCGCGGCCGGGCGCTGGTCGCCCTGCTCGACGAGTTGACCGACGCCGGCTGGGAGGTGCGCGGTGACCAGCTCAAGCGCGCCCCGCGCGGGTTCGACCCCGACCACCCGCGCATCGACCTGCTCAAGCGCAAGCGCCTGTACGTGGCCAGGGTCTGGCCGCCGGACGACGTGCTGCACGAACCGTCCTGCCTGGACCGCGTCCGCGACGCGTGGCACGCGGTGAACCCGCTGGTCGACTGGTGCGCCGACCACGTGGGCCTCAGCGAGATCGGCTTCCGCTGACCACCCGCCGCGCCACCACCCACCCCAGCCCGACGCCCAGCACGTCCACCAGGCCGTCCACCACGTCACCGCCACGCCCGAGCGGCGTGATGAGCCACTGGAGCACTTCGGACAACGCGGCGTAGCCGACCAGACCGCCGAGCAACGGCCACCGCGGCAGGCGTGCCCAGCAGCCGGTGGCGGCGAGCAGCGCGAACAGGGCCACGTGGACGACCTTGTCGGTGCCCGGCGGCGAGTCGGGCACACCTGACTGCGGGGTGAACAGGATGATGACGCTGAGCAACACAGCGGTCACGAATGGAAGGATTCTGCGGCCCACGAGCCTGATTGTGCCTGTTTCCGGCAGATTACCCCCCGGTACAACCTGATCGGTCCAGTGAAGGCGACTACGCTGTACAGACGTGAGTCGACGCGCGAAGATCGTCTGTACGCTGGGTCCCGCCACCGCTACCGCGGAGAAGGTCAACGAGCTGGTGGCGGCCGGCATGGACGTGGCCCGGATGAATTTCAGCCACGGCAGCCATGCCGACCACAAGCAGGTCTACGACCTCGTCCGCGCCGCGTCGGACGCGTCGGGCCGCGCGGTCGGCATCCTCGCCGACCTCCAGGGCCCCAAGATCCGCCTGGGCCGGTTCGCCCACGGCCCCGTGGAGTGGCGCACCGGCGACGTGGTCCGGGTGACCGTCGAGGACGTCGAGGGCACGCACGACCGGGTGTCCACCACCTACAAGGAGCTGTCGAAGGACGCCAAGGTCGGCGACCGGCTGCTGGTGGACGACGGCAAGGTGGGCCTGGTCGTCACCGACATCGAGGGCCCGGACGTGGTCTGCGAGGTCGTGGAGGGCGGTCCGGTCAGCAACAACAAGGGCCTGTCCCTGCCGGGCATGGACGTCTCGGTGCCGGCGCTGTCCGAAAAGGACATCGAGGACCTGGAGTTCGCGCTGAACCTGGGCGTCGACTTCATCGCGCTGTCGTTCGTGCGCTCGCCCGCCGACATCGACCTGGTGCACCAGGTGATGGACCGCGTCGGCCACGGCCGCCGCCCGGTCATCGCCAAGATCGAGAAGCCCGAGGCGGTCGACAACCTCGAGGCCATCGTGCTCGCGTTCGACGGCGTCATGGTCGCCCGCGGCGACCTGGGCGTCGAGCTGCCGCTGGAGCACGTGCCGCTGGTGCAGAAGCGCGCGATCCAGATCGCCCGCGAGAACGCCAAGCCGGTGATCGTCGCCACCCAGATGCTCGACTCCATGATCACCAACTCGCGCCCGACCCGCGCGGAGACGTCGGACGTCGCGAACGCCGTGCTCGACGGCGCGGACGCGCTGATGCTGTCCGGCGAGACCTCCGTCGGCCGGTACCCCATCGAGGTCGTCAAGACCATGGGCCGCATCATCGAGGCGGTCGAGACCGAGTCGACCCAGGTCCCGCCGCTGACGCACGTCCCGCGCACCAAGCGCGGCGTCATCTCCTACGCCGCCCGCGACATCGGCGAGCGCCTCAACGCCAAGGCCCTCGTCGCGTTCACCCAGTCCGGCGACACGGTGCGCCGCCTGGCGCGCCTGCACACGCCCCTGCCGCTGCTCGCGTTCACGCCCGAGCAGAGCGTGCGCAGTCAGCTTGCTCTCACGTGGGGCACGGAGACGTTCCTGGTGCCTAAGGTGGGCTCGACCGACGAGATGGTCCGCCAGGTGGACTCCTCGATGCTCGACATCGGCCGGTACCAGCCGGGCGACCTGGTCGTCGTCGTGGCGGGCTCCCCGCCTGGCACCATCGGCTCGACCAACCTCATCCGGGTCCACCGCCTCGGAGAGGACGACCACGCTTAGGGGACGAACGTGACCGAGGCCGCCCGAGCCGCCGCTGCCGCCGGCTACGCGGACCTACCGCTCGACAGCGACGGCGTACCGCACGGGCAGCCCGTGCTGGACCGCCTCGTCGCGCTGCTCGACCTGGAGCGCATCGAGGAGAACATCTTCCGCGGCGTGTCACCCGCCGAATCGCCCGTCCGGGTGTTCGGCGGGCAGGTCGCCGGTCAGGCGCTGGTGGCGGCGGCGCGGACCGTGCCGCCGGAGCGCCGCGTGCACTCGCTGCACTCGTACTTCATCCGCGGCGGCGACCCGACCGTGCCGATCGTGTACGAGGTGGACCGCACCCGCGACGGCCGCTCGTTCACCACCCGCCGCGTGGTGGCCGTGCAGCACGGGAAGGCGATCTTCGCGTTGTCGGCGTCGTTCCAGCTCGACGAGCCGGGCATGGACCACTTCGAGCCGATGCCCGACGTGCCCGCGCCGGAAACCCTGCCGACCTACGCCGAGTCCGCCGCCGGGTACCTGGAACGGGTGGGCATGGCGCGGATGCCGCGGCCGATCGACATCCGGTACGTCACCGAGCCGCCGTGGCGGGCGCGGGAGGACGGGCCGGGCGAGGCGCGCAGCCAGGTGTGGATGCGTGCCGACGGCAAGCTGCCCGACAACGACATGCTGCACGTGTGCGTGCTGGCGTACGCGTCGGACATGACCCTGCTGGACGCGGTGCTCGTGCGGCACGGCGTGTACTGGGGCACGGACAAGGTGCTCGGCGCGAGCCTGGACCACGCCATGTGGTTCCACCGCCGCTTCCGCGCCGACGAGTGGTTCCTGTACGACTGCGAGTCGCCCTCGGCGTCCGGCGCGCGCGGCCTCGCCACGGGCCGCTTCTACACCCGGGACGGACGTCTGGTGGCCACCGTGGTCCAGGAGGGCCTGCTCCGCGTCATGTCCTGACCCGACCACCCGAGGGGCGATCTCGTTGCCGGACCACCTGCCCGCGCATGAGGCGCTCCGCGCCGACGGCGGACACCGGTTCGAGCCGGGGGCAGGTGTCCTCCGGCGAACGCCGCGACCCGCGCCGATCCACCAGCGGGCGGCCCAGCGACTCGCGGTCTTCCTGGACGACGTGTCCCCGGCGGAATTCGCGGTCTTCGCCGGGGTGGACGTGCTGGTCGACGCAGCGCCACCGATGACCGTGCGCGCCCTGGACGTCGTCGTGGTGGCCGCACGCCCGGAAGACGAGTACCCGACGCGGTTCGACGCGGGCGAAGTCTCGCTCGCCGTGGAGGTCGTGTCGCCGGGGAGCGCGGACCGCCGGGTCAAGCCGCCCGAGTACGGCGGGATACCGCACTTCTGGCTGGTCGAACTCGACCCGCCGGCCACGCTCACCGCGTTCACCCTGGTGGACGGCGACTACGAGCACGTCGCCGGGGGGACCGGGCTGGTCGACGTGCTCAGCCCCTTCCCGGCGACGGTCGACCTCCCCGGCCTGGTCAGGAACTCGGCCGGCCGTTGACCGCGCGCAGGGCCTCCCACATCGCGCGGACGTGGTGTTCGCGGGTTTGCTCGGCGCCGATGGCGACCCGGATCGCGAAGCGGCCGTTGGCGACGGTGTGCGTGAGGAACGCGCTGCCCTCCGCGTTGACGGCCTCCATGGCGCGGCGGGTGGCCTCGTCGCCCGACCGGTGCGCGAGCGTCACCAGGGCCAGCGTCCTCGGCGCGACCAGCTCCCAGTCCTCGTCGGCGGCGACCCACGACTCCAGCAGCTCGGCCAGCTCGATGTGCCCGCGCAGGTGCGCCCGCACGCCCTCCAGCCCGTACCAGCGCAGCACCGACCACAGCTTCAACGCCCGGAACCGGCGGCCGAGCGGGATCTGCCAGTCGCGGTAGTCCACGACCGCGCCGGACTCGGTCGCGCTGTTGCGCAGGTACTCCGGCAGGATGGTGAGCGCGTCGACCAGCACGTCGGGGTGCGCCGTCCAGAACAACGACAGGTCGAACCCGGTCAGCATCCACTTGTGGGCGTTGGCGCAGAACGAATCCGCGTGCTCGACACCGGCGAACAGCGCGCGCTGCTCGGGCAGCAACGCCGCCGGCCCGGCCCACGCGGCGTCGACGTGCAGCCAGATCCCGTGCCGCGCGCACACTTCCGCGATCTCCCGCACCGGGTCGACGGCGCCGGTGCCGGTCGTGCCGATGGTGGCGCACACCAGAACCGGCTTGCGCCCGGCGTCCACATCGGACTCCACCTGCCGGGCGAGCGCGTCGACGTCCATGGCCAACGTCGGACCCACCTCCACGGCGCGCACGGCCTCCTCGCCGAGACCGGCCAGGCGGGCGGCGCGTTCGATGGACGAGTGGGTCTGCGACGACACGTACACGGTCTCGTCGCCGGAAACCCCGGTCTCGCGCCACTTGTCGGACGACCGGTGCAACGCGGCGAGCATGGCGACCAGTGCGGCGCTGGAGGCGGTGTCCTGGATGACGCCGCCACCGCGGAACCGGTCGGGCAGGCCCATCGCGCCGACCAACTCGTCCATCAGGTGCTGCTCCACCTCGGTGGCCGCGGGCGAGGTGGACCAGAGCATCCCCTGGACGCCCAGGCCCGACGACAGCAGGTCGCCGAGCACCGACGGCAGGGACGCGTTGGAGGGGAAGTAGGCGTAGAAGCCGGGGTGCTGCCAGTGCGTCGTGCCGGGCACCACGACCCGGTCGAGGTCGGCGAGCAGTTCGGCGAAACCCTCGCCCTGCTCGGGTAGCGGGGCGAGCCGGGACCGCACCCAGCCCGGCTCGACCCGGGACCGCACCGGCAGGTCGCCGAGGCGTTCGCGGTAGTCGGCGATCCAGTCGATGACCTCGTGGCCGATCCGGCGGAACTCGTCAGGCTGCATACCCGAACGTTAGCCGGCGGTCCGGTGGTCCCGACTCGGCCGTGCGGGCTCAAGCCCGGTCAGGGCACGCGTCGCCGCCGGTGGGTCGGTCGGCGGTCGGTGGGTGGCGTCAGGGCGCGGGTCTCCACCCGTTCCAGCACGATCGAGCTGGTCAGGTTCCGGACCTCGGTGCGGGAGGCGATCTTGTCCATCAGGAACGCCTGGAGGTGGGTGCTGTCGGCCACCGCGATGTGGATCATGAAATCGGCCTGGCCGCTGACGTGGAACAGCGACCGGGTCTCCGGCTGCGCCATCAGGAACGCCCGGAACGCCGCCACCACCGGCCGCGTGTGGGGGCGGACGTTCACCGACACCACCGCCTCCAGCGGCAGGCCGGTCTGCCGGGGGTCGACCACGGCGTGGAAGCCGGTGATCACCCCCAGGTCGCGCAGCCTGCGCACGCGTTGCAGGCAGGTGGACGGCGCCAGGCCGACCCGGTCGGCGAGGGTGCGGTTCGGCAGCGTGGCGTCGTTCTGCAACTCCTCCAGAATCCGCCAGTCGACCGAATCGAGTTCGGCTGTCTCGGTCACAACCGAACACTGTACTGAAGGAGTGGTTGGCGGCCGAACTTCGACCGGATGATTCGGCCCGTGCACATCGCTTGGACCTCCTTCCTGCTGGCGCTCGTGGTCATCACGATCGTCCCCGGCCCGGACTTCGTCCTCGTCACCGGCAACGCCGTGCGCAGCGTCCGGCTGGGCGCGCTCACCGCGCTGGGCGTCGTCACCGGCCTCGTCGTGCACGGCGTGCTCGCCACCCTCGGGCTGTCCGCGCTGGTCGCGGCTGCTCCGGCGGCCCTCTGGGTGGTGAAGGCCGTCGGTGCGGCGTACCTGCTCTACCTGGGCGTGATGACGCTGCGCGCCCGCCGCTCGACCCTGACCGCCGCGCCGCCGTCCGAGAAGTCGGTCTTCCTGCGCGGCCTGCTGTGCGACCTGCTGAACCCGAAGGTGATGTTGACCTTCCTCAGCCTCATCCCGCAGGCGATGGACCCCGCCGCGCCCCCGCTGCCGCAGGCGGCGTTGTTGTCGGCCGTCACGGTCGGTGTGTTCGCGGTGTTCTGGACGTTCGTGGTGCCGCTGGCCGGCCGACTGGCGAAGCTGTTGAGCAAGCCCAAGGTGCGACCGGTCTTCGACCGCCTCTGCGGCACCGCCCTGATCGGCATGGCGGCGACGGTCCTGGCGGCGTGACCCGCAGCGGGACAACCGGAGGTTGCGGCCCCGCAGGATCTTTCAGGCAGGCTCCCTGATAGTTACGGCCCGCGGGATCTTTCAGGGAGGCTTCCTGATAGTTACGGCTCGCGGGATCTTTCAGGGAGGCTTCCTGAAAGTTTCGGCCCGCGGGATCTATCAGGCAGGCTCCCTGAAAGTTTCAGCCCGCTGGAGCTTTCACCGCGGTGTCGGGCGAGTTGACGAGGAGCCGGGAAGAGACGACGCGCACACGTGCGCACCGCCCCCGATTCGGGGAGGCTGGGAGGATGACCACCTCCGAGGCACCCGCGCGGATCGCCGTCACCGGGCTCGCCGTCATGGGCAGCAACCTGGCGCGCAACCTCGCCCGGCACGGGTTCCGCGTCGCCGTCCACAACCGCACCTCCACCCGCACCAAGGCGCTCGTCGAAGAGCACGGCCACGAAGGCGACTTCGTCCCCGCCGACACCCTGGAACAGCTCGTCGCGAGCCTCCAGACGCCGCGGCAGATCATCATCATGGTGAAGGCCGGCGCGCCCACGGACGCCGTGATCGACGAGCTGGCGCCGTTGCTCGAACCCGGTGACATGGTGATCGACGGTGGCAACGCGCACTACGCCGACACGCGTCGCCGGGAGGCCGCGCTGCGCGAACTCGGTCTGCACTTCGTCGGCGCCGGCATCTCCGGCGGCGAGGAGGGCGCGCTCAACGGGCCGTCGATCATGCCCGGCGGCTCGGTCGAGTCCTACCGGCACCTCGGCCCGGTGCTGGAGGCCATCGCGGCGCAGGTGGACGGTGTGCCGTGCTGCGTGCACGTCGGCCCGGACGGCGCGGGGCACTTCGTGAAGATGGTCCACAACGGCATCGAGTACGCCGACATGCAGCTCATCGCCGAGGCGTACGACCTGCTGCGCCGCGTCGGCGGCCGGACGCCCGCGCAGGTCGCCGACGTGTTCCGCGACTGGAACTCCGGCGACCTGGAGTCCTACCTGGTGGAGATCACCGCCGAGGTGCTCGGCCACACCGACCCGGACACCGGCGCGGCGCTGGTCGACGTGATCGCCGACGAGGCCGAGCAGAAGGGCACCGGCCGCTGGACCGTCCAGGAGGCGCTGGAGCTGGGCGTGCCGGTGACCGGCATCGCGGAGGCCGTGTTCGCGCGCTCGCTGTCCGGCCGGGTCGAGCAGCGCACGGCGGTGCGGGCGGCGTTCGGGGCGTCCGAAGTGGTCCCCGCGCCGGACGACTCGCTCGTGGACGACGTGCGGCAGGCGTTGTACGCGTCGAAGGTCGTCGCCTACGCGCAGGGCTTCGACCAGATGCGCGCGGCGAGCGCCGAGTACGGCTGGGACCTCGACCTGGGCGCGATGGCGACCATCTGGCGCGGCGGCTGCATCATCCGGGCCCGGTTCCTGGACCGCATCCGCGAGGCGTACGACAAGGCGCCGGAGCTGGCCTCGCTGCTGGTGGACGACTACTTCCGGGACGCGGTGGCGAACGCGGAGGCCGCGTGGCGGCGGGTCGTGGTGAAGGCCGTGACCGCGGGCGTGCCGGTGCCGGGCTTCGTGTCCGCGCTCGCCTACTACGACGGGCTGCGCTCGGAGCGCCTGCCGGCGTCGCTCGTCCAGGGGCTGCGGGACTTCTTCGGCGCGCACACCTACCGCCGCACCGACCGCGCGGGCAGCTTCCACACCCGCTGGTCGGGTGACCGCGCCCAGGTGGAAGCGTGAACCTGCCGCCCTCCGGTGGCCGCCGCGCGGACCCGCGCCGACCATGGCCGGGTGCGTGATCGCTTCCGGCGCAACCCCGTCACGGCGGGCTACCTGCTCGCCGTGGTGGGGCTCGCCCTGCTGATGCGGTTCGTCTTCGCCGAGGGCGTGGACGCGCAGATCACCGCGTCCATGAGCACCAACCCCGGCAACCTCGCCGACCACCCCGTCAACGCCCTGCTGGGCAGCGCGTTCGTGCTGGACCCCGGTGCCGGGGCGGCGTTCACCGCCGCCGCGCTCGCCGGGGTCGCGCTGTGCCTGGGCGCGTTCGAGCGCGAGGTGGGCCCGTGGCGGGCGGCGGCCGTCGTGCTGGTCGGGCACGTCGGCGCGACCCTGGTCGCCGCGGTCGCGATCGGGGTCGCCGCGTACCCCGTGGACCTGACCGACGTCACCGACGTGGGCGTCACCTACGTCGCGTTCACGGCCGGCGGCGCGGTCACCGCGTTGCTGCCGGCCGTGCTGCGCGGGCCGTGGGTGGCGTTGCTGGTGGCCCAGCCGCTGCTCACCGCCCACTGGTTCGGCACCGTGCCCGAGTTCCGCGCGGTCGGCCACGTGGCGGCCGTGCTCATCGGCACGGCCTGCGGCGCGTTCGCCGTGCACCGCGTCTACGCGGGAGCCGGGCGGTGAACGCGGCGGAACCGGCACCGGTCGGGGGTGTCGGGGCCGGTTCCGCCGTCGGGTGCGGTCGGACGACGCGGGTGGGGCTCGATCATCGGGGGGAGGCGCGTCGCCCGCCGCGGAGCGGGCACGGCGCCCGCTCGTCGGGGTGCCGCTACACCGGGTCGCGCAGGTACCTGCGGCGGCCGGGCGTCTCGGCGGTCGCGGTCAGCGCGAGCTGCGCGCCCAGGTAGGCGCGGCACGGCGCGGGCAGCCGCCTGCTCCAGCGGTTCGTGCGGCAGGTGGGGCAACGCCCGTGCTCGTCCGGGGTGTGCTCGTCCAGCAACGCCTTGAGCGCGGCGACGACGCGGGGCAGTTCGGCACGCGCGAGTTCCGCCGCGGTCTCCTCGTCGCCCGTGGCGGCGAGCCGCTCCAGCGCCGCCAGGTGCTCGTGCAGCGACTTGTCGAGCTGGCTGAAGACCGTGACGGACATCTTCAGCGCTCCTTCCCGAACCATCGGCGTTCCGGCGGTGCCCCAGCAGCCTGCGACGGTCACCGGCGGACTGCAAGTTGCAACACACGAATGGATGACTGCGCTTTGCCCGTGCGGCGGTGTGCGGCCACGCTGTGGTGACCGGAGGAGGTGTGTCGATGGCCCGTGGCACCAGCCCGACGTTGCGCAAGCGGCGGCTCGTCACCGAACTGCGCAGGCTGCGCGAGCAGGCCGCGCTCACCATCGAGGAGGTCGGCGAGCGCCTGGAGTGCTCGGCGTCCAAGATCAGCCGGATCGAGACGGGCCGGGTCGGCGTCACGCCGCGCGACGTGCGGGACATGCTCGCCGCGTACGGCGCGAGCCCCGAGGTGCTGGCGGAACTGGTGGAGCTGGCCCGCGAGGCGCGGCGCAAGGCGTGGTGGGACGAGTTCGGCGACATCGCGCCCGGCCGGTACGTCGGGTTCGAGGCGGAGGCCGAGTCGGCACGCACCTACCAGGGCCTGATGATCCCGGGCCTGCTCCAGCACGAGGGCTACACCAGGGCGTTGATCGAGGCCGTGCTGCCGGACGCGCCACCCGGCGAGGTGGACCGCCGGGTGCAGCTGCGCACCGCGCGCCAGGCGCTGCTGCACGACGAGGAACCGCTGCGGCTGCACGCGGTGATCGACGAGGCCGCGCTGCGCCGCCTGGTCGGCGGCCGGGACGTGCTGCTGGACCAGTTGCGGAAGCTGACCGAGGTGGGCCGGCTGGACAACGTCACCATCCAGGTCGCCCCGTTCGCCCGCGGCGCCCACGCCGCGCTCACCGGCGCGTTCGTGCTGCTCGCCTTCCCCGACCGGTCCGATCCCGCGGTGGTGTACCTGGAGAACGCGGGCGGGGACGTCTACGCGGAGAAGGCGTCGGACATCGCGACCTACTCCGAGGTGTTCACGCGGCTGGTCGAGGCGTCCCTGGACCCGGCCGACTCCGCCGCGTTCGTCGAACGGGTCGCCCGCGAACTCCGGGGTTGAGCGGCGCCACGCCCCCGACTTTCGCCGGGGTTCCCGTACGACCAAGGTCTGACCGCCCTCCAGACCCGGGTCCGATGCGCCCGCCACCCCCGTTCCGGTGGACTCGTCGCCAGAGGGACGGACCACCCCGGACCCCGCTCCGGGTCGCGTGGCACGATCCCGCCGGGTCACGGGGGCCGCCGGTCCGGGACCGGACGCCGAGATCGACTCCGCACCGCCCGGCGCGGTCGGACACCGGACGGTCGCGCGGGGCGCGACCACGACGTATCACCTGGGGGACGAGACATGGCATTCCTGACCGACGCGCTGGAAGGGCTCGCGGGCCTGCCGCAGCCCGCCGTGCTGGCGGTGACCGGCGCGTTGACGTTGGCGGAGTGCACCATCGGCGTCGGCTTCATCGCGCCGGGGGAGAGCGCGCTGCTGCTGGCCGCGACGACGGTCACCAGCGTGCCGCGGTTCCTCGTCATGTGGCTGATCGTGTCGGTGTGCGCGGTGGCGGGCGACAGCATCGGGTACTTCCTGGGCCGCCGGTTCGGCGACCGGATGCGGGACAGCAAGGTGGTGCGCAAGCTCGGCCAGCAGCACTGGGACAAGGCGGGCGAGTTGCTGCGCAAGCGCGGCGCGTGGGCGGTGTTCGTCGCCCGGTTCATGCCGGTCGTGCGGACCCTGGTGCCCGCGTCGGCGGGCGCGTCCAAGCTGGAGTACCGGCGCTTCCTGCCCGCGTCCATCGCGGGCGCGGTGTGCTGGTCGGCGCTGCACATCGGGATCGGCTCGGCGGCGGGTGCGTCCGCGAAGTACATCGAGTCGGTGTTCAACGGCGCGATGTGGGTGCTGATGGGCATCGCGGTCGTCGTCGGCGTCGTGGTCTTCCTGCGCCGCCGCCGCAAGGCCGCCGCCGCACCGGAGCTGGAGGAGGTCGGCTGACCACCGGTCGAGACGCGGACCGCCGACACCGGACAACGTCCGACATCGGCGGTCCTGCCGCGTGACGACAGCCGAAGGGGCCGCGCTTGGGGGTTCGGGTCCCGAGCGCGGCCCCTTCGGCTGGGGGGAGGGCAAGGGGAGAGGCCACCCCCTACCGGGTGGCCTTCCCCGTGGAGACGGGGACGAGGGCGGGCCGGCGTTCCGCCGCCGCGGGCTGGATGCCCCTTGCACGCCGGCCTGCCCTCGTCGTTCTGGGAGAGCAGCGGATGATCCGCTGTCTGGTCCAACCTCCCGCACCGGGGTTCGCCCTGTGTGGTCGACCGGACACGCTTAGCGTAAGAATGCGGCTACAGCGCGACTGGAGCCCGACTGAAGTGATCTCCCGGAGCCGGTCGCGCGGTCGGGTACTTTCTGGTGCCAAAGCCCTTCGGCGAAGGATCGGTCGGTGGAGTACGACGGCGTGGAGCCCTTGCGGTTCGAGGTGCTCGGCCTGCTCCGGGTGCGGCGCGGTGGCCAGGAGGTGGACCTGGGCGCCGCGAAGCAGCGCGCGGTGCTGGCCGTGCTGCTGCTCGGCCGGAACACCCCGGTCAGCCGGGACCACATCATCGAGGCCGTGTGGGGCGACGCCACGCCCAGCAGCGCGATCAACCTCGTGCAGACCTACGTCGCCGGCCTGCGCCGGGCCCTGGAGCCGAGCCGAGCCCGGCGCGCGCCCGCCGAGCTGCTGACGTCGGTGGGCGACGGCTACCTGCTGCGGCTGGACCCGTCGGCGGTCGACCTGGACGCGTTCGAGCGCGGCGTGGTCGCGGCGGGCAGGCTGCGCTCGGCGGGCGACCTGGAGGCGGCGGCCGGCGCGCTGGACGAGGCGCTCGCGTTGTGGCGCGGCGACCCGCTCGGCGGCGTGGCGGGGCTGTTCGCCGAGGTGGAGCGCGGCCGGTTGCAGGAACGGCGGCTCGCCGCGCTGGAGGAGCGGGCCGAGCTGGTGCTGTTGCTCGGGCGGGGCGCGGAGCAGGTGCAGGAGCTGACGGCCCTGGTCGGCGAGCACCCGTTGCGGGAACGCGGGCACGGCCTGCTGATGCGGGCGTTGTGCCAGGCGGGCAGGCAGGCCGAGGCGCTCGCCGCGTACCGCGAGGCGCGCCGCGTGCTGGTGGAGGAGCTGGGCGTCGAACCCGGCCCGGAGCTGCGCCGGCTCCAGCAGGCCGTGCTGGCGGGCGAGGACCCGGAACCCGAGCGGCCGACGCGACCGATCGCGCTGCCCGCGTCCGCGCCGGAACCCGCGCTGCCCACCACGCCCGCGCAGCTGCCGCGCGGACCGGTGTCGTTGATCGGCCGCGACGAGCAGGTGGCGCGCCTGGACAAGATGCTCGCGGCACACCCGTCCGGCGGCCTGGTGCTGGTCGTCACCGGTCCCGCGGGCGTCGGCAAGACGGCGCTCGCGCTGCACTGGGCGCACCGGGTGCGCGAGGCGTTCCCGGACGGCCAGCTCTACGTCGACCTGCACGGCTACGACCCGAACCAGGAACCGCTGGGCGCGGGCGAGGTGCTCAACCGGTTCCTGCGCACGCTGGGCGTGCCGTCGGCGGACGTGCCGGTGACCGTGGAGGAGCGCTCGGCGTTGTTCCGCACGCTGGTCGCGGACCGGCGGATGGTCGTGATGCTGGACAACGCGCGCGGGTCGTCCGAGCTGCTGCCGCTGCTGCCGGGTCCGCCGTCGTGCGTCGTGGTCACCTCCCGGCGGCGGCTGGTGGGCCTGGTCGCGCACGCCGAGGCGCGGTTGGTGGAGCTGGACATGCTGGACACCGACGCGGCGGTCGAGGTGCTGGGCCGGGTCGCCGGCCGGGACGGCGCGGAGATCGGCGCGCTGCGCCGGTTGGCCGTGCTGTGCGACGGTCTGCCGCTGGCGCTGCGGATCGCGGCGGCGCGGCTCGCGGTGTCGCCGGCGTTGCGCGCGGCGGAACTGGTGGCGGAGCTGGACGACGAGCACGGTCGGCTGGCCGCGCTCGGCCTGGAGGACGAGGACTCGACCGTGCGCGCGGCGTTGGACGCGTCCCGGCGCGCGTTGTCGCCGCTGCCCGCGCGGCTGCTGGCGTTGCTCGGCCTGCACCCCGGTCCGGACGTGACGGCGCACGTCGTCGCGGCGATGGCGCAGGTGCGGGTGTCGGAGGCGCAGCGGGCGCTGGACGCGTTGACCGCCGCGAACCTGCTGTCGGTCGGCGAGGCAGGCCGGTACGGCGCGCACGACCTGGTGCGCGTCTACACCCGGACGCTGGCGGCCGAGCTGGCGCCGGCGCAGCGGCGTGCGGCCACCAGCCGGATGCTGGACTACTACCTGCACTGCGCGGACCTCGCGGACGGCCTGCTGCCGGTCGGCCGGGGCAGCGTGCGGGTGGCGCCGGAGTCGGTGCCCGCGGAGGTGCCGCGGCTGACCGGCGCGGGCGACGCGACCGCGTGGCTGGAAGCCGAGCAGGGCAACCTGATCGCCGCCGCCGAGTTCGCGGGCGAGGGCGTGGACCCGGCGTGGCTGGTGCACGCCTGGCAGTTGCCGTACGCGTTGTCGCGGTTCTTCTGGCTGCGCGCGGACCGCGTCACCTGGCTGCGCACCACGGAAGCCGCGATGCGGGCGGCCACGTCGTTGGGCGACCCGCAGGCGCGGTTCGTGACGTTGTTCAACCTCGGCGTGGCGCTGCTCCAGTTCCACCGCCACGACGAGGCGCTGGACCGCGTGCGCGAGGCGCTGGACGTGGCGCGGGCGAGCGGTGACGTGAAGGCGCAGGCGCGGGCGTTGACGACGGTCGGCGACATGCTCCAGACATCGGGCCGGATGGAGGAGGCCGAGCGGCACTACCGGGAGGCGCTGGAGGTCTCGCGCGCGGCGGGTTCGCGTTGGGCGGAGGCCGCGGCGCACCACAACCTGGGCCCGCTGTACCTGGCGATGCGCCGCTACGACGACGCGAAGACGTGGTTGCGCGCGGCGGTGCGGATCTACCAGGAGGTCGGCGAGCAGTGCGGCGAATCGGTGTGCCACACCGACTTGGCGGCGGTGCTGGTGGAGTCCGGCGAGCTGGCGGAGGCGGTCGCCTCGGCGCGCACCGCGTTGTCGCTGGCCTCGGCGGCGATGAGCCCGTACCACCAGGCGTTGGCGCACGACCGGTTGGCGATGGTGTTCGACCGGCAGGGCATGGCGGGCGCGGTGGCGCACTGGCAGCGCGCGCTGGCGTTGTTCACGGAGCTGAACGCCCCGGAGGCGGACCAGGTGCGGGCCCGGCTGGCCCGCGCGCGTGCCGCCACCACCGCCTCCTGACGCTGCGCCGTTCGGCCGGATCCGCCCGGCGGGGCGCCGACCGGGGCTCGATCGGTTGAGTGGTCTGGACCTATTGACAGAAAGGTCTGGACCTATTTACGTTTCGTTGGCTCCACTCTGCGACGAGGCCGCCGCCTGGTGCAGGAGGTACCTCAGTGCCAAGAAGGTTGCTGCCGCTACTGGCGACCATCGCCACCGCGGCCGGACTCGCGATAGCGGTCGCGTCACCGTCCACGTCCAGCGCGGCCACGGGGGAGGAGTGCCGCCCCGACGGCCTCTACCAGACCCCCGGGGTCTCCGTCCCCTACTGCTCAGTCTACGACACCGAGGGCCGCGAGAACATGGGCCCCGACCACTCCCGCCGGGTGATCGGTTACTTCACCAGTTGGCGCACCGGCAAGAACGGCGCGCCCGCCTACCTCGCCTCGGACATCCCCTGGAACAAGGTCACGCACCTGAACTACGCGTTCGCCCACGTCGACGCGGGCAACAAGGTGTCGGTCGGCCCGGACGGCCCCGACAACCCGTCCACCGGCATGACGTGGCCCGGCGTCGAACTCGACCCGTCCCTGCCCTACAAGGGCCACTTCAACCTGCTGAACAAGTACAAGAAGCAGTACCCGAACGTCAAAACCCTCGTGTCCGTCGGCGGTTGGGCGGAGACCGGCGGGTTCCTGAACCCCGACGGCTCCCGCAACGCCTCGGGCGGCTTCTACAAGATGGCCCAGTCGCAGTCCTCGATCGACACGTTCGCCGACTCCGCCGTCGAGTTCATCCGCAAGTACGGCTTCAACGGCGTCGACATCGACTACGAGTACGCCACCTCCAACAAGTACGCGGGCAACCCGGACGACTACTGGATCTCCGACGCCAACCGCGCCACGTTGTGGAAGGGCTACGACGCCCTCATGAAGACGTTGCGGGAGAAGCTCGACCGCGCGTCCGCCGCCGACGGCAAGCACTACCTGCTCACCGCGGCCGTCCCGGCGTCCGGCTGGTTGCTGCGCGGCCAG
Source organism: Saccharothrix obliqua (assembly GCF_019375475.1). Classification (GTDB taxonomy): domain Bacteria; phylum Actinomycetota; class Actinomycetes; order Mycobacteriales; family Pseudonocardiaceae; genus Actinosynnema; species Actinosynnema obliqua. The sequence goes on along the minus strand of NZ_JAHXGQ010000007.1, from coordinate 209,551 downwards.
GAGGCGTACCAGGTCACCCGGTTCCTGGACTACGTCAACATCATGTCCTACGACCTGCACGGCGCGTGGAACCACTTCGTCGGCCCGAACGCCGCGCTCTACGACGACGGCAAGGACGGCGAACTCGCGGCGGGCGGCGTCTACGGCGCGTACGACGGCACGGGTTACCTGAACACCGACTGGGCGTACCACTACTTCCGCGGCGCGATGCAGGCCGGCCGGATCAACATCGGCGTGCCGTTCTACACGCGTGGCTGGCAGGGCGTCACCGGCGGCACCAACGGCCTGTGGGGCAAGGCGGCGCTGCCCGACCAGACGAAGTGCCCGCCCGGCACGGGTTCCAACGTCGGTTCCACCACGCCGTGCGGCAACGGCGCGATCGGCATCGACAACCTCTGGCACGACCTGGACAAGTCCGGCGCCGAGGTCCCGGCGGGCGCGAACCCCATGTGGCACGCCAAGAACCTCGAGAACGAGATCACGCCGGACTACCTGGAGAAGTACGGCCTCGACCCGAAGAACAAGCCGGCCGACCGGGTTTCCGGCCAGTACGTGCGCTACTACGACAACACGATGAGCGCGCCGTGGCTGTGGAACGCCGACAAGAAGGTCTTCCTGTCCACTGAGGACGAGCAGTCGCTGGTCGCCAAGGCGAAGTACGTCAAGGACAAGGGCCTCGGCGGCATCATGATCTGGGAGCTGGCGGGCGACTACCGCTTCGACGACACCAAGAAGCAGTACACCATCGGCGACACCCTCATCACCAAGATCGACGAGGGGCTGCGCGGCTCCGCGCCGTACGGCAGCCGGAAGGCCGCGGGCACGCCGCCGTCCGAGGTGCTGAACGTGTCGGCCACGGTGTCCGGTTTCGCGCTGGGCGACAACAACTACCCGATCAACCCGAAGCTGAAGATCACCAACAACTCCACCACCGCGATCCCCGGCGGCGCGAAGATCGAGTTCGACTACGGCACCAGCGCGCCGGGCAGCATGAGCGACCAGTCCGGGTTCGGGCTGCGCGTCACGTCCCGGGGTCACAGCGGGCCGAACGTGGGCGGGTTGAAGGGCGACTTCCAGCACGTCGAGCTGACCCTGCCGTCGTGGCAGTCGCTCGCGCCGGGCGCGTCGGTGGACGTGGCGCTCAGCTACCAGCTGCCGATCGCCTCGCCGTCGAACTTCAAGCTCACCTTCGGCGGCAAGTCCTACGCGATCGCGTCGGACTACCCGCGCGGCAGCAGCGACGTGCCGCCGACGTCGACCTCGCCGTCCACCAGCACCACCACGACCACCACGACCCAGAACCCGGGCTGCGCGGTCGCCGCGTGGGAGTCGGGCAAGGTCTACAACGGTGGCAACCAGGTCTCCCACAAGGGCAACAAGTGGCAGGCCAAGTGGTGGACCCAGGGCGACGAGCCCGGGACCACCGGTGAGTGGGGCGTGTGGAAGGACCTCGGCCCCTGCTGAGGTCCGCCTGAGGCATCCCTTACCCGCCGTCTGTCCCCCCTCACGGCGGCGGGTAAGGGAACCAGGCCCGGATGGCACGTGAACACCCGATGCCGGGGCCGGTGCCTCAGCACCAACCTCTTCCTCGTTGACGACGACGAGGAGGGGGCATCGTGGAGTGGACGCCCGAGGCGATCAAGGCGGAGGTCGACTACCGGCAGGCGGCCCTGCGGGCGGACGCCGCGCAGGCCCGCGTGGGGCGGCGCAGCGGTCCGCCGCGGCGGTCTTGGTGGCAGTGGTTGGTCCACCGCGGCGAGCCGCGTTCGGACGACAGTGGCGAGCCGCGTTCAGACGACAGCGGCGAGCCGCGTTCGGATAACAGTGGCGAGCCGCGTTCGGCCGGTCCCGGCGGGCCGCGTGCGGCCTACCGCCCCGCTGACCACGGCGGATCGGGCGCGGCACACGGCGAACGGGGGAGACCGGTCCGGCACGGCGGGTCACGAGGGGTGCCGCCGTCGGCGAATGGCGCGCGACCGGCCGCCTGAGGTGTGCGAACATGCCACCCGTGGCACGCCTTGGTTCCGGAATCCCCTTGGTGGCGCGTAGCCGGGAGATCACCAGGCTGCGCGCCGCCCTCGACGAAGCGGCCCGCGGCCGGGCGGGCGCGGTGCTGCTCGCCGGTGACGCGGGCGTCGGCAAGACCCGGTTGGTGGAGGAGCTGGCGTCCGACGCCGACGCGCTCGTCATCACCGGCCGGTGCCTGGACGTCGGCGGTGCCGGCCTGCCGTACCTGCCCTTCACCGAAGCGCTGGGCCAGGTGCGGGAGGCGGGTCTGCTGGACCTGACGGCCCGGCCCGCGTTGGGCAGGCTGCTGCCGGAGCTGGCGCTGCCCGCGGCGCAGGACAGCGGGTTGTCCGGCCTGCCGTCGCACCTGGTCGGTCGGCGGCCGGAGCAGGACATCGGCCAGTTGCAGCTGTTCGACGCGGTGCACGGGCTGCTCGGCGACCTGGCCGAGCAGCGGCCGGTGCTGCTGGTGCTGGAGGACCTGCACTGGGCCGACGCGTCGACCCGCCACCTGCTGTCGTTCCTGTTCTCCCGCCTGCGGTCGCAGCGGCTGCTGGTGGTCGGCACCTACCGGTCGGACGACCTGCACCGCGGCCACCCGCTGCGGTCCCTGCTCAACGAGCTGGTGCGGCTGCCCGCCGTGCAGCGGCTGGACCTGACGCCGTTCAGCGCCATCGACGCGCGTTCCTTCGTGGCGGCGCTGGCCGACGGCCTGCCGGACCACCTGGTGCTGGAGGTCGCGGAGCGGTCGGACGGCAACGCGTTCTTCGCCGAGGAGCTGATCGCCGTCGCGACGTGCGGCTCCGGCGTGCCGTGGACGTTGGCCGAGGTGCTGCTGGCCCGGATCGAACGGCTTTCGCCCGCCGCGCAGCAAGTGGTGCGCGTGGCCTCCGTGGGCGGCCGTTCGGTGGGGCACGACCTGCTGCGGCAGGTGGTGGGCGCGGACGACGTCGCCCTGGACGAGGCGTTGCGCGAGGCCGTCCAGCACCACGTGCTGCTGGTGGACCGGGACGAGATGTTCACGTTCCGGCACGCGTTGTTGCGGGAAGCCGTCTACGGCGACCTGCTGCCGGGCGAGCGCGTGCGGCTGCACGCCGCCTACGCCGCGCGGATCGCCGCCCTGCCGGACCGGGGCGCGGCGGCGGCGCTGGCCCACCACTGCCTGGAGAGCCACGACCTGCCGCGTGCCCTGCGCGCCTCGATCGAGGCGGCGCAGGAAGCGCAGTCGGCGGGCGCGCCCGCCGAAGCGCTGCGGCACCTGGAGCAGGCGCTGCGGCTGTGGCAGGCGGTGCCACCGGAGCAGCGGCCGGCGGACATGACCGAGTTGTTGTTGCTGCGCCGTGCGTCCTGGGCGGCGGGCACGGCGGGGCAGCCGGAGCGCGCTATCGCGTTCGCCCGCACCGGCACGCTCCTGGTGGACGAGCGGTCGCCGGAGGAGGCCGCCGAGATGTGGCGGCGGTTCGCGCAGGCGCTCCAGGTGCTCGACGGCACCGACGACGAGAAGTTCACCGCGATCGAGGAGGCGTGGCGGCTGGTCCGGGACCGCCCGGCGAGCCCGGCGCGGGCGTGGGTGCTCGCCGTGTGGGCGACGGCGTTGCGGCAGGCGCGCGAGTACGGGGAGGCGCGGCGGCGGGCCGAGGAAGCCGTGCGTGACGGCCGGGAGGCGAACGCGGAGGCCGCCGTGGCGGACGCGCTGGCCACGTTGGGCCTGCTGGACGACGCGGGCGCGGACGTGGCGGCGGCGCGGCGGCGCTTCGCGGGTTCGGTGGAGTGCGCGATGGAGGTGGGCGCGGTCAGCACCGAGCTGCGTGCGCGGTACTACCTCGGGCTGCACCACTACGAGCTGGGTGAGCTGGCGGACGCGGCGCGGGTGCTGGACGAGGGCATGGACCGGGCGCGTGCCACCGGGTTGTCGTGGAGCACGTTCGGCCTGGAGCTGCGCATCCTCCAGGTGCTGACCAGGTACTACCGCGGCGACTGGGACCAGGCGGCGGTCGCCGCCGAACCACCCGGCCTGCGGGTGTCCAGCACGGTGTCCGCGCGACTAGCCGCCGCGGGTACCCACGTCATGGTCGGGCGTGGCGAGTTCGACCAGGCGGAGAAGCTGCTGGGCGAGTTGCGCGCGGACTGGCACCGGGACATCCAGATCGCCCTGATCACCGGTGGCACGGGCGCGGAGCTGGCGTTGTGGCGTGGTCGGCCGGAGCACGCCGTGGAGCGGGTCGCGGACGCGATCGACTGGTCGGCCCGCGAGGGCGAGTGGATGCTGGCGGGCATCCGGCTCGCCGCGATCGGCGTGTCCGGGTACGCCGACCTGGCGGCGCGGGCGCGGCGGCGCAAGGACGTGGAGGCCGAGCGGTCGGCCGTGGCGGCGGGGCGCGAGCTGGCGGGGTACGCGCGGACCACCGCCGAGCGGGGCTCGCCGCGCACCGGTTCGCTCGGCCCGGAGGGTCGGGCCTGGCTGGTGCGGGCGGCGGCCGAGGAGAGCAGGCTGGAGGGCGGTGGCGACGTCGCGCGTTGGCTGGCGGCGGTCGGTGCCTTCGCCTTCGGCATGGTGTTCGAGGAGGCGGTCTGCCGGTGGCGGGCGGCGGAGGCGCTGCTCGCGGAGGACCGGCGGGACGAGGCGGTGACGCAGCTGCGTGCCGCGGCGGACGTGGCCGACCGCCTGTCCGCCGTGCCGCTGCGGGACGCCGTGCGGTTGACCGCGCGGCGGGCACGCGTGTCGCTGGGCGCGGAGGCGCCCCGTTCCCGGGTGGACCCGTTCACGCCGCGGGAGCGCTCGGTGCTGGGCCTGGTGGCGTTGGGCCGCACCAACCGCGAGGTCGGTGAGGAGCTGTACATCTCGGAGAAGACGGTGAGCGTGCACCTGACCCGGATCATGGCGAAGCTCGGCGCGAGCCGCCGAGCCGAGGCGGTCGCCATCGCCTACGACCGCGGCCTGCTCGACCAACCCGGGTAGCCGTTCCGGCGGGCCGTCGGCTTCCGGCTCGCGGTGGTTCCGTTGCGGCCCTTCGGGTCTCGCGACCACCGGCCACTGCCGAGCCGGTGCGGCCGGGACCCGGACCACCCGCCGCGCTTCCGCCCCTGTCGCGCGTCGCTCTCGCCGCGTGCTCTTGGTCGCGCGTCGCTCCCGCCGCGTGCTCCTGGTCGCGCACCCGCAGCCCCGCCGCGTGTTCGCCCTCGTCACGCCTTTCCTGCCGCGCGCCGCGCCGTCGCGTGTTCGCCCTCGTCGTGGATCTCCTGCCGCGCGCCCTCCCCACCTCACCCCTGGTGGTGCCTGCCCCACCCGTGCAGGTGGGGCCGGCCCGACCTCGGGACTAGGGCGGGTCATACCCGAGGCGGATGCGGGGTTCCGCCGCCGTGGTGACGACCGCGCACGTGCGCGGCCCATAGTTTTCCCCTGTCCGCTTGAGCAGAGGGAATGAGGGAGCATGTCCGCACTGGTGTCCGACGTCGGAACGCGCACCGCTGTAGCTGCCGCGAACCTGGTGAAGGTCTACGGCAAGGGCGACACCGCCGTCCGGGCGCTGGACGGCGTGAGCGTCGCCTTCGAGGCCGGGAAGTTCACCGCGATCATGGGGCCCTCCGGCTCCGGCAAGTCCACCCTGATGCACTGCCTGGCCGGTCTCGACAACGTCGACGGCGGCACGGTCCACATCGCCGGCACCGAGATCACCTCGCTCGGCGACAAGGACCTCACCAAGCTGCGCCGCGACCGGATCGGGTTCGTGTTCCAGGCGTTCAACCTGCTGCCCACGCTGAGCGCGGAGCAGAACGTCCTGCTGGGGCTGGAACTGGCGGGCCGCAAGCCCGACCGCGCCTGGTTCGACACGATCGTCGACGTGCTCGGCCTGCGGGAGCGGTTGCGGCACAAGCCGACCGAGCTGTCCGGCGGCCAGCAGCAGCGCGTCGCGTGCGCCCGCGCCCTGGTCGCGAAGCCGGACGTGGTGTTCGCCGACGAGCCGACCGGCAACCTGGACTCGCGGTCCGGCGCGGAGGTCCTGGACTTCCTGCGGATGTCGGTGCGCAAGCTCGGCCAGACGGTGATCATGGTGACGCACGACCCGGTGGCCGCCTCGTACGCGGACCGCGTGGTGCTGCTCGCCGACGGCCACCTGGCCGGCGAGATCGACAACCCGACCGCCGACTCCGTGCTGTCCGCCCTGAAGCACCTGGGTGCGTGAGCTGATGCTGCGCACGATCCTCGCGGGCATCAAGGCCCGCACCGCCCGCCTGGTGCTGTCGTCGGTCGCGATCGCCCTCGGCGTCGCGTTCGTCACCGGCACCCTGGTGCTCGGCGACGCCATGAGCGCCGGGATGCGGGAGGAGTTCGCCAAAAGCGCGCGCAACGTCGACTTCGCCGTCACCATGTCCGGTGACGCCAAGGGCATCGGCGCGGAAGAGCTGGCCAAGATCCGTCGGACACCCGGTGTTGCGGGCGCGGATCCTCGCGGGTTCGTCCCGGTGCCGCTGATCACGTCCGCCGGCAAGGCGAAGCCCGCCCTGGCGGTGCCGCTCGGGTCGACCGAGAAGCTGCGCGAGTACGACCTGTCCACCGGCCGCTACCCCGCCTCGGACAACGAGGTCGCGGTGGACGTGCGGACCGCGTCCACGGCCAAGCTGACCGTGGGCGGTCCCGTCACGTTGCTGGGCAAGGACGAGCAGAAGCGCGAGTTCACCCTCGTCGGCACCTACCAGCAGGGCGTGGGCGAGATGTCCATGTCGGGCGCGGACCACCTGGTGCTCACGCCCGCAGCCTTCCAGTCGTTCGACCCGGAGAGGCTCGCGTACCAGGCGGTCGGCGTCGCCGCCGACGGCTACACGCAGCAGCAGGTCACGGACGCCGTGGCGAAGGCGTTGGAGGGCACCGGTCTCCGGGTGCAGACCGGTGAGGAGCTGACCGCGGACACGCTGCGGTCGATCAGCTCGCAGGCCGCGGAGTTCACCGCGTTCCTGCTGGCGTTCGCGGTGATCGCGCTGGTGGTCGCGGCGATGGTCATCTACAACACGTTCACCATCCTGGTCGCGCAGCGCACCCGGGAGCTGGCGTTGATGCGGTGCGTCGGCGCGAGCCGCAAGCAGGTGTTCCGCAGCGTGCTGGCCGAGGCCGTGGTGATGGGCTTCGCGGCGTCGGTGATCGGCCTGTTCGGCGGTCTCGGCGTGTCCGCGCTGCTCCAGCAGTTGATCGGCGGGTTCGTCACCGGCGGCGCCTCGCCGTCGGTCCAGCTCCCGCTGACCGGCACGACGGTGCTCGCGGCGTTTGGCGTCGGTGTGCTGGTGACCGTGCTCGCGGCCGTGCTGCCCGCCCGGCGGGCGACCCGCGTGCCGCCGGTGGCGGCGTTGCGCAGCCAGCCCGACAGCAGCGAGGAGGTGTCGCGGACCGGCCGGTTGCGCGTGCTGCTCGCGGTGCTGCTCGGCGTCGGCGGCGCGGGCGTGATCGTGCTGGGCCTCGGCCTGGAGGAGCAGGCGGCGATGATGGTGACCGGCGCGGGCACGATGATCGTGCTGGCCGCCGTGCTGGTGCTCGGCCCGCTGCTGGTCGGCCCGGTGAACCGCGCCCTCGGCGTGGTGCCGCGCGCCCTGTTCGGGGTGCCCGCCAAGCTCGCGTCGGCCAACGCCGGCCGCAACCCCAAGCGAACCGCCGCGACGACGGCCGCGCTGATGATCGGCGTGACCATCGTGGCGATGGTGACGGTGGTCGCCAACAGCGCCAAGGAGACCGCCAACGCCCAGATCGACGAGCGGATGCCCGCCGACTACACGGTGACGTCGTCGGTGCCGAGCCGGCTGCTGCCCGCCGAACTGGCCACCCAGCTCGCCGCGTCGCCCGCCGTGGAGCGCGTCGCGCCGACCGCGGAGGTCGTCGGCGAAGGCGCCTACTTCGTCGCCGTCGCGCAGGACTCGCTGGGCAACCTGTTCCGGCCCAAGGTGGAGAGCGGGTCGCTGGCCGACCTGAAGGCGGGCACGATCGCCGTGCGGTCGGACTACGCCAAGGCGGAAGGGCTGACCGTCGGCTCCACGAAGGCCGTGAAGACCGAGAACGGGTCGGGTGACCTGAAGGTCGTCGCGATCGTCACCGGCCAGCGCCTCGGCGACGGCGTCGTGACGCTGGAGACGGCGAAGGCGTTGAACCCCGAGCTGGCCGGTTACGACAGCATCATGGTGAAGCTCAAGCCGGGTGTCGCGGACAGCCGCGCGGCGGTCGAGCAGGTCACCGACACCTCGCCGCTGGCCGTGCTGGACTCGGCGGCGGAGACGAAGGAGCAGCTCAACAAGCAGCTCGACCAGGTGCTGGCGTTCGTGTGGGCGATGATCGGCCTGGCCGTGGTGATCGCGTTGTTCGGCATCGCCAACACGTTGACGCTGTCGGTGCTGGAGCGGACGCGGGAGTCGGCGCTGCTGCGGGCGCTCGGCCTGACCAGGGGCCAGTTGCGGCTGATGCTGGTGGTCGAATCGGTCCTGATGGCCGTGATGGGCGCGGCGATCGGCCTGGTGCTCGGCGTCGGGTTCGGCTGGGTGATCACGACGGCGGTGTCCACCGACGCGGTGGCGGTCGTGCTGACCGTCCCGTTCGGACAGATCGCCGCCATGCTCGGCGCGGCGGTGGTGGCTGCCGTGCTGGCCGCGGCGCTGCCCGCGCGGCGCGCGGCCCGGACCTCGGTCGTGGCAGGGATGGCCGAGGCGTAACCCGGGGGAGCCGGACGGCCCGTTCCGCGTGCGGAGCGGGCCGTCCGTGTGTCCGGCTTCACAGGAATTTCGCGCGGCACGCGTCACGACCGCGTGGCCCGGCCCTCTACTCCAGGTGCGGGGCCGACCCGGGCGAGGGCCGGGCCGGCCCCGCGTCGGCGGAATGCCGCGTGGGGCCGAATCCCGCGTCGTCCGCGTGTCAGGCCGAGCCCCGGGTTACCAGTGCGGTCGGCAGCACCTCGCGACGCGCCCGCACCGGTTCCTCGCGGAGCAGTCGCAGCAGGTGGGTGACCATGTGCTTGACCTGGTCGCCGGTGTCCTGGCGGACGGTCGTCAGCGGCGGGGTGGTGTGCGGGGCGATCGCCGGGTGGTCGTCGAAGCCGACGACGGCGACGTCCTCCGGCACCCGCCTGCCCGCCGCGCGCAGGGCCTCCAGCGCGCCGTCCGCCATCAGGTCGCTCGCGACGAACACCGCGTCCAGGTCCGGCACCCGGGCCAGCAGTGCGGCCATCGCGCGCTTGCCGCCCTCGCGGGAGAACCCGCCGTCCTCGGTGAGGAGCGCGACGTCCTCGTCCGACGCGCCGGTCGCGGCGCGCCAGCCCGCCAGGCGGTCCACCGCCGAGTGCTCGTCCAGCGGCCCGGTGACCGACCCGATGCGCTTGCGGCCCAGGGCGATCAGGTGCTCGGTGGCCAGCACACCGCCGCCCTCGTTGTCGTGGTCGACCAGGTGCAGGCCACGCAGCGGGCCCCACGGTCGGCCCGCGTACACCACGGGCAGCGGCAGCTTCCGGGCGGCGGCGGGGAGTTGGTCGCCCTTGTGCGGCGCGAACACCAGCGCGCCGTCCACGTGCCCGCCCGCGAGGAACCGCCGGGCGCGCGCCATGTCCTCCGGCGAGTGGACCAGCAGCAACACCATCTGCACGTCCGCGTCGGCGAGCGACCGGGCGGCGGCGCGGATCAGCCACGCGAAATGAGGATCGGCGAAGATCTTCGGCTCCGGCTCGGAGAACACCACGGCCACCGCACCGGTCCGCCGGGTGACCAGCGCCCGCGCCGCCTGGTTGGGCTGGTAGCCCAGCGCCGTCACGGCGGCCGTCACAGCCTCCTGCGCCTCCGGACTGACCCGGGGCGACGAGTTCAACACCCGGGACGCGGTCGCGCGGGACACCCCCGCCTTCGCCGCCACGTCCTCCAGGGTCGGCCGGCCGGGGTGCGACTGGACGGACACGACGACCAACTCCTCGCTTCGGAACCGAACCAGCTTAACCGGCCCGCCCCTGGTGAGAGCGCTTTCACGGCCGCCGTGGCGATCATCCGCCAACACGCCGACCACCGCTCCCGAACCGCTGCCCGCGCACTGGGCCACCCCGGGTCGGCGATCGCGGGGCGGGTGGCGGTTCGGCGGTCGCGAGCCCGGCGGTCCGGCGCTCGCGGAACTTTCAGGGAGCCTGCCTGATAGTTAGCGAGGCCCGAAACTTTCAGGGAGCCTGCCTGATAGATAGCGAGCTGGGAAACTTTCAGGGAGGTTGCCTGAAAGTTAGCGGTCTTCCGCCGCGCTGGGGCCGCCGGGCCGCCCGGGCCATCGTCGTCCGGCCCCTGTCATCGGGGGTGCTGTCGTCGGTTCGCCGACCTCGACCAGCCGACCGAACCCGGCCCCTCAGTCGTCGCAGCGCGGTGGGGGGAAGGGGTTGAGGGGGCCGCAGGGCCATTCCGTGTGGCGGGTCTTGGTCGTGGTGGTCGTGGTCCACGTCGGGGACTCCGCTGTCGGCTCCTCGGTGGTCCCGCGCGGCGGGGGAGGAACCGTGGTGCGTGGTGCGGAGGACGTCGCTCGGGCGGTGGTCGCCGCCGCGATCGGGTCGGTGGTCGATGCGCTGGTCGTCGTGGTGGTGGGCGCGGAGGAAGAGGGGGAGGGGCGGGTGATCCAGGTTGACGGCGGTGGCTCGGCTTTGGGGCGGTCCAGGCCGTCGATGTAGACGCCGATCAGCACGCCGGTCAGCGCCGACGCCGCCACGGCCAGGCCGCCGGCCGCCCACCGCACCCGCACAGCCGACCTCCGAGTCTCGTAGCGGCGCACTGCTGCGCTTCGGCGCGAACGGCAGCACAGTACCGCTTGATCGACAGGTCTCAGTCGACCCAGTCCACCTCGGCCGACCCGGCTGTCCGCGCCACCTCGGCGAGCACCGCTTTCCGCGCCCGTGCGGACAACGAGCGGAACGGTTCGACGGTGACGGTGGTTTTCCCACCGCGTTCCTCGCGGTTCCAGATGCCGGCCATGAGGCCGTCCACCAGCAGCACGGGCGACAGCCACCCCTGCGGCCGGTACACCCGGTCCGGCGTGCCCCCGGTCATCAACCGCGCGGCGTGCCGGGTCGCGGCGACCACGTACTGGTCGAACGCGGGCAGCAACCGCACCCCGGTCACCGGCTCGGCGTCGCGCACCGCCTCGACGAGGTCGGCACGCATCCAGTACGGCTCGCCCGCCACGTCCACGGGCGCGATCCGGTCGCCCAACGCCTTGAGCACCCGCCCGCCCTCCGCGGGCTGCACGCCCCACCACCGGGCGAACTCCTCGCGCGTCGCCGGGCCCTGCTGGGCGAAGAAGCGCAGCGCGATCTCGGCGACGGCGTCCTCCGGGGCCGGCTCGCCGGGCGGCAGCCACCGGTCGGGCCGGGTGAACCGGACCAGCCTGCCGTCACCCGGTCCGAACACCAGCCGACCCTGGAACGAGGCGGGTTTGAGGTACGCGCCCCAGCTCTCCCGCAGCTTCTCGCCGATGTGCGGCGACGTGCGGGCGGCCACCTCGTCGGCCAGCTCGAACCGGGTCAGCGGGTCGCCGTCCAGCGCCGACGACACGCCGTCCAGCAACTCGTCCAGCTCCTCGGCGGTGATGCCGAAGTTCCGGTGCCAGATCGGCTTGCGGTAGTGCCGGTACGTGGCGAAACCGGCCTGCCACAGCGGGTACTCGCGGGACGGCAGCAGGTGCAGCGTGCCGCGCATGGACCAGGTCTTGACGAGGGTCCGGTCCTCCCACAGGGCGGTGGCGACGAAGTCCGGGTCGAGCCCGTCGACGCGCGCGTGCAGGGTGGCCTCGGCGGAGGACATGAGCTGTGCGTGGAGCCCGCACAGCTCGGAGACCACGTCGAGCGCGTCCGCCGCGGGACGTCGGACGTCCAGGCTGTGCGCACGCGTGCGCCACGCGGCGACCTGCTGCCAGGTCAGCTTCACCGACGTGCCCCCTCGGTCACGGCACGCTCGATCGCGGCCAGCCGCCGTGCCAACTCGGCCGCGCCGAGCGCGCGTGCCAGCACCAGCGCGGCCCCGGACAGGGCGGCGACGAGCACCGCGCCGGTCATGTGCCAGGTCGGCGCGTCGCCGGTGCAGGTGAACACGTCGGTGAACCGGTCGGTCGAACAGGTCACGAACGGCACCGCCGCGACACCGACACCGGCCACCGCGGCACCGCCCAGGACGGCCGACCCGAAGCTGCGCATGAGCGGGAAGACCGCGTTCACCGCGCCCGCGGCGGCGATGGCGAACAGCAGCGGCACGGGGTGCGGGAACGGCCCTAAAACCGCGCTGCCGATCATCAGCGCGGCGAGCACGACGAGACCGGTCCGTTCACCCACCCGGCGACCCTAACCCGCGCCGCCGGCGAGACGTCAGAGATTCGTCAGGCGTTTCCGGGACTCTTGTGCCGCACGAGTCGGGGTCGCGCCCGACTCCGGGGCACGAGGGGGGCGTGCCTGCGGCTGTCGGGCGCGGCGTGGCGCCACCCGCCTGGCCCGGGAGGGCCGTCGGGGTCGGCGCGGGCGTCGCCGGATCGGACCGGACGGGCGTCGGGGCCACTGCCGCCGGAGTCGGCGCGGTGGAGTCCGAGGACGGGCCGTCCGGGTCCGGTGCGGCGTCGCCGCGAGTGGGGCACCCGGCGCGGGCGTCGCGGCGGACCGCGGCCGGGCGTCCGGGCCGGGTGCTGTCGCTCGCGGGTCGGGGGGCTGGGCCGGCGTGGCCGGGAACCGGGTCGGGCACCGCGTTGGGTGCCGAGGAAGCGGGCCGGCTCTCGGTCCGCGGCGCACGGGGCGGGGGCCGGGGCTCGTGGGACCGGCGAGCCGGAGTGGAACCGCGCGGATCGGCGGCGTGGGTGCTGAAGACGGGGGGAGGGCGGTGGGCGGGCGCGGGGTGTGGGTTCGTCCGGGGCGCGACTGCTGGGAAACGGCCCGAAGGTGCCTCGTATTGGTCTGATCCAGCCAGGTCCTCTTCGCACTATTGACGCATCTGGTCTAGACCACCTAAAGTGGTGAAGGCCACATCGTCCCTCGTGGATGGGCGGGCGGATGCCCCATCGACGAGGAGCCGGCTCACTGGGGTGGGCCACCGGGTGCGGCGGCGCGGTACTGCTCTCTCCCCACACCGCGCCGTCGCACTCGGCCGTGCCCCGGGTCCTGCCACACTGTGAGCGATGCTCACGCGCACCATCGCCATCCACTACGTCCGGGCCGCGCTGCGGGGCGCCCTCCGGCACGGGCACGACGTGCCGTCCCTGCTCTCCGGCGCGGGCATCCCCGAGGCGCTGCTCGCCGACGACCGAGCGCGGGTCACGCCCGCCCAGTACACCCGGCTGGTCCAGCTCCTCTGGGACGTGCTGGACGACGAGTTCATGGGTTTCGGCCCACAACGCAGCAAGCGCGGCACGTTCCCGACCATGTGCCTGCTCGCCGTGCACTGCGCGACCCTGGCCGACGCCCTCAAGCGCGGCCTCGACTTCTACCGGCTCTTCGACGTGCGGCCGGTGATGCGGCTGACCGAACGGGACGGCGTGGCGCGGTTCACGCTCGCCGCCGAGGGCGTGGACGACCCGGACCGGTTCCTGGTGGAGTCGCTGCTGGTGCTGTGGCACCGGTTCTCGTCGTGGCTGATCGGCAGGCGCATCCCGCTGCGGTCGCTCGACCTCGCCTACCCGGAACCACCGCACGCGGCCGAGTACCACCTGATCTACGGCTGCCCGCTGCGGTTCGCCGCGCCGGAGACCGTGCTGACCTTCGACACCCGCTTCCTGCGGATGCCCGTGGTGCAGGACGAGGCGGCGCTGCGGCGGTTCCTGCGCGACTCGCCCGCCGAACTGCTGTCCCGGCGCGACTACGGCGCGGACGCGTCCGGCCGGGTGCGGCGGGAACTCGGCAGCGGCGTGGTGGGCCTGGACAACGTGGCCGCGCGGCTCGGGGTGAGCGGGCCGACGTTGCGGCGCAAGCTCGCCGCCGAGGGCACGTCGTTCCGCGAGGTCCGCGAGCAGCTGCTGCGCGACCAGGCGGTGGCGAGCCTGGTGCGCGGCGGCGAGTCGGTGGAGGAATTGGCGCTGCGCCTGGGTTTCTCCGAGGCGAGCGCATTTCACCGGGCGTTCAAGCGGTGGACGGGCAACAGTCCTGGTGCGTACCGGACGGGAGCTGTTACCCAGTAGCGGCGTGCTCCGGTGGCGCGCGGGGACGCGGCCGAACGGGCGCGTCCCAACGGGTTCCGAGTCACGGGACCGCCACCGGTGAAACCCCTCCACCGACCGCGGAGACCCTGTGTCCAGACGCTCGTGGCCGCTCGCGGCCACCCTGGTCCTTGCCCTGATCCCCGTCCCGACCGCCCACGCCGAACCCGCCCACGCCGAACCCGCCCACCCTGGGCCACCACCGGCGGTGCGGCTGCTCGACCTGCCCGACGCGGTGGCCGCGAAGTCCGCGGTGGACCCCGCGCGGCGCATCGAGACCACCCGCACCAGCCGCCCGGTCGCACCGGGCGTCTCCCTGGACTCCTTCGACTGGTACGAACCCGGCGACGCCGGCGGCTGGGTGCGTGGTGACGCGCTCACCGTCGACCTCACCGCCGGCACCAGGGTCGAGTACCTGCACCCCGGCCGGGTCACCAGCGCGGAACCCCTGTCCGCGCAAGCGAGCCGCACCCGCGCCGTGGCCGCCGTCAACGGCGACTTCTTCGACATCAACAACTCCAACGCGCCGGAGGGCGTCGGCGTGCGGGACGGCGCCACCGTCAAGTCGCCCGCCGCCGGCCACCGCCGCGCGGTCGGCGTCGACGCCGCCGGGATCGGCCGCGTCATGGACGTCCTGTTCGAGGGCCGCGTGACCCGCGAGGACGGCACGACGATCCCCCTGGCGCAGCTCAACAGCGCGTCCATCGCGGCAGGCGCGGTCGGCGTGTTCAACCCGCTGTGGGGCTCCTACAGCCGCGCCCGCGCCGTGCGCGGCGCGACCAAGGTGACCGAGGTGGTGGTGCGCGCCGACGTCGTGGTCGAACTGCGCACCGCGGCGGGCGACGACCCGATCCCGTCCGACGGCTACGTCCTGGTCGGCCGCGAGGCCGGCGCGGACGTGCTGGCGTCGCTCGAACCGGGGCAACGGGTCTCCGTCGACTACACCACGAAAACCGCGGACGGCAACGCGATCAAGGCCGCCGTCGGCGGCAACCAGCTGCTGATCAAGGACGGCGTGGTGGTCGCGCCGGACGACGCGCTGCACCCGCGCACCGCGGTCGGCTTCTCCGCCGACGGCAAGAAGATGTTCATGCTCACCGTGGACGGCCGCCAAGCACCGTTCCTGCTGGGGCTGAACCTCAAGGACATGGCGTCGATCCTCAAGGAAATGGGCGCGCACAACGCGCTCAACCTCGACGGCGGCGGCTCGTCGACCCTGCTCGCGCGCACCCCCGGCACAGCGGCCGTGGCCGTCGAGAACACGCCTTCCGACGGCGGTGAGCGCTCGGTGCCCAACGGCCTGGCGCTGTACGCGCCGGAGGGCAGCGGCCGGCTCACCGGGTTCTGGGCGCGCACCGCGATCGACCCGCGTCGCGCGCCCGGCACGGACACCGTCGCGGGCGGCCACCCGGAGCGCGTGTTCCCCGGCCTCACCCGCCGGCTCGTCGCGGACGGCTACGACGAGACCTACGGCCCGGCCCGCGACCAGGCCCGGTCCTGGCACTCCACGCGCCCGGACGTCGGCTGGGTCGCCGACGGCGTGTTCCGCGCGCACCGCACGGGCACCGCGAAAGCCGTCGCACGGCGCGGGAACGTGCGTGGCGAGGTGGAGCTGACGGTGCTCGGCTCGCTGGCCGGGCTCACCGCCACGGCCAACCGGCTGAGCCTGCCCGAGGTCGGCGGCACCGGGTCGTTCGGCGTCGTCGGTCGGGACGGGGACGGCTTCACCGCGCCCGTGGAACCGGCCGACCTCACCCTGCGCTACGACCGGTCGGTCGTCGAGATCACGCCCGGCGACGACGGGGCGTTGCGGGTCAAGGCGCTCAAGCCCGGCGCCACGTCGGTCACCGCGCGGGTCGGCGGCCACACCACCGAGGTCGCGGTCACCGTCGGCCTGGAGGAGAAGGTGATCGCGGACTTCGGCGACGCCGCCTCCTGGACGTTCGGCTCGGCCCGCGGTTCCGGCTCGGTGACACCGGTCGCCGAGGGCCGGACGGGCGCGGGCCTGAAGCTGTCGTACGACTTCACCCAGTCCACCGGCACCCGCACCGCCTACGCCATCCCGCCGAAGCCGATCGTGGTGGAGGGCCAGCCGCTGGCGCTGGGCGCGTGGGTCTACGGCCACGGGCGTGGCGAGTGGACGGCGTTCACGGTGACCGACGACGCCGGGCTCACCCGCTCGCTGTACGGCCCGTACATCACGTGGACCGGCTGGCGGCGGATCGAGGTGCAGGTGCCGCCGGGGATGCAGTTCCCGTTGCGGGTCAACCGGTTCTACACCATCGAGACCAAGGCGGACCGCCAGTACACCGGTGAGGTGCTGGTCGACGACATCGTGGCCGAGGTGCCGCCCGCCGTCGACCTGCCCGAAGCGCCCGAGGTGCGCGATCGCGTGGTGGTGCGCGACGGGAACCTGGGCGGTCGGGACTGGCGGTTCGCGGTGATGTCCGACGCGCAGTTCGTGGCCCGGAACCCGGACAGCGACCTGGTGCGCGCCGCACGCCGCACACTGCGCGAGATCAAGGCGCAGAAACCGGATTTCGTGGTGGTCAACGGCGATTTCGTGGACGAGGCCGCGCCCGCGGACCTCGCGCTCGCGCGCCGCGTCCTGGAGGAGGAGCTGGGTGACGCGCTGCCGTGGTACTACGTGCCCGGCAACCACGAGATCATGGGTCCCGGCACGATCGACAACTTCCGGCGCGAGTTCGGCGCGACCAACCGGGTCTTCGACCACAAGGGCACGCGGTTCGTGCTGCTCGACACGTCCACCGGCACGTTGCGCGGCGGCGGGTTCGACCAGACCGCGATGCTGCGCGAGGCGTTGCGCGACCACCGGGCGGTGAAGTCCGTCGTGGTGGTGGAGCACCACCCGCTGCGTGATCCCACGCCCACCAAGGGCAGCCAGGTCGGCGACCGGCTGGAGGCCGACGTGGTGGAGGGCTGGCTGGCCGACTTCCGCCGCACCACCGGCAAGGGCGCGATGTTCATCGGCTCGCACGTCGGCGTGTTCCACGCGTCGCGGGTCGACGGCGTGCCCTACCTGGTCAACGGCAACTCCGGCAAGGCACCGGCGGAGGGCGGTTTCTCCGGCTGGACGATGCTCGGCGTCGACGCGAACCCGCGCCGCGACCGGGAGTGGATCGCCGCCGAGATCCGGCCGCACGTGGACGACCTGGCGCTCACCACGCCCGGCACGGTGCGCGTCGGCACGCCCGGCAAGGTGTCGGCGACCGTCGCGCAGGGCGGGCGGCACGTGCCGGTGGCCTACCCGGTCAGCGCCGACTGGACCGGCTCGCTGAACGTCCACATCGGACCGCCCGGCGGGCTGCGCCCGTGGCACGTCGCCCGGCTCGACCCGGAAACCGGTGCGCTGACGGCGATCCGGCCCGGCAAGGCGACGGTCGCGGTCACCGTGAACGGCGTGACGCGACGCGCCGACATCACGACCGCGTGGCCGCACCGGGGCCGCGCGGTCGCCTGACCGGCCCGGTGTGCGGGGAGCCCGGCTCCCCGCACACCGGCGCCGTCAGTACCGCTCGCCCCTCGCGGCGCGCTCGCGCAGCGACGCGGGCGGCCGGAACCGCTCGCCGTAGGTGTCGGCCAGGTAATCCGCCCGCTCCACGAACCCGGTCAGCCCGTAGGAGTTGACGAACTGGAGCGTGCCGCCGCTCCACGGCGCGAAGCCGAAGCCGAACACGCTGCCCACGTTCGCGTCACCCACGGACGTCAGCACGCCCTCGTCCAGGCACCGCACGGTCTCCAGCGACTGGATGAACAGCAGGCGGTCCTCGACGTCCTGCTCGGTGACACCCGCGTCGTCCCGCGCGTACTCCGCCAGGCCCGGCCACAGGAACTTCTTCCCGCCCTCCGGGTACTCGTAGAACCCCGCACCACCGGACCGCCCGGTGCGGCCCTGTGCCACCAGCTCCTCCAGCACGCGGAACGCGGGGTGCTCGGCGAGCACGCCCGCCGGGTCGTCGGCGCGCGCCTGGTCCCGGATGCGCAGCGGCAGCGTCAACGTCACCTCGTCGGACACCGCGAGCGGGCCGACGGCCATCCCGGCGCGCTTGGCCACGTTCTCGATCAGCGCGGGCAGAACGCCTTCCGCGACCATCGACACGGCCTCGGTGACGTACGTGCCGAACGTGCGCGAGGTGTAGAAGCCGCGGCTGTCGTTGACCACGATGGGCGTCTTGCCGATCCGGAGCACGTAGTCGAACGCCCGCGCCAGCGTCTCGTCCGACGTGTGCTCGCCGCGGATGATCTCCACCAGCCGCATCTTCGGCACGGGGGAGAAGAAGTGCAGCCCGATGAACCTCGCCGGGTCGCGCACCGCCGTCGCCAGGCCGGTGATGGGCAGCGTGGACGTGTTGGAGGCGATCACCGCGTCCGGGAGCGCCGCCGCCTCGGCCGCGGGCAGCACCCGGTTCTTCAGCTCGCGGTCCTCGAACACGGCCTCCACCACCAGGTCGCAGCCGGCGAGGTCGGCGTCCGAGTCGGTGGGGGTGATGCCCGGCACGCCGTTCGCGCCACGCGTCGCGGCCTCCAGGGTCACGTCCTTGAGCACGACCTCGACGCCGGCCTTGGCGCTCACCTCGGCGATGCCCGAACCCATCATGCCCGCGCCGAGCACGCCGACCTTCGACACCTCGGTGGCGCCGACACCCGGCGGGCGGGAGCCGCCCGCGCCGATCTCGTTGAGCTGGAACCAGAACGTCGAGATCATGTTCTTCGCCACCTGGCCGGTGGCCAGTTCCACGAAGTAGCGGCCCTCGACCTGGAGCGCGGTGTCGAAGTCGAGCAGCGCGCCCTCCACCGCCGCCGCGAGGATCTTCTCCGGCGCCGGGTACGCGCCGTGGGTCCGCTTGCGCAGCACGGCGGGCGCGGCGGCCAGCAGCCCGTACACCTCCGGGTCGCCGAACCGCACGTCCGGCACGACGTGGCCGGGCCGGTCCCATGGCTGCTGTGGCGCGGGGTTCTCCTTGATCCACGCACGTGCCTGCGCGATGAGGTCTTCCCGCGACGACGCCAACGCGTGCACCAGCCCGGCCTGCAACGCCCGCGCCGGCCGCAACTGCTTGCCCTCCATGAGCAGCGGCAGCGCCGGCTGCACGCCGAGCAGGCGCACCAGCCGCGTCACACCGCCACCGCCGGGCAGCAGGCCCAGCGTGACCTCGGGCAGGCCGATCCTGATCCGGTCGTCGTCCAGCGCGACGCGGTGGTGGCAGGCCAGGGCGATCTCGAACCCGCCGCCGAGCGCCGCGCCGTTGATCGCCGCCACCACGGGTCTGCCCAGCCGCTCCAACCGCCGCAACTGGCGCTTGACGTCCTCCAGGAAGCCGAGCGCCTCGCCCGCGTTCTCCGGGGTGAGC
This sequence comes from Saccharothrix obliqua, assembly GCF_019375475.1. Taxonomy (GTDB): domain Bacteria; phylum Actinomycetota; class Actinomycetes; order Mycobacteriales; family Pseudonocardiaceae; genus Actinosynnema; species Actinosynnema obliqua. The sequence continues at coordinate 190,015 of NZ_JAHXGQ010000007.1, read as the reverse complement.
CGGACCAGCAGGTTCAGGTCGCCACCGGCGAAGAAGGTCTTCTTGGCCGAGGTGAGCACGACTCCCGTGATCCCGTCCCGCTCGGCCTCCAGCCGCGTGACCGCCGCGCCCATCGCCTCGTGGTACTCGGCGTTCATCACGTTCGCCGAGCCCGACATGTCCATGGTGAGGGTGACGATGCCCTCGTCGTCCCGCTCGTAGTGGATGGCCATCAGACCCTCTCGATGATCGTCGCGACACCCATGCCGCCGCCCACGCACAGCGTGGCCAGACCGCGGTGCAGGTCCCGGCGCTCCAGCTCGTCCAGCAGGGTGCCCAGGATCATGCAGCCGGTCGCGCCCAGCGGGTGGCCCAGCGCGATCGCGCCGCCGTTGACGTTGACCTTCACGTCGGGCAGGTCCAGCTCGCGCTGGAACTTCAGCACCACCGCGGAGAACGCCTCGTTGACCTCGAACAGGTCGATGTCCTCCACCGTCAGCCGCGCGCGGTCCAACGCCTTGCGCGCCGCCGGCGCCGGACCGGTGAGCATGATCGTCGGCTCGGTGCCGACCACCGCGACCGACACGACCCGGGCACGCGGCGTGAGGCCGAGGTCCCGCCCCGCGCGGGCGCTGCCGATCAGCATCGCCGCCGCGCCGTCCACGATCTGCGACGAGTTGCCCGCCGTGTGGACGTGCTCGACGCGCTCCACGGTCGGGTAGCGGTCGATCGCCACCGCGTCGAAACCGAGGTCGCCGTGGAACGCGAACGACGGCTTGAGGCCCGCCAACCCCTCCAGGGTCGTCTCCGGGCGGATCGCCTCGTCGTGGTCGAGCAGCACGTTCCCGGCGCGGTCCAGCACCGGCACCACGGAGCGGGCGAAGCGGCCCTCCTCCCGCGCCCGCGCGGCCCGCTGCTGCGAGCGGAGGGCGAAGGCGTCCACGTCCTCCCGGCCGAAGCCCTCCAGCGTGGCGATCAGGTCGGCGCTCACGCCCTGCGGCACGAAGTTCGTCGCCAGGTTCGTCTCCGGGTCGGCCATCCACGCGCCGCCGTCGGAACCCATCGGCACCCGCGACATGGACTCCACGCCGCCCGCGACCACCAGGTCCTCGAACCCCGACGCCACCTTCGCCGCCGCCAGGTTCACCGCTTCCAGACCGGACGCGCAGAAGCGGTTGAGCTGCACACCCGCCGTCCGCAGGTCCCACCCGGCGGTCAGCACCGCCGTGCGGGCGATGTCCGCGCCCTGCTCCCCGACCGGCGACACCACGCCGAACACCACGTCGTCGACCGCCGAGGTGTCCAGGTCGGTGCGCCGCGCCAGCGCCGCGAGCACCCCGGAGGCCAGGGTGATCGGCTTGACGCCGTGCAGCGAACCACGCTTTCCCCTGCCACGCGGCGTGCGCACCGCGTCGAAGATCAAGGCTTCGCTCATGCTGCCACGGTAGGCAGCCGCGACCTCCAAGCCCATGACCCCGGGGAGTGACTTATTAGCTCACCGCGAGGCCCATCACCTCGCCGTCACCCGTGAAGCCCAGCCGCTCGTACAGCCGGCGGGCGGCGACGTTCCCCCGGAACACGCGCAGCTGGACGAACCGCCACCCGTGCTCCCGCGCCCAGGCGAGCACCTCGGCCACCAGCGCCTCGCCGACGCCGCGGCGCCGGTACGGCGGTTTCACCCACATCGAGTACAGGTACAGCGCCCTTTCCCGCTCGGCGTGGGGCACCGCCGCCACCAGGCCGATCGGGTCGGGCGCCTCGGCGACCACCTTCACACCCCACCGGGGGTGCAGCAGGTCGCGCCAGCGGGACTCGTCGTAGTCCCGCTCGACGGTCAGCGCGGACCCGAACGCCCGCGGGTCGCTGGCCAGTGCGTTGAGCCTCATGTCACGCCACGTCGCCCAGTCCGCTGGGGACAGCCTTCGGAGGTTCATAACCGCAGTCTTGCGCAACACCCTGACAGTTGTGCTCACGATAAGGGGGCCGTTGTGGGTGCGTCGGTCATGGCGGACGCGCCCGGCCGGTGGGACCGTCGACCCCATGCAGACTCGCCGTTCACCGTGGCTGACGGACGACCTGGACCAGCTCCGCGACCTGGCCCGCACGTTCTTCGAGAGGGAATCGGTACCGCACCACGCGCGCTGGGCCGCGCAGCAGCAGGTGGACCGGGAGTTCTGGCGCAAGGCGGGCGAGGTCGGCCTGCTGTGCCTGTCCGTGCCCGAGGAGTACGGCGGTGGCGGCGGCACGTTCGCGCACGAGGCCGTGCTGCTGGAGGAGCAGGCACGCGTCGGCGACAGCGCGTGGGGCAACAGCGTGCACAGCGGGATCGTGGCGCACTACCTGCTCGCCTACGGGACCGAGGAGCAGAAGCACCGGTGGCTGCCGAAGCTGGCGTCGGGCGAGTACGTGGGCGCGATCGCGATGACCGAGCCCGGCGGCGGCTCCGACCTCCAGAACACCCGGACGCGTGCGGTCCGGGACGGTGACGAGTACGTGCTCAACGGGTCCAAGACGTTCATCACCAACGGCGCGCAGGCCGACCTGGTGATCGTGGTCGCCAAGACCGACCCGGCCCAGGGCGCCGCCGGCATCTCGCTGCTGGTCGTGGAGACCGCGGCGGCGCACGGCTTCCGGCGCGGCCGGGTGCTGGACAAGATCGGCCTCAAGGGGCAGGACACCGCCGAGATGTTCTTCGACGACGTGCGGGTGCCCGCGGCCAACCTGCTCGGGTCGGTCGAGGGGCAGGGCTTCGCGCAGCTGATGCGGCAGCTCCCGCAGGAACGGCTGATCATCGCGGTCGCGTCCGTCGCGGGCATCGAGGCCGCCGTCGACCTCACCGTGGCCTACGCCAAGGACCGCACGGCGTTCGGGCGGGAGCTGATCAAGTTCCAGAACACCCGGTTCAAGCTCGCCGAGTGCGCCACCGAGGCCCGGGTGACCAGGGCGTTCGTGGACGAGTGCGTCACCGAGCACCTGGCGGGGCGGCTGGACGTGCCGACCGCGGCGATGGCCAAGTGGTGGGCCACCGAGCGGCTGAGCCGGGTGGTGGACGAGTGCGTTCAGCTGTTCGGCGGCTACGGCTACATGACCGAGTACCCGATCGCGCGCGCGTGGGCGGACGCGCGCGTGCAGAAGATCTACGGCGGGACGAACGAGATCATGAAGGAAATCATCGCGAGGTCGCTCTAGTGGGCGGGCCGCTGGCGGGGTTGCGCGTGGTCGAGCTGGCGGGCCTCGCGCCCGCGCCGTTCGGCTGCATGGTGCTGGCCGACCTCGGCGCGTCCGTGGTGCGGGTGGACCGGGTCGGCGCGGTCGCGGCCGTGCCCGGTGACGTGCTGGGGCGCGGGCGGCGGTCCATCGGCGTCGACACCCGGCGACCGGCGGGCGCGGAGCTGGTGCTCGACCTGGTGGCGCGGGCCGACGTGCTGGTGGAGGGCTTCCGGCCGGGGGTGGCCGAGCGGCTGGGCATCGGGCCCGCGCACTGCCTGGCCCGCAACCCGCGCCTGGTGTACGGGCGGGTGACCGGCTGGGGCCAGGACGGCCCGCTGGCCGACCGGGCGGGCCACGACGTCAACTACATCGCGCTCGCGGGCGCGTTGGAGCCGATCGGCCGGGCGGGCGCGCCACCGACCGTGCCGCTCAACGTCATCGGCGACTTCGCCGGCGGCGGGCTGCTGCTCGCGGTCGGCGTGCTGGCGGCCCTGCACGAGCGCGAGCGGTCCGGGCGCGGACAGGTGGTGGACGCGGCCATGGTGGACGGCGCGGCGCTGCTGACGACGTTCCTGCACGGGATGCGGGCCGCCGGGGCGTGGCCGGGCGAGCGCGGCACGAACCTGCTCGACGGTGGCGCGCCGTTCTACGACATTTATGCCGCGTCGGATGGAAAGTACGTGAGCATCGGGGCCCTGGAGGAGAAGTTCTACGCCGATCTCCTGGTGCTGCTCGGGCTGTCCGCGGTTGATCTCCCGAATCGCCACGACACCGCGCGGTGGCCCGAGTTGCGCACGCGGATCGCGGCGGCGGTGGCCACGCGGACCCGGGACGAATGGGCGGAACTGGCGGCGGGCACGGACGCGTGCCTGGCACCCGTGCTCACGCCCGACGAGGCACCGACCGCGCCGCACAACGCGGCACGCGGCACGTTCACCGAGGTCGGAGGGGTGCGGCAACCCGCGCCCGCGCCCCGCTTCGACCGCACCCCGGCACCCGCGCCCACCGCGCCGCCCGCGATCGGGCAGCACACGGACGAGGTGTTGGCGGAGTTGGGCCGGTCGGCGGCGGAGATAGCGGAACTGCGGGAGAGCGGAGTGGTCGGATGATCGGGAGTCGGCGGAAAATGGTCGTGATAAATCGACCGGGGCGCGGTGAGAAATGGTCGGCGACCGGTGACGGTGAATGACGCGCGGTGTGCGGATCAGCGCAAGCGGGTGATCGGCGCGTGTTGCGGCGGAGTGCTGACGATGCGGCGGAACCTCGGTGTTCGTGCCAGGGGAGTGGGGGGCGAGTGGCCCGCATCTAGGTCATCGGCGGGGGCGTGGCGGGTCTTGATCGTCCGATCGGGTGACTGAGGCCGGTGTCCGGGCGTGCCTCCCCGCCGGCCGCGGCTCCCCGTCGTGGGATCAGGGCGCGTTCTCCAGTCATCGTCCGGGTGAATGGGGGACGATGGGCGGTGACGCGGCGGGCACCACGGCCGCCGGCCGCGCGCCTGCGAACGGACGGAGAGGGACTCGTGAACGTCAAGAAGGTGGTGACGCTGGCGGCGGTCGCGCTGCTGCTGTTCCTCCTGATCACCCAGCCCGATCAGTCCGCGGACGCGGTCAAGGCGGCCCTCGGCGGCCTCCGCCGGGGCGCCGAGTCGATCATCACGTTCGTCCGGAGCCTGTTCGACTAGCCGGTCGCCGGCGCGGTGATGGTCTGGTCACCAGCGGTGACACCGGCGCTCGGGCGTTGCACCGTATGGGTGGAATGAGGGCTATAACGCGCTGGTAACAGGGTTTTTGACAAACCGGGGTCTAGCGGTTGCCGGTACCCGCTAATACGGTGCGCTGCATTGGCTGATCTTCGACCGACGAGGAGGCAGAATGGTCGAGGACTCCGGAGTCGACGAGCTGCTGCGGCAGTGGGCGGCTGAGCGCTCGGACGACGCCGAGCTGCGCGAGGTGAACCGGATCAAGGACGAGTGGCTGGCCGAGGCCCCGCCGCGCTCCGCACCGGGCATCCCCGTGCAGCGGGCGAACGGCGGGCCACGCGGACTGGTTCGGGTCGAGTCCGCGGACCCGGCTTACGTGGCGGCGATGCGGAAGCGGGCGCCCGAGGTGCCCGACGTCCTGCTCGCCGCGGCCGCCAGCTACTGGCAGCTGGTCGGCGACCTCACCGAGGCGGAGCGGTGGTGGGACGCGGGCATCAGCCCGCTCGACCAGCGCGCCCTCGACTACCGGGCCGCCGGGCTCACGCCCGCCGACCTGGGACGTCGCCTCGGCCCGATGACGGTGCTCCAGCACCTGCGTCGGGGCAGTGCGGCGGCCTGGTGCGTGGCCAGGTTGCAGCGGCAGCGCCGGGACGGCGTCGCCTGAGCGGTCGCCGCCGCGTGGTGAGGACGCGGCGTCGGCAGTGATCGGACCAGCGGTCACCGGGAGGGTGGGCTCCGTGGCGGGGAGCCCCTTCCGACGTGAGGTCCACTCCGTGAGGTAGGTAGGCTGGGAGGGTGCCCGGCACCCTCCTGACCCCCAAGAGACTGGCCATCGGCGCGGTCTGCGTGGTCGCCCTGGTGGTGTGCTGCGGACTCGCCTACTGGCAGTGGGAGCGGTTCTCCGAGGCGGGCGGCACGTTCCAGAACCTCGGGTACGTCTTCCAGTGGCCGCTGTTCGGCCTGTTCCCCGCGTTCATGGTGTGGCGGATGCGCCGGCTGGCCGCACAGCGCGCGACCGCGCCCGACGAGGAGCCGGTGCCCGTGGCCGCGGCGCCGGTCGTTACCGTGGAACCCGTCAAAACACCCGCGCACGACGACGAGGACGACGAGCTGGCGGCCTACAACCGCTACCTCCGGGAGCTGAACGCGCGGGACCAGCGGTGAGCGAAGGCGGGTCGTAGGGCGATGAGCGGTGCGTTGGGCCGGTTCCGGTTCATGGCTTACGTGGTCGGTGTCGGCCTGCTCGGGCTCGTGGTGGCGATGTTCGTGAAGTACATCGGCGACAACTCCGCGATGATGGCCGTCGTCGGCCCCGTCCACGGCTTCCTCTACGCCATCTACCTGGTCTTCACGGTCGACCTGGCGCTCAAGGCGCGGTGGTCGCTCAAGGGCACGGTCCTGGTGCTGCTCGCGGGCACGATCCCGTTCGTGTCGTTCTACGCCGAGCGCAAGGTGGTCGACAGCGTGAAGGCCGAGCGCGCGCTGTGACCGCACGTCGGTTGACCGTGCCTACCAGCCACAACTAGCGTCTGGCGGTACCAACTGAACACGGCCGTCGATGTCGCGCGGGAGAGTCCCCGTCCAGGGGCGCCGAAGGAGCAACTCCTCCCCGGAATCTCTCAGGCACAGCTACCGCCCGACGAAGGCAACTCTGGAAAGCAGGCGCGTGCGCGCCTCGCCCACGGTGCAAGCCGCGCTGCGCGGCGAAGCTCTCAGGCCCATGACAGAGGGGGAGGCTCACTCGACGAGGAGTCTCCGATGGACCGTGTCACCCTTCACCCCGGCAGCCCGACCACACCGGTCGGTTCCGCTGCCGTGCCCGCCACCAGGGAGGACGACCCCGTGGAAACCCGCCGGACGCCGCTGCACGCCGAGCACGAGGCGCTGGGCGCCCACTTCACCGACTTCGCGGGCTGGCGGATGCCGCTGCGCTACGACAGCGAGCTGGCCGAGCACCACGCCGTGCGGAACTCGGCGGGCCTGTTCGACCTGTCGCACATGGGTGAGATCGTCCTGGCCGGCCCCGAGGCGGGCCGCGCGCTCGACCACGCCCTCGTCGGCCACGCGTCGGCGATCGGCGTCGGCCGCGCCCGCTACACCATGATCACGCGGGCCGACGGCGGCGTGCTGGACGACCTGATCGTGTACCGCACCGGCGACCAGGAGTTCCTGGTCGTGGCGAACGCCTCGAACGCCGCCGTGGTGTTCCAGGCGCTCGTGGAGCGGGCGGAGGGCTACCAGACCACCGTCGAGGACAAGTCGGCCGACTACGCCCTCCTGGCGGTGCAGGGACCGGCCGCCACGACGATCCTGGCCGGCCTCACCACCACCGACCTGGCCGCCGTGCGGTACTACGCCTCCTACCCGACCGAGGTGGCCGGCCGCCCCGCGCTGCTCGCCCGCACCGGCTACACCGGCGAGGACGGCTTCGAGCTGTTCCTCGACCCGGCGGACGCGCCGCACGTGTGGCAGGCGTTGCTCGCGGCGGGCGCGCCGCACGACATCCGGCCCGCCGGCCTCGGCTGCCGCGACACCCTGCGCCTGGAAGCCGGGATGCCCCTGTACGGCAACGAGTTGACCGCCGAGCGCACCCCGTACCACGCCAACCTGGGCCGCGTGGTGAAGCTCGACAAGCAGGCGGACTTCGTGGGCCGCGACGCGTTGGCCGCGGTCGCCGAGCGCGGCGCGGACGCGAAGCTGGTCGGCCTGAAGACCGAGTCCCGCCGCGCGCCCCGCCACGGCTACCCGGTGCTCGACGCGGCGGGCACGCCGGTCGGCGAGGTCACCAGCGGCGCGCTGTCGCCCACGCTGGGCTACTCGGTCGCGATGGCGTACGTGACGCCGGAGCACGCCGAGCCCGGCACGAAGCTCGCCGTCGACATCCGGGGCCGCCAGGAGCCCGTGGAGGTCGTCGCGCTGCCGTTCTACAAGCGAAACTCGTAAGGGAGACCACATGTCCGAGCACTTCAACACCTCCCTCGCGGAGTTCGACCCCGAGGTGGCCGAGGCCGTCGCGGCCGAACTCGGCCGGCAGCAGGGCACGTTGGAGATGATCGCCTCGGAGAACTTCACCCCGGTGTCGGTCCTCCAGGCGCAGGGCTCCGTGCTCACCAACAAGTACGCCGAGGGCTACCCCGGCCGGCGTTACTACGGCGGGTGCGAGAACGTCGACGTCGTCGAGCGGCTGGCGATCTCGCGGGTGAAGGAGCTGTTCGGCGCGGGCTTCGCCAACGTGCAGCCGCACTCCGGCGCGCAGGCCAACGCGTGCGCCATGTTCGCCCTCCTCCAGCCCGGCGACACCATCCTGGGCCTGGACCTGGCGCACGGCGGCCACCTGACGCACGGGATGCGGATCAACTTCTCCGGCAAGCTCTACAACGTGGTGCCCTACCACGTGTCCGACACCGACGGCCGGGTGGACATGGCCGAGGTCGAGCGCCTGGCCACCGAGCACCGGCCGAAGCTGATCGTGGCCGGCTGGTCGGCCTACCCGCGGCAGCTCGACTTCGCCGAGTTCCGCCGGATCGCCGACGCCGTGGGCGCGTACCTGATGGTCGACATGGCGCACTTCGCGGGCCTGGTGGCGGCCGGGCTGCACCCCAGCCCGGTGCCGCACGCGCACGTCGTCACCACCACCACGCACAAGACGCTCGGCGGCCCGCGTGGCGGCGTGATCCTGACCAACGAGGCCGACCTCGCCAAGAAGATCAACTCGGCGGTGTTCCCCGGCCAGCAGGGCGGTCCGCTGGAGCACGTGATCGCGGGCAAGGCGGTGGCGTTCAAGCACGCCGCGTCGCCCGAGTTCGCCGACCGGCAGCGCCGCACCGTCGAGGGCGCGCGCATCCTCGCCGAGCGGCTGTCCCGGCCGGACGCGGCGGCGGCCGGCGTCAAGGTGCTCACCGGCGGCACGGACGTGCACCTGGTGCTGGTCGACCTGGTGGCCTCCGAGCTGGACGGCAAGCAGGCCGAGGACCGGCTGCACGAGGTCGGCATCACGGTCAACCGCAACGCGGTGCCGAACGACCCGCGTCCGCCGATGGTGACCTCGGGGCTGCGGATCGGCACGCCCGCGCTGGCCACGCGCGGGTTCGGCGCGGAGGACTTCGCCGAGGTGGCGGACGTCATCGCCGCGGCGCTCCAGGCGGACCCGGACCTGGCCGAGCTGCGCGCGCGCGTCGACGTGCTCGCGGCGAAGCACCCGCTGTACCCCAACCTGTGAGCTGAGCACCGCGATCCCCCGCGTGCCGGGGGATCGCGGTTCTCCTATCGGCGGGCGTCCGACCACAGGTGGAACAGGTCGGCCCACTGCCGCGCGGTCAGGTCCCGGGGCAGCGCGGTGGCCGGCACGCCGTTCCGCCGCGACCACTGCTCGACCCGGGCGCGCGTCAGCGGGCGTGCCGCCGCGGCGACGATCTCGGGCAGCCCGCGCCCCCGGCCGGTGAACACCCGCCGCGCGAAGGACTGGTAACGCCCGCGGTCCACGTGGTGCACGAGGGGTCGCGCCCGGCGGTTGGCGGTGAGCAGGCCGCCGTCGACACCCGGCCGCGGCCGGAACGCCGTCGCGGGCACCCGGCGCACCAGGCGGAAGTCGAACCACGGCCACCACTGCGCCGTCATCAGCGTCGCACCGCCGACACCGGCGCGGCGGCGGGCGACCTCCCACTGCACGAGGAGGACGGCGTCGGTCCACGCCGGCGCGTGCAGGACGTGCCGGAGCATGGCCGTGGTCTGGTGGAACGGCAGGTTGCCGACCAGCACGTGCGGGTCGGCGGGTGGCGCGTGGCGCAGGAAGTCGCCGTGGACGACCTCCACCGCCGGGCCGGTCAGCCGGTGGAGGCGGGCGACCAGCCGGTGGTCGATCTCGACGGCGGTGAGCCGCCTGCCGAGCCGCTGTAGCGGCCGGGTGAGCGCGCCGTCACCCGCGCCGATCTCCACGATCGGCCCGGTGGTGGCGGCGACGAGGTCCACGAACGCGTCGATGACGTCGGGGTCCACGAGGAAGTTCTGCCCCAGCTCGTGGCGGCCGGGGTGGGTGGTGATGCGCACAATCGCTCCGCGGCTTCGAGGTGAGCCGGGCAGCACGCGTCGTGCCGCCTGGCGCTGACTCGCTCGGGCGGCGGATCCTCCGGGGTGCGGACAGGACCGCCGCTAGGCGCGGCGGATCCGGATCATGGCGATGGCGTACACATCGGACAAGCTACCCGGCCCCAACCCCGGTCCCACAACCGTTTTTCGACCCACCCTGACACCGCCACGCCGCTCGCGCACCCGCGGTTCCCGTTCACCTCGCCCGCTCCCTCGCCGCCGATGCCCTTGCGTGCGCCGGCCCATCCGTGCGCCGCCCCGCCCCGTCTACGCGCCGCCCTCGCCGCGCGCCGCCCCCGCCCCGTCCGCCGCCCCCGCCCCGTCCGCCGCCCCCGCCGCGCTCCGCCCCCGCCCCGTCCGTGCGCTCTGGAGTGTTTTCCGCCTGCCCCGCGCAGCTTCCGCTTGCGCCGCCCGCCCCGCCGGCCCGCCCCGCGCCGTTCGCCCGCCGCTGCCCTTCGTCGGTGTTGCCGCAGTCCCCACCACCTCCACCGCCGTAGCGGCCTGTCGTCGGCGGCTCACGGAGCGGCGAGGCCATAGGGTGTGCCCGTGGGCAACGAGATCTCCTTCCCGCGCCAGCACGCGCGCACGCAGCGGTTCACCCTCGGGGCGCCGCGGAACTTCACCGTCGCACCCGACGGCAGCCAGGTCTACTTCCTGCGCACCGCCACGGCCACGAGCCGGGCGAACGGCCTGTGGGCGTTCGACACCGCCACCCGCGCCGAACGGCTCCTGGTGGACCCGGGCGAGCTGCTCACCGACCCCGAGGACCTCTCACCGGAGGAGCGGGCGCGGCGTGAGCGCAGTCGCGAGCAGGCGGCGGGCGTCGTGGCGTACTCGACCGACCAGGACGTCACGCGGGCCGCGTTCGCCTTGTCCGGGCGGCTGTTCGTGGCGGACCTGGCGTCGGCCGACGTGCGCGAGCTGCCGGTGGCGGGCAGCGCCGTCGACCCGCGCCTGGACCCGACCGGCCGCCGCGTCGGCTACGTGGCCGCCGGCGCGCTGCACGTGGTCGACCTGGAGTCCGGCGAGGACCGGGTGCTCGCCGAACCGGACGGCGACGACGTGACGTGGGGCCTGGCCGAGTTCATCGCGGCCGAGGAGATGGGGCGGTTCCGCGGTTACTGGTTCTCCCCGGACGGCGAGCACGTGCTCGCCACGCGGGTGGACAACGCGCCGGTCGCGCGCTGGCACATCGCCGACCCGGCCAACCCCTCCGTGCCCGCCGCCGAGATCGCCTACCCGGCGGCCGGCACGCCCAACGCCGACGTGTCCGCGGCGTTGCTGGGCCTGGACGGCTCCCGCGTGGACGTCGAGTGGGACCGCGCCGAGTTCCCCTACCTGACCACGGCGAGCTGGTCGGCCGGTCCGCCGCTGCTCCAGGTGCAGTCCCGCGACCAGCGGCGGGTGCGGGTGTTGTCGGTCGACCCGGACGGCGTGCGAACGGTCGCCGAGGACGAAGACCCGCACTGGCTGGAGATCGTGCCGGGTGCGCCGCGCTGGGCGCCGGGCGGCGAACTGGTGCGCGTGCTGCCGCGTGACGGCGCGAACCGGCTGCTGGTGGGCGACGAGGTGTGGACGCCCGACGGCTTCCAGGTCCGCTCGGTGGTGGACGTGGCGGACGACGTGCTGGTGACCGCCTCCACCGACGACCCGACGCAGACGCACGTGTACCGGGTGACGGCGGACCGCGTCGAGCGGCTGTCCACAGAGGACGGCGTGCACGGCGTGGCGCGCGGCGGCGACGTCGTGGTGCTGTCGTCGGCCGGGCTGGGGCACTTCGGCACGCGGGTGGCGGTGTCGACCGGCGGCGTGATCGACTCGCACGCCGAAACCCCCGTGCTGACGCCGGACGTGCGGTTGCTGACAGTCGGCGAGCGCGACCTGCGTGCCGCCCTCCTGCTGCCCACCGGCCACGTGCCGGGCACGAAGCTGCCGGTGCTGCTGGACCCCTACGGCGGGCCGCACGCGCAGCGCGTGGTGAGCGCCCGCAACGCGTACCTGGCCTCGCAGTGGTTGGCGGACCAGGGTTTCGCGGTGCTCGTGGTGGACGGGCGCGGCACGCCGGGTCGCGGCCCGGAGTGGGAGCGGGCCATCGCGTTCGACTTCGCGGGCGCCACCCTGGAGGACCAGGTGGACGCGCTGCACGCGGTCGCCGCCACCGAACCCGACCTCGACCTGGACCGGGTCGCGATCCGCGGCTGGTCCTACGGCGGCTACCTGTCGGCGCTGGCCGTGCTGCGCCGACCGGACGTCTTCCACGCGGGCATCGCGGGCGCGCCGGTCACCGACTGGCGGCTCTACGACACCCACTACACCGAGCGCTACCTCGGCCACCCGGACGAGAAGCCGGAGGTGTACGACGCGAACTCGCTCATCGGCGACGCGCCGGAACTGGTGCGCCCGTTGATGATCGTGCACGGCCTGGCGGACGACAACGTGGTGGCCGCGCACACGCTGCGGCTGTCGTCGGCGCTGCTCGCGGCGGGCCGGCCGCACACCGTGCTGCCGTTGTCCGGCGTCACCCACATGACGCCGCAGGAGCAGGTCGCGGAGAACCTCCTGCTGCTCCAGGTGGACTTCCTCAAGCGCGCCCTCGGCTGACCGGCGGCGGGGCCGCTTCCCGTCGCGGGAAGCGGCCCGAGCCGGATCAGGCCAGGGAGTGCCGCACCTGGTACGGCGGCACCGAGTTGCCCAGCAGCGCCAGGTCGTCGATCGTCTCCGGCCGGTAGCCGCACGCGGGCAGCCGCTCGGTCATCAGCGCGGTCGGGTCGGCGACCTCGTCGGCGCGGCCGAACAGGTACGCCCACTCGTGCTCGTCGGAGCCGTAGTACGCGACCGTCCCGAAGACCTCGTGGAACCGCCGCCAGGAGCGGATCAGCGTGCCGTTGCGCCACATGGTCTGGCAGCCGGCCTGCGTCACCACCACGCCGCCCGGCGTGAGCAGCGCCTTGCACATGCGCAGGAACTCCTCGCCGTACAAGCGGTTGTGCTGCGCCTCCTCCTCGCGCTCGTCCGGCAGGTCCACCAGGACGATGTCGTAGCGCTCCGAGGTGGTGCGGATGTGCTCCCAGCCGTCGGTGTACCGCACGCGGACCGGGCCGTCACCGCGCTCGGCGGCGGCCAGTTCCTCTTGCGTGTACCCGTAGGGCAGGTGTTCCGCGCACAGCTTCACGGCTTCTTCGTCGATGTCGATGTGGTCGACCACCGAAGCGCCCGCCGCCACCGCCATCTGGCAGACCACGCCCTCGCTCGACCCGATGACCAGCACCCGGTCGACGCGGTCGGCGAGCAGCAGCGCCGGCACCATCAGCGCCTCGTGGTAGGTCAACTGGCTGAACTCGGTGCTCTGCCGGTCGTCGTCGCAGAACAACGACAGGCCCTGGGACGTGCGGGCGATGACCAGGTGCTGGTACTTGGTCCGGGTGTCGACGACGGTGTCCTCGACCTCCCAGAGCCTGGTCAAGCCGTTCGCGAGCGGTTCCCGGATCACGCTTTCTCCTCACCCATGAGCGCGGGGACCTTGCTGCCCCGGCTGATCATGTCCGTCCGTGCGGACTCGGCTCCCAGCGCGTCGGCCAGCAACTGCACCGCGAGCGCCGGCTTGGCGCGCGTGCCGCAGGTGAACACGTCCACGAAGACCTTCCCGACCTCGGGATAGGTGTGGATCGACGCGTGGGACTCCGACAGCAGGGCCAGCACGGTGACCCCCTGCGGCTCGAACTGCTTGGAGACCACCTCCAACACCGTGGCGTCGGCCTGGGTGAGCGCTTCGCCGAGCGCGTGCCGCAGGAACCGCTCGTCGTTCAGCAGTTCCGGGCTCACGCCTTCCAGTTCGGCGAGCACGTGCTGTCCTGCGAACAAGCCGACCGGCTCGGTTTCGCACGGGACTTCGGACATCAATCACTCCAAACACCTTGAGTGGGGACGAACGTCTTACCGGGGCGTGCTCAGCGCACGCAGTAGGTGGCCAGCGGTTCGAAGCCGTTGAAGGCGATCGAGGAGTAGCTGGCGGTGTACGCACCGGCGCACAGCAGGTCGACGTGATCGCCCGCGCGCAGTTCCAGGGGCAGGTCGTAGCAGGTGTTCTGGTACAGCACGTCGTCCGCGTCGCAGGTCGGCCCGGCGAGCACCACGGGGCCGGCGGGCCCGCCGTCCAGCGGTGCGCCACCGCGGCTGGTGCGCAGCGGGTACGCGATGGCCTCGCCCTCGGTCTCGGCGAGGCCGCCGTAGCGGCCGATGTCGAGGAACACCCAGCGGCGTTCGTCCGAATAGGACTTCCGCGACACCAGCACGACCTCGGAGCGCAGCACGCCGGACTCGGCGACGACCGCGCGGCCCGGCTCCACCATCACCCGGGGCGTGAAATCGCCGAAGTGGCGGGCGATCGAGGCGGTGATCGCGGCGGCGTAGTCGGCCAGTGGCGGCAGCGGGTCCAGGTAGCCGGCGGGCAGTCCGCCGCCCAGGTTGACCGTTGACAGCGCGATGCCCTCGGCACGCAGCTTCGCGGTCACCTCGGCGGCGTCGGCGATCGCGGCGTCCCAGCCGTTCGGGTCGAGCTGCTGCGAACCGGCGTGGAACGCCACGCCCAGCGGCACCAGGCCCAGTTCACCCGCCAGGCGCAGCAGGTCCACCGCCATCTCCGGCGCGCAGCCGAACTTCTTGCCGAACGGGTAGGTGGAGCTGTTGGCCTCCACCAGGATGCGCACCAGCACCGACGAGCCGGGCGCGTGCTCGGCGAGCGCGCGCACGTCCTGCTCGCTGTCCGACACGTACAACCGGACGCCGCGCTGGTACGCGTGGGCGATGTCGCGTGCCTTCTTGATGGGGTTGCTGTACGAGATCGTCGCCGGTGCGGCGCCCTGTGCCAGGCACAGGTCGATCTCGTTCGGGCTGGCGACGTCGAAGCTCGCCCCCTCGGCGGCGAGCAGCGCCACCACCTCGGGCGCGGGATTCGCCTTCACGGCGTAGAAAACCCCGACCCCGGGCAGGGCGTCGCGGATCGCGGTGAACCGGTCGCGCACCGTGGGCAGGTCGATGACCAGGCAGGGCGTGCCGGGTTGCTCCTGGTCCAGGAAACGACGAATACGAGCTGTTGCCTCGTGGTGTAGCCGTTGGCCGGCAAAGCTCGTCTTCATCTCGCTAGGGGTCCCCCTCCGCAACCGTTCGCTGGCACGGCCGTCCACTCTAGGTGGTCTTGGTGAAGAAAGCCCTATCGGCGGGCGAAGTTGTGATGCAGCTCCACCACCGTGATGTCCGGCGGTGCGCCCACCCGCACCGGCGGTCCCCAGAAACCCGCGCCGTTGCTGGTGTAGACCTGGGTGCCGTCGACGTTCGCCAACCCGCCGCGCACGGGTTGTTGCAGGTCGACCGCCAGGTGGAACGGGAACATCTGCCCGCCGTGCGTGTGCCCGGACAGCTGGAGGTCGACACCGTGCTTCGCGGCCTCGCGCGCCTGCACCGGCTGGTGCGCGAGCAGCACCACCGGGTCGCGCGCGTCGCGCCCGGCCAGCGCCCGCGCGAAGTCCGGTCCGTCGTCGAAGGCGCGGCCGTTGACGTCGTTGACACCCGCGAGGTCGAACCCGGCGCCCGCCCGCTCCACCCGCACCCGCTCGTTGCGCAGCGGGTGCACGCCGAGGCGGTCCAGCTCGGCCAACCAGGGCTCGGCGCCCGCGAAGTATTCGTGGTTGCCGGTGACGAAGAACGAACCGTGCGTGCTGACGAGGTCGCGCAACGGCGCCGCCGCCTCACCCAGCTCCGCCACCGTGCCGTCCACCAGGTCGCCCACGATCGCCACCAGGTCCACCTGCTGCTCGTTGATCATCCGCACGATCCGCTCGGTGTGCGCCCGGCCGAGCAGCGGACCCAGGTGGATGTCGCTGACCACGGCGACGCGGTAGCCCGACAACCGCGGGTCCAGCTTGTCCAGCAGCACCGGCACCCGCTTGACCACCGGGTCGCCGAGCGCCTGCGTCATCCCGTAGCCGACGACGCCCGCGGTCGCCGCACCGCTCGCGACGGCCAGCGTGCGGGCGATGAACAACCGCCGTGACGGGGCTTCTCCGGTCGTGCTCACCTCTTCCGCGACCGGACCGGCGGGCACGGGCGTCGTGCGTCGGGCGGTGCGGTTGAGCAGCACGCGCGGGATCTCCAGCGCGCCGAACAGCAACGCCAGGTAGAACGCGCACGCCAGCCACACGTAGCCCGGCCAGGCGAAGACCGGCCAGTTGGTCGCCAAACCGGCCATCAGCAGCGCATACAGCCCGACGACGACCCACGTGCCGACCCGGCGCGCGCGGCCGGGCCCGGTGGTGTCGCGCACGGTGCGCCGCCACACGTAGTAGTGGGCCGCGCCCATGACGACAGCGAACAGCACGACGAACAAGAGCCGGCCTCCCCCAGTGGTGGTGCCGCCAAGTTTCCACGAAAGCCGGGAAACCCGGGAGGAGCGGTGCCCTCGCGGGTACTCCTATCGGGTGGTCCGCCGGGTACCGTCCCGTGTTGCCATGCGGACGCTGCTCATCGACAACCACGACTCGTTCACGTACAACCTGTTCCAGTACCTGGCCGAGGTGAACGGGCGGGAACCGGTCGTCGTGCCGAACGACGACCCGGACTTCCGCCTGTCCGACCTGCGGCGGTTCGACAACGTGGTGTTGTCGCCCGGCCCCGGCCGACCGCACGTCCCCGCCGACTTCGGCCTGTGCCGCGCCGTCGTGGACCACGGTGACCTGCCGTTGCTCGGCGTGTGCCTGGGGCACCAGGGGCTGTGCCTCGCGCACGGCGCGACCGTCGACCTCGTGACGCCGCGGCACGGCGTGGTGGACGAGGTCCGGCACACCGGGACCGACCTGTTCGCGGGCCTGCCGTCGCCGTTGCCCGTGGTGCGGTACCACTCGCTGGCCGTCACCGACCTGCCGCCGGACCTGGAGCCGATCGCGTGGTCGGCGTCCGACGGCCTGCTGATGGGCGTGCGCCACCGGACCCGCCCGGCGTGGGGCGTGCAGTTCCACCCGGAGTCGATCTGCACCTCCCACGGCCGTGAACTGCTGGCGAACTTCCGCGACCTGAGCGCGGCGGGACCGGCCTCGTCGCCGCCCCCGGTTCCGCCGCTGTCCCCGACCGAGGCGCCGGTGGCCCACGTCGTGAGCGTTCGGCGGGTCGACGCCCACCCGTCGCCGGAACGGGTCTTCGCGGCCCTCTACAGCACCGCCGAGGACGCCTTCTGGCTGGACAGCAGCCTCCCCGGCGACCGCGGCCGGTTCTCCGTGATGGGTGACGCGAGCGGGCCGTTGGCGCGGGTCGCGACCTACGACGTGTGGACCGGCCGGATCACCGTGGGCGACCGCGAGTTCCCCGGCCCGTTCTTCGACTGGCTGGCCGCCGACCTGGCCGCGAACCACGTCGAGGCGCCGGACGTGCCGTTCGAGTTCCACCTGGGCTGGGTCGGCTACCTCGGCTACGAGCTGAAGGCCGAGTGCGGCGGCGTGGCCGCGCACCGCTCGGAGCAGCCCGACGCGGCGTTCGTGTTCGCCGACCGGGCGATCGTCTTCGACCACTCGGAGCGGTGCGCGTACCTGTTGACGCTCACTCCGGGTGACGAGTGGCTGGACCGCACCGAGGCGGTGCTGGGCGAGCTGCCCGCGACCGACCCACCCCGGCCGGCGACCCGCCCGGCGGGTGCCCCGGTCCGGCTGCGGCACGACCGCGACCACTACCTGAAACTCGTGGACGCGTGCCTGGAAGCGGTGGCGGCGGGCGAGAGCTACGAGGTGTGCCTGTCGAACACGGCGACGTGGCGGGGCGTCCTGGACCCGTGGGAGGCGTACCGGTTCCTGCGCGCGGAAAGCCCCGCGCCGTTCGCCGCGCTGCTCCGTTTCGGCGCACTGGCGGTCCTCAGCACTTCACCCGAGCGGTTCATCCGGATAGACCGGAGGGGGGTGGTCGAATCGGAGCCAATCAAGGGCACCCGGCCGCGTGGCGCGACGCCGGCGGCCGACGAGGCTTTGCGCGTGGACCTGGCGGCCAGCCCGAAGGACCGGGCCGAGAACCTGATGATCGTCGACTTGGTGCGCAATGATCTGGGGCATTGCGCGGAAGTGGGCAGCGTCGAGGTGCCCAGGATCTTCGCGGTGGAGAGCTACGCCACCGTGCACCAGCTGGTGAGCACGGTTCGGGCGAGACTTCGGCCGGGTGGTTCGGCCGTGGCGGCGGTTAGGGCGGCGTTCCCCGGCGGGTCGATGACGGGGGCGCCCAAGATCCGGACAATGCAGATCATCGACGGCCTGGAAGCCGGGCCGCGGGGTGTCTACTCGGGTGCGCTGGGTTACTTCTCGCTGTCCGGGCCGGTGGACTTCAGCATCGTCATCAGGACGCTGGTGGTGGACCGGGACAAGGTGAGTTTCGGCGTGGGCGGCGCGGTCATCGCGCTGTCCGACCCGGCCGCCGAATTCGAGGAGACGGCGGTCAAGGCGACGGCCCTGCTCCGGCTGCTGGGCAGCGGGTTTCCAGGTCGCCCGACCTGCGGTTCCCCGGAGTTTCCCCCCGCGGCCGACGGGTCCGCCGACCGCAGGGGATAACCTCCGCGGCTCAGGAGGCGTGGGCTTCCTGGAACTGCACGACCAGGCCCTGGGGAATGCGGCCGCGGTCGGAGATCTGGTGGCCCTGGGCCCGCGCCCAGTCTCGAATGGCTTGCGCCTGGGCCTTGTCACCAGCCTTTACCGTGCTCTTGCCGGTGCCCTTCCGCTGCTTGCGCCCACCCGCGCGGCGCGCCTTGGCCACGAAGTCGGCCAGGGACTCGCGGAGCTTGTCCGCATTGTCCTTGGAGAGGTCGATCGAGTACTCCACACCGTCCAGCGCGAAGGTCACGGTCTCGGCGGCTTCGCTGCCGTCGAGGTCGTCGATGAGTTGGACGACGGTCTGCTGTGCCACTGTTCCTCCGTGTGTGCTCGCATAGCGCGTGTTGCCGTCGACTTGTATCTGCGCCACACGCTTCGGTCGACACCATAGTGCACGGAAGGAATATCGCCTAACCTTTCGGCCGGAAAATGTGACTGATGCCCCCGGACGGGTCATTTACCGGCCTAAACCGCACCCCCGAAATGTGAGGGAGGGCTTCGGCCTCACACGTGGTGCCCGTCACACCCGGTAGGGTGGCCTATCCTGGAGGCCGGGATACCCGTCCAGGGTAGGGAAGGCCGGGAGCGATGCACGGTTACACAGCGGACAAGGACGCGTACCTCAAGCGCCTGCGCCGCATCGAGGGACAGGTCCGGGGCCTGCAACGCATGGTCGAGAACGACGACTACTGCATCGACGTGCTGACCCAGATCTCAGCCGCCACGAAGGCCCTCCAGGCCGTGTCGCTGGGACTGCTGGACGAGCACCTGAAGCACTGCGTGGCCCAGGCGGTGGCCGAGGGCGGCGAGGTGGCCGAGGAGAAGATCGCGGAGGCGTCCGCGGCAATCACCCGCCTGGTCCGCTCCTGACCCGTCCGCGCCGCCCCCGGCCGTCGCCGAGGGGTGCGCGGCGACCCGTCCGCCTGATCCAGTAGAGTGCTCATCCAACCGGCCCCCGTAGCCCAATCGGCAGAGGCAGCGGACTCAAAATCCGTCCAGTGTGCGTTCGAGTCGCACCGGGGGCACTCCGGCGGAACTGCCCAGATCGGCCCCTGACCAGCGCTCGCGCGGTCAGGGGCCGATCTTTTTGTCCGGTGGCGTCCACAGCCGTCACCTGACGTCCGCGGTTGTTCGTGCCGAATGCGTGCCGATTACCCCGCCCGGCGCCCACCCGTACTGCGCTCACACCGCCAGGCCGGGGAGGGTGCCGTCAGGTGGGCGCTTCCTCGATTGGCCTCCCTGGCACCTCCACCGGTGCGTCAATCGGCGTAGTCGGCACCGCCCCGGCAAAGCCCTGGCCGTGCTGATTCCCGGCGTTGTCGGCGTCCGGGTGGCCGCGCTCTCCGGGTCTGCCCGCGCTGCTGTCGCTCGCCCACCGCCGCCATCGGTCGCCGCCACGTCGTCAGTGCCGGCAGTCCGTTCTGGTCCGTTCTGGTCCGGACTGGTCCACGCCTGGTCATTTACACCGGACGGGTCACGGCCGAAGCTGTCTTCGCCGGCCGGCCGGTCCAGCCGGTCCTCCGCGTCGGAAGGAAGTCGTGACCACAGCACTGGTAGAAGCCACTCCGCGGGACGGGTCCCCGTCGTTTCCCGCGGGCGAGTTCGAGGACTTGATTCAGTTTCACCTGCGTGCCCGCTCTCCGCGGTCAGCGGGTCGGACGCTTTTCGCCGGCGGCACGTCTCGCGGGGGTGGACGGCGACGAGGGGGCGGCGTGGTGAACGCGGGGTTGACGGTTGCTTTGTCCTGTGCGGAGCGGGGTTTGCCGGTGCTTTCCGGCGCGGCGTGTATGGGTGGGGGCTATCCGGACCACGTGTTCGGTCGGTTTCACGAGTCGTTGGCCTTGTGCCGACCGGAGATGGTGGCCGCGGACGAAGCGCGCGTCCCACCGTCATCCCGCCGCCGGCTTGCGGCGCGGGCACCGGAGTTCACCACGAGTTGCCCCGGACAGCCGCTGATAGCCTCCGGCTCGACCTCGGGCGGCTGCTGATGGCGGCGTTGAGCGGGAGCGCGGAGGCGGATGTGGGTGCGGATTGGTCGGCGGTCGCGCGTGCGATGAACGGCCGCACGCGGGAACTCTCGATGAAGCAGCGGGAGCTGTCGGAGAAGTCGGGGGTGTCGTTGGCGATCGTGCGGGAGGTCCAGCAGGCCCGCATCCGGCGTCGTCGCAACCCCCGCACCCTGGAAGCGCTGTCGAGCGCGTTGGAGTGGCACCCGCGGCACCTGTCGGCTGTGCTCAACGGCGAGGAGCCGCCGCGGGTCGAGCGGTCGGCGCTCCCGGTCGAGGACCCGATGATCCAGCTGATGACCATCGTGATCCGTGAGATCCGTGGGCTTCGTGCGCAGATCGGAGTGCTCAGCAACCGTCTTGACGGCCGGTTCGCCGATCCTCGGCAGGACAACGAGGCCGAGTGATCGGCGCCGCCCGCTGGACGGGCTCAGGTCACCGGGGCTCCTCCGCAACGGGCACCAGGGCGTCGGCGTACCGGTGGGCGGAGGCGGTGTAGCGGGGGAGGTGGTCGGCCAGCGCGTGCACCAGGCGTGACACGGCCTCGCGCTCCCGGCCGAGGTCGGTGAGCACCAGGGCGTGGAACACGACAATCGCGTCGTCCAGCCCGTCGCCGACCGCGGTGGACTCGCCCGCCAGGATCCGGTCACCCTCGTCGGCACGCCCGACGTTGCGCAGCGAGCTGGCCAGTTGGATCTTCGCGCGACGGCCCTCGTAGCCGCTCAGGCCCTCGTCCAGCGCGCGTTGGTAGTGGGGGATTGCCAGGTCGGAACGGCCCGTCGAGTCGTGCGAACCGGCGATGTGGAAGTGGCGGATCGCGGGCGGCACCTCCGGGCGGTCGACGAGTTTCGCGATCAGCGCCACGAACTCCTCCGGCGGCGTGTCGGGCAGTCGCTCCCAGGCCGCGTCCAGGTCGTCGTTCCAGGCCATGTGGTCACTCCTCCGGTCGAAGCGGTCCGCTCAGTATCCTGCCGGGTATGAGCCGCGCCCGGCAGACCGTCACGCTCACTGCGGATCTCGTGGTCCTGACGATCCGGGAAGGCACGCTCCGCGCCCTTGTCGTGGAACGGGGGAACGAGCCGTTCGCGGGGAAGTTGGCGCTGCCGGGCGGTTTCCTGCGCGGCGAGGAGAGCCTGGACGAGACCGCCGCGCGGGAACTGGCCGAGGAAACCGGCCTGAGCGCGGAGAAGTTGCACCTGCGCCAGGTCGGCGTCTACTCCGCCCCCGACCGCGACCCCCGCCGGCCGCGCGTCGTCACGTGCGCTTACCTGGCGATCGCGCCCAACCTGCCGCTGCCGACCGCCGGCTCCGACGCCCGGTCCGCGCACTGGCTCCCCGTCGACCTGCTCCAGCGCTCGGGCCTCGCGTTCGACCACGACGACATCCTCCGCGACGCCCTGGAGCTGGCACGGGCCGAACTCCAGTTCCGGACCATCGCCACCGCCTTCTGCGGCGAGGAGTTCACCATCGGCGAGCTGCGCGAGGTCTACGAGGTGATTTGGGGCGTGCGCCTCGACAAGCCGAACTTCCACCGCAAGGTCACCGAGGCCGCCGGCTTCGTCGTCCGCACGGGCGGCAAGCGGCCTACCGCCAACGGCCGTCCCGCGGCGCTGTACCGCGCCGGTGCGGCGGACACCCTCACCCCGCCGATGATGCGACCGCGGCCCGTCGAAGCCTGAGCCACCTGTCGATCTTGTCAGGATGACAATTGGCTCAACAGCAAGCCAATTCCGCGTCCGGACCCTTGATGTCGGAGTGACAATAACCTAGTCTGGCCGACATGGCTGACGAAAATGCGACCCGTGTGCTCACGGCCGACGTGGTGATGTTCACCAGGACAGGCGGCGAGCTGGCGGTCTTGGCGGTGGAACGGGCGAAAGAGCCGTTCTGCGCGGCCCTCGCGTTACCCGGTGGCTTCGTGGAACCGGGCGAGAGCGCGTTGGACGCGGCGGTGCGGGAGTTGGCCGAGGAGGCCGGCATCGAGGTGGACGGCAGGCGACTGCGGCGTTTCGGTTGCTACACGCGGGTCGGTCGAGACCCGCGCGGGCGGATGATCAGCGTGGCCTTCCACGGGTACGTGGCCGGTGTCCCCGCGGTGACCGGGGGAAGTGACGCCCGTGCGGCGGGATGGGTGCCTGTGGCGCGGTTCCTGTCCAGCGGGACGCGGATCGCCTTCGATCACCGGGAAATCGTCCGCGACGCCGTGATCAGGAGGTTCCGGTGGCGTCCGGTGCCGGAGAGCGCGGCATCGCGGGGTGCAACAGGTGGGCCGGTCCCCGGCGGTAGAGAGCGGCCGGCCGCCCGCCCTGGCGCGTGGTCCGACCGCCGGTCGGGACCAGGAAGCCCGCGACCCCGGTGACCTTGCGGTGGAAGTTGCGGGGGTCGAGCAGTTCGCCCCACACGACCTCGTACACCCGGCGGAGTTCCGCCACGGTGAACTCCGGCGGGCAGAACGCGGCGGCCAGCGTCGTGTACTCGATCTTGTTCCGGGCTCGCTCCACGGCGTCCCGGATGATCTCCCCGTGGTCGAACGCCAACCTGGTCCCGGGGTGCAGCGCGGTGGCGACCGGCACCCAGGAGGCCGCTCGCGCGTCGCCTCCCGCGACGGGTGCGGGCGGGTCCGGGGCGAACGCCAGGTAGCAGATCGTCACCACGCGCTGCCGGGGGTCACGGCCCGGCGTGCCGTAGGTGTGGAGTTGTTCCAAGTGCAGTGCGGAGGGGTCCAGCCCGGTTTCCTCGGCGAGTTCCCGCTCGGCGGCGGCGTCCAGGCTCTCGGCGACGTCGGAGAGGAAGCCGCCGGGTAGGGCCTGCATCCCGCGGAACGGCTCGACACCGCGTTCGACCAGCATGATTTGCAGTGCGTCGTCCCGCACGGTCAGCACGGCGAGATCGACGGCCACCGCGATCTCGGGGATCTTCCAGCCGTTGTCGGTCATGATCGTCGCCCCCGGCGATCGACGGGCGACCCTCCGTCCACTTGCAACATCCTACCTGCGGCAGCGCGCGACAGCATGATCGTCTTTATCGTCGGATTGACGAGAAGCGGTGGGTGCGTTACTGTCTCGCCCATCCCGGGCGGTGCCCTCCTGTTCCTCGCGCCTCGCACCACACGCGACGAGTGCTGCCGCTGGAAGCCAGTCCTGGCCGCATCGCGGACTCGCCCTCCGCACACCTCGGCGTACGACAAAGCGGAACCGCTTGCGCGGTACCACCTTGGAGTGATCGATGTTCGTCATCCTGACCGCGCTCAACGTGGAACACCAGGCGGTGCTGGAGCACCTGACCGACGTCACCGAGCGGACGCACGTCGCGGGCACCGTCTTCGAAGAGGGCACGACGACCTCCCGGCCGCACCGGCGGATCGCGCTCGGCGTGACGGGGCCCGGAACGACGACGGCCGCGGCGTTGACCGAACGCGCGCGGAGCATGTTCTCCCCGACGGCCATGCTGTTCGTCGGTGTGGCAGGGGGTTTGCGCGACTGGCTCGAGATCGGCGACGTGGTCGTGGCCACGAAGACCTACTCGCACCACGGCGCCCGCAGCGAGGACGACGGCGACCTGGCACGCCCCCGCGCCTGGGACGTCTCCCACGCCCTGGAGCAGCGGGCGCGGCGCCTTCCCCGCGGGGACGCCTGGTACTCCTACCTGCCCGACCGCGGCGAGCACGTCCGACCGGGGGTGCACTTCGACCCGATCGCCGCGGGCGACGTCCTGCTGAACTCCAGGACGTCACCGCTGGCGCGCTCGCTGCACAGCAACTACAACGACGCGATCGCCGTCGAGATGGAGAGTTCGGGCTTCGCGCACGCCGGGCACCTCAGCGGCAACGTGCCGACGATGACGATCCGGGCCATCAGCGACCACGCCGACGGCACGAAGTCGGCGAGCGACCGCGCGGGCACGCAACTCCTCGCCGCCCGCAACGCCGCCGCGTTCGCGATCGCCCTCGTGTCCGCGCTCGACGACGTGGGTGGTGCGGAGGCGGAGCGGGACGTCCCGACCGGGTTCCCGCCGTTGCCCACCATCCACAACACCAACACCGCGCACGACAACGCCAGGGTCGGCCAGCAGGTCGGCGTCCAACTCGGGCACTTCCGTCCGAAGTGGACGGGGAACGAGCGGTGAGCGCGGAAACCGGGGAGAGTCCCGAGGTCACGCCGAAGGTCGACAACCGGAACGTGGCGTCGAACGGCGCCCACGTCGACCAGCAGGTGGGCGTCCAGCTCTGGGACACGACGATCCACCACGACCTCCGCACGTACCACATCAACCACGGCGATCCGCCCGAGCGCATGCACGAGGTCGCCCGCAACCTCTTGAACGGCGGCACCCCGCGCCGCGCGGAGGAGATGTTCTCCGCGTTGCTCCAGCAGGGGCGGATCACCACCGAGCGGACCTACTACTACGCGTTGTCCGTGATGAGCGAGCGCTCGCTGGTCGACCTGTCGGGCCGACTGCTCGACAACATCAAGGACGCGCACAAGATGTGCCTGTCGCACCCCGTCGATTCCTGGTCGCAGGCGTTCACGGTGGTGTGGGAGCTGCTGCGCCGCGTGAAGCAGGAGTACGCCGGGAAAGCGGCGGGCAACCGGTTGGACGTCGCCGGCGCTCTCGGCGCACTGCCATTCGCCCGGCAGGAGGAGATCGCCCGGCACATGGACGTGGTCCTCCGGGGCCTGGCCGAGGTCTGGTCGCAGTCCGACCTCGCGACGCACATGATGCGGGAGCGGACCGTGCCCGAGCGGACCGAGCGGTCCTGGAAGTTCTTCGAAGCGGAACCCGCCGAGCCGAAGCCGTACCAGCCGGCCCCGCTGCGGCCGGTCCCGGGTGACCGCGGCCGCGCGTTCCTCGGCTTCACCGGCCTCGCCATCGGGCTGGTCTTCCTCGTGGCCGGGCCGTTCCGGGTGGGTCTGCTGCCGGAGTTGGCGTTGCTGTGCGCCGGGTTCCACCTGGTGCTGCGGAACGGCGCCCTGATCGGCGTCGCGGCATTGCGTCACGACGCCGCCGACCGAAGCGCCACGACGGCAGAGGGTGGGGACGCCGAGTCCGCCGAGGAGCACATCCACCTGTCGACCGGCTTCGGCAAGAACATCGGCTCGCTCGTCGACCGCCTCTTCAAGGAGCACTCGGGTACCGCACCCGAGCACGAGGGCGAGCAGCCGTACCAGGCGTACCGCACGTACCTGAAGAGGCGTCTCGTGCAGTCGTACCAACCGGGCGAGGTGAAGACCGCCAACCTCCGGTGGCTGGTCACGTGGCACGCGAAGCGGGCCGTCGCGCGGGGTCGGGCCGGGATCGAAAACACGGCCGTTTCCCCCAGCCCGTTCGGCACGACGGCACGTCATCGCCTGGGCGTCGTCGCCGTCGTGGCGGGTGTGGCGGACGCCCTGTGGGCGCTGGACGTCTGGGCGGGTCTGTTCCTGGCGCTCGGCGGGTGGTTCGTGATCAAGCACGGTGTGCGTGTCGCCGCCACCAAGCAGGCCAACCTCGCCGCGTCGGCTGAAGCGGATGCGTTGTACCACGAGGAAACCAGCGCATACCGGGCGTGGGTCGCCGATCTGGCGGACCGGCCCGCGGACGCGCAGATCGCGCGCTGGCACGTGCTGGACAAGTTCTACCTCGTGTCGGACTTCATCAAGCGCGTCGGGCTGAAGCGGGACCAGGTGATCGATCACGTGGTGCTGACCGAGTGCGCGCCTTTCGCCCGGCGCAGCCGCCTCCAGTACGGCCCACCGCGGTACTCGGCGTACATGGTCCGCATCCTGCTGCTCACCCGCAAAGGAGTGCGCTACGCCAAGCTCCGCCTCGACGCGAACACCGGCGAGGCGCAGAACGAGGAACGGCTCATGTTCCGGTACGACGCGGTCGTGTCGGCCAAGGTGACCGAGAAAGGCTCACGCACGACAGCGGTGAACGCCCTGGAGAACGGGGACGTGGAGAACCTGCGGAGCCGGGACCTGCGCCTGGTCCTCACCAACGGCGACCCCATCGAGATGAAGGCGAACAGCTTCATGAGCCGGCAGCACCCCCACGACGAGAGCGAGTCGGAGCTGATCGACGCCGCCTACGAGACGTCGGGGATCGAGAACGCCCTGCCCACCCTGGAGGCGATCGCGGCGGAAGGGGAGGAGTGGCTCGTGCACGAGCAGGAACGCCGCGAGCAGTGGGCACGCGAGTGGGACCGCGTCGTCGTCGGGTGATCCCGGGACGAGCAGGTCGAACAAGCCGGGGAGTGGGTTCGGCTCACCGCGACCCGGCGCCGAAGAACGGAAGTGGCGTCCGTACCCGCAGCGCCCCGTGGAGAACTGGTGATCCCTCCGACCTGGGACGGCCCGATCCCCGGACCGTCCACCATGGACAACCACAACGAAGCACACCCCGGCGCGCACATCGGCCAACAGGTCGGCGCGCACTACGGTGACACGGCCATCCACTACGCGGCCGTCTACCACATCAACGACGGCGATCCGCCGGAACGAAGGCACGACGTTGCACGCAACTTCCTCGCCGGTGGCGCGCCCCGCGAAGCGGAGGAGGTCTTCGACCGGCTGTTGCGCGACTGGCACATCACGACGGAACGGGCCTACTACTACTTCCTCTCTGTGGTCAGCGAACGGTCGTTCCACGACGTGAGTGGCGAGTTGGCGGAGCGCATCATCGGCGTCCACAAGATGTGCGCCTCGCTGCCGCACGACGAGTGGAGCGACGCGTTCGCCGTGGTGTGGCGGTTCATGCGGTTCGTGCGCGACGAGATGTCGGGCGAGTCGAACACCGACCTCAACGTCGTGCTCGACGCCTACAACGCGCTCCCCGCGGAGCGGAAGGACGAGATCGCCCAACACCTGGGCATGATCCTCAGCGGTATGGCGAAGGAGAAGCTCGAAGCCGTGCACGCCGTCCGGGTCGTGGCGGAGCGGACGAGCCACGGTCGTGCGGCACGGGCGTGGAAGTTCTTCGAGCCGGATCCCGCCAAACCCCGGCCGTACACGCCGGCACCGGTGCAGACCAAGCGTGGTGACCTGGTCGGCATGGTCATCGGTGGCGGTGTGGTGCTGATCGGCGTGATGGCGGCGTTGATCGAACCGTCGGCGATCGGCGTCCTGCTCGGTTTTCCCCTCGTCGCCGTCGCCGGTTACCTGGTGCTGCGTCACGGCGGAGCCCGGGAAGCGGTGAAATCGCGCAACGCGGCCAAAGCCGCTGTAGTCGCGGCACCGAGCGAACAACCGGCGCCCCGCTCACCGGGGCACTGGGTTTCCACCGCGTTTGTCGAGGAGGTCCACCGGTTGGTCGACAGCCGCTTCTCGGCGGCCCGACCGCACGTCGCCGGGGACTGGCCGAACTACACCGCCGGCATCAGGGCACACCTCAAGCAGCGCTTCGTCGAGCTGTACGGGAACGCCCGCGTTCCGGCGAACGCGATCGGCTGGCTGATCGGGTGGCACGCGCGGCAGGTGGCCGCGGGGTGGAGCACGCAATCGCTGCACGGCGACCGGTTGGCGGTCCCGGTCCGGGACACCCTGCTCTTTCGGCTGGGTTTCCTGGTCGGGATCGCGGGGCTGGTCGTGCTGTTGTTCGCCAATGGCGCCCTGCCGGCGTTGTTCGTCGGCTCGGGAGGGTTCTTCGTGGTGTGGGGCGGGATGAGCGTAATCGCCAACCGGGGCCTCGCCGGGTACCTGCGTGCGGACGCGGCACGGCTCAATGCCGCAGAGAGCCGTGCCTACCAGGAGTGGCTGGCACTGCTGGCAGATCGTCCGTCCGACGCCGAGATGGCCCGCTGGCTCGCCATGGACAAAGCGTACCTGCGGGACAACGCGGTCCGGCGGGCCAACCTGTACGCACACGACCTGGTCACGCACGTGGTGATGACGGAGGGGGCGCGAGGCGCCCTGCGCGCGCGAGTGCTCCACGGCCCACCACGCTTCTCCCGGTACGTGGTGCAGATCTTCCTGCTCACCCGCGGCGGCGTGCGGGAAGCGCGGGTGGAACTGGACTTCCTCACCGGCGACGCGCTGAACGAGCAACGCCACCTCTTCCGGTACGACGCCCTGGCTTCGGCCAGCGTCGTGGAGAAGGGTCTGCGCGGCACCAGGAAGGAGGGGGCGGAGGTCGAGCGGTTGCGCAGCCGCGCGTTCCAGCTGTCCCTGGTGAACGGCAGGGACATCACCGTCGTCGCCGAGGCTTTCACGAAGGAGCGGGACGACGGCATCGAGGAGGACGACGCCGAGGACGAATCCGAGCAGTTCCGGATGTCGGTCCAGACCTCCGGCATCGACGCCGCGATGCCGGTCCTGGAGGCGGTCGCCGCGGAGGGCGCGGACTGGATCGCCCGTGACCGCGAACGCCGGGCGAGGTGGTCGCGCGACTGGCCCGAGTGATCGTGCCGGTTCCGCTGCGCCACCGCGGAATGCAGCGATGACCGGTCCGGGTGGTGGCTGCGCTCGGCGGGGGTAGGTGATCGGTGGTTGGTCGTCGCTCTTGGTCAGGGCGACCACTCGCCTGGCTGGACTGGTGATGGCCCGGGTTACGTGCCGTTGCGGGCCGGACGGGGACGGTTGATGGTGGAGCGGCGGGGTTGTCGGGATCGGAGGAGGTGCCATGGCCGCCGGTGCGATTCCGTGACCCCGTTCGCCGTCGTGGTGTCGCCGGACCGCGACGGGACCTGACGGCAGGCGTCCCCGGTTCCCGTTCGTCGCTCCTTCTTTGCGAGGTCTGCCGATGTACGAGTTGACCAACAGCGTGGTCGTCCTGCCGGACACGCCGGGCGGCACGCGGGCGAGCCTGCGGGTGCCGCACCGCGGGCCGCAGGTGGTGGCGCACGCCTCCGGCCGCCCGTGGCTGATCGGGCACTGGGCGGCCGGCGAGGTGGTGGTCGGCGGCGCGGGCGACGTGCGGATCGCGGTCCACGGGTTCAGCCCCGTCGACGCCGGCCGGTTGGCCGCGGTCGCGGCGCGGGTGCGCGCGCCCGCCGACCTCGACCGCCTGGCGCGGACGCTCCCGGGCTCCGCCCACCTCATCGCGTCGATCGGCGGGCGGGTGCGTTTCCAGGGCTCCGTCAGCGGTTTCCGGCCGGTGTTCACCGCGCTCCTCGACGGCGTGGCCGTGGCGAGCGACCGGGCCGACGCGTTGGCGGCGATGATCGGCGCCGATCCGGACGAGGACCTGCTCGCGGTGCACATCGCGTGCGGGCAGCTGATGCCGCCACTGGCCGAGCGGAGCTGGTGGCGTGGCGTGGAACGGGTGCCACCGGACTCCTACCTCCAGTTCACCGCCGACCGCGCGCGGGTGGTCCGCTGGTGGCGACCGCCGGAACCCGCGTTGCCGCTCCAGGTGGGCGCCTGGCGGCTGCGTGAAGCGCTCGAAGAGGCCGTGGCGTGGCGGAAACCGATGCTGGGCGCGGTGTCGGCCGACCTCTCCGGCGGGATGGACTCCACGTCGCTGTGCTTCCTCGCCGCCGCGCGCACGCCGGACCTGATCACGTTCCGCCGCGACGACGGCAGCGCGATCAACGACGACCCGCGGTACGCGAGCCGGGCCGCCGGCCTGCTGGTGCGGGCCCGGCACCTGGAACTCGGTGGCGCGCCACCGGTTTTCGCACCGCCGTACGAGTTGCCCGACACGGAATCACCGCACACCATGACCCGCGGCATCACCACCACCCGGTACCAGGTGCGGTGGCTCGTCGAACGCGGCGCGACCCTGCACCTGGCCGGTCACGGCGCGGACGAGGTGTTCACCGGCAGCGCGTCCTACCTGCACACCCTCATCCGCCGCAAACCGCTCACCGCGCTCAGGCACCTCCGCGTCCACCGCGCCCTGGGCCGGTGGCCGCTGCTGCCGACCGTCGCGGGCCTCTGGAGCGACCGGACCCTGGCCGAGTGGTGGCGCGCGTGCGCCGACGGCCTCGGATGCCCGACACCGCGCGACATCCCGGACCTGGCGTGGGGTTCGCCGTTGCCCACCACGCCGTGGGCGACGCCGGACGTGGTGAGCACGGCGCGGCGGGTGCTGCGCGACACCGCCGCCGAGGTCTGGCCGCTGGCGGGCGATCGCGGCCAGCACGAGACGGTGATCAGCGTGCGTTACGCCGGAGTGGTGCTGCGCCAACTGGTCCGGGACTTCGCCGCCGGCGGGCTGCGCCTCGACCTGCCCTACCTGGACGACCGGGTGGTGGAGGCGGCGTTGGCCGTGCGGGTGCACGAGAGGTTCGACCCGTGGCTGTTCAAGCCCTTGCTCGCGGCGGCGATGCGGGGCCGCGTGCCGGACTTCATCCTCAACCGGCGCACGAAGGGCGACTACGAGGAGACGGTCATCCGCGACCAGCGGCGGCACGTCCCCGACCTGCTCGACCTGTTCGCCGACTCGGCGCTGGCCGCCCGGGGCCTGATCGACGTCGACGCGCTGCGCGCCGGCCTGCACGCCCAGCCGTCACCCGAGTCCGACGACCCGTCGGCGAGCCTGGAGATGACGCTCGGCTGCGAGATGTGGTTGCGCCAGACCGGTTCCGTGCGCCGGGACGACCCGGGCCGCACCGGTCCGCCCGCCGACGCCGGTGTCCCGGTGGCCTGACCGAGGAGATCCGATGAGCATGCCCTACGCACCACCGGAACGCGTGCGGCTGCCCTGGCGCGGCCGGGTGCCGGCGCTGGTGGCCGTCGCGGTGGCCGCGCCGATCACCCGGTTGTCGCCGCGGGTCATGCGTCGGCTCCTGGTTCTGGTGAGCCGCGGTGCGCGGGAGGCGACGGCGGAGGAGACGTCGGCCGCACGGCAGGCCGTGGTCGCGAGCAGCATCCGCTGCGCGGTCAACGGGTGCCTCCAGCGGTCCATCGCGACCGCGTTGCTGTGCCGGGCCCGCGGGACGTGGCCGACCTGGCGGCTCGGCGCGCGCACCACGCCGTTCGGCGCGCACGCCTGGGTGGAAGCCGAAGGCCGCATGATCGACGAGCCGCTGCCCGACGGTTACTACGTCCCCCTGGTCACCGTCGCGCCGCGCGCCGCCCGGGAGCAGCCCGGTGTCGGGCTGCTGCGGCTGCACCGCGACGCGCTCAGCGCCGAGACCGACGACGGCGTCGTCCTGCTCAACCAGCGCAGCGGGCACTACTGGCAGCTCAACCAGTCCGGAGTGGACACCCTGCGCCGCCTGCTGGCCGGGCAGTCCGCCGACGACGTGGCCAAGGACTTCGCCGCGGCGTACGAGATCGACCCGGCGCGAGCCCACCAGGACATCACCGCGATGACGGACCGGTTGCTCGCCGCCGGTTTCCTCAGCAGGTCGTGAACCGCGCCCGCGGTCACACCCGGCCGAGGAGGTAGCGGCCCGCGGCGAGATCCGAGCGGCCCGCCAGGAAATCGGTCAGCGCGTCGTGGAACTCCGCGATGTGCAGGGTGCCGTCGCCGTCCTGGTCCAGGGACCGCAGGGCCGCGATCAGCTCGTGCCGGCGGGGGCTGCGGTCGAGCAGGCGCGCGTACTCCGCCTGGCTCACCTGGCCGTCGTCGTTGCGGTCGATCAGGCGGCACACCACGTCGGCGACCCGGCCGTGGCCCTTGCTCGCGGAACCCGGGTAGCGGCCCTCGGCGATGGCCGCGCGGTAGGCGGCGAGGGTGACCGAACCGTCGACCGGGGTGCCGGTCAGGTCGCGCAGTTGCCGCCACCACGCCTCGAAAGCCTCGTGCACGGCGGTTTCGTCCGCTTCGTCCAGGTCGAGGTGCGTGCTGATCTCGCGCGCCATGCCCAGCAGGTCCGCCCACCGCACCACGCCGTCACCGCTCTGGTCGAGGATGGTGGTGAAGAACTCCTCGGGCGTCGTCGCGGTGCGCGGGCGCACTTCGCCGGTGGCCCGGATCGCGGCCGACGCGTAGGGCATGTAACGCCACGGCTTCGGCAGCAGGTCGGTGAACGTCCGGGCCGCGCGGTGCACGCCGGACACGAACAGCTCCGCGCCGGGCGCCGTGGTCAGGTGCAGGCGACGGCGGTAGACCTCGGGCAACGTCGCCGCGGTCGCCTGCACGGCGGCGGACACCACGACGTACCGCAGCGGCGACCAGAGCAGGCCGGGGATGGGCAGCCCGCCGGGCACGGGCAGCCGGAAGATGCTGCCGGACAACAGGTCCCGCACGGTCGGGTTGTCCTCCAGCACGTCGGCCGCCATGCGGTCGAAGTAGGCGTGGAACTCGTCGAGGTCGGCGGGCTGGTCCGCCTCGGTGAGGTCGAACAACCGGCCGAGGGCGCGCCACTCGTCGTACAGCCGCGCGGCCTCGGTCGGGCTGAGCGGGTCGCCGCCGAGCCGGTGGATCGTCTGCACCGCCTCGAAGAGCGTGAGGTGCACCCACGCGCGGGCGGGCGTGTCGGTGGCGGTGAACGCGCGGCCGTGCGGGTCGGTGCCGCGCATCCGGCGGTGCAGGCGCTCCAGGCGGGTGAGTTCGCGCTGCCGCTCCGCCGCCGTGCCGTAGACGTAGGTCTGGAGGCTTTCCATCGTGCGCAGGAAGCGCCGCCACGGCCGCGCGGTGTAGACGGAGAACTGGCCCACCGCCGCGCCGATCTGCGGGTGCGCGGCCTGGAGCACCAGCGTCCGGTGGATCACCAGCATCAGCCGCCACTGGCCGAGGTGGTTCCAGGTGGCGGAGCCCGGTCCGAGCGCGTCCTGGGTCGTGGTCATCCGGGAACCTCCGTGAGGTGGTTGGCGCGCAACGGGTGCGTGCGCACCGCCAGCAGGTGCGGGAACGTCCGGCGCAACGCCCGCACCGGTGACGGGTGGACGCCGCGGTGCAGGACGTCGGCGCCCTTCCGCTCCACCACGTCCCAGTGGGCGTCGACGACCTCCAGCGCGGCGGCCATGAACGGGCGGTGGTGCGGCGGCAGGTGGTCGAGCAGGCCGCGGCCCCGGCGACCGAGTTCACGTGCCCGCCGGACCTGGAGGTGCACCAACGCGTCCGCGGCGGGCGTGCGTCGCCGGCCGAGGGTCCGCGGGTCGACGCCGCAGCGGTCGATGTCCTCGACGGCCACGTAGACCCGACCGCGGCGCAGGTCCTCCGGGTAGTCCAGGCTGATGTCGAAGAGCTGGAACACCTCGCCCAGCGCGGTCGCGCACCGCTCGGCGTCGGCCGACGTCGCCCCGAGCACCCGCGCGCCGAGCAGGGCGGGCACCCCGGCCACGCCACGCAGGTGCACCCGCAGGTCCTCGAACGTGGCGAACCCGGTGGGCCGCCCGACGTCCGCGCCGGTGGCGTCGAGGAACTCCGCGAACTGGTCCGGCGTCAGGCCGTGCACCCGGCTGGTGTGCAGGAGCGCGCGGCGCAGCGGGTGCGTGCTGCGCCCGGCCCGCAGCTCACGCATCGCCGCCGCCACCCACTCGCGGTAGGCGCCGGGGTCCGGCACCTCGTCGGCGATCCGGTCGGACGTGCTGAAGAAGGCGTGCAACGCGTGCAGGTGCCGCCGGGGCTCGGGCGGGAGCAGCCACCGGACGGCCAGGTACGTCAGCCGGTCCGCGGTCGCGTGGACGCGGCGGCACAGTTCGTACGACGCCGCCAGCTTCTCCGGCACCGGCAAGATCACGCACCCCCCGGGTCGGCGTGCCCGGCAAGATCGGGCTTCGCCGCATCGTCATGGA
Organism: Saccharothrix obliqua; assembly: GCF_019375475.1. Lineage (GTDB taxonomy): Bacteria > Actinomycetota > Actinomycetes > Mycobacteriales > Pseudonocardiaceae > Actinosynnema > Actinosynnema obliqua. The sequence continues at coordinate 155,817 of NZ_JAHXGQ010000007.1, read as the reverse complement.
TGTCCGGAGTGAGCGGCAAGCCCCCGACGGCGTGCAACGTGGTCACGCTCAGCGATGTGCCGAGGCGGCTGTGCTATGCTCGAAGTGGAGTGACCGCTGTTCGAGGAGTTGTGACGTGGCAGGTGAAGACGACATCTCCGGGTGAGCCCCGGAGTTGATGAGCCGTCGGCGCGCGCGCATCGCGTGTTCCGCTGCCGAGGCCATGTCGTCGTTTCGCCCATTCCGCCAACGGTGTTGCCGTGGTGCGCCCGTTCGTCATCTCCGAGGTTTCTTCGATGTCCGACGCTTTCGTCGTCTGCTCCAACCTGTCCTTCTCCTGGCCCGACGACACCCCGGTGTTCCAGGACCTGTCGTTCACCGTCCCGGGTGGCCGCACCGGCCTGGTCGCGCCCAACGGTGCGGGCAAGAGCACCCTGCTCAAGCTGATCGCCGGTGAGCTGCGCCCCACCGGCGGTGGCGTCGTGGTGGACGGTGTCCTCGGGTACCTGCCGCAGACCCTGCCGCTGACCGGTGACCTCACCGTCGCCGAGGTGCTCGGTATCGCCCCGGTGCTCGCGGCGATCGCCGCCGTCGAGTCCGGTGACGCCGCGGAGGAGCACTTCACCACCATCGGCGCGGACTGGGACGTCGAGGAGCGCACCCGCGCCCAGCTCGACCGGCTCGGCCTGGGCGAGGTCGCCCTCACCCGTCGCCTGGACACGTTCAGCGGCGGCCAGGTCGTCTCGCTCGGCCTGGCCGCGCAACTGCTCAGGCGGCCCGACGTGCTGCTGCTGGACGAGCCCACCAACAACCTGGACCTCGACGCGCGGCACAAGCTGTACCAGGCACTCGAAGACTTCTCCGGTTGCCTGCTGGTGGTCAGCCACGACCGCGCGCTGCTGGACCGCGTGGACCGCGTCGCGGAACTCGACCGCGGCGAGATCCGGTTCTACGGCGGCAACTTCACCGAGTACGAGGCCGCCGTGCAAGCGGCTCGCGAGGTGGCGGAGAAGAACATCCGCAGCGCCGAGCAGGAGGTCAAGCGCGAGAAGCGGGAGATGCAGCAGGCGCGGGAACGCGCCCAGCGCCGGGCGAGCAACGCCGCGCGCAACCTCGGGAACGCCGGGCTGCCGAGGATCTTCGCGGGCACCATGAAGCGCAACGCGCAGGAGTCGGCGGGCCGGGCCAACGAAACCCACGCCGCCCGCGTCTCCGCCGCCAAGGCCAAGCTGGACGAGGCCGAGGGCGCCCTGCGCGAGGAGCAGAAGATCTCCCTGGAACTGCCCGACACCGCGGTGCCCGCCGGGCGGACCGTGTTCTCGGGCGAGGGTTTGCGGTTGCGCGACCTCTACGCGGCGGACGGCGTCGACCTCACCATCCGGGGTCCGGAGCGGATCGCGTTGACCGGACCCAACGGCGCGGGCAAGTCCACGTTGCTGCGCCTGGTGAACGGCGACCTGTCGCCCGACGCGGGCCGGATCTCCCGGTACGACGGGCGGGTCGCCTACCTGTCCCAGCGGCTCGACCTGCTGGACCCGGACCGCGGCGTCCTGGACAACCTCGTCGCGCACGCGCCCGCGCTGCCCGCGTCGAAGCGCATGAACCTGTTGGCGCGCTTCTTGTTCCGGGGTTCGCGGGTCCACCTCCCGGTCGGCGCCCTGTCCGGTGGCGAGCGGTTGCGGGCCACCCTGGCGTGCGTCCTGTTCGCCGAACCCGCGCCGCAGTTGCTGTTGCTGGACGAGCCGACCAACAACCTGGACCTGGTCAGCGTCGGGCAGTTGGCGAGTGCGCTCAACGCCTATCGCGGCGCGTTCGTGGTCGTCAGCCACGACGAGCGGTTCCTCGTGGACGTGAAGGTCGAGCGGTGGCTGCGGTTGACCGGCGGCCGGCTGGTCGAGACCGCCGCACCCGCGGCCGGCTGACGCCATGTCGGCGTTGCTGGCCCACGACCTGACCCGCACGCTCGGCGACCGACGCGTGCTGGACGGCGTTTCACTCACTGCCGCGCCCGGTCACCGCATCGGTGTGATCGGGGAGAACGGCACCGGGAAGTCCACCCTGCTGCGCCTGCTCGCCGGCGTGGACCAACCCGACTCCGGCAGCGTCACCCGGCCCGCGGATCTCGGTTTCCTGCACCAGGAAATGCCGTTCGACCCGACCGCGACCGTCGCCGACGTGCTGGACGACGCGTTGCGCGAGGCCCGCGAGACCATCGCCGAACTGGACCGGCTGGCCGCGGCGATCGCCGGTTCGCCGGACCTGATGGCGGTCTACGCGGAGCGGCTGGAGCACGCGCAGGACCGCGAGGTGTGGGACGCCGACCGGCGTGCCGGGATCGTGCTGGCCGGTCTCGGGTTGGCCGAGGTGCCGCGCGACCGGGTCCTGGGCACGTTGTCCGGCGGCCAGCGCGGTCGGCTCGCGCTGGCCGCGCTGCTGGTGCGCCGACCGTCCGCCCTGCTGCTCGACGAGCCGACCAACCACCTGGACGACGAGGCCATGTCCTTTGTGGAGGGACAGCTGCGCGCCCAGCCCGGTGTCGTCCTGGTCGCCAGCCACGACCGCGCCTTCCTCGACGCGGTGTGCACGGACCTGATCGACCTCGACCCGTCGCCGACCGGCCCGACCCGCTTCGGCGGTTCCTACACCGCCTACGTGGCGCAAAAGCGCGCCGACCGCGAGCAGTGGCGGCGGCGGTACCAGGAGGAGCAGGAACAACTGGCCGAACTGCGGCACGCCGCCGGCCACACCGCGCACCAGGTCGCGCCGAACCGCCTGAAGCGCGACAACGAGAAGATGGGGTACGGCCACGCGGGCGGCCGGGTCCAGAACCAGGTGGCCCGCCGGGTCCGCAACGCCACCCGTCGCCTGGAAGTGCTGGAGCGCTCCCAGGTCCCCGCCCCACCGCGCCCGCTGGAGTTCCGCTCCTCGCTCACCGCCGTGGCGAGCGAGGACGTTGTGCTGCGCGACATCCACGTCCCCGGTCGGCTGACCGTGGCGGCGCTGGACGTCCGCGCCGGTGACCGGGTCCTGGTCACCGGCGCGAACGGCTCGGGCAAGTCGACCCTGCTGGCCGTGCTGGCGGGCGCCCTGACCCCGTCCGGCGAGGTCCGCCGGCGTCCCGACCTGACCACCGGGTTGCTGGCGCAGGACACCACCTTCAGCCGCCCCGACCGGACCGCGCGGGAGACCTACGAGCACGCCCTGGGCGTGGAACGGGCGGAAACCGTTCCCCTGCACTCGTTGGGTCTCCTGGGCGAGCGCGACCTGGACACCGAGGTGGGCCGCCTCTCCGCCGGCCAGCGCCGCCGGTTGGCCCTGGCCCTGCTGGTGGCCGACCCGCCGCAGTTGCTGTTGTTGGACGAGCCGACCAACCACCTGTCCCCGACCCTGTGCGACGAACTGGAAGAGGCCCTGAACACCAGCACGGGCACCGTGCTGACCGCGAGCCACGACCGCCACCTCCGCTCCCGCTGGACCGGCCGCGAGATCCGCCTGGTGGCGGGTGAAGTGGCGTGGGGAGCGGAACCTACCCCATGACGGCCTGCTGATCCATACGGCTACTTGCACAGTCAAAGTCTTGTGCTGCCCGGCGAACGCGAGCCATGATCGATCACGGGTCGGGGCCCGGGATCGGAGCCGCGTGAACCGCGCGGTGCAGGGGGAATTCCATGCGTTCGCGCAGACATGCGCGAGGCTTCGGCCTGCGCGCGTTCGTCTCAGGGCTGGTACTGACCGCGGTAGCGGGGGGAGTGGTCGCCGTCCCGCCGGCGATGGGTGCGGAGGTGCCGGATTCGGCTCCGAACGAGGCCACCGCGTTGAGGTTCGCGGCGCGGAGCGGCAAGTCGGTCGCCGTCGAATCCGCGACTTCGGAGACCGAAGAGGTGCACGCCAACCCCGACGGCTCGTTGACGTGGTCGCAGTCGACGCTGCCGGTGCGGGTGAAACGGGGCGACGAGTGGGTTCCGGTCGACCTGACGCTGGAACGCCGGGCGGACGGGTCGTTCGGGCCGAAGGCGTCGACCGTGGACGTGGCGTTCTCCGGCGGTGGGCCGGGGTCGGCGGACGACGCGTTGGCCCGGGTCGCGCAGGGCGGTCGGTCGGTCGGCCTGGGCTGGCACAGCGACCTGCCGGTCCCGGTCGTCGACGGCGCCGCGTTGACGTACCCGGACGTGCTGCCGGACGTCGACCTCAGGGTCGAAGCACACCAGAAGGGCTTCTCCCAGCTGCTCGTGGTCAGGACACCGCAGGCGGCCGGGAACCCCGCGCTGAACCGGATCTCGTTCCGGACGCACGCGGAGAACGTGACGGTGCACGAGGGTCCGGCCGACAGCGGCTCGCTGATCGTCAAGGACGCGGCCGGTGCGCCGGCTTTCGTGGGTGGCGCCGCGCACATGTGGGACTCGTCCGGTGGCGGTTCGGACGGACTGTTCGGGGACGGCGACCGCCGGGCGGCGATGGACGTCGAGGTGACGCCGGACGCGGTCGCCGTCGTGCCGGACCAGGCGTTCCTGAACGACCCGTCGACGACGTACCCGGTGTCGCTGGACCCCGAGTACCACTGCGGCAACTGCGGTAAGACGCACCACGTCGTGGTGCAGAGCCCGTGGCCCTTCGTCCCGAACTACGACCGGACCGATGGCGATCTCAACGACCTGAAGGCCGGGAAGCTCAACGCCTCCGCGCTCGAGGCGCACGAGGACGGCGTCTCCCGCTCCTACGTCCAGATGAACTCCGCGCCCCTGCTGGGCCGGTTCATCCACGGTGCCGTGCTCAAGACCAGGGTGGTCAACACCTTCTCGTGCGCGCCTTCGCCAACGGGTGTGTGGCTGGCCGGCTGGTTCGACGCCTACACGACGTGGGACTACCAGCCTGGCCCCCTTGCGGGGTGGGAGAACCCGCTCGCCCAGACCAACGTGCGGAACAACCCGGCGAAATGCCCCGAGGACGGCAACGCGGGCTTCGACGTGACGACCGCGGTCCGGGCTGGAGCCGCCGACGGGTGGTCGTGGTTGAACTTCATGCTGCAAGCCATGGATGAGAACGACATGGACGATTCATGGCGGAGGTTCGACCTCAACCCGTACCTGGAGGTTCGCTACAACAGCTACCCGAACCAGCCCACGGACATGGGTATCGAGGGCTGGGGGCCGAACGGGCACGACGCGCTGCCTTGCCGCGTAGGACCGCAACGGACCCTGGTGACGACGAGGACGCCACGCCTGCGGGCCCGGCTGTCCGACCCCGACGGTCATCTGCTGGACGCCGGGTTCCGCATCATGGTCGGTCCGAAGGACAACTACACGTGGAACGGTCAAGAGGTCCACGTGGGCGACATCGGGTCCGGGAACTTCGCGGAGGCGAAGGTGCCCGCCGGGTGGATAGCCAACGACGGCGTCCACACCTGGCACCTGTGGAGCGGCGACTACCAGCTGAGCAAGTGGTCGGAGAACTGCGAGTTCGAGGTCGACACGGTGAAGCCGAACACGCCCGCGGTGTCGTCCGAGGACTACCCGGCTTCCGGCGTGCACGGCACGGTGGGGCAGACCGGCACGTTCACGTTCCGCACCAACGGGAACACCGGCCCGAACGGCACGATGGACGTGCGGAAGTACGGCTGGTCCCTGAACAACGACACCGCGACCACCCGCATGGAGGACGTGGCTGCCGACGGCGACGGAACGGTGTCGTTGGCGATCACGCCGGTCAAGGCGGGGATCAACGTCCTGTACGTGTCGGCGTTCGACCGAGCCGGGAACCGCTCGGCCGCCAACGCGGTGTACGTCTTCGAGGTGGCGGAGCCCGCGGTGCCACTGGCCTCCTGGCCGTTCAACGAGTCGTCGGGCAGCACGGCGACGGACGCCTCCGGTGGAGGGCGGGAGCTGACGCTCCAGAGCGGTGCCTCGTTCGCGTCGGGGTACGACGGCAACGCGCTGTCGCTCAACGGCTCCACCGGCTTCGCGAAGTCGTCGGCCGCGGTGCTGGACACGTCGCGCGCATTCACGGTGTCCGCGTGGGTGAAGCTCGACCGCACCGACACCTACCACACGGTGCTCAGCCAGGACGGAACCCACAACAGCCCGTTCTTCCTCCAGTACAGCAAGGACGTCGACCGCTGGACCATGAGTGCGAGCACGGGCGACACCGTGCCCGCCGACGTCTTCCGGGCGCCATCGGCCTCGCCACCCGCGGCCGGGGTGTGGACGCACCTGCTGAGCACCTACGAGCCCGACAGCTCCAAGGTGGCGCTCTACGTGAACGGCAAGCCCGAGGGCACCCTCACCATGCCGATGTGGCAGTCGACGGGCAGCCTCGTGGTCGGCGCGGGCAAGTGGGGCGGCAACCGCGAGGGCTACTTCCCGGGCTCGATCGACGGCGTCCGGGTCTGGGACCGCGCGTTGAGCGCGGGGGAAGCCGCGACGCAGGCGAACGAAACCGTGCTGCGCGCGCGCCTCGCGCTGGACGAGATGTCCGGCGCCACGACGCTGGAACAGGTCTCCGGGCAGCAGGCCACGATCGCACCCGGTGTCACGTGGGCGGGCACACCGGTCACACCCGAGCGCCCCGACCAGCAGTGGGGTGGCGAGGACAAGTGGCTGAACTTCACCGGCCCGGTCACCAGGGAGGTCACCGCGCCGCGACCCGCCTTGCTCCGCACGGACCGCTCGTACTCCGTCTCGGCATGGGTGCGACTTGAGGCCGCGGACGCACTCGCGCGGTCCGCGGTGGGCTTCGGCGACACCGGCTACTCACCCTTCATGATCCAGTACCGACCGGAGAACCGGCAGTGGGGCTTCCTGGTGAACCGGTTCCCCGATCACGGCGGTTTCGGTGTCGCGTTGTCGGACAACGAGGTCGAAGCCGGGAAGTGGGTCCACCTCGTCGGCACCTACGACGCCGTCGCGGGCCGGATCGCCCTGTACGTCAACGGGGTGCGGCAGACCGTGAACTTCATGGGCACCGGTTCCAGCGGCCAGGGGATGTACACCTGGAACGGCAACGGCCCGCTCTGGTTGGGGCGGGGCATCTGGTCCGGCAACAAGTCCGACCTCTGGCGCGGGGACATCGACGACGCACGGGTGTACTCCGGCGTTCTGAGCACGCACGAGGTGCAGAGCATCCAACTGACCACGCGGCACAACTGACCCCCATCCGGCTCGGACCTGACACGAGAGAGCCTTGTGATGAGAACCTTGCGCAGCTCCGTCCGGAAGGCGATCGCGATCGGGGTCGTCACGGTGTTGACGATGTCCACCGCGCAGGCGGTCGCCAACGCCGTCGACGAGGGCGAATGGTCATTACCCGCGGTGCAGCGGGAGGAATCGGTTCCCACGACACCGGTGACCACGAGCGGGTCACCCGACGGCACGTCGCCCGCCGCGGTGACCACAGCGGCGGGAACGGCCCGGCCCGCGGCGGCCGTGGGGGAGGTGGACCTCGGCAGGGGCGGCACGGCGGCTCAGGCCGCCGCACGTGCCGCCGGCACACCGCTCCGGGTGGCCGGGACACCGGTCGCGGTGGGCCTCGCCACCGAGGACCGGTCCCTCGCGCGGCAAGCGACCGGCAAGGTGCGGGTCGAGGTGCACGGGGACGAGGTCTCGTCCAGCGCGGTGGTGTTCAGCCTCGCCGACGCCGGTGGAGCGCAGGACAAACCGCTTCGCGTCACGTTCGACTACGGGACCCTGACGGGGATCGGCGGCGATTACGGGTCGCGGCTGAGGCTCGTCGGACTCCCGGCGTGCGCGGTGACCACGCCGGACAAGCCGGAGTGCCGGGTGGAGACCCCGGTGGCGGGCGCGGGGAACGACACCAGGGCGAAGTCCCTGTCGGGCGTGGTGACGCTGCGCCCGGCCGAGCCGGCGGTGCTCGCCGCGGTGGCCTCGGTCGGCAGCGACGTCGGCACCTACGGCGCGACCTCCCTCGCACCGGCCGGGTCGTGGTCGGCGGGCGGCTCGTCGGGCGATTTCACCTACGGGTACCCGATGCGCGTGCCGCCGGCGATCGGTGGCGGAGCCCCGTCCGTGTCGCTCGGCTACTCGGCGCAGAGCCTGGACGGGCGCACCTCGGCGACCAACAACCAGGCGTCCTGGGCCGGTGACGGCTGGGACATCTCCCCGGGCGGCTTCATCGAGCGGCAGTACAAGCCCTGCGGACTCGACCTCGGTGGGAACAACGGCCAGACGAAGACCGGGGACCAGTGCTGGGCCACGGACAACGCGACGGTCAGCCTGGCCGGCGTCTCCGGCAAGCTCGTCAACATCCCGGGCACACGGACGTACCGGGTGCAGAACGACGACGGCGCGCGGGTCGAGCGGCTGACCGGTGCGGCCAACGGTGACGACGACGGTGAGCACTGGAAGGTCACCACGATCGACGGGACCCAGTATTTCCTGGGGCTCAACCGCCTGCCCGGCTGGACCGAGGGCAAGCCGGAGACCCAGTCGGCGTGGACCGTTCCCGTGTACGGCAACAACTCCGGTGAGCCGTGCAACGCCGGGACGTTCGACGCGTCGTGGTGCCAGCAGGCGTACCGGTGGAACCTCGACTACTCGGTCGACACGCGCGGCAACGTCACGACTTACTACTACAACCGCGAGTTCAACCACTACGGCCGCAACGCCGACCCCGCGAAGGGCACGCCGTACGTGCGGGGCGGTTGGCTGGACCGGGTGGAGTACGGGCTGCGCGAAGGCGCGGTCTTCGCGCATCCCGGCGCCAAGGTGGTGTTCGAGACCGCCGAGCGGTGCGTTCCCAGTGGTGCGGTGACGTGCGACCCCGGCCAGCTGAACGCCTCGACGGCCGGGTCGTGGCCGGACGTGCCGTTCGACCAGGTCTGCGGCTCCGGCGAGCAGTGCACCAACCGCCTCACCCCTTCGCACTTCACCCGCAAGAAGCTGACCAAGGTCGTCACCTACGTCGCCACCGGCGCGTCGTCCGTCAAGGCCGTGGACTCGTGGACGCTCAACCACCAGTTCCTCGCGACGGGTGATGGTCTCGCGCCGTCGCTGAACCTGGAGTCCGTCGTCCACACCGGACTCGTCGGCGGTTCGATCGCGTTGCCCCCGACGAAGTTCGCGTACACCGCCAAGGCGAACCGGGTCGACACCAGCGTCAACTACCGGGCGTTGACGCGACACCGGCTGCACAAGATCACGAACGAGGCCGGTGGCGAGACCGAGGTCAACTACAGCGAGGCCGACTGCGTGCCGGGCTCGCGGATGCCGACCGCGCCCGAGTCGAACGCCTTCCGCTGCTTCCCGACGTGGTGGACGCCGGACGGCGCGCTCCAGCCCCGGTTCGAGTGGTTCCACAAGTACGTCGTGCTCGGTGTCGTGGACACCGACGTCACGGGTGCTTCCACCCGCATCCCGACCGCGTACGAGTACCTGGGCGACCCGGCGTGGCACTTCGACGAAGCCGACTTCGCCGATCCAGAGCGCCGGACTTGGTCGCAGTGGCGCGGCTACGGCGTCGTCCGGACGAAGAAGGGTGACGGGGAGGCTGGGCCGCAGACGGTCACCGAAACCGTGTACGGCCGGGGCATGGACGGCGACAAGCTGCCATCCGGCACGCGCGAAGCGTGGATCCACACCAGTGAGGGCGAGCCCGTCCGGGACGTCGACCGGCTCCGCGGTTACGTCCGGGAGACGCGTCAGTACAACAACGGCGCGCTGGCTTCGGCTTCGGTGCACGACCCGTACCTCCCCGACCAACCGACGGCGACGGACGCCCTGGGCAACAAAGCCTTCGTCAACGGCGACGCGTCGGTGCGCGGCCGGACGCTGCTGGAGAACGGGACGTGGCGGCGGACCAGGGTCGACAAGCAGTTCAACGCCGAAGGCATCGCCGTCCGCGTGGAGGACCACGGCGACTTAGCCGTCACGGGTGACGAGACCTGCACCCGGACGACCTACGCGCGCAACGAGACGGCATGGATCCTGGGCGCGGCGTCGACGGTTGAAACCGTTGTCGGCACGTGCGCCGTGACCGCTTCGGCCTCCACCATCCAGTCGCTGGCGCGTTCCTACTACGACGGCCAAGCACACGGTGTCGCGCCGACGAAGGGGCTCATCACCAAGGCCGAGGCCCTGGACAAGTGGGACGCGTCGGGCCAGAGCTGGGTGACGGCGTCCACCTCGACGTATGACGCGTACGGCCGACCGCTGGAAGTCACCGACGCGCGCGGCGAGAAGACCACCACCGCGTACACGCCGGAGACGGGGCCGCTCACGCAGCTCACGAGCACCAACCCGCTCGGCCACGTCAGCAAGTCGTTCATCGAGCCGGCGTGGGGCGCCTCCACCGCATCGGTGGACCCGAACAACCGCCGATCGGACCTGTCCTTCGACGCGCTGGGGCGCATGACCGCAGCCTGGCTCCCCGGCAGGGACAAGGCGACCAAGTCGGCGGACGCGTTGTTCGAGTACCACTACAACACCAACAAGCCGGTCGTCGTGGTGACGAAGCAGCGCCAGGACAACGGCAACTACCTGGCCGGGTACACGCTTTACGACGGCCTGTTCCGACAACGGCAGACACAGGTGCCCGCGCCGGGCGCCGACGGCGGGCGTCAGGTATCGGACACCTTCTACGACTCGCGCGGCCTGCCGTACAAGACGAACGGCACGCACTGGAACTCCGCGGCGGCCGGCGGCGAACTCGCGGCGTCGCTGGACGCGCAGATCCCCGGCCAGACCCGCACCGAGTACGACGGGATGGAACGCCCGACCGCGGCCGTCTTCTACAAGCTCGGCGTCGAGCAGTGGCGGACCACCACGAGGTACGGCGGCGACCGCGTCCACACCACGCCGCCACGAGGTGCGCCGGCGACGACGATCGTCAACGACGCGCAGGGGCGCACGCTGGAGAAGCGGCAGTACACCAACGGTTTGGGTAGCGCGTACGACACCACGAGCTACGCCTACGACAACGCCGGCCTGCTGACGACCCTCACCGACCCGGCCGGGAACGTGTGGCGTTACAGCTACGACCTGCGTGGTCGAGTCGTGGCCACGGACGACCCTGATGCGGGGCACAGCACGTCGACGTACGACGTAGCGGGTCAAGTGCTGTCGACCACCGATGCGCAGGGCCGAACAATCGTGAACACGTACGACAAGCTCGGCCGTGTCGTCGGCAGGTACCAGGGTTCCACTGCCGGCACCAAGTTGGCGGAGTGGGAGTACGACACCGCACCCGGCGGCGGGCTCGGTTTGTTGAGGGCGTCCCGGCGGTTCGACAACGGAGGCACCTACACGCGTTCCGTGGTCGGCTACGACGCGGCGGGTCGACCGACCGGTGCGCGGATCGTCGTCCCGACGGCGACCGAAGGCGCCCTCGGCGCGACCTACCAGGTCGAGTACGACTACACCAGCACGGGCAAGCAGAGCGGTTTGACCTACCTCGCGGCCAACTCGGGCAGCACCCAGATCTACGGGATGGAGTTCATCGGCTCCTACTACAACACCGCGAACGGCCTGCTCGAGGTCACGAACTCGAACCTGGCGACCTACGTCTCGCAGACGACCTACTCCAGCTTCGGCGAGACGCTGCAATGGGTGAACGGGCGCACCGACGGCAACGTCGAGAAGAACGTCTCGGTGACGAACACCTACGCGATCGGCACGCGTCGCCTCGAGCGCAACATCGTGGCTCGGGAAACCTCCACCGGCTCGGTGCTGTCGGACCGCAACTACACCTACGACGCCGCCGGGAACATCCTCAAGATCGCGGACACCCCCGACGGGCGGCCCGCCGACATCCAGTGCTTCGCCTACGACCACCTCCGGCGGATGACCGACGCGTGGACGCCGTCCTCCGCGGATTGCGGTGCGGCGAAGTCGACCGCGGCCCTGGGGGGACCGGCGCCCTACTGGCACTCGTGGACGTTCGACAAGACCGGCAACCGGCTGACCGAGACCCAGCACGCGGCGGCCGGCGACACCGTCCGCACGACGGCCTACCCGGCCGCCGGCGCGGCACAGCCGCACACGGCGCTGTCCGTGACCACGGCCGGTCCCAACGGCACGTCGCTCGACACGTTCGCGTACGACCCGACGGGGCGCACGACGAGCCGCAAGATCGGTGGTGACGAGCAGAAGCTGGAGTACGACGCCGAAGGGCGCATCTCGAAGATCATCGAGCCGGACGGCAAGGAGTCGAAGTACCTCTACGACGCCGACGGCAACCGCTTGATCAGCCGTGAGCCGTCCGCGACGACGGTGTACGCGTTCGGCCAGGAGATCCGGCTGGAGACGGGCACCACGAAGCCGTCGTGGACGCGTTGGTACTCGCACGGCGAGCAGGTCGTCGCGGTGCGCAACAGCATCGCGGGTCTGAAGTGGCTGGCCGGTGACCACCAGGGCACGAACCAGTACGCGATCACGCAGAACACCATGGAGTTCGCGCAGCGTCGGCAAACGCCTTACGGCGCACCGCGGGGCGACGCTTCGCCGTGGCCGGACAAGCTCGGCTTCGTCGGTGGGCGCAACGACGAGTCCGGCCTGACCAACGTCGGCGCCCGGCTGTACGACCCGGCATCCGGCCGTTTCCTGTCCGCGGACCCCGTGGTCGACAACAACGACCCGCAGCAGCTCAACGGCTACGCCTACGCCAACAACAGCCCGGTGACGTTCAGCGACCCGACCGGTCTGCTGCGCAACTGCGGCCCGGACGGCGTGCTGTGCGGTGGGTACCGGCCGGGCATCCACGGCGGCGACCGCGCGGCGTGGGAGCGGGAGCACGCCTACTACTCGTGGCGGGAACGCGTCGTCCAGCAGCAGAAGCGGGAAACCGTCGCGGCGACCCAGCGGATGCTCCAGGACGAGGGCATCAGCCAGGAGGAGTACGAGAAGGCGCTGAGCGACGCCCACAAGACCAAGTGGGACGTGATCAAGGAAGTCGCCTGGGAGGTCATCAAGGACATCTCCGGGTGGAACGACATCGTCGACTGCTTCACCAAGGGCGACATCTGGGGCTGCTTCGGCGTGGTGACCGGCCTCGTGCCGTGGGGCAAGGCGCTCAAGATCGTCGAGGCCGGTGTCAACGCCATCAAGGCCGTCAGCCGGCTGGCGAGCATCGTGGACAAGGCGTGGGGCGTCCTGCGCCGGGTGCAGGGCATCGCGGAGAACGCGGCGAAGGCCGTCACCGAGAAGTTCCAGAAGCTCATCGCCGCCGGGTCGGGCTGCGTGCCGGGCAAGCACAGCTTCGTCGCGGGCACGCAGGTGGTGATGGCCGACGGGTCGACCAAGCCGATATCCGAGGTCGAGCTCGGGGACAGGGTCAAAGCCACCGACCCGGTCACCAAGGAGACCACGGAGCGCGCGGTCGTCGCCACCATCGTCCACGACGACGAAGGCGACATGACCGAGCTGACCGTCACCGGTGAGGGCGGTGCCGGCGGTACGGTCGACGCCACCTCCTGGCACCCGGTGTGGGTGGATGCCGAGGGTCGGTTCGTCGACATCGGTGAGCTGGCGGTGGGGCAGCGGCTGACGTCACCCGACGGCACGTCGCCCGTGGTCTCGGGCGTCCAGCGGGAAACCCGCTTCGAGCCGGTCTACAACCTGACCGTCGAGGGCGTCCACACGTACTATGTGCTCGCCGGAACCGTCCCGTTCCTGGTGCACAACTGCGGAGGTACCGCCACGATTTTCTTCGACCCGCAACAAGGGGCCAGTGGGCACGCGATTATCCGGGTTGACCTGGCTGACGGTCGCTCGCGAACGACCGAGCAGTTCATATCGGGAGTCCCCTCCGGACCAGGTGATTACTCCGGCCTGCCCACTACGGGCGCGCTCGCTAGCGTCGATGATCTCGGGCCGCGAACCGTCGGTCGTACTTTCGACTTGCCGGACGCGGCCGGCGCATGGAAAGCGCAGAGGGCGACAATCGGTACCGATCTTGGTGGCTACGATCAGCTGCACAACAACTGTGTGACATATTGCACGGATATCTTGCGAGCCGGTGGTGTGTCGATTCCCCAGGGGGCGGTGGGTGTGTCGATGCTTCGCCGGGCGATGAGGAGGGGGTAGTGGTGGCGTGGCCGTCACGATATGCGATTGTGCTTGCTGAGATCATTGTCAGCAGAATCGTCGGTGGGCTCATGCTGCGTCGGGTCGGTGAAGTGCTGGTGGCTCAGCAGGATTTCAACGACCGAATGCGAGACGCCTCGAGAGGGCGTTTTGAGTGGGATCGGTACGACGAAATCCTATTCGAAGTCGAGAGGCTCGAGAAAAAATGTATCAGTGCTTGGGAGGCTTGTCAGAGGGGAACACGTGAGTGGCGACACAAGGAGGGGCTGATCGCCCTCGACGAGGCGTTGCAGGAGTCCACCCGGTACTACCGGCACATCACCTCGAGCGAGGGGTGATCGAGCTGAGGTGGGCGGGCGGTGATTTTTTCGGCCGGGGTGGCCGTCATGTGGGTCGAGCCCCGGTCGTCCATGCGACCTCGGAGAGCGGACCGATGTCTGGACCGTCCGGTCCACTATCCTTCTCTGATGGTCATCACCGCCAAGGGGCGCGCGACGCGGCAGCGGATCGTTGAGGGGACTGCGGTTTACCTGCGGGGTGATGAGCCCGGGGATGTGACGTTGGACGACATCCGCGCCATCACCGGGACCAGCAAGGGGCAGATCTTCCACTACTTCCCCGGTGGGAAGGAGGAGTTGCTGCTCGCGGTCGCCCGGTATGAGGCCGAACTGGTGCTTCAGGACCAGCAGCCGCATCTCGGGGCGCTGACGTCGCGTGCCGCCTGGGGGCGGTGGCGGGAGGCTGTGGTCGCCCGGTACCGGGCGCAGGGGCGGCATTGTCCGTTGGGGTCGCTGATGGCCCAGGTCGGTGGCACGCCCGGTGCGTCGGAGGTGGTGACCGCGTTGCTCGCGCGGTGGCAGGAGGACCTGCGGCTCGGCATCGTCGCGATGCGGGAGGCCGGGCTGGTGGGCGACGTGGACGCCGACCGCCTGGCCGCGGCGTTCATCGCGGGCATCCAGGGCGGGGTTCAGGTGCTGCGGTCCACCGGGAGCACCGCGCACCTGGAGGCGGTGCTGGACGCGTTGCTCGAAGGTTTTGGACTTGCTGGTCCAAAAATACGCTCGTAGCTTCGAGGTCGTGACCAAGCGACTCCAGGGCCGGACGGCCCTCATCACCGGTTCCACCAGCAACATCGGCCGCGCCATCGCGATCGCCTACGCCGCGGAAGGGGCCCACGTCATCGTGTCCGGGCGGGACTCGGCCAGGGGCGGCGAGGTGGTCTCGCTGATCCGGGACGCCGGTGGCCGGGCGGATTTCGTGCCCGCGGAGCTGGACGGCACGCCGGAAGCCAGTCGGGCGCTCGCGTCGGCGGCGCTCGCCACCACCAAGCGGGTCGACGTGCTGGTGAACAACGCCGGGATCTTCCCCGGCGGCTCGACGTCCGAGGTTGACGACGAGATGTTCGACCGCGTCTACGCGGTCAACGTGAAGGCGCCGTTCTTCCTCGTGCAGGCTCTGGTTCCGGGCATGATCGCGCGGGGGAGTGGCGTGATCGTCAACCTCGGCTCGTGGGTGGCTCGGCTGAGCCTGCCCGTCGGCGCGCTCTACGCTTCCACCAAGGGCGCGGTCGAGACGCTGACCCGCGCCTGGGCGGCGGAGTTCGGTGGGCAGGGGGTGCGCGTGAACGCGGTGTCGCCGGGCGTGATCCGGGCGCCCGAGGTGGCGGAGTCGCCTGCCGAGCGGTTCATGCGCGGCACGCCCTTCGGCACGGCCGGCGGTCCCGACGCGATCGCGGCGGCGGCCGTGTACCTCGCGTCCGACGACGCGGCTTTCGTACACGGGAGTGTGCTGGACGTGGACGGTGGGCGCACCGGGGTGGCGGTGGTGGCGTGATCGTGAACCTGGCCGAGCGGCCCGATCTGCTGGAGGCCGCGGTGCGGTTGGGCAGTGTCGGCGCGGAGTTCATGGGGCACGACCCCGTCGCCTCGCTCACGCGGGCCCGGCGGTTGGCGGACCGGTGGCCCGAATGCTTCCTCGTCGTGCTGGACGGCGACGTGCCGGTGGCCCGAGCCGTCGCGGTGCCGTTGGTCTTCCCGGACGCGGAGCGGACCGAGCTGCCCGACCACGGGTGGGACGGCGCGATCCTGTGGGCTGCCGCGGACGCGTTGGACGGGCGTGCGCCGACCTGCCTGGTGGCGCTCGACGTGCAGGTCGCGGAGGGGCGTCGGGGCGAGGGGATCGCCGCGGTGGCCTTGGGCGGGTTGCGTGACGTCGCACGGGCACGCGGGCTGCGGCGGTTCGTCGTGCCGGTGCGGCCGACGACCAAGGACCCGTTGGTGGGTATGGAGGAATTCCTCCGGCGGCGGTCGGGCGGGTTCTCGGAGGACCCCTGGATCCGGGCGCACGAGCGGCTGGGCGCGCGGGTCGTGAAGATCGCGCCGTTCTCCATGACGATCACGGGGACGGTGGCGCAGTGGGCGGCTTGGACCGGGATGACGTTGGTGGACGGGCCGAACGTCGTGGACGGCGGGCTGACCCCGGTGGTGGTGTCCGGCGGCGTGGGGGTCTACGTGGAGCCGAACGTGTGGATGGAACACACCCTCGTCCCTGACGAATGAACCGTCAGCGGGATGGGCCACCGTCACGTCCGATGGTTGGTGGCGGTGCGGTTGCTTGAGTGGAGGCGACGTGGGGTTGATCGGAGATCCGGCTGGCGACCTGGAGCAGTTCGCACGTGCGCTGGTGGAGATGAAGCTGGCGTACGAGCACCAGTTGGTGGGGTGTTCCGAGGCCGAGGTTGCCGAGGTGTTGGCGGCGGCGGGGGACTTTTCGGTGCCGGAGGAGTACCGGGTGTTCTTGCGGCGGCTCGGGCGGCAGGCCGGGCGGTTGCTGCTCGGGACTCATTTCTACTACCCGGCCATTGTCGACCTGCCGGAGTGGGTGGCGGATTACGTGACCCTCGACGCTCCCGACTTCCGGACCCGCGGGCGGTTCTTCATCGGGTCCCACCAGGGGTACCGGTACTACTTCTTCGAGCAGGACGATCCTGGTGCCGTGTACTGCTACGTGGATGGCGAGGCTGCTCCCGTGCGCGCCGCGGCGACGTTGCTGGAGTTCCTCCGCAAAACGGCCGCGGACGAGGCGAGCGTCAGTTTGAAGGGTGTCTACGGGGACACCTATCCCTCGTGACGCAGGCGGGCGAAGGCGAGTTCGAACAGGTAGCGCTTGACGATCCGCCCGGCGTACCTGGTGTCGATCAACGACTTGATCTCGGTCAGCAGGGCCTCCCGGTTGGGCTCGGGCAGGGAACGGTGGTTGGAGTACGTGAGCAGCAGGTCCACGTACTCGTCACCGGTGTACGGCACGTCCCGCTCATAACGGCGGAAGTGGATGGGGGCGAAGTGCGGGGTGAAGTCGGTCGCGTCCGGGGGGATGCTGTCCGGCCGGGGTAGGCGCAGGTCGGGCGGGGTGTCGGGGTCGTGGCGGCGGTAGGAGTGCTGGACCTCCACCCAGAAGTCCTCCGTGCCGCCGGCCACGTGGTGCGTGGTGATCAGGGCCAGGGTGCCGCCGGGGCGCAACGCCTCGGCGGCCTTGGCGGTTCTGGTCGCCGGGTCGATCCAGTGGAACGCGGTGGCCGACACCACCAGGTCGAACGGGACCGGGGGGAGCGGCCACGTCTCGAACGCGGACAGCTCCACCGTGGTCGCCGGGTAGGCGGCCAGGTTGCGGCGGGCCAGGTCGACCATGGACAGGCTCAGGTCCAGGGCGGTGATCGCGCAGCCGCGCATGGCCAGGGGAACGGTGAGCTGCCCCGTGCCGCAACCGATCTCCAGCACGCGGGACGTCGGCGTCAGGTCCGCCGCGGCGGTCAGGTCGGCCACCAGCTCCGGTGGGTAGGTGGGACGGGCTCGGTCGTAGCGAGGGGCGTCCTCGCCGAAGGTGGCGCGCAGGCGTTCTCGGTCGGGCACGCCTCAGACTGTCGCACGTCCGGGGAAGACCGGACAGGTGCATTCCGGTTGTCCACACCATCCACTGTGGACTGGTCCGGAGTGGACGGGCTGTGGAACTCCAGCGCGATGCCGTCCGGGTCCTCGGCGTTGAGGTGGTGGCCCCACGCGTCCTCGACGATGCCGGAGTGCCGCGCGCCCAGGCGGTCCAGGCGGTCGCGCCACGCGAGCAGCCGGGTGACGTCCGCGACGTGCACCGCCAGGTGGTCCAGACCCACCCGGTCGGGCGCGAAGCGGTCGTCGGCGCGGGTGGTGCGGTGCCTGCGGAAGCCCAGTCGCACGCCCGGACCGTCGACCACGGCGAACGGTCCGATCGCGTCCTCGCCCGCGTGCCGCACGGCGCCGCCGAACAACGCCGTGTAGAACGCGACGCTGCGGTCCACGTCCACGACGGTGAGGGTGATGTGCCCGACGCCGAGGTGTTCGCCGGTGGGGTTTTCGGGGAGCACGCCGACGATTGTGGCGCAGTGCGGGGGAGTGCTCACGAACGGGTGACCGTGTTGCGGGCGGTCGGCGGGCGACGTAGGACGGGGGTGTCGCGCCGAGTCGAGGAGGCGTCCATGCTGGCTGCCCGGTTGAACGTGAAGTCGCACGCCCTGTCGGTCGAGGAGGTCCCGACGCCGGAACCGGGACCCGGTCAGGTGCGGATCGCCGTGGCCGCCGCCGGGGTGTGCCTGTCCGACGTGCACCTGATCGACGGGAGCCTCGCGCCCCTGTTCCTGCCCGGCGACGTGGTGACGCTCGGCCACGAGGTGTCCGGCACCGTGGACGCGCTGGGCCCGGACGTCGAAGGCGTCCAGGAGGGCCAACGCGTGCTGTTGCAGGCC
This sequence comes from Saccharothrix obliqua, assembly GCF_019375475.1. GTDB lineage: Bacteria > Actinomycetota > Actinomycetes > Mycobacteriales > Pseudonocardiaceae > Actinosynnema > Actinosynnema obliqua. The sequence goes on along the minus strand of NZ_JAHXGQ010000007.1, from coordinate 137,034 downwards.
GGTGAGGAGCGCAACGGCGTGGTGTTCACGCGTGGTGTCGACTACGACGGCGGGTGGGCGGAGTTCGCGCTCGCACGGGCCGACACGGTGGTGCCCATCCCGGACAGCCTGTCGTTCGAGGAGGCGGCGATCCTGCCGGACGCGGTGAGCACGCCGTGGGCCGCGATCACCACCACGGGGCAGGTCCGCGCCGGCGAGGCGGTCGGCGTGTGGGGCGCGGGCGGCCTGGGCGCGCACGCCGTGCAGTTGCTCCGGCTGGTGGGCGCGGCGCCGGTCGTGGTGGTGGACCCGCTCGCCGCGGCACGGGACCGGGCGCTCGCGTTCGGGGCCGACCTCGCGTTCGACTCCGCCGACGAGGAGTTGCCGCGCAAGGTCCGGGAAGCCGCCGGTGGCCGGGGACTGGCGGCGGCGTTCGACTTCGCCGGTGTGGCGGCGGTGCGCGAGCAGGCGGTGGCGTGCCTGGACGTCAAGGGGCGGCTGGTGCTGGTCGGCCTCACCGACCGGCCGTTGACGATCACCGACGGCACGGCGTTCAGCTACTTCCAGCAACAGGTGCGCGGCCACTACGGGTCGGAGTCGGCGGACCTGCTGGAGCTGGTGCGGCTGGTCCGGTTCGGGCGGATCGAATTCAGCCGGTCCATCAGCGACGTCCTGCCGCTGGACCGCGCGCCGGAGGCCGTGGACCGGCTGATCCGCAAGGAGGGCAACCCGATCCGGCTCGTGCTGCGGCCGTGAGCCGTCCCGCACCGTGGAAACCCGCCCGGCACGGCGGTGCGAGCCCTAGGGTCGGGGTATGTCCTTCGTCCGACCCGAACCGCCGTACTACGTGGTGGTCATCAGCAGTTCGCTGACCGCCGAGGACCCCGAGGGCTACGCCGAGATGGCGCGCCGCATGGCCGAGTTGAGCGTCCGGCAGCCCGGCTACCTCGGCCGCGAATCGCAGACGGGCGCGGACGGGCGCGAGCTGACCGCCCTCTACTACCGCGACGCCGAGTCGATCGCGGCGTGGAAGCAGCACCCCGAGCACCTGGAGGCGCAACGGCTCGGCCGTGAGCGCTGGTACGCCGACTACCACGTCGAGGTGGCGAAGGTGGAGCGCGCCTACGGGTTCGAGCGCTGACGCTTGTCCACCGCGGCGGCCGGCCCGGAGGTGCCGAACAGCTCGCGCCCGGCCTCCCACGCCCGCGCGGAGTCCTCGCCCAGCGCGCGGCGCAGCAGCGGCGCCAGGTCCACGGCGCTCTCGGTGACCCGCGTCAGGTCGTAGCCGAAGCGCAGCCGGCGCGGGCGGCCGGCGAAGCGGGGCAGGCGCCGCGTGGACAGCGGACCGATGCCCAGCCGCACGCCCACCCGGTGGTCCGGTTCGAACGCGTCGCTCGCGTCCGCCAGGGCACGCAGCCGGTCCGCGACCTGGTCCGCCGCGAGGCCGCCGCCGGCCAGCCGCTCCTCGACCTCGGCGAACCACGCCCGCAGCCGACGCGCGGGCCGCGTCGCGCGCAGCTCCAGGGCGACCGGCACGACGTCGTCGGGTGAGGCGGCCCGTTCCAGCACGTGGGCCAGCAGCAGCGGCAGCGCCACGTCGGCCTCGGTGGTGACGTGCCGCCGCGCGAGCTTCGCGCCGCGCCGGTGGCCCAGCAGGTGCCGCAACCGGCGGCGGTCGGCGGCGGAGAGCGGGTCGGCCGCGCCGTAGTCGGTCAGCGGCGCGCGCAGCGGGTGCGGCGCGTACCAGGCGTCGACCAGCAGGGCCAGGTCGGCGTGGTAGTTGGTGGCCGCCACGTGCCGCAGCACGTCCAGTCCCGCGTCGGCGTGCTCCTGGAACCGCTCGTCGCCCGGGTGCGACTTCTCGAAGGGGTGGCCGAGGCCGCGGGCGACCCGGTACGTGACGCGGGACCGCAGCTCCAGTTCGGCGAAACCACCCACCAGCGGCTGGTGCGGTCGGCGCAGCACGCGGTCCGCCGCCGTCCGCCGCCGCGGTGGCGTGGTCGCCACCTGCCCGTAGTAGTCGTGCACCTCGCGCAGGTCGGTGAACTGCTCCACGTCGGAGAACCCCGTCCCGAAGTGGCCGTTGCTGACCTGCACGAACGCGCCGACCACCGGGTGGTCCCGCAGCCGCGCTACGTGGTCCTTGAAGTCCTCGCCGCCCGCGCGGGCGTAGGCGCGCTCGGCGGCGTGCAGCAGGATCGGGCGGTGGTCGTCGTCGGGGAGCACCGGCCGCACGACCTCCGCCAGGCCGTCGAGTTCCGGCGGCAGCGGGCCGGTGGAGCCCCCGCCCAACGGGCTCAGGCCGATCACGTCGTGCAGCACGACCGCCTGCACCAGTTGGCCGAGGCACGCGATGTCCGCCACGTGCCGCAGGCGGTCGGTGAGCGCGAAGTCCCACTTGTCGTGTGGTTTTCGCACATCCTCGTCGTAGACCGGGAATTCGGGGCGCAACGCGTTGCGCGCGCCGAGCACCGCCATGTTGTCGAGGATGATCACATCGCCGCCCTGCTGCCGTGGGAATGCCGGGCAGCATAAGGGGTGCCCCGAACCGCCGGCCGGTCCACAGAGGACCGGGGTGCGGCTCCCCGTCGTGGTCACGCACCGTAACCGGCATGGGCTGATCGGGTGTACCCGCTGGTGAGAGCAGCGTCTCTCGACCGTCAATGCGCCGTAAAGAAGGCGGTGCGGGGTGTCAAGGCCACGTCAGGCGGGTCAAGACGTACTACTTCCTGATGCAACCTTCCGGCGTCGTGGCCGGCGCACCCGGCCTGGGAAGAACGGGAAGGGAGCACGCTGATGGCCGATCTGGCCTATGTGCTGCTGCTGATCGGTGTGTTCACGTTGTTGGCGCTGGGCGTGCGCGGACTGGAGAAGCTGTGAGCGGCACCGGTGTGGTGGCGAACGCCGTCGGCGGCGTGCTCGCCCTGCTGCTGATCGGGTACCTGTTCGTCGCGCTGATCCGCCCGGAGAGGTTCTGATGCCGTCCACCGCGGCCGGCCTCCTCCAGGTCGGCGTGCTGGTCGCCGCGCTCGCGGCGGTGTACCGGCCGTTCGGCGACTACATGGCCCGCGTGTACTCCGGCACGCGGCACTCGCGCGTCGAGCGCGTCATCTACCGCTTGGCGCGCGTCGACCCGGCTTCCGAGCAGAGGTGGAGCACCTACGCCTTCGGCGTGCTGGGCTTCTCGTTCGTCGGAATCGTGTTCCTGTACGTGCTGCAACGCGTCCAGTCGGTCCTGCCGTTCGACTACGACCGCGGCAACGTCCCGGAGGGCATCGCGTTCAACACGGCCGTCAGCTTCGTGACGAACACGAACTGGCAGTCGTACGTGCCGGAAACCGTGATGGGGCACGCGGTCCAGCTCGTCGGGCTGACCGTGCAGAACTTCGTGTCCGCCGCGGTCGGCATGGCGGTCGCGGTCGCCCTGGTGCGTGGTTTCACGCGGCAGCGGACCGACCGGCTCGGCAACTTCTGGGTCGACCTGGTGCGCGGCACGATCCGCGTCCTGCTGCCCGTCGCGTTCGTGTTCGCGATCGTGCTGGTGGCGTTGGGCGTGGTGATGAGCTTCCGGTCCGGTGTGGACGTCGACGGGCAGACCGTGGCGATCGCGCCCGTGGCGAGCCAGGAGGTCATCAAGGAACTCGGCACCAACGGCGGCGGCGTGCTCAACGCCAACTCGGCGCACCCCTTCGAGAACCCCAACGGCTGGACCAACCTGGTCGAGGTCTTCCTGATCCTCGTCATCCCGGTGTGCCTGACCCGCACGTTCGGCACGCTCGTCGGCGACCGCCGGCAGGGCTACGTGCTGATCGGCGTCATGGGCGTGCTGTGGTCGGCGATGCTCACCGTCGTCTGGGTGGCCGAAGCACACGGGCTGCGGCCGTTGGAGGGCAAGGAACTCCGGTTCGGCATCCCGTCCAGCGCCCTGTTCGCGAACACCACCACCGCCACGTCCACCGGTGCGGTGAACTCGATGCACGACAGCTACACGGGACTCGGTGGCGGCGCGACGCTGTTGAACATGCTGTTCGGCGAGATGACGCCGGGCGGCGTGGGCACCGGCCTCTACAGCATCCTGGTGATGGCCGTCATCGCGATGTTCCTGGCGGGCCTCATGGTCGGCCGGACCCCCGAGTACCTCGGCAAGAAGCTGGGTCGGCGCGAGGTGACCGCGGCGGCCGTGTCGATCCTCGCGATGCCCACCGTGCTGTTGATCGGCGCGGGTGTCACCGCGTTGCTGCCCAGCACACCGGGTTACCTCAACAACTCGGGCGAGCACGGCCTGACGGAGATCCTCTACGCCTACGCGTCGGCGTCGAACAACAACGGCAGCGCGTTCGCCGGGATCACCGCGACCAGCGACTGGTTCCAGGCTTCGCTGGGCGTGTGCATGGCGTTGGGCCGGATCGTGCCGATCGTGGCCGTGCTGTGCCTGGCCGGCTCCCTCGCCGCGCAACGCGCCACACCGGCGACCGCGGGGACGCTGCCCACCACCGGTCCGCTGTTCGCGTCCGTGCTCGGCGGCTCCGTCGTGCTCGTCGCCGCCCTCACCTTCGTGCCCGCTCTCGCCCTCGGTCCCATCGCGGAGGCCCTGCTGTGACCACGACAGAAGAACGCACCCGGCACGCGCCGGACCGACCCGCGCCACGCCGGGCGCCGTCGAGCGCGTTCGGCCCGCGGCAGCTCATCGCGGCGCTGCCCGACGCGTTGCGCAAGTTCCACCCCCGACACCAGTTGCGCAACCCCGTGCTGTGCGTGGTGTGGGTGGGCTCGGCGCTGGTCACGGTGTTCGCCGCGGCCGACCCGAGCACGTTCACCGTCGCCGTGGCGTTGTGGCTGTGGCTCACCGTGCTGTTCGCGAACCTCGCGGAGGCGGTCGCCGAGGGCCGCGGCAAGGCGCAGGCCGATTCGCTGCGCCGCGTCAAGGAGGACACCGTCGCCCACCTCACCGACGGCCGCACGGTGCCCGGCGCGGAGCTGGCCGTCGGCGACCTCGTGGTGGTCGTGGCGGGCGAGACGATCCCCGGCGACGGCGACGTGGTCGAGGGCATCGCCACCGTCGACGAATCGGCCATCACCGGTGAGTCCGCGCCCGTGGTCCGGGAGTCCGGTGGCGATCGCTCGGCCGTCACCGGCGGCACGACCGTGCTGTCCGACCGGATCGTCGTGCGCATCACCACCCGGCCCGGCGAGTCGTTCGTGGACCGGATGATCGCGCTCGTGGAGGGCGCGCGGCGGCAGAAGACGCCGAACGAGATCGCCCTGACCATCCTGCTGTCCACGCTGACGATCATCTTCATGCTCGCCGTGGTGGCGTTGCAGCCGTTCGCGGTGCACTCCGGCGGCGAGCAGTCGGTCATCGTGCTGACCGCGTTGCTGGTGTGCCTGATACCCACCACGATCGGCGCGCTGCTGTCGGCGATCGGCATCGCCGGCATGGACCGGCTGGTGCGGCGCAACGTGCTCGCCACGTCCGGCAAGGCGGTCGAGGCGGCGGGCGACATCGACACGCTGCTGCTGGACAAGACGGGCACCATCACGTGGGGCAACCGGCGGGCCACGGCGTTCGTCCCGGCGCCCGGCACGCCCCTGGACCGCCTGGTCGACGCGGCCCGCCTCGCCAGCCTCGCCGACGGCACCCCGGAGGGGCGCAGCGTGGTCGAGCTGTGCGTCACCGCGCACGGCCGGTCGGCGGAGGCCACCGACGACGAGAAGACCGGCGAGTTCGTGCCGTTCACCGCGCAGACCAGGATGAGCGGTGTCGACCTGCACGGCCGCCGCGTGCGCAAGGGCGCGGCGAGCGCGTTCGAGCTGGACGAGACGACGCGTGGGGTCGTGGACGGGATCAGCGCACGGGGCGGCACACCGCTCGTCGTGGCGGAGGACGACGTCGTGCTGGGCGTCATCGAGCTGTCGGACGTGGTGAAACCCGGTATGCGTGAACGGTTCGCGGAACTGCGCGCGATGGGCATCCGCACCGTGATGGTCACCGGCGACAACCCGCTCACCGCGCGGGCCATCGCCGCCGAGGCGGGCGTCGACGACTTCCTCGCCGAGGCCCGGCCCGAGGACAAGCTCGCGTTGATCCGCCGCGAGCAGGAGGGCGGCAAGCTGGTCGCGATGACCGGTGACGGCACCAACGACGCGCCCGCCCTCGCCCAGGCCGACGTGGGCGTCGCCATGAACACCGGCACCTCCGCCGCGAAGGAGGCCGGGAACATGGTCGACCTCGACTCGGACCCGACCAAGCTGATCGAAGTCGTGCGGATCGGGAAGCAGCTGCTGATCACGCGTGGCGCGTTGACCACGTTCAGCGTCGCCAACGACCTGGCCAAGTATTTCGCCATCCTCCCGGCCATGTTCGCGGCCATCTACCCGCAGCTCGACGCGCTCAACGTGATGCACCTGGCATCGCCGAAGTCCGCGATCCTGTCCGCGGTCGTCTTCAACGCGCTGGTGATCGTCGCGTTGATCCCGCTGGCGTTGCGCGGTGTCCGCTACCGGCCCGCCGGCGCCGCCGCGCTGCTGCGGCGCAACCTGCTGGTCTACGGCGTCGGCGGCGTGATCGCGCCCTTCGCCGGGATCTGGCTCATCGACCTGCTGGTGCGACTCGTCCCCGGAATCGGGTGAACCGGATGAACAACCTCCTGAAGCAGGCCCTCGCCGGCCTGCGCGTCCTGCTGGTGCTGACCGTCGTCACCGGCGTGCTCTACCCGACCGCGGTGTGGGCGGTGTCCCGGCTGCCCGGCCTGCACGACCACGCCGAGGCCGTCGACACCACGCTGGTGGCGGTCGACCGGGAGGGCGACGAGTGGTTCCACACCCGGCCCTCGGCGGCCTCCCCGCCGGCGTCCGGCGGGTCGAACAAGGGCGAGCACGACGCCGGCTACGACGCGGTGGTCGCCGAGCGGCGCGCGGCCGTGGCGCGGCGTGAGGGCGTGCCGGCGGACCGCGTGCCGGACGACGCGGTCACCGCCTCCGCGTCCGGTCTCGACCCCCACATCAGCGCCGCGTACGCCGACCTCCAGGTGCCGCGCGTGGCGCGCGCCACCGGCCTGGGCGAGGACCTGGTGCGGCGGCTGGTCGCGGACAGCGTCGACGGGCGGGGCGGCGGGGTGCTCGGCGAGCCGGGCGTCAACGTCACCGCGTTGAACCGGGCGCTCGCCGCGGCCCGCTGACGCCCAGCCGCCACAGCGACGTCACCTCGGCGGCGCGCTGGGCGGCGAACGGGTCGCCCCGCCGGGCGGTGCGGTGCCGGGGCCGGACGTCCAGCCGGTCCAGCACCGCCAGCCCGGCGGCGGCGAACAACGCGGGCACCTCGCCCGGCGCGCGCAGCCCCAGCCGCTCCGCCAGGTCCGACAGGACCAGCCACCCCTCGCCGCCGGGGTTCAGCCGCCGCGCCAACCCGGCCGCGAAACCACGCAGGACCGCCGAACCCGGGTCGTAGACGGCCGCGTCCAGGTCCGACGACGGCACACCCGGCAACCACGGCGGGTTGCACACCACCAGGTCCGCCCGGCCCGGCGGGAACAGGTCGGCGTGCCGCACCCGCACCACCCCGGCCAGGCCCAGCCGCGTCACGTTGTCCACCGCGCACGCCACCGCCCGCGCCGACACGTCCGTCGCCACCACGTGCCGCGCGCCACGCCGCGCCAACAGCGCCGCCAACACCCCCGTGCCGGTGCCCACGTCGAACGCCGTCGCCGGAGCGGGCCACGGTGCGCGGGCCACCAGGTCCAGGTACTCCTGCCGGGTCGGGGCGAACACCCCGTAGTGCGGGTGGACGCGGGCGTCCAGGGCGGGCACCCACACGCCCTCCGCCCGCCACCGGAACGCGCCGAGCACGCCCAGCAGACCGGTCAACGGCGTCCGCACGAGCCCGTCGAGCGGGCCGTGCGCCTGCCGCCACGCCGCCACCACGTCCGGCGCGTGCGGCAACGCCAGCCCGTCCGGGGACAGTTCGACCAGCAGGTGCGCCAGCACGTGCGCGCGCCGGGCCACCGCCCGCCGGTGGTCCTCGAACGACACGGCGGTCCGGGGCGTCAACCGCCGCTTCACGGCGGCCAGCAGGCGCACGGCGGTGCGGTAGTCGCCGCGCCACAGGACCGCGGTGCCAGACCGCGCCACGCGGACCAGCCGGTCGGCGCTCAGGTCACGGGTGATCAGGACGGATTTCGAGTGCTCCACCCGGGCTCCAGCCAAGGGGGAGCCGTCCCGGGCACGCGGTCGAGCCGCCGGCGGGACGGCTCGGTTCGGAAAGGGGCAGCCGTCAGGAAGACGGGCTTCGCCACACCACCGAACCTGCGATCACGCGGTGACCCTAACGCATCAGGCGTTCAGGTAGGCCAGCACGGCGCGCACGCGGCGGTGCGCGCCCTCGTCGCCCGGCAGGTCGAGCTTGGTGAAGATGTTGCGGATGTGCTTGTGGACCGCGCCCTCGCTCACCACCAGCGTGGTCGCGATGGTCGCGTTGTTGTGGCCCTCCGCCATGAGCGCCAGCACCTCGCGCTCCCGCGCGGTCAACGTCGCCAGCGGGTCGTCCGGCTTGCGCCGCACCAGCAGCTGGGAGATCACCTCGGGGTCCATCGCGGTGCCGCCCTCCGCCACGCGGCGCAACGCGTCCAGGAACCGCTCGACCTTGCCCACCCTCTCCTTGAGCAGGTAACCCACGCCACCCACGCCGTCGGACAGCAGCTCCGCCGCGTAGCTGTTCTCCACGTACGCCGACAACACCAGCACGGGCAGCCCGGGGTGGCGGCGGCGGGCCTCGGCGGCGGCACGCAGGCCCTCGTCGGTGAACGTCGGCGGCAGCCGCACGTCGGTCACCACGGCGTCCGGCCGGTCGTCGGCGATGACGTCCAGGAACTCCGTCGCGTTGTCGACGGCCGCGACCACGGTCACACCCGCGTTCGCCAGCAGCAGGCTGAGACCCTCCCGCAGCAGCACGTCGTCCTCGACGATCACGACCCGCAAGGCAGCTCCACTCGCAACACCGTCGGACCGCCGGGCGGACTGCTCAGGTCGGCGTGGCCGTCGAACGCGTCGGCCCGACGCTGTATCCCGACGATACCGCTGCCCCGGTTGCCGTCCGCGCCGCCCCGCCCGTTGTCGCTGACCGTGATCAGCAGCTTGTCGTCCGCCGAGGCCAGCCGCACCGCCGCCGCGTCCGCCGCCGAGTGCTTGGTGATGTTGGTCAACGCCTCCGCGATGATGAAGTACGCCGCCGCCTCGATCGCGGCGGGCTTGCGGCCGATCGGCGCCACGTCCAGCGTGCACGGCACCGGGCAGCGCGCCGCCAGCGCCGACACCGCGCCGTCCAGGCCGCGGTCCGACAGCACCGGCGGGTAGATGCTGCGCACCACGTCCCGCAGCTCCGACAACGCGTCGATCGCGGTGTCCTGCGCCTTGCGGACCAGCTCGAACGCCCGGTCCAGGTCCCGTTCGCGCACCTGGTCGGCGATGCCGAGCTGCATCACCACCGCCGCGATCCGGGCCTGCGCGCCGTCGTGCAGATCACGCTCGATGCGCCGCAGCTCCGCGCCGTGCGCCTCCAGCGCGCCCGCTCGCGACGCGGTCAGCTCCGCCACCCGGTCGGTCAGCGTCACCCCGGGCGCGGGCGCGAGCAGCCACCGGCCGAACAACGCCTGCCACCGCGCGAACCGGGGGAGCTGGAACGCCAGCGCCCCGTACACGACGGCGACCCCCAACGCGTACGGCGTGGTCTTCCACGAGTCCACGACGACACCGAACGACGTCTCCACGCCACCCGGCACCAGCCACCAGCAGACGGACACCAGCAGGTGCTGGATCGCGCTGAACGGCAGCGCCGCCGCGAACACGCTGTAGATGAGACCGGCGAAGCCGTGCACGAGCAACCACAACGCGTCACGGCGGTTCGCCGGGTCGGCGAGCGCCGTGCCCACCTGCGTCAGCACCGGGCCGTCCAGCACCCGGTACGCCTCCGGCACCGGCTCGCCCAGGTACGCCGCGATGCGGCGGCGCTCCACGTTCACCAGCCGCCTGACCAGCTTCAACGTCTCCGGCAGCGCGGGCAGCCCCACGCCGAACGCGCACAGCACGAGCACGATGCCCAACGCGCACAACGCGAAGACGGAGAGGAACGCCGTGACCGCCCCCACAGCGAGGTAGCGCATAGCGGTCCACATGGGAGTCAGCCGGGTCATGTCACCGATTGTCCACACGATGCCCAATCGGCGCGGTAGTGCAGGCTATACCCCGGCTCGCCCGCCTACGGGATCGAGAACGACCTTCCACGACGGCACGATTGGTGACACGTCGAGGAAAGGGATCACGATGGTGGCAGGAACAGTCGCCGTGGACACCGCGTTGCGGCTGGAGTCCGTGCGCAAGGTCTACGGCTCGGGTGCGAACGCGGTGACCGCGCTGGACGGCGTGACGGTCGGCTTGCGCCGCGGTGCGTTCACGGCCGTGATGGGACCGTCCGGATCGGGCAAGAGCACGTTCCTGCACTGCGCCGCGGGACTCGACCGGCCCACGTCCGGTCAGGTGCTGCTGGGCGGCACGAACCTGGCCGGGCTCAAGGAGAACGCGCTCACCGAGCTGCGTCGCGAGCGGATCGGGTTCGTGTTCCAGGCGTACAACCTGATCCCCTCGCTGACCGTGCTGGAGAACATCACGCTGCCGCTGCGGTTCTCCGGGAAGCGGGTCGACGAGGCGTGGCTGCGGGAGGTCGTGGAGCGGGTCGGCATCGCCAACCGGCTCGACCACCGGCCCGCCGAGCTGTCCGGCGGCCAGCAGCAGCGGGTCGCCATCGCGCGGGCCCTGGTCACCCGGCCGGAGGTGCTGCTCGCCGACGAGCCGACCGGCGCGCTCGACACCCGCACCGGGCGTCAGGTGCTGGAGCTGCTGCGCGGCCTGGTCGACACCGTCGGCCAGACCGTGTTGATGGTCACGCACGACCCGGTGGCCGCGTCCTACGCGCACAGCGTCCTGTTCCTCGCGGACGGCAAGCTCGCCGGCGAACTGCACCAGCCGACGCCCGACCAGGTCGTCCGGCGCATGACCAGCCTCGGGGAGTGGTGAGCGTGCTGTCGCTGGCCTGGCGCCTGGTGCGGGCCCGCAAGCTCGCCTTCGTGGGCGCGTTCGTGGCGATCCTGTGCGGTTCGGCGGTCGTCGCCGCGTGCGGGATGCTGATGGAGTCCGGGCTGCGGTCCGGCGTGCCGACCGAGCGGTACGCCGCCGCGCCCGTCGTGGTCGGCGGCAACCAGGAGGTGCGGCCCGAGGGCGCTGACGCCCTCACCGCGCAGCAGGTCGGCACGCCGCCGCCGGTGCCCGGCGACCTGGTGGGCCGGGTCGCGGCCGTGCCCGGTGTGACGAAGGCCGTGGGCGAGACGACCTTCCCGGCCCGCGTCGTCGCGGGCGGCGGGCCGGTCGAGGTGCTCGGCCACAACTGGGACTCGGCGGTGCTCACGCCGTTCGAGCTGCGTGCCGGCCGCGCGCCCGCGGCGGACGACGAGGTCGTGCTGGACGCGGCGCTGGCCGGGCGTGCCGGTGTGGACGTGGGCGGGCGGGTCGACGTGATGACCACCTCGACGCCGCGGACCTACCGGGTCGTCGGCGTCGCCGCGCCGGCCGGTGCCGACGCGTTGGCCAAGCAGTCCGGCGCGTACTTCACCGAGGACCACGCGGGCGAGCTGTCGGGCGTGCCCGGCCGGTTCCACGCCATCGGCGTGTTCGGCGCGGGCGACGACCTCGCCGACCGCGTCGGGAAGGCGCTCGCCGGGCAGGGCGTCGTCGTCACGTCCGGTGACGACCGGGGCACCGTGGAGTTCGCGGCGGTCGGGCAGTCGCGGCTGGTGCTGCTCGCCATCTCCGGTTCGTTCGGCGGTATCGCGTTGCTGGTCGCGGTGTTCGTGGTGGTGGGCACGCTCACGCTGGGCATCGACCAGCGCCGCCGCGAGCTGGCGCTGCTGCGTGCCATCGCCGCCACGCCCCGGCAGATCGGGAAGCTGATCGGCGCCGAGACGACCCTCGTCGCCGGGGTGGCGGCGGCGCTCGGCGCGGCCGGCGGCGTGCTGGTCGGGCAGGGGCTGCGGGACGCGTTCGCGGCGATCGGCGTGATCCCCGACGACTTGGCGCTCACCGTCGGACCGCTGCCGCTGCTGGCCGCGTTCGCCCTCGGGCTCGGCGCGGCCCGGCTCGCCGCGTGGGTGGCGTCCCGGCGTCCCGCGCGCATCCCGCCCACCGAGGCGCTGGGCGAGGCCGCCGTGGAGCGACCCGTCGTCGGGCGTGGTCGGCTGATCACCGGGCGGGTGTTCGCGCTGGGCGGTGTCGGGCTGGCGACCACACCGCTGTACCTGAGCGGCGAGTTGGCCGCGGCGCTCACGTCGATGTCGGTGCTGCTGGTCGTGATCGGCCTGGCGTTGCTCGGTCCGCGTGCCGTGGGCCCGGTGTTGCGCGTCGTGTCCGCGCCGCTGGCCCGGTTCGGCGTCCCCGGCTACCTGGCGGCGGCCAACAACCGCGCCAACCAGCGCCGCCTGGCCTCCGCCCTCACGCCGCTGATGCTGTCCGTCGCGTTCGCCGTGGTGAACTTCTTCAGCCAGACCACCGTCACCGCCGCGACCGTGACCGAGACCGCCGAGGTCACCACCGCCGACTACGCCCTGTCCGCGCCCGGCGGGATCTCCCCGGAGGTCGCGGAGGAGGCGCGGCGGTTGCCCGGCGTCGCCGCCGCGGGGTCCGCGGTGCGCACGCAGGTGATCGTCACCACGAACATGGGCGAGGTGGTGGAGGTGGAGCGCCAGCCGGCGCTGGGCGTCGCCGGCACGGACGGCGTGCTGGACCTCGGTGTGGTGTCCGGGTCGTTCGACGACCTGCGCGGTGACACGGTCGCGTTGAGCGCGTCGACGGCACGGTGGCGTGGCGTCGGGCTGGGCGACGAGGTGGCCATGCACCTGGACGACGGCACCCCCGTGAAGCTGCGGGTGGTCGCCACGTACGAGCGGGCGCTGGCCTTCGGCGACCGCGTCCTGCCCGCCGACCTGGCCCGCGCGCACAGCGCGTCCCGGCTGGACTCGCAGGTCCTGGTGAAGCTTGAGCCGAACGCCGACCGCGCCGCCGCGGTCGCCGCGCTGGGCGGGCTCGCCGACCGGTACCCGGGTCTGGCGGTCGTGGCGAAGGCGGACATCGCGCCCGCCGAGCGCGGTGACCAGCAGATGCAGTTCTGGGTCAACATCGTGGCGGTCGGCGTGATCCTCGGGTACATCGCCATCGCGGTCGCCAACACGCTGGTCCTCACCACCGCCCAGCGGCGGCGCGAGTTCGCGTTGCTGCGGCTGGTCGGCGGCACCCGGCGGCAGGTCGTGCGGATGATGCGGGCGGAGGCGCTGGCCCTGGTCGGCATCGCCGTGGTGGTCGGCTCGGTGATCCCCGCCGTGCCGCTGGCGCTGCTCGGCTGGTCCCTCACCGGCACACCGCTGCCCAGCGGGCCGATCGCGGTGTACCTGGGCATCACCGGCTTCGCCGCCCTGCTGGGCCTCCTGGCCCTCGCCCTGCCCACCCGCCTGGCCCTCCGCCAACCCCCGGTCGAGGCCATCGGCATCCGCGAGTAGCGGCCACGGGGCGCGACCACGCGGTCGCGCCCCTTGTCGTTGTGCGTCGCGGTGCTGCCCAAGGCGGGCCGGGGCGCGTCGTCCGCCCGGCCTCGGGTCGGGTGCCACCGGCCGGCCGCCGTGCCATGATTCCGCCTGACGCGGCAGGCTCGAGCGGGGGGTTCACGTGGCGCGGTTGTTGATCCAGCCGGTGGCGGACGAGACGGCGGAGCGCAACCGGGGCAAGACCCTGAACCGCGAGGTGTCGTTCGGCGAGGAGCCGTACCGGTCGGCGCTCACCGCCGAGCAACACGCGCGGCTCGATGAGCTACACCCCGGCGGGATGGCGGCGTTCTGGGGCACCCGTGCCTTCCTGGACGACGACATGCGCCGGGTCAAGCTCGGCGACGTGGTGCTGTTCACGTGGAAGGGACACCTCCGCGCCATCGGCGAGGTCGGCGTGAGTTTCCGCAACGAGCCGTTCGCCGAGGCGCTGTGGAAGGAGGACGGCGACCAGCACACGTACGTCAACGTCTACAGCCTCATCGCCCTCGACCGGACCGTCCTCATCCCGTACCGCACGCTGGCCACCGCTTCCCGCGGCAAGCTGCGAGGCCCGTTCCGGCGGGGCGCGGTGGTGCACGACGAGGACTTCGTCGCCGAGGTGGTGGGACGGCTCGGTGTGGAGCTGTCGACCACCGCGCCGGACGAGACGTCCAACGGGCGGCGTTCCGTCGGCGTGGAGGGTGAACTCGAACGACTGCTGACGCCCGAGCTGACCTACTCGCGCAGCGCCGCGACGATCCGCGTGCAGCGCGCCGAATCGCTGCTGGTGCACGAGTACGTCCGCGCCAACCCGGACTCGGTGTACACGCGGGTCACCTCCGAGTCCGGGATCTCCGACATGTACACCGTGCACGCCGGGGGAGCGGAGGTCGTGGAGGCGAAGGGCGGTGCGGGCCGCGAGCGCGTCCGGCAGGCCGTGGCGCAGCTCCTGCACTACGCACCGCTCTGCCCGCACCCGGTCGATCGGCTGACCGCCCTGTTCCCGGAACGCCCGGCGCGGGTCGACGTGGAGCTGCTGCACAGCGTCGGTGTCGACTGCGTGTACCGGGTCGGGCCCTCGACGTTCCACCGCGACCGCGCGCCGGAAGCCCGGCGCGCCCACATGCGGCCGGTGTGGAACGACGCGATCCCGCGGTAGCCGGTTCAGCGCGCGATCCGGCACAGGCTCCGGTGGTAGGCGACGTGCGCGTCGTCGATCTCGTGGCCGGTCACGACCCGCGAGCAGCGTGAACCGGGACTCCCGCGCGAGGATCGCCCCGACGTCCGCGAACAGCGACGGGGCGGGGCGGTGCCGGATGGCGAGGAAGCGGGCCACCATCTCCTCGGCCGGCGAGCGCAGGTCGTCGCACGCCAGGAGCGCGGCCAGCCCGGACCGCCTCAGGTCGTCGCGCGACACGATCGGCACCGCGCCGCTGCCCGGCCGGCCCGCCACCGTGGCCCGCAGCCGCTCCGCCACGTCCACCGACGCGTTGTGCAACACCGCCACGCCGCGGAACTCGAGGTCCAGCACCGCGTTCTCGACCCACCGCTCCAGGTAGGTGGTGTACCCGGCGGCCTGCCGGCACGGGTGGACGCGCTCCACGCCCCGGGCGATCTCCACCTCCGTGGCGTCGGCGCGCAGGAACCCGGTCCACTGCTTCAGCTCGACCACGACACCCGTCAACCCGCCACCGGGGCGCACACCGAGCACCACCGCGTCGGCCCGTTCCCCGGTGCCGTGCAACTCGAACTCGAGCAACAACCCGAGCCCGCCCAAGCCCGCCGAGGTCAACGCCCGCGTCAGCACCGGCCAGCTGTTGCGCCAACTGGTCAGCTCACCGTCCGAAGGCACCTCCCCTCGCCGCTCCCGGAACCGTTCCGCACAGGCGTCGACGAAGGCGTCGGGATCCGTGCGCAGCGCTAACTCGGCCTCTTGGACAGTGCCCCGGTAGACGTGCATGATCCACACTTAACCAGCACCACGGTCCCGTACCACGACCGTGATCTGGCACGGTGTTCGTGTGCGCGTGATGGACGATGCGGGCCTTGCCCTCGAAGCCTGGGTCACGGTGATCGCCGACGGTGGGCGGTTCGTGGTGGAGGTCGCCGGACGGGACGCCGGGGCCGTCGGGCTGGTGTTGCGGCGGCTCGGTGGTTACTCCGCGGTTCTCCACCTGGGCGACCAGGCGATCGCCCTCGACGGGCGGTCGGAACCGGGGGTGGCCGGCTTGCCCTCCCGGCTCGTGGTCGACGTGCCCGACGCCGTCGCCGGGCAGTTGGAGGTGGACCTGTCCGGGCCGGCCGTGCGGATCGACCGGCGGTTCGCGGTCGGGGGGTTGATGGCGGCGCTCGGCGACCTCAACCGCTACCGCCGGGGCGGCCCGCCGAGCCTCCACAAGCCGCTCGCGCTGGTGTGGGCGCTCGGGCGGCTCGCGGCCGGGCACGGGCGGTTGTTCCGGTGGCCGGACTTCCGGGACGGGCTGGGGCCGGTGCTGGCCGACTTCGGCGTGGGCGCCGCCACGCCCGAGTACCCGTTCTGGCACCTCGGCCACGAGTGGGAGGTGTGGGAGACGCACGGCATCACCAAGCCGCCGCGGTCGGGGGACGCGCACGCCGTCGCCGGGTTCACGCCCCGAGCGGCGGCGCTGCTGGCCGACCCGGGTGTCCGCGCCGAGGCGGTGGACGTGCTGCGCGCCACCTACCTGGGCGACGTGGACCAGCCCGCCCTGTTCGACCGGGTCGGGCTGGCCGTGCCGCGCCCGCTGCCGGCCGCGGACGTGGTGGACGGGCTGGTGGGGCGCGAGATCCGGAACGCGACCGGCGGAACGCTCCAGGTGGAGCGGGCCGACTCGGAGCGGGTCGTCATCCGCGCCGAGGACGGGATCGAGTTCGTCCCGATGAAGCACGTGCGGGACGGTGTCGACGAGTTGTTCCGCCAAGGGCGCGTGGTGATCACCGATGACCGCGTCGGCGCGATCATCGGCTCGTTGCCCGGCACACGGGTGACCGGGTCCGCGGTCGTGCTCGGTGACGCCGGGGACTTCGGCGAGCTGGACCGGGTCGCGTCGGCGCGGTACCGGGTGGAGCAGGCCGCGTTGCGCCGGGTCCTCATCGGTGACGAGCCGACGGGCCGGTGCGCGTTGTGCGGGCGTGAGCTGCCGGTCGAGCTGCTGGTGGCCGCGCACGTCAAGCCCCGGAAGGACTGCTCGGACGAGGAGCGGCGGGACCTGCGGAACGTGGCGATGCTCGCCTGCCACCTCGGGTGCGACCGGCTGTTCGAGCTGGGGTACCTGGGTGTCGGCCCGGACGGGGTCGTGGTGTCGGCGGGTGCGCTGGCCGAGGGGCGGGCGGTCGGCAGGCGGACGCCCGCGCACCACCCGGGCTCGGCCGGGTACTTCGCGTGGCACCGGGCGGAGGTGTTCCGGGGCACCGCGCCCGGGGGTGTCGGTGGCGGTCGTTAGGATCGCGTGGTGGGTTCGCACGAAGTTCTGCGAAGGGTATTCGGTTACGACTCGTTCCGCGGGGCGCAGTCGGAGATCGTCGAGCACGTCATCGCGGGCGGTGACGCGCTGGTGCTCATGCCGACCGGCGGCGGGAAGTCGTTGTGCTACCAGATCCCCGCTTTGGTGCGGGACGGGGTCGGGGTGGTGATCTCCCCGTTGATCGCCCTCATGCAGGACCAGGTGGACGCGATGCGCGACCTCGGGGTGCGGGCCGGTTTCCTGAATTCCACGCAGTACCCGGACGAGCGGTCGCTGGTGGAGGCCGAATTCCTCGCGGGCGAACTCGACCTGCTCTACCTGGCGCCCGAG
Source organism: Saccharothrix obliqua (assembly GCF_019375475.1). GTDB lineage: Bacteria > Actinomycetota > Actinomycetes > Mycobacteriales > Pseudonocardiaceae > Actinosynnema > Actinosynnema obliqua. Next base: position 119,627 of record NZ_JAHXGQ010000007.1, on the reverse strand, counting down.
CGGCTGCGGGTGGAGCAGACCGCGCGGTTGCTGGAGCGCGGCCGGATCGCGTTGTTCGCGATCGACGAGGCGCACTGCGTCGCCCAGTGGGGCCACGACTTCCGGCCCGACTACCTCGCCCTCTCCCACCTGCACGAGCGCTGGCCGGACGTGCCGCGCATCGCGCTCACCGCGACCGCCACCAAGGCCACCCACGCGGAGATCGCGGAACGGCTCGGGCTGGGTTCCGCCAAGCACTTCGTGGCGAGCTTCGACCGGCCCAACATCCAGTACCGGATCGTGCCCAAGAACGAGCCGAGGAAACAGCTGCTGGAACTGCTCCGGAACGAGCACCAGGGCGACGCGGGCATCGTCTACTGCCTGTCCCGTAATTCCGTGGAGAAAACCGCGGAGTTCCTCAACCAGAACGGCGTGCGCGCGTTGCCCTACCACGCCGGCCTCGATTCCGGCACGCGGGCGCGGAACCAGGCCCAATTCCTCCGCGAGGAGGGCCTGGTGATGGTGGCGACCATCGCGTTCGGCATGGGCATCGACAAACCGGACGTGCGCTTCGTGGCGCACCTGGACCTGCCGAAGTCGGTCGAGGGCTACTACCAGGAGACGGGTCGCGCGGGCCGCGACGGGCTGCCGTCCACGGCGTGGCTGGCCTACGGCCTCCAGGACGTCGTCCAGCAGCGCAAGATGATCGACGACTCCGACGGCGACCAGCAGCACCGCCGCCGCCAGATCGCCCACCTGGAGGCGATGCTCGCGCTGTGCGAGACCGTCGAGTGCCGCCGCGTGCAGCTGCTGAACTACTTCGGCCAGGACGGCGAGCCGTGCGGCAACTGCGACACGTGCCTGAACCCGCCGGAGACGTGGGACGGCACGGTGCCCGCGCAGAAGGTGTTGTCCACGGTGTACCGGCTGCGCAGCGAGCGCAGGCAGAAGTTCGGCGCGGGCCAGACCATCGACATCCTGCTGGGCCGCAAGACCGCCAAGGTGATCCAGTTCGACCACGACGCGTTGTCCGTGTTCGGCATCGGCACCGAGCTGAACGAGAGCGGCTGGCGCGGTGTGGTGCGGCAGCTGCTCGCGCAGGGCCTGCTGGCCGTGGAGGGCGAGTTCTCGACGCTCGCGCTCACCCCGGCCAGCGAGGAGGTCCTGTACCGGGGCCGGCGGGTGCTGCTGCGGCGGGAGGCGGAGCGCGCCGCGAAGGTCCGCGCCGCGAAGCCGAAGAAGGGCGAGCCGGTGGACCTGCCCGCCGAGGCCGCGCCGGTGTTCGAGCGGCTGCGGGCGTGGCGCGCCACGCAGGCCAAGGAGCAGGGCGTGCCCGCGTACGTGATCTTCCACGACGCCACGCTGCGGCAGATCGCCGCGACCGGACCGAGCACGCTCGCCGAGCTGGGCGGCGTGACCGGCGTCGGCGAGAACAAGCTCGCCAAGTACGGGCAGCAGATCCTGGACACCCTCGCGTCATGACCGGGGAACTGAGGGCCGACTGCGCGCGCTGCTTCGGGTTGTGCTGCGTGGTGCCCGCGTTCGCCAAGTCGGCGGACTTCGCGATCGACAAACCGGCCCGCACGCCGTGCCGCAACCTGCTCGCCGACTTCGGCTGCGGCATCCACGACCGCCTGCGGGAGCGGGGTTTCGCCGGCTGCACGGTGTACGACTGCTTCGGCGCGGGTCAGCACGTGGCGCAGGTGACGTTCGGCGGGCGCGACTGGCGTGCGGCACCGGAGACCGCCGGGTTGATGTTCGACGTGTTCCCGGTGGTGCGGGAGCTGCACGAACTGCTCTGGCACCTCACCGAAGCGCTCGCCCTGGACTCGCCGGTGCGCGCCGAGCTGACCGCGGCCAGGGCGGAGTTGGCGGCACTCGCCGACGCCGACGCGGAAACGCTGGCACGCCTGGACGTCGCACCGCACTGGCGGTCGGTCGGCGCGTTGCTCGACCGGGTCAGCACGCACGTGCGCGCCAAGGGCCGCAAGTCGCGGCGTGGCGCGGACCTGGTGGGCAAGGACCTGCGTGGCGCGGACCTGCGGGACACCGACCTGCGTGGCGCGTTGCTGCTCGGCGCGCGGCTGGCGCGCGCGAAGCTGCACCACGCCGACGTGACGGGCGCGGACCTGCGTGGCGCGGACCTGTCCGGCGCCGACCTCGCCGGCGCGTTGTTCCTCACCCAGGCGCAGGTCGACTCGGCGAAGGGCGACGCGGCGACCACCCTGCCGCCGTCCCTCACCCGTCCCCGCCACTGGGGTTAGCGGAGCCCGCGCGGGCTGTTCGGGACCGGCGTGATTTGGGAAGCTGCTCCGTTGTGAGCGAGAAGATCACGTACTTAACCGTTCCACCCGAGTGGCGTCCCCGCTGGGTGCTCGCGGTCGCCGGGACGCTGGTGCTGGCGGCCACGGCGGGCACGCACCTGGTCACGCCCGCGACGGTGTCGGTGCTGTCGCTGCTGTTCGTGCGCTGGAACCGCCGTCGGCGCGGTCTGCTCGACCAGGACGGCAACCTCTCGGCGGTGGAACCGGGCGTGCCGGTCAGGTCGAGCGGCGGGCGTCGGTGATCGCCTCGCGGCGGCGTTCCGCGGTCGCGCCCAGCTCCACGGGATCGCACGCGGCGAGGTGGTCGCGCACCGCGGCGTGCGGGAACCGGTCACCGTCGAGCAGCAGCACCCGGTCCCGCGCCGACTGCACGACGGCCTTGCGGCGCAGCGGGAACTCGTCCAGCGCCAGCGGTTTCGCCAGCAGCTCCGCGACGGCGCGCACCGGGCGGGTGGCGACCGGCGTGCCGGCCAGGCCCACCAGCAGCCCGGTCACCGCGTCGAGCGGCACGCCGAGCCGCGCGCCCGCCACCGCCGCGAGCCCCACCCCGACCAGGCCCGCCGCGGGCAGCCAACGCGGTCCGCGGCCGGCGGCGGGCAGGTCGCGCAGCCCGGTCCACACCGCCGCGAGCCCGCCCGTGCCGACACCGGCCGCCGCGCCCGCGCACAGCCCGACACCCAGTCCCGCCAGCAGTTCGGGCGACGGGCCGGTCCACACCATCACCGCCGCGGGCGCGAGCGCGCCCGCCACCGCCCAGTACCGGTCCCGCACCAGACCGAGCGCGACGCCGAACGCCACGGCCACCACCAACCCGAACGCGAGCCAGGCGGGCCAGCGCGCGACCTGCGCACCCCACCACGCGCCCGCCGCGGCGAGCCCGCCGAACAACGCCGCACCCAGCGCGAAACCCGTTGCCGCCCAACGCTTCCCACCCGGCGCGGTGGCCTTCGGGGCGGGGAACCGACCACGTGGCAGGCCGATCGCCGCCACGGCCACCACGCCCGCCGCGACCAGCCCCAGCCGCAACCCGACCACCAGGCACAACGCGGTCGCCGCGCCCGCCAGCGCACCCGGCACGGCCCGCCGGAACAGCTTCCACACCACCGCCGGCTCCACGAAGTCCAGCCACACCTCCCGGCGCGGCAACCGGTGCCGCGCCACGAGGTCGTGCCGCCGGTCGGCGACGCGGGCCAGGAACCGCAGCGCCCGCAACGTCCGCTCCGCCCGGCCGGGCCCGCGGGCCACCGACTCCACCAGGTAGGTGTCCAGCACGCCCCGGTACTCGGCGCGCCCGGCGCGGTAGGCGAGCGCGAGCAACCCGAACGCGAGCGGCGTGCGCACCTCGTCCACCAGGTCCGGGTCCTTGGTCAACGCCTCGTGCAACCCGTCCAGCCGCGGGCCGCACGCCGCGACCAGACCCAGCACGTCGTTGCGCCGCAACGGTTCCACGTGCACGACGTCGTAGCGGGGCAGCCGCTCGTAGTCCTCGCCCGCGCAGCACAGCACGACGTGCGGCAGCTTCAGCGCCGTGATCCACGCCAGGCACTCGGCGCGGTCGGCCTCGGGCACGTCGTCCAGGCCGTCGAACAACAACGCCAACCGGCGGTCCCGCAACCACGTCCGGCCCAGCCGCGGACCGATCCGGTACCGCCGGGCGAGCACGCCCAGCAGCCACTCGCCGAAATCGTCGTCCCGCCGCCACGCGCCGAGGTCCACCACCGCCGGCACCGGCCGGTCGCCGTCCGCCCTCGCCCGCGCCACCAGGGTCTCCGCGAGTTCCAGCAGCAGCGTCGTCTTGCCCGCACCGGGTTCGCCCGCCACCACCAGCGGCACGCGGGCACGTGTCGGCAGCCGCGGCCCGACCCGGGGCGCGACGCCCAGCTTCAACCGGACCTGCTCGGCGAGCGAGGCGTCCCGCCGCGCCCGCACGTACCGCTCGACGCGCTCCAGCGCCGCCACCCGGTTCGCGGGGTGCGCGGGCCGCCGCTGCACGAGGCGCACGCTGAGCGGTTCCCACGCGGCCAGTGCCGCCGTCACCGCGGTCAGCAGCGCCAGCGACGGCCACAGCCACGTGGCGTACGGGCCGAGCACGCGTGGCGCGGTGCCGCCGGTCGCGGCGTTCACCGCGATCGGGAGGAGCACCAGGCACGTGACACCGCCCGCGCCGACCAGGGCGACCAGGCGCGAGGCGCGGGCGAGCCGACGGTGGTCCATGTGCCTCCCCTCCGCGGGTCGCAACGACGGTAACGGCGTTCGGCCCCGCGTGATAGCCGGGTCGGCGGCGGTTGCTCCGAACGGCGCTCAGGCGGTGAGGAAGTCGACCAGCAGTCGGTTCACCTCGTCCGGCCGCTCCAGGAAGCCGTAGTGACCGGCGTCGGCGACCTCCGCGTACCGCGCGCCGGGGATGGCGTCGGCCACCTCGCGGGCCAGGTGCGGCGGCAGCACCCGGTCGTCCGCGAAACCCACCACCAGGCACGGCGCGGTGATCGCGCGGTAGGCGTCGAGGCGGTTCTCGAACTCGTTCAGGTCCATCTGCGCCCGCACGCCCGCGCCCACCGCCGAGCCGGAGAACTCGAACACGTCGAGCCAGTCGCGCGCGGTCACCGGGTCGCGCAGGGTGGCGGGTGACAAGTTCAGCAACGCGGTGACCGCGGCGTAGTAGCGACCGGGCAGCATGATCCCCTTGTCGTGCAAGGCGCGTTCGCCCCGGGACAGGGCGTTCTGCACGGGGTCGTTGCGGCCGGCGGTGGCCATCAGCACGGCCCGGTCCACCAGGTCCGGTCGGGCCAGCGCCAGTTCCTGCGCGACGCGCGCGCCCATGGACGTGCCGACGACCCGGGCGGGTCCGCCGCCCAGGTGCTCGATGAGCGCGGCGGTGTCGCCGACCAGGTCCTCGATCCTCATGCCGCCCGCGCACTCGTCGGTCGGCGGGATGCCCCGGTTGTCCAGCGTGGCGACCCGGAAACCGGCGGCGCGCAGGGCGGGCACCTGGTGCGGGCGCCACACCCGGCCGGGGCTGCCGGTGCCCATGATGAGCACGACGAGGTCGCCGTCACCCTCGACGTGGTGGCTGAGGTTGATCCCGTTGAGGGTGACCACTGGCATGATCCGCACCCTAGTCGCCCACGCGCACGCCACGCGGGGGCGACTAGGGTGCGGACCATGCGGCGAGCGATCTTGTCAGGGTCCGAGTTCGAGGAACGCATCGGGTACGCGCGGGCGGTCGTGGACGGCGACTGGGTCCACGTGTCCGGCACCACCGGTTTCGACTACGCGACGATGACCATCTCCGACGACGTGGCGGTCCAGGCGGAGCAGGCGCTGGCCAACATCCGGGCCGCGCTGGCGGAGGCGGACTGCACGCTCGCGGACGTGCTGCGGGTGACCTACTACCTGCCGGACGCGAAGGACTTCGAGCCGTGCTGGCCGGTGCTGCGCGACGCGTTCGACGGTGTCCGGCCGGCCGCGACCATGCTGGTGTGCGGCCTGTTCGACCCGCGGATGCGGATCGAGATCGAGGTCACCGCGCGGCGCGGGGCCCGTTAGCCGGCCACTCGATCGCGGGGCAGCGGTCCATGACCACGTCCAGGCCGGCCGCGGTGACGCGCTCGTAGGCGTCCTCGTCGACCACGTCGAGCTGGAACCACACGGCCTTCGCGCCGATCGCCACGGCCTCGTCGGCGAACCGGCCGGCGGCCTCGGAGCGGCGGAACACGTCCACGCAGTCCACCGGGAACGGGATGTCGGCGAGCGTCGCGTAGCCCTGCTCGCCGAGCACCTCCTCGGCGTTCGGGTGGACCGGCACGATGCGCTTGCCGTGCTGCTGGAGGAACCGGGCGACGCTGTGCGCGGCGCGTTCCGGGTGGTCGGCGAGACCGACGACGGCCCACGTGTCGCAGTCGGCGAGGACGCGGCGGATCTTCTCGGGGTCACCCCACGGTGCGCTCATACCGCCAGCCTACGGCGGCGCGCGACGGGTGGGCCGCCCGTCGCGCGCCCGGCCGTCACGGCTTGGGCAGGCCGCACCCCGGCGCGTTCAGGTCCAGCCGACCGCCCGCCACCAGGCACGGGACCGCCTGGTAGGTCTGCTGCGCGTACCCGATGCCTCGGTGGACGGTCACCGTGCCGTGCTCGTCCACCTCGCACGGGTTGTTCATCGTGCAGCGCCCGCCGTTCTCGTTGCCGGTGTTGTTGACGCCGACCACCTGGCCGGACGCGAGGTCCACCACGGGCGAGCCGGACGTGCCGCCGATCGTGTCGCAGGACGCCGTGTAGCGGATCGAGTCGAGCCACGTCCACTGCGCCTCGCGCAGCGTCGGCACGAACGTCTCGGCACGGCACGAGTAGATCTTCTTCCAGTAGCCCGACACGACCCGGATCTCGGTGCCCGCGACCGGGTGCTGCGGCGACAGCTCCAGCGCCTGCGAGCCCATGCCCTCGACCTGCGCGTAGGTCGAGGTCAGCCGGTACAGCGCGGCGTCGGTGCCGGTCATCGTCGCGTACAGCAGCCGGTCCGCGCGCAACGTGCCCAGCGAGCCGCTGCCGGCGCGGTTGAGCAGCGTGAACGAGCGGGCCGCGCTCTGGTCCACGATCACCTCCCGGTCGGCCATCAGCTTCACGCAGTGGCCGTTGGTCAGCACCAGCGCCTTGTCCGACGGTCGGGACGAGGGTGTCCGCACGACCGAGCCCGAGCAGTTGTTCAACGCCACGATCCCGGTGAAGTCGACCACCACGCGGGCGTGCGCGGGCGCCGCGAACGCGGTCAGGGTGAGCAGGGCGGCCAGCACCGCGCCCGGCAAACGCTTTGCCATCAGTTGGAGCCTCCTCGCGAGTCCGGGGCATCCAACCAGCAGTCTGTGGCGCAGCGTGTTCGACACGCTACGGCCAGGAGTCGGATTTCACCGGTACGCGGGAATTCCGGTCAACGCGTGGCCGAGGGCGAGCGCGTGGATCTCGGCCGTGCCCTCGTAGGTCAGCACGGACTCCAGGTTGTTGGCGTGCCGCATCGGCGAGTAGTCCAGCGAGATGCCGTTCGCGCCCAGGATGGTGCGTGCCTCGCGCGCCACGGCGATGGCCGCCGACACGTTGTTCAGCTTGCCCGCGCTGATCTGCGCGGGCCGCAGCGCGCCCGCCTCCTTGAGCCGCGCCAGGTGCAGGGCGAGCAGCATGGCGTTGCCCACCGCCAGCGACATGTCCGCGAACTTGCGCTGGGTGAGCTGGAAACCGGCGATCGGCCGGTCGAACTGCACCCGCGTGCCCGCGTAGTCCGCGGCGGTCCGGAAGCAGTCGAGCGCCGCGCCGACCGCGCCGAACACGATGCCGAACCGGGCCTCGTTCAGGCACGACAACGCCGCGCCGAGCCCGAGCGCGCCGGGCAGCCGGGCGGACTCGGGCAGCCGCACGTCCTCCAGCGACAGCTCCGACGTGACCGAGGCCCGCATGGAGAGCTTGCCCTTGATGTCGCGGGCGGTGAAGCCGGGCGTGCCGCGCGGCACCAGGAAACCACGCACGCCCTCCTCGGTGTTCGCCCACACCGTCGCCACGTCCGCCCAGCTGCCGTTGGTGATCCACGTCTTGGTGCCGTTGAGCACCCAGTCGCCGCCACGTCGCTCGGCACGCGTGCGCATACCCGCCGGGTTGCTGCCGAAATCCGGCTCCGTCAGGCCGAAGCAGCCCACCGCCTCGCCCGCCGCGAGGCGCGGCAGCCACTGGAGCTTCTGCTCCTCCGAGCCATGCCGCCAGATGGAGAACATCGACAGCGAGCCCTGCACGGACACGAAGCTGCGGACACCGCTGTCCACCGCCTCCAGTTCCAGGCACGCCAACCCGTACGCGGTGGCGCTCGCGCCCGCGCAGCCGTAGCCGTCCAGGTGCATCCCGAGCACGCCGAGCCTGCCCAGCTCCGGCGCGATCTCCCGGGGCAGCGCGCCCGCCTCGAACCACTCCGCCACGTGCGGCCGGACGTGGTCGGCCAGGTATCGCGCCACGGTCGACCGGATGTCGCGCTCCTCGTCGCCGAGGGTCGACGGGATGTCCAGCAGTTCCAACGGGTCCACGGGTCAGGGCTCCAGGTTCGGCGGCGGCAGCCGGTAGGCGGCCGGGGTGGCGGACAGGCGGATCGGGTTCGCGACCAGGCGCACGCCGCGCACGTCCACCGTCGGGTCCAGGCCCAGCGACTCGGCCAGCTCGAACGCGCCCGCCAGGTCGTTCACCGGTCCGCACGGTACGCCGAGCGGCGTCAGGACGGCGAACCACTCGGCGGCCGTGCGGGTGCGCAGCCGCGTGGTGAGGATCGCGGCGAGCGCCGCCGCGTTCGCCACGCGTTGCCCGTTGGTGGCGAAGCGGTCCTCCGGCGGGACGCCCAGCGCACCGCACAGCCGTTCGAACTGCCGGTCGTTGCCCACCGCCAGCACCAGCGGGCCGTCCGCGGTGGGGAACACCTCGTAGGGCGCGATCGACGGGTGCCGGTTGCCCATGAACCGGGGTACCTCGCCGGTCAGCACGTAACCCGCGCTCTGGTTGACCATGCTCGACAGCAGCACGGACAGCAGGTCCACCTCGACCAGTTGGCCCTCGCCGGTGCGGTCGCGGTGCCGCAGCGCGGCCAGGACGCCCACCGCGGCGTGCATCCCGGTCAGCACGTCGACCAGCGCCACGCCGACCTTGGTCGGCTCCGCGGTGCCGGTGACGCTCATCAACCCGCCCACGGCCTGCACCAGCAGGTCGTAACCGGGCAACGCGGCGCCCGCACCGGAGCCGAAGCCGGTGACCGAGCAGTACACCAGTCCTTTGTGGACGTCCTTGAGTGACGGGTAGTCCAGGCCGAACCGGCGCATCGTGCCCGGCCGGAAGTTCTCCACCACCACGTCCGCGCCGAGCACCAGCGCGCGGGCCTCCGCCCGACCCGCCGCCGTGGCCAGGTCGATCACCCGGGACCGCTTGTTCCGGTTGACGGACAGGAAGTAGGTGGCCTGGCCGTGCGCGTGCGGCGGTCCCCACGCGCGGGTCTCGTCGCCCCTCGGGTGCTCGACCTTGACCACCTCGGCGCCCAGGTCGGCGAGGACCATCGTGGCGTACGGCGCGGCCAGCACCCGGCCGAAGTCGGCGATCACGACGCCGTCCAGGGCTTTGCCGGGCGTGCTCATCCGCCCAGCCGGAACGACAGGTCCGCCGTCACGGACCGCGTGTCGAGCTGCGCCTTCTGGAGGGAGCCCGAGTAGTCCCAGTTCACCGACTGCCAGCGGGTGAACTGGTCGAGCACCCACACCCCGGACTGGCGGGAACCGTTGCCGGACTTGCCGTTCCCGCCGAACGGCAGGTGCGCCTCCGCGCCGGACGTCGAGTTGTTCACGCTCACCATGCCCGCGCCGACGCCCGCGCGGAACGCGAACACCTTCGCCGGGTCGGTGGTGTAGATCGCGCTGGACAGCCCGTAACCGGGCAGGTTGGCCAGTTCCACCGCCTCGTCCAGGGTCCGGTACGGCATGACGCCGACGACCGGGCCGAACGTCTCGTGCCGGAACAACGCGTCGTCCGGCCGCAACCCGGACACGATCACCGGGTGGTAGAACAGGCCGCCGTCGGGGTCGCCGAGGAAACCCCGGCGCGGGTTGGCCGCCGTGATCCGGCCGAGGCCGGTCGAGCCGTGCGTGGTGTGGTGGTCGGCGATCCAGCCGAGGTACTTCTCGTACGCCACGGCGAACTTCCCGTCCAGCACCGGCCCGTACAGCACGTCGCGGAACGGGTCGCCCACCACCGCCGCTTCGGTGGCCGCCGTGAAGCGGCGCAGGAACTCGTCGTGCACCGACTCGTGCACGATCGCCGTGCCGAGCGAGGTGCACCGCTGCCCGGCGGTGCCGAAACCGGAGAACAACGCGCCGCGCACGGCCAGGTCCAGGTCGGCGTCCTCGGTCACCACCATGGGGTTCTTGCCGCCCAGCTCCAGGCAGGGCGACTGGAGGTGCCGACCGCACAGCTCGCCGATCAACGCGCCCACCGCCGACGAGCCGGTGAACCCGACCTTGCCCACCAAACCCCGCTCCAGCGCCAGTTCCAGGCCGCGGAACGTCTCGGAGCCCTCCGCGTGCACCAGGTTCAGCACGTCGGCGGGGACCCCGGCGGCGAGGCAGAGGGCGTGGAACGCCTGTGCCGACGCTGTCGCGTACTCAGCGGGTTTCCACACCACCGCGTTGCCGCACAGCAGCGCGGGCACGACGTACCACGACGGCACGGCCACCGGGAAGTTGCCCGCCGTGATGAAGGCTGTCACGCCCACCGGCTCGCGGAAGGTGAACAGCTGCTTGTCCGGCATCTCCGACGGCACGGTTTGGCCGTAGAGCCGACGGCCCTCGCCCGCGAAGAACGTGCAGGTGTCCACGATTTCCCGCACCTCGCCACGTGCCTCGGCGAGTGGTTTGCCGATCTCGCGGGTGACGACCCGGGCCAGCGCCTCGGCGTTGGCCTCCACCAGGCGTCCGATGTTGGCGATCACCTGCCCCCGCACCGGCGCGGGCACCGACGCCCACGCCGGCTGCGCGTGCCGTGCGACCCGAGCCGCCTCGGCGAACTCCTCCGCCCCGACGAGTTCGACGTGCGCGACGACGTCGTTGAGGTCGGCCGGATTCGTGGACACGTAGGTCATGGCACCCAAGCCTGGTCCGCGTGGGGAGGAGTGCCAAGCCCCCGCGGGGTGGAACCTCGGAGCCGGTACCGGTGGTGTGGTTCCCGCGCCTGCCGGCCGAATGCGGGCTCGCCGTCCTGACCGCGCCCGCCGTCCCGGCTCCGGCGTCCGCGGCCTGGTTCGCGCGCGGCGCTCGGGGCGCGAACCGTTGCGGCAACGGGGTTCCGGCGCCGCGTGCCTACTCGCCCTTCTCGCCGTCGGCCAGTTCGCGCAGGAAGTCCAGGTGCCCGACGTGCCGGGCGGTCTCCTGCACCACGTGCGCGAGGACCCACCGCACGGTGCGGCCGTTGCCCTGGTGGTCGCCACGCGTCCGGTCTCCCGGCGCGAGACCGGTCAACGCCTGCGCGGACAGCTCCCACTCGGCCCGGTAGTCGGCGATCACCGACGCCACGTCGTCCTCGTCGTGCAGCTCCCACGACGAATCCGCGTCCGCGCCCCACAGCGACGGCAGTTCCGCACCGCCGACCTCGATGGACAGCCACCAGCGCTCCACGGCCGTGAGGTGCTTGAGGACGCCCAGCGCGCTCACCACCGGTGACGTGGGGATGGGGGCGGCCGAGGCGAGTTCCCGGCTCAGCCCCTCGACCTTGCCGACCGCGGTGAGCCGCAGGAAGGTCAGGAAGTCCGTCAACAGCCGAAGCTCGTCGTCCGCCGCCGCGCTCGGCCACTCTCGGTTCGAACTCATGTTCGAACCTTACGGTACCAACGGGGCGAGGTGTTGACCGGGGGCTTCAGCTCGGCGCGCACCACCAGCACGTTGGGGCCGTCCTGCGCGACGCACTCGGCCAGCCGCTCGGCGAACCCCGCCCCGAAACCGTCCACTTCGGACGCCGGGACGCCGAAACTCCGCGCCAGCGCGACGAAATCCGGCGTGTGCAGGTCCACCCCGTGCGCCGGTCGACCCGAGTTCTCCTGGTCGTAGCGCAACATCCCGTACCCGCCGTCGTCCACCAGCACCACGGTCACCGGCAAGCCCTCCTGCCGTGCCGTCGCCAGATCGCCGCACGCGTACAGGAAACCGCCGTCGCCGCACACCACCACCACGCGTCCCGCCAGCGCCGCACCGAGCGCGGCGGGGAACGCGAAGCCCAGCGTGCCCCAGCCCACCGGGTACGCCAGCCCGCGCGGGCGGGTCACCCGGCCGAACCCGCCGACCCAGTACCCGGCCACGCACATGTCCGCCACCACGCGGTGGTCCTCCAGCGCGTCGAGCAGCGGCAGCACGCGCGGTTCGTCCGCCACCACCGCCGCCCGGACCGCGGCGTTCAACGCGGCGACCCGCTCCGCCGTGCCCCGCCGGGGCCGTGCGGGCAGTGTGCGGACGAGGGCTTCGGCGACCAGGCGGGCGTCACCGCGCACCGCGACGTCCGGCACGTAGTTGCGGACCACGTCGACGTTCACGCTGAGCAACGCGCGTGGCTGCGGCTGGTGCCAGTTCTGGGTCATCATGCCGTCGAAGTCGCTGCCGAACCCGATCACCAGGTCCGCCTCGTCCCACAGCGCCCCGACTTCCGGCAGGTGCACGGGTCCGTGCACGACGTTCACGTGGTCAACCGCCCCGCGCCCGCCGTAGGTGGTGACCACAGGGGCGTCCAGCTTGTCCGCCAGAGCCGCCACGGCGGCCCCCGCCCCGGCCCGCTGCGCTCCGCCGCCCACCCAGATCAACGGATCCGAGGCCCGCCCGACAGCCGCCACCGCCGCGCCCAGTTCCGGTACCACCAGGGGGCTGGTCGGGATCTTCGTCCACGGGCCGACCTCGGCGGTGAGGAAGTCGGTCGGCACGCCGAGGTACACCGGGCCGTGCGGTGCGGTGGTGGCGAGCAGGGCGGCGCTGTCGGCGTAGGTGCCGAGCGCGTCGGCGTCCCGCAGCGTCCACCCGGCCTTCACGACGGGGAGGAACATCGCACGCTGGTCGCGGGTTTCGTGCAGCACGCCGCGGTACTCGCCGGGGCGGCGCAGCGTGGAGGGGATGTCGGTGGCCACCACCAGCACCGGCGAGCCGGAGGCCCTGGCCTCCCCGGTCGCGGCGAGGCAGTTGGCGGCGCCCGGACCCGTCGTGACGAGGGCGACGCCGAGCTTCCCGGTGGCGCGTGCGTAGCCGTCGGCCGCGTAGACGGCGGTTTGCTCGTGGCGGACGCCGATGAGCCGGATCGACGACGACCGCAACGCCTCCCAGACCGGCAGGTTGTGCACGCCCGGCAGGCCGAACACGACTTCGACGCCGTGCGCGCCCAACACCTCCACCAACCGCTCCGCGCCGTTGACCATGTGGTTGAAGCTATGGACAACCGACGCTCGGGGCAACGAGCCCGCCGCTCCCGGTCGGTGAGGGTGGGTGGTGAGCTGCCGGGCGCTGCGCCGCGGGTGTCGGGTGGCGAGTGCCAGGCGGTGAGTGCGAGTCGCCTGCGTTGGGCGGAGGCGCGGCGCGACAGGCGACGAGGGGCGGGCGGAGCGGTCCGTCGGCTCGTGAGGCCACCGTTGCGCCAAACTTTCAGGGAGCCTGCCTGAAAGTTCTATCTACCGAAACTATCAGGCAGGCTCCCTGAAAGTTTCGGCCCGCATGAACTATCAGGCAGGCTTCCTGAAAGTTTCCGGCCCGCAGCCGCAGCCGCAGCCGCAGCCGCAGCCGCAGCCCGCAGCCGCAGCCCGTGTCCTGCTGCCCGCAGCCCCTTGTCCTGCTGCCGCGCGTCTACAGCGGACCACTCCGGTCCGGTTCCGAGCGGTGGGCGGCCCGTCCGAACCGGCCGGGTGTGGTCCGGCTCGTGCTGCGGGTGGGTGCTGGGAGTTGTTGTTCGTCGCTGGTAGCCTCGTTCGCGAGCGTGTGTGGGCAGACGCGAGGCTGGAGCCACTCCCCGGCAACGGGTGGCGTGATCCGCCGCAGGGTGTAGGCACCCCTGACCACAATCAACCCAGACCACTCATTCGTGTGACGCGTGTACGCGTCCTTGTGCGCCGAGCCGGGCGGCGGGAGCGAGGACTGCTGTGGCACGTTCGTCGTTGACCGAACGGTTGACCGACCTGCGCCGCGCCTGCACGGGCGAGAACCTGTCCCAGGCGGCGCCGGTGGTGAAGCACCTGTTGCACGACCTGCCGGACGATCGGCGTGAGCGGGTTGTCGACGCGCTCAACGGGGAGGCCGACGTGCGCGGCCTGTTCCTCCCCGACCCGCCTTCCGACGACCAGCGCGCGCTGGAGTGCGTCATCCTCCAGAGCGCCACGGACGCCTCGGCGCACCTCCAGCTCAAGCCGCCCGCCTCGATGCTCCGCCCGGCACACGTGTTCCGCTCCGTCGAACCTTCCGACGCCCCGCGGCTGCACCTCGCCGAGCACGCCCTCGGCCCCCTCCTCTACGAGTTGCTGCCCCGCCACGAGGACCGGTGGGTGGCCGGCGTCGCGGGGCTCCGGGTCGTCCGCCACCCGCGCGCCGCGGAACTCCGCCTGCTCGACCTCGACGCCACCGCGCGCGTCGTGCTCGCGGGCGTGGACGACGCCGCGTGGGACGTCGGCATGAAGTACGTCCGCAACCTCCTCCGGGGCCGCGGCCTGGCCGACGACTTCATCGACGGCCCGCTGACCGCTGCCGAGCGCGCGCACCTCGCCGAGCACCCCCGGCCCACCGGGCTGGGCAGCGCCGTGCTGCGCCGCTACGGCCTGTTCACGAACGCGCCGTGGTTGAGGTCGTTGCCGCAGGGCGACCAGTGGTGGCTGGAGTGGCCCGCGAGCCTGGGTGTGCCGACCATCGCGGACTGGTTGCTGCACCCCGTCTTCGGCATCCCGGAGGTTCGGGAGACGCCCAGCCCCGGTGGCGGGCTGGGGTTGACCACCGGCTGGCGGGACCTCTACCTGCGCGAGGTCGACCCGCCGAACCCCGACCACGAGGACGCGCTCGGCGCGGTGGAGTGGCCGGAGGGCGTGACCGGCTGGTGGGAGCCGCCCACCCGGCCGGTCGGCTAGCGCCGGCCGGGGGAGTTCGGACCGGGCGGTCGACGGGCGCGAGCGGGGAGTTCGGACGGGGTGGTCGACGGGCGCGAGCCGGGGTGTTCGGACCGGAGTGCGGCGTTCGGTCGGCGGCGGCCGGCTGGGGTGCACGCGTGCCGAGTGGTCGGCGGTGGGGCGGTTCGGTCGCACCGGGAGGCGGGGGTGCGGCGGTCGGCGGTGCCCGGGGTCGGTGGCGTTCGGCGGCACGGGGTGGTCAGCGGTGTGGTGTTCGGCGGCAGCGGCCGGGCAGCGGTGGCCGCGATCACGGCCCGACCACCCGGTGCCGCCGGGCCACGTCGGTAGACTGCTCTTTCGCCCGGCGTTGTCGCGCCGCGCCAGTGACGACCGTCAGGAGGACCCCGGTGACCCAGCAGGCTGCCGAGGCCCGGTCCGCGGACCAGGGCGCGCCCCGTCGCGTCCTGGTCGCCGAGGACGAGGCCCTCATCCGCCTCGACCTCGTGGAGATGCTGCGCGAAGAGGGCTACGAGGTGGCCGGCCAGGCCGCCGACGGCGACGAGGCGGTCACGCTGGCCGAACAGCTGCGGCCCGACCTGGTGATCATGGACGTGAAGATGCCCAAGGTGGACGGCATCGAGGCGGCGGGCGCGATCGCGGCCAAGCGGATCGCGCCGGTGGTCATCCTCACCGCCTTCAGCCAGCGCGAGCTGGTCGAGCGGGCGCGGGACGCGGGTGCCATGGCCTACCTGGTGAAGCCGTTCGCGAAGCGCGACCTGGTGCCCGCGATCGAGCTGGCGATGAGCCGGTTCGCCGAACTCCAGGCCCTGGAGAACGAGGTCGCCGGGCTGACCGAGCGCCTGGAGACGCGGAAGGTCGTGGAACGGGCCAAGGGTTTGCTGATGAGCAAGCAGGGTCTGTCCGAGCCCGAGGCTTTCCGCTGGGTCCAGCGCACCGCCATGGACCGGCGCACCACCATGAAGGCCGTCGCCGAAGCGGTCATCGAAAACTTCGGCTGAGCCCGCTGTTCGGTTATCGGACACCCCCTCACGCACCGTCGCACGTCCATTGACGCCCACGCACGCCCATTGTTGGTTACTGTTCGCATTGGCCGTGTGACCTGCGGCGATTTGACCTGCATTTAAGACTGTTAACGCGCCCGGATTTGCCGGTGACTACCGTCACGATGTGGACACAGAGCAGTAAGACCACCTGTTCACGGAACACAACTGAAGCTACGTTCCTGCCCTAACCCAAGCCCTCGTGCGAGGGCGCCGCCTACCCGGCGGGCTGGTTGGTCATGGGAGGTATTCCGGTGTCAGGAGCACGACTCGGCCGAGTTCTGGCGCTGGCGGCGGCTTCGTCGCTGGCGCTCGCGGCTTGCGCCGGCGGTGGTGGCGACTCGGGTGGTGGGGACGCCGCGACCGTCAAGATCGGGTTCATGGGGGACCTCACCGGCGAGAACTCCGCGATCGTGATCCCGCCCTACAACGGCGCGAAGATGGCGATCGACGAGTACAACGCCACGAACCCCAAGGTCAAGATCGACCTGATCAAGTACGACAGCCAGGGCAAGTCCGACCAGGCCACGTCGCTGATCACCAAGGCGATCGGCAGCGACAAGATCGTCGCGCTGATCGGCCCGGCCTTCTCCGGCGAGTCCAAGGCCATCGGCGGGACCCTGGAGGAGAGCAAGATCCCGAACATCTCGCCCTCCGCGACCAACTCCGGTCTCGCGAGCAACGGGTGGAAGTACTGGCACCGCGTGGTCGCCAACGACAACGACCAGGGCCCGGACGTCGCCGACTTCCTGGTGAAGGCCAAGGCGCCGAAGAAGGCGTTCGTCCTGTCCGACGACCAGGAGTACAGCGTCGGCCTGGCCGAGGCGGTCGCCAAGAAGTTCACGGAGAAGGGCGTCCAGGTCGAGACCGACAAGTTCTCGAAGGACGCGTCCGACTACTCCTCCACGGTGACCAAGGTCAAGTCCGCCAACCCGGACGTGATCTTCTTCGGCGGCTACTACGCGCAGGGCGGCCGGCTGCTCAAGCAGCTCCGCGACAACGACGTGAAGACGCTGTTCGCCTCCGGCGACGGCTCGCTCGACGCGCAGCTCGTCTCCGGCGCCGGTGAGCAGGCGGCCGAGGGCGCCGTCATCGCCTGCCCGTGCAACATCCCGTCGGCCGAGGCCACCGGTGAGTCGAAGAAGTTCTTCGACAACTACAAGAAGAGCGCGGGTTCCGACCCGGCCATCTACTCCACCGAGGGCTACGACGCGGCCACCGCGTTCATCAAGGCCGTGCAGGACGGGAAGACGACCTCCGAGGACATCAACAACTTCCTCACCTCGGTCAGCTTCACCGGCATCTCCAAGCCGATCAAGTTCAAGGCGAACGGCGAGCCGGAGAACAACTCCATCTTCGTGTACCAGGTCAAGGGTGGTGTCCTCAAGCTGCTCGGCCCGTCGGCCGACGCCAAGCTGGAGGGCTGATCCCCGAGGCGGTTCCACCAGGTAAAGGCTGTGCTGGGGAGCGGGTGGTCGTCGCGGTCGGCGCGGCGGCCCCCGCTCTCCACCCCTATGGCGAGTAGTTCTCCCCGCCCCGTCTCGTGAGGCATACCTGTCATGCTTGATGATTTCGCCAACCAGTTCCTACCCAGCACGGTGGGTGGGCTGGTGAACGGCTCGATCTACGCGCTGATCGCCCTGGGCTACACGATGGTCTACGGCGTGCTGCGCCTGATCAACTTCGCGCACTCCGAGATCTTCATGATCGGCACCTTCGCGTCCCTGACGGTGCTGCTCGCGATCGCGCCGTCCGCTCCGTTCACCGGGATCGCCCTGGTGGGAGTGCTGGTCCTGCTCATAGTCGTGTCGGCGGTGGTGTCCGGCGCGTCCGCCGTCGTCCTGGAAGCCGTGGCCTACCGGCCGTTGCGCAAGCGCGGCGCCACCAGGCTCGCGGCGCTGATCTCGGCGATCGGCGCGTCGCTGTTCCTCCAGGAGCTGTTCGCCCTCGTCGTCATCGACTGGCTGATCGACAAGCCGGGCCGCAACCAGGCGTCGGCGCCGCGGTTCGTGGCCCGCGACACCGTGTTCGAGGTCGGCAACGTCGCCGTCCGGCTCGACCAGGTCATCGTGGTCGTCGCCGCGGTGGTCGTGATGGTGGCCCTGGACCGCCTGGTGAACAAGACGCGCATCGGCCGCGGCATCCGGGCCACCGCCCAGGACCCCGAGGCCGCCGTCCTGATGGGCGTGAGCATCGACAACATCGTGCGGGTGACGTTCATGCTCGGCGGCGCCATGGCCGGTGTGGCCGGCGCCCTCTACGTCATGGAGATCGAGAACACCGGGTACATGATCGGCTTCGTCCTCGGCATCAAGGCGTTCACGGCGGCCGTGCTCGGCGGCATCGGCAACCTGCGCGGCGCGCTGATGGGCGGTGTGGTGCTCGGTCTCATCGAGAACTGGGGCGCGATCTTCCTCGGTTCCCAGTGGAAGGACGTCATCGCGTTCACCGTCCTGGTGGTCGTCCTGATGTTCCGCCCGACGGGCATCCTCGGCGAATCGCTCCAGAAGGCACGGGCATGAAAGGCGACGAAGTGACGAGGGAACAAACCCCCGCGAAGCCGCGCGGCCTGCGTGCCGTCGGGCACGGGATCGACGTGGCCCGCGACTGGTGGGAGCACGCGAAGATCTGGCAGCGGTACCTGGTCTACATCGCCCTGGTGGTCGGCGCGCTGATCCTGCCCGCGCCCGCGATCGGGACGTTCATGTCGCCCGGCTCGGACTGGACGACCGTGCTGGTGTACCCGATCGGCACCTACATCCTGCTGGCCGTCGGCCTCAACGTCGTGGTGGGCCAAGCCGGTCTGCTCGACCTCGGGTTCGTGGCGTTCTTCGCGATCGGCGGCTACTCGGTCGCCTACTACGGCACCCAGTACGGCTGGACCTACTGGGCGACGGTCGCGTTCGGCATCATCCTGGCGGCCGTCTCGGGCGTCATCCTGGGCGCGCCGACGCTGCGGCTGCGCGGCGACTACCTGGCGATCGTGACGCTCGGCTTCGGCGAGATCGTCCGCATCACCGCGAACAACACCGACGAGATCGGCGGCGCGCGCGGCATCACCGGCATCCCGCACCCGCCGCCCGTGTTCGGCATGAAGTTCGTGCTCGACCCCGCGCCGTACTACTACCTGATCGTCGCCGCGATCGTGCTCGTCATCATCTTCTCGGTGCGGTTGCAGAAGAGCCGGGTCGGCCGCGCGTGGGCCGCGATCCGGGAGGACGAGGACGCGGCCGAGCTGATGGGCGTGCCGACGTTCAAGTTCAAGCTGCTGGCGTTCGCCATCGGCGCCATGATCGGCGGTCTCGCGGGCGGCATCTACGCCGGCAAGGCCGTGTTCATCGAGCCCAACACGTTCCCGTTCATCCTGTCCGCGACGATCCTCGCCGCGGTGGTGCTGGGTGGTTCGGGCAACCTGCCGGGCGTGATCCTGGGCGCGTTCCTGATCGGCTGGCTGCCGGAGCGGTTCCGCGAGTTCGCGGACTTCCGGATCCTGGTCTTCGGCGGCGTGCTGGTGCTGATGATGGCGTTGCGGCCGGAGGGCCTGCTGCCGTCGCGCCGGCGCAAGGCCGAGTTGCACGAGGGGACAGGCGGAATGGGCACCATGGGCGCCGAGGTGCCGGGTCCCGACGCGGACGTGTCGACGACGGAGGCGGCCAAGTGAGCACTCCCGTCCTGGAGCTGGACAGCGTGACCATGCGCTTCGGCGGCGTGGTTGCCTTGCGAGAGGCGAAGTTCGCCATCGGCGAGGGCGAGATCTTCGCCCTGATCGGGCCGAACGGCGCGGGCAAGACCACGGTCTTCAACGTCGTCACCGGCGTCTACCAGCCCACCGAGGGGCAGGTGTTGTTCAACGGCGAGCGGATCAGCGGGACCAAGCGGTTCCGGATCACCAAGAAGGGCATCGCGCGCACGTTCCAGAACATCCGGCTGTTCCACAACATGTCGGCGCTGGAGAACGTCATGGTGGGCGCGGACGCCCACCACAAGACCGGTGCGATCGGCGCGACGCTCAACCTCCCGTGGCACCGCAAGGAGGAGAAGCGCGGACGCGAGCTGGCGCGGGAGCTGCTCGCCTTCGTCGGCATCTCCGCCCGGATGACGGAAACGGCGAAGAACCTGCCGTACGGCGACCAGCGCCGCCTGGAGATCGCCCGAGCCCTCGCGACGGACCCGAAGCTCCTCCTGCTGGACGAGCCGGCCGCCGGCATGAACCCGGCGGAGAAGGAGGCGCTCCAGCAGCTCATCCGCAAGATCCGCGACAGCGGGCGGACGGTGCTGCTGATCGAGCACGACATGAGCCTGGTCATGGGCGTCAGCGACCGCGTGGCGGTGCTCGACTTCGGCCAGCTGATCGCAGAAGGGCTGCCGCACGAGGTGCAGAACGACCCGAAGGTCATCGAGGCGTACCTGGGGGTGTCCGAAGATGCTTCTTGAGATCAAGGACATCCACGTCCACTACGGGAAGATCGCCGCCATCAAGGGCATCAGCCTGGAGGTGAACGAGGGCGAGATCGTCTCGCTGATCGGCGCGAACGGCGCGGGCAAGACCACCACCCTCAAAACGGTTTCCGGCCTGCGCCCGCTCTCGTCGGGCAGCATCGTGTTCGACGGTCAGGACATCTCCAGGCTGGCCGGGCACAAGCGCGTGCAGCTGGGCATCGGCCAGTCCCCGGAGGGCCGCGGCGTCTTCCCGGGCATGACCGTCCAGGAGAACCTCCTGATGGGTGCGTACACCCGCAAGGACGACCTCTCGGCGGACCTGGCGGAGGTCTACGAACTCTTCCCCCGCCTGGCGGAGCGCAAGAGCCAGTTCGGCGGCACCATGTCCGGCGGCGAGCAGCAGATGGTCGCGATCGGCCGGGCGCTGATGACCAAGCCGAAGGTGCTGTTGCTGGACGAGCCGTCGATGGGCCTGGCGCCCATGCTGATCGCCCAGATCTTCGACATCATCAAGGAGATCAACCGGCGGGGCACCACCGTCCTCCTGGTGGAGCAGAACGCCCAGCAGGCCCTGAAGCTGTCGGACCGCGCCTACGTCCTGGAGACGGGGCGCGTGGTGAAGTCCGCACCGGGCCCGGAACTGCTGGACGACCCGCAGGTGCGTGCCGCCTACCTCGGCGGCCACTGACGCCGGACGGCCCGCCCCCGCGCGGGGGCGGGCCTCGGCGTGGCGGTGCCCGTCACGCGCGGTCGTGGAGGGTGATCCGGTAGCCGTCGGGGTCGGCGAAGGTGAACGTCCGGCCGAAGGGCCCGTCGACCGGGGCGGAGACGATGGTGTGGCCGTCGGCCACGAGGGCGTCGTGAACGGCCTGCACGTCCGTGGCGTGGAACCAGATCGCGGCCCCGATGCCCGGCTGGGCCGCGGAGTCGAGATCGGTGCCGGGAACGACGTCGCGGAGCGCGAACGCGATCGGCTCCGTCTCGAAGACGACGGCGTGCGGCGGCCCGGTTCGCGAGCGGACGAGGCCGAGGTACCGCTCGTAGAACGCCTGCGAGGCGTCGAGGTCGCGTGCCTGGAGCGAGATGAAGTCGGGGCCGGTGGCGGGCATGGCGGTGGTCCTCCCTGTGTCAGGTTCCTGACACGGGCCAACGTATGTCAGGATGCTGACATGGGTCAAGACGGTGTGGACCTGGGCACGTCGCTGGGTTACCTCCTGAAAGAGGCGTCGAGCGCCCTGCGGGCGGCCATGGAGGAGGTGCTGCGGCCACTCGGGATGAGCGTGACGCACTACGCCTGCCTCGAACTGCTGGCCCAGCGGCCGGGCTTGTCGAACTCCGAACTCGCGCGGGGCGCGTTCGTGACCCGGCAGACGATGAACGTGCTGCTCCAGTCCCTCGAACGGGACGGCTACGTGACCAGGCCGGCGGAGGCGCCCGTCGGGAAGGCCCTCCCCGCGCGGCTCACGCCGCTCGGCAGGCGGAGCCTGGCGGAGGCGACCGCGGCGGTCCGGTCCGTCGAGGTCCGGATGCTGTCCGGGATGACCGGGGCCGAGCGGTCGGAGGCGTCCCGGCTCCTGCGGAGCATGGTCCGCTCCCTGCGCGAGCGCCGCTCCTGACCCCTCACTGGGCCAGCCGGATCTCCGTGCCGGACTCGTCCTTGAGATCGGTCAACGTCGGTCCGCCGTACACCCGCAACGCCATCGGCTTGGCCGTCGCGGGCAGGTCGTAGTAGACGTCGTACTCCACCCGCACGTTCGCGCCGAGGTCGAACGACTCCGGCTGCCGCTTGATGGTCATCGCCTCGGTGTCGACCGCGTACTCGTGCTTCTGGTCGTCCACCAGCACGTGCCGACGAGCGTTGAACAACACGCTGCTCCGCCCGTTGTTGACCACGCTCAGCCGGACCCGGGCGAACTGGCCCTTGGCCTGGAACTCGGCGTGGCTGCCGATCAGGGTCGTCATGCCCGTGGTCATCCCGAGCAGGGTGAACGCCGTGTCGCCGTCCGCGGTGGTCGGCAGGTGCAGCGCCTTCTCGTCGGGCCGCACCGCCTCGGCGGGCACCGGGTAGGTCGTCACGGTGGACGGTGGCGGGGCCGAGGTCGCCTCCGGGCCGGCGCACCCGCCGAGCACGCCCACCGCCACCGCAACCCACGCCGCTCCCGCCAGCCGCATGACTAGACCATAGGGGCTTCCCGCAAGAAGCACGTGAGTCGCGCCGTGCAACTGCGGCGACCCTGCTCGTCGGTGATCACGATCTCGTACGTGGCCGTGGACCGCCCACGGTGGACAGGCGTGCACACGCCGGTCACGACACCGTCCGTGACCCCGCGGTGGTGGGTGCACGACAGCTCCAACCCGACGGCGACCCGCTCGGGTGCGGCGTGCATGGCGGCGGCGACGGAGCCCAGCGTTTCCGCGAGCACCGCGTTCGCGCCGCCGTGCAGCAGGCCGTACGGCTGGCGGTTCCCCTTGACCGGCATCGTGCCGACCAGCCGGTCGGCGTCCCACCGGGTGATCTCGATGCCCATCTTCTCGGTCAACTGCTCGTGCGCGGCGTCCGGGGCGGCACCGGGGACGTTCCCCGCGTCGTCGGAGTTCAGGCTCACACGCGGCTCCACTCGGTGCGTTGCTGTCTCGGTGCGTTGCTGTCTCGGTGCGTGACTGTCAGTCCCTCACCCTAGACTCGCCCCGTGAGCACTTCAGAAGCCTCCCGCCTGCTGCTGGTCGACGGCCACTCGATGGCCTACCGGGCGTTCTTCGCGCTGCCCAAGGAGAACTTCCAGACCGGCACGGGGCAGACCACGAACGCGGTCTACGGCTTCACGTCGATGCTCATCAACCTGCTCCGCGACGAGCAGCCGACGCACGTCGCGGTGGCGTTCGACGTCTCGCGCAAGACGTTCCGCACGGAGGCGTACGCGGAGTACAAGGCGGGCCGCAGCGCGACGCCCGACGAGTTCCGCGGCCAGGTCAGCCTCATCCAGGACGTGCTGGGCACGCTCAACATCCCCACCCTGGAGAAGGAGAACTACGAGGCCGACGACGTCATCGCGACGCTCACCACGCAGGCGACGGCCCTCGGCTTCGAAGTCCTGATCTGCACCGGCGACCGCGACGCCCTGCAACTGGTCAACGACCGGGTCACCGTCCTCTACCCGGTGAAGGGCGTCTCCGAGATGGCCCGGTACACCCCGGAGCTGGTGCTGGAGAAGCAGGGCGTGACCCCGGAGCTGTACGCGGACTACGCGGCGGTGCGCGGCGACTCGTCGGACAACCTGCCGAACACGCCCGGTGTCGGCCCGAAGACGATCGTGAAGCTGCTGAACCAGTTCGGCTCGCTGAACGGGCTGATCGACCACGTGGACGAGGTGCCGGGCCGGGCGGGCGACGCGCTCCGGGCGAACCTGCCGAGCATCATGCTGAACCGGCAGCTCACGGAGCTGGTCCGGGACGTGGACCTGCCGATCGGGCCGGCGGACCTGGAGGCGCGGGCGTGGGACCGCGACGCGGTGCACCGGCTGTTCGACGAGCTGGAGTTCCGGGTCCTGCGCGACCGGCTGTTCGCGACGCTGGCGACCGCGGAGCCCGAGGCCGAGGAGGGCTTCGAGGTGTCCGGCGGTCCGATCGCGCCCGGTGGGCTGGCGGCGTGGCTGGACGCGCACGCACGCGGGACGCGGGTCGGCCTGTCGTTCCGGCTCGCCGCCACGTCGGTCGACCTGGAGGGCATCGCGTTCGCCGGTGACGAGGGCGGCTACGTCGACGTCGCGGCGCTCACCGAGCAGGACGAGAACGCGCTGGCCGCGTGGCTGGCGGACGACACCGTCGCGAAGGCGGGCCACGACCTCAAGACGCCGCTGCGCGCGATCCGCGCCCGCGGCTGGGTGCTGCGCGGCCTGACCAGCGACACCGCGCTCGCCGCGTACCTGGTCCGGCCCGGTCAGCGCAGCTTCGCGCTGGACGACCTCGCCCTGCGCTACCTCCAGCGCGAGCTGCGGGCGGAGGAGCCGGACGACGGCCAGCTCTCCCTGCTCGCCGACGAGGACGAGGAGCGGGAGAAGACCGCGCGCAACGCCATCGTGCGCGCCTACGCCGTGGCCGAACTCGCGGACGCCCTGGACGCGCAGCTCGTGGCGACCGACCAGGGGACCCTGCTCGGCGACCTCGAACTGCCGCTGATGCACGTGCTGGACGAGGTGGAGTCGGTCGGCATCGCCATCGACTCCGAGCACCTCGCGGCGTTGGAGGCGCATTTCGCGGCGGGCGTGAAGCAGGCGGCGCAGGACGCGTACGCGGTGATCGGCAAGGAGATCAACCTCGGCTCGCCCAAGCAGCTCCAGGCGGTGTTGTTCGACGAGTTGAACATGCCGAAGACCAAGAAGACCAAGACCGGCTACACGACGGACGCGGACGCGCTCCAGAACCTGTTCGAGCAGACCGCGCACCCGTTCCTCCAGCACCTGCTGGCGCACCGGGACGTCACGCGGCTCAAGTCGACGGTGGACGGACTGCTGAAGTCGGTCGCCGACGACGGGCGCATCCACACCAAGTTCCACCAGACGATCGCGGCGACCGGTCGGCTGTCGTCCACGGACCCCAACCTCCAGAACATCCCGATCCGCACCGAGGAGGGCAGGCGCATCCGCGAGGCGTTCGTGGTCGGCCCCGGTTACGCGGAGCTGATGACGGCGGACTACAGCCAGATCGAGATGCGCATCATGGCGCACCTGTCGGAGGACGCGGGCCTGATCGAGGCGTTCCGGTCGGGCGAGGACCTGCACACGTTCGTGGCGTCGCGGGCGTTCTCCGTGCCGACGTCGGAGGTGACGGCCGAGCAGCGCCGCCGCGTGAAGGCGATGTCGTACGGCTTGGCGTACGGGTTGTCGGTGTACGGCCTGGCGCAGCAGTTGCGCATTTCCGCCGACGAGGCGCGGGATCAGATGGAGGCGTACTTCGCGCGGTTCGGTGGCGTGCGGGACTACCTGCACGCGATCGTGGAGGACGCCCGGAAGAAGGGTTACACCGAGACCATCCTCGGCCGCCGCCGTTACCTGCCGGACCTGACGAGCGACAACCGGCAGCGGCGGGAGATGGCGGAGCGGATGGCGTTGAACGCGCCGATCCAGGGTTCGGCGGCGGACATCATCAAGGTGGCCATGCTCGGGGTGTTCAACGCGTTGCGTGATTCGGGGCTGCGGTCGCGGATGCTGCTCCAGGTGCACGACGAATTGGTGCTGGAGATCGCCGAGGGGGAGCGCGAGGCGGTCGAGGCGCTGGTCCGGGAGCAGATGGGCGGTGCCTACGAGTTGAGCGTGCCCATGGAGGTGTCCGTGGGTGTCGGGCGTTCCTGGGACGAGGCAGCGCACTAGGGATCGGCGGGGAGGTCCGCGGCAGCGTACCGGGTGTGGCCGGGGGTCCGCGGCGGTTCGCCGGGGCGTGGCCGGGGGTCTGCGGCGGTTCGCTGCGGGCCTCCCGGTGGTGTCATACTCGGTGGCTCCATACCCGGCGAAACCTATTCTATTCGGCCCGGCAACACCTGTTTGACGTGGAATTGTCGAGCGATTCTCGATCCGCTGCCGCGGTAGTGCGGTCGAGCGGCTGCGCAGGTCACACAACAGCGGACTTGTTTCTCGGCCGTTCGAGTGAACGTGCGTGGTGGCTCCGCGTGGCCGTAACGTACGATGGACGATGTCGATCTGTTGTGTGCGAAGGATTGGTGGCGCAGAACACCGGGCCGCCGATTGTTTTCTCAGATCGCGAAGGTGGGGGGTCGGGTTGAGCATCGGCGGGACGGTTGTCATCCCCGAGCGGCGCGGGCCTGATTCCAGGCGGCAGGTGGTGGTCCACAAGCTGACCTGGTGGGTCCTGTTCGGCGTGCTGATCGGGATCCTGCCGTTGTTCGTGGACGGGCTCAAGGCGCTGATGTCCCCCGAGGGGTTGGCCATCGAGAAGTCCCTGGCGAAGGGTGAGCTGCTGATCTCCTCCGCGGCGATATCGGCCGCCGCGCTGGGCGAGCTGTTCTTCGTGCCGTTTCCCGGCAGCGGCCGGGTGTTCCGGGCTTTCGCCGGGTTCTGCGGGATTTTGTGCTGCATGTTCAACTCGTTGGCCTACATCCAGGTCCCGTTCTCCGAGCCCTCCGCCGTGGTGAACGCGTCGATAATTCTGTTCTGCTTCTCCGTGCTGTCGAGCGCGGCAAACGTCGGATTGGCGGCTGGTCGGTGATGTCATCTTTGGCTTCTGCGGTGATCGGTGGCGGTATCAGCTCCGCGACGGGTGTGGTGGTCGCGGTGGCGTACGCGGTCAAGCTCGCCAGGGAGGCTCGACTGCGCCGGCGTGCCGAGGTCGGCTGGAAGGTCGAGGTGGAGTACGCCGGTGGCGGCGGCCACTGGGTCGAGATACCCGTCAAGTCGCAGAACTCCGCGATCGAGGTGGTCGGGCAGGTGGTGAAGTCCGACCGGCCCGCCCGGACGATCACGGTCACCCGGCAGTCGTGAGGTCGGCCGGGGCGTCGGTCTTCGCACGCGGCGCCCCCTGATCGAGCCGCGTCACCGCCGCGGGCGGCGTGGTTCCGGTGCGAACGGCACGCCGGAGCGGAGCGCGCGCAACCCCACCGGGACCAGTTCGCCGAGCAGGCCGACGCCGACGGACAACGTCATCGGCCGGGTGTCGGCGTGCGCGCCGCCGGTGGTGGCCAGGTAGCCGACGCCGAAGTTGGCGGCCAGCGAGACGACCCACACCACCAGCGTCCACGGCGTGTACCGCTGCCACAGCACGCCGTCCCGCGTGAACAGCCGGGTCGTGCTGCCGCGCAGCGCGCCGAACCCGAACCCGACGACGGCGCCGCCGACCAGCCACAGCACGTCCGTCGCGGTGAGCGGCACCTTGGTCACCGAGTAGACGCCGATCCCCAGCAGGACGACCGGCGGCACGAACAGGTCGCGCGCGTTCAACGGCTCCCCGACGAAGCGCTTCACCACCACCGCGATCACGGCTGCCGCGACCAACACCCAGACCAGCACGAGCTTCCCCCTTTGTAGCATGACTGTGCCAAATAACTTAGCACGGGTATGCTACGAACGTGCCGAAACTCGTGGATGCCGACGCCCGCCGCCGTGCCGTCGCCGAGGCGGTGTTCCGGGTCGTCCGCGCCCAGGGCCTGGAGCAGGCGTCGCTGCGCAACGTCGCCGAAGCCGCCGACCTGGCCATCGGCTCCGTGCGGCACTACTTCACCAACCACGACGAACTGCTCACCTTCGCGCTCGACGAGCTGATCGCCCGCGTGGAGCGCCGCCTGATGGCCCGCGTCAACCAGGTCTACGCGGCGACCGCCGCGGCGGACCGCCGCGCCGCCGTCGAAGACCTCCTCGGCGAACTCCTGCCGCTCGACCCGGACCGGCACGACGAGGCGGTGGTGTGGCTGGAGTTCACCAACGCCGCACGCACCCGCCCGGCGCTCGCCCCGGCGGCGCGGCGGCTGCACGAGGGCATCCGCGCGATCGCGCGCCGGGTGCTGGAGGGCGTCGGCGCGGCGGAGGTCGCCGTGGAGGCCGAGCGGCTGGCCGCGCTGCTCGACGGGCTGGCCGTGGACGCCGTGCTCCAACCGGACCTGATCACGCCCGACGTCATGCGCGCCGTGCTGGGCCGGCACCTGGACACTCTTCCACGAGCCGTCCACTGAGGACGAAAATCGCCTACCGACAATGTCGCTACCAGCGGTTTCGGCCTGCCACGCACGATCGGGTGATGGTCGGCGGAAAGCCCGGCGAGGGGCTTGCGGCACGACGGTAGCCTTGCCCGGTGCCGCTGTTAGGACCTACCGACGAGTTGCCGCACCCGCCGCGGCGGGTGCTGGTCGCGGGCACCTCCGGCGCGGGCAAGTCCACGATGGCCAGGAGCGTCGCGGCCGTGCTCGGCCTGTCCTATGTGGAGATGGACTCGTTGTTCCACGGTCCACGGTGGACGCCGCGCCCCGAGTTCGAGGCCGACGTCCGGGACCTGGTCCGGCGCGCGACGTGGGCCACCGAGTGGCAGTACACGGCGGTCCGACCGCTGCTGCTGGCGCACGCCGACACGCTGGTCTGGCTGGACCACCCGCGGCGCACCGCGTTGCGCCGGGTGGTGGTGCGCACCGTGCTCCGCCGCGTGCGTCGGCAGGAACTGTGGAATGGCAACGTCGAGCCACCCCTCCACACGGTCTTCACGGACCGGGAACATCTGTTGCGGTGGGCGTGGCGTTCCCACGACCACACCCGCCGGCGGATCGCGGCGGTCCTGGCGGGCGAGCACGGCGCCCGGGTGGCGGTGGTCCGGCTGCGCGGGCAGCGTGAGGTCGACCAGTGGCGTGCCGGGCCCCTCCGGCGCGCGGCGGAGCGGGGCGAGGAGTCGGTGCGATGAGCGGGCGGACGGCGCTGGTGCTGGGTGGCACCGGGATGCTGAAGGGGTGCGCGGACGAACTGCTCGCGCAGGGCTGGCAGGTCGTCCTGCCCTCCCGCAGACCGCCGCGCGCGGGCACGGCCGCCCGCGCGGCGCTCGGTCGGCCGGGGCAGGTGCCGCAGTCGCGGACCGAGGCGGACTCGCAGGCCGCGGCCGAGGGCGGCCGGTGGGTGCGTGCCGACTGGGCGCGTCCCGACGAGCTGGCCGAACGCGTGCGCGAGGTGCTC
Source organism: Saccharothrix obliqua (assembly GCF_019375475.1). Lineage (GTDB taxonomy): Bacteria > Actinomycetota > Actinomycetes > Mycobacteriales > Pseudonocardiaceae > Actinosynnema > Actinosynnema obliqua. The sequence goes on along the minus strand of NZ_JAHXGQ010000007.1, from coordinate 90,553 downwards.
GCCGCGCCCGCCGACCTGCTGGTGGCCTGGGTGCACCCCAGTTACCGCGAACCGGTGCTGCGCGCGGTCGCGCCGCTGCTCGCGCCCGACGCGCCCGTCGTGGAGGTGCACGACAGCAGCGGCATCAGCTCCCGGCACGGCCTGCCCGACCCGGTGCTGCCCGGCCACCCGACCCAGCAGGTGGTGCTCGGCATCGTGCGGCACGGCCGGGGCACCCGCTGGCTCAGCCACGAGGAGGCGTCGGTGGGGGTGCTGGCGGCGGTGCGGCGGGCGGTGGAGGGCAAGGCGCCGTCCGTGCACCAGGTGGGCGACGTCGACACGTGGGCGGCGCGGTTCTGAGGTTCCGGGGGCCGGGTCAGGGCCGGAGGCCGCGCACCAGGAGGAGCACCGCCTCGCGCACCTCGGCGAGCGTCCGCTCCGGCTGGAACACCTGCCAGTCCAGGGCGACCACCAGCAGCGTGCCGAACAACGCCGCCGACGCGGTGCCCACCTGCACGCCCTCGGGCAGCCCGCCCTCGGCGGACAGCCGCTGCATCTGGCCGCGCAGGATGGACACGATGTCGTCACGCAGCAGGCTGAGCGTGCCGTGCCACTGGCCCGGCGTCCGCCACAGCTCGCTCACCAGGAGCTGGCCGAACGCCGGGTACTCGCCGAAGAACCCGAGCACCCCGTCCACCAGGGACTCCAGCGCCCGCTCGGTGTCCGCCTCGCGCTCGGCCTCCCGCAACCGCGTGGCCAGCAGCTCCACGCCGTGCCGCAGCAGGGCGTCGACGAGGGCGTCCTTGCTGGCGAAGTTGTAGTAGACGGTGCCCTTCGCGACACCGGCCTCGGCGGCGATCTCGTCCACCGTGACGCTCGCCGCGCCGCGCTCGCCGACCAGCTTGAGCGCGGCGTCGAACAGCTTCTGCTTGGAGGAGGCCGTGCGGCCGGCGCGCGCGGCGGTCACAGCACCAACTCGGGCTTGAGGCGAGACGGGGTCCACACCCGCTGCTTGTACGCGGCGAACGTCGACAAGGCAAGGGAGCCGACGAGGTAGGCGGCCAGGATCAACGCGTCCTTGCCCACGCTGCCCAGCGGGCCGCCGTACATCAGGTGCCGCAGGCCGTCGACCGCGTATCCCATCGGCAACCCGAAGTGCAGCGGGTAGAGCGGGTGGGGGATGGTCTGCCACGGGAACGTGCCGCCCGCGCTGACCAGCTGGAGGATCAGCAGCACCAGGCCGATGAACTTGCCGACCGCGCCGAGCAGCGCGTTCAACGCGTGCAGGAGCGCCACGAACGTCGCCGACATGAGCAGCAGGAAGCCGAGCGAGCCCCACGTGTGCGTGGGGTGGATGCCGACCACCAGCGTCACCACGGCGAACATGATCACCACCTGCGCCACGCCCAGCAGCACACCGGGCAGCCAGCCGCCCAACGCCACCCGCAACGCGTTCTGCCCGGCCGCGAGCCCGCGGCGCGACAGCGGCTTGAGCAGCAGGAACAGCACGAACGCGCCGATCCAGGTGGCCAGGCCGAGGAAGAACGGCGCCAGGCCCGCGCCGTAGCTGCCCGCCTCCGTCTGGCTGACGCCGTGCACGTTCACCGGGTCGCCGATGGTGCCCGCGGTCGACTCGCGGGTCGGGTCGTCGGGGTTGGGTATCTGCTGGAGGCCCTCGTTGAGGCCGTCCCGCAACTGGTTCGAGCCGTCCACGAGCTGCTTCTCGCCGTCCCGCAGTGCCACCGCGCCGTCGCGGAGCTGGGCGCTGCCGTCCGCGACCTGCTTCGCGCCGTCGTTCAGGCGGGTGATCGCGTCGGCCAGCGCCGGCGTGGACCCGGCGAGCTGGGCGTTGCCGTCGGCGACCTGCCGCGCGCCGTTCGCCAGCGTCCGGAGCTGCGCGGTGGCGCCCTGCACCTTGCTGTTGGCGTCGTCGAGCGGGGCGCGCGCGTCGCCGAGGCCCTGCATCACGCGCTGCACGTCCTCCTCGGGGATGCCCGCGGCCCGCAGCCGGTTCGCGACGTCGGTGTTGAACTGGTCGAGCCGGTTGGCCAGGGTCTGCGCCTTGCCCGCGTACCCCTCCGCGGTCCGGGCGAGCGCCTCGTTGCCGTCGGCGACCTGCCGCGCCCCGTCCGCGAGCTGCTGCGACTTCGCCGGCAGGTCCTTGGTCTGGTCGCGGAGCTGGCGCAGGCCGTCCGACACCTGCGCCGCGCCGTCGGCGAGCGGCGCCGCGCCGTCCGCCAGCTTCTGCGCGCCGTCGAGCGCGTCCTGCTGGCCGGCGGCGAGCTTCGTCGCGCCGTCCGCGGCCTCCGCCGTCTTCTCGTGGATGGTGGAGAAGCCCAGCAGCAGCTTGTCCGCCGCCTGCGCGCCGACCTTCACCGACACCGAGCGCCGCACCTCCGTCACCACCTGGTTCGCGATGGTGGAGCCGAGGTAGTTGTTCGCGTCGTTGGTGGTCAGCGTGATGACGCCCTGGCGGGGCTTGAACTCGCTGGGCGAGAGCAGCGCCGCGGAGAAGTCCTCCGGCAGGGTCAGCGCGAACGTGTAGGTGCCGTTGCGGACGCCGTCCTCCGCGTCCCGGGCGTTCACCCGGTGCCAGTCGAACTTCCGCCCGGACAGCAGCTCGTCGGCGACCTCCTGGCCCGCGTTCTTGGTGGTGCCGTCGCTCGCGGTCGCGCCCTTGTCCTCCACCACGAGGGCCGCGGGCACCTGGCCGAGGTTCGCGTACGGGTCCTTGTTCGCGTACAGGTACAGGGCGGCGTACAGCAGCGGGACCAGGCACAGGGCCAGGACGGCGAGCTTGGGCAGCTTCCCGGAGGTGATGCGGCGCAGTTCGTTGAACGCCATGCGCAGGGCGGTCACGCGGGCTCCTCGGGGGAGTGGTTGTCCGGGCCCGGTGGGGTGTCCGGCTTCGGCGGGTCGGTCTTCGCGGTGGGCTGGTCGGTCGGCCTCGCCGGGGAGGCGCCGGTGGGTGGCGCCGGCGAGGTCTGCGGGGTGGCCTCCGGTGGGGTGGCCTCCGGTGGGGTGGCCTCCGGTGGGGTGGGTCGCCCGGTGGGCGGAGCGTGCGGGCTGGTGGCGTCGAAGACACCCGACACCGGGGCGAACGCGGGCTGCGTTGCCTCCGCCGGCCGGGCGTGCTTGGGCGCGTGGTCCGGCTCGGCGGGAGCGGAGTTGTCCGTGCCGATCCGCGCCACCGGCACGCCCAGCAGCTCGGCGGACGTGGTGGTGCAGAGGACGACCACGGAGAGGTCCGGCGTGACCCGCTCACCGGCGAGCCGCAGCCACTCGGCGGGGTCGTCGTGGTAGCGGTCGGGCGTGTCCACGACGAGCACCCGCGCACCGGGCCGCTCGGCGGCCAGCTCCAGCATGACCGCGCACCGCACGTCGGCGGGCACGTACTCGTAGCGGGTGTTGAGGTGCTCGTCCGCGCCGCGGTCCACCAGCCAGTCGGCCACGGCCTTGCGCCCGCTGCGCTGCCCGTTCATAGCCAGCTCCTCGCCGACCACGGCGCCCAGCGACAGCGACCCCTCGGGCTCGTTCACGCCGGGCGAGTCCACCAGCACGACGTGCTCGCGCAGCTCGCCCGCGCTCGGCGTGACCTCGCCGGAGCTGGGGCGCAGCCGCCCGGACAACACCAGGCCGAGGGCGGTCTGCCCCGTGTCGGGCGGGCCCGCCACGACGAGCAGTTCGCCCGGCGGCACGCGCAGGCTGGTCGGCTTGAGCAGCGGGCCGTGCGGCCCGGCGACGCCGACGCGCTGGGCGTGGATCTCCACGGCGGAACCCCCTCTTTGAACTGACTGGTCAGTCCAAATAGTGGCGTAGGGGCGGCCGACCCGCAACCGGAGGTGTTGTGATCCGCGGCGGGGCGCGCCGCGCACGGCGTGCCGCTACCGCAGGGCCCCGGCGGGGCGGACCTCCCACGCGGTCCACAGTGGACGATAGCCCTGTCGCGGCCAGAACACCGAGGAAAGCGGGTTCGGCGGGTTGTAGTAGAGGTAGGTGCCGACCGTGCCCAGCCGGTGCAGCTCGCGGTGCGCATGGGCCATGAGCTGCTGCCCGATGCCCGCGCCACGCGCGCCCGGCAGCACCGAGACGCAGTTCACGTAGCCCCAGCGGCCCGGCGGCAGCCGCGTCGACGTCCAGTTCCCGGGCTCGGACGTGACCAGCGCGCACTCCGCCAGCGCCACCGCGATCCCGTCCCGCTCGGCCAGCCACGCCGGACCGCCCGCGGCCAGCCGCTCCGCCAGCGCCCGCCGCTTGAGCGCCGCCGCCTCCGGCCGGTCGACCGTGGAGCCGACCATGGCCGAGTAACGCAGCTCCAGCAGCGCGAGCGCCAGCACGGCGTCCAGGTCGGCGGGCGTGGCGCGGCGGATCGCGAACGCGCCGGGGCCGGCCGCCGCCACCGGCGACCCGGTCCGCACGGCGATCACCGACAGCGGCACCAGGCCGTGGTCCAGCAGCGCCCGCCCGGCCGCCACGTCCCGGCTCGGCCAGGTCAGCACGCACGCCGAATCGCTCTCCGCGGGACCCGCCCGGTCCAGCCACCGCCGCCACGCGCGCAGCAGCGCGTCCATCCCGGCCGCGCCCGCGCCGCCCAGCAGCGGCGTCAGCTCCCACACCTCGGTCGCCGACCACAGCCGCGCCGCCGACATCCGGTCGTGCACCTGCCGCCGCACCACGCCCGCGACACGCGTCCCGTCCGGCAGCGCCGCGGTGATCACGTCGCCGTCCGGCGGCGGCACCACCGCGGGCAGCAGCGGGTCCACACCCGCGAAACGCGCGCTCTGCGCCTCCACCAGCCCCCGACTGACGGTCATGCGGGCAGGTTACGGCCTGCGCGTCCGCAGAATCGCGGTGCCGGGGAACAGCCGGCCCCGCAGCGGGCTCCACTGGCCCCACGTCCGGGTGTGCCCGGCGGGCCACTCCGGCTCCACCACGTCCAGCAACTCGAACCCCGCGGCCACCAGCGCCCGCACGTAGTCGCCCAGCGTCCGGTGGTGCTCCACGTACGTCGCCCGACCGGTGTCATCGACCTCCACGTACGGAGTCCGGTCGAAGTACGACTGGGTCACGGTGAGTCCGTTCGGCCCCGGATCGTCGGGAAAAATCCACCTGATCGGGTGAGTCACGGAGAAAACCCACGGCGCGCCGGGCCGGAGCACCCGGGCCACCTCCCGGAACACCTCGCCCACGTCCGCCACGAACGGCACCCCGCCGAACGCCGAGCACGCCGCGTCGAAGCTCCCGTCGGCGAACGGGAGCTGGTCGGCGCTGGCCTGCACCAGCGGCACGGCCAGGCCCGTCGCCGCGTTGCCCGCGACCGCGTGCCGGAGCATCCCGGCGGAGATGTCGAGTGCGACCGGCTCCGCGCCGCGAGCCCGCAACCAGCGGGAACAGGGCGCCGAACCACACCCGACCTCCAGCACCCGGCGGCCCTCGACGGCGCCGAGGAACCGGACGTCCTCCTCCCGGACCCCCTCCGGGCACCACACGAAGTCCGCCGCGCCGAGGAACCCCCCGTGCTCGGCGTGGTAGTCGTCGGCGTCCGCGTCCCACCACACCCGGTTCGCCGCCCTGGACTCCGCCGCGTCCGCGTCCCGCTGGGCGATCCCGGTGGTGCCGAGCGCGCGTTCCGCGCTCGCGTGCTGGTCGGACACACTGCTCCTTCAGGGTTAACGCGGGGCGGACCGGTTTGCCCGGCGGTCGCCGGGCCGCGTACGATACCGCCCGCGTAGTGGGTTCGCGCTGCCCATGATCGGTGTGCACGCCAAGGGATCGGTCGTCGGGGGAAGCCTTGCCTCCCGCGCAGCGTTGCACCCATAGGCCAGACAACCCCAATCCGTACCGGAGCCACCTACCTAATGTCCACCGACACCACCACTGTCCCGGCTGCCACCGCGCCGAAGCAGCAGATCGCTATCAACGATATCGGGACGGAGGAGGACTTCCTCGCCGCCATCGACAAGACCATCAAGTACTTCAACGATGGCGATATCGTCGAGGGCACCATCGTCAAGGTCGACCGGGACGAGGTCCTGCTCGACATCGGCTACAAGACCGAGGGCGTCATCCCCTCGCGCGAGTTGTCGATCAAGCACGACGTCGACCCGAACGAGGTCGTCAAGGTCGGTGACGAGGTCGAGGCCCTGGTTCTCCAGAAGGAGGACAAGGAAGGTCGGCTGATCCTCTCCAAGAAGCGCGCCCAGTACGAGCGCGCCTGGGGCACCATCGAGGCCCTCAAGGAGAAGGACGAGCCGGTCCGCGGCACGGTCATCGAGGTCGTCAAGGGCGGCCTGATCCTCGACATCGGCCTCCGCGGCTTCCTCCCCGCCTCGCTGGTCGAGATGCGGCGCGTGCGCGACCTCCAGCCGTACGTCGGCCGTGAGCTGGAAGCGAAGATCATCGAGCTGGACAAGAACCGCAACAACGTGGTCCTGTCCCGCCGCGCCTGGCTGGAGCAGACCCAGTCCGAGGTGCGCAGCGAGTTCCTCAACCAGCTCCAGAAGGGCCAGGTCCGCAAGGGCGTCGTGTCCTCCATCGTCAACTTCGGCGCCTTCGTGGACCTGGGTGGCGTGGACGGCCTGGTGCACGTCTCCGAGCTGTCCTGGAAGCACATCGACCACCCGTCCGAGGTCGTCGAGGTCGGCCAGGAGGTCACGGTCGAGGTCCTGGACGTCGACATGGAGCGCGAGCGCGTCTCGCTGTCCCTGAAGGCGACCCAGGAAGACCCGTGGCGCCAGTTCGCCCGGACCCACGCGATCGGCCAGATCGTGCCGGGCAAGGTCACCAAGCTGGTTCCGTTCGGTGCGTTCGTCCGCGTGGACGAGGGCATCGAGGGCCTGGTCCACATCTCCGAGCTGGCCGAGCGCCACGTGGAGATCCCGGAGCAGGTCGTCCAGGTCGGCGACGACGTCATGGTCAAGGTCATCGACATCGACCTCGACCGCCGGCGGATCTCGCTGTCGCTCAAGCAGGCCAACGAGGGCTTCACGGTCGACTCCGAGTTCGACCCGACCCAGTACGGCATGGCCGCCGAGTACGACGACCAGGGCAACTACATCTACCCCGAGGGCTTCGACCCGGAGACCCAGGAGTGGCAGGAAGGCTTCGACAAGCAGCGCGAGGAGTGGGAGCGGCAGTACGCCGAGGCCCACACGCGCTACGAGGCCCACATGAAGCAGGTCGCGAAGGCGGCGGCGGCCGAGGAAGAGGCGGCGGGGGAGACCAACTACTCCTCCGGCGGCGACGCCCCGGCGGCCGCGTCCAGCGGCGCCCCGGCCCAGGCCGGCGGCACGCTCGCCAGTGACGAGCAGCTCGCGGCGCTCCGCGAGAAGCTCTCCGGTGGCGCGTGAGCTGAGTAAGTGAAGGGCTGAGGCCCCGTACCCGGGAAACGGGTGCGGGGCCTTTGCCTTGGGGCGGGGCCGTGCCGGCTGAGTGGCCGAGTGCTGAGTGGCTGTGAGAGAGCCGGTCCAACGTGGTTGGAATGCGCTAAAGTCGGTACCCCTATGGGTGTGCGGATGCTCGGTGGCGCAACGGTTTCGGCGGCCGTGGTGGCCGTGGTGCTGGGAGGCTGCGCGTCCGCGCCCAAGCCCGCGCTGCAAGCGCCCGCGATCCCCACCATCCTGACGTCCACGACGGTTGTCCGGACACCGGTCATGGTTGATCGGGACCTGCCCGAGGACTGCGAGTTGATCGTGCCGGTGGAGGTCGTCGGCAAGCACCTCGGGCGTGCGGTGCCCGGCCAGGTGACCACGATCATCGGGGTGCCGGAGCCCTCCATCGCGCGTACCGCGAAGGTCGACTGCTACTACGACGTGGGGGAGAACCAGTCGTTCACGGCCGCGCCGCTGATCGTCGGGTTGGCGAAGTACGGCGACGAGGCGTCCGCGCGGGAGAGGGTCTCGGCCGGCGTGGAGGCGGAGAAGCAGGAAGGCGCGACGGCGGCGGAGGTCGACGTCGGGCGGCAGAAGGGCGTGTTGATCAGCACCGCGGGGGAGCGGTTGTTGGTCGGGGTGCTGGGCAAGACGACGTTCGTCGCCCGTGCCAAGGTCGGGTACGCCCCGGACGACCGGATGACCGCGTTCCTCACGGCGTTGGCGGTGCAGAGCATGACGCCGGTTGAAGGGTCCTGAAGAAGGCTTCGCGCGGGGGTTCGAGAGCGGGGTTTAAGAGCGACGCTCGCCGCTTGGCAGACCGCCAAGGATGACGAAGAGCGGGCTGCGTGTCATCCCCGTATGGCCTGGTCAAGACAACCACCCTTCGCCAGGGAGGGCAAGCGAAGAGCGTGCTTGCCCTCCCTGGCGAAGCGCGGTTCGCTGGCGCGCAGGCCATACGGGGATGACACGCAGCGGGGTGGGTGTTTGTGGTGGACTTGATGCATGTTGCGTGTGGGCCTCTCGGGGGGCATTGGGTCCGGTAAGTCGACTGTGGCCAAGCGGCTTGCTGATCTCGGGGCTGTTGTGGTCGATGCCGATCGGTTGGCGCGGGAGGTGGTCGCGCCGGGGACTCCTGGGTTGGCGGAGATCGTTTCCGCGTTTGGTGACGGGGTGCTCGACCCGTCGTCCGGTGCTCTGGACCGTGGTGCGCTTGCTGCCCTCGTGTTCAGTGATGACGGGGCTCGGGCGGTGTTGAACGGGATCACCCATCCCAAGATCGCTGCTCGTACGGCTGAGTTGGTCGAGTCGGCTGCGGATGATGCCGTTGTCGTCCACGATGTGCCGTTGCTCGTGGAGAACGGGTTGGCGCCGATGTACCACCTCGTGCTGATCGTGCACGCGCCCGAGTCCGTGCGGTTGGAACGGCTCGTGCTGCGTGGCTTGGGGGAGGAGGACGCGCGCAACCGGATGGCCAAGCAGGCTGATGACGTCGCCCGGCGGGCGGTGGCTGATGTCTGGTTGGACAACTCGGGTGCGCCCGACCAGCTGTTGGCGCGGGTCGACGAGCTGTGGGCGGAGCGGTTGACGCCGTACGAGGCCAACGTGCGGTTGCGGCGTTATGCCGGTGGACCGCCGAAGGTCGTGCCGTACGACCCGACTTGGCCCGCGCAGGCGGAACGGATCGGGCGGCGGATCGCGTTCGCCGCCGGGCAGCGGCGGGTCGAGCACATCGGGTCCACGGCCGTGCCGGGGCTGGCGGCGAAGGACGTGCTCGACTTCCAGTTGGGCGTGTCGTCGCTGGAGGAGGCGGACGAACTGGCCGAAGCGCTCGCGGCGGCCGGGTTCCCGGCGTTGGGGGTCGGCCACGACACCGTCAAGTACGGCGACCCGGCGGACTGGGGCAAGCGGTTGCACGCGGGCACGGACCCGGCTCGCCGGGTCAACCTGCACCTCCGCGTGGAAGGCGGGCCCGGGTGGGACTGGGCGTTGCGGTTCCGGGACTGGCTGCGGGTCGACGAGGCGGCCCGCCGCGAGTACGAGGAGGTCAAGCTGCGGCTGTCACGCGCCCACGCGGGCGACGCGGAGGGGTTCGCCTACGGTGACGCCAAGGAGCCGTGGATGGCTGCCGCTGTGGGGCGGATGGCGGCGTTCTACAGGGACGGCCAGGCGTCGTAGATGCCGCGGTGGGTCAGCCAGGCGGCCAGGTCGTGGCGGTGCAGGCTGATCTCCTCCAGGGTCCGGTGCACGGTGCGCAGCGCCTGGTCGGCGTCACCCGGGTTGAGGACGCGGCCCGCGACGGCGGCGGCGAACTCCTCCGAGCGGACGATGCGCGCCGTGGTCCCGCCCGGCACCGCCAGGCCGAGCAGCAGGTCCGTGGTGCGCCACGACCGCACGTCGCGCTGCACCCGGACGGCGGTGAGCACGCTCGGCCCGCTGCGCGCGTGCCTCGACCGGGGGCGGTGGTGGGTGAGTCGCAGGCCGAGGTCCGGCAGCAGCCACGTGACCTCGGAATCGGAGAACGGGTCCTCCGGCGTGGGGCACTCCATGCGCAGCCCCCAGTGCTCCACCCGGCACGTCGTGAGCCGCCGGGAAGTGCCCGAGGAGTAGTTGCGTACCGCGCTGACGGTGTCGACCACGTCGACCAGTTGAGGTGTGATGACCGCTCCCACGCGACCCGAGGGTAGCCGTTGGTGTGCAGTCCGTAACTCTGCGGGTCGATTTGTTACATCACGGTCTGTGGGTGTACAGGTCTCTATCCGGTGAACGGCCTCGGATGGCGGTTGACCGGCGGGTCCTGGCCCCGTCGCCAGGTCGTGACGGTGCCCTGGGACGCCAGCCAACGGACCGCGTCGTGCCCGTGCGCGGAAATGCCGGACACGGCGCGGTAGGTCGTTTCCAACGCCCACTGCGCGCGCTCCGGCTGGATGAGCCCCCGTTCGAGGGCCGCCAGCAGTTCGTCCGTGTCCAGCACGGTGACGCTGCGCCCGGTGCGCACGATGAGGTCCAGGTAGAGGTCCACCGTCTTCCACACCGAACCGCTGGAGCTGATCTCCACCACGTCCACGTAGAGGTCGTAGTCGCGCTCGTGCCCCGGGTGCCACGACTGGCGGGTGACGCGCAGGCCGTGGGCGGGCAGCAGCCACGACTCGAAGTGCGCGAGCTGCGGGTGACCCGGCACGGGCCTGGCCATGTACAGGCCGGCGCGGGTCAGCCGGAACTCCTCGACGCCCCGCAGGTGGCCCTTGGGGTCGGTGTTGCACTTGGCGTCCAGGTCGAAATACTCGATCTTCGGCGGGTGGATGTGCATCTGGTCGATCCCTGCCGCGCTCGGCGTCACGATGCGCACCATAGGCACCGGTACCCGCCGAACACTCGAAACTGTCACCCGTAAGTATGACGATCCCTTACTCTTCCGCCATGTTCGGCATCCTCCGCCCGTGCGGCCACCGATTGAGCGTGGACCTGCGTGAATCGTGGCTCGCCCACCTCTGCGGGCTGTGCCTGGCGTTGCGCGACGACCACGGCCAGTTGGCGCGGGTGGTGACGAACTACGACGGGCTGGTGATCTCCGCCCTGGTGGAGGCCCAGACGGCGCCCTCGCGGCGTGCCGCGGGGCCGTGCGCGTTGCGTGGCATGAAGGGCGCGGACGTCGCGGTGGGCGCGGGAGCCCGGTTGGCGGCGACCGTGTCGCTCGTGCTCGCGTCGGCGAAGGTCGGCGACCACGTGGACGACCGGGACGGCGCGTTCAGCCACGCCCCGGTGCGCGGCCTCGGCAGGCAGGTGGCGCGGCGGTGGGCCCGGCAGGCCGGGGAGACCGGCGGCGACCTGGGCTTCGACACGGGCGTGCTGGTGACGGCGGTGCGGCGGCAGGCGGAGGTCGAGGCGGCGGTGGTCCCGGGCTCGTCCGTGCTCGCGGTGACCGAGCCGACGGAGACGGCCAGTGGTGAGGCGGTGGCGCGGACGGCGGTGCTCGCCGGGCGACCGGGCAACGTCGAGCCGCTGCGCGAGGTGGGGCGGCTGTTCGGGCGGCTGGCGCACCTCGTGGACGCCGTGGAGGACTTCGCGGAGGACCGGGCCGCCGGCGCGTGGAACCCGCTGGCCGCCACCGGCACGTCGATGGCGGAGGCGCGGCGGTTGTGCGACGACGCGGCGCTGGGCGTGGAACTGGCGTTGCGGGAGGTCGAGTTCGCGGACGACCGGCTGGTGCACGCGCTGCTCGTGCACGAGGTCCGCGAGGCGGTGCGGCGGGCGTTCGCCGAGCACGGCGAGGAGCCGCGGCCGACCCGGTGGGACCGGCGCGGCAAGGGGCCCGGCCCGGGCTCGGGGCTGTGGGCCTGGCCCCGGCTGACGCACCCGCCGACCCGGCGCGGGCCGCTGCTGGGCTGCCTCGCGTTCTTCTACCAGTGCGGCACCTGCCAGTTCTGCTGCCGCGACCCGTACCCGGGCCCGTGCAGCGGTGAGTGGCGTTCCTCGTGCGACTGCTCCGACAGCTGTGACTGCTGTGACTGCTGCGGCTCCGGCCGGGGTGGCGGCGGTGGTCGCGGCGACGGGTGCTGTGACTGCTGCGACTGCGGTTGACCTGGCCCGTTCCGGAAAATGTCGTACCCGGGGCGTACCGTCGTCACCGTGGCTTTCCCAACCGAGATCCCGGTCAAGGCGCACTCGGCGCACCGCCCCGTCGGCGACATCCCCCGCACCGACGGGCAGTTCCGCGTGGTCAGCGAGTACCAGCCCGCGGGTGACCAGCCGGCCGCGATCGCCGAGCTGGAGCGGCGCGTGCGCGGTGGCGAGAAGGACGTCGTGCTGCTCGGCGCGACCGGCACCGGCAAGTCGGCCACGACGGCCTGGCTGGTGGAGAAGCTGCAACGACCCACGCTGGTGATGGCGCCCAACAAGACGCTGGCCGCGCAGCTCGCGAACGAGCTGAAGGAGTTCTTCCCGGAGAACGCCGTCGAATACTTCGTGAGCTACTACGACTACTACCAGCCCGAGGCGTACATCCCGCAGACCGACACCTACATCGAGAAGGACTCCTCGATCAACGAGGACGTGGAGCGGCTGCGCCACTCGGCCACCATGAGCCTGCTGACCCGGCGGGACGTCATCGTGGTGGCGTCCGTCTCGTGCATCTACGGCCTGGGCACGCCGCAGTCCTACCTGGACCGGTCGATCCACCTGGAGGTCGGCGGGGAGATCGAGCGCGACCTGCTGCTGCGCGCCCTGGTCGACGTGCAGTACGCGCGCAACGACGTGGCGTTCAACCGCGGCACGTTCCGGGTGCGCGGCGACACCGTGGAGATCATCCCGGCGTACGAGGAGCTGGCGGTGCGCGTCGAGTTCTTCGGCGACGAGATCGACAAGCTCTACTACCTCCACCCGCTCACCGGTGACGTGGTGAAGGAGGTGGACGAGCTGCGCATCTTCCCGGCGACGCACTACGTGGCGGGCCCGGAGCGGATGGAGAAGGCGATCCGGGGCATCGAGGCGGAGCTGGCCGACCAGCTCGCGCGGCTGGAGCGGCAGGGCAAGCTGCTGGAGGCGCAGCGGTTGCGGATGCGCACCACCTACGACATCGAGATGATGCGCCAGGTCGGGTTCTGCTCGGGCATCGAGAACTACTCGCGGCACATCGACGACCGCGGCGCGGGCACCGCGCCCGCGACCCTGATCGACTACTTCCCGGACGACTTCCTGCTGGTGATCGACGAGTCGCACGTGACCGTGCCGCAGATCGGCGGCATGTACGAGGGCGACGCGTCACGCAAGCGCAACCTCGTGGAGCACGGCTTCCGCCTGCCCAGCGCCCTGGACAACCGGCCGCTGACGTGGGAGGAGTTCGCCGACCGGATCGGGCAGACGGTGTACCTGTCGGCGACGCCCGGCCCGTACGAGATGGGCCAGGCGGGCGGCGAGTTCGTGGAGCAGGTCATCCGGCCCACCGGCCTGGTGGACCCGGAGGTCGTGGTCAAGCCCACCGAGGGCCAGATCGACGACCTGGTGCACGAGATCCGCGTGCGGGCCGAGCGCGACGAGCGCGTGCTGGTCACCACGCTGACCAAGAAGATGGCCGAGGACCTCACCGACTACCTGCTGGAGCTGGGCATCCGGGTCCGCTACCTGCACTCCGAGGTCGACACGCTGCGGCGGGTCGAGCTGCTGCGGCAGCTCCGGCTGGGCGAGTTCGACGTGCTGATCGGCATCAACCTGCTGCGCGAGGGCCTGGACCTGCCCGAGGTGTCGCTGGTGTCCATCCTGGACGCCGACAAGGAGGGCTTCCTCCGGTCCGGCACGTCGTTGATCCAGACCATCGGCCGCGCGGCGCGCAACGTGTCCGGCGAGGTCCACATGTACGCCGACCGGATCACCGACTCGATGCGGCACGCGATCGACGAGACCAACCGCAGGCGGGCCAAGCAGATCGCCTACAACGAGGAGCGCGGCCTCGACCCGCAGCCGCTGCGCAAGAAGATCACCGACATCCTGGAGCAGGTGTACGCGGAGGCCGAGGACACCCTGGAACCGGGCGGCTCCGGCCGCAACGCCTCGCGCGGCAAGAAGCCGACCGGCGACCCCGGCGCGAGCGGTCGCAGCTCCGGCGTGCTGGCCGACCGCGCCACCGGGACCATGGCCCGGTCCGAGCTGGCGGACCTCGTGCAGCAGCTCACCGACCAGATGATGAACGCGGCGCGGGAACTCCAGTTCGAGCTGGCGGCCCGGCTGCGCGACGAGATCCAGGACCTGAAGAAGGAGCTGCGCGGCATGGACGCCGCCGGCGTCAAGTAGGCCGGCGCGGGCTCACCGGGAGCGGGTGCTCCCGGTGAGCCGCGGCCGTCAGCTCGTGATGTCCTTGCGGGCGAACCGGCGTGCCGCGAGCAGCGTGAAGAACGCGCCGTAGGCGAGCGCCGAGAACACGCCCTTCGCCATCTGCGACCAGTCCACGTCGGACGACAGCAGGTCCACCCACGCCAGCGCGTAGTGCGACGGCAGGTAGTCGCGCAGGTTTTCCAGGGCCGTGATCTGGTCCAGGATCTGCGACAGGATCGACGCGAGCACCGCGCCGCCCACCGCGCCCAGCGGCGCGTCGGTGGACACCGACAGGAACAACGCGAGCCCGGCCACCCAGAACAGGTGCACCGAGATGTAGCAGACGGCCAACGCCAGCCCGTACACGCCGGAGCCGAACGACGCGGCCTCGCCGGTCGGGCTGACCGCCTCGCCCGCCCCGTACCAGAGCACGCCGACGCCCAGCGCCACCGCGGGCAGCAGCACCAGCGCGAACACCGCGAGCAGCCCGGACGCGACCGCCTTCTGCCGCAGCAGCCGGTGCCGCGGCACGGGCGCGGCCAGCAGGTACTTCAAGCTCGACCACGACGCCTCGGACGCGATGGTGTCGCCGAAGAACAACGCCACGATCATCGGGAGCAGGAAGCTGCCGCTCACGAACAACGTGAGGATCACGAAGTTCACGCCGCTCGCGGTGGCCAGGTCGACGAAGCCGCCGGCCCGCCGGTTCGGCGACGCCTGCCCCAGCTCGAACGCCACCACCAGGATGAACGGCAGCAGCACCAGGAAGCCCAGCACGAGCTGGGTGCGCCGGCGGCGGAGCTGGCGGACCAGCTCCACCCGGACCGGCAGCGTGCGGCCGGCGCGGTAGCCGACCTTCGACCCGTCCGGCGCGACGGTCGACGCCTCGTGCTCGGCGGCGTCGGCCAGGTCCGCGCCCGCGGCCGGGTCGGTGTGCACGCCACCGGTGTCGCCCGTGCTGTTCATTCGCCCACCAACTCCAGGAACGCGTCTTCCAACCGGCGGCGCGGACCGGCCTGGTCCACCGCCACCCCGGCCGCCACCAGGGCTTGCAGGGCCTCGGCGCGCGGCGTGCCGTTGAGCCCGGCGTGCACGTGCTCGCCGTCCACCGACACGTCGCGCACGCCCGCCAGGCCGCGCAGCACCTCGGCCGCCTCCTCGGGCCGGTCGACCCGGAAGCTGGCCTCGCCGCCGCCCGTCGCGATCTCCTCGACCGGACCGGCCGCGACCAGGGTGCCCTTGTGCATCACCACGACGTGGCTGCACGTCTGCTCGACCTCGGCGAGCAGGTGGGAGGACACCAGCACCGTGCGCCCGGCCGCCGCGTACCGCCGCAGCACGTCGCGCATCTGGTGGATCTGGGGCGGGTCGAGCCCGTTGGTCGGCTCGTCGAGCACCAGCAGGTCCGGCAGGCCCAGCATGGCCTGCGCGATCGCCAGCCGCTGCCGCATGCCCTGGCTGTAGGTGCGGACGCGGCGGTGCACCGCGTCGCCGAGCCCGGCGATCTCCAGCGCCTCCGCGAAGTGCGCCTGCTCCGCGGGCCGCCCGGTGGCCGCCCAGTACAGCTCCAGGTTCGCGATGCCCGACAGGTGCGGCAGGAAACCCGAGCCCTCCACGAACGACCCGATGCGCGACAGCACCGGCGCGCCGGACACCACCCGGTGCCCGAACACCCGGATCTCGCCCTCGCTCGGCTGGATCAGGCCCATCAGCATCCGCAGCGTGGTCGTCTTGCCCGCGCCGTTCGGGCCGAGCAGGCCCAGCACCTGGCCGTGCTCCACGCGGAACGACAGGTCGCGCACGGCGGTCAGCCCGCCGGGGTAGGACTTGGTCAGCCCGGAGATCACCAGCGGCACGCCGGTCAGCTCCGGGTCGACGTCGGCGGTCAGCCGGCGGCGGAACCACGCCACGACGGCCGCGATCGCGCACGCCAGCAGCACGATCGCGATGCCCCACAGCGCGCCCGTGGGCACGTCGCTGGTCGCGTTCGCCCCCGGCACCACCGGCACCGACAGGTCGGCCGACGCCAGCGACACCCGGTACGCGGCGGGCTCGGTGGCGTTCGCGTACGCCTGGTCCGTGGTGGACACGACCAGTTGCAGCCGGTGGTCGCTCTCCACCGGCCGCACCGCGCCGGGCAGCGTCACGGTCACCTCGACCGGCGTGCCGTCGGCGGGCAGGTCGCGCACGCGCACCGGCGCGACCGCGGAACCGGGCAGCGTCCGCACCCCGTTGGCGTCCGCGTCGTACAGCTTCACGAACAGCACCGCGCCGCCGGCGGGCACCGGTCGGCCGGGCACCGCCGCGACCCGCAGCTTCACCGCGGACGCGCCGGTGAGCAGCACCTGCGAGGTGAACGGCTCGCTGCTGAACACCGCGGCCTGGCCGGGCACGTCCACCGCCAGCCGCGTGGCCAGCGAACCCGACCGCGCGACCGCCGAGCCGAGGCCGGGCAGGTTGCTCACCGCCGCCGGGTTGCCGCCGGGCGGGTTGAGCACGGTCTGCTCCGCGCCGGTCAGCGGCACGGCCCGCCGGTCGATGGGCTCCGCGCCGGGCAGGCCGGGGTAGTGCGGCGCGACCACGGTGCGCAACGACGGCGCGCCGCTGCTGCGGAACGCGCCCGTCACCGCGTACTCGAAGGAGACGCCCGGGTCCGCGCCCTTGCCGTCGAGGTGGAACGCCATCCAGTCGGCGATCTTGGCGCGCAGCTCGGGTCCGGGCGAGCCGCCGTCGTGGCCGCCCGCGTACCAGACGACCTTCACCTGCGCGCCGTTCGCGGCGATCTGGCGTGCGTTGGCGTCGGCCTGGTCCAGGCCGAACAGGGTGTCCTGCTCGCCCTGGACGAGCAGCGTGGGCTGCTTGATCCGGTTGGTGACCGCGACCGGCGACGCCCGGCGCAGCACCTCCAGGGTCTGCCTGCTCGCCCGCCCGGTCGTGGCGACCTCGGTGTACGCGGCGCACACGTCGGCCTGGAACCGGCCGCACGCGCCCGCGCCCGGCGGCGCGCCGCCCGCGGGCCGCGTCGCGGGCGCGGTCGTCTCCGCCGGCCGCCGGCCGGGTTCCTGCGCCTCCTGCGCCGGGTCGGCGAGGTCGCCGCCCGCGGCGAACAGCAGGCCGGCCCACGACCGCTTGAACACGCCGTCCTCGGCGAACGCGCCGGGCGATGCGGAGGAGGTGTCCACGGCGTCGACGCGCCCGGAGTTCGGCAGCAGCGCCTGCGCGAGGTCGTTGTAGGTCATCACCGGCGCGATGGTGTCCACCCGCCGGTCCACGCCCGCCAGGGACAACGCGAGCGCGCCGCCGTACGAGCCGCCCGTGACGCCGACGCGCGGGTCGCCCGCCGCGTCCGTGGTCACCTCCTCGCGGGTGGCGAGCCAGTCCAGCAGCTTCTGCGCGTCGCGGACCTCGTGGTCCAGCGAGTTCAACGCGATCTGGCCGCCGCTGCGGCCGAACCCGCGTGCCGAGTAGGCCAGCACGACGAACCCGCGCTGGGCCAGTTCGGTGGCCTGGCCCGCGACGCTGTCCTTGCTGCCGCCGAAGCCGTGCGGCAGCAGGACGGCCGGCGCGGGCGTCCGCTCGGGCAGGTAGAGGGTCGTGTCGAGCTGGATCGTCCGGTCGCTGCCCGGACTCTCGGGCACGTCTATCAGCGCGTCGCGGTTGCCGACGGCGGGTGGGTCGTCGTCCTGGCGCGCCCAGACCAGGAAGACGCCCACCAGGGCGACTACCAGGACCAGCGCGAGGAGCGACCACCTGCCGCGCGGGCGGGAGGAGGGGGCCACCCTGACGACCTTAGGCGTCCGGAGGCCGACCGGCCCGGAATTGCTGAGAACACCGCGTCGCCGCGGTCGCCGGTTCTCAGCGGGGGGCGCACCCGCACGGGTGGGTCTGATCACCAGGGCTGGCGCGAAGCCGCAATCATGCGTGAGACTGGACGCGTGTGGAGGGGAGTACTCCCTGAAGCGGCGGTGTCGTCAGCACGGAACCCAACGGCGGGGTCCCGGTGCCGCCGGTCGGTTCGTGTCGGACCGATGGAGGAGACCTCCGGGCATTGGCGTGCGCGCGATGTACCGGAGGTGTTTCGATGGCTGTTCCCGCGTGGTTGTGGATCGCGACGATCGCTGGGCTGTTGGTGCTGCTGGCGATCGACCTGTTCATAGTCGACCGCAAACCGCACGAGGTGACCATCGGCGAAGCCGGCCGGTGGGTGACGTTCTACATCGCGGTGGCGATCGCGTTCGGCCTGGGCATCTGGTACTTCGCGGGCGGCACGTCCGCCGGTGAGTTCTTCGCCGGGTACATCACGGAGTACTCGCTCAGCGTCGACAACCTGTTCATCTTCCTCATCATCATGACCACCTTCAAGGTGCCCGCGATCCACCAGCACAAGGTGCTGCTGGTGGGCATCGTGATGGCGTTGATCATGCGCGGTGTCTTCATCGCGGTCGGCGCGGCGGTCATCGCGAAGTTCAGCTGGGTGTTCTACCTGTTCGGCGCGTTCCTCATCTACACCGGCTACAAGCTGGCGCGCACGAACCACGAGGAGGACGAAGAGGACTTCCAGGAGAACGCGGCGCTGCGGTTCGTGCGGCGGGTGTTCCCGGTGACCGACCGGTACCACGACGCCAGGTCGTTCGTGAAGATCGACGGCAAGCGGTTCGTGACGCCGATGTTCATCGTCATGGTCGCCATCGGCACCACGGACCTGCTGTTCGCGCTGGACTCGATCCCCGCGATCTTCGGCTTGACCAAGGAACCGTTCCTGGTGTTCACCGCCAACGCGTTCGCGTTGATGGGCCTGCGCCAGCTCTACTTCCTGCTGGGCGGCCTGCTGAACAAGCTGGTGTACCTGTCGATCGGTTTGTCGGTCATCCTCGGCTTCATCGGCGTGAAGCTGATCCTGGAGGCGTTGCACCAGAACTCGCTGCCGTTCCTGAACGGCGGTGAGCCGCTGCCGGTGCCGGTCATCGGCATCGAGTTGTCGCTGTCGGTGATCGTGGGTGTGCTGGCGATTACCACGGTGGCGTCGCTGATCAAGGTGAAGCGCGACCCGAGCGCGGCGAAGACGGTTGCCAAGTGACGATTCCTCGCGATTGACATTCGGCGGGTGATCGAGCGGTGGCGCTGCGTCGCGATTGGTTCGGTGATTCTGTGAGCGGTCAAAAATTGTCGTGAGCCTTGCTAACGACATTTGGGGTAACGTGCTGGCTCGTGCGCCCCGATGACTTGCAGTCGCTGAACCTCCTCGGCTCCGTGTCGGTCCGCGGTGACCTCGTCCTGGTCAACGCCTCGACGCCGGACCTCACCGCGAACGCCTACCGGGGCGGCCTCTACGCCGTGCCCCTGGACGGCGGTGGCGCCCGGCGCTGGACGTGGGCGGAACGCGACCTCAACCCCCTCATCTCGCCCGACGGGAAGTGGGTCGCGTTCCTCCGCTCCGCCGAGGCGGGCAGCCCGGCGCAGCTGCACGTGCTGCCCGCGGCGGGCGGCGACGCGCGCCGCCTCACCGACCTGCCGCTGGGCGTCGGCGCGCCGGCCTGGTCCCCGGACTCCACGCGCCTCGCGTTCACCGCCCGCGTCCCCGACGCCGGCCGCTACGGCAGGCCCGCCGAGGACGGCGGCGAGGCGCCGAAGCCGGAGGCCGAGGCGCCCCGGCACATCCAGCGGCTGGACTACCGGATCGACGACGTCGGCTTCACCGGCGACCGCAACACGCGGCTGTTCACCGTCGGCCTCGACGGCGAGCAGCCCGTCGAGCTGACCGACGGCGCGTTCGACGTCTCCGAGCCCACCTGGTCCCACGACGGCGCCGCGCTGGTGTTCGTCGCCCAGCGCGACCTGGGCGTGGTGGAGACGCTGCACACGGACCTCTACACGGTGCCCGCGTCCGGCGGCGAGCCCGAGCTGCTGGTGCAGAGCCGCGGCCAGGCGTCGTACCCGGTGGCGGTGCCCGGCGGCGTCGTCTTCTACGGCACCGAGTCCAACGGCGTGCACAGCATCGCCCGCAACGCCAGCCTGTGGCGGTACACCGGCGGCACGCTCACCCGCCTCACCGAGGTCGAGACGGTCGACTGCGAGAAGCTCGCCGGCCCGCCCGTCGTGGTCGGCGACGACGTCCTGGTCGCGGTGCGCAACCGGGGCGCGGTCGAGCTGCGCCGGGTCCCGCTGGACGGCTTCGAGCTGGGCCTGTCGTCGCTGGAGGTGCTGGCGGGCGAACGCGCCGAGGTGAAGTCGTTCGCGGCCGACGGCGACGTCGTCGTGGCGGTCGTGTCGTGGGCCGACAACACCGGCGAGGTGGTCCGGGTCGGCGGCGACGTGCTGACCTCGTTCGGCGCTCCGGTGCCGCTGCGGCCCGCGGTCGAGCTGACCGGCTCCGCGTCCGACGGCTACCCGGTGCACGGCTGGCTGGTGCTGCCCGAGGGCGAGGGCCCGCACCCGGTGGTGCTGGCCGTGCACGGCGGCCCGTTCATGTACCACGGGTGGGGCTTCTTCGACGAGGCGCAGGTGTACGCCCGCGCCGGTTACGCGGTCGTGCTGCCCAACCCGCGCGGCTCCGCCGGCTACGGCCAGTCGCACGGCCAGGCCGTCATCGGCGCGTTCGGCACGGTGGACGTGGACGACGTGCTGTCCGTGCTGGACGTCGCGCTGGAGCGGCCCGACCTGGACGCCGACCGGGTGGGCGTGATGGGCGGCTCCTACGGCGGGTTCATGACGTCGTGGCTCGCCGCGCACCACGGCGAGCGGTTCCGGGCGGCGTGGAGCGAGCGCGCGGTCAACGCGTGGGACTCGTTCACCGGGTCGTCCGACATCGGCTGGTTCTTCGCCGACGCCTACTGCGGGCCCAGCCTGGAGGCGCAGCGGGCCATGTCGCCGCTGACCTACGCGGAGAAGGTGTCCATCCCGTTCATGGTGGTGCACTCCGAGCACGACTGGCGCTGCCCGGTGGAGCAGGCGCAGCGGATGTTCGTGGCGTTGCGGCGCAACGGCGTCGAGGCGGAGATGCTGCTGTTCCCCGGCGAGGGCCACGAGCTGACCCGCTCCGGCCGGCCGCGGCACCGCAAGCAGCGGTTCGACGCCGTGCTGGAGTGGTGGGGCAGGCGCCTGTCCTGACGCGGCGGCCGGACCGGGTTGCCCGATCGGGTTTCCCGCGGGGGAGGGGCTGATCGCGCTTCCCCCGCGCGGGACACTGGTCGCGCGAGGAGGTCCGGCATGACCGTGATTCCCACCCCACGCGCCGGCTCGTGGCCGGCGGGGACGTTCCTGGAGATGCTGCCGCCCGCGGCGCAGGCCGCGCTGCTGGAACTGGGCGTGCCCAGGGCGTTCCGGCGGGGCGAGGTGATGCTGCGCGAGTCGGAGGACTCCGACCACGTGGTGCTGCTGGTGCGCGCCGTGGTGAAGGCGACCGTGACGCTGGACAACGGCCGGGTGGCGTTGCTCGGCGTCAAGGTCGGCGGCGACGTGGTCGGCGAGATGGCGGCGCTGAGCGGCGAACCGCGCTCGGCGACGGTCACCGTCTGCGGCGACTCGCACGCGCGGGTGATCCCGGCGGCGCGGTTCCGGGACTACCTCAACCGGTACCCGGAGGCGAACCTCGCCCTCACCCGGATGATCATGCAGACGCTGCGGTGGGCCGACAAGCGCCGCACCGACTTCACCGGCTACCCGGCGTACGTGCGGCTGGCACGCGTCCTGGACGAGCTGGCCGACGGCTACGGCCGCCCCGTGCCGGGCGGCGTGACCGTCGACCTCGGGCTGACCCAGCGCGAACTCGGCGCGCTGGTCGGCGCGGAGGAGGACACCGCCCGCAAGGAGCTGCGGTCCCTGCGCGACCGCGGCGTGATCCGCATGGGCTACCGGACCATCACCGTCGTCGACCGGGCGGTGCTGAGCAGCATCGCGTACGACTGGTCGGAAACCCGGTGATACCGCTACTTGTCCGCCGCCGCCGGGTCGATCCTGTGGTCGTGAAGCCGGATACCGCAACACCGCTCGACGGCCTGGTCTACCGGCTGGTGGTGGCCGTGGACGTCGAGGGCTACAGCAAGCTGGACGCGCTGGACCAGGCGCTGGCCCAGACGAGACTGGGCGAGGTGCTGGACACCGCCGCCGACCACGCCGGGCTCGACCGCGCCCAGTGGTACCGCCAGGAGCGGGGCGACGGCGAGCTGGCGGTGCTGCCCGCCGACACCGACACCGCGTGGGTCGTCGCGCACTTCACCGAGGGCATCGCGGGCGCGCTGCGCGACCTGCGTGCCGCGGGCACGCCCATGCGGCTGCGGCTGGCCATGCACGGCGGCACGCTCACCGCGGGCCGCTTCGGGCTGGTCGGGCAGGCCCCGATCGTCACCTGCCGGCTGCTGGACTCGCGGGTCGCGCGGCGGGCGCTCGCGGACGGCGACGGCGACCTGGCGCTGGTGATCTCCGGGCGGCTCTACGAGGACGTGGTGCTGACCCGGTTCCACGCGCTGGACCCGACCCGGTTCCGGCCGACGCGGTTCTCCGTGAAGGGCGCCGGCTACTCGGGCTACGTGTGCGCGGGCGAACCACGCGGCGACGCGCCCCGCACACCCGGCGACGTGCGGCGCGGCGGTCTGCGCCGGGTCGGGTGAACACCGCCGCCGGGCAACGCCCCAGTTCGCGGGAAAGCCGGCGGACCGGACACCCGGTGCGGCACGCTTCGCGGATGCAGTGGACCGTGCGGGCCGGTCGGCCCGACGACGCGCCGGCGATCGCCCGGATCAACGTCGACGCGTGGCAGCACGCCTACCGGGGCATCGTGGACGACCCGGTGCTGGACCGGATGCTCCCGGAGAGCAGGCTGCCCGCCTGGTCGCGGGTGCTGGAGCTGCCCGTGCCCAGCCGCGTGTTCGTCGCGGAGGACGAGGACGGCCGGATCGGGGCCTACTGCGCGGTGGACGCGGTGCGCGAACCCGACGACGCCCACCCGGACCTGCACACCGGCGAGCTGGTCGCGATCTACGCCGACCCGCGGTACCGGGGCACCGGCGCGGGGCACCGCGTGCACGAGGCCGGCGTGCGGCACCTGCTGGAGCAGGGCTTCCGGTACGCGGTGCTGTGGGTGTTCCAGGACAACGCGCCCAGCCGCCGGTTCTACGAGGCGCACGGGTGGCGGCACGACGGCCTCGTGCACCACTACGAGCTGGAGCGGCAGGAGCTGCCCGAGGTCCGCTACGGCCGGTTCCTGCCCGCGCCCCGGCGGCGGTGACGGCTCAGCCGAGCAGCGTGTAGTTCAGCTCCTCGCACACGCGGGCCAGCGGCAGGTCCAGGCCGGGGTGCTCCAGCGGCAGCAGCACGTCCGGCGCGGCGGGCAGGCCGCTGCCGCCCGGCGGGTCCCACAGGCACACGGCCGGGTCGCCGCCGTCCATGGACGACCGGTACCAGAGGCCGTCCAGCTCGGGGTAGGCGGCGCGGATCGCCCGCGCCCACTGCTGGGTGAGGCGCTTGGGACCGGCGCTGATCTCCTGCGACGCGCCGACCCGCGTCGGCCACAGGCCCGCGAGGTCGAGCAGCCGCAGCGTGCGGCGCGGGCGCAGCACCACCAGGAACGGGCTGCGGGTGCGCCGGTCCACCACCGACGTCTGCTGGTAGACCTCGGCGACGCTGGTCCGCACGGTCAGCCCGAAGTACAGCACGCCCTGGTCGTGCGCGTGCGCGGGCGAGCCGTCCGGCGTCGGCGGCTGGGTGTCGAAGCGGGCGTGCGGCAGCGGCCCGGTGTAGCGGAAGCTGTTCCAGCGCTGCGGGTGCAGGCCCTTGGCGGTGAAGATGCGCACCAGCCTGGTCGCGCGGTGCACGGCCACCACGTCCTCGGTGCGGCGCAGGTTCGCCTGGAGCACGGCAGGGGGCGGCGGCTGGGGTAGCCGGGACATGTGCGGCGCGTGCCTCGACTACGCCGGCGTGCCGAGCCCGGCGGCGAGGTCCGCCACCCGCTTCGGGTCGCCGCCCGCGAGCAGCCAGTCCCGCGGCGACATCGGCGTGCCCTCCACCAGCAGGTCCTCCTGCCGCGTGGTCATGAAGCCCGCCACCACCAGCGCCGGCTGGTCCTTCGGCACGGCCGCCAGCACCGCCTCCAGGCCGGGCAGCACGCCGCTGCCCGCGAACTGCCACGCGGGCAGCCGCCACGAGCCGCGGTCCTTCCAGCCCACCAGCCTGCCGACGCCCAGCCGGTGCCGGACGCGGCTGGTGTCCACGCCGAGCCGGCGGGCCGCCTCGGCGACGGTCACCGCCGAGTCGCGCAGCACGGCGTGCGCCACGACGGTGCGCGCGCGTGGCTGGTCGTCGGACAGCCGGTGCGGTCCCAGGTCCAGGCCGACGTCGGTGAGCGCGTCCCGCTGGTCGGGCGTGAAGTAGCCGGCCGGGTCGGGGTGCGGTGGGGCCAGTCGCTTGGCGGCGTCGGCGACGAGTTCGAGGAACTCGTCGGGGGTGACCTGCAGACCTGCCTTCGCCAAAACCGCCTCCAGCGCCGGACTCATGCGCACAGGGTATCCCGAGCGTGCGCCTTTGTGCGCGGAGATGCCCCGATCGTCCCAGTCTCCCGACTCTGTGCGCACAGTTCACCACTCTAGGTAAACATTCGAGGTGGGGCACGGTGACCTGCGCCTCATCCGGGTGTCTCGTTACGATGCCACGTCGCACCTGGTCGGGTGTGGTTAGGGGAAAATCGGGTGACGTTTCGGCTGGACACGCGCACACGGCTGGTGGTGGTGCTGTGGGCGCTCGCGATGACGGCGAACGTCGTCCACGTCGCGCTGCGACCCCTCGGCTGGTCGCTCGACCTGCGCGTGTACCGCGCGGGCGGTGAGGCGTGGCTGCACGGGTTCCCCGTGTACGCGGACGGGTTCGCGATACCCGTCGGCGGCCCCGACCTGCCGTTCACCTACCCGCCGGTGGCCGTGCTGCTGTTCGCCCTGGTGGCCCTGCTGCCGCTGCCGGCGGCCATCATCGGCATCGCCGCCGTCAACGTGCTCGCGCTGTCGGTGATCTGCTGGGTCGCCGCCGTCCGCGTGCACGGCCGCGGCGAGCACGCGTTGCGGTGGGGGCTCGGCGTGGCGGCCGTGGTGTCGGTGTTCGACCCGATGCGCGAAACGCTGTGGTTCGGGCAGGTCAACCTCATCCTCGGCGTGCTGGTGGTCGTCGACTGCCTGCTGCCGCGCCGGTGGGTGCCGCGTGGCGCGCTCGTCGGCCTCGCGGCGGCCATCAAGCTGACACCCGCCGTGTTCGCGCTGTACTGGGTGGCGCGCCGCGAGTGGCGGCCCGTGCTCACGGCCATCGCCTCGTTCGCCGCGTTCGGCGCACTCGGGTTCGCCGTCATGCCGGCCGACGCGCAGCGGTTCTGGTTCCACGCCCTGCTCGACCCCGCCCGCGTCGGCAGGCTCACCTACGCGAGCAACCAGTCGCTGCGCGGCACGCTCGCCCGGCTCGGGCTGACCGACGGCGCGCAGGTCGCGGTGTGGGTGCTGCTGTGCCTGGTGGTGGTCGCCCTCGCCTGGTACGTGGCGGCCCGCGTCGGCGACGACCTCACGGCGTTCCTCGCGGTGGCCGTCGCGGGGCTACTCGTCTCACCCGTGTCGTGGGGCCACCACTGGATCTGGATCGGGCCCGGCGTGGTGCTGCTCGGCGCGGCCCGTTGGACCACGGCGTGGCAACGCGCCGCCGCCGCCCTCGTCGTGCTCGTGTTCGCCGTGGGGCCGCACTGGCTGTTCCCCCGGGACAACGACGTCGAACGCGACTGGGCGTGGTGGCAGCAGGTCGTCGGCAACGCCTACGTGTGGTGCGGCCTGGCGGTCCTCGCCTGGTGGGCGTGGCTCGCGGCCCGGCCCGTCAGGAACCGGTGATGTGCGCGACCGCCCGCTCCCGGGTCGCCTCGTCCACCTCGGAGACCCGGAAGTCGCGGTCCACGATGTGGCGGACCAGGTCCGGCTCCGGCGGCAGGCCGTGCTTGCGCAGGTAGTGCGGCACCGCGCCGGCCCAGACCCACGCGCCGTCGGTGCGGAAGTTCAGCGGCACGTCCTGGTCGGCCGGCACGAACTCGTCCACGTCCAGGTGCCGCGCGGCCAGCACCACCGGCGCCGCCTCCAGGTAGGCGAGCAACGCGTCCCGCAGCCGCGGGTCCACCTGCTGCCGCCGCACCACCGGGCGGCCCGCCTCGTCACGCCCGTCGTACACGTGCGCGGTGCGCAGCCCACCCGCCTCCACCGGCGGCGGCAGCCCGGCACGGCGGCGCAGCCAGTCCGGGACGCGGTCGTCGGGGCGCGGGAACGTCCGCAGCTCGTCCTGGAACCCGATCGCCGGCGGCGCGTTGCGCCAGCGCGGCTCGTCCTCGGCGTTGAAGTCCACCGCGAACGAGCTGGGCGCCTCGATCTCGTAGACCGCGCTCAACCACGTGCCGCGGTCCGCCGTGTGCATACCCGCGCGCAACTGCCCGAACAGCGCGACGACCTCCATGGGCGGTCGCACCGGCCGCCACTGGCCGTCCGCCGCGGTGAACGCGAGGTCCACCTCGATGTGCCTGCCCGCCGCCCGGTACTCGGCCCGCACCCGCTGCCAGTCCGGGGGGAGCGCCGGCAGCATCGCCCGCCCGATCCGCCGGACGAGCTGCTGCTGCTCCTGCTCGGTGAGCGGCGTGGCTGGCTGGCTCATGCGCGTGACACCCCTTCGGCTCCCCCCTGGCGAGTGAGCCGATCTTAACGGCCACCCGGGTGGGCCGTCGGCCGGTTCGCCGACCCCGCCGTGCACCGGCCGCCGGCGGGGTCAGCTCGTGGTGAGGTCCTTGTCCTCGACGAGCGTGCCGTCCTTGTCCCAGCGGGTGATGTGGAGCTGGCGGCCGGCCGCGTCGAACGTGCGGACCTGCGCCGGCGTGCCGTCGGGGTACCAGCGCCGCCACTCGTGGACGGCCACCCCGAAGTCGACCACGCCCTCGGCCTTCTTCCGGCCGTTGGGGAACCACTGCTCCTGGAGGCCGTGCTGCACGCCCTCGTAGTAGTTCCCGAGCGCGATCAGGTTGCCGTCGGCGTCCTTGGTCTCCAGCTCGCCGGTGAACAGCTCGCCGTCGTGGACGACGCGCATGGACTCGTCCCGGTATGTCTCGCGGCGGTCGATTCGCATCCGTCATTCCGTCGCTGGTGGGGTGAAGTGGTCCCCCGACCGGTTGCGGTAGTCGTAGGGGATGAAGTGCTCGCGCCCAGTGTAGCTGGGCACGTCCTTCAGCACGGTGTTGCAGTTGGCGCACGCGGGGGCCTCCCCGCCGACCTCGTGGTTCACCGTGCCGTCGCGCCGGCGGGTCTCCTCCGTCCAGCGCGGGTCGAACCGCATGTCCCGCAACGCTTCCCGGTCCAGCGGCGGCGGCGTCGAGTCCGGGCCGTGCGTCGCGCGCCAGTCCTCCTCGTGCCGGCGCTGGCGCTCCCACAGCAGTTCGTTGACGGCCTTGACCTCCGCGTGCCGCAGCGGCTCGTCGTAGTGCGCGCGTCCCTCGAACACCACGGGTTCCTGCACCAGCACCGGCTGGTTGCGGTGGTCGCGGACGACGTTGCCGTCGGCGTCGGTGACCTTGATGGCCTTGCCGTCCGGGCCCAGCACCGGCTTGGTGAACGGGACCTCCTCGGCCTTCATCACCGGGTGCTGCCAGTCCGCGATGCCGCGGTAGTTGTCGCGCAGCAGCGGGTGCAGGTTCTCGGGCCGGATCAGGTCGTCCGGCTGGCCGTTGACGCCCTCCGTGACGAGCCCGGTCCGCCGGTCGATCGCCACCGCCGCGCACGGGCCGTCGTCCGGTTCCAGGTTGTCCGCGTGGTGCCGGGCCCGCTGCCGGGCCAGCTCGTCCACGTAGTCCTTGACCGGCTTGCCGTCCACGGTCTCGATGAGGCCGTCCCGACGCGTCACGCGGCTCTCGTCGATCTCCTCCACCACCGAGCCGCGTGCCTTGTCCGGCTCGAAGTCCGGGTCGCGCACGTCCGGCGCGGGCCCGGGGTCCACCGGGTCCGGGAAGTGCGGCTGCTCCGGCACGCGCTCGCTCGCCGAGGGCGCCTTGTGCTCCTCGGCGGGGTCGTCGGACGCGCGGTCGCGGGCGTCGGTGGGGTCGAGGTCGTGCTTGTCGTCGGGTTCGGTGCCGGGCGCGAACCCGTCGTCACCGGTCCTGGTGTGGGTGCCGTCGGGGTGGTGGGTCTGCCACTCGCCGTTCGGCGGGATCCGGGGTTGGCGCGTGCCGTCGGGGCCGACCTCGGCGTCGCTGGTGTAGACGCGGCCGTTGCTGTCGGTCCACGCGGGTTTGGTGGGTGCGAGGACGTCCGCGCCGGTGTGCCGGGAGAGGCGGTCGGCGAAGTCGTTGCTCGCGGCGTCGCAGCCGATGAGCCGGATGGGCGTCTTGCCGTCCCAACCGTTGCGGCGCAACAGGTCCCCGTACTCCTCGGGGGAGTAGGTGTGGTTGCCGATGCGTGCGCGACCGTCCGGCGTGATGTGCACGTCGGCGGTGAAGTAGCGCGGGTCGTGGGGCACGCGGTGCGGCAGGTCGCCCATGTCGGGATCGCCGCGGTGGTGCGAGATCCCGGCGGGCGTGGACTCACCGTGCCGCGCGTGCGCCTGGTCGATGTCGGGCCGTTCCCCGTCCGGCCCGTGGTGCGGCGCGTCGGTGTCGGGCCGGTCGGTGTCGGCCTTGTCGGTGTGTGCGGGGTCGGTGTGCGCGGGGTCGGTGTGCGCGGGGTCGGTGTCGGACCTGTGGTGCGGGGCGCCGTTGTCCGGCCCGTGGTGCGGGTCGTCCGGCTTGTGGTGCCTGCCGTTCGGCGCGGG
The DNA here is from genome assembly GCF_019375475.1 of Saccharothrix obliqua. Classification (GTDB taxonomy): domain Bacteria; phylum Actinomycetota; class Actinomycetes; order Mycobacteriales; family Pseudonocardiaceae; genus Actinosynnema; species Actinosynnema obliqua. The sequence continues at coordinate 61,604 of NZ_JAHXGQ010000007.1, read as the reverse complement.
GTCGTACGGGTGCCCGGCGGGACCCGTTTCCCCGCGGGGGCGGGCGTTGTCCGGCCGCGAGCCGACCGGCCCCTGTGGACCGTGCTGCTGCCCCGGCCCGGTGTGGCCCGGTGTGCGTCCCGGCCCGGTGTGGCCCGGCGCGGTGTGGCCGGGGCCGGGGTGCACCGGGTTGGCGTGGCCGGGGCCGGGGTGCGGCGGCCCGGCGTAGGACGGGTGCGGTCCGCTGCCGGGCCCGTTGTGGGGCCGGCCCGGCGGCGGGGTGTTCGGACCGGCGTTGGACGTGCTGGTGTGCGGCGTCCCCGGCGTGCGTGGCGCGGGCACGCCGGAACCGAGGTCGCCCCGGCTGCCGGGAGTGCCGGTCCAACCACCACCGGGACGCGTGCCACCGGGGTTGCCGCCCGGCGCGCCCTGCTGACCCGGAGTCCCACCGGGACCGCTGTTCCCGTAGCTCGCGGCGGGGTTTCCCTGGTGTGCGCCGGGAGTGCCCGGGGCCGGTGGGGGACCGGCGGAGTGCGGCGTGTCCGGACGCGCGGGCGCGTTCGGGGCGGCGGCCGTGGAGGTCTGGGTGTGGTCGACCCGGTTCGGGGGCGTCGGCGAACCGCCCGGGGACGAGTAGCCGCCGGGAGGCGTGTTCCCGCCCGGCCCGCCGCGGGTCTCGCCGACCGGCGTGTTGCCACCCGGTGTGTTGCCGCCCGGTGTGTTGCCGCCCGGCCCGCCACGCGTCTCGCCCGCGGGCATGTGCCCACCAGACGGGTTGCCGCCGGGCGTGTGCCCACCGGGCGGAACGACGTTCGGGTTGCCCCGCGGCGGGTAGGTCCCCGGAGGCGCCACGTCGGGGTTGCCGGGCCGCGGCGTGCGGGGCGCGCCACCCGGTCCGCCACGCGTCTCGCCCAGCCCGCGCGGCATGTCGCCGTCCGGGTGCGGCCGTCCCGGGTGGGTGCTCGCCGGGCCGGGCACACCCGGATCACCGGGGCGCGTGTCGGTCGGCGTGCTCGCCGTGGTGGTCGTCCCGTCACCGGGACGGGGACCACGCGGCGGCGACCCGTCAGGAGACGACCCCGTCGGCGACGACCCCGTCGGCGACGAACCGTTGGGGGAGGACCGATCCGGCGAAGACCCGTCCGGCGAAGATCCGTCCGGCGACGAGCCGTCCGGCGAGGACGAGGAACCCCGCGTCGAGCCCGAAGGGGCGTCCACGTCGGCCTTCCCGGTCTGGAGGAACCCGCCCTTCTTGATGTTCTTCGGGTCCAGCACGTCCAGCCCGGTGGCCTTGCCGGCGAGCTTCCCGACCACCTTCGCGATCTTCTCGAAGACCTCGACCAGACGCTTCAGCATCGGCGAGACCTTCTTGATGGTGCTCAGCAGGTCCTTGATGATCTTCGCGATCTTGGCGGCCCACTTGGAGATCGCGGTCACCGCCTGCGCCACGATCACCGGCGTGCCGAACCCGAGGGTGAACGCCGCCTCCAGCACCCACGCGATGAGCTTGCCGACGAGGTCGGCGATCAGGTCGCGCACCATCTCGCGGACGAACGCGACGACCATCCCCATCAGGCCCACCACGGTGCCGACGGTCGACGCCGCCGACGCCGCGCCCGTCAACGCGTCCCCGTGCACCTGGGAGTTCGTCAGGTACCGCGCCGCCGCCGCGCCCTCCCACCCGGCGGTGCCCGACGCGACCGCGGCCCGGTAGTCCTCCGCGACCTTCCCCAGCTCGGTGCCGACGTTGTTCCACGTCGTGGAGTACGACTCGATCACGGGCGGGTTCCCGGCGAGCCAGTCGAGCATGTCCTTCAACGGCTGCATGTGCTCCATGAGGAACGACGCCGCCGAGGACAGCAGGGTGCCGAACGGGTCGATCGCCATGGCCGCCGCGTCCGCGGCCAGCCCGACCATCCCCAGTCCGGCCTCGACCCAGTTGCCGTCCTTGATGCCGTTGAACGTGTCCATCGCGGACTCGGCGATGGAAATGCCCGTCGCCCAGCCGTTGTCACCCGTGCCGGCGTTGAAGAAACCACCCGGCTCGGCCGGCGGCGCGGCCACCAACGGGTTCTCGCCCGCCATCACTCACCCGACCGGAAGCTGTCGCGGATGGAGTCTTCCATCTCCTGGTACTGGGTGACGGTGTCCTTCACGGCTTTGCCCGCGGACTCCATCGCCTCGACGGCGCCCTGCAACGCGTCCAACCCCCACTGCTCGACGGGGTCGAGCATCATCCGGAACGGCTGGCAGATGATCCCGTACGCATCGGTCGGCATGGACACCGTCTTCGCGGCGTCGACGGCGGCCTGGATGCGGGTGCTCAGGTCGTTCAACTGCTTGCCGTGGCCGTCCAAAGTGCCCGCGACGATCTCGAACCCCGTCATGGCGTGCTCTCCCCCCGGTTCACGACAGGAACGACCTGCCGCCGAAATCGTCGTCGTCGTCCGGCCCGCGCGACGCGGGCGGGCGGCGGGTCGGCGGCGCCTGCGGGCGGCGGGTCTGCTCCCGGTGGCCGTCGTCGTCGAGGCCGAAGTCCAGTTCGCGGTTCACCGGCGGCGGCACGTCGTCCTGCGGCGGCGCGGGGAAGTGCTTCTTCGCCTCGTGCAACAGCACGTTCGCGGTCTCGTCGCCGGTGCCGATGGTCTCCGCCATGGCCTGCTGGAGCAGTTCGGGGATGCGGGACTGCGCGCGCTGCAACGTGCGCATCACCTCGGCCGAGACCTCGGCCATCCGCTTGCCGCCCGCCTGCTCGGCGATCTCCAGGCGCGTGAGGATGCCGTTGGAGCCGATGGTGAGCCGCACCAGGCCGTCCTTGGACGTCTCGGTGATGGACAGGCCCTGGACGTGCTCCGCCATCCGCTGGTAGCGCTCGGCCTTGCGCTCGATGCCCGCCTGCCACTGGTCGAGCATCCGCTCGGACGCGCCGATGTCCTCGGGCACGGTGGCTTCCCCCTCGATCACGCTGCCGGTGCTTCGCTCCAGGATGACGCAGGAGTGAACGGGCCGGTTCCGGCACCACGCCAAATGCTCCGAACGGAGCAGCGCCGGAACCGGCCCGCGCGGGCTCAGCCCACGCCCAGCAGGTCCACCACGAACACCAGCGTCTCACCGGGCTTGATCACGCCGCCCGCGCCGCGGTCGCCGTAGCCGAGGTGCGGCGGGATGACGAGCTTGCGCCGCCCACCGACCTTCATGCCCGCGACGCCGCGGTCCCAGCCGGCGATGACCCGGCCGCCGCCGAGCGGGAACGAGAACGCCTCGCCGCGGTCCCACGAGGCGTCGAACTGCTCGCCGGTGGAGTGCGAAACGCCGACGTAGTGCACGTGCACCAGCTGGCCGGGAACGGCTTCCGGGCCGTCTCCCACGGTGATGTCCTCGACCAGCAGGTCCGCGGGCGCCGGACCGTCGTGCGGTTCGACCACGGGCTTGGTCATGAGCGGTCTCCTCGTGCAATCGGGATCAGTCCGCGCCGAGTCAACCACGCCGCCACTCGACGAGCCGCCCGGCGGGGCGGTGCAACGCGTCGCCGGGTGTGCTCCGTCCTGTTGGCATGACGCGATGGACGTGGGGTAGGCGGGTGGCGCTGCTCGGCGGCGCGGCGCTGGTCGCGGCGGGCGTGGTCGCCGCCATGCCGGACGACCCGGTCGCACACGACCGACCGCCGGGCCGCGACGTGCCGGTCGATCTCGTGGCCTACGACACGTGCGACACGGCGCTCACCGAGCTGCGTGCGGCGATCGCACCGCACGTCGGCCCGTACGGCTTAGGCGGGGCGGTGCAGCAGTCGCTGAGCGTCGAAGGGCGTGCCGCCGCCCAACCGGACGCGGCCAAGCCGGAGCACTCGACGACCAACGTGCGGGAAGCCGGTGTCGACGAACCGGACCTGGTGAAAACCGACGGCAAACGCGTCGTCACGGTCGCCGACGGCAGGCTGCGGGTCGTGGACGTCGCGTCCCGCGCGCTCACCGGCTCCCTCGAACTGCCCGGCGGCTACGCGTCGAAGCTGCTGCTGCACGGCGACCGCGTGCTGGTGGTCTCCGACTCGAACATGGCGCTGGAGCGTGGATTCACGTCCGACGGGTTCGTGCCCGAGAACGGCGCGACGCTGACTTTGGTGGACCTGGCCGGGCCGCCGGCGGTCGTCGGGTCGCTGCGCGTGGCCGGACGCCACCTCGACGCCCGGCAGATCGGCGACGTGGTGCGCGTCGTGGTGCAGTCCGCGCCACACCTGCCGTGGGTGTACCCGGCGGTGGACGTGCCCGAGGACCAGGCGGCGGCCCGCAACCGGGAGGTGGTCGCCACGTCCCCGATCGACGCGTGGCTCCCGTCGTACGAGCTGACCGCCGCCGACGGGTCGCGCTCGACCGGCCGACTCGTGCCGTGCGACCGGATCAGCCACCCCGAGCAGCACTCCGGCACGTCCCTGCTGACCGTGCTCACGTTCGACTTCCCCGGCGAACTCGGCAGCGGCGACGCGGTGTCCGTCCTCGCCGACGGCGACACCGTCTACAGCACCGGCACTTCGCTCTACGTCGCGGACGACCACCACCTCGCGCCGAACGCGAACCGGACGGCCGCGCCGCCCGACAACACCGTGATTTACCAGTTCGACATCACCGGCGCGGACCGGCCCCGCCACGTCGCGTCCGGCTCGGTGCGCGGCGCGCCGCTGAACCAGTACGCCCTGTCCGAGCACGACGGCCACCTGCGGGTGGCGACCACGTCGTTCGACGCGCCGGGCGTCCCCGAGCAGCCGCCCGCGTCGCAGAGCGCGGTGACCGCGCTGAAGCGCGACGGCACGCGCCTGGTGGAGGTCGGCCGCGTGGACGGGCTGGGCGTGGGGGAGCGCATCCACGGCGTCCGGTTCGCGGGCGACACGGGCTACGTGGTGACGTTCCGCCGGACCGACCCCCTCTACGTGCTGGACCTGTCCGACCCGGCACGACCACGCCGGACGGGCGAGCTGAAGATCACCGGCTACTCCGCGTACCTGCACCCGGTGGGCGACGGGAAGCTGATCGGCGTCGGCCAGGAGGCCACCGACCAGGGCCGGACGCAGGGCACGCAGGTGTCGTTGTTCGACGTGGCCGACCCGACCGCGCCGCGCCGCGTCGCCGCGCACCACCTGCCGGGCGCGACCTCCGAGGTCGAGTACGACCCGCACGCGTTCCTCCACTGGGCCCGGCGCGACCTCGTGGTGGTGCCGGTGTCGACCGGCACGACGAGCGGCGTGCTGCTGCTCCGGTTGCGGGACAACGCGTTCACCGAGATCGGCACCGTGCGCCACACGGCCGGCGGACCACACGACGCGCTCGTGCGGCGGGCGTTGTTCGTCGGCGACGACCTGTGGACGGTGTCCGCGGCGGGCGTCCGGGTGAACCGGGCCGACGACCTCGCGGAACGCGCGTGGGTGTCGTTCGGCTGACCGCCGCTCAGGCGATGTCGTCGTGCAGCAGGCGGTGCGCGAGGACCGTGCCGCCCGCCATCGCCGCCGGGAACACGACGAGCGCCGCCAACGGGATCAGGCACAGCAGGTAGGCGGGCACGGCGAAACCGAGCGTCACCGCGCGCCGCTTCCGCAGCACCCGGCGACGCACCTTCAGGTCCAGGCCCCGGCGGGTGAACGGGATGGCGGTGAGTTCGATGCCGAGCAGGGTCGCGTTGACGCACACCGCGATCACCGGCACCACCGTCTGCCCGACGACCGGGATGAACCCGGCGGCGAACAGCGGCACCGCGCACAGCACGGCCAACCCGACCAGCAGCAGGCCGTCCCGGATGCCGATCACGGCGGCCCGGCCCCACGTCACCCGCTGCGCCTCGGGCACACCACCCAGGTGCTCGTCCTCCACCGTTTCCGCGATGTGCTCGTAGAACGGCCCGCCGATCACCAGCGTGATCGCGGAGAACAACAGCAGGCCCACCGCGACGTACCCGCCGACGATCGACACACCCGCCGCGAGGCGCGTCGCGGAACGCGCGGCGTCGTTCCAGTCGTCGGCGAACGGCGTGACCCACGCGGCGATGTCGTCGATCCACACGCCCAGCGCCACCAGGCTGCCGATCAGCAGCACCGTGGTGATCACCGCCGGGATCGCGCCGACCAGCAACAGCTTCGGCGACCGGAACACCAGCCCGAAGCCCTTGGCCAACAACCCGACGCCGGTGGAGAAATCGCGCAGCACCCTGATCACCGGCGGAGCATATCCGCCCCACGGGCGCGGACAGGACGATTCGGGCGTCTCAACGGCGGCGACGGCGGAACGAGAACGTGCGCGTGCCCGCGCCCACCCCGGCCAGGTGCAGCGCCACGCACAACAACCCCGCCGTGACGAGCGTGCCGCCGTCCAGGACGGAGCCCAACGACGCGTTGGCGAGATCCAGCAGCAGGGCGAGTCCGAAGACGACCGCGGCGATGATCGCGAACACTGGTGCCTCCCGGATGGGTCAGGTGCGGATGGGTCAGGTGCCGATGAGTAGGTGCCCCTGTCCCTACCCGGCCCCGGCACACCCCAAGCGGTGCGTTCGGCGCAACTTCACGGACCCACCAGGCGCGGCGGCGACGGCGTCGCGGTCCGCGCCCACGCCACCAGCCCCACCACGTCCACCCCGTGCGGCGCGGCGTCCCGGAACGGCTCGATGTTGTCCGCGCCCCGCGCCAGCAGGCTCCGGCCGCCCTTCGCGTTGCCCCGCGCCAGGTGCGTGAGGCCCACCGCGAGCTGCGCCAACCCGCGCCACAGCTCCCGCTCCTCCACCGGCGCGGACTTCCACGCGTCCTCCAGCACCTCGTGCGCGTGGAACGGCTTGCCGTCGTCCAACAACCGCTGCGCCTCCGCCAACGCCACCTCGGGCGGGCGCACCACGCCCTCCGGCTGGCGCTCCACCCCGGCCGCCCCGTACGGCAGGGGACGGCCCAACCCGTCCCGCGGACGTGCGTTGCGGGCCCGGCCGGTCTCGTCGCGGTCACGCTCCTCCACACCCCGATCGTGTCACGTCGCGCACCCGCCGTCGACGTCACCCGCGCGCCCATACTGGGCCGGTGTCCGAACAGGACTGGGTCCTGCACGTGGACCTCGACCAGTTCATCGCGGCGGTCGAGGTCGCGCGCCGACCCGAGCTGCGCGGCAGGCCGGTGGTCGTCGGCGGCGCCGGCGACCCGACCCGCCGCGCCGTCGTGGCCACCGCCTCCTACGAGGCCCGCGCGTTCGGCGTCCACTCCGGGATGCCGTTGAAGCTCGCGGCCCGCAAGTGCCCCGACGCGGTGTTCCTGCCCACCGACCCGCCCGCCTACGAGGCGGTGTCCGCGCGGGTCATGGCCGCGTTGCGGGAACTGCCCGCCGAAGTGGAGGTCATCGGGTGGGACGAGGCGTTCCTCGGCGTCCGCACCACCGACCCCGAGGCGTTCGCGGCACGCGTGCGGGCGGCCGTCGCCGAGCGCACCGGCCTGTCCTGCTCCGTCGGCGTCGGCGACAACAAGCTGCGCGCGAAACTCGCCACCGGTTTCGCCAAACCCGCCGGCGTCTACCGCCTCACCAGGGACAACTGGGTGGCCGTGATGGCGGAGCGGCCGGTGACCGCGCTCTGGGGCGTCGGCGGCCGGACCGCCGCGAAACTCGCCGAACTCGACATCCGCACCGTCGCCGACCTCGCCCGCGCCGACCCGGCGGCACTGGCCACCCGGTTCGGCCCCGCCACCGGACCGCACCTGCGGGACCTCGCGCTCGGCGCGGGCGACCCGACCGTCCGCGGCACACCGCGCGTCGCGCGTTCCCGGTCCCGCGAAACCACCTTCCAACAGGACCTGACCAGCGCCGACGAGATCCGCACGCAGGTGCGGCTGCTCGCGCGACGCGTCGCCGAGGACGTCCGCGCCGAAGGGCGGCCCGCGGTGCGCGTCGCCGTCAAGGTCCGGTTCGCACCCTTCCGCACCACCACCCGAGGCGTGCCGCTGCCCGCGCCCGCGACCGACGCGGCGGCGATCGAGGACGGCGCGCTCACCGCCCTGGCCGGGCTCGACCTGGACCGCGCCGTGCGGTTGCTCGGCGTCCGCGCCGAGTTCGGCTGAAAACCACCCGGACAGGGGGTTCTGCTTCCCCGGGAGGGTTACCTCCGGGGTTTTGCGCGCGCGCGAGCGGAGCGGCTCCCCGCAGCATCGACCGCATGTCGCGCACCCGCATCCACCTGCTCGGCCTGTTCGGCGCGGCGGCCCTAATCACCGCTCTCGTGTGCCACGGGATCGGCGCGGCCGCCCCGCTGCCGGGCGGCCTCGGGCCGTGCGTCGGGCCGCAGTGCCCCGGCAAGTTCCCGCCGATCAACAACGGCGACTTCGCCGGGCGCGACGACGGCATCAACGTGTTCGTCGGCGGCGACTACCTGGTCCGCTTCGCGGCGGCCGAGGCCGAGGGCCGCGTGGTGGTCGGCGGCAACTTCGACCAGAACAAGGCGTCCGGCGGATCGCCGATCTACAACATCGGCATCGTCGGCGTCGGCTCCCGCGTGCCGCCGCCGGACGGGTCCGACTTCCTCGTCACCGACGGCGGCGTGACCATCGCGCCGGGCCAGCAGCTCCTCGCCGAAGGCGGCGTCGTGCACCACGCGGGCCCGCTGTCCGGGACCATCACCGGCACCGACCGCCCGGACCCCAACGCGTTCGACCCGTACCGGAACCTGGAGCTGCAACTCACCACCGCCAGCCAGTGCTACAAGACCGCGCCCGCCACCGGCACCGCCGTCAACGAGGGCTACCGGACGTTGTTCACCGGCGACGGCCGGTCCCCGATCCAGGTGTTCAACGTGGACTTCGACATCGCCGGCGCGAACCTCGCCCAGCAGGGCATCGAGTTCGCCAACATCCCCGACGGCGCGACCGTGCTGATCAACATGATCGGCGACGTCCGGGTCATCAACAGCTACAGCGGCACGCTGACCGACGACAACCCGTTCAACCTGCTGCGCGAGCGGCTGCTGTGGAACTTCCCGGACGCGTCCCAGGTCGGCATCGCCGGCAGCGGCCAGTTCCAGGGCAGCGTCCTGGTCGGCAACGGGGCGAGCATGACGACGGTCGCCTCACCCGGCGTGAACGGCCGCTTCTACTCCGCCGGCTCCCTGACCCACGGCGCGTCCAGCAACGGCGGCCAGGAGTTCCACGCGTACCCGTTCAACGGCGACCTGCCCACCTGCGCGGCGCCCACCACCACGACGACCACGACCACTACCACCACGACTACTACCACCACCACGACAACGACCGTGCCGACCACCACCACCACGACAACGACGACGACGACGGAGCCGACCACGACCACCGAGCCCACCACGACCACGGAGCCGACGACCACCACCACCGAGCCGACCACGACCACCACCACGACGACCACGACCGTGCCCACCACGACGGTGCCCACCACGACAACGGAGCCGACCACGACCACCGAGCCGACCACCACCACCACGGAGCCGACGACCACCACGACCGAGCCGACGACGACGGAGCCGACCACGACGGAACCGACCACGACCGGTTCCGCCACCAGCGGCACGACGTCGTCGACCACGACCGGCGTCACCACCACCGGCACGACGACCACCGGCGTCACCACGACGGGCGTGACCACGAGCAGGACGTCCAGCAGTGCGGCGGACGGCAGCTCGGCCACCGACTCCGGCGTGACCACCCGCCCCGGCCCGCGTGACGACGGCGACGGCCTAGCCCGCACCGGCGGGGACCTCGGCTGGGCCGTCCTGATCGGCTGGCTGCTGCTGATCGGCGGCACCGCGTTGCTGGCCCTGGTCGCCCGCCGCCGACGCGGCTGACCCGAAAAACGGCGCACGGCCCGGAGGAGTCCGGGCCGTGCGCCGTTCGTGGTGGGAGCACCCGCCCGGACCCGCGGAGGGGCCGGGCGGGCTGTTCGCGGGGATCAGACCCCGGCGATGGACTGGATCCAGGAGCGGTACCGGGTGACGTTGGTGTACGCCGTGGTGGTCTGCCGGTCGCTGGTGGAGGCCACACCGATCTGCTGGCCGTTGTACATCATCGGGCCGCCCGAGTCACCACCGGCGGTGATGCCGTTGCCGCGGCGGGCGCACACCGCGGTGCCGCCGTAGGCGTCGGTGCACGAGCCGGACACGGTGACGTTGGCGACCTTCAGCAGCTGCGACTGGCAGTTGATCTCGGAACCGCAGCGGGACGTCGCGCCCCAGCCGTAGACCTGCACCGACGTGCCGGCGCCCGGCGAGGACGCGGCGAGCCGGGCGTAGGTGCCCGAGACCGAGCGGTCCAGGCGGACCAGCGCGAGGTCGGAGGAGTGCGTGTAGGTCTGCGCGCCGTTGGCCGTCGTGCCGCCGGACGTCTGGTCCAGGCTGCCGATCCGGAACGACAACCCGCCGCCGCTCACGCAGTGCTTGGCGGTGAGGATCCAGGTCGGGGCGATGATGGTCGCGGAGCAGGTCTGGCGACCGTTGGAGAACAGCCGAGCCGCCCAGGGGGCGTTCGACGCGTAGCCGCCGCCGATGATGTACGGCGTGACGCCACCGTCCGCGGCGACCGGCGCCGCCTGACCGGACGGGGCCAGCGCGAGCAGCGACAGCAGGGCGGCTGCGAGCGCGGGGATCAACCTCTTGATTCGCAAGGTTCCTCGTTTCCGAAAGACACGCGATTACTCGCGCACAGGGTGTCTTTGGTCACGAAGAGTCGTACCACCCAATTGGGTTAAAAGGGATATACCGAACCGGTTATAGCGTCATGTTAGACCGACCGTATGCGTGCGATGACCAGCGGTGACATAGGCGGCGACGGGGTAATAACTGTGAATGGCGGCGAGCCGGACGGCCGCCCGGACACCGCCGTCCGAATCAACGACGTGCCTTCCGAAATGCATTGCCGGACCCCACCAAGATCGTCCCCACCCGGTCGCGACCCTGGCCCCGAATACCCGACCCACCTCTCTCGGGAACGCCCCCCTACTGTCCCGCCACCCGCCACCCGCCACCCGCCACCCGTCACTTGCCGCCTGCCGCCTGCCGCCTGCCACCCGCCTGCCGCCCGCCACCCGTCACCAGCCACCACCCGGCGTCCGCCGCCACCCACCCGCCGCCACCCGCCCACCGTCTGCCGCCACTAGCCCTTCGCTACGGCCGACATAGGATGTTCGGACCACCGTCACCCTCCCGGTGGGCCTCGCGCGCCACGACCGCGCTCCCCGCCCCCTCGGGCGCTCCCCGTTCCCGGGCCCGCCGCTTCCGGCGCCTGCCGCGTCCCACCTCCCGCAGCCCCGCGCCCCTCCCCACACCGCCCGCTCCCGCGCCCCTGCCTCCACCGCCCCTGCCCGCGCCTCCCTCTTCCCCCCTCATTCCCACCGTCCTCCCCTCTGCCCCGCACAGTCGTCCCGGTATCCCAGTGGTCCCAGTCATCCGGGTCGTCCCGGTCCGCAGTTATCCATCACCAAGGAACCGACATGTCCAAAACCAACCGCGTCGGCAGCTCCCCGGTCCGCGACCTGCTCGCCCTCACAGCTCGCCCCGAGGTCATCTCCTTCGCGGGCGGCCTGCCCGCGCCCGAGCTGTTCGACGTCGAGGCCCTGCGCACCGCGTTCGACCAGGCCCTCAGTCGTCGCACCCTCCAGTACGCGCCCACCGAGGGCGACCCCGACCTGCGAGCCCGGGTGGCCGAGCGGCTGACCGACCGCGGCCTGCCCACCGGGGCCGAAGACCTCGTCGTCACCACAGGTTCGCAACAGGCCCTCACCCTGGCCGTCACCGCGCTCCTGGAGCCGGGTTCGGTGGTGGCGGTCGAGGAACCCACCTACCTGGCGGCACTCCAGGCGTTCCGCCTGGCCGGGGCCCGCGTGGTCCCGGTGCCCGGCGACAACCACGGCATCGACCCCGATGCGCTGGCCGAGGTGGTCAAGCGAGAACGGCCGACGATGCTGTACCTGGTGCCCACCTTCGCCAACCCCACCGGCCGAACCCTGACCGCCGACCGCCGCGCCCGGGTAGCCGCCCTAGCCGACCGCCACGGCCTGTGGGTGGTGGAGGACGACCCGTACAGCGAATTGCGCTACCGCGGCAACCCCCTCCCACCCCTGGCCGCGCACAGCGAGCGCGTGCTGCACGTGGGGAGCTTCTCGAAGATCGGCGCACCCGGCCTACGCCTGGGCTGGCTACGCGGCCCGGCCGAACTCCTGCGCTCCCTGGTGATCGTCAAACAGGCGGCAGACCTGCACACCTCCACCATCGACCAGGCCGCCGCGGCGGTGTACCTGGGTGCCGGCGACATCGGCCGGCACATCGCCGGCCTCCGCGCCGCGTACCGCGAACGCCGGGACGCGATGATCAGGGCGTTGCCCAGCACACTGCCGCCCGGCGCGAGCTGGAGCGACCCGGATGGCGGGATGTTCGTGTGGGTCGAACTACCCGACGGCGTGGACACGGGCGAACTGCTGCCCAAGGCGCTGGCGCAAGACGTCGCCTTCGTGCCAGGGGCACCCTTCTACGCCACGACCCCCAACCCCTCCACAATGCGCCTGTCGTTCACCACCAACACGGTGCCCCAAATCGAGGAGGGAATGCGCCGCCTAGCCACCGCCTTCCACTAGCTCCGCCCCTCCACCTCCGCCCACCCACGCCGTCCCTCACAGCCCGCTCCTCACAGTTCGCCCCTCGCCGCCCGTCCCTCCTCCGCCTCCTCGCGCCCGTTCCCACCCCGCCCTTCTCCCGCCCCGCTCTGCCTGCACCCCCGCGCGTCCACCCCAGATGCCAATCCACACAATGCGGCTCCCAGAGGCGCAACAGAACGGTCCGCTCAAGCCCCCCGTGATGCACCATCAACTCCGACCCCGGCCACCACCCCATCCAGTCGGCTCCACCCACCAGGGCCGAGCCAACGGGTTCCACGGCCAGGCACCCGGAGGAGGTCGGCGTGATCAGGGTGCTGATAGCCGACGACGAGGACCTGGTCCGAGTGGCGCTAGCCGCCCTGCTGCGCCTGGAAATCGACCTGGAAGTCGTGGCAATGACCGCCAACGGCGAGTCCACGATCACCGCGGCCCTGACCACCCGCCCAGACGTGGCGGTAGTAGACGCCACAATGCCGGACCACGACGGCTTCGCGGTAGCAGCCACCCTGTCCCAAGCCTTGCCCACCTGCGCCGTCGTAGTCCTGACCGGCCAGGGCAAACCACCCCACCCGCACCGAGCCCTGGCCACCGGCGCCAAGGGCCTCCTGCCCAAGGGCACGACCGCAGGAGCCCTGGCCGACGTGATCCGCCGAGTGCACGCGGGCGGCCACTACGTCGACCCGGCGATCGCGGCGAATGCCCTACTCCCACCACCCTGCCCCCTGACGCCGCGGGAGCTGGAAGTGCTGAGACAGGCCGAGTACGACACCCCGGTAACCGAGATAGCCCACCGCCTGGGCTTGTCCAGCGGAACCGTGCGCAACTACCTCTCCGCCGCCGTAGTGAAGCTAGGCGCAACCAACCGCCGAGACGCCTTCACCACCGCCCACGACAACGGTTGGCTCTGAACCCACTCACCGTCCGGCGACCTCCCGAACCCCGCGGACGGCCAACTGGTCGGCCCGCTCGTTGTCCACGTTGCCCGCGTGCCCCTTCACCCAATGCCACTCCACCTGATGCGGCGCGACGGCGTCATCCAACCTCCGCCACAGGTCAGCGTTCTTCACCGGCTGCTTGGCGCTCGTCAGCCAGCCGTTGGCCTTCCACTTCGCCATCCACGACAAGATCCCGTTCCGGACGTACGTGCTGTCCGTGTAGATCCGCACCACCGACGGCCGGGTGAGGCTCTCCAACGCCTGGATCGGCGCCATCAGCTCCATCCGGTTGTTGGTCGTCGGGCCTGCGTCCCCTCCGTACAGGTCCTTCTCGTGCCGCCCGTAGCGCAACACCGCGCCCCAGCCGCCGGGGCCGGGATTTCCGCTGCACGCCCCGTCGGTGTAGATCTCCACCACGCCGTCACCCACGCCGGGCAACATACCCGGCTGGACGCGGCGTCCGGTCCACTGCCGACGGGCACGCACGGCCGCTTGGCCGATGGGTGCCGAACCGGTTAATAGACAGCTGGGCTGGAGCCGCTGCCGGCTTCTGGACCGGACGGGCCGTGGCTCGTCGGGTGCGAGGGCGTAGGTGGGGGTGACTCCGCAAGGCGGCTTCCCTGGTTCGTGTCGTGATCATCGGGTCCCTTCTCGTCGGTGGGGGAGTGCGTCGGGTCGCCGGGTGGCTCGCCACTGGGGGTCCGCCTGGCCGCCTCCGCCTTATTTAGGCTCATGCTCTGAACCCGTCACCAGGTTGTCCTGCACATGACGCTTCACCCGAACGAGCTGAACAGGGGAGTGGTGAGGGGGCGCACTCTGCCTTGGTCAGGGTTGCGCACCTTGGACCGTGCAACCACTGGTCAGATCGGGTGCGATGGCGACCGAGTGACGAGAGTGGCGGGGCCTCACCAAGCGCGAACCGCGGCGTCCACCAGCGTCGGGTCCGGTGCCAGCAGCGGCAGGCGGACGGCAGGGGTGGGGATGCGGCCCCGGGCGTGGAGCACTGCCTTCACCAGGGTCGGGTTCGGCGCGGCGAACAGGGCGGCGGCCCCGGCGGTGAGGGGAGCGCTCAAGGCTCGGGCACGCGGCGGGTCGGTGTGCCAAGCGTCGACCAGATCGGCGAACCGACGGGTGGCGAAGTGAGCGGACGCCAGGATGCCGCCGTGTGCGCCCAGCGCCAGCATCGGCGAGATGAACACGTCGTCGCCGCCGAGTACCGCGAAGTCGGCGGGCGGGTTGGTCAGCAGGTCCATGGTGTCCGCGTCCACCGAACCGACCGCGTGCTTGATCCCGACCACCCCCGGCAGCGCCGCCAGCCGCCGGATCGCGCCGGCCGACAACGGTTGACCGGTCCGGTACGGGACGTGGTAGACGACCAGCGGCACGGGGCCGGTCAGCGTGGCGAAGTGCGCGACCACGCCGTCCTCCCCGGGCCGGAGGAACGCGGGCACGGCGCACAACGCGGCAGTGGCGCCGGAGTCCGCGAGCGCCACCAGCTCGGCCCGGGTGTTCGCGCCGACCAGCAGTGGCGCGGATCGCTCACGGCACACCCGACCCACCACGTCAAGCACAGTGCGCCGCTCGGCGTCGGTGAGCGCGGCCGGTTCACCGGTGGTGCCGAGCGCGACCAGCCCGGTCGCGCCGTCGTCCAAGACCTCGCGCGCGAGCCGATCCAACGCGTCGACGGCGACGGCACCCGCCTCATCGAACGGGGTGACCAGCGGGACGAAAACTCCGGAAAGCGTCATACCGCCAGCCTCACCCGACATGACCACCAGGTCCAGTGAACGTTCCTGACGTGAAACGTAAGCTCACCTGATGCTCGATGTGCGCCGACTGCGCCTGCTGCACGAACTGTCCCGCCTCGGCACCATCGCCGCCGTCGCGCAGACACACGCCTACACACCGTCCGCCGTCTCCCAACAACTGTCCACTTTGGAGCGCGAAGCAGGCGTGCCGCTGCTGGAACGCACCGGACGACGCGTGTCGCTCACCGCCGCGGGACGCGTCCTGGTCGCGCACGCGCACGAAGTGCTGGACGCCCTGGACCGCGCGTCATCCGCACTGGCCGCGCTCGCCACCGGCCTGACCGGGCCGCTGCGCATCGGCGCGTTCCCGACCGCCGTGCGCGCGTTGCTGCCGTCCGCGCTGGTCGACCTGGGCCGCCGCCACCCCGGCCTGGAGCTGATGGTCACCGAACTGGACCCGGTGGACGTCCCGGCCGCGCTGCACGACCGGCGCCTCGACGTGGGCCTGCTCCAGGACTACGACGTCGCACCGGTGGACCCGGACCCGGCGCTGGCGGGCGTGCCGCTGCTGGAGGAAGAGGTCTTCCTCGCCACGTCCACGCCCGCCGCCTCGCTCGCCGACGTCCGCGCCGCGCCGTGGGTCCTCGCGACCCCCGGCACGCTGTGCCACGCGGTCACCGAACGGGTGTGCCGCGCGACGGGTTTCACGCCCCGCGCCCGCCACCACGCCGACGACTTCGCCACCGTGCTGGCACTGGTCGCCGCCGGGCAGGGCGTGTCCCTGGTGCCGCGCCTGGCCCTGGACGCCCCACCGGGCGGCGTCCACCTGACACCGCTGCCGATCCGCCGCCGCACCCGCATCGCCTACCTGCGGTCGGCGTCGGGGCACCCGGCGGTCGCGGCGTGCGTGGCGGCGGTGCGTGCCGCGACCGAGGCGTACGGTGCTTCATGACGGGCGCAAGAGCCGGGCGGCGGCGAGCGCGGCCAGGAAACCGGTGCAGCCCAAAGCCACCACCACGACGCGCAACGCGACCGTGGAACCGCTTTCCGCCGTCAGGTAAGCCAAAGCCGAACCCGCCGTGGCCAGCGCGACCGTTTCCGCGGCGAGTCGCGCCGTGTTGAACAACCCGGCCGCCGTGCCCGCTTTGCCTTGCGGCGCACGGGAGATCGCCAACCCGTCGACCACGCCGGTGGTCAGGCCGACCCCCGTGCCGATCAGCACCAACGGCACGAGCAACGCCCACGGCGCGACGTCCGGCCCGATCACCACCAACGCCACCACGCCCGTCGAACTCACCACGACCGCGCCCACCGAGAGCACGAGCGGCGACCGGCGTGCGATCGCCGCGCCCGGACCGGGGAGCAGCACCGACGGCGCGGTCAGCATCAGCATCCACAGCCCGGTTTCCGCGGCGTCCAAGCCGATCACGTCGATCAGGTACGACGGCAGGTGCACCAGCAGCGGCACGAGCAGTCCCATCATCGCCGCCGCCACCAGTGAGTAGCCGCGAAAACCCCGGTGCCGCAACAGCTCCAGGTCGAACATCGGGTCCGGTCGCCGTTCCACCCGGACGAACACCGCGCCGCACAACAAAACCACGACGGCCACCGCCACCACGACCGCCGGCGGCAAGCCGGGTCCCTCGACGAACAACCAGATCAACGCGCCCAGGCCGACCGTGAACAACGCGCCGCCGGCCCAGTCGACCCGACGTCCGACGCCCGCGACGGCGGGCAGCGCGGGGCACAGCAGCAGCGCCAGCCCGGCGAGCACGGCCGGCGCCCCGAACACCGCCCGCCAGCCGAGGGAATCGACCAGCAACCCGGACGCGGTCGGCCCGAACGCCAACCCGATCCCGAGGACCGTCCCCAACGCGCCGAACACGCGCGTCCGCCGATCCCCGTCGAACACCGCCGCCAGCAACGATTGCCCGGTCGCGGTGGCGATCGCCGCGCCCGTGCCGGCGACCAGCCGTGCGACGACGAGCAACGCGACATCCCCGGCCAGCAGGCAGAACACGCTGCCGACGAGGAACAAACCCACTCCGGCGACGTACCACCGCCGCCGGCCCAGCACATCCGCCAACGACCCGCCGAACGCCAGGAACGCGGCGAAGCAGAGGTTGTAGCCGGTCACCACCCACTGCGCCTGCGTGGGCGAAGCACCCAGTTCGGCGGTGAGCGACGGCAACGCGACCGACGCCCCGGTGATGGTCAGCGGAAACGACAACGACGACAGCAGAACCGCTGTCACAACGGGAAAACGCACACAGGCTCCGAACCGCGAAAACGGAGCCGGGCAGCCTGATCGGGCCGCACCGGCGATGGACTCGCTGACGCGGCGGAGCGAAGAGGTGTCTCACGCCGCCGCTAGTGGCGGCGTGACCAGTCCGAAGCAGGCACGGCAGAACCTTACCGCGCCAAGGCAACCGGTTACCGCGGTGCGACGGTGGGGCGCAGCACCAGCGTGACGAAGCCGAGCACGCCCCGGTAGCCGCCAAGCCACAGGTCGCGGTGGGCGTTCGCGGTGCGGAGGGCGGATTCGACGTCCGGGTCGTCGCGGTGGTCGAGGGCCCAACGCGCGACCGACCCCGTCCAGCTCCACTCGTAGGCGTCCCACTCCGCCAGGGTGCTGACGTGCCCGTGCACCGGCGTCCACCCGTCGGCCACCACCTGGGAGACCGTGGTGGGCAGGTCGGCGTACTTCTGCGGGCCGTCCTCCAGTTGCGCGCGCAGGTCCGGGTCCGGCTCGCGTTCCCAGAAGCAGTCGCCGAGCAGCACGACGCCGTCATCGGCGAGGTACCCGCGTGCGGCGGCCAACGCGGGCAGCAGACCGCCGAACGCGTAAGCCGCGCCGATGCTGAGCACGACATCGGCGGGCCGTGCCGCCTCGTACCGGGTGACGTCCTGCCGGAGGAGTTCGAGCCGATCCGCGACCCCGGCCGCCTCCGCCGCCGCGCGAGTGCGGTCGAAGCCCTCGCCGGAGAGGTCAACCCCGACGGCCGTGACCCCCGGCCGCCGGTTGAGCACGCGCAACAGCCACGCCCCTTCGCCGCACCCGAGGTCGAGCACGTGCGCGCCGGGGCGGACCGCGCGGTCGATCAGGTCGTCCACCGCGGGGTCGGCTAGCGGCGCGGCGATCGGGTGGTCGGCGTGTGCCAGAGCGCTGAGTTTCTGTCGATCCATGATCGGCTGTCTAACACAGCCGTTACGCCGAATGCGCGTGCATTTAGCCGCCGGACATCCGCCTGGCGATCCTGGTCAGCTCGGCCGGGTAGCCGGCTTGCGCCGTGCCCATCGCCTCCGTGACGGCGGCGGCGATTTGGGGTGGGGGTAGGTGGTGGACGGCGTCGGTCATGGTTCCGCAGGTGGGGATGCCGTTGTGCCCGACGGTCACGCTCACGGCGCCGTTCGCGGCTGACGCGGTGAGTGCGATGCGCTCGACCTCTTGGCGCATCGCCCGGTAGCGGACCGCCTTCTCGTCACGTTCCCAGTCGTTCACCAGGCGCTGCACCTCGGCCAACGGATCTGTCATCGGCGCTCCTCGCGGTGTCGGGGGTGCGGGCCAAGCTACTGCACGTTGGGCGGGCGCTTCGGGTGTTGCGTGCCCGGGAGGACCGGGTTGGCCCAGTGGATTCGCTCGAACCGGGCGACTGGCTGGGGTGGTGTGTCACGTAGGGCGACCGAATCGCGGCGGGGTGCTACCGGACGGTGTGCGAAAGCGGCTGGGTGCTACTGGTTCTCTGTTTCGGAGAAGGCTCCCTGCCAATCGCGAAGGCTCATCGCCTCGCTCCACGACGTTGACACGAACGTGCCGTCAGCGAATCCTTCGTCGGAGGTTTCCCGCCAACCGTCGAGTATCTCCGTGAGGTAGTAGGCGAGGACGAGTTGGTCCACCCGCATGTCCAGTGAGATCGCGTCGGGGTCGTCCTCGGCGGGAGCGAAAGCGCTCAGCCGCAAGTGCCCGGTTCGAGTGGGGAAGTGGGCTACGCAACCGAGCGCCACCCGTAGCGGCGCATTATCGATCGCGCATACGGGGCGTTTCTGGGCGGTGATCTTGTCCGCCTGGCTGAAAAGCCTCGGTGTGGTACTGGACCGTCATGCGGGGCGATGTGGTGGCGACCACGAGCACTCCGAGGGTCGGTGCGTGCGCCGGTAAGGGCGACCAGGGTATCCGGGTTCGATCGATCGACGAACCTCGCCGAGTGGGTGTTGCGCGGGCGATCAAGCTCCGCGTTCCACCCCACGGGGAATGTCATCCGGGTTTGGGGCCGCGCGGTGGCGCGTCCGCACGCGGGCTGCCGCCCTGTGCCAGCAACGCCGAAGACCGGGGGGAACAGGAGTCGTTCGCCGAGGTTCGGCTGCCACGACAGCGAAACGGGCCGCCTGATGTCTCAGACGGCCCGGAAGCTTCAATTCACCAACCGCGCGAGCGCCACTCGTCCAGGTGAGGGCGTTCGGCGCCCAGGGTCGAGTCGTCGCCGTGGCCCGGGTAGAACCACGTGTCGTCGGGCAGTTCGTCGAAGATCCGCGACTTCACGTCGTCGAACAAGGACGTGAAGTCCTCCGGCGAGTTGGTCTTCCCCACGCCACCGGGGAACAGGGAGTCGCCGGTGAAGAGGTGCGCCCGGCCGCCCGGTCCGCGGTACAGGAGGGCGATCGAGCCCGGCGTGTGGCCGCGCAGGTGGATCACGGTCAGCGGGACCTCGCCGACCACCACGGTGTCCCCGTGCTCGACCAGCTGGTCCGGCGGGACGGGGAGGACCTCGGCGTCCAACGGGTGGGCGACGGTGTTCGAGCCGTTGGCGCCCGCCACGGCGCCCAGCGCGCCCCAGTGGTCCGGGTGGCGGTGGGTGGTGACGACCGTCTTCAGGCGTGGGCGCTCACGGTCGTGGCCGATGAGGTCCGAGATCCGCGTCGGGTCGGCCGCCGCGTCGATCAACAGGGCCTCGTTCGTCTTCCCGCACACCAACAGGTAGGCGTTGTTGTCCATCGGGCCGACGGAGAGCTTGGTGATGGTCAGTTCGTCCAGCGTGCGGCGGGTAGCCGGGCCGTCGGGCTCGACGTGGCCCGTGTAGTCCTCAAGTACGTCCACGGCCGTTGACGCTAGTCGACGAGGCACCCTTCAGGATCCCTACAGGTTGGTCCAATAGGCTTAGTAACGATCAAGGCCCGTCCGACGACCTCCTTTGAATACGCGCTGAACTGGGTATATCGCTCTCGTGCCAACTCCTCGCCGGATCAACTGGGACGTCCTGCGCGTCCTCGCGGTGACCGTGGTGCTGCTCCAGCACGCGACCCACGCGGGGCCGTCCGTGCACCGCGAAATCGGCGCCCCCGCGTTCACCGTCTCCCTGGAGATGGGGGCCAGCACGCTGGTCGTCATCTCGGCCTTCTTCGCCTGCGCCTCGCTGGCGAAGGGCGAGCCCGCGCGCTTCCTGCGCAACCGCCTCGCCCGCCTCCTGCCCGCGTACGCCGCGGCGGCGACGATGACGTACCTGGTGCTCACCCGGCTGGCCCCCGAGGGGTGGAGCGAACTCGAACCCCGCGACCTCGTGGTCAACGTCCTCATGCTCCAGAACTGGTTCCCCGAGGTGCGCCTGGTCGACTTCTCGTACTGGACCCTGCCGGTGCAGGTGATCGGCTTCGTGGCGGGCGCGTTCCTGGTCTCCCGGGTGCGCGGCGCCCGGCTGCGGGCGTTGCTGTGGGCGATCGCGCTCGGACCGCTGGTCGTGCGGATCTGGACGGAGGAGCCCGGTCTCGTCCGCACCGTCTACGACGGCCTCGGGATGCACCGCGCTCAACTGTTCTCGGCGGGCGTCGGGATCTGGCTGTGGTCGAAGAACCGGTTGGGCACGGGGCACCTCACCGCTCTCCTCGCCGCGGTCCTGGTGGCGCAGGGCGTGCACAGCGACGACCCGGTGTCGACCGCGGCGCTGGGCGTGACGCTGCTGCTGGTCGCCGCGTGCGCCAAGGGCCCCGACTGGGACGTCCGCCCCGTGCGGCTCGTCCGGCGGCCCGTGAAGTGGCTCGCCGGCATCTCCTACGGGGTGTACCTGGTGCACCAGGAGATCGGCTACGTGGTGATGGCCGCGGTGGCGGGCGGCGGGCCGTGGGTGCAGCTCACCGCGTTCCTGGGTGTCGCGGTGCTGCTCGGCTGGCTGCTCACCCGGTTCGTGGAACGCCCCGCGCACCGCGCGCTCACCACCGGTTCACGGCCGCTGCTGCTGCGCCTGCTGCTCGCCGCCCGCCTGCGCTCGGCTCAGAGCCACCTGGGCAGCGTCGGCGCGGTGCCGCTGAGCCGCGCGCCGCTGTGGCGACCGGTCAACCACCCGAGCACGTCCGCCGCGGAACCGCCCACGACGGGTGATTCACTCGCGGCGGTCAACGCCCAGCTCCGCTGACGGCCGTCCGGCAGGGTGACGTCGATCCGCGCGTCGGGCACGTCCGCGCGGTCGGCGTACTGCCCGACCGCGGTGTCCACGAAACCCTCCACCAGGTGCTCGGGCAGGTCGTCGAAGCCGGTGCCGCGGTCGAGGTCGACCAGGTGGAACCACACCTCGCACAGCCGCAGCCACGGGACGCGGTGCGCCAGGAACGGCCCGTTGCGCGGGTGCGCGACCTCCGCCTCCCACGCGGTGGGCGGCAGCTCGCGGGCGGCGGTCGCGAACCGCTGGCACGCCGCGTCCAGGTCGGCGCGCAGCAGCTGGGGCAGCCGGCCCGCGCCCTCCTCGATGTCGGCCTCCCGGTCGGCGGCGCTCGGGTACATCGGGTGCTCGACGCCGGTCTTCGCCCAGGTCAGCAGGTTGACCAGGCCGTCGGCGTTGCGGGCGAGGTGGGTCACCACGTGGGCCCGGCTCCAGCCGGGCAGCAGGCTCGGCCCGCGCAGCGCGGCCTGGTCCAGCTCCGCGACCGCCTCGTACAGCGCCTGTGTGGCGCGTTCCACCTCGGCGAGACCGGTCACGGCGTCCTGCACCGCGGCGGACTGCTCGCGCGGCGCGGGTACGCTCGTACCGGCGGACCGGACCTGTGCGGCATCAGCGAAGCTCATGGCACCTCATCCCCGACGTCTGCGGCCGAATGGCCTATCGTGCCAGCGTAGGGGCGTTCACTACCGACCGGTAGAGCCGATGGCGCACGATCCCGGCGCGCTCGCCCGGGTCGCGGGCGTCCGTCCCGCCGCGGCACGCGCCCACCCGGCACAGGCCGCCCCGTCCGCCGGAGTACGCTTTTCGAACGCCTGTTCGGGTCCGGTCGAAACACTTGAAGGGAACCGCTGTGGCTGACCGCCTTGTCGTTCGCGGCGCGCGCGAGCACAACCTGCGGGGCGTGGACCTCGACCTGCCGAGGGACAGCCTCATCGTGTTCACCGGGCTGTCCGGCTCCGGCAAGTCCAGCCTCGCGTTCGACACGATCTTCGCCGAGGGCCAGCGCCGCTACGTGGAGTCGCTGTCCGCGTACGCCCGGCAGTTCCTCGGCCAGATGGACAAACCGGACGTCGACTTCATCGAGGGCCTGTCGCCCGCGGTCTCCATCGACCAGAAGTCGACCAGCCGCAACCCGCGCTCGACCGTCGGCACGATCACCGAGGTCTACGACTACCTGCGCCTGCTCTACGCCCGCGCGGGCAAGGCGCACTGCCCGACGTGCGGCGAGGCCATCGCCAAGCAGACGCCGCAGCAGATCGTCGACCAGGTGCTCGCGATGCCGGCGGGCACCAAGTTCCAGGTGCTCGCGCCCGTCATCCGGGGCCGCAAGGGCGAGTACGTCGACCTGTTCGCCACGCTCCAGACGCAGGGCTACTCGCGGGCGAAGGTGGACGGCGTCGTGCACGCCCTGGGCGAGGTGCCGAAGCTCAAGAAGCAGGAGAAGCACGACATCGCGGTGGTCATCGACCGGCTGAGCGTGAAGGCGAGCGCGAAGCAGCGGCTGACCGACTCGGTGGAGACGGCGCTGCGCCTGGCCGACGGCCTGGTCGAGCTGGAGTTCGTGGACGTCCCCGAGGACGACCCGGGCCGCGTCCGCGGCTTCTCCGAGAACCTGGCCTGCCCGAACGGCCACCCGCTGGCGATCGAGGACCTGGAGCCCCGGTCGTTCTCGTTCAACTCGCCCTACGGCGCGTGCCCCACGTGCACCGGCATCGGCGTGCGCAAGGAGGTCGACCCGGAGCTGGTCGTCCCGGACGACGAGCTGTCCCTCGCCGAGGGCGCGATCGCGCCGTGGTCGAGCGGGCAGACCGCCGAATACTTCGCGCGGCTGCTGGAGGCGTTGTCGCTGGCGATCGGCTTCCGGATGGACACGCCGTGGCGGCGGCTGCCCGCGAAGGCGCAGAAGGCGATCCTGCACGGCGCGCCGGAGCAGGTGAACGTCCGCTACAAGAACCGGTACGGCCGCGAGCGCTCCTACTACGCCAACTACGAGGGCGTGGTGCCGTTCCTGGAACGGCGGCAGGAGCAGACCGAGTCCGAGGTCATGCGGGAGAAGTACGAGGGCTACATGCGGGAGGTGCCGTGCCCCGCGTGCCAGGGCACGCGCCTCAAGCCGGAGATCCTGGCCGTCACGCTGCACCACGCGCGCAAGGGCGACAAGTCCATCGCCGAGGTGTGCGCCATGTCGGTGGCCGAGTGCTCCGAGTTCCTCGACGGCCTGAAGCTGGCCAAGCGCGAGGCGATGATCGCGGGCGCGGTGCTCAAGGAGATCCAGGCCCGCCTGCACTTCCTGCTCGACGTGGGCCTGAACTACCTGTCGCTGGACCGGGCGTCGGCGACGCTGTCCGGCGGCGAGGCGCAGCGCATCCGGCTGGCCACGCAGATCGGCTCCGGCCTGGTGGGCGTGCTGTACGTGCTGGACGAGCCGTCGATCGGCCTGCACCAGCGGGACAACCACCGCCTGATCGAGACCCTGACCAGGCTGCGCGACCTGGGCAACACGCTGATCGTGGTGGAGCACGACGAGGACACCATCCGCACGTCGGACTGGGTGGTCGACATCGGCCCCGGCGCGGGCGAGCACGGCGGGAAGGTCGTGCACAGCGGCCCGTACCGGGAGCTGCTGGCCAACCAGGAGTCGGTCACCGGCGCGTACCTGTCGGGCCGCAAGCAGATCCCGATGCCCGCCACCCGCCGCAAGGTCGACAAGAAGCGGCAGCTGACCGTGGTCGGCGCGCGTGAGCACAACCTGCGCGGCATCGACGTGTCGTTCCCGCTGGGCTGCCTGGTGTCGGTGACCGGCGTGTCCGGGTCCGGCAAGTCGACCCTGGTCAACGACATCCTGGCGACGGTGCTGGCGAACAAGCTCAACGGCGCGCGCCAGGTGCCCGGTCGGCACACCCGGATCAAGGGCCTGGAGCACGTCGACAAGCTGGTGCAGGTGGACCAGTCGCCGATCGGCCGCACCCCGCGCTCGAACGCGGCCACCTACACCGGCGTGTTCGACCACATCCGCAAGCTGTTCGCGGCGACCACCGAGGCGAAGGTCCGCGGCTACCAGCCGGGCCGGTTCTCGTTCAACGTCAAGGGCGGGCGCTGCGAGGCGTGCGCGGGCGACGGCACCATCAAGATCGAGATGAACTTCCTGCCGGACGTGTACGTCCCGTGCGAGGTGTGCAAGGGCGCCCGGTACAACCGGGAAACCCTGGAGGTGCACTACAAGGGCAAGACCATCGCCGAGGTGCTGGACATGCCGATCGAGGAGGCGGCGGCGTTCTTCGAGCCGATCAACGCCATCCACCGGCACCTGCGCACCCTGGTCGACGTCGGCCTGGGCTACGTGCGGCTGGGTCAGCCCGCGCCGACGCTGTCCGGTGGCGAGGCGCAACGCGTGAAGCTCGCCTCGGAACTCCAGAAGCGCTCCACCGGCAAGACCGTCTACATCCTGGACGAGCCGACCACGGGCCTGCACTTCGAGGACATCCGCAAGCTGCTCGGCGTCATCAACGGCTTGGTGGACAAGGGCAACACGGTGATCGTGATCGAGCACAACCTGGACGTCGTCAAGACGTCGGACTGGTTGGTCGACATGGGGCCGGAGGGCGGTTCCGGCGGTGGCACGGTGGTCGCCGAGGGCACGCCGGAGGACGTGGCGGCGGTCGAGGAGAGCTACACCGGCGGCTTCCTGCGCGCGGTGCTCGGCACGGAGACCGCCGTCGCGGGGTGACGTCGCCCGATCGGCGCCCTGGTGCGGGCGGGCGGTGTGGGCGAGCATTCGGACCATGCTGAACTCCTACCGCTTCCGCAGCGTCTGGCGGGTCGACTGCCCGCCGGACGAGGCGTTCCACGTGCTGGCGGACCTCGGCAGCTACCCGCTGTGGTGGCCGGAGGTCCGCGCGGCGCGGCGGATCGCGGCGGACGGCGCGGAGCTGCGGTGCCGGTCGCTGCTGCCGTACGAGCTGGTGTTCCAGACGTGGCACAACGCGAAGGAGCCCGCGGCGGGGTTGTTGCGCGCCGACCTGGTCGGCGACCTGGAGGGCGTGGCGAGCTGGCTGGTGTCGCGGGACGGCGCGGGTTCGCGGCTGGTGTACGAGCAGCAGGTCGTGGTGCGCAAGGCGTTGCTGCGCAGGCTCGCGCTGGTCGGCCGGCCGTTCATGAAGGCCAACCACGGTGTGATGATGCGGCACGGGCAGCGCGGGCTCCGCACGTACCTGGCGGGGTTCCGCGCCGCCCGGGAAGCCTGACAGCCCGCGTCCGGCGTAGATTGGCCCGACACGCCACGACAACGGAATGGGACCCGCGATGGACCCCGTCACGCTGGTCGCCGGGGCGGTCATCGCCCTGGTCGGCTTCGGTCTCGGCCACCTGACCGGCCGCCGCCGGTCCGCGCGGCTCGGCCCGCCGCCCGCGGTCTGCGAGGGCTGCCGGCACGCCCTGTCCTTCCACGACGAGCACGGCGGGTGCCACGCCACGACCAAGGCCAGGAACAAGTACGTGGGCGGGTTCACCGCCCCGTGCGCGTGCCGGCAGTACGTCGGCGAGATCCCCGCCGAGCGCGTCCTCGCGAGCTTCCCGCTGCCACCGCGGTCCTGAGGCTCAGACCACGAGGCTGAGCAGCGCCGCCACCGCGAAGCCCACCACGGACAGCACGGTCTCCAGCACCGTCCACGTCTTGAGCGTCTCCTTGACCGACAGGCCGAAGTAGCGGGAGACGATCCAGAAGCCGCCGTCGTTGACGTGCGAGGCGATGATCGAGCCGGCCGAGATCGCCATCACGACCAGCGCGAGCTGCGGCTGCGAGTAGCCCAGGCCCGCGATGACGGGTGCGACGATGCCGGTGGTGGTCACGATCGCCACGGTCGCCGAGCCCTGCGCGATGCGCAGCGCGCAGCTGATCACGTAGGACAACGCGATCACCGGCAGGCCGAGGTCGGCCAGTTCGCCCGCGAGCACCTTGCCCACGCCGGTCGCCGACAGCACCGCGCCGAAGAACCCGCCCGCGCCGACCACCAGCAGGATCATCGCCACCGGCCGCAACGCGCCCGCGGCGAGGTCCGCGACCGCCGCCCGGCTCATGCCGCGCCGGAAGCCCAGCAGCCAGAAGGCGAGCAGCACCGCGATGGTCAACGCCACGGCGGGTGTGCCGAAGAACGTGAACACCGACAGCACGGTGGAGCCCTTGGGCAGCAGGATGCTGCCGAACGTGCCCGCGAGGATCAGCACCAGCGGCACGGCGATGATCCCCAGCACCAGCGACAGCGGTGGTTCGGCGCGGTCGGTGCGGGCCTTCTCGGCGGCGGCCAGCATCTCCTCCGGCGGCGGCACCACGACCCGCTTGCCGATCCACGTCGAGAACAGCACGCCGCCGACGAACCACGCCGGGATGCCGACGGCCAACGCCATCACGATCACCCAGCCCAGCGACACGCCGAGCAACCCGGCCGCCGCCACCGGCCCGGGGTGGGGCGGCATGAACGCGTGCATCACGGACAGGCCCGCCAGCAGCGGCAGGGCGTAGAGGACGATGGACCGCCCACCCGCCTTGGCCGCCGTGTAGACCAGCGGCGCGAGGACGAAGATGCCGATGTCGAAGAACACCGGCACGCCGAAGATCAGCCCCGCCAGGCCCATGGCGAGCGGCGCGCGCCGCTCACCCGCCAGGCGCAGCAACGTGCGGGTCAGGACGGCCGCGCCGCCGGACGCCTCCAGGACGGAGCCCAGCAGGGTGCCGAGGCCGATGATCACGGCGACGTGGCCGAGGATGCCGCCGAACCCGGTCTCCAGCAGCGATCCCGACGCCTTCTGCGCCGAGCCCACCAGCTGCTCGACCGGCAGGCCCGCGGCCAGCGCGAGCAGCAGGCCGACCACCAGCAGCGCGATGAAGGGCTCGACCCGCAGCCGGATGATCAGCAGCAGGAGCAGGGCGATGCTCAAGCCGGACAGCGTCAGCAGTCCGCCGGTGGAGTGCTGTAGCCAGTCCATCAAGGTCGGCTCCGGTGGTTGCGCAGGGAGTGGCCGGGCAGGGCGTCGGTGCGCCTGCCGTCGTCGATCACGGGCACGCCGTTGACGAGCACGTAGGGGATGCCGTTGGCGGCTTGGCGCGGCTGGTCGAACGTCGCGGTGTCGGCCACCTCGTGCGGGTCGAACAGCACGAGGTCGGCCGCGTAGCCCTCGCGGACCAGGCCGCGGTCGGCGAGCCGCAGGCGCTTGGCGGCGCGGCCGGTCAGGTGCGCGACGCAGTCCTCCAGGCTCAGCACGCCCAGTTCACGCACGTACCGGGCCAGGTAGCGGGGGAACGTGCCCCACGCGCGCGGGTGCGGCCGGTCGCCGACCAGCAGCCCGTCGCTGCCGCCGGTGTGCGCCGGGTGCCGCATGATCGCCTGCACGTTCTCCTCGTGGCCGACGTGCATCAGGCACGAGGTGCCCAGCCGCTCGGCGACCAGGACGTCGAAGTACAGCTCGGCGGGCGGTCTGCCCGCGACGCGTGCCGACTCGGCCACGCTGCGGCCCACCAGGTGGGCGTGGTCGGCGCGGCGCACGCCGTTGATCTCGATGGTCGTCCAGTCGACGGGCACGCCGTGGCAGCCGTCGGACCCGGTCTCCTCCAGCTCGACGCGGATGCGCTCGCGGTCGTCCGGGTCGGTCAGCCGGGCGAGGGTGGCGTCCGGTCCGCCCTCGCCCGCCCAGCTCGGCAGCAGCGCGGACAGGTAGGTCGCGCCCGGCAGGTACGGGTAGGTGTCCAGGGTGATGTCCGCGCCCGCCGCGATCGCGTCGTCCAGCAGCGCCAGCAGGTCGCCCGCGCGTCCCCGGTTCACCTCGAAGTTCATCGTGGCGTGCGCGAGGTGCAGGGGGCAGCCCGCCGCCCGCGTCACCTCCACCATCTCCGCGTACGCCTCCAGCGCGCCCGCGCCGTAGCTGCGGTGGTGGGGGCTGTAGAAGCCGCCGTGCTCGGCGACCACCCGGCACAGCGCGGTCAGCTCGGCCGACCCCGCGTACATGCCGGGCGTGTAGGTGAGGCCGGACGACATGCCGACCGCGCCCTCGGCCAGGGACCGCGCCAGCACCTCGCGCATCCGGTCCAGCTCGGCGGGGGTGGCGGGCCGGTCGTCCCAGCCGACGCACAGCATCCGCAGCGTGCCCTGCGGCACCAGGTAGGCGGCGTTCACGGCGATGCCGCGGTCGAGCCGGTCCAGGTACTCGCCGACGGACCGCCAGTCCCAGGCGAACCCGTCCGGGTCGCCGTTCCAGCCGGCGAGCTGGGCGCGCAGCGCGGCCAGCACCTCGTCGTCGACGGGCGCGTAGGACAGCCCGTCCTGGCCGAGCACCTCGGTGGTGACGCCCTGCGAGACCTTGGCCAGGTGGTCGGGTTCGGCCAGCAGTCGCAGGTCGGAGTGCGAGTGCATGTCGATGAAACCGGGTGCGAGCACGAGCCCGGCGGCGTCGACCTCCCGCCGCCCGCCCACCGACCCGATCCCGGCGATCCGGCCGTCACGCACGCCCACGTCCGCCCGGTAGCCGGGCGAACCCGTGCCGTCCACCACGAGCGCGCCCTTGAAGACGATGTCCACGCCGCCGTCCTTTCTAGAAGTACGTGCGCACCAGGTCCACCACGGTGGTGCCGTCGGCGCCGTTGACCACCGGGATGAGTTGCCACTTGTCGAACACCGTGCAGGGGTGGGACAGGCCGAGGCCGATCCAGTCGCCGACCTCGACCGGCGAGCCCGCGGGCAGCGAGAGGAACGTGTGCTGGTCGTTGAGCGCGGTCACGGTCGCCTCGACGGGCCGCGTCACGCCGTCACGCCCGCGCCACACCCGGGGCACCGGCAGGCCCTCGTCGAACGACGCGTCGCGCTTGCCCATGGTGAGCAGCGCCAGACCGGGTTCCGGCCGGGAGGTGACCTGCGCCCACGCCCGCAACGCGGACCGGAACGGCTGCTCGCCCGCGACCCGGCCGAACGGCGAGATGCCGCGGTAGAAGCCGTCGTCGTGGGTGATGTAGGCGCCGCTGCGCAGCACCGGCCGCACGGTGAACGGCCACGGCCCGCGCAACGCCGTCGCCACCTGGTCGAAGTAGGCGCTGCCGCCGCCGGTGACCAGCGGGACGTCCACCTCGTACAGGTCCTTGATCTCCACGACCAGTTCGCGCAGGTCCTCCAGGTACTCGTCCACGGCGGACAACGCCGCCTCGGACGCGTCGTGGGCGAGCGCGCCCTCGTACCCGGCGACGCCGACCAGCCGCAGCGCGGGGCTGGCGGCGGCGGCCCGCGCGACCTCGATGGCGGTGGCGTGGTCACGCGCGCCGGTCCGGCCGCCGGGCGCGCCGAGTTCCACCAGCACGTCCACCGGCCGCTCGACCTCGCCCAGCAGCTCGGTCATCCGCGCCACGCCGGCGACCGAGTCGACCCAGCAGCTGAACTCGAACTCCGGGTCGCGGGCGAGTTCGGCGGCGGTCCAGGCGAGCCCGGCCGGGTCGACGAGCTGGTTGGCGAACAACACCCGGCCCACCCCGAACGCCCGGTACACGCGCAGTTGGCCGGTGTTGGCGGCGGTGATGCCCCACGCGCCGCGGTCGAGCTGCCGGGTGAACAACTGCGGAGCCATGGTCGTCTTGCCGTGCGGCGCCAGCAGGACGCCGCGCTCGGCGCACCACGCCGCCATGGTGGCGATGTTGTGCTCCAGCGCGGTGGCGTCCAGCACCACCAGCGGTCCGACGAACCCGTCGGCGAACAGGTCCAGCCCGCGGTCGGCGACCTCGCCGACGGTCGCGCCGAACGCGTTCGCGGGCAGGCTCTTGAAGCGCCAGTCCACGCGCTCCGCGCGGATCGCGGCCACGGCGTCCCGGTCGATGTCCACTGTCTCGCTCCTCACGTTGCGTAGTTCGCAACGGCTATTGCGCGATGTGATGATGAGTTGTGTAACATTCGGCTGCCGCCTCGTCAATCAAAGGGCTCGGAGGAGCGGATGCGGTTCGACCTAACGGGCGGCGTGGTGTGCCTGGGCGAGACCATGGTGGTGCTGGTGCCCGCCGAACCGGGACCGGTGCGCGACGTGCGCACCTGGACCCGCGCCGTCGGCGGGGCCGAGTCCAACGTGGCCATCCACCTGGCGCGGCTGGGGCTGCGCAGCCGGTGGGTGGGCGCGGTGGGCGCCGACGCGTTCGGCGGCGCCGTGCTGGACTTCGTGCGCGGCGCGGGCGTCGACGTGTCCGGGGTGCGGGTGGACCCGACCCGGCCCACCGGTCTCTACGTGAAGGAAGCCGACGCGGCGGGCAGTCCCGTCCGCTACTACCGGCGTGGTTCCGCGGCGTCCGCCCTCGGGCCCGACGCGTTGCGCCGGGTCGACTTCACCGACGTGGCGCTGCTGCACGTCAGCGGCATCACCGCCGCGTTGTCCGAGAGCTGCCTGGACCTGTTGCGCGCGGCCCTGTCCCGGCCGCGCGACCACCTGGTGTCGTTCGACCTCAACTGGCGGCCCGCGCTGTGGGCCGACCGGGACCCGACCGTGCTGCTCGAACTCGCCGACGCGGCCGACGTCGTGCTGGCCGGCGCGGACGAGGCCGAGGCCGTGTGGGGCACCGGCGACCCGGCCAAGCTGCGTGCCCTGCTGCCCACGCCGCGGACCATCGTCGTCAAGGAGGGCGCGCGGGGCGTGACCCTCGTCGAGGACGGCGTCTTCACCTACCAGGAGGCGTTGCGCGTCGACGTCGTGGAACCGGTCGGCGCGGGTGACGGCTTCGCCGCGGGCTACCTCGCCGCCCACCTCGCGGGCCTGCCGCCGACGCGCCGACTGCGTGCCGGGCACCTCCAGGCCGCCGCTTGCCTGCTCACCAGCGAAGATGTGGGTGAACCGCTGCCCGCCGAAGTGACCGGGCCGCTGCTGGACGCGGACCCGGCGACGTGGGCCGCCGCGCACCTGAGGAGAACTGGATGAGCCAGAGCCTGGACCGGGCGCTGACCCTGATGGGCGAGTTGGCCAAGGGCGCCCGCACGCTGGACGAGCTGTCCGCCGTGATCGGGGTGCACAAGTCGACCGCGCTCAGGCTGCTGCGCACGCTGGAGTCGCACCACTTCGTGCGGCGTGACGGCGTGCACCACTACCGGTTGGGCGCGGCCCTGTTCGACCTCGCCAACCGGGCCCTGGAGGAGCGCGACGTGCGGCGCGCGGCCGAGAACGCGTTGCGCGACCTCAACGCCCGCTTGGGTTACACCGTGCACCTGGCCTCCTACGAGGGCGGCGAGGTGATCTACATCGACAAGTACGACAGCACCCACCCGATGCGGATGTACTCCCGCATCGGCAGGCGCGCGCCGCTGCACTGCACGGCCGTCGCCAAGGTCCTGCTGTCCGACCTGCCCGAGCCGCGCCGCCGCGAGATCGCCGAATCCCTCGACTACCCGCCGCTGACCGCGAACACCATCACCACGCCCGCCGCCTACCTGGCGGAGCTGGACCGCGTCCGCGAACGCGGCTACGCCGTGGACAACGCCGAGCACGAGGACTTCATCCACTGCATCGCCGCGCCCATCCGCGGCGCGCGCGGCGAGGTCGTGGCGGCGGTGTCCATGTCGGTGCCCAAGGTGCTGCTCGACTTCGACGGCCTGCTGGGCCACCTGCCCGACCTCCGGGCCACCGCCCGCGCGGCCTCCGTCGAGTGCGGCTGGACCCCGCGGGACTGACGGCCTCCCGCGCCACGCGGAAGAGGAAACCCGACGCGTCCCCGCCAACCAGGGCGGGGCGACACGACACAGGAGTGCGCATGGCCAAGACCGAGATCCGCACCGCGAACGCCCCGACCCCGGTGGCGTCGTTCTCCCAGGGCGTCCGCAAGGGCAACGTGCTCCAGGTGGCGGGCCAGGTCGGGTTCGACCCGGCGACCGGCGAGATCGTCGGCGAGACCGTCGCGGAGCAGACCAAGCAGGCGCTGGCGAACATCGTCGCCGTGCTGGAAGCGGGCGGCGCGTCGCTGGACGACGTGCTGATGATGCGCGTCTACCTGACCGACGCCGCCCACTTCGGCGAGATGAACGACGCCTACAACGAGGTCGTCACCCAGCTCCCGTACCCGGCCCGCACCACGGTGTACGTGGGCCTGCCGGCGGGCCTGCTGGTGGAGATCGACGCCCTCGCCGTGGTGGGCGACTGACCCGGTCGGCGTGGCCGCCCCCGGCGCACGCGGGTGACCGGTGTACTTCTGCCGGTTGTTCTGCGTGGTGCCCGGGGGCGTCCGGCGGTTGACTTGGTGGCAACCCCACCGGATCGGCACGGAAGGACCAGGCGGCGATGGCCAGGAACGCGTCACCGATCGGCTGACCGCGATCCGGCGGCCCGCTCCCGGCACCGCACCGCCGCGGCCGGGTCGCCGAGTTCGTCGAGCACGTCGGCGAGCAGGCCCAGCACCGCGGACGCGCGGTGGGGGCGGCGCTCGTCCACCGAGGCAGCCGCCGCGACCAGGTCGGCACGCGCCCCCACCGCGTCGCCGAGCCGGTACCGGGCGAGTCCGAGCAGGTACCGGGCGTCGCAGGCGCTGCCGGGTGCGGTGGCGGCGACCGCGTGGTGCAGGGCCTCGGTCGCCGCCACCCGCACCTCCGCCCACCGCCCGAGTTCCGCCAGGCTCTCCGCGGTGCGCACCAGCAGGCTCGCCTGCATCTCGTCGGCCATCACCGGCGACAGGTCGAGCCGGCCCGCGCGCACGGTCTCCAGCAGGGCCCGGTGCACCGCCGCGGCCTCCTCGTACCGGTGCAGCGCGTGCAGCACGAGACCCAGGCAGGACGAGGAGATCTGCTCGCCCAGCGGGTAGTCCGCGGCGCGGAACAGCTCCCGCGCGCGGATCGCGCTGTCCCGCGCCGAGTCCAGGTCACCCGCCCGCATCTCCGACGCGGCCCGGTAGTGCACCGCCCACGCCTGCTCCTTCACGTCGCCCGCCGCCACGGCGGCCCGCCACGCGTCGGCGTGCAGCGCCAGCGCCCGCTCGGGATCGCGCAGCAGCACGCACCGCGTCCAGGTGAGGAAGTTGAGCTGCACCGCCTCGTCCCGCACGCTGCCCAGGGCGCGGGCCGCCGCGACACCCGCGGTGAACACCTCGGCCCACGTCTCGCCACGCCCGCGCTGGTCGGAGTACCAGTGCACGGCGGTCGCCAGGTCCAGCACCGCGCGGTGCATCCCGTGCGCGCCCGCCCACCGCAACGCGCCGAGCCAGTTGCCCGTCTCCGCGGCCAGCCACGCGCCCGCGTCGTCCTTGTCCCGCAAGGAACCCGTGGGCGTGGCACGCGCGTCCGGGCCGAAGAAGCCCGCCGCCGCCACCGCCGTGCCGATCAGCCAGGACACCAGCCGCCGCCGCGTGTCGTCGTGGTCGGGCTCCTCGTCGACGAGCCGTTCACCGGCGAACACCCGGATCAGGTCGTGGAACGCGTACCGGCCCGGGGTTTCCGCGGTGTCCAGCAGGCTCGCGTCGACCAGCTCCTCCAGCGTGTCCTCGGCCTCGTGCCGGTCCACGCCCGCCACGACGGCCGCGAGGTCCGGCGTGAACGTCGCGCCGGGCACGACCGACAGCCGCCGGAACAACGACGCCGCCTTGGCCGCGAGCTGCCGGTAGGACATCTCGAACGCGGTGCGCACCTGGAGGTCGCCCGAGGTGAGGGCGGTGAGCCTGCGGCGCTCGTCGGCGAGCTGGCCCGCCAGGTGCCCGACCGTCCACTTCGGACGCCCCGCGAGCCGGTTGCCCGCGATCCGCAGCGCCAGCGGCAGGTGCCCGCACAACCGGGCCACCTCCTGCGCCGCGCCCCGCTCGGCGGCCACCCGCGCCGGTCCGGCGATCGCGCCCAGCAACGCCACCGACGCGTCGCGGTCCAGCACGTCCAGCCCCAGCCGCGCCACCGCCGCCAGCCCGCCCAGCACCTGCCGGGAGGTCACCAGCACCAGCGAACCCCGGCCCGTCGCGAGCAGCGGGCGCACCTGCGCCTCGTCCGCCGCGTTGTCCAGCACCAGCATGGTGGAACGGGTGCGCAGCAGTTCCCGGTACAGGTCGGAGCGCTCCGCCTCGCTGCCCGGCGGGCGCTGCACGCCCAGCGCCAGCAGCACCCGGTGCACCACCTCCGCCGGGTGCACCGGCCGGGTGTCCATGCCGCGCAGGTCGAAGAAGAAGCAGCCGTCGGCGAACCGCGGCCCGAACCGGTAGCCGGCACGCACCGCGAGCGACGTCTTGCCCGCGCCCGGCGGGCCGTGCACCACGACCACGGACGTCGCGCCCGGGCCGGCCACCACCTCGCCCAGCGCGGCCAGCGCGTGGTCCCGGCCGGTCAGGTCGCTCACGTCGGGCGGCAGCGCGCACGGCGCGACCTCCGGTTGCCGCCGCGCCCGGCCCCGCTTGGCGGCGGCGGCCAGCGCGTCCAGTTCCGCCGGCGCCAGGGCGAGCACCCCGGCCAGCGCCTCCACCGTGCGCCGCTGCGGCCCTCTGGCCCGACCGCGTTCCATGTCGCTGATGGCGCGAACGCTGACCCCGGAGCCGTCCGCCAGCTCCTCCTGGGTCAACCGCGCCCGCCGCCGGTGTGCGCGCAGCAGATCGCCGAACGTCGTCCCCACCGGTCCGACCCTAGTGATCGCGCCCGATCCGCGGCGTGCCTGGTATTGCTTGCCACATGAAGTGGTACGCGGACCGGCCCGGCAGGCTGTGGCGGCAGGTGCTCGCCGACCTGGCGGCGGTGGTGTGGGTGGTGTTCTGGGTGGTCGTCGCGCTCACCGCGCGGGACACCGTGCGGGCGCTGCGCGTGCCCGGCGACAAGCTGGCCGGCGCGGGCGACGGGCTGCGCGACACGTTCTCCGACGCCGCCGCGAAGGCCCGCGACGTGCCCCTGGTCGGCGGGCGGCTCGCCGAGGCCCTGGACCGGGGGCGCGACGCGGGCGGGACGCTGGTCGACGCGGGCCGCCACCAGGCCGAGGTCGTCGAGACCACCGCCTGGTGGCTGGCCGTCGCGCTGATCGCCGTGCCGGTGGCGTTCCTGCTCGTCACCTGGCTGCCGCTGCGGGTGCGTTACGCCCGCGGCGCCACCGCCGCCCGCGTCCTGCGCGACACCGGCCGCCACGACCTGCTGGCGCTGCGCGCGTTGAACTCGTTGCCGCTGCGGGAACTCGCCCGCTTCGACGGCGACCCGGCCGAGGGCTGGCGGCGGCGCGACCCGCTCGTCATCGCCGCGTTGTCCGCGCGGGAACTAGCCGTGCGCGGACTGCGAGGTCACGACCAGCGGGCCCAGAAGACCTGGCGGGACGGGCCGTAGAGCACGAGGTTCGAGTCGTCCTGCACCTCGAACCGCTCGGCGGCGGTGCCCCAGGTCCGGGTGTCCCACCGCGGCACGCCCGCCGCGGAGTAGAGGACGAAGTTGCCGTCCGGCTGGAGGATCGCGTACGCGGCGTCAGTGCCCCACGTGCCCGTCGACCACAGCGCTTCGCCGTACGCCGTGTACTGCACCAGGTTCCCGTCGGTCTGCATGGTCAGCCGGAACGCGCCGTTCGGGGACCGCTTGCTCTGCCCCGGCGTGAGCCGCTCGCCACGCGTGATCCGGTCCTCGCCCGGCGTCGCGGGCGTCGGCACACCGGTGAACAGCAACCGGTTCGGCGTTTCGGCCGCGTCCGCGACCCGGCCCGGCGTGGCGTTGCCGACGAGTGCCGCGCGCACCGCCGCCGGCGAGTCGTCCGGGTGCGCCGACAGGTGCAGCGCCGCCGCGCCCGCCACGTGCGGCGAGGCCATCGACGTGCCGTCCAGGTAAGCCGTCGCGTAGTCGCCGGTGTTCCAGGTGGACTTCACCGACGTGCCCGGCGCGAAGAGGTCCACGCAGGGGCCCCGGTTGGAGAACACCGCACGCCGGTCCGCGGCGTCCGACGCGGCGACCGTGAGCGCGTCGGGGATCCGGGCGGGGGACAGCTCGCACGCGTTGGAGCGGTGGTTGCCCGCCGCCACCGCGTACGTGACGCCCGCGTCGATGGACCGCTGCACGGCCGCGTCGACCAGCGCGTCCCCGCCGCCGCTGAGGCTCATGTTCGCCACCGCCGGGCGCACGTGGTTCGCGGTCACCCAGTCCACGCCGGCGATCACGGACGAGAGCGTGCCCGTGCCCTCGCAGTCGAGCACCTTCACGGCGTGCAGCCGGACCTGCTTGGCGACGCCGTGCGTCGTGCCGCCGACCGTGCCCGCCACGTGCGTGCCGTGGCCGTTGCAGTCGGAGTTCACGTTGTCGAGGCCGTTGTAGTCGAAGGTCGCCCGACCCCCGAAGTCGGCGTGCGTCGTGCGGATGCCGCTGTCGAGGACGTAGACGTGCACGCCCGAGCCGGAGTCGGCCTCGGTGAACCGCTGGTTCAGCGGCAGGTCCCGCTGGTCGACGCGGTCCAGCCCCCACGGCGGGTCGAACTGGTCGACGGCCGCCCGGAACACCCGGTCCCGCGCCACCAGGGCGACGTCCGGGTCGGCGGCGAGCCGCCTCGCCTCGTCCTCGCCCATGGTGGCGGCGAACCCGTTCAGCGCCGCCCGGTAGCGGTGCGTGACCCGGCCGGGCGCGCGGTCCACGACCGCGTCGGCCCGCCCGTTGTCCTTCAGCACCACGATGAACCGGTCCGCGATCGCGTCCGCGGCGCCGGCGATGGTGGGTTGCGCGTGGGCCGGACCCACCGTTGCCGCGGCCACCAGGACCGCACCGGCCCCGATCGCCGTCAACCGTCTCCAGGACGCGCTTGACTCTCCCATGGCGGGTCTCCCTCACACGGGTGTTTGATGGTGGGTTCGCGCGAACTGGGTGAAGCGTAGGCAGCCGCCGCCCGTTCCCACAAACACATTTGATACCCGCAAGAGGACCTGATCAGGGTAATTCCAGCCGAATTGTTGACACAACGTGGCCATCGGGCGTGGGTGATCCACACGTTGTGATCAATTTGGTGGGTGAGTGGCTGACCGCCGATTCGGTAATCCGTTGAAAGTGAGCAATTCTCATGGTCGGGCGACTTGGGTCGACCCGTCACCGCCTCCGGGGGGCCACGTGGTCGTCGGCGTGTCCACCACCCGGTGGATGCCTGGTACACCGCCAAGGCTCGGGCCCCGCGGGTGCCGACCGGTGTGGTGGCGTACCCCGAGTTGAGAACCGACGCAAGCATAATCGTGTCATTCGTCGTCCTCACTCGTGATGTGCTCGTCTGGGCGCATCACGAGCGCAGGGGCGGGTGGTCGGAGGATGGCGGCTACCGGCGAATTCCACCCGAGACCTGATCACACCCGATGTTCCGCTCCGGGCGCGGTTGATCCACGCTTCCGCCGAGTGCCGAGTGCCGAGTGCCGAGTGCCGAGTGCCGAGTGCCGAGTGCCGAGTGCCGAGTGCCGGGGAAGACCCGCCCGCGGGCCGGGGCGGTCGCCACTCGCGTCACGCTGCTCGCGATCGGCCCGCGGGTCCGCGTTGTCGCGCCCGCACCGCGGGGCGCGGAGGTCCGGCGGTCGGTGGCTCGCGCCGGGTGGAGACCCGCCTGCGGGTCGGGCGGTTGGCCCCCGCGCCGCGCTGCGCCGCGGATCGCGGGGCGCGGTTGCGGTGGGCGGGACCTGGCTCGTGTCGCTCGCGCGGCCAACCCGCGGCCCCGGGTTGTCCCGTGCGCACCGCGGATCGCGGGGGCGGTTCGGCCGCCGCCCGCGCCGCGCTCGCTCGCCCGCCGTCCGCACCGCGAGATCGCGGGGCGAGGCGGTTGCGGCCGGGCGGCGCGGGGGACGGGCTGCCGGCGTATCCATCAGGCAGGCTTCCTGATAGATAGCGGGCGTGTGGCGGGATAGGGCGGTTCGGTGCGCGTCAGTAGACCGGGCCGGTGTACTTCTCGCCCGGCCCCTGGCCGGGCTCGTCCGGCACGGCGGACGCCTCGCGGAAGGCGCGCTGCACGGACTGGAGGCCCTCCCGCAGGGGGCCGGCGTGGGGGCCCAGGTACTCGACCGCGGCGGTCACCAGGCCGGCCAGGGCGGTGATCAGGCGGCGGGCCTCGTCGAGGTCGCGGTGGGGGCTGTTGTCCGGGTCCTCGTCGGCCAGGCCGAGGCGTTCGGCCGCCGCCGAGAGCAGCATGACGGCGGCCTTGCTGATCACCTCGACGCTGGGAACATCGGACAGCTCGCGGACGTTGTTCGAAGGCAGGTCGGTCACGGGAGCCATTCTCGCAACCGCGCGTGCCGGGTCGCCGGTTCGGGGGTTGACAAGGCCATCTGCTAGTATCTCCCCGCGACCAGTCCCCACACCTGTGGGGACGGCAAGTGGAGCCCCGCTCCCACCCGCGTCCCACCGTCCCAGGTGGCCGGGTCCGGTCACCTCGAACGGGTGGACTGCGCCCTTTCGTTGTGCGATCGGTCGGAAGCGGGCCTCACGCCGGGCAGGCGTGGGGCCTCTTGTCTTTGGCGCACAACGAGTCACAAAGGACGTGAATGACAAGTCCCTCGAACCGAGGTGCCCCCGCCAGCACCGAGCCGCGCATCAACGACCGCATCCGCGTGCCCGAGGTTCGTCTGGTCGGGCCGAACGGCGAGCAGGTCGGGATCGTTCGCATCGAGGACGCGCTCCGACTCGCGCAGGAAGCGGATCTCGACCTCGTCGAGGTCGCCGCGCAGGCTCGGCCGCCGGTCTGCAAGCTCATGGACTACGGCAAGTTCAAGTACGAGAGCGCGCAGAAGGCCCGCGAGTCGCGCCGGAACCAGCAGCTCACGGTCATCAAGGAGCAGAAGCTCCGGCCGAAGATCGACCCGCACGACTACCAGACGAAGAAGGGCCACGTGGCCCGCTTCCTGTCGCACGGGAACAAGGTCAAGGTGACCATCATGTTCCGGGGCCGCGAGCAGTCCCGGCCGGAGCTGGGTTACCGGCTGCTCCAGAGGTTGGCGGAGGACGTCGCGGAGCTGGGCTTCGTCGAGTCGAACCCCAAGCAGGACGGCCGCAACATGATCATGGTGTTGGCGCCGCACAAGACCACGAAGACCCGCCCGGTGAAGCACGAGAGCGGCGACGCACCGGCGGAGTCTGTCGAAGAGTGACCTCCCGGCCCCGGGCCGGGAGCAAGCACGGCCGCCCCATCCCCGGTGGCTGCACGAGACGAGGACGGAAATGCCGAAGAACAAGAGCCACAGCGGGACCTCCAAGCGCGTGAAGGTCACCGGCAGCGGCAAGATCGTGCGCGAGAAGGCGGGCAAGCGCCACCTGCTGGAGAAGAAGTCCAGCAAGCTCACCCGTCGCCTCAGCGGCACGACCGAGGTCGCCAAGAACGACGTGCCGCGGATCAAGAAGCTGCTCGGCATCTGATCCCCGCCTTCTCCCCCGTGAACACCCGGGGCTGGACCAGCCCCACGAGATCGACAGGATGGACCCGTGGCACGCGTCAAAAGGGCCGTGAACGCCCAGAAGAAGCGCCGTACCACCCTTGAGCTCGCCAGCGGCTACCGCGGCCAGCGTTCGAGGCTGTACCGCAAGGCCAAGGAGCAGGTGCTCCACTCGCTCAACTACGCGTACCGCGACCGCCGCGCGCGCAAGGGCGACTTCCGCAAGCTGTGGATCCAGCGCATCAACGCCGGTGTCCGCGCGAACGGGATGACGTACAACCGGTTCATCCAGGGCCTGCGCCTCGCCGAGATCGAGGTGGACCGCAAGATCCTGGCCGAACTCGCCGTCAGCGACCCGGGCGCGTTCACTGCGCTGGTCGAGCTGGCGAAGGCGGCGCTGCCCGCCGACGTCAACGCGCCGGTCGAGGACAAGGCCTGAGCATCGCACCACGACCCGGGGCGGCTCCGTTCACCGAACGGACCCCCCGGGTCGTTGCTGCTCGGCACCTGACCAGGCGGTCCGGCCGGGACCGCGCCGGGCGCTTCCTCGCCGAGGGCGCGCAGGCCGTGCGCGAGGCGCTGGCCTGGGCGGCGGCCGGTCGGGGACGGGTGCACGAGCTGTTCACCACCGCCGTCGCGGCCGACCGGAACCCGGAACTGCTCCGCTCCGCCGAAGCCGCGGGGGTCCCGGTCAGCTCCGTCACGGACAAGGCGGCGGCCGGGTTGTCCGAGACCGTCACGCCGCAGGGCGTCGTCGCCGTGTGCGACCTGCTGGACGTCCCGCTCGACCTGGCGGGCGCCCGGCTGGTGGCGGTGCTGCACGGCGTGTCGGACCCCGGCAACGCGGGCACGGTGGTGCGCGTCGCCGACGCGGCCGGCGCCGACGCCGTGGTGTTCGCGGGTGACGCGGTCGACCCGCACAACGGCAAGTGCGTCCGCGCCTCCACCGGCAGCGTGTTCCACCTGCCGATCTCCCGGTCCCGCTCGGCGGACGACGTGTTCGCCGCCTGCCGCGCCGCGGGCCTGCGCCTGGTCGCCGCCGACGGCTACGCCGAGGAGGACCTGGTCGCCGCCGACCTGCGAGGCGACCTGGGCCGACCGACCGCGTGGGTGTTCGGCAGCGAGGCCCACGGCCTGCCGGACGAGGTGGTGGCCGACCTGGA
Organism: Saccharothrix obliqua; assembly: GCF_019375475.1. GTDB lineage: Bacteria > Actinomycetota > Actinomycetes > Mycobacteriales > Pseudonocardiaceae > Actinosynnema > Actinosynnema obliqua. The sequence goes on along the minus strand of NZ_JAHXGQ010000007.1, from coordinate 20,421 downwards.
CACCGCCCTCAAGGTCCCCATCTACGGCGCGGCGGAAAGCCTGAACCTCGCCACCGCGGCCGCCATCTGCCTCTACACCTCGGCTCGCGCCCAGCGCACGCCGGGCTGAGGTCGCGGCGGGGCCACGCGGCTCGCGCGCGGGTCGTGGTCCCGCGTCGAAGTCGCGCCGGTGCACGGCGCGGCCAGGGCGCGCGGAAGCCGCGGCCAGGGGCGTCCGTGCGAGCCCGGCGGAGCGGTGCCCGAAGTCGCCACCGGCGGACGGTGGTCGCCGATGCCCGCCGGGGTCGCGACCGCGTGGAGGTCCGCCGCGGGTGGCCCGGGGTGGGCCACCCGCGGGGTGCTCAGTCCTCCAGCCGGGCGTTCAACGCGCGGACCAGCGGGTCGCCCGACGTGGGCTTCTCCTGCGCCCGCAACGACTCCTCCAGCACGTTGGCCGTGTCGCCGACGATCTGGAGCGGCGTGGTGTCGGTGAGCAGGGTGGCGGCTCGGCGGGCTTCGGTCTCGGCGTTCGTGGCGTCCCCGGACTCCAGCAGGAAGCGCGCGCCCCGTTGGGCGAGGAACGCCTGCCAGTCCACGTCGCCCAGCCGGGCGGCCAGCTCCTCGGCCACGCCGTTGTGCTCGACGGCCTCCGCGAACTCACCCGCCTGGTAGTGCTGGAACGCCCGGATCGCGGCCATCCGCGCCGACAGGTGCGTCCGGTGGTCCTCGTCGGCCACGGCCGGCAGCAACGCCTCGGCCTCGGCCAGCGCCACGCGGCACTCCTCGCCCGCCTCCTTCGGCAACGCCGCGGCCGACTCGACCCACGAACCGGCGGCTTCCGCCTCGTCGGGCACGAGCTGCCACGCGCGGGCCGCGTCGGCGTACGACCGGGCCGCGTCGGCGGGCTCGTCCAGCCGCCGCAGCACGCCGCCCAGCACGTCCAGCACGAGGGCACGCCGCCACGGCTCGTCGTCCGGCACCAGCGGCAGGGCGACCTCCAGGTGCCGCCGCGCCGCGTCGTTCTCGTCCAGCCGCGAGCACGCCTGCGCCAGCCGGTACCGCACCGGCACCACGACCTCGTAGGGCACGTCGTGCCCCTCGATGACGCGGACCGCCTCCTCCAGCGCCTCGGCGGCCTCCACGAACCGGCCCGCCTTCAGGTACCCGCCGGCCAGCGCGTGGCACGCCTTCGCCACGTCCTCCGGCACGCCCAGCTCGTGCCCGATCGCGATGGCCGCGCGCAGCTCCTCCAGGTGGTGCTCCTCGATCCCGAGTCGCTCCACGGACGCCACCCGCTGCCGGTGCGCCTCCGCCGTCCACGGGCCGCGCGGCGCGTCGAACGCCGTCACGAACTCGGCCGCCGTGCCCGGCGCGGCCGGCGAGCCCTGCACCGTCTCGATCTTCAGCCGCAGCCGCAGCGCGTCGAACCGCACCGACGGCGGCGCGTCCACCAGCACCTCGGCGAGCAGTTCGGCGGCCTCGTCCAGCGCGCCGACGGTGGCCAGGTGCTGTGCCAGGTCGCTGCGCGCCCGCGACGCCAGCTCGGGCGCCTCCGCGTCGGCCAGCACGACGGCGGCGCGCACCAGCTCGCCCTGCTCGTCGTACTCGTCGACGTCGGCCAGCAGGTCGGCCAGCAGCAGCCGGGTCAGCACGCGCGTGTGCGCGCCGCCCGACCGGTCGGCCTCGGCCAGGCACTCCCGCGCCACCGCGAGCCCGACCTCGGGCCCGGTGGCCTCGGCGCGGAGCACCGCGCCCCGGCACCGGAACCGGTTGGCCAGGTCGGCCTCGCCCGCCGCGACCAGCCGCGCCACGGCGTCGTCCAGCTCGGCCAGCACCTCGTCCACCGGGCGCCCCTGCCGCCCGACCAGCGCGCGCCGGGCCGCGACGACCGCCGCGAGGCCGTCCGGCAGCAGCGGGTCGAGGTCCGCGGGCAGCGACCCGAGCAGCCGGATGCCGGTGATGAAGTCGCCCGCGTCGAACGCCGCGCCCATCTCGCGCGCCAGCTCGACCGGGTCGCCCACGACGACCTCCTCCGCCACCGGCTCGGGCTCGGGCGCGGCGACGGGCACGGCCAGCGGCACGTGCGCGGTGTCGGGCAGCGCGAGCGTCGCCCGGATGCGGCGGCTCACCGCGTCCGACCCGTTGCGCTGGTCGAACCGGGCCGCGATCTCCAGCGCGCGGCCGGTCAGCAGCTCGCGCAGCTCGGGCCCGGTCAGCACCTCGGTGCGCCCGTCGTGCGGCACGGCGAACTCGACCGGCTGGTCGACCCGGCCGAGCAGCAGCGCGCCGCCCGCCGCGAAGCGCATGGCCTGCGCGGGCGAGGGGGAGTGGTGCACGCGGTGCAGCTGCCGCTGGAGCAGCTCCACGCCACGCCGCACGTTGCCCGACGTCGCGCAGAACACCAGGTGGTCGTCCAGGTAGCCGCCGTACCGGTCGTCCCGGACCAGCCGGTGCGCCACGGTGTGCGCGTGCCGGGCCCGGTCCAGGTCGCCCAGCGCGACGAACGCGGGCGTGAGCGTGGTCAGGATGCCCTGCGGCTGGGTGGCGCAGCCGGTGTCCTCGTCGAGCTGGTGCTCGGCGTGCGCGACGGCCTCGGCGTACCGGCCCTGCCGGATCAGGTGACCGGCCTGCTCCTCGACCACGCACGCCGCGCAGTCCGACATCGGGCCGCGGTCGGTCGCCAGGTAGCGGGCGAAGTGCTCGCGGTAGCCGGCCTCGTCGCCGACGTGCTCGGCCAGGTCGGCACGCGCGCCGTGCACCGGCTGCATGGAGAACCCGTGCCGCTGGTAGCGGTCCGCGAGCTGGTCCACGAACGACCGGATCTGGTCGAGCGAGAACCGCGGGTCGGCGATCAGGCCGCTGACGATCCACTTGTGCGCCCAGTCGTAGCTGTGCGTCTCCCACTCGTCGAACGCCGTCGGGTCACGCCGCTCCGCCGTGCCGCACCACGCGAACGGCGCCAGCATCAGGTCGTAGCGGCCCAGGTCGTAGGCGGAGCGGATGAGGGCGATGCGGCAACTCACCGCCAGCGGCAGGTGGTCCGCCGCGTCGGCGGCGCGGGCCGCGCGTTCCAGCGCCTCGTGCCGCGCCATGCCCTCCGGCAGGTGGTACGCCTCCACGAACTGCTGCTCGGCGGCGCTCTTCTCCTCGCTCACGCGTGCCCCCCGACGGCTCGGTCCAGCAGTTCCAGGAAGGAGCGGTTCAACGCCGCCGTGTCCTTCGGTCGCATCGGCCGCCGCGCCTGGAGCAGGGCGTGCACGTACAGCGATTCCACCGTCAGCTCCACCAGCGCCGGGTCGGTGAGCCCGGCCAGCCGCCGCACCAGCGGGTTGCGGCAGTTGAGCACCAGCCGCCGCGCCGCGCCGGAGCCGGACGCGGCCAGGCTGCCCAGCAATTCGGCCCACAGCGGGTCGGCCTGCTCGCCGACCTCCTCCACGTCGCGCCTGCGCTCGCCCTCCACGTTGGTGACCAGCAGCGCGGGCAGCGAGCCCGGGTCGAAATCACGCGGCACGGCCTCGCAGTCGTGCCGCTCCAGCACGTCCTTCGCCTGCGCCAGCCGGTCGCGCAGCGCGCGCTCCACGTCCGGCTCCGGGTCGCCGAGCGCGGCCAGCACCTCGGTCGGCGCGACCCGCCGCGCCGCCGCCGGGCCGTCCAGCGCGACCAGGCGGTCCATGATCTCCGCGTCGTAGGCGTAACCCGCGTTGAGCAGGCCCATGCCCTGGGCGTGCGCGACCGGCGCGAGCTGGCGGAACTCGTCCACGTCCGGCACGTACGCGACCGCGCCGTGCTTGCGCTGGAACTGGCGCAGCGACTGCGCGCCGTCGGTGGTCTCGAACGGCAGCCACCGCTCGACCAGCCGCAGCATCTCGTCGTCCACCCGCGCCAGCGACTTGATGCCCAGGTGGTGCGCGTCCAGCAGGGCCGCCGTGCGCTCCGGGTCGGTCGCGTCCAGCCGCACCAGCCAGTCCCGGACCTGCCTGCCCAGCTCCTCGCGCACCGCGAGCAGCGTCTCGTCCTGGTACAGCGCCTCGCGGCTGGCGGTGGGGCGCAGCGCCGAGGAGTCGACCACGCAGCGCACGAAGTACGCCCACTCCGGCAGCAGGCCCTCGATGGCGTCGCCGACCAGCATCCGCTTCAGGTACACGCGGTGCGACTGGCGCGCGCCGGGGTGCACGCCGCCGGGCAGCACGTACGCCACACCGGTCAGCCCCACGGTCGGCACCTCGACCGGGATCGCGTCGAACGGCCGCACGCCGAGCACGCGCTCCCCGTACGCCAGGGCGTCCGCCGTCCACGGCGGCTCCTCGGCGGTCAGCACCTCGCCCGCGACCACCACCCGCACCGGCAGCAGCTCGCCGTACTCGGCGACCAGGGCGCGCACCACGTCGCGCTCCAGCCAGTGCTCGGCGTCGCGGGAGGGCACCAGCTCGATGGTGGTGCCGACCTCGGCCCGCGCCGAGTCGTCCACCTCGACCTCGTAGTTGCCCGCCGCGTCCGCGGTCCAGCGCACGGCCGGACCGCCCCGCGCCGACCGGGACACCAGCCGGATGCGGTCGGCCACCAGGAACGCCGACAGCAGGCCGACGCCGAACTGGCCGAGGAAGCCGCGCCGGGCGAAACCCAGGTCGTCCCGCTTGGAGGTGCGGCCGAGGGTCGACAGCAGGTCGTGCACCTCGCGCTCGGTCAGGCCGATGCCGGTGTCGGAAATGCGCAGGGTGCCGTCCCCGCCGGAGTCGACCGGCTCGACCACCACCTCGCCGGGCGCGTCCGGTTGGAGCGCGCGGCGGGCGGTGATCGCGTCCACCGCGTTCTGGAGCAGTTCCCGCGCGTACACGCGCGGGCTGCTGTAGAGGTGGTGGCTGAGCAGGTCGATGATCCCGCGCAGGTCGACACCGAAGGTGTGTGCCATGGGAGTGGAAGTCACCTCGGGTCGGGTCGCGTAAGACGATCGATTCTAGGCTTGCGCCGGCGGCGGCGGACCCGGTTTTCGGCGGTCCGCCCGCCGGGTCGGCGGCTCGTGCCCACACTCTGCCGGCCACCACCGACAATTCCGCTGGACGCGGGTTCGCCGGAGGTCACCGACCTCCGCCGACGTCACGGAGCCGGGCGCCGCCCGCCGGCGGTCGCTCCCCGCCGGGCCGGATCACCTAGGATCGACCCGCCGCTCCGCACCCATCGCGGGGTGGCTTCCACACGGCACGCGACGGGAGCTGTCCACCAACGATGTCCGGAGCCAACGACCCGTACGACCCGAAGCAGGTCGCGGCGCTCTCACCGGAGGCGCTCGACCAGGCGGTGGCGCAGGCGCGGGAGGCGTTCGCACGGGCGGCCGACCTCGACGAGCTGGCCGCCGCCAAGCCGGGCCACCTGGGCGACCGCGCCCCCGTGCCGCTGGCGCGCCGCGAGATCGGCGCGCTGCCGCCCGCGGCGAAGGCCGAGGCGGGCAAGCGGGTGAACGAGGCGCAGAACGCGGTGAAGCTCGCGTTCGAGGAGCGCCGCGCCGTGCTCCAGGCCGAGCGCGACGAGCGGGTGCTGCGCGAGGAGTCGGTGGACGTCACGCTGCCGTGGGACCGCGTGCCGCGCGGCGCGCGGCACCCGATCACCACGCTCGCGGAGCGCGTCGGCGACGTGTTCGTGGCCATGGGCTACGAGGTCGCCGAGGGCCCCGAGGTGGAAGTCGAGTGGTTCAACTTCGACGCGTTGAACTTCGGCAAGGACCACCCGGCGCGCACCATGCAGGACACGTTCTACGTGGCGCCCCAGGACTCCGGCCTGGTGCTGCGCACCCACACCAGCCCCGTGCAGGCGCGCACGCTGCTGGACCGCGAGCCGCCCGTCTACGTGGTGTGCCCCGGCCGCACGTTCCGCACCGACGAGCTGGACGCGACCCACACCCCGGTGTTCCACCAGGTCGAGGGCCTGGCCGTGGACAAGGGGCTGACCATGGGCCACCTCAAGGGCACGCTCGACGCGTTCGCGCGCGCCATGTTCGGCGAGCAGTCCCGCACCCGCCTGCGGCCCAGCTTCTTCCCCTTCACCGAGCCGTCCGCCGAGGTGGACGTGTGGTTCCCGGAGAAGAAGGGCGGCGCGGGCTGGGTCGAGTGGGGCGGCTGCGGCATGGTCAACCCCAACGTGCTGCGCAACTGCGGCGTCGACCCGGAGGTGTACTCCGGGTTCGCCTTCGGCATGGGCCTGGAGCGCGCCCTCCAGTTCCGCAACGGCCTGCCCGACATGCGGGACATGGTCGAGGGCGACGTCCGCTTCACCCAGCCGTTCGGAACGGAGGCATGACCGGTGCGTATCCCGGTTACCTGGCTGGTCGAGAACCTGGAGTTCCGCGAGCCCCCGACGCCCGACGAGATCGCCGAGGCGTTCGTGCGGATCGGCCTGGAGGTGGAGGACGTCCACCGGCTCGGCGCGGTCACCGGACCGCTGGTGGCGGGCCGCGTGGTGGAGATCGAGGAGCTGACCGGCTTCAAGAAGCCGATCCGCCACTGCCGCGTCGAGGTCGGTCCGGACCAGGTCAACGGCATCGTCTGCGGTGCGACGAACTTCGTCGAGGGCGACACGGTGGTCGTGGCGCTGCCCGGCGCGGTGCTGCCCGGTGACTTCGCGATCGCCGAGCGCAAGACCTACGGCCGGCTCAGCCAGGGCATGATCTGCTCGCCCCGCGAGCTGGGCCTGGGCGACGACCACCTGGGCATCCTGGTGCTGCCCAGCGGCACCGCGCAGCCCGGTGACGACGCCGTGGAGCTGCTCGGCCTGGGCGACACGGTCATCGAGGTCGCGCCCACCCCGGACCGCGGTTACGCGTTCTCGGTGCGCGGCCTGGCCCGTGAGCTGGCGTGCGCGTTCGACGTGCCGTTCGGCGACCCCGGCCTGGCCGAGATCCCCGAGGCCGAGGGCGAGGTGCTGCCCGTGCACGTGGAGGCGGCGTCGGGCTGCTCCCGGTTCGTGGCCCGCCGCGTGACCGGCGTCGACCCGACCGCGCCGACCCCGTGGTGGATGCGGCGGCGGCTGATGCTCGCGGGCATCCGCGCCATCTCGCTGCCGGTGGACGTGACCAACTACGTGATGCTGGAACTCGGCCAGCCGCTGCACGCGTTCGACGCCTCCGCCGTGCGCGGCGGGCTCGTGGTGCGGCGCGCGGCGGCGGGGGAGAAGCTGACCACGCTGGACGACGCGGTGCGCGCGCTGGACCCGGACGACGTGGTGATCGCCGACGACAGCGGCGTGATCTCGCTGGCGGGCGTGATGGGCGGCGCGTCCACCGAGGTCCGCGACACCAGCACGGACATCCTGCTGGAGGCCGCGCACTGGGACCCGCCGTCGATCGCGCGGACCGTGCGGCGGCACAAGCTGCCCTCCGAGGCGGCCAAGCGGTTCGAGCGCACCGTGGACCCCGCGCTGGCGCCGGTGGCGCTGGAGCGCGCGGCCCGGCTGCTGCACATGTTCGGCGACGGCAGCATCAAGCCCGGTCGCACGGACGTGGGCGCGCCGACCCTGCCGTCGCCGGTGACGATGCCGATCGACCTGCCCGACCGGGTGGCGGGCGTGCGGTACGCGCGGGGCGTCACGGCGCGGCGGCTGGGCCAGATCGGCTGCCAGGTGGAGGTCACCACCGGCGACGACGGCTCGACCATGGTCACCGCCGTGCCGCCGACCTGGCGGTCGGACCTCACCCAGCCCGCGGACCTGGTGGAGGAGGTGCTGCGGCTGGAGGGCTACGACACGATCCCGTCCACGCTGCCGCCCGTGCCCGCCGGTCGCGGCCTGACCGAGCGGCAGCGGCGGCGGCGGACCGTGTCGCGCGCGCTGGCCGAGCACGGTTTCGTCGAGGTCAAGCCGTTCCCGTTCGTCTCGCCCGCGGTGTTCGACGCGTTCGGGCTGCCCGCGGACGACGTGCGCCGACGCGTGCTGAGCGTGCTCAACCCGTTGGAGGCGGAGAAGCACGCGTTGGCCACCACGCTCGTGCCGGGGCTGTTGGAGACCTTGCAGCGCAACCTGGCGCGTGGGGCGAAGGACGTCGCGTTGTACACCGTGGCGCAGGTGACCCTGCCGCGTGCCGAGCAGGTGCCCGTGCCCGAGGTCGGCACCGGTGCGCGGCCGTCGGACGAGCAGGTCGCCGCGTTGGTGGCCGCGCTGCCGCAGCAGCCCGTGCACGTGGCGGGTGTGCTGACCGGCCTGCGCGAGCAGGCGGGCTGGTGGGGCAGGGGCCGGCCCGCGGACTGGGCGGACGCGGTGGAGGCCGCGCGGCTGGTCGGCCGGGCGTACGGCGTGGAGCTGACCGCCGTGGCGTCGGCGCTCGCGCCGTGGCACCCGGGCCGGTGCGCCGAGCTGCGGGTGGGCGACTGGCCGGTCGGCCACGCGGGCGAGCTGCACCCGAAGGTCGTGGAGGCGCTGGGCCTGCCGAAGCGGTCGGTGGCGTTCGAGCTGGACCTCGACGCGTTGCCGCTGGACGACCACCGGCCGGCGCCGGTCGTGTCGCCGTACCCGCCGGTGCTGCTGGACGTGGCCGTCGTGGTGCCCGCCTCGGTGCCCGCCGAGCAGGTGGCGCGTGCGTTGCGCGCCGGTGGCGGCGAGCTGCTGGAGGACCTGCGGCTGTTCGACGTGTACGCGGGCGACCAGGTCGGCGAGGGCAGGCGGTCGCTGGCCTACGCGCTGCGGTTCCGCGCACCGGACCGCACGCTGACCGTCGAGGAGGCCACGGCGGCGCGTGACGCGGCCGTCGCCGAGGCGGCGGAGCGGTTCGGCGCGGTGCTCAGGGGCTGACGAGCGGCCCCGGGTCCGCAGTGGTGCGGGCCCGGGGTTCGTCCGGCCGAGTGAAACACTCGGTGTCCGACCTAATGGGAACGTGCTGTTCAAGTCGCCCGGTGTGATGTGTCAAGAGGTCTTTGTACCTGTCTTTCCGGGTCTGCTTGGTTCTTGCGCCGAGGTTGAACGTTCTCCAAGATTGGCTTCGCGGCCCGTTGGGGCCGAGGGGCGAAGCGATGAACCGCCGGGCGAGTCTGGTCGCCGGTCCGGCGGGGAGCTAGCGGCGAACCCACCGCCTGATGCAGCAGTCGTAGCGAGGTTGCCTCATGCGTAGCTTGGGACCGCGGATGGAAGTCGCCGTCGCGATGACGATCCTGGGCGTGGGCGCCGCCGTGGTCGCCGCGATGCACCTGACGTGGCCGGAACCCCAGTTGCCCCCGATGGCCTACGCGGTGAGCAACGGCGAGGCGGGCGTCGCGGACCTGGAGCCGTTCGTGATCGACGACATCTCCGGCGCGCCGGTCGAGCTGACGCCCGGCGCCGAGGGCGCGCGGCTGGTGCGGTTGTCGAACCCGAACCACGTGGACATCGTGGTGATCACCCTCCAGGCCGTGCCCGGCCAACCGCAGGACGCGGCGCACAACCGCGTGCCGGACTGCCCGTCCGGGGTGCTGACGGTGGTGCCGATGGAGCGGCCGGTGACCATCCCGCCGGAGGGTTCGGTGGAGGTGGAGATGGTCGTGCGGATCTCGCCGGACGTGCCGGACGCCTGCCAGGACTCCGTCTTCCCGCTCACCTACTCGGGCCGCGCCACCCGCGGTTAGGGCCCACCAGGTCCGTCACCCGGTGCAGGCGGCGCTCGGCGACGTCCAGCAGCGGCGGCACGAGCAGGGCGGTCATCCCGACCTCCACCGCCGCGCCGTCGTGGCTCGCGCGGTCGCCGACCACCAGCGCCTCGTCGGGCTCGACGTCGAGCGCGGCCAGCGCCGCGTGGAAGGCCGCCGGGTCGGGTTTCACCAGACCGGTTTCGCACGACAGCGTGAACGCGTCCACCGGCAGCCCGGCGAACGCCGGGCGGATGTCGAAGTGGATGTCGCTGAGCACGCCGACGCGCACGCCCCGGTCGTGCAGCGCGTGCAGGGTCGCGGCGGCGTCGTCCGCGAACGGCGTGAACGCCGGGTCGGATTCGACCGCGTAGAGCGCGTCGGCCAGTTCGTCGGGCAACCCGGCCGCGGCGAACGCCCCGTAGTAGGACGCCCGGTGCAGCACGGGGTCCGCGTCGGCCTCCGGCGGCGGCGCCGGCAACCCGGCGAGCACGGCGGCGAGGTCGGCCGCCGCGGTCTCGTCGCGGCCCGACCGGCGCAGCGCGGCGGTCGCCCACCGCCGGAACGTCGGCGCGAGCACCAGGGTGCCCCGCCAGTCGAAGATCACCGCACGCATGCCGCCCAAGCTAACGGCGAACGACGTCGTGTGTCCGATCACGCTTCGGGAATGCGTTTGAGTGACTTTGCATCACCGTGCATACTTATCCGCATGACGGTTCGGATCGCGGTCGCGGGAGCCAGCGGGTACGCCGGGGGAGAGCTGCTGAGACTGCTGCTCGGTCACCCGGACGTGGAGATCGGCGCGCTCACCGCGGGCGGCAACGCGGGCACGCCGCTGCACGCGCACCAGCCGCACCTGCTGCCCCTGGCCGACCGGGTGCTGGAGGAGACCACCCCCGACCGGCTCGCGGGCCACGACGTGGTCTTCCTCGCCCTCCCGCATGGCCACTCCGCCGAGATCGCCGCGCGGCTCGACGCCGACACGCTCGTGGTGGACTGCGGCGCGGACCACCGCCTCACCGACCCGGACGCCTGGACGCGCTGGTACGGCGGCCCGCACGCGGGCAGCTGGCCCTACGGCCTGCCCGAGCTGCCCGGCCACCGGGAGAAGCTGGTGGGCGCGCGCCGCGTCGCCGTGCCCGGCTGCTACCCGACCGTCGCGTCCCTCGCCCTCGCGCCCGCCATGGGCCTGGTCGAGCCCGACGTCACCGTGGTCGCCGTGTCCGGCGCGTCCGGCGCGGGGAGGTCGCTCAAGCCGAACCTGCTCGGCTCCGAGGTCATGGGCTCGCTCAGCGCGTACGGCGTCGGCGGCGCGCACCGGCACACCCCCGAGATCATCCAGAACCTGTCCGGCGCCGCCGGCACGCCCGTGCGGGTGTCGTTCACGCCGGTCCTCGCGCCGCTGCCGCGCGGCATCCTCGCCACGTGCACCGCCGCGCTCACCCCCGGCACGACCGCGGCCGACGTCCGCGCCGCCTACCAGCGGGCCTACGCCGACGAGCCGTTCGCGCACCTGCTGCCGGAAGGCCACTGGCCGACCACGGGCGCGGTGCTCGGCTCGAACGCGGTGCAGCTCCAGGTCACCGTCGACCCCGACCTGGACCGCCTGGTGGTCGTGGCGGCGGTGGACAACCTGGCGAAGGGCACCGCGGGCGCCGCGGTGCAGTGCATGAACCTCGCCCTCGGCCTGCCGGAGACCACCGGCCTGTCCACCGTTGGAGTTGCCCCGTGACGACCGACCGTCCCACCGCACCGACGCGCGAGCGCGGCGTCACCGCGCCCAAGGGCTTCCGGGCCGCGGGCGTGGCCGCCGGCATCAAGGAGTCCGGCGCGCCGGACCTCGCGCTGGTCGTCAACGACGGCCCGGGGCAGGCCGCCGCCGGCGTGTTCACCACCAACCAGGTCAAGGCCGCGCCCGTGCTGTGGTCCCAGCAGGTGCTCAAGGAGCGCAAGCTGACCGCCGTCGTGCTCAACTCCGGCGGCGCGAACGCGTGCACCGGGCCGGAGGGCTTCCAGGACACGCACGCCACCGCCGAGAAGGTGGCCGAGGTGCTGGGCGTCGGCGCGATCGAGGTCGCCGTGTGCTCCACCGGCCTCATCGGCGAACGCCTGCCCATGGACCGCCTGACGGCGGGCGTCGAGGTCGCCGCCGCGGAACTGGCCGCCACGGACGAGGCCGGCCTGGCCGCCGCCACCGCCGTGATGACCACCGACACGCACCCCAAGCAGGCGTGGCTCGCGCACCCCGGCGGCTGGTCGGTCGGCGGGTTCGTCAAGGGCGCGGGGATGCTCGCGCCGAACATGGCCACCATGCTCAGCGTCATCACCACCGACGCGGTCGTCGACGGCGACACCCTCGACCAGGCGCTGCGCGCCACCACGGCGCGGACCTACGACCGGCTCGACGTCGACGGCGGCACCTCCACCAACGACACCGTGCTGGTGCTGGCGTCCGGCGCGTCCGGCGTCGCGCCCGCGCCGGAGGAGTTCGCGGCCGTGCTCACCGCCGTGGCGGGCGACCTGGTGCGGCAGTTGCAGGGCGACGCGGAGGGCGTCACCAAGCGGGTCGCGATCACCGTGCGCGGTGCGGGGTCCGAGGCGGACGCCGTCGCGGTCGCCCGCACCGTCGCCGAGGACAACCTCGTCAAGACCGCCCTGTTCGGCTCCGACCCCAACTGGGGCCGCGTCGCGATGGCCGTCGGCCGCGCGCCCGCCACCGTCGACCAGCACGCGCTGGGCATCACGATCAACGGCGTCACCCTGTTCCGGGACGGCCACAAGGCCGCCGACCGGAGCGAGGCCGACCTGTCCGGGCCCGAGGTGGCGATCGTGGTGGACCTGAACCTCGGCGCCGGCGAGGCCACCGTGCTCACCACCGACCTGTCGCACGGCTACGTCGAAGAGAACAGCGCGTACAGCTCGTGAACGCCCGGGCCAAAGCGGAGGTGCTGATCGAGGCGCTGCCGTGGCTGCAACGCTTCCGGGGCGCGACGGTCGTCATCAAGTACGGCGGCAACGCCATGGTGGACGACCGGCTCAAGCGGGCGTTCACGCAGGACATGGTGTTCCTGAAGCTCGCCGGCCTGCACCCGGTCGTGGTGCACGGCGGCGGACCGCAGATCGCGGCCATGCTGGGCAGGCTCGGCATCGAGAGCGAGTTCCGCGGCGGCCTGCGGGTGACCACGCCCGAGGCGATGGACGTGGTGCGCATGGTGCTGGTCGGCCAGGTGCAGCGCGAACTCGTCGGCCTGATCAACGGCCACGGCCCGTACGCGGTCGGCCTGTCCGGCGAGGACGCCCACCTGCTGACCGCCGTCCGCCGCCCCGCGCTGGTGGACGGCGAACCCGTGGACATCGGCCTGGTCGGCGACATCGTGGGCGTCAACCCGGAGGCCGTGCTGGACATCGTCGCGGCGGGCCGCATCCCGGTCGTGTCCACCGTCGCGCCCGACGCGGACGGCGTGGTGCACAACGTCAACGCCGACACGGCCGCCGGCGCGGTCGCGGTCGCGCTGCGGGCCCGGAAGCTGGTGGTCCTCACCGACGTCGAGGGCCTCTACGCGGACTGGCCCGACCGCGGCTCGCTGCTGCACCGGATCGGGGCGGACGCCCTGGAGGAACTGCTGCCGCGCCTGGACAGCGGCATGGTCCCGAAGATGGAGGCGTGCCTGCGCGCGGTCCGCGGCGGCGTGCCGGAGGCGCACGTCATCGACGGCAGGCTGGCGCACTCCGTGCTGCTAGAGGTTTTCACGTCCGAAGGGGTCGGCACCATGGTGACCCCGCACGCGACCGATGGGGTGAATGGCTGATGAGCGACCAGCAGCGGTGGCAGGCCGCGATGATGAACAACTACGGCACCCCGGACCTCACCCTGGACCGCGGCGAGGGCGCGTACGTCTGGGACACCGACGGCAACCGCTACCTGGACCTGGTGACCGGCATCGCGGTGAACGCGCTCGGCCACGCGCACCCCGCCGTCGTCGCCGCCGTCACCACGCAGATCGGCAAGCTCGGCCACACCTCCAACCTCTACATCAACGAGCCCGCGCTCAAGCTCGCCGAACGCCTGCTCGACCTCGCGGGCCTCGACGGCCGCGTGGTGTTCTGCAACTCCGGCGCGGAGGCCAACGAGGCCGCGTTCAAGCTCACCCGGCGCACCGGCCGCACCAAGGTCGTCGCCACCGAGGGCGGTTTCCACGGCCGCACCATGGGCGCGCTCGCGCTCACCGGCCAACCCGGCAAGCGCACCCCGTTCGAACCGCTGGTGCCGGGCGTGCGGCACGTGCCGTACGGCGACGTGGCGGCGCTGGCCGCCGCCGTGGACGACGAGACCGCCGCGTTCATCGTGGAACCCGTGCAGGGCGAGCAGGGCGTGGTGGTGCCACCGGAGGGCTACCTCCAGGCCGCCCGCGAGATCACCGCCCGGCACGGCGCGCTGCTCGTGCTGGACGAGGTGCAGACCGGCGTCGGCCGGCTCGGCAGCTGGTTCGCCTTCCAGCAGGTCGGCATCACGCCGGACGTGATGACGCTGGCCAAGGGCCTCGGCGGCGGGCTGCCGCTGGGCGCGTGCCTCGCCTTCGGCCCGGCCAAGGACCTGTTCGAACCCGGTCACCACGGCACCACCTTCGGCGGCAACCCGGTGTGCTGCGCCGCCGCGCTCGCCGTGCTCGACACCATCGCGGCGGACGGCCTGCTGGAGCACGCCGCCGCCGTCGGCAAGGAGATCGCCGCCGGGGTGGAGGCCCTCGGGCACCCGCTGGTCACCGGTGTGCGGGGAGCCGGCCTGCTGCTCGGCATCACGCTGCGCGAGGCGGTCTCGGCGAAGGCCGCGGCGGCCGCGCGGCGGGCCGGCTACCTGGTCAACCCCATCCAACCCGACGTGCTGCGGCTGGCGCCGCCGCTGGTGCTGGCGGAAGAGGACGCCCACCGGCTGGTGGCGGACCTCCCGTCGTTCCTGTCCCCGGCCGAGGAGTCCTGAGCCATGGTGCGGCACTTCCTGCGCGACGACGACCTGTCACCCGACGAGCAGACCGCGGTGCTCGACCTCGCCGACGAGTTCAAGGCCGACCGGTTCAGCCCGAAACCGCTCGCCGGGCCGAAGTCGGTCGCGGTGATCTTCGAGAAGAACTCCACCCGCACCCGGTTGTCGTTCGAGGTCGGCATCGCCCAGCTCGGCGGGAACCCGGTGATCATAGACGGCCGCTCCATGCAGCTCGGCCGCGAGGAGACCATCGAGGACACCTCCCGCATCCTGTCCGGGTACGTGGACGCCGTGGTGTGGCGGACGTTCGCGCAGAAGCGCATCGAGGCCATGGCGTCCGTGTCGCGCATCCCGGTCATCAACGCGCTCACCGACGAGTTCCACCCGTGCCAGGTGCTCGCCGACCTCCAGACCATCCGGCGCGTGCACGGCGGGCTCGCCGGCCTCACCGTCACCTACCTCGGTGACGGCGCGAACAACATGTCCAACTCGATCCTGCTCGGCGGCGTCACCGCGGGCATGAACGTCCGCATCGCCGCGCCCGAGCACTTCCTGCCCGCGCCGTGGGTCCTCGACGACGCCCGCAAGCGCGCCGCCGACACCGGCGGCGGCGTCGAGGTGATCACCGACCCGAAGGCCGCCGTGGACGGCGCGGACGTGCTGGTGACCGACACCTGGACGTCCATGGGCCAGGAGAACGACGGCCGCGACCGCGTCGGCCCGTTCCGGCCGTACCAGGTCAACGCCGACCTCGTCGCCGCCACCGGCGTGCGCACCACCGTGCTGCACTGCCTGCCCGCGCACCGCGGCTGGGAGATCACCGACGAGGTGCTGGACGGCCCGGACAGCGCCGTGTGGGACGAGGCCGAGAACCGCCTGCACGCCCAGAAGGCGTTGTTGGTGTGGCTGCTGGAGCACTCGCGGTGACCCGCACCGCCCGCCAGGCCCGCATCGTCGAACTCGTGCGGCAGCGCGCCATCCGCAGCCAGTCCGAGCTGGCGAAGACCCTGGCCGCGGAGGGCATCGAGGTCACCCAGGCCACGCTGTCGCGCGACCTGGACGAACTCGGCGCGGTCAAGCTGCGCGGCGCGGACGGCGGCGCGCCGGTCTACGTGATCCCCGAGGACGGCAGCCCCGTGCGCGGCGTGCAGGGCGGCACCTCCCGGCTGGAGCGGGTCCTCGCCGAGCTGCTGGTGTCGGTCGACTCCTCGGCCAACCTCGCCGTGCTGCGCACGCCGCCGGGCGCGGCGCAGTTCCTGGCCAGCGCCCTGGACCGGGCCGCGCTGCACGACATCGTCGGCACCATCGCGGGCGACGACACCATCCTCGTGGTCGCCCGCGAACCGCTCACCGGCGCCGAGCTGGCGGCCCGCGTGTCCGCACTGGCCGAGGGCGACTGACCCCCGCCCCGGCGACGGCCGGACCCGCGCCGTGTGCGAAGCTCCCCGGCGCGGTCGCGTCGACCACCGCGCGTGCCGAACCCGCAACCCACGACCAGGGCGGCCTGGGCCGCCGCGAACAGGAATCCGGACAAGTGACTGCACTCTGGGGCGGGCGGTTCGCCAGCGGACCGGCCGACGCCATGGCCCTGCTGTCGGCGTCGACCCACTTCGACTGGCGACTCGCCCCCTACGACATCAGGGGCTCCCGCGCGCACGCCCGCGTCCTCCACCGCGCCGGCCTGCTCACGGCGGACGAACTGGACCGGATGCTCGCCGCGCTGGACGCCCTGGACGCCGACGTGGCGTCCGGCGCGTTCACGCCCGTGCTCGCCGACGAGGACGTCCACACCGCCCTCGAACGCGGCCTCATCGAGCGCGCGGGCCCCGAGCTGGGCGGCAAGCTCCGCGCCGGCCGGTCCCGCAACGACCAGGTCGCCGCCCTGTTCCGGATGTGGCTGCGTGACGCCGCGCGCCGCCTCGCCGAGGGCGTGCTGGACGTGGTCGACGCCCTCGCCGACCAGGCCGCCGCGCACCCCGCCGCCGTCATGCCCGGCCGCACGCACCTCCAGTCCGCCCAGCCCGTGCTGCTCGCGCACCACCTCCTCGCGCACGGCCAGGCCCTGCTGCGCGACGTGGACCGCCTGCGTGACTGGGACGCGCGTGCCGACTCCTCGCCCTACGGCGCCGGCGCGCTGGCCGGGTCCTCGCTCGGCCTCGACCCCGCCGCCGTCGCCGCCGAACTCGGCTTCACCGCGTCCGTCGAGAACTCCATCGACGGCACCGCGTCCCGCGACTTCGCGGCCGAGATCGCGTTCGTGCTGGCCATGATCGGCGTCGACCTGTCCCGGATCGCCGAAGAGGTGATCATCTGGACCACGGCCGAGTTCCGGTTCGCCGTCCTGGACGACGCCTGGGCCACCGGCAGCTCGATCATGCCGCAGAAGAAGAACCCCGACGTCGCCGAGCTGACCCGCGGCAAGGCGGGCCGCCTCATCGGCAACCTCACCGGCCTGCTGGCCACCCTCAAGGCCCAGCCGCTGGCCTACAACCGCGACCTCCAGGAGGACAAGGAGCCCCTGTTCGACTCCGTCGAGCAGCTCGAACTCCTCCTGCCCGCGCTCACCGGCATGATCGCCACGATGCGGTTCGACACCGACCGGATGGCCGAGGTCGCCCCCGCCGGGTTCACCCTCGCCACCGACATCGCCGAGTGGCTGGTCCGCCAGGGCGTGCCGTTCCGCGTCGCGCACGAGGCCGCGGGCGAGTGCGTGCGCGTCGCCGAAGCACGCGGCGTCGGCCTCGACGCGCTCACCGACGACGAGTTCCAGGGCATCTCGCCGCACCTCAAGCCCGAGGTGCGCGACGTGCTGACCGTGGCGGGCTCCATCGCGTCCAGGGACGGGCACGGCGGCACCGCGCCCGCCCGCGTCGCCGAACAGCTCACGCGGTTGCGCGCCAAGGCCCGGTCGGCCCGCCGTGGGTGACCTGCTCACCGAGCAGGAGCTGTCGATCGACCCCGTCGACGCCGCACGGCTGCTGCTCGGCTCGGTGATCGAGAGCACCACGCCCGACGGGGTGGTCGGCGTCCGGGTCGTGGAGGTCGAGGCGTACCGCGGTGGCGACGACCCGGCGTCGCACTGCTACCGGGGCCGCACCCCGCGCAACGACGTCATGTTCGGTCCGGCAGGTCACCTGTACGTGTACTTCGTGTACGGGATGCACTTCTGCGCCAACGTCGTCTGCCTGACCGACGGCGTGCCCGGCGCCGTGCTGCTGCGCGCGGGCGAGGTGGTCGCGGGGGAGGAGCTGGCGCGCCTGCGCCGCCCCTCCGCCCGCAGCACCGCCGAACTCGCCAAGGGCCCGGCACGCCTCACCAGCGTGCTGGGCCTCGACCGCGCGCACAACGGCGTCGACCTGACCTCGCCCGACTCCTCGGTGCGGCTGCTCGCGGGCGACCCGGTGACCGAGATCCGCACCGGGCCGCGCGTGGGCGTCGCCGTCGCCGTGGACGTGCCGTGGC
Organism: Saccharothrix obliqua; assembly: GCF_019375475.1. Classification (GTDB taxonomy): domain Bacteria; phylum Actinomycetota; class Actinomycetes; order Mycobacteriales; family Pseudonocardiaceae; genus Actinosynnema; species Actinosynnema obliqua. The sequence goes on along the minus strand of NZ_JAHXGQ010000007.1, from coordinate 2,421 downwards.
GGTTCTGGGTCGACTCACCCGCCGTGAGCACCTACCGCCGGGGGACGCGCCGCACCCGCGTCGGCTAGACCTCGCCGAACACGTGGGTGCCCGGCGCGTCCTCGTCGTCACCCGCCCAGAACTCCACCCAGTGCCGGGCGAACTCGCCCTTCGAGATGTGCCCGTCGCCGTCCAGGTCGAGCCGGGCGAAGACGGCGTCGGTCGGCGTGTCCGCCCCCGTCCACGCCCGGATCAACCGGCCGTACTCGGGGGCCGAGATCTCCCCGTCGCCGTCCTCGTCCACCGCCTCGAACATGGACTCCGCCGTGGCCACCACCAGGTCCAGCATGGTGCCCAGGTTGTCCACCACGGACAGCAGCTCGTCGAACGTGACCCGGTCGTCCCGGTTCTCGTCCGACGCCGAGCGCAGCGTGTCCCACCAGTTCATCACCAGCTCGCGCAGGCGCGTGCCGTCGCCGTCGCGGATGCCCGCCCACCGCTCGGTGAGCGCCTCGAAGTCCGCTCGTTCCAGGTAACCGTCGTCGTTGGCGTCCATCGCGCGGAACACGATGGCGCTCTTCCGCTTCTGCAAGTCGCTCGCCACCACGCCAACGTGGCGTCCTCGGCGCTCCACGACAATTGGCCACCGGGGCGATTTTTCCTCACCCGAGTGAATCTTGCGGTGACCCTGGGTAGCGCCGGCCGTGCCGGGCCCCACCGCCGCCGCACCGCCGGAAACCGCTTTGACCAGGTAGGGGAGAATGGCTCCCCGTGAGTGAGCACATCCTCGACGAGCTGTCCTGGCGCGGCCTGATCGCGCAGTCCACCGACCTCGACGCCCTCCGCGGGGATCTCGACGCGGGTCCGCTCACCCTCTATGCCGGGTTCGACCCGACCGCGCCCAGCCTGCACGCCGGCAACCTCGTCCCGCTGCTCATGCTGCGGCGCTTCCAGCGGGCCGGGCACCGGCCCATCGTCCTGGCGGGCGGCGCGACCGGCACGATCGGCGACCCCCGCGACAGCGCCGAGCGCGCCCTCAACCCGCTGGACACCGTCGCCGAGTGGGCGGACCGCATCCGCGGCCAGCTGGAGCGGTTCGTGGAGTTCGGCGGTGACACCGGCGCGATCGTGGTCAACAACCTGGAGTGGACCAGGGGCCTGTCCGTGCTCGACTTCCTCCGCGACGTCGGCAAGCACTTCTCGGTCAACGTGATGCTGGCCCGGGACACGGTCAAGCGGCGCCTCGACGGCGACGGCATGTCGTACACCGAGTTCAGCTACCTGCTGCTCCAGTCGCACGACTACCTGCGGCTCAGCCGCGAGTACGGCACGCGGCTCCAGGTGGGCGGCTCCGACCAGTGGGGCAACATCGTCGGCGGCGTGGACCTCGTGCGGAAGGTCGACGGCCGGTCGGTGCACGCGTTGACCGCGCCGCTGGTCACCGACTCCGAGGGGCGCAAGTTCGGCAAGTCCACCGGCGGCGGCAACGTGTGGCTCGACCCGGAGATGACCTCGCCGTACGCCTGGTACCAGTTCTTCGTGAACGTCGGCGACGCGGACGTCGTGCGCTACCTGCGCCTGTTCACGTTCCTGACGCGCGAGGAGATCGCGGAGCTGGAGCGGCAGACCGCCGAGGCGCCGCACCTGCGCGCCGCGCAGAAGCGGCTCGCCGAGGAGTTCACCAACCTGGTGCACGGCGAGCACGAGACGCGGCAGGTGATCGCGGCGAGCCAGGCCCTGTTCGGGCGGGGCGAGCTGCGGGAGCTGGACGAGGCGACGCTGCGGGCGGCCATGGCGGAGGCGCCGACCGGCGAGGTCGTCCTGGCGGACGGGCCGACCGTCGTGGACCTGCTGGTGGTCTCCGGGCTGGCGGACAGCAAGGGCGCGGCGCGGCGCACCGTCAAGGAGGGCGGCGCGTACGTGAACAACGTGAAGGTGACCGACGAGGAGTGGCGGCCCGCCCCCGCCGACCTGCTGCACGGGACGTGGCTCGTGGTGCGTCGCGGCAAGCGGAACACGGCCGGCGTGCGCGTTCGGGTGTGATCGCGGTCACACTGTTGTGCGCAGGGTGGGTCGGATAGCGTGGTGGCGAGTGCTGCACGGGCTGCTGACCTGCGGTTTCAGCCCGTGCGGCCGCCCTGCGCCCCCGATTTGACCTCCACGTCGGGTGCGTGTAACTTTCTCTCTGCCAGCGCGGAACGGGCCGGGAAAACCGGAACGGAGCGCGGCAGGTCACGAACCAAGCTCCCGCCCAGTGTGGTAGAGTGGGTGACCGCGAAACGGGAAGACCCAGCCGAGGCCACCGAGTGGCCGCTCCGGCCAGGGCGTCTGGTTTCACCAACAACTTTCTGAAGCACAAGCCTCGGATCGAGCCGCGCGAGCGGTGAGTGATGATGAGCGCGTGTTCCTTGAGAACTCAACAGCGTGCCGAATAGCCAGTAA
>NZ_JAHXGQ010000006.1 GCF_019375475.1 Saccharothrix obliqua | reverse complement strand
GTCATCCTTGGTGGTCTGCCAAGCGGCGAGCGTCCGCTTTTATCCCGACACCCGCATGTTCCGCTCGAACACGAGCCTCAACCCGAGCAACGTCAGATCCGGCACGTGCCCCTGGATCGTCGCCGACTCGGCCACCACCAACGAGGCAAGCCCACCGGTGGCGATCACCGTGACGGGTCCGGGCTCCGCCGCCTGCAACTCCGCCACGATCCGGCGCACCAGGCCGTCCACCTGCCCGACGAACCCGTACACGATGCCGGATTGCAGGCACTCCACGGTGTTCTTCCCGATCACCGACCGGGGACGGACCAGCTCCACCTTCCGCAACTGCGCGGCCCGCAGCGCAAGCGCGTCCACGGAGATCTCGATCCCCGGCGCGAGCGCTCCACCCAGGAACTCGCCCTTGGCGGAGATGACGTCCAGGTTGGTGGACGTCCCGAAGTCGACCACCACGCACGCGGTGCTGTAGAGGTGGTGCGCCGCCAGGGTGTTGATCACCCGGTCGGAGCCGACCTCCTTGGGGTTGTCGACGAGCAGCGGCACCCCGGTCCGCACGCCCGGCTCCACCAACACCTTCGGCACCGCCGAGTAGTACCGGCCGACCATGACCCGCAGCTCGCGCAGCACCGCGGGCACCGTGGACAGCGCCGCGATCCCGGTGATCTTGTCCGCGTACTCGCCGAGCAGGCCCCGCATGGTCAACGCGAGTTCGTCGGCCGTCATCCGCGCGTCGGTGCGCATCCTCCAGTCACGGACCAGGGCCGCCTTGTCCCCCGTGCCGTCGTACAGGCCCAGCACGATGTTCGTGTTGCCGACGTCAATCGCAAGCAGCACTGCGCTTCCTCTCCCCTGACCGGGCTCAGCTCTCCGCTTGCAACAACGCGTCCAACGCGGTCGCGTCTTCAGTCTCGGAGGCACTCTCTTCAGAGCCAACGCCCCCAACCACAACCGAGGACCCGCTGACCAACCCGGACCCTTCAGGCGCACGAGCCGGGTCGACCCCCAACTCCACCACCTTGTTGTCCGCGTCCACGAACACGACCTTCGGCCGGTAGGCACGGGCCTCGGCGTCGTCCATCTGGCCGTAGGCGATCAGGATGACCAGGTCCCCCGGCCGCACGAGGTGCGCCGCCGCGCCGTTGATCCCGATGACGCCGCTGCCGCGCTCGCCGGGGATGACGTAGGTCTCCAGGCGCGCCCCGTTGGTGACGTCCACGATCGCGACCTGCTCGCCCGCCAGCAGGTCGGCGGCCTCCATGAGGTCCTCGTCCACGGTCACCGAACCCACGTAGTGCAGGTCGGCCTGGGTCACCGTGGCGCGGTGGATCTTCGACTTGAGCATGGTGCGGAACATCGCGGTTCCCCTCACTCGTCGCCCGTGCCGAGCAGCACGGGCACGTTGTCGATCAGTCGGGTGGACCCCACCCTCGCCGCGACGAGCAGTCGCGCGTCCCCGTTCTCCGGCGCCGGCCCCAGGTCGGGCGCGCGCAGCTCCAGGTAGTCCACCACGACGCCGGGTTCGGCGGCGAGCACGCCCGCGGCCGTCTCCAGCACCGCGGCGGCGCCCTGACCGCTCACGTGCGCCCCGGCCACCAGCGCCGCGGACAACGCCACCGCCGCCGACCTCTCCTCCTCCGACAGGTACCGGTTGCGGGAGGACAGCGCCAGGCCGTCGTGCTCGCGCACCGTCGGCACGCCCACCACCGCGACCGGGAAGTCCAGGTCCCTCGCCATCCGGTGGATCAGCGTGAGCTGCTGGTAGTCCTTCTCGCCGAACACCGCGTACGTCGGCTGCACGATGTTGAACAGCTTCGACACCACGGTCAGCACACCCGCGAAGTGACCCGGGCGGGACGCGCCTTCGAGTTCGTCGCCCAGCGGACCCGCCGACAGGGTGATCGACGCGCCCGGCAGGTACATGTCCTCGGCCGACGGCGCGAAGACCAGGCCCACGCGCTCCTCGCGGCAGATGTCGACATCGGACTCCAACGTGCGCGGGTACTTCGCGTAGTCCTCGCCCGGTCCGAACTGCGCCGGGTTCACGAAGATCGACACCACGACCACCGTGTTCTGCATGACCCGCGCTTCGCGGATCAGCTTGCGGTGGCCCTCGTGCAGCGCGCCCATGGTGGGCACGAGCGCGATGTTGCGCCCGGCGGCACGCAGGGCGCGCACCACCCGCCGCAGCCGCTCCGGGTCGCGGTGCACCGTGACGTCGTCGGGCGCGTAGTCGTCTTTGCTCAGCGGCTTGGTCATCGGTCCTCAAGGGTGGTGCGGACGTCGTCGGCCGGTTCGGGCTTGAGCAGCCCGGCGGCCTGCGCGCGGTCGACGGTGCGGCGCGCGAGAACTCGGTACGGGGCCAGCGTGTCAGGCGCTTCGGACGCCAGTACGCGCAGGTGCTTCGCGACGGTGCCGCGGTCGCCACGCGCGACGGGCCCGGTGAGGGCGCGGTCGCCGTGCCGCAGCACGTTGTCCAGCGCCGCGGACAGCAGCGGGCCGAGCACCCGCTCGGCGTTGGCGACGCCCGCCGCGCGGAGCAGGTCGGCGCAGTCGGCGACCAGCGTCATCAGGTGGTTGGCGCCGTGGGCCAGGGCCGCGTGGTAGAGCGGGCGGGCGGCTTCGGGCACGCGCACGGGTTCGGCGGACATCTCCACGACCAGTGCTTCGCCGACGTGCCACGCGGCGTCGTCGCCGTCCGCGGCGGTGATGCCGACCGAGCACGCGGTCATCCGCTCGACGTCCTCGGGGCGACCGGTGAACGTCATCACCGGGTGCAGCGCCACGCACAAGGCACCCGCTTCGGCCGCCGGTGCCAGCACCCCGACGCCCTGCGCCCCGCTGGTGTGCACCACGATCTGCCCGGCACGCAGCGAGCCGGTGGCGACCAGGCCGCGGACGAGTCCGGGCAGCTCGTCGTCGGGCACGGCCAGCAGCACGAGGTCGGCCGACGCGGCGACGTCCGGCGGCGGTGCGACCGGCACGCCCGGCAGCAGCTCTTCGGCCCGGCGCAGCGAATCGCGCGACACGGCGGCCACCGCGCTGACGACGTGGCCGGCCCTGGTCAGGGCGGCGCCCAGCACCGAGCCCACCCGGCCCGCCGAGATCACCCCGACGGCCAGCCGCGCGGGGCGGGGGGTCGCGTCCATGCGACGTACTCCTTCAATGGCGTTCCAGTCCCGTTGCGGGTACCGGACGACGGCCGCGAGCGTAATCCCGCGTCCGCCGGACCGAACTCAACTGCGACGAACACCACCCGCGGCCTTGAGCGCACCCGGTGCGTCGACAGCCGCCTGACGTGCGGTGACCAGCGAATCCAGCAGCTCGGCGTGACGTTCGTCGGCCCGGCTGCCCGCCGTGCCGAGCGCCATCCGGTGCCGCAGGAACGCGAGTTCGGTGGCCGCCACCTGGTACCCGGCGACGGCACGCGCCGCCTGGTCGCCGACCTTCCGCCGGACCGCGCGCCGCCACCGCCGCCTGCCCTGCAACGACGCCAGCAGCGTCACCTCGCTGGAGGCGATCCACCGCCGCGAGGCCATCTCGGGGAGCTGCTCCGCGACGATCCGCTGCTCGCGGCGGCGCTGCCAGACCACCAGCCACACCATGCCCGCGAACACCGGCACCATGATCAGGAAGTACAGGTTGATGAACGTCGAGCCGGTGCCCACGGTGGTGGAGAAGTTCCACAGCGAGTGCAGCCCGACCGCGCCCAGGTAACCCAGCAGCGGCGCGACCACCCGCAGCCGCTTGTTGCCGGTCAGCGCCGCCACGCCCACGCCGATGCCGGTCATCGAGGTGAACAGCGGGTGCGCGAACGGCGACAGCACGCCGCGCAGGATGAACAACGCCACGACTCCGCTGCTCAGGTCGCCGAAACCGCTGTCCACGAACACGCGCGCGAAGTAGTAGATGTTCTCGGTGAACGCGAAGCCGGCGGCCGTCACGCCCGCGTAGACCATGCCGTCCACGACGCCGTCGAACTCCTCGCGGCGGCGCAGGAACAGGGCCAGCACGAACGCGGCCTTGGTCGCCTCCTCCACGATCGGCGCGCCGACCACCGCCGCGAACGTCGAGCCGTCGCCGTTGTTGATCAGCTCGCCGAGCACGTGCGCGGTCTGGTTGAACACCAGCGACGTGATCGTCGCGCCGCACGCGCCCCAGGCGAACGCCAGGAGCAGGATCTTCGCGGGTTCCGGTTCCCACCGGTCCACCCAGAGGAAGGCGCCGAGCACCGCGACGACCGGCACCAGCGCCGCGACCGCGCCCACCAGGATCGGGCCGACGCCGATCCGGCTGGTGCCCAGCGCGAGCAGCACCAGCCCGCACACGCCCAGCGCGATCAGGCCGACGACCGGCAGGAGAACGGTCCAGCGGCGCTGGTTCGCGCGCTTGCGGGCGGGTGACGTCACAGTGGGCAACCTTAAAGGGACACTTGACCAGTGCGGGATTCGGAATCGGCGTGGCGGTCGGCGCTGTACGGGCCGAACGGCTTCTTCAGCGGCGGCGCGGTGCCCGCCGACCACTTCCGCACGGCACCGCTGATCGGCCCTGAGCTGGCCGAAGCCCTTCTGGTGTTGCTCGATCGGGTGGACTTCCACCTGGGCAGGCCGAGCCGGCTGGACTTCGTCGACATGGGCGCGGGTGGTGGTGAACTCGCCGCGGCCGTCCGGGAACTCGCGCCACGCGCGTGCGCCGACCGGTTGCACGTCACGGCGGTCGACCTGGGACCGGTGCGCCACCACCCCGGTGTCACGTGGACCCGCGAGGCCCCGTCCGCCGTGACCGGTCTGCTCGTCGGCCACGAGTGGTTGGACGCCGTCCCGTGCCCGCTCGTGGTCGGTCCGCACGACGACCCGTGGCTCACGCGCTGGTGGCCGCTCGCGCCGGGGTGGCGGGCCGAGATCGGCACGCCGCGCGACCGGGCGTGGGCGGACGTCGTGTCCCGCGTGCGTGGTGCGGCGCTCGCCGTGGACTACGGGCACCTGCGAGCCGACCGCGCCGCCGGGCGCTACCGGGACGGGACGTTCGCCGCGTACCGCGCTGGGCGGCGCGTGGAGCCCGTGTTCGACGGCACGTGCGACCTGACCGCGCACGTGGCTCTCGACGCGTGCGCCGCGGCGGCCGGTGGCGACCACGTGCTGGTGTCCCAACGCGACGCCCTCGCCGCTCTTGGCCTCTCCACCGCACCCACCGGGTCCGGTCTCGCGTGGCTGGAGTCGGCGAGCCGCGCGTCACGCGTGGCCGAACTGCGCGCCCCGGGCGGGCTCGGCTCGTTCGGCTGGCTGCTGCACGGCGTGGGCGTCCGCACGGCCGACCTCCTGCCGCCGCTGCCGCCGTGGCGGCCGTGAGGCGATGTCCGAAGACCGCCGGCCGCCGGGTTTCCACGCCGCGAGGCTTGGCGGCATGAGGATTCACGCGCTGCCCACCGACGTGGTGGAGCGGGCCCGGCGGCGGGCGGGCACGGACGACTACCACGAGCTGCGGGGCGAGGAGGTGGGCGCGCCGCTGCGGTGCTGCCTGCGCAAGGCCGGTCCCGGCGAGCCGGTCGTGTTGTTCCGCTACTCGCCCGCCGCCGGGCGCGGGCCGTACGAGGAACTGGGTCCGGTGTTCGTGCACATGCTGCCGTGCGAGGGGCCCACCGAGGTCGACGCCGTGCCCGAGGCGTTCCGGCACAACCACCGCCTGCTGCGCGCGTACGACGCGGACGGGCGCATCCACCGCGGCGAGGTCGCCGAGCCCGCGGTGTTGACCGACCGGATCGAGGCGTTGCTCGCCGCGCCCGCAGTGGCGGAGGTCCAGGTGCGCAGCGTGTCGCACGGGTGCTTCCTGTTCACGGTGACCGCCGGCTGACGCGCACGCACGACCCGACCGCCGGCTGACGCGCACGCACGACCCGCACGCCGGCTGACGCGCGCGCACGACCCGCACGCCGACCGACGTGCGAGCATGACCGGGTGGAGATCACCGTTGGCGTCGGTGCCGGCGCGCGTCACCTGGGCGTGGACCGGGTGGTCGACCTCGGCCCCCTGCACCCCTCGGCGCACGGCGCGTACCGGCTGCGCCTGACCGTCCGCGACGACGCGGTCATCACCGCCGCCGAACCCCTGGTGGGGCACCTGCACCGGGGCGCGGAGAAGCTGTTCGAGGTCCGCGACTACCGGCAGGTGCTGACCCTGGCGAACCGGCACGACTGGCTGGCCGCGTTCTGCAACGAACTCGCGGTCGCGCTCGCCGTGGAGCGGATGACCGGCATGGACGTGCCCGCGCGCGCCCAGGTGCTGCGGGCGTTGCTGTGCGAGCTGAACCGCGTCGTGGCGCACCTGGTGTTCCTGGCCCCGCTGACCGCGGCGCGGGGCCGGGAGGCCGTGCAGACCGTGCTGGAGGAGGCGTCCGGCGGGCGCGTCCACTTCATGTTCAACCGGGTCGGCGGGCTGCGCGAGGACGTGCCCGCCGGGTGGACGGGCCGGGTCCGCGCGGCGCTGGCCGAGGTCGACCCGGGCGAGGCGCCGACCGGCCTGGCCGGTCTCGGCGTGCTGACCGCGGACGCCGCGCTCGCGCACGGCGTGACCGGTCCCATCGGGCGGGCGTCCGGCGTGGACCTCGACCTGCGCCGCGACGACCCGCTGCCCGGTTACCGCGACCTCGGCGTGACGCCCGTCGTGCGGACCGAGGGGGACGCGGAGGCACGCGTCCGGTGCATGGTGGACGAGGTGCGCCAGTCCGTGCGGCTGGTGGAGCGGTGCCTCGACGTGCTGCCCGCCGGTCCCGTGAACGTCCGGCTGCCGAAGGCCATCAAGGCGCCCGAGGGGTCCGTCTACACGCGAGTCGAAGCGCCGTTGGGCACGTCCGGCGTGCACCTGGCGTCACGTGGCGAGAAGACCCCGTGGCGGCTCAAGCTGCGGACGCCGTCGTTCAACAACGTCCAGGCGTTGTCGGCGTTGCTGCCCGGCACCGGCGTCGACGACCTGCCCGCCGTGCTCGGCTCGTTCGCCGTCGTCGTCGGGGACATCGACAAGTGATCAGTCCTCACCGCGCCGCCGACGCCGACGGGGCGACTCGCCCCCGCCGAACGCGGCCAGCAACTCGCTGACCGACTTGCCGTCCGCGTGCGCGCCTTCGGGTTCGGGCGCCTCGCGCCGCGCGGGCCGGTCCTCGGCCCGCCGCCGCCCACCGCCGTCCGCCCGGTGCCCGCCCGCCTCGGCGGCCGGCTCGCCACGCGCGGGCTCGGCCGGCTCGGCGTGCCGCACCTGAACCGATTCCGAGTAGCCGCTTTGCTCGGCGGCACGACGCGTGGTGGCGGGCTCCGCCTTCGGCGGCGCCGCACGCCGGACGGGTTCGGCCAACGCGTCACGACTGATCATCTCGGTCCGCTCGGCGACCCGGCTGCGCCGCTGCGGCGCGGGCTCGGCCGCGGACTGGCCACGGGCCGGGGCGAAGAAGTCCTGCCCGGCCGCCCTGCCCGCGTCCACCCGCGACACGTCACCACGCACCGGGGCCATCCGCGTCTGCTCCGCCTTCGACTGCCCCTGGGGCTGTCCTTGCGGCTGCGCTTGCGGCTGTCCGGCCGGCGACTGTCCACCACGCGACGGTCCACGCGGCGGCTCCTTCGGCGGCTCCACTCGCGACACCGGCCGGCCGACGAGGTCGGCCCGGTTCACCCGTTCCGTCGGATCGGGCACGCGCACCGCGCCTTCCGCCGCACGCACGGTCGCCGGGCGCTGCCCACCGCGACCCGCCTCCCGCCGGTTGGGCTGGGGACCCTCCCGCCGGGACTGGTCGGGGCGCACGGGCTCGGGCCGGCGGGCCTGGTCCTTCCGGGACGTGTCGTGCGGCACCCGCTCGATCAGCTCTGTCCGGTCCGCCGCCTTCTCCCGGTCGGCCGACTTCGCCGCCTTCCCGGGAGCGGCGGCCTTCTCGGCCGCCTTCTCAGAAACCTTCTCGGGAACGGGAACCCTCTCCGCGCCCTTCTTCCCCACCGCCTTGGCGGGCGCGGCGGTGATGATCCGCTGGTCGCTCACCGCCATCAGCCGGGACTGGTCGGACAGGGCGCGCATCCGGGTCGACTCGGCACGCAACGCGACGCGCTCCACCAGCACCTCGCCGCCGAGCAGGGCCTCCAGGTTCTCCCGCAGGGCACGCAGCTCGCCGCGCAACGCCTCCAGGTCGTCCTTGGCCTCCTCGCGCACCCGCTTGCGCGTCTCGGCCTCGACCTCCAGCTCGTACTCGCGCCGCGCGGCGACCTCGCGCTCCAGCTCCAGCTCGTACACGGACTGGAGGTCGGCCACCTCGTCGGCGCGGTCCGCGACCTGGCGGCGGTAGCGGGCCGCGAGGAAAGCGCCCACCAGCGCGGCCCACAGCGCGGCGACCACGGCGAGCCGGAGCCACCGCGCGCTGTCGCTCAGGACCAGCACGGCGGCGGCCCCGAGGGCCAGCGCCAGTGCGGCCACCAACAGCAGTCGCCCAGTGGCACGACCGTGATCTTGCTGCTCGTCGTCCTGCGACGCGCCTCGCGCGGTCATGGGCCCTACCGTACCCGGCAGTTATCCGATTGAGACCAAGACGTCGGTATTCGGCCCCCGGCCGGGCGGTCCTCACGCCTCCCGGTGGGGCTCGTCCGGGGTGCGGCAGCAGTGCTCCAGCCACAGCCCGGCACCGACCAGGACCGCCGCGCAGCACACCCCGATGACCGCGCTGACCAGGTCGTGCCGCGCGGCGTCCACTTCGGCGCGCACCGGGAGCACGTAGATCAGCACGCCGCCCCACGCGCCCGCCATGATCGCGCCGAGCACCGACGAAGCCTTCGCGAGCGCTACGGCCCGCGCCGCGGTCAACGGTTGGACAGGCGCGGCACCGGGCCGGCGCTGGATGCGTGCCCGCAGCGAGAACGCCAGCACCAGGTCGACCGCGGCGATCACGAGGAGGGTGAACCCGGCGAACGTGGGCAGCGGCGGCAGCGTGTCGTAGGCGAGCCGGAGCAGCAGGTGCGCGAGCAGACCCGCGACGAGGGCGGCGGCGAGCAGGTCACGGGACTTGGTGAACCTCACGGCTCCCATGGTGTCATTCGACCAGCGCGGTATCCCTGGTGCCGAACAGCTGGAGCGCGGCGAGCCACCGGGTCGGGTCGGCGTCCCAGTCGAGCGACCGGATCTGGCTCTCGCTGCGCCGCCCGCCCACGACCCGCAGCAGCTCGAACGCCGACGTGCGCAGCGTCGCCGTCGGCTCGCCCTCGCCGAGGATGCGGTCCCCGTGCTCCAGCACGACCCGCAACGCGGGCAGTTGCCGCGCCCGCAGCCGCTGGTCGACCTCCTGCAACGGCCTGGTCAACGCGGCGCGCACGGACACGCCACGCCGGTCCCCCGGCCGGCCCAGCGCGGTCCGGATGTCGTGCTCGTGCTCCACGACCTCGGCGATCAGCACGGCGCCCGCGGGCGAGTCGAACAACCCCTCGGCGACCTGGAAGTTGCGCTCCCACTCGGCGAACACCTCGCCCAGCGTCCGGGACCGCCGGTCGCGGACCTGGCGCTCGCCCCACTCGCCGGTGTCGACGCCGTCCAGGTTCCGGTTGGCGAAGTCGCCGAGCCCGCCCGCCAGGTGCGCGACCACGTCCTTGACGGTCCAACCCGGACACGCGTCGACGGCGGCACCGGGGTCGCCGGCGATGACCAGGCCGATGATCCGCCGACGCGCGGCGTCGTACGTGACCGCGTTGCTCATCGCCGACCTCCCGTGGCCGACGCTAACCCGGCCCGCCGATCAGCGCAGCACGAGGTCGTCCCGCCGCCGCACGCCGCTCACGTCGAGGCCGGCGACCAGGTCGGCGACCCGCCCGTGCCCCGGCAGCTCGGCGTCCGGCGCGACGTCGAGCCACGGCACCAGCACGGTCGCCCGCTCGAACGCGCCGGGGTGCGGCAGCAGCAGCTCCGGGTCGTCGGACGTCACGCCGTCCACGGTCACCACGTCCACGTCGAGCGTGCGCGGTCCCCACCGCAGCGTCCGCACGCGACCGGAGGCGTTCTCCAACGCCTGCCCGCGCCGCAGCCAGTCCCACGGCCCGAGGTCGCCGGACACGACCAGCACGGCGTTGAGGAAGTCGTCCTGGTCGGTGACACCCCACGGCGCGGTCTCGTACACCGGCGACACGGCCACCAGCTCGGCCCGGAAGCCCTCGACGGCCGCCCGGAGGTACCCGAACCGGTCGCCCATGTTCGAGCCGATGGACAGGACGGCGCGGCTCACCCGCGCTCCCGCCGCACGGTCACCGACACGTCGGCGAACTCCAGCGGGATCGGCGCGGACGGCTTGTGCACGGTCACCTCGGTGGCCCGGACCCGCAGGTCGGCCATCACCTCGTCGGCGATCTTGGCCGCGACGGTCTCGATCAGGTCGTACGGCCCGCCCGCCACGATCGCGGCGGCCCGCTGCGCCAGCTCGCCGTAGTGCAGCGTCTCGCGCAGGTCGTCGGTGGCCGCCGCGCGGGACAGGTCCAGCCACGCGGTGACGTCGACCAGGAAGTCCTGGCCGTCGCGCTTCTCGTGCTCGAACACGCCGTGGTGCCCGCGCACCCGCAGCCCCCGCAACGAGATCCGGTCAGTCACGTCCTGCCCTCCACGCCCGCGCCACGGCCACCGCGTCCAGCGACTTGTCCACATCGTGCACCCGCACGCCCCACGCGCCGCGGAACGCCGCGAGCGCCGACACGGCGGCCGTGGCGTCCTCGCGGCCGTCCGGCGGGCGGTTGCCGAGCAGCGTGCCGAGGAAGCGCTTGCGCGACGCGCCGATCAGCACCGGGAAACCCAGTGCCAGCAGCTCGTCCAGGCGGTTCAGCAACTGCCAGTTGTGCTCGGCGCGCTTCGCGAACCCCAGCCCGGGGTCCAGCACGATGTCGTCGGCCGCGACACCCGCGGCCAGGGCGACGTCGACCCGGGCGCACAACTCGTCCCGAACGTCGCGCACGACGTCGTCGTACACGGCGAGCCGGTCCATCTCCCGGCTGTGCCCGCGCCAGTGCATCACCACGTACGGGACGCGGGCGGACGCCACGACCGCCGCCATCCCGGCGTCGGCGAGCCCGCCGGACACGTCGTTGACGATCGACGCGCCCGCCTCCAGCGCCGCCGCCGCCACCTCGGCGCGCATGGTGTCCACCGATACCACCACGCCGGCCGCGACCAGCTCGCGGATCACCGGAGCGACCCGCGCCGCCTCCACGGCGGGCGCGACGCGTTCCGCGCCCGGCCGGGTGGACTCGCCGCCGACGTCGATCACGTCCGCGCCGCGCCGGGCCATGGCGACGCCGTGCGCCACCGCGTCGGCCTGGTCCAGGTACCGGCCGCCGTCGCTGAACGAGTCGGGCGTGACGTTCAGGACGCCCATCACGACGCAGTGCCCGGGTCGCGGCAAGCTCACCGCGTGCGTCCCCGGATGAGTTCGATGGCCTCCGCCCTGGTCGACGCGGAGGACCGCAGCAGCCCGCGCACGGCCGACGTGGTGGTGCGCGAACCGGGCTTGCGCACGCCGCGCATACCCATGCACAGGTGCTCGGCCTCGACCACGACGATCACGCCGCGTGGCTCCAGCCTGCGCACCAGCGCGTCGGCGATCTGCGACGTCAGCCGCTCCTGCACCTGGGGCCGCTTCGCGTACAGGTCGACCAGCCGGGCCAGCTTGGACAGGCCGGTGACGCGCCCCTGCTCGTTCGGGATGTAACCCACGTGGGCGACACCGTGGAACGGCAGCAGGTGGTGCTCGCAGAACGAGAACATCGGGATGTCGGTGACCAGGACGAGTTCCTCGTGGCTCTCGTCGAAGGTCTTCGCCAGCACCGAGTCCGGGTCGGTGTACAGGCCCGCGAACAGCTCCCGGTACGCCCGCGCGACCCGCGCCGGCGTGTCCTGGAGACCTTCGCGCTCGGGGTCCTCGCCGCACGCGAGCAGCAGCTCGCGCACCGCCGCCTCGGCCCGCTTCTGGTCGAACGCCCGCCTCGTGGGGCCGGCCTCCCCGTTGGCGGGAAGGCCGGCCTGGTGTGTCTCGGTCACTGGCGGTTGTCCGGATCCGCGTCGATCGACCGCTTGTCCGCCTCCGTGGGCTCCGGCTGCCACGGCTGGGCCGGCTGGCCGCCACCGGGGACGGTCGCCGGGGTCCACCCGGGCGGCGCGCCGTAGTTCGGCGGGCCGGAGGACGGGTGCTGCGGCTGGTAGGACTGGCCGTTGCCGTTCGGCGCGGGCACCGCGGGCGGCGTCGGCACCGGGTCCTGCGCGGGCGGCAGCTCCTGGTCGATGGTGTCCTCGATGGCGGGCGGCCACGGCTCGCCGCGTTCCTTGGCGAGTTCCGCGGGCGTCTTCACCGGGGGCTTGTCCGACGGCGTGCGGTTGCCGAAGTCGTTGAACTTCGTGATCCGCGGCCGCTTCTCGACGGAGGCGAACACCCGCTCCAGGTCCTTCTGGTGCAGGGTCTCCTTCTCGATCAGCTCCAGCGTCAACGCGTCCAGCACGTCGCGGTAGGTGTTGAGCACCTCGTACGCCTCGGTGTGCGCGGCCTCGATGAGTTCACGCACCTCCTCGTCGATCTCGTGCGCGACCTCCAGCGAGTAGTCGGCCTGGCGGCCGGCCGTGCGCCCGAGGAACGGCTCGCCCTGCTCCTGGCCGTACTTGACGGCGCCGAGGCGGGCGGACATGCCGTACTCGGTGACCATCGCGCGGGCGATCTTGGTCGCCTGCTCGATGTCGTTGGACGCGCCCGTGGTGGGCTCGTGGAACACCAGCTCCTCGGCGGACCGGCCGCCGAGCGCGAACACCAGCCGGGCGATCATCTCCGACCGGGTCATCAGGTCCTTGTCCTCCTCGGGCACGGACAGCGTGTGACCGCCGGTCCGCCCGCGGGCGAGGATGGTGACCTTGTAGACCGGGTCGATGTCCGGCATCGCCCACGCGGCCAGGGCGTGCCCGGCCTCGTGGTACGCGGTGATCTTCTTCTCCTTCTCGGAGATGATCCGGCTCTTGCGGGCCGGACCGCCGATCACGCGGTCCACCGACTCCTCCAGCGCGGCGGTCGTGATGACCGTGCCGTTCTGGCGCGCGGTGAGCAGGGCGGCCTCGTTGATGACGTTCGCGAGGTCCGCGCCGGAGAACCCGACGGTGCGCTTGGCCAGGCCGTCCAGGTCCGTGTCCGGGGCCAACGGCTTGCCCTTGGCGTGGACGCGGAGGATCTGCTTGCGGCCCTTGAGGTCGGGCGCGGACACCGGGATCTGCCGGTCGAACCGGCCGGGGCGCAGCAGCGCCGGGTCCAGGATGTCCGGGCGGTTCGTCGCCGCGATCAGGATGATCCCGCCACGCGAGTCGAACCCGTCCATCTCCACGAGGAGCTGGTTGAGCGTCTGCTCGCGCTCGTCGTGGCCACCGCCGAGGCCCGCGCCGCGGTGGCGGCCGACCGCGTCGATCTCGTCCACGAAGATGATGCACGGCGCGTTCTGCTTGGCCTGCTCGAACAGGTCGCGGACGCGCGAGGCGCCGACGCCGACGAACATCTCCACGAAGTCCGAGCCGGAGATCGAGTAGAACGGCACGCCGGCCTCGCCGGCGACGGCCCTGGCGAGCAGGGTCTTGCCGGTGCCGGGCGGGCCGTAGAGCAGGACGCCCTTCGGGATCTTCGCGCCCAGCGCCTGGTAGCGGCCGGGGTTCTGGAGGAAGTCCTTGATCTCCTGGAGTTCCTCGACGGCCTCCTCGGCGCCCGCGACGTCCGCGAAGGTCGTCTTGGGCATGTCCTTGGACAACTGCTTGGCCTTGGACTTGCCGAAGTTGAGGACGCGGTTGCCACCGCCCTGGGCGTTGTTCATCATCCACATCAGCAGCAGCAACAGCAGGCCGAGCGGGACCAGGTACAGCAGCATCTGCATCAGGAACGAGTCCTGGCTGACCTTGGTCTCGACGGTCGGCTTGTTGTTCGCCTGGTCGAGGATGGTGAAGACCTCGTCGGTGGAGCTCGCCGGGAACTGCGTGATCAACCGGTTGTGACCTTCGAAGGTCACCCCGTCGTTGAGGGTCAGTTTGAGGCGCTGCTCCTTGTCCTCGATCGTCGCCTCTTTGACCTTGCCGTCCCGCACTTGCTGGAGTGCCTGGGACGTCTTGACCGGGGTGTAACCCCGTGCGTCGTCAAAGAGCACGGTAAAGGCGTAGTAGAGCAGCAACACCGCCACGATCCACAGCAGCGGGTTGCGAAGCAGGCGCTTGCGGTCCATTCACTTACGGCCGGCGGGCGGCCTCGACCCTCCCTGACTTGGTGACGGGCGCGGACGGGCACGACCCGTCCGACCAGCCTACCGCCCTGGACGCGGGCGGAGCGCTCCGCGTGCGGGGCTGTCACGTCTCGTCGGAGCAACGGACGAGGGGCGTCAAGTGTTCCCGGTGGTGAGCGCGAACACGCGACGCAGGTCAAACGGGTCGCCGGCGGTGGCCGGCGGGTGGCCGCGTCGCCCGAGCGGGTCGAACCCGCCCGGTGGGACGCGCCCCGCCGGCGTGACGCAGGCCACTACGGACTGCCACCGACCGACCCCACCCGCTCGCATGACGCCGGACCGCCACGCGGCGGCCCCGCCTGGTCGGCCGCGCCCGCACGACGCCGGCCACTACCGACCGCCACCCGGCAGCCCGCCCGGTCGGCCCCGCCCGCACGCCACAGGCCGCTGACCGCCACCCGGCAGCCCCCGCCCGACCGGACGCGCCACCCCTACAACTCAGGCCGCTACCGACCGCCACCCGGCCGGCCCCGTCGGGTCAGGACGAGTAGACCTTCGGGTCCAGGGAGCCGATGTAGGGCAGGTCGCGGTAGCGCTCGGCGTAGTCCAGGCCATAAC
This sequence comes from Saccharothrix obliqua, assembly GCF_019375475.1. Classification (GTDB taxonomy): domain Bacteria; phylum Actinomycetota; class Actinomycetes; order Mycobacteriales; family Pseudonocardiaceae; genus Actinosynnema; species Actinosynnema obliqua. The sequence goes on along the minus strand of NZ_JAHXGQ010000006.1, from coordinate 473,348 downwards.
CCACGACGAACTCGTTGGGGATCTCGAAGCCGACGTACTTCACCGGCACCTCGACCTTCACCGCGTCCGGCTTGCGGAGCAGCGAGCAGACCTCCAGCGAGCGCGGCTTGCGCGACGCGAGGTTCTTGAGCAGCCAGGACAGCGTCAGACCGGAGTCGATGATGTCCTCGACGATGATCACGTCCCGGTCCACGATGTCGCGGTCCAGGTCCTTCATGATGCGCACCACGCCGGACGACGAGGTGGAGGAGCCGTAGGAGCTGACCGCCATGAATTCCAGCTGCACGGGCACCGGGAGGGCGCGTGCCAGGTCGGTCATGAACATCACCGCGCCCTTGAGCACGGTGATCAAGACGAGGTCGGAACCGCCGTCGGCCGGGTAGTCGGCCGCGACCTTGTTGGCCAGCTCGGTGACCTTGTCGCTGATTTCCTGCTCGGTGATGAGCACGGAGGCGATGTCGCCGTCGTACACGGACGATCCCCTTTTTGTCATGACTGAACTGGTTCAACCGGTGGTTCGTCGGGCCGTTCAACCGCCAGCCTGCCACGTGCGCGGCGCGCCACAAAGCCGCCGGGGAGCCACACGCCGCCCTGCCCGTGCCATTCGCCGACCAGCGCGTCCACGCGCCTCAGGTGCGAGTCGGACAACTCGGGCACCCCCGCGGCGAGCAGGTGGAGACGAAGAACACGCCGCCGCAGCGCCGCCGGCAGCTCCGCCAGGTCGGCGGCCGACGTCGGGTCGCCCGTGAACCGGGCCGCCAGCTCGTCCAGCGCGTCGGCGTCCTCGCGCAGCTGGGCGGCGGTGCGGGCCAGGGCGTCGGCCACGCCCTGCTGGAGCACGTCCTCCAGCAGCGGCAGGACCTCGGTGCGCAGCCGGACGCGGGTGAACGCCGGGTCGGCGTTGTGCGGGTCGGCCCACGGCCGCAGGCCCAGTTCGGCGCAGGCGGCACCGGTCGTCGCGCGGGACACCGCCAGCAGCGGGCGGCCCCACGGCGGGTCGTGCGGGCGCATACCGGCGATGCTGCGCGGCCCCGAGCCGCGGCCCAGGCCGAGCAGGACGGTCTCCGCCTGGTCGTCGCGGGTGTGGCCGAGGAGCACCACGCCGCGGTCCGGGCGCAGCGCCGCGTACCGGGCACGCCGGGCAGCGGCCTCCGGACCGCCGGGACCGGACACGACGACCCTTCGGACTTCCGCCGCGAGGCCGAGTTCCCGGCACGTGCGCGCGGCCCGCTCGGCGACCTCGGCCGAGCCCTCCTGGAGGCCGTGGTCGACGACGACGGCCCGCGCGCCGGGCACGAGCCGGGCCGCGGCGGCGGCCAGCGCGAGGGAGTCCGCACCGCCCGACACGGCGACCGCGACGTCGTCGGGCCGGTGCTCGGCGAGGTACCGCTTGACGGCGGTCCGCACCTCCGCCAGCGGACCGCTCACGGTGCGACGCGGCGCAGCCAGGCGGCCGGGTCGGCGATCTCGGCGCGGGTCGGGAGGGTGTCCGGGCCGGTCCACACGGCGTTGAAGCCCGTCATGCCGACCTGGCCGACGACGTGCCGGGTGAACGCCGCGCCCTCCGCGTACTGGCGGACCTTCGCCTCGACGCCGAGCAGCGTGCGCAGGACGCGGTCCAGCATCCCGCCCGCCTTGCGGCGCGCGGTGAACCGCTCGCGGATCACCGACACCGAGGGCACCACGTCCGGGCCCACCGCGTCCATCACGTGGTCCGCGTGGCCTTCGAGCAGCGTGGACAGGGCGATCAGCCGGTCCAGGACGTCCCGCTGCGCCGGGCTCTGGAGCAGGTCCACGAACCCGCCCGCCTCGCGCAGCTTGCGCGGCAGGTCGCGCAACCGCGGCGCGACGCCCTCGTCCATCGAGCCGACCAGGGTCGCCACCAGGCCGGAGAAGTGCTCGCCCAGCCACGGCACGGCCGTGAACTGGAGCCGGTGCGTGCCCTCGTGCAGGCACACCCACATGCCGAAGTCCGCGCCGGGCACGTCGAGGGCGCGTTGCGCGCCGACGATGTTGGGCGCGACGAGCAGCAGCCGACCGCCGTCGGTGAACGGGTCGTACTGGCCCAGCACGCGCCCGCTCAGGAACGCCACGACCACGCCCGCCTGGACACCGGCGGTACCCGCGAGGACACCGCTGAACAGGCCGGACTGGCGCGGCAGGACGCCGTCGGTGAGCGCGGAGAGGCCCTGGACGGCCGCCCGCACCCAGCCGGGCCGGTCCACCACCTCGCCCGGCCGCAGCGGCAGGCCGCGACCGAGGCCGGTCAGCTCGCGGACGTGCACCTCGGCGTCGATGGCCTGCTCGCGCAGCCGCCAGACCGCGCTGTCGGCCTCCGCTCTGGGCACCACGGGTCCGGGCCGCACCAGGCGCTCGGCGGTCGCGACGGCCAACTCCCAGTCGACGGGGTCACTCCCCGCCGCGCGGTGATCCTGCGTTGCGGCGCTCACCTCGCTGACGCTACCTGCGCGGAGCCGTGCCGCGACACACCGACTCAGGCGCACCCGCAGCCGCGCAGCGCGGCGGCGAGTTCGTCCAGCGCGCCGCGGACCGTGGTGGCGTCGGTCGTGCTCAACGACATGAACGTGAACACCAGCAGCCGACCGTCGGTGTCGACCACCACGCCGGCCAGCGAGTTCACCCCGGTGAGCGTGCCGGTCTTGGCACGCACCCAGCCCTTGCCCGCCGCGCCGGCCGCCTCGTAGCGGCCCGCGAGGGTGCCGCTGCCGCCCGCCACCGGCAACGCGGTGAGCAGCGGGCGCAGCTTCGCCGTCTTCGGGTCCCCGGCGTCCGGGGCGGCGGCGGCCGACAGCAGGTCCGCGAGCAGCCGGGCGGGCACCTTGTCGTTGGGCGACAGGCCGGACGCGTCGACCACGTCCGCGCCGGTCAGGTCGAACCCGTTCTCGGTGAGCACGGAGCGCACCGCCTGCACCGCGCCGGCGAACGTCGGCTCCGCGCCGCGGGCGAGCGCGACCTCCCGCGCGATGGTCTCGGCCAGCACGTTGTCGGAGATCTGCATCATGTTCTCGACCAGGTGGTCCACCGGTGCGGACTCGACCTCGCCGAGCACCTGCGCGCCGGCGGGCGCCACGCCCTGCGCCGTCGCCGCGGTCACGCCGAGCTTGGCGGCGAGCGCACCGGCCGCCACCGCGCCGGGCGTGCCGGTGCGGGGCGTGTCCGGGAGCGTCGGGTCCTGCCGGCCGCCGTCGAGCATCAGCGGGCCGATCGGCGCGACGTAGCCGTTCGGCACGTCCTCGGGGTCCCAGCCGGGTGCGAGGCCGTCGCCCCGGTAGCGGCTGGTGTCGTAGAGGACCTGCGTCACCGGCCCCTTCGCGGCGACCTGGGAGGCGAGGTCGTCCAGCGTGGGCGCGCCGGGGTAGACCGTGTCGCGGCCGGCGGGGAAGGACGACAACGTCGGGTCGCCGCCGCCGACCAGCACCACCGTGCCGGGCTGCTCGCCCTTGACGACCTTCGTGGTGAAGCGCTCGGTGTGGTCCAGCGACAGCAGCGCCGCGGCGGCCACCAGGTTCTTCACCGTGGAGGCGGGCGTCAGCGGCCTGGTCGGCTCCTGCTTCCACAGCGCGGTGCCGGTCGCCGGGTCGACGACCGTGCCGGTGAGGGTGCCCAGCACGCCGTTGCCCACGGGTCCCCGCAACGCCGCCGCGACGCCGGACGCGGAGGGCGTCGGCGCGTCCACGCCGACACCCCGCATCGCGAGGGCTACCGGTGCGGGCGGCTGGGGCGCGGCCGTGGTGGCGGCGGGTGCGCCGCCGAGCCACCCCTGCTGCCACGACACCAACCCGCCACCGGCCAGCACGAGCACCGCGACGAGCACCCCGACGACCACCAACGGCCGCCGCTTGCGCGGTGCCTCCACCTCGGCCGGTTCCACCCGTTCGGGTTCACCACGCGCGCCACCCCCGTCGGGACCGCTCGCTCCCGGGCCGCCCGCACCCGCCTGGGCGGCACCGGGCCGGTCCTCCCCCGGGAACCCGCCCGTGCCGGGACCGTTCGGTCCCCACGCGGGCCGGGCGCCGCCGTTCGGCCCACCACGCCCCGTCGAACCACCCGATTGAGCGGGGTTCGGCCGGGCGGGGCCGGGCGGGGCGGGTTGCGGTTCGGTGGACGTGGAGTGCCTTTCACGTTCCGTGATCGGTTCAGCGGGTGAATTCCGATCTTGCCCACCCACGTCCCCGGAGGTGTCCGGACGCGGCTCCGCGGGCGGCGGCACGGGGATGCGCATGGTCGGCGGGTCCGCCGGGCGAGAGGCCCTGACCTGCACCGTCGGCGGCTCGTGGGCCGCCTCGTCCCCGTCGACGGTCGGCCACGATGGCTCGTCGGGCACGCAGTCCTCCGCGGTTGATTACGGGCAACGTCACACACACGAGCAGGCACGTGGGTGACGGGTGGCGACACCTCGTGGTCCACACTAGTGGCGTAACGAACGTCAAAGACGAGCGAGGACCGCGCAGTGGAGTTCGACGTCACCATCGAGATCCCCAAGGGGGTCCGCAACAAGTACGAGATGGACCACAAGACGGGGCGCATCCGACTGGACCGCACGCTGTTCACGGCCACTCAGTACCCGGCGGACTACGGCTTCGTAGACGACACGCTCGGTGAGGACGGCGACCCGCTCGACGCGCTGGTCCTGGTGCAGGAGCCGACGTTCCCCGGCTGCCTCATCCGCGCCCGCGCCATCGGCATGTTCCGCATGACCGACGAGAAGGGCGGCGACGACAAGCTGCTCTGCGTGCCCGCCGAGGACCCGCGCACCGAGCACCTGCGCGACATCCACCACCTCAGCGAGTTCTACCGGCTGGAGATCCAGCACTTCTTCGAGGTCTACAAGGACCTGGAGCCGGGCAAGAGCGTGGAGGGCGCGACCTGGGTCGGCCGCGTGGACGCGGAGGCCGAGATCGTCCGGTCCTACCAGCGGCTGAAGGACGCCGAGGCCAGCGGCGAGCTGCACTGAGCGCGTGCACCCGGAAGCGTGCACCCGGAAGCGGGCCGCCCCGATCGGGGTGGCCCGCTTCCGCGTACGGGGCTAGTGGACCGCGATCGCCGCCGCGTCCTTCTCGTCGTTCACCCGCTCCAGGCCGGACCGGCTGGACAGCGGCACCTCGCGCAGGAACCAGATGAGCGCGAAGCCGATCGTGGTCACCAGGCCGCCGACCAGGAACACCAGGTCGATGGAGCCGGAGAAGCCGTCCAGGAACGGGCGGGCCAGCACCGGGTCCAGGGTCTTCAGGAACTCGGTGTTGTCCAGGCTCATGCCGGCGCCGTCCTTGGCCGCCGCCGCGAACTGCTGGTTCTCCGGCCGGGCGAGCGCCGCCATGAACTCGGGCTTGCCCGACGCCTCGGCCATCGCGTCGCGGATCTTGTCGCCGACCGTGCTGAACAGGATGGACAGGAACACCGCGGTGCCGACCGTGCCGCCGATCTGCCGGAAGAACGTGGCCGACGCCGTGGCGACGCCCATGTCGCGGGGCTCCGCGTCGTTCTGGATGGCCACCAGCAGGGTCTGCATGCACAGGCCCAGACCCGCGCCGACGAAGAACATCAGCACGAGCGACTGCCACACCGGCGTGTCCGTGCCGATGGTGCTGAACACGAACAACGAGATCGCCATCAACGCGAACCCGACGACCGGGAACACCTTGTACCGACCGGTCTTCGCGGTGATGCTGCCGCTGCTGCCGGCCGCCGTCATGATGCCGAACGTGAGCGGCAGCATCATCAGGCCGGACTGGGTGGCCGAGTAGCCCTTCACGATCTGGAGGTACAGCGGCAGCGAGACCATGCCGCCGAACATCCCGATGCCCAGCACGAAGTTCACCGTGTTGCCCAGCGAGAACGTCTGCCGGCGGAACAGCCGCAGCGGCAGCAGCGCCTCGTCGCCGGCCCGCCGCTCGGCGAACACGAACCCGACCAGGCCGAGCACGCCGATGACGTACATGGCGATCGCGGTGCCGGAGGCCCAACCCCACTCGCGGCCCTGCTCGGCGACGATCAGCAGCGGCACGAGGCCGATCGTGAGCAGCGCCGCGCCGAGGAAGTCCACGCGGTGGTCGACCCGCTTGTGCGGGATGTTCAGCACCTTCGCCACCACGGCCAGCGCCACCAGCGCGATCGGCACGTTGACCAGGAACACCCAGCGCCACCCGGCGGTGCCGAGGAAGTCGTCCATACCCGCGAACAGACCGCCCACGACGGGGCCCGCGACGCTGGAGATGCCGAACACGGCCATGAAGTAGCCGGTGTAGCGGCTGCGCTCCCGCGGCGACGTGATGTCGGCGAGGATCGCCATGGCCAACGACATCAGACCGCCCGCGCCGAGGCCCTGCACCGCGCGGAACGCGGCGAGTTCGTACATCGAGTTCGCGATGCCGGACAGCAGCGAGCCCGCGAGGAACAGCGTGATCGCGGTGAGGTACATCGGCTTGCGGCCGTAGATGTCGGACAGCTTGCCGTACAACGGCGTCGAGATGGTCGCCGTGATCAGGTAGGACGTGGTCGCCCACGCCTGGAGCGTCTGGCCGTTCAACTCGTCCGCGATGGTCTTCATGGCCGTGGCCACGATCATCTGGTCCAGTGCGGCCAGGAACATGCCCAGCAGCAGGCCCGACAGGATCGTCAGGATCTGCCGGTGGGTGAGCAGCGCGGCACCTGGTGGCGCCGCGTCCGCTCGGGTTGTCGTCTCCGACATCACTTCTCCCCTTCTGAGCGCGGCCCCAGTCCGCTCTCAGCGATGAAATCCGGTAGCGCCCGCTCGTAGTCGCCGACGAAGCGCTCGAAGTGGTCGATGAACGCCACGAGGTCCTTTTCGGACCAGTCGGCGAGCATCCGGGCGATGGCCTGGTTGCGCGACCGGCGCCGCTCCTCCAGCAGGCGCATCCCCGCGTCCGTCACGGCCAGCACGCTGGCCCGGCCGTCGTCGGGATCCGCCCGGCGCTCGACCCACCCCTCCTTGACGAGCGACGCGACCTGGCGGCTGACCGTCGACGGGTCCGAGAAGACCGCTTCGGCCAGGGCGCTCGACCGGGAGGGCCCCAGGTGGCTCAGGTTCGCCAGCAGCACGAACGAGGACTTGTCGAGCCCCGTCCGGCTCAGGTGCGCGGCGACGCAGGCGTGCATCTTGTTGAGCCGCACCAACGCCATGCCGATCCGCTCGGCACGGGCGAGCTGCTCGGCACGCCCTTCGTCACCCGCAGGCGTCACCATGGAACACTCCGTTGCTTGCATCATCCAACTAGTTGCTGGATACAAGCTTGAACCTGGAGAAGAGTCTTGGCAAATGAAATAACCGGTGACCCCGGTCTCATGACTACCGCTCGGTAACATGTGGCGGCATGAGCGCTGACTACTCGTTCGTCGCCGACGCGATGAAGCAGGCCGTGCCGTGGGTGAAGACGAGCGGGGTGGAGTTCTCCGAGGTCACGGGCGACCGGGTGGTGGCCGGGCTGCCCGACGACCCGGCCACCCACAACCACGTGGCCGGCCCGCACGCGGCCATGATCTTCGGCCTCGGCGAGACCGCGTCGGGCGCGGTGGCGATGGCCGCGTTCGGCCCGCACATGGCCAAGGCCACACCGCTGGTCGTGCGGTCGGAGATCCACTACCGGAAGCTCGCCCTGGGCGCGCTCCGGGCGGAGGCGGTCCTCGGCCGGCCGGTGGCCGAGGTGGTGGCCGAACTCGACGCGGGCGCCCGCCCCGAGTTCCCGGTGCACGTCACGATCACCAACGCGGAGGGCGTGCCGACCGCGGAGATGGTCGTCGTCTGGACGTTGCGCCCCAACCGCGCCTAGTCCTCGACGGCCACGCCCATCGACCGGGCGGTGCCCGCGATGATCCGCTCCGCGACCTCCGGGTCCGCGGTGTTGAGGTCGGGCAGCTTCCGCTCGGCGATCGCACGCAGCGCGGCGCGGCTCAACGTGCCCGCCGACGCGTGGCCGGGCGTGGCCGCCCCCTTGCCGCCCAACGCCTTCCGGATCAGGAACGCGGTGGGCGGCGTCCGCACCGACAGGTCGAACGACCGGTCGTCGCGGACGGTGACGACGACCGGCACCACGTCGCCGCGCTGACCCGCGGTCACCTCGTCGTAGGCGCGCTTGACGGCGACGAGGTTCACGCCGGTCTGCCCCAGCATCTTGCCCAGGTCCATCATGGACGCGTTGCCCGCGTCCAGGTTCAGCTTGATCACGTGCTTGCTCGCTGCCATGCGGGCGACGCTAGGAATTGACGTCGCGGCAGACTCAACTCCGATTTCACGGCGGCACGGCGCGAGCCGTAGGTTCCACCGGGTGAAGGTCGACCGCCTGGAGATCAACTACGACCCGCGGACCGTCGTGGACGCCGCCCGGCACGCCGAGGCGACCGGGCACACCGGCTTCTGGCTGGCCGAGACCAGGCACGACCCGTTCGTGGGCCTGGCGCGGGTGGCCGGCACGGGGCTGGAGGTCGGCACCGCCATCGCCGTCGCGTTCGCGCGCAACCCGATGAGCACCGCCGTGCAGGCCAACGACCTGCAACTGCTCTCCGGCGGCCGGTTCCACCTCGGCCTCGGCTCGCAGGTGGAGCCGCACATCACCAAGCGGTTCGGGATGCCCTGGTCGCGGCCCGCCGCGCGGATGCGCGAGTTCGTGCTGGCGCTGCGCGCGATCTGGCACGCGTGGGAGACCGGTGAGCGGCTGCGGTTCCGGGGCGAGTTCTCCACGCACACGCTGATGACGCCGTTCTTCGACCCCGGCCCCAACCCGTTCGGGCCGCCGGCCGTGTGGCTGGCCGGGGTCGGCGAGCTGATGACGGAGGTCGCGGGCGAGGTGGCCGACGGGTTCCTGTGCCACAGCTTCACCACCGACCGGTACCTGCGCGAGGTGACGCTGCCCGCCCTGGCGCGCGGGCGGGAGAAGGCGGGCAAGCCGTTGGCGGGGCTGGAGATCAGCGGCCCGTCGTTGATCGCGACGGACGAGGCGGGCGTCGCGGAGGTGCGGCGGCAGATCGCGTTCTACGGTTCGACGCCCGCCTACCGGAAGGTGCTCGACCTGCACGGCTGGGGCGACCTGCACGACGAGCTGCACCGCCTGTCCAGGCGCGGCCGGTGGGACGACATGGCCGCCGCGGTCGACGACGAGGTGCTGCACGCGTTCGCCGTGGTGTGCGACCCGGCCGACGTCGGTGCCGAACTGGACCGCCGGTACGGCGACGTGGTGACCAGGGTGCTCAGGAGCGCGTGAGCCGGTGGTGGAACACCACCTCGGCCCGCACCCGGGCCGCCTCGCACCGCCGAGCCCACCGCCGCCTGCCGACCCGCGCGGCCAGCACGACGAACGGCAGCGCCAGCACCGTGAGCAGGATGGTCGGGACCATGGTCATCACCTCCGCGGTGGCAACGACAGGGTGAACGAAGCCTGACGCCAACGGGCGCAACGTCACCCTGATGGACCAACGCCAGCCACGCAACACCCAACCGGCCGACCATCCCGCCCCGCGGGAGGCCGCGCGCGTGCCACCGACCCGGGAAAAAGAAAGGACCAGGCCGGAAGACCTGGTCCTTCATCTCACCGAGCCGCCTATCGGAATCGAACCGATGACCTGCTCATTACGAGTGAGCCGCTCTGGCCGACTGAGCTAAGGCGGCGAGACGGGACAACTATAGCCCAGCCCCGGGCGTCACCCACCAGGGGGTCCCGTCGTTGGGCCGTACGTGACGCCGCTCACGTCGTCACGGACGGGAGGTCCGGATGCGCCTCATGGCCCTGCCCGCCGCCGCCGTGCTGGTGGCGCTGTGCGCCGCGCCCGCCCTGGCCCAGCCGACCACGCCGGTACCCGGCCCGCGCGACCCGAACCAGCCGCCGGTCTCCGGTACCCCGCCGACCACCCACGTGATCGCCGACGCGGGCACCGGGCTGGCCGTGGTGCGGCTCGCGCCCGGCTCGACACCCGTCAACACGACCCTCCCGGGCCTGGGCGGACCCGACCAGGCCACCGCGGAGATCGGCGTCGGGCTCGCCAACGCCCAGGCCAACACCGAGGCGTTCCTCTCCTACGAACGAGCCGTCGCCCAGGCGTCGCCGCTCGGCTTCGCCGTCCGCGGCCGGTCGCCGCAGACGCCCGGCACGCTGGCGCAGACCGCGTCCCCGGACAACGCCGAACCCCTCACGGGCGTGCTCGCACCGCCGCCGACGCCGCTCGACGCGTTGCTCCGCGTGGGCCTGCTCAACGGCAGCACGCACGCGCGCTGGGACGACCGGCTCGGCCCGTGCGTGCGACCGATCGCGGACGCCCGGACGTCCGTCGCGAGCCTGTCGGCCCTCAACGCCATCCCGACGCTGCCGAGCACGTCCGACCTGACCGGCGTGGCCGAGCAGTCGCCGGCCGACCTCAAGCACCTGCCCGGCCCGCTCAGCCTGCTCGGCGGCCTGCTGTCCGGCTCGCCCGACACCGGCGCGCGGGGCTCGCTGCTGAGCCTCCCGGACACCCTCGCCGCGCGCTCCACCGTCGAGCTGGTGGACCTGCCGGGCAGCCCGAACAAGGCGGTGCGCTCGACCTCCACGCTCCAGGCGACGAGCGTGCGCCTGCTCGCGGGCACGCCGGCGGAGATCCGGGTCGACGTCGTCAGCCCGCCCACGCTGACCGCCCTGTCCACCGGCGACGAGAGCACGTCGGAGATCACCTACACCGCGCCCGTGCTGCGGGTGGCGCGTGGCGACCGCGAACTGGGCGCGCTGGACGCCGCGCACCCCGTGCTGGACCTCCCGATCGGCCTGCCCCTCGACGACCGGGCGGTGCCGGTGGTCGGCGGCACGCCGGCGGACCGCAAGCTCGACATCGGCGTGCTGCGCCTCCAGGCCGCGCAGCTCACCGAGAAGACCGCCGTCATCAACGGCCCGCTCCAACCAGGCGGACCCGTGATCAACGGGTTCATGCTCGGGGCGACCGCGCGGCTGCTCGACCTCCAGCTGCTCCCGACCGAGGCCCTCGGTCTGCCGAACCTGCCGTCGGCACTGGCGCAGGTGTCCCTGGGTGAGCAGGTCGTCCGCGCGGCCGCCCCGACCGGCGGGGCGGTGTGCGCACCGCCACCGGCGCCCCGCGGCGGGCAGGCCGCCCCGCCCGCGGGCGCGCCGCGGCAGCTCGCGCACACCGGGGCCGGCTACCGGACCGTCCCGATCTTCTGGACCGGCACGGCGTTGCTGCTGCTCGGCGTGGTCGTGGTCGCGGCGGTGCCGGCGCGGCGGCCGGGGTGAGCCGGGTCAGCCGCGGTGGAGCGAGGTCAGCATCGCCTCGACGGCGATGCGCGGCTTCACGTTCAGCTCCAGCGCGTCCCGGCACGCCAGCACGGCCTCCAGCCGGCGCAGCACCGACTCGGGCGGCCACGCGTCGGCGGCGGCGCGGCTGTCCGCCGCCCGGTCCGGGTGGTTCAACGCGGCCCGCGCGCCGGTCGCCGTGACCAGCACGTCGCGGTAGAACGCGGCCAGGTCCACCAGCGCCTGGTCCAGCGAATCGCGCTGGGTCCGGGTGGCCCGCGACTTCTGCCGCTTCTCCAGGTCCTTCAACGCGCCCTTCGCGCCGCGGGTGGCCGCCGCCGTGCCCTTGCCGGTGCCGCCCGCGCCCATGGCGGTCTCCAGGGCCTGCCGCTCGGCCTCGTCCCGCGCCTCGTTGGCGGTCGACGCGTCCGCCTCGGCGGCCTGCACCAGGCTGTCCGCGCAGGTGAAGATGTCCGCCGGGCGGCGCAGGGCGAGCGGGATGCGCAGCACCGACTCGCGACGCGCGCGCACCGACTCGTCGGTCGCGAGCCGCCGCGCGCGGCCCACGTGCCCGCCGGACACCGACGCCGCCCACGCCGCCCGCTCGGCGGGCACGCCCTCGTCCACGAGAGCCGTCGCGATCGCGTCCGGCCGCGGCGTGCCCAGCGGCACGACGCGGCACCGGGAGCGGATGGTCACCGACACGTCGTCGGGGTGGTCGGACGGCGCGCAGAGCAGGAACACGGTCCGCTCCGGCGGCTCCTCCACGGCCTTGAGCAACGCGTTCGCCGCGCCCTCGGTCAACCGGTCGGCGTCGGCGATGATCACCACCTGCCAGCGCCCGGACGTCGGCCGCCGGGCCGAGACCTGCACCAGCGCCCGCATCTCGGCGACCGGGATGGACAGCCCCTCGGGCGCGACCACGCGCACGTCGGCGTGCGTGCCGGCCAACGCCGTGTGGCAGCCGGGGCACGCGCCGCAGCCGGGCCGGTCGTCGGTGGCCACGCACTGCAACGCCGCCGCGAACGCCCGCGCCGCGCCGGTGCGCCCCGAACCGGGCGGCCCGGTGAACAGCCAGGCGTGGGTCATCGCACCCGGCGCGGGTGTCCCGCCCGCCACGATCGACGCGGCGGCCTCGGCGGCGGCGCTCAGCACCGCGACCGCGTCGGGCTGCCCGACGACCTCGCTCCACACCCCGTTCCCGGCCACGGTCGCCAAACCTACCGAAGCTCCGGCGACCGCTCCGCCGCCGTCCGCGTCAGCAGCGGCACCACCATCGAGCGCACCCGCTCGGCCACCTCGTCCACGGTGCCGTCGCCGTCCACGACGACGTACCGGCCCGGGTCGGCGGCGGCCATCTCGGTCAGCAGCCGCTGCACCCGCCAGTTGTGCTCGACGGCGTCCACGGGGGCGCGGCCGTCCGACGGCGACCGGTCCAGCAGCACCGTCACGTCCGGGCGCAGCCGCCCGGTGGCCCAGTCGACCAGGCCCTCCACCTCGCGTGGTTCCACGCTGCCCGCCGCGCTGAAGTGGGCCAGCGGGCTGTCCACGTACCGCTCCATCACCACCACCGAGCCGTTGTCCAGCGCGGGCCGCACGGCGCGTTCCACGACGTCCGCCCGCACCGCAGCGGCGACCAGGGCGTGCGCCCGCACGCCCGCCAGGTCGGCGGTGGACAGCAGGCTGCGCAACCGCTGCTCGTCCAGGTCCGGGTCGGACGCGAGCAGCACCTCGTGGCCCGCCTCGCGCAACGCCGCCGCGAGCCGCCGCGCCTGCGCCGCCGTGTCGACCCGGCTCTCCCCCTCGACGGCGATCAGCACGCCGGCGCCGGAGCGGGTGCGCCCGCGCAGCACCCGCAGCAGGTCGGACAGGATCGGCTCGGCCCGCCGGTCGTCCATCTGCCGGTAGGCGATGAGCCCGAGCAGCACCGCGATGACGGCCGCGCCGAACAGCACCGGCCGGGTGCCGTCGACCTGCATGACGTGCCCGAACAGCTCCACGTCCCGCTGCTGCACCAGGCTGACCAGCAGCGGCGCGGTGCCGGAGGCGACGAACAGGACCACCTTGAGCAGCGACTGGATCAACGCCACGGTCCGGCCGCGCATGGCGTCCTCGACCTTGGACCCCACGATGGTCAGGCCGGTCAGGAACGCCATCCCGGCACACCCGCCGACCAGCGCGACGGCGGTCAGCGCGATCCACAGGTGCGGCGCGAGGGCCACCACCATCAGGCTCAGGCCGGCGAGCACGATGGTGACGCCGAACAACCGGTCGTAGGGCAGCCGGCGGGCCATCCGGGGCGCGGTCGCCATGCCGACCGCCAGGCCCGCGAACACGGCCACGAACAGCAGGCCGAACGTGGAGTCGCCGCCGAGCAGGGACAACGCGTAGAGCTTGGCGGTGCCGATGACCGCGCCGGCCGCGGCGAACGCGCCGACCATGCCGATGACCAGGCCGCGCACCAGCGGCGTGCGGGCCGCGAACTTCAGGCCGCCGCGCAGCATCGCGAAGAAGCCCTCGCCCTGCTCCCGCTTCACCGGCGTCGCGCGGCCGGACAGTTCGGGAATCCGCACCGCGACGAGGATCGCGGACGTCACGTAGAGCGCGCCGTTGACCATCACGGCGATGGTGGCGATGCGGAACTCGATGTCGGTGTTCTGGACGTTGAGGTAGCCGGGGATGCCGGAGATCAACGAGTACAGGCCCGCGCCGCTGATCACCGCGAGGCCGTAGGTCATCACCAGGCCGAGCTGGTTGGCGGTCTCCACCTGGTCCGGGCGGCGCAGCAGGTTCGGCACGGCCGAGTCCTTCGCCGGGATCCACAGCATCGCGCAGCAGCCGACCAGGAAGTTCGCGATGAACAGCCACCAGGCCGTGCCGACCAGGGCGATCGAGATGAACAGACCGCCACGCAGCAGGTCGCAGACCACCATGATCTTGCGGCGGTCGAACCGGTCCGCGAGGACGCCGCCCAGCGGGGCGAACAGGATGCCCGGCAGGAGCTGGGTGAGCACGACCAGGCTGAGCGCGAAGCTCTCCCACTGGTAGCTCTGGGTCAGCCGGGACACCAGGCCCGTCAACGCCAGCAGTGACAGCCAGTCACCCACACTGCACAGATAGGTGACACCCCAGAGCCTGCGGAACGGCCGGATCGCCAACACGCTGCGAATCCGGTGGCTGGTCGAGGCCGCTGTGCCGCCGTCTCGGATGGTGCTCACCCCCGCTGTTCATGCAGGGAAACAGGGTAACCGGGGGGTGACCACGCCACGGCCGCATCCGCCGTTCGGGTGGTGGCCGGCTCGTGGGCCGGCCACCACCGCGACTAGCTCTTCGACTTGGCGGGCGCCTTCTTGCGCGCCGGCGCCTTCTTCTTCGTCGTCGGGCCCTTCGCGCGCTTCTCCGCCAGCAGCTCGGCGGCCCGCTCGTCGCTGAGCCCCTCGACGCTGTCGGACTTGCGCAGCGACGCGTTGGTCTCGCCGTCGGTCACGTACGGCCCGAACCGGCCTTCCTTCACCACCATCGGCTTGCCCGACACCGGGTCCGCGCCCAGCTCCTTCAGCGGCGGCGCGGCGGCGGCCCGACCACGCTTCTTCGGCTCGGCGTAGATCTTGAGCGCCTCGTCCAGGGTGACCGTGAAGAGCTGGTCCTCGCTGGTCAGCGACCGCGAGTCGGTGCCCTTCTTCAGGTACGGCCCGTACCGGCCGTTCTGCGCGGTGATCTCCGCGCCGGTCTCCGGGTCCGCGCCCACCACGCGTGGCAGCGACAGCAGCTTCAACGCGTCGTCCAACGTCACCGTGTCCAGCGACATCGACTTGAACAGCGAACCGGTGCGCGGCTTCGGCGCCTTCTTCCCGTCCGGCGGCTCCGGCAGGACCTCCGTCACGTACGGCCCGAACCGGCCCTCCTTGGCCACGATCTCGTGACCGGTCACCGGGTCGGTGCCCAGCGTGCGGCCCTCCTGTGGGGTCGCGAACAGCTTCTCCGCGACGCCCCGGTTCAGCTCGTCCGGCGGCAGGTCGTCCGGCAGGTTCGCGCGCTGCGACGTGACCTCGCCGTCCGGGCCCTCCACCTCGCGCTCCAGGTACGGCCCGTACCGGCCGACCCGGACCACGACCGTGCGGCCCTCCAGGTCCACGAACAGCGGGATCGAGTTCACCTCGCGCGCGTCGATCTGCTCGACGCTCGACCCGACCAGCTTCTTCAACCCGCCGGACCGGCCCACCGACGACTCCGGGCCCACGTTGCCGCCGAAGTAGAAGCCGGACAGCCACGTGGTGCGCTCCTGGCGACCGGCGGCGATGCCGTCCAGCTCGTCCTCCAGCGCGGCCGTGAAGTCGTAGTCCACCAGCCGGCCGAAGTGCCGCTCCAGCAGCCCCACCACGGCGAACGCCACCCAGGACGGGACCAGCGCGGAACCCTTCTTCCACACGTAGCCGCGGTCCTGGACGGTGCTGATGATCGACGCGTAGGTGGACGGGCGGCCGATGCCCAGCTCCTCCATCGTCTTGATCAGGCTCGCCTCGGTGAAGCGCGGCGGCGGCGACGTGGCGTGGCCGTCCGCGGACAGCTCGGCCGCGGTCAGCGCCTGGTCGCGCACGAGCTGCGGCAGGCGCGACTCGGCGTCGTCGGACTCGCCGCCCGCCTCCGAGTCGACCGTCTCCACGTACGCCTTCAGGAAGCCCGCGAAGGTGATCGTGCGACCGGACGCGGCGAACGTGACGTCCTCGCCCGCCGTCGTGCGGCCGGAGACGCGGACGCTGGTCGTGTTGCCCCGCGCGTCGGCCATCTGCGACGCGATGGTGCGCTGCCAGACCAGCTCGTACAGCTTGAACTCGTCGGACTCCAGCTCGCGCGCCACCTGGCCGGGCGTGCGGAACACCTCGCCGGCGGGCCGGATGGCCTCGTGCGCCTCCTGGGCGTTCTTCACCTTCCGGTTGTACTGGCGGGGCGTCTTGGAGACGTACTGCGCGCCGTACAGCTCGGTGGCCTGCGCACGGGCGGCGCTGATGGCCGTCTCCGACAGCGTGGTGCTGTCGGTGCGCATGTAGGTGATGTAGCCGTTCTCGTACAGCTTCTGCGCGGTGCGCATGGTGCGGTCCGCGGAGAACCGCAGCTTGCGGCCCGCCTCCTGCTGGAGCGTCGAGGTCATGAACGGCGCGTACGGCTTGCGCGTGTACGGCTTCTCCTCCACCGAGGAGACCGTCATGGCGGCGTTGGCCAGGCCGTCGGCGATGGCGCGGGCCTGCGCCTCGTCCAGGACGCGCACCTCCGCGCCCTCCTTGAGCCGACCGGTGGACTCGAAGTCGCGGCCCGTGGCGAGCCGCACGCCGTCCACCGCGACCAGGCGCGCGCCGAACGTCCGGGGCGCGGCGTCCGCGCCGGCGTCCATGGTCGCCGACACGTCCCAGTACGAGGCGGTCACGAACTTCATCCGCTCGCGTTCCCGCTCGACCACGATCCGGGTCGCCACGGACTGCACGCGGCCCGCCGAGAGCTTCGGCATGACCTTCTTCCACAGCACGGGGCTGACCTCGTAGCCGTAGAGGCGGTCCAGGATGCGGCGGGTCTCCTGCGCGTCGACCAGGTCCTGGTCCAGGTCGCGCGGGTTGGCCGCGGCGGCGCGGATCGCGGGCTCGGTGATCTCGTGGAACACCATCCGGCGGACCGGGACCTTCGGCTTCAGGGTGTCCAGCAGGTGCCAGGCGATGGCCTCGCCCTCCCGGTCGCCGTCCGTCGCCAGGTACAGCTCGTCGACGTCCTTGAGCAGCTCCTTCAGCTCCGCGACGGTCGCCTTCTTGTCCGGCGTGACGACGTAGAGCGGTTCGAAGTCGTGGTCGACGTCCACGCCGAGCCGCGCCCACGGCTGGCCCTTGTACTTGGCGGGCACGTCCGCCGCGCCGCGCGGCAGGTCGCGGATGTGCCCCTTGGATGACTCCACGACGAAGCCGTTGCCGAGGTACGACGCGATCTTGCGCGCCTTGGCGGGCGACTCGACGATCACCAACCGCCGATTGCCACCCGCTGATCCCCCGTTGGTCTTCCTCGTCCGTGTCGATCCAGCCACGCCGTCCCGCTCTCTCCGAACACTGTGTCCCGACCCGCCAGTGTGCACTGTCCTTTGTCGCCGCATGGGCAGCCCTGGTCGGGACAGGGTGACACAACTGTGCCCGATCGACTGCCAGGAGGACCGCCTAGGCGGCCGGCCAGGTGCGTTCGAGCACCCCGCGCGGTGGCCGCCCGACCAGCTCCGCGAGCCGTTCCAGCCGACGCCTGCCGACCACCTTCAACGCGGGTCCGCCCGTGGTCAGCAGGGTCGCGGGCAGGCCGGACCCGGCCAGCGCGACGCGCAGCGGCTCGTGCGTGCCGGGCGCGTCCGGGTCCAGGCCGAGCACGTACGCCGACTCGGCCCACCGCCCGGCGGCCAGCGCCCACAGCCGCAGCACCCCGCCGTGCAGCGCGAGGTCCGGCGGCACCACCTTCGCGTCGCCGGCCAGCCATTGGCCCGCCAGGCCGCGCAGGTCGGTGCGGAACGCGGTGGCCACCTCCAGCTCGCGCTCGACCACCCGGACCCGCGGCGGTGCCGGTTCGGGCGTCGGCTCCGGTTCGACCCGTTCGGGCGATCCCTCCCCCGTCCCCACCGGCGAGGCGTCCGTGAACGCGTCCTCCGGGTCGTATTCCACGTCCGGGTGCACGTCCTCCTCGTCCGGGTGAACGTCCACGACGGGCTGCTCCGGGGGCTCGTCTTCGCCGGGCCGGGGTCGCTCAACCACCGCCAGCTTGGCGTCCACCCCCCGCTCGGCCAGCGCCGCGACCAGCGCCACCCCGCGCCACCGCTCCGCCAGGCCGACCGAGATGCGGGCCGCCCGACCACGCGCGAAGCCCACCGCCCGACCGGGCCCGCACAGCAGCCCCGCCAGGTCCGCGACACAGGGCTGACGCGCCTCGGCCGAGAAGAAGGACAGTTGCCCCACGGTCCGGCAGCGTAGAACACACGTTCGACCGCGGCCAGTCTCCGACCGGGCGATCCCGGGGCGTCACCCGCCGATCGTCTGCAACCGCTCCGTGAGCGCCGAGCACTCGGGCGAGTTCCGGAACGCCTCGGCCAGCTCCGGGTTCTCCTTGAGCTTCTTGACCTGCTCCCCGACGACGGTGACGTCGTCGCCACCCAGCTCGCCCATCCGGTCGGCGAACCGCGGGTCCTGCGGGTCCAGCCCGGACAGCTCCGCGCCCGTCGTGGACCAGGTCTTCGACAGGTCGGTGAAGAAGCCGACCGCCTCGTCGTGCAGCGCCCGCGCGCCGGCCGACGGCGCGCCCAGCTCCTGGAGCCGCCGCGCGGCGTCGCCGAACGCCTTGCCGGTCCGGTCGGCGAACTCCACCATCTTCGGCTTCAGCGCCGCCGGGTCGTCCGCGCCGCCGAGCATGGTCGTGAGCACTTCGGCGAGCCCTTCCACGGCCGTCGTCAGGCCACCGCAGTACGCGCCCGCCCACCGCGCCGGGTCGGCCCCGGCGGCGGCGGTGGTCCCGGTCGGCCCGGCGGTGCCGCGCGTGCCGGTCGGGGCGCCGCTGCTCGCGGGCGCCGGTCCGGACGAGCCGGAGCACGCGCCGGTCACCAGCACGGCCGCCAGCACCGCGACGAGCGTGGTGCGCAGTTTCACGGTTCCCCCAAGGCTCGCGGTGATCCTACGACGTGGGCGCGCTCGACGACGGCCGCGCCGTCCGGAGCTTCTGGCACGCCTCGGCCCGCTCCGCCGCCTCCTTCAGCTCCGGCGTCGCCTCCAACTGCTTCAACGGCTCCACGAACTGGTCCAGCCGGGCGATCGCCTCGCCCGCCGCCTGGAGCCCGCCCACCGGGTCGTTGGCGTCCGCCTGGTCGACGCTCACCTTGGCGTCGTTGAACGACTTGGCGATCTCGGCGAACGTGGTCGCCATCCGGCCCACCTGCTCGTCACCGCCCGGCACGGGTGACGGGCCGACCTCGCGCAACTGGTTCGCGGTCCGGTCGAACGCCGCCGAGAGCTGGCCCATGTAGGCGCTCATGTCGGCCTTGAGCTTCGCCGGGTCGTTGGCGTCCAGCTTCGGCGGTGTCTTCGGCACCGACGCGAACGCCGCCGAAGCCGAGCACACCTTGTCCATGTACGCCACGGGGTCGCCGGACGTCCCGGTGGGCGACGTGGTCGTGGGGGACGCGGTGTCGCCGCCGGAACCACACCCGGCGACCACCGCCAGCGACGCGGCCACCACGGCCAGGCGGAACTTCATCAGGACTCCCATCCGAACGCGAACCCCAACAGTGTGCCCACGCCACGCGTGCCGCACACGCCGGAGCGGGCGCCCCGTGGGGGACGCCCGCTCCTGGTGGTGCGGTTCAGCCGGTCACGAGCCGACCGCGGCCGCCGCGGGCGACTCCGCGATGGCCGTGCCACGCCGCTTGGAGACCACGACGGCGGCGATGATGACCACGGCCGCCACCGCCGCGATCGCGTACCGCACGCCCGGCGAGGCGCTGTCGCCCACCGAGAACGTGACGATCGCCGGCGCGATCAGCACCGACACCAGGTTCATCACCTTGATCAGCGGGTTGATGGCCGGGCCGGCGGTGTCCTTGAACGGGTCGCCGACCGTGTCGCCGATGACGGTGGCCGCGTGGGCGTCCGAGCCCTTGCCGCCGTGGTTGCCGTCCTCGACGAGCTTCTTCGCGTTGTCCCACGCGCCACCGGAGTTGGCCAGGAACACGGCCATCAGGGTGCCGCACGCGATCGCGCCCGCCAGGTAACCCGCGAGCGGCCCGACGCCGAGGCCGAAGCCGACCGCGATCGGGGCCATCACCGCGAGCAGGCCGGGCGTGGCCAGCTCGCGCAGCGAGTCCTTGGTGCAGATGTCGACGACCTTGCCGTACTCCGGCTTGACCGTGCCGTCCATGATGCCCGGGTTCTCGCGGAACTGGCGGCGCACCTCGAACACGATCGCGCCGGCGGCCCGCGTGACCGCGTTGACGGCCAGACCGGAGAACATGAACACGACGGCCGCGCCGATGGCGATGCCGACCAGCACGTTCGGCGAGAACACGATGTTGCTGAAGGACACCGGCAGCACGCCGGTGACGCCCTCCAGCGCCTGCTTGATGGCGTCCTGGTAGGAGCCGAACAGGGCGGTGGCGGCCAGCACGGCGGTCGCGATCGCGATGCCCTTGGTGATCGCCTTGGTGGTGTTGCCGACGGCGTCCAGCTCGGTGAGGATGCGCGCGCCCTCGCCGTCCACGTCACCGGACATCTCGGCGATGCCCTGGGCGTTGTCCGACACCGGGCCGAACGTGTCCATGGCGACGATGACGCCGACCGTGGTGAGCAGGCCGCAGCCCGCGAGCGCCACCGCGAACAACGCCACGACCAGCGTGCCGGACAGCAGGAACGCGCCGTACACGGCCGCGCCGATGACCAGCGCCGTGTAGACGGCCGACTCGAAGCCGACCGAGATGCCGGACAGGATCACGGTCGCCGCGCCGGTCAGCGACGTCTTGCCGACGTCCTTGACCGGCTTGTGCTCGGTGCCGGTGAAGTAGCCGGTCAGCCACAGGATGACGCCCGCCAGCACGATGCCGATGATCACCGCGATGGCCGCGATCAACGCCGGGTTGCCCGACGCGGCCTGCACCTCCGGGTCGTTCAGGCCCTTCAGCTCCCCGAACGAGCTGGGCAGGAACACGAACGCCGCCACCGTGCACAGCACCGCCGAGATGACCGCCGAGATGTAGAACGACCGGTTGATCGCCGACAGGCCGTTCTCGCCGGTCCGGGCGCTGGTGATGTAGACGCCGATGACCGCCGTCAGCACGCCGATCGCCGGGACGATCAGCGGGAACAGCAGGCCCTTCGCGCCGAACGCCGCCGTGCCGAGGATGAGGGACGCGACCAGCGTCACCGCGTAGGACTCGAACAGGTCGGCCGCCATGCCCGCGCAGTCGCCGACGTTGTCGCCGACGTTGTCCGCGATGGTCGCCGCGTTGCGCGGGTCGTCCTCGGGGATGTTCTGCTCGACTTTGCCGACCAGGTCCGCGCCGACGTCCGCGGCCTTGGTGAAGATGCCGCCGCCGACCCGCATGAACATGGCGAGGAGAGCCGCGCCGAAACCGAAGCCCTCCAACACCTTCGGGGCCTGGCCGGTGTAGACGAGCACGACCAGCGCCGCGCCGAACAAACCGAGGCCGACGGTGAACATGCCCACCACACCGCCGGTGCGGAAGGCGATCCGCATCGCCTTCTCGCGAGCGCCCTCGGACTCCTTCGCCGCCGCCGCCACGCGCACGTTCGCGCGAGTCGACAGCCACATGCCGAGGTAGCCGATGAGAGCGGAGAACACCGCCCCGACAATGAAGAACAGCGACCTGCCGATGCGTTCCGCGGTGTCGTCCGCGGGTAGCAGGAACAGCAGCACGAACACGATTACCACGAAGATGCCGAGCGTTCGGAACTGCCGGTTGAGGTAGGCCGCTGCGCCCTCTTGAACCGCCCTGGCGATGTCCTGCATCTTGGAGGTGCCCTGGCCGGCGGCCAGCACCTCCCGGAGCAAGACGTAGCCGACGACGAGGGCTGCCAGGGCGACCACGGCGACCACGGCCACGAGACCTTGGTCACCCCCGGAGAGCTCCAGGCCCTCCGCGAGGAATTGCCGGGACATCCGTCCTCCTGGTGAGTTTTCCGAGTCCAAGGCGGGGTGCACCGCGCTGCGCCGGGACCGGCCATGCTGCTCACGCGACGGTCTGTCCCGACACAACGTGACGCATCCCTCATTGGATGCGATAGCGGCGGAGTCTATTCAAGGTTCGCAAGTGCTCGACAGTGAGTCCCGACACGTGCACGCACGGTTATCGACGCAGGAAGGAACCGAGGTGTCGGAGTCGTGTGCGAAGCTGCGCCCCGTGGCGAACCAGGGACGTCGACTGCTGGACCGGGTGCTCGCCGGGGTTCCCGCCGGCGAATCGCCGTTGACGCACAGCACCGACCTGCCGCAGCGCGCCGCGCGGTCCGCGCCGTGGCCCGCGTGGGCGGCGCCGGAAGTGGTGTCCGCGCTGGTCGAACGGGGTGTGCCGGAGCCGTGGCGGCACCAGGTGGAAGCGGCCGAGCACGCCTGGGCGGGACGGCACGTGGTGGTCGCCACGGGCACCGCCTCGGGCAAGTCGCTGGCCTACCAGCTGCCGGTGCTCAGCACCCTGCGGCGGGACCCGAGGGCGACCGCCCTGTACCTGTCGCCGACCAAGGCCCTGGGCGCCGACCAGCTCCGCTCCCTGACCGACCTGGACGTGCCGGACGTGCGGGCCGCGGCGTTCGACGGGGACACCCCGATGGCGGAACGCGACTGGGTCCGGGCGCACGCGAACTGGGTTTTCTCCAACCCCGACATGCTCCACCGGGGGATCTTGCCGAACCACGCCAAGTGGATCAGGTTCTTCCGCCGGTTGGCGTACGTCGTGGTGGACGAGTGCCACGCCTACCGGGGCGTGTTCGGGTCGCACGTGGCGCTGCTGCTGCGGCGGCTGCGGAGGGTCGCCCGGCGGTACGGGGCGGACCCGGTTTTCGTGTTGGCGTCGGCGACCGCGGCCGACCCCGCGGCTTCGGCTTCCCGACTCGTCGGGGTGCCGTGCGAGGCGGTGACCGAGGACGGCTCGCCACGCGGGGCGCGCACCGTGGCGTTGTGGGAACCGCCGCTGCTGGCGGAGCTGGAGGGCGAGAACGGCGCGCCGGTGCGGCGGTCGGCGGGCGCGGAGACCGCGCGCATCCTGGCCGACCTGGTCGTGGAGGGCGCGCGGACGTTGGCGTTCGTGCGGTCGCGGGTCGGGGCGGAGCTGACGGCGCTCGGCGCGCGGCGCGTGCTCGACGAGGTCGACCCGGAGCTGTCGACGCGGGTCGCCGCCTACCGCGGCGGGTACCTGCCGGAGGAGCGGCGGGCGCTGGAGCGGGCCGTGTCGAGCGGTGACCTGCTGGGTGTCGCGACGACCAACGCCCTGGAGCTGGGCGTGGACATCGCCGGGCTGGACGCCGTGGTGGTGGCCGGGTTCCCGGGGACGCTGGCGTCGTTCTGGCAGCAGGCCGGGCGCGCGGGGCGGACCGGGGACAGCGACGCGCTGGTGGTGTTCGTGGCGCGGGACGACCCGTTGGACACCTACCTGGTGCACAACCCGGCGGCCGTGCTGGACCGCCCGGTGGAGGCCACCGTGCTCGACCCGGCGAACCCGTACGTGCTGGAACCGCACCTCGCCTGCGCCGCCGCCGAGCTGCCGCTGACACCGGATGCGCTGGACGAGTTCGGTGGCGAGCGGGCGCGGGCCGTGCTGGACGCGATGGTGGCCCGGAAGGTGTTGCGGCGCAGGCCGAACGGCTGGTACTGGGCGTCGCACGACCGGCCGCACGGCGACGTCGACATCCGGGGGTCGGGTGGCGAGCAGGTCGTCGTCGTGGAGGGCGACTCGGGCCGGGTGCTGGGCACGGTCGACCCCGGCGCGGCGTGCTGGACGGTGCACGACGGGGCGGTGTACCTGCACCAGGGCGAGTCGTACGTGGTCGACCACCTGGACCTGGAGAGCGGTATCGCGCTGGTGCACGCGGAACGCCCGGACTGGTCCACGACGGCCCGCGACACCAAGGACATCGGCGTGGTGCGGGTGCTGGAGGAGAAGCACTTCGGCGGGGTGACGGTGCACCTGGGCGAGGTCGAGGTGACGTCCCGGGTGGTCGGCTACCTGCGCCGCCTGCCGTCCGGCCAGGTGATCGACTCCGTGGCGCTGGACCTGCCGCCGCAGACCCTGCGCACCAGGGCGGTGTGGTACACGGTCGCGGAAGACCTGCTGGCCGGCTTGACGCCCGCACGCGTCCCCGGCGCCCTGCACGCGGCCGAGCACGCGGCCATCGGCCTGCTCCCCCTGTTCGCCACCTGCGACCGCTGGGACATCGGCGGCGTGTCGACCGCGTTGCACCAGGACACCGGCGAGGCGACGGTGTTCGTGCACGACGGGCACCCCGGGGGAGCCGGCTTCGCCGACCGCGGTTACGCCGCGCTGGCCGAGTGGCTGGCCGCGACCAGGGAGGCGATCGCCTCCTGCACGTGCCCGGCCGGGTGCCCGTCCTGCGTGCAGTCGCCCAAGTGCGGTAACGGCAACGACCCGCTGGACAAGGCGGGTGCCCTGGTCGTGCTGGACACCGTCCTGCGCGAGATCGACAAACCCGCCGACCAGCCCTGACCCTGCGGGCGGCCGACTCACCCCCGGTTCGCCGGGGCGCGCGAGCCACCAGGCCCGTCCGCCCCGGCGAACCGGGACCACCAGCACGGCCACCCCTGTGGCGCGTGCGGGCCGGAAGCCGTGGCACCGACTCCGACCACCACTGCATCGAGCCCCGCCACCCTCGGCCGACGGACCCCGGCGGGTGCGCGAACCGGGTCCCGCCGGCGAAGTGCGACGGTGGTGCATCACCGGCCCCTCACGGACCCGGCGCGATACCGCCGGGCCCGGAAGCCGGACGGGTAGTGCCCCGCCGGACATCGAAGCCAGGCAGGCGGTGCCCCACCGGCTCTCAAGCGCCCGGCAGGTGTCCCACCAGACCCCGAAGGGTCCGGCAAGCGCCCCCGCCAGACCCGAAGGACCGGTGGGTGCCCCCGCCAGACCCGAAGACCCGGTGGGTTCCCCCACCAGACCCGGAGACCTGGTGGGTGGCCGCGCCGGATTCGAAGACCCGGCGGGGCCACCCGCCAGACCCGAAGGACCGGCGAGCGCCCCCGCCAGACCCGGAGGCCCGGTGGGTGCCCCCGCCAGACCCGAAGGACCGGCGGGTGCCCGCGCCGGACCCGAAGACCCGGTGGGGCCACCCGCCAGGCGCGCGGCCCCGGCGGGCGATGCCACCCGGTGCCCAGGCCGGGCGGGCATCGCCGCCCGGTACGCGACCCGGCGGGCGTGGCCACCCGGTGCGCGGGCCGGGCGGGCGTTGCCCGCCGGACCCCAGAACCGGTGGGTGATGCCCGCCCGGCCCGAGAGCCGGGTGGGTGGTGCGTGCCGGTCCCCCGGGTCCGGCAGGGCGATGCCTGCCGCCCTCCGGTGTGCGGGTCCGGCGGTTGGTGCGAACTGGGACTCCGTTACCGGGTTCCCAGCCGGAGGTGCTTGCCGACTCGTCGGCCGTGGGGTGCCGACGAGCCGGCGGTGGCGCGCTCGGGGCCGTCCCGGTGAGGTGGACGGCCCCGGCGAACCGCGGGCTCCGAGGTGCGACGACGCCGGCGAGGATTCGGCGCACACACCCGGGACCGCGATCCGCTGCGACACCTTCGCGCTCCACCACCGGCTCACCCGGCCGCCTCGGGCCGGGCCAGGTTCGACCCGGCTCCAGCCCGGCCGAACCGACTCGGCCCGCCTGGCCCAGCCCGGCCGAACCGCCCGGTTCGACCCGACCCGGCTCAACTGGCCCGGCCCGGGTCAGACCAACCGCGTTCGTCCGGCCCTGCGGCCGGTCCGGTCGCCCGGTCCGGCCCGCGGGCCGGTCCGACTGCCTGATCCGGTCCGGCGGTTCGGCCCGGTCGCCCGGTCCGGCCCGGCGGTTCGGTCCGGTTGCCCGGTCCGGCCCGGCGGTTCGGCCCGGTTGCCCGGTCCGGCCGTCCGGCTCCGTTGCCTGGCCCTACCTAGCGGCCCGGTCCGGTTGCCCGGTCGTCCCGGCCGGTTGTCCGGTCCGGTCGCCTGGTCCGGTCCGCGGGCGGCCGGTGGGTGGTGCCTGTGGGCGGCTGGGCCGGGGTCGGGGATGCCGGTGGTGGTGCGCGATGTCCCGCTCCCCGCCGGGTCGGGGTTCCGGCGGGGAGCGGTCGGTCAGGACCGGTCTGCGACGACCAGACCCCGGCCGTAGTCGAGGGGCGCGTGGACGGCTTCGGTCAGGGCGTCCTGGACGATCCCCGACTCGGGCAGCTGCCAGGCGCAGATCTGCGGCTTCACCCGCCAGTGCACGACACCGTGCTGGAACGGCGTCGGCGGTAGCGGAACGTATTCGGTTGTTCCGTAGTGGTGGACGTCTTGATCGGCGGCCCAGTCGGCGCGCAGCGGCTGCCCCGTGCGGACGAGGAACATCCAGCGGCCGGAGGGTGTCGCGGCGATCGGCACCGGGATGCCCGTCGCCCGCAACGCCACGGCGGCCCGCCGCCCGAGGTCGGCGTCGACCTCGATCGCGTCCACGCCGTGCCCGGTGGCCAGCAGGATGCTGTAGGAACCGCCCGCCCACCAGGTGGCGACCTGCTCCGACCTGGTGCCGACCCGCTCCTGCCAGTCGCTGTGCACGGGGACCGGACCGGCCGACTCGACACCGTCCCGACCCGCCCAACCCGGACCCGCCGGATAGGTGCCCGGCAGCACAGACCACCCGTGCCACGCGAGGTTGGCCGCCTCCGCGCGCAGCTCGATGCGGAACGCCCCGCGCCAGCTATCCGACCACTCCATTTTCGTTCGCCTCCTCGGGAACCACGACACCGTGTCGGGCGGTTCTCGACACCGCGTCGGTGCCACCACTTGAACTAACGACATGGCGAGGACTTCTGGTAACCACCTGTCGACAACTGGTAGGTACGGAACGCCGAACGCCGCTCCACCGGAAGCACGGCAGAACGCCGCCGTTCCGGCGGAGAACCCGCGAACCCGCATCCAGAGGGCATGTGAGTCCGCTCACCGCCGCAAGGCGACCGTTCGTCGCGCAATCCGCACCTCACCCTTCGCCCGCGCCGGCCCGTGCCCGCGCGCTCGCCGTGCCGAACACCGAGGCGAACCCCCGAACCTCGACCACCACCTCCGTCCCGAACACCTCGCACGACACCAACTCCACGCCCATCCGCTCGGCCACCCACCGAGCTTTTCCGCACTCGTGCGGTTTCCCGGCCAGCACCTGGCCACCGGCGGCGAGCGCGGCGAGATCAGCGGCGGCACCCGCCCGGTGCCGAGCGATCACCACCTCACCCATCCGCACCCCGAACACCACCACCACGCACAGCACTCCCAACACGGCAACGGCCACCACGCTCGCCGCACCGCGGTCGTCCCCGAGCCGCCGCCCGACCCGACTGCCGCACACCGGAGCACGAGCCCCGGATGCCCGAGCCCTCCCCATTCCCGACACCTCCTCCCGAACCCAGGCGACAGCCCACGACACCGGACCGCGCTGCGAGCCGCTGTGGTCGCGCTCCCACGACGGCGTCAGCAGCACGAGGTCAGGGCGCGAAAGCCAGTCGCCACAAGGCAACCAGGCGGCCGAGGCACGACGACGAACGCGCGTGTGGAGAACGACCGCTCGCCGTCAGGGCGGCTCACACGGCGGACTTGGCGTGGTACAAGGGTTTCCGCGTTGCCGCACCGGGAGCTCCGAGACGACGAGGGCTGGTGTGGGCCGGAAGTCGTTGTGCATCAGTGTCTCCTGGTGATGTGGTGGGAACGCCTGGTTCGAGCACCGCGTAGGCGGTCGCGTGGATGGTGATCAGCTTGTGCCGTGAGGTCACCCGCACCTGGACGGTGTCGTCGGTCTGCCGGACGGACAGCTCCGCACCGGCCGGAGCGATCGCCGCCACCGCGGTCGGGGCGCGTGGTTGCTCACCGCGCGCGATGAGGCGGGCGGCTTCACGTGCGGCGTCGGTGCAGCGAAGCTGGTCGACCACCGCGAGGACGACCTCGACGCCCAGCACCACGAAGGTCACCAGGCCGCAGAGGGCCAGGGCGGCTTCGACGGTCACCGCACCGCGATCACCCGCCACCCTCACTTCGTGACGGTCAGGGCTTTCTGCAACAGCCCGCGCAGCATCTCCGTGACCCACTCACCTCCCACCAGCAGCAGGAGGACGGTGGCGAGCCCCGCCGCCGCCAGGGTGCCGATGGCGTACTCGGCGGTTGCCGTTGCATAGTTCCCGTGTCTCGTTTCCCAGAGTGTCTTCCCTGTATGAGTCTCTAGTCCGTTGCCCTCAATGGAGTATCGAAAGTACGTTCGCATCATGATGTTGATCGACTTCGAGCCACGTGGCTGGGAGGCCTGGAGCGTCGATCGCAAGCCGTTGATCCGCGATGGGATGCCCGTCCTGATTGATGACGACCTGCAGTTCGAAGACGGTCTGGGCGCTCCCCGGCCAACTGTGGTGGCTAACAAGTGGCTGCGCGAGCTTCCGGTCAACGGAGCGCCGGCGAGACGGACGTGGAGGGTGTACGGGCAGGTTCTGCTGGCGTGGCTGAGCTTCCTCGACTCAGCTGGTGTAAACCCGTTCGGTCAGCGGGAGGAGTTGCGAGCAGCGCTGAGTGCGTACGCCGGGCGCAGGTTGTCCGGGCCGCTGGACGTCCGCTTGGACGTGGCGACGTGGGGATTGCACATGACCGCGCTGTCCCGCTTCTACGGATGGGCGGTCGAGGAGGGCCACTGCCAGGCGGTGCCGTTCACCTATGCGCGAGCGTGGCGGATGGTCGATGGGGTGGTCCTGGAGTACGAGCGGAACCTGGCGAAGCTCCGGCCGGCGAAGCGGCATTCCACGATCAAGTATCTGGAGCAGGACTTCGCCGACCTGTTCCTCAAGGCACTGGCGGGGTCGCTGCCGGACGGCAGCCCCGACGAGTCGTACCGGGGCCGGGAGTTGGGCCGCAACGCCGCGATGGGACGCCTGGCGCTGTCGACGGGACTGCGGCGGCGGGAGTTCACCTACTTGCTGGTGTACGAGCTTCCGCCGTTGCCCGCCCGGCGTTCCCCGGTGCCTGTGCCGTTCCCGTTGGGACGTGGGACCACCAAGGGCTCCAAGCCGCGCACGACGTGGATCGACTACGAGGCGTTGGCCGAGGCGTACCAGTACATCGAGCTTGAACGCGAGGCCGCCGCCGGTGGCTTCGTCTGGCGGCCTCCGGCGAAACTGGGCGAGCCGCTGTACGTCGAGGCGCCCGATTGGGAGGGAGCGAAAATCGACGGGAGGCGTCGCTCCTGGCGTTCGCTGTCCCCGAGCGAGCGGCTGCGGCTGATCTCTCCGGAGGGCGGGTCCTGTCTGCTGGCGTTGCAGTCCACCGGCAAACCGTTTACGGACTGGGCGACGGTGTTCCGTCGGACGTCGGAGCGCATCCGAGCGCGTTTCGAGCCGCGCTTCCCGATCGTCAACCCGCACCGGCTGCGCCATTCCTTCGCGATGTTCACCCTGGAACAGTTGGTGAAGGGCTACTACCAGCGGGCCGCGGCCCTGGTGAAGGACACCGACCCGGACGCCGGGCTCGCGCTCTACCTGACCAAACACGATCCCATAACGGTGTTGCGCGATCTGTTGGGGCATACGTCTGTGACCACTACCGAGATCTATCTGTCCCGCATGGACGTGACCCGCATCTACCAGGACGCCTACATCCGCACCGGTGAAGACGCCGGGCTGCTAAACGCGGCCGGTGTAGAGGCGATGGCGGAGTTCGATGACGCGGAGGACGACTGATGCCGGCGTCAGTGCTCCAGGAGCCGCTGACGGTCCGGTGTGAGTTCCCGGATCGGACCACCTGGACGGCGCGGCTGGACGGCCTGCCGAACCCGAGGTTGGCCGAGGATCTGGCGCATGGCTTGGCGATGCTGGTCCATCCGCACGGCCGGGTCACGGCCAAGAAGACGGTGGAAATCTACGCCGTCACCGCCCGCAAGATGACCAGGGTGCTTGCCGAAGCAGGTTTCAGGGCAGGCGCTTCGGAGTTGACTCGTCCGCTGCTGTCGCGCTTCTGGCTGGGCAGCAGCTACGCCGACGAGCGGCGCGGTCGGATGCTGCTGCGCGGGTATGACGCGGCCACCGGCGCGCTCACTCCGGAGATTCGCGAGCACTTGTCCGGGCGCAGCTTCCACGTCAAGGCCAGGCGCGGGACCTACCAGCCCTATACCGAGTCCGAGTGGAACCGCCTCACGGAGTGTTGCAAGAAGACCGTGAACGACAGCTGGGCGGCGCACACCGCCGTACTGGGGTCCGCCGCTGGGGGAACCGACCCACGGATCGGCGGTGTAAGCCAGGAGAACGTCGCGTGGCTGTTGCTGCGCAACGGGCCGATGACCACTGAAGCCGTCCGCGACCACATCCGCGGGCACGCTCGCTGGGGCACCGGCAAGGTCCGGCCCCACTACCTGGTCTCCAGCACGCGCGACGCGTTGTTCCCCACCTACGACACCCAAATCGCCTACCGCCTGCTGTTCGGCATCTACACCGGCATCGTCCCGGACGGGATCGACGACCTCGGGCTGGGTGATGTCGAGTGGGCCGGCGACCGATCCGTTCTGCTGGACTACGTCAAGGGCCGCACCGGTCCCGAGGGGATCACACTTCCGCCACGGGCGGTGCGGCTGCTGGTCCGCTGGTTGGAACATTCCTCCGTACTGCGCCGCTTCGCCTCCCCAGAGCACCAGGAGAACCTGTGGATCGCGACCTCCCTGCACGTTGCTGGGCGCGCCGCCGAGGTCGTAACGGTGCCTACAACCGGCAAGGCCCAGCGAACGTGGGTCAGCAGCCGTGAACTGACCGGCGACGACGGCGCGCCGCTGTTGGTGCACCGCGGCCGGATCCGCACGACCTACCAGCAGCTGCTGGCACGCCGGGGATGGACCGGCCGCACCACGATCGACCCGAACCACACGGCGCAGGTGGAGGGCGACCACTACCTGACCGCCACCACGCCGGCCCAGCGGGACGCCGTGGAATCGATCATCGAGGATGGTCAGGCCGACATCCTGCGTAAGGCGCTGCCCCCAGTGGTGTTGCCCGACGAGCAGACCGCACAGCTGGTGAACGACTTCCCGGAGGCGGTGGCGCGGCTCCGGCTCGACGACGCCGCAGTCGTCGAGCTGGTCGGCGGGGAACGGGACGTGTTCACCGCCGCGTGCGCGGACCAGCTCGCCGGCGAACACGGCCCGAAGGGCACGCCGTGTCCGGCACGACCATGGGTTTGCCTGATGTGTCCGCTGGCGGTGTTCCTGCCCCGCCACGCGCCGAACCTGCTGCGGTTGAAAGCGTTCTTCTACCGCCAGTTCCGGCAGATGACCACCGACCAGTTCGTGCGGGTGTTCGGCCCCTACGCCGATCGTCTGAACGGCGAGATCCTTCCCCGTCTCAGCGCCGCGGTGATGGACCAGGCCGCCGCGCAGGTCCACGACGACGACACCGAGATTCCGCTGCGACCGGAGGAAATCACCCGATGACCAGCGCACCCGACCATCGCCATGAAGCCGCCGACCTGTCGGTATTCCTGGGCGCCGATGTCTGCGGCACTGCCGGACTGGCCCTGCTTCCCGGTTCTCGTGGCCCGGTGTACGACGAGGACGTCTGGGACCTGACCGGCCTGGCCGACGCGAACCACTCGATGCTGCCCCACGAGAAGCGCTGGGAGTTCACCGACATCGCGAACCCGCGGTGGCGGCATGTGGCCAAGGATTTGCTCCTGGCGCTGATGGCGGCCCGTGACGAGCGGGTGCTCGACGTGCCGCGCGCGTTCCGCCGGCCGCGCAGCCCACGGACCTGCTTCCGCTACCTGAGCCAGGTGAAGTCGTGGTTCGGGTGGCTCACCGCACAAGGTGTCATCTCGTTGGCGGAGGTGACACAGGCGCAGATCGACACCTACCTGGAGGAGCAGTCCTGGAGCCGGGCGGAACCGGGCAAGCCGCGACGGCGGCTTGCGGACACCACCATGCACGAGCCGATCAAGACGCTCCAGATCCTGGCGTTCTACGGCCCATTGTTCACGGCGGACCGCTACCGGCCGGGGTTCATCCCCTGGGGAAATCGGAGCGCGTTTCGCGTCAGCGGTAGGAAGGGCAGGACCGGGAACACCACACCACCGGTTCCTGACGAGGTTCTACGCCCGCTGCTGGCCGATTGCCTCTACCTGGTCGACGTCGTCGGTCCGCACATGGCGGATCTGCTTGACCAGGTAGAGGCCGACGTCTCATCCAGCAACGCGACGGTCTCGACGAGTCGGATCGGCGCCACCCGTCTTGCCCGCTTCGAGGAGGTCGTGGCCCGATACCGGCGGACTGGAACCCCGCTTCCGCGAACGCAGGACCAGGTCGTGCTCGATCGTCTCGCCAAAGGATGGAGCCACGACGACCCGCTGTTGCACCTTCACGTGAACCGCGTGGCCAGCGAGGCCGGGTTCGTCCCCTGGAGGGCCGAGCACATCACCCAACTACGGCCCTTCCTGGAGCCCGCTGTCGCCGAACTGGGGATTCTGGACTGGTGGGGGCGTGACGCCGCGCTGGTGCCGAAAGCCGATTCAGGGGAGATGGTGCCCTGGACGGAGCCGATAAACGCCCGGGAGGTCCGCGACAACGCCAGCTTCATCGTCCACGCCGCCCAACTACTGACCGCCGCCGTCACCGGCATGCGCGCCAGCGAACTGAAGGAGATCGTGGCCGGCTCCCGCCTGCCGCCGACAGAGGTTTCGGGCGGCGGGCGGCGTTTCCGACTGGCCAGCAAACTCATCAAGCACCAGGCGTTCGGGGGTGTTCCGGACGAGTGGGTCGTGGTCGAGGAAGTCGATCGCGCCATCGCCCTCGCCGAGCGGATCAGCTCCGCGCCGCCCGGAAAACCGCTGTTCGGCGCCAGCGACGTCAGCACCAGCCACATCCACCTGCGGGACTGGCTTCGACGGCCCTTCGCTCGACGCCTCGGCTTGGCGGAATTGCCGGACGGACCGCTCAACGCCCGCATGCTGCGGCGAAGTCTGGCCCTGGAACTGGCCAAACGACCCGGTGGGCTGCTGGCGGCGAAGATCCACCTCAAGCACGTCTCCGTGGCCACGACCGAGGGCTACGCGCACCGCCCCGGCGGGTCTCAGGCACTGTTCCAAGCCGAGGTCGAGCAAGCCGAACACGACCACCACATGAGTCTCATGGTGGCCGCGTTCCGGCAGTACCAGTCCGGGATCCTGCCCAGTGGGCCGGGGGCACGGGACCTGATCGAGACGTTTCAGCACGTCGATGCCGCCCTCAAGGACACCGGTCGGTCGGAGCCGGTCGTGCTGGACGGCGAGCGGAGATTGGAAAATTTGCTGCGCAAGCAGGCCAAAACGTTGCATGTGGGCACCGCGAACTACTGCTGGTTCAAGGACCCCGCGAAGGCGTTGTGCCTGCGGCTGGCCGGGACGCCGCAGGCGACGCGGCCGTTGGTGGGGATGTGCGACTCGGCGCGGTGCCCACAAGCCACCCACCACCGTGAACATCGCGCGGTGTGGGCCGACAGGGTCAGGACCGTCGAGGTGTTCCTGGGCAACCCCCGTGTGCCCAAGGGGGAGAAGCTGCGCCTGCGTGCCGAGTACGACCGCGGGGTGCGAGTGGTGGCTGAGATCGACGCCAGCACCGACGGGGCCGGCCCCGAAGGGGTGGCCTGATGCGCATTACCGAGCAGCAGCGGCGGCAGAACGAGGACCGCATCCGCGCCGCGTCGGACAGGTTGCTGCGCGGCGAGATCCCGCCGGGCGGTGGGTGCGACGTAAAAACCCTCGCCAAGGAGGCGGGTGTCACCCGGGCCGCTCTCTACAGCACCTACCTGCATTTGAAGGAGGAGTTTGAAGCCCGCCGTGACCGGATGCACGAAGCCGGTGAGGTCACTGACCCACGCGCCGCGCAGATCGAGCGGCTCAAGGAACACGTCGCGGAACTGAAGAAGCGGGTGGCCGACCGGGACTCGGAGATCACCGCCCTGAAGGAGTTCCGTACGACGGCGGTATCTCGCCTGGCCGCCCAGCACGACGAGATCACCAGGTTGCGTACCGCACTGGCCGGCCACAGCAACGTGCGGGGCTTGTCCAGAAGTCCCGATCACACCGACGGGTGACAGCCCGGCGGCCTCGATCGTCATGACGACGGGCAGGACCGGAGCCGCTCGCGCTGGATACCCGCATCGCGCGGGAGGTCACCTCAGGCCAGTGGGTTGTGGTGGCGCACCTGCTGCGGGTCGATGTCCTGGCGGACTGGCGCGAAGTGGGCATCGCGCGGGGGGTGATCGGCCGCGACACCACCGCTGGGTTCGCCCGTGACTGGTCGGGCAGAAGGACCTCTACCGCAGGACCGGATCGGGTTGACCGCCGCGGAAATCGGCCGGGACCGCCGCGCCGCGCTCGGCTGCTCAATGGCGATGCCGTCGGCAACGCCCCGGTCGCCCCTGTGGAATCCCCACCGCCTCACCGCGCCGGTCGTTCCGCGACCGCCGCCGAGTCTGAACCGGTCGACGCGGCCACCGTCGAAGACCTGCCCGAGGTGCTGGTACTGCTGGCCGCCGTGATCACCGAGGGCGAGACCGGCACCGTGGCGACCGTCGACCTTGCCCACCGCACCGACTGGGACCCGAAACAACTCGGTGAAGCGTTGTGACGGCTGGACATCCCGCCCCCGACCCCGTCACGGCAACGGGTCGGCCGCAAGCACCCGGTGTCGGTCCAGGACATCGGCACGGTCACCGCCGCCATCCGGTCGCCCCCGGCACGTTAGGTCGGCTGCGGCGCGGCGGCCGGATGTGCCGACTCGTCATGCGTGTCCCGCGCGTCCCCCCGCGAACCCGACATGTCAAACGGATGCTCTCGTACCCCGCGGTCGCCGCTCGGTCTGGCTTCGACAGGCAAGGCACTCCGACGGGCACGCGGGTCCACGGATTGATTCCATGCTGCGACGAATGTCGATAGATCGCGATCTGGCAGTACCGGATCCAACGATCGGGCGGATGTTGCAACGCGAGACGGGCAGCGTTTTCGCACGTCAGGACGCTCGCGTGAAGGTCACGTCCGTGTCGCCCGTCTCAGGTCAGGTGGAGTTTTGGGGCGGCAGACGTTAGTTTTGCCGCATGGCCGGCAGTACACCCGGACGGGTGAACTTCCGCCGGAACGCCAACGGCCGAGAAGCTGGACCACGGGCGGCACCCCGTGAGCCTCCCGGCCGCCGGCGTCGGGTCGTCTACCGCTGGTGCAGTCGCTTGGCCGCGAGGTGGAGACCGAGACCGAGGAGCCCGGTGATCACGTAGATCACCGGGCTTCCGTCGGTCAGGACGGGACCCGTGAGAGTCGCCGCTTCCAGACCGACCGCCAGGTGATCAAACGTCTGGGCTGCTCGTGCTCGGGACCACCACCGTGATGGCCGACCCTGGGCGTTCTGTTCCTCGTTCAACGAGTGGTCGTCCTGCCCTCCTCGGCCGGAGTGGACCTTGGGGGGTCCTTCGCCCCCGGCCGGATCCGTGCCGGGGGTGACGCCGCGTGCAGCAGGAGACCGGCTCGAACACGGAGCCGAACACCGTGGCCGGAACCCTACCAACGAGCCACGCCGGCACTCATGGCCCACGACCGTCCATCCGGTACGGGATGATCTTGTAGGAGCGTGGTTGACCAGGCACAACGATCTTCCGAATCCAACAAGGATCTCCGACAACATCGCTCGTAAGGCTGGTGGATGTCCTTCCGGTGCCACCGGTTTTGAGGGTGATCACAGGTGTACGACGACAAGTCCTCCGACCTGCCGGGCCACGCTCCGGTGCAGGCGTCCGGCGAGGACGTCCTGCGCGTACCACGGTGCCCGTCTTCGCAATCCACGCGGCACGGACGGCCGACTCCGGTTGGCCGAGATGAGCCGGACGGCTATCGAACTGCAGGACAAGAGCGACGCGCTGGCGTCGGTGACCGCCAACCTTCACCGCGAGAACCACCACAATGGGCCTCCATATAGGACTGGAAGACGCGGACTACACCACAGGCACCATCGAATGAGCTGCAGATAACCGCCGTCACCGGACTGAGGCCCTGGAAGCCGAACCTCGCACCGTTGCAATGGCGGGCGGCGAACCGTCGGTGCAACGCGCGTTCCAGCCACAGGCCCGATCTCCGTAACCCCGCTGCCGGCTCGGGACCACCTCATCCCAACGGCCGGAGACTCGGCCGCCAAAACCTGTCGCCGACCAAGCTCGACCGGTCCGATGCCTCACGGTGTCTGGTGCCTGCTCGTTCGGGCGAAACAGCCAAACAGGCCGAGCGTGTGGGCAACAGAGGCGCTTGACTCTGCTGCATGGTCACAGACAGCGGTCGGGCAATAAGGTCCAAGCT
The DNA here is from genome assembly GCF_019375475.1 of Saccharothrix obliqua. Classification (GTDB taxonomy): domain Bacteria; phylum Actinomycetota; class Actinomycetes; order Mycobacteriales; family Pseudonocardiaceae; genus Actinosynnema; species Actinosynnema obliqua. The sequence continues at coordinate 437,039 of NZ_JAHXGQ010000006.1, read as the reverse complement.
GCCGAAGAAAGCCCGTCTGGCGGCCGACCGCGCTCAGGAACTGGATCGAGTGTGGTTCATCGAACACCCAGAACATGATCGTTACTGCCGATGGGCGTTGCCGCGTGAGTGGGACAACGATCCCTGCACGGGTGAGCCCATCCAGCTCAATGCCTCCCCCACGCACTGGACGGCTGTCGACCGCGCCCGCATCAGGGTCCTGGTTCTGGTGACACAGGTGTACGAGGGCGCACGTCTTCGTCTGCCACTGTTTGGGTTCCGTCCTCCAGTCACCGAACACGATGTCCCGGAGGCGCTGTGGCCAGCGCTGCACCAGATCACAACGGCGGAGACGATGACTCAAGGACTTGACGACTTCTGGCGGTGGCTGGCCTTCTGGGGAGACCGGCTCGGTGCCGAAGCGGAGTCGTGGCTACTCGAAGCCGAAGCGATGGGGTTCGCAGTCCGCCGGATCGCCAGGACGAGGAACCAACCCATACTCCCGTCTTAACCACGGCCAGCGGTCGACTGACATTTTGGCGGCACTGGTCGCCGAGCAGGCGTGCCCCGAGACAAGCGGACCGTGACTCGAGTGCCGCAGAGGCCCACAGCGGACGGTCAACGCGCGCCGCAGCCGAACTCCTCCCCCGTCTTAGCAGGATCAGCGCGTCGATGCGCTGCCGCGCGATGAGCCCTCTGGAGGGCGACCCCGAAAAGCCGTTCGGAGCAACACCGCTCTTGTGCAGATCACCGTACCTACCCTTCCGCGGCCCGAGCCCGGCGGCGACGACACTGCAACGCGAAGCGGTCGCACTCGGTCGATGACACGCGGCACGCCGCACCACGGATCCCCCGGCCCCGCGCGAGGGGGACCGGGGTTCTCTTTCCGATCGGATGGACGGTCCCGCCACCGGCCAAGCGGAGGTCGCGCGGACGATGCGCGCCGGTCGGTCAGACGATGGTGGCGGTGACAGGCACGTTGGGGCACCCGGCAGCCAGGTCCACGAGCCGGTCACGCTCGGCCTGGTCCACCGACAACCCCCAACGGACCTTCGTCGTCACCCAGGCCAGCAGGTAGCCGCAGTGCGCCGGCGCGTACGGCGGCAACCAGCTCTGCGGGTCCTGGTCACCCTTGGACCGGTTCGTGGTCGCGGTGACCGCGATCAGCGCCAACGGCTCGTCCAGGTCGTTGGCGTAGTTCTCGCGGCGCTGCGGCGTCCACTCGTGGGCCCCGCTGTCCCACGCCTCGGCCAACGGCACCATGTGATCGATGTCCAACCCCGACGGGCCGTCCACGTAGACGTCGTCGTAGGAGCTGTACCAGCGACCCCCGGCCAGGGTGCAGCGGCCGGTCCGCACCGGCGCGTCCACCGCCTCGACCAGCAACACCTCCGCACGCGTGCTGCACCCGTTCCCATCCGCGTCCACCCAGTGTTTGAACTTGTCCCGCGAGTACCCCTCACGGGACTCCTCCGCGACCGGCAACGCGACCACCGCGTCCCGCAACGGCACCCCCGCCACCACCCGCGGCGAACCCGACCCCGCCTCCCGCGCGGACGCGACACCCGGCGCGACCGCCCCCACCACCAGCCCGACCGCCGCGCACACCACCACCGCGCGGAGCAGCGTCCGCCACCGACCACCCGACACGACCGCCTCCTTCACGTCCCCGTCCCGGGCAGGCTGCCCAAGCCCGGTGGTGATCAGCAGTACCGGCTGCGCGCTGCGAGCGCCGGAGACGGGGCGGGCGCCAACCGTTCAGGTGAAGCTCGTCGCGAGCCGATTCCGAACTTCACCCTGCGTAGGTTCAGGCCGCAGGAGTGCTGTGCACGGTGGCCGGGCAACCCGTAACTCACCGGATCTCGATGGCAGGATGCTCAGGGCAATGCTGCTCGCAGCCGGCCTGGTCGCTTAGGTGTCCCACCTGCTCGCAGCGCCCGGCGTCCGGCCTCGCATGGCCCGCGACTGACCGCTGGCATGGAGGTCCGGAGTCCCGACATGTTCATCACATAGTCGGCGGGCATCGTGGTAGGCGCTCAGGCGTTGCTTCGCTCAGGGACGGGCACCAACCTGGGCCGCGACCGGAAAGGGTGAATCCCGTTCGGTCGTCGCAAACGGTGCCTCCCGACGGCGATCGGGAGGCGTGACGTGAGTCTTGGCGAGCGTGGGGTCTCACCCGGCCCTGGCGATGACCAGTTTGGGTGCCATTGTGGGCTGGAAGGCCATGGTGCGGGCGAGCAAGTCGGCGTGGACGATGCCGTGGCCGTCGTGTTCGCGGAGCTTGTGCCACATGGCGTAGCCGTCGAGTATGGCCCGACGCCAATCGGCGGGTCGGCGGGTGGCGACTTCCTGGGTACCTGCCAGGAGCGCAAGGTTGTCGAGCAGGACCGGGTCGACGTCGGTGCGGAAGTAGTCGTTGGCCGGCGCGTGGCTGAACACCATCGCGGAGGCGGCTTCCTCCACGACGATGGCACGTCCGCCGTCTTCGCTTTCGTCGACGGCTGGGTTGCTCCGTCGCTTGCGGTTGAGCAGGGCGCGGGTGACCGGCGACCAGCCGAGGTGGGTGGCGTAGGCGAGATGGAAGGCATCGTGCAGGCGGTAGCCGTCCGGGCGGGCACTCGCGTCGGTCAGGGGGTCCCCTACCTGCTTGCCGTCGAAGTGGATTCGGGTTCGTGCCACTCCGTCTTCGCGCGCGTCACTGACGAACTCGTAGGAGATGTGGCGGGGCAGTTGCTCGCAGGCAGGGAACCCGTCGTCGTAGAAGGATCCGGCCGGAGTTGGTACGGCACGGTAGGCGAGGTTGGTCAGACTGGCGACGGCGATCTCGCCGAGGTCCAGGCCGTAGGTGTCCGCCACGGCGCTGGCTCGGAAGAGGATCTCGGCCAGGGCGTCGCGGACCTTGGTCTTCTCCCAGCCGGCGTCGGCTCCGCCGCGGGGCGGACGGACAACCCGCGCGAGGTCGCCGACGGCACCGGTCAGGTGGGCGACCTTGCGGTGCGCCTTCCCGTCGGGGTCGACTGGATCAACGGTAAGGGTACGAGCTTGGTTCTGAAACTCGCGTAGCTGCATGGGGCGCTCCTGCCCGTGCTGTCGGGGGCCTACGGCTACGTCGGAAAATCCGGCTGGGGTGGTCTGGATATCCGACACCCTTCTGTCGTATCATGGGACAGACAGTGTAGGCAAACACGACAGGGGGAACCTGTGGTCGCGTCGTCGGACACGCTCCGCGACAAGGTCGAGTCGTTCATCCTCGACCTGCTCGCGGAGGAGGAGCAGCGGAACGTCGAGGAGTTGCGTGCGGAGTTGACCGCCGCGGGCACCGACCTGCCCTACGACTCGATCCTGTTGGTGGAGTTGATGACACGAGTACGGGCCCGCTTCGGGGTGAAGCTGAAGCCGACGTTGCAGACGGCACAGGACATGCGCTCGGTGCGGGGGTTCGCCGAGCGGGTCTGCCTGGAACTCGACGAGGCCAGCGACGGCTCCGACCACGACGGACCCCTGTCGGGAATCGAGGGAGATGGTCTCGATGAACGAGACGACTGATCCACTTGCACCGGACACCGGACAGTCCGACGAAGGACCTCCTGGCCTGCCGACACTTCCCGAAGGAGGCGACGAAGCGCAACGCCGCATGGGTTCCAGACTCAAGGAATGCCGCGAGTACCTGGGGTTGAGTCAACAACTGGTGTCCGAGCGGACCGGCATCCCCCGGACGGCGATGTCGGACATCGAACGCGGGCAACGCAAGGTCGATTCGTTCGAGCTGGGCAAGTTGGCGTTCATCTACCGTAAGCCGCTTGAGTATTTCCTGGATGAGGACCCCGATGCCGACCCCGACGAGCACGCCGTGCGGTTCCTCGCGCACGCCGCAGCCGGGATGAGCGAGGACGACCGGCGCAAGCTGGTCGAGTACGCCAAGCTGTTGGAGGTAGCGGCCAGGGTCGAACGCAGGACCCGCCGATGAGCCGCTGGTCGGTCGCGCACCGGATCGCCCACATCGCCGCACAAGGGGCACGCGGCGACGCCGGATGGGCGTCCGACCAGCGCGCGGACGTCGTGGGGCTGATCGAGTCCAACGGCGTCCAAGTCTTCGGGCAGCATGGGTTGCTTTTCGGGGCATATCTGCCCGCCGAACCTGGGCGCGCTCCCGGCGTGTGGCTCAACGCCGGACTTGACGTCACTGCCCAGCGACACACAGCCGCACACGAGTGGGGACACCACTCGCTCGGCCACGGTGCCCGATGCGACCTCGACATCGAAGGCGTCGCACCCCCACGCCACGGGGCGTCACGCAGTCTGGAGGAGACCTCTGCGGAAGCGTTCGCCGCCTGGCTGCTGATGCCGCGAGCCGCTCTCGCCTCAACACTGGCGGCGTTAGGGTGCCCGCGCGGCACCGTTCCGACTGCCCTCCACTGCTACGAAACGTCGTTGGTTCTGGGCACCTCCTACCGCGGCACCGCCCGCCAGTTGGGGACGTCGCGCCTGGTGTCGCCTGAGGTATCAAAGGCGCTGATGCGCGTCGCGCCAGGAAAGATCAAGCGGATGCTCGACGAGCCCACCGTGCCGCCAACCGCACGTGCCGACATCTGGTGCCTGGCGCACTTTGCTGGCTTCGACGACCTCACCATCCCGGCGGGTGACCGCCTGATCGTGGATCACCAGGATGCGGAACACGGAACCGTCGACGCCCTCCTGCATGCGGGCCTTGCCGAACTCGTCACCGAAACCGCCCGCGGGATTGTACTGACTGTGTTGCCGGCCTCGGACCGGATGACGTCACCACCGGTGAACATCTGTCTCCGGAACCGTCCGACTCGGATCCACTTCGACCAGCGGGTGGTCGGTCTCGCCGACGCGAACACGGTTCCAGACCTGACTGATCTGACACCCGGAGAGTTGGCCCGCTTGCTCGCCGACATGTACGGACCGGCACACGACTGACCACCTCGCCCAGCGAGCGCGCGGGCGCCCAAGGCACAAGGAGCACGTCGTGCAGACGTCTACACGAATCGCGTTCGGATCCGACACCGGAGCCGCCTGGGTCGCCGCGGTGGACATGGTCGACCGCGCTCCCGGGCGACAACTACTTCAGCTGCACACCCATATCTCGCAGCCCGGCACGGAGAACGACGCGACGCGCGCGGTGGTAGCCGACCTGCTGCACGACACCGGCAAACAGCCCATCGACACCGTGGTCAACACGCTATTCCCAGTCCACCTGGCCGCCCGCGCAGCCGGTCCCGTGGAACTCGCCGCCCGCTACCGCGCCCTCTACCCCGCGCTGCGTAAGGAAAGCCCGCTCAACGGTCGCGGCACCTACTTCGGTCGCCTGGTCGACTACCCGGCACGCGACGGCAACATCGATCAGCTCAACCGCCTGATCAACCAGCTGCGCCGCGACCACCAGAAGGGAGGCCGGCCCCAGGCGATCTACGAGAACACCTCCACAGTCCCCCACCCGAGACTGGAGCCTCCAATCGAGCCGGACTGCGGAGAGCCTCAAGGCATACCTGTATACGCCCCAACCCCAGACACGATCCCGCAATCTTTCCCATGCTTGTCGCACCTGTCGTTCCAACGAGTCTCCGGACGGCTGCACCTCACAGCGACGTACCGTAGCCAGTACCTGATCGAACGCGGGTACGGCAACTTCCTCTCGCTGGGCCTGCTCCAACGGTACGTCGCGCACCACAGTGGACTGGACGTGGGCGAGCTGGTCGTGAACACCTCGTACGCCACGGTCGATGTAGCCCACAAGACCGTGACCTCGTACCTCAACCGGCTCACTCAGGGCACCCTGCTCTGAGTAATACCGAAGATCCCTTGAGCGCGTCCGCCCCACGTAGGCAGTGCCGCAGTCTAGGTTGACCGCATGGTGCCTGCCGTCCTCTCCTCGCAGACTGCTCGTGTGGCCCGGCCACCCTCCGCTTCACCAGGCCAAGCGGCACCCATCGGCACCGTGAAGATCGCAGGCAGGGTGCTGCGGCCCACTACGGTGTTTGATACCTACTGGCGTTTCGCTGCCCAAAGGCAGGCCCTGTACTACGCACGTGCACGCAATGATCCACAGCCGTGGACCCGAGACCCGATCCTCAGCGCGCACCGGTTTACCAACTGCTACCGTGCCGCCGATCGCGTCAGTCAGTTCCTGATCGGGCACGTCGCCTACCCTGGGCGTCAAGAGCCGACTGGCCGCCATGCCCTTGTCGACACAGTCTTTCGCACCCTGCTGTTCAAGTTTTTCAACCGCATCTCCACCTGGCAGCTGCTGGAAGATGAACTCGGACCCATCTCATGGAAGACGTGGCACCCAAGCGCTGCCCGCTCCGTTCTAGACCGCGCCGCAGCCCAGGGACAACGACTCTACTCCGCCGCATACGTCATTCCTCCGCCTGGCCTAGGCGGTCCTCGTAAACACCACGACCACCTCCTGTTGCTCGAAACGATGATCCGAGACGGGCTTCCAGCAGCGCTCGCCCGGGCTACCCAAATGGAGAGTTCCTACCACCTGCTCCGCGCCTACCGCGGGCTTGGCGATTTCCTTGCCTTTCAGTTCACTATTGACCTCAACTACGGTGTAGCGATCAACTTCGACGAGAACGACTTCGTAGTTGCCGGCCCAGGTGCACGAGGCGGAATCCGCAAATGCTTCGGCGCCGCAGCGACCGGCATCGAAGCCGACATCATCGCTTACATGGTGGATACTCAGGAACACCACTTTGAGCGCCTCGGGCTGAACTTCCCACACCTAGGTGGCCGTCGCCTTCACCGCATCGACATGCAGAACCTGTTCTGTGAGACAGACAAGTACGCTCGAATCGCTCACCCCGAATTCACTGAACTCTCCGGCCGACACCGTATCAAGCAACACTACCGCGCCGATGCTGCTCCAATGCCCAAGCCGTTCTTCCCTCCAAAGTGGGCCATGGACACCACAACACTCCCAGGAGGACGACGGACTGGCAACGCCACCAGCAGTTTCAAAGCACGGGAAAGCGTGCATGTCAAGGAGGGCTGACCGCCTCGAACTTAATTCGACACCGGCCACCAAGTCTACTAACGCGGTCTAGCGGTGCGAGGTGCACCGCACCCACCTGCGGCGTTGATCACCCGTCGCCCTCCTCGGCGACGGAATGCCTTACGCGTGAAGTGAAACGTTCGTCGTGGACAGAACAGGCAAACAGGCATGCGCCCGTCGAGTGCACATGCCACACCCTCATCGCCGATGTGGTCCGAACCGGGTGATGACACTGCGCAAAGCCAAGGCCTCACCCCCGGAGGAAGAGATCAAGACATGGAGGCAGGGTAGGGATCTTCGTGTGAGGTCCGTCACTCGTTATGTGCGGAAACGAGACATGACCCAACTGGGCGCACGCACTGCGCCCACCGTTGAACACGGCTCCAACCAGGACACGAAGGCATCAAGACACGGCCACTGCAACGACAAAAATCGTCGTCATTCCCTTGTCGTTCAACATCTTCTCTCCATCGAGTCGTCGGAACGGTCCACTGTGGTCACCACTGCGTGCTCACCCGCCCCGCCAGGCCGATCACGACCGGCAGGACGCCCAGGCACAGGAACGCGGGCAGGAAGCACAGGGCCAACGGCCCCGCCACCAGCACGGCCGCCCGCTGGGCCCGTGCCTCCGCCTGGTCGTCGGCACGGCGCCGGACGTCGGACGCCAGGTCCGCGACCGCACCGGCCAACGCCGCCCCGGAACGCGCGCTGCGCCTCGCCGCACGGGCCAACGGCGCGGTGTCGGGGTGGCCGAGCGCGGCCTCCCACGCCGCCACCGGATCCGCGCCCAACGCCAACAGGTCGCCCACCTTCCGCAGACCCTCGGCCGGACCCGGCGGCACACCGGGCAGCACCGCGTGGACGGCGGTCGCCACGGGCAGCCCGGCCCGCAGCACGGCCGCCAGCAGGTCCCACGACGCGGGCAACGCGAACGGGTCCGCCGGCGGTGGCCTGGTCCGGGGCGCCGGCCGACCGACCGGACCCAGCCGGGCGAGCACGGAACGACCGGCCGGGTAGAGCAGCAGGGACACCGCGAGCAGCAGGTACGTCACGTGACCACCTGCCTGGTCAGGCGTGCGCTCCACCGCAACCCGGCGCAGATCAACGCCACCCCGGCGACCAGCAGCACCTGCCCCGCCGCGGTGGACGCCAGGACACCGGCCGGCCCCGAGCCGGTCAACTCGCCCAGCAGCACCCCGAACACCGGCAACGCCGCCAACACCGCCGCACTGGACCGCGGCCCCGCCATGCGGGCGTGGAACCGCTGCGCGAACGCCACCCGCCGCCGCAAGTCCCGCCGCACCTCCTCCAGCACGTCCGCCAGCGGCACGCCGTGCTCGCCCGACAGCCGCCACGCCCGGCCCAACGACCGGGAATCGCGGTCGGCCAAGGCGGTCTCGACGTTCCCGCCACGCGCGGATGTCGCCGCGATGACCCGGAAAACGTCCTTCGCCGGGGGCTCCGCGTCCTCGGCCGCGTTCGCGGCGGCCCGGGCGGGGTGCGCGCCGGAGCGCAGCTCGGCGACGAACCCCGACAGCCCTTCGGCGAGCGCCGCCGTGGCACGCAGGCGCTCCCGTTCCACGCGGCGGTCCTTCCGCGTGGACCACGCCGTCACGGCCACCAACGCACCCGCGACCACACCACCGACGCCCGCACCCGCACCGAGGACCGCGCCCGCCAACACCACCGCCCACCGGCCGGGCGGTCGCCACCGGAAACGACGCGAACGCTTGCCGCTCAACGCCCTCCAGCGCTCCGCCGAAGCCGACGGCAGGGCCAGCAACGCCGCGGCGAGCAGCAGCAGGGTCATGACGCACCCGCCGGCACCACCTGCCGCAACACCGCGCCCGCGGGTTGCCCACCGTCGACCCGCCGCCACGCGGTCCGCACCAGCAACGTGTCCCGCCGCCGCTCGAACACCCCGATCTCGGCCAGCCGCCGCTCGCCACCCGCCTCCCGGCGCATGTGCAGCACGACCTTCACCGCCGCCGCCAACTGGCTGTGCAACGCACGCCGGTCGAGCCCGCCCAACGCGGCCAACGCCTCCAGCCGCGCCGGCACCTCGGCCGGCGAGTTCGCGTGCAGCGTCCCGGCACCGCCGTCGTGGCCGGTGTTGAACGCGGTCAGGAGGTCGACCACCTCCGCGCCACGCACCTCACCCACCACGATCCGGTCCGGCCGCATCCGCAGCGCCTGCCGCACCAGGTCGCGCAGGGTGACCCGGCCCGCGCCCTCCACGTTCGCCCCGCGCGCCAGCAGCCGGACGAACTGCGGGTGGTCCGGCTGAAGCTCGCCGGCATCCTCCACGCACACGATCCGCTGGTCCGGCGGCACGCAGCCGAGCAGCGCCGCGAGCAGGGTCGTCTTGCCCGAGCCGGTGCCGCCGACCACCAGGAACGCCAGCCGCGCCCGGACGAGAGCCCGCAGCACCTCGCCCGTGTCCCGGTCGAACGTGCCACCACGCTCCAGCGCCGCCAGGTCGTGCGCGGCCGGGCGCAGGACGCGCAGGGACAGGCACGTCGACGGGCTGATCGGCGGCAGCACGGCGTGCAGCCGCACAGACCCGGGCAGCCAGCCGTCGACGTACGGCATCGCGTCGTCCAGCCGACGCCCCGCCTCGACCGCGAGCCGCTGCGCCAGGCGGCGGACCGCGCGCTCGTCGGTGAACGCCACGCCGGTGCGCCGCAGCCCGCCCGCGCCGTCCACCCACACCTGGTCCGGCGCGGTGACCAGCACGTCGGTGTTGTCGGGGTCGCGCAGCAGCGGTTCGAGCACGCCCGCGCCGACGAACTCGCGCTGCAACGCCGTCAACGCCAGCCGCACGTCGTCCTGGCTGACCACCCCGCCCGCCTCGGTGCGCACGGCGGCGGCGACCGAGGCGGAGGTGAGTTCGCCGGCGCCGTCCGCCAGCCGCCGCCGGACGCGTTCCACCAGCTCGGTCATCGCGGCCCACCGCCGGCACCGAGCACGGCCAGCACCTCGCGCGCCGCCGTCGCCAGCGGACCGCGCTCGGGCAGCCTGCCCCGGTCGAGCGCGGCGGCCAGGCCGCGTTCCGGGCGCATGGCCGTGAGCAGGGGCAGGCCGACGGCCTTCGCCACCTGACGGGCGTGGACCCCGGTCGGCGACGGTCCTCGCACCACGGCGTGCAACGGCACACCACGGGCCTTCACCTGCTCGACCACCCGTTTGGCCGCAGCGCACGCACGCACCCGCGCCGGGACGACGAGCACGACCAGGTCCGACCGGTCCAACGCCGCGCCGGCCGCCGGTGAGAGCTGCCGGGGCACGTCGCAGACGACCGTCTCACCCGCCCGCCGACCGGCCTCGACGACGGCCGCCACCGCCTCCGGCGTCGGTCCGGGCCCGGTGCGGGCGCAGGAGAGGAACGCGAGCCTGCCGCCGCCGCGTGCCCGGCCGGGCAGGGCCGAGCGCAGCTCCGCCACGGGCACCCGGCCGCCGCTGAGCGCCAGGTCCGACCAGCGCTTCCCGGTTTCCCGCTCCGCGCCGAGCGCCAGGTCCAGCCCGCCGCCCAGCGGGTCGCAGTCGACCAGCAGGCCGCGTCCGCCACCGGACAGCACGGCCTGCCCCACGGCGGTGGCCAGCACGGTGGCGCCCGCGCCGCCGCAGCCACCGACCACGGACAACACCCGTCCACCGCCCGGTGGTGACTCCACCAGGTCGGACAGGGCTTCGTGGAGCCGGCCGGCCGACACGTCGACCACCTCCTCCACGCCCTGCTCGACGGCGGCGGACCACACGTCCGGGTCCGGCGGACCGGTGGTCACGACGAGCACGTCGGTGCGGCGCGGCAGCGCTTCCCGGGCGCACGCCACGACGGCGTCCGCGTCGAGCAGCACGGCCGGCGCGCCGCGCCACCGGCGGCGCAGCGCGGGCACGTCGGGCACGCGCTCGACCTCGCAGCCGGCCACGGCGGCGGCCTCCAGCACCTCGTCCAGCAGTTCCGTCCCGGTCACCAGCGCGGGCAGTCGGTTCACAGTCACTCCTCGGGTTGTTCACAGCGGGTGGTGACCACGGTCCCGAGTGGTGAGCAAGGCCACAACCTCACTTGATCAACTTGTGGACAACTCAGGGGGGTGTGGACAACTCGAAGCCGCGAATCGGCGGTCTGACCACCGGCGGAAGGCCGAGAGGTGAACAACGCGCTCAACGGCGCGAAACGGGCGCGAGAGGGGTTCGGCGACTGTCGACAGGGCCGGCGATCCGGCCCCGGACATGGGACGACCCCCGCCAGGGGGGAGGGACGGGGGTCGTCAACGGTTCAGTCCCGGGGGTCGGACTGAACCCGTCCGGCACAGCCGGACCTGTCTACTGTATCCCCACGGGACAGGGTCATGCGTGTCTTCCGTTAGAGGGACGCGGAAAATTCGGTAGACCGCATCACTGTCAGTTCGTAAAGCTGCGAATGACGGCCGGCGCCCGCACCGTCGAACCCGCCCTTAAGCTGGAGCCGTGACCGAGCACGCCACCGAAGGCAGCAGAGTCGCCGCGTTCTTCGACCTGGACAAGACGGTCATCGCCAAGTCGAGCACGCTGGCGTTCAGCCGGCCGTTCTTCCAAGAGGGTTTGATCAACCGGCGTGCGGTGCTCAAGAGCGCCTACGCGCAGTTCGTGTTCATGCTGGCCGGCGCGGACGCCGACCAGATGGACCGGATGCGCTCGCACATCACGGCGCTGTGCGAGGGGTGGGACGTCGAGCAGGTCCGCTCGATCGTGGAGGAAACCCTCCACGACATCGTGGATCCGTTGGTCTACAAGGAAGCCACGCAGCTCATCGGCGACCACAAGGCCGACGGGCACGACGTCGTCGTGGTCTCCGCGTCGGGTGAGGAGCTGGTCGCACCCATCTCCGAGATGGTCGGCGCGACGCACAGCGTGGGCACCCGGATGGTCGTCACCGGTGGCCGCTACTCCGGTGACGTGGACTTCTACTGCGCGGGCGAGAACAAGGCCGTGGCGGCGAAGCACCTGGCCGAGGAGCGCGACTACGACCTGGCCCGCTGCTACGCGTACTCCGACTCCATCACCGACCTGCCGCTGCTGGAGGCCGTGGGGCACCCGACGGTCGTGAACCCCGACCGGGCGCTGCGCAAGGTCGCCGCGCAACGCGGGTGGCCGGTGCTCACGTTCTCCGACCCGGTTTCCCTGCGGGCGCGCATCCCGCGGCCGTCCGGCACGGCGGTCGCGGTCACCGCGATCGGGTTGGGCGCCGCCACCGCGGCCGGTGTCGCGTGGTACGGCCTGCGCAGGCGGCGCAGGAGCTGATTCACCCGCCGGTGCCCCGCTCAGCGGTACCGGTGCGGCGCTCACCGCGAAAACGCCGTCACACAAGGGCTTCTGCTACGGACGGTCGCTTGACCGGTGCACCCCATCGAGCCCTTGCCGCCGCGTCTCCCACGGATTACAAAGGAAGTGCGGACCCCCGGGTCGGCCAGGGACGGAGCGGAGGAGAAGCACCGTTCACCCCGACAGGGCTCCGTGCGCGGACTTCGAGCACCCACGCGCAGCACGCCGCGGGAGGCTTGTCGTCTAGGGCCTGCGTACTGGGACGCCGGACGCCGAGGCCAGGGTTGTACGACACGAGTTGCACGCTTGGTAACTCGAAAGTTCGCGCCGTTGGCCGTGCCCCCACGCTCGTGGGGGCACGGCCTGTTTTTGTGCCCGACACCCGGGCGACCTCCCGCGGAACCACCCGTCCGAGTGACGTTCCCGAGCCCCGGATTGTCGGTGCCCGTCCGGAGAATGTCGGCACAGCGCAAGTCCGTTGACCCACCACTGTGACGTGGGTAACTTCCCGAACAGGCCCACCAGTGGTGGGAGATTTCCAAGTGAGGAGGGCGTCGTGCTCCGTCCGCTCGTGGTCGCGGTCCTGGTCGCGACGTCCTTCGCCGTGCCCGCGGCAGACGCGGCGCCCTCCGCGATGACCTTGCTGCGCGGCATGTCCCTGGAGCAGAAGGTCGGCCAGCTCTTCGTGACGTACGTGCACGGGCAGGCCGCGGACGAGGTGTCGGCGGGCAACCAACGCGACTTCGGCGTCGGCACACCGGCCGAGGTCGTGGCGAAGTACCAGCCGGGCGGCGTCGTCTACTTCGACAACTCCAGCCGCGACAACATCGACCACCCGCGCCAGATCGCCCGCCTCTCCAACGGGCTGCAACGCGCGAGCCGCCTCCCGCTCACCATCGCCACCGACCAGGAGACCGGTCTGGTGACGCGGATCGGCGCGCCCGCCACGCAGTTCCCCGGCAACATGGCGCTCGGCGCGGGCCGCAGCACGCGGGACGCCGAGCGCGCCGCCGCCATCACCGGTGCCGAGCTGCGCGCGATGGGCGTCAACCAGAACTACGCGCCCGACGCGGACGTGAACTCCAACCCGGCCAACCCGGTCATCGGCGTCCGCTCCTTCTCCGGGGACCCGGCCCTGGCGGCCGAGCTGACCGCCGCCCAGGTGCGCGGCTACCAGCGGCGCCCCTTCGCCCCGGGCGCGGTGTCCGCGACCGCGAAGCACTTCCCCGGCCACGGTGACACGGACGAGGACAGCCATTCCACGCTGCCGCGCGTGGACCGGACGGCGGCGGAGTGGCGGCGGCTGGACGCGCCGCCGTTCAAGGCCGCGATCGACGCGGGTGTCGACTCGATCATGACCGCGCACATCCAGCTCCCCAAGATCGACCCATCGGGTGAACCCGCGACGTTGTCCAAGCCGGCGATCGACCTGGTGCGCCGCGACCTCGGCTTCGACGGCGTGGTGATCACCGACTCGCTGGCCATGGAGGGCGTGCGGCGGCTGCACACCGACGCCGAGATCCCCGTGCTGGCGTTGAAGGCGGGGGTGGACCAGTTGCTGATGCCGGTCGACCTGGGGACGGCGATCGACAGCGTGGTGGCCGCCGTGCGCCGCGGCGAGCTGACCGAGCAGCGGATCGACCGGAGCGTCCTGCGGGTGCTGCGGGTGAAGCTGCTGCGGGGGCTGTTCACCGACCGGTACGTGGACGAGGAGCGGGTCGGCACGCGCGTCGGCACACCGGAGCACCTGGCCGACGCGCAGGCGATCACCGATCGGACGATCACCGCCGTGCGCACCGGATCCCTGCCGATGAAGCCGACCGCCGCGCTGGTGACGGGGTGGGGCGAGACGACCACGCGGACGCTCGCCGGCCTCCTCGGCGGCACCGCCCTGCCCACCGGCAGCGCGCCCGACGAGGAGCGGATCGCGGCCGTGGTGGCTCGCGCGGCGAGCGCGGACCTCGTCGTCGTGCTGACCAACGACCTGGCCGGGCAGCCCGCGCAGCGCGCGTTGCTGGACCGGTTGACGGGCACCGGCGTGCCGGTCGTGGGCGTGGCCGTGCGGAACCCGTACGACGTGGGGTACAGCGCGCCGAGCTGGCTGGCGACCTACTCGCACAGCGCGGTCTCCATGGCGGCGGTGGCGAAGGTGATCACCGGCGTGGTGCGGCCGGCCGGGAAGCTGCCCGTCGCCGTGCCCGGTCCCACGCCGTACCCGTTCGGCCACGGGGTGACGTGGTGAGGCGGCGGCACCTGCTGGCGGGCGCGGCGCTGGCCGTGCCGGTGCTCAGCGCGCCACCCGCGCGGGCCGAGCGGGCGCTCGCCACCGGGGCCGAACTCGCCGCGGCGGACGGGTGGCGGCTGCTCGCCGGGCGGCGGGTCGGGGTGCTGACCAACCCGACCGGCGTGCTCCGCGACCAGACGCACGTCGTGGACTCGATGGTCGCCGCCGGTCAGCCGCCACGCGCGGCGTTCGGGCCGGAGCACGGGTTCCGCGGCACGGCGCAGGCGGGCGGGTCGGAGGGCGACTACCGCGATCCGCGCACCGATGTCCCCGTGTACGACGCGTACGGCGCGAACGCGTCGAAGCTCGCCGGGATGTTCGTGAAGGCGGGCATCGACACGGTGCTGTTCGACATCGCGGACGTGGGCGCGCGCTTCTACACCTACATCTGGACCATGTACACGGCGATGCAGGCCGCCGCCGCGACCGGTGCCGAGTTCGTGGTCCTGGACCGGCCGAACCCGGTCGGCGGCACCGCGCGGGGGCCGCAGCTCGACCCGGCCCACGCGAGCGGCGTCGGGCGAAAACCCGTGGTGCAGCAGCACGGGATGACGGTCGGCGAGCTGGCGGACCTGTTCAACGGCGAGTTCCTGCCGCACGACGGCGGGCCGGTGCGGTTGCGGGTGCGGTGGGCGCGCGGGTGGCGGCGCGACGACTTGGACACGGGGCTGCCGTGGGTGCCGCCGAGCCCGAACATGCCGACCCGCGACACGGCGCTGGTGTACCCCGGGACGTGCTTGTTCGAGGGCACGTCGCTGACCGAGGGCCGCGGCACGACGCGGCCGTTCGAGACGGTGGGCGCGCCGGGCGTCGACTGGCGCTGGGCGGAGGACCTGAACGCGCTGGGCCTGCCCGGGGTGCGGTTCCGGGAAGCGCATTTCACGCCGACGTTCGGCAGGTTCGTCGGCGAGGCGTGCGGCGGGGTGGCGCTGCACGTGACGCGGCCGGGTTCGTTCGACGCGATCCGGGCGGCCGTGGCGATGATCGTGACGGCGCGGGCCCGGTACCCGCGGGTTTTCGCGTGGCGGTCCGACCTGTGGATCGACAAGCTGACCGGCTCGGACCGGCTGCGCCGCATGGTGGACGCGGGCGCGGGGGTGGACGAGGTGGTCGGCGCGTGGAGCCGGGAGCTGGCCGACTTCACCCGGCTTCGCCATCCCTACCTGCACTACCGGTGAGGAGTGACCGTGCGTGCTTTGCTGACCATCGCCGCTGTGCTCGCGTTGTTCGGTGGCGGTACGGCTGTCGCCGAGCCGGGTTGCACGCCGGCCGCGTGCGAGGTGGGGCACGCGGCGGACAGCGACGCGGCGGCAACAGCCGGGAGCACGGCGCAGGACGCGGCGGGCGGCAGTACGGCGCAGCATCCGGCTGACGGCAGCACGGCGACGGGGGCGGCGAGGACAGCGGACGGCGACGAGGGTGTGGAGGCCGCGGGCGCGGTGGAGGGTGAGGCCGGCCGCGGTTCGGGGCGGTTCGACGTGGTGCGGCGCGGGTGGGCGGATGCCGTGTTGCGGAACGGGACGCCTGCTGAGGTCGGGCTTGATCCCAAGCCGATCGGAATGGCGCTCGAACGAGTTCAAAATTTCACTCGGCCGAGTGCTGGTGGGCATCCGTTGTTCGCGGGCGCGGTGACGTTGTTGGTTCACGACGGGGTGATCACGAACGTGGACGCCGCCGGGTGGGCATTGCGGTACGCCGACGCGGCCGGGGCGGAACTACCGGTTGATCAACGGGTGGCGATGACGCCCGACACGATCTTCGACGTGGCGTCGATCTCCAAGTTGTTCACCTCGATCGCGGTGATGCGGCAGGTGGAACTGGGTCGGGTCGAAATCGGTCGGCCGGTGGCGCGGTACCTGCCCGAGTTCTCCGTCAACGGCAAGGCGGGCATCACCGTCGAGCAACTGCTCACGCACACCTCGGGCCTGCCGTCGTGGCTGCCGTTGTGGTCGGACTACCCGGACGTGCCGGCGCGGGTCAAGGCGGTCATGGACGTCGCGCCCAGGAGCACACCCGGTTCGGCCTACCTCTACTCCGACCTGAACCTGATCACGCTGGGGCTGCTCGCCGAGCGCGTCAGCGGGAAGCCGCTGGACGTGCTGGTGCGGGAGGACGTCACCGGGCCGCTCGGGTTGCGCGACACCGGCTACCGCCCGCCGAGGTCGGAGCTGCACCGGATCGCGGCGACCGAGTTCCAGGGCGCGCGCGGGCTGGTCCGAGGCGAGGTGCACGACGAGAACGCGTGGTCGTTGGGCGGGGTCGCCGGGCACGCCGGTGTCTTCTCCACGGCGCGCGACCTCGCCGTGCTGGGCCAGGCGATCCTCAACGGCGGTCGGTACGGGGACGTGCGCGTCCTCCGACCGCGGACCGTCGAGCTGATGCTCACCAACTTCACCCAGCGGTTCCCCGGCAACGCGCACGGGCTCGGGTTCGAACTCGACCAGCGCTGGTACATGGGCGCGCTGGCCTCGGCCGCGACCGCCGGGCACACCGGGTTCACCGGCACCTCGCTGGTGCTGGACCCGATGTCCGGCTCGATCGCGGTGCTGCTGACCAACCGCGTGCACCCGAACCGGGACCGGGGTTCCGTCAACCCCGCGCGGCAGGCGGTGGCGGACGGGCTGGCCCGCGCGTTGGCGGTTCGGCCGCGGTGGGGTGACAGCGCGTGGACGGCGGACGCGCCGAACGGCACCCTCACCACGGCCGCGCTGCCCGCCGGGACGGGGCGGCAGACCGTGGACTTCAGCGTCTTTGTCGACTTGGAGACCTCGGACCGGCTGGTGGTGCAGGCGAGCGCGGACGGCCGGACGTGGCGGGACCTGCGGGTGCTGTCGGGTCACGGGAAGCGGCGGTGGGAACGCGTCCGGCTGGTCGGCGAGCCCGCCGCCCACTACCGCTGGCTGTTCGTGCGGGGAACCGGTCTGGCGGGGCGCGGGGTGTACGTCGACGGTGTCCGCGTGTCGGACCGAAGCGGGGTGCTGCTCGACGCGGAACGCGACCCGACCGCCTTGCGGGCCAACGGTTGGCACGCCACCGACCGCTGATCAGGGCGGCCGGACCGCGAGCGGGGAGGTGCCGGCCGGGGCGGGGTCGGGAGCGGAAAACGAGCCGGGGAGCACGGGGGCGGTGTGGTTGGACCGCCCGAAAGCGAAACCGCGGTGTAGTGGAACCGGCGAGGAGCGGAATCGGGAGTTGTGGGCGATTGGCCGTCGGTTCGGTGTGGTTGGCGGTGATCGATTTTTATCGTCCGCCAATGCGTCGAGGGGCGGTAAGCGAATGGTTAGCCGGTGGGTGGAAGCTGTGGGGGTCACGTAGGTGGGCCAGTAGGCCAACCGACAGTGAAGGGCCGGCCGAACAGCCCACGCCGGCGGGTGGGAATTGATGGCGCTCGGGGTGACTGGTGCGCTGTGCGTTGATTTTCCACAGTACGGTTAGTAAGTTTCCCACGTGTCCACCGAAAGCAGCGAGGCCAGTCCCCTCGTCAAGATCCGGTCCCTCCTGCCCGGCCTGGCCCGCGCGGAACAACGGGTCGCCAAGGTCGTCCTCGACAACCCGGCGACCGTGGCCCACCGGAGCATCACCGAGGTGGCCGAGGCCGCCGGCACCAGCGAGACCACGGTGACCCGCTTCTGCAAGGCCATCGGCGTCGGCGGCTACCCGGAGCTGCGCATCGCCCTCGCCGCCGACACCGCCCGGACGGCCGCCCGCACCGACCGCGACCTCGGCGGCGACATCGGCCCGACCGACGACCTGCGCCAGGTGGTCGGCAAGGTGGCCTTCGCGGACGCCCGCGCGGTCGAGGAGACCGCCGAGCAGCTGAACGTCGAAACCCTCCAGCAAGTCGTGGAGGCGGTCGCGGGCGCGCGGCGGGTCGACGTGTACGGGTTCGGGGCCAGCGCGTTCGTCGCCTTCGACCTCCAGCAGAAGCTGCACCGCATCGGCCGGACCTGCTTCGCCTGGAACGACACGCACATCGCCCTCACCTCGGCGGCCGTCCTGACCGACGCCGACGTGGCGGTCGGCATCTCGCACACCGGCTCCACCTCGGAAACGGTCGAGGCGCTGCGGGTCGCCCGGGAGCACGGCGCGACGACCGTGGCCCTCACCAACTTCCCGCGCTCGCCGATCAGCGAGGTCGCCGACCACGTGCTCACCACGGCGGCCCGCGAGACGACCTTCCGGTCCGGCGCGATGGCCAGCCGGATCGCCCAGCTCACCGTCATCGACTGCCTGTTCATCGGCATCGCCCAGCGCCACGTGGACAGCGCCAAGGCCGCCCTCGAAGCCACCTACGACGCCGTCTCGGGCCACCGCCTCGGCGCCCGCCCGGACGGCAGGCGGCGGCGGGAGACCGGTAAATGACGCCGCCCCGGCCGGACGTCGCGGTCCAGGTGGAGTCGCCCACCGAGACCCGCAACCCGCGCACCGAGGACATCGACCGGCTGTCCACGCTGGACGTCCTGCGCCTGATCAACACCGAGGACCGGGAGGTGCCCGCCGCGGTGGCGGCCGTGCTGCCGGAACTGGCCAGGGCCGCCGACCTCGCCGTCGGCGCGCTGCGCGCGGGCAACCGGGTGCACTACGTCGGCGCGGGCACGTCCGGCCGGCTCGCGACGCTGGACGCGGCGGAGCTGCCGCCGACCTTCAACGCGCCACCGGACTGGTTCCTCGCCCACCACGCGGGCGGTCCGGAGGCGCTGGTCAAGGCGGTCGAGGACGTGGAGGACGAGGCGGCGGGCGGCGCGGCGCAGATCCGCGCGCACGCGGTGGCGGGCGACGTCGTGCTCGGCCTGACCGCGTCGGGCCGCACGCCGTTCGTCGTCGCGGCCCTGGCGGAGGCACGCACCATGGGCGCGCGCACGGTCCTGGTCTCCAACAACCCGTCCGCTCCCCCGGTGGACGTGGACGTGCTGATCGCGGTCGACACCGGGCCGGAGGCGATCGCGGGCTCGACCAGGATGAAGGCGGGCACGTCGCAGAAGCTGCTGCTCACGTCGTTCTCCACGGCGGTGATGGTGCGGCTCGGCCGCACCTACTCCAACCTCATGGTCTCCATGCGCGCCACCAACGCCAAGCTGCGCGGCCGGACCGTCCGCATCCTGCGCGAGGCGACCGGCCTGGCCGAGGCGGAGTGCACGACCGCCCTCGCCGCCGCCGGCGGCGACCTCAAGGTGGCCCTGGTGCACCTGCTCGCGAACGTGCCGGCGAACCGCGCGGCCGAAGCGCTGGCCGCCGCCGAGGGCCACGTCCGGCAGGCGCTCAGCCTGCTGTCACCGGACGCCAGGGGATAGGCGTCGACAACACCATCGCCGACGACGTCTCGCCGTACCCGCCGAGCCGCACCAGCAGCCGCTCCAACTCCGCGATCGAACTGGTCACCACCTTCACCACCGAGCAGATGTCACCGGTCAGCCGGACCACCTCGACCACTTCCGGGCAGTCGTCGAGCAGTTCCGGGTGCACCGTGATGCACCGCGGGCCGTAGCACTTCATCCGCACCAACGCGACCACGGAACGCCCCACCGCCGTGGGGTCGACGGTCGCCCGGTAGCCGGTGATGACCCCCACGTTCTCCATCCGGCGCACGCGCTGCGCGACCGTCGGCGGTGACACGTGCACGCGTCGCGCCAGCTCGTTGTAGGACAGCCGCGCGTCCTCCTGCAACGCCTCCAGCAACGCCCAGTCCACCCGGTCCAGCTCGATGCTCATGAACCAAAAGCTAGTCGACGGATCGGGTTCCGAGCACAAAAACATCTGCCCGAAATGACCACCGAAGGCCATTCAAATCACCAGAACAGCCGGTCATCATGGAAGTCATGGACTGCCCGGTCGCACCCAAGCTGGACTTCGGCGGCACCACGCCCTACGAGGACTACGTGCACGCCTCCGTGCTGCACTCGCTGCAACAGCAGTGGTCCGAGGACCCGCGTGAGATGTCGTTCCTCGTCATCACGCAGATCATGGAGCTGTACTTCGGCCTGCTCTGCTTCGAGTGGCGGCAGGCGCAACGCGAGCTGCGCGCGGACGACGTGCGTGCCGCGATCCGCACGTTGCGCCGCAGCGACCTGCACATGCAGGGCCTGAACGCGGCGTGGCGGCCGATCGCGCGGATGACGCCGGCGGAGTTCAACTCGTTCCGCGACGCGCTCGGCGAGGGCTCCGGCTTCCAGTCCGGCCGGTACCGCGAGGTGGAGTTCCTGCTCGGCGAGAAGTCCCGGTCGATGCTGGTGCCGCACCGCGCCGTGCCCGCGCAGCACGACGCCCTGGAGGCGTTGCTCAACGAGCCGAGCCTCTACGACGACGTGCTGGCCGCCCTGCACCGCCGCGGCCTGCCGATCCCCGACGACGTGCTCAAGCGCGACCTCACCACGTCGCACGAGCCCAACGCCGAGGTGGAGCGGGTGTGGGCGGACGTCTACCGCGACGGCCCGCGCGACCTGCTGGAGCTGGGCGAGGCGTTGACCGACATCGCCGAGGAGTTCGCCCGCTGGCGTTACGACCACCTGCTCGCCACCCGCCGCGCGATGGGCGCGAAGGTCGGCACGGGTGGTTCGGCGGGTGTCGCGTGGCTGGAGAAGCGCACGCGCCGCACCGTCTTCCCGGAGCTGTGGACCGCGCGGAGCTACGTGTGAACGCGGACCCGTTGGCACACGTGCGCGACCTGTTCGACCTGGACGACGACGTCGTCTACCTGGACGGCAACTCGCTGGGCGCGCCGCCCAGGCACGTCGCCGAGCGCGTCCGGGACGTGATCCGCCACCAGTGGGGCGGCCGGTTGATCCGGAGCTGGTCGGAGGGCTGGTGGGAGACCCCGGAACGGGTCGGCGACCGCGTGGGGCGGCTGGTCGGCGCGGCGCCGGGCCAGGTCGTCGTGGCCGACTCGACCAGCGTCAACCTGTTCAAGGCGTTGATGGCGGCGGTGCGTGGCACGGACCGGTCGGAGATCGTGGTGGACGCGGGCACGTTCCCGACCGACGGTTACATCGCGCGCTCGGTGGCCGAGCTGACCGGTCTGGAACTGCGGGCCGTCGACCCGGAGCGGCTGGACGTGTCCCCGGCGACCGCGGTGGTGCTGCTCAACCACGTCGACTACCGCACGGGCCGGTTGCTGGACATGGCGGCGTTGACCGCGCAGGCGCACGCCGCGGGCGCGAAGGTCGTGTGGGACCTGTGCCACAGCGCGGGCGTGCTGCCGATCGAGCTGGACCGGCTGGGCGTGGACCTCGCGGTGGGCTGCACGTACAAGTTCCTCAACGGCGGACCCGGGTCGCCCGCGTTCATCTACGTGCCCACGCACGCGCAGGCGGATTTCCACCAGCCGTTGACGGGGTGGACGGGCCACGAGGCGCCGTTCGCGATGACGCCGGGCTACGTGCCCGACCCCGGCGTGTCCCGGGCACGGGTCGGCACGCCGGACATCATCTCGATGCTCGCCCTGGACGCGGCGCTGGACGTGTGGGACGGCGTGGACCTCAAGGACGTCCGCGCGAAGGGCCTGGCCCTGACCGCGCACTTCCGCTCCCTGGTGGAGGGCCTGCCGGGGGTGGAGGTGATCACGCCGGACAGCCCGTGGCGCGGCCACCAGGTCTCGCTGCGCCACCCGGACGCGGCGGTGCTCATGGAGCGGCTGGTCGAGCGCGGGGTGATCGGCGACCACCGTCCGCCGGACGTGCTGCGGTTCGGCTTCGCGCCGCTCTACAACACGTTCGAGGAGGCGGAGCGGGCCGCCGCGGCGCTGGCGGCGTTGCTCTAGGGCCTGTCGGCAGGCGGTGTGGTTGGAGCCGTTCTCCCCGCGCCGGCGGGGTGGTCCCGGGTCCTGCCGCCGCCACGAAACTTTCAGGGAGCCTGCCTGATAGTTAGCGCCCCGCCCCCATCGCCGTCCGCCCGCGCGCCGGCGGGGCGGGGCGGGGCGTGCCCGGCTTTGCGGACCGCTCCTAGGCGGCGGCGTCGGCGATGC
Organism: Saccharothrix obliqua; assembly: GCF_019375475.1. Lineage (GTDB taxonomy): Bacteria > Actinomycetota > Actinomycetes > Mycobacteriales > Pseudonocardiaceae > Actinosynnema > Actinosynnema obliqua. The sequence continues at coordinate 414,494 of NZ_JAHXGQ010000006.1, read as the reverse complement.
CGCGGGCCTCGCGGGCGCCGGCCTCCAGCGCCTCGCACCAGAAGCGGATCCAGCGGCCGATGCCCTCGGGGTCGCCGGTGGAGAAGCCGTGCAGTGCGGCGGCGTAGTCGTTCTGCCTGCGCAGGCACCACACCTCGGGCACGCCGAGTGACTTGGGGTCCAGGCCGGTGGCGATGGACGCCAGCCGGGACGCCGCGCGGGCCACCACGCCGTTGGCCGTGGCGAACGGGGCGAGCGACATCAACTCGCCGTGCACGACGGCCACCACCAGCGGACCGGGGGCTGACGTGCCCCCGGTGACCAGGCCGGCGAGCAGGTCCAGCCGCTCGGACACGCCCGGGGCGAGGCGGGGCCGCCCCGGTTCGCCACCCAGGTCCGCGCCGGCCAGCACGTGCAGCCGCGCCAGGGCCTGCAACGGCGCGCGTTGCCACGTCGGCAGCAGCACGCCCAACGCCTCGGCCACGCGCAACGCCCCCGCGAGCACGGGATCGGTCACCGACCCGTCGGTCGGGATCTCGGTCGACCCGCCGTCCAACGCGGCGGAGGCACGCGCGGCACGCACCGACGCCTCGGCGGCGGTGGTGGCCCAGCCACGCAGGTTCACGCGGTGCCGGTGCACCTGGAACACGGCGTCACGAGCGGACTGGACGGCGTCGGGCACACCGGGCAGGTCCAGCAGCGGGGCGAGCGGGTCGGTCACACCGGAGCACACTACGCGTCGGTAAGTGGCCCTTCAAAACCAACCGGAATTGGCCATTAAACATAGCCACTAGGCGGGTTACCGTCGGAGTATGACCTGGTACGACCGCCCCGTCCTGACCGGTGAGCACGTCCGCCTCGAACCGCTCTCCACCGAGCACGCCGAGGGCTTGCTGGAGGCGGGCAAGGACCCGGACATCTGGACGTGGCTCAGCACGCGTCAACCACGTGACGCCGACGAGTCCCGCGCGCTGGTCGAACAGGCGCTCGCCGACCCCGGCCGCCGCGCGTGGGCGCAGGTCGACCCGGCCACCGGCGAGGTCGCGGGCACCACGTCGTACTACGAGATCGACCCGAAGCACCGCGGCCTGTACATCGGCTACACCTGGATCGGCACGCGGTGGCAGCGCACCGCGCTCAACCGGGACGCCAAGCGCCTGCTGCTCGCCCGGGCGTTCGAGGACCTGGGCGCGCACCGCGTCGGCTGGCACACCGACATCCGCAACGAGCGGTCGCAGCGGGCCATCGAACGGCTCGGCGCGACCCGCGAGGGCGTGCTCCGGGTGCACCGCGTCCGACCGGACGGGACGCTGCGGGACACCGTCGTCTACTCCATGACCGCGGCCGAGTGGCCGGCGGCGAAGGCGCGGCTCACGGCGTGAGTTGCCTCACGAACAGCCGCCGTTGGTCGCAATAGTTGTGTCATTTAGCGGGATGCCCATGGTCAGGCGGGGGCGGCACGGGTTACACAGTGGACGACGTGTTTCGAACCCGCCTTGAATTGGTCTGAACCTTTTGGGTGCGCAGTGAGCCGGATCGCACTACCGTCGGTGCGCACCCCACGGATTCAGGAGGTCCTCCCCCATGACCCAGCCGCAAGCCCAGGGACCGGCCCTGGACAACCTCCTCACCGAGAACCGGACGTTCCCGCCCAGCCCGGAGTTCGCCGCCCAGGCCAACGCCGGCGCGGACCTGTACGACGAGGCGGACGCCGACCGCGAGGCGTTCTGGGCGAAGCAGGCCGAGCGGCTGGCCTGGGACACCAGGTGGGACCGGGTCCTGGACTGGTCGGACGCCCCGTTCGCCAAGTGGTTCGTCGGCGGCAAGCTCAACGTCGCCTACAACTGCGTGGACCGCCACGTCGAGTCCGGTCACGGCGACCAGGTCGCCATCCACTGGGAGGGCGAGCCCGGCGACAGCCGCGCCATCACCTACGCCGAGCTACAGCGCGAGGTCTCCCGGACGGCGAACGCCCTGGTCGAGCTGGGTGTCGGCGCGGACGACCGGGTCGCCATCTACATGCCGATGGTCCCCGAGGCGATCTTCTCCATGCTCGCCTGCGCCCGCCTGGGCGCCCTGCACAGCGTCGTGTTCGGCGGCTTCTCCGCCGAGGCGCTGCGCACCCGCATCGAGGACTCGCGGGCCAAGCTCGTGATCACCACCGACGGGCAGTACCGGCGCGGCAAGCCGGCGCCGCTCAAGCCCGCCGTGGACGAGGCCGTCGCCAACGCCGCGAGCGTCGAGCACGTCCTGGTCGTCAAGCGCACCGACACCGAGATCGCGTGGACCGACGACCGCGACATCTGGTGGCACGACCTGGTCGACCGCCAGTCCGACCAGCACACGCCCGAGGCGTTCGACTCCGAGCACCCGCTGTTCATCCTGTACACGTCCGGCACCACCGGTAACCCGAAGGGCATCCTGCACACGTCCGGCGGCTACCTGGTCCAGGCGTCGTACACGCACCACAACGTGTTCGACCTCAAGCCGGACACCGACGTGTACTGGTGCACCGCCGACATCGGCTGGGTCACCGGCCACAGCTACATCGTGTACGGCCCGCTGTCCAACCGCGTCACGCAGGTCGTCTACGAGGGCACGCCGAACACCCCGCACGAGGGCAGGCACTGGGAGATCGTCCAGAAGTACGGCGTCTCGATCTACTACACCGCGCCGACGCTGATCCGCACGTTCATGAAGTGGGGCGCGGACATCCCCGCCAAGTACGACCTGTCGTCGCTGCGCGTGCTGGGCAGCGTGGGCGAGCCGATCAACCCCGAGGCGTGGATCTGGTACCGCGAGCACGTCGGCGCGGGCAAGGCCCCGGTCGTCGACACGTGGTGGCAGACCGAGACCGGCTCCATCATGATCTCGCCGCTGCCCGGCGCGACGTCCACCAAGCCCGGTTCGGCGCAGCGCCCGCTGCCCGGCATCAGCGCGAAGGTCGTGGACGACCAGGGCGTCGAGGTCGGTCCCGGCGGTGGCGGCTACCTGGTGCTCGACCAGCCGTGGCCGGGGATGCTGCGCGGCATCTGGGGCGACGAGCAGCGCTACCGCGACACGTACTGGTCGCGGTTCGGCGAGCAGGGCTTCTACTTCGCGGGCGACGGCGCGAAGTACGACGCCGACGGCGACATCTGGCTGCTCGGCCGGGTGGACGACGTGATGAACGTGTCCGGCCACCGGATCTCCACCACCGAGGTCGAGTCGGCGCTGGTGTCGCACCCGACGGTGGCGGAGGCGGCGGTCGTCGGCGCGACCGATCCGACCACCGGGCAGGGCATCGTCGCGTTCGTCATCCTGCGTGGCGGCGTGGCCGACGAGGCGTCCGGCGCGGAGGCGATCAAGGCGTTGCGCGACCACGTGGCCAAGGAGATCGGCCCGATCGCGAAGCCGCGGCAGATCATGGTCGTGCCGGAGCTGCCGAAGACCCGGTCCGGCAAGATCATGCGCCGCCTGCTGCGCGACGTGGCGGAGAACCGCCAGGTCGGTGACGTCACGACGCTCGCCGACTCGTCCGTCATGGACCTGATCTCCAAGGGCCTGAAGACGGGGTCCGGCGAGGACTGAGCGGTCACGCCGGGTGCCCTTCCACCGCGGAGGGCACCCGGTTGCGTTAAAGTGGCTCGCAGGTGAGCCGGGAAGTCTGGTCGGCACGAGGATGTTCCACAGCCGACCCACCCGGGAGACCGCCTTGAGCCGTCGCAAGAACGACGTCGTCGCCGAGTTCGCCCGCTACCTGCGCACCGAGACGGTCGGCGGCACGGTGCTGCTCGTCGCCACCGCGATCGCGTTGATCTGGGCCAACTCGCCGCTCGGCGACTCGTACACGGCGGTGCGGGACTTCCGGTTCGGACCGTCGGCGCTGGGCCTGGACCTCAGCGTCGGCGACTGGGCCAAGGACGGCCTGCTCGCGGTCTTCTTCTTCGTCGCCGGGCTCGAACTCAAGCGCGAGCTGGTGATCGGCGAGCTGAACAACCTCAAGGCGGCCACCCTGCCCGTCGTGGCGGCGGTCGGCGGCATGGTGGTGCCCGCCCTGATCGCGCTCGGCGTCGGCTGGGGCGAGCCCGGCATCGAGCGGGCGTGGGCCGTGCCGGTGGCCACCGACATCGCGTTCGCGCTGGGCGTGCTGGCGATCACCGCGTCCGGGTTGCCGAGCAGCCTGCGGGTGTTCCTGCTCAGCCTGGCCGTGGTGGACGACCTGGGCGCCATCGCCCTCATCGCGATCCTGTTCACCACCGGGTTCAACGCGCTCGCCGCGCTGGCCGCGGTCGCACTGCTCGCCCTGTACGCGTACCTCCAGCACCGCCGGGTGACGACGCCCTGGCTGTACGTGCCGATCGCGGTCGGCACGTGGGCCGCCGTGCACGGTGCCGGCATCCACGCCACCATCGCGGGCGTGGCGCTCGCGTTGCTCACCCGCGTGCGACGCGACCCCTACGAGAACGAAGCGCCCGCGCTGCGCCTGGAGCACAAGCTCCAGCCGTGGTCGGCCGGTGTCGCCGTGCCGGTGTTCGCGTTGTTCGCGGCGGGTGTGCCGGTGAACGGGGAAACGCTCTCCTCGTTGTTCTCGGACAAGATCGCGGTCGGTGTCGTCCTCGGCCTGGTGGTCGGCAAGGTGGTCGGCATCGTGGGCGCGTCCGCGTTGGCCGTGCTGCTGAAGGCGGCGGTGTGGCCGAGCGGCGCGGGGCCGCGTGACATCGTCGCGGTGGCCATGCTCGGCGGCGTCGGGTTCACCGTCAGCCTGCTGATCGCGGACCTCGCGCTCGACGGCCAGGCCGCCGAGCAGGCGAAAGCCGCCGTGCTGCTGGCCTCGCTCACCGCGTCCCTGCTGGCGGCGGTCCTGCTGGTCCGGCGCAGCCGCGTGCACCAGCGCGCCGACGAGGACGCGTGAAATGGGCCGGTCGAGAGGCTCCCGTGCCGCGTGCATGGCACGATGAGCGGCGTGACCAGCGCTCGGGAGAACACCAACGGCAGCGGGCTGCCACCTGTTCCGTCGATCCCGTTGACCGCGGAGAGCGCGGAGAAGATCGCGGGGGAGACGTCCATCGGCGGGCTCGTGCGTGATGCGACGACCCACCTGTCCACGCTGGTCAGAGCAGAGGTCGAACTGGCCAAGTCGGAGATCGCGCAGGAGGTGAAGAAGGGGGTCAAGGGCAGCGTCTACTTCATCGTGGCGTTGACCGTGCTGCTGTTCAGCTCCTTTTTCTTCTTCTTCTTCGGCGCCGAACTCCTGGCCGAGTGGCTGCCGCGCTGGGCGGCGTTCCTGATCGTGTTCGGCGTGATGCTGCTGACCACCGCCGGGTTCGCGCTGCTCGGCTACCGCAAGCTCAAGAAGCTGCGGGCGCCGGTGCGCACCATCGAATCCGCCAAGGGCACCGTCGCGGCGCTCACCCACCGCGGCGCGGAGTCCTGAACCACGTCATGTCACCGCCGGACCCGTACACCGCCCGGGTGCCCGGCCCCTGGGCGCACCGGGACGTCTCGGCCAACGGCATCCGGTTGCACGTGGCGGAACTCGGTGACGGCCCGCTGGTGCTCATGCTGCACGGCTTCCCGGAGTTCTGGTGGTCGTGGCGGCACCAGGTGGTGGCGCTCGCCGACGCCGGGTTCCGCGCCGTCGCGGTGGACCTGCGTGGTTACGGCGACTCGGACAAACCACCGCGCGGCTACGACGGCTTCACGCTGGCGGGTGACGTCGCGGGCCTGGTGAAGGCACTCGGCGCGGCCCGCGCGCACATCGTCGGCCACGCCTGGGGCGGCCTGCTCGCGTGGACGGTCGCCGCCATGCACCCGCGGCTGGTGCACACCGTCACGGCGGTGTCCGCGCCGCACCCGCTCGCGCTGCGCCGCGCCATCCGCCGCCACCCGCGGCGGCAGGGCCGGGCGAGCGCGCACGTGTTCCGCTACCAGCTGCCGGTGTGGCCGGAACGCAGGCTCACCGCGGACGGCGGCGCGGAGGTGGCCCGGCTGATCACCGCGTGGGCCGGTCCCAAGTGGACGGTCTCACCGGAGTACGACGAGGTGCTGCGCCGCAACCGGGAGGCGGTGCTCGTGCCGGGCGTGGCCCACTCGGCGATGGAGTACCACCGGTGGGCCGTGCGCTCGCAGCTGCGTCACGACGGCCGCCGGTTCGTCGAGGCCGTGGACCGCCGCCTGGAGATGCCCGTGCTGCAACTGCACGGCGCGCTGGACCCGGTGATGCTGGAGAGCACCGCCGCCGACTCCGGTCAGTGGGTCGGGCCGCGCTCCCGGTACCGCTGCCTGCCCGAGGTGGGGCACTTCCCGCACCAGGAGGCGCCGCACACCACGGGCCGGTTGATCACCGAGTTCCTGCGGCAGAGCTGACCGCGGGCCGCAGCACGGCCGTGAACAGCACGAACGTCGCCAGGAACGGCCCCGAGCGCAGCTCGGCCAACCACTCGGCGGCGCGGTCGGCGGCCAGCCGCCCGGCACGCACGGCCCGTTCCGCGTTGCGGCTCAGGCCCAGCACCTCGTCGGCCACGCCGAAGTCACGCAGCACGGGCGCGGTGGCGTCGAGCACCACCTCGAAACCCGCCCGCTCCGCCAGCCGGGCGACCCGCCGACCGGTGGTCGCGCCGGGCATGGCGGCGCACACGTGGTCGCGCACGGCCCGGTTCACCGCGTCGTCGCCGGGGTCGACGGTGATGCTGTCCCAGTCCGGCTGCGCCACCACGGCGATCCCGTCGGGCCGCAGCACCCGCCGCAGCTCGGCCAGCGCCCGCTCCGGCTCCGGCACCTGGTGCAGCACCCGGTCCAGCCGCGCCCGGTCCACCATCGAGTCCGCCAGCGGCAGGTGGCGGGCGTCGCCGACGTGCACGGACACCGCCGGGTACTCCTCCGCGCGCCGCCGCGCCTCGGCGACCATCAGCGGGTCGGCGTCCACGCCGATCACCCACTCCGCGCCGGTCTCGGCGAGGTCGGGCAGGTCGGTGCCGGGGCCGCAGCCGACGTCCAGCACGGTGTGCCTGCGCTCCGGGTCCAGCACGCTCAACAACCTGCTCTTGTAGGCACGCGTGGCGGCTTGGGCGGCCACCGCGTCCAGGTACCTGATCGCGTCCACGCGGCCAGGCAACCAGCCGGATGTGGAGATCCGGTGATCAGGACGCGCAGGTTTGGGTGGAGGCGCGCCGCACCATGCCGGGCGCGTTCGCCACCTCCTCCGCGACCTCCTGGGCGGTCAGCACGAAACCGGTCTCCTGGTCGTCCACGGCCGCGCCGAACACGACACCCATCACGCGGCCCTGCGGGTCGACCAGCGGGCCGCCGGAGTTGCCGCTGCGCACCTTCGCCCGCACGGTGTAGACGTCGCGCGTCACGGTCGACGCGTCGTAGATGTCCGGTCCGCGCAGCACCGGGAGGCGTTCCCGCACCCGCGCCTCGGACGCCGTGTACGGACCGTCCAGCGGGTAGCCGAGGACGATGCCGTCCTCGCCCTGCTTCACCTCGTCGGTCCGGAACTCCAGGGGCTCGGCGTTGAGGTCCGGCACGGCCAGCACCGCCAGGTCGGTCTGCGCGTCGTAGTGCACCACGGTCGCGTCGAACTGGCCCCGCCCGACCTCAACGACCACCTCGGTGGTGCCCGCGACGACGTGCGCGTTGGTCATCACGCGCTCGTGCGCGACGACGAAACCGGTGCCCTCCAAGGCCCGCGAGCAGGACGGCGCGCGCCCGCGCACCTTCAGCACCGACGGCCGCAGCTTCTGCACGACCGGGTTGGCCGACAGCGCCGGGTCGGGCGGCCCGACCTCCTTGAGCGGCGTCCGGTTGAACGGGTCCATCGCCGCCGGGAAGCCCGACACGTCGAACAGGCTCTGGAGGTCCTGCGACAGCGTCCGCGCCGCCTGCGGCATGGTGCCGTCCACGGTGGACAGGATCAGCGACTGGTTGAGCGCCTTGGCCAGCGACGGCAGGCCCGCGACCACGGTCAGCGGCAGCGCGATCATCCACGCCACCACGAACACCACCGCGCCCTGCACGATCGCGCCGAGCGCGTTGTCCGCGCCGCGCAGCGGGCTGGACCTGATCTTGGACTTGATGAGCCTGCCGAAGTACACGCCGACCGTCTCGCCGAGCGCGACCAGCAACACCACGATGCCGACCGCGAACACGACCTTCGTCACGACGTGGTCCACCCGTGCCACCACGAGCGGCGCGAGCTGGGTGCCCAGCACCAGCCCGATCAGCACGCCGACGAACGCGGGCAGCGCGACGACCACACCCTGCCGGGCGCCGGAGACCGCGGCGAAGGCGGCCAGCGCGAGGACAAGCAGGTCAACCCAGTTCACGCAGCCCAACCCTCCATCACGTGGCGCGCAACGCCGGCTCCAGGTCGCGCACGTCGGACTGGTCCCACGGCCGGGCCCAACCGCCCAGCTCCAGCAACCCGCTGAGCAGGCCCGCCGTGAAACCCCACACCAACATGCCAGGCGCGCTGAACGCCGGGCCGGTGAACCCCGACGGGTGGGTCACCCGGAACCGGTTGGCGGGGTCGGCCAGGTGCGCGATCGGCACCCGCGCGACGGCCGCCGTCTCGGCCGGGTCGACCGCCGCGACCGGTGTCGGCCGGTCCCAGTGCGCGAGCACCGGCGTGACCACGAACTTCGACACCGGCACGTACAGCTCGGGCAGCGTCGCGACCGGCCGCACGCCGGACCGCAGCACGCCGGTCTCCTCGTACGCCTCGCGCAGCGCCGTGTCCACGGGCCCGTCGTCGGTCGGGTCGGCCGCGCCGCCCGGGAACGCCACCTGGCCGGGGTGCGACCCGAGGGTGTCCGCGCGGCGCAGCAACAACACGTCCGGACCGTCGCGGCCCTCGCCGAACAACATCAGCACGGCCGCGGCGCGGCCACCGCCGGCGGGCGGCGGCGAGACCCGGCTGAACGCGCGGGCGTCCACCTCGGCCGTCGCCCGCACCAGCCCGGCCATCCACTCCGGCACGTCGTCCGGACCGACCAGCGCGGTCATCCCACCACCTCGCGCACCTGCTCGACGCGGTCGAAGACGATCGGGGAGGTCACCTCGCGCAACGAACCGCCCGCGTCGACCACGTAGCTGACCGGCACCCGGGGCGGCGTGCGGACGGCCACGCGCACCGCGTCGGGTTCGCTGAACACGGTGGGCAGGTGGACGCCGAGCTTCGCCAGCAGCTCCAGCCCGTCCCCCTCCTTGCTGCTCACCAGCACGGTCACCACCGGCACCGCGCCGGGTTGCCGGGCGTACTCCTCCAGCACCCTCAGCTCGTCCTGGCAGGGCAGGCACCAGGTGGCCCAGAAGTTCACCAGCGCCGGGCCGGGCACGGTGGCCGCGGCGTCCACGGCGGACCCGTCGCCGAGGCACGTCACGCGCACGCCGCGCAGCTCGGCCGGTCCGCCCGCACCCGCGGGGCACGCGTCCAGCGCCGCCCGCTCCCGCAGCCGCCCGAGGTCGGGCGCGGGCCGCCCCGCGCTCGTCGCGCCGCCGGGCGACGTCTGGTCCCCCGTTCGCGGCCACACGGCCACCACGCCGGCCACGGCCAGCACGAGCACCACGACCGCCCACCGCGCCGCGCGGCTCACGCCAGCCTCTCCCCCGCCCGCACGCGTTCGGCCAACGCGATCAGGTGCGGTGCCTCCTCGCCCTTGACCAGCTTCTCCGCCTTGGCCGGGTCGGTCTGGCCGATGCCGTAGGACGGGCACTGCGGCGCCAGCAGGCACGCGCCGCAGGCGGGTGTGCGCGCGTGGCAGACGCGCCGGCCGTGGAAGATCGTCCGGTGGGACAGCAGGGTCCAGTCCTTGCGCTCCACCAGCTTGCCCACGGCGTGCTCGACCTTGACCGGGTCCTCCTCCGCGGTCCAGCCCCAGCGGCGGACCAGGCGGCCGAAGTGGGTGTCGACGGTGATGCCGGGCACGCCGAACGCGTCGCCGAGCACCACGTTCGCCGTCTTGCGGCCCACGCCGGGCAGCGTGACGAGGTCGGCCAGCCTGCCCGGCACCTCGCCGTCGAACCGCTCGACCAGCGCCGAGCCGAGCCCGATCAGGGAGTTGGCCTTGTTCCGGTAGAAGCCGGTGGAGCGGATGTGCTCCTCCAGCTCGGTGCGGTCGGCGGAGGCGTAGTCGGCGGCCGTGCGGTAGCGCTGGAACAGGGCCGGCGTGACCATGTTCACGCGCACGTCCGTGGTCTGCGCGGACAGGACGACCGCCACCAGGAGTTCGAGGGGCGTGGTGAAGTCGAGTTCGCAGTGCGCGTCGGGGTAGCCCTGCTGGAGGACCCGGACCATCCGCCGCGCCCGCCGGGTGAGGCCGAGCGCGGTCTCCGGCTTTTTCACCGTGCTGGGTGCCGCCATGGCAATCAGGCTACTGCGTTGCGTTGCGGCGCTTGCGGTCCGCGGTGATCACGTGCGCGGTTCACCACACGGTGCGCGGGTACTCGCGCACCACGCGCAACCACCCCTGCCCCTGGCACGTCCCCATACAAGATGACCCATGCGACCAAGTAGAGACCCCCTCGGATGCGCGTCCCAAGTGGATGCGCAAGGATCGGAGCCATCATGACTGCCTGGTTCGTCATCGCCGTTCCGATCGTGATCATGTTCTTCGCGCTCTTCATGGAGCGCGTCGAAGCTCGGCTACGCCACGTCGCCGTTCAGGAGGACGAGGTCGAGGAGTTCCTGGAGTCGGCCCGGCCGGACGAGGTCCGGGCGCTCTACGGGCACGGCATCGGCCGCGCGCTGGAGCTGTTCCGGCTGCGCAGGCTGGGTGGTCGTGCCAGGAACCTGCGGCAGCGGCGCACCCGCCGCTAGCGGGGCTAGGACCGGCGAGGCCCACGGGGTCATCCCCCGGCGGGCCTTATCGGGCTGTCCGGGGCTGGGTCGCGGCGCGCCGAAAGGCGATCCACGACACAGCGCTTAGACTGCACTCAGTGATCGACGGCAGGCGCTGATCCGCCAGAAGGCGGAACGCGCTCGACCAGCCGTCGCGTCTCGACAGGAGGGACGAGGTGGACGAGACCCTGGCCCGCGCGGGCATTTTCCAGGGGGTTGAACCGGCGGCAGCGGAGGCACTGGCGCAGACGCTGGAGTCCGTTGAATTCCCGCGTGGCCACGTGATCTTCGCGGAAGGCGAGCCGGGCGACCGGCTCTACATCATCCAGTCCGGCAAGGTGAAGATCGGGCGCAAGTCGCCGGACGGCCGGGAGAACCTGTTGGGGATCTTCGGACCCTCCGACATGTTCGGCGAGCTGTCGATCTTCGACCCCGGTCCGCGGACGTCCACGGCGACCACGGTGACCGAGGTGCGCGCGGTGAGCATGGACCGACCGGCCCTGCGGCAGTGGATCACCAACCGCCCGGAGATCGCCGAGCAGCTGCTGCGCGCGCTGGCGCGCAGGTTGCGGCGGACGAACTCGATGCTGGCCGACCTGATCTTCACGGACGTGCCCGGCCGCGTCGCGAAGGCGTTGTTGCAGCTCGCCCAGCGCTTCGGCAGTCAGGAGGCTGGCCTGCTGCGGGTCACGCACGACCTGACGCAGGAGGAGATCGCCCAGTTCGTCGGCGCGTCGCGCGAGACGGTGAACAAGGCGCTGGCCGACTTCGCCCACCGCGGCTGGCTGCGGCTGGAGGGCAAGAGCGTGCTGATCCTGGACCCGGAGCGGCTGGCCCGCCGGGCGCGGTGAGCGCGTGATGGACCCCGTTCGGACAACAAGACCGGGCGCCGCCCCCGACGCGGCGCACCGGCCTTGTTGTTCTCGCGCGGCCCATCCCCCGACAGACCGCGCCACCCACACTTCCGGCGCCCGCAGGCCCCGACCCTTCGGCACCGGAAGGAGGTTCGGTTACCCGCCTGACCTCGACGGAAACGGGCCGGCGGTGCTGCTTCCCACGATCGCACGGCACCCACCACCGAACTCAAGCCCGTTCACCCTCAAGGACCGTCTGAACAGCGCTTTCGTTGCGCGGTTTCACCCGGTCATCCCATAGTTGTAATCGAACCGCAACACAACACCGGGTGATGGACCTCATCGGGGCCGACACTGGTACGCCCGTACCACTGTAAGGCACACTGGTACGCATGTCCCACTCTGCCCGCCTGTCCGACTACCGCACGGCCCTGACGACCCCCGGTATGCGCGGCCCCGTCGCCGCGTCCCTGCTCGCCCGGCTGCCCATCGCCATGGTCGGCCTCTCGCTGCTGCTCTACGTCCAGCGCGAGACGGGGTCCTTCGCCGCGGCCGGTCTGGTGTCGGCGGCGTCGCTGGTCGGCGTGGCGGTGGGCTCGATCATCCAGGGCCGCCTCATGGACCGGCTCGGCCCGACCCGCCCGCTGCTCGGCACGGTGTCGTTGTTCGCCGTGTTCGTCACGCTCGCCGTGTTCGCCGTCGAGGCGCACGCGCCGCTGGCCGTCCTGCTGCCGGTCGCGTTCGCGGTCGGCCTGCACGAGCCGATGGTGGGCGCGGCGTCGCGGGCGTTGTGGGCGCGGATGCTGCCGCCCGGCTCCGCCCGGCACGCCGGGTACGCCTACGAGGCGATCAGCATGGAGGTCTTCTTCATCCTCGGCCCCGGCCTGGCCGGCCTGCTGGTCGCCGCGCCGTGGGCGGGCACCGGCGTCGTGCTCGGCGCGGGTTCGATGGTGGTCGGCGCGTTGTGGTTCGCGCTCAACCCCACGGTCCGCCGCGTGCGGCCGGAGCAGGCCAAGCGCAGCCTGCTGGGCGCCCTCGCGTCACCGGGTATGCGCACCGTGGCGCTGGCCGCGCTGGGCTTCGGCGTGACCATCGGCTTCATCGAGGTCGCCGTGCCCGCCGCGGCCTCCGACGCGGGCCACGTCGGGCTCGGCGGCGTGCTGCTGAGCCTGTGGTCGGTCAGCTCCGTGCTGTTCGGCGTGCTCTACGCGACGCGGCCGTTCCCGAAGGCCATGCACCTGCGCCTGCCGGTGCTGCTCGGCGGGTTCGCGGTGCTGTCGCTGCTGCTGGCCGTGCCCACCACGCTGCTCGGGCTCGGCGCGGCGCTGCTGGTCGTCGGCACGCTCATCACGCCGCAGGCCACCACGCACTCGGCGGCGATCGAGCAGGTGGCGCCCGCGGGCACGGCCACCGAGGCGTTCGGCTGGGTGATCACGTCGGTCACCGTGGGGCTCGCCATCGGCCAGTCGATCAGCGGTCAGCTCGTGGAGCGGCACGGCACGTCGACGGCCTTCGTGGCCGCCGCCGGCGCCGGTCTGCTGGTCGCCGCCCTGGTGTGGCTGTTCCGCGGCACGGTCGCCGCGGGCGTGCCGCTGACCAGCCGCGAGGACGTCGACCTGGCGTCCCGCTGAAGGTTCCCTGAACGTCGCCGCGCCGACCGCCCCATCGGCTGACGACGGCCCTCTTCCCCAGCACACTGTCGTGATCATTCACCCGCACGACCCGCTGGAGGAAGCCATAGACAGCACCGTGGTGGTGGAAGCGGACGCCCTGGCGTGCGCGGTCCGCCGGGCGACGCCGCGCTCCGGCCCGCACGGCTCCGTCACGCTCCAGGTCGAGGACAGCGTGCTGCGCGTGCGCGGCAGCGACCCGCGACCGGGAGCGGCGGAGGAGTCGGTCCGGGTCACCACCGGAGGCGGCCACGTCACGAAGACGTTCCAGGCCGGCTACCTGGCCGACGCCCTGACCGCGTTCCGCGGCAGGCAGGTGGAGCTGCGCATCCAGGACGGCCTGCGCACGACCGTGGTCACCGCACCGCCCGGCGAGGACGGTGTGGAGCTGATGTACCTGGTGGTGCCGCTGCGCACGCCGGCGTGACCAGCGCGGACCGGCGACTCCGCAACGCCGGCCCGCGTGCCCGCCGCCGCGTGCCCCTTCCGCGTGGGGCGCGCGGCGGCCTCAGCCCTCGGCCAGGTAGTCGAGCTGCGCGCGCACGGACCACTCGGCGGCCTGCCACAGCGACCGGTCCACGTCGGCGTACACCAGCTCCACCACCTGCCGCGCGGTCGGCGAGCCGCCCAGTTCGGCGACGGCCGCACGCACCTGCGCAAGGCGTTGCTCCCGGTGCGCCCGGTACTGCCGCGCGACCACCGCGACGTCCGGCAGCTCGGGCCCGTGACCGGGCAGCGCGGTGGTGCCGGGCGGCAGGTCGGCCAGCACGTCGAGGGACGCCAGGTAGTCGCGCAGGCTGCCGTCGAGCACGGTCGTGCCGCGGCCCAGCACGGTGTCGCCGGTCAGCACGGCGCCCGCCACCAGGAAGCACAGCGAGTCGTCGGTGTGGCCCGGCGTGGCGAGCACCCGGACCGCCAGCCCGCCCGCCTCGACCACCTCGCCGTCGACCAGGTCGGCCGCGGCGCGCACCGGCGCGTCGACCAGCGAACCGAACTCGGCCGCGCCCTCCGCGTGGTCGGCGTGGCCGTGGGTGAGCAGCACGACGTCCACCGGCCCGTGCGCCGCGACCCGCGCCAGGTGCTCCCGGTCCAGCGGACCGGGGTCGACCACCACGCACGACGACGAGCCGGGCGCGCGCAGCACCCACGTGTTGGTGCCCTCCAGCGTCATCACCGACGGGTTCTCCGCCAGCACCACCGACGCGAACGGCGTGACCTCGCGCAACCGCCCGTACGCCGGCGTCACGGGAAGACCACCCGCACCGCGTTCCCGTCCCGCACCAGCTTCGGGATGATCTTCTCCACCACGCGCGGCGCGTCCAGCACGTCCGCCACCCCCGAGTGCTCGCCCAGCTCCGACAACGTCATCCAGGTCGGCGGCATGAGCATCCGCCGGCCCTCCCGCCAGTCCTCCAACGCCTCGGCCGGCGTCTGCCAGACCGCGTCGGACGCCTCCGTCGTCCACCCGTCCGCGCGCTGCCCGGTCGGCAGCACGGCCACGAAGAACCGCGTGTCGTACCGGCGCGGCTCCTCGACGGGCGTCACCCAGTTCGCCCACGGCCGCAGCAGGTCGGCGCGCAGCACCAGCCCCTCGCCGGCCAGGAACTCCGCCAACGACACCTCGCGCGCGACCAGCGCCGCCCGCGCCGCCGCGTACGCCGAGGTGTCGGCGACCACCGAGTCCGCCGACGCGCCGGCCAGCAGCACGCCGGACTCCTCGAACGTCTCGCGCACCGCCGCGCACACCAGCGCCCGCGCGAGGTCCGGCGGGCACGCGAAGCGCTCCGCCCACCACGTCGGCGGCGGACCGCTCCAGGCCGTGGACGTGTCCGCGTCCCGCGGGTCGACGCCACCGCCCGGGAAGACGGTCATCCCGCCCGCGAACGCCATGCCCCGCACCCGCCGCTGGAGGAACACCTCCAGCTCGCCGGCGCGGTCGCGCAGCAGCACCACGGTGGCGGCGTCCTTCGGGATCGCCGGCACCGCCTGCTCATCCGGATGTTCGCGCACAACCCGAGCCTACGGCGAAGATGACCACGTGGACGCGAAGACGCGGGGATGCCTGGCCAAGGTGCTGTTGTTCGTCGTCGGCGGGTTCGTGGGCGCGGGCATGACGGGCGTTCTCGCCGTCGTGCTGCTCCTGCCCTCGACCGAGACGATCCACCACCACCCGGGCACACCCGGGGTGTGGGTGAAGGAGGAGAAGTCGCTGCTGTTCGGCCCGGAGTACGAGGTGCTGCTCGGCCCGTCGGAGAACTACGGGCACGTGGTGCGCATACCGGCGGCGTGGGGCAGCGATCCACGCGTGGTCCGGGAAGCGGACGGCATCGGGCTGGAGTTCCCCAACGGCGGGCGGATCTTCGTGCCCGCCTCGGCGTACGAGGGCGGCCGGTGACAGCATGGTCGGCGTGGACGAGCAACTGCGCGTAGGTCTCATCGGTGCCGGCCCCTGGGCGCAGCAGGTGCACGCGCCGGGCATCGCCGACCACCCCGGCACCCGGTTGACGTCCGTGTGGGCACGCCGCCCCGAGGCCGCGGCGGCGTTGGCCGACCCCTACGGCGCGGCGGTCGCCGCCGACCCGGCCGAGCTGCTGTCCACCGTGGACGCGGTCGCGTTCGCCGTGCCGCCAGCCACCCAGGAGGAGATCGCGCTCCAGGCGGTGGCCGCGGGCAGGCACGTGATCCTGGAGAAGCCGGTCGCGGCCACCCTGGCGGGCGCGGAGCGCCTGGCCGACGCCGTCGACCGGGCCGGTGTGGTGTCGCTGGTGATGCTCACCCGGCGGTTCGCACCGGAGACCGAGGAGCAGCTCGCGCAGTTGCACGCCACCGGCGGCTGGACCGGTGGCAACGCGCGTTGGCTGACCGGCGCGCTGCTCGGCGGGCCGTACTCGGCCTCGGCGTGGCGGCACGAGCGCGGACCGCTGGACGACATCGGCCCGCACGCGTTCGACCTGCTGGACGCGGCGCTGGGCCGGATCACCGACGTGCTCGCCGCGCACCGCTCGGACAGCGGGCTGTGGCACGTCGTGCTCGGCCACGAGGGCGGCGCGACCAGCAGCGCCACGTTGACCATGAACGTGCCCGTGACGCCGAGCGTGGTCGAGGTGAGCTTCTACGGCGACCACGGCTACCGGGCGCTCGCCGACCGCGGGACGTCCGCCCAGCAGTCCTACACGAACCTGCTGGACGACTTCGTCGCCATGGTCGAGAGCGGCACCACGGCGCACCGCTGCGACGTGCGCCGCGGCCTGCACCTGCAACGCGTGATCGAGCTGGCCCGACGCGCGGCCGCCCCGGTCGCGTGACCGGGGCGGCCGGGCTCAGCCGGGGAACTTGCCGTTGCCGCCGGGTTTCGGCACGCCGTTGACGTACTCCGGGCCGTGCGGCCAGGACTGCTGCTCCCGTTGCGCCAACTCCTCGTGCAACTGCTGCAACAACGCCCGTTCGCGGTCGCTGAGCTTGGCGTCCACGGTCGGCGGCAGCGCGACCGACGACGGCACCGGCCCGTCCGCGAGCGCCGCCTGCAACGCCGCCAGGTCGTCCGCGTTCAGCTCCGTCGTCACCTCGGCCCGCGACAGCGGGTGCTCGGGCAGCCGCACCGGTTCCGGCTCGGGCTGAGCCGGTTCCGGGGTGAACTCGGGTTCACCGTGTGCGACCGGTTCCGGCTCGTCCTCGTCCGGCGGCGGCACCTCGCGCAGCCGCTTCACCGGTTTCGGCGGGAACGGCTGGCCGCCCTCGAACCGGGGAGTCTCGATCTGGGGCGCCTCGACCTGGACGCCCTCGAACAGGGAACTCCCCGCCTCGACGGGCTCGACGGCCTCGTCCCGGCCGTCGTCGACCCGGACGTCCTCGAACGGGGTGTCCTGGACACCCTCGAACTCGAACGGGTCGACCCGCGCACGACGTGACGTGGAGCCGGCTTCAGCTTCCACCGCGGGCACCGGTGCCGGCTCTGCCACCGGTGCCTCGTCCCGGCTGTCGCCGTCGAACCAGGTTCCGGAGTCGGGTGGCGGGGGCACCGGCACCGCCGTCGCCTGGAAGAACACCTCGCGCGCCGTGGTGACCGCGGCGGCGTGGTACTCGCTGAGCGGCGTGCCCGCGGTGAGCACCTCCACGGCGGCCTGGACACCCGCACGGCGCAGCACCACGCCGAACCGGTACGCCGTGGCCGGCGCGAAACCCGCCGGGCCGATGTCCACCAGCACGACGCGTTGCGGCAGCGGTCCGGGCACGGCACCCGCCGGGCTGGACCGCCAGGTGGCGCGCACCGAGCGGACGTCGGGCAGCACGGTCGCCGTGTGGGCGACCACCTCGGCCAACCCGTCGGCCGGGTCGGACTCGATGGTGAAGCGGTGCCTGACGGGCGGTAGCTGCTCGACCGCGAACAAGCGGTCCGCGAGGGTGCGGTCCGACCGCACCTCGTCCAGCAGCCCACCGATCTCGCGCCGCTCGTCACCGGTCACCGGGATGCGACCGGCCAGCAGCACACCCACCACCAGCTCGACGGCCCGGTCCGGCTCGGCGACCGCCAGCAGCTCCCGTGCCCGGGTGAGCGCGTCGTCGTCAACGCGCCCCGCCAGCGCCAACAGGAGGTCGTGTAAACGGACGGGAAGTCCCACTCCGTCGTTCGTCACGCCTGCTCTCCTTCCGGCCCGCGCGGCAGCGACGAGCGTCTAGACGGGCACCAGGTGTCCGTCGGCCTCGGCACCGGTGCACACCAGCTCCGACGCCGCCAACGCCGCCCGGTGGTAGGGCGGCAGGTCCAGTCCGACGGGCAGGACCTCCACGCACGGGTCCTGCTCGCCCAGCGCCCGCAGCACCCGCTGGAGTTCGCCGGCCAGGCGGGCGTGCTCGACGGTGGCCGCGACCAGGATGATCCGCCTGGTCCCGTCCCCGCCGCGCCGCCACGTGGACCGGACTTCGCCGACCCCCTGGCGACCACGCAGGGTCGCGCCGAGCACCACGGACGCGGAATCGCCCATCGACACCCGTTCGGGTGATTCCGGGGTGAATGTGTAACCGGGATCGGGCTCCTCGTCCAGCCCTTCCACGGAACTGATCGCACCGAGGTCCGCCCCGTGCGGCACCAGCGCCTCGACCAGCAGGCGCTGCTCGTGGTCGGTCAGCCCGATCCGGTCGTGCAGCAGCGTCCGGGGCAGCGCCCGCGCGAGCACCGGCACCGCGTCCGTCACGGCCCAGTCGCGGTACCGCCACAGCACGTCGTCGGGCAGCCTGCCCGCGAGCCGCAGCAGCACCTCGTGCAGGGTGTCCGCCATCCTCACCCCCCGACTTCGACGATCAGGTCCACCTCGACCGGCGCGCCGAGCGGCAGCTCGGCCACCCCGACCGCGGCCCGCGCGTGCGCACCCGCAGGCCCGAACACCTCGCCCAGCAGCTCCGACGCGCCGTTGACCACGCCGGGCTGGCCGGTGAAGCCCTCGGCCGAGGCCACGTAGCCGGTCAGCTTCACGACCCGGACCACCGAGTCGAGCCCGACCAGCGCGTGCACGGCGGCCAACGCGTTGAGCGCGCACGTCCGCGCGTGTCCCTTGGCCGCCTCCGGGTCGACGTCCGCGCCGACCTTGCCGGTCGCGGCGAGCACGCCGCCGACGAAGGGGAGCTGGCCGGACGTGTGCACCAGGGACCCGGACCGGACGGCGGGCACGTAGGCGGCGACCGGCGCGGCCACCTCCGGCAGTTCGACGCCGAGTTCGGCGAGACGGGCCGACCAGCTCATGCCCTGGGCCGCTTCAGGTAGGCGACGTGCTGCTCACCACTGGGGTTGGGCAGGACGGTGACGAGCTCCCAGCCGTCCTCGCCCCACTGGTCCAGGATCGCCTTGGTGGCGTGGATCAGCAGCGGGACGGTGGCGTACTCCCACTTGGTCATGGCGCGCAGCCTAGCCGCACCCCGCACACCGGCACCCGGGGATCGCCCTCACTACCCGACCGGGTCGTCGGACGTCACCGACCGGACTTCAGGTCGGCGAGGAACGCCCGGAAGGACCGCGCCGGGAACACGAGCGTCCCGCCGGTCCGGTTCTTGGTGTCCCGCACGCCGGTCGCGTCCACCGCGACGGCCAGCTCCACGCACTGCGCGGCCGACGCGCTCCACGTGCTCTTCCGCCAGGTCTGCGTCATCACCTTCTCCTCACCGGGAATCCCGGACCGCCTTGATGAAGTCGACGGACTCCCGCGGCGGCAGGGCCACCTCCGCGGCGTCGCGCCACACCCCGTCCAACGGTGCCACCTCGTGCTGCTCCTCCAGCATCGCGAGGCCGGACACCTCCTCGGTGTAGGCCGCGCAGGGGGCGTCCGGCTCGGGGAAGTCCAGCAGGAGCAGCAACGCCGACGGGGTGGGCCCGTACGCGCCGACGCCGAACGGCAGCACCTGCACGGTGACGTTGTCCCGCGCGGCGGCGGCGACCAGGTGGTCGAGCTGCGCGCGCATGACCTCCGGCCCGCCGACCACGCGGCGCAACGCGGCCTCGTCGATCAACGCGTGCAGCTCGAACGGCGGGTCGCGGTCGAGCAGCCGCTGCCGCGCACGGCGCTCGGCCGCGGCCGTCCGCTCCCAGCGGTCGCCGGTGACCACCCGGTGCGCGGCGCGGGCGACGGCCTCGGCGTACGCGCCGGTCTGGAGCATCCCGGGCACGTACACCACGTCGAGGGTGCGCTCGCGGTGCGCCTCCAGCTCGTCCATCCGGAACCGCCGGTACCTGACCGGCAGCGCGGCGGCGTGCTCGACGGTCGCGTTGTCGACGTCGGCGACCTCCCACATCTGGAGCAGGAACGTCTTCTGCTCCGGTGTCGCTTCCAGCACGTCGAGGATCACGGAGAGAGACGGCCAGCGCGCCAAGTGCGTGCCGGCGAGCAATCGGGTGACCGTGGGGCGCGAGACGCGGATCCGCTTGGCGATCTCTTCGGGGGTGAGGCCGGACTTCTCCTGGAGTTCGCGCACGAATCGGGCCAGCCTGCGCTTGCCGCGGGTGGTGCCGTCCGCCATTCACTTATTCCAATCACTCTGGGCAACGTACCGCTACCGGACTTCACCCGGCTGAACTCCGCGGGCTTGTACTGTACAGATGTTAGGCTCGTCTCATTCGAGGGGCAATTCGGGACGGGGCGGATGGATCGCGACGAGCTGGAGATGGCCGCGGCGGCGGGGCGGGTGCTGGACGACTGCAAGCGGTTCATCGCACGGGTGCTGGACGAGTCGAGCGGGCGGAGCACCACCGAGTACACGGAGCCGGTCGAGGAGTGGGCGCGCCGCCTCGGCGTCCTGATGCTCGGCATCGGCTGGCAGGCACTGCGGTGGGCCGAGGCCCGGGGGCACGTCGTGGTCGACGGCCCGGTCGACACCAGGGAGGAAGAGGACGGATGACGGGAATCGACGTGGACCGGCTCGCACCGCAGCTGTTCGCGGTGGTGCAGCACGACGACGAGGAGGACTGGATCGCCGCGTGGGGCATGGCGTTCGAGGACCACGCGGAGGTCGCCTCGACGTCGGGCGACCTCCGGATGCTCACGGCGAGCCCGGAGAGCGCGTTGCGGTACTTCGAAGAGGGCGACTCCGTCATCACCCGTCTGGTGTGGGTGAACACTGCCCGGACCGGTGGTCCGGCGCTACTTTGATCGCGTGGAGACGTGGCGGATCGTCGCGACCTGCTCGTTCGTGCTGGGCGGGCTGATCCTGGTGCTCGTCGGCGTGGCGCAGGCCCGCGACCGGAGGAACACCCGGGACGCCGACGTCTGGCGGGCCGGCCTGGTCGGCCTCGCCGTGGTGGGTGTCGTGGCGGTGCTGATCGCCTACTGGCTGCCCTCGGTGGCGGCGTGGGGCATCGTCGCGGCGACCGCCATCGCGGTGGCCTTCATCACCATGATGGACTGACCGTGTCCAGCGGGTGCACACCCGGCGCGCATAGGCTGACCTGGTGAACGGCTGGACCGACGAACTCACCCGCGCCCGGCTGCACGTGGTCACCGGCAAGGGCGGCACCGGCAAGACGACGGTGGCCGCCGCGCTGGCCCTGGCGCTGGCCACCGGTGGGCGCCGGGTGCTGCTGGTCGAGGTCGAGAACCGGCAGGGCGTCGCGCAGCTCTTCGACCGCGCGCCGCTGCCGTACGCCGAGGAGCGGATCGCGTCCGCGCCCGGCGGCGGCGAGGTGCGCGCGCTCGCCGTCGACCCGGAGGCGGCGTTGCTGGAGTACCTGGACATGTTCTACAACCTGGGCTTCGCGGGCCGGACCCTGCGGCGGATGGGTGCGATCGAGTTCGCCACGACCCTCGCACCCGGCCTGCGCGACGTGCTGCTGACCGGCAAGGTCAAGGAGTGCGTCCGGCGGGCGGGCAAGTCCGGCCGGCACGAGTACGACGCCGTCGTGCTGGACGCGCCGCCGACCGGGCGGGTCGTCCGGTTCCTCGACGTCACCCGGGCCATGGCGGACCTCGCCAAGGTCGGCCCGGTCAAGGGGCAGAGCGAGGGCGTGGTCAAGCTGCTGCACTCCGGCGACACGGCCGTGCACCTGGTCGCGCTGCTGGAGGAGATGCCGGTCCGGGAGACCCTGGACGCCGTGGCCGAGCTGGACGGCGCCGACCTGCGCCCCGGCGCGGTGTTCGTGAACCGGGTCCGCCCGCCCCGGCTGCCCGCGGCGGCCGTCGCGGCGGCGGCGGCGGGCCGGGTGGACGAGGCCGGGCTGCGGGCCGGGCTCGTCGCGGGCGGCCTGGAGGTGGACGACGACGTGCTGGCCGGGCTGGTCGACCAGACCGCGGAGCACGCCGTGCGGTTGCGGATGGAGCAGGACGCCAAGGAGCTGCTCGCCGAGGCCGACCTGCCGACGCTGGAGCTGCCCGAGCTGACCGACGGCGTGGACGTGGCCGCGCTCTACGAGCTGGCCGAGGTGCTGGTCGGACGGGGTGTGCGGTGAACAAGCTGGACGTGGACGCGTTGCTGGACGACCCGGCGACCCGGGTCCTGGTGTGCTGCGGCTCCGGCGGCGTCGGCAAGACCACCACGGCCGCCGCGCTGGCGGTGCGCGCCGCCGAGCGGGGCAGGCGCGCCGTCGTGCTGACCATCGACCCGGCGCGGCGGCTCGCGCAGTCGCTCGGCCTGCGCGAGCTGGACAACCAGCCGCGCGAGGTGCGCGTGGACGGCTTCGACCCGCCGGGCGAGCTGCACGCGATGATGCTGGACATGCGCCGCACGTTCGACGACATGGTGTGGCAGCACGCGGGTCGGGAGCGGGCCGAGCAGATCCTCCAGAACCCCTTCTACCAGACGATCTCCACGTCGTTCTCCGGCACGCAGGAGTACATGGCGATGGAGAAGCTGGGCCAGCTCGTCGCCGCGGACGAGTGGGACCTGATCGTCGTGGACACGCCGCCGAGCCGCAGCGCGCTGGACTTCCTGGACGCGCCGCAGCGGCTGTCGACCGTGCTGGACGGCAAGCTGATCCGGATGCTGTCCGCGCCCGCGCGAGCCGGTGGCCGCGGCCTGCGCAAGATCGTCGGCGCGGGGTTCGGGATGTTCACCAAGGCCGTGTCGACCATCGTCGGCGGCCAGCTGCTCCAGGACGCCTCGACGTTCGTGCAGGCGTTCGACAGCATGTTCGGCGGCTTCCGGCAGCGCGCCCAGGCCACCTACGAGCTGCTGCGGTCACCGGGCACGGGTTTCCTGGTGATCGCGGCGGCGGAACCGGACGCGCTGCGCGAGGCCAGCTACTTCGTGGAGCGGTTGTCCACCGAGCAGATGCCGATCAACGGGCTGGTCGCGAACCGCACCCACCCGGTGCTGGCCGCACTGCCCGCACCGGGCGCGCTCGCGGCGGCGGACCGGCTGGAGCGCTCGGGGGACGCCCCGCTGGCCGCCGCGGTGCTGCGGGTGCACGCGGACCGCGTGGCCGTCGCCGATCGGGAGAAGCGACTGCTCGCCCGGTTCACCCGCGCGCACCCCGGTGTGCCCCTGGTCGGTGTGCCCGCGCTGCCCGCCGACGTGCACGACCTGGACGGCCTGCACGAGATCGGTCGTCGGCTCGCGGGCGAGTGATCACCCGTTCGGACTCACCCGTTCGGGGGTAGTTCCTACCCGACCTTCTCCTCCTGGTGCTCCTGGCGGGCCGAGTCCAACAACTCGTGCCAGGACGTCACGTCGGGCCGCCGGCGCAGCAGTGCGCGGCGCTCCCGTTCCGTCATGCCACCCCAGACACCGAACTCGATCCGGTTGTCCAGAGCTTCCGCGAGGCACTCGGTGCGCACCGGGCAACCCAGGCACACCACCTTGGCCTTGCGCTGCTCCGCACCGCGGACGAAGAGCTGGTCCGGCTCCTCATCACGGCACATGGCCTTGATCCGCCAATCCCCCTGCTGCATAACCCCCACCTCGGTTCACACAGTGCCCATGACTCTTTTAAATCCGCCACACCCCTGCCGCGGATGCCGTAGGCTTCACCATCGAGTGGTCGTGCCGTTGGCTGCTGTCTTGGACAGTGACGGACTGTAGAGCCTCCTGGTTCCACCTCCAACCCTGGGTTGCCCACCTGTTACCTGTCTTGAGTACGAACACTCATCCTGGGTAATGAAGGTTGCGGATGCTGATCACCCGGCCCGGTCGCGCGTACGCTGACCTGTCATGCGAGCCAGGAACGGCGTGCTCAAACTGCTCGGCCTGTGTCTGCTAGCCGGCGTGTTGCTGGCGGGCCTGATGTTCCCCGTCGTGGGCTCGCTGGGCCTGGTGTCGAACCGGGCGAGCGACACCGTCGACGCGATCTCCGCCGATCTCGTGACCACCGACCCGCCGTTGATCTCCACGATCACGGACAAGGACGGTACGGCCATCGCCTACCTGTATGACCAGTACCGGGTGCTGGTACCACCCGAGAAGATCAGCCCGACCATGAAGGCGGCGCTGGTGTCCGTCGAGGACCGGCGCTTCTACGAGCACGAGGGCGTCGACTGGCGCGGCACCATCCGGGCCGGGCTGACCAACCAGTTCAGCGGAGTGGTCACGCAGGGTGCCTCCACGCTCACCCAGCAATACGTGAAGAACTACCTCGTGCACGTCGTGGCGCGGAACAACCAGGTGGAGCAGCAGAAAGCCCAAGAGCAGACAATTGCGCGCAAGGCACGGGAAGCACGCATCGCGTTGCAGCTCGAACGCAAACTCGGCAAGGACGAAATCCTCGCCCGCTACCTGAACGTGGTGCCGTTCGGATCGACCATCTACGGCATCGCCGCGGCGTCCCAGGCGTACTTCAACACCACGCCCGCCGCGCTAACCGTGCCCCAGGCCGCGATGCTCGCGGGCATGGTCAACAGCCCGTCGGCGCTAAACCCGGAGGCGTACCCGGAGAAGGCGCTGGAGCGGCGCAACCAGGTGATCGACAAGATGGTGGAGAACGACAAGCTCTCCCGCGACGCCGCCGAAGCCGCCAAGAAAGAACCGCTCGGCCTCGCCGATCCGGTGCGCACACCGGCCAACGGCTGCGTCGGCGCCGGGCCGGAGAACGGGTTCTTCTGCTCGTACGTGCTGAACTACCTCCAGCGCAACGGTTTCAGCCTGGAGCAGCTCAAGAGCGGCGGCTACACCGTGCAGACCACGCTGGACCGCGACATCACCCGCAAGGCCAAGGAGTCCACCGAGGCGCTGGTGGCCAAGTCCACCGAGGGCATCGCCAACGCGATGGCGATCGTCCGGCCCGGCCGCGAGCGGCACGAGGTGGTGGCGCTGGTCGCCAACCGCGACTACGGCCTCAACGCCGACCAGAACCAGACCACCTACGACCTGCCGTCCGGCGTGGAGAACAAGTTCGGCGCGGGCAGCGTCTACAAGGTGTTCACCGCGGCGGCGGCCCTGGAGAAGGGCATGGGCATCGAGAACTCGATGGCCACGCCCGCCTCGCACGTGTCCCGCGTGTTCAAGGGCGGCGGCGCGCGGTGCCCGTCCACCGGCGAGCCGGACACCCGCTGGTACTGCCTGGGCAACGCGTCCTCCGGCTACCCGGCGCGGATGTCGTTGCAGACCGCGCTCCAGACCTCGCCCAACACCGGTTTCGTCATCCTGGAGGAGCAGCTGGGCATGGACCCGGTGGTGGACATGGCGTCCCGGCTGGGTATGCGCGAGACCATGGCCACCAACATCGCGGGCGTGCGGCCGGACCCGAAGGCGAAGAACCGCGAGCTGCGCGTGACGCAGACGGAGTTCTACAAGGCCAACGGCGGCAACGCGTCGTTCACCCTCAGCCCGGCGCCGGTCAGCACGCTGGAGCTGGCGAACGTGGCGGCGACCATCATGAGCGGCGGCGTGTGGTGCCCGCCGTCGCCCATCGCGAAGGTGGTGGACCGCAACGGGAAGGCGGTGCCGGTCAACGAGCCGCCGTGCGAGCAGGTGGTGGCCGAGGGGCTGGCCAACGGCCTCGCGGTCGGCATGAGCAAGGACGACCAGGGCGCCGGCACGGCCGCCGCCGCGGCGCGGCAGTACAAGTGGGGCCGGCCGATGATCGGCAAGACCGGCACGACCGAGGACTACAAGTCGGCCGCGTTCATCGGGGCGACGCCGCACTACGCGGCGTCCGTGCAGACGTTCAACGACGGCACCACGCCACGCGGCATCTGCGTCAACGGCGGGCCGCCGCGGCTGTGCCGGGACGGCGACATCTACGGCGGCACCGTGCCCGCGCGGACCTGGTTCGACACCATGACGAAGGTCCACGAGGGACTGCCCGACCGCGATTTGCCGCCCGTCGACGAGCGGTACCTCAAGGGCGGCAAGGAGATCCAGATCCCGGAGGTGGTGGGCCGCAACGTCAACGACGCCATCCGGGAGCTGGAGGAGGCGGGCTACCAGGTGACGACGGCGAACCGGAACTCGGAGCGCCCCAAGGGAACCGTGGTCAGCCAGACACCGCGTGGCAGCGCGTTGCGCGGCACGGTCGTGACGCTGCTGGTGTCGACGGGTTACGTCCCGCCGCCGCAGCCCGCCGACACGCCCACGCCGCCCGCCGAGCCGCCACCCGGTCGACCGACCGAGCCGCCCAGGGTGAGCCTGCCGACCGACCCGCCGGGCCGATGAGCGTCGTGCACCTGCTGGTCGGCCTGCCCGGCGCGGGCAAGACGACGTACGCGAAGGCGTTGGCGCGGCAGGGCGTCGTGCGGTTGGCCGTGGACGAGCGGGTCGTGGCGCGGCACGGCAGGCTCGGCCGGGACTACCCGGAGTCGGCGCACCTGGCGTTGCTCGGGCCCGTGCTCGCGGAGGTGCGGCGGGAGCTGGTCGAGCACGTGCGGGCCGGGCGGTCGGTGGTGCTGGACCACGGTCTCGGGCAGCGGGCCGAGCGCGACGAGTACAAGCGGTTGGTGACCGGGGCCGGCGGGACGTGGCGGCTGGTCCACTTCAAGGTGGCGCGGGCGGAGCTGCTGCGGCGGCTCGCGGCGCGCAACGCCGACGACGCGGTCGGGCTGATCACGCCGGAGGTGCTGGACTGGATCGCCGACCGGTCGGAGGAACCGGTCGGCGAGGGCGAGGTCGTGGTCTAGGCGAGCCGGGCCTTGACGGCGGCGGCGACCCGGCCGCCGTCCGCGCGGCCCGCGACCTTGCCGTTGGCCAGCTTGATGACCTGGCCGAGCTGGCGGGGGCCCGGCTGCTCGCCGAGCTGCGCGGCGACCTCGGCGACGGCGGCGTCGACCAGCGCGCCCAGCTCGTCGTCGGACAGCTGCGCCGGCAGGTAGTCCGCCAAAACCTTCGACTCGATCCGCTCCAGCTCGGCCTGCTCGTCCCGACCGGCGCCCGCGAACGCCTCGGCGGCCTCCTTGCGCTTCTTCACCTCGCGGGTGAGGACCTTCAGCACCTCGTCGTCGGAGAGTTCACGCGCGGACGTGCCCGACACCTCCTCGGTGGTGATCGCGGTCAGCGCCATGCGCAGCGCGCCCGCGCGGACCGTCTCCCGGCCCTTGATCGCCGCCGTCAGGTCCGCCTGCAACCGCGCCTTCAGCTCCGCCATGCGGGCAGACGTTACCGGGCACCGCGCTGCGACCCGAATCGGTCAACCCCCTACCCTCGGTGGCGTGAACACGCTAGGCCGAACCCTGCTCGCCACGTCCGCCGTCGGCACGGCCGCGCTCGCCTACGCGGCGGGCATCGAGCGCAGGCGGTGGACGCTGCGCCAGGCCACCGTGCCGGTGCTGGCGCCGGGCGCCACGCCGTTGCGCGTACTGCACATCTCGGACCTGCACATGATGCCGGACCAGCGGTCGAAGCAGCGCTGGGTGGCCGCGCTGGACGAGTTGGAGCCGGACCTCGTGGTGAACACCGGCGACAACCTCGCGCACCGCCAGGCGGTGCCCGCCGTGATCCGCGCGCTGGGTCCCCTGCTCGACCGGCCGGGCGTGTTCGTGTTCGGCAGCAACGACTACTACGCGCCGCGGCCGAAGAACCCGGCGCGCTACCTGATGCCCGCGGCGAAGACCAAGCGCATCCACGGCATCCCGCTGCCGTGGCGCGACCTGCGGGCGGCGATGGTGGAGCGCGGGTGGCTGGACCTGACGCACCAGCGGCGCACGTTCACCGTCGCGGGGCAGGAGGTCTTCGCGGCGGGGTTGGACGACCCGCACCTGAAGCGCGACCGGTACTCGGACATCGCCGGCGAGGCGCCTCGCACGGCGGCCCTGCGCCTGGGCGTGACCCACTCCCCCGAACCCCGCGTGCTGGACCCGTTCGCGGCGGACGGCTACGACCTGGTCATGGCCGGCCACACCCACGGCGGCCAACTCCGCCTGCCGGGCTACGGGGCGATCGTGACCAACTGCGACCTGGACCGCTCGCGAGCCCGCGGCGTCTCCCGCTGGGGCGCCCACACGTGGCTCCACGTCTCCGCCGGGTTGGGCACCTCGCCCTACGCCCCGGTCCGCTTCGCCTGCCCGCCGGAGGCCAGCCTGCTCACCCTCGTGCCGCGGCCCGTAGACGCAGGTCAGGCCGCGGGTGAAGCGGAAAGGGGTACCCGGTTCGGAGTTGGTGGGAACGTCAGGTAGAGTTCTCCCCGTCAGCAAGACCGGGGTGTGGCGCAGTTTGGTAGCGCGCTTCGTTCGGGACGAAGAGGTCGCAGGTTCAAATCCTGTCACCCCGACGCAGCTCAGGGCCTGTCCGAGATTTCGGACAGGCCCTGACTCGTCTGAACGGGGCTACCACTTCAGGGTGCCTCGGGATTCCGTGGACAGCTTCTCCGCGCGAGCGGAATGGTCCGTGACTACGCCGTAGTCACCCTCATGCAAGCGCCCCCGCGAACGGGTGGTTTCCCGACCGGGGAGTGGAGCGGCACGTTGCGGCCCGGCATCCTTGTGTCGCAAGGTACCGTGCGATGCATGGAGCCCGAAGGGCGCGAACGGAGCTTGTTGACGGAGTTGCGGCGAGGGGTGGTCGAGTTCTGCGTGCTCGCCCTGCTGGATCGGCGGGAGCGGTACGCGGTGGAGGTGGTGCGGGAGCTGGCACAGCGCGGGTTGGTGGTCAGCGAGGGCACGGTCTACCCGCTGTTGTCCAGGTTGCGCGGGCGCGGGCTGGTGGAGACGACGTGGCGTGAGAGCGGACTGGGGCCGCCTCGGCGGTACTACCGGCTCAGCGACAGCGGGGTTGCCGCGGTTGCGCGGTTCAGGCGGGAGTGGGCGGCGTTGAGCGAGGCCGTTGACGGGATCATCGCGACAGGGGGCGATCAAGCGTGAGCAGGTCGGCTGTGGAACATCCGCTCGTCGTCTCGTACCTGGAGACGTTGCGGCAACAGGCGGTGCCATTACGGCCGTTACGGCGCGAAGAGCTGGTGGAGGAGATCCGTGCGCACATAGACGCGTCCCTGCCCGAGTCGCCGTCGGAGGTCGACATCCGCACCGTGCTGGACCGTCTCGGCACCCCGGAGGAGATCATCGCTGCGGAACTGGACGTCGCCGGCGAGAACCGGATCCCCGACGTGCGACACGAACCGTTGCGCCGATGGGATCTGGTGGGACTGTCGTTGTTGTTGCTGGGCGGCGCCGTGGTGCCACCGGTGGGGTACGTGGTGGGGTCGTTGATCGTGGGCACCTCCCGTCGGTGGACGCCGGCGACGCGGGTGCTGTTGGTGGGATTGCCGTGCTTGGCAGCACTGCTGGTGGTGGCGGGGATGGCTCGGGACGGGCAGTGGTACTCGCCGCTCGACCTGATCTCCGACCCACGAGGGACGGCCGGGGGCTTCGTCAACCTCGGCCTGCTCGCGCTCCCCTACACGGCCGTGCAAGTAGTGGTACTGGCGGGAGCCAGGCTGCTGGAGCGACGCCGGTGACAACGCGTAGTTGCGCTCACCCCGGTGACCCGCTATCGCCACGGCATACGCCCGTATTACCGATAGCCCACTAGATCGCTCGAAGGGGTGATTTTACACCCAAGTAGCGGAACCATGACGTAGCGTGGCGAGTAGTCCGAGTGGTCGTCACGTTGTGTTAGCCCAACTGAGTGAAGGGCACCCGACACGGGTCACTGTAGGTAACGGAGGGCTGGGCCGGCGCGACGGAGGAGCAGCGCGTCGATCAAGCAGGCCAAGGAGGGTCCGATGAGCATCGTCTCCGCGATCAAGCCGAACTCGGGGAGCTGGATCCCCCTCATCGCCTGGGCCCTGGTGATCTTCGGGTTAGCCGCGCTCGTCGCCCTCCTCACGACGGCCACCGCGGGCCTCGTCACGGGCGGCGTGCTGGCCGTCGCCGCCCTCGTCGTCAACGCCCTGGTGAAAGCCCGCCGCACGATGGACCGCATCTTCACCGAGGAGCTGGACTGACCCGGCACCATCGAACGCATGACCAGTGAAGTCCTCCGCACCTACGGCACGCACGACCTCGGCGAACTCCGCGTGTTCGCCGGCGGCTTCATCAACTTCGGCTACTGGGCCGGCGTCGCGCTCGACGGTGACCTCACCGTCGAGCAGCGCGTGGCCTCGCAGGAAGCCCTCTACGACGTCGCCCTGGACGCGCTCGCGATCACCGACCGCGACCGCGTCCTGGAGGTCGGCTCCGGCAAGGGCCTCGGCGCGCGCCGGGTGCTCCGGCGCGACCCGCGCGCGTTGGTCGGCGTGGACCTGGTCCCCGAGCAGGTCGAGCGCGCCCGCCGCGCCACCCCGGACGACCGCGTCGACTTCCGCGTCGGCTCGGCCTCGGCCCTGCCCTTCCCCGCAGCCTCCTTCGATCGCCTGCTCTCCGTCGAGGCGGCCCAGCACTTCCCCGACCTCACGGCCTTCGCGCGGGAGTGCGCGCGGGTCCTGGCGCCGGGCGGGCGGCTCGTCGTGACGACCTTCTTCGCCACCCGCGACGACGCCGGCCCGGAGCTGGCCGAGCTGCTGGAGACGTTCGCGTCGGGCCTGGACCGGGCACACGCGGTCGACCGGTTCACCGCCGACCTGGCGACGGCCGGGCTCGTCGACGTCCGCGCCGACAGCATCGGCGAGCACGTGTGGCCGGGCCTGTACCGGTGGCTGGAGGTCATCGGCTCGCAGAGCGCCCTCGACCTGGACTGGCCCGCGGCGACACGACGCGGCTTGCTGGACTACTACCTGGTCACCGCCCGGCAGCCGGCAGGATCGGAGGCGTGACGACGCACCCGACCGCCGACATCCCCGACCCGCTGTTCGACGACCCCGAGGCCCAGGCCCGCTGGCAGGACCGCTTCACGGCGCCCCGCGTCACGCTGCCCGGCTGGGCCGACGACGCGCCCGACCGCAGCCTCTACCTGTCGAACGCCACCGGCGTGTGGGAGATCTACGCCTGGGACCGCCGCACCGACGCGCACCGCAAGGTCACCGACCGCCCCAACGGCACCTCGCACGGCGCGCTCAACCCGGACGGCACGGAGATCTGGTGGTTCGCCGACCACGACGGCGACGAGTTCGGCACCTGGGTCCGGGAGCCGTTCGAGGCGACGGGCGAAGCGGCTCGCCCCGCCGTCGAGGGCGTGCCGGCGGGCTACCCGGCGGGACTGGAGATCGGGCACGGGATCGTCGTCGTCGGCACGTCCACCGACGACGGCACGACGGTGTACGTGTCACGTGACGGCGCACCCGCCGAGGTCGTCTACGCGCACGAGAACGACGGCGGCGTGGCCGCGCTGTCCAAGGACGAGACCCTGATCGCGCTCGCCCACTCCGAGCACGGCGACAACCGGCACACCGCGTTGCGCGTGGTCACACCCGCCGGGGAGAAGGTCGCCGAGAAGTGGGACGGCCCCGGCAAGGGCCTGGACGCCATCGCGTTCAGCCCGGTGCGCGGCGACCAGCGCCTGCTGGTCCTGCACGAGCGGCGCGGGCGGGAGGAACTGCTGATCTGGGACGTCGCCGCGGACACCGAGACGCCGATCGAGATCGACCTGCCCGGCGAGATCAGCGCCGACTGGTACGAGGACGCCTCGGCGCTGCTGGTCGTGCACACCTTCCAGGCGCGCAACACGCTGCACCGCTACGACCTGGCCACCGGCGTGCTGACCGCGCTCGACACGCCGCACGGCACGGTGGGCTCGGCGGGCGTCCGCCCGGACGGCTCGGTCGAGTTCTCCTGGTCCTCCGCCGCGCGACCCGGCGTGGTGCGGGTGCTGGACGTCGACGGCGACGAGCGCGTGCTGCTGGAGCCGCCCGGTCACCGGCCCGCACCGTCCGAGGACTTGGCGGACGTGTTCGTCGGCGACGTGCACGCCCTGGTCGCCCGCCCCGCGAACGCCCCCGACGGCCCGCTGCCGACCGTCTTCAGCCTGCACGGCGGACCGCACTCGGCGGACGAGGACCGGTTCTCCGCGTACCGCGCGGTGTGGCTGGACGCCGGGTACGCCGTGGTGCACGTCAACTACCGGGGCTCCACCGGCTACGGCTCGCGCTGGCGCGACGCCATCGAGGGCCGGCCGGGGCTGACCGAGCTGGAGGACGTGGCCGCGGTGCACGACTGGGCCGTGTCGTCCGGGTTCGCGGACCCCGCGAAGTGCGTGGTCAACGGCGCGTCGTGGGGCGGCTACCTGACCCTGCTCGCGCTGGGCACGCAGCCGGAGCGCTGGGCGGCGGGTGTCGCGGGCGTGCCCGTGGCGGACTACCTGGCCGCGTACGAGGACGAGATGGAACCGCTGCGGGCGTTCGACCGGGCGTTGTTCGGCGGTTCGCCGGAGGACGTGCCCGACCGGTACCGCGAGTGCTCGCCGCTGACCTACGTGGACGCGGTGCGCGCGCCCGTGCTGGTGCTGGCCGGTGAGAACGACCCGCGCTGCCCGATCCGGCAGATCGACAACTACCTGGACCGGCTGGCGGCACGCGGCGCGGCGTACGAGGTGTACCGGTACGACGCGGGCCACGGGTCGCTGGTGGTCGCGGAGACCATCCGGCAGACGGCGGCGGAGGTCGGGTTCGTGCGGCGGGTGCTGGGCGGCTGAGACCACGCGCGGGGGTGGTCGGCCACCCCCGCGCGGCGGGTCACGCCTGCTGCGCCTGCCACATCCAGTGCGCCTGCTCCAGCGCCCTGGTGATCTCGATCAGCAGGTCCTGGGTGACGAGGTCGGTCTTGTCGGTCTCGTCGATCCGGGCACGCAGCCGGTCGATGAGCTTGGCGAGGGCGCCCACGACCGCCGTGACGACGTCCGCCTCCTTGAGCCAGTTGTCCGGGAACTCCGGCACGCCCGAGCCCTCGGCCACCGTCTTCGCCTTGCCGTTGGGCGAGATGCCGAGCGCGGAGGCCCGTTCGGCGACCTCGTCGGTGTAGGTGCGGGCCGTCGTCACCAGTTCGTCGAGCTGGAGGTGGACGCTGCGGAAGTTCTTGCCGACCACGTTCCAGTGGGCCTGCTTGGCGGCCAGCGACAGGTCGATGAGGTCGACCAGGGTGGCTTGGAGGACCGTGCCGACGGCGGCCTTGTCCGAGTCGGAAAGCGGGCTGGTGATCGGGGACTTGCCCATGGTGCTAGCGCCTCCTTCACACGGTGGCGGTCAGCGCCACCTCGATGTCGCCGCGTGGTGTCGGAGCACGGGCAGCCGCGCTGCCCGCACCACGTCTCACGTCCGGTGTCTACCCGCTCAACGGTGCGGTCAACCGGCCTGTGACGCGGCGAACTCGGCGACCTGTCGCCCGATCGTGCGCAACGTGTCCGCGACCGAGGGATCGGTGCAGCCGCCTTCGAGGTCGAAGTCCACCTCCCGCGAGTTGATGGCCGCGCCGAGCGGTGTCGGCCAGCCGCGCAACGCGTGCACGATGGAGCGCAGGGCGGTGAGCGTGGTGACCGACGCCTGCCAGCCGCGGGCGGCGGCGACGCAGCCGACCGCGCGGCCGTCCAGGTAGACGCGCGGGTCGGTGCGCAGGTCCTCCACGTAGTCGAGGGCGTTCTTGATCAGGCCCGACACCGTGCCGTGGTAGCCGGGCGAGACCAGCACGACGCCGTCCGCCGCGCGCAGCGCGTCGACCAGGCGACGTGCGTTCTCGGGGCGCTCGGGCACGGCCGGGTCGTAGAACGGGAGCACCAGTTCGGGCCCGGTGACCTCGATGACCTTCGCGCCCGCCTCCGCCGCGCCGGACAGGGCGATCCGCATCGCGCGCTCGGACTGCGAGTTCGGGCGCAGCGACCCGCCGATGCCCACCACGGTGACCGTCATGGCTCCCGATCCTGCCACCTCGACCTAGGTCGAGGTCCATTCCTGACCGACCGTACTACCCACGAGTAACGTGCGTCTCATGCCGAACCTCGTCGACTCGCTTCCCCCCGGGGTCCTCGCCGGTGCCCTGCGCTTCGTGTTCGGCCTGCCCGCGCCGCTGCGCAGGCTCATCGCGGGTCGGCCGATCACTTTGGACGGTCAGCGCCTGCACCCCGAGGCGCAACTGCTGCTGCGGTTGCAGCGACTCGGCGGCGACGACCCGCGCACCACCACGCCCGCCGCCGACCGGATCGCCATGAGCCGGACGAACGCCCTGGTCGCGGGCCCCGTCGTGGGGAACGTGGCGGTCCGCGCGCTGGACCTGGACGGGGTCCGCGCCCGGTTCTACACGCCACGCGGCCTGCCCGAGGGCTCGCCGCTGCTGGTCTTCTACCACGGCGGCGGCTGGGTGAGCGGCGACCTCGACAGCCACGACAACCTGTGCCGGTACCTGGCCGCCGAGGCGGGCGTGCGGGTGCTGTCCGCGGACTACCGGCTCGCGCCCGAGCACCCGTTCCCGGCGGCGGCGGACGACGCGCGCACGGCGTTCGAGTGGGCCGTGGCGAACGCTTCGGCCCTGCGCATCGACCCGACGCGGATCGCGCTCGGGGGTGACAGCGCGGGCGGCAACCTGGCGGCCGTCACGGCGTTGCACGCGGGCGTCGCGAAACCGGTGTTCCTGCTGTTGTTCTACCCGGCGGTGGACGCCACGGTGCGGCGGCGGTCCCGCGAGCTGTTCGGCGCGGGGTTCTTCCTCACCGACGGCAAGATGGACTGGTTCCTCGACCACTACGCGCCGTCGCCCGAGGTGCACGCCGACCCCCGGCTGTCCGTGCTGCTGGCGGAGGACCTGAGCGGGCTGCCGCCGACCTACCTGGCGACGGCGGGTTTCGACCCGCTGCGGGACGAGGGCGAGGCGTTCGCGGCGAAGCTGGCGGAGCAGGGCGTGCCGGTGGTGCTGCGGCGGCACGAGGGCCTGTTCCACGGGTACGCGAACATCCTCGGCGTCGGCACCGTGTTCCGGGAGGCGGTGGCCGAGGCGGTCGGCGCGCTGCGCACCGGCATCGCCCTGGCGAACGCCCGGCAGGACGTGGCCGAGACCGCGTAGGGCCGCCCCCGCGCGGGGGCGGCCCGAGGTGTCAGCGGGACTGCTGGCCCGCGCCCGCGGCCGGCTCACCCGACCCGGCCACGCCGCCCTCCTGCGCACCCGACCCGGCCACGCCGCCCTCGGCCGCGCCCGGCGTCCCGCCCTGGGCCTCCGGCGTGCCCGTGGCGCCACCCGCCGACGACTCCAGCGACTCGACCGCGCCCGCCAGCCGCCCCGACAGGACCTCCACCTGGTCCTGGGCGGCGAGGCAGCGCTTGATCACGTCCAACGACGTGGCGCCGACCAGGTCCTCCGCCAGCCCCTCCGCGGCGATCGCGGCCGGGTCGGTCGCGGGGGTGTCGTCCAGCACCAGCGCGACGGCCGCGCCGACCTCCGGGTCGCGCACCGCGGCCACGATCCCCGCGCACGCGTCGGACACGACGCGGTCCATGTCGCTCGCGAGCGCGCGCACCTCCTTGATCAGGCCGGCCAACCGGTCGCGCTCCGCCCGCAGCAGCGCCAGGTCCTCGGCGGTCGCCTCCTGGGCCGCGCTCGCGGCCTCGCCCTCGGACGCCCGGCCCTGCTCGTCGCGGGCGGCCTCGGTCTCGGCGATGGCGCCGTCGACCCGCTTCAGCGCGTCCTCCAGCCGGGCCGCGTACTCGTCGACGGCCCCCGGCTCGTAGTCGATCAGCAGCACGGCGGCGGCCGGGTCCTCCTGGCCGATCTTGCGCGCGGCCAGACCCAGTTGGGCGCACGCGTCGTGCGCCTCGCGCACGGCGGGGTGGCTCATCGCACACCGCCCGCGCGCTCGATCTCGACGGCGGACGAGGCGTCCGTCTCGTCGTACGCGTCCGCGTCCTGGTCGATCCGCTCGGCGATGTCGGCCAACCGGGCACGCCGGTCGCGCAGGCGGGACGTGCGCCGCCCGACCGCGTCGTCCAGCACCGCCGCGATGCCCGGCCCCGGTCCCGACGCGCCGAACGCGCCGGCCGGCACCGTCACGGTCGCCAGCACGCCGGCCGCCTCGTCGGTCTCGTCACCCGCCTTGCGGAACCGGTCCGCCGCTCTGCGCATCCGCTCCGTATCCGCGGTGAACGACATCCGCACTCCCCCTTCACTCGACACCCAGGTGGTAGGAACGCCTCTCGGCGACCAGTTCCCGTGCGGCGCGCTGGGCGCTCGTCGCGGCCTCCAGCACCGCCTGCGCCAGCAACTTGGGGTCCACGCGGCCGACCGAGGAGGCGTTCACCGCGACCTCGACCACCTGGGCGGAGGTGTCCACGCCGATCTCCACGAGACCGTGCGCGTCCCGCCGGGTCACCACCCGCCCCGCGAGGTCCTGCTTCAACGCCTCCCGCGCCCGCTGCGCCCGCTCGGCGCGGGCCGCCATGTCCGCCAGACCCACCGCGCGCTCCCCCACGTCACCCGGAACCGGTGAGTTCCACCGTAATCTCGGTGACGTGGACTCGTCGGCAGGTCGGGGATATTGGGTGCGCGCGAGGGTCGGCGACCCGCCGTTCGGCGCAACCGCGCCCGCCGACCGGCCGCCGGTGTGGGTGCGCGTGCCCGACCGCGTGCCCGACCGCGCGCCGCGCCGGCCGGACGCCCACGAGCCGGACGCCGACGAGCCGGAGGCGCGGCAGACGTGGCTGGTCGACTCGTTCGAGATCGTCGCGCCCCGCTACCCCTGGCGGCGCGAATAGCGGAAGGGGGAGAGGTCCGCGTGGGACCTCTCCCCCTTCCGGTGTGGTGGGAGCGCTCGATCAGGCGAACGCGGCGGCGATCTTGTCGCCGGTCTCCTTGTCGATGTTGCGCCAGTATTCGAAGGCCCGCTCCAGGACCGGGGCGGACACGCCGTTGGACAGGTGCGCGACCACGGTCTTCACCAGGCGCGCGCGCTGCTCCTCGGTCATGACCTCGCGCAGCAGCGTGCCGGCCTGGCCGAAGTCGTCGTCCTCGGCGTGCAGCCGGTACGCCGACCGCACGACCTCGTCCTCCACGCCGTACGCGGAGGCCGTCTCACCCGCGGCGGCGGCACTGGCGTGCGGACCGCCGTAGGAGTTGGGCGCGTACACCGGGTCGGACGCGTTGGTGTACCGCATCGCGCCGTCCTTGGAGTACGAGTTCACCGGCGACTTGGGCCGGTTCACCGGCAGCTCGGCGTAGTTCGCGCCGATGCGGTACCGGTGGGCGTCCGGGTAGGAGAAGATGCGGCCGATCAGCATCTTGTCCGGGGACGTGCCGATGCCCGGCACCAGGTTGGTGGGCTCGAACGCGGCCTGCTCGATCTCCGCGAAGTAGTCCGCCGGGTTCCGGTCGAGGACCAGCTTGCCGACGGTGATCAGCGGGTAGTCGGCGTGCGGCCACACCTTGGTCAGGTCGAACGGGTTGAAGCGGTAGTTCGCCGCGTCCGCGTACGGCATGACCTGCACCTTGAGCGTCCACGACGGGAACTCGCCGCGCTCGATGGCGTGCCACAGGTCGGCGCGGTGCGCGTCGGCGTCCTCACCGGCGATGCGGGCGGCCTCTTCCGAGGTCAGCGTCTCGATGCCCTGGTCGCTCTTGAAGTGGTACTTCACCCAGAACTTCTCGCCGGCCGCGTTCTCCCACAGGTAGGTGTGCGAGCCGTAGCCGTTCTGGTGCCGCCAGGTCTTCGGGATGCCCCGGTCGCCCATCAGCCACGTCACCTGGTGCGCGGTCTGCGGCTGCAACGTCCAGAAGTCCCACTGCATGTTGTGGTCGCGGCGGCCGGTGTCGGCGCGGCGCTTCTGGGAGCGGATGAAGTCGGGGAACTTGATCGGGTCGCGCAGGAAGAACACCGGGGTGTTGTTGCCGACCAGGTCGTAGTTGCCCTCGGTGGTGTAGAACTTCAGCGCGAAACCACGCGGGTCGCGCCAGGTGTCGGGCGAGCCCAGCTCACCGGCCACGGTCGAGAAGCGCAGCAGCGTCTCGGTCTTGACGCCCGGCTGGAACAGCGCCGCCTTGGTGTAGCGGCTGATGTCCTCGGTGGTCTCGAAGTAGCCGAAGGCGCCGCCACCCTTGGCGTGCACGACCCGCTCGGGCACGCGCTCGCGGTTGAACTGCGCGTTCTTCTCGATCAGGTAGTGGTCCTGGAGCAGGATCGGGCCGTTCGGGCCCAGGGTCAGCGAGTGGTCGTCGCTGGCCACGGGGATACCCGCGTTGTTCGTGGTGTGACGCGCTTCGGTCACGCTTGTAGCTCCTTCGTAGCGGTGCGGCAGTCGGGGCACAGACCCCAGAAGAGGACCTCGGCCTCGTCCACGGTGAAGCCGCCCGTGGCGGAGGGCTCCAGGCAGGGCGCGGCGCCGTGCACGCAGTCCACGTCCTCGGTACGACCGCACCGCCTGCACACGAGGTGGTGATGGTTGTCACCGATGCGCGTCTCGTAGCGCGCCGGGTGACCGGCGGGCTCGATGCGGCGCAGCAGGCCGGTGCGCGCACATGCGTTCAGCACGTCGTACACGGCCTGGGTGGAAACGGCGCCCAGCCTGGCCCGCACACCCTCCGCGACCTGGTCGGCGGTCGCGTGCGGGTGGTCGGCGAGCCACTCCAGGACGGCCAGCCGGGGCGCGGTGATCCGCAGCCCGGCGTCCTTGAGCAGTTCCCGTGGGGTCATGGCGACACCCACTACACCATGCTTTCTGGAATCAGTCAAGAAAACGAACGGTTAAAGCGCTTGGTCGGCGGTCGCCTGGCCGAGTGAAGATGGCCCGGTGAACCTCGCCCCCTACCGCGCCGTGCTGCGGACACCTCGGCTGCCCTCCCTGATGCTGCTGATGCTCGTCGCGCGGATACCGGCCACGGCGGCGGGCATGACGATCACCATGCACGTGCTGCTCAGCCTGGAGCGCGGTTACGGCGCGGCGGGCCTGGTCGGCGCGATGGCGACCATCGGCATCGCGGTCGGCGCGCCCCTCATGGGCCGCCTCGTGGACCGGCGCGGCCTGCGCGCCATGCTGTTGCTGTCCATGTGCTCGGAGGCGGTGTTCTGGTTCATCGCGCCCGCCCTGCCGTACGAGGTGCTGCTGGTCACCTGCTTCGTGTCCGGCATCGCGGTCATGCCGGTCATGCAGATCGGCCGCCAGATCACCACCGCGCTGGTGCCCGAGGAGAGCAGGCGCACCGCGCTCGCGATGGACTCCATGGCCGTCGAACTCGCGTTCATGGCGGGACCGGCGCTCGGCGTCTTCCTCACCACCCACTGGCACAGCCGGGTCGCGATGTGGGCCATCGGCGCGTCCATGGTGGTGTTCGGATTGGTCCTCTACGCCGTGAACCCGCCGGTGCGTGACGAGTCCGAGCAGGGCCCGCCCGTGCCGCGCGGCGAGTGGCTGACCGGTCGGCTGGTCGGCGTGCTGATCAGCGCGGGCGGCGCGACGTTCGTGCTGTCGGGCGTCGAGGTGTCCGTGGTGGCGAGTATGCGCGGCATGGGGCTCACCGACTGGACGGGCGCGTTGATCGTCGTCATGTGCGTGGCGTCCCTGGTCGGCGGCTTCGTCTACGGCGGGATGACGCGCGTGCCGCCGATCTGGGTGCTGATGGGCGCGATGGGGTTGCTGGCCGTGCCGATCGGGTTGTTCGAGTGGTCGCCGTGGGTGCTGGCGCTCGCGTTGGTGCCGACGAACTTCCTGTGCGCGCCGACCATCGCGGGCACCGGCGAGGCCATCACGCGCCTCACACCCGGCTCGGCCCGCGGCGAGGCGATGGGCCTCCAGGGCTCGGCGTTCACGCTGGGCGCGGCGCTCGGCGCGCCGGTCACCGGTTTCGTCATCGACCACTCCGCGCCCGGCTGGGGCTTCGCGGTCGCGGGCGCCGGCGCGGTGGTGATCGGGCTGGTGTCGATGACGCTCACGGCGCGGACGCCGGCCGTCTCAGCACTTCCGCGATGAACCCGCCCTTGGCCGCGGTGTACGCCTCGCGGTCGTGGGCGAACCGGTCGGCCAGGTCCTGCTTCAACGCCGCGTAGCGGTCGCGCAGTTCCGGTTCGCGGCGCAGCGCGTCCCGGAACGCGAGCTGGTCGTGCCAGCGGTGGTGGCCCGCCCGCAGCACGTGCAGGTGCGCGACCCGGTGCCGGCCGGAGGCGTCCGGCCGCACGAAGAACCGCCGCCAGTCCTGCCCGTCCAGCTCGGGCGGCACGTGCGCCCACCCGTCGTCGACCAGTGCGCCCACCACCGCGGACCGGTCGGACACGGAGGCCATCAGGTCCAGCACGGGCTTGGCCGCGAGACCCGGCACGGACGTCGACCCGATGTGCTCCACGCCGGCCACGAGCCACGGCGCGAGCACCACCACCAGCCGCGTCCGGACGGCCTCGGCGCGCTCCGCCCACCGCGCGTCGTAAGGCCGCAGCACGACCTCTTCGTGCGCCCACGCGGGATCCACGTCCGCCTCCCGGACGAAAAGGGGCGGGGTGGCCGCACCACCCCGCCCCGCCCTCACAGCCGGTTCGCCAGCTCCTCGGCGATCTCGTACGTGTTGAGCGCCGCGCCCTTGCGGAGGTTGTCCCCGCACACGAAGAAGTCCAGCGTGTTCGGGAAGTCGAGCGCCTGGCGCACCCGGCCGACGTAGGTCGGGTCCTCGCCCACCACGTCCGCCGGCGTCGGGAACTCCAACGCCGTCGGGTCGTCGACCAGCACGATGGTCGGCTGCGCGCCGAACACCTCGTGCGCCCGCTCCACGGTGATCTCGCGCTCGAACGTGGCGTGCACCGCGAGCGAGTGCGTCGTCACGACCGGCACCCGGACGCACGTCGCGGACACCTTCAGGTCCGGGATGCCCAGGATCTTGCGGGACTCGTTGCGGACCTTCAGCTCCTCGCTGGTCCAGCCGTCGTCCTTGAGCGAACCGGCCCACGGCACCACGTTCAACGCCAGCGGCGCGGGGAACGGGGAGTCCGCGACCGGCAGGCCGGCCGCCTCCAGCGCCTCGCGGACGTCGCCCGCGCGCACCCCGACCTGCTTGCCCGCCAACGCCTCCAGCTCGCCGTACAGGCGGTCGATGGCGGCCTGACCGCCACCCGACGCCGCCTGGTACGACGCCACGACCAGCTCGCGCAGCCCGAACTCCCGGTGCAGCGCGCCCAACGCCGCCATCATGGACAGCGTCGTGCAGTTCGGGTTGGCGATGATGCCCTTGGGCCGCGTGGCGATGGCGTCGGCGTTCACCTCGGGCACCACCAGCGGCACCTCCGGGTCCATCCGGAACGCGCCCGAGTTGTCCACCGCCACCGCGCCGCGCTCGGCGGCGATCGGCGCCCATTGCGCGGACACCTCGTCCGGCACGTCGAACATCGCGATGTCGACGCCGTCGAACGCCTCCGGCGAGAGCGCGACGACGGTCAGCTCCTCGCCGCGCACGGTGATCTTCTTGCCCGCCGAGCGGGGCGAGGCGATCAGGCGGATCTCGCCCCACGGCACGGACGGCCGGTCGTTGATGATGCCGATCATCACGGTGCCCACGGCGCCGGTCGCGCCCACGAGGGCCAGCACGGGGGCGCTCATCGACCGCTCCCCGCGTACACCACGGCCTCTTCGTCGCCACCCAGCTCGAACGCGTCGTGCAGGGCGCGCACCGCGTCGTCGAGCTGGGTGTCGCGGCAGATCACCGAGATCCGGATCTCCGAGGTGGAGATGATCTCGATGTTCACCCCCGCCGAGGCCAGCGCCTCGCAGAAGGTGGCCGTCACGCCGGGGTGCGAGCGCATCCCCGCGCCGACCAGGGACACCTTGCCCACGTGGTCGTCGTAGAGCACCTGCTCGAACCCGATCTCCTCACGCGCCCGCTCCAGCACCGCGACCGCGCGCGGGCCGTCGTCCTTGGGCAGCGTGAACGTCACGTCGGTGCGGCCGGACACGGCCTGCGAGACGTTCTGCACGACCATGTCGATGTCGAGTTCCGCCTCGGCCACCACCCGGAAGATCCGGGCCGCCACGCCGGGGTGGTCGGGCACCGCCGTCACGGTGACCTTGGCCTCGGACCGGTCGTGCGCGACGCCGGTGATCATCGCCTGTTCCACGGGAAGGTCCTCCACTGACCCGGACACGATGGTCCCGGGCTTGTTGCTGAACGAAGATCGGACGTGCACGGGGACGCCGTATCGGCGGGCGTACTCGACGCAGCGGAGCATGAGCACCTTCGCGCCGCTCGCCGCCATCTCCAGCATCTCCTCGTACGTGATGCTCTTCAGGCGCCGTGCGTTCGGGACGATGCGCGGGTCGGCGGTGAACACGCCGTCCACGTCGGTGTAGATCTCGCACACGTCGGCCTTGAGCGCCGCCGCCAACGCCACCGCGGTGGTGTCGGTGCCGCCCCGGCCGAGCGTGGTGATCTCCTTGCTGTCCTGGCTCACGCCCTGGAAGCCCGCGACGATCGCGATCGCGCCGTCGTCCAGCGCGTCCTGGATGCGGCTCGGCGTCACGTCGATGATGCGTGCCTTGCCGTGCACGGACGTGGTGAGCACGCCCGCCTGCGAACCGGTGTACGACCGCGCCTGCGCGCCCAGCGAGTGGATGGCCATCGCCAGCAGGGACATGGAGATGCGCTCGCCGGAGGTGAGCAGCATGTCCATCTCGCGGGCGGGCGGCACCGGGGACACCTGGCGCGCGAGGTCGAGCAGTTCGTCGGTGGTGTCGCCCATCGCGGACACGGCGACCACGACGTCGTTGCCCGCTTTGCGGGTGGCGACGATCCGCTCCGCCACCCGTTTGATCCGCTCGGCGCTCTCGACTGAGGAACCACCGTACTTCTGGACGACGAGCGCCACAGAACCTCTCCCTCCGAGCCGACGCGTTGAGCGGGAAACCCCAGCTTGGGGGCAGAGTACCCGGATCGGGGAGCGGACTGCGGCCACCGTGACGGGCACTACCCTCGTCGTCGTGTCGACCGCGGAAGCCGTGCACGTGGACCCGGAAGACCCGCCGCACGCGGCGCGGGAGCGGC
The DNA here is from genome assembly GCF_019375475.1 of Saccharothrix obliqua. Taxonomy (GTDB): domain Bacteria; phylum Actinomycetota; class Actinomycetes; order Mycobacteriales; family Pseudonocardiaceae; genus Actinosynnema; species Actinosynnema obliqua. The sequence goes on along the minus strand of NZ_JAHXGQ010000006.1, from coordinate 371,476 downwards.
TGGCGCGCGCGGTCAGACACCGGGTGGTGCTCGCCGCCGCGCCCGCCGTGCTCTACCTCGTGGTGCGCGAGGTGGGGCTGTTCGTGCTCGTGCTGATGGCCGGCCGGTGGGACAAGGACGTCTCGCGCGCGCTCACCTCGTGGGACGGCCAGTGGTTCCTGGGCATCGCCGCGGGTGGTTACGACGACGTGCCGCGCGGGTTGGTCGACGCGTTTTCCCGGCGCACCGCCGAGACGCCGCTCGCGTTCTTCCCCGGTTACCCGGCGCTGGTGCGCTGGGCGGACGGCCTGCCCGGCGTGACGGTGGTCGGCGCGGCGTTCGCGGTGTCCCTGGTGAGCGGCGTGGTGTGCGCGTACGGGCTGCACCGGCTGGGCCGCGCCGTGTTCGGCGGTTCCCGGCGGGCGGGTCTGGTGCTGGTGGTGTTGTTCGCCGCGTCGCCGATGGCGGTCGTGCTGTCGATGACGTACTCGGAGGCCACGTTCTGCGCGTTCGCGGCGTGGGCGCTGGTCGGCGTGCTGGAACGGCGGTGGCTGCTCGCGGGGCTGTGCTGCGCGGCGGCCGGGCTGGTGCGGCCGACGGCGGCGGCGCTGGTGCTCGCCGTGTGCGCGGCGGCGGTGGTGGCGGTCGTGCGGCGGGAGGACGGGTGGCGGCCGTGGGCGGGTGCCGCGGTCGCGCCGCTGGGCCTGCTCGGCTACCTCGGGTACGTGGCGGTGCGCACCGGGCAGTGGGACGGGTGGTTCGCCGTGCAGCAACGCGGTTGGGACTCCCGGTTCGACGGCGGCGCGGCCACCTGGAAGTTCGCGTTGCTCGTGCTGGGCGACCCGCGGTCGGTGCTGGAGCTGGCCACGGTGTGGTTCCTGGTGGTGGCGATCGCGCTGGTCGTGCTGGGCCTGCGGCGCGGCCTGGAGTGGCCGCTGGTGCTGTACGGCGCGGGCGTGCTGGTGATGGACCTCGGCTCGAACGGCCTGATGAACTCCAAGGCGCGGTTGCTGCTGCCCGCGTTCACGCTGCTGATACCGCCCGCCCTGGCACTGGCCCGGCGGCGGACGTCCACGGCGGTGGCCGTGTTGTGCGGTGCGGTGCTTTTCAGCGCGTGGTTCGGCGCGTACGCCATCACGGCTTGGCAGTATGCGATCTGATGGAACTCCACCCGCTCATCGCCAACCGCCGGAGCCCGCGCGCGTTCGACCCGGACGCCGCCCTCGCCCCGGACGTCCTCGAAGCGCTGTTCGAAGCCGCCCGCTGGGCCGCCTCGCACGGCAACACCCAACCCGCCCGGTTCGTCGTCGGCCTGCGTGGCGACGACACGTTCCAGCGCGTCTTCGACGTGCTGCGGCCCGGCAACCAGACGTGGGCGGTCCGCGCGTCCGCCCTCGTGCTGGCGGCCCGTGCGACCACCGACGACCGCGGCCCGATACCCAACACCGAGTTCGGCCTGGGACTGGCCGTGCAGAACCTCGTCCTCCAGGCCGAGCACCTGGGCCTGATCACCCACCAGATGGGCGGTTTCGACCACGACGCCGCCGCGCGGGCGTTCGGGCTGCCCGCCGACGTCGTGCCGGTCGTGGTCGTGGCCGTCGGCGTTCCGGGCGACGTCGGCCTGCTGCCACCGGACCTCCAGGCCCGCGAACACGCGCCCCGCGTCCGCAAACCGCTCAGCGAGACCGTGTTCACCGGCGCCTGGGGCAACCCGCTGCTGCCCGAGAGCTGACCTGCCAACGGCCTCGCGGTCCCGCCGCGAGGCCACCGGCAGGGGCTGGAAGCTGCCCTCAAGCCGAAGCACGACCCGGACCGCTCCCGCCGGCGCGGCGAAGAGGGAGGCCGGGCAGAACGCTAATTTTCAGGCAGGCTCCCTGAAAGTTAGCCACCCGGTATCTATCAGGCAGGCTCCCTGAAAGTTTCGGGGCGGCGACACCTCCCGGGACCGCCCCCGCGGGCGCGGGGTGGCCGGGCGATGCAGGAGGCGAGCGCGGGGAGGACCGCGGCCGGGCCGGGCCTAACTATCAGGCAGGCTCCCTGAAAGATAGCTACCCGGTATCTATCAGGCAGGCTCCCTGAAAGTTTCGAGGCGGCGGCACCTTTCGGGACCGCCCCGCAGACCGCGACCACCCCGCAGGCCGGGACCGCCCCGCGGGCGCGGGGAAGACGGCGGCCAGCGGTTCACTCGCCTGCCGCGTGCTCGTCGGTCAGCCCGTGCCCGCACCGCGACCCAAAGACGAAGCACCCCACCTGAGGACACGCCCTGGCTGAGGACAGGGCCTAGCGCGCGACCACGCGGGCCAGCACGCTGGTGACGACCAGCCAGAAGACCGCCGCCAGGCCGTAGTTGACGATGACGTCGAGGTTGGCGTTGCCGAACTGGAACAGGCCGGGGAAGAACAGCGCCAGCGGCTCCGCGAGCTGCTGGATGAAGCGGAAGAACGCGTTCGCCTGGTTCGCACCGAAGAGGATCATGAGGATGTACAGCACCTCGATGACCGCGAACACGGCACCGACGCCGCTGATCACCCGGGCAGCGGTGAAGCTGCCACTGCGCGTTGAGGTTCGCCATCTGGACATGGCAGAGGCATAACCGAGCCACGGAAGAGTGAAACTCGACCGGGTGAAGTTCCACCATCTGGGCGTGTGGTTACGCCTCCGAGCGCAAAGCGGTTAACCTGTCGCCGTGGCACGTGCCCTCCTGCTTCGCCGCCGTGACGGGGTCTGACCAGACCGGCCCCCCGTCGCGGCATCGAGCGTTGCCGCCGGTCGTCACCTCTCGGCCAGCAGGAGCACCCCAGCCATGACGACCTCTCCCGACGCGTACACCTCCGGTTCCGGCCGCATCCGCCAGCCGGCCCGGCCCGCGCCCGCCGACCAGCCCGCCTGGAACCCCCAGCGGGGCACGTCGATGCCCGTCCACCGCTACCGCCCGTTCCACGAGGTGGTGGAGGCCGTGGACCTGCCCGACCGCACGTGGCCGGACAAGCGCATCACGAAGGCGCCGCTCTGGTGCGCGGTGGACCTGCGTGACGGCAACCAGGCCCTGATCGACCCCATGTCGCCCGCGCGCAAGCGGAAGATGTTCGACCTGCTGGTCCGCATGGGCTACAAGGAGATCGAGGTCGGCTTCCCGGCCGCGTCGCAGACCGACTTCGACTTCGTCCGGGAGATCATCGAGGACGGCGCGATCCCGCCGGACGTCACGATCCAGGTGCTCACCCAGTGCCGCCCCGAGCTGATCGAGCGCACCTACGAGGCACTGCGCGGCGTGCACCGGGCGATCGTGCACTTCTACAACTCGACGTCGGTCCTGCAACGCCGCGTGGTGTTCAAGGCCGACCGCGAGCGCATCAAGCAGATCGCCACGGACGCCGCCCGGTTCGCGCTGGAGCAGGCACGCGCGTACCCGGAGACGGACTTCCGCTACGAATACTCCCCCGAGTCCTACACCGGCACCGAGCTGTCGTACGCGCTGGAGGTGTGCGACGCGGTCTCGGAGATCATCGCGCCGACGCCCGACAAGCCGATGATCGTGAACCTGCCGGCGACGGTCGAGATGGCCACGCCCAACGTGTACGCCGACTCGATCGAGTGGATGTCGCGCAACCTGGCCCGCCGGGACTCGATCATCCTGTCCCTGCACCCGCACAACGACCGCGGCACCGGCGTGGCCGCCGCCGAGCTGGGCTACCTGGCGGGCGCGGACCGCATCGAGGGCTGCCTGTTCGGCAACGGCGAGCGGACCGGCAACGTGTGCCTGGTCACGCTGGCGATGAACATGTTCAGCCAGGGCGTCGACCCGCAGATCGACTTCTCCGACATCGACGAGATCCGCCGCACCGTCGAATACTGCAACCAGCTCCCGGTGGGCGAGCGCCACCCGTACGGCGGCGACCTGGTGTTCACCGCGTTCTCCGGTTCCCACCAGGACGCCATCAAGAAGGGCTTCGAGGCGCTGGAGGAGGCGGCGAAGGAAGCGGGCCGGCACGTGGACGAGTTCCCGTGGGAGGTCCCGTACCTGCCGATCGACCCGAAGGACGTCGGCCGCAACTACGAGGCCGTGATCCGGGTGAACTCGCAGTCCGGCAAAGGCGGCGTGGCGTACCTGATGAAGACCGAGCACCACCTGGACCTGCCGCGCCGGCTCCAGGTCGAGTTCTCGCGGGTCATCCAGGAGGTCACCGACGCGCACGGCGGCGAGGTCTCCCCGAAGGACATGTGGGACGCGTTCGCGACCGAGTACCTGGACCCCACCGCGCCGCTGAAGCTGGTGCGGCAGAAGGTGTCCGCGGACGGCGGCGGCCACGAGAAGATCACCGCGGTGGTGGTCGTGGACGGCGAGGCGCAGGAGATCACCGGCACCGGCAACGGCCCGATCGCCGCGTTCGTGGACGCGCTGGCCGCGGTCGGCTACGACGTGCGGGTGCTGGACTACTCCGAGCACGCCCTGTCGTCGGGTGACGACGCCCGCGCGGCGGCCTACCTGGAGTGCGCGGTGGGCGACCGGGTGCTGTGGGGCGTGGGCATCGACTCGTCCACGGTGTCGGCGTCGCTGCGCGCGGTCGTGTCGGCGCTGAACCGGGCGCACCGCTGAACCGGGGCCGGGCGCGGCACACCGCCGCGCCCGGCGCTCACGCCCGCGTCGCCCGTGCCAGCGCGTCCGCGACGGCCGTGCGGGCACGCGCGTACGCCTCGTCGTCGCCACGCAGCACGGACTTGCCGTTGGCCAGCTCCAGGAACGCGATGACCTCGAACGCGAGCTGGTCGGGGTCGGCCACGAGGCCGGGCACGTCCGCCGCCGTCGACCGGACCAGGTCGTGCCAGCGCCGGTCGAACTCGACCAGCGTGTCGCGGACCCGGCCGGGCCGGGCGTCGAACTCGGCCTGCACCGCGTAGAAGAAGCACCCGCCGGGGAACGTGCGGTGCTCCGAGTACGCCAGCCACCCGTCGAGCAGCCGCTCCAGGCGGGCGCGCCCGGGCGGCACGTCGAGCGCCGGCGTGACGACCTGGTCCACGAACACCTTCGCCGCCGCGCGCACGGTCGCGAGCTGAAGCTCCTCCTTCGACCCGAAGTGCGCGAACACGCCGCTCTTGCTCACCTCCAGCTCGGTGGCGAGCCGCCCGATGGACAACCCCTCCAGGCCCTCCACCGACGCGATCTCCGCCGCGCGCCGCAGGATCTGCCGCTTCGTCTGCTCGCCGCGCTCCACCCGCCCGTCGACCTTCACGCGTCCACGCTAGTTGGCCGCGGTCGCCACGCGCCCTTGACCGGACCCAAACTAATTGTACGATCGTTCGTACACTTACAAGGGAGACCGCATGGACCTGCTCGACCTCGACCGCGCCGCGGTCGACCGCAACCTGGAGCTGCTGGCGACGCTCGAACCCGGGCACTACGACCTGCCCACGCCGTGTGCCGGGTGGACCGTCCGCGACCTGGTGCGCCACCTGGCCGACATGGCGGTCGCGTTCGACGCCGGCGCACGCCTCGCCGCACCGCGCGCCACCGTCACCGCCGACCTGCGCGCGTCCTACGCGGCGGCCAACGAGCTGGTCACCGAGGCGTTCCACGCGGAGGGCTTCCTCGACCGGGAGGCCGAGCTGCCCGGTTTCGGCGCGTACCCCGGTCGGAGCCTGGTCGCCGCGCACTTCGTGGACAACGTGGTCCACTCCTGGGACCTCAACCGCGCGCTCGGCCGCGACGCCGAGGTGCCGGCGGAGTTCGCGCTGGCCGCGCACGAGATCGCCGCCCGCTACCCGGACACGCCCGCCGTGCGGGGACCGGGCGCGGCGTTCGCGCCGGAGGTCGCGGCGCGGGCCGACGCCACGCCGACGGACCGGCTGGTCGCGCTGCTGGGCCGCACGCCCGACTGGCGACCGTGACCACGCGGGGGCGCCCCGGGAGGCGCCCCCGCGCTCACGTCACGGGTTGAGCACCTCGGTCACCGAGGCGGGTCCCACCAGCGGCACGTCCGGCGAGATGCCGTCCTCCACCACCAGCTCGGCCCGCACCTCGTGCGGCCGGATGCGACCCGACCGGATGTCCTCCGCCCAGTGGCAGGCGACCCGGTGGCCCGGCAGCACCTCGCGCAGCTCGGGCCGCTCGGTCGAGCACTTCGTGTCCTGCTTCCACGGGCACCGGGTGTGGAACCGGCAGCCGTTGGGCGGGTTCGCGGGCGACGGCAGGTCGCCGGTGAGCAGGATGCGCTCCCGCTGGTCCTCCACCCGCGGGTCCGGCACGGGGATCGCGGACAGCAGCGCCCTGGTGTACGGGTGTAGCGGCTCGGCGTAGAGGTCGTCCGAACCGGCCTCCTCCACCAGCCCGCCCAGGTACATCACGCCCACCCGGTCGGAGATGTGCCGCACCACCGCCAGGTCGTGCGCGATCACCAGGTAGGTCAGGCCGAACTGCTCCTGCAACTCCTCCAGCAGGTTCACCACCTGCGCCTGCACCGACACGTCCAGCGCGGACACCGGCTCGTCGGCGATGATCAGGTCCGGTTCCACGGACAACGCGCGGGCGATGCCGATGCGCTGCCGCTGACCGCCGGAGAACTCGTGCGGGTACTTGCGCAGCGACGTCGTCGGCAGGCCCACGGCGGACAGCAGCTCCCGCAGCCGCTTGGCCGTGCTCTCCCGGCTCTTGTCCAGGCCGTGCGCCCGCAGTCCCTCGACCAGGATCGACTCGACGGACTGCCGCGGGTCCAGCGACGACATGGGGTCCTGGAACACCATCTGCATCCGCCGCCGCATCGAGCGCAGCTGCTCGCCCTTGAGCGCCGACAGGTCGGTGCCGTCGAACACCACCCGGCCCGCGGTCGGCTCGGTCAGCCGCAGCACCGCCCGCCCGAGCGTGGACTTGCCGCACCCGGACTCGCCGACCAGGCCGTAGGTCTCACCACGCCGGACGGTCAGGTCCACGCCGTCCACCGCGTACACGTACCCGACCGTCCGGTCCAGCACGACGCCCCGGCGGATCGGGAAGTGCACCTTGATGCCCTGCACCGAGACCAGTTCCGCCGCGGTGCTGTCCGCGCTCACACCGACACCTCCTCGGTCACGACCGGCTGGACCGGGTTGTGGCAGCGCAGCAGCCGACCACCGCCCACGTCCTCCTGCTCCGGCGTGCGCTGCACGCACACGTCCAGCGCGTTCGGGCAACGAGGCGCGAACGCGCACCCCTGCTCCCACGGGATGTTGTCCGCCACCGAACCCCTGATGGGCGACAGCTTCTCGCCACGCGGCGCGTCCAGGCGGGGGATCGAGTTGAGCAGCCCGTGCGTGTACGGGTGGCGCGGCTGGGCGAACAGCTCGTGCCGCTGCGCCTTCTCCACCACCCGGCCGCCGTACAGGACGTTCACCTCGTCGCACAGGCCGGCCACCACGCCCAGGTCGTGCGTGATCATCACCAGCGCGGTGCCCATGTCCTGCACGAGTTCCTTGAGCAGGGCCAGGATCTGCGCCTGGATGGTCACGTCCAGGGCGGTGGTCGGCTCGTCCGCGATGAGCAGCCGCGGCCGGCACGCCAACGCGATCGCGATCAACGCGCGTTGCCGCATCCCGCCGGAGAGCTGGTGCGGGTACTCGGACAACCGCCGGCGCGGGTCGGGGATGCCGACCTTGTCCAGCAGGTCCTCCGCCTCGACCATGGCCTTCTTGCGCGGCATGTCCCGGTGCCGCTCCAGCACCTCGGTCACCTGGACGCCGATCGGGATGACCGGGTTCAACGACGACAGCGGGTCCTGGAACACCATGCCCAGGTCACGCCCGCGCCGGTCGCGCATCTCCCGGTCGGACAGGGCGAGCAGGTTCACGCCCTCGTAGTTCACGGTCCCGCCGATCCGCGCGCCGCGCCGGGGCAGCAGCCCCATCACCGCGAGCGAGGTGACCGACTTGCCGCACCCGGACTCGCCGACCAGACCGACGGTCTGACCGGGCTCCACGTCGAAGCTCACGTGGTCGACGGCGGTGAAGGGCTGCTCCCCCTTGCGCTCGAAAACCACGGTGAGGTCACGCACTTCCAGCAACGCCATGACTCACCGCCTGCTCTTGGGGTCGAGGGCCTCACGCAGGGTCTCGCCCATCAGCGTGAACCCGAGCGCGACCACGATGATGCAGCCCGCCGGCCAGAACGCCAGCTGCGGGTGCGTGTCGAACACGTTCTGCACGTCGCCCAGCATCTGGCCCCACTCCGGCACCCGGTCGTCCGGGTTGCCCAGGCCGAGGAACGACAGCGCCGCCGCGTCGATGATGGCCGTGGCCAGCACGAGCGTGGACTGCACGATCACCGGTCCGAGCGAGTTGGGCAGCATGTGCCGGAACACGATCGCGCCCGGCTTCACGCCCAGCGCGGTCGCCGCCAGCACGTGGTCGCTGGAGCGCTGCGCCAGCATCGAGCCGCGCAGCAGGCGGGCGAACACCGGTATCTGCACCACCGCCACCGCGACGATCACGGTGTACTGGTTGGGGCGCGCGAACATCGCGCTGATGCTGAACGCCAGCAGCAGGCTGGGCAGCGACAGCATGACGTCGACCAGGCGCATCACGACCGTGTCGACCCAGCCGCCGAGCGCGCCCGCGAGCGTGCCCAGCGTCAGGCCGCCCGCCAGCCCGATCAGGGTGGCGAGCACGCCGACGATCAGCGTCTGCTGCGAGCCGACCAGCAGGCGGGAGAAGAAGTCCCGGCCCTGGAGGTCGCCGCCGAGCAGGTGGCCCGGCTGCGGTGGCGGGATCTCGTTGCGCGCCTTCACGACCTGGTCGATCAGCATCGGTTCGGCGGTGTCCTGCGGCGCGAGCCACGGCGACAGCAGCGAGATCAGCACGAACAACGTGATGATCGTCGCGCCGGTGAGGAACACCGGGCTGCGGCGCAGCGTCCGCCACGCGCTCGCGGCCAGGCTGACGCCTGCGTCGGACTCGCCCGACGACGCGGCGAGCGCGTCGATCCGGTCCTTCTTGCGGGTAGGGGTCACCATGCGCCTACCTCGTCCTGATCCGCGGGTCGATGAACGCGTACGAGAGGTCCACCAACAGGTTGACCACCACGTAGACGACCGTGGCCATGATGATCAGCAGCAGCAGGACCGGGTAGTCGCGCCGCTCGAAGCCGATCGCGAGCGCTTGGCCGACCCCGGGCAGCGAGAACACCTTCTCGGTGAGCACCGCGCCCGCGAGCAGCGCGCCGGTCTGGAGGCCGATCGTGGTCACCACCGGCAGCATCGCGTTGCGCAGCACGTGCCTGCGCCGGATCACCGGCGAGGTCAGGCCCTTCGACTCGGCCGTGCGCACGAAGTCCTCGTTCAGCACGTCGAGCACGGCCGCGCGGGTGATCCGGAAGACCACCGCGAACGGGATGGTGGACAACGCGATCGCGGGCAGGATCAGGTGCTCCAGCGCGTTCAGCGCCGCGTCCCACTCCTGCGTGATGACGCCGTCGACCACGAAGAACCCGGTCACGCGGGTCGCGCCGATCGCGTCCTGCCTGCCCTGGGTGGGCAGGCCGAGCGCCGCGGACAGCACGTCCTTGAGCACGTAGGCCAGGAAGAACACCGGCACGGCCACGCCGATCAGCGAACCGGCCACGCTGAGGTTGTCGAACCAGCCACCGCGCCGCTTCGCCGCCAGGTAGCCGAGCGGGATGCCCAGCGCCACCGCGATGACGATCGCGAGGAAGCTCAGCTCGATGGTCGCGGGGAACCGCTGGAGGAAGATCTCCATGGCCGAGTCGCCCGGCTGGACGCCGGTGGAGACACCGAAGTCGCCGGACAACGCGCGGCCGAGGAACTTCACGTACTGGACGAAGATCGGCTGGTCCAAGCCGAGCTGTTTGGTGAGGGCTTCCCGCGACTCGGGCGTGGCGCGCTCTCCCAGGAGGGCCGAGACCGGTCCTCCCGGGAGAGCGCGGAGCCACGCGAAGAGCAGCAGGGACAGCACCAGCACCACGCCGACGAGCTGGATGAGCCGTCGGATCGTGTAGCGGAGCATTGTGCTACCCCGTGGTCTCTATCCGTGGGTCAGCCCTTGGAAGCCGAGCCGAACCTCTCGTCGGTCAGCGGGCTGGGCGTGACGCCCTGGATCTCCTTCTTGAACACGATCGCCGGCGGCGCGTACGACAGCGGGACGGCGGGCAGGTACTCGGTCATGATCTTCTTGTTGATGCCCTCGTAGAGCTTGGTGCGCTTGGCCTCGTCCGGCTCGGCGTTGGCCGCCGCCAGGTCGTCGGCCAGGACCTTGCCCCACGGCGACTTGCCGGTGTTGAACCGGTTGTCGGTGCGGCCGAAGAACGTGCCCACCCAGTTGTGGGCGGTGCCGTTGTCACCGGTCCAGCCCAGCATGAACAGGTCCGGCACGCCGTTGTCGACGTCGGTCAGGTAGCCGCCGTTCCACGGCTTGCTGGTGGCCTCGACCTTGATGCCGGCCTTCTGGAGGTCGCCCGCGATCGCGCCGTACAGGTCCTTCGGGCTCGGCATGTAGGGCCGGGTGACCTCGGTCGGCCAGTAGAACTTCAGCGTCAGGTCGCTCGCGCCCGCCTCGGCGAGCAGCGCCTTGGCCTTCTCCGGGTCGTACTTGACCGCTTCCAGCGACTTGTCGTAGCCGTTGACCAGCGGCGGCATGAACTGGGACGCGACCGTCGCGCCCTCGGGCAGCTGGGACTTCACGAGCTGCTCGCGGTTGATCGCGTACTGGAGCGCCTGGCGGACCTTGAGGTCCTGGAGCTTCGGGTTGTTGAGCTGGTTGATGCCCAGGTACAGCACGTTGAACGCGGGGCGCACCTTGACGTCGAACCCGTCGGACTTCAGCCCGGCCCAGTCGGCGGCGTTCGGCAGGTCGTACCCGTCGATGTCGCCCGCCTTGAGCGCCTGCTTGCGGGCGGTCTCGTCGGGGATGATCTTGAAGACGACCTTGTCCAGCTTGGCCTTGTCGCCGTGGTAGTCGTCGTTGCGGACCAGCTCGACGACGTTGTTCGCCTTGTCGAACTTCCCGAACTTGAACGGGCCGGTGCCGGTGGGGTGCTCGTTGGCGTAGGCCGGGTAGGTGAACGCGTCACCCGACGCGACGACGTTGTCCGCGTCGTACTTCTTCAGCGCCTCGGGGCTGGAGATCGAGAAGGACGTGAAGCCCAGCACCGACGGGAACTGCGAAGTCGACTTGGTCAGCTCCACGACCGCGGTCTTCGGGTCCTTGGCCGCGCACGACTTGAACAGCGAGGGCTTGTCCGGCGTGTCGGCGAAGCCGCCGAAGTTGTCCAGCCAGTACTGCGAAACGGCCTCGCTCTGCGCGGCGCCCTTCTGGTTGTACCAGCGGTTGAAGTTCACGCAGACCGCTTCCGCGTTGAACGCGGTGCCGTCGTGGAATTTAACGTTTTCCTTGAGTGTGAACGTCCACGTCTTGCCGTCCGCGGACGACTCCCACTTCGTCGCCAGCGCGGGCTGCACCTCGGCGGTGCCGGGCTTGAACCCGACCAGGCCCTCGAACATCTGGCGGGACACGCGGAACGTCTCGCCGTCGGTCGCGTAGAACGGATCCAGCAGCTTCGGGGCACCCGCCGCGCCGAAGGTGAGGGTGCCGCCGACCTGACCGCCACCGGTCTCGCCACCGCGCTCGGATTGCGCGCAGCCGGACAGTGCGAGCGCGGCGACGCCGGTGAGGCCGATCGCGGCCGACCAGCGGCGCCGGGCCGTTCGGGAATGAGCCATCAAACACCCCTAGTGGAAATCCGGGATCACACGGTGTGGTCAGCGACACTAACCGGTCCTGACAACTCTTCGAGAGGTAACGGAGGTCACGATCCGGCCACGCGAATGAAGTTTCTCGTACTTCCGGCTCATGGGTGATGACCCAACGTGACGACCTCGGGTCGGGCAAACGCTCTCCTACGCTGTACAACGGACAACAGAAAGCCGCACGCGCGCGGGAGGAGTCGGGGATGGGACCACAGGTCGAGTTCCGGGTCCTCGGGCCGTTGCAGGTGCTGGTCGACGGCGAACCGGTGGCGGTACGCGCAGGTCGACAGCGGTCACTGCTCGTGTCGTTGCTCATGCGTGCCGGGTCGAGCGTGTCGGTGGACGAACTCGCCGAGCACATCTGGGGCGCGGAACCACCCGCGCGGGCACGCGGCACCCTCCAGACCTACGTGATGCGACTTCGGCAGGTCCTCGGTCCCGCCGTGCCGATCCGCACCGTGCCGGACGCCTACCTGATCGACGTGGACGAGCGGACCATCGACGTCGTCCGGTTCGAGCAGCTGGTCGAGGAGGGCGAGCAGGAACGCGCGGCGGGCAGGCTGGAAGCGGCGTCGGCGATCTTCACCGCCGCGCTCGCCCTGTGGCGGGGACCGGCGATGGTGGACGTGCCGTCCGAGGTGCTGCACCGCGACGAGGTGCCCCGCCTCGGCGAACGCCGCCTGCACGTCGAGGAGCGCCGCGTCGAGGTCGACCTGGAGCTGGGCAGGCACGCCGAGCTGATACCCGAGCTGGCGCGGCTGACCAGCGAGCACCCGCTGCGCGAGCGGTTGTGGGCGCAGCTCATGGTCGCCCTGTACCGGTCCGGCAGGCAGGCCGACGCGCTCGGCGCGTACCGCAAGGTCAGCGCGCTGCTCGCGGACGAGCTGGGCATCGACCCCGGCGACGAGCTGCGCCGCGTGCACCAGCAGGTGCTCAGCGGCGCGCCGGCGCTCGACCTCGGGACCACCGCGCCACGCGAGCGCGTGGTGCCGTCGCAGCTGCCCGCCGACATCGGCGACTTCGTCGGCCGCGGCGAGGCCGTCCGGTTGATAGAGGCGTTGCTGCGCACCGCCCAGGGCGTGCCCGTGGTGACCCTGGCCGGCCCGCCGGGCGTGGGCAAGACGGCGTTGGCCGTGCACGCCGCGCACCAGCTCCGGCGGTACTTCCCGGACGGGCAGCTCTACGTGAACCTGCGCGGCTACGCCCAGGGACCGCCCCTCAACGCGGTCGACGTGCTGCCGCGGTTCCTGCGCGCGCAGGGCGTGCCGCCGGAGTCCGTGCCGCTGGACCAGGACGAGCAGGAGGCGATGTTCCGGTCCCGGCTCACCGGCCAGCACGTGCTGCTGGTGCTGGACAACGCCGCGAACGCCGAGCAGATCCGGCCGCTGCTGCCCGGCTCGCCCGGCTGCGCGGTGCTGGTCACCAGCCGGGACACGTTGCGCGGCCTCGCGGTCAGCCACGCGGCGTCCAACGTGCGGCTGGACGTGCTCGACCGGCACGAGACGCGTGCGCTGCTCGCCGGGATGCTGGGCGAGGACGTGGTGGCGGCGCAGGAGGCGGCGGCGGACGAGCTGGCCGAGCTGTGCGCGCACCTGCCGCTCGCGCTGCGCATCGCGGCGGCCAACCTGCTGTCCCGGCCGGAGACCACCATCGCCGCCTACGTCGAGGAGCTGCGGGCGGGCAACCGGCTCGCCGCGCTGGCCGTGGAGGGCGACGAGCGGGCCGCCGTGCACGCGGCGTTCGACCTGTCGTACACGGCGCTCAAACCGGAGCTGGCCGCGTTGTTCCGGTTGCTCAGCCTCGCGCCCGGCGACATCACGCCGGACGTGGCGGCGGCGCTGGGCGGCCTCACCACGCAGGACGCGCGGCGGCGGCTGGACCGGCTGGCCACGGCCAACCTGGTCGACAACCACGCGCCCGGCCGCTACCAGTTCCACGACCTGCTGCGCGACTACGCCGCCGAGCGGCTCGCGGTCGAGGACGGCCCGGTGGACAGCGAGTCGGCCCACCGCAGGCTGATGGACTGGTCGATCCGGTCCGTGGACAACGCGACCGCCACCGCCAAGGCCACCATGATGCGGTTGCCGCGCGAGTCGACGGCGACGGGCGTGACGCCCCGGCTGTTCTCCACGCCCGCCGAGGCGCTGGCGTGGCTGGACGCCGAGCGGGCCAACCTGGTGGCGCTGGTGCTGCACGCGTCCGACCGGCGGCCCGACAGCGACTGCTGGCACCTGGCGGACGCGTTGCGCCGCTACTTCTACGCGCAGGGCCTGCCGGTGGAGTGGCTCGCCACCGCCAAGGCCGGGCTCGCCGCCGCGCAGGGCATCGGCGACCCGGTGGGCGAGGTCGCGATGCTCGCGTCCCTGGGCACCCTGTACTGGACGATCGGCCAGCACCGCGTGGCCGTGGACCACTTCCGCCGCGCCATACCCATCCAGCAGCGCACCGGCGCCGCGCCCGCCGCCGAGGCCGGCGTGCTGGTGAACCTCGGCGGCGTGTACATCGACCTGGGCGAGCTGGAGCAGGCCGCGGACTGCCTGGAGCGGGCGTTGCTGATCACCCGGGAGATCGGCGCGTTGCAGCAGGAGGGCATCGCCCTGATCAACCTGGGCGGCGTGTACCTGCAACTGGGCCAGCTCGACCGGGCGGTGTCGTCGTTCGAGCGGTCGCTCGACGTCGGCAACCGGCTCGGCGTGTGGATCACGCAGGCCGACAGCTACCGCGCGCTGGCCGAGGTGTACCTGTTCCAGGGCAGGCCGGAACGCGCCGCCGAGCTGTACGAGCGGGCGGGCGACCTGTACGAGCGGGCGGGCGCGCGGGGTTTCGCCCACATGCCGCACGAAGGTCTGGCGAACACGTACGTGATGCGCGGCCGGTACGAGGACGCCATCGCGGAGGCGTCACGCGCGCTGGCCATCGCCGAGAACATGGGCAACCTCAAGGGTTTGTGCGACGCGAAGAACGCGCTCGGCGTCGCGTTGCACCACGTGGGCCGCATCGACGAGGCGGTGCGGCAGCACACCGAGGCGTTGCGCATCGCGGAGGAGACCGGCTACCTGTGGGGCATCTCCGCGGCCCGGCGCGGGCTGGCCCTGGCACACCGCGCGGCGGGGCTGCTGGACGAGGCCGCGTACTCGGCGACCCAGGCGTTGGACAACGCGGTCCGCTACCGGCTGCGGCTCGCCGAGGTGGACGAGCTGACGCTGCTCGGCCGGGTCCGGCTGGACCAGGGCGACGTGGCGCAGGCGATGGACCACGCGAAGCGGTCGTTGGAGCTGAGCCGCACCACCGGGCAGCGGTTCGTGCGGGCGCGGGCCGCGCACCTCGCGGGTGACGCGGCGGCGGCGGCCGGCGACGTCGAGACGGCACGCGTCCACTGGGCCGACGCGCTGGCGGGCTTCACGGCCGTCGGGTCGCCGGACGCCGAGGTCGTGCGGGCCGCGCTCAACCAGGCGTGACCACGCGGTCGGCGCGGTCCTTCGCGCCGTCCACCGCGAACCAGCCCCGTTCGAACGCCTGCCAGCGCACCAGGTGCGGGCGGCTGTCCTCGCCGTCACGGGCCACGGCCCGCTCCAGGCGGGTCCGGGCGTCCGGCACCTCCACCCAGACCGCCTCGGCCAACCGCGGCGCGATGGACCGCCGGGCCGCCGACACGCCCTCCAGCACCAGGATTTCCGGCACGTCGACGGTGATCCAGTCACCCGGACGCGGCCGGCCCGTCGACCAGTCCACCCGCCGGTAGCGGCCCGGTTCGCCACGCCACAGCGGTGCCAGCACGCCGGAGACCAGGCGCGGCCACCACGACACGGGGTCGTCCCAGGTGGCGAAGTGGTCGGTGGGCACCAGGGCCGCGCCCAGATCCGCGGCCAGCGCCGCCGCGAAGGTCGACTTGCCCGACCCGGACGGCCCGTCGACCGCGATCAGCCTCACATGCTCCGCCGGCCGGACAGCGCCCGGCCGAGCGTGAGTTCGTCCGCGAACTCCAGGTCGCCGCCCATCGGCAGGCCGGACGCGAGCCGCGTCACGGTCAGGCCGGGGAAGTCGCGCAGCATCCGCACCAGGTAGGTGGCGGTCGCCTCGCCCTCGGTGTTCGGGTCGGTGGCGATGATGATCTCGTTGACGTCGGTGCCGATCCGGGTCAGCAGCTGCCGGATGCGGAGCTGGTCGGGGCCCACGCCGGACAGCGGGTCCAGCGCGCCGCCGAGCACGTGGTAGCGGCCCTTGAACTCGCGGGTCCGCTCCACCGCCAGCACGTCCTTCGGCTCCTCCACCACGCAGATGAGGGTCAGGTCGCGGCGCGGGTCGCGGCAGATGCGGCACGTCGCCTCGGCCGAGACGTTGCCGCACACCTCGCAGAACACCACGCCGTCCTTCACCTTCTGCAACGCGTCCTGGAGCCGGCCGATGTCGGCCGGGTCCGCGGCGAGCAGGTGGAAGGCGATGCGCTGGGCGCTCTTCGGACCGACGCCCGGCAACCGGCCGAGTTCGTCGATCAGGTCCTGGACGGGCCCCTCGTACATCAGCCGAACAGCTTGCCGAGGTCGTCCAGACCACCCATGCCGCCCATGCCGGACGCGAGCGGGCCCATCTTCTGGGCGGCCAGCTCCTGCGCGGCGCGGTTGGCGTCCCGCACGGCCGCGACGACCAGGTCGGACAGCGTCTCGACGTCGTCCGGGTCGACCACCTTCGGGTCGATGGCGAGGCTCTTCAGCTCGCCGCCGCCGGTCACGACGGCGGTCACCAGGCCGCCACCGGCGGTGCCGGTCACCTCGGCGTCGGCCAGCTCCTGCTGGGTGGCGGCGAGTTGCTCCTGCATCCTCTGCGCCTGCTGGAGGATCTGCTGCATGTTCGGCCCACCGGGTTGCACCGCGGGTTCCTCTCGTCGGGTTTTGCCACCAGGGTAACCGCGTGGATCAGCCCTTCAGCGGGCGAGCACCCAGTTCCTCCCGGAGCAGCTTGAGCACGACCTCTTCCGGGTCGAGCTGGTCACCGGCCGCGCCCGGCCGGGCCGCCTCGGCGAGCATCTCCTCCTCGTCCACCGGCTCCGGCGGCTCGTCCGGTTCCGGTGGCTCGGGCGGCGGCGGCACGTCGTCCGCGGGCGCGGGCCGCACCGGCGCCTGCCGCGCGGGCTCCGGCGCGCGGGCCGCCTGGCTGGGCCGGGTCGGCGCGGGGCGCTGCTCGCGTTGCGGCGGCGCGGACCGGGTCGGCGCCTGGTTGGCCGCGCCGTGCACGCAGCGGACCTGCCACGTGCCGCCGAAGACCTGGTTGAACGCCGCCGCGATGGCGTCGACGGTGCGTGGTTCGGCCAGCCGCCGGGCCAGCGGCGCGGAGGTGTGCGCGACGGTCACCGAGAACCCGTCCACCTCCGCCACCGTCGCACCGCTGGTGAGCAGCGCACTGGCACTGGGCCCGGCCAGCCCCTTGACGATGCCGCACAACTCCGCCCACCGCCGCCGGATCTCCGCCGCGTCCACACCGCCGGCAGCGCCCGCGCCACCCCCGTCGACACCGGCCGCGCTCGCACCACCCGCGTACCCGCCGGCCGCACCCGCGCCACCCGCAGCACCGCGAGCCGCGCTCGCGCCACCCGCGTACCCACCGGTCGCACCCGCGCCACCCGCAGCACCGCCGGTCGTGCCCGCGCCGCCCGCGGCACCGCGAGCCGCGCTCGCGCCACCCGCGGACCCACCGGTCGCATTCCCGCCGGCCGCACCGGCAGCCGCCTCGGCACCACGTGCCGGCGTCCCGCCCGGCCCCGCCGCACCCCGGCCTGCCGGCGAACCCGCTCCGCCCACCGGCTCGGCACCGGCCGGCACACCCCGCCCGGCGTCCGGCTCGGCCCGCCCCGCGGCCCCGTGCCCCGGCGCACCCGCAGCCTGCGCCCCCGGCGCCTGCGCACTCGAAGCCTGCGCCCCCGCAGGCTGCGCGGGCGGCTCCTGCCCCGCGCGCTGCGAAGGCCGCTGGAACGTCCGGCCGCCCTCGCCGGCCCCGCCGCTCGCAGCCGCGCCGCTCCCGCCCGCACCCGCCGGCGGCCCGTGCTGCTCCAGCCGCTCCAGCCGCTGCAACAACGCCGACTCGGCATCACTCGCCGCCGGCAGCAGCATCCGCGCCGACACCAGCTCCAGCAGCAACCGGGGCGCGGTCGACCCGCGCATCTCCGTCAGCCCCTGGTGCAGCACCTCCGCCCACCGGGTGACGGTCCCCGGTCGGGTGGCCTCCCGCTGCGCCACCATCTTCGCCAGCACGTCGTCCGGCACGGACACCAGCCCGCGCTCGGCCGCCTCCGGCACGGCGTGCATCAGCACCAGGTCGCGCAACCGGTCCAGCAGGTCGGACGCGAACCGCCGCGGGTCGTGCCCCGCGTCGACCAGCCGGTCGATGGTGCCGAACACCGCCGAGCCGTCACCGGCCGCCAAACCGTCCACCACGTCGTCGATCAACGCCACGTCGGTCACGCCGAGCAGCGAGATCGCCCGTTCGTAGGTCACACCTTCGGGCCCCGCACCGGACAGGAGCTGGTCCATCACCGACTGCGTGTCCCGGGCCGACCCACCACCCGCCCGGATCACCAGCGGGAACACCGACGGCTCCACGGCCACGCCCTCGGCCGCGCAGTTGCGCTCCAGCAACGCGCGCATCGCGGACGGCGGGATCAACCGGAACGGGTAGTGGTGCGTCCGCGACCGGATGGTCGGCAGCACCTTGTCCGGCTCGGTGGTGGCGAAGATGAAGATCAGGTGCTCGGGCGGCTCCTCCACGATCTTGAGCAGGGCGTTGAAGCCCTGCGTCGTGACCATGTGCGCCTCGTCGATGATGAACACCCGGTAGCGCGATTCCGCCGGCGCGTAGAACGCCTTGTCCCGCAGCTCGCGCGCGTCGTCCACACCGCCGTGCGACGCGGCGTCCAGCTCCACCACGTCGACGCTGCCGACGCCGTTCGGCGCGAGCCCGACGCACGAGTTGCACTCGCCGCACGGGTCGGGCGTGGGACCGCGCACGCAGTTCAGCGACCGGGCGAGGATGCGTGCCGACGACGTCTTGCCGCACCCGCGCGGCCCGGAGAACAGGTACGCGTGGTTGACCCGCCCCGCACCCAGCGCCGTGCGCAGCGGGTCGGTGACGTGCTCCTGCCCGACCACCTCCGCGAAGGTGGCCGGTCGGTACTTGCGGTAGAGGGCGAGCGCCACGGCCGAGACCCTACCGAAGGGGTCCGACAGAAGAAGGGGACCCCGTGCACCCACCAGAGCCCGCTTATCCTTGCTGCCTTCCGGCCCTGGGGAGGTTCGCGAGATGTGTGCCGCACGAGGTCCGCGTCCAGTGTAGCCGGTCGCCCGATCACCCCAGCAACCCCACCGCCGCGGCGTGCAGGCCGGGTGCCGCGACCAGGAAGCTCTCCGCACCCGCGTGCCACGCGTCACCCCCGGCGGTGGTCACGGTGGCACCCGCCTCGCGGGCCACGAGGGACGCGCCGAGCAGGTTCTCCGCGTCGAGGCCGAACTCCCAGAACAGGTCGAGCCGCCCCGCACCGACGTCCGCGACCTGCCACGACGTCGGTCCCAGGTTCCGCACCGCCGCCACCCGGTCGACCACGGCGGGCAGCTTCCGCCCGGCCAGGGCGTTCGCGGCGGGCTGCGGCGCGAGGGCAGGCGGCTGGCTGGTCGCCGCCACGGCCGCGGCCAGTTCGGTCTTGCGTGACGGTGCGATGCGCACGCCGTCACGCCACGCGCCGGCACCGCGTTCGGCGGAGTACGTCTCCCCGAGCAACGGCGAGTGCAGCACGGCGAGCACCGGTTCCCCGTGCTCGACGAGGGTCGCCGTGACGCACCACTGCGGCAGTCCTTGGAGGAACTGCACCGCGCCGTCCAGCGCGTCGAGCACCCACTCCCCCTCGGGCAGGCGTGCGCGCAAAGCCGCCGACAGCGGTTCATCAAGGGCCTGGAAAACCCGGAACATCGCGTCCCGCGAGGTCGGCGGCCGGCCCGGCCGGAGCGCGGGGATGCCGGCGGCGACCTCGCGCACGATCTCGATCACGTCGTTTCGCATGGCACGAGCGTGTCCCCGAGGTCGGCGTCTACAGTCCTCAAGAGCCTCCACATGAGCGGATCAGGACACCGATGGCCGAAGAACTGGCGATTTTGGACCAACGCGTGATCTCGGCGCTCCAGGTGGACGGCCGCGCGGCACCCGGCCGGATCGCCGAGGTGCTGGGCGTTTCGGCCCGAACGGTCACCCGCAGCCTCACGCGCCTCGCGCCGCACGTCCGGGTCGTGCGCGTGCCGAGCCCGGAACACGGCCTGCGTGGCGCGACGTTGCTGCGCGTGCGCGTCCTCCGGGGCCGTGTGGAGGTGTTGGCCGATTCCCTCGCCCAACGCCCCGAGGTGCTGTTCGTGGACGTCCTGGCGGGCGGCGAGGAGATCAGCGCCGTGGTGCTCGGCGGCGTGCCACGGCTGCCGTCGAACGCCATCACGTCCGTGCAGCCGTTGTCCGTGCTGCACGTGTTCTCGGACGCCGCGGACTGGCGAACGGGGCTGCTCACCCCGGACGAGACCGCCGCCCTCACCCCGCCCGCGCCCACCGACCAGGTCACCCCGGACGACCTGGACCGCAACCTGCTGGACCGGCTCACGACCGACGCCCGCACCGGTCCGGGTCCGCTCGCGGCGGCGTCGGGCGTGCCCGAGTCGACGGTCCGACGTCGACTGGACCGACTCACGGCGGGCGGCCACGTGCGCACGTACACCGTCGCCGACCCACGCCTCTTCGGACTGACGGTGGACGCCAACGTGTGGATGACCGTGCCACCGGGCCGTCTCGACGCGTTGGGCCGTCGTCTCGCCGAACACCCGATGGTGCACGGAACACTCGCCACCACGGGTCCGACGAACCTCACGGCGGCCGTGTTCTGCCGTGACCTGCCCGCTCTCTACGAATTCGTGACGGGTTTGCACGACATCCCGTCCGCGGAGGTCACAGTGGTCGGTTCGGCGGTCAAACGCGCCGGTTTGCGTCGTTAGGCGCGTAGGGCGCGCAACGCCTCGATGAGACCGTCGATGGCATTGACGTCCAACAACAGCTCGCCACGTGGTTCATCCACGCGCCAGTAGGTGACAAGCCCGTTCTTCAGGCCGTATATGAGCGCCGTCCGCCGACGGCTGTCCTCTTCGGTCACCACGACGCACCACTGCTGATCGGTCGGCACACCCGCCCGCTGCCTGCGCCCGAGTTCCTCCCACAGGTGCAGCAACTGGTCGACTTCCGCGCGGGTGAACTCCACGGCCTCCAGCTCGCTCTCCTGGAACGACGCCCACAGCCCGCCGTCCGGGAGCGCCTCCACCCACAGGTGCAGCCGCTCGCCGGTCGCCGACGAGCACACGTAGCACTCAGCACCGTCGTGCGACGTCACCGTTCCTCCAGCGCCGTGGGCCTTCTCAGCCGCCGTGCCGCGCCTTCAGCCGGCGCGCGATCTCCGTCAACAGGTCCTCGTCGGACACAGCGGACAGGTCCAATGGTCGCGCCCGGCGGCCGGGCGCGCGCGGGTCGTCGGCGTCGATCCCGACCAGTCGCAGGGCTTCGGCGACGTCCGCGCCCACCGCGCGCGCGACCCGTTCCACCGTGGTCTTGGTGGTGCCGACGGGGTAGCGCCGGCCGTCCCGCACCGCGTAGCCGCGTTCGAGCTGGCGCACCTTCGCGTGACTGACCTCCGCCAAACGGGCGACTTCCGCAATGGCCAACCCGGCCTCGTCGCGTGCTCTGCGTAAGTAAGGGCCGAGTGGCCAGTCCGGAAGCCGGTGGTCGTCGCCGTCCGCCGGAAGCGTCATGGATCAAGTGTGGCAAACAACCGCAAACTGACAACCCCGCGTAATCGAAGCGCGCTGACGCAACGCTGACGACCTGCGCAAACTCTTGCAAACCCCGTTCCCGTACCCGGTTTGTTTGGTTAGAGTTTGGCCATGACGCAGTTTCCGATCGATCGAGAGCGACTGCGGTACCTGCGGGTGATCTCACGACGGAGCGTGACCGCGCTGGCCGCCGAGGTCGGCTGCACCAAGGGCGCGCTGTCCGCGATCGAGAACGGCCACCGCGCGCCCAGCCCCGACCTCCTCGGCCGTCTGGCGGACGCCCTGCACGTGGCACCCGCCGACCTCCTCCTCCGCAGGTGCCGGGCGTGAGCGCCACCGACCGCGCCTACCTCCTGGTGCTGCCCAAGGCACGCCTGCCCGTCGACCCAGGCGACCGGGACTCCGCCCTGGCCGAGATCCGCGAGGCCCTGGTCGACGTGGCGAGGTCCGTGGCGATCCCGCCCCTGGGCCGCTGCGCGGTCCGCCTGTGCTGGACCGTCGCGGACGACCTGCACCGCACGTCGGAGCAGGTCGAGGCGAGCGCGCGGGCGTGCGCGGACGCCCTCGCGGCGGCCGGTGTGGCGACCACCGTCGTCGACCACCCGCCGCGGCTGAACCGGGGTGCCGCGACGGCCCTCTTGGTGGACGTGCGAGCCGCCTGACCAGGTCGTTCGAACACCCGTTCGAGTTATCCCCAACCCTGTCCACACGTGTGGAGAACCCTGTCCACACCCGCCCTGACCAGCCGTTTTGGCCGGTCAACCGCCCATTGGGTAGGCTCTTCCGCGGAGGATTCGCATAGCGGCCTAGTGCGCACGACTGGAAATCGTGTTGGGT
This sequence comes from Saccharothrix obliqua, assembly GCF_019375475.1. GTDB lineage: Bacteria > Actinomycetota > Actinomycetes > Mycobacteriales > Pseudonocardiaceae > Actinosynnema > Actinosynnema obliqua. The sequence continues at coordinate 349,095 of NZ_JAHXGQ010000006.1, read as the reverse complement.
TAACCCCCTCACGGGTTCAAATCCCGTATCCTCCGCGCTGAACGGCCCCGCCCGGGAGATCCCGGACGGGGCCGTCGCGCGTGGGAGGGGTCAGCGGCGGGGCAGGTGCTCCGCCAGGTCCTCCAGCAGGAAGACCAGCCGGTCCACCTTGGCGTTGCCCGTGCTCGGGCGCAGCTTCACGACCTGCGGGTCGTGGTCGCTGGCCTGGTCGGCGAACTCCGCGTTGACGTGCACCACGTCGTACCGGTAGCGGTTGATGTTGGCGCTGATCAGGATGTGGTCCAGCGTCTGCGAGTTGCCGTCGTACACGTAGCCGTAGCGCTCCGCCTCCGGCAACGTCGAGACCAGGTCCACCACGGCGCCGCCCGCCGTGAGCGTGCTGATCGCCGGCGAGAACTGGAAGTCGTTGATGTCGCCCGCGAGCACCACGTTCGCACCGCGGTCAACGGCCTTCACCTGGTCCACGAACGCACGCAACGCCGTGGCCTGCGCGGCGCGCTGCACCTCCGACGAGCGCACGGGCTCCTGGTAACGCCCGTGCAGCGCCTGGTCACCACCCTTGGAGTTGAAGTGGTTGGCCACCACGAACACCGTGCGACCGCGGAACTTGAACTCGCCCGCCAACGGCTTGCGACTGCTGTTCCACGCGGGGTTCGCGGGGTCGATGCGGCCCGGCGACACGGACAACGTCGCACGGCCGTTCTGCTTCACCACGGACACCGGCGTGGTCGCGTCGCCGCCCGCGCGGTCCACGAACGACACGCGGGCCGGGTTGAACAGGAACGCCACGCGGATGTTGCCGCCCGGTTCACCGCCGTCGGTCTTGTTCTGCGGGTCGATCTGCCGCCATTGGTAACGCGGCCCGCCCGCGGCGACGATCGCGTCCGCGAACTTCGCGAACGTCTCCTCCGCCGTCACGGTGCCGTCGTCCACCGCGCCGTTGTTGTCCTGGATCTCCTCCAGCACCACGACATCCGGCGACAACAGGTTCTTCACCACGGCCGCCGCCAAGCGGTCGAACTTCGCCTGGTCGTTGGTGGCGGCCAGGTTCTCCACGTTGTACGTGGCCACCGACAGCTCGTGGGAGCGCGTGGCGTCCGTGGTTTCCGGCTTGATGCCACCGGATTCGTAGGCGCCCACGGTCTTCGTGGCCAACGTGTAGCCGCCGTAGTTCGTGTACTCGATGTTGCCCACGGTCGTACCGCGCCACACGTCGCCCACGTTGCTCGTCTGCGGCGTGGCGCTGCCGGCCTTGACCTTGATCCGCCCGCTGTTGGGCTGGTCGTAGCCGAGGTAGTTCGTGCCGCCACGTGCGGTCGGGTTCTGGTTGGGCTTCGTGGTGATCCACGTTTCGCCGAAGTTGTTCGTCGGGCCGACCACGCGTGCGTTGTCGACCTGGACGTACATGCCCTCAAGCGACTCGTAGTAGTCCTGGCCGTACACGGCGGGGTTCAGCTCCAGGCCCTCGATGCTCCCGCCACCCGCCGCGGGGATGAACCCGTCGGGCGGCGTGAGGGTGACCGGCGCGGGCAACGCGTTCCCCTTGGACAACACGGTGACCGTCGCGCTCGTGATCTCGGTGAGTGTCTGGTTGGAGTTGGCCGCCGTGTCGCCGCCCGGCCGGTACTCCGCCACCGTGCCGCTGACGAGCACGGAGTCGCCCGGCTCGACGGTCGGCGTCAGGTCGGCCGTGTAGACGAACAGGCCGTCGCTGGTGCGCGGGTCCGTGTCGGGGTTCGGGTCCTGGAACCAGAAACCGCGGTCGCCGGTGGCACGCGTGGCCGTGACGACGCCCGGCACGCCCACGACCTTGCGGCCGAGGAGCGGCGAGACGCGGGTGGTGCCCTGGACGTCGTGGATGCGCTTGTCGCCCGGCTCGGGCTGCGGCTCCTCGTCGCCGGGGCCCTGGCCCTTGGCGTTGACCGGCGTGGGCGCGCCCACGGTGAAGTCGGCGGCGTTGTTGTCGGTGTCGGTCAACGCGGGACGTGCGGCGGACGTCGTGTTGCTCAGGTTCGCCGTGGGCGTGCCTTCGCGGACGACGGTCGACGTGCCGTAGCCGACCAGGTCGCGCACACGGGTGTCGGCGGCGCAGTCGGCGGTGGTCTTGCAGGTCAACGCGGTGGTGCCGGCGACGAGCGCCACCGTGCCGCCGGTGGCGGACATGGCGATCGAACCGGTCGCGTCCGGCGCGGGCAACGCGACCGTGCCGCCCGCGCCCTTGGCCTCGGCGACCAGGTAGCGGCGGCCGGGCTCGACGGCGCCGGCCAGCGGCGTGACCTGCCACTGGCTCGCGGCGGACGCGCTCGCGGGCAGGTACTGGACGCTCCAGCCGGCCAGCGCGACCGGGGCGGAGCCGCGGTTGGCCAGCTCGACGAAGTCCTGGACGAGCGTCGCGCCGGAGTTGCCACCGCCGCCGTACACCTCGGCGATCAGGGCGTCCGGGCTGGGCGCGGCGGTCGCGGGCGCCACCAGGGCGAGCGACGCGGCCGAAGCGGCGGCGACCGCTAATCCGACGCGGAGCGGGCTTGGTCTCACGGATCCTCCCGGAGGTTGACGGGTCCGCGAATCCTCCCCGGATCGAGTGAACTGCGAAAGAAGCCGTCACTAACTGTTGACCATGCCCAGGCGTGCGACGAGCACAAACACCACCCCGCCTGCCACACCGCAGGGTGATTCCCCATCATCACTCGAACGTGTGTTCGAGAATGCGGTACAGTCGATCACGTGCACTCCGGTGGCCCCTCCCAGCGCCGGAAGGCACAGCGCATGCGACGGGGGCGCGCCCGCCTGACGAGGCAGCCGCGCCCCCGATGCGCAGCCCTTCGACTCCGCCTCCCGCCCCTCGCCCCCGCTCCGCCGGCCAGATCCCGCCGGCACCGCACGCAGGGCGGCCAGGCACCACGCAGTCGACTACGCGCGCAGGCCGCACTCCTCGGCCACCAGCCGCGCTCACGCACCACCAGCCACGCTCCCGCTCAGCAGCCGCGCTCCCCGACCACGGGCCGCACTCCCCTGCCACCAGCCACGCTCCTCGGCCGCCAGCCGCGCTCACGCACCAGCAGCCACGCTCCCCGGCCGCCAGCCGCGCTCACGCACCAGCAGCCACGCTCCCCGGCCGCCAGCCGCGCTCACGCACCAGCAGCCACGCTCCCGCTCAGCAGCCGCGCTCAGCAGCCGCGCTCAGCAGCCGCGCTCCCCGGCCACCAACCGCGTCCTCCGACCACGGGCCGCACTCCTCAGCCGCCAGCCGTGTCCCCCGGCCACGGGCCACGCTCCCCCGGCCACCAACCGCACCCCGGCCACGGGCCGCACTCCCCCGCCACGAGCCGCGTCCCCCGACCACGAGCCGCGCACCCCCGCCAGCCGCGCCCCCGACCACGAGCCGCACCCCCCGTCAGCCGCGCCCCTCGATCACAGCTCGCACTCCCTGATCAACAGCTCCGCGGCGGCAGCCCAGGGCAGCTGCCGGGCAAGCCGCTCCCGCAGCCGGGCGGCGTCCGCGAACGCCGCCTTCCGGTCCCGCAACGCGCCCACGATCGCGCGCCCCCACACCAGGGCGTCCTGCTCCCGATCCCCGGTCACCGGCACCACCACGCGAGCCCACTCCTCCTGGTCGAGGACGTCCTGGAGCAGCTGCCCCAGCCCGCTCTCCTCGCTCACCAGCAACGGCGTGCCCGCCGTGATCGCCTCCACCCCGGTCAGCCCGAACCCCTCCGCGCGCGAGGGCACCAGCACCAGGCTGGCGGTTCGCAGGTCGCTGCTCAGCTTCTCGGCGTCCGTCGAGTAGGAGCGGACGAGCGGCCGCAACGCCGCCGACTCGCCGGCCCACTCCAGCAGCCGGTCCCGCACCAGCGCGGACGAGTTCTCCGGGGCGCCCCGGACCTTCAACTCCAACCGCGCCGCACCAGGTCCGCGGTCGCCGATCGCGTGCGCGACGGCGCGAGCGGCGATGTCGAGCCCCTTGAGCTTCGCGTCCTCCAGCCGCCCGAACAACAACACCGACCAGGGCTTGCCCGGCGGCGGCTCCCGGTCGGCCGGGTTGTCCACGTCGAAGCCGGGGTCGAGCCGGACCACGGTGGCCGTGTCGATGGACGAGAAGTCCCGCACGTACCGGTCGTACAGCCGGGGCCCGACCGCCACGACCCGGTGCGCCCGCGCCCCCAGGTCCAACTCCTCCTGGTGGCGTTCCTCGGTGCGCGTCCCGACGTCGTCGTCCCGATCCGGCTTGAACCACTCGATCTCATCGGGCGCCATGTGGATGAAGTGCACCCGCCGCGCGTCCGGGAAGTCGTCCAGCAAGCTGTCCGCGGCATGACCGGTCACCCGCCCGTGCCCGATCACCACGTTCGGTTCCACCCCAACGGGTAACTCCGGCCGCCGCGACAACGCCTCGTGCACCGCCCCCGGCCGAACCCGAGCCGGCTTGACCAGCTCCACCCCCACCGCGGCGGCCTGCGCCTTCTCCTCCTCGGAGGCATTAGGGGCCGTGGCGAAAACCCGAACCCCGGCAGTCGCCAACGCCACGCACAGCCGCCGGTTGAACGTGCTCAACCCCCCATGAGCCGAATTCCACTCAGTCCCCACCGCGAGCACAACCCCCCGCCGCCCACCGCCGCTCACACCCACCACACCCTCATCCGACGCACTCCCCACAACCGACCCCACGCCCTCAACACCCGCGTCCCCGGCACCAGGCACCGCCCCAACCCCGGCCGCACCGCCGACAACCTCGGCACCCGCCCCCAACTCCGGAACCGCCGCCCCGACTTCCCGCACTCCGCCCCGCTCCCCCACAACCCGGCTCGCACCACGCCCGTCCTCGGCGCGGGCACCACCGCTCCCGCCCCCGGCGCGGCCCCCGCCCTCCCGCACGCGGCTCGCGCCACTTCCGCCCTCCTCGATCCGGTCGGCCACCCGAGCCGCGGCTTCGCGGTGCTGGGGCAGGACCGGTCCGCCGTACTGGGGCCGGTACACGTTCTCCGGCTGGCCGGTGATCGCAGGCGGCAGGATCGGGATGTGGAAGGACGGGTTGAACTCGCCCTCCGTGGCGATGCGGTGGTCCCAGATGTCGAACAGGGCCGCCCGGATCTCCTGCGGCTTGGTCGGCGCGGTGGCGGTGCCCAGGTACCGGGCCAGCTTCTCCGAGGCCGGCCGGGGCCGGTTGTCGCACAGCTCGACCAGGGCGGCCAACCAGGTCTTCCCCTCCCGGGCCATCCGGCGGCTGGAGGTGTCGCGGGCCGAGTTCAACGCCGTCCGCGCCTGCCCCGGCTGGTTCAACGCCAACCGGCCCACCGCCTCGCAGACGTGGAAGTGCACCAGGGACCGCGGCGCTTTCGCCGCGCGGTGCGCCAGTTCCACGCTCTCCGCCCACTCACCCCGGTGCTGGTGCAGGAGGATGTCGCCCAACGTGGCCTGCGGTTCCAGACCACGCAACCCGTGCAGCCACTGGCACACGTCGGCCAGCAGGGCGGGGTCCTCCTCGCCCGCGGCGTAGAACAGGGCGTGCTGGGCCAGCCGGTACCGGTCCACCCTGGGCACGAGGCGGCACCCCTTGCGGAGTTCGGCCACCGCCTCCGCCGGACGCCCGTCGGCGGCCAGGGCCGCACCGGTCGCGGTGTAGATCCGGTGCAGGTAGTGGGTCACGTGGCGCGCCGCCTCCCGCCCGGCCTCCGCCGCCGCGGCGTAGCCGTCGACCTGGCGGACGAGCTGGATCCAGAAGTTCCACGAGAAGCTCTCGACCTGACCACGCGTGGCGCGCCGGGCGTGGTCCAACGCCCGCACCGCGTCACCGGGCCCACCCCTGGCCCGCAGCAGCCGGGCCAGGTGACCGCTCAACCCGGGCACGTCCACGTCGGTCAGGTAGGTGCCCAGCAGGGCGATCCGACCGTCCCGCTCCACCGCCAGCTCGGGCACGTCGCGCTCACCGTCGTACCGGCCGAGGTAGGCGGCGACCCGGGACCGCACCTCCACCAGGAGGTCGTCCGCGTCCGCCTTGCGCAGGTGGCGTTGCGAGCGGTCGAGGGCGGTCGCGAGGCGGTACTCGTCCACCCGGGACAGGTCCTTGGCGAGCAGCGGACGCGCGTACCACTCGCCCGCCCGGCGGTGCGCCGAGCGCCACGCGGCCTCGTTGCCGTGGTGCCGCAGGAGGTTCAGCTCCCGCACGACCGGGTGCACCTGGTACGCGGCCCGGCCCGGCGTCGCGCCGGACGACGAGGGCCGGCTCTCCAGCAGGTAGCGGTTGAGCAGTTCGCGGGTCAGCTCGCTGGTGTCGCCGAGCCTGCCGATCATCGCCTCGCGCAGCTCCGCGCCCGCCCAGTCGTCCAGCACGGAGAGGTCGTCCAGCGCACGGCGCACGGCGTCGTCGGTCAGCCCCTCCATCGCCTTGACCACCAGGTCGCGCTCGATGGCGTCCACCAGGTGCGTCTCGTCGGGACCGGTCATCGGCTCGACCTCGGGTCCGAGCAGGTCGTCCAGCGTGTACATGCCGAGCAGGCCGCCGAGCAGGCGCAGCACCCTGGGGTTGGCGCCGAGCCGGGCGACGGTCCGCGCGCGGCGTTCGGCGGGGAACCACTCGTCGGCGTCGTAGCCGGAGCGGATGCCGGCCAGCACGATCCGGATCGCGTCCGCCTCCGGCGGCTTCGGGAGGGTCGCCACGTGGAAGGACTCGGTCCAGATCGGGTCCACGGACCGGTTGGAGACCAGCCACAACCCACCCCGGCCGGCCCGCCCGACGATTTTGACGAGTTCGTCCGCGAACGGCGCCACCGGCCGCCCGTCCGGCCCCAGCAGGCGTTGGAATTCGTCCACCACCACCAGCGCGCCGCTGCGGAACAACGTCAGCATGGTGATGAACAGCCCCCGCCGGCGCTGCTTCTCCGCAGGCACGACGATTCCGGCGTACTCCATTTCCACGCGGAGCTGCTCCAATAACTCCGCTTCCAGATCAATCGGCTCGTCACCCGGTTCCGCGGGCCGCGGCGGAACCTCGACCAACACGGTCCGAAACCCCCGTTCCTCGGCCCGCTTGAGCAGCGGCGCGACCACACCCTTCGACTTCCCGATCCCGGAAAGCCCGGTCAACACCGCCCCACCGCTGGGCCCGGACCGCCAGGCCTCCCACAGCCCGGCGGCCACCGCCTGGCGCTCATCCCCGTCCAACCCCGCCAGGCCCTCGACCGCGTCGCTCTCCATAGCGCTTTTCCTACACCAGCGGGTCCCCGCACACCACGAAAGCCGACGGCGACACGACCACCCAGAGCCGACCACCCCACCAACCGTCACCAATGGCTACCGAGAGCCGATTCACCCGAAACCCGACGCGCCAATCACCGGTCTCCGACGCACCGCCGCAAAAACCCCAATTCTGCGGGCCACGCCGACCAACGGAGCAAATGAACTGCACCATCCGGAGCAATCGCCATTTCGCGACGCCGCCTCGCGTTCCCGCTCCAGCCCGCTGGAGAACTAGCGGTTGCCGCCCACCTCACGGCCGCCACCCCGGGCCGTCGCCACGACGAGGGTCGAGGAGACATGCGCCCGCGCAGGACTAGCCGGCACGAACACCGTCTCGATGCCGCTCAGGTGAAGGTTCATCCCGGCCATGGGCAACTCGTGCGCCAAGTCGCCCGGGGTGCGCACGCCCCGCACGACCACACCGACGCCCGCCTCGCGGCAGTAGTCGACCAACAGCCGGCCGGGACAGGAGTCCACGGTGACATTGCCCAGCTCGCTGGTCATGTCCGCCAGCAGGACCAGCCGTTCGGCAAGGGGGTACCGACCCGTCTTCGCCGGGTTGGTCAGGACGCACATGACGACTTCGTCGAACATGCCCGCAGCCCGACGCGCCACATCCAGGTGTCCCTGCGTGGCCGGGTCGAACGAGCCGGGAAACACAGCGCGCACGGCTCGCCATGCTAACGATCAACGACGGCTCCGCGGTCGACCAGTGGCCGGAGTCTCCGCAGGGACAACTCCAGCTGTGCAGGTCATGGGTCCGGCTCAGCCCGTTGGCGACCGCAGGTCCGCGAGGCTGTGGACCGAGCAGCACACACCATCGGACCGGTTGCTGAGTGCCCGATAGCTGGTGTTCGCGGTCACGGCTGATCGGCACTCGATCAGGTAGTCCGTCCGGCCGGTGATTTGACCCGTGCGACCTCATCGGCGGCGCACAGCTTGTCCTCCACGACGGGCCACGTGACCGAGTACCGGTCGAGTTCCGCAGGCCCGTTCGCCGCGCCCCACCCCGGACCCGCAACCCCGGCAACGAGAACGGGGCCTACCGGCGTTTCCGCTGGTAGGCCCCGTCTGAGCGGTGGCGGTGGGATTTGAACCCACGGAGGCTTGCACCTCACACGCTTTCGAGGCGTGCTCCTTCGGCCGCTCGGACACGCCACCGCCGAGAACAATACAAGACCGCCGCACCCCCGTGACAGGGGGGTCATCGCCACACGCGCATGGCCTCCGCCAGGCGCACACGGGCACGAGCCAGACGACCGCGGACGGACTCCTCGCTGGCGCCCACCACCAGGGCTATCTCGGCGTAGGTGAGGCCGTCGACCACGGCCAGCAGCCACACCGCCCGCTGCGGCTCGGGCAGGCGGCGCAGGGCCTGGCTCAAGGCCGTCACGGCGGCCAGGGTTTCGGCTACCGCGGACGGGTCACGGGGGCCTTGGCCGACGCCCACGGGGGTCACGCCCCAGTCCGGCAGGTCGCCCACCGGGTGGGTGCGGCAGCTCCGCAGCACGGCCAGGCACTGCCGGTACGCGACCCGGAACAGCCACGTCCGCACGGCCGCCGGCTCGGTCAACGAGTCCAGCCGCCGCCACGCGGTGGCGAAGACCTCCTGCGTGACGTCCTCCGCCTCGGCCCGGTCGCCGAGCACCCGGCACGCCAAGCCGAACACCCGACCGGAATACCGCCGCACGAGTGCTTCGAACGCGGCCAAGTCACCCCTGGCGACGCCGCCTGCCAGGACGGCGTCCGCGATCATCTCGACGGACACCGACCAAGCGTGGCAGCGGGTATGCCCACCCGCAGATCAGCGAGTTCACCCAGGCGGGCTAATTTCGCCCGGTAACGCGGCCTCGCCCGACCGCGCGGAGCAGTCACCCGACACCTCATCCACCGGACGGGGAAGAGGCCAGGGCCGCGGAGGCACCACCCACCCGAACCCGCCCCGCACGAGGACCGGCCGAGCACACGCGCCGGGGCCGGGCCCCGGCCGGTCACGCGGCGGGACCCGGCCCCGGCCGGGGGTGGGCTCAGTTGCCCGAGAACTTGTCCTTGGTGTCCTGCACCGCGCCCGCGGCCTTGTCCCGCAGGTCGTGGCCGGTTTCCTTGACTTCCCCCACGGTCTGGTCCTTCTGACCGGACGCCTCGAGGTCTTCGTTGTCGGTCTTCTGGCCGACCTTCTCCTTGGCCTCACCGATCAGCTGCTGGGCCTTGTCCTTGGCCTGGTCGAAAACGCCCATCGTGAACTCCCCTCGGGGTCGGGCAGTTGGTCCTTCCACCCCTGGGATGCCTCGTCCGAACGGAGCATAACGCAATAGTGACGTGCGTCACACTCGACCGAAGAACGACGCCAGCAGCTCCGCGCACTCGGCCTCCAGCACACCGCCCACGACCTCGGGCCGGTGGTTGAGCCGCCGGTCGCGGACCACGTCCCACAGGGAACCGACCGCACCGGTCTTGGGCTCCCACGCCCCGAACACCACCCGGTCGACCCGCGCCAGCACCAGCGCGCCGGCGCACATCGTGCACGGCTCCACGGTCACCGCGAGCGTGCAACCACCCAACCGCCACCCGTCCCCGTGCACGGCCGCCGCCGCACGCAGCGCCAACACCTCCGCGTGGGCCGTCGGGTCGCCCGTGGCCTCACGGGCGTTGCAGGCCCGCGCCAGCTCCTCGCCACCGGGCCCGAACACGACGGCGCCGATCGGCACGTCACCGGTCCGGGGCGCACGACGGGCGACGTCGAGGGCCGCCCGCACGAGATCCTCGTCGCTCACGCCTGGATGGAGTCCAGCAGCTTGGTGAACTCGTCACCGAACCCGCACCGCTGCGCGACCATCTGCAACTGCTCGTCCGGGTACAGGTCGACCTCGTCCACGATCACCTGCAACTCGTGCTGCGGCATACCCAGGTCGGCCAGGACGGCGAGGTCGCCCTCGGGCCACAGCTCGTCGTCCTCCTCGTCGGGTGGGTCGACCCGCAGGAGGTCCAGCACGTCGGCGGCGATGTCGTAGTCCAGGGCCGCCGCCGCGTCGGACAGCAGCAACGCCACCCCGCCGGGCACGGGACGGAGGATGATGAAGAACTCGTCGTCCACCGCCAGCAGCCCGAAGACGGCACCCGTGGAGCGGAGTTGGCGGAGTTCGGTGATCGCCGCGTCGAGTTCGGACAACGCCGAGTTGTCCATCCTGCTGCACCGCCAGCGACCGTCCTCCCGGACCACCGCGACAGCGAAGCCGTTGACCGGCTCCTGGTGTGCCATGTGCACACCGTAGGGCCACGGGACCGCACCCGGTAGCACGGGGGCCTCGGCTCCGGGCGTCCGGGCTCCCGCGATGCCACTATCGAGGGATGAGCACAACTCTGCCGAACGCACACACGACCGCAGCCGAGCCCCGGTTCACCGGGTTGGCGGAGGCAGCCCGCGCACTCCAGCCCAGGACGGTGGCGTTGCGCCGGCAGGTGCACCGGCACCCGGAGCAGGGCCTCGACCTGCCGGCCACCCAGGCCGCCGTCCGGCACGCGCTGGAGGGCCTGCCGCTGGAGGTCACCACCGGGCGGTCCAGTTCGTCGGTCGTCGCGGTGCTGCGCGGGTCCCGGCCCGGACCGACCGTGCTGCTGCGCGGCGACATGGACGCGTTGCCGCTCCAGGAGGAGACCGGCCTGCCGTACGCGTCGGAGATCCCCGGCTCCATGCACGCGTGCGGCCACGACACGCACGTGGCGATGCTCGCGTCCGCCGCGCGGCTGCTGTCGTCACGCCGGGAAGCGCTGTGCGGGCAGGTCGTGTTCATGTTCCAGCCGGGCGAAGAGGGCGCGCACGGCGCGAAGCACATGCTCGACGAGGGCGTGCTGGACGCGGCCGGCACGCCCGTGGAGAAGGCGTTCGCCCTGCACATCACGTCGACCCTCCAGTCCGGGGTGGTCGTGTCCCGCCCCGGTCCGGCCATGGCGTCGGCGGACACCTTCCACATCACCGTCACCGGTCGCGGCGGGCACGGCGGGATGCCGCACGACGCCGTGGACCCGGTCCCGCCGGCCGCCGCGATGGTCGGCGCGCTCCAGACGATGGTGGCCCGCCGGGTGAGCGTCCACCAGCCCGCGGTGGTGTCGGTGACGCACGTCAAGGCCGGCACCACGACCAACATCATCCCGGAGAACGCCCTGGTGGAGGGGACGATCCGGACGTTGAGCGAGGAGGCCAGGGACCTCGTGCACCGCGAGCTGCGGCAGGTGTGCGAGCACGTCGCCGCCGCCCACGGCTGCACGGCGCGGGTGAAGATCGTCCCCGGTTACCCCGTGACGGTGAACGACGCCCGGGTCGGCCCGCACGTCCTCGACGTCACCGCCGCCGCGCTCGGCCACCGCTGGGCCGCGCCCATGGAGGACCCGCTGATGGGCGCGGAGGACTTCTCGTACGTGCTGCAACGGGTTCCGGGCGCGATCGCGTTCCTCGGCGCGTGCCCGCGTGGCGTCGACCTGGCGCAGGCCGAGCCGAACCACTCCGCGAAGGTGTTGTTCGACGAGGCCGCGATGGAGCACGGCGTCGTGGTCTACACGGCGTTCGCGTTGGACGCCCTGCGTTGAGCCGAGTCGCCACCGGTAGCCCGCGCGGCTACCGGTGGCGGCGGACGAACGCGGACTTGGCACGCGTGTAGTCGTCGTAGTCGGCGTCATGCGCGTGCGCCCGCGCCGCTTCCTCCTTCAGGTCCTGGTAGGCGCGCCGGACCGCCGGGTCGGCCCGCAGCAGGTCCCGGAACCGCACGGTTTCCGCCCACCACGGCGAGCCGAGCAGCCGGACGTGGAGGATCGCGGGCAGGCCGGGGTCGGGACGCACGTACAGGCGCTTGCGGTACGTGGAGTCCGGGGCGAGGCCGGGTCCGTCGTGGTGCACGCCCGGCGAGTCGGGACGCGCGCCCTCGGCGGGCCGGAACCCGGCGGCGGCGAGCACGTCGTCCGCGGCCGGGGTGGGCAGCGTGCCGACGCCGACCTGGAGGTCGACGAACGGCTTGGCGCGCAGGCCGGGCACGGCGGTCGAGCCGATGTGGTCGTAGGTCCAGGTGCCGTCGTCGTGGTCGCGCAGCCCGACGCGGAGCCGGTCCAGTAGTCGGGCGGCGGCGACCGGCAGCGCCGGGTCGTGGTCGTGCAGCACGGCCGGTCCGGGCGAGGTCGTCTCCAGGCCCGCGAACCGCCGCGCGAACGGCCCCAGCCGGTCTGCCCACAGCCGGGCGACCTGTCCCGGCAGGTCGGCGGGGTCGAGCACGACGTCCGCGTCGGGCGTCGGCGCGAACCCCACCACCAGGGCCGCCGGGCCGGGGCGTGCCGCGGTCACGACGTCGAGCAGGCCGGTGGGGTCGAGGCGGGTCAGGAGTCGGACGGTTTCCGGCGCGTGCGGGCCGGACAGCACTTCCACCCTCATGCCGAAGCGGACGTCCGGGCTCGCCGGCGGGTTGCGCGGGTGCGGGCGAGGCGCGCGGGACACGCCGGGCGGGTGCCGCACACCGAGCACCACCAAGGGCGCGGCCGGCCGAATTATCTTTCAGGGAGCCTGCCTGATAATTACCCAGCCAGACCACCCACCACGACGACAAGCCGCCCAGGACGCGCAGGCGCGCGAGAAACACCAGGTGGGAAGCGGGGGCAACCCCGCGCCGGTCCCGCACACCGACCACCACCAACGGCACGACAGCCGAAAATTATCTTTCAGGGAGCCTGCCTGAAAATTACCCAGCCGCACGCTGGAGCCGGGCAAGTGCCCGAGCGGCGGGTGAGAACGCAGGCGCGTGAGGGATGCGAAGGGCGCACCGGCGACTCGCGGTGGCGCTGGGGCTGCGCGCGGGCGAACTGCGCGGCAGATCCGCTACGCGGCGGGCGGACTGCCCGGCGGCGGACTGCGCGGCGCATGGGCTGCCGGCGGATGGGCTGCCCAGCAGGCGGACTGCGCGGCAGGCGACTGCGGCGGGCGAGCCGCCCAGCGGATGGCCCACACGGCAGGCGAGCCGCCCGGCAGGCGGACCGCGCGGCAGGCGGACCGCGGCGGGCGAGCCGCCCAGCGGATGGGTTGCCCGGCAGGCGGAACGCGCGGCAGGCGAGCCGCCCGGCAGGCGGACTGCCCGGCAAGCAGACCGCGGCGGGCGACCCGCCCAGCGGATGGCCCACACGGCAGGCGAGCCCCCGGCGGGGCGAGCCGCGCGGAGCGCTCGGTGCGCCGGACGGGTCGCATGGGGCCGAACCAGCCGCGCGCAAGCGCGCCAGGCGGGCCCGGCGGGTGTTCGCCGGCAGGATGTGATCCGTGCGGGACGTGTGCGTGATCGGGCTGGGGTTGATCGGCGGGTCGGTGTTGCGGGCCGCGGTGGCGGCTGGGCGGGTGGCCTGGGGGGCCACCGCCTCCGAGACCGACGCGGCGGCGGCGCGGGGGGACGGGTTCGAGGTGTCGGGCCTGCCGGCCGCGCTCGCCCGCGCCGCCGAGCGTGACGCGCTGGTGGTGATCGCCGTACCGCTACCCGCCGTGGAAGAAGTGCTGCGGTCCCTCCCCAGCGGTACGCGGTTGACCGACGTCGTCAGCGTCAAGGGTCCCGTGCGCGACCTGGTGGCGCGTGTCGCGCCCCACGCCCGCTACGTGGGCGGCCACCCGATGGCGGGCACGGCGGCGTCCGGGTGGGCGGCCGGCGGCCGAACCCTGTTCAACGGCGCGCCGTGGGTGGTGGCGACGGAAGACGGAATCGACCCGGACGTCCTGGTGGACGTGCTGGCACTCGCACTGGACACGGGCGCGCACGTCGTACCGACCACGGCCGACGAGCACGACGCCGCGGTGGCACGCATCTCGCACCTGCCGCACGTGCTGGCAGCCGTCCTGGCGAGCGTCGGCGCGGAAGGCGGCCCGCTGGCACTGGCCCTCGCGGCCGGTTCCTTCGGCGACGGCACGCGGGTCGCGGCCAGCAACCCCGACCTGGTCCGCGCGATGTGCGAGGGCAACCGGGCGGCACTCCTCACCGCCGTCGACGACGCGTTGGGCCGCCTCGGCGCGGCACGGGGATCGCTCGCCTCGACCGGCGGGCTGGCCAAGACGATCGACGCCGGGCGCGCGGCACGACGCGCGCTGGACGAGCGCGCCACGGACCGGGCGGAGATCACCGTCGACCTGACCTCCCCGGGAGCGCTCGCCGCGCTGCGTGCCGTTGGTGCACGCGGCGGGCAGGTGGTTGCCCTGAACGGCAGCACCGCGGTCGCGCGCACCTCGTAGTGTTCGACGGGTGGAGCGTCGGGGGCTCGTGGCGTGGCTCGGCGGCCTGGCGCTGGTCGCCGGCGCGGTGGTGGTGCTGCGCCAGGAGACCACGCCGCCCGAGCCGCCCCGGTTCCTGGACGGGCGGGTTCAGCTCGTCCCTGACGACGTGCCGCCCAAGCGGCCGTCGGAACTCCGGGTCGTGGCACCGGACCGGACCAGCCTGCGCGTCACCTGGACGGCGACCGACGGCGTCACCCACGACGGGTTCGAGGTCCGGTGGCCGGGCGGGGTGCGGCTGGTGCAGGCCGTCGAGGCGGAGCTGACCGACCTGGACCCGGACGCGGCGACCACCGTCGAGGTGCGGGCGGTGGACGCGCTCGGCCGGCGCTCGGAACCCGCCGCGGTGACGGCCGTGCCCAGCCTCGCGCTCGACACCGGGCCGGAGGTGCTGCGGCCGGTGGACGTGTTCGACGGCCCGGGATCGCTGGACCCGCGGCGCTGGCGGGTGTTCGGCGACGGCGGTTGCCTGGGCCTGCGCGGCAGGCGGCTGGAGGTGGGCTGCCACTCGCTCGACCTCCAGTCGAACGTGCCGCTGCGCCTGGGCCCGCCCGCCGCGGACGGCGCGCTGGGCCGCGTCGTGCTCACCACGGACGGCCCCGACTCGGGTGAGCTGTTCGTGGCGTTGCTGCCGGAACCGTGCCAGGACCTCGGCCGCCTGCTGCGCCCGTTCCCGCCGGACGTGCTGGCACTGCGCATCACGCCGCACGGCGCGAACTTCGAGACCGGACCGGGCGTGCCGACGACGTCCCGGGTGATCGACGTGGGTGGCACGGCCCCGCCGCCGACGCCGGGCGTGCGGCACCGCTGGGAGCTGCGGGTGCTGCCGGACGCGGTGGTGGCGTTGCGGGACGGCCAGGTGCTGGCCACGGCGTCGGTCGCGGTGCCGTGGCGGGTGGCCCGGCCACGCCTGGTGTTCCGGGGCGTGCGGCAGACGCGGCTCGACTCGTTCGCCGTGGGCGGCGCGCCGAGCGAGCCGGTGCCCGCGTCCGTGGTGCCGCTGGGTCCGGGCACGCGGGACGGCACGGTGACCGGGCTGGGCGGCGTGCCCCGGGAGCGCCTGGTCGGTGCCCGGACGGCCCGGGTCGTGGCGTCGGTGGTGGCGGTGAGCGGCAAGGCGCGGGACGTCCCGGTGGTGGTGGAGTTCGGCGACCGGACCGCGCCCGCCGCGTTCCTGCCGTCCGGCGACGACACCGAGAGCGTGCTGTACGCGGACTTCCCGCTGCCCGAGTCGTCGCCGTCGCCCGAGGTGCGGTTGCACGCCGAGCGGCAGCTCCTGGTCAACGCGGCCCACCTGGTGGTGGCCGACGGCGACGACGCGCCCCGCCGCCCGCTGCCCCGGTTGGCCGACCTGCGGCACCCGGAGGCGGAGCTGCCGAGACCGGACGTGGTGGTCGTGCACGAGTCCGCACCCGACGGCCCGTTCCCGCCCCGCGGGCGGGCGCGGCTGGTGGTCGCGTTACCCGCGGGCGCGGCACGCGAGGTGGCACCGGTGCGCGCCGTGGAGGTCGACCTGGACGGGCAGCGGCTGGTGGTGTTGCCGACCGGGGGCTCGGCGGGCGGTCGGCACGAGTTCCTGCTCGACGTCACCGGCCTGGCGGCGGGCGGGCACCGGGTGCAGGCCCGGGTGGTCCCGGTGGACCAGCGGGTCGGCGTCCAGTCGTCGGAGCGGGTGTTCGAGATCCGCCCCCGGTAGGTCTCGGGTGGGCAACGCCCGGTGACCCGCGTCACTTGGCGGCCTAGCTTGTCGCAATGGATCGTCGCCGGGTCATCGTCCTCGCCGCCGCGGTGGTGTTGTTCGGCGGAGTCGTGGCGGTGCTGCGCACGACCGGGGTCGACGACCCGTCGTCCCGGGCGACCACGACACCGCCGCCACCGACGTCCCTCGCGCCGTTCGCCGCGCCGGGCGTCCTGGCGCCGCCACCCGGGCAGCCGCCGCGCCCGCCGGCGGACCTGCGGGTGACGCCCGGCCCGCGCCGGCTCCAGGTCGCCTGGACCGACGACGCGCCGGGCCACGAGGTCCGCTGGGGCCGCGCGGGCGAACCGGACCGGACCCGGCTGGTCGTGGGCGCCGCGACCCAGTTGGACGGCTTGGCCGACGACGTGGCGCACCACGTGGAGGTCCGGGCCGTGGACGCGTTCGGGCAGCGCTCCGAGCCCGTGCGCGTCGAGGGCACGCCACGCGCCACGCGACTCGACGGCTACGCGCTGGTGGACGCGTTCGACCAGCCCGACGCGCCGGACCCGGCCCGGTGGCGACTCACGTCGAGGCCGAACTGCGCCCGCGCCCGCCCCGACGACGCGCGGCGGCTGGTGGTCGACGGTGGTTGTGCGGCACCCGTGACGTTGCGGTCGCGCACGCCGTTCGTGCCGCACGAGGGCGACGTGCTCGGCCGGTTCGCCGTGGACACCGACGCGCCCGGCCCGGACGGCGGGCTCGACCTGGACCTGGTGCCCGGCCCGGTGAGCGTGGTCGGCGACGTGCTGCCGCCGGGTGCGATCCGGTTGCGGGTGGCGACCGGCGGCGGGCACGCCACCGCCGAGGTGGTCACCGCCGACGGCGTGCCGACCGCGGCGGTGCGGCCCGTGCCGCCGCTGGAACCGGGCCTGACCCACCGCTGGGAACTGGTGCTGCGCCGGGACGGCACGCGCGTGCTGCTGGACGGCGAGCTGCTGGCGACGAGCCCGGCCGTGCCGCGCTGGGCGGAGGCGACCGCGCTGGTGTCGGTGTCCGGTCCGCCCGGTCGGCGGGTGGCGGTCAGCCTGGTGGCGTTCGACGCCACGCCCGCCACCCCGCCGCCGGTCACGGCCGCACCACCTGTGCGGGTGACAGTGGCTGCCGACGCGCCGCCGGCGACCGGCACACCGCTGCCGGGCGTGGCGGGCGCACGGCTGCGGTTGGCCCTCCTGCACGCCGACCCGTCACCCGCGCCGCCGGAGTTCACGCTCGCCGCGGGCGGGCAGCGGGTGCCGCTGCGCCCCGCCGCGGCGGACGCGCCGTGGCGGCCCGGCGTCGCGTACCCGCTGGTGGCCGACCTGCCGGCGGACGCGCTGGTCACTTCCGGCGACCACCTGGCGATGACCGTCCTGACCACCGTCCGGGCGCAGGTCACGCACGTCGACCTGGAGCCCGCGCCCGCGCCGGGCGCGCCGGTCGTGCGCCCACCCGCGCCCGCGCCGCCGCCCGCTCCCGTGCCGGTGCTGCCCCGCGTGGACGCGACGGTGCTGGACGCGGCCGGTCAACCGGTGCCCGCCGGCGCACCGGTCAAGCGCGGCCGGCTGGTGCTCGACCTGGTGCTGGACGGCCGGTCCGCGCAGCTCGGGCCGGGACCGGCCGGGCTCGCCGGGTTCACCGTGCGGCTGGACGAAGAACGGGTGGCGGCCGTGCCCACCGCCCTGGGCGGACCGGGCGTCGCGGGCTCCTACCGGCTGGCCCTGGACACCTCCGGGTTGTCCTTCGGACCGCACATGATCGAGGTCAAGCTGTTCGGCACGGCCGCGGACGTCCGCCCCACCACGGCGTTCGTGTCGTTCTTCGTCGGCTAACGGCAAACGTCAGGGCCGTGACAACCGCCCCGGCGGTGCGAAGATGGGTCCATGCGCCGTCCGCTGATCCTCGACGCCGCCCGCACCCCCTTCGGCCGCTACCGCGGCGGCCTGTCCGGGGTGCGCGTGGACGACCTGGCCGCGCTGCCGATCACGGAGCTGCTGCGCAGACACCGCTTCGACCCGGCCCGCGTGGACGACGTGGTGCTGGGCAACTCCAACGGCGCGGGCGAGGAGAACCGGGACGTCGGCCGGATGGCGGCGTTGCTCGCCGGGCTGCCGCCGACCGTGCCGGGCGTGGCGGTGAACCGGCTGTGCGCGTCCGGCGGCGAGGCCATCGTGCAGGCCGGCCGGACCGTGGCGATGGGTGACGGCGACCTGCTGGTGGCGGGTGGCGTGGAGGGCATGACGCGCGCGCCGTTCGTGGTGCCGCGGCCGGACCGGGCGTTCGCGGACCGGCTGGAACCGGTGTCCACGGCGTTGGGCTGGCGGCTGGTGAACCCCCGGATGCCCGCCGAGTGGACGGTGCCGCTGGGCCGCGCCGCCGAGGACGTGGCGGTCGGGCTCGGCATCACCCGCGAGCAGATGGACCTCTACGCGCTGCGCTCGCACCGCCGCGCGTCGGCCGCGTGGGACGCCGGTGTGCACGACGGGTTCGCGTTCCCGGTGCAGCTCCCGGACGGGTCGGCGGTGCGGCGGGACGAGTCGGTGCGCCCGGAGACGTCGCTGGAGAAGCTGGGCAGGCTCGCGTCGGCGTTCTCCGCGGCGGGTCCGGTCACGGCGGGCAACTCGTCACCGCTCAACGACGGCGCGGCGGCCGTCCTGGTGGGCACCGAGGCGGTGGCCGCCGAACTGGGCGTCGCGCCGCTGGCCGAGATCCTGGGCAGCGCGGTGACCGCCGCCGAGCCGCACCGGTTCACGCTCGCACCGGTGACGGCGATCCGGAAGCTGCTGACCCGCCTCCGGGTGACCCCCGAGGACGTCGACCTGTGGGAGGTCAACGAGGCGTTCGCGGCGATGGCGTTGTCCGTGCTGCACCACCTTCCGGAGGTCGACCGGGAGAAGGTCAACGTGCACGGCGGTGCGATCGCCTACGGTCACCCGCTGGGCGCGTCCATGCCGCGGGTCGTGGTGGACCTGTGCCGCCACCTGCGTGCTCGCGGCGGCGGGCTGGGCGTCGCCGCCGCGTGCGTCGGCGTCGGCCAGGGGCTGGCCATCGCGCTGCGCGTGTGACGGCCGTCAGATGCGGTGTGCGACGCCCGGGTAGTCGAGCACCAGGCCGTCGCGGTCGACGGTGATGTCCTGGCGGTAGTCGCCGCTCTCGTACGCCACCACGGACCGGTCCTCGCCCACCGACACCGTCCGGTACGCCTGGCGCAGCAGCCGGACCTCCAGGTCGGGCAACGACACGTACACCACCGGCAGCACGTGCTCACCCGGCTCGCGGTGCAGCCCGAGCCGCCGGATGGGGATGGCGTTGAACAACACGGCCGACTGCACGTCCACGTCCAGCGCGCCGTCGAAGTCGGCCCGCTCGGCGCCGGAGCCGGAGTCCACCAGCCACACGCCCTCCGACGAGCGGGACACCGAGATCTGCCGCTCCTCGGACACGGTGGCGGTGCGCAGCAGCAGGCGGGTGACCGCGCCGGTCTCGCCCACGGACACCTCGAACGACGCGCTGAACTGCTCGTCCGGGCCGGCGGCCACGATGCGGCCGGAGGCACGTGCCTTCCGCTCGGTCAGCAGGTACCTGACCTGCTCCAGCCGGGGCGCGTCGTAGCCGCGCCAGGTGACGATGCGCGCGGCCGGCGTGCGGGCCTCCCCGGTCGGGGTGGCCCGCTCGACCGCGTCCGAGGAGTTCACTCCCCACCCGGCAGGATGTCCTTGGCCTTCTCGGCCACGCCCTTCACCTGCTCCTCGTGCCCGAACCGGCCGGCGATGAAGTCGGCCGCCGCGTCGATGCCCTGGTCCACCTTCTCGTGGTTCTGCTCCAGCAGCTCGGACGCCTTGTTCTTGATCTCGTCGAAGTTCATCGCGCTCCTCCGCAGAATTTCCCGACGCAGGCTACCCGAACCGACCTCGCGTCCCCAGCGCTCAACGCTACCTCCGAAGCACGCCGCCGGCGTGCTGTCCACAACGGACAGCGAAAGGCCCCCTCGGGATTTCCCGAGGGGGCCTTCGCGTCAACGATCAGTTCACGCGGTGGTCTTCTTGCGGCGCACGATGATCAGGGCCGCCGCGCCCGCGCCGAGCAGGCCGAGGCCGATCAGCAGCGGCACGAAGATGGACGCACCGGTCGAGGCCAGCTCGTCCTCGTTGGCCACGGGCACCACGGCGGGGGTCGTCGTGGTGGTGGTCGGCGCGGCCGTCGTGGCCTCGGGCGAGGTCTCGGTGGTCGGCGCGGCGGAGGTGGTGGTCTCCACCTTGTCCGCGGTCCACTTGGCCTTCGCCTGGTCCTTCGCGTCCATCGGGTTGGAGGTCGCGATCACCAGGGACTGCGTCTTCTGGCGGCTGTCGCTGGCGATGAACAGGCGACCGCTGTTCAGCTGGGACGAGGCGTGGACGGTGAACTCGACCTCGCCGGGCGCGGCGTCGTCGGCGACCTTGACGAAGACCTCGCTGATGTTGAGGTCCGCCGACGCGGCCCGCGCCTCGGAGCCCTTGGCGACGGTCAGCTCCTTGCCGTCCTTGTCGGTGAACGTCACACCGGCCGGGACCTCGGCCTCGATCAGCACGCGACCCGAGGAGGTGGTGATGGTGAACGGCCCGATCAGCGAACCGGCCTTGCCCTCCTGGGACTTCGGCGTGACCTCCAGCGTCGGGGCGGGCGCCGCGTCCTCGCCGACGTTGTCCGGACCGGTCAGCTTCTTGTAGATGGCGAGGACGTCGGCGTCGACCTCGTCGCTCTTGTCACCGGTCGAGTCGTTCTCCCGCAGGGTCACGCCGTCGGTGTAGTGCCAGATGGCGGCCTGGGTCGCCGCGATCAGCGAGCTGCGGCCGGCGTTCGGCAGGCCGACGAACTCCTTGGCGTCCTTCTCGTCCAGCTTCGGGTAGCTGTGGTGGAGGATCCAGTTCACGTACTTCGCGTTCTGGGGGAACTGGGACTCCGGGTTGGGGTGCTCGCCCCACGGCGCTTCCTTGAGGGACGTGTTGTCCTCAAGGGGCGTGGGGAGTTCCACGCAGTAGGCGGTGGCCGTCTGGCTGTCGTTGCCGTCCTTGAACTTGACGCCGATCAGCTCGGTGTGGACCGGCTTGCCGTTCTTGACGGGCTTGCCGTCCTTGTCGAGCAGGTACACGCCCATGCCCGGCTGGTCGGCGCCGGGGAAGGGCTTGATCTCGACCGCGTCGGCGGCGGCGGGGAGCGCGGAAAGCAGCACGAGGGAGGCGCCGAGGACCGCAGCCCCCATGCGCTTCAGGGTCAACCGGGGTGCCATGTGTCTCCTTGAGGCTCGCGAGAAGCCCGTGGTCTGTTGCAAGGCGGCGGTCCTTGTCCGATCGGGCGGGCTGCGCCGGGTGGGCGCGCCGACACCTGATTCGGCAGGAATGCGCGGAACACTATCCGATCGGGTAAGCCCTGGACGTAGGAGGTGATCTCCCCCGGCGGCACCGCGTTGATCAGCTCATACCCGGCGGTACTGTCCACAGTGGATGATCAAAGGACCGTCCGGGGTGGCCCCCGGACGCCGCCGAACAGCCCTTCCAGGCAACGCCGAATAGTCGTAAACGGCCTTGAGACAAGCCAATAACCGCAGTTCAGAGCGGGTGCTTACCACGATAGGCGTAAAACTTCGACGTAAACCGTCGCCACACCGTTGCGGAACGGTGATCTAGGCGACCAGCTCGCCCACGCCGACCGGCCGGATGTCGCCGACGCGCAGGGAGGTGCCGGGCAGGCAGAGGTCCTTCGCGGTGGGCGGCTGACCGGCGAGGATCCACTTGCACAACGCCGCGAGCTGGTAGGAGACCAGCGGCGGCACCGCGTCGCCCAGGTGCCGGTACGCGTTGCCGATGATCGACACGTCGAACCGGAACTTGCGCGGGAACCCCTGGAGCAAAGCCATTTCCCGCACCGTGCACAGCCGGTGCTGCTCCGGGTGGGCGTACCGGCCGTTGCCGACGTGGCCGCACTCCCGCTTGATGGTGCGTGCCGGCTCGTCCCACCACATGCGGCCGTAGACGTCCGGGTGGGAACCCCACTTGCCGTCGGCGATGATCTTGCGCTGGGCGGGGTTGAGCAGTTGCTCGGCGGGCGAGCCGACGAGGTCGCCCCACGAGCCGCCGTCCACCGGGATCGCCCGCATCCGGTCCAGCGACCGGTCGTGCCGGAACGACGGCGACACGTGCATCGCGTCCTCCGGGTCGGCCTCGCCCGCGCGCACGAACGGCAGCTTGCCGATGGCCCGCCGCACCGTCACGGCCGCCGGGCGCACCTCCCAGCCCGCCCACAGGTCGTCCATGGTGCGCAACGGCACACCGCGGTCCACGGCGACCACCACGGCGCGCTCGCGCAGCTGCGGCAAGCCGAACCGGGACAGCATGTGCGACGACGCGTCCACCTCGTAGCCCAGCTCCAGCAACTGGTCCACCAGCCCGTCCAGGTGGTGCCGCTGCTTGCCCTTGATCAGCTCGCGGGCGTTCTCCAGCAGCAGGATCCGGGGCCGGAACTCGGCCACGTACGCCGCCACCCGGCCGACCAGGGAGTTGCGCGGGTCGTCACGCAGGTGGTTGGCGGGCGAGATGCGGGTGAAGCCGGAGCACGGCGGGCACGCCACCAGCACGTCCAGCTCGCCCCGCTGGAGGCCCCACACCTGGCGCAGCACCGCCGGGTCCAACCGGCCCAGGTCGACCTGGAGCGGGTCGACGCCGATGTTGTCCCGGTACGTGCCGTTGCAGCGCAGCGAGCCCAGTCGCGACGAGGGCTTGCCGATCTGCGCGTCGGCCGCGCCGACCACCCGGAAGTCGCGGTGCGCCTGGAAACCGAGGCTCATGCCACCCGCGCCGGAGAACAGGTCGACAACCTTGTAGGAGGGTCCGCGCACGCCGACGATCGTACGGCGCGCGCAAATCGCCCCGTGCCCGCCGTCGGACCGGCCCGCGAATCCCGTAGCTTGCCGCACATGGAGCTGCCACGCGCCTGGCGACGACCGGATCCGTTGCGCGGCTTGGCGATGACCCCGTGGGCCGAGCTGGACCGCGGCGCCGGCGTGGACCACCTCCTGCGTGGCGCCGCCGCGGGCGACCCGGCGGCGTGCGACGGGTTGGAGCGGCGGCTGCTGGACGACGACACGGTGTCCGAGGCGAGCGTGCACGCCGTGCCGTTCCTGGCGGAACTCGGGGCGAGCTACCGGGTGCCCGGCGCGGCCCGCGACCGGGTGGTCTTCCTGCTGGCCGGGCTGGCGCTCGCGGGCGCGGGCTTCACCACCGGCGGCAGGCGCACCCGCCGCCGGTGGAACGCGCTGCGCCGCGAGCTGCCCCGGGTGCCGCCGGACTGGATCACCCAGGCGCGGTACGCCGTCGCCAAGGACGCGCCGGGGGTGTTCGACGCGCTGGCGGGCGCGGAGGTGGCGTGCGTGCTGGCGCTGGCCATCGCCGTGCCCGAGGTGGCGCCCAAGCACGTGGCGGACGTCGCGGAGCGCATCGCGTTCGCGGGCACCCACCCGCAGCCGCTGGTGGACGCCGCGGGCGTGGCGCTGCACCTGCTGCTGGCCGGGGACACCGACGACGCGTGGGCGTACGCCGTGGCCCAGGGCGACCCGGACCTGTTGCACGCCTACGAGAACGGCGGTTTCCCGGCCAACCAGCCACCCGCGGTGACCGTGCAGCTGATGGGTTACCGGTACGCGCGGCTGGCCGCCTACCCGGTCACGCCGTGACCGCGGCCGGCTCCACCACGGGTGCCGCGGCCTCGTCCGCCACCGGCACGGCCGGTTCCAGCGGTCCGAGCGCGGTGCGCCACTCCTGGTCGGCCAGCGCGAACGCCGCCACGGTGAGCGCCACCACCGGCCTGCCCGGCGGCAGCTCGGCCGCCACGAGGTCCAGCTCCAGCCGCGCGCCCAGCGGCGACGGCCGCAGCCGCAGCACGCCGTGCGGCGCCTCCTCCGGGTGCGCGAACCGGCACGCCCAGTCGGTGAACACCACCGGGCGCTCCACGGTGTCGGTCGGCTGGACGGCACGCACGTTCGCGCCGACCGAACCGCACCGGTAGGCGTCGGCCGCGCCGACCAGCAGGTCCTCGAACTCGATGGACGACACGCCGAGGTCGTGCCCGGCGACCAGCGCCACCTGCGCCAGGGCCAGCGGCAGCTGCGGCAGGGCGTCCTCGAAGCACACCATCGCGCCGCCGTACCGGGTGTTGATCTCGGTCGGCAGGAAGCCGTCCGCCGTGGCGATGCCGTCCAGGGTGAACGTGCCGCGGTAGTCGACGGTCTCCCGCAGCCGCTCGCCGACCCGCCGGGCCAGGTTGCGCATCTCCTCGCGGATGCGGGCGGGCGGGTCGTAGTACGACGCGCAGCCGGCGTAGAGGAACCGGGCCTGGCCGGCGCGGCGCGGCACGACCATCTCGACGGGGCGCAGCACCGCCGTGCCGTCCGGGAACACGATCCCGTGCACGCTCACCGGGATGCCCTCCAGGAACGGCATCACCCGGACGAAATCGCACTTGCGGCGCAGCACCCGGAACGCCTCCAGCGCCTCCTCCCGGTCACGCACCCGGCGCACGAAGTTCGCGCCGCCGTTGATCGCCGGGCCGTCGCCGGACCACACCACGCCCGCGCCCCGGTCGAGCTGTCGCGTGGCCGCCCACAGGCCGTCGAAATCCAGGTCGAGGACGACGGCCGGCGCGCGTGGCGCGGACAGCTCGTCCCACAACGCGTCGATCGTGGTCTTGTTCTCCAGCTCCACCCACCCGGGGCGGCGGGCGTTGAGCACCGGTCGGCCCTCGAACTCGGGCGTGTGCGCGTAGTGGGTGCCGATCACCAGCGCCTCACCGGCCGGGTCGAACTCCGCCAGCACCTCGCGGACGCGGCGGTCGGGCTTGGTCAGCAGGCGGGTGAGGCGGTTCTGCTCGACGGCGACGAAGCCGCCCGCCATGCCCAGCGGCACCCAGCGGGCCACTTCGGAGTCGTGCAGCGGCGCGTGGTCGTCCGTCGACAGCACGAGCGTGTGGCGGGCGCCGAGCTGGTGCAGCTCGGCGGCACGCGCACTCAGCCGGCTGCCGCCCGCGAGCACGACCAGCCGGTCGCCGAACAAGGTGCCGAGGCGCTCTTGGAGCGCGGAAAGGGCGTGATCCATCGCCGAGAACTCGCTTTATGAGAAGCAGACGAGACAGCCGGCGAGCGCCGGGTGCCACGAACTGTAGAGGCAGGCGAGCGGGACGGCCCAGCACGGTCCGGCAACGACCGCATGAAACTTGCCGATGGCGGCGGGACCCGCCGCGCGAGATCATCGAGCGGCGTCGCGGAGGACCTGGTCGACGTGGTTGAGGAAGGCGCGCCGGGAGCGTGCCTCGGGGAACGGCAGGGTGAGGCCGAGCAGCGTGTCCTCCAGGGACGGCGGCGCGGCGGCGACGATGGCGGCCGCGGTCTCCAGGAAGCGCTGCCGCTGCGCCTCCTGGACGGCGTAGTCCGAAAGGACGCCCTCGATACTCGTGCGCACGGCTGGATGCGGGTAACTCACTTGGGTTGTATCGGTCGCGCACCACAACACCTTTAGGGGCAATTCGCCCGGCCCGCCGTCAGCCGTCCGAGTGGGTCCGTGCTGTGATGTCGCCCATGCGCGTCCTCGTCACCGGCAGCCGCGGCTACCTGGGCCGCCGGGTCGTCGCCCGGTTGACCGAGGCGGGTCACGAGGTCGTGCCGCTGGTGGGCGACGTCCGGACCGCCGACGTGCCGCCGTGTGACGGCGTGGTGCACCTCGCGGCTCTCACCCGCGTGCGCGAGTCGTTCGACCGGCCGTTGGACTACTACGACGTGAACGTCACGGGGACCCTGCGCCTGTTGCGCGCCCGGCCGTCCCGGTTCGTGCTGGCGTCGACGGCGGGCGTGTACGGCGTGCCGAGCACGCCCGTGGTCGCCGAGGACCACCCGCGCGTGCCCACGAACCCTTACGCCGCCTCGAAAGCCGCTGCGGAGGACGCCGTCTCGTGGGCTGCCCGCGGCGGTGCGCTCGCGGCGGTGACGTTGCGGTTGTTCAACATCGCGGGCGGCGGGGACCGGGACGACACGCGGGTGGTGACCCGGGCGTGCGGCGCGGCGTCCGGGCGGCTGCCCGACATCGAGGTCTACGGCGACGGTTCGGCGGTGCGTGATTTCGTGCACGTGGACGACGCGGCTCGGGCGTTCGTGCTGGCGTTGGAGGCGTGCGTGCCGGGGCACACCGCGTACAACGTGGGCGCGGTGCCGGCGTCCGTCGCGGACGTGCTGGCGGCGGTGGGCCGCGTCGCGGGCCGC
Source organism: Saccharothrix obliqua (assembly GCF_019375475.1). Lineage (GTDB taxonomy): Bacteria > Actinomycetota > Actinomycetes > Mycobacteriales > Pseudonocardiaceae > Actinosynnema > Actinosynnema obliqua. The sequence goes on along the minus strand of NZ_JAHXGQ010000006.1, from coordinate 322,587 downwards.
CTGCCTGCCGTCGTGCGGCGGCCGGCGCACCCGGGCGAGGTGCGCGAGCTGCGTGCCGACGCGAGCCGCCTGCACACCCTCGGCTGGGTGCCGCGCGTGGTGGACCTCGACGCGGTGGTGCGCTCGCAGTGGGAGACGGAGCGCCCGGCCCAGGAGCTGCCCACAACCCCGAAGCCCGCCCCGGACCGCTCCCGCCGGCACGGGGAGGACACCGGTCGGCCAGGCCGCTGATTTTCAGGCAGGCTCCCTGAAAGTTAGCCACCCGGTATCTATCAGGCAGGCTCCCTGAAAGTTACGCGGCGGCCACAGCCCCCACGACCGCCCCGCGCGTCACGGGTCTCCGCCGCGCGGGTCTCGTCTTCCCCTACCGGCGCGGTGATTCCCACGGCACGCGCAGCACCCGCACGCCCGTCTGGAGCTGCACCCCCAGCTTCTCCGTCAGCAAGTAGCGCTCACCGGGCGTGGCAGGCACCTCCGGCACGTCCGACACGACCGGCAGCACCGCCGGCTGGAACGCCTCCTGGTGGCCCGCGGTGGTGGCGATGTCCACCGGCGCGGGCGGCTCAACGACCGGCTCGGCCGCCACCGCCACCGCGTCCAGCTCGGCCGCCCGCGCCAGCAGCTCCTCCGCCAACGCCGCGGTGGTGCGGTCGTGCAGCTCCGCCGTGTGCCGCCGAGCCGCCGGGTGATCGCGGTCCGCCTCCCACAGGTGCTGTAGCTCGTGGACGAACGTGCTGTACGTCCCGAGCCGCCGCAGGACGGCCTCGTGCGCGTCCAGCACCGAGCGCCAGTCACCGGTCAGCCGGTCACGGGCGTCGGTGAACCGCTCCCGCGCCACGCCCCGCCAGAACAGCGGGTCGATACCCGGCAACCGGGCCACGCCGTCCGCGAGCGGCTCGCGTTGGGCGGTCGCGGTGTCCAGCAGGGCGCGCGTCCAGCCCGGGTTGCCGGGCGCCTGGTCCGGCGGCTCGAACACGCGTGGCGGGCGAACCGCGGCGGGCTCGTCGTCCTCCCGGTCAACCGGTCGCCCCGCCATCGCGCTCACCCGCCTCCGCCAGGCGGGCGAAGTCCGCGGCCAGCGCGTCATCGGCGGCGCGGTACTCGGCCGCCACCTCCGCCAACCGCGCCGCGGCCCGCTCCGCACCACCGCACAACCGGTCCAGCGCGGCGTACAGGCTCCGCTGGTACGCGGCCACGGCCACGCGCAGCGGGTCGTCCTCGGCGAGCCGGGTGGTGTCGATGCCGAACCGCCACACCACGTGCCCGCGCCCGTCGTCCGCGACGGCCAGCAGCCGCCGCGCCACCGCCTCCAACTCGGCGAGGTCCACCGCGAACCCGCTCATGCCCACTCCTCGTCCGCCCAGCGCCGCGCCACTTCCTCGGCGGTCCAGTAGGTGCTGCCGGTGCCGCCGACGACCGGGTCGACGACGAGGCCGACGCCGGGCGAGCGGGTGAGCAGGCGCAGCACGTGCTCGCCGGTAGCGGCCACCGCCGCGCCACCGGAACCGGCCACCGAGCGCCGGTATTCGGCGAGCCGGTCGGCGCTGGTGAACACGCACAGGAACTCACCGGCGCCATCCGTGCGCACCGTCGCGACGTACCCGTCCTCCACCTCGAAGTGCAGCGTCCAGCGCTCCAGCCAGTGCTCGATCTCGTCCCGGCGGGACGTGTTCCACGCGTCGATCAGATTCGTCAGGTGATCGCCGTCCACCTCGATGCGCGGCCGGCCGACCCCGGTGCGGCCGTAGTCCCGCTCCGCCTCGACCAGCTCCGCGAGCCGCGTGGCCGGCGGTGGTGGCGGGTCGCCCGCCAGCAGCCTGCCGACCCGCGCGGTCAACCGGCCGACCACCTTGTTGGTGGTGAACGCGGCCCACCCCTTGCCACGCCGGGCGGCGAGCAGCTCCAGGCGGTCGCCGAGCCACTTCGCGTTCAACGCGCCGTCGCGCGGCGTGTTGTAGGCGTAGCGGAGGATCACCCGGTTCTTCTCGTCGTTGGTCACCCGCAGGACGGCCTGCTCCACCTGCCAGACCACCTTCGCGAGCACCACCCACTCGTCGTCCTCCGGCCGGACGTGCGGCCGCCGGCCGAAATCGGTCTCCCGGACGCGCGGCAGGTCGAGGCCGCGCACACCGGCGCCCTTGTGCAGGCGCTGCTCCAGCGGAACGGGCACGACGACTCCTCCCGCGATTCACTCGGGTGGGTTGGGGTCCGGCGTCTCGTACCCGATCTTGCGACAACCCAAACGCGCGCTCAACCACCATTTCCCGGGCGTGTTCCGAGGCATTCCGCAAAATGGCGGTGAGCCTTCCGGACGAGCTGGGGAAATGCCGCCGAGTTGCCGGTGAGGCCGCCTGTTCTTGCCGCTGACCTGCCGATCTCGCGACCGGATCGACACACCGGACCACGCGTCGGCAGGGGTGTCCGCAATTTTCCGGCATCTTGCCGAACGGGTCGTTGCGCGTCACCCACCCGCTCAATTCACTGGAGATCCACAACGTGAACGGAGGCCTCGATGCCCGCACGCCACGACCCGGCGAACTGGCCCGCCCTGCTGCACCGGCTGAGCCGCAACCACCACGCGCTGCTGCGCCTGCTGGGCGCGCTGGCCCTGGCCGTCGGCATCCTCCTCGGCGGCGTCTGGCTGCTGCCCGAGGTGTCCGTCCACATCGGCCCGGTCAGCGTGGAGCGCCCTCAGGCGGTCCGCCGCCTCGGCACCGGCACGCGGTCCAGGTCCGCCGCCACCACGACCTCGCCGGAGAAGACCGCCGCGGCCTCCTCGTGGAACCGCGTCGGGTCGTTGTAGCGCTGCGAGAAGTGCGTGAGCACGAGCGTGCGCACCCCGCACTCGGCCGCCACCCGCGCCGCCTGCGTCGCCGTGAGGTGGCCGTACTCCGTCGCCAGCCGTTCGTCCGCGTCCAGGTACGTCGACTCGATGACGAGCAGGTCCGCCCCGTCCGCCAGCTCGAAAACCCCGTCGCACAGCCGCGTGTCCATCACGAACGCGAACCGCTGGCCGGGGCGGGCCACGCTCACCTCGTCCAGCAGCGGCGGGCGCAGGTCCCGGATGGCCGGGCCGTGGATGCCGCGCGCGGCCAGCAGCTCCGGCACCATGCGCCGGCCGTCCGGCTCGACCAGCCGGTACCCGTAGGTCTCCAGCGGGTGGTCCAGGCGGCGGGCCTCCAGCACCCCGAACGGTCCGGTCGCGACGGTCCCCGGTCCCGTCACCGGGACCTCCCGCAGGTCCAGCACGTCGTGGAACGAGCTGGCGTGGCGCAGGCGGTCGAAGAAGTGCGCGCCGGACGCCGGGTAGTGCGCGTGCACGGGGTGTGGCACGCGGTCCAGTGACATGCGCTGCACGATGCCCGGCACGCCCAGGCAGTGGTCGCCGTGGAAGTGGGTCAGGCAGATGCGGGTGACGGCGCTCGCGGGCACGCCCGCCAGCAGCAGCTGCCGCTGCGCGCCGTCGCCCGGGTCGAACAGGAAACCCTCGTCGTCCCAGCGGAGCAGGTAGCCGTTGTGGTGGCGGGTGCGGGTGGGCACCTGGCTCGCGGTGCCGAGCACGACCAGTTCGCGTGGGGACACGTGGCAGAGTTTGCGCCATGGAGAGTCTGCGCGTGGTGTCCGAGTGGCCGGTGGGTGCGGCGGCCACGGCCGTGGTGGACGCGCGGGGGCGGGTGCTCGGCTCGTTCGGGCCGGTCGACGACCGCTTCCCGCTGGCGTCCGTCACCAAGCTGCTCACGTCGTACGCGGTGCTGGTGGCCGTCGAGGAGGGCGCGGTCGAGTGGGACCAGCCCGCGGGCCCGGAGGGCTCGACGCTGCGGCACCTGATCGCGCACGCGTCCGGGCTGGCGTTCGACTCGAACGACGTGCAGGCCGCGCCCGGCGCGAAGCGCATCTACTCCAACACCGGTTTCGAGGTGCTGGCCGACGCGGTGGCCGCGGCGACCGACATCCCGTTCGCGGAGTACCTGGCGGAAGCCGTCTTCACGCCGCTCGGCATGACCTCGTCCGCACTGGGCGGCTCGCCCGCGGCGGGCGCCACGTCGACGGTCGCCGACCTGACCCGGTTCGCGGCCGAGGTGCTGAACCCGCGGCTGGTGTCGGCGGAGCTGGTGGCGGAGGCGACCGGCGTGGTGTTCCCCGGTCTGCGCGGCGTGCTGCCCGGCTACGGCCTGCAACGCGAGAACGACTGGGGCCTGGGCTTCGAGATCAGGGCGGCCAAGTCGCCGCACTGGACGGCGCCCTCCGCGTCACCGCGCACCTTCGGCCACTTCGGCCAGAGCGGCACGTTCCTGTGGTTCGACCCGGAGGCGGGCGTGGCCTGCGCGACCCTCACCGACCGCCGCTTCGGCGACTGGGCGGTGGCCGCGTGGCCCCCGTTCTCCGAGGGCGTGCTGGCCGAACTGCGGGCCTCCTGACGGGCAGCCGAAAGCCGCTCGCTTATTTCCCGCGACAACGAATATTTCCACCGGGACGCGCTCCGGCGGCACGATGTGAGACACGCCGCCGGACCGGAGCGCGGCCTGAACACGCGCCGTCGACCTGCGTAAACGCGCCCACATCGGACAGGGGCGCAATTCCTCGTCTTATTGAATGAAACTACGATCTTCACCTGGCCGGCCCAGCGGCACCACTCCGTGGTGGCAGCGAAACGAGAACGCGGTAACCTTCCGCACACCACGCGCAATAGCAGCACACCGCCGCCACCGAATCGCATAACGCAGGTCCACCGGTCATTCACCGCCGGTCACCCGCGGCGATCGGCCGTGCGGTGAAAACCCCCCGCACAACGACGACGGGAGACCGGCGTTGTCCCAGGCATCGCGGCCGAACGAGTGGCTGCCCGGCACGTACCTCGCACGTCTCACGCCCGAGGCGCGGACAGCGCTGCTCGGCCTCGGCGGTCGGCGCGTGGTGCGCGCCGGCGAGCCGCTCACCCGCCAGGGCGACCGGTGCGCGGACGTCTTCCTGCTCAAGTCCAACACCTCCGGCACGGCGGTGTGCGCGAAGGTCACGCGCCTGGTGCGCAACGGCGCCGAGGCCCTGCTCGCCATCCGCGTCGTCGGCGACGTCATCGGCGAGGGCGCGGCGCTGCGCGCGGACACGACCCGCTCCGCCACCGTCACCGCCTGTTCCGACGTCGTCGTGCAGGTCGTGGAGCAGCGGCGGTTCCTGCGGTACCTGGACGAGACGCCGCAGGCGTGGCACGCGTTGTGCGCGCTGATCTCCGACCGCCTGGAGTGGGCCAACCGCCGCCGCCTCGACTTCGCCGCCTACGACGTGCGCGTCCGGCTCGCGCGGGTGCTGCTCGAACTGGTCGAGTCGCACGGCGTCGCCGGGCCGCACGGGATCGAGCTGGGCGTCGACGTCTCGCAGGAGGAGCTGGGCAGGCTCATCGGCGCCAAGCCCGACGCCGTCGGCGGCGCGCTGCGGACGTTCCGGAACGCGGGCCTGGTCACGTCGCGCTACCGGGGCGTGCGGGTGTGCGACCTCACCGCGCTGCACGCCGTCGCCGACCGCGACTGATCGCGGCGGTCACCCGAACTGCCGATTTTTCGGGGGTCCGCGGCGCACGCGGTCCGCAGACTCCCCGGCACACCACCAAGCGGAGGAATCCACCGTGGACGACTTCACCCGCCGCGTCCTGATCAACGTGGACGTGGAGGACTACAGCTCGCGCAACGACGTCGACCAGCACGAGGTGCAGCACGCCCTGGTGGCGGTGCTGGCGGACGCCGCCGCCCGTGCCGGGCTCGACCGCGCCACGTGGGACGTGCAGGGCGTCGGTGACGGCGAACTCGCCGTCCTGCCCGCCGGCGCTCCGGAGCGGCAGGTCGTGGACGAGCTGCCCGGCGCGCTGGCCGCCGCGCTGGCGGAGCACAACGACGACGCCCGGCCGCGCACCCGGCTGCGGCTCCGGGTCGCCGTCCACCAGGGACTCGTGCGGCCCGCGGCGGGTGGTTTCGCGGGTGCCGGCGTGGTCGTCTCGGCCCGCATGGTCAACAGCGCGGCCGGTCGCCGGGCGCTCGTCGCGCTACCCGCCGCCGACCTGGTCCTGCTGCTGTCACCGCTGCTGTACCACGACCTGGTGGCGCAGGGGCACACCCGGCTGTCCACAAAGGACTTCCGCGAGGTGCCGGTGCGCATCAAGAAGTTCGACGGCACGGCGTGGCTGCACGTGCCGGGCCAGGACGTGCACGCGCTCGACCTGACCGAACCGGGAACCGACGCCGCGGCCCCGCCCGAGGCGAGCGCGGCGCACCACACCACCGTGCACGGCGGGGTGCGCGCCCGCGACGTGGTCTTCGGCATCCAGAACAGGTTCGTGCGATGACGGCGGCACCCGTGGAACCACCGGAGGACCCACCGCTCGACGGGCCGGCCGAGGCGTACGACCGCGACATGGTCAACGCGGTCCAGGTCCGCATCCACCAGGCGCGGTTCGAGAACGCCGTGCTGGGCGCGGTGGACGCGCACCACCCGCCCCGGTCCCGGCTCACCCGCGCCACCGGCCGGGTGGACGACTACGACGTGACCCGCGCGCTCGGCCGGTTCGTGCAACCCGACGGGTTCGGCCCGGCCGCCGAGCGGCTGGCCCGCGAGCACCTGCTGGTGCTGCGCGGCCCCGCCGGCACGGGCAAGCGGTCCTCGGCGCTGGCCCTGCTGCGCCAGGTCACCACCGACGCGCTGTACCTGATGTCGCCGCACGTGTCGCCCGCGGAGCTGGCGGACTACGACTTCAGCCCCGGCTGCGGCTACCTCGTGGTGGACCGCACGGTGGACCGGGACGCCGCGGACACCGACTTCGGGTGGCGCGTGGTGCGCGACCACGTCGAGGACCTGGGGTGCTACCTGGTCGTCACCGAACCCGCGGCGGCCGGTGACGACGCCGAGCGGTTCGGCTGCCTCGACTGGCCCGCGCCCGCGCCGGTCCGCGTGCTGCGCGCCCACTGGGACGGCGTGGTGCCGGACGACCAGCGGCGGGCGCTGGACGAGGCGCTGACGTCGGTCCACCGGGTGCGCGACGTGGTCGACCTGGCCGCGCGGCTGGCCGGCGGCTGGTCGTGGGACGCGGCGCTGGAGCACCTGGACGCCCGGGTCGGCGCGGAGGTGGAGCGGTGGTTCGACGCCGCGCCCGACCGCGGCGTGCTGGAGGTGACGGCGCTGGCGTTCGCGCTCGGCGCGGACGAGCGGATGTTCGAGGCCGCGCTGCGGTCGCTGGAGCGGCGCGTGACCGTCGCGGCGGAGGACACCGTCGAGGAGGGGCTGCGTCAGCACCGCTCGGGGTGGCGGGCCAACGCGTTGATCGCCACCACGACGCGGCACACCGAGCTGGGCAGGCGCGGCGCGGTCCGGTTCGCCAAGCCCGAGCACCACCGGCACGTGCTGGCGCAGTTGTTCCAGCGGATGGACGTCACGTTCTGGGACGCGGTGGGCGACTGGCTGGACGAGGTCGTGGCCGACGCGCGGTACGAGGTTCCGGTGGCGCTGGGCGTCGCCGAACTCGCGCCGATCGCGCCCGCCGAGGTGGTGTCCCTGCTGGACCGCTGGGCGGCCGGCGCGCGTGGTCGGGCCGGGCAACGCGCGGCCGTCTACGCGTTGCACCTCATCGCGTACGACGAGTCCCTGGCGCCCGTGGCGCTGAAGATCGCCGTGTGGTGGGTGGACCGCGGCAAAGCCCAACAGCGGTGGGTGGCGGCGATGGCGTTCGTCGGCGGCCTCGGCATCCGCTACCCGCACGACGCGCGTCGCCGCCTCTGGCAGATGTCCGTGCAGTCGCACGCCAAGAACCACATGCTGGAGCGGTTGTTCGGCGACCTGTTCGCGACGTTGGACGCCGAGACCGACAACGCGCACCTGGTGCTGGACTTCCTGGCGGGCAAGCTCGCCCGCTTCACCCGGCCCGGCGCGAGCACGGCCGGGCGCGCGGTGGCCATGCGCACCGCCCTCGCCGTGCTGGACTCGCGCATACCGGGCGCGAACCGCCCCGCCGTGCCCGCGCACCTCGTCCGCTTCCCGCGTCACGCGGACCTGGTCGCCCGCCTGCTGGCGAACGTCGTGTCGTTCCGGCCGACGCGGCTGCGGGCCCTGGACGCCCTGCTCTCGCTGCTCGACGAGCCCGACGCGCGTGGTGGTGTGCGCGGCCTCGGCGCGGCCCTGCGGCGCGTGCTGCCGGAGGACGAGCACGACCTGCTGGAGGAAGACCTCCGCGTGGTCGCCGGCTACGGCCGGCGCACCCCCGGGCACCTCGTTGACGACTTCATCGACGCGTTCCGAGGACGCGTCCCCCGACCATGGAGCGGTTGATGGCAGAACAGCAGTACCCGGTGATCGAGGAGCGCGCGCTGAAGCCGGTGCCGCCCAGGCGGTTCTTCGGCCGGCCGCGTGGCCGGGATTCGGACGAGCTGCCGGTGGCGCTGGCCGGGCGGCGACGCGTGTACCGCACCCGCGACCAGTACGTGCTGGACACGGACATGCCGCTGGACGCGCCGACTGTCGTGGAGGCGTCGCACGTGTCGCTGGTGGACGTCACCGCGGACACGGAAGTCGTTGTGCGGCTCGACATCCCGTCCCGCGACGCCGCCCACTTCACGCTCCAGGTGGCGTTCCTGTGCACGGTCCACGACCCGGTGGCGGTCGTGGCGGCGGGCGGCGTGGACGCGCGTGCCGCGTTGTCCGCCTACCTCAAGGGCCACCAGCGGATCCTCCAACTGGGTTTGGACTTCGACCTGGCCGACATCAATCACGTGCGGCGCAAGCTCGACGCGCAGATCCGCGCGTACGCCACGGTCGAGCCGCCCGGGTTCGCGGGCACGGCGGTCGCCCTCGCCGGCGTGGAGGTGCTGACGCCGGGGCAGGTCGCCGAGCTGGGCGAAGCGACCCGCAGCCACGTCGTGGCGACGACCCGGCTCACCCACGAGCACGACCTGGTCGACCTCCGCGAGCTGCACCGCCGCGTCCGCGAAGCGGAGGACACGCGGCACACCGGCTTGCTCGACGCGATGCGCCGCGACCACGCCCGCGTGGAGCTGCGGCGCACGACCGAGGCCGTCGCGGGCGACCCGGCGGCGGCGCTGACCCTCGCCCACACCTCGGGTGAGATCGGGGCCAAGGACCTCGCCGACGGGGTGCGGCGGCTGCACGAGAGCAAGGCGGAACAGGAGCACGCCGAGCAGGCGGTGCGGTGGCAGGCCGAGCGCGAGGACCGGCAGCGCGCGGCCGAGTGGGCGCGGGAGGACCGGCACCGCGAGCAGGACATCGACGCCAGGGCGTTCGAGACCAGGATGGCGGTCGTCGGCGAGCTGGCCAAGCAGGGCCACCTCAACATGCTGAACCTGCGGCTGGACAAGCTCATCGAGGACGTGCTCGGCAAGGCCGCGCCGGACCGGGTCGCCGCCGGGGAGCGCCGGGAGATCGAGCCGACCGCGCCCGAGGGTACCGGCGCGGACGACGTGGTCGAGGCGCAGCTCATGGAGGACGAGCGCAACACCAGGGTGGAGGAGTGACCGCGCTCGACGACCGGCTCGCCGCGCCCGACCGGCCGGTCGGGCGGCCGGCCCGCCAGTCGCTGCCCAACGACGTGGCGGTCGGCGCGTTGCGGCCCGTGCTGCCCCAGCGCGGCGTGCCCCGGCTGCTGCGCCGGCTGATCGGCGTCAACGAGGACGTGCTGGACTGGGTGCCGGAGGAGCGGCCCCGGTACACGCGGCTGGGCCTGATCGTGCTCAACACCGGTGTCCTGGCCGCCGTGTCCATGCACCTGGCCCTGGTGAGCGTCGTCGGCGGGCAGTGGTGGCTGCCCCTGGCCGACCTGGGGTGGGCGGCGATCATCGTCACCGTCGACAGCTGGCTCATCTCCAGCACGCACGGCGCGGTGCGCACGTCGTTGCTCGGCACCTACCTGCCCCGCCTGCTGCTGGCGGTCCTGCTGGGCGCGGTGATCGCCGAACCCCTGGTGCTGGCGGTGTTCCACCAGTCGATCGACAACGAGATCGCGGACCACCGCAAGCAGCAGGTCGAGGGTTACGAGGCCGCGTTGCGGCGGTGCAACCCGCCGTCCGGCGAGCCGTCGGCGGACCCGTCGTGCGCCGGGCTGCTGGTCGTCGTCGGCGAGAGCCCCCGCGCGGCGCGGGACGAGCTGGACCACGCGACCGCCGACCGGGCCGCGTTGAAGACCAGGGCGGACGAGGTGGACGCCCGGCTGGCCGAACTCAACGCGCAGGCCATGGACGAGTGCGCCGGCCGAGCGGGACCGGGGCTCACCGCCGTGCCCGGCGAGGGGCCGGAGTGCCTGCGCAACCGCGCGCGGGCGGACGAGTACCGGCGGGACCACCAGGTCGACCGGCTGCACGCGGACCTGGCCGCCGCCGACGGCCGGGTGGCCGACCTGACCGCGAAGGTCGCCGACGCGAGCGGGCGCACCGAGCGGCTGGTCGGCGACGCCATCACGGCGAAGGTCGACCAGAAGCGCGCCAACCTCGCCGACAGCGGGTTGCTGGACCGGTTCGAGGCGCTGGGCAGGCTGTCCTCGGCGCACTTCACGGTGCTGGTGGCGCACGTGCTGCTGGCGTTGTTGCTGATCGCCCTGGACTGCATGCCCGTGCTCAGCAAGATGTTGAGCGCCCGCACCGAGTACGACAGCCGGGTGCGCCGGCAGCTCGACGTGTCCGGCCGCCTGCACGACCTCCAGCTCAAGGCCAGCGAGAAGCGTGACGCGGTGGACTTCGAACTCCAGGAACTCCGCTTCACGCAACGGCTCCGCGCGGGCGTGGACGAGATCGGCGGCGAGGACCGCATGGCCAAGGCGAAGCGGCGGATGGAGGTCGACGCCCAGATCGACCGGTTGGCCGCGGCGCTGGAGCAGCGCGGCTGACCCCGGTGCGGTGGTCCGCACCGGGGTCGCCGGGCGTCAGCCCCGGCCCGGACCACCGCACAGCGCGGCGGCGGCGAGCTTCGTGGTGGCCGCCGCGATCCGCGTGGCGGCGGCGGTGTCCTCGCGGTCGAGCGCGCCGTGGTTCACCGAGAACTCGACGCGTCGGCTGCCGTCGGCCGTGCTGTACATGTAGGAGGTCTGGCTCTGCGTGCCGCCGGTGTGGCCGTACGCCTTGCAGCCCGGCGCGAACTCGTTCTCGAACAGGCCGAGGCCGATGTTGGCGCCCGGCGCCCCCGTCGGCAGCCACCGGCGCATCTCGTCCATCAGGTCCGCGCGCAGCAGCCGGCCGCCGACCAGCGCGGAGATGAACCGGTCCAGGTCCTCGGTGGTGGAGATGATCTCCCCCGCCGCACCCGCCCACGACGGGTTCATCCGGGTGATGTCGACCACCTTCAGCCGGCCGTCCTGCCGGAACGCCGTGTAGCCGTGCGCGTGCGGGCCGGGGATGGTGGTCTTGTTGCCGGGCAGGCTGGTCCCGTGCATCCGGAGCGGCTTGAAGATCCGGCGTTCCACCTGCGTGGCGTAGGACGTGCCGGTCTGCTTCTCGATCAGCAGGCCGAGCAGGGTGTAGTTGGTGTTGGAGTACGAGTGCCGCGTGCCCGGCTCGAAGCGCGCGGGCTTGCCCAGCGCGAGCCCGACCAGGTCGTCGGCCCGGTAGTCGCGGAACAGGTTGTCCACGTACTCCTGGCCCCACATCGGGATGCCGGCTTCGATCGAGCCGTCCGGCCGGACCTCGCCGGTGTAGTTGAAGAGACCGCTGGTGTGCTGCAACAACATCCGGACCGTGATGCGGCGGTCGACGCCGTAGCGCGGCAGGTAGTCGTCGACGGGTCGGTCCAGCGAGACCCGGCCCTCGCCGACCAGTTGCAGCACCACCGTGGCGACGAACGTCTTGGTGATGCTGCCCGCCCGGAAACGGCCCTGGGGCGCGGGTTCGGCACGCCGCCCGAGCACCGCGGACCCCGCGCTGGTGACCCACTCGCCCTGCTTGTCGTTGACGCGGAACACCAGGCCGCCCCCCGCGGTGGCCGCCGCCAACTCGTCCACGGCGCGCCGCAACTCCCGACGCTTCTCGTTGTCCGCCACCGCGTCCGTTGGCGGCCGTTCCGCACCGGCGGTGGCGATACCCTGCCCGACCACCCCGCCCAGCACCGCGGCCAACAGGACCACACCGCCGGCCCGCCGCATCGTCTTCTTCATCCCGCCCCGAATCACTCCGCCCCCGGCACGGCCGGGGGCACACGTCCGCGTCGGTTCTCCGCCGAGCGCTCGTGGCAACCGTAGAAACCGTTGCAGGGGACCGAAATCCCGTTGGCTGCCCACCCGCGGTACCGCCAGCGCTACCTCGCGGGTGCGAAGTCGTAGCCGGCGAAGTCGATCACCGGGACGTACCCGAGGCGGTGGTAGAGGGCGTTGCTGGTGCGGTTGTGCGGGTCGGTGAACAACACGACTTCGTCGGCACCCGCGGCGAGCGCGGCCCGGCTCACCTCGGCCGTCACGGCGGCCGCGTAGCCACGTCCCCGGAACCGCGCCGGGGTGTAGACGGGGTCGACGCGGACCATCCCCCCGATCACGGGCGTCCAGCCGGCCATGGCGACGGGGGTGTCGTTTTCCCAGAACGTGTAACGCTTCTCGGCGTACCGCGTCTCGGCCCACGAGTCGAACGGCGGCTCGTCGACGTCGGCCATGAACTCGCGGCACCAGCGGATGACGTGCTCCAGGTCCCCGTCACCCGCCACCCGCGCCCGCCCCTCCGGTGCCGGCCGCGGTGGGGTCAGCGTGCCGAGCCGGTGGAGGCGTACCCACAGGCCATGCGTGAACTCCGCGCCCGTGCGTCGTTTCCACGCCTCGGCGAAGGCGAGCGCCGTGTCCCGGTCGGCCGTGACGCCCGCGAGGGCTTGGTCGCCGAGGTGGTCGGCGAGAGCCCCCGCCTGGTCCGCCGAGACGCGGCTGAGGTTGAGGCGCCGCGTTGAGCGGCGGTGCAGGACGGCGTGGACCTCGCCACCGGTTTCCAGCCACCCGAAGACGGTGCCCGGCGCGCCGTGGACGCGTGCTTTCTCCACCACCGTCAGGGTCATCGTGTGCGGGACGGGCCGTGAACGCAGGAAGTCTCCCGCGCGGGCCAGGAACTCGTGGACGTCATCGGTGCTGTGCCAGCGCATGCGCCATGTTCCCGTACCGACCACCGGAGCCGCTGGGCTTTCAACCACCACCGCACCCGCCAGCGAGGGTTGCCGGCGAACGGGGCTCGCCTCCTCGGCTCTCGAGCTTCTCCGTCTGGTGTGGACAACGTGGGCACGGCGACGGCAGCCAATGGTCCACTTCGCTGAGTCATCAAGAGCGCCGGCCCGCGCCCCCTTGATCACAGAGCGACACAACGCGCGGTCGTCAATCGTGATCTATGTCATACGATTTCGGGAACTTTTCCGACAGGCACCCCACATTGGCACCACGAGCACCATATTCAGCACGGTTCAGTACCGAAAAACTCTCCCCAAACCGCGGTGACCCCGCCGGATTCACCGGCCACTCGCGCCACGAACCGGATGAACCCAATAGATTCCGCGCCCAACGGAATAATATCAGGACGACCGTTACGGTAAAGCCTTCCATCCACGCCCGGACCGGCCATGCAGGCCGGATGCCCGTTCGAACTCGAGGAGGTAGGGTCTCACCTCGTCGGGTGATGTTGGACATCGGCATCCCCGCTCCGGTTCAGCGTTCGACGCCGCGGTGCGAACGACACCAGGAGTGGAGAAACCGAATAGATGTCCGATGAGAACTCCGACCGCCCCTCTTCGGTGGGGCGTGAGCGGAACGCCTGGGTACTCCCGGCGATCCAAGGGGCCAAGGCCGCCGCCACCGCGGTGGAGCTGTTCGCGAGGCTGAACGGCAACGAGGCCCTCGCCTGGATCGCAAGGGCCTCGTGCGTACTGCTCAACGGAGCGGCTGCATACCTGGCCCGGAAGCGCCGCCCGTAACCGAGTGCGAGAGCCGTCGACCACGCAGCCAGCGCGGGAGACGGCTTTCGTGCATCCACAAACGATCACGTCGGACACCGGCCACCAACCGGCACCCACGCAAGAACCAAGCTAGCCCAGTTCGCCGTGGCTCGCAGGGGCAATTCCCGCACACATCCACTAAACATGTCATGTGACCTAGACCACAGGGTGACGCCAACAGGCCGCCGAACCAGTCCGGCATCAGCTTTCGCACACACAACGAAGCACGCACACATCCCGCACCGCATATTCCGCACTAAAATCGCACGTCAACACAGTGTTGACGCCTCCCGTCAACACTGTGTTGACTTCGATCTCGGGACAAAGCGAAGATGTCGACCGTGACGGGCCCGACGCGCAACAGCGAGCGCCGCCAGAGGTGGCTGCAGGTCCAGGTGGATCGACTGGCTCGCAAGCTCGGTGTGCCCAGGTCGAGACGACGAGCGTTGCACCTGCTGGAAACCATTGCGGACAGCCCCCGGACCGACTTCGAGGACATCACGCAGGCACTCGGCCTGGTCGAACTCGCCCGACTTGAAGTCGACCTGGTGGAGGTCGCGCTGATCGAGCGCGCGCGCGACGCAGGTGCGTCCTGGTCGAGAATCGCCGCCGGGCTCGGCTTGAGGTCTCGTCAGGCCGCTGAACAGCGGTACCTCCGCCTCACCGCACTGCGTCGCAGCGGACCCGCGGAACGTGATCCACAGGTGGCGCGGGAGCTGCAACGCTCGCGCCGGATTCGCGATCGGCTGATAGACGAGTACGCGCCACTCCTGGAAGGATTGACTTCGGCCATATTAGCGGACTCGGAGAACAACCCGGAACGGTGGGACGCCGCGCCGGATCCACAGCGAATTCCAGTCATGACGCGACTGTCGATTTTGCGCCGCCAGGCCTCGTCCGCCCCTCCGGCCATAATCTACGCACTGCTGACCGATATCGCACGCACGCTTTCCCAGATGCGCAACAGGTACCCGTCAACGCTACCGCCATCCATTCTGGAAGGCTTCGAACGCTTGTCCCTGCTACAGCAGCTCATCTCGATATCGGAAGAACACCCGCCGGCCGAGTTCGACGCACGCGCCAGGAACCTGAAATCCTCCTTGGACGCACCCGACCACTGAGCACCTGCCGCCTGCCCGCCGTCGTCATCGAGATGAGCTGTTCGCGAGGCTGAACGGCAACGAGGCCCTCGCCTGGATCGCAAGGGCCTCGTGCGTACTGCTCAACGGAGCGGCTGCATACCTGGCCCGGAAGCGCCGCCCGTAACCGAGTGCGAGAGCCGTCGACCACGCAGCCAGCGCGGGAGACGGCTTTCGTGCATCCACAAACGATCACGTCGGACACCGGCCACCAACCGGCACCCACGCAAGAACCAAGCTAGCCCAGTTCGCCGTGGCTCGCAGGGGCAATTCCCGCACACATCCACTAAACATGTCATGTGACCTAGACCACAGGGTGACGCCAGCAGGCCGCCGGACCAGCTCCACTACTGGTCACATGCACGTAGTCAAGCACGCACGGGCTCCATAGCTCGCCCGTCGGCAGTGCCCACGCGGCCACGCCGACGTCAACCCGGTGTTGACATTAAATGTCAACGAGGTGTTGACTTCTCAGCATTCAAGTGTGCAATAGTGCGGCCTGGTGGCATGCAGGCTGCGGCCGGCACGTCAGTGCACATCCGTTGCACGGTCCGCGCTTTGCGGCGTACCGCTGTGATCCCCCAAAGCAAGTGACGCCTTCCTCGAATCGCCCGGACACGGTGCCGGGCCACTTGGCGGATCGACCGCCGCTCTGAAGATGAGCGCGAGGCCCGTTACCGGCGATGCTCGATCAAACCTCGCCGAACGCAGATGCGCGTTGCCGACGTCGACGAAACAGCAGGCGGACGGCTGCGTGCCGTAGCGGTACTGGAAAGAGGCCCGTTCCGAACACTGAATCGCCGTCCGCCGCTACCGTCTTCGTTGCGGCTGTCTACCGGTCGCCCGCCGCGTCACGCGACCGCGGTCGCCTCCAGCTCGATCAGCAGTTCCGGGATCGCCAGCCGCGCCACCTGGAGCAGCGTGGAGGCCGGTGCCACACCGGCCGCCTTCAGGCGAGAGAGCAGCACGTCGTGGTGCGGGAACAGCATGTCGATGTCGGTGGTGTAGATGTTGAGCCGGACCACGTTCGCGAGGGACATGCCGGCCTCGCCGAGCACGGTTTCCAGGTTGTCGAGGCTCAGCGCGAGTTGAGCCGCCATGTCACCGGCGTGCAGGGCGTTGCCGTCGCCGCCCGTCGCGGTCTGCCCCGCGCAGTACAGGGTCCGGGCGTGCCCGGAGACGATCTCGCCCTGGTTGAACCCCATCGCCGCCGACCACGGCCACGGGTTGACCGCCGTTCGTTCCACTGCCACAACTGCTCCATTCGTCGACCGCACGCCCATCGGCTGCGGAGCCTTGAGGAAGCCTCGCAACGAATCACGACACCCTGTGTCGGGTATTGGGTAGGTTCTTCCGGGTGCGGGCCGATCGGTTGATCTCGTTGGTGCTCCTGCTGCGCCGGCACGGCCGCCTCTCCGCGACCGCGCTGGCCAGGGAGCTGGAGGTGTCCACGCGGACCGTGCTGCGCGACGTGGAGGCGTTGTCCGCGGCCGGGGTGCCGGTTTACGCCGAACGGGGCAGGCACGGTGGTTTCGCGCTGCTGCCCGGTTTCCAGACGCGGCTGACGGGCCTGAACCACGACGAGACCCTCGCCCTCGTGGTCGCCGGATCACGGCGCGGCGCCCAGGCGTTCGGCCTGGGTCCGGCCCTGGCCTCGGCCATGCTCAAGGTGGTCGACGCGTTGCCCGAGAGCCAGCGGGACACCGCGGTGGACGTGGCCGAGCGCTTGCTGATCGACCCGGAAACCGACCTGCTGTCCCGTCGCGTGGTGCCCGACGAGGTGCCCCACTCCACCGTGGCCGAGATCCGGCGGGCGGTGTGCGCGGGGCACAAGCTGCGCATCCACTACGCGGCCACGGGCCAGGTGCCGCGGTGGCGCACGGTCGACCCGATCGGCCTGGTCACCGTGCGCGAGCAGGGATACCTGCTGGCCACGAAGTCCGGTGAGGACCGCACCTACCGGCTGTCCCGCGTGCTGGCCGCCGAACAGCTGCCCGAACCCGCCCAGCGACCGGACCGCGTCGACCTCGACCGGGCGTGGCGGGAACGCAGCACGCGCTTCCGGGCCGGCGGCGACCAGGTGGCCGTGCGGGTGCGCGTGCACCCGTCCAGGAGGGAGGACCTGGTGACCACCGCGCTGGCCGTGCACGCGGAGGAACCAACCCCGGACGGCCACCTCCTGCTGACCCTGACCTTCCAAGACCCCCGCCACGCCGAGTGGGCCCTGTGGCAAGTGGGGACATCAGCGGAAGCCCTTGAGCCACAATGGCTGCGCGCCGCCCTGCACAACAGGGCCATAACCCTCGCCAACCGCTACAGCACGTGCGGTGAGGACACCGGCGCCTAACCACACAACTCCCTGCGACCGGCAGACCGCTTCCCTATAGTCACCGAGGGGGCACGGTGCGTAATAGGCGAGCGTTGTGCAGGGGGAACTCGTGGTCAACATGGTGCAGTTGCGCGATGCCGACTGGGCGGCGTGGGAGCGCGCGGCCAAGGGGTGGCGGAACTTCGCGGACCAGGCGGTGTACGCGGGCAAGGACATCCGCCGCCAGGGCAAGGACAAGCTCGACGAGCATTGGCAGGACAGGGTCGGCGAAGCGGCCGGGAAGGTGCTCGGCGACCTGTCCACGCAGTACGACTGCGCATCCGACCTCATGCGTGGTATCGCGATGGTCCTCGAAGGGCTGGCGCAGGCTGTCGAGGTCGCCCAGCGCCAGTTGGGTGGTGCGGTCGACATGGCGAGAACGCACCACCTCCGCGTCAACGACGACGGCACCGCAGCGCCGTATGACGGCTATGCGGAGGCCGTGGAGCACAGGCCCGTGGTGGAGCGGATGGTCCGCGACGCGGTCGAGGCCGCGACGCAAGCCGACGACCTGGCCGCGAAGCAACTGGCCCGGCTCAGGGATTCGACCTCGATCACCGATTCCGGGAAGGCACTGGACGAGTTCCAGGCGGTGGCCTCCCAGGCCGAGATCACGATGCTCCACTTCGCGCTGCCCCACGGCCAGGATCCGACGATCGTCGCCGCCTGGTGGAACTCGCTGTCGGACGCGCAGCGCCGCGAACTCGAACTCGCCGTCCCCGTCGAACTCGCCGACCTCAACGGTGTGCCGGATGACGTGAAGCAGCGATTACGCGGCCCCGGCCCGCTCGATCGCGTGGAGATGGTCCGGTTCAGCTTGGCGCACTGGAACGACACCTCGATCGACAAGTACGACAACAACTGCACGCAGTTCGCCTCGGTCGCCATGAAGCACGCCGGTGCGGAGGAGAACAGCGACTGGACCGACGACTCCCTCTGGAAGCTGGGGCGGCCCACGCACAGCTGGGCCGGTGCGAACCAGCTCCACGAGTACCTGACCACCAAGACCATGAGCCACGAGGTACCGCTCAACGAAGCGCGTCCGGGCGACCTGATCTTCCTCAAGCAGGAGGGGTCGAACGACGACCCGAAGACCGGCGACATCCACCACACCGCCGTCGTCACCTCTGTGACGCCGGACGGCGTCGTCCACTACACCCAGCACTCCGACAACAAGGTGAACCTCAGCCTGCAAGGTCGAGAACGGCACATCGAGCAGAGCCTGGGTGCGCAGCAGTTCATCGTCGTGCGCGTCGACCCGGCGGAGAGGTGATCGCGGTGGGCATCAACGTCAGCCTGGCGGCGTTGCGTCAAGCAGCGGACGACGTGGACGCCGCCGGGTCGAGCGCTCACGAGAACATCGCGAATTCCCTGACACCCAGCGCCGACGCGGCACAGGCCAATCCCGGCTGGCTCTCGTCCGATGCCCTGATGGGATGTCGCCAGTCATGGCTTGAGCACCTGACTGATGTCATCGACCGAACAGCGCAGGCGGCCGAAAACCTCCGCGCTTCGGCGAAGGACTACGAGGACGTCGAACGCCGGATCACCGAAGCGCTGACGGACATGCATTGGGAAGCGGAATGACCAGGGCCACGTGGTGGTGGCTCGCCGTGGTCGCCGCCGCGGCGGCAGCCGGGGTCTGGCTCAGCGCGGAGGCACTTGCCGTTCTCACTGCGTTCCACCAGAGCACGGCACGCCTGTGCAACGGCACGCTCGCGATACCTTCGAGTTCGTTCGTCTACGCGTGGGGAGGTGCCGCCGCGTCGGCACTGGCCGCCGTGGCCCTGGTCCCGGTGGTGCGGACGATGCTCAGGCATTGGCCCCGACCCGTCGCGATCACGCTCACCGCGGTCTTGGCACTAGGAGCCTGCGTACTTCTCCTCTCAGCGGGATGGACGGTTTTGGACGTGCACCACGACGCCCAACCGGTCACCCGAGTCTGCGGGGGCTGACCGGGTGAACCACAATTGCGGTCACCCGACGGTCCACCCGGACCAATCCCGTCCGCCGACGGGCGGAATCGCACCCGCGAAGTTGCAGAATTCCAGCCCAACGGAAATCGCGAACCGCGATAACCGTCTGATCGAGTGATCGGCCGGCAAAAACCGGTATCACGATCACCCACCGCCTTACTCTCGCCTCACGCACCCGTGGGGAGGACCATGAGCGGCTACGAGGTCGACATCGAGGGGCTGCGCAAGGCTGCGAACGCCGCCGCCTCGGCCGGCGAGCAGGCCGGTCGCATCACGCTGGGGGAGGCGGTGGCCGCGGTTGCCGAGGCCATGCCCGACTCGGCTTCGGCGGAACGTACCCGCGCCCTGACCACCGCGTGGGGTGAACGGCTGCGTGCGTGGTCGGCCGACATCACCGCGTTCGGCGGCAACCTGGCCTCCTCCGCCGACAGGTACGCGAAGGACGAGGACGCCGCACGCCGGGACTTCGACCTGTTCGGCGGGTCAATCGGATGACCGGGTACGCCGAGGTCCGCGCGTGGAACCCCGACGCGCTGGAGGAGGTCGCACGGTCCGTGCGCGGGCAGAAGGACCAGGTGCTGGGCCTCCAGGACGAACTCGACCTGTCGTTCGGACCGCTGTTCTGGCACGGCAGCAGCGCCGACGGCGCGCGCGGCGCCCTGGCCGGGTTGCGCGACCGCGCCGAGCACGTCGTCGCCGAGGCCGCCCACGTGCAGAAGGCACTCCAAGACGCCGCCGACGCCGTGGCCGACCTCCGCCGACGCGTCGAGGAACTGGAGGCCGTCGCACAGGCCAACTGGTTCACCATCAACCCGGACGGTTCCGTGCGCGACAACGACCCGGGCACCGCCGACCCGAGCCGCGCGGCCACCGCCCGAACTCTCGCGGACCAGGTCGGCCACCTGGTCGCCGACGCGCAGGAGGTCGACGCCCGCCTCGCCGAAGCCCTGTCCTCCGCCGCGGCGGGCGAGGTCGGTGACCACGGTGCCACGAACCTCGCCGACGCCGACATCACGTCCACCGCGGACGGCAAGTACCACACCGGTCCGCCGGAGAAGCCCCACGTCGAGTTCGACGAGGACTTCGCCTACGACTCCAAGGATCCCGAACTCGCCGACCAGGCCGCGAAGCTGAAGTGGCTGACGCAGTTGCGCGGCGCGCAGGCGCTCGGGCTCATGCCTGACGCGACGGCGATGTACGAGCACTACTGGGACAACACCGGCGCACCGAAGGAGTGGGACTACGAGAAGGCGTACGGGGAGGACTCCGGCATCCGCAAGGGCGTCGACGCGGAGGTCACCCGTGCCGCCCGAGCCGCGGAGGAGATCATCCGCTCCGGCCGCACCGACTTCGCGATGACCGGCGCCGCGAGCGGTGCGTCGCCCTACCCGCAGACCGAGAACTGGCAGAAAGCCGTGGGTGGGTACCAGATCTGGAGCCACGGCAACGTCAAGGTCGAGGGCAACAAGGTCACCATGGACATCACCGTGGAGGGCGAGGACCGCTACAACTTCAACCGCGACGACGCCGACATCGCCACCGGCGCGCCGGACAACGACAACGGCCGCTTCACCGAAATCGGCTGGGCCAGGCCGTTCGACACGCACGGCAGCATGACCAGGACCGTCACCTGGGAACTGGGCCACCCTCCCGCGGGTCTCACCAACGACGCCACGCCCGACGACGGCACCGTCCGCGGCACCGACCGCGACCGCGGCCCGACGCCGGACAACCCGAGGGAACCCGAGAGGAACCGCGCCCGGTGATCCGCACCGCGCTCGCCGTCGCGCTCCTGCTGCTGACCATGGCCGCCTGCGGCACCGCCCCAACGGAGACAGGACGACCCACCATGCCTACCAAGTCGGGCACCGGCGAACTCCGCACGGACCTCGAACCGCTCACCAAGCGCTTCCCGCTCCTCAGCGCCGCGGAGAAGGCGGAGTGGATGTCCGGCACACTCGGCGACGGCCGCGTCCCCGGCCCCTCGACGTTCTGGATCGACGCCGTCGTCACCCTCCCCGAGTCGACACTCGCCCGCCTGGACAAGGACACCCGGGAGACCACCACCCCACCCGAGGTCGTCAGCGGCCTCCGCGACCACCTCCCCCGCGGCCCCTACCTCACCGGCGGCTCGCTGGACGAGGCGTTCACAACCCCCACCTGGTCCGCCACCGCGTACCTGGCGAAGAACACCAACACCGTCATCCTGGTGGCGTTGGGCGAATAACGCGATGCCGCGGTCCGGATGCCGGGCGTGCTGCCGGATCCCTCGCACCTCGCGGTGGGCCGCGCACAACAGCGCCTGAACCTGCCGCAGTTCACCGTGGAACTCGGGCCGGACCGGCTGAGCGGGTGGTCTCAGGGCGTCACGGGTGGGTGCGCGGGTGTCGCTCCCATCCGGTCCAGCAGGCCGAGGACGGCGTCGACCGCGTTCAGGACGTGGTCGGGGTTGATCCGGCCCGACATCGTGCCGAAGACCAACCCCGACTCGAAGTGCAGGGTGAAGGGCAGGAAGTCCACCCGGGCGAGCAGGTGTTCGACGGCCCGGGGGTTGAGCGCCTGCGCGGCGGCGGCCGGATCGCTTGCGAACACGGCGAACCGGGCGTCGAAGGGGCCTGGCGGGAACCCCACCCGGTGCCACTGGCCGCCCTCCGCGGCCACGGTCACCGGGACCTCGCGTACCAGGGCGGGGTCCAGCGGGCGGCCCGAGTGGACGCGACGGCTGATCTTCATCGTCGGCAGACCTGAGGCGGCCACCTCGATCCGGTGCTCGTAGGACGTCGCCGCGCTGGTCGAGGTGGCCTTCTTCACCGACGCCTCGCTCACGCGGACCGACCAGTCGCCCCGCCGGACGTCCAGCGCGAGCACGAAACGCGGCCGGGACAACGGCAAACCCTTCGGCGACAGGAGTCCGGCCGACCACGCGCGTGCCCCCGCGCGGCCGACCACCCTCCCGCCGGCACTGCCCGCGAGTGCGGCCAGCGCCTCGGCGTGCTCGTGCTCCGCCTTCCGGTCGCGGCGCCGTCGCCACCAGAGCAGCAGGCCGAACAGAGCGAGGACGACGGCGATGAGCGGTGCGAGATCCAGCAGGTACGCCATGATCAGATGTCCAGGTACCCTTCGGTCTCCTGCTTCGACCGGTCGGTGCCGGTGCCGTCGTAGTCGGCCGCCTTCTGGCCCGAACCGATGTTCCGCAAGGGCTTGTCGATACCGGCGTTCGCACCTGTGCCGACGCCCAGCTGCGATCGCCCCGCGTCGACGGCCGCCTTGCCCAGCATCGAGCCGAACCCGTTTTGCAGCCGCTCGCCGAGCATGCCTTCTTTGCTCCACAGCTTGACCAGTGGCGACTTGTCGCCCGTCTCCTTGAGGACGTCCGCGACAACGCTGCCGGCGTGCTTGTTGGCCATGGAGCGCTGGAAGGCGGTCTTCACGTTGCCGACGCGCTTGGCCAGGTTGCGCAGGAAGTCGAGGATCCTGGTCAGGAACTGCTTCAGCTTGGCCACGATCCGGGCCACCCGGCTGCCGGTGGCGGCGACGCGCACGCCGGTCGCGGCACCCGCCGCGGCGGTCGAGGCACCGAAGCTGGGCACGGCCGCGGCCAGCGCCGGGATCCAGATCATGATCAGCCAGGTGATCAGCTCGGTGAGGATCGCCTTGATGAAGTCCTCGACGATCGTCATGATCATGCTGGAGATCTGGAGCATCTGCGCCAGCTCACCCGCCTGGCCGGCGACACCGTCGATGCCGTTGGCGAACTCGCCCAACTTCGTGCTCGCGGCCTCCGACGCGGGGCCGCCCCAACTCGTCACCGACTTCTGCAAGTCGTCGTCGAACTTCTTGCGCAGGTCGGCCACGCCCTTGCCGATGGCGTTGAAGTTCTCGGCCGCCTGGGCCAGTGCCGGACCGTCGCCGCTGACGAAGTGGATCGCGTCCTCCAGCGGCTGCACGACGCTGATCAGGAAGTTCAGCCCCTGCCCGACCAGCCAGCCGATCGGGTCGGTCGCGATACCCAGCGCCGAGGTGCCGAGCGCCCCGATGAACGCGGTGCCCTCGGAGGCCAGGCCGGTGATCTCGGCACCGCCCTTCTCCGATGCCTTGCCCCACGCCTCTTTGGTCTTGAGGTAGTTGCCGTAGAAGGGGGCGGCTTCCGCCATCTTCTGGCTGGTGTCCTTCTCGCCGACGGTGATCTCGACGCCGCCGGCCGTGGTCTTCTCCTCAGCCATTGTGGACGCCCCCGTCCAGCTCGACTCGCAGACCGTTCAGGAGCTGCTTGACCGCTTCCTCCTGGTCGTCGTAGTCCTGCGCCGCGCCCTTGAACTTGTCCGAACCGGACTGCAAGCCGTCCTGCATGGCCTGGAACAGTTCCTTGAGGTCGCCGAGCATCCGCGTGTAGTCGTCCTTGACGAACAAACCGACCACGCCCCACGACTTGTCCGTCACGTCCGCCTTGGCCACCAGGCCCGCGATCTCGGCGGCGGTGCCGCGGTGGCCGTCCAGTTGGCCGGCGAAGGTCCGCAGTTCGTCGGGGTTGACGTCGAAGCCGCCGCTCACCGCGCGCTCCTCAGCTGGTCGTGCACGACGATCACCGGTCCTCGTCGTCGTAGAGGTTGAGGAAACGGCCGTCTCGGCCCTGCGCAGGGCCGGAACCGGGGGGTGCCGGCCGGCCGTCGTCGCGAAGGAACCGACGCTGTGAAAAGTCGTCCTGGTCCTCGGCGGGCGCGGGTCGGCGGGGTCGGGTGGGCGGCGGACCGCTGTGGGGTGGCGGCGGGTTCTGCTCGGTCATGGCGCGCAGTTCCCGCGGTGTGACGCCGAACAGCTGGGCCTGGGTCTCCAGCACCTGGTCGGTGAGTCGCATGTCGTCGCCGAGCGCGTTCTCCACGATCGCCGCCTGGCGGCGAGCGGCCTCGGCCACGGCCTGCCGCAGCGTCGCCATCAGCGCGGCGGCCAGCGCCTGCGGCGGTCGGCGCATGGCCTGGTCGGTCAACCGAATGTCCTTGACCGCGCCGGACGGACCGGCCACAACCGTCACCGCGCGGTCCGGCGAAGTGGCCACCACCTCCATCGCGGCCAGCTCCCGCTGCATCTCGCCGACGCCCGCGACCTGCTGGTCGACCCGGTGCAGCTTGGCTTGGAACTGTTCGAACCGGGCGACGAGCTGGTCTAACTCGGCCGACACGGCAAGACCTCCTGGGGTCGCGACTTGGCGGCACGCACGGCGCCGGAGAGCGGGGACCATAGTGGCAAGCGACCCGCCCGCTGTGTGCCCGAACGGGCGAAAAGGGACTGGCGACTGACCCAAGACTGCAAGACGCGCATGGCCTTGCCCATGTCGTGAACCCCCGGCCCGGTGGCGGGGAGGTGGCTATCGAGCCGGACGGGCCACTAGACGGACGTCGCTTCCCGAGCGGGACACGTCGAGGAGTTCCAGGCGGAGGATTCCGGACATGCTGTGGATGCCCGCGTTCTCCAAGCCGCTCTTGCCGGAGCCGAGCAGGGCGGGGGCCACGTAGTTCACCACGCGGTCCACCAAGCCCCGGGCGATGAAGCTGCCGGCGAGCGTCGGGCCGCCTTCGAGGAAGATCGCCCGCACGCCGCGGTCGTGGAGGCCCGCGAGGACGGACGGTAGGTCGAGACCCTTGTCTGCGCGCTTGACCTTCAGCACGTCGACCACGCCGTCGAGGTGCGACGCGTCGGCGTCCTCGGCCACGACGATGAGCGTGGGCGCGGCGTCGTTGCAGACGTTCGCGTCGGCTGGGGTCTTGGCGTTGCTGTCGAGCACGACGCGGAGCGGTTGGCGCTTCGGGTCGTTCACCATGGACAGGTCCAGGCGCGGGTCGTCGTTGCCGCGCACGGCCAGGTTGGGGTTGTCGGCCTGCTGCGTGCCCGAGCCGACCACGGTGGCGTCGCAGCCCGCGCGGAGGAGGTGGACCTCCGCCCGGCTCTCCGGGCTGGTGATCCACTGGCTGGTACCGTCCTCGGCGGCGATGCGGCCGTCGAGGGTGGCGGCGAACTTGTAGACCACGAACGGGCGCCGGTGCGTCCGGGTCACCGAGTCCCATTCGGCTCGGCCGACCAGTTCGTCAACGCTCAGCGTGCCCATTCAGGTCCCCTTCATTCCTCACCGCTCGGATGAACTCGTCGACACTCGGGTGCGCCTTCCACGACTGCATGATCTTGGTGCTCGTCGCCAGCTCTCGGACCGTGCGGTGCGACTGGGTGTCCTGGGCGATCCTGAGCGCCTCCACGCCGCTCTCCAGCGCTGCTTCGGGGAAACCCGCCCGTGCTGCTACAGCTGTCCTGCGGGCGAGGTGCAGGCCGCGTTCGCGGTGAAAGGACTTGGGCCACTGGCTCATGACGTGGTCGTACTCGGTGAGGGCGCGCTCGTGGTTGCCGAGGGTGCCGTAGACGGCCGCACGCTGCACTGACACGTAACTGGGTGTGCAGTAGCTCGCCAACGAGTACGGGTCGAGCGCTGGTGCGGTGACCCCGGATAGGGCTTCAGCACGGTCGATGTAGGTCATGGCTGCGTGCTCGTTGCCGTCCAACGCGCTTGCGTGCGCGGCCTGCTGGTGGATGGCCGCACGTACCTGCGGGCTGGACACCTGGGCTTCGCAGCGGATGGACGCCTGGGCGAGCGTGATGGCTCGGGCGCGTTCTCCGAGGAATTGGGCCTGCTGGCTCATCCGCATGAGGACGTAGGCCGCGATGTTGGCATTGCCGGACGAGTGAGCCCACTCAAGCGCCCGGCTTGACCAGCCTTTGCCCGCGGCGAAGTCGCCCAGGTCGTCGGCGAGCCAGCCGCAGAACTCGGCGAACAAGGCACCGATCTCGAACAGGCGTCCGCGCGCCCCCGACTCGATCCGCTCGTACAACTTGGCGATGTTGCCGACCTGCTCCCCCGCCGACCGCACCAGATCACCAGGTCCGAGGAGGCTGTCCGCCGACACCAGGGCGTCCCGGAACGAGACGAAGTGGTCGATGACCTCGGGATCTACCGCGGCACGGCCGGCAGATCGCGAGGACAGTAAGCCGGGGAGGGAGGAGGCCGCCAATCCGGCCAGGGCTCCCATGAATTCACGCCGCTCCACGCTGTCCCCTCCGGACGAGTCCTCGGCGCGCCTGGCCAGGCGACGCTGCGCTTTGGTAACTGCGACCGCCCGCGCGATGACTTCCGCCGGAACTCCGAAGCTGTTCGCGTAGTGCTGCTGCCAGTAGGGCGTCACCAGGCGCTTCTCGGATTCCCAGCGGGACACCTCGTTGCGAGTGACCGCACGGCCCGCACGCTCGGACAGGTCATCGGCCTGCTCGCTCTGCGAACGGCCGGTCTCCTCGCGGAGGCGGCGCAGGAGCACACCGATGCTCGTCGGCCCGTGCATGTCGCCATCCTGACTGGTGCGAAGGGGAACGTCACCATTCTGGCCACCTCTGCCGGCCCCCTACGACCACA
Source organism: Saccharothrix obliqua (assembly GCF_019375475.1). Classification (GTDB taxonomy): domain Bacteria; phylum Actinomycetota; class Actinomycetes; order Mycobacteriales; family Pseudonocardiaceae; genus Actinosynnema; species Actinosynnema obliqua. The sequence goes on along the minus strand of NZ_JAHXGQ010000006.1, from coordinate 295,725 downwards.
TGGCCCCCTCCAGCGGCTACTCCGCCCGATCGGTCTAACCGCGACGCTGATTCCGGCGTCAGCGCCAAGTGATCAGCCAGAGGCCGCCCATCACCTGCGGCATCTCTGGCCGGCAACTGCTCATCGAAGCCGGACGACGAGGAAGGCGGACGACTGTGACAGCCGCGCTGAGGACGTACACCGTCCGGCTTCGCACCAAGTCCTTCACTAAGGCGGTGCGGCTCGCCGGCTTCACCTCCGACTACCGCCTGGCCGGCGCGATGGGGCTCAACCGCTCAACCGTGAAGCGGGTCAAGAGCGGTGAACTCCAGCCCGGTCCCGCGTTCATCGGCGGCGCGCTGATCGCCTTGGCACCAATGCAGTTCGAGGACCTGTTCGAGGTCGCACCCGAGTCCCCACGGAGTGGCCTCGACGTTCCCCATCAGGAAGAGAGGGCCGACAGTGCCGAAAGCCACCCACGAGACCACCGATCCGCTGACCGCGGCACTCGCGTACGCCGAGATGGGTTGGCCGGTCGTACCAGGAGCGGTGTGGCGGGAAGGCGGGTTCATCGACCCGGCGTCGGGTGAGCCCGCCGACGAGGTCGTGTTGCGCCCGATCGAGACCGCGGATCTCGACGTGGTTCGCGAGTGGTGGTCGGCCCCCGGTCTTCACGCGCCGACCGTGCTCGCCGTGACCGGGCCGACCTTGGGCGCGGTCACGGTCCACGAGTCGTTGGCCGACCGGGCGATGTGGCTGGTGACGCCTGAAGAAGCAGGCAACGCCCTGCTCCTCGCGGATGAGTTCGACGACCACCTGCGGAGCGTTGGGACGGCTGCGGCATGACCGAGTTGGATGAACGCCTGGTGGTCGAGCCGCAGTGGAATCGAGAGGAATTCGCCGACGTCGTGCGCCAACTGGCGGAGGAGGCGGCCCCGCGGCTGTTCGCTCTTGTCGAGGAGTACGGAGATCGAGCCGAGGCCAGGGTCGCGGGCTACGGCATGGCGTTTCCCGACCGCGCCGACGTCAACTCCGTGGAGGGCGACTTCCCGCTGAGGTCCCAGAACCCGGAGAGCGCGCGCCAGGTCTTCGAAGTCAGCTCGCGCTCCAGGGGTGTGCGAGTGCACGTCGTGTGGTTGAACGACTCGGCCCGAGGTCCCCGGTAGTTCAGCCCGCCCGCGGCCGGAGGTGGTTCCGTCGATCGGGACCACCTCCGGCCGCCGTTCAAGCAGCCTCGTCGGGCCGGCAGTACGAGCGTTCGGGTGAAGAGGCGGAGCAGCAGCCCCCGCACAGCAGATCAGGGCCCCGTTCCGTTACCCGAAACGAGGCCCTGACCTGGACTTGCTCTTGCGCGCTCGGCAGGATTCGAACCTGCAACCTTCTGATCCGTAGTCAGATGCTCTATCCGTTGAGCTACGAGCGCATCGTTCTTCAGTTGTCACCCGGCCGAAGCCAGGTGTTGCGGAGGCTCCGGGATTTGAACCCGGGATGGGCGGTAAACCCAAACCGCATTAGCAGTGCGGCGCCATAGACCAGACTAGGCGAAGCCTCCCGGAGCCCTCGGCTACGACGCATAGGTTACACACGTCTGCCGGTCATAGGCAAAACGCCCCCCTCTTCACCCCGTCCTTGCTGGTCAGGGGTGGTGAAGGGGGCGTTCATCGGGGGTTCAGGAGCGGTACTTGTGGTGTACGTCTCAGGGGGTGTTGTGGGCCAGGCCGAGGAACGGGGTCAGGGCGTCCGGGTTGCGCAGGGCGTCCCGGCTGACGGCCTTCTCCGGGGGCGTTCCGGCCAGGATCTTCTTGACCGGCACCTCGCACTTCTTCCCGTTCAACGTCCGGGGCACCTCGGCCACGGCCACGAAGCGGTCCGGGACGTGGCGGGGGGAGAGGCTCGCCCGCAACTCCGCCTTGAGGGCCGGGGTCAGGTCCGCCAGGTCGACGCCCTCGGCCAGCACGAGGAAGCACAGCAGCTCGCCGTCGGTCCGGCCGGCGCCGGACGTGTCGATCACGAGCGAGTCCACGACGCCCGGCACGCCCTCGACGACCCGGTAGAACTCGCTGGTGCCCATGCGCACCCCACCGCGGTTGAGCGTCGAATCGCTCCGCCCGTAGATGACGGCCGAACCACGGGCCGTGATGCGGATCCAGTCCCCGTGCCGCCACACGCCCGGGTACACGTCGAAGTACGCCTCACGGAGTCTGCTGCCGTCCTCGTCGCCCCAGAAGCGCACCGGCATGGACGGCATGGGCTCGGTGATCACCAACTCCCCCACCTGCTCCACGACCGCCTCACCGGCCTCGTCGTACGCCCGCACAGCGGCACCCAGCGCACGGCACGACAACTCACCCAGCCACACGGGCAGGTCCGGCGACGCCGCCACGAAGGCCGTGCACAGGTCGGTCCCACCGGACACCGAAGCGATCTGCACGTCCCCGACTGCGTCCGTGATCCACCGGAAACCCTCCGGCGTGAGCGGTGCGCCGGTGGAACCCACGACGCGCAACGCGGTCAGGTCGTACCGCTCCGCCGGCCGCACGCCTTCCTTCAGGCACGACTGGATGTACGGCGCGGACGTCCCGAAGTACGTCACGCGGTGCTGCTCGGCCAACCGCCACAGCACCGACAGGTCCGGGTGCGCCGGACTGCCGTCGTACAGCACGACGGTGGTGCCGACCAGCAGGCCGGACACCAGGAAGTTCCACATCATCCAGCCGGTGGTGGTGAACCAGAAGAACCGGTCGCCCGGCCCCAGGTCGCTGTGCAGCGCCAGCATCTTCAGGTGCTCCAGCACGATCCCGCCGTGCCCCTGCACGATGCCCTTGGGCAGCCCGGTCGTGCCGGACGAGTACAGCACCCACAACGGGTGGTCGAACGGGACGGGCTCGAAGACCAGTTCGGCCTCCTCCGCCAGCAACGACTCCCACGGGACGACGTCGGGCAGCGTGCCGCCGAGGTAGTCGACCAGCACCGTGGCACGCAGGGACGGGATCGCCGCCCGCAGCCGCTCCACGGTGGGCCGCACGTCGAACCCGCGGCCGTTGTACCGGTAGCCGTCCACGGCGACCAGCACGGTCGGCTCGATCTGGGCGAACCGGTCGGCGACGGCCCGCGCGCCGAAGTCCGGCGAGCAGGACGACCACACGGCGCCCAGCGACGCCGTCGCCAGGAACGCGACCAGGGCCTCCGGCGAGTTCGGCACCAGCGCCACGACCCGGTCGCCACGCCGCACCCCGAGCCGCTCCAGCCCGGCCCGCACGGACGCCACGCGGCGGCGCAGCTCGCGGTACGTGATCTGCTCGGCCCGCCCGTCCTCGCGGTGGAACACCACGGCCAGGTCGTCGGTGTCGTGCCGCAGGGCGTGCTCGGCGTAGTTCAGCGTGGCGCCGGGGAACCAGCGCGCGCCGGGCATCACGCGCTCGGCGAGCACCGCCGTCGGCTCGTCGTGGAACAACACCCCGAAGTGCTCGGCGAGCGCGCCCCAGAACGCCTCCAGCTCCGTCACCGACCACTCCCACAACGCGGGGTAGTCGGCGAACTCCAGGCCCTTCTCGGTGGCGAGCCAGGAGCGGAACGCGGCCATGTGGCTGTCGGCGACCCGATCGGGGTCCGGACGCCACAGCAGCTCTGCCTCGCCGGCGGCGGTGCCGGCACGCGTGTCGGTCATACCTGAGTTCCTAGCTCATCGGAGCCCCTGGAACCACAGTGGTGTCCGACGGTCGGACACTCAGCGCCGAAGCGCGATGAACACGTTCTCGCGGCCGGGCCGGTCGGGCGCGTCCCGCACGTCGACGACCCGGTAGCCGGTGGCGGTCAGGCTCTCGGCGACCTCGTCGCGGTCGCGGAAGCGGAGCGTCGAGTCGGACGTGATCACCTCGCCGTCGACGGCGAACCGGCACGTGTGGCGGAACGACACGTACGGCAGGTCCACGGACGTCACTTCGAGCCGCTGCACCACGCGTCCCACGCCGGGCACGTCGCGCTCCTCTTCACCGTGCCAGTCCTCCCACGCGCGACGCTCCGGTCGCCTGGTCTCGAACACCAGGTGGCCGCCGGGGCGCACCGCGGCGTGAACGGCGCGCAGGGCCGCGGTCCACTCGTCGTCGCCGAGGAACACCTGCGCCACGTTCCCCGTCATCACGGCCAGGTCGGCGGCGACGGCGGGCACGGCGGTGGCGTCGCCGTCCACCCACGTGACGCGGCCCTGGACGTCCTTGCCCCGCGCGACGTCCAACGACGGCCGGGACGGGTCGACGCCGACCACGGTCAGGCCGCGCTCGGCGAGCAGGACGGCCAGGCTCCCGGTGCCGCAGCCGATGTCGACGACGCTGCGCGCGCCCAGCTCGGCGGCGATGGCCGCGTACGCGGTGAGGTCGTCGCGCTCGTCCTCGAACGCGTCGTAGATGAGAGCCAGCCTCGGGTGGGCGAAGATCGCATCAGGCACACCACGACCGTAGCCGCGCGCGGTGGTCCGGCCGAGCGGATCAGTTGCGGCTCGCGCCCGCGAGCAGGTGCTCGACGGCCGACGTGAGCCGCGCGGCGTCGGTGGGCGCGACCACGAGCCACAACCCGTCACGCCGCACCAGGTAACGCCCGTCCGCGGTGTCGAGCCACGAGATGGCCGCGCCGGTCGGGTGCAGGAAACCGTTGCGGTTGCGGGCGATCACGGCGATCTGGCCGCCGCCCGTGCGGGTCGTGACGGCACGCATGAGGGAGTTGCCCTCGGGTTCGCGCACGCCCGCGTTCCGCAGCACGTCGAGGAAGCCCTCGGTGCCCTCGGCGACGCCGGCGCGTCCCGCGGCGAGGTAGTCGTCCCACCGCACGTTCACCGCGCGGCCGGAGCCGGGCGGCGCGGGCGGCAGGGTCGAGATGGTGCGGGACGCGAGCGCGGTGGCCCGGAAACCGGTCAGCTGCACCTGGTCGCCGACGCGGCCCGCGAACGCCCCGTGCCACGCCGCGGTGGCCAGGCCGCGGGCCTGCTCGCCGTTGCGGGTGAACACGACCTCCAGGCCGAACTCGTACTCGGCCAGGCCGCGCAGCACCGCGACCAGCTCCTCGTCGGGCCGCTGCACGGTGCCGAGCCCGCGGGCGAACAGGTCGCGGGACGCGGTCTCCACCAACCGCGCCCGCTCCCGCCCGGTGTGCCCGTAGTGCCGGGTGCCCAGCGGCACCGGGTGCGCCTCCCGGTGGACCGCCTGCCACAGCAGGAAGAACTCCAGCGCGCTGAGCCGGAAGACGCGTTCGGTCACAGGCCGATCACCGGCGGCGCGGCCTTGCGGTCGACCCCGAACACGTTGTCGTCGTCCTCCAGGTAACCGGGGCGGTTGCGCTCGTTCGCGCCGCCGCCCTGCGGTGCGACCGGCGGCGGCATCGGCGCGCCGATCATGCCGCCGTGCGGCGCCACCGCCTTGGGGCCCTGGAACTGGCTCGTCACGCTGCCCTGGTTGGCGGCCGACCGCGCACCGGGTTCGGCGGCCCCGCCCAGCGAGCCGCTGACCGAGCCGGGCACGCCGAGCGGTGCGGGCGCGCCACCGCCACCGCCGCCGCCACCCGCGCTGATCGGCGTGGGCAGCCGACCGCGGCCACCGCCACCGAAACCACCGCCACCGGGACCACGTCCGCCGCGGCTCGACTGCTGCGCGGGCTGGTGGGCGCGCTGGTCGGAGGCCGGCTGGTTCGGGTTGGTCACGACGACGGGGCCGTTCGGGCCGTCGACCGGGGCCGGACCGGGCCGGGGCACGACGACCACGGGCGGCGGGGTCGGCGCGACCGGGTTGGGCGGCGGGACGAACGACGGCACGGTGCGGTCCACCGCGTACGAGTTCTGCTGGAACATCGCCATCACCTCGGCCGCCTGCCGGTGCGTGGCGTCGGCGTTCACGGCCGAGTCGACCACCGGCGCGGCCACCCGCTCCGCGCCGACGAACGGGTTGGCCGGCACGGGGTGCGGACCGACCTCGGGCGTCACGACGGGCTCGAACAGGCCGTCGCCCACCACGCGTCGCGGACCGGGGTGCACCTCCGCCAGCGGCGCGCGCACGTCGGGCGGCGGCGTGCCGACCGGTTCCACGACGGGTGGCGCGGGCACCGGCGCGGGCATCATCTCGCGTGCCGTCTGCACGTGCTGGATCTCGTCGCCGATGCACTTGGCGACGTTCTCCGCGTGGTCGCTGGTGTTCAGCGCCCACTTCTCCACGGTCTCCAGCGCTTCCCGCGCGCGGTCGGCGGACGCGCCCGACCACGCCTGCTGCGACTGGGAGATCGCCTTCGCCAGCAGGTCCCGGACCTCGCCCAGCGCCTTGCCGACCGACGCCCACTCCGCCTGCGCGGAACCGGCGGCGTTCAGGTCGACGCCGGTGTGCACCATGTCGTACAACGCCTGGTGCGAGAAGGCCATCCAGTCGACCTTCTCGCCGAGGCTGCTCGGCGGCGCCTCCTGGCGACCCCGGTCGTCACCGCGGTTGCCGTACCTGTCGTCGCTCACGGGCCCTTGGCCTCCCCCGCCGAGTTGAAGGCGTCCGCCGCGTCGTCGTCGGCGTACTCCAGGTTGCGCGCCGCGTCGCGGATGGTCTGCTCGACCTCGAACAGCACCTGCATGAAGTCGCCGATCACGCTCACGGCGGATGTCTTGTCGCCGACCGCGACCTCGCGCAGCCGGCGGCTGATCGCCTCGCCGACCCAGTTCTTGCCGAACTGGAGTTCCACGTCCAGGCTCGTGACGGCCTTGGTGTGGACGGTGTCCACCAGGCCGCGCGCCTGCGTGATGATCTTGAGCAGGCCCAGCACGGCCTGCTTGTCCAGGTCCAGCTTCGCCTGCCGCTCGGCCAGCTCCGCCTCCGTGGGCTTGCCGTGCGACGTGCCCGGTGACGCGCCACCGCGGCCCGGTGCGTCGTCCGGTGTCGTGCCCGGCTTGGCCGGCGCGGTGCCGTCGGGCGTCGTGCCGGGCGCGGTGCCATCGGGCGTGCTGCCGTCGGGCTTCGCGTCCGGCGAGGTGTCGTCCGGCTTCGTGCCGGGCGCGGTCGCATCGGGCGGTGTCGTGCCGGGAGGTGTCGCGCCGGGTGTGGTCACGGGCGGGACGACGCCGGGCGCGGGCTCCTCCGTCGCTCCGGACGGGACGCCCGGGGCGGTGGTGTCCGGCGTCTCCGGTGGCGTGGTCGGGTCCGCCGGCAGCGCACCCGGGGTGCTCTCGGCCGGCGGTGTGATGACCTGCGTGACGTCGGTGGGCGGCGGCTGGACCGCCGGGACGGGCTCGGGCGTCGCGCTCGGCGGCAGGGTCACCGTCGGCTGGGGGTCCACCGGCAGGGTGGTCGTCGCGTCGGTGCCCGGCACGGTGCCGGGTGGCGCGGTGAGCGTCCGGGTGACGTCCGGGGCCGCGGTCGGCACGAGGCCCGCGAGCACGTCCGGCGTGATCACCTGGGTGGTCGAGGTGTCCACAACGGGTCCCGGCACCGGGGTGGGTGCGGGGACCGGTGCGGGTTGTGCCAGTGGAACGGTGTACCCGTCGCTCATCAGTTAACCCCCTGCACTGCGGTCTTCGCCGCAGCCGCGCCGCGCGTTACCCAGCTGCGCCCGCGTCCGGCGTTCCGGGCGCGCCCCTTAGATGTACCGGGTGGGCCGTCCGGTTCCAAGCGACCGGAAAGACTCTCTACCGAGAGTGCTAGCGCAGGTGCGAGTCGAACCAGTTGAGGGCGCGCTGCCACGCTTCCGCGCTGGCCTCGGGGGTGGTGTCGAACCGGTGGCCGGTGTCGCGGAACCGCACCACGTCGGTCGCCACCGGCGCGGCCGCGGCGGCGTCGCGGAGCTTCTCCACGTCGCTGTTCGGGATCGCCTCGTCGTCATCTCCGTACAGCCCGAGCCACGGGCACGTCAGCTCCTCCACGACCTCCACCAGCGACGGCAGGCCATCGGACAGCGGCGCCAGGATGCCGCCACCACCGACGGTGACCGCCGCACCGATGCTTCGGCTTCCCGCAACCACCATCGCGACCGATCCGCCCAGGTCGAAGCCCATGACACCGAGCCGGTCGGCGCTCACGCCGCGTTGTCCCAGCCACACGAACGCGACATCCGTGTCGGCCAGCACGGTCTCGCCGGACAGCTCACTCGCCCGCTCCGCCGCGTCCGCGGGCTCGTCGTCCGCGTCGTGGTACAGGTGCGGCGCGACGGCGAGCCACCCCTCGGCGGCGAGACCGCTCACGAGTCCGCGGACGGTGTCCGTCACGCCACGCGCCTCGTGCAGCACGACCAGTCCGCCGCGGACGGCGTTCTCCGGCTCCGCGACGGTCAGCCGCAACGTGCGGCCGTCGGTGAGCGAGAGCGTCTCGGTGCGGGTAGCTGTCATGCGGTAACCCTTCCACGTGGGGGTGAACAGCAGTCAACGTGAGCAACCGAACGGCGGGTATGCCCCATCCGGGTCTTGAGCGGCTAACGTCCAGTTCAGAACCGGAAGGAGTCTCGGATGACCGTGCGAACCCGCGCAGACCTCTCCGCGCTACCCAGTTACGTGCCGGGCAAAACCATCCCCGGCGCGATCAAGCTGGCGAGCAACGAGGTGTCCGCCGGACCGCTGCCCAGCGTGGTGCGGGCGATCGCGGACGCGGCCACCGCCGTGAACCGCTACCCCGACACCGCCGCCACCGACCTCGTGGCGCGCCTGGGCGACAAGCTCGGCGTGCCGGCGGGGCAGGTGGCCGTCGGCTGCGGTTCGGTGACGCTGTGCCAGCAGCTCGTGCAAGCCACCTGCACGGAGGCCGACGAGGTGGTGTTCCCGTGGCGCTCCTTCGAGGCGTACCCGATCATCGCGCAGGTCGTCGGCACCGGGCAGACGCGGGTGCCGCTCACCGCGGGCCACGGCCTGGACCTGGACGCGATGGCCGACGCGATCACCCCGAAGACCCGGCTGGTCTTCGTGTGCAACCCCAACAACCCGACCGGCACGGCGTTGCGCCGGGACGAGATCGAGCGGTTCATCGAGCGGGTGCCGGCGGAGACGCTGGTCGTGCTGGACGAGGCGTACAAGGAGTTCGTGGACGACCCGGACGTGCCGGACGGCGTCGAGGTGGCCAAGGCGCACTGGGCGGCGGGTCGGGACAACGTGGCGGTGCTGCGCACGTTCTCCAAGGCGTACGGGCTGGCCGGGCTGCGCGTCGGGTACGCGGTGGGCTCGCCCGAGCTGGCCGAGACGCTGCGCAAGGTCTACGTGCCGTTCAGCGTGAACGCGCTGGCGCAGGTGGCGGCGCTGGCGTCGCTGGACGCCGAGGACGAGCTGATGACGCGGTGCCGGGCGATCGTCGCCGAGCGCGGCCGGGTGCGGGACGAGCTGCTGGCCGCCGGGTACGACGTGCCGGTGACGCAGGCGAACTTCGTGTGGTTGCCGCTGGGCGAGCGCACGGCCGAGTTCAACGAGCACTGCCTGGAGCACAAGGTCGTGGTGCGTGCGTTCGCCGATGACGGCGCGCGGATCACCATCGGCGAGCCGGAGGAGAACGACACCTTCCTCGCGGCGGCGAAGTCGTTCGCCCGCTGACCGTCAGCGGGTCAGGATCTGGATGATGGCCACCGCTCCCACCAGCACGATCACCGCGCGCAGCGCGACCGGTGGGAGCCGGCGGCCGACCTTCGCGCCGATCTGGCCACCGATGACGGAACCGAGGGCGAGCAGCAGCACGGCGTCCCACGCGACGTCGGCGATGAAGATGAACAGCACGCCGGCGATGAGGTTCACGAACGCGGTGAGCACGTTCTTCAGGGCGTTCATCCGCTGGATGTGCTCGTTCATGAGCACGCCCATCATGCCCATCACCAGCACGCCCTGCGCCGCGCCGAAGTAGCCGCCGTAGATGCCGGCGAGGAACACGCCGATCCACAGCGTGACACCGCCGTGCTCGTGCCGTTCCCGTTCGGCGAGCTTCCGGTTCAACCACGGCTGGAGCACGACCAGGACCAGCGCGACGGCGATCAGCACCGGCACGATCGCGGCGAACGCGTCCTCCGGCAGCTTGATCAGCAGCACCGCGCCGATCAGGCCGCCGAGCAGCGAGGCGGGCAGCAGCCGCTTGACCCGCGGTCCCTGGCCGACCAGCTCGCGCCGGTAGCCGACGGCGCCGCTGAGCGAGCCGGGCACCAGGCCGAGGCTGTTCGAGACGTTGGCCGTGACCGGCGGGAAGCCGACGGCCAGCAGCACGGGGAACGTCACCAGCGTCCCGGAGCCCACCACGGTGTTGATACCGCCCGCGAAGACCCCGGCGACGACGACGAGGATCGCCTCCAACGTCGTCACGGCCACCTCTTCCGCTCGTTGCCGGCACAGTTGGTTAGCGACGCTAACACTCTGCGCCGGGGGGCGCGGTGTGGTTCCCGCGACACCGCGCCCCGTGCGGTGGGTCAGCGCAGCTTGCGGAGGGTGAAGGTGTCGGACGTGCCCGTGCCGGAGAGGAGCTTGCCCAGGTCGCCGTCGAGGACGTAGCTGCCGCGCGGCGTGCGTGCGATGGTGGTGGGCTCGTTGTCGGCCCACGGCGCGACGTGGTCGGTGACGCGCGCGGACCGCCAGTTGTCGCGGGACCGCAGCACGGTGACGCCGTTCTCGCCGGGCGAGCCGAGGTTGTTGGTGACGACCGCGAGGCTGCCGTCGGGTCGCAGGTCGACGCCGTCCGCGCCGACCACCGGGCGCTCCAGGGCGACCTCGGTGAACGCGGCGGGGTTGGTCAGCGGCACCCGGAACACGGTGCCGGTGTCGTAGCGGCCGACCAGGAGGTAGCCCGCGGGGTGCCAGGCGATGCCGTTCAGGCCGATGCTCGGGCTCTTGAACCGAGGGTCGCGCACCAGCACGGACGCGTTGCCGCGCGAATCGACCTTGTAGATCGCGTCGGAGGCGATGTCGGTGACGTACGCGTTGCCGTACCAGTCGACGGCCACGTCGTTGGCGGCGTGCGGGCCGTCGCCGATGGCCAGGTCGGTGAACCGCTTCGCCTTGCCGGTGAACAGGTCGAACACCGCGAGGCCGGAGGACTTGAAGGTCGTGTCGGGCGTGGAGCGGCGGGCCAGGCCCATGTCGGCGTAGGTGACGTAGAGCTTGGTGCCGGCGACGTGCAGGCCGAACGTGGAGATCATCCGGGGGTCGGCGGCGAGGGTCCGGGTGACGCCGTCACGCAGGACCTCGACGGTGCCGTGCCGGACGGAGCCCAGCAGGAAGGCGTTGCGGACCGGGTCCCAGGTGACTCCCTCCGGGTGAAGTTCGGCGGAGTGCCCGGTGATGACGTCGGAACGCTGGTGGGCGGAGGCCGGGGCGGCGGTCACGACCGATAACGCCACGACCAGCGGGATCAGGAGGCGCATACTCATCCATCCTCGTAGTCGGATCAGGGCGCGAAGCTATATCAGCCCTCTGATACGCGTCAACGGACCCATTACGATCACGAACATGGGTATGCCGTTCGAGGAACGCCTGGGCGGCGACGTCAAACGCGTCGAGCACGCCATGACGCAGGCCAAGCAGCAGGCCCTCCGGCCGACCGGCCTGACCGTGCCCCAGTACGTCGCGCTGCTGGTGCTGGCCGACGCACCCGGCATCTCCGCCGCCGAGCTTGCCAGGCGGTGCCGCGTGACGCCGCAGACCATGACGACCATCCTGCGCAACCTGGAAACGGCCTCGTTGATCGCGCGTGTGCCCCACGACGTGCACCGCAACGTGCTGGAAACCCGGCTCACCGAGGCCGGACGCCGGGTGTTCGCCGTCGCCGACGAGCACGTGACGGCCGTGGAGCGGCGGATGTCCGACGCGTTGAGCGCCGAAGAACGCACCGCACTACGTGCACTCCTGTCCCGGGTGGCGGACGCCCTGTCCTGACATGCGGAAGGGCGCGGCGCCTTGTCGGCACCGCGCCCCTCGGGGTCGAGCTGTGTCAGGCCGTGCGACGCCGTCCCGCGAACACCGCGCCCGCGCCGGCCGCCAGCACCAGCAGGCCGATGAGCCCGAGGCCGGTCACGCTCGCGCCGGTCGCCGCCAGCACGGGCGACGCGCCGGCACCGGTCGCCGCGCTACCGCCGGTCGCCTGACTACCGCCGGTCGCCGCGGCTTCGGCGGGCGGGTTCACGCCGGGCTGCTGCGGCGTCTCCGGGTAGCCCGGGTCGGCCACCGCGGGACCGGGGTCGACGTGGATGTCCCGCCGCTGCGCCCCGCCGGCGATCACCTTGAACATCGGGTACGGGCCCCAGTTCGTGTTGAACTTCCACGGGCCGACGACGACCGGCGTGTAGTAGCCGACCGGGATGTCCGTGAACGCGAACTCGCCGTTGCCGTCCGCCACCGCCCGCGCCACCGGCTTGTTGGTGAAGAAGTCCAGCAGCACGATCGTCACGTTCGGCACGGCGGGCGGGTTCACGCCGGTGCCGTTGAGCACCCGGCCGGACACCGACCACACCTGGCCGGGCACGCGTGCCACGTCCGACGCCTGCGGCAGGCCGACGACCGATTCCGGGCCGAACGAGCACCACGCGCCGAACATGCCGTACGCGGCGGCGTACTCCGGCACCGCGTTGTCGAACACGAACGACTTGGTCTCACCCGGACCGACGTCGACACCGGGACCGTGCCAGTCCAACGGGCCCCACGCCGCGTCGTTGAACACGGCGGGCAACTCCGCGCTGCCGCAGAACGCCTTGGCCCGGATCGTTTCGGAGCCCGTGTTCCACAGCTTCACCGCGACCTGCACGCGGTCACCTTGGCCGTACGAGTCGCGGTCGAACTCAAGCGACGCGTGCAGCTGGTCGGACAGCGGGCGCACCATCTCGTAGTGGACGGTGACCTCCTGGTCCGGCTGGACCACGAGGTCCACCGTGCCGGCACGCACCCAGCCGGTCTTCTCGTCGTGCAGCCGCACGACGTACTTGCCCGCGGGCGCGCCCTCCAGCCGGAACCGGCCCGACGCGTCGGTCGTGCCCTCGAACCAGCGGCGCGGCAGGCCGCCCTCGAACGTGATCCGCACGTTCGGCAGGCCCTCGCCCTCGTCGAACGCGGCATCGCCGTCGAGGTCGCCGTACGCGACCGTGGTCGCCGTACCGGTGCGGTGCGTGACCGCCGCGCTCAGGTCGAACCGGTTGTCGGCCGGGTCGACGTCCCCGGGCGTCGTGATGGCGCCCGCGAGCCGCACCACGTCGTCGGGCGACCAGCCGACGACACCGGTCAGCGTGACCACGTGCTCCTGACCGGGCGCGATCTCCACCCCGCCCGAGTACATGCCGCCCCACTGCATGAGGTCGTAGGCCAGCTGGCCCCGCGTCGACCAGTCGTTCTCGAAGCGCACGTACCGGGCGATCGCGGTGCCGACGTTGGCGACCTTGACCGTGACCTTGATCTGGTCGTTGATGTCGTAGGACGGCTTGTCGAACGACGCGGTCACCTTGATGTTCGGGACCGGGCGCGGTTCCTCCACCAGCGGGCCGTCCACGACCTCGAAGCCCCACTGGCTGACGTACCCGCCGTGCACCCGCAGCACGAAACCCGCGGGGTCGCGGCGTGGCTGGTACGGGCCGGTGACGAGAACGTCGTAGTCGCCGACCGGCACGTTGTCGAACTGCCACCAGCCGGTCGCGTCCGACTGGGTCCGTGTGACGACCTGCTTCGTGGTCTGGTCGAGCAGCAGGAGCGTCACGCCGGGCAGGGGCGCGGACTGTCCCGTGTAGAGGGTCACCATGCCCTTCGCCGAACCACGTGCGCCGACGACCTTCGCGTTGTCCGACGCGCTCACGTAGCCGTGGCCGTCGCTGTTGGCGCCGTCGTTGCCGAACTCGCACGCGGTGCGCAGCCGACCGCCCTCGTAGGCGGCGTTCGGGACGACGTCAGGGATGACGAAGTTCTTCGTCTCACCGGCGGCCAGCGTGGTGCCGGAGCCGCGGTAGTCCAGGGGCGCCCAGCCGGGGCCCGTGCCGTCGAGGACCCACGCCTCTCCGACGCGGTTGCACACGGCGATGACGTTCGTCAGCGGATCGATGCCCTTGTTGGTGAGCGTGATCAGGACGTTGACCTGGTCGTCGCGCTGGTACGAGTCGCGGTCGAACTCCATGCGCGCGTCCAGCACCTCCGACACCGGCGGGGCGGTGGGGATCGCCAGCTCGGTCGTCGCGTCGCGCTGGACGGTGAACCGGCCGAACCCGGGCCGCACCACGATCGAGGAGTCGGCCAGGGTCAGCGTGTACTCGCCGACCGGCAGGTTCTCGAAGGCGAACCGGCCGTCCTGGTCGGTCACGGCGTTGAGCGAGGTCGACGGACGGCCGCCCCACCCGCGCAGCTCCTGACCGGCCCGCTGCTCGCCGGCGTCGAACCGCCCGTTGCGGTTGGCGTCGGTGTAGAGCACACCGGCCGCCCGGCCGCGCAGCTGCGGGACGCTCGCCCGGGTGGTCGCCCGGTTGTCGGCGGGCGTCGGGTCGGTCACCGAGTGGTAGGCGAGGAGGGTGAACTCCGCGTAGTCGTCGTCCTGCCGGTGCTGGCGCGCGCCCAGCTCGAACACCAGCTTCCCGCCGGGTTCCAGGTCGTAGCTGCGCCCCAACTGCTCCCAGCCGCGGTCCAACGACACGTTGCCGCCGGTGCGCTGGAACGAGACGCCGGTGGCCTTCGTGCCGCCGACGTTCTCCACGGTGACCGTGAGGGGCAGCTCCGACGCGGGCTCGTACTCGGCCCGGTCGAATGCCGCGGTGAGCCGCAAATCAGCCGGGGCGGCGATTTCCGCGGCGGTCTTTTCCCCGGCCGGCACGGCAGGCGTTTCCGCCGGCGTCGTGACCGGCTCCTCCGGCTCTTGGACCGGCTCTTGGACAGGTTCCTGCCCCGGCTCCGTGGACTCGCCCTCAGCCGGTGTGCCCACCGGCACAACGGTTTCGGCCACGGTTTCGGTCGGGGTCTCCGGCGAACCGACCTCGTCCGCCCAGGCCGGCTGCCCGCCGACCGCGAGCAGGCCGACCAGCAACGCCGCCGTCGCCGTCCGCCACACCTGTCTGGCCGCGCGAGCGCGCGCGGCAGCACCAATCGACAAAAGAACTGTCCCCCGTTGAGATCTGGTGGCCCGCGGTCCCCGCGCCGTCCGGGCCGAGCACGTCTTTCGGGGGAAAGTTACTTGAGCAACCGTCCGGTGGACAGCCCAATACTGGTCACTTTTCCGAAACGACCCCGCTGCGCTCGTGCCGCGTGCCGCACCGGGCGGGGCCGCTCAGCCCTCTGCGTCTGATGTGATGCGGGAGTAGACGAGCACGTCGGCGCGGCGGGTGCCGAAGTCGAGGAAGCTGCGCAGCTTGCCCTCCAGGAGGTAGCCGTTCATTTCCAGCACTTGTTGCGACGCGTGGTTGTCCGGCTCCACCCACGCCTCGATGCGCGCGAAATTGCCCGCACCCAGGCCCCACGCGGTCATCAACGCGATCGCACGAGAACCGATCCCCTGCCGCCGGGCGGCGGGAACGATCCAGTAGCCGATGCCGGCGACGCCTTGCTGTGGGCGCAGCATCAGGTTGATGTGCCCCACCGCCTCATCGGTGTCCTGCCTGGCGATGGCCAACGACCAGCCCTGCCCCGAGGTGAGCCGCGCGTGCTGGCGAGCGATGTAAGCCAATCCCGCTTCCGGCGTGTAGTGCACGGGAACGGTCGTGCCCTGCGGAATCCGCGGATCCTGTGAGGCTTGTTCGACGCACGGCAGGTCGCTGTCGCGCCAGGGACGCACGCTGATGACCCCATCTCCAAGCGGGTCCGGGTAGGTCAGGTTGGTCATGACCAGCCATTTCAGCACAACGCGGCACAACGCTCACCTGGATTACGCGCCGTCCGGACGCAATCGCCACGGGACGGCGGCGAACCGAGAACACCGTTTGACTTGGATCGGGTGACTTTGTCACGCTTGACCGGTGCATACGATGCTTCTACGCAACTGAGCGTCTTGTGCACGAAGGGTCGAGCCGGCTGTCCAAGCCGACTCGACCCCTCGGTTACAGATCGCGGACGAGCCGGACCAGCACATACGCGATCTGTGCGACAGCAGCGAAGAGCCTGGCTCCCACAAGAGCTGGGCTCTCGTTGCGCAACACCTTGGGGCGTCCGCTCTTCGCTGCCTTCAACCGGCGACGCATTCACTACCTCTTTTCAGTCCGAAGCCGCAGCTCCGGGGCCGGTCCTTCCAGCCCCCGGGGGCCTGGAACGACGGAGGCGTGCTCGCCGATCGACTGAATTACACACGCACGAGCCAGGCAATGGCAAGCAGGTCGAGAGGGGCCAATTGAGGGCAACTGCGTGGTGTCTACGTATTTTCACCCGAGCGAGTTGACTCTCGCATGGCGGTGTGCGACACCCAGGACTGCTCGACTTAAGTCCCGCCTCGCTGCAAACTGCGACCCAAGAGGCTTGGGGCTGGTCACCCAGGATCGAATGCGGTTGATGGAGACACACCCCTCTGTATGTGCACGACTGAAGTTGCCGTGATAACACACACAAAGGTTCACCGAGAGTTGTGACGTTACTCACGGTTCGTAGAACGCGGTGGCGACACGGTCGGTGAGTCAATCCTGAGCCTTTGCGGCTTATGCAACTTGCCGATCAAGAAAATCACCTTTGTACGCCACGTGAGCCCATGACGTCACTGGCGAATCATCGAACCATGGCCGCTAGATTTTGCGCGAGCATTCCCAGCAGTCGCCCGTCCGCGGAGCGCTCTCCCGCCACGGCCCGAGGTCGCGCGCGCAGTCAACGGCGTCGTGGAGCGCGGTGACGACGAGGTCGGGCGCAGCCTCACGCAGGGTTCGCCGCTTGTGCACCTTGTTGGCAAAGGCGATGACCTTCGCATGCGCGCCACGTGAAGCCACGACATCACTCGCGGAGTCGCCGATGAGCGTCACGGCGCCGGGCGGGGTGCCGAACGTCGAGATGACCGCCTCAACGAGGTGCGGACTGGGTTTCAGGAGTCGCGGATCGGGCCCCGTGCGCGCGGACACCACGTGGACGTGCTGGGCGAGGAAGTGGCGGTGCAGGTAGGTGTTGACGGCCTCGCGCGAGTTGTTGCTGACGATCGCCAACCCGCGCCCGGTCTTGTGCCACGCGCGGACGAGGTTGTGTGCGTCGGGCGTGGGTGGCGCAAGCAGTGCGGCGTCGACCTCGGACGCTCGCAGGGCGGCTTCGACTCGGTGTGCCTCATCGGTGCCGAGCGTGGCGGCGTGGGCCAGCACGTCGAAGGGGTCGGGGGAATGCTCGATCTCCGGGGGCAGTCGGGTGCGTCCCCCGGAAAGCACGTCGCGGAGCCGGTCGGCCACGTGGGGCGCGGGGACCTCGGCGAAGAGCGCGCACAGCGGGCCGTCGAAGTCGAGCAGCAGCAGCTCGGTGGACCGCAGGATCCGGCGCAAGACATCGTCCACTGTTGGCACTCCGCACGGAGGGGGTGTGACCGGGAAACGGGGCCACACCCCTCCTACCTGCGGAAGCGGAGGGATTTGAACCCCCGGACGGTTGCCCGTCTCCCGCTTTCAAGTTCTCGGATGGCGTGTTCAGGGCGCTTCCCGTGTTGCTGCACTGCTGGTCACTGAGACATGAGAGAGATCAGTAGGAGGGGCGAACGGCCGTGAACTGAGACCCGAACCGAGACCCGCTGGGGCGGATCTCGGCTGTCCAAAGTGGTCACTTCAACCACCGGCCCTGTCACGAAAGCCCCGAACACTCGTCACGAAGCAGCCAGATCCACCCGGTAGAGCAGTTCGTAGAGGTGGCCCCCCTTGACCATGACCGTCGTCTCCACGGGGCGATCATCGTCGGTGTAGATCACGCGGAACTGGCGGATCACCGGCACCTCGGCGGGCAGGTCCAGCAGCTGCACCTCATCGGGGGTGGGCTGACGTACCGAAAGCCGATCGGTGAACCTCCGCTGCGGGCTGCCCAGGTCGGCGAGCGCCTGAGGCGCGCCACCTCGGATCTTGCCTTTGCCCGCCAACGGCGTCCCGATGGCGAGCCGGGCCGGGTAGTACGAGTGCGACAGCTCCACCGGCTCCCCGTCGTGGGACATGAGCCGGTGACGCACCACGGCCCGCTCCCTGTCGCCCAGGCCCAGGGCTGCGGCCACGTCGGCGGGCGGGTTCACCTCGGCGACGTCGAGGAGTTGGTAGGAGTAACCGCGGGCACTGGGCGCGAAGTAGTTGCCCGCCTCGACCACGAACGACTCGCGGTCGCGCACGTACACACCCTTGCCGGGGTGGCTGCGCAGGTAGCCCTCATCCTTGAGCAGGGCCAGCGCCTTCTGGATCGTCGGGTTGGACGCGCTGTAGGTCTCCACCAGCTGCGCGGTGGACGGCAGTTGGGTCCCCGAGGCGAGTTCACCGGCCATGATCTGCGCCCGCAGCGCGGCAGCCACCTGCTGATGCAGGGGACGGCTATCGGTTCGTCTGGGCATCGTGGCTCCCTACGGAGAACTCGTAGTGCAGGTGGCGCCCTGCGGCGAGCATGGTCATGACGCTGACTTCCACGTGCACGTCATCGTCTGTGCTGGAGGTCCGTCGCAGCAGGATCACCGGTTCCGGTGCCTCCAGCTCCAGCAGCCGCTGTTCCTCATCGGTGGCCAAGCGGGCCGATACGTCCTCGGCGACGTGGCGCAGCTCGTATCCCAGCTCCTTGAGCAGCGTCGGTGCGCCGCCGGGAATCTTCCTGGGCTCCGCCAGGCGGGTACCGCGCGCGATGGAGGGCGGATAGTAGGAGTCCGTCAGCTCGACCGGACGTCCGTCCAACAGCATCACGCGGCGGCGAACCACCACCGGCGCGCCGACCGGCAGGCCGAACGCCTCCGCCACTTCCGCCGACGCTGGGACCTCGGCAACCTCGCGCAACCGCTGCCCTCCGGAACGCTGGGCACCTGCCGTCGCTTGCGACCAGGCGTCGCGCTCGCCCGCACTCTGGGCCATCACGTACCCGGCCGAGTCATCCAGCCCGTTTTCGCTGCTCAAGGCCCCTCCCTTCAGCTCCCCCAGGCATCATCGCCGCAGCTCACCTACCAACCCTAACCGTAAGGCGATAAGGGCGACGCTCCGCAAAGCTTGCAACCTTTCGCGAAAGGCTATACGGTTGCCCACGTAGCGACCGCTGCGACGGTTGCAACGAAAGCAAAGAGCCCCGGCGGTGCTGGAACACCGGCCGGGGCGGCAGATCACATCGAGCCGTTGGGGGCTTTCGATGCAAAACGAGGGTACCCGGATGTACCGGGTCAAAGCAGTGGCGGAGATGTTCGACATCTCGCCGCACACGGTCTACCGGCTGATCAAGGCCGGTGAGCTGGACGCGCTCAAGGTCGGTGGCTCGATCCGCGTCCCGGAGTCGGCACTGGCGGTGTTCCGGGAGGCGTGCGCGGGCACTGGTGACGACGCGACGGCCGTGGAGGTGTCGGCGTGAGCGCACCCACCGCGAAGCGCGCGGGGAGCCCGGTCGCGGTACAGGCCGAGGTGGACCAGGTGCGCAAGGAGCTTGCGGAGATCTCGGCGGGGATTGATCACTTGATGGTGCTGCGTCGTCGGCAGTTGGCCGACGAACGGGCGCGAGCCGCGGGGCGTCCGGCGAACTCCGTGGCGTCCTACCTGGCGGGGAAGTAGCGACCCTGCGGTGGCGGTACTCGCCCGGTACCAGCACAGCGGTACCGGTCCCGTCCGGCCGGTACCGCCACCGTGGACCGGTCGCCCTTCGGTACCCGTCGCTCTCCTGTGGCGTTGTTCGACCCGGTGCCGGGGAAACGACCCGAGTACCGCAGTTCCGTTCAGGTCGCGCCTTGCCAGTTGTCGGAACGCCCCTCGCGTGAGCGACCCGAGGGGCGACTGATCGCTTCTCAAGTGCACAGGAAGGACGTCGAACTATGGAGCTTCGCACTCATCGCCGGGACGCGAGTTCCAAGGCGGTGCAGGTGGCGCAGGGCAGTGATGCCGCGCCGCGTCCCACCGCCGACCCTCAGCCGACTGGGCCGACCACCCCCAAGCCAAGCGGGTCGCGGGAGCACGCCGGTGCCGGTTCGCGACCCGCGGGGCTGGTGGTGCCGGGGGTTCCGGCGGTGGTGTCCGTGGCGGAACTGGTCACGATCGCGGGCAGTACCGCCGTGTACGTCGGCGGGGTACCGGGTCTGGTGGCCGCCGGCGCGGTGGCCGGCGCGAGTGCCGCCGTGGCCGGTGTCCGGCAGGCACGTGCCCGCCGTGCGGCGCGGTTCCGGTCCGCCGGTGGCCGGACCGGTACCGCTGCCCGCACCGGTACCGGCGACCGGCGTCGCGGCCGTGCCGCCCGGAACCGCAACGCCGCTGTCGGCTCTGCGGGTTCCACTGCCGGTACTGGCGGTGGCCGCCGGCGGGCAGGTCTGGTCGGCAGGGTGCGGGCTGCGGTGGCCCGCCGACGCGCCGCTGCCGGCGGTGTCCGTGGTGCCGCCGGCGGTGTGGCCGGTCGGAGGATTCCGCCCGGTGGCCGCACGGCGGCGGTGCACGCTCAGCGTGCCGGGTACGGCACTCCGCCCGTGACGCGAGCCGTCCCGCGCGGTGCTCGCGCAACCACCGCGGGCGGGGCCGCGAACACTGCGCGGCGCGCTGCGGTCGGACACCGAACCGGGGTGAATGCGTCCGGTGCCCGCAGCACCGGGCACGGCGGCGGCAGCAGCCGTGGCAGCGCCAACCGTCAGCACAAGCTGGCGGACACGGTTCAGCGGGCACAGCGCTGGTGGGACGCCGCACGCGACGTGTGGCACGACGCAGCGGAGTATCGCGCGCTACTGCACGACACCGCCCGCCGTGCCTACTGGGACGCCGAGTCGGCCCGCCGCCACCACCGGTGGGTCCGGCAGGTCGTTCCCGACGTTCCCTCCCCCGCAGCCACCGCCGGATCGGTCTACCGGCACGTCCGCACCACCACCGGCGACGACCGGCACACGCCGGTGGTGCGGATGCTCACCGCCACCGCGTGGGCCGCCGGCACCTTGCTGACCGCAGCCAGCTACGCGGCCTGGATACGGCACTGGGAGACCCAAGAACGCCTCGCGCTCATGGCAGCTGTTCCCGGCCTCCCCGTCGCCGACCACATCCGCACCCCGACCGCGGACACCTCCCGTGATCTGGTGCCGCCCGTGCCCGCCCGCAACCCCGTCCCGGTCCGGCCACCCCATCCCGCCAGCGTGGTCGAGGCCACCGACTCCACCGGAGGAACCCCCGTATCCGGTTTGGGCATCACCGATCTGGCCATGGAGCAGTCCGCCCGTGCGGCCCGGTACAGCCCTGACTCCATGGCCGACTTCGGCCACGACCTGAACCAGTGGCCCCAAACCATCAGCCACCTGGCGCTCGCCCTGGCCACCTTCGTCAAGAAGGGCAGCGCCGAATACCCCATCCACCCCACCGTCATGGACAAGCTCACCGAGGTCTACCAGGCACTTGGGGCCGCTGCTGCCGCCGCGACCGAGGTCCCCGCCGTGTTCACCCGCGCCCACGCCACCGACCTCGCCCGCCACCAGGCACCACGGCCCGGCGAACACCTCTGGAACACCCCCCGCTGAACCCGGCGGACACCGGCCTGGCGGAGCACTGAATCACCTGCACACCCGGTGTGTCGGGGGTGTGCAGGTGATCCCTCCCCGATACCCACCGGCACACCCCTCACACCCGGTTCAACCAGCACAAACAAGCACACAACACACCTGCACACCCACCTGTGCGGGGCGATCGGACTGGACCGGCACACCCGCACACCCACCGGCACACCCGCTAAAACCACCTCTGAGCTGCACAAACAGCCCCCCAGACCTGAGGGTGTGCAGGTGTGCAGGTGTGCCGGCCGCACCCCCTCCGACCCGCGTTTTCGCCCTGAAACCGGGGGGCTGCACACCCACACACCCGAATGGCTGTGTCACCCACCGAACCACCCGACTGGAGAACACCCCATGGCACCTCGGACAGGCCGCCGGCGCACCCGGTCGGCACCGCCTCCGCCCAGGACCGACACCGCAAGGCTGGACCTGGGCGCAGTCGTGACCCTGCTCTACGTCGGTCCGTTCAGCCCGGACGACTGGCACCGGTTGGGGCCGGTGAGGTTGGCCCGGTACTGCGCCACCGTGGCCGCCGACCCCCGGATGCGGGTCGCGCAGCTGCGCGCCGGGCTCCGCGCCGCTCGCCGCTCCCACTCCCACTTGGTCGACCACGCGCACCTGGCCGCCGCCGAACGCATCGCCCCGGCGGTGCTGGCCGCGATCGCCGCCGCCTGACTGGAGAACCGACGTGATCCACCCCGAGCACGCACCACGACCCGTACCGCCGGTGGCGCCGGACGGGCGGTGGCTGCACCCGGTCACCACCACGGCACAAACGGCTCTAGACGAGGGGGGCGCGTCCACCCGTCCCACTGGCGACCGCGGACCCGTCGTGGCCGGACCCGATCAGCCCTCCGCCGCTCCCCTCCGTCTAGAGCGGTCCTTCAGCCGCGAGGTGGCCGAGTTGGAGCGGCAGGGAGCCGCCCAGGTCGCCCGCGCTCGGGCATGGCTTCCGGTGGCAGACCCCGCCGCGTTCGCCTGCTACCTCGGACATCTCGCCCGACGGATCGACCCGCACACCGAGGGAGACCCGGTCGGAGTGCTGGCCACCCTGGTCGGCGCGGCCGGCGTCCACCTCGGTCCCGGTCCCCACCTCGAACTCGGGTTCGGGGAGCGGCACCCGCTGTTGGTGTGGCCGATGCTCATCGGCGCGACCGGCATCGGCCGCAAAGGCACCGCCACCAACGCCGCGCTCGCCCTGTTGACCGAAGCCGATCCGGACTTCGTGGCCCGCAACAAGCACTCCGGCCTGTCCAGCGGTGAAGGGCTCGCCGCCGCCTTCACCGACGCCACCGACACCGAGGGCAACAACGCCAGGCCCCGCCTGCTGCCCGAGGGCGATTGCCGACTGCTTGCGTTGGAGACCGAGTGGTCCTCGGTCATGGCCCGGATGAAGCGCGAGGGCAGCACCCTGGGCGCGCTGCTGCGCCAAGCGTGGGAAGGCGGGAACCTCTCCACCCTCAACGTCGACGCGCGCATGGCCCGCCGCTCCCACCTCGGCATCATCGCCCACATCACCCCCAAGGAGTTCCGCGGCAAGGTTTCCGCCTCCGACCTCGCCGGCGGCACCTACAACCGGTTCCTCCCCGTCGCCGTGGCCCAGTCCAAGCACTTCCCGCCCGTGCCCGAACCCCGGCTCATGACCGACCTGGCCGCTTCCCTCGCCGCGCGCCTGGACCACGCCGCGCACCTGGGCACACTCGGCTTCACCGACGCCGCGCACCTGGCCTGGCGACACCTCCAAGTCGAGTTCAACGGCCACCTGGGCGGAGACGGGCCGGTCGAGGAGTTCATCTCCCGCGCAGCGGCCAACTGCGTCCGCATCGCGGCCATCCACGCCGCACTCGACCGCACCCCGCTCATCACCCCCGACCACTTGCAGGCAGCCGCCGCGCTCGTGCGCTACTCGATCGACTCCGCCCGCGCAGTCCTGGGCACCGACGCCGACGCCAACCAACTCGCCGCGTTCATCACCGCCGCCGGACCTCAAGGCCGCACCCGGAAGGACATCACCACCGTCCACTACGGAGGCAACGCCAAGCGACGCGGGATCGACCCCGCGCAGCTGCTCGACCAACTCACCCAGTCCGGCCGCGTCACCCGCACCCTGCGCCCGCCCGCCGGCGGAAGGGGGCGACCCACCGAGGTCTACACCGCCGCCCAGCCTCCGACGAACCCGACGAACTAACGAACTATGCCGCCGACCAGGGCGAACCCACTGGGCTTAGTTCGTCGGCGACGAACTAAGCCCGGCACGGAAGCGCAGGTCAAGTCCTTGGTTCGTTAGTTCGTCAAGTTCGCCGCAGTGCCCACCACAACACGAGGACACCACCATGGCCACCACTGCGAGCCGGACCCTGCTCAGCGTCGAGGAAGCCGCCCACCAACTCTCCGTCAGCCGCACCACCATGTACGCCCTGCTCAAGTCCGGTGACGTCACGAGCGTCCTGATCGGACGCCTCCGGCGCATTCCCCTGGACGCGCTCCGGGCGTACATCCAACGCCTTACCGCTCAGCAGAACACCTGAGCCCTGCGCGAAGTTCACCGGACAAACCTCTGGCGCCACATGACGTCACGACCTCGCACATCCGAAAACCCCAGAAAGGCACGTCTGTCAATGCCGCGCAAAAAGCGACCCGAGGGCACCCGGAGGCCGAACGGAGCCAGCACCATCTACGAAGGTTCCGACGGAAAATGGCACGGTCGCGTCACCATGGGTGTCAAAGACGATGGCACGCCCGACCGACGGCACGTCAAGCGCAAGACCGAAGTGGAGGTCATCAAGCGGGTACAAGAGTTGGAGCAAGAGCGGAACTCCGGGCAGGCAAGTGCGCCTGGCCGAACCTGGACCGTTGAGGAGTGGCTACGTCACTGGGTGGAGAAGATCGCGGCACCATCCGTGAGGTTCAAGACGTTGGAGGGCTACCGCAACGCGGTCTACAACCACCTGATACCAGGCATCGGAGCGCACCGGATGAACAAGCGCTTCACCGCCGAACACCTGGAGTCGCTGTACGCGCGGATGCTGGCGGCGGGCCACTCCCCCGGCAACGTCCACCAGGTACACCGCACGGTCAAGACCGCGCTGAACGAGGCGGTCAAGCGTGATCGACTCACGAAGAACCCCGCCAAGGTGGCGAAGCCGCCACGGCTGGAAGAAAAAGAGGTCGAGCCGTTCACACCGGAAGAGTCGCAGCTCCTGCTCAAGGCGGCGGGTAACCGCCGAAACGGCGTGCGGTTCAAGGTGGCACTCGCACTCGGTATGCGCAAGGGCGAGTGCCTTGGCTTGAAGTGGCCACGGGTGAACATCTCGTGCGAGCACGGGTGCGAACCGCACTGTAGCGAAACGTCCGCGACGAAGTGCCCGCAAGCAAAGTGGACGGGGTCGCTGAGAACGCCCCGACAACTCCAACGACGGCCGTGGAGACACGGGTGCCCGGACGCCCACCGGTGCGGCAGCGCGTACCACAAGACCAAGCCTTGCCCGAAGCGGTGCGCGAGACACAAGAAGTGCCCACCGGTGTGCACGGAGGACTGCACCAAACATGCGGCCCGCTGCCCGGATCGGCACGGCGGCGGACTGCATTGGGTCGAAGTGAAGTCGGACGCGGGCAAAAGGTCCGTGCCCATTCCCGCACCCCTGGTACGGGAACTGTTCGCGCACCAGGCGGCCCAGGAAGTCGAACGCGAGCAAGCGGGCGACCTCTGGCGCGACGAAGGGTGGGTCTTCGCCCAGCCTGACGGCAGGCCGATCGACCCGAGGTCGGACCACAACGAGTGGAAGGCCCTGCTCGCGGAGGCCGGTGTGCGAGACGCCCGACTGCACGACTCGCGCCACACCGCGGCCACCACGCTCATGGTCCTGGGCGTGGATCACCGGGTGATCATGGACATCATGGGGTGGTCGTCCGGTTCGATGCTCAAGCGCTACATCCACGTGTCGGACGAGATCCGCGACGACGTCGCGGGGAAGCTCGGAGGGCTGCTCTGGGGGGACAAGTGAGCCCCGCAATGAGACCCCAGCCCCGCTGAACGTCGAACGGGTCGGTCCCGGCAACCGCTGGGACCGACCCGTTTTCGCTGCTCAGAACCCTGCGGAAGCGGAGGGATTTGAACCCCCGGACGGTTGCCCGTCTCCCGCTTTCAAGGCGGGTGCATTCGGCCGCTCTGCCACGCTTCCCGGTGTCGCGGTGCGAGAGGTTACCCGTCCAACCCCCTCAGGTGTGTGATGACCCGGTCGAACACCTTGGCCAGGACCTCGTGCTCCTCACGCGTCAGCAGGTCGATCATGTGCTCCCGAACGCCCTCGACGTGGGTTGGCGCCGAACCCTCCAGGGTCGCCATCCCCCGGTCCGTCAGCTCGGCGAAGACGCCTCGGCCGTCCTCGGGGCACTCGCGACGGGTCAGCAAGCCCTCCCGCTCCATCCGCGCCACCTGGTGCGAGACGCGGCTCTTGGACGACGCCACCTCCTCCGCCAGCTGCGACATGCGCATCCGCCGCCCCGGCCGCTCGGACAGGCGGACCAGGATCTCGTAGTCCGCCAAGGACACGCCGTGCCGGTCCTGGAGTTCGCGGTGCAGGCGGTCGCCCAGCATGGCCGCCCCGACGACGTAGTTCCGCCAGGCGCGCATCTCGCCTTCGTCAAGCCACCGGGGCTCCTGTTGCGTCACCTCTCCAGGCTATGCCCGCACATCTCCGTTAACGGACGATCCACGCGCATGTCTGGTGCACGTCAGCTGCGAACGGCAAACTCCCTGCCCTGGTGCGCCCCTACCAGGGCGCGAACAGGGGAGAAAACCATGACCTCGTTCAGGCGGACCACGGTCGCGCTCGCCCTGAGCGCCGCGGCCGGACTGGCCGTCACGTTCGCGCAGACACCCGCCCTGGCCGACCACCGCGCCGTGGACGTCCGGCTGATCGGCATCAACGACCTGCACGGCAACATCGAACCGCCGACCGGCTCCTCCGGCCGGGTCACGCTCTCGGACGGCACCCAGGTCGACGCGGGCGGCGCGGCGTTCAACGCCACGCACATCCGGAACCTGCGCGACGAGGTGCGCAACTCGGTCGTCGTCGGCCAGGGCGACCTGATCGGGGCCTCGCCCATCGTCTCCGCCCTCTTCCACGACGAACCCACGGTGGAAATCCTCAACCGCGTCGGCATGGACGCCACGGCGGCCGGCAACCACGAGTTCGACGAGGGCTACCGGGAACTGCTCCGGGTGCGGCGCGGCGGCTGCCACCCGGTGGACGGCTGCCAGTTCCGCGACTCGTTCCCCGGCACGCACTTCCCCGTCCTGGGCGCGAACGTGACCCTGGCGAAGAGCGGCCTGCCCGCGTTGCCGCCGTTCTGGGTGGAGTTCCGCGACGGCCTGCCGATCGGCTTCATCGGGATGCCGCTCAAGGACGTCCCGACCCTGGTCGACCCGAACGGCATCAAGGAGCTGGCGTTCGGCGACGAGATCGCCGCCGCGAACCGGTACGCGGACCTGCTGAACCGGCTGGGCGTGAAGGCCATCGCGCTGCTCGTGCACCAGGGCGACAACACGCAGGGCGGCGGCCCGGACGACTGCCGGCTGGGCTCGGCCAAGGGCCCGGGTCAGCTCATCGCGGAAGGCGTGTCGCCGAAGATCGACGTCGTCTTCTCCGGCCACAGCCACCAGCACTACAACTGCGTCGTCCAGGACCCGGCGGGCAACCCGCGCCCGTTCATCGAGGGCCTGGCGTTCGGCCGTGAGCTGTCCGTCGTGGACCTCAAGATCGACCGCCGCACCCGCGACGTCATCCGCTCCGCCACGGTGGCGCGCAACCACGTGGTGACCCGCACCGTCACGCCGGACCCGGCCGTGCAGGCCGTGGTCGACCTGGCCAAGACCAAGGCGGGCCCCATCGCGAACCGCCAGGTGGGCACCATCGCCGCCGACATCCCGCGCAAGCAGAACGAGGCGGGCGAATCCGCCCTGGGCAACCTGATCGCCGACGCGCAGCTCGCCGCCACCGCCGGCAACGGCGCGGTGCTCGCGTTGATGAACCCCGGCGGCGTGCGGGCCGACCTCACCCACGCGTCCTCACCCGCGGGCGAGGGCGACGGCGTCGTCACCTACGGCGAGGCGTTCACCGTGCAGCCGTTCGGCAACATCCTCCAGACGGTCACGCTCACCGGCGCGCAGCTCAAGGCGGCGCTGGAGCAGCAGTGGCAGGTGGTGAACGGCACGCCGAAGCAGATCGTGCTCCAGCCCAGCGCCGGCCTGACCTACCGCTGGTCGGCGTCCGCGCCGATCGGGGCCAAGGTGTCCGACGTCGTGCTGAACGGCACGCCGCTCGACCCGGCCGCGAGCTACCGGGTCACCATCAACTCGTTCCTCCAGGGCGGCGGCGACGGGTTCAGCGCCTTCACCGGCGGCACGGACCTGGCCGGCGGGGGCATCGACCTGGACGCCTTCGCGGGCTACCTGGCCGCGCACCCGGGCACGGCACCGCCCGCGCTCAACCGGATCACCGCGGCACCGTGACCGGGCGCGACCACGTTTCACCAGTTCAGGGCTTGCGCGAACGGTTGAACAACCGGCCGATCAAGCGCATCCTCGGAACCAGGACCTGCCGTCCGGGGGCAGCGCGAGAAAGCCCGGGGCGGCACGCCCGGAAGGGGTAGGTGGTGCGGTGCTGAGAAGTCCTCGCAGCGACGATCCGCGTTCGGCCGCAACCCCGCGGGCGGGATGGCGAAGAACGTCCCGATCGCGATCGTGAGCGGTTCCACCGGGGTTCCGGGCACGCGGCGCGACCACGGGGTCGTGTCTGCCGCGCTTGACGCTGTTGACCGCGGTGGTCCGGGGCACCGGTCTCGCACGGCGGTGTCCGGCCGCGGTCCACGCCACCACCGGTGACGGACCGGACCAGTCGCTTCCACAGTGGAGAGAAACCCGGGTGCGGCGCCCTGGCACAAGGGCGTCGCACCCGGTCGCTTCGCATCGCACGCACCGGGCCGGGTGGGTCTATCGTGGTGCCGCCTGTGCAACGGCCTTTGGAGGGCGAGCGGTGCAGTTCAACGAGGACGCGGAGCTGGACACCTCCCAGGTCTCCGACCAGCGCGGCGGCGGTGTCGGCGGCCGGGTGGCGCTGGGCGGCGGCGGCCTGGGTGTCGTGGGCCTGATCATCTACTTCGTGCTCTCCCAGCTCGGCGGTGGCGGCCAACTGCCCGCCGGGTCCGGTTTCAGCGACGTCAACGCCAACCAGCAGGTCGGCTCGGACGCCATCAAGACCAAGTGCCGCACGGGCGCGGACGCCAACAAGAACGCGGACTGCCGCGCGGTGGCGTTCATCAACTCGATCCAGGGCTACTGGACCGACCAGTTCGCGCGTTCCGGCCGCACCTACCAGCAGGCGCAGACGAACTTCTTCTCCGGCGGCGTGCGCACCCGCTGCGGCAACGCCACGTCCGCCGTCGGCCCGTTCTACTGCCCGGCCGACTCGCAGGTGTACATCGACCTGGACTTCTTCCGGGAACTCCGGCAGAAGTTCGGCGCGACCGGCGGGCCGTTCGCCGAGGCGTACGTGCTGGCGCACGAGTACGGCCACCACATCCAGAACCAGCTCGGCACGTCCGAGCGGGTGCGCACGCGCAGCGGCCCCAAGTCGGACTCGGTGCGGCTGGAACTCCAGGCCGACTGCTACGCGGGCGCGTGGGCCAACCACGCCTCGACCGTCCCGAGCGCGTCCGGCAAGCCGCTGATCACCGGTGTCACGCGGGAGGACGTGGCGGCGGCGCTGGACGCGGCGGCCCGCATCGGCGACGACTACATCCAGCAGGAGCTGGGCGGCGGCCGGGTCGACACCACCCAGTTCACGCACGGTTCCTCGGCGCAGCGCCAGAAGTGGTACACGACCGGCTTCGAGACGGGCGACCCGACGCGCTGCAACACGTTCGACACCGACAACCTCGGCTGACGGGGGCCGGCCCGCCGGACCGGCCCCCCGCGCTCACGCCACCGCGGCGTGCGACTCGACGTGCGCCACCCGTGCCGACGCGGCCCGCGCCTCGGCACGCCGCGGGCGCGACGGCACCCCGTTGACGTCCTCGGTGCTGATCGCGTACGACGCGGTCACCCACGCCAACGCGTCGGAGTTGCGGTCCAGCGCCCGCCGGTCCACGTTGCCCAGGTTGTCACCGGGCAGGTGGTAGTTCGGGTCGTACGCGACGCCCGACCGGCCACCCCACTTCGCCGCCTGCGCCGGCGTCTTGACGCCCTCCGCGCCGGTGAACAGGCCGCCCGCCGGGATGCCCTGGCGGATGAACTCGCCGTAGTCCGACCGGCCGGTGAAGTCGGTGCCCTCGACCTGGACGCGCTTCTCCACCGTCAGGTAGTCGACGAACGCCCGCTCGATCTGCCCCGAGCCGTACGGGCCGGGTCCCGCGCCGACGCCGTCGGAGTCGTCGCCGTCGTAGACGAAGTAGGCCGCGTTCGGCGAGCCGATCATGTCGAAGTTCAGGTACAGCGCGATGTCGAGCTGCTGCTCGAAGGTCAGCGACCGGACGTAGGCGGTCGAGCCGAGCAGGCCCAGCTCCTCCGCGCCCCACCAGCCGAACCGGACCGCGTTGTGCACCCGCGGCGAGCCGCCGAGCCGCAGCGCGGTCTCCAGCAGGCCCGCCGAGCCGGTGCCGTTGTCGTTGATGCCGGGCCCGACCCCGACGCTGTCCAGGTGCGCGCCCGCGAACACGACGTTGTCCTGGCGACCGGTCCGCGTCTGCGCGATGACGTTGCGGGACACCCGGTCCTCCTGGTGGAACCGGAGGTCCGCGGTCACCTGCTGCCCGGCGCGGGCGCGCAGGGCGTCACCGTCGGCCTGGGACACCCCGCCGGTCGGGACGACGCCGGGCGAGCCGAGCGTCCCGCTGTCGAGGTGGCCGGGCACGTTGTTGGCGATGACGACGGCGACCGCGCCCGCCGCCGCCGCGTTGCGGTGCTTGACGTCGAACGAGCACGCGCCGCGCCGGACGAGCGCGATCGCGCCGGTGAAGTCCTGGCCCGCGAAGTCGGCGGCCTCGCAGCCGGGCGTCGCGTCCTCGGGCACGGCACGCAGCACGGCCGTGACACCGCCGACGGGCGTCTGCGGCGTGTACGTCATCGGCAGGAACTCGTAGGACGTCGCGCCCACCTTCACCACGGCCGCGTCGTTGACCTGCGCCTGGTAGGTGAACGTCGGCGTGCTGACGTCGAAACCCGCGCCCTTGAGCCTGCCCACCACGTAGTCCACGCTCGCGTCGTAGCCGGGCGTGCCCGCCGCGCGGTTGCCGCCGTTGCGGTCGGCGATGCGCTGCAAGGCGATGAGGTGGCGGTTGACGCCGTCCACCGTCACGTCCCTGGTGAGCTTCCTGGCCAACGCGGGGCCGTCGAGGCCGGGCGCGGCGTCGGCGGCCGGCGCGGTGGCCAGCGCGAGGGACGCCGCCGCGGCGACGACCGCCACGCGCCGGATCCCGGTGCTACCTGACATGAGCGAACTCCCCTCCAGTCGGGCTGCCGGGAACCCTCACCCGTGGGGCGCGCGCCGGCAATCCCTCACTCGGCGGTTTCTCGCCCCGTGAGCACGGGCAGGCACGGCTCGACACCGGCCACCTCGAGCTGCCACTCCGGTCGCGCGAACCACTCGCGGGTCAGCAGCAGCCGCGTCTGGGTGGCCACCGCACGCCGCCGGACCTGGAGGTACGTGCCGTCCGGCCGGTAGCCGAGCCGGCGGCTGACCCCGAGCGACGCCGGGTTGTCGGTGAAGGCGCTCGACCGCGCGGTGAGCGCGTCGAGGTGGTCGAACGCGAACAGCAGTACGGCGGCCCGCATCTCCGTGCCGAGCCCCCGGCGCTGGTACCGCTGCCCGATCCACGACCCGGTGCCGACCTCCCGCACCACGGCGAAGTCGTCCGCGTGCAGGCTCTGCACGCCGATCACCCGGCCCTCCAGGCGCACCAGGAAGTTCAACGTCCAGCCCTCGGCGGACAACGCGGACCGCACCGACCAGTAGTGCTGCATGGTCTGCACGCCGAGCTTCTCGCGCGGCTCGTCGGTCCACTCCACGCCGAACGGCATCTCGTCCGGCGGGTGGATGCCGCTCAGCGTCACCTCGGCCAGTTCGAGCAGGCCGGCGTCGTCGTCCGGGCGCAGCTCCAGGCGCGGCGTGCGGAGGACGAGGTGACGGTAAGGCCAGGGGTCCATGCCCGTTGATGGTGCCCGCGCCGCGGGCGGACGGCGACCGGATTACCGTCGGTGCCATGCGCGCGATCATGATTCGTGAACCGGGCGGTCCCGACGTGCTCCACTGGGCGGAGGCGCCCGACCCGGAGCCGGGTCCGGGCGAGGTGCTGCTCACCGTCGCCGCCACCGCGGTCAACCGCGCCGACCTGCTGCAACGGCAGGGCCACTACCCGCCGCCGCCCGGCGCGTCGGAGATCCTGGGCCTGGAGTGCTCCGGCACGGTCGCCGCGCTCGGCCCCGGCGTCACCGGCTGGCAGGTGGGCGACGAGGTGTGCGCGCTGCTCGCGGGCGGCGGTTACGGCGAACGGGTGGTGGTGCCCGCGGGCCAGCTCCTGCCGCTGCCCGCCGGTGTGGACCTGGTGACCGCCGCGTCGCTGCCCGAGGTGGCGTGCACGGTGTGGTCCAACGTGGTGATGGGCGCGGGCCTGCGCGCGGGCGAGACGTTCCTCGTGCACGGCGGCGCGGGCGGCATCGGCACGCACGCGATCCAGGTCGCCAAGGCGCTCGGCGCGCGGGTGGCGACCACGGCGGGTTCGGCCGAGCGCCTGGCGCGCTGCCGGGAACTCGGCGCGGACATCACCGTGAACTACCGGACGCAGGACTTCGTGGCCGAGGTCGGCGCGGCGGACGTCGTGCTGGACAACATGGGCGGCTCCTACCTGGGCCGCAACGTGGACGTGCTGGCGCGGGACGGCAGGCTGGTGGTGATCGGCCTCCAGGGCGGCGCGAAGGGCGAGCTGAACGTCGGCGCGCTGCTGACCAAGCGGGCGAGCGTCACCGGCACCGGGCTGCGTGGCCGGCCGGTGGACGGGCCGCACGGCAAGGCCCGGATCGTGCGGGACGTCCGCGACCGCCTGTGGCCGCTGATCGCGGCGGGCGACGTGAAGCCGGTCGTGCACGACGTGCTGCCGATCCAGCGCGCCGCCGACGCCCACCGCGCCCTGGAGGACGGCCAGGACGTGTTCGGCAAGCTGGTGCTGGCCTTCTGAGCGCTCAGGCCAGCGCGGTCGCGCTGGCCAGCGACGTGCGGGGCGCGGTGCGGAAGCGGAGCGCGAACTCGTCGGCCCACCGCCCCAGCACGGTCCCGTCGGTGGTCTCGGCGTCGTCCACCAGCACCGCCGCGCCCGGCGCGAGGACGGCCCGGAACACCGGCAGCGCCGGGTAGCGCGCCTCGCCCGGCAGCGGGCCGTCCACCAGCAGCAGGTCCACCAGCCCGTACCGCTCCACGTACGCCGAGACCTCGTCGTGCACCAGCCGGGGGTGGTACCACCGCGCGCCACCCAGCGCGGCCGGGTGCGCCGCCAGCGGCGCGTGCACCACGCGTGCCACGTGACCCAGCCCCTCGCGGCGGAGCTGGCTGGCCACGAACGCGCCCGTGCGCTCGTCGTGCTCGATGGACAGCAGGTGCCCGAACCCGCGCCGCGCCAGCAGCCGGGCCAGCACCACCGAGGACGCGCCGCAACCGCACTCCACGATGACCGTGCGCGACCCGAGCAGCACCTCGTCGACGACGGCCGCGAGCGCCGCCGGGCGCAGCTCGTGCGCCGTCGACGGCAGGTACTCGGACATGAGGGGGCTGAGGCGGTGCAACGCGGCGATGTCGGCCAGTTCCCTGGTCAGAACGTCGTCCACCACACCTCCGGCTAACCCAGCTCGGCGACCGCCCGCACGAGTTCGTCCACTTCGACCGCGTTCGTGTAGTGCGCCAGGCCGACGCGGACCGCGCCGCCGACCTCGCCCACCCCCAGGACCGAGAACACGCCGTGCTGACCCGAGTCGGCGAACGCGCAGACCCCGCGCTCGGACAGGTGCTCGACGCCATCGGTCGACTTCACGCCGGCCACCGTGAACGCCAGCGCGGGGACCCGCCGCATGGCGTCGCCGATCACCATGACGTGACGGAGCGATCGCAGTTCGTTGATGAGATTAGCCAGAAGTCCCGCCTGGTACGCCTTCACCGACCCCAAGGAGGTGAGCAACCGCTCCCGCCGGGGACCCACGGCGGCGTCGTCCAGACCCGCCAGGTACTCGATCGACGCCACCAGGCCGGCCAGCAGCGGGTAGGCGTGCGGCCCGAGTTCCAACCGTTCGGGACCCCGCGCGCCGGGCTCCACGGCGACCGAGGGCAGCAGGTCCAGCCGCGCCGGGTCGCGGAACACCAGCGCGCCCACCGGCGGGCCGCCCCACGCGTTGGCCGACACCGCCACCACGTCCGCGTCCATCGCCGTGATGTCCAGCGGCACGAACGGCGCGGCCGACGAGGCGTCCACGACGACCAGCGCCTCGGTGCGGCGGGCCGCGGCGGCGATCTTCGCCAGGTCCGGGCGGGTGCCGACGGAACCGGCGGCGGCGGTGACCGCGACCAGCTTGCACTTGTCGGTGATCAGCTCGTCGTACTGCCACGCGGGCAGCTCGCACGTCTCGATGTCCACCTCGGCCCAGCGGACCACGCTGCCGGTGCGCTGGGCGGCGCGCTGCCACGGCGCGATGTTGGACTGGTGGTCCAGGCGCGACACGACCACCTCGTCGCCCAGGAACCAGCTCTCGGAGACCGCGTCGGCGAGGCGTTGCAGCAGCACGGCGCTGCTCGGACCCAGCACCACGCCCGCGGGGTCGGCCCCGACGAGGTCCGCGACCGCCCGGCGGGCCGCGTCGACGATGGCCTCGGCGCGTTGCGAGGCCGGGAATATGCCGCCCGGTCCGGAAACCGGTGCGCGCAGCGCGGTGGAGACGGCCGTGGCCACCTGTTCGGGGACCTGCATCCCCGCCGGCGCGTCCAAGTGAACCCAGCCGTCGCCGAGCGCGGGGAACAGCCCACGGACCCGTGCGACGTCGAACGCCATGCCGCACACCGTACGGAGGACGCCGGGACGGGCGACAGCAGGGGCCGCACGTGGCGCGCCGACGTGACCAGGCGCACTGCCCGCGGGTCGGCCATTTGGGTGCCGATGATCCTTTTGCCGGGCTTCGGGGCCGCTCGCGCGGGCGGCACCCGGTTCGCGGGGCGGGGTGTGACCGCGTCAGGATGGGGGTATGAGCGAGGCAGCGGAGAACGAGCGTCAGGTCTTGGTGGTCGGGCCGGACGGCACGCCGGTGGGCGCGGCCCGGGTGCCCGCCGCGGGTGAGGAGGGCACGGACGTCACCGACCTGGTCGAGCAGCCGGCCAAGGTGATGCGGATCGGCACGATGATCAAGCAGTTGCTGGAGGAGGTGCGGGCGGCCCCGCTGGACGAGGCGTCCCGCAACCGGCTCAAGGAGATCCACAAGCGGTCCATCGACGAGCTGGAGGACGGGCTCGCGCCGGAGCTGCGCGAGGAGCTGGAGCGGCTGTCGCTGCCGTTCACGGAGGAGGGCACGCCCTCGGACGCGGAGCTGCGCATCGCGCAGGCCCAGCTCGTCGGCTGGCTGGAGGGGCTGTTCCACGGCATCCAGACGGCCCTGTTCGCCCAGCAGATGGCGGCACGCGTGCAGCTGGAGCAGATGCGCGGCCGGGCGCTGCCCGCCGGGTCGGGTGCTGCCGAGCACGGCGACCACAGCCAGCTCCGGGGCGGCCAGTACCTCTAGGCCCGCCGGCGGTGGGCCGGCGAGCGGGAGGAGGGGTCGACGTGCTCGACCGGTGGAAGAGCGGGGTGCGCGCGAAGTTGGCGCGGGTGGTGGGCGAGGCCGTCGCGCCGCACCACCGCGCCACCGCGGAGCGGGTCGACCGGCTCCAGGCGGAGGTCGACCGGCTGCGTGGCGAGGTGCTGCGCGGCCTCGACCGGGTCTCCGACGACCTGCGGCGGTTCGAGGTGCGGTCCCGGCGGGACATCGTGTTCGCGGGCGAGCGGGAGGCGGCGGCGGACAGCGCCCGGTTCGTCCGCGACGAGATGACCGCCGCACCGCACTTCGACCACCCCCGCGCGACCCTGGAGCACGCCCTCACGCTGGTCGAGGCCAGGGGCATGGCCCTGGAGTTCGGCGTGTACGCGGGCGCGACGCTGGAGGTCATCGCCTCCGCCCTGGCCGGGCGGGAGGTGTACGGGTTCGACTCGTTCCAGGGCCTGCCCGAGCACTGGCGCAGCGGGTTCCCGGCAGGCGCGTTCGACGTGCCGCGGCCACCCGACGTGCGGGGCGCGGAACTGGTCGTCGGCTGGTTCGACGAGACCCTGCCCGGCTTCCTCGACCGCCACCCCGGCCCGGTGGCGTTCCTGCACGTCGACTCCGACCTCTACACGTCCGCGCGCACCGTGCTCGACCTGGTCGGACCCCGCCTGGTGGAGGGCAGCGTGGTGGTGTTCGACGAGTTCTTCAACTTCCCGGGGTGGCGAGACCACGAATACCGGGCGTGGACGGAGTACGCGGAACGTGCCGGCGTCGCTTTCCGCTACGCGGGATACACCTACGACCACGAACAGGTGATCGTGAAAATCACCAGCGCGTCGGACGGCAGGTCGACGGCGGTGACCGCACCGTGACAGCCCGGCGACAGGTGGACCTCCCCGTCGCCGGTAGTCTCAATACTCGTGCAGCAGACGAGTACGGTCGACTCTCCAGCGGCTCCCCTCGCATCCGACTCGCGCACGCTCGGACGCGCGTTCGGCGACGTGCGCGACGCATGGCGGCAGCGGGAGCTGTGGGAGCACCTCGGCTGGCAGGACATCAAGCAGCGCTACCGCCGGTCCATCATCGGACCGTTGTGGATCACCATTTCGATGGGCACCACGGCGGTCGCGCTCGGTCTGCTGTACTCCCAGCTGCTGGGCCAGGAGCTGGGCACCTACCTGCCCTACATCACCGTCGGGTTCATCGTCTGGAACTTCATCCTCGGCTGCGTGACCGAGGGCACCGAGGTGTTCATCGCCAACGAGGGCCTGATCAAACACCTGCCCGCGCCGATGACCGTGCACGTGCTGCGCATGGTGTGGCGGCAGGTGTTGTTCTTCCTGCACAACCTCGTGGTCTACGTGGTCGTGCTGGCGGTGTTCTTCCCGACGCTCACGCACGAGTACAAGATGGACGGGGACATCGTTCCCCACCCGGGCATCTCCTGGACGGTGCTGCTGGCCATCCCCGGGTTCGCGCTGCTCACCGTGAACGCCGTCTGGGTGGCCCTGCTGTTCGGCATCATCAGCACCCGCTTCCGGGACATCCCGCCGGTCATCCACAGCTTCATCCAGCTCGTGTTCTTCATGACGCCGATCGTGTGGCCGGTGGGCGTGCTGAACAAGTTCACCAACGGCGAGGCGAGCTGGAAGGTGCTCATCGCCGAGTTCAACCCGATCTACCACTTCCTGGAGATCGTGCGCGCGCCGCTGATCGGCCACGCGCTCAGCTGGCACCACTGGGTCGTCGTCGGCGCGTTCACCGTCGTGGGGTGGGCGCTGGCCATCCTGGCGCTGCGCAACTACCGTTCCCGCGTCTCCTACTGGGTCTGAGTGAGGCCGAACCTATGGTCAGCATCGACGTCTGGAACGCCTCGGTCGACTTCCCGATCTTCGACGCGAAGTCGAGGTCGCTGAAGAAGCTCGCGCTGGGCAAGGTCGGCGGCCGGATCGGCGCCGAGGGCCGCGTCCCGATCATCGAGGCGCTGCACGACATCACCCTCTCGCTGCGGCACGGCGACCGCGTCGGCCTGGTCGGCCACAACGGCGCGGGCAAGTCCACCCTGCTGCGCCTGCTGGCGAACATCTACGAGCCCACCCGGGGCAGCTCCCGCATCCAGGGCAAGGTGGCGCCCGTCTTCGACCTGGGCGTGGGCATGGACCCGGAGATCTCCGGGTACGAGAACATCATGATCCGCGGCCTGTTCCTCGGCATGGGCCGCAAGGACATGGAGAAGCGGGTCGACGACATCGCCGAGTTCACCGAGCTGGGCGACTACCTCTCGATGCCGCTGCGCACGTACTCCACGGGTATGCGGGTGCGGCTCGCGCTGGGCGTGGTGACCTCCATCGACCCCGAGATCCTGCTGCTGGACGAGGGCATCGGCGCGGTCGACGCGGCGTTCCTGGAGAAGGCCCGCGACCGGCTCAACGACCTGGTCAAGCGGTCCGGCATCCTGGTGTTCGCCTCGCACTCGGACGACTTCCTGGTCGAGCTGTGCAGCTCCGCGATCTGGATGGACGAGGGCCGGTTGAAGATGCACGGCTCGCTGCGCGAGGTCGTGAAGGCGTACAAGGGCCGTGACCCGTACGAGCACCTGAGCCCGGACACACTGGAGCGCATCGGCCAGGCGCCGGTGATGAGCGGGAACGGTGGCGAGTAGAGCCGTGAGCGGGTTGCCGAAGGGGTCCGTGGTCGGGGTCGTCGTGACCCGCC
The DNA here is from genome assembly GCF_019375475.1 of Saccharothrix obliqua. GTDB lineage: Bacteria > Actinomycetota > Actinomycetes > Mycobacteriales > Pseudonocardiaceae > Actinosynnema > Actinosynnema obliqua. Next base: position 257,658 of record NZ_JAHXGQ010000006.1, on the reverse strand, counting down.
ACCGGCGCGAGCTGCTGGCCCAGTCGCTGAAGGTGCTGGCGTCGCAATCCCGACCGCTGGACCACCTGGTCGTCGTGGACAACGGTCCCGACCAGCCGGTGGCGGACCTCGTCGAGCAGTGCCCGATCCCCACCACCTACCTCGCGTCGCACCGCAACCTGGGTGGCGCGGGTGGTTTCGCGCTGGGGATGCTGCACGCCCTGTCGCTGGGCGCGGACTGGCTGTGGCTGGCCGACGACGACGGCCGCCCCGCCGACGAGACGGTGCTGGAGGTGCTGCTCGCCGAGGCGGAGCGGCGTGGGCTGGCGGCCATCTCGCCCGTCGTGTCCAACATCGACCAGCCGGAGAAGCTCGCGTTCCCGCTGCGCCGCGGCCTGACGTGGAAGCGCCGCGCGGCGGACCTGGGCGTGGACTTCCTGCCCGGTATCGCGTCGTTGTTCAACGGCGCGTTGTTCCGGGCCTCGACGGTGGACGTCGTCGGCGTGCCGGACTACCGCCTGTTCTTCCGGGGCGACGAGGTGGAGGTCCACCGCCGCCTGGTCCGCAGCGGCGTGCCGTTCGGGACGTCGCTGAAGGTGGCCTACCTGCACCCGGACGGTTCGGACGAGTTCAAGCCGATGCTCGGCGGCCGGTTCCACGCGCAGGACCCGGAGAACCCGGTGAAGCGCTACTACACGTACCGCAACCGCGGCTACCTGCTCTCCCAGCCGGGTATGCGCAAGCTGGGCGCGCTGGAGTTCTTCCGCTTCGGCCTGTACTTCATCGGCGTGCGCAAGGACCCGAAGGCGTTCCTGGAGTGGGTGCGCCTGGTCCGCCAGGGGCAGCGGGAGAAGTTCTTCCGCAAGTGACCGGCTCGGCCGACCGGCCGAGCCCGCACCACCCGATTCCCGGTCGAGACCGCGCGGCAACCGGGTGGGAGCGGCGCGTGCGCCGCTCCCCCGGTGGTCAGTTCTCGAAGACCTTCCGCCACGCCTCGACCGACGTCAGCTCCGGCAGGGCGTCCCGGTAGAGCTGCTTCATCCGCGGCCACTCCTGGCCCAGCCGGCGGTAGTTGCGCACCGCCCGCGCCATGAGCTGGCGGAACTCCTTGGGGTCGCGCTTGCGGAACGCCACGCCCGACCCGTCCGCGTTGGAGACCGTCGCCGAGTCCAGGTTGCCCAGCAGGAACCAGCGCGCGTTGGTCGCGGGCACGTTGATCTGCGGGCGCTCCGCGGTCGAGATCTCCGGCGCGCGCAGGTTGTGCACCAGCGCCTTCGCCGCCTCGGCCGCGATGGTCGCCGGGTTCGTCGGCGGCTTCAGCATCGCCTCCGCGCGCACCATGTCGAACGTGGGCGGCGGGAACTCGCGGGCCGACGGGAGGACCTGCGCGTCCGTGTAGGTCCGGCGCAGCGCCTGGATCTCCGGCAACGCCGTGCGCAGCGAGTCGAACAGCTTCGACGGGCCCGCCAGGAAGTCCTCGATCGCCTTCTGCTGCACGGCGACCGTCGAATACTCCATCGACAGCAGGTGCCGCAGCGACAGCTTCATGCCCTGCTTGAGCAGCGTGGACCGGATGTCGTACGGGCTGTGCAGCGCCGCCATCACCAGCCGGTTGCGGGTGTGGAAGTACGCCTGCCAGTCGGTCGCGTCGTTCTTGTCGGTCCACGGCATGTGCCACACCGCCGAACCCGGCAGCGACACCGTGGGGTAGCCGTTCTCCAGGGCGCGCAGCGAGTATTCCGCGTCGTCCCACTTGATGAACAGCGGCAGCGGGTAGCCGGTGCGCTGCACGACCTCGCGCGGGAACAGGCACATCCACCACCCGTTGTAGGTGGAGTTGATGCGCAGGTGCAGTTCCTCGGTCTCGCGCAGCGACTCCTCGCCGAAGTCGTGGTCGGTGACCGCGCCCGGCGCGGGGCGCCAGTAACCCGACGCGAGGTCCACGACCTCGCCCATGCTGTGCAGCCGGGCACGCGCCTGGAGGTTCAGCATGTGGCTGCCGACGATGACCGGCTGCGCCGCCGCACGGGCGAACGCGTTGGAGCGCAGCACCGCGTCCGGCTCCAGCCGGATGTCGTCGTCCATCAGCATGATCTGGTCGACGTCGGTGTGCTCGATCGCCTCGTACAGGCCACGCGTGAAGCCGCCGGACCCGCCGAGGTTGTCCTGCTCGATGACCTCCAGCTTGTCGCCGAGCAGCTTGACGGCCTCGGCGTAGCCCTCGGTGTCCCGGACCTTCACGGCGCCCTGGTCGGCGACGAAGACCTTCCCCACCACGTCCAGCACGGCCGGGTCCTCGCCCAGCGCACGCAACGCGATGACGGCATCCACCGGGCGCATGGTGGTCATGCCGATGGCGACCTGCTGCGGCGGGAGCACCTGGTCGGTGGTCCACGCCGCCTCGCCGATCTCCAGCGTCGCGTCGTCGGTGAACACGTCGAACCAGATCCAGCCGCCGTCCTCGAACGGCTTCAGGCTGATCCGGAACTCCACGTCGGTCCACCCGTCCGCGGAACGGAGCGGGCGGCCGTCCAGGTGGATCGGGTCGCCGTTGGGCTTGGACCGGTACACGTCCAGCCGGCCCGCGCCGCGCACGTGCAGCCGGAGCACGACCTCCTCGACCACCGTCCAGCGCTTCCAGTAGCTGGCCGGGAAGGCGTTGAAGTAGGAGGCGAAGGACACCTTCGCCGACGCCGGTACGGTCACCGAACGGCGCGACGCCACGTGCGAGTGCACGTTCTCGGGCTCGTCCAGGTAGAGCGGACGGACGTCCAGCGGGTCCTCGTCGCGGGGCAGGATCACCCGCTGGAGCACCTGGCTCTGGTCGATTCCGCCACTGGAGCTGTGCTCGGTCACGTGCTTTCCTCCGGCGAACCGGCGGCGCGGTTCGAGATCGGGTCCGGGCGGCCACGCGTACCGGTGGCCGTGCGGGTTCAGGTGATACCAGCGACCATACCGCGTCGCCCGCCAGGGGCGACGCGGTGGCGGGCGGGTCAGTCCAGGGCGCCGTCGAGGGGCGTGCCCTCGGTCAGGTGGGGCGCGATGCGGTTGTCGAACGCGGTCAGCGCCGACCCGATCGCCATGTGCATGTCCAGGTACTTGTAGGTGCCCAGCCGGCCGCCGAACAACACGTTGCGCTCGGCCGCCTCGCGCTTGGCCAGCTCGCGGTACCGCTCCAGCTTGGCGCGGTCCTCGGGGGTGTTGATCGGGTAGTACGGCTCGTCGTCCTTCTCCGCCGGGCGGGAGAACTCGCGGACGATGACCGTCTTGTCGGTCGGGTAGTCCCGCTCCGGGTGGAAGTGCCGGAACTCGTGGATGCGGGTGAACGGCACGTCCGCGTCGTTGTAGTTCATGACCGAGGTGCCCTGGAAGTCGCCGATGGGCAGGACTTCCTGCTCGAAGTCGAGCGTGCGCCAGCCCAGCCAGCCCTCGGCGTAGTCGAAGTAGCGGTCGACCGGGCCGGTGTAGACGACGGGCGTGCCCTCCGGGATCTCCGCCTTGACGTCGAAGAAGTCGGTGTTCAGCCGCACCTCGATGTTCGGGTGGTCCGCCATCTTCTCCAGCCACGCGGTGTAACCGTCGACCGGCAGGCCCTCGTAGGTGTCGTTGAAGTAGCGGTTGTCGAACGTGTAGCGGACCGGGAGCCGGCTGATGACCGCGGCCGGCAGCTCCTTCGGGTCGGTCTGCCACTGCTTCGCGGTGTAGTCGCGGATGAACGCCTCGTAGAGGGGGCGGCCGATCAGCGAGATCGCCTTCTCCTCCAGGTTCGTCACGTCCTTGGCGTCGACCTCGGCGGCGTGCTCGGCCACCCACGCGCGTGCCTCGTCCGGCGACAGGTAGCGGCCGACGAACTGCGTGATCAGGCCCAGCCCCATCGGGAACTGGTACGCCGTGCCGGCGTGCATCGCGAACACGCGGTGCTGGTAGCCGGTGAACTCGGTGAACTGGTTGACGTAGTCCCAAACCCGCTTGTTGGAGGTGTGGAACAGGTGCGCGCCGTACCGGTGCACCTCGATCCCGGTCTCCGGCTCGGCCTCGGAGTACGCGTTGCCACCGATGTGCTCACGCCGTTCGAGGACCAGTACGCGCTTGTTCAACTGGCTGGCGGCACGCTCGGCGACGGTCAGGCCGTAGAAGCCGGAACCGACCACGATCAGGTCATATCCTGCGAAGCTCACGGCACTTGAGGGTACGGCAGTGACCCGCCGTGACAGCTCCCGGGGCGCTACCGCCGGAGCTGCTCCTCGGTCGCCGCGACCCGGGCGTCCAGCTCGCGTTTCACGTCCTCCAGCTCGCACCTCAGCAGGGCGATCTCCTCCACCGTGGTGCGCACCTCCTCCTCCAGGTGCCCCACCTCGCTGCTGAGCTGCAACACCACGAACAACAGCACCACGGCGGCGACCGCGAACAGGAAGTTCGCGGCGAGCTGCACGCCGGTCAGCCCCGCGAGCCACGTCGGCAGGCCGGGCACCGCGCCGAGCACCACGACCCCGAGGCCGACGAGCAGCCACATCGCCGCGTACTTCTCACGCAGCTTGCGCCGCCGCATCATCTCCACGACGACGAGCAGCACCGCCACGGCGAGCACGACGATCAACAACCGCCACTGGGGCATGGCGTCCGACCTCCTAGGCGGCTTCGTGCGGGTTCATCGCGGGCTTGCGGCGCATCAGCGCCAGCAGCAGCGCCAACGACGCGCGCATCAGGTAGACGGCGGACTTCACGGGCGACGTGCTGGGCGTACCCGCCATCCGCACCCGCATCGCCACCGGCACCTGGCGCACCTTCAGGCCCGCCCGCACGGCCATGACCAGTGACTCCAGCGTGTCACCGAGGTACTCGGCCGGGTAGTGCCGGGCGAACAACGCCACGGCACGCGGCCCGGCGGCCTTGAACCCGGACGTCACGTCGGTCAGCTTCGTCCCGGCGAGCGCGGACAGCACGACGGAGAACAACTTCATCGCCCAGCGGCGCGGACCGCGGGCCCGGTAGTCGCCCTTGCCCGCGAACCGCGCGCCGATCACCAGGTCGGCGTGCGCCAGCTCGCGCAGCAGCTCGGGCACCTCGGCCGGGTTGTGCTGGCCGTCCGCGTCGACCTGCACCACCACGTCGTACCCGTGCCGCACGGCGTACCGGAAGCCGGTGCGCATGGCACCGCCCACGCCGAGGTTCACGGCCAGCCGCGCCACGTGCGCGCCGCTCTCCCGCGCCCGCGCGCTGGTCCGGTCGGTCGAGCCGTCGTCCACCACGAGCACCCCGGCGTCGGGGAGCTGGGCCTTGACCTCGGCAACGATCTTGTCGATGTTGTTCTCCTCGTTCAACGCCGGGAGAACGACCAGCACGCGACGCAGGTCGACCGAGTCAGACACGCTGAACAGCCTAACGAGTGCCGTCGGCGGCGTTGTCGGCACGCTCCCGCAGCACCAGCCACCCGCCCAGCGCGAGGCCGGCCGTCGGCGCGACGACGAGTCCCAGCACGGCGCGCACGACGATGTCACCGGGCGACAGCCACAGCACCAGCACGCTCAGCACCGCGACCAACGCCCACAGCAGCAGCACCGCGGTGACCCGCTGCCGGGCCACCAGCACGGCCGCGAGCAGCATCACCGCGCCCAGCAGGATCGACGACCACACCAACCCGGCCACGGCCCACGGCTCGACCACGTACTCCGCGCCGAACACCAGCCGCACCACCCACGGCCCGAGCAACGCGCCGAGCGCCGCGCCGACCGCCGCGACGCCGACCGCGCCCGCCGCGCCCTTGGCCAGCAACACCCGCAACCGCCGCCTGCCGTCCGCGTCGGCGGACAGGCGCACCACGGCGGGCACCGCCATCGCCTGCACCGGCGAGAGCAGCAGCAGCGGCAGCCGCGCCACGGTGAGCGCGAGGAACAGCCCGGACAACGCGTCGCCGTCCTCGGGAACCTTGAACAGCCGCACGACCGCCGGGTAGCCGGTGAGCACGCTCGCGGTCAGGCCCGCGCCGAGCACCAGCACGAACATCCGCCGGGCGACCACGCCCCACGGCTCGCGCCCGGTGCCCGGGTCCAGCAGGTCCCGGCCGCGCACCGCGAACACCAGCCACGCGAACGAACCGGCGGCCACGGCGGCGGTCAGCGGCACCAGGCCGCTCAGCCCGGCCACCGCGAACCCGCCCAGCAGGACCGCGCGCACCAGCGCCTCGGTCACCACCAGCCCGCTGTACGGCTTGACCCGGTGGTGACCCACCAGCAGGCCGCGCAACCCGAACTGGGCGGCGAACCCGAGCGCGCCGACGGCCGCGACCACCGCCACCGCGCCGCCGCCCGCGCCGAACAGCCGGTCGCTGACCGGCGGCAGCAGCACGACCAGGCCGAGCAGCAGCACGCCGACCGCGCACACCGCCGCCACCTGCACGGCGGCGAACCCGGTGCGGCGGCCCGCCACGTCGGCCAGCGCCGCCTGCCGCGACACCTCCTGCTCGATCGGGGCCAACGCCGAGCCGGCGCCGAACAGCAGGCCCCAGAAGGTCAGGAAGACCTCGGCGTCGGCCTGGGACAGCACGCGCGCGGCGACGATCAGCAGCGGGTACCCCAGCCCGGCGGCGACCAGCGTCGCGATGCCGACCGCGCCGAGGGACCGGCCCGCCACCGGCGCGGTGCTCACCTGCCGAGCCGCTTCCGCACCGCCAGCGCGAGGCCGCGCAGCACACCGGCCCCGAAGCACGCGGCGAACAGCGGCAGCAGCTTGGCCACCGCGAGCGACTGCGTCGTGGAACCGCCGCACTTGCGCACCACCGCGCCGGCCGCCGCGGAGCCGCCGACCAGCAGCGGGAGCGCGGTCTTCGGCTTGCGCAGCGCCAGCGCGACGCCCGCGACGCCGACGCCGGCCGCGACGAACGCCGCGTTGCGCACCGGTCCGGGCGAGTCGAGGTAGCCGTCCACGAACGTGCTGCCGCGGAAGTAGGCGTGCCGCGTGAACTTCCCCAGCGACTCGCGGCTGTGGTAGTCGGCGGCGAAGTCGGGCGCGATGAAGATCGGGCCCTGCTCGGCGATCCACCGCAGCATCCGGGTGTCGTCGCTGGCCAGCCGCACGTCGTCGTACAGCGAGGAGAACGACGTGGTGGCCTCCTCCAGCAGGCGGCGCGGCGCGAGGAACAGGCCGGTGCCCTTGGGGAACGCGTCGAACTCGGCGGCGGTGAACGACGTCAGGCGCGGGTTCGCCACGTACCGCCGCCACCCGACGGCCACCAGGCCCTGCATGAACGCGCCGTACGGGTTGTCGGGGTCGTCGCTGTTGACGTGCCCGTTCCACACCGTGCGCTCGGGGTGCCGGAGGATCTGGTCGCGGAGGAACACCAGCGAGCCGGGCGCGAGGACGACCCGGCTGTCCAGCATCAGCACCAGGTCGCCGGACGCCTTGGCGATACCGGCGGCGCGGGCGGCGAACCGGCCGCCATTGGGCTGGGTCAGGACGGTGATGCCGGGCAGCTCGGCCAGGCGTGCCGGGGTGTCGTCGGTGCTGCCGTCGTCGACCACGACGATCTCGGCGTCCCACCGCGCGTTGTCCAGCGCGACGCGCAGCGCGCCGACCGATCGGGTGATCCAGTCGGGCTCGTTGAACACCGGGATGACGATGCTGAGGCTGGGCGGGCTCACGCCGCACAGTATCCAGCGGCCGTCCGGTCAGGGGGTGATGGCCCCCTCCGGCAGCACCTCGTAGATCACCGCGTCGGGGTTCTCGTAGACCTTGTTCAGGTGCCGCACCCGGTTGAGGCCCACCAGGCCCGGCGCGCGTTCACCCGTCCGCTGCACCATGCCCTCGCCGAGGATCACGTAGCGGATGTTGTTCCGGTCGACCAGCTCCCGGACCTTCGGGTCGACGTCGATCCGGTTGAAGTTGTGCTCCAACCACCACGCGTCGCTGTTCTCCGGCGGGCCGTAGTAGTTCCAGTTCAGCGGCGTCACGCCCGCCAGCGGGTACATCCACACCGCGCCGTCGCGCACGTCGTTGGCCACGACCTCGCCGGGCCGGACGTGCTCGCCCAGCCACCGGTACGCCTCGACCTCCGCGTCGCTGACGACGTCGCCGTTGAAGTGCCAGCCCAGGCGCTTGGTGTTCGGGCCGAGGTAACCGCCGCTGCCCACCGCCAGCACCGCCACCAGCACCGCCGCGCCCGCCACCGGCAGCGCGGCCACCAGGCGCGGCCGGTTCGCCCGACGTGCCAGCAACGCCGCCGCACCCGTGCCCGCCGTGTGGACGAACTCGCCCACCGCGATCGCGCCGACCAGCGGGAACAACGCCGCGATGCGCCACGCGTCGTTGTAGAACGGCCCGGTCAGCACGGACAGGAACGGCACCATGTGCGACACGGCCGAGATGAACATCGCCGCGAACACGCCGTACGCCGCGACCGCCCACACCACCCGCCGCCGCCACAGCAGCAGCAGGCAGCCCAGCAACGCGGGCACGCCCAGCCAGTAGAACGGCGGCGCGTCGCTGGACGAGAACAACGCCGCCTGCTTGAACCCGCCGAACGCGGTGCCCAGCACCGGCCACTCGGCCCCGGTGATGCCGCCGACGTTCACCAGCGCGGGCAGCACCACGGGCACCGCGAACACGCCGCAGAGCACCACCGTCAGCACCAGCGGTCGCCACGACCGCCGCCAGTCGGTCTTCTCCAGCCTCAACAGCATCGCGAGCACCAGCAGCACGCCGTAGATCGCGACCACGAACGCCAGGCTGGTGTGCAGCCCGACCAGGCCCGCCAGGGACACCGCGATGGCGACCGGCGGCCCGATGCCCCGCCGCCCATCCACCACGGGTCGCAGCAGCGCCAGCACCGCGGGCATCAACGCCACGGCCGTCACGAACGGCCACAGCGGACCACGCCACAGCAGGTCGTACGGGAACGTCCCGAACCACGTCGACACCAGCGCCGCCACGGCCACCGCGACCGGCGGCAGCCGCCACGCCAGGCCGAACGCCGCGATGCCCAGCGGCCACATCAGCAGCACCATCAGCGCCGACACGTTCAGCAGCACGGCCATGTCGAGCCCGCCGACGTCGAACACCGGCGCCAGCAGCGAGTGGAACGTGTTCGGGTAGAAGTAGTTCTCCTTGCCCGGCGTGTTGGCGAGCGTCGCCAGGTCCGCCGGCGCGAGGTTGCCGTGCACGCCGATCCGCCGGATCGCGGCGGCGTGGTACGGCGCGTCCCAGTCCTGGCTGACCGCGTGCAACGACTTCACGCCCCGCAGGTACGTGAACACCGCCCACGCCATGCCGAGCACCACGCCACCGCCGACCAGCAGGTGGTCCCGCCGGCTGTGCGCCGGCTCGACGGCGTCGGTGTGGTCGGGCGCGCGGCGGTGCACCAGCCAGGTGGCCGCCGCGGCGACCGCGACCAGCACCGCCGACCACAGCAGCGCCGTGCCGAGGTGCCAGGCCACGCCCAGCCGGGGCAGCACGACCACGGCCAGCGACACCATGCCGAACGACAACGCGGGGGCGATGGCGGCCAGGGTCCAACCCCGCAGCCGCAACGCGAGCCCCAAGGCGAGTCCCGGCACCCAGTAGGCCAGGACGACCAGGGCGATCATCTGCGGTTCCTCTGCGCTCTCCGTGCTCCGGTGGTGGTGCTCGTCATGCGCCGGACTGGGCGCGCACGGCGGCCACGGCCCGGTGGGACGGCAGGATCGACGCGCGTTCCGCGTCCGCGTCGACCCGGCCCTCGATCAGGTCCAGGAACCGGTCGAGCTGGGTGGCCAGCGGTTCCCGCGCGGTCACCAGCTCCGGGATCTCGATGATCGCCTGCTGCCGGTAGCCCCGGCCGTCCGGCGTCGCCGCGTCCTGGGAGACGTGGTGGTAGATCGTGATGTTGCGGGTGAGCAGGTCGACCTCGATGAGGCGGTCCAGCTCGGTGATGGACAGCGTGCGGATCTTCCGCTGCCCGATGCGGCTCGCGGACACCGCGGCGAGCGCGCCCGACGGGAAGCCCATCAGGGTGTTCACCAGGTCCTCCGCGCCGGGCGCCGAGTCCGGGTGGAACTGGCCGACGCCCGCCGAGAACCGGACCGGCTCCGCGCCGCCCATGCAGCGGATCGCCAGGTCGACGTCGTGCACCAGCAGGTCCCACGCGACGCCCGTGCGGATGCGTGGCGCGTACGGGGAGTGCCGCACCGCCGACACGTACACGGGTTCGGTGATCAGCTCCAGCGCCGTCATGACCGCCGGGTTGTAGCGCTCCAGCAGGCCGCACATGATCGGCAGGCCGCGGCTCTCGGCGAGCGCCAGCACCTCCTCGGTCTCGGCGAGGTCGGCGCACACCGGCTTCTCCACCAGCAGCGGCTTGCCCTGCTCCAGCACCTGCAACGCGAGGCCGTGGTGCGTCTCGGTCGCGGAGGCCAGCACGACCGCGTCGATGTCGGACAGGTCGCCGACCTCGGGGGTCCAGGCCGCGCCGTAGGTCTCGGCGACGGCCCGGCCGACCTCCTCCCGCGGGTCGACGATCCTGGCCAGCTCGCAGCGGTCGTTCTGGCTGGTCACGCGGGCGTGCAGGGAACCCATCGAACCCACGCCGACGAGGGCGATGCGGGGAGTGCCGCTCATGCGCCGAGCACCTCGCGGACCGCGCCGACGATCGCGTCCACGTCGGCGTCGGTGAGCTTCGGGTGCACGGGAAGCGACAACGCCTGCCGCGCCACCCGCTCGGCCACCGGCACGTCGGCCGCGACGACGTTCGGGTTGTCCCGGTAGCAGTCGTAGTCGAACACCGTCTTCGGGTAGTACACGCCGTTGCCGATGCCCTTCTCGGTGAGCTTCGCGGCGAACTCGTCGCGGCTCACCGGGGCGTCGTCGGTGACCAGCACCGTGTACTGGTGCCACACGTGCGTGCGGCCCGGCAGCACCGCCGGCGTCTTCAGGCCGCGCACGTCGGCCAGGCCCTTGGTCAACGCCTCGGCGTTGCGCTGCCGCGCCTCGGTGACCTCCGCCAGCCGCTCGAGCTGCGGGATGCCGATCGCCGCGTGCACGTCGGTCATGCGGTAGTTGTGGCCCGCCACCTCGTACTGGTAGCGCGCCCTCATGCCCTGGTTGCGCAGCACGCGCAGCCGGTCGGCGAGGTCGTCGTCGGACGTGGTGATCACGCCGCCCTCGGCGGTGGTGATGTTCTTGGTCGCGTACAGCGAGAAGCAGCCCAGGCCGTAGCTGCCGGCGGGCCTGCCCTCGAACGTCGCGCCGACCGCCTGCGCCGCGTCCTCCACCACCGCGAGGCCGTGCTCGCGGGCCAGTGGCGCGAGGCGGCCCATGTCGGCCATCTGCCCGTACAGGTGCACCGGCATCAGGACCTTGGTGCGCGGCGTGACGGCTCGCGCCGCGGCGGCCGGGTCCAGGTTGAAGTCGTCCTCGGAGATGTCGGCGAACCGGGCCGTCGCGCCCGCCTCCAGGATCGCGTTGAGCGTCGCCACGAAGGTGAACGGCGAGGTCACCACCTCGTCGCCGGGCTGGAGGCCGAGCACCTGGAGCGACGCGACGAGCGCGGTGGTGCCGTTGTTCACGGCGACCGCGTGCGGCACGCCGGCGACCTTGCCGAACTCATCCTCGAACCGCTTGACCATGGGGCCCTGCGCGATGGCTCCGGAGCGCAGCACCTGGAGCACCAACTCCTCGGCCGCCGCCACGTCAACGACAGTGATGGGGATCATTCAGCAGTCTCTCCGCACTTCGGGACAACGGGCACGGCGCTTCGGCCTGGTACGCGGGGCACCACGCTACCTCCCGGGACGTGCGGCACCCGGCGTGGGTTGACCGGCGTGCCGGGTCAGAACCACCGTTCGAGGACCATCGCGACGCCGTCCTCCGCGTTCGGCCCGGTGATCTCGTCGGCCGCCGCCAGCGCTTCCGGGTGCCCGTTGGCCATGGCCACGCCGTGACCGGCCCAGCCGAGCATGTCCACGTCGTTCGGCATGTCGCCGAACGCCACGACCTCCGCCGGGGCCACGCCCAGCCGCTCGGCGACGTCGGCGAGACCGGTCGCCTTGGTCACGCCCGGCGCGGCCAGCTCGACCAGACCCAGGCCGGTGGAGAACGTCACGTCCACCTGGTCGCCCAGCACGCCGGTCACGGCCTCCGCCATGGCCTCGCTGGTCATCGCCCGGTGCCGCACCAGCAGCTTGACCACCGGCACGGTGAGCAGCCCGGTGCGGTCGCCGTCCGGTTCCGGGCCCTCCGGCCACGGGTGGGTGTAGCCGTCCTCGGCGATGAACTGCGGCACGGTCTCGTCGAACGCCGACGCGCCGGTGCGCTCCACCGCGAACGCCACCCCCGGCAGCAGGTCGTCCAGGGCGGTCATGATGTCGCCGACCAGCACCGGGTCCAGCGTCTTCTGCCAGATCACCCGGTCCTGGCCCACGTGGTAGAGGACCGCGCCGTTCGCGCACACCGCGTACCCGTCCAGGCCCGCGGCCTGCGCCACCTCCGGCACCCAGCGCGGCGGGCGGCCGGTGGCGAGCACGAACGGGACGCCCGCCGCCACCACGCGGCGCACCGCCTCCGCCGTGCGCCCGGTCACCTCGTGCAGCGGGCTGAGCAGGGTTCCGTCGACGTCCGAGGCCACCAGTCCAGGTCTTTCCACACCACCGATGATGCCCGGTCCGGCTGCGGGGCGGGACGTGCGCCTGGCTACCGTACGTCCGTGCGCACCGGCATCGTCATCCTTCCCGAGCACCGCTGGTGGTTCGCCGAGCCCAAGTGGAAAGCCGCCGAGGAGTACGGCTTCCACCACGCCTGGACCTACGACCACCTGGGGTGGCGCTCCCTGGTGGACGGTCCGTGGTTCGGCGCGGTGCCCACCCTGACCGCCGCCGCGATGGTCACCGAGCGCATTCGGCTTGGCACGTTCGTGGCATCCCCGAACTTCCGGCACCCCGTGCCGTTCGCCCGCGACCTGCTCGCCCTGGACGACATCTCCGACGGCCGGTTCACGCTGGGCGTCGGCGCGGGCGGCGGCGGTTACGACACCGAGGTGCTCGGCGAGCCGGCGCGGACGCCCGCCGAGCGGACCGCCCGGTTCGCCGAGTTCGTCGAGCTGCTGGACGAGCTGCTGCGCAAGGACCGCACCACGTACCGGGGCGAGCACTTCAGCGCCGTCGACGCGCGCAGCGCGCCCGGTGGCGTGCAGCGGCCCCGGATGCCGTTCCTGGTGGCCGCGAACGGCCCGAAGGCGATGCGCGTCGCCGCCGAGCACGGCCAGGGCTGGGTCACCACCGGCCCGGTGGTCGACGACCTCGACGCCTGGTGGCGCGGTGTCGCCGAGCTGGCCGACCGGTTCGCCGAGGCGCGGCACGCGACGGGTCGGGCCGTCGACCGGTACCTGAACTTCGACTCGGCCCCGGTGTACTCGCTGTCCAGCGTCGGCGCGTTCCAGGACGCGGTGGGCCGGGCGGAGGAGCTGGGCTTCACCGACGTGGTCGTGCACTGGCCGCGGCACGACGGCGTGTACGCCGGGCGGGAGTCGGTGCTGGAGGAGATCGCCGCCGAAGTGCTGCCCGCGTTGGCCGGGCACGCGTAGATTCACCGCCCGTGCGGCACATCGTGGTGGTCGGTGGCGGGATCGTCGGCTTGGCCGTGGCGAACGAACTCGCCACGCGTGGCGACCGGGTCACGGTCCTGGAGAAGGAAGGCCGCTGGGGCGCCCACCAGACCGGCCACAACAGCAACGTCGTCCACGCCGGCCTGTACTACCGGCCGGGTTCGCTCAAGGCGCGGATGGCCGTGGCGGGCAACCGGTCCATGATCGACTTCGCACGTGCGCACGGCGTACCGGTCGAGGTGTGCGGCAAGCTCGTGGTCGCCACGGATCGCGATGAGCTGCCGCGCCTGCACGCCCTCGCGGAGCGGGCCGAGGCGAACGGCGTGCCGGCGGAGCTGATCTCCGCCGAGGAGGCCCGCTCGCACGAGCCCGAGGTGGCGTGCGTGCGGGCGTTGCGCGTGGAGAGCACCGGCATCATCGACTTCGCCGCCGTGTGCGCCGCCCTGGTCGAGCGACTCAAGGAACACGATTTGCGATTGCACTCACCGGCGCTCGCGATCCGGTCGCGGGGCGGGCGCGTCGAGGTCGCCACGCCGCAGGGCGTCGTGCGGGCGGACGTGCTGGTGAACTGCGCGGGCCTGCACAGCGACCGGGTGGCGGGGTTGGCCGGGCTGACGCCGTCGGCGCGCATCGTGCCCTTCCGCGGTGAGTATTTCGAGCTGCGCCGGCCCGAACTGGTGCGCGGCCTGGTCTACCCGGTGCCGGACCCGGCGCTGCCGTTCCTGGGCGTGCACCTGACCCGGATGCTCGACGGCACCGTCCACTGCGGGCCGAACGCCGTGCTCGCCCTGCGTCGCGAGGGGTACCGGTGGCGTGACTTCTCCGGCCGCGACGTGCTGGAGGTCGCGCGGTTCCCCGGCACCTGGAAACTGGCCCGCCGGTACGGCCGGACGGGGTTGGGCGAGGTGTTGCGGTCGCTGTCGCGGAAGCGCTTCGCGGCGAGCCTGGCCCGCCTGGTGCCCGCCGTGCGGGAGGACGACCTGGTGCCCTCGACGGCCGGGGTGCGCGCGCAGGCGATGCGGCCGGACGGCTCGCTGGTGGACGATTTCCTGGTGGAGACCGCGCCCAACCAGGTGCACGTGCTGAACGCACCCTCGCCAGGGGCGACCGGTTCGCTGGAGATCGCGAAGCACGTCGCGGACCTGACGCGGCACTAGGAGCCCGGACCGCCCTCACCGGACGGGCACCGGGGCCGCGCGCGTGCCCCGGTATCCTTGCCCGTCGTGATCTCCTTCATCCTCGGCACCACCGCGGAACTGATCAAGATCGCTCCGGTGTTCCACGCCATCTCCGACCGGGGCACGAAACCGCAGATCTGGTTCACCGCACAGCACGTCGACCACGTCGCCGAGACGCTGGCCGACCTCCGCCTGCCGGAGCCCGCCGTGTGGTTGGTGCCGAAGGAGCAGGCCGTGCACATCGAGCGCCCCGCGCAGGTGCCCGGCTGGGCCGCCGCGGTGCTGCGCAACGCGTGGACCCGGCGTGCCGAGCTGCGATCGATCCTGACCGACGACGGCCGCCCGCCGCTGGTCATCGTGCACGGTGACACGTTCACCACGCCGTACGGCGCGTTGATCGGCAAGCGCATCCTCAAGTCGCGGGTGGCGCACGTCGAGGCGGGCGCGCGTTCCGGCAGCCTCCTGTCGCCGCTGCCCGAGGAGCTGAACCGGAAGCTCGCGGCGAAGATCGTGGACCTGCACTTCGCGCCCACGGCCAAGGAGGTGAACAACCTCCGGAACGCCCGTGGCGCGGTCGTCAACACCGGCGCCAACACGGCCATCGACGCCATGCGCCTGGCCATCGACGCGGACCCGACGTTCCCGCTGCCCGAGGAGTTCGGCCTGGCCACCCTCCACCGGTTCGAGCTGGTGTCGAGGGCGGACAAGTACCGCGAGGCCCTGGAGCTGCTGCGCGCGGCGAGCGAGCGGATGCCCATCCTCTACCTCGCCGGACCCCCCGAGCAGGACCGGATCAAGCAGTACGGCCTGGGCCACCTGTTCGACAACGAGCGCTTCATCCTCAAGCCCAAGCTCCGCTACCTGGCCTTCCTGCCGATCATGGCCAGGGCCAAGTTCGTCGTCACCGACTCCGGCGGCCTCCAGGCCGAGTGCAACTACCTCGGCGTCCCCTGCGCCATCCACCGCGAGCGCACCGAGGACAACCACGGCCCCGGCACCACCCTCCTGCTGACCGGCATGAACGGCGACAAGCTCCGCTCCTTCCTCGACAACTACGAGGACTACCGCCTCCCCAACCGCATGGACCAGTTCCACCCCAGCAAGGTCGTCGTCGACACCCTCTCCCAACTCGGCTACTGCTGACGGGACGGGCGGCCACGGGGCGTCGCTCGGGGAAGTCGCGGCACAGGAGGCCGAGCAGGCCCGAATCATGCTGGAGCGGGCCGAGGACTCCGCGCTGGACGCGCACGCCCTCCTGACCGCGAGGCCGCGACTCACCTCGCGGCGGCGGACTGCGCGCACCGGCCCGGGTAGTGCGAAGCGGTGGGGGTGGAGCGCGAGGCCACGGGCGCGCGGGGTCCTCCAGTACGCGCGGGCTTCACGAGCAGCGACACCGGTTGGCCGAGCGGGGTCGGGCTGGGAGTGACCGCCGTATGGCCTGCGCCGGCGCGCAGGCCATACGGGGAAACGCTTTTACACCACCGCGTCGTTCTTCACCAACGCCAGGAACCGGTCGAACGTCGCACCGGCCACGGCAAACCCGGCAGCCGGGTGCTTCGAGTCGCGAACACCGACAAAACTCCCGGCGTGGGCGACCTCTACGCAATGGGTGCCGCCGCCCCCGTTGCTGGCTCCGCTCCGGGTGCTCTTGCGCCACGTGGCAGCGGAGAAGTCAGGACCGATCATGTCGAGCCACCTTCCGTCCTTGGTCACTGAGGCTCTTGGGTGAGTTCGCCGATCACGCGGTGGATCAGTGCGACCGACTCCGTCGTCGTGAGGGCTATCCCGAGCAGATGCCCGAAGACGAGCGTACAGCCGCGAACGTCTTCGGGGTCCTCCAGATACAGGCTGCCGTATACGCCATCCGTGTACGCGATGTCAGCCGAATCGTCGGGAAATTCCATCAGTGAGAACCAACCGGTCAACCCCGGATGAGGGCCGGCACCGGCCGCGACGACCTGGAGCGTCACGTTGTCCCGAGCAGCCAGGTTCACTAGATGGTGGAGCTGTTCAACCCGGACTTCACGTGGCCCGACCACGCCTCGCAGCACGCGCTCGTCCAGCAGCACCCACAGCTCCTGGGGGTCTTCGCGGTCGAGGACCACCTGACGCCTGAGCCGCGCATCGACGCGGCGCTGCAACTCCTCCTCGGTGATGCTCCGCTCAAGCCCGAGGATCACCGAGGCGGCATAGCCCGCGGTCTGACACATCGCAGGCACGAGGAGCGGTTCCCAAACCCGCTGAACCGAAGCAAGTTCCTCGTATTCCACGAAATCGCGGATGCTCTCGGGCAGATCCCGCCCGTGTTGCTGCCAACGCCCCTTACGCCGAGCCGCCTTCGCCCACAACTTCAGACGGGACAGCAATTCCTCATCCCGAACGCCGAACACCGCGAGGAGGTCCTCGACCTCGTCGGGCTGCACCCGCGCCTGGTTGTTCTCGACCTTGCTCAACTTCGACGCCGACCAACTCCCGCTGCCCGGGATCTCCAGCAGCGCCCGGACCACGTCCTCCTGCCGCCGCTCACCACGCAGCGCCTTCAACTCGGCGGCCAACCGCTTCCGCACGTTCGGCGGCACGTTCTCCTCGGTCACCACTACCCCTCACCGCCTCGCCCGACCGGGTGAAACAGGCGCGACTTCCAGCGCGGAACTTGCGCCGCCCGAAAGTTTCCACCCAAGCTGGGCACGTACTGATCAAAGGACAAGTGTAGCGAGCACACAACATACCGCGTCGCCCGTCCAGGCCACGCGCAGCGATCACACGAGAGGCGAAGCGATGCCGGATTGCGCACCCATCGACCACGACCCCGAACCGCTCTGGGACGAGGCCGGCTTCACCGCGTTCCTGGAAGGACTGGCCACCGACGACGCCCCGCGCCTGTTCGCCGTGGCCGTCGAGCACGGGCACCGCCACGACGGCCACATCGCGGCCTACGGCATGGCCTTCCACGACCACGCCGAGATCGTGTCCACGGCAGGCGACTTCCGCGCGCACCTGCAAACGCCGGAGAACGCCCTGGCCTACTTCCAGGACGACGAGGACGACACGCCACGACTCGTGTGGCTGTCGAGCACGTGGCTCAGCCGCTCACCGTCACCAGGCGCGTGAACTCGGCCATCAGGTCGTACCCGTCCCACAACCCGGAGAACGTCAACGCCGACCCGAACGGCACGATGCGGTCGATGCCGCGGCCCGCCAGGGACACCGCCAGCGCCTCCAGCTCCTCACCCGAGAAGCCGAACACGGACAGCGTCTGGTCCTTCCGCCGCACCAACGGCACCAGGTCGGCCAACGACGACAGCGTCGCCAGCGGGAACGTGCCGGCGCCCAACCACTCACGGGGGACGTCGGCGGGCGAGGTCAGGTCGAGCGTCGCGACGGCGTTGCCGGAGAACCGGATCGCCGTCGCGTGCCCGTCCGCCGCCACGCCGTACGCCGACACGCGCTTCTGCACGGCCATCGCCGGGTCCACCACGACGCCCTTGCCCGCCAGCACCTCGTCCAGCACCGCCAGGAACTCGTCCCGCGCGTGCCGCGCGCGCCCGGCGTCACCGACCCAGAACAACGCGCGCGGCGAGGCGCACGCGGCCTGGTCGAACCAGTAGGCGTCGTTGTAGAAGCCCACGACCACGTCGCGGCGGCGGTCGGCGGACGCCGCCTCCCAGCCGGCCACCGAGATGGCCGCGAACGACGCGCGGTCGGGGAACGTGACGTCACGCGCGTGCGGCGCCAGCGGGTGCTTGCGCACCTCCGCCACGGCCCGGTCGCCACCCCAGATGACCCGCAGGTCGCAGGCCGCCGACAACGCGGCCGTGACCGCGTCGTCCCGGTCGTAGGTGATCATCGCCTGGGTGCGCGCCACCACCGGGTCGGCCGACGCCAGCGCCTCGTTCAACGCGTCGACCACGGCCTCCGCCGCACCCGCCGACCGCGGCGAGATGCGCACCACGTTCCGGTTGCCGGCCAACGCGGACAACGCCCACGAGTACACGAAGATCGTGTCCACGTTCGCCGGCGGCACGTGGAAGACCAGGCCGCGCGGGAACCGCAGCACACCCGGCCGCTCCGGCGCGGCCAGCGCCTTCGTGATCTCGCCACGCCGCAGGAAGAACCCGAGCGAGGCCAGCTCCGGGTACCGCCGCGCGACGGCGGGCGCGAGCAGCTTGCGGGCGAACGCCACCAGGAAGTCCACGACCCGCTCGTCACCGACGCGCAGCGGGTCGTCGCCGAGACCACCCAGCAACTCGGCCGCGGACACGTCCGGCCCGGCGGGGAACCGCCGCCGCAACGCGCTCACGACGCGGCTCCCGCGAACGTGTCCGAGCAGCCGCGCGCCTCGGCGCGGGGCAGCCGCCCGAGCACCGAGAACCGCTTGCCCGGCCAGTCGCCGTCGTCCACGCCGTGCACGACACCCAAATCCTCGGTCAGCAGCACGTGGCCCGGGTACGACCGGGGCAGCGTGGACAGCACCTGGATCACCCCCGGCTCGCCCACGGGCTGCTCCTCCCACGTGTCCGGGTTGCGGATGATGACGTCCGCGAAATCGGGGCAGTACAACGAGTTCCCCGAGGGGCCTTCCAGGAACACGGTGCCGATCTGCTCGATCATCCCGTAGTAGTTGTGGATGCGGGTGAGCCCGGTGTCCTCGGCGAACCGCCGCCGGAACTCCGCGTTGTCCACCGCGATGTCGACCAGCTTCTTCCACCCGCCGGAGTGCACGAGGATGCCGTTGGACAGGTCCAGCGAGTGCTCGCGCGCCACCTCGTACAGGTACTGCCACACCATGAACGTGAAGCCGAAGATGAGGAACGGCTCGTGGCCGTGCTTCTCCAGGAAGCCCTTCACCGCCGCCACGTCCGGCCGGTCCTGCTCGTCCAGCGCGTACACGTGGGCGCGCCCGAAGTTCGCCATGCCCAGCACACCCGCGCCGCGTGCCGAGAACGACCGCCGGTTCTTGATGATCCCGACGGTGTCGACCATCAGCATCGGCAGCCGCTTGCCGCCCAGCACCTCGCGCAGGGTCGCGCCGAGCTGGCGCGGCTGCTCGGCGGCGGCGTCCTTGTCCAGGTAGATGCGTGACGCGCCGGCGCCCGTCGTGCCCGACGACGTCAGCACCTTGAACACCTCGTCGTCCGGGATGCTCTTCAGGTCGTGCGTCTTGAACATCCGCACGGGCAGCCACGGCAGGTCCGCCAACGACCCGAACTCCGCCGGCGTGCCGAGCGACGACAGGACGCGGTCGTACGGCGCGCAGCGCGCCCGGTGGTGCGCGGTCAGCTCGGTCAGCTCCGCCAGCAACGCGGCTTCCCGCTCGGCCTGCGGTCGGGCGAAAACGCTCATGCCTGTGCCTCCACGGCGCGTGAGGCGGTCATACCCGCGCCTCCAGCGCCCGGTAGTCGATCTTCCCGCTGGGCAGCAGCGGGAACCCGGCGACGGGCCGCACGTCGAAACCCGTTATGTGCATGTGCAAAGCCGCTGCCAACGCCCTGGCCGCCGCCTTGCAGTCGTCCGCCGACGCGCCGTCCAACCACACCACGACCTTGTCGCCCGCGGGCACCGCCGCCGCCGCGCCCAGGTGCTTCACGAGCTGCTCCAGGTCGTCCAGGCTGACCCGGTTGCCGAACACCTTCCCGATCCGCTTCAGCCGGCCGGTGACGTACAGGTAGCCCTCGTCGTCCAGGTACCCCAGGTCGCCGGTCACCAACACGCCGCCGAGCCCGTCGGGCAGCGCCAGCTCCGCCTCCGACTCGGCGTAGCCCATCATCACGTTCGGGCCCCGGTAGACGATCTCGCCCACGACGCCCGGCGCGGTGGTCTCCGCGCCGTCACCGGTCCGCACCGCGAACGACCCGCCGGGCAGCGCCAGGCCGGCCGAGCCGGGCTTGTCCGCCAGCCGCGCCGCGGGCACGGTGGCCATCCGGGGCGCGGCCTCGGTCTGCCCGTACATCACGAACATCCGGCCGCCCACGGCCGTCATCTTCGCGTTGAACTCGCTCACCAGCTCGGTGCGCAGCTTGCCGCCCGCCTGCGTCAGCGTGCGCAGCGTGGGGTACTTGGCCGGGTCGAACCGCAGCCGCCGCAGCATCTCGTAGTGGTACGGCACCCCGGCCAGCGACGTGGCGCCGTGCTCGACGACCGCGTCCCAGAACGGCCGCGCCACCACGCCCGAGCCCTCCAGCAGCACCGTCGCGCCGCGGCGCAGGTGGCTGTTGAGCACCGACATCCCGTAGCTGTAGTGCAGCGGCAACGTCGTCGGCGCGACCTCGTCGGGTCCGATGTCCAGCACCTCGGCGATGGCGTCCGCGTTGGCGAGCACCGCCGCCCGCGACAACCGCACGAACTTGGGGTTGCCGGTGGAACCGCTGGTCGGCAGGAGCACCGCCAGGTCGGGGTGCGGCACGACGCCGCCGGCGTCCACGCGCACCCAGTCGTCGGTGTACCCCGGCGCGGCGCCCGGCGGCCCGCCGACGACCGCCGCCGGCCGGAACCGCGTCACCAGGTCGTCCAGCACGGCGCGGTCCTGCGCCGGGTCGAGCAACGCCACCGCGCGACCGGCCTGGAACGCGCCCAGGTACGCCAGCACGCTCGGCACGTCCAGCCCGACCCGCAGGAACAGCACGCCGGGCGGCAGGTCCGCGTACGACTCGGCGACCCGCGCCACCCGCTCGGCCAGCTCCGCGCCGCCGACCAGCTCACCGGTCGCCGCGTCCCGCAGCCGGGCCCCGGGGTGCACCAGCGACGTCACAGCACCAGACCCCCGTCGACGCCCAGCACCTGCCCGGTGACGAACGACGCCTCGTCGCCGACCAGGAACCGGATGACGGCGGCCACCTCCTCGGCCGTGCCGAGCCTGCCCAGCGCCGTGTCCCGCTCGATGCCCGCCAGCACCTCGGCGGACTGGTCCGCGATCAGGTCGGTGCGGATCACGCCCGGCGCGACGGCGTTCACCCGGATGCCGTGCCTGCCCAGCTCCTTGGCCGCCGACTTCGCGGTCGCGGACAACGCCGCCTTGGACGCCGCGTACACGGTCTGGCCCGCGTTGCCGCGTTCGCCGACCACGGAACCGAGCAGCACGATCGAGCCGGTCCGCTTGCGCATCATGACCCGCGCCGCCGCCTGCACGCAGTTGATGGTCCCCGCGACGTTCGTCGCGAGCGTGCCCGCGATGTGGTCGTCGGTGAGCATCCCGATGAGGCCGCCCTCCAGCACGCCCGCGCTCGCCACCAGCACGTCGAGCCGGCCGTGCTCCTTGGCGACGGCCTTGAACACGTCCTTCACCGCGGCCGAGTCCGTCACGTCCAGCGCCACGCCGGACGCCGCGGGCCCGAGCGCCGCGGCCCGCTCCGCCGCCACCGCGCCGTCGCGGCCGGTGATCACCACGGTCGCGCCCGCCGCCACCAGCGCGGCGGCCGTCGCGTGCCCGATGCCGCGCGTGCCGCCGGTGACGACCGCGACCCTGCCGTCGAAGCTACTCACCGACGCCGAAGCCCCGCAGCATGTCGACCGCGACCTTGAAGCTGCTCAGGTCGATGACCTGCTCGGTCTCGAACTGCACGTCGAACTCGTCCTCGATGGCCGCGACCAGCGCCATGTGGCCGACCGAGTCCCACGCATCGATGTCGCGGTACTTCAGGTTCTCCACGTCCGCGTCGGCGTCGAGCTGGAGCGCTTCGGTGAAAACGGAGCGGAGGCGGTCGTTAAGCGACATGCTGCTCTCAATCTCTGGTCTGGTTCAGTGCCCCGCGCCGCGCGCGGCCCACGCCTCGAGCAGCGCGGCCAGCTCGTCCGGCAGGTCGCCGGGCGGCTCGGGGTCCTTCCCGGTGAGGAAACCCGTCAGGGCGGCGATGGATTCCTCCGAGCAGCCGCGCCGCTGGAGGCCGATGGTGTTGACGCCGGTGGTGCGGGCCGGGTTGCCCACCGTGATGGTGAACGCGCCGACCTCCTTGCGCACCGCCGAGCCCATGCCGACCATCGCGCCCGGTCCGATGGTGGTGCGCTGGTGCACCACCGTGCCCAGGCCGAGGTTCGCGCCCGACCACACGTGGCAGTGGCCCGCGACCTGCACCGCGCTGGTGACCACCACGCCGTCGTCCACGCGGCAGTCGTGGGCGATGTGCGCGCGGCCCATCAGGTAGCAATCGTCGCCGATCCTGGTCGGCTCGGTCACGCCCTGGTTGACCGTGACGAACTCGCGCACGCGGTTGCGGTCGCCGATCACCACGCCGGGGCCGCCGACCTCGTCGTCCCAGCCCGCGAGGTGGTCCGCGCCCAGGTACTCCGGCGGGCCGCCGATGCTCACGTGCGGCCCGATGTAGTTGCCGTCGCCGATCCGGGCCGGGCCCGCGATCACCGTGTACGGACCGATCACGTTGTCGTCGCCGAGTTCGACCCCCGCGCCGATGATCGCGGTCCGGTGAATGCGGTTCGCCACCTGCTGTCCCTGCCCCGTGGATGATGTGTGTCACCCACGTCACCAGCGGTTACGCACCGACGAGGGTCGGTGCACCACTGTACCGGAGGGGTTCTCAGGCGGGCTGGAGCACGTCCAGGCCGAGGAACGGGCGCAACGCCTCGGGCACCGCGACCGAGCCGTCCGCCCGCTGGTGGTTCTCCAGGATCGCGACGATCCAGCGGGTGGTGGCCAGCGTGCCGTTGAGCGTGGCGGCGATCTGCGGCTTGCCGTTGTCGTCCCGGTAGCGGACGTTGAGCCGGCGGGCCTGGAACGTGGTGCAGTTCGACGTGGAGGTCAGCTCCCGGTACACGCCCTGGGTCGGGATCCACGCCTCGCAGTCGAACTTGCGCGCCGCCGACGTGCCCAGGTCGCCCGCCGCCGTGTCGATCACCCGGTAGGGCACCTCGATCTTGGCGAGCATCTCCTCCTCCCACGCCAGCAGGCGCGCGTGCTCGGCCTCCGCGTCCTCGGGCCGCACGTAGGAGAACATCTCGACCTTGTTGAACTGGTGGACGCGGATGATGCCGCGGGTGTCCTTGCCGTACGTCCCGGCTTCGCGGCGGTAGCACGCCGACCAGCCCGCGTAGCGGCGGTCGCCGTCCAGGATCTCGTCCGCGTGGTAGCCCGCGAGCGGCACCTCCGACGTGCCGACGAGGTACAGGTCGTCGTCCCGCAGGCGGTAGACCTCGCTCGCGTGCGCGCCGAGGAAGCCCGTGCCCGCCATGATCTCCGGCCGCACCAGGGTCGGCGTGATCATCAGCGTGAAGCCCGCGCGGGTGGCCTGCGCGACGGCCATGTTGAGCAGCGCCAGCTCAAGCTGCGCCAGCACGCCGGTGAGGAAGTAGAACCGCGAGCCCGACACCTTCGCGCCGCGCTCCATGTCGATGCCGCCGAGCCGGGTGCCCAGGTCCAGGTGGTCCAGCGGCGTGAAGTCGAACTCGCGCGGCGTGCCCACGTGCTTGAGCACGGCGAAGTCGTCCTCGCCGCCGTGCGGTGCGTCCGGGTGGACCACGTTGGGCACGGCCCGGTGCAGCTCGTCCAGCTCGGCCTCGGCCCGCGACTGCTCGGCCTCGGCCGCCTTGACCTCGGCGGCCAGCTCCTTGCCCTTGGCGAGCAGCGCCTCGCGCTCCTCGCCGCGTGCCCGGCCGACCTGCTTGCCGAACGCCTTCTGCTCGCCGCGCAGGGCGTCGGCGCGGGCCACGGCCGCGCGCCGGCGCTCGTCGGCGGACAGCAGCGCGTCGACCACGGCTTCGTCCTCGCCACGCGCACGTTGCGACGCGCGGACGGCTTCCGGGTTTTCGCGCAGAGCCCTGAGGTCAATCACGAGGGGAAAGGGTACTCATCGCACCCCCGGGCGCGCGCGTGCGTTCCGGCACCGGGTCGCGCTAGCTGATCGCCACGGCGACCACGAGACCGAGCGCGACGTGCGCGCTGGCCACCACGACGCTCGCCGGCGCGAACACCTCGGACTCGATCAGCCGGCCGATGTCCAGGCGCGTGACCCACTCCAGCAACCGCACCGCGATCACCTGCACGATGATGCCGACGAACCCGAAGATCAGGGCCATCAGCAGGCCCTCCTCCAGCTTGCCGGCCGCGTTGTAGATCGCCACCACGACGATCATCGCCATGCTGACCAGGCCCGCGGCCGTGACGATGACGGCGTTCGGGGCGCCCGACCGCACCAGCGCCGACAGCTTGCCGGGCGTGGTGAAGTCGATGGCGTAGAAGCCGACGACCATCAGCACCAGGCCGACGATCGCGTACAGGGCGATCGCGCCGATGCCCTGGCCGATCCGCGAGCCGAAGCCCGGGTCCAACGCGAGTTCGATCACTGCCACTCCATTCATTCGACAATCCGATGCGGGACGAACGCCGCGCCGTCGTCGGTCACCAGGCCGACCGTCTCGCGGATGCCGAGCCCGGCCGCCGTGTCGCCGACCACCCACGCGCCCAGCGCGGGCCGGTAGCCGTCGAACTCGGGCAGCGGGTCGAACAGCTGGTAGACGAAACCCTCTTTGCCGTACACGCCGCCGGTCTGCGTCTCGTAGCCCGGCGCCACGATCTGGATGTTCGCGCCCTCCCGGCCCAGCCGGGGCTTGCGCACGTACTCGGTGAGCAGGCCCGGGTCGTCCAGGTAGGCGGGCAGCAGGTTCGGGTGGCCGGGGTACATCTCCCAGAGCACCGCGAGCAACGCCTTGTTGGACAGCAGCATCTTCCACAGCGGCTCGACCCACAGGGTGCCGGGCTGGCTCTGCACGGCGAACCGGCCGAACTGCTCCTCCACCACCCATTCCCAGGGGTAGAGCTTCACGACCGTGCCCATCGGGGCCTCTTCGAGGTCGACGAACCGGTTGAGCGCCGAGTCCCAGCCGATCTCCTCGATGGCCAGGCCGACGGTGTTCATGCCCGCCTCGGCCGCGGTCTCCTGGAGGTAGGCGACCGTGACGTGGTCCTCGCCGGACGGGTCGGCGGCGGACCAGGTGAAGTGCAGCTCGTTGGACGGCAGCCGGTCGCCGATCTCCGCCCAGCGCTCCACCAGCTTCTCGTGGATGGAGTTCCACTGGTCGTCGTCGGGGAACACGTCGGTCTTCCAGTTCCACTGGACGACCGCCGCCTCCAGCAGCGACGTGGGGGTGTCGGCGTTGTACTCCAGCAGCTTCGCCGGGCCGCGCGCGTCGTAACGCAGGTCGAACCGCCCGTAGACGTGCGGGTCGCGGCGCTTCCACGACTCGGCGATCGCCGGCCACACCCACTCCTGGATGCCGAAGTCGCGGTAGCGCTCGGTGAGCACCACGTTGTCCACGGCCTCCAGGCACATGCTGTGCAGCAGCTCGACGTCCGCTTCGAGGGACAGCACGTCGCTCATGTCGAACACGTAGTGCGCCGACTCGTCCCAGTACGGGCGGGGGCTGCCGTCGGCGGCACGGGCGGGCGAGCCGAACACGAGGCCCTGATCGGAGACCGTGCGCTGCCAGTTCGGCCGCGGCGCGGAGGTGTCCCGACGCACTCAGCTACCCCCGCTCTTGCTGCCGCCGGTGACGCCGAACCCACCGCGCTGGATGGTCGTGCCGGACTTGGTGGTCACGTTCGAGCCCTTGGGGATCGTGTAGCTGCCGCCGCTGACCTTCTGGCCGACGGGGACGCTCGACCCGCCGTAGTGGTAGCGGTACGACGAGCCGCCGATGTAGATGAACCCACCGCTGACGTGGCCGCCGTGGGTGCGCGCGTAGTTCTCGTCGCAGTATTGGTCCTCCACGACGACGCCGTCCTGCGTGCACTGCGCCTCGACCTCGTCGGGGCTGGAGGCGGCGTACCAGATGGCGACCAGGCCGGCCACGCCGACCGCGGCCCCACCCCCGATCAGCAGCCGCTTGCGCAGCTTCTTCTTGCGGGCGGCCTCCTGCTCCAGGGCCAACTCCTCGTCCCGCTGCCGCTGGATGGCCTCGGCGCGGGCGCGCTGCTCGGCCAACGTCGGCGGCCGGGGCTGCGTGACACCCGCCTCCTGGCGGCGGACGGCACCGCGCTTGGGCGGCACGTACGGCGGCGGCGCGGCGGGTCCGGCGCCCTTCGCCGGGGCGGGCTTCGCACCTCCCGGCGCGGACCGGCCCACCTCTCCCGACGTGGCCGGGTCCGCCCCTTCTGACGCGGCCGGCACCGCCCCTCCCGGCGCGGCCGGCACCGCCCCTCCCGGCGCGGCCGGCACCGCCCCTCCCGGCGCGGACCGGCCAGCCCCTCCCGACGCGGCCGGGTCCTGGCCGGCGCCCGCCGACGTGCCCGGGTTCTCACCGGGTGGCACGGCCGGACCACCCGCCGGTTGGGCGGGGCTTCCGCCCACCGGGCGGGCAGCGCTACCATCGGGCACAGCGTCACTACCGGGCGTGACATCCCGGGGCGTCGCGCCACCCGCCGCCCGTTCCGGGCGGGCGGTCGGTTCGTCGCGGCCCTCGCCGTGGTCGTTGCGGTCGTTGCGCTCGTTCTCAGTCATCAGCCACTCCCGGCGGGGACGGTACAGAGATCGGCCGCCGAATGGGTGACGAGTGCCCGAAACGCAACACACGCCACCCGCCCGGTTGGTTCCGGCGTCGGCTTAGGCATCATGGTGTAGATGTCCGCGACGGCCCGTTGGTTTCGCCGAGGTGACCACATGGTCATGATCGGCGCGTTCGTCGGCGCGTTCGCCCTGCTCGGCCTGAGTGCCTTCACCTCCTGGCCGGTGGGCGCGGGCGGCCTCGCCTCGACGACGGCGGAGCCGGTGAACCCTGTTTACACCACGCAGGCGGGTGACTGCCTCAACTGGACCAAGAAGAACCTCTCCGACGTGGTCAAGGTCGACTGCGCGGCGCAGCACATGTTCGAGGTCACGGGCGTGGCCGACATCGCGCCCGCCTTCGGGCCGCAGGCGCCGTACCCGACCGACGAGCAGTGGCAGAAGATCAGCCAGGAGCACTGCGCCAAGACGTCCCTGGACTACCTGAACGGTCGGCTCGACCCCGCCGGCAAGTACACCGTGGGCCCGATGAACCCCGGCGAGCGGCTGTGGGCGTCCGGTGAGCGGACGGTCCGGTGCGGTCTCCAGGTCACCGGCCCGGCCGGCGGGATGCTGCCCGCGTACGGCAGCGCCCGCACGCAGGACCAGTCCGACGTCTACGACCCGGGCGTGTGCCTCGGCATCACGGACGCGAACGGCGTCGGCGACCCGGTCGACTGCGCGAAACCGCACACGTTCGAGATCGTCGGCGTGGTCACCCTGCCCGCCGGCGAGTTCCCGCCCGTGGAGCGGCAGGACGACACGCTGTCCGCGGAGTGCACCCGGATCGCCGCCGAGTACAGCGGCGGCGCGGACTTCAAGGCCAAGGGCCTCATCGTCACCTGGGACAACCGGACGCCCGAGAGCTGGGCCGCCGGCTCGCACCGGGCGAACTGCAAGGTCGGCGCGAACCCGCCGCCGGGCAACACCGGGCTCGCCGCCTGGGAGGGCAGCGTGCGCAACCCCAACGCGCCGCCCCTGGCCACCTCGAACCCGCCGCAGACGACCGCCGTGCAGCAGGACGAGGCCACCGGCGCGCCGTTGCACTCGTCCAGCTCCAACCCCCCGTCGAACACCAGCTCGGTGCCGACGTCGACGTCGGAGAAACCCACCGGCACGACGACGACCGAGCCGTCGCCCCCGAGGTGAGACCGTGCCGGTGGAGATGTCCAGACAGCGCTTCGAGGAACTGGTGTCCGAGGCCCTGGACCTGGTGCCGCCGGAGTTCGCGGCGGCGATGAACAACGTGGTGGTGCTGGTCGAGGACCGCCACCCGGACGACCCCGGGTTGCTCGGCCTGTACCACGGGATCGCGCTGACCAGGCGGACGTCGGACTACGGCGGCGTCCTGCCGGACCGGGTCACCATCTACCGCGAGGCGATCCTCGACATCTGCCGCACGGAGGACGACGTGGTCGAGGAGGTGGCGATCACCGTGATCCACGAGATCGCCCACCACTTCGGCATCGACGACGCCAAGCTGCACGAACTGGGCTGGGGCTGACCGGCGAGGAGCCGTCCGCAAAGCCGAAGCGCGCCCCAGCCCGCCCCCGCCGGCACAGCGGACACGCCGGTCGGGCAGAGCCCTAATTATCAGGCAGGCTCCCTGAAAGTTTCGCGGGGGCGGCAGCCTCCAGGACCACCCCGCCGCCACAGCGCACACGCCGGCCGGGCAGAGCCCTAACTTTCAGGCAGGCTCCCTGAAAGTTTCGCGGGGCGCTATCTATCAGGCAGGCTCCCTGAAAGTTTCGGGAGGCCGCGGATCAGGACCTAGCGGCCGGGCAGCGGGTCCACCCCGGTCCACGAGGTGCACACCCAGCCGTCCTCCCCGTCCTCCAGCACGACCCGGCCCGTGTTCGGCAGCAGGCCGGTCTCGGCGAGCACCGGCCGCACGTTCGTCGCGAGGCCCAGCGCGCCCATCCGGATCGCGCCGCCGTGGCTGACCAGCACGACCGTCTCGTCGGGCCGGTGCCGCGCGGCCTGCTTCCCGACCGCCGCGACGAACCGGTCGATCACCTGCCGACCGCTCTCGCCACCCGGGATGGTCGCGTCCAGGTCACCCGCGGTCCACGCGTGGACGGCCACGAGGAACAGCTCGAACGCCTCCTTGTCGTGCCGGCCCTCCAGGTCGCCGCAGAAGATCTCGTGCACGCCCTCCAGCACCTCGACGTCCAGGCCGAACGCGGCGGCCACGGGGGCGGCCGTCTGCTGTGCCCGCACGGCCGTGCTGGCGTACACCGCGGTCACCCGCTCGGTCGCCGCGAGGTCGGCGGCCAGCGCCGCGGCCTGCGCCACGCCCGCCTCCGTCAGCGGCGGACCCGGTGGCCGCGTGTCCAGGGCCATCTTGAGGTTGGACGCGGTCTCCCCGTGCCGCACCAGGATCAGCTTCACGCGCGCCGCCCTCCCCGCACCTCGGCCAGCCACTCGGCCGCCGCCGCGAAATCGTCGTCGACCCGCGCCCGGTCACCGCCGCCGGACGCCTTCGGGTACGAGCCCAGGAAGCGCGTGTCGGGGCAGTGCCGCCGCAGGGCGGCCAGCGCGTCGCCGACGCGGGGTTCCGCGACGTGGCCGTCCAGGTCGATGTAGAACCGGTACTCGCCGAGCGCGCCCTTCGTGGGCCTGCTCTCGATCCGGGTCAGGTTGATCCGCCGCAGCGCCAGCTCCGCCAGCAGCTCCGACAACGCGCCCACGCGGTCGGTCGCCGTCACCACGACGGAGGTCCGGTCGTGGCCGGTGGGCTCGGGCAGCGGACCGGGCCTGCGCAGCAGCAGGAAGCGGGTCTTGGCGTCGCGCACGTCGGCGACGTCGGTCGCCAGGACCTCCAGCGGGTAGTGGTGGACGGCCACCGGCGCGCTCACCGCGGCGTCGTACTCACCCGCGAGGACGGCCCGCGCGGCGGCGGCGGTGGAGGTGGTGGCGACGACGTCGACCGAGGGCAGGTGCTCCGCCACCCAGTGCCGCACCTGGGCGAGGGCGTGCGGGTGGCTCGCGATGGTCTTCGGCTCCGCCGCGCCGGGGCGGACCAGGATGCTGAACCTGATGTCCAGCACGGTCTCCGCGACGGCGACGAGGGGTTCGCCCTCGGTCAGCGCGTCCATGGTCGCGGGCACCGCGCCCTCGACGGAGTTCTCCACCGGCACGCACGCCGCGTCCACCTCGCCCCGCCTGGTCGCGGCGAGGGCGGCGGGCACGGTGTCGAACGGCGTGAGGTCCCGCGCGTCCGCGAAGGCGCGGGCGGCCTGCTCGGTGAAGGTTCCCTGCGGTCCGAAGTAGGCGAGCACGGCCGCAACGATACGAGCAGCACGTCCGGTGATCGTCGTTGAGGCGAGGATCACCCGCCCGGACGGTGCCCGCCCCCGTTCCACCGGACCCCGGTGTCCTGGAATGCTTGCGGGTGTGTCCGCCGATACGGAGGGTGAGATCAACGCTCCGGCTGCTGTTCCCCGTCTGGTGCTGTGCGCCGTCGACGAGCCGCTCGCGACGGCGTGGTCCGGTGTCGCCGGTGGCCGGCCCGGTGTCGAGGTGCACCGGGGCTCGGTGCTCGACATCGTGGCCGAGGCCGTGGTGAGCCCCGCGAACTCCTCGGGCTGGATGCGCGGCGGGATCGACGCCGTGTACGCCCGTGCGTTCCCGTTGGTCGAGGAACACGTGCGCAGCGCGATCCTGGCCCTGCACGGCGGTGAGCTGCCGGTGGGCGAGGCGCTGGTCGTGCCGACCGGCGAGGTCGAGCCGGAGTGGTTGATCAGCGCGCCGACCATGCGCCTGCCGGGTGAGCTGCTGCCGGCCGACACCGTGCACCCGTACCTGGCGGCGCGGGCGGTGCTGAGGCTCTGGCGGGACGGCCGGCTGGACGACGGCAGGCGGGTGCGGGACGTGGTGCGCACGATCGCGATGCCGGGCCTGGGCACGGGTGTCGGTGGGGTCGCGCCGGAGACGTGCGCACGCCAGGTGGCCGCCGCGTGGGACGAGGTGTTCAGCCCACTGCCCCGCAAGTGAGCCTCGTCACACAGGTTGTGCACAGCCTTGTGGACAACTACCACAACGCCTGTGGACAACCTGGGGAGCGCGGCTAGCGCGGCGCGATCCACCGTTCGAGGTCCAGTTCGTCGGTGATGGGTATGCCGTACTCGCCGACCGAGGGGATCTCCGGTTTCAGCCGGCGGGACTCGCGGACCGCGTCCGGGCGCAACGCGGTGAGCCGGAACCCCCGCCGCTGGTAGAAGCGCAGGGCGTCGAGGTTGTCGTTGGTCGTGGTGAGCCGGATGCGGGAGCAGCCGAGCTGCCGTGCGCGTTGCACGGCCGCGTCGACCAGCGAGCTGCCCACACCCCGGCCTCTTCGGAGCGCGTCGATCGTCACGATCTCCATCAGGCCCTCGGACGTGGCGTAGGTGAGCAGTCCGACGACCTGGTCCTGGTGTTCCACCAGGAACCCCGGCAGGCTGGCCGGGAAGAAGACCTGTCCGTGGGCGACCGCGGTGTGCGCGCCCCACAGTTCGAGGACCAGTCGCCCGACGACGATCCGGTCGGCTTCCTCGATCACGCGTACGAGCATGCCTTGCACTGTCTTGGCGTCCGCTTGATCGCGGTACCGGCATTCGACCTATGGTTGGTTCGTGCCCGTGCGCGTGTTGCTGGTCGACGACCACGAAGTGGTCCGCAGGGGTCTGCGGGAACTGCTCGACGACGAGGACGACATCACCGTGGTCGCCGAGGCGGGCGGGGTGGACGAGGCGTTCGTCCGCGCCACCGCGACGTCGCCGGACGTGGCGGTGGTGGACGTCCGGCTGCCCGACGGCACCGGGGTCGAGCTGTGCGGCAGGCTCCGCGGTTTGGGTGTGCGCTGCCTGGTGCTGACCGCTTTCGACGACGAGGAGGCGTTGGTCGGCGCGATCGCCGCGGGTGCGGCGGGGTACCTGCTCAAGCAGGTGCGGGGGCAGGACCTGGTGGTGGCGGTGCGGGAGGTCGCGGCCGGCCGGTCGTTGCTGGACCCGCAGACCACGGCCCGGGTGCTGGACCGCATGCGCCGCCCGCCGGAGGTGGACGTGCTGGACGCGTTGACCGACCAGGAGCGGCGCGTGCTGGACCTGATCGGCGAGGGCATGACGAACCGCCAGATCGCGGAGCGGTTGTTCCTGGCCGAGAAGACGGTGAAGAACTACGTGACCTCGGTCCTCGCGAAACTGGGCATGGAACGCCGCACCCAAGCCGCAGCCTGGGTAGCCCGCCGCTCACGCTGAAGCTCCCCGCCCCGGCCCCGCGCCCGCCTCGCGCCCGCCCGGTGGCCCGCACCCACGGCCGGTCGGCCCCGGCCCTGCGGCCCGCGGCCCACCGCTCGTAGTCCGCCGCCCGCAGTCAGCCGCCCCACCGGCAGCCGCCGGGGCGCCGCTCAGCCGGAACGCAGCGGCACGTGCCAGCTGATCGTGGTCCCGGTGCGTGGCGACGACGACACCTCGCACCCGCCACCCGCGGCCAGCGCGCGTTCCTCCAGGTGCCGCAACCCCCGCCGCGCCACACCACGCGGGATGCCGCACCCGTCGTCCGCGACCCGCAGCAGCAGCCGTCCCGCGTCCCGCACCACCCCGATCTCGACGTGGCTCGCACCGGAGTGGCGGACCACGTTCGACAACGCCTCCCGCAACGCGGCCCGCGCGTGATCGGCCAACTCGGGCGGCACGTCGGCCAGGTCGCCGTCCACCCGCACCTCCGGCTCGAACCCCAGCAGCTCCCCCGCCGTACGCGCCTCCGCCACCACCGAACCACGCAGGTCGGCATCACCGGGACGACCGGGATCGGCACTGCGCAACGCCCGCACCGTGGCCCGCACCTCCGCCATCGTCTGGTCGAGCTGGTCCACCACACCGGCGAGCCGCTCCGCCTCCCGACCCTCCAACCGCAGCCGCCGGTTCAGCAGCTCCAACTGCACCCCCGTCGCGTACAGCCGCTGGATGATCACGTCGTGCAGGTCGCGGGCGATCCGCTCGCGCTCCTCGTAAACCGCGATCCGCTGCCGCGCCGTCGAACCCTCGGCGAGCACCACCGCCAACCCGGCCTGCGCCGCGAACGCCGCGAGCACGTCCACGGTCCCACCGGCGAACGGCACCGCGCCCTTGCGCCGGTACACGGCCAACGCCCCGATCCGCCGCTCCTTGGTCCCGAACGGCGCGACGGCGAACGGCCCGTACCCGCGCAACGCCTTGGGCACGAACGGCGCGGTGCGCGGGTCGGTCGTGACGTCGTCGGCCACCACGGGCACGCCGGTGCGCGCCGCACGGGCCGCCGAGGACCGGCTGGACAACACGATCCCCACCGGGTCATCGTCGCCGGAGGACGCCTCCACGGTCAGCGTGCCGTCGTCACCGGTCACCATGGCCAGGCCAAGGTCGGCCTCGGCGAGCGCCACGGCCCGCCGCACCACCAGCGGCAGCACGGCGTCCGGGTCGTCGCCAGCCAGGGCGGCGGCGGTGATCTCGGTCGAGGCGGCGAGCACCAGGGCGGGGTCCACGACCGTCAACGGTAGGCCCCGACCCCGACCCGCCCCCGGGACACCTCCAGCACCAGGTCCGCCCGCGCGGCCTCGTCGGGCCGGTGGGTGATGTGCACGACGGTCCGGTCGAGCCCGTCGACCAGGTCCAGCAGGTCCCGCGCGGACGCCTCGTCCAGGTGTGCGGTGGGCTCGTCGAGCAGCAGCACGTCCGCGTCGTGCAGCAACGCGCGGGCGAGCGCGACGCGTTGCGCCTCGCCACCGGACAACGCGGTCGGCCCGATGCGCGTGTCCAGGTCGAGTCGCAGCCCGACGCGGTCCAGCACGGCACGCAGGGCGGCGTCGTCCGCGCGCGGGTCGCCGATGCGCAGGTTGTCCCGCAACGACGTGGTCACCAGCAACGGTTCCTGCGGGCACCACGCGACCCGCGCCGGCCGTCGCACCACACCGCCCGCCGGCGGCAGGAACCCGAGCAGCAGCGCGAGCAACGTCGACTTCCCCGCACCGGACGGCCCGACCACGGCGACCTTCGCGCCCACCGGCACGTGGCAGGTGACGTCGACGAGCGCGGGCGCGGACGCGCCGGGCCACCGGGCCGTGACGTCGTCCAGCGCGAACGCCACGCCCCCCGGCGGGTCGACCCGCTGTGGCACCAGCGGGTCGACCCGCTCCGCCGCCGAAGCCCTCCCCCTGGCTCCGGCCCGCGGTTCCGGGATCGCCGACAGCTCGGCGATCCGCCCGTACGCCTCGCGCAGCGCGACCCGGTGCTGCGCGGCGGCGGGCAGGGCGGACAACGGCTCGGCCAGCGCCAGCGGCACCAGGCCGAGGACCGGCGCGAGCAACGGGTCCACGCCCGCCGCGATGGCCGCGCACGCCACGACGGCGAACCCGAGCGCCAGGTGCACGACGCCGGTCGCCGCACCCGCGCCGAGCGCCTGCCGGCGGGTCAGCCGGGCCAGTTCGGCGTCGTGGGCGGCGAGCGCGGCCCGTGCCCTCCGGTCCGCGCCGAACGCGATCAGGTCCGGTGCGGCGGTCAGCAGCGTCAGGACGTCCTCCGACACGCGTCGCCTGCCGCGTGCCAGCACGGCGCTGGCCCGGCGTTCCACGGCGACCGCGACCAGCGGCGCGAGCGTGCCGCCGACGACCAGCGCCACCGCCAGCGCCAGCGCCGCCCACGGCGAGATGAACCAGAACAACACCACCGCGGCGAGCCCGACACCGGCGGCCACCAGCGGCGGCTGGAGCACGCGGGGCACCAGGTCGCGGACCACGTCCACGTCGTCCACGAGGCGGGTCAGCTCCGCGCGGCCGGGTCGCAGTCCACGCCACAGCCGCACCCGCAGGTCCTCGGCGAACCGGAACGCGGCGTCGTGCGACACGAGCCGTTCCAGGTACCGGAGGACGCCCTTGGCCAGGGCGAACGTCCGCACGCCCACGACGAGGACGGACAGCGTGAGGATCGGCGGCTGGGTCGCGGCCTTCGCGATCAGGTGGGCGGCGAGCGCGGTGAGCGCCACCCCGGCGGCCGAGGCGGCGACCCCCAGCGCCGCCCCGGCCAGCACCCGGGCGGTCGGCCGGGGGCTGCGCGGACGTGCCGCCCGGTCGACGTCGTGTTCCACGGCGACGGCCGGCACGGCGGTGTCCGCCGCGTCGGCCGTGCGGTGGGTGGCGAGCAGAACCGCCGCGCCCCCGTCCGCCGCACGCCGCACGGCGGCCATGACGAGGGACGCGGTGGCCGGGTCCAGGTGCGCGGTGGGCTCGTCCAGCAGGAGCACGGAGGCACCGTCCCGGACACGGGTGAGGGCACGCGCGACAGCCACCCGTTGCCGTTCGCCGGTGGACAGCCCGGCGATGGGCCGGTGCACCAGGTGCTCGGCGGCCACTTCGGCCAGCACACCCGGATCGACCCGGCCGGTGGTGAGTTCGAGTTCGTCGGCAACCGTGCGGCCGGCGAACGCGGGCCGCTGCGGCACCCAGGCGATGGCGTCCCGATCCACCAGGACCTCACCGCCATCGGGCCGGACGAACCCCAGCAACACCCCGAACAACGTCGACTTCCCCGCCCCGCTGGGCGCGTCCAACCGGTGCACCTCGCCCGGCCGAACGACGAAGTCGGCCCCATCCGGCGCGAACCGCCCCCGCCGCCGCACCCGCAGGTTCCGCACCTCGACCCCGGCGAAGCCCGGCACCCCGCCGCCGCGCACCCCGGCGGCCCCACGCACTGGCGGCTCGGGCACTTCGGCCACCCGTCGCACCGCCTCCACACCGTCCTCGGACGCGTGGTGCGCCGCACCGGCCGCCCGCAGCGGCAGGTAGCACTCGGGGGCGAGGATCAGCACGACCAGGCCCGTCCAGAGGGACAGTTCGCCCGAGACCAGGCGCAGGCCGATGCCCACGGCGATCAGCGCCACCGACAGCGACGCCACGATCTCCAGCACCAGCGCCGAGAGGAACGCGATGCGCAACGTGCCCATGGTGGCCTTGCGGTACCGCTCGCCGACGTCCCGCACGGCGTCCGCCTGCGCGGCGGCGCGGCCGAACGCGGTCAGCACGGGCAGCGCCCGCACGAGTTCGGCAAGCCGGCCGGACAGCTTCTCCAGGGCTGTCGCGGCGGCGCCCACCCGTGCCGCGGTGAACTTGCCGATGAGGATCGCGAACACCGGGATCAGCGGCAGCGTCACCGCCACGAGCACCGCGGACGTCGGGTCGGTGACGAAGATCCAGCCGCCCACGAGGACCGGCACGACGGCCGTGGTCACCAGGGCGGGGAGGTAGCGGGTGAAGTAGGCGTCGAGGGCGTCCAGGCCCTTGGTCGCGAGGACCGCCAGTTCGGCCGGTCCGCGGTCGACGATCCAGGCCGGGCCGAGTCCGAGCGACCGGTCCAGCACGGCGGCCCGCAGTTCCTCCTTGGCGTTGGCCGCCGCCCGCGCGGCCACCGCCTCGGTCGCCCACGCCAACGCGGCCCGCACCACGACCGCACCGGCCAGGGAGAGCAGCGAGCCGTTCATGACCAGGGCCGAGGCGAGTGCCACCGCCTGCCACACGAGGGCGGCGGCGGACAGCGCGGCGAGCACCGCGCACGAGGCCAACGCCCGGCGCGCCGACGGCGAGAGCGCCGGCAGCGCGCCGAGCGGACCTCTCCCCGGCTTCTTGGCGGAAGGGGCTCCGGGGACGTCCACGCCACGACGGTAGTTCGACCGACCCGCCCCGACTCAGGTACGACGGTCCCGTCCCGGGCGGGACCTAGGTCCTGCTCCGGACGGCCTCATCCGCCGCACGCCGCCCTCCAGCACCGCGCCCACGAGCACAACGAGGTCTAACTTTCAGGGAGCCTGCCTGAAAGTTTGGCGGGCCTTGGTTGGCGGGCCTTGAGGCGGGGACTCGGTCGGCGGAGGTCGGTTGGCCAGGCGGGGCGGCCTGAGCGGGGCGACCTGGGCCGGGATGTCTGGGCGGCGCGGTCGGGCGCTGGGGTCGGGCGCTGGGGTCGGGCGGCGCGGTCGGGCGATGGGCGCTGGGGGGGCGCTGGGCTGCGGTGGGCGCTGGGGGGTGGGCGCTGGGGGGTGGGCGCTGGGGGGTGGGCGCTGGGGGGTGGGCGCTGGGGGGTGGGCGCTGGGGGGTGGGCGCTGGGGGGTGTTGGCTGATCGGCGGGGCGGCCTTGGGTGGTGGGCTTGGGTCTGCGGGCTTCACCGCGGGCGAATGACTCTATGGCCGTCCGGGTGCCCCGGTCAGGGGCGTCCGGACGGCCGGGCGGTCCGGGCGTGGGCTCAGGGGACGTGTACCCGGGGGATGTGACGGGTGCCGATCCGCTTGCGGAACACCCAGTAGGTCCAGCCCTGGTAGACCAGGACTGCCGGGGTGCCGAAGGCGGCTACCCAGGTCATCACGGTGAGGGTGTACGGGCTCGACGCGGTGTTCTCGACAGTCAGCGTGTACGCGGGATCCAGCGTCGACGGCAGCACGTTCGGGTACAGCGCCCCGAACAACGCCACCACCGTGCACGCCACCGCCACACCCATCAGCGCGAACGCCTGACCCTCGCGGCGCAGCGCCAGCCTCGCCAACGCACCGAACGCCGCCAGCGCCACCGCGATCGACGCCGCGTACGTCCACACCGTCCCGAACCGGATCTGGACCAGGAGCAACAGCACCACCAGCGGCAGGAGGGCGATCGGGGCCAGCCTCAAAGCCAGCGCACGCGCGCGTTCCCGCACCTCCCCCTCCGTCTTCAACGACAGGAACACCGCCCCGTGCACCAACGCATACCCGGCCACGGCCAACGCGCCCAGCAAGCTCTCCCACGTGATCGCGGCGAACGGCGACCCGACCCGGTCACCCGCGGCATCCAGGGGCAGGCCGAACACGTTGGTGGTGAGCACCAAACCCACACCCAGCGCCGCCACCCACGAGCCCGCGAAGATCACCACGTCCCACGTGCGCCGCCACCGCGCGCCGTCCACCTTGCCCCGGTACTCGAACGCCACCCCGCGGCCGATCAGGGCCAGCAGGAACAACACCAACGGCAGGTACGCCGAGCTGAACAACGACGCGTACCACCCGGGGAACGCGGCGAACGTCGCCCCGCCCGCCACCAGCAACCACACCTCGTTGCCGTCCCACACCGGGCCGATGGTGTTGATCAGCACCCGGCGCTCGGTCTCGTCCCGCCCGAGCACCGGCAACAACATCCCGACGCCGAAGTCGAAACCCTCCAGGAACAGGTAGCCCAGCCACAGCAGGGCGATCACGCAGAACCAGAACGTCTCCACGACTACCCCTCAGTACGCGAACGACAGGACGTCGTCGCCCGACTTCGACCCGGTCCCCGGACCACCGGGCGGCAGCACGCCCGCCACGCCACCCCGGACGTACCGGCGGATCAGGAAGACCTCCACGCACGCCAGCACGCCGTACACCAGCGTGAGCGAGATCAACGACGTCAACACCTCACCGGGCGTCGAGTTCGACACCGCCCGCGCGGTGAACATCCACACCCCGTCCACGCCGCTCGGGTTCGGCACCACCACGAACGGCTGCCGCCCCATCTCGGTGAAGATCCAGCCGAAGCTGTTGCCCAGGAAGGGAGTCGCGATGCTGCCCAGCGCCAACCACTTGAACCACCGCCCGCGCGGCACGCGCCCGCCACGCGTCAACCACAGCACCAGCAGCCCGACACCCGCCGAGATCGCGCCGAAGCCGATCATCAGCCGGAAACCCCAGTACGTGACCGGCAGCACCGGGACGTAGTCGATCGGCTGCCCCGACAGCTCGCCCAGCCGCTCGTCCACCGGGTAGTTCGTGCCGTACTTCTCCTGGTACATCGGCACCAGGTCCTCGACGCCCTTCACCTCGGTGGTGAAGTCGTTGTGCGCCAGGAACGACAGCAACGCCGGCACGGTGATGCTCTTGACGCTCTCGCAGTCCGGCCGCGACACGTCGCCGATCGCGAACACCGAGAACGCCGCGGGCGACTCGGTGTGGCACAACGCCTCCGCCGCCGCCATCTTCATCGGCTGCTGCTCGAACATCAGCTTGCCCTGGAAGTCGCCGGTGATCGCGAGACCCGTGAACGCGACCACGCCCACCCACGTCCCGAGCTTCACCGACGACCGCCACACCGGCTCGTCGTCGCCCCGGCGCCACAGGTGCCAGGCGGCGATGCCGACCAAGAACGCCGCGGCCACGGCGAACGCGCCGAAGATGGTGTGCGGGAACGCGGCCAGCACGGTGCTGTTGGTCAGCACCTCCCAGATCGACGTGAGCCGCGGCCTGCCGTCCTCCATCACGACGCCGACCGGGTGCTGCATCCACGAGTTCGCCGCGAGGATGAAGTACGCCGATGCGATGGTGGCCAACGAAAAGGCCCACGCGCACGCCAGGTGCACGCGCTTCGGCAGGCGGTCCCAGCCGAAGATCCACAGCCCGAGGAACGTGGACTCGACGAAGAAGGCCACCAGGCCCTCCATCGCCAGCGGCGCGCCGAAGACGTCGCCGACGAAACGCGAGTAGGCGCTCCAGGTCATGCCGAACTGGAACTCCTGCACGATGCCGGTCACCACGCCCATGGCGAAGTTGATCAGGAGCAGCTTGCCCCAGAACTTCGTCATGGCGAGGTACTTGCGGTCCCCGGTCCGGACCCAGGCCGTCTGCATCCCGGCGACCAGGAGCGACAGCCCGATCGTCAGCGGCACCATCAGGAAGTGGTAGACGGTGGTGATGCCGAACTGCCACCGCGCCAGGTCGAGAACGTCCACGGCCACGACGCTAGGGCGCGGGCCCGGTCGCGATCAGGTACGACGGTCCCGGTCGGCCCGGGACCAAGGTCCCCCCGGCCGGACAGCCGGGCACGGCGGACGCGGAGGCATGGCCGGCGAGACGGGACACGGAGAGCCCGGCCGCGAGCAGGCGACACGGCCACGCGCACCACGAGCACCCCCGCGGTCACCGCAACGCTTCAGAGACCTCCTGCGCCGCCCGCACCACCTGCGGCCCCACGACGTCGCCGTCCAGCTTCTCCAACGCCACCACGCCCACGCTGGCCCGCAACCCGGGCACCCCGCGCACCGGCGCCGCGACGCCGAACGCGCCCGGCTGCAACTCCCCGGTCGACTGGACCCACTGCCGACCCTCCGCCGCCAGGCCGATGGCCTTGCCCGCCGCACCCCGGTGCACGGGATGACGGGACCCGACCCGGTACGCCACGTGGTACGCCGTCCACGACGGCTCGACGACGGCGACCGCCTGCGCCTCCGACCCGTCCGCCACGGTCAGGTGCGCGGTGGCGCCGACGTGCTCGGCCAGGGTCCGCAACGCGGGCTGCGCGGCCAGCCGCAACTGCGGCAGGACGTTGGACGCCAACCGCAGCACGCCCAGCCCGAGCCGCACCTTCGAACCCTCCCGCCGCACCAGGCCACGCGACTGCAACGGCACCAGCAGGCGGTACACGGCAGCCCGCGACGCGCCTATGGCGGCGGCCAGCTCGCTGATCGACGGCGCCTCCGACTCGGCGTCGGCGACCGCCTGGAGCAGGGCCAGGCCCCGCTCCAGGGTCAGCGAACTCTCCTTCGACCCGGCGGGCGCGGGCAGCCGGCCACGCGGGTCAGGTCTGGCCACGGGTCCTACCTCTCCTCTTCAGCGGGCGACACGGTGCCGACCACCTCGGCCAGGCCGACGACGGAGCCGTGCTCACCGGGGGCGGTGGCGGTGATCCGCACCGTGTCGCCGTCCTCCAGGAACGTCCGGCCGCCGTCGACGTCCACCAGGTCCTTGCCGCCCCAGCTCAGCTCCAGGAAGGAGCCGCGCTCGTCGCGGGACGGGCCGGAGACGGTGCCGGACGCGATCAGGTCGCCCGGCCGAACCGTAGCGCCGTTCGCGGACAGGTGCGCGAGTTGCTGGGCGAAAGTCCAGGACATCTCCCGGAACGGGGGCCTGGCCACGCGCACCCCGTTCCACTCGACCTCCAGCCGGATGTCGAGGCCCCACGGCCGCTCCTCGACCAGGTAGGGCAGCACGTCGTTGCCCAGCGGCGGCGGGGTCACGCGGGCCACCGCGAACGCCTCCAGCGGCGTGATCCACGCCGACACCGACGTCGCGAACGACTTGCCCAGGAACGGCCCGAGCGGCTGGTACTCCCACGCCTGGATGTCGCGGGCGGACCAGTCGTTGACCAGGACCACGCCGAACACGTGGTCCACGGCCCGCGACGGGCTCAGCCGGGACGCCACCGGACCGCCGCACACGAAGCCCACCTCGGCCTCGATGTCCAGCCGCCGGGTCGGCCCGAACTCCGGTCCGGGCGAGGACCGGCGCTGGCCGTGCGGGCGCACCACGGGCGTGCCGGAGACCACGACGGTCCCGGCGCGGCCGTGGTAGCCGATCGGCAGGTGCGTCCAGTTGGGCAGCAGCGGGTCGCCGTCCGGGCGGAAGATCCGGCCGACGTTCTCCGCGTGGTGCCGCGACGAGTAGAAGTCCACGTAGTCGGCGACCCGGAACGGCAGCACCGCGCCGGACAGGGCCGTCAGCACGGCGCCACGCGGCGCGGACGCCGCCGTCACGAGGTCGAGCAGCCGGGCCCGCAGCTCGCTCCACGCGGGCCGGCCGGCGGCCAGCAGCGGGTTCAGGTCGTCGGCGGCCACGAGGTGCGCGAGGTCGCCGAAGTGGTCGGCGATGGGCCGCAGCGGCAGCGCCTGGTCGCCGACGCGCACGGCGATGCCGTCCGCGATGACGCCGTAGGGCAGGGTCTGCGGCCCGAAGGGCGCGTCGGCGACGAACGCCGGGTCTTCGATCCACGTCACAGCAGGCCCAGTTCTTCCAGGTCGGTGATGGGCTCGTCCAGGGAGCACGAGCCGTAGGAGGCGAACACCCCGCGCACGGCGTGCGCGGCCTGGTCGGACAGCCCGGACGCCTCGGCGGCCAGCGCCTCCGCGTCCGACGACGACAGCGCGGCGCGCACGTCACCGCCGGACAGCGCACGCGCGGTCGCCACCAGCAGGTTGAGGAACCCGTGGTGGGTGAAGCCGGTTTCCGCGTCCGTGTAGCGGACGGCGTGGTGCAGGCCCGCGGTGGCCTTGAACGCGACACCACCGCCGGACACCACGGACAGGAAGTCGGCGACCTCGTCCACGCTCGGGAAGTTCTCCCGGGACAGGCCGCCGCACCGCAGCTTCGGCCAGCTCCCGTGCTCGATGACCCGGCGGACGCCGTCGAGCCACTCGGCACCGCCGCGGCGGGGCTCGACGACGCGGATCACGTCCTCGGGCACGAACTCGGAGACG
Source organism: Saccharothrix obliqua (assembly GCF_019375475.1). Lineage (GTDB taxonomy): Bacteria > Actinomycetota > Actinomycetes > Mycobacteriales > Pseudonocardiaceae > Actinosynnema > Actinosynnema obliqua. Next base: position 215,197 of record NZ_JAHXGQ010000006.1, on the reverse strand, counting down.
CGTTCCAGCCACACCTCGTCCACGTCGGACGGCGCGGGCATCTCGACCATCCGCAACGCCAGCAACTCGCTGCGGGATTCCACGATCGACACGGCCTTGGGCACACCACCCAGGCCCGTGTCGATGATCAGGGAGAGGGCGATGGGCTTCACCGGCTTGACCTTGATCAGCTCGGTGATCAGCTCCGCCAGACGTGACGCGGGACACAGGAACAGCCCCACCGCGCCTGCCCACTCGCCGACCCGCGCGTCGAGGTGACCGCGGACGGCGTCGGGCATGGTCGCGTTGCCCGGCGGGAACAGGGCGGCGTCGTCGACGAGCCGCGCGAGCAGGGGCGGAGTGCCGCGTGGACCGGGCGCACGGAGTTCGAAGGCGCTTGACACGGCTGACACGCTAGTGGCGTACCGGTCTATGAACAAAGATGTCCGACTATCGAACGCCCGGAGTGAACGATGGCGTACTACCGCCAGGTGGGTGAGATACCCCGAAAGCGCCACACCCAGTTCCGCACGCCGGAGGGCGGCCTGTACGCGGAGGAGCTGATGGGCGTCGAGGGCTTCTCGGCCGATTCGGCGCTGCTCTACCACCGCCACCTGCCGACCGCGATCGTCAACGCGGAGACCGTCGAGGACACCCGCGGCGCGTTGACGCCGAACCTGCCGCTCAAGCCGCGCGCGTTCAAGACCCAGGACCTGACCTGGTCGGGAGACGAGGACGCGGTCACCGGCCGCCGCCGGCTGTTCGGCAACGCGGACGTCACCATCGGCTTCGTGCGGGCGGGCGCGCCCAGCCCGCTCTACCGCAACGCCGCCGGCGACGAGCTGCTGTACGTGCAGACCGGCGACGGCGTCGTGGAGACGATTTACGGCGCGCTGCCGGTCGCCGAGGGCGACTACGTGGTCCTGCCGACCTCGTGCACCTACCGCGTCGTGCCCAACACCCCCATGAACATCCTGGTGCTGGAGGCCACCGGACACATCGGTCCCCCGAAGCGCTACCTGTCGGCCAAGGGCCAGTTCCTGGAGCACGCGCCGTACTGCGAGCGCGACATCCGCGGACCGGCCGAACCGCTGCTGGTGGACGGCGAGGACGTCGAGGTCCTCGTGCGCCACCGCGCCGGGCTCACCAGGTTCACGTACGCCAACCACCCGTTCGACGTCGTCGGGTGGGACGGCTGCCTGTACCCGTGGGTCTTCAACATCCGCGACTTCGAGCCCATCACCGGCCGCGTGCACCAGCCGCCGCCCGTGCACCAGACGTTCGAGGGGCCGAACTTCGTGGTGTGCTCGTTCATGCCGCGCAAGGTCGACTACCACCCGTTGGCGATCCCCGTGCCGTACAACCACGCGAACGTCGACTCCGACGAGCTGATGTTCTACGTGGGCGGCAACTACGAGGCGCGCAAGGGCTCCGGCATCGGCATCGGCTCGCTGTCGCTGCACCCGTCGGGCTGCACGCACGGCCCGCAGCCGGGTGCGGTGGAGGCGTCGCTGGGCGCGGACTTCTTCGACGAGACCGCCGTCATGGTCGACACGTTCCGCCCGCTGGAGCTGGGTGAGGCGGCCACCGCGGCGGAGGACCCGAAGTACGCCTGGACGTGGGCGCGGCGGGGTCCCGACTTGGGGTGATCACCGCGCTGTCGGTGGTCGCCGCTACCTTCGGCGGTCATGGACGCGCGTGCGGTGACGCCGGCCGGCCGGGCACCCCGGTCGGCCGCCGCCACGCGCCGGTCCGCGGAGGACCGGCCCGCCACCGGACAGGCCGAGCAGGATCGCGACCAGGCCGCCGCCGGCCGGTCCGCGGAGGACCGGCCCACCATCGACCCGCCCGGCGAGGACCACACCCGGCCCGTCGACGAGCGCACCCGGCCCATCACGGCCGACTCGCCGGAGGCCGTGCGGCGGGCCCGTGCGCGGGAGAAGACGGCACGCGAGCGGGCGGAGGCGGTGCGTGGTGGCGTGCGCGCCCTTGCCGACTGGCTCGCGGACGTGGCGGACGCGGGTATCGCCGGACTGCCCGCGCGTGACGCGGCGTGGTGGCACGCGATCACGGCACGCATGGTCGACGCGCAGGCGAAGGGCCTGGCGTCGGCCGTCGAGGAGCTGCGGTCGCTGGTCGCGGCGGGTGGGCGGACGTGGGCGCACGACGCGGCCGACCGGCTCGGCGGCCTGCACCTGCTGACCCGCTCGGCGGAGGCCGACGCGCCCGTCGTGCGCCGCCGCCTGGGTTACGCCGTGACCGAGGAGGAGGCCCGCGCGGGCGAGGGCTGGACCGACCGCTGGCTGCCCCTGCTGCGCCTGGACACCGACGACGGCCTGGTGCGCACCGTCCGCCAGTGGGTGTGGGGCCGGGCGCACGGCTGGGTGGTGGCCATCCGACACGCGGGCGGCGGGGCGCGTCCCGAACCCCTGCTGCCGCACGGCGTCGAGGTGACCGGGGTGCTCCACCCGTACCCGGGCGTCGCTCCACGGCGGGTCGCCGCGGGCGAGCTGGGCGAAGGCGGCTTACCCGGGCCGCTGCCCGCGCCACCCGACTGGCGGACCGCGTTGGCGGACGTGGCGGACGTGTTGCGGGGCGACCCGTGGCAGCGCCTGCACCCGGTCGGCTGCGCGTCCGCGCGGCTGACCGCCGACACCCGGCGGCTGGTCGACGGGACGGGCCGGGCGCTCCCCGTGCGGGCCGACCTCGCGCTGGACCAGGCGGTGGCCCTGACGGCGGGTGACCCGTTCGACGCCTGGGGCCTGTGGAACGGGCGCGAGCTGGCCCTCGGGGCGATCGCCGCACCCGGCGAACCACCGGAGGTAGTCGGATGACCGCCGACTGGGACGCGGCCGTGCGCGACCTGCTGGTCGGCGCGCACCGCGCCGGCACGTCCCCGACCGAGCTGCTGGACCGCTGCGCGGCCCTGGGCGTGGCGGCGCACGGCGCGTGGCTGCCGCCCGTCGTGGACGACCCCCTGCTGGCACCCGCGCCGACCGACCGCGACCACGTGGCCGGACCCGCCGCCCGCGAGGTCCTGGCCCGCATCCTCGACCTGGACGACCAGTTCCTGCTCACCGAGTGGTGCGGCCTGGCCACCGCGCGGCGGACCGTCGCGCACCCCAAGGAGGTGCCCGCGCTGCTCGGCCTGGCCACCACGCACCCCGGGCTGCGGCAGGCGGTGACCGCGGTGCTCGGCACGCGTGGCCGGTGGCTCGCGGCGCTGCGCCCCGGCTGGGCGTGGGCGGCGGGCGGGCCGGTCGCCGACGTCGACCCGGAGGACGCGCTCGACCTGCCGGGCCCGGCGCGGCAGGCGGCCCTGCGCCGGGCCCGCGCCGCCGACCCGGACGGCGTCCGCGCGTTCGTCGCCGCGCGGTTCACCGCGCAACGCCGGGCCGTGGACCGCCAGGCGTTGGTCAACGCCCTGGAGACGAACCTGTCCCCGGCCGACGAACCCCTGCTGGAGCAGGCGTTGGACGACCGGGCGATCGGCGTCCACGACGAGGCCCTGCGGCTCCTGCGCGGCCTGCCCGGCGCGCGCCTCGCGGCCCGCGCCGCCGAGCGCCTGCACCGCGGGCTGCGGCTCACCGCGAACGGCTTCGACGTGCGGCCCGACGGGCTGTGGGCGTCCGCCGAACCCGAGCCGGACGAGGCGCGGGACCTGTTGCGCGACGGTTCGGAGGCCGGTGTCGAGGGCCGCGTCCGGGGTGCGGCGGCGAGCGTGCCGCCGAGCCACTGGACCGACCGCCTGGGCACCGACGACGCGGGCGCGGCCCGCGTGCTGGAGCGCGGTCCGTGGGCGGCGGCGTTGCTGCGCGGCGTGGCGCGGCGGCTGCGGCTCGCGGTGGACGCCGGGCCGTGGGCGCTGGCCGCGACCCGCGCGCTGACCGGCATGGAGCAGCTGGAGATGCTGGCGGCGCTGCCCGCGGACCTGGCGGCGCTGACCATCGCCGAGGTGGCCCGGCACTGGAACTACGACCTGCTCGACCACGCCTGCGCGCAGCTGCCCGCCCCGTGGTCGCCCGCGGCGACCGAAGCCCTGCTGGACCGCTACGCCGCCACCCGGGACCCGAGGTGGCGTGCGGCCCGCCCGCCCGCCGTGCTGCTGGCCAGGGGCGACGCCGCGGTGCTCGGCGCGTGCTGGGACCGCATCACGGCCCGCTGGCCCGAGCACACCGCCGACCTGGACGTGCTGCGCCTGCGGGTGCGGTTGCGCGACGCCTTCGCCACCCGACCGGAAGGACCACCGCCGTGACCACCGAGACCGTGCTGCGGCCGTCCGCCGAGCAGCAGCACGCCGCCGAGCTGGACGCCCTGGCCCGCGCGGACGACCGGCCGCGACCGCCGCGGTGGCGCATGTCGCCGCAGGCCGTCGTCCGGTACGTGCTGGGCGGCACGCTGCCCGACGGCACCGTGATCACGCCGAAGTACGTGGGCGACCGGAGGTTGGTGGAGATCGCCGTCGGCACCCTCGTCACGGACCGCGCGCTGCTGCTGGTGGGCGTGCCCGGCACGGCGAAGTCGTGGCTGTCGGAGCACCTGGCGGCGGCGGTGAGCGGTGACTCGACGCTGGTCGTGCAGGGCACGGCGGGCACCGGCGAGGACGCCGTCCGGTACGGCTGGAACTACGCCCGGCTGATCGCGGAGGGCCCGAGCGAGGCGGCCATCGTGCCCAGCCCGGTGCTGACCGCGATGCGGACCGGCGCGGTGGCGCGGGTGGAGGAGCTGACCCGGATGCCCGCCGAGGTGCAGGACTCGTTCATCACGATCCTGTCGGAGAAGCTGCTGCCGGTGCCGGAGCTGGGCACGCAGGTGCGTGCCGTGCCGGGTTTCACGGTGATCGCGACCGCCAACGACCGCGACCGGGGCGTCAACCAGATGTCGTCGGCGCTCGCGCGCCGCTTCAACACGGTCGTCCTGCCGCCGCCCGCCACCGAGGACGACGAGGTGCGGATCGTGGCGACGCGGGCCGCCCAGCTCGGCCGCGCCCTGGAGCTGCCCGCCGAACCACCCGCGCTGGACGAGGTGCGCCGGGTGGTGCGCATCTTCCGCGAACTCCGCAGCGGGTCCACTGTGGACGGTCGCACGCAGCTGAAGCGGCCCAGCGGCAGCCTGTCCACGGCCGAGGCGATCTCCGTGGTCACCAGCGGCATGGCGCTCGCGGGCCACTTCGGCGACGGCTCGGTCACCGCCGAGGAGCTGGTGTCGGGGCTGCTCGGCGCGGTGGTGCAGGACCGCGTCTCGGACGCCGTCGCGTGGCAGGAGTACCTGGAGGCCGTGGTGCGGGAGCGCGCCGACTGGCGCGACCTCTACCGCGCCTGCCAGGACCGCTGATGGCCGACTTGCCGGACCGGGTGACGTTGCTCGGCATCCGGCACCACGGCCCCGGTTCGGCCCGCATGGTCGAGGCCGCGCTGGCTCGCGTGCGGCCCGAGCTGGTCCTGGTGGAGGGTCCGCCGGAGGGCGACGCGCTGCTGCGCCACGTGCCCGACCTGACGCCGCCGGTGGCGTTGCTGCTGCACGACGAGGCGGACCCGGCGAGCGCCGCGTTCTGGCCGTTCGCCGAGTTCTCCCCGGAATGGCGTGCGTTGCTGTGGGCGCACGGCGCGGGCGTGCCGGTGCGGTTCTTCGACCTGCCCGCCGCCGCTTCCCTGACCGGGGGCGGCGGCCCGGCGCTGGACCCGTTGGGCGTGCTGGCGGAGGCCGCCGGGTTCGACGACCCGGAGCGCTGGTGGGAGGACGTGGTCGAGCACCGCACCGAACCGGCGGACGTGGCGCGGGCGGTGGTGGAGGCGATGACGGCGTTGCGTGCCGAGTTCGCCGACGAGGTGGACGAGCGGACGTCGCGCCGCGAGGCCGCGATGCGCCGGAACCTGCGCCAGGCGTTGCGGGACACCGACGGGCCGGTGGCGGTGGTGTGCGGCGCGTGGCACGTGCCCGCGCTGACCTCGCTGCCCGCCGCCGCGGCCGACGCGGCGTTGCTGAAGGGGTTGCCGCGCAAGAAGGTCACCGGCACGTGGGTGCCGTGGAGCCACGGCAGGCTGACCACCGCGTCCGGTTACGGCGCGGGTGTCGCGTCGCCCGGGTGGTACGCGCACCTGTGGGAGTGCGCGGCGCGGGGTGACACCGTGCCGCGCTGGTTCGCCCGCGCGTGCGCGGTGCTGCGTGCCGAGGACCTGCCCGCGTCGACGGCGAGCGCCGTGGAGGCGGTGCGCCTGGCGGAGGCGCTGGCCGCGTTGCGCGGACGCCCGTCGCCGGGGCTGTCGGAGGTGCTGGACGCGGCGCGCACCGTGTTGTGCGACGGGAACCAGGCGCCGTTGGACCTCGTGCACGCCGAACTCGTGGTCGGCGAGCGGCTCGGCGCGGTGGGTGGCGACGTGCCCACCTCGCCGCTGGCGGCGGACCTCGACCGGTCGGCCCGCCGGCTGCGGCTGCCGGTGCGGGCGCAACCCCGGTCGATCCGGCTCGACCTGCGTGGGGAGACGGACCGGGAGCGCTCGAAGTTGTTGCGGCGCTTGGCCGTCCTGGACGTGCCGTGGGGCGTGCCGGACAGCACGCGCACGCTCGGCACGTTCGCCGAGGCGTGGCAGTTGCACTGGCGGCCGGAGTTCGCGGTGGCGTTGGCGACGGCGGCCCGGCACGGCGTCACCGTCGTGGCGGCGGCGCGGCAGGTGCTGGGGCTGCGCGCGGCGGCGGCGACCCGCGTGCCCGAGGCGGCCGAGGTGCTGGGTGACGCGGTGCGGTGCGAGCTGCCCGAGGCGGTCGACGGGTCCCGCGCGGCCCTGGACCGCTGCGCCGCGTCCGCGACGGACGCCCTGGAGCTGCTGGCCGCGTTGCCGGACCTGGCGACGACGGTGCGGTACGGGTCGGTTCGCGGGACGGACCCCGAGTTGTTGCGCACGGCGTTGCACGGCCTGCTCGCGCGGGGCGCGGTGGGGTTGCCGACGGCGTGCCGCGACATCGACGACGACACGGCCGAGCGCGCCGTGGCGGCCGTGGACGGCGCGGACGACGCGGTGCGCCTGGCCGCCGACGACGAGCACGCGGCGACGTGGCGGCGGGCGTTGTCGGCGGTGGCGGGGATGTCGGACGCGCACGGGCTGCCCGCGGGTCGCGCCACCCGTTTGCTGTGGGAGGGCGGTGAGCTGGACTCGGCGGCGGTCGCGGCGCGGTTGCGGCGGGCGGTGTCGTCGCAGGCGGGCGCGACGGCGTTCGTGGCGGGGTTCCTGCGCGGGTCGGCGGCGCTGCTGACGGCCGACCCGAGGTTGTTCGGCGTGGTCGACACGTGGCTGGCGGAGCTGCCGGGTCCGGACTTCGAGGCCGCGCTGCCGCTGCTGCGGCGCGCGGTCGTCGGGTTCACGCCGGCGGAGCGCCGGATGCTCGGCGACCGCGTCCGGGGCGCCGCGTCGACCACCGGCCCGGGTGCCGAGTGGGACGAGGGGATCGCCGCCGAGCTGGTCGGGCACGTCCGCGCGCTGCTCGCACGAGGTTCCGGAGGCCACCCATGACCGATGAGAACGAACGCCTCCGCCGCTGGCGGCTGCTGCTCGGCGGTGCGGCCGGCGACCTCGTGGAGCTGGGTGCGGACGACCTCCGGCGGGATTCGGCGCTCACCGGGCTCTACGGCGGCTCGCCCGCCGGTGGGCGAGCGGGCGCGCTGGGTGGCTCGGCGCCGGTCCTGCACCGGTGGCTGGGCGACATCCGCGAATACTTCCCGTCCTCCGCGGTGCGGGTGATGCAGCGCGACGCGGTGGACCGCCTGGGGCTGCGGCAACTCCTGCTCGAACCCGAACTCCTCGCCGGTGTCGAGCCGGACGTCCACCTGGTCGGCACGCTGCTGTCGCTGTCCTCGGCGATACCGGACCGCACCCGCGAGACCGCGCGCTCGGTGGTGCGCTCCGTGGTCGCCGACATCGAGCGCCGCCTGGCCGACCGGCTGCCGGCCGCCGTGCGCGGCGCGGTCGACCGGCCCACCCGGCGCCCGCGGCCGGCGGACGTCGACTGGGCGCGCACCATCCGCGCGAACCTCCGCCACTACCAACCCGCGCAGCAGACCCTCGTGGTGCAGGACCTGATCGGCCACACCCGGCGCGGGCGGACGGCGTCCCTCAAGGACGTGGTGCTGCTGGTGGACCAGTCGGCCTCGATGGCCGAGTCGCTGGTCCACTCGGCGGTCCTGGGCGCGAGCCTCGCGTCGCTGCGGTCGGTCGACACCCGGCTGGTCGTGTTCGACACCGAGGTGGTCGACCTGACCGAGCACCTGGCCGACCCGGTGGACCTGCTGTTCGCCACGCAGCTCGGCGGCGGCACCGACATCAACCGGGCGGTGGCGTACGGGCAGACGCTGGTGCGCCGCCCGATGGACACCGTGCTGGTGCTGATCAGCGACCTGTACGAGGGCGGCGTGGCGCGGGAGCTGCGGCACCGGGTGCGGGAGCTGGTCGGCAGCGGCGTGACGGTGGTGGTGCTGCTCGCGTTGTCGGACAGCGGCACGCCCGCGTACGACCACGAGCTGGCCGCCCAGCTCTCCGAGCTGGGCGCGCCCGCGTTCGCGTGCACCCCGGACCTGTTCCCGGACCTGCTGGCGACCGCGCTGCGCCACGAGGACGTGGCGGCCTGGGCCGAGCGCAACGACCTCCCGGTCGGCCGCTAGCGGATCACCACGCGGCCCAGGGTGAGGAACGGCGTGCCGCGGGTCAGCACGGCGGTGCGCCCGCGCTCGTCGGGTCCGGCGAGCCACACCAGGCCGGTGCGGCGCACCTGCTCGCGCACCCGCTCGGGCATCTCCGGCAGCCGCAGGAACGTCCGGTCGGAACCGGCCGTCTCCAGGTACGCCTGCCTGCCGACGCGGGCACGACCGGGCACGAAGGTCACGGCGACCTGGTGCCACGGGAAGCCGGCCGCGATCCGCCGCACGGTCCGGCGGCTGAAGAAGTGCCGCAGCCCCGGCACCGCGAACTCCACGCACAGCGGGATCAGCACGAACACCCAGCGCGACTCCAGCCACACCGAGACCAGCCACACCGCCAGGAACGACAGCAGCGCGAGCCCGATGAACCGGACCGCGCGCCGGTCCTCCCGGACCAGGCACCGCCGCGTCCACTCCTCGCCCACCACTGCTCCCACACAACCAGAAATCGCCGTCACCGGCCCGGATAGCCGCACAAATGATCACCAAAACGCGCTGAGAGAAAACTCTCGGGGTCACCGCCGCCGCACGCGGGCCGGGAACAGCCGGGGCACGCCCCGGAACGTCACGACGGTGTTGCCCGCGCGGTCGGGCGCGACCAGCCACGCCCGCCGGTGCCCGGTGATCCGGCCCCGGACGAGCGGACCGGCGTTGACGTCGAGCACGAACTGCTGCTCGGCGTGCACGACGAGCAGCCCGTTGCGCCAGTGCACCCGCTCGTACCGCCAGACGCGGTCGGCCATGACGCGCGTGAGCGGCTGCCGGCGGGTCATCGCGAACACGACGACCACCACGGAGAACGCGAGCAGCGCGAGCGGCAACTCGGGGTCGACGTCCGCGAGGAGCACCAGGGCGAGCTGCCCGCCGAACGCGAGCACGCCGAGGATCACCCAGATGAACGCCCGTCGACTTGCGATCTCCAGGCAGTACCGGGTCCACTGGTCGTCGAGGGCCGCACCACCGGTGGACGGCTGGTTCGGCGTGGGCACATCCACCTCCCGGGAAGGCGTCGCCGGTCGGGGAGACCAGGTTAGGGCCACCGACCACGCCGCGTCTGCGTGAATCCGCGAAGCCGTCCGCCCATAGTGGGACTACCACCGGCGCCCAACTCCAAGTTAGGCTGCCCTAAGTTGGGAGGTGAGCGGTGACCGAGACCCGTCGACCGCCGGCCCCGCACCCGGCGGAGCGCGCGCGCACGATCGCCGCCCGGGGTGGGCGCGCGGCCCTGTTGCCCTCGGACGGCACGGAGCACCGGGTGCACCCGGTGCTGCACCACGTGCGTGCCGGCGGCGACACCACGATCCTGCTGCCCGACGACCACCCGCTGGTCGAGGCGGCCCGGGACACCGAGATCACCGCCATGCTGGAGATCGCCGACCACGCGGCCGTGGCGCTGCGGGAACCGGTGCGCGGCCTGCTGTGGATCACGGGCTGGCTGCGCGTGCTCGACCCGGCGCAGGCCCGCGCGGCGAGCCTGGACGTGGCCGAGGAGCGCCCCGACCCGAGGCTGCTGGACGTCGGCCACGGCGCGGCGGTGCTGCGGCTGAACCCGGCGTCGCTGGTGGTGGCGGACGCGGAGGGCACCGTGTCGTTGCGCCCGGAGCTGTTCGCGCAGGCCGAGCCCGACCCGTTCCACCGGCAGGAGGACCACTGGCTGCGACACCTGGAGCTGTCGCACCGGGACGTCGTCGGCCTGCTGTCCCAGCACCTGCCGGACGAGCTGCGCGGCGGCCACGTGCGGCCACTCGGCCTGGACCGGTTCGGGCTGCGGTTGCGCGTGGAGACCGCGGCGGAGGACCACGACGTGCGGATCGCGTTCTCCCGGCCGGTGGCGGACCCGGCGGAGCTGGCGGTGGAGCTGCGCAGGCTGATGGGCTGCCCCTTCCTGGCCGGTCAGCGCCGGTCGGGCGGTTAACCTGCGCGGGTGATCGAGGACAACCGCCGCGCGTTGCGGGTCGAGGTCCTGCTGGTGTTCGCGGTGACGCTGGGCCTGTCCGGCCTGCGGAGCCTGGTGCGCCTGCTGGACAGCCTGCTCAAACCGCAGCCGCTGAACGAGCAGTCGGTGGCCATCAACGTGCCGCAGGCCCGGTTCGACCTGCTGGACCTGGCGGCGCAGCTGCTCTCCGTCGGGCAGCTCGCGGCGTGGGGCTGCCTGGGCCTGTACCTGCTGTGGCGTGGCGGGGTGCGCCCGGCCGCGCTCGGCCTGGACCGGACCCGACCCGGGCGGGACGCGGTGGGCAGCCTCGGCCTGGCCGCGTTGATCGGCCTGCCCGGCCTGGCCTTCTACCTGCTGGCCTGGAATTTCGGCCTCAACCTCGCCGTGCAACCGTCCACTTTGGACGAGTCGTGGTGGCGCAGCGCCACGTTGGTCCTCGCCGCCGGTGGCAACGCGTGGGCGGAGGAGGTGCTGGTCGTCGGCTACCTGCTGACGCGCCTGCGGCAGCTCGGGTGGCGTGACGGCACGGCGTTGGCGGCCAGTGCCGTGCTGCGCGGCAGCTACCACCTGTACCAGGGCTTCGGGGGGTTCGTCGGCAACGTGGTGATGGGCCTGGTGTTCGGGTGGGTGTGGCAGCGCACCAACCGGTTGTGGGTGCTCGTCGTGGCGCACGCGCTGCTCGACGTCGTGGCGTTCGTCGGCTACACGCTGCTGCGCGGGCACCTCGACTGGTTGCCGTGACGGTCCGCCTTTCGGTTGACTGCCGCTCAGCTTCCGGGCTGACGCGCGCGTGATCGACTCCTTGCCAGCATGGGTGCGGCCGATTCGGCAACCGAGGGGAAACGCAACCAGTGTCCAGAAAACTCCACCGCGCCCTGGCCCTCACCGCGGGCCTGGCCGCGGCCACCACGTTGCTCGCGCCCGTCGCGAGCGCGGAGCCGACCGCGGCGCCGCCGGGCCGGATATCGCTGCCGCAGCTCAGCGGCAGGCACCCGGTCGGGACCACCGACCTGCACCTGGTCGACAGCAGGCCCGACCCGTGGCGGCCCGCCGACCGGCGTGAGCTGATGGTCACCGTCACCTACCCGGCGCACCGCGACGGCGAACGCGCGTCGTGGATCTCGCCCGGCATCGCGCCCGTCTTCGACGAACTCGCGGCCACCCCGTTCCTGTTCGACGTGCCGCCGGGCACGGTCGACTGGCTGGGCGCCAAGCGTCACGCCCGCACGGGCGCGACCGCCGACCGCGTCCGGGGCGGCTGGCCGGTGGTGTTGTTCTCGCACGGCTTCGGCTCGGCCAAGGAGCTGAACACGGGGCTCACCGACGATTTGGCCAGCCGCGGTTACGTCGTGGTGTCCCTGTCGCACACGCACGAGGCGGGCGTGGTCGAGTTCCCGGACGGCCGGGTGGTGCCGGGCACCGTCACCCAGGACGACCCGCAGGTGCTCAAGACCGCGATCGACACGCGCGTGGCGGACACCAGGTTCGTGCTGGACCAGCTCGCCCGGCTGGACCGGGGCGACAACCCGGACGCCGAGCGCGACCCGTTGCCGCGTGGGCTCGCGGGGTCGCTCGACCTGTCGCGGGTCGGCATGTTCGGCCACTCCTACGGCGGTTTCACGGCCGGCGAGACGATGCACCACGACCGGCGGATCGACGCGGGGATCAACGTCGACGGCGCGATGGGGTGGGGCGGGCAGCCGGGCGAGGTCGTGAAGCAGGGGCTGGACCGCCCGTTCATGTTGGTGGGCGGTGATTTCAAGGACCCCGACACCGGCCGCGTGCTGGAGCACTCGCACGTCGCACGGGAACTCGACGCGACGTGGGGCGACTTCTGGCCGAACCAGCGCGGGTGGAAGCGCGACCTGCACTTCGACCGCGCCACGCACTACAGCTTCACCGACCTCCAGGTGATCACGCCGCAGCTGGAGCGCCTGCTGGCGCCCGGGAAGCGGCAGGAACTGGTCGGCGAGATCGACCCCCGGCGGTCGTTGGGCGCGCAGCACGACTACTTCGCGGCGTTCTTCGACCTGCACCTGAAGGGCAAGCACACGCGGGTGTTCGACCGGGCCGACCCGCGTTACCCGGACACGCGGTTCATCGCCTGACGTCGCGCAGGGTGTCTTTCGAAGCCGCATAAGGTGGAACCATGCTGACCCTCGCCGACGAACTGGCCCTGCTGGCCTACGACGACGACGGCAGGCGCGCGCTGGCCCAGCCCGCCCTGGGTCACGGCCTGGCGGGCGCGGTGCTGGTCGAGTTGACGGTCGCGGGGCGGATCGACGTCGTGGACAACCGCGTCGTGGCGATGGGCACGGCTCCGCTCGGCCACCGGGCGTTGGACGCGGCGTTGACGGCCATCGCGGCCGACAAGCTGCGCAAACCGGCGGACTGGGTGGAGCGGCTCGGGCGGGGTGTCACCGAGGACGTCCTGGACGGCCTGGCCGACCAGGGCGTCCTGCACCGCGAGCAGGACCGGGTGCTGTGGGTGTTCCCGCGCACCCGGTTCCCGTCGCCGGGCGGCGTGGAGCCGCCGTTGGAGACGGAGGTGCGACGCCGGCTGACGGCGGCTGTGGTTGCTGATGGCCCGGTGGACGCCCGCACCGCCGCGCTGTGCGCGATCATCGAGGCGGTGCGGTTCGACGGCAAGGTCTTCGCGGGGCTGCCACGCGACCGCGTCCGGGCGCGGCTCGCCGGGATCGCCGCCGACCACCGGGCGGCGGACGCGACGCGTGTGGCGATCGAGCAGGTGCACGCGGCGCTCACGGCGGTCGTGGTGGCGGCCGTCCCGGCAGCCACCGGCTGACCGGCCGGGTCACGTATCTATCAGGGAGCCTGCCTGATAGATAGGCCCCGCCGGAAACTTTCAGGCAGGCTCCCTGAAAGTTCCGGCTCCGCGTATCTATCAGGCAGGCTCCCTGAAAGTTTCGGCCCCGCGTATCTATCAGGCAGGCTCCCTGAAAGTTTGGTGCCGGGGGCGCGGCGGGGACCGGCCGCCGTGTGTGCCGGCCGGTCAAGCCACCAGCAGGAAGCGCGCCGCCGTGCGCGCCGCGCCGGCCGTGGCGGCGAGCGCGACCTCGGCCGAGTCGATCAGGTCGGGGTCGAGGTCGGTCACCGCGACCGCCGAGTTCTCCGCGATCCGGCGGGCGGGTTCCGCTAACGCGGAGGCGAACGCCCGCCATCCGGCGGCCTCCGGGCTGTCTCCGCGTTCGAGGCGTGGCGGGGCACCGCGTGGCAGGGCACCGCGGGCCGAGTCATCGCGTGGCAGGGCACCACGCGCCAGGCCGTCGGGTCCCTCTACCGCGAGCGTCGCACCGACCTCCGCGAGGCCCACCCCCGCGCCACGCAGCACACCGGCGTAGACCGCCCCGCGCACCGCTCGCACGGTCCGCTCCACCAGCCCGACCCGGTCTTCATCCACCCGCAGCACGGCCGCCGCGGTCGCCGCGTCCGCGTACCTCGCGTTGTCGGCGACGATCGTCGTGTCCCGGTCCGTGACGACGACCCTGGCGGCGTGCCCCAACGACCCCTCCCCCGCCGCCCGCACCAGATCGGCGTCCAGCACATGACCGCCGACAACGGCCTGCGCCCCGGGCAGCCACTCGTCGTCCACGACCACCGCCACCACACCCTCACGCCGCGCCAACTCGCGCAACGCCTGGTCGGACAGCCCCGAGCACAACACCAGCAGGGCGCGTTCCTGCGCCAACCGCACCACGGGCGTCGGGTCGACCAACTGCCCGACGAACAACCCGACCGCCACGTCGTCGATCACGGCAACCCGCCGCACCGGGTCGGTGGCGAACCGCGCCGACGCGTACCCGGCCTCGATCCGCAGGCCGGCGGTGACCGTGAAATCCATGCCGTCCCGCAAACCGCGCTCGACCACCACCGCACCACGCCGCCCGGCGGCGTCCACCGCTCGCCCGACGACACGACCGACCTCCACATCACCGGCCGCCGCCGTGGCCAGGCGGACCGGGTCGGCCAGCGGCTCGGCCGCTCCCACGATCAACTCGGCCGCACGCCCCGCCGCCGCCAGCACGCCGGCACGCAGCCGCACCGGGTTGTGGCCCTCGCGCATGGCCTCCACCAGCCGGGTTATCGCGCCCTGCGCCACGGCTACGGCCGTCGCGGCACCGTCACCGGCTTCCAGGTGCACCGCCGTCACCAGCTCACGCACGTAGGAGGCACCCAACAGGTCACGCGGGTCGTCGGGCGCGAACGCGGCGGCGATGGCGGCGGAATCGCCCAACTCCACCGGGCGGCCCCCCGTGAACACCACGGACCGCCTGCCCAGCGGGCCCAGGGTCCGGCACACCGGCTCGGCGGCGGCCCGGAAGCCGCGTGCCACGAGGAGTTGCCCGGACGTGTAGGACGCGGACTGCCGCACCGTCACCGGCACACCGGACGCACGCGCCACCCGCAACGCCGCACCGGACGACTGGGCGAAGAACTGCGGCGTCTGGTCGGGCCGGCGGCGACGGACCTCGCGGGACGCGTAGGCCGACCACTCGTTGACGTCCACCCAGCCGTCGCCGTCGAGGTCGGCCGCGCCGCTGGCCAGGCCCTCGATCAGCACGTCGGTGAACAACGACGCACGCGGTGCGGACAACGACAGGGTGTCCTCCTCGAACGCGTACTCGTAGGCGTTCGAGGCGGTCAGCACGACGTACCCGGAGCCGGACTCCACGACCGGCGCGTCACCGGCCTTGAAACCCTCCACGAACGCGCCGCTGAAGCAGCAGTCCAGCACCAGCACGCGACCCGCGGCGTGGCAGTCCTCCAACTGCTCGTGCACGAAGGACCGCGCGACGGCGGTGCCCGCGGGCCGGTCGCGCACCGTGTTGGCGGCGGCGAAGTACAGCCGCCGGGACGGCGTGGTCAGGCCGTGGCACGAGAAGTACAGCAGCACCAGGTCGTCGCCGGACCGGTCGGCGACGAGGTCGGCGACGGCGCGGCGGATCTCGTCGTCGGCGGCGTCGCGCAGCACCCGGACGTCGGTGAACCCGCCCACGTCGGGGTCCTCCAGCAGGGCGGCGAGCCGCTCCACGTCCTGGGCGGGCGCGCGGAGCCTGCTCAGCCCGGTGTCCTCGTACTCACCGGTCGCGACGAGCAACGCGTGCCGCCCCACCTCAGTCCTCGACCTCCGGCGCGGTCCCGTGCCTGCGCAACCACTCGGCGACCAGCTCCCGCTGCGTGGCGGCGTCGGCGCCCTGCACGGTGATGGACTCGTCGCCGGACCTGAGCACGATCTTGCGCGCGCTGCCGCGCTGCACGAACGCCGTGACGACCGACGCGATCGCGGCGGCGACCGCGGCCGGCACCGCGCCGTTGAGCAGCAGCTCGGTCAACGCGAGGCCCGCGCCCGACTTGGCGCCGTCGGGCAGCTCGGCCGGCGCGTGCCGGGCGTCGGCACGCGCGCCCCGCACCAGCTCGTCCAGCAGCATGTTCGTCGCGGACGCGGCATTGGGCGCGTCGACGGTCAAGTGGAACAAGGCAACCCCTCCCCGGTGCTGGTGACGATCATCCCAGTCCGGGGCGCAGGCCAGGTGAGAACGCAACGTTTGAACATCACATACGCCCATTGGTTTAACGATTCGCTGCGGACAGCCGTTCATACGAACGGGTTTCGCCAGAAAACCTCGTCCGGAGCTGCATGTTTCTCCGACGTCGGGTTACCCTCGCCTACGTGACTGCGCACATCGCCCAGAAGGTTGCCGACGACGGCGCGCCGCACCCGGCGCCGCGGGTGGACAGCGAGGTCGGTCCGCTGCGCACGGTGCTGCTGCACCGGCCGGGCGCGGAGCTGAAGCGCCTGACCCCGCGCAACAACGACCAGTTGCTGTTCGACGGCGTCCCGTGGGTGGACCGGGCGCAGGAGGAGCACGACGCGTTCGCCGAGGTGCTGCGCGGGCGCGGCGTCGAGGTGCTGCTGCTGTCGGACCTGCTGGTGAACGCGCTGCACGACGACCGGGCGCGGATCGCGGGCATCCACACCGCGGTCAACGAGCGCCGCCTGGGCATCGACCTGGCGGACGCGCTGCGCTCGCACCTGTCCGGGGCCGGGCCGGAGCAGCTCGCCACCGCCCTGATGACCGGCATGACGTTCGAGGAGCTGCCCGCCGCCGAGGGCGCGTCGCTGGTGCGCAAGATGCACCACCCGCACGACTTCGCGGTGGACCCGCTGCCCAACCTGCTGTTCACCCGCGACTCGTCGGTGTGGGTGGGCGACCGGGTGGCGATCACGTCGCTGGCGCTGCCCGCGCGTGACCGCGAGACGGCGTTGACCGACCTGATCTACGCCTACCACCCGCGGTTCCGGAAGACGGGCCGCGCGTACGGCGCGCACACCGCGCCGGTGGAGGGCGGTGACGTGCTGCTGCTCGCGCCGGGCGTGCTCGCCATCGGCGTGGGCGAGCGCACCACGCCGGCGGGCGCGGAGTCGTTCGCGCGGTCGGCGTTGGCGGACGGCCTGGCGCACACGGTGCTGGCGGTGCCGATCACGCAGGAGCGCGCCACCATGCACCTGGACACGGTCTGCACGATGGTCGACCGCGACGCCGTGGTGATGTACCCGGCGGTGCGGGACAACCTGGACGCCTACCCCGTCCGGTCGGACGGCGCGGGCGGCGTGGTGGTGGACGACCGCCGGCCGTTCCTGTCCGCCGCGGCGGACGCGATGGGCATCGAGCGGCTGCGGGTGATCGACACGGGGTTGGACCCGGTGACCGCCGAGCGCGAGCAGTGGGACGACGGCAACAACACGCTGGCCGTCGGGCCGGGCCTGGTCGTGGCGTACGAGCGGAACGTGGAGACCAACGCGCGGCTAGAGGAGGCGGGCGTGGAGGTGCTGCGGATCAGCGGCTCCGAGCTGGGCTCCGGGCGTGGCGGGCCGCGGTGCATGTCGTGCCCGATCGACCGCGCCGCGCTGGTCTGACGCCACTCGGGAAAGGTTCCCGACGAATTAGGGGAACCTTTCCTAAGTAATTTGGGCCATATTCGGTCAGCCTAACCTGCAATGCGTCCCGGCGCATTTTCGGTTAATGTTCGCACTATGACCGCCAACGTGAAGAACATTGCCCGTGCGGACGGGTTCCACGACCTGCTGCGCGCGCAGGTCCGCCACGAGTTCACCGCGTCGCAGCAGTACGTGGCCATCGCGGTGTGGTTCGACGGCCAGGACCTCCCCCGCCTGGCGGCGCACTTCTACCAGCAGGCGCTGGAGGAGCGGAACCACGCCATGATGATCGTCCAGTACCTGCTGGACAACGACCTGAAGGCGACCATCCCCGGCGTGGACGACGTGCGCACCGATTTCGGCGCCGCGCGGGAACCGGTGGCGCTGGCGCTCCAGCAGGAGAAGACCGTCACCGAGCAGATCGTGCGCCTCGCCAAGACCGCCCGCGAGGAGGGCGATTACCTCGGCGAGCAGTTCGTGCAGTGGTTCCTGAAGGAACAGGTCGAGGAGGTGGCGTCGATGAACACGCTGCTCACCGTGATCGACCGCGCGGACGGCAACCTGTTCCACGTCGAGGGCTTCCTCGCCCGCGAGAGCACCCCCGAGGCCGCCGACCCGACCGCGCCGCGCGTCGCGGGCGGAGCGGTCTGAGCCGGCACGCGTGAACTCCCCGGCGTCGGGGAGTTCACGCGGGTCACAGCACGGGCAGCGGGCGGAACACGCCGTCGGCGTCCGGCGGGAACTCGTGCACGGCCACCACGGCGTCGGCCGGGATCGGGCCGTAGACGTGCGGGAACCACGGGCCCGCCTCGTCGCCGTCGCCCGGTTCCCACAGCACCGGCAGGCCCTCCGGGTCGACCATCAGCAGCACCAGGTCCGACCGGCCCGCGTACAGGCGGTTGGCGGGCAGGTGGACGGTGCCGGGGTCCGAGCAGTGCACGAAACCGTCCGGGTCGAGCGGGATCGCGCCGGACTCCCGGGCCCGCGCCCACTCCTGTCGCGACGCGATCCGCAACAACATCAGTCCACACCTTCCCCGGTACTTGTCCACAGGCTCCTGTGGACAACTGTGGATACCGCTGTGGACAACCTCACCGCAGGGTGATCTGGCGACCCCGGAGACCGTCGCGGGACCGCCGCTCGGCTTCCGTCAGCGGCTCGTCGTCCAGGCTGGTCAACGCGTCCCGCAAGCGCTTGCCCAGCGCTTCGGCGGGCGTCGCCCACTCGCTGGAGTGCAGTTCCCGGTCCAGGTCCCACACGGGCACCAGCAGGCCGTGCGCGCGGAACGAGCCCGCGTACCGCGAACCCTCGCCCAGGTCCAGCTCACCACGCACGGACAACCGCGCCAACGCCGCCAGCAGCCGCTCCTCCGGCTCCGGCCGCACCCAGCGCAGGTGCGCCTTGTCGCCCGCGTCCACCCAGTACGCCGCCTCCACGCCCGGCGCGGCCACCCGCTCGGTCGGCAGGATCGCCGCGTTGGCACGCTCCAGGGACAACGCCACGTCACCCGCGGGCTCGTTGTCCGGCGGCAGCCACCACGCGAAGTCGGCGTGCAGCTCGGGCGCGAGCGCGGCGTCGACGTCCAGCAGGTCCTGGAGCCGGCCGGGGTTCGTGCCGTCGTCGGGGCCGACCACCGGCAACGCCTCGCCGGTCGGCGCGGTGAGCGCCCACCGGACCGCACGTGCCAGGTCACGGCTCAGGTCACCCGACCGGGTCTGCACCTGGAGACCGACGAACGCCTTGCCGTCGGCACGCACCAGCGCGGCGGCGGCCATCGGCAGGACCGACGCCAACGTCACCTCGCGGGGCGCGTCCAGCAGCGGCAGCCGCACCGTCGCCGACGGCACGAACTCGCGCAGCGCGATCAGCTCGGTCTCCGCCGCGAGCCCCTCGAACGGGCGGGCGACGATGACGTCCGCCGCGCCTCCCGCCGCGCCGTGGCACGCCTTGTAGCGCTTGCCGGAACCGCACGGGCACGGTTGGCGCGGGTTGACGCCGTCCGCCGGCTTGTTCTTCACGGCCGTCCGCTTGGCCACCGCCGCCTCCTCGGGGATCAGGGCTGGTCGGGCGTCAAGTTAGCCGCAAGCACGCCGCGTGTCTGCCCCGGGTTGTTGGTCGCCAGGTACCGCACGCCGCGCTCCGCGCACAACGCGATGTCGGCGGGTTCGTCGACCGTCCAGCAGTACGCGCCCGCACCCCGGCCGGGGTGGCGTTTGAGCAGGTTGACGCCGGGTCCGGCGATGTCCGCGTACGGCGGCAGCCGCCGCGGCCAGTACCGCCCGAACAACAGCACGGTCGGCACGTCGGGCGCGAGCGCCTTGAACCGCCGCACGGCCGCGGCGGAGAACGACATCATCACCGCGTCCACCCGGTGCCGGGCCAGCTCGTCCGCGAGGCGGTGCTCGACCGCGCCCCGGTAGCGCACCGGGTGCTTCGTCTCCACGAACAGCCGCAGCCCGTGGTCCGCGACCAGCCCGAGCAGCTCGGCCAGCGTCAGCACCGGCGCGGGCGCGCCGCCGAGCCGGCTGCCGAAGTCGTGGCGGCGCAGTTCGGCCAGGGTCATCGAGCTGACCGCGCCCCGGTCGCCGCTGGTGCGGTCGATGGTGCGGTCGTGGACGCACACCAGGTGCCCGTCGCGGGTCAGGCGGACGTCGCACTCCACCCCGTCCGCGCCCTGGGCGACCGCCAGTTCGTAGGCGGCGAGGGTGTGCTCGGGGCGTTCGGCCGATGCCCCGCGGTGAGCGACTAGTTCCAGCGGCACGAAGAGCAATGCTCCTGGTGGAGCACCGAACGGGTCAACTCGGCTACCACTGGTCACGGCCGGCTGAACATTTGAAATAACAACCACACTCGGATGGACGCGAGCCGCGCTCAAGACCTACCGTCCGTCACCGTGACACCCTTCGACCAGCACGATCCCGCCTTCATCGCCGATCCGTACCCGGTGTTCGCCGCGCTGCGCGCCGAAGCCGAGGTCCATTGGCACGAGGAGATGGGCATCGCGCTGGCCGTGTCGCACCGGTCCGCCTCGGCCGTCCTCCGGCACCGCTCGCTCGGGCGGCTGTGGACCGACGCCAAACCCGTCGAGGAGTTCACCGGCTTCAACCTGCTGCACCGCAACTCGCTGCTGGAGAACGAGCCGCCCACGCACACCCGGCTGCGCCGCCTGGTCGCCGCCGCGTTCGGCCGCGGTCACGTCGAGCGGCTGCGGCCGTGGATCGCGGAGCTGGCCGACCGGCTGGTGGACGAGCTGGTCGCGAAGGTCCGCAGCGAGGGCGGGGCGGACCTGCTGTCGCACGTCGCCGCGCCGTTGCCGGTGGAGGTCATCGCCGAGCTGCTGGGCGTGCCGGACCGCGACCGGCCGCTGCTCCAGCCGTGGTCCAACGCCATCGTGAAGATGTACGAGTACGACCTCGCGCCGGAGAAGCGGGCCGCGGCCGAGCGCGCGTCCACCGAGTTCGTGGCCTACCTGCGCGAGCTGGTCGCGCTGCGCCGCGCGAAGCCGGGTGCGGACCTGGTGTCCGACCTGGTCGCGGTCACCGACGCGGACGGCGCGAAGCTCACCGAGGACGAGCTGGTCGCCACCGCCGTCCTGCTGCTCATGGCCGGTCACGAGGCCACCGTCAACGTCATCGGCAACGGCGTGAACGCCCTCATGACCCACCGCGACCAGTGGGACAGGGTCGTGGCGGATCAGTCCCTCCTCTCCACGGCGGTCGAGGAGCTGATCCGCTACGACTCCCCCCTCCAGCTGTTCGAGCGCACCGCCACCGAGCCCGTGGAGATCGCGGGCTTCCGGGTCGAGCCGGGGCAGAAGATCGCGGCGCTGCTGGGCGCGGCGGCCCGCGACCCCGAGGTGTTCGTCGACCCGGACGTGCTCGACGTGACCCGCACCCCCAACAACCACCTGGGCTTCGGGATGGGCATCCACTACTGCCTGGGCGCGCCGCTGGCTCGCATCGAGGTGCAGGCGGCGTTGTCCGCGCTGGCCCGCAAGCTGCCCGGGGCGGTGCTCGCGTCGACGCCCCGGCGACGGGCGGAGTTCGTCATCCGGGGCCTCCACGAGTTGCCGCTCGCCGAGGGGTAGCTGCCCCGTGGGTGACGCGGCCGGCGGGTGGTTGGCGCGCGGGGCAGCAGCCGGCAGGACCACCCCGCCGGCGCGGGAGGACGGTGGTCGGGCGGGGCGCTAACTATCAGGCAGGCTCCCTGAAAGTTTCGCGCGGGGCGGCAACCTCCAGGACCACCCCATCGGCGCGGGAAGGCAGCGGCCCGGTAGGGCTGGGGCGCCGGTACCGCTCCGGCAGCCGGAAACCCCGCTCACGCAGGACCGTGCGCAACCGGTCCGGGTAGTCGGTGATGATGCCGTCCACGCCGTCGTCGATCAGCTTGTGCATGGTGGCGGTGTCGTCGACCGTCCACGGGATGACCTTCAACCCGTGCGCGTGCGCCTCGTCCACGAGCGCCTTCGTGGTGAACGGGACGTAGTCGGGGTCGCCGACCCGGCCGTTCTGCGGGTTGCCGTGCACCGGTGACAGGGCGGACGCGCCGAAGCTCCGCACGGCACGCACCACGCTGCCGCCGAAATCGGCCAGGTCGAGCCCGCCCGTCCACGGCGAACCCGGCCGCAGGAACTCCGGCTGGGTGAGGGCGACCAGCGGCAGCCGCGGTTCGACCTCCCGCCAGCGCATCAGCGTGCCCCAGTCGAACGACTGGATGGTGACGTTGCGCAGGAAGCCCGACCTGCGCACTTCCCGCGCCGTAACCGCCACGAACTGCTCGCGCGGCGCCGTCTCGTGCGGCGCGGCGGCCTCCACCTTCGTCTCGATGTTGAACCGCACGTCCCACGCCCGGTACCGGCGGGCGAGGGCGAACACCTCGGCCAGCGTCGGCATCCGGGCACCCGGCGACAAGCGCTGGCCCGGGTGGTCGGGCGCGCGGCGCGACCCGCAGTCCAGCGTGCGCACCTGCGCGAACGTCAGGTCCTTCACGTACTTGCCCGCGTACGGGAAGTCCGGGTCACCGGGTGTCGCGGGCGCGGTGTCGACGCACTTGGCCGGGTTGGTCCGCCGGTCGTGCGTCACCACGTCCCGCCCGTCACGGGTGATCTGCACGTCCAGCTCCAACGTGGAGACACCGACCTCCAACGCCCTCCCGAAGGCGGCCAGTGTGCTCTCCACCGTCAACCCGAGCCCACCGCGGTGGGCCTGGAGGTCGAACCGCCGGCTCGCGGCGGCGACCCCGGGCACCGCCAACGCCATCACCAACGCCACCACAACGACCCGCATACGGCCACCGTGGCACGCACCAGCCCCCACGCCGACGAACTGCGACTGAACAACCGGCGACACCCGTGTGCCGCCGGTCACAGGAGCAACAACACGGGGCCGAGCGGCGTCATGTCAGTGCGGACGGGGGCGCCGGCAGGACGGAGAGCGGGTTGGGGGCAGCGTCGTTCGACGAGTTCGTCCACGAGCACCAGCAGGGCCTGGTCCGGTACGCGGTCCTCCTGTCCGGCAGCCGGGCGGACGCCGAGGACATGGTGCAGGACGTGCTGGTGCGCGTTTACCCGCGCTGGGAGCGCCTGACGCCCGCGACGGCGTACGCGTACGTCCGGCGCGCGGTGACGAACGAGTACCTGTCGTGGCGGCGGAGGTGGAGCAACCGGCACATCCGGCCGGTCGGCACGGACCTGCCGGAGGAAGCGCACTTCGACCCGGCCCGGGACGAGGCGGACGAGCGGTTGTGGCGACTGCTGCGCAAACTACCGCGGCAGCAGCGCGCGGCCGTCGTCCTGCGGTACTACGAGGACCTCACGGACCAGGAGATCGCGGGTGTCCTCGGGTGCCGGGTGCCGACCGTGCGGTCCCACGTCAGCCGCGGGTTGGCGGCGCTGAGGTCGGCGATCGGTGAGCCGGAGCGTGCGTGGAGGAACCATGGCTGACGTCGAGGAAGAGCTGCGGCGGGTGCTCGCCGAGCGGGCCGCCGACGTGCGCTCCTCCCTGTCCGGCCCGGCCATCCGCGCCCGTGCGGCGGCTCGGCGTGCCGCGGTGCGCCGGATCGCACCCCTGGTCACGGCCGCCGCCGTGCTGCTGGTCGTGGTGACCGCGCTGGGACTGGCCGGCCGGGGCACCGCACCGGTCGAGCCGGCCACCCGACCCGTCACCACCGCACCGCCGACGCCGCCCTCGGTCACCGAGCGGACCACCTCGCGACCGACCGTCACCAGCCGTTGGCTGACGACCACCACGGCGCCGACGTCCTCCCGGTTCTCCGGCCGCCGCTGAACCGCTGCAACAGAACCGCACCGGCCCGCGTGGAGATCACGGGAGCGGACCGACGTTCCCCTTTCCCGAGGAGGACTCCCATGCGTTACCCCAGGGCGCTGCGCACCCGTCGGGCCGCGGTGGCGGCCGTGGTCTCGATGGGCGTGCTGCTGGTCGGCGGCGCGACCATGACCGCGTTGGCCGAGCCGGCACCGTCCGCGCCGGTGGCCACCACCCGACCCAGCACCCCGGCCTGGCCGACCACCACCCGGCCGAGCACCCCGACCTGGCCGACCACCACGTGGCCGAGCACGCCCCGGCCCACCGTCACCACGCGGCCGAGCGCGCCGACGACCACCAGGCCCAGCGTCCCCACGACTCACACGACCAGGCCGAGCGTCCCCACCACGACCTACACCACGCGGCCGACGCACACCACGCGGCCCAGCACGCCGGCCTGGCCGACCACCACGCACCGGTAACCCCGCGACCGCCGGGGGTTCGCCGCGATCAACGCGGTGAACCCGCCGGCCGGGCGGCCCGCAGCACCGGCTCCGGGGCGCCCTGCACGTCCACCACGCGCATCCGCCGCAACGCCGACGTCGGCACGGGCAGCAGCGACGCCGTGATCCGCCGGACCAGGACCGCCGTCACGGCGGCGGTCGCGGCGGCCAGCACGTCGGACACCGCGTGCAGCAGCACGCCGTCCGCCAACGCCTGCACGCCCGACCGGAACGACCACACCACGGTGAACGCCGTGCACAGCACGGTGACCACCCACAGCCCCCACCACCACCGCACCAGCCGGGACGGCCGGGGACGGATGTCGGCGGGCAGCCGCAACGCCGTGTGCTCCAACTCGGCCGCCACCGAACCGGGCACCACCAGGTTCAACCCCGGCACCAGCACGCCCACCAGCACCTCGGTGTCGGACCGGGCCGGGCGGTAACCGGCGGCGGACGAGGCGGCGGCGCGGGCGCGGCGCAACCACAGCACGGTGAACACCAACGCCGCCGCCGCGGCGAGCAACGCCACCGCGGACGACGCACGCACCATCGCGTCCGACACGTCGACCGTGCCCGCGGGCAACGCGCCGTACCGGCTCGACAACACCAGCACGTACCGCCACACCTCGCTGCCCGCGGCCCACAGCGCGGTCACGCAGGCGAGCACCAGCACGTGCGACGCGGTCCGCGCCAGCCGCTGCGCCTGCGCCACGGAGCCGGCGGGCTCGGCGTCCGTCGCGACCGACGTCGGCCAACGCCACGCCAGCAGCGGGAAGCCCCAGCGGGGCGGCACGGGGTAGGACGGCGGCCCGCTGTACGGCCGCGGCGGCGCACCCAGCGGACGGCGCGAGTACGCCCCGGGCGGCGGGGACGCCACCCAGTCCACGCGCATCGGCTGGAGCGCCATGCTCAGATGACCTCCGGCTCCGCGCCCTCGACCTCGCCGACGAGGGGACGGCCCTGAGCCGCCCACACCTGCATACCGCCGTCGACGTTGGTCGCGTCCCAGCCGTTGGCGTTCAGGTACTGCGTCACCCGCGCGGACCGGCCGCCCGCCCGGCAGACCACGTAGAACTCGACGCCGTCGGGCAGCTCGCCCAGCCGCTGCGCGAGTTCGCTCATCGGCAGGTGCAGTGCGCCGGGCGCGTGGCCGGCGGTCCACTCGTCGGCTTCGCGGACGTCGAGCAGGACCTTGCCGTCGGGCAGTTCGGTCGGCACCGCCGACACGTCAACACTGGGAACGGTCACGGGGACAATGCTGCCACGGCGACCGGTGAGGCCGGGATAAGGCGGGCCGCTCCCCCCGTCACCAGGACGGGGGAAGCGGGTGCTTCAGTGCGAGACCGCCTTCTCCGCGCCCACGCCGGTGAGCGCGCGGACCTCCATCTCGGCGTACTTGGCGTCGTCGCGCTCCTTCGACAGCACCGTGCCGAGGTAGCCGAGCAGGAACGCCACCGGGATCGACACGATGCCCGGGTTGGACAGCGGGAACAGGTCGAAGTCGGCGTTCGGGAACATCGACGACGGCTTGCCCGACACGGCGGGCGACAACACGATCAGCGTGATCGTCACGACGAGGCCGCCGTAGATCGACCACAACGCGCCCGAGGTGTTGAACCGCTTCCAGAACAACGAGTAGAGGATGGTCGGCAGGTTCGCCGACGCGGCCACCGCGAACGCCAGCGCCACCAGGAACGCGATGTTCTGCCCGTTCGCCGCGATGCCGCCGAGGATGGACACGACGCCGATCACGATCGCGGTCCGCCGCGCCACCCGCACCTCGGCGTCCTTGTCCTCCACCTGGCCCTTCTTGATGATGTTGGCGTAGATGTCGTGCGCGAACGACGCCGACGCGGTGATCGTCAGACCGGCGACGACCGCGAGGATGGTGGCGAACGCGACGGCGGCGATCAGGCCCAGCAGCAGCGGCCCGCCCAGCGCCTCGGCCAGCAGCGGGGCCGCGGAGTTGGCCTTGCCGGGCGCGCCGAGGATCTTCTCCGGCCCGACCAGCGCCGCCGCGCCGTACCCGAGCACCAGCGTGAACAGGTAGAACAGGCCGATCAGCCAGATCGCCCACACCACCGACCGGCGGGCCTCCTTGGCCGTGGGCACGGTGTAGAAGCGCATCAGGATGTGCGGCAGGCCGGCGGTGCCGAGCACGAGGGCCAGCGCCAGGGACAGGAAGTCGAGCTTGGTGGTGCCGCTCGCGCCGTACTGGAGGCCGGGGCCGAGCAGCTTCTCGCCCGCCTTGGGCGCGTTCTCGACGGCGGACCCGAGCAGCGACGACAGGTTCAGCCCGTACTTGGCGAGCACCCACACCGTCATCACGCCCGCGCCGACGATCAGCAGGACCGCCTTGATGATCTGCACCCAGGTCGTGCCCTTCATGCCGCCGATCAGCACGTAGGCGATCATCAGGGCGCCGACGACGGCGATGACCAGGGCCTGCCCCAGCTTGCCGTCGATGCCGAGCAGCAACGCGACCAGGCCGCCCGCGCCCGCCATCTGCGCCAGCAGGTAGAAGAACGACACGGCCATGGTGGACGTGGCCGCCGCGGCGCGCACCGGGCGCTGCCGCATCCGGAAGCTCAGGACGTCGCCCATCGTGTACTTGCCGGTGTTCCGCAGCAGTTCGGCGACCAGCAGCAACGCCACCAGCCACGCGACCAGGAAGCCGATCGAGTACAGGAAGCCGTCGTAGCCGTAGACGGCGATCGCGCCCGCGATGCCCAGGAACGACGCGGCGGACAGGTAGTCGCCCGCGATCGCGATGCCGTTCTGGGGCCCGGTGAACGCGCGGCCCGCCGCGAGGTAGTCGGCCGCCGTCCTGGTGTTGCGGCTGGCGCGGATCACGATGAACAGGGTGGCGACGACGAACAGGGCGAAGATCCCCGTGTTCAGCAGGGCGTTGCTGTTCACTGCTGTGTCCCTTCCAGTCGCTCCCGGATCGCCTCCGCACGGGGGTCGAGGTTCTTGTTCGCGTGCCGCACGTAAAGGGTGGTGATGAGGAACGTGGACACGAACTGGAGAAGGCCGAAGACCAGACCGACGTTGATGTTGCCGACGAGCTTGCGGGACATGAACTCGTGGGCGTAGTCGGCGAGCACGGCGTAGAGCAGGTACCAGGCGAGGAACAGCCCCGCCATGGGGAACACGAAGTTCCGCAACCTGCGGCGGAGTTCGACGAAATCGGGACCGGCCTGCGCGGCGCCCCAGTCCGGCGTCGCCCCGGTGGGGGCGGCGCCGTCCGCCGCGTTCTGGGTGGTGCTCACGATCCCCTCCTCGCACTTGTCCACGTCGGGAACGCCGCGAAGACACCTCCAGCGCGTCCCGGTACGCGCAGACGGTAAGGAGACGTGGGTCACGTCTGAAAGACCCCGTAGGTGCACTTGCGCTCAACAGTCGAGTGATGCGATGAGCGGTAGGAATGCTGAGACGAACAACCTTGCCCCGAAGTGAACCTCGGCTGTAGCTGAATCGAGTTACGCCATCTCACCTGATCGAGAGGCTTCCTCACGAAACGCGGTCAGGGCGCAGGGCTGAACGGGTGGCGCGCGAACCCGGCGGCACCAGTGGCGGGCACGCACGCGCCAACCGCCTGCGAACCCCCGCCGCCACCACCGCCCGTGGCGAACACCACACCGCCCCGGTGGCGTCAGGGCTGGTCCCACGCCCGCGGGTCGCGGCGCTCGGCCAGGCGTGCCTTCTCCTCCGCCGTGCCGAACCGCTGCACGTCCCGGTCCCGCATGAAGCCCAGCGGGTCCGGCGCGTGGAACCGCAGCAGGATCTGGTTCACGTCCTCCGGCCGCCGCCGGCTGGTCAGCTTGCTGATCATCACCATGGTCAGGAACGACACCGGCACCGTGACCAGCGCGGGCATCGAGAACACCGACGGCGCCCAGCCGCCCGTGTACGAGCTGATCACCGTGATCGCCTGCGACCCGATCACCAGGCCGCCGCCCACCACGAGACCCGCGACCGCGCCCACCCACGTCAGGCCGCGCCACCAGATGCCCAGCACCAGCAGCGGGCAGAACGTCGACGCCGCCAGCGCGAACGACATCGCCACCGTCAACGACGCGTCCGACCGCGGCAGCACCAGCGCCAACCCGATCGCCACCGCGCCCGTCAGCACCGTCGCCCACCGGAAGTCGCGCACCTTGCCCGGCAGGATGTCCGTCGACACCACACCGGCCACGCTCACCACGAGACCCGACGACGTGGACAGGAACGCCGCGAACGCGCCCGCCGCCACCACCGCGCCCAGCACCTGGCCCAGCAGGTTCGGCTGCATCGTCTCCGGCAGCAGCAGCACCGCCGCGTCCGTCTTGCCGGACACCAGCAGTTCCGGCAGGTACAGCCGGGAGATCACCCCGAGCACCGTCGGGAACACGTAGAACAGGCCCAGCAGGTACAGCACGTGCAACGCCGTGCGCCGCGCCGCCCGCCCGTCCGGGTTCGTGTAGAACCGCACCAGCACGTGCGGCAGGCCCATCGTGCCCAGGAACGTCGCGAAGATCAGCGAGTACGTCTCGAACAACCCGCTCGGGCCACCGGTCTGCGGTTTCAGCCAGTGCTCGTTGTCGGTCGGCGAACCCTCCACCACCGGCACCGGCGCGCCTGCCTCGAACCGCAGCACCGTGCCCTTGCCGACGGTGTACGTGCCGGGCGTCCAGAACACGTCGCCGTCCGCGCGGCCACCGTTGACCTGGCCCGTCGCCGACAGCTCCATCGGCACCACGACCTGGAGCCGCACCTGCTCGGCGGTGGTCACCGACACCGGCTCGTGGAACCGCAGCACGTCGGCGTGGTCCACCGGCTTCGCGCCGTTGCCCGGACCGCCCAGGAACACGGCGAACAACACGAACGTCGGCGCGGCGATCGCGAACAGCTTGCCCCAGTATTGGAACGCCTGCACCAGCGTGATCGCCCGCATCCCGCCGCCCAGCACGTTCACCACCACGATCACGGTCACCAGCGCGCCGCCCAGCCACGCGGGCAGCCCGGTGATCGTGTTCAGCGTCAGGCCCGCCGACTGGAGCTGCGGCACCAGGTAGAGCACGCCGATGCAGATCACGAAGAACGTGCAGAACTTGCGCAGGTTCGTGGAGCCCAGCCGCGCCTCGGCGAAGTCCGGCAGCGTGTACGCGCCCGACCGCCGCAGCGGCGCGGCCACGAACAACATCATCGCCAGGTACCCGGCGGTGAAGCCGATCGGGTACCAGAGGGCGTCGATGCCGTCCTTGAGCACCAGTCCCGCGACGCCGAGGAAGGACGCGGCCGACAGGTACTCGCCGGAGATCGCCGCCGCGTTGCGCGTCGCCGGGATGGCGCGGCGCGCCACCAGGAAGTCCGGCGTCGTGTTCGCGCGGCGGGAACCCACGTAGCCGAGCAGGAACGTGATCGCCGCGACGACCACGACCAGACCCAGGCTCCAGAGGTTCCTGGTCACCGGTCCACCGAGCTGACGAAATCGTGCTCGTGGCGCTCCGCGAGTCTTCGGTACGCGTAGCCCACGCCGTAGCAGAGCGGGAACGGGACCACGCCCAGCAGCAGCCACGGCAGCGGCACGCCCGCGACCTCGACGTCGGACACGGCGGGCACGAGGTAGAACAGCAGCGGCAGCGCGCCGAGCAGCACCAGCGTGCCGACACCCAGCACCGCCGCCGTCCGGAGCTGCTGGCGGATCAGGTCGCGGATCAGCTTCTCGCCGACGCTGGTCTGCTCCTCCAGCTCGATGATCGTCCGCAGCACCCGGCCCCGGCCGCGCGGGTCGGCCAGCACCACCCGCCGGCGGCGGTTCTTGCGCGCGGACACCGGCAGCCAGGCGTCGCGCTCACCTGGCTGCGGCTGGTCCGGCTGGCCGGGCGGGCCGGAGTGCTTGCTCATCCCCAGCTGCTCTTCGGGGGACGGACGATGCGCTCCTTCAGCTCGCGGGTGTGCCGCCTGCTGACCGGCAGCTCCTTCGCGCCGTCACCCGAGCCGATGACCACCGCGTAGCCGTTCGACGTCATCCGCAGCTCCGTCACCAGCGGCAGCGCCACCAGGTAGGAGCGGTGGATGCGCACGAAGCCCGCGTTCTCCCAGCGCTCCTCCAGCTGGGCGAGCGGGATGCGCACGAGGTGGCTCTGGCCGTCGCTGGTGTGCAGGCGCGCGTAGTCGCCCTGCGCTTCGACGTAGCGGACGGTCGCCCGGGGCACGAGCTTGATGGTGCCACCCAGCTCGACCGGGATGACCTCGTCGTCGGTCGGCTCCTGGGGCGCGGGTTCCGGTGCGACCGCGGGCGTCGCCGCGACGCGTTCCACGACGCGGGAGATCGCCTTGTTGATGCGGTCTTCGTTGATCGGCTTGGTGACGAAGTCGAGCGCGCCGACCTCGAACGCCACCACCGCCTCGGAGTGCTCCACGCCCGTGACGAACACGAGGGCGGGCGGTGCGCGGAAGGCGCCCAGCACGCGAGCCAGGTCCGTGCCGCTCAGGCCGGGCATGTTGATGTCCGCGAACACGGCGTCCACCGGGGGCAGGCCCGCGCGGGTGCGGTCCATGACCTCGGAGTCGTAGTCGCCCCGCAGGATGCGCAGGGCCTCGGCCGCGTCGAAGGCGGTGAGGACGCGCCGAATGTGCGGGCTGCTCTCCAGCAGGTACTTGATCTCGCTCAGACCGGGCGCCTCGTCGTCCACCGCCAGGACGAGGAGGCCGGCGTTGTCCTGGGTACTCACTGTGCCGCGCATCTTGCCCAGTCCCGCGGTCCCGTGTCTACGCGGGGGCGCGGGCGTGTGGCGGTATGGGCGCGCGGGCGCGCTGGGGTGTGGGGGTGTGGGCGCATGGCGGTCGAGGTGCCCGTGGGGGGCCGACGCGCGCCCACGCAGGTACACGCGCCCGTGTCGGCGCATGTGTCCGTGTGCGCCGGGCACGTGCCCACGCAGGTACACGCGTCCGTGTCGGCGCACATGCCGGCGCGGGCCGGGCTCGTGCCGACGCGGGCCGGGCTCGTGCCGACGCGGGCCGGGCTCGTGCCGACGCGGGCTGGGCTCATGTCGGCGCGGGATGCGTTCGCGCGGGCCGAGCCCGGGGCCGCCCGGGGCGACGTCATCGTCGGCCGCGGGCGGGTGGTCCGGGTCGCCGGTCGGGTGCGGTCCGCGTTCACAAGCCGAAGCGCGACCAGCGGGCCCGGTCCTCCAGGGCGGCGAGCGCCGACGGCAGGAAGTCCCCCGATCGAGTGGTGCTCCCCGCCAGCCCGAGCCGTGCGAGCAGCGGTTTGCGCGGCTCGGCGATCACGATCTCCGCGTCCGGGTAGCGCTTGGCGACGACCGAGCGCAACGTGCCCAGGTCGTCCACCAGCCCCAGCTCGCGGGCGCGCGCGCCGGTCCAGACCTCGCCGGTGAACAGCTCCTCGTCCGTCCCCCGCAACTTCGGCCCCCGCCGTTCCCGCACCCAGGCGGCGAACTGGTCGTGCAGGTCCCGGTGCAACCCCCGCAACCACTCCACGTCCTCCGGTTTCTCCGGCTGGAACGGGTCGAGCCGCACCTTGTGCTCACCCGCCGTGTACACGCGCCGCTGCACCCCGTGGCGCTCCAGCAGGCCGTCCAGCCCGAACCCGGCCGACACGACGCCGATCGAGCCGACCAGCGAGGTCCCGTGCGCGAACACCTCGTCCGCCGCGCACGCCAGCCAGTACCCGCCCGACGCCGCCACGTCCTCGCAGAACGCGATCACCGGCACCCGCTTCTCCGCCGCCAGCTCGCGGACGCGCTCGGCGATCAGCGCCGACTGCGTCGGCGCGCCACCCGGCGAGTTCACCAGCAACGCCACCGCGACCAGCCGGTCGTGCCCGAACGCGCGGGTCAGGGCGCTCTCGACGGTTTGCACGTTGATCGTGTTGCGCGCCATGGGCGACGGGTTGGGCGTGATCACGCCGTGCAGGCGCACCGCGGCCACCACGGGGCTGCGATCCGCCCGATCGGCCACGATCCGGGGCAGGCGAGCCGTGATCTTGTCCGTGACGCTCATGGACCCGACCTTACGTCGCGGCTCGGGAGCCGTGGTGGCGGAGCTAACATCGGTCGGTGACGTTCAACCCGATCCGGTGGCTGGAGCGGTACGTCGAGTGGTGGGACGAACGCGGCCGGCAGAACGCGGATGGGCCGTCCCCCATGCACATCTACTGGATGTGGATCTTCTGGTCGGTGTGCGCCGTCATGCTCATCACGACCCTGGCCATCGCCGCGGCCTGAACCGCCGTCGGGTCGCCGCCGTCGGGTCGCCGCCGTCGGGTCGCCGCCGTCGGGTCGCCGCCGTCGGGTCGCCGCCGTCGGGTCGCCGCCGTCGGGTCGCCGCCGTCGGGTCGCCGCCGTCGGGTCGCCGCCGCCGGGTCGCCGGCCGTGTCCCGCACCGCGGCGTCCGCATTCCTCCCGGGCACGCGCAGGGGCACGCGCGGGCCTCGCCTCCGTGGCTGGCGCCTCGCCGTGGGGGCCGCTTCCTTCGTTTACGGCAACGAAATCCTCCGCCAGAAAGTGCCCGATCTCCTATCGCTAGATCGGGTGATCAACAAAACCGCTGGTCAAGCGCGGATCGCGGGCTGCTCGGACGTCTCCTCCAGCTTCGGCGGCACGAGGGGGAGGTTGGTGCGCACGCCCGGCGAATACTTGGGGACCTTCAGAATGATCTTCATGCCGGCATCCGGCGCGGTTTCCACGACCAAGGCGTAGTCGTCGCCGAACACGGCCCTCATGCGGTGGTTGATGTTGCCCAGCCCGACGTGCGCGCCGGTCTGGTGGGCGTCCTTCAAGTCCTCGAACAGCCGGTCCGGGTCCATGCCCACCCCGTCGTCCTCGACCGAGATCAACGCCTCCGCGCCGTTGTCCTCCGCGATGATCGTCAGCAACCCGCCACCCGGCTTCTTCGCCAGCCCGTGCCGCACCGCGTTCTCCACCAACGGCTGCAACACCAGGAACGGCAGCACGACCTGCAACACCTCGGGCGCGATCTTGAGCCGCACGTTCAACCTGGGCCCGTACCGCGCCTGCTCGATGGTCAGGTAGCGGTGGATGTTGGTCAGCTCGTCGGCGAGCGTCGTGAAGAACCCGTCCGTCCGGAACGAGTACCGCGTGAACTCCGCGAACTCCTGCAACAGCTCCCGCGCGTGCGACGGGTCGGTCCGGATCAACGACGAGATCGTGTTCAGCGCGTTGTACACGAAGTGCGGCGAGATCTGCGCCCGCAGCGCCCGGACCTCGGCCTGCGCCAGCGCCTGCCGGGACTTCTGCAACACCTCCAGCTCCAGTTGCGTCGACACGAACCGCGCCGTCTCCTCCGCCATCCGGATCTGCCGCTTGTTCGCCACGCCGCTGACGACGATCAACGTCCCGGCGACCTCGGACTCCACGATCAGCGGCACGATGACGGCCGAGTGCAACGAGCACGGCCCGGGCAGCTCGCAGTCCAGCTTGCGGTGCTCGACGTGCTCCTTGTGGCACTCGCCGATGGCCCGCTCGATGTACGCGCGCAGGAACTCGTAGTGGTCGTTCGCGCCGCCGTCCCACGAAAGGACGGTGCCCTCGTGGTCGGTGATGCCGACCGCCACGCACCGCAACATCTCCCGCAGGTGCGGCGTGGCTTTGTCGGCGGCGTCCTGCGTGAGCCCTTCCCGCAGGTCCGCCGACGCCTTCGACATGCGGTGCAGCATGTCCATCACGGCGTCTTCCACGGATGTGCTCACCCGGCGGGCCCGGCAGAGCATCACGAAGAGGCCGAGCACCGCCAGGGTCGCGATGACGCCGAGGACCGCACGTTGGGTCAGAAGGTCACGCACGGCGTCCATGCTGTGCCGTGCGGTGGTCCCGAGGCAAGGGCAAGTCCT
This sequence comes from Saccharothrix obliqua, assembly GCF_019375475.1. Taxonomy (GTDB): domain Bacteria; phylum Actinomycetota; class Actinomycetes; order Mycobacteriales; family Pseudonocardiaceae; genus Actinosynnema; species Actinosynnema obliqua. The sequence continues at coordinate 181,004 of NZ_JAHXGQ010000006.1, read as the reverse complement.
CGGAGGGCGAACTACTTGAGCAACCTGGAGAGCCGGCGGTCGGCGAGCGGCTTCCCACCGGTCTGGCAGGTGGGGCAATACTGGAACGCCCGGTCCGCGAACGACACCTCACGCACCGTGTCGCCGCACACGGGACACGGCAACCCCGTACGCCCGTGCACGCGCAGGCCCGAGCGCTTCTCGCCCTTGAGCCGGGCCGCGGACTGGCCGACGGACCGCCGCACGGCGTCGGTCAGCACCCGGACCAACGCCTCGTGCAGCCGGTCCAACGCCTCGTCGTTCAACTTCCCCGCCGTCGCGTAGGGCGACAGCCGGGCCATGTGCATGACTTCGTCGGAGTACGCGTTGCCGACCCCCGCCATGAGCGTCTGATCGGTCAACGCCGTCTTCAGCCGCTCGGTGCGCCCGGCGAACAGGTCGGCCAACTGCGTCCTGGTCACGGACAACGCGTCGGGGCCGAGCCGGGCGATGCCGGGGACGGTCCGCGGGTCGTCGGTCACCCACGCGGCGAGTCCCTTCTTGGTGCCCGCCTCGGTGAGGTCGAACCCGGGCCCCTCGCCGGGTGGCCCGAGGTGGACGCGCAGGGCGAGCGGGCCCTTGCCGGGTTTCAGGGGCGCGGCGGACAGCTGGTCGGACCACCGCAGCCAGCCGGCCCGCGCCAGGTGCACGACCAGGTGCAGCCCGTCGCAGTCCAGGTCCAGGTGCTTGCCGAACCGGCCCGCGCCGGTCACGGTGCGGCCCTGGAGGTCCGTCCACGGCGGCGTGAACGTCTTCAGGACCTGCAACGACGCCACGTCGACGCGGTGCACGACCCGGCCGACGGCGTGTTCACGCAGGTGTTCGGCCAGCGCTTCGACCTCGGGTAGTTCCGGCACGCGTCCAGTGTCACCCGAGGCGGCGCGTCAGTCGACCGGCTGCAACGGCCCGTCCAGGTCGGGCAGCGAGTACATCTCGATCTTGCGGGCCACGTTGGAGACCTCGTTGCGCACGGTCAGGAAGCCGCGCACGGACCCGACCCACCGCTCCGGCGGCAGCTCGTCGGTCTTCTTCGCCTCGGCGGCCACCAGCCACGGCCTGCGCACCGCCCAGCGGACCGGGAAGAACAGGAACAGCAGGACCAGGGCGAACAGGAGCCAGCCGGGCACGACCACGTCGGCGGGCTTCCAGGCGACCAGGACCACGGCCAGCACGACGACGTACGCGAGCATCAGCACGCCGGGACCCTGGCCACCGCTCACGTCGTGCTCGAAGTCGGCGTCGGCCGACGGGTTGCGCCACTCGATCTGGCTGCGCACCGTCCACATCCGGCCGTCCGCACCGCGCACCAGCCGCGTCATCACCGTCTCCTCAGCAGTCGGGCGATCACCGAAGCGGCCTCAACGCTACCGGCAAACCCATGCATCCTTTGAGTGAACTGCCGGGTAGCGGGCCGTGGTCAGCGCGGGACGAGGGCCACCGGTGTGGGGTGCACGGTCACCGTGGTGGGCGTGACGTCGACCGGCGAGGTGCCGACCAGTGGCGTTCCCGGCTCCGTGGTGGTGGTCGTGGTGGTCGTCGTCGTGGTGGTCGTCTCGTCCGGGTCTTCCAGCACCCGGTAGTCGGCGGTGGTCGTCGTCGTGGTGGTGGTCGACGCGGAGGGCGTCACCTCGGAGGTCACCACGACGGTGCGCGGCGGTTCGGTCACCACCTTCGTCACCACGCGGGTGTGGTCGACGCGCACCACGGGCGGCGCGGCGGGCGACGTCTCGCTGACCGGCACGCCGGTGACGGTGGGCCCGGTGGAGCACAGCGCCAGCACGTTCTCGCCCTGCGGCTGGTCCGGCCCCGGTTGGACGAGGGCCGGGCCGGGCGCGCCGGTGAACACGCCCGCGAGCACGCCGAACAGGCCGACCGCGACGGCCGACGCGGAACCGGCCAGGACCAGCTTGACGCGCCCGGTGAGCCACGCGGCCTTGCCCAGCACGACGGGTGCGGCGAGGGCGGTCGCGGCGAGCGGCACGGCGATGCTCGCCGCGTGCGCCCGCAGCGTCGAGCACACCTCGGTCAGCTCGGCGTGCAGGGCGTTGCAGGACGAGCAGGTCTGGAGGTGCTTGCGGATGCGCCGCTGCTCCGCGCCCTGCACGCCGCCCGCCGTGTAGGTGCCGAGCTTCGCGACGACGGAGCTGCACGCGCGCGGGCCGGCGTCCTCGGCGAGGTGCGCTTGGAGGTAGGCGGCGCGCAGCCCCTCGCGGGCGCGGCGGGCGAGGGCGGCCATGGCGTTCGGGGACAGGCCGAAGCTGGGCGCGACGGCGGCGGGCCGCTCGCCCTCCACCTCGACCTGCCACAGCACGGTGCGCCAGCGCTCGGGGAGGCTGGTGAAGGCGCGGGAGATCAACGCCTGCTCGGGGCGGGTGGCGGTGGCGTCGGGGAACGGCTCGACGCGGCGCGACAGCTCCTCGTCCTCCACCGGCACGTCCCGCCGCCGCCCGCTCCACTCCCACGCGACGCGGCGGGCGACGGTCAGCAGGTAGGTGCGCACGTGGTCGGTCGGGCCGCTGCCGCGGCGGATCGCCTGGAGGACCCGGAAGAACGCCTCGGCGGTCAGGTCGTCGGCCTCGGCGTGCTCGCGCACGTGGCGCAGCGCGAACCGGCGGACGGCGTCCGCGTGCCGGGTGAACAGCTCGCCGAACGCCGAGTCGTCACCGGACCTGACCCTGGCGAGCAGTTCCCGGTCGACATCGGCATCTCCGGCCATCCGCGCCCGGCACCTCCCGCCCGCCCTGTGCTCCGAGGTCAAGATGCCACAGCTGGATCGAAGCGCCCCGAAGCGATAGCGAGGTGATACCGAAGACCCGACGACCGGAGTGGGCCGTTCGGAGCAGGTGAACGCACCGGGTGGCGCACCCACCGGGTGTGAGCGCTCGGTGACGACCCGATCACGGGTGGGCGTCAGGTGGTCGCCGTTCACGTGGCGGCGGCGCGCTCGGCGGGTAGTGTCCTGCCGCGTGGGCGATTGGCGCACAAGGGCTTCCGCCCTTCTTCCCGAGCTGAGCGCGGTCGTCGAGCGCGAGTCGTGGTCGTGCCACGTGTTCCTGTCGGAGCTGTGGCAGTTGGCGGCGGACGCGCACCGCGACGGCGACGGCGACCTGCTGCGCCGGGTGTACGGGTTCGCGCACTGGTGCTTCCGGCAGCCGGAGCAGTTCCTGTCGAACGCGTCGGTGGTGAGCTTCTACGAGCACGTGTTCGACGAGTGGGAGCTGCGGGACCAGGTCGCGCCGTGGCTGCCCGCGGAGGTCGTGGCCAAGGTCCGGCCGCTCTGGGAGTGGCGGTGGTCCGCGGAGCGGTTGACCGAGGTCGACCGGCTGCTGGCGGACAAGGCACCCCCCGGTGCGAGCGTGGTTTGAGGCGTGGTCTATAGTTCTTCGTGTCAGGCGGATGTAGCGCAGTTGGTAGCGCATCACCTTGCCAAGGTGAGGGTCGCGAGTTCGAGTCTCGTCATCCGCTCTCCCGAAAGGGGCTCCGGGTTCTCCCGGGGCCCCTTTCGCACGTTGTGGGTGCGATCACCGGCACCCGGGGCGGGCGGCGGCCGGTGATCGCCGTTAAGTTGGCCGGTGCAGGCTTCACACGCTTCCGAGGACGGGGTTCACCGACATGGCCACCACCCGCAAGGCGACCACGAACTGGACCGGCAACCTGCTGGAGGGCAGCGGCACCGTGGCGCTGGAGTCGTCCGGCGTCGGCTCGTTCGACGTGTCCTGGCCGTCGCGCGCCGAGCAGGCGAACGGCCGGACCAGCCCGGAGGAGCTGATCGCGGCGGCCCACTCCTCGTGCTACTCGATGGCGTTGTCGCACGGGCTGGCGCAGGCGGGCACCCCGCCGCGGACGGTGGAGACGTCCGCCGAGGTGACGTTCCAGCCGGGCACCGGCATCACCGGCATCCACCTGACCGTGCGGGCCGACGTGCCGGGCCTGGACGCGGACTCCTTCGCCGCGGCGGCCGAGAACGCCAAGGAGAACTGCCCGGTGAGCCAGGCGCTCGCGGGCACCACCATCACGTTGTCCGCCGAACTCGCGTAGCCCCCGGACGCCGGCCCTAGCACGCGCGTTGGGCCGGCATCAAGGGCCTACTAGCGATTTGACCCACTTGAGTGAGGTCGGTAGTCAAGGTCAATGCTCACCGCAGCGGGTGGTCCGGCCCGGCTGGCCCTCGGGGCGCTGGCCGGCGCCGCCGCGGCAGCCCTGTGGGCGCACGGCGTCCTGGTCCGGGAGCCGCAGGCGATCCAGCCCGCCGGTGAGGTGGGCGTCGTGGTCGTGACGGGGAGTTCGCAACCCGCCCGGACCGCACCGGCGGCCGAGCCGACGACCGCTCCCCCGTCGAGCACCACGACGACCACCACGACCCGCGGCACCACCACGACGACGCGCACGACGACCGTCACGACGACGACCACCACGGCCGTCACCACGACGACCGACCCGCGACCGACCACCGACCCGCGACCGACGACCACCACGACCCGCGCCACCACGACCACCACCAAGCCGTGCGGATTGATTTTCTGCTGACAAACCTGCCGAGGACTTACCCAACGTGTTTTGGCAAGATCCCCGCGTGACGTTCAGCCAGGAGCCTGACCAGTCTTCGCCGAGCAAGTTCCAGCCGAGCAACGACGCGCCCACCCTCCGCATCCAGCCCGTCGACACCCGGAACCCGGGTGAACGCACGTCCATGGCCGGCGTCCTCGCCGACCTCCCGGCGACCCCGCCGGGTGAGGTGCCCGTCCAGCCCACGGCCACGACGCCGCCGAGCGCCCCCAAGGGCGTGGTGCCCGAGGGCGCGGTGGACGAGGCCGCGGTGAGCAGCCTGGCCGCGGCCTTCCTGGCCGCCGCGGCAGAGCCACCGGCCGCCGAACCGCCGCGCACCAACGGCAAGCCGGTCAACGGCGTCGTCATCAACGGGACCACCCCGAGCAACGGCAAGCCGGTCAACGGGACCAACGGCACCGCCGTCAACGGCGTGGCGATCAACGGCAAGCCGACGAACGGCACGGCGGTCAACGGCAAGCCGACCAACGGCACCGCGGTCAACGGCACCACGAACGGCAAGGCGGTCAACGGCAAGGCACCGCACAGCAACGGCACGCCCGCCGTCCCCGTCGACGGCGTGCAGCTGCCGCCGTCGTTGGGTGGGCCGGCGAAGGAGTCGCGGGGCTTGTTCACGCCCGCCCTCCCGGTGGACGACGAGGTCGCACCAGCACCGCCGACCACGCCCTTCCCCGTGGCACCGCCGAAACCGGCGGCGGAACCGCTCACCGCGGCGTTGAACCCGGTAACCCCGGTAACCCCGGAGGCCCCGCCGGCGCCGGACCCGGCGGCCCACGCGGAAACCGTGGTGTTCGCGCCCGTGCGACCGGCCGCGCCGGTCCAGCCGGCACCACCCCAAGCAGCGCCGGCCGAGCCCAAGGCGGCGGAACCGCCGAAGCCCGCTCCCAAACCGAAGAGCAGGCTGCGGCGGATCGCGCGGAAGATCGTCGGGCCGACGATCCTCACCAAGCGGAACTGAGTCGGGTCAGGCCGCGGGGACCAGGGTCATGTGCTGACCGCCCCGGCAGTAGGGCAGGCACGTGCCGACGAACAGGTTCCCGCTGCCCTTGATCTCCCACGAGTCCCCGATCAGCTTCACCTCGTACGGGCCGGCCGGGACGCCCGTGAACGCCACGTGCCCCCGCGCGTCGGTCTTGCCCCTGGCCACGACGCGACCGCTGATCCGGTCCTTCAGCCCGATCCGCACCCCGGACACCTCCTCGCCCGGGTCGACGGTCGAGTCGCCGTCGAGGTCCTGGTAGAAGGCCAGCCACGTGTCGGCGGGCGGTGCGGGCACGCGGGCGAAGTCGACCGCGACCGGGAAGCCGCGCGGGTTGTCGTCGGGACCGAAGTCGCAGCCCACGTTGGTCGACCCGAAACCGGTCGCCTTGTCCGGGACGACGCCGCTGATGGTGATCTTCCGCTTGGCGCCCGCGGGCACGGTGACGCCGGGGCCCTGCCACTCCAGGTCGCCGAGCCGGAGGTCGACCAGGTGCGGCCCTTCGCCGCCGCTGCGGTCGCACCCGGCCTTGATGCCGGTGATGTCGGTCGTGCCGGTGTTGGTGAGGGTGATGACGACTTCGGCGCGGTCGCCGACCTGGTGGGTGTCCTGCCGGAACTGCGCCTTCGCGGTCAACCGGTCGCTCAACGGCCGCACGGCCCGGTACTCGACGTGTTCGTCGCCGTCGACGTCCACCTCGCGCCCGGACGGCAGGACCCAGCCGTCGGGTGCTTCGTGCACCCACAACCCGTACCGGCGCACCGGCAGGTCGGTGAACCGGTAGCGGCCGTCGGCGTCGGTCCGGGTGGTGCGCTTTCGGTCGAAGGAGCCGTCGTACGCCTCCAGCAGCACGCCCGCCAGCCCCTCGCCGGGGTCGGCGGTGTTGTTGTCGTTGCGGTCGCCGTAGACGACGCCGCCGAGGGTCCCGGTGGCGGAACCGGGATCGGTGACGGGGACGGCCAGGTCGAAGGTGTTGTTGTCCCGGTGGTCCGTGTCGCTGTACGACCAGGCGGTGATCCGGACGACCGGCGCACCCTGCCACTGGTAGATCTTGCCGGGCACGGTGGTGGTCACCGCCGCGCCGGGCTCGATCGCGGTGCCGGGGTACTTGAGCGGCCCGAACTCCAGCAGCCCGAGGTAGGAACCGGACAGCGTCCTGGCGTCGACGTAGGTCCGCTCGGCGGTCGAGCCGCCGATGTTGGTGGCGGTGATCCGGACCGGGATCTCCTGGCCCACCAGGAAGGGACCGCCGACCACCTCGGCGGTGACCGTCACGTCGGCGGTGATCGTGTCCGCGTGCGCCGCGGACGTGGTGCTCAACGCGGTGGCCGCGGCCAGCGCGAGCACGACGGGAACGCGCGCCGAACGGCGCGCTCTGTGCGCGAACAACTCGTTTCCCCCTGTGAGACGGGCATCCGAGGTCCCCCGACCCCTGGTGACCTGCCGGACACCGACCGTCATGGCCGGTCGAACGTAACCGAGGGTTCGCCGCAAACCGCTGTGCGTTCGCAAAAACCGGTGCGTGTCACCGAAGCCCCGGACCACGTGCGCCTGCGGGCCACAACGACCGCATCACAAGTGCCCGATGCCCGCAGGCGCTCCCGGACCATGCGTCACAATGGCGCTCGCGCGCAGACATGGAGGAGCAGGGATGTCCTGGCAAGAGGAGCTGTCGGAACTGGACCGGACCTTGGCGGAGGGTCGGATCAGTGCCGACGACTACCGACGTCGCCGAGATGAGCTGCTCGCGTCGGCGAGCAGCGGCGGTGGCACGCCGGGCGGGCAGCAGGGGCAGAGCCCCTTCGCGCCGCCGTTCCGGTGGGAGGCGTCGCCGCCCCAGCAGCAGCCGCCGAACCCCGACGCGACCCAGGTCGTCGGCCCCGGCGCGGCCAACCCGGACGCCACGCAGGTGGTCTCCGGCAGGCCGCCCGCCGACGCGGAGCGCACCCAGTACGTGCGCCCGGTGGCGCACCCCGGACCGCCGCCGGGACAGCAGCAGCCACCGCAGAACTGGCCGCCGCAGCAGCAGCAACCACAGCAGGCCGGCACCCCGTGGGGTGGCGGTGACGGGTTCGGCTCCTACGGCGACGCCGGCCCGTCCTGGATCGCGCAGGGCCCCGAGGTGTTCGACGAGGGCGGTGGCGGTGGCAAGAAGAAGGTCATCGGCATCGTCGTGGCCGTCGTGCTGCTGGCGGGCATCGCGTTCGGCGCGTACATGATCTGGGGTCGCGGCGAGTCCACGGCCAGCGGTGGCAACACCGAGACCACCAGCACCACCCCGACCACGACGACCACCACCGCGCCGCCCGACCCGATGCCGATCGGCAAGCTCGCGGGCAAGGTGACCCAGAACAAGTCGGTGACCGCGTTCTCCGCCGTGCCGAACCTGAAGTACCTGCTGGACAGCGAGGCGCAGGCGTACACGACGGCGGGCGCGGGCAAGGCGAAGCTCGCGCAGTTCACGTTGGACAGCGGCGCCAGCGGCGTGATCCTGATCGTGCAGGCGAGCGACGACAAGGCGGCGAACGCGGCGGCGCTGGCGCTGCACGAGATCCAGCTCGGCAACGGCATGACCGTGTTCAAGGACAGCCCGACGACCGTGCTGACCGGCCAGATCGACTCCGCGAACGGCTCGAACGCACGCGTGCGCGGCCACTACGGCAGCGACGGCATGATCGTGCGCGTCGACGTCGCCGCGCCGAACCTGACCGCCGCCCAGAAGGGCTTCACCGAGGTCCTCGAAGCCGAGCTGAAGGTGCTCAAGGCAGATGGCTGACCGCGTCGGCGTGACCACGTGCACCGTGGTCGCGCGGAACTACCTGCCCGCCGCCCGCGTCCTGGCCGCCTCCTACCTGCGGCACCACGAGGACCACGAGTTCGTGATCGCGGTGATCGACGCGCCGCGCGGCTCGGGCACCGCGCAGGGCAGGCTGCGGACCGTCGGGCCGGAGGCGTTCGGGCTCGACCCGGAGGACTACCTCCGGATGGCGACCTCCTACAACGTGACCGAGCTGGCCACGGCGGTGAAGCCGTACCTGCTGCGGCAGTTGCGCGAGCGGTCCGACGTCGTGATCTACCTCGACCCGGACATCGAGGTCTTCGCCCCGATGCCGGAGCTGGCGGAACTGGCGACGGCGCACGGGATCGTGCTGACGCCGCACCACCTGCGCCCGCTGCCGCGGGACGGCAAGGACCCGAGCGAGGCCGTCATCATGGGCTCGGGCATCTTCAACCTGGGTTTCGTGGCGACCGGCCCGGGTTCCGAGGAGTTCCTGGACTTCTGGGCGGAACGGCTGCGGCACGACGCGGTCGTCGCGCCGGAGCGGCAGCTGTTCACCGACCAGCGGTGGGTGGACCAGGTGCCCGCGTTGTTCGACAACCACGTGCTGCGCGACCCCGGTTTCAACGTCGCCTACTGGAACGTGCACGAGCGGCCGGTGACGCGGGACGACGACGGCGTGCTCACCGCGGGCGGTCGACCGCTGCGGTTCTTCCACTTCAGCGGTTACCGGCCGGAGCGCCCGTGGCTGCTGTCGCAGCACGCCGCCGCCCGGCCGCGCGTGGTGCTGTCCGCGCACCCGGCGGTCAAGGAGCTGTGCGACTCGTACCGCGTCCTGTTGCAGGACAACGGTTATGCCGAATCGCTGGAGTCGATCCCGTACGGCTTCGCGAAGATGGCCGACGGCACGCGCCTGACGCCCGCCGTGCGCAAGCTGTTCCGCGACGCGTGGGTGAAGGCGGAGCGCGACGACGAACCGCTGCCGCCGCACGCGTTCGGCGCCGACGGCGGCGCCGCGCTGCGCGAGTGGCTGGCCGCGCCGCCGGACGACGCGCCCGCGGGCACCGTGCTCAACCGCCTCACCACCGCGTTGTGGGAGGGCAGGCCGGACCTCCGTGCCGCGTTCCCCCGGCCGCACGGCCGCGACGCCGCGCCGTTCCGCGCGTGGTGCGGCACGTCGGGCGTCACCGAGGAGTCGCTGCCGGACTGGGCGCTGCCCGCCGAACCCGTGGAGCCGGCCGAACCGGTGGACGAGTTCGGCGTGAACGTCGTCGGCTACCTGACCGCGGAGCTGGGCGTCGGCGAGCTGGGCCGCATCGCGCACGACGCGATCGCCCGCGCGGGCGTGCCGGTCAGCTCGGTGGTGGAGGACCGGCTGGTGTCCAGCCGCACCGGGATGCCGGAGCCGGACACCAAGGGCGACCCGCGTTACCCGATCACGCTGCTGTCGGTGAACGCCGACCAGACGCAGGCGGTCCTGGAGAACCGGCCGCACGTCGGCCACCACCGGTACCGGATCGGCCTGTGGGCGTGGGAGCTGGAGCAGTTCCCGGGCTGGATGCACTCGGCGTTCCACCTCGTGGACGAGGTGTGGACGATCAGCGAGTTCTGCCGGGAGGCGATCGCCAAGCACACCGCGAAACCGGTGAAGGCGATCCCGATGCCGGTGCGCGACCCGGGTCCGGTGGACCGGCCGGAACGCGCTCCCGGCGACCCGGTGCGGTTCCTGTTCGCGTTCGACTTCCTCAGCATCGGCGAGCGCAAGAACCCCTGGGGTGTCCTGGAAGCGTTCCAGCGCGCGTTCCCGGACCGCGACGACGTGCGCCTGGTGCTCAAGGCGGTGAACGGGGCGAAGCGCCCGGACGTCGCGGAGCGGCTGCGCGTGCGGGCCATGGAGGACCCGCGGGTCGAGCTGGTCGAGCGGTACCTCACGGTGCAAGAGCTGAACGACCTGTACGCGGCCAGCGACTGCTACGTGTCGCTGCACCGCAGCGAGGGCTTCGGGTTGACGGTGGCCGAGGCGATGGCCCGCGCCATCCCGGTGATCTCCACCGACTACTCCAGCACCGCCGAGTTCGTGGACGAGCGCACCGGCTGGCCGATCCCGTACCGGCTGGTCGAGGTCGGCAGGGGCAACGAGCCGTACGAGGCGGACTCGCTGTGGGCCGACCCGGACCTGGACGCCGCCGCGCGCGCCATGCGCGAGGTCGCCGACGACCCGGCGGAGGCGGCACGCCGCGGTCGGGCGGCACGCGAGCACATCCTGCGCACCCGGTCCATGGACCGCGCCGCGAAGTGGATGGGCGAGCAGCTGCGCCAGGCGTACGAGAAGCGCTCGACGGCGCGGTCCGGCGCGGCGCCCGCCGCGGGTCCCGCGGACAACCCGCTGCGCCCGCTCCAGGACTCGCGGCAGGCGTTGCTGTGGCGGGCGGACGCGGGCGCCGCGTCCCGCACGCCCCTCGCGCCCGCGCTGCGCAAGGCCGTGCTGCGCGCCATCGACCACTACGACGTGCACCAGCGGCGCGTGCTCGGCGCGATCGTGGACGGCGTCGAGGGCACGTTGGGCGACGTGGTGGCGCGGATCGCGGCGCTGGAGTCGTCCACCGAGGCGGCGCGCTGGGCGAGCACCGGCGTGCAGAACCGGCTGACCTCCGTGGAGGGCCGGGTGCGGGAGGGGCTGTCCCGCGTCGAGGGTTCGGTGACGGACCTGGAGCGGCGGCTGGACGGCAACCTGGACCGGTTGGCGGCGCGGCTGGACGAGGGCGAGCGCAAGGCGTTCGACATGTTCCTGGAGCGCGACCGGGGCCAGGACGCGCGGGACCAGCGGATCGCGGAGCTGACCCGCGAGGTCGGCGCGGCGCGGGACGCGGCGCGGTTGCGGCACGCGCCGGTGCCGGCGGGCGCGGACGTCGTGGTGTGCGACGCGGGCGCGTTGCTGCTGCCGGTGGACCGCGTGATGCTGCCGTGGCTGTCGTACTACCGCAGTTGGGAGCGCGAGGAAGCGGACCTGATGGCGGAACTCGTCGGCAACGGCGCTTTCCTGGACATCGGCGCGCACGTCGGCTACCACTCGCTGCGGTTGCTCCAGCGCTCCTCGGGCGTCACGTCCGTGGTGGCGGTGGAGGCCAGCCCGGTGAACGCGGATTACCTGCGGCGCAACGTGGCCGCGAACCTGTCGCCGGCCGCGGCGGAGCTGGTGTCGGTGCTGCCGGTGGCCGCGTGGGACACCGACGCGGAGATCCTGCTGGTGCCGGACGGCGACAACAGCGGCGACCACCGCGCGCACGCCGTCACCGACGGCGGCCGGGACGGCGTGGTGGTGCCCGCGGTGCGGCTGGACGGCCGGCCGGAGGTCGTGGACCGCCGGATCTCGCTGGTGAAGGTCGACCTCCAGGGCCGCGACCACCGGGCCCTCGCGGGCCTGACGGCCGTGCTGGAGCGCGACCGGCCGCACGTGGTGTGCGAGTTCTGCCCGGAGGCGATCGAGGAGCTGGGCGACGACCCGGCGGACGTCCTGCTCGGTTACCGCAAGCTCGGCTACTCCCCCGCCCCGCTCGGCGCGACGCCGGGCGACCACGCGGACGAGGACCTGATCCGCGCGGCCCGGGAATCCGAAACCACGTTCATAACACTGTGGCTTCGCCCACTCTGATCTGCGGATTCCGGTAACGCCCGAGCGCCGCCCTGCGACAATCCAGGGCGGCGCCCTGGTGTCGGCGCGCCGCGATCCGGGCTGGGGGGTGTCGAGTGGCGGGTGAACGCGCGCCGAAAGCGGTCTCGCTCGCCGTCGTCGTGGTGCTCGCCGCGGTGTGCCTGGCGTCGTGGGCGGTGTGGGGCAAACCGGTGCCCGCCGCCGCCTGGCACGTGCCGCCCACCGGCGAGGCGGGCCGGATCGCGGGTGACCCGCTCGTGCTGGCGCTGGCCGATCCCGGCGGCCGGCCGGGGTTCAACCCGGACGTACGCCACTTCGGCGATGTCGCCGACCTGAAGTTCTTGCACCACAACGAGATCGCGGCGGTCGAGGAGGAGGGCGCGGGCGCGGCGCGGTTCGCCCAGGCCACCGACCACCCGGCCGGTCGCGTGCTGGTGTTCGTGGTGCGGATGGCCGACCGGGACGCCGCGCGTCGCGCCGCCGACCGGCTGGACGAACTCCAGCTCGCCTTCGGCCTGGAGCGGCGTGGTGGCGTGGCCGGTGTGGAGCGGGTGGTGGGCACGCCCGCCGCCGCCGACGACACCTCGGCGCGGCCGACCGCGCGTGCCCACTACACGCACGACGACCTGTTGGTGCGGCTGCAAACCGACGCCGGTGCACCCGAGGCGCTGGACCGGTTCGCCGACGTGGTGGCCCGCCAGGTGAAGGCGCTGCCCGCCGATGGCTGAGCCGATCGCGGTGCGCACGCCCCCGATCGCGCCGGGCGTCCGCGTCGTCACCGCCGCCGGCGTGTGCCTGCTCGCGTACAGCTACCTGGTCGGCCTGTGGCCGAACCGGCACGGTTTCACGCCGGCGTTCGTCGAGGTCGTCCGGTCGTGGGTGAACAAGCCGAGCGGGCTGGGCGAGGACTTCGGGTTCCTGGGCACGGCGCTGCTGCTGATGGCGGCCGGGTACGGGCTCGCCGGCGGGCGCCGCGTGGTGGCCGCGCACCTCCCGGTGCTCGCGGGCGCGGTGGCGGTGGGCGCGGCGCTGTGGGCGGTGGGCGCGGAACCGTTGCTGGACAGCGCGGTGACCGCACCCGTCCTGGCGCTCGTGCTGGTCGCCGCGCTGGTGCCCGCGCTGCGCCCGCTGGAGCGCCGTGAACCGGGCCTGGCGTCGTTCGTCCTGCTGGAGGCGGGCTGCCTGGTGGCGTTGCTGTGCGGTTGGCTCGCCGACGGCGGTCCGGAGGTGCTGCGCCTGGTGGGCACGGCCGCGACCCTGGTGCCACTGCTGGTGTTCGGGCGGCTGGCGGCGTTGTTCCGCGCCGGGCGGCTGCCCGCCGCGCACGGCGTCGGCCTGGGCCTGCTGTGCCTGGTGCTGACCGTGCTCGGCGACCTGTTGTTCCCCGAGCAGGTCGGGTACTGGCGACCGCTGGGCGCGACCGTGGCGGCGCTGCTGTTCGTGATCGCGCTGCCGAGGGGCGTGGCGGCGGCCGGGTGGACCGCGGTGCGCCGGCTCGCCGACCGGGCGCTGCCGCTCGCGGTGGCCGTGCCGGTCGTCGGGTACCCGGTGCTGGGACTGCTGGACTTCCTGCCGTTCGGCGTCGCGCTGGCGGTGGCCGTCGCGGCCGTCGGGTTGGCGGGCGAGGGCGCGCACCGCGCGGTGGGGGGTTCCGCGTGACGGCGACCGAGGCGCGCCCGGAGGCGACCACGCGCAAGACCGGCTACATGCACGGGCTGGACCTGTTGCGCGTCATCGGGTCCTGCGCCGTCGTGCTCACCCACCTGACGGCCTGGTACGGCTTGAAGGACCCCGGTTTCTGGGTGGTGACGGCGGTCCAGGAGGGCGTCGTCGGCACCCTGCACCTCAACGACCACCTGCACTTCTTCGGCGTGGCGGTCTTCCTCGTGGTCAGCGGGGTGGTCGTGACGCACGTGGCGGACCGCGAGTCGCCCGGCCAGTTCCTGCGGCGGCGCGTGGTCCGGCTGATCCCGCTGCTGTGGGCGGCGACGCTGCTGGGCTGGCTCGCCATCAAGTTCGGGCTGTACCGGACCTCCGCCGACCCGGCCGCGCTCGGTTTCGGCGACCTGGCCGCGAACCTGGTGCTGGGCGGGTTCTTCCTGTCGCCGCCGGTGGTGGTGCTGGGCGTCACCTGGACGCTGCTGATCCAGATCGGCTTCTACGCCTACGTGGCCGCGACGATCCCGGTGCTGCGCCGCCTGCCGTGGGCCGCGCCGCTGGCCGCCGCGCCGCTGTGCTTCGTGGTGGTCCTGGCGACGTTCGACGTGTCCGTGCCGGGGCTCTCGCAGGTCGGCAGCCTGATCGGGTACCTGCCGCTGCTGTGCCTCGGGCAGCTCGTGTCGCTGGTGCACTCCCGCAAGATCGCGCCGCTGACCGGCATCGCGATCGGGGTGGCGCACTTCGCGGTGGTCGTGTGGGTGGACAAGCTCTACCGGTACTCGGGCATGGGCGAGGCGGTGCCGAGGACCCTGCTGTTCGGCGTGCTGCTGACCGTGCTGCTGGTGTCGATGGACGGGCCGGTGTGCCGGTCGCCGTTCGTGCGCGGCTGGGCGAAGCGGACCTACGCCGTGTACCTGGTGCACATCCCCGCGATGTACCCGCTGCTCGGGCTGCTCACGCCGCTGGTCGGGCCGACGCTCGCCACGGTGGCGGGCCTCGCCGCGGTGGCCGCGGTGACCGAGGTGCTGCACCGCTTCGTGGAGGTGCCCGCCGATCGCGCGATCCGCCGGTGGGAACGCCGCAAACGCGAGCGTCGATCGGACTAGCGCCCGACCCGCCGACAGCACGCCCCCGGTGGCGTTACCCTCCGGAGGGCTGTGGTCACGCGGCGAGAGGGGCGGGTTGCTGGACACCGAGCGGAAAACCCGGATCGCGTTCATCGACATCGGCCGCGCGAGCGCGGCGGTCCTGGTCTTCTACAGCCACCTCGCCGAGCAGTGGGTGGCCAAGCGGGAAACCGGACCCACCCCGGTGGTGACCCTGATCGACTCGCTGACCAGCGAACCGGTGCACATGGGCGCACAGGGCATCGGGCAGGTCGGGGTGCCGTTCTTCTTCCTGGTCAGCGGTTTCGTGGTGACGCCGATCGCGCTTCGCATGGGGCAGCGGCGGTTCACCGCCAACCGGCTGGTGCGCGTGCACACGCCGATGTTCGTGGTGGTGCTGCTCACCGCGGGCGCGTTGTGGCTGGGCGTGCAGCCGTTGACGGGCAACAACCCCGAGCTGTCGTGGTGGGCCGTCCTCACCAACATGCTCGTGATCAACTACCTGATCGTGCCGCAGGTGGCGCTGGTCGGGGTGGCGTGGACGCTGATCGTGGAGCTGATCTTCTACGCGGTGCTGGTGCTGGTGCTGCCGGTGCTGCGGCGGTGGGTGTGGGTGGGCATCGCGGCGCAGCTCGTGTTCGTGTTCGCGGTGCTGATGAGCGCCCGCGCGTTCGGGCCGTCCTGGTTCCTGTTCGCGGTGAACGTGTCGTACCTGCCGATCCCGTTGCTGGGGCAGGTCATCTGGGCCACCACGGCGAAGAAGGTCCCGCTGTGGTTGGGCGGGGTGTTCGGCGGTGTCGCGTGGGCGTTGTACGTGTTCGTCGACGGCCCGGACATGGGCCGCCTGGACGGGTCGTACAGCCTGGCGCTCGCGGGCGCGGTGCTGTGCTTCCTGCTCGGGCTGTTCGCCGAGCCCGGGCTGCGGGAGCGCCGGCTGTGGGTGGCGTTGTCCGAGCGCAGCTACTCGATCTACCTGCTGCACGGCCTGGTGGCGTTCGCGGTGCTGGACGTGCTGCGGCCGGCCGTGCCGCTGTGGCTGGCGATGCCGCTGGCCGTGGCCGCCACGTTCGGCGTGGTGGAGTTGAGCTACCGGTACGTGGAGCGACCGAGTCACGCCCTGGCGCGGCGGCTGTCCCGGTCACCACGCCGACCCGCGCCGGAGGCGGTGGCGCGGGCCGCCGAGCTGGGTGTGGCGGAGCTGCGCGTGCGGGCCGATGCCGAGCGCACGGAGGAGATCCCGGTGGAGCGCACCGACGAGATACCGCGGGCACCGGCCCGCCACGGGCGGACGGACGGGTCCGCGGTGACGGTGCGGGCGTTGCTGGCGGCACGCGACCGCGAGCGGCGTGGCGGGCCCTAGCGACGCGGGCGGGCGGCCAGTTCCGCGGCCACGACGTCGATCACGGACGGCTTCAGCATCGGGTAGATGCCGCCGACCAGGTTGCGCTCGGCCGCGACCAGCACCACCACGTCGGAGTCGGCGAGCACGCGGGCCAGCCCCTGCGGGTCCTTGTTCGCCATGTCCACGTGCCGCAGCTCCAGCTCGGTGAACCCGGCGGCGACGTACGGCGCGGAGTAGTAGCCGAACGAGTCGCCGACCATCGCGGCCTTGGCGTCCACCACGCCGTCCTTGCGGTCCTGGGTGAAGCGCCTCGGGTCGCGGTCGTTCTCCGGCGGTGGCATGGGCGCTTCCCGCTCGCCGTCCGGCCGGACGGCGTACGCGGGGATGGAGTCGACCTCCTGCCTGCCGATCAGCTTCGCGAGGTCGCCGGGCCGGTCGTCCTCACCGGTGCGCTCAACCTCCCACGTGCGGGTCGTGCCCGGCCGCACCTTCTCCGCCACGGCGCGGCCCAGCACCACGCTCCCGTCGTGCGTCCAGTGGCTGTCGTACTTCGAGTAGGCCGGCGTGCCGTTGTTGCGCTCGGCGGCTTCGCGGAGACCGGCCCGCAGGTCGAGGACGTCGTGGCCCTGGATGTCCTGCCAGAACCGGTCGCGGCCGGTGGCCAGGCAGTCCCGGCCGAAGTACCGCGCGGGCAGGAAGTCCGGGGCCATCGTGCTCTTGTTCGGCGCGGCGGCGAGGACGAACTTCCGCCCGGACGACTCGACGGCCGCGCGCAGCCGGTCGATCCGCGCGTAGGTGTCCTCCGGTGCCACGGGCGGGTTGCAGGCGTACTTGATGTCGGTGCCCAGGAACAGCCAGTCGCCCTTGCCCTCCACGACGGTCACGAACGCCGTCGGTTCCGGTCGGTCCAGCGACGGGTCCTTGGGCGGCGGCACGACGGGGCCCACCGGGCCCTGCGGGCGGTCGAACTTGGGTGCCTCCCCGAACACGCCGCGGCTGATGCCGTCGGCGACCGCGACCGCCTTGTCGCGCAGCGGGATGTGGTCGGCGGCCCACTTCTCCAGCTTGGGGAAGAAGTCCCAGCCGTCGGTGGGTGACGGGAAGTGCGCCAGCTCGCGGTTCTCGAACTCCGCGGGGCGCATGCCGACGGCGAGCATCGCCATCGGCAGCAGGAAGAACAGCACGGCGGCGTAGCGGGCGGTGCGCTGGCGGGCGCTGTGCCGCGGCCGGTAGAGGGCGTGCTCGACCGGCAGGAACGACTCCGGGAGGACCGGCAAGGACGTCGCGGCCTGCTTCGGTGCCCCCACCTGGTCCGTGCTCACCCCCAGAGGGTAGCCGGCGTGGTCACCGCGGTGCGCCGGTTTCGCCGACCGCGGCGCGGATCACGCCAGGCCGGCCTTGCGGGCCTCCACGTCCAGGTCGTGGTCGACCATCATGGCGACCAGCTCGTCGAAGGCGACCTCGGGCTTCCAGCCGAGCTTCTCGTGCGCCTTGCCGGCGTCGCCGACGAGGAGGTCCACCTCGGCGGGCCGGAAGAAGCGCGGGTCCTGGGTGACGTGCCGCTCCCAGTCCTCGATGCCGGCGTGGGCGAACGCGGCGGCCACGAAGTCGCGGACCCGGTGCGTCCGGCCGGTCGCGATCACGTAGTCGTCCGGCTCGTCCTGCTGGAGCATCTGCCACATGGCCTGCACGTAGTCGCCCGCGAAACCCCAGTCGCGCCGCGGTTCCAGGTCGCCCAGCACCAGGGTGTCCTGGAGGCCGAGCTTGATCCGGGCCACCGCGTTGGTGATCTTGCGGGTGACGAACTCCAGGCCGCGCCGGGGCGACTCGTGGTTGAACAGGATGCCGGAGCACGCGTAGAGGCCGTAGCTGTCGCGGTAGTTGACCGTGATGTCGTGGCCGAAGACCTTGGCCACGCCGTACGGCGAGCGCGGGTAGAACGGGGTCGTCTCGCGCTGCGGCGTCTCGCGGACCTTGCCGAACATCTCCGAGCTGGACGCCTGGTAGAAGCGGATGGGGTTGTCGGTGCTGCCACCGGCCATCCGGATGGCCTCCAGCATCCGCAGCACGCCGAGGCCGGTGACGTTGGAGGTCAGCTCGGCCTGCTTGAAGCTGAGCGCGACGAACGAGATGGCGGCGAGGTTGTAGACCTCGTCGGGCTGGGTCTGCTCGACGGCGGAGATGAGGCTGGTCAGGTCCTGGAGGTCGGCGGAGACGACCTCCACGAACGGCAGCTCCTGCTGCACCAGTTCCGCGCGGGGGTTGCTCTGCCCCTTGACCAGCCCGAAGACCTCGTACCCCTTGCTGTGGAGGAGTTCCGCGAGGTACCGGCCGTCCTGCCCGGTGATGCCGGTGATCAATGCGCGAGCCACCGCGCCAGGATAACCGCGCGGGTGAGCGCGCTTTCACCCGATCCGGCAAGTCTGCCGAGGTCGCGGGTTGGTCCACCGGGTCCGGGGCAACCCGGACCCATGAACGACGTCTGTTCCGGTGAGACCGCCCGCGAACGCCCCGGAGGCACCGATGTGGCTTGCTGTGAGCCTGGTCACTTTGGGAGCGGTCACATTTTCGGCGCGCACCCTATGGTCGCTGCGGATCGCGCCGAAAAGCGAGCGGCATCGCGCGCGGATTGGCCGTACTTCGTCCACCTAGGCCCTATGGGGGATTGTGCGGTTGCCGTACGATCCATTTCAGGTCAGCAGACCTGTACCTGCTAGGGGACCTCAGAACAGAGGTAGGTGCGCCATGGATCTCGCACTGAGCAAGGTCATCGAGCTGCGCGAGAGCGGTTTCCAGTTCCTCCACCTCCGGGACGAGGACGGGCAGCTCGACCGCATCATGGCGTTCAAGCAGCGCCGCGGCTTCATCGACTCGATCCTGTTCTGGTCGGAGTCGGAGGCCCGCGCGGGCCGCCTACCAGCGGTTCGGGACAGCACGCGGGCCGCGCAGGCGGTCTGGATCTACGAGGGACCCCTCGTCGAGGCGGTGGACCGGTTGCTCGACCTGCCCGAGCCCGGTACGCGCAACGCGCCCACGCTGATGAGGCGGACGGCGTCCGACCTGGCCGTCGTGACGACGCTGCCGTTCAAGCTGAAGCTGCCACCAGGCGCCATCGCCTGACACCCGTTCGAGGTCACCCAGCCCCGCGCCG
This sequence comes from Saccharothrix obliqua, assembly GCF_019375475.1. Lineage (GTDB taxonomy): Bacteria > Actinomycetota > Actinomycetes > Mycobacteriales > Pseudonocardiaceae > Actinosynnema > Actinosynnema obliqua. The sequence continues at coordinate 161,752 of NZ_JAHXGQ010000006.1, read as the reverse complement.
ACAACGCGGGGCTTCCGGCGTTGGTCACCCTCCGTGCAATATCGGTGGTGATCCGCTTGCTTTCCGTAACGGGAATATGCACCCTTGTTGGTTGCGCCCCGGAATGCATGTCGAATAGTGCCAATACCCTCGGTTACCAGAGCTATAACAATTCCTCATACCGTCGGGTTATGGCCGCCGGGCCGCACCAAACCGGATTCGTAGGCGAGCACGACCAGCTGTGCCCGATCGCGCGCACCCAGTTTCGTCAGCACGCGGCTCACGTGCGTGCGGGCGGTCGCGGGCGAGATGACCAGGTGCGCGGCGATCTCGTCGTTCGACAGACCACCCGCCACCAGCGCCAGCACCTCGCGCTCCCGCGTGGTCAGCTCGCGCAGCGCGCGGTGGTCCGGCCTGCGGTGCTCGGGCCGCGCCGCGAACTCCTCGACCAGCCGCCGCGTCACGCTCGGCGCGAGCAGCGCGTCACCCCGCGCCACCACGCGCAACGCGTGCAGCAGCTCGACCGGGTCGGTGTCCTTGAGCAGGAACCCGGACGCGCCGGCGCGCAACGCCTCGAACACGTAGTCGTCCACGTTGAACGTGGTCAGCACGAGCACCTTCACCTCGGGCAGCGCGGCGCACACGTCGCGGGTCGCGGCCAGGCCGTCGACGCCGGGCATCCGGATGTCCATCACCACCACGTCCGGCCGGTGCTCACGCGCGAGCCGCAGGGCCTCCGCCCCGTCGCCCGCCTCGCCGACCACCTCGAACCCGTCCTCGGTGTCCAGCAGCAGGCGGAACCCCGCCCGCACCAGCACCTGGTCGTCGGCCAGCACCACCCTGATCACGCGCCACCTCCCACGGCAGAACCGCACGCACCTCGAAGCCGCCACCCGGCGCGGGACCGGCCGCCAGCGTCCCGCCCAGCGCCTCGACCCGCTCCGTCATGCCCCGCAGCCCGGCGCCCGCGCCCTGCGGCACGCCCGCGCCCGACCCGTCGTCCCGCACGACCAGCACCAGCCCGGCGGCCGTGCGCTCGAACGAGACCACCACCTCCGTGGCGTCCGGCGCGTAACGCAGGGCGTTGGTCAGCGACTCCTGCACCACCCGGTACGCCGCCGCGTCGACCTGCGCGGGCAGCTCGCCCGGCACGCCCTCGACCCGGGCCCGCGGCACCGGGCCGACCAGCTCGTCCAGCCGGGCCAGCGTCGGCACGGGTGCCGCGCCACCGCCGGTCCGCAGCACGCCGAGGGTGGCCCGCAGGTCGTCCAGGGCGTGCCCGGACGCCTCCTTGATCGCCCGGAGCGCCTTCACCGCCTCCTCGGGCCGGCGGTCCGCGACGTGCGCCGCGACACCGGCCTGGACGTTGATCATGGCGAGGCTGTGCGCGACCACGTCGTGCACCTCGCGGGCGATCCGCAGCCGCTCCTCCTCCAGCCGCCGGTCCCGCCGCTCGGCGAGCCGGAGCCTGCGCAGCGACAGCACGGCGACGGCCGGCGCGACGATCAGCGGGCCCCAGTGGCCGGTCACGTAGTACAGCCAGGTGGACAGGCCGGTCGCGGCGATGACGGCCAGCGGGAAGCGCCGCCGCCACAGCAGCGGCGCGAACGTCGCCGCGAACCACGCCCACACCAGCCAGTCCACGTCGCCGACCGTACGGGAGCACCCGCCGCCCGACATCGGTCGTGGAGCGTGGTCCCCGGTACGTCAGCGGACGTACGGGCCACCGGAGCGGGTGAAGAAGTTGGCTCACTGGAGTTAGCGAGCTTGCCCCGGCACCCCCCGGTGCGAAACTTTCCGCCCCATGAACCTCCGCAAGACCATCGCCGGCGCCGCCATCACCCTCGGCGGCACCGCCGCCGTGCTCGGGCTGAGCGGCGTCGCGCACGCCGCGCCGGACGCGCCGCAGGTCCGGCCCGTCGGCGTCGGCCCGTTCGCGTCGATCGACCCGACCGACCCGGACGGCACCATCCAGGTGTTCAACAAGCCCGACAGCCTCCAGACCCTCACCAACGCGCTGACCACCGGGAACGTGCCGGGCCTGCTCAACGCCGCCGCGCAGGGGAACCCGGTGCTCGACGGCCTCGCGAGCGCCCACCCGCTGTTCGGCGGCTGACGCCGGCAGCGCCACCAGCCGGCACGGTCCCGGCCCCCTCCCCCTCGGGCCGGGGCCGTGCCAACCCCCTCCCCACCGGGTCCGGCTCAGCGGCCGACCGCGTAGCCCTGGCTGCCGCGCGCGTTGGCCGCGGCCCGCAGCAGGCCGCCCCGCCGGTCCCGCGCCACGGCGGACAGCCGGCCGAGCGCCCACGGGCCGGCGTCGACCACCGCGTGCCCGCGCTCGGCCAGCTCGGCCAGCGCCGCCGGGCCGAGGCGCGACTCGACCACCAGCTCGCGAGGCGTCCACGAGCGCGGGAAGAACGAACTGGGGAACGCGTTGCTGTGCCACATCGGCGAGTCGATGGCCGCCTGGAGGTTCAGGCCGCCCGCGGTGTGCGCGAGCCAGAACCCGAGCTGCCACTGGTCCTGCTGGTCGCCGCCGGGCGTGCCGAACGCCACGGCGGGCGCGCCGTCGCGCAGCGCGAGCGACGGCGACAACGTGATGCGGGGCCGCTTGCCCGGCGCGAGCGAGTTCGGCAGGCCCTCGTCCAGCCAGAACATCTGCGCCCGGCTGCCCAGGCAGAACCCCAGCGACGGGATGGTGGGCGAGGACTGGAGCCACCCGCCGGACGGCGTGGCCGAGATGATGTTGCCCCACCGGTCCACCACGTCGACGTGCACGGTGTCGCCACGCACCACGCCGGTCCGGGACACGGTCGGCTCGCCGAGCGCGCCGACCACCTCCCGCGGCGGCGCGACCGGGCCCCGGCCGAGGTGCGCGGGCAGCACCGGGTCGAGCCCGAGCGGCGAACCGGGCCGCAACGCGCCCGCCGCGCCGTCGGAGACCAGGGCACGCCGCCGCGCCGCGTACTCGCGGGACAGCAACGCTTCCAGCGGCACGTCCGGGTGGTCGCCGTACCACGCCTCGCGGTCGGCGAACGCGAGCTTGGCGCACTCGGCCGCCAGGTGCACGGTCGCCGCGGTCGGCACACCGTCCACGTAGGACAGCCGGTCGGCGAAACCCTCCAGCAGCCGGAGCTGCTGGAGCAGCACCGGGCCCTGCGTCCACGCGCCGGCCTTGGCGATCGACCACTCGCCGAAGTCCGCGACCACCGCGTCCTCGTAGGTCGCCTGCCACGACGCCATGTCCTGACCGGTCAGCACGCCCGCGTGGTCGCGGCCCGAGTCGTCCCGGAACGCGGTGCGGCAGAACTCCTCCACCTGCGCCGCGACGAAGCCCTGCGACCACGCGCGGCGCGCGGCCTCCAGCTGCGCCTCGCGGTTCGCGCCCGCCGCCTCGCCCGCCGCGAGCAGCCACTCCCAGGTGTCGGCGAGCTTCGGGTTGCGGAACCGCGAGCCCGGCACGGGTGGCGCACCGCCGGGCAACCACAGCGCGGCCGACGACTTCCAGTGGTCGCGGAACAGGTCGGCGACCCGCTCGACGGTCGCGGACACCCGTTCCAGCAACGGGAAACCGTCCCGCGCGTAGCCGATGGCGTAGGTCAGCACCTCGCGCAGCGTCTTGGTGCCGTGGTCGCGCAGCAACGTCAACCAGCCGTCCCACGCGCCCGGCACGGTGGCCGCGAGCAGGCCGCTGCCGGGCACCAGGTCCAGGCCGAGGTCGCGGTAGTGGGCGGCGGTCGCGCCGGCGGGCGCGACGCCCTGCCCGCACAGGACGCGCGGCGTCGGGTCGGCCGCCGTCGCGAACACCGCGGGCACCTCGCCGCCCGGCCCGTTCAGGTGCGGTTCGACGACCTGGAGCACGAAACCGGCCGCGACGGCGGCGTCGAACGCGTTGCCGCCGTCCTCCAGCACCGCCATGCCCGCCCCGGAGGCGAGCCAGTGCGTGGACGCGACCATGCCGTGGGTGCCGACGAGTTCCGGGCGGGTGGTGAACACGTCGACAACCTACGTGGACGACGCGTTGGTGGTTAACCCCGGTCGACGCAATCGCGACCCGGTCCGCCGGGTCGGCTCAGCCCGCCGCCGCCGGCTGCCGGCGACCCAGCCCGTGCCGCGCCAAACCCGCGCGGCGCAAGGCGTCCACGTCCAGGTGGTCCCGCGTGTCCAGCACCACCGAACCGCTCATCAGCGCCGCCGCGCGACCCCAGTCCAGGGTCCGGAACTCCGGCCACTCCGTGAGCAGCACCACGGCATCGGCATCCCGAACCGCGAGGTAGGCGTCCTCCACCACGGTCATCCCGGGCAGCGGTCGCCGGACCTCCGGGTCGTAGGCGGTCAACGTCGCGCCCTCCAGCGCGAGCAGCTCCGCCACGGCCAGCGCCGGCGAGTCGCGCAGGTCGTTCGTGCCCGCCTTGAACGCGAGGCCGAGCACACCGATCCGCGCGCCCGCCAGCACGCCGCCGACCGCGTCCCGCACCTTGTCCACGACCCGCCGCTGCTGCCGCCGGTTGGCCTCGATGGTGGACCGCACCAGGCCGAAGTCCACGCCCACCGACTCGGCGATGCGGACCATGGCGTGCGTGTCCTTGGGCAGGCACGAACCGCCCCAGCCGGGACCGGGCTTGAGGAACGACTGCCCGATGCGCCGGTCGTGGCCCATGCCGTCGGTCACCGCCGACACGTCCGCGCCCACCAGCTCGCACAGCTCGGCGATGGCGTTGACGTAGGAGAGCTTCATGGCGAGGAAGCAGTTGGCCGCGTACTTGACCAGCTCGGCGCTCGCCGCGTCCATCAGCACGGTGGGCGCGCCCAGCTTGGCGAACAACGCGGCGACCCGCTCGGCGGCGGTCGGCGAGTCCGACCCGACCACGATCCGGTCGGGGTGCAGGAAGTCGCGCACCGCGCTGCCCTCGCGCAGGAACTCCGGGTTCGACACCACGGCCACGTCCTCGCGGCCGAGCAGTTCGGCGACCCGGGTCGACGTGCCGACCGGCACCGTCGACTTGCACACCACGACCGTCCCGTAGGGGAGGACCGCGCGCAGGTCGCGGGCCACCGACTCGACCGCCGACAGGTCGGCCGCGCCGCCCGCGCCCATCGGCGTCGGCAGGCAGAGGAACACCACCTCGGCGTCCGCGACGGCCGCCCGCGCGCCCTCCACGAACTCCAGCCGCCCGGCGGCCCGGCCCTCCGCGACCAGCTCGGTCAGGCCGGGTTCGAGGATGTCGACCTGCCCGGCACGCAGCCGGGCGACCTTCAGCGCGTCCACGTCCGCGCACACGACCCGATGACCCAGGGACGCCAGGCAGGCTCCCGTCGTCAGGCCCACGTAACCCGTTCCCACGACCGCGATCCGTCGGACGAACATGGTTCGACGGTGGCAGCCGAAGTTGGCCGTGGGTCAAACACGAGTTGTATGCGGAGAGTGAGGTCGGTAGTCCTCGGGGGCTACCCGGAACAGCACCTCCGGCGGACGCGGGGGCACGCCCGGCACGGGCATCGTGGGGGTGTGGAAATCGTGCTGATCACGCTGCTGTTCGTGGGTATGGCGCTGCTCGCGGCCGTGCCGTTGGTCGCAATGCTGCACTTGGCCGACCACCGGCGATGAACGGCCGTTAACCTCTGGAGCCGGCAGTGTCGCCGGCAACGGAGGATGGCATGGAGATCGAGGGAACCGCGGCGATCGTCACCGGCGGTGCGTCCGGACTGGGCAACGCGACCGCGCGGGCGCTGGCGGCCCGCGGTGCGACCGTGCACGCGCTGGACATCAAGGTGGACGACGCCGAGCCCGTCGACGGCGTGACGTTCGTGGCCGCCGACGTGACCTCCGAGGACGACGTGCGGGCGGCCGTCGAGCGCGCCGCCGGCTCCGGCCGCCCGCTGCGGATCGTGGTCAACTGCGCGGGCATCGGCCCGTCCGCGCGCACCGTCGGCAAGGCCGGACCCCACCCGCTCGACCTGTACCGCAAGGTCATCGACGTCAACCTGGTCGGCACGTTCAACGTGCTGCGCCTGGCCGCCGCCGCCATGGGCGCGACCGAGCCGCTGGAGCACGGCCAGCGCGGCATCATCGTCAACACCGCGTCCATCGCGGCCTTCGACGGGCAGATCGGCCAGGTCGCCTACGCGGCGTCCAAGGCGGCCGTGGCGGGCATGACGCTGCCCGCCGCGCGTGACCTGTCATCGGTGGGCGTGCGGGTGATGACCATCGCGCCGGGCATCGTGGACACCCCGATGCTGGCGACCGTCTCCGAGGAGTTCCGCGCCGGGCTCGCGGCGGGCGTGCCGTTCCCGAAGCGCCTGGCCCTGCCCGAGGAGTACGCGCGGCTCGCCGTGGCGATCGTGGAGCACGACTACCTCAACGGCGAGGTGATCCGGATGGACGGGGCGCTGCGGATGGCGCCCCGCTAGAGGTCGCCCGCGAACGGCAGCCCGGCCATGGCGTCCGAGGTCATCCACTCGCGCAGCGCGTGGGTGGCCCGGACGTCGTCCTCGTTGTACTCCAGCAGCCGCCGCCGCTGCGCCGGGTCCGGTGGCGCGCCGTCCATGCCGACCGCGTCCCGGTACCAGCGCATCGAGTTCTCGCCGCCCGCCTCCGGGTCGCGCCACGCGAAACCGGCGACCGGCGCGATCGTCTTGAGCCCCTTGCCGTGCGCGCACAGGAACTGCTCCTGCACGATGCCGAACAGGTCGACCCACGAGTCGGACGAGATGAACTCCCGCACCTGCGCCGCGGTCGGGATGCCGGGCCTGCCCTTGAACCGCTCCGCCGAGCCGAGCAGCCAGCGGTTCTCCGCCAGCTCGTTGTAGCAGTAGGCGCGGAACGACAGGCCGCGTGCCCGCGCCCGCGCCCGGACGCCGGTGAGCCAGCCCCAGAACTCGGCGAACGAGCGGGCCTCGTCGTCGCACGGCAGCGGGTCCCACGTGGCGAACGCGCGGTAGCCGGGCTCCTCCCCGATGTCCGCGCCGGACAGCCACGAGCCCCACATGTACGCGCCGAGGTCGCCGAAGCTCTCCATGTCCACGTCGACCTCGACGTCGGCGCGCGGCACGTCCAGGCTCGGCATCCGGCGCACCACGGTGAGGTCGCGCAGCCACGCCCGCGCCAGGACCACCGCGTCCGCGTAGGGCATACCCACCAGCGGCGTGACGGGTTCGGCGTGCGGCTCCAGCCGGGCCAGCTCGTCCACCGTCGACACACCGGCCTTGCGCAGCGCCGCGGCGTCCTCACCACGCACCACGAGGCTCACGTCCCGCGCCGACCGCAGGTCCGCCTCGCACACCGGCCACCACGGGCACGACCGGCACTCCACGATCCGCGACGCGCGGGCCAGCGGCTCCGCCCCGGTGGCCGCCGCGGTCGCCACGGCCAGCCGGTCGGAGAACCGGGAGTCGTACTCGGCGAGCGCGGACCGCCCGCCGGGCCAGGTGGGCGCCTCCAGGTCGTGCCACACCACCACGTCGCCGTCCATGCCGACGACACCGCCGTAGGACCGGCCGGGCGCGGCGTGCCCGGCGGCCTGGAGCTGCCGCCGCGCGTGCGCGAGGCGGAGCTGGTCGCGGGGCTGCGGCCGGACCTTGCGCAGCGGGTCGACGCGTGCGCCGCCGGGCAGCGGGTCGGCCAGCGGCGAGGTGCGCGCGCCGCTGCCGGGGTCGGTGACCTTGTGCCGCACGACGAGCACCGGCACGTACCCGTCGGCGTCCTTGACCAGCAGGTCGATGCCGCCACGCCGCCCGCCGCGCGGGTCGCGGGGCAGGGCGGCGCCCCAGATGTACCGCGCGCCGGCCGCCATCGCGGAGGCGGTGCCGCGCTCGCGGTCGGCCGTCGGCGCGTCCGCCGGGATCTCCACCAGTTCCGAGCCGACCACCCGGGCCAGGGCCGCGGCGACCGAGCGGCGGTGCTCGGTGGCGTCGGCCTTGCGCAGCTGCCCGGTGGGGTCCGGCGCGGCCTTGGGGGCGTCTCGCATGGCTGGATCGTGTTCGAGGTGCACCCGCCGCCGGCAACGAGTGACCACGCCGGCGTCCAGCAGCACCTGGGAAGTCACGGCTGAAAGGGTATGCCGCCCCGGTGACGCTTGTACCGGCAACCTGATGGTCGGTACTCGATCTTTTGTGCGGGACCGGCCGCGGACCTCTAGGGTGCGGTCAGGAGGTGGCACGACGATGGCACGCGAACGGAGCAAGGGCTTCACGCCCGGCCGGGCGAAGAACCTGGTCGGAGTGGCGAAGGTCGTGGCACCCGCGTTGATCCCGGTGGTCGCGCCGCTGGTGGCGCGCGCGGCGGCGGAGGTCGGCGACCGCTACGACCGGTACCGGGCGCGCCGCCTGGGCGTGCCGGTGGGTGACCTGGCGAACTACACGGGTCGGGGCGCGCGGCTGCACGCGCGCATCGCGGGTTTCACGTCACCCCTGGGTGAACTGCGGGCGGACGACGCCGCGTACGTCGAGCGCACCGAAGCGCGGCTGGCGCAGCTCACGGCCGCGGTGCGGGCGTCCGAGCGGATGCCCGCGCCACGCCGCAAGGCCGCGCACCGCGCCATCGGCGCGGACCTCGACGCGCTGGAAGCGGAGCTGCTCAGGCGTCTCGGCGTGACCTGACCAGCTTCTCCACCGTGCGCAGCGAGGTCTCCTCGGGTCCGCGGGCGACCTCGTCCATGACCTCGGCCACGCGTTCCTCGCGCCGGATCAGCGGGTCGCTGCGCAGGTCACGTGCCAGTGACACGCACAACCCGACCATGACCGCCGCGAACGGCAGGGCGGCGATGATGGTCAGGTTCTGGAGACCCGTCAACGCGTTCGAGCCGCCGACCAGCAGCATCACCGCCGCGACCGCGCCGGTCAGCACGCCCCAGAACACCACGACGCCCTTGCCCGGCTCGATCGATCCGCGCTGCGAGAGCGTGCCCATCACCACCGACGCCGCGTCCGCGCCGGACACGAAGAAGATCGCCACCAGGAGGATCACCAGCACGGCCGCGACACCGGCCAGCGGGAACTGGTCGAGCATCGCGAACAGCTGGCTCTCCGCCGACGACTCGCCCGCCAGGTCCGCGCCCTCCCGCTGGAGGTGGATGGCGGTGCCGCCGAACACGCAGAACCAGATCAGGCTGACCGCGCTCGGCACGCCGATCACGCCCAGCACGAACTGCCGGATGGTGCGGCCCCGGCTGATGCGGGCGATGAACATGCCGACGAACGGCGTCCACGAGATCCACCACGCCCAGTAGAAGATCGTCCAGCCGGACAGCCACGTCTCCGCCGCCGCGCCGCCGGACGCGGCGGTGCGGCCCGCCATGTCCGCCAGGTCGCGGAAGTAGTCGCCGATCGCGGCGGGCACCAGGTTCAGCACGAACACGGTCGGCCCGACCACGAAGACGAACGCCGCGAGCACCACCGCCAACACCATGTTGATGTTGGAGAGCCACTGGATGCCCTTCGCCACGCCGGACACGGCGGAGGCGACGAACGCCACCGTCAGCACCGCGATGATGCCCACCAGGACGGCGTTGCCGACGCCCCAGCCCGCCATGGTCAGGCCGCTGCCGATCTGGAGCGCGCCCAGGCCCAGCGAGGCGGCCGAGCCGAACAGCGTCGCGAAGATCGCGAGCACGTCGATGGCCTTGCCCGCGGGCCCGTTGGCCCGGCGCTCACCGAGCAGCGGCGCGAACGCCGCGCTGATCAACTGGCTGCGCCCGCGCCGGAAGCTGCCGTACGCGATGGCGAGGCCCACGATGGCGTAGATCGCCCACGGGTGGACCGTCCAGTGGAACAACGTGGTGGCCATCGCCGTCTGGAGGGCCGCGTCGGTGTTGCCCTCGACCGTGCCCGGTGGCGGTTTCACGAAGTGTGAAAGCGGTTCGTTGACGCCGTAGAACATCAACCCGATGCCCATACCCGCGCTGAACATCATCGCGATCCACGACACCGTCTTGAACTCGGGCCGCTCGTCGTCGCGTCCCAGCGGGATGCGGCCGTACCGGCTGATCGCGAGCCACAGCGCGAACAGCACGAAACCCGAGGCCACGAGCACGAACGCCCAGCCCAGGTTCCCGATGACCCAGTTCAGGGCAGCCTTGGAGGCCCTGGCGAGCGAGTCGGTGCCGAAGACGCCCCAGACCACGAACGCGAGCGTCACACCGGCGGCGACACCGAACACGACGCGGTCGGTGCGTGCCGGCCGCGGTGCCGCCGGCTGGCCGGGTAGGGGCTGGTTGACGGGATGTCGCGGGGTTTTCACGCGTAGCCCGTACCCCCTTTCGGAGCAGTCCAAACCACCGCTTCGCCCATGCCCCTCGCTCGTCGGGTCGTTGTTCTCCTACGCTCGGTGCATGACCCGACGTCCGGCACCGACCCGCCTCGCGCGGGCCGCTCTGCTGGCCGTGACGTCGACCGCGCTCAGCGTGGCCGCGCACGGGGTCGCGGGTGGCGGGTTCACCGAGTTCGCGCCCGCGCTCCCGCTGACCGCCCTGGTCGCCCTCGCGGGCACGGCGCTCGCCGAGCGCGGGCGCAGCCCGTGGACCGTCCTGGCCACCCTGGGCGTCGCCCAGCTCGGCCAGCACACCCTGCTCAACCTGGGCAACCACGCCGCCGGCCACCCGGAACCGGCGCTCGGCCCGGTGGCCATGACCGCGGCCCACGTGGTGGCGGCACTGCTCACCGGCCTGCTGCTGGCGCGGGCGGACCGGGCGTTGACGGCGCTGGCCACGGCCGTGGCCCGGCTGGTACCGGTGCGGTGCGCGCACGTCCCCACCGCGCACCGCGTGAGCACGCCGGCGGGGCCCGTGGCGGTGGACAAGCCGACCTCGGTGCTGCTGCGGCGCGTGCACGGTCGTCGCGGCCCCCCGCCGGTCCTGATCACCCGAGTCGGATAACACACCCCTCTGGCATCAGGAGCCACAACTTCATGTCGACGAATCGTTCCGGCGTGCGCGCGCTCGCCAAGGGCGGCGCCGTCCTCGCGACCGCCGCCGTCATCGCCCTGGGCACGGCGGGCGCCGCGTCCGCCCACGTCAGCGCCTCCACCCCGGGCCCGGCCGTGCAGGGCGGGTACACCAAGGTCACCATCCGGGTGCCCAACGAGCGGCCCAACAGCGGCACCGTGAAGGTCGAACTCGCGCTGCCCGCCGAGTACCCGCTCGCGTCGGTCAGCACCAAGCCCACCCCCGGCTGGAAGGCCGAGGCGATCAAGGGCAAGCTCGACAAGCCGGTGCAGAGCCACGGCCGCGAGGTCACCGAGGCCGTGCGCACCATCGTCTTCACCGCGGACCCGGGCGTGAAGATCGAGCCCGGTCAGTTCAACGAGTTCGACCTGTCCATCGGACCCCTGCCGGACAACACCGACAAGTTCGTCATCCCGGCCAAGCAGACGTACGACAACGGCGAGGTCGTGGACTGGAACGCGCCGCCGCCCGCCGAGGGCGGGGCCGAGCCGGACAAGCCCGCGCCGGTGCTGAAGCTGGTCCCGAAGACCGGCGGCGACGACCACGGCGGCGGCACGGCCGAGGCCGCGAAGACCGACGACCACGCCGAGGCGGCGGCCGGCGGCACCGACGACACCGCCCGCTGGCTGGGCGGCGCGGGCCTCGCGGTCGGCGCGCTGGGCCTGGGCTTCGGGGTCGGGGCCGTGCTGCGGTCGCGTCGCGCGGGCAAGCCGGCCGCATGAGGCGCGTGTTCTCGCTGCTGGCCGCCGCGCTCCTGGCCGGCGGCCTCGCGGTCGTCGGCGCGGGCACCGCGTCCGCGCACAACGTGCTGGTCAGCAGCGATCCCAAGGACGGCCAGTCACTGGAGACCGGTCCCGCGGAGATCACCCTGGTGTTCGACCAGCCGGTGCAGGCGGGCGACAAGTTCAACACGATCAGCGTGCAGGCCCCGGACGGCACCCGCTGGGAGGACGCCGCCGACCCGGTCGTCCGGGACAACTCGGTGATCTTCAAGGTCCGCACGCTCGGCCCGGCCGCCGAGTACCGGGTGGACTACCGCATCCTGTCCGCCGACGGGCACTCGGTGACCGGTGACCTGAAGTTCACCACCACCAAGGAGGGCGGCGGCACGCCGGCGCCCACCGCCGCGGCGGAGCAGGACTCGGGCGGTGGCGGCGGCGTGCCCATCTGGGTGTGGATCGCGGGCGCGGTCGTGCTGCTCGGCGGCGGCGTGTTCTTCGCGCTGCGCGGTGGCGGCAGGGAGCCGGCCGGCCGGTGACGACGAACCGGACCACCGCGGCGACCGACCGGTACCGGGTGCTGGTCGGTCTGCTCGCGGGCGGCGCGGCGGGGGTGTTCCTCGCCCTGGGCCTGTCCACCACGCCGGTGGACGTCGGCGTGGCCCAGCCCGCCGCGGTGGTCCGGTTCGCCCACCCGCTGCTCCGCACGTTGCTGGACCTGGCGGCCACGGCCACCGTCGGGCTGAGCCTGCTGCCCAAGCTGCTCGGGCCGTCCCGGCCGAACCTGACCGAGCCGGTGCTGCGGGTGGCCCGGCCGGCGGCCGTGGTCGCGGCGGCGGTGTGGGTGCTCGCGGCCCTGCTGTCCATCGTGCTGCGGGCCTACGAGACGCGGCCGGACGTGGCGCTGACCATGGGTTCGGTCGTGGACTACGTCCAACGCGTCGGCGCGGGCCAGGGGTTGTTGTTCAGCGCCGTGTGCGCGTTGTGCTCGCTGGGTGTCGGCGTCGTCGCGGTCCGCCGGGGCGAGGCCGTGCCCGCCGAGCTGCGCATCCTGGTGTCGATGTTCGGCATCCTGCCGCTCCCGGTGACCGGGCACGCGGCCAACTGGGAGTACCACGACTACTCCATGATCTCGATGGAGCTGCACGTGCTCGGCGCGGCGGCGTGGACCGGTGGGCTGGGCGCGTTGATCGCCCTGGTCGCCCACCGCCGCGGCCTGCTCGCCGAGGCGTTGCCGAAGTTCTCCCGGCTGGCCACCGCGGCCCTGCTCGCGGTGTCGGCCACCGGCTTGTTCAACGGCCTGCTGGAACTGGCCCTCAACCCGGTGCACAGCCTGCCGGGTTCGCTGTTCACCACGTCCTACGGCCTGATCCTGCTGGGCAAGGTGGTGTGCGCCGGGGTGCTCGCGTTGTTGGGCGCGCACATCCGGTGGCGGCTGCTGCCGCACATCGCGCGGCACCGCGCCACGGCGTTGATCGGGTGGGCGGCGGTCGAGCTGACCGTCATGGGTGTGGCGTTCGGCCTCGCCGTGGTGCTCTCCCGCGCGCCGGTGGCCTAGGAGCCGTCCCCCGAGCCGGAGCGCGGCCCGGCCCCTGTCGGCGCACGCGTCGGTGAGCGGACCGTTCGGAGCGCCGAGCTGCGCTGAACGGCCTAGTCGGTGATCAGTCGCGCGGTGGGGTCCTCGCGCAGCCGGCTCAGCCGGTCCATCGCCCGGTGGCCGCGGCGGTCCAGCTCCGCCGCGTCGATCCAGCCGTGCGCGTAGTACCGGTAGTCCTGGGCGAGCTTGACCAGCTCGGCGAGGTAGTCGGCGGACCGGCGGCGGCGGTCCTCGTCGAACGACGCCAGCAGCGGCAGTTGCGTGTCCACGACCTCGTCCAGCATCCGCGCGGCCTTCAACGCACGTCTCGCGCGCCAACGCCGCCCACCCACCAGCCTTGCGATCACGCGCACACCTCACCGCACTCGTGCGTCCCCCGTCGCCGCGTGTGTCGTGTGAGGGGGGCTCGGTGTTACCGGTTCGTACGCACGCCCCGAAGCCTTCAGCGGTAAGGGGTCCAGGGTGTCGTGGTGTCGCCCGCGCGCAGGGCCGCGAGGCGGCGGCGCAGCTCGCCGCGGACCCCGGGGTGGCTGCGCAGGATCGGCAGGACGCTGGTGGTGAGCTTCAGCTCCCGCACGTCCCGCAGCACCGCGAAACCCGACCACCGCGTCACGTCGAACCCGTACACGCCGGCCAGCTGCCGGTACCAGCGCTCGGGGTGGCCGAACCGCGCCACGCCGACCGGCAGGGTGCTCAGGTCCCACTCCCGCGGCCCGACGCTGGTGGAGTCGAAATCGCAGATCACCGGTCCGCCGGGGCTGGGGATGAGGTTCCCGGGGTGCGCGTCGCCGTGCAGCACGCCCTCCGGCAACGCGGTGCGCAGCCCGATGAGCCGGTCCGCGAGCACCGCCAGGCGCTCCTCCAGGAACTCCCGGTCCGGCGCGGACAGCTCCTCGGCGTCGGCGATGCGCTTGCGCACGTCGTCCAGCGGCGACCAGCGGGGCAGCTCGAACGGCGGCGGTGGCAGCGCGTGGATGCGGCGCAGCAGCACGCCGAGGTCGTGCCCGTCGACCGGCGGACCGCCGGCGGGGACGGTGTGCCAGATCGTCGCCAGGTGCCCGCCCACCGCCAGGGGCTGCGGGAAGTCCTCGACCAGCCGCACCGCGGGCACGTCGTGCCCGGCCAGCCACCGGGCGACGCGCACCACCTTCTCCGCGCGGTGCCGCAACGCCATCGACCCGACGATCCGCACCACCACCCGGTCGCCGGGCAGGTCGAACACCGCGTTGGAGGTGAACTTGACCAGTGTCGCGCCCTGGTGCGCCAACCCCAGTTCGGCGCACAGCCGCTCCAGCACCGCGGTCAGCGCGGTGCGGGTGAACCTGCCGTCCAGCCCGACCCCCGGGCTCAGGCGGCGCTGTCGTTGCCGGTGAACCTGGCGACCCGGTCGGCCAGCTCCCGCGCGTCGGGGTTGTTGCGGCGCTTCTCCGCCTCGACCTGCAACGGCCGCATCCGGTCCTTGGTGCGCACCGACTTCAGGCCCTCGGACAGGTCGATCGCCTGCCGCCCGATCCGCGCGCCGTGGTCGATGTCGCCCTGCAACAGGTGGTTGATGGACAGCGAGGTGAGGTTGAACGAGCGGCTGCGGCTCATGTCCTCGCCGTAACCGCCGATCGCCTTGGACAGCGCCGGGATCGCGATCCGCGTGTACTTGGTGTCCACGGTCTGCGCCAGCTCGGTGTGCACCGTGCCGATCATCGCGGACAGGTCGTTGGCGTCGAAGAACTTCGCCCACGCGGGCGCTTCGCTGATGTTGGCCCGCGCGAACTCGTCGCGGGCGCGGCCGAGCAGCTTGAGCGCCTGGTCGTCGGAACCCATCTTGGCGTAGGCCCACGCCTCGTTGGCGCACAGGATGCCCACCGCCAGCTCGGAACCGGAGTTCTGCGCCGCGAGCTGGCCGAGCTGGAACACCTTCAACGCGTCGTCCGGCGCGTTCTGGTGCAGGTAGACCCGGCCCATCCGGTACAGGATGTTCGCGACCAGCTCCTCCTTGCGGCCCTGCTTGGCGAGCCCGAGGGCCTGCGCGAAGTGCGTGCGCGCCGAGTCGTACAGGCCGGTGTCGAACGACGTCCAGCCGGCCAGGTTGTGCAGGTCGGCGAGGGCGACGTAGAGCCGCTCCTTCACCAGGTCCGTCGCGTTGGCCCCCAGCATCTGCTGCCCCCACGAGAGCTGGGCGACGACGGCGTCGCGGCACGAGCCGCCGCCGTACTGGTAGTCCAGCGTGCGCAGCGCCCTCGTCGCCGCTTCGACCTGGCGGACGTCGGTCATCCCGATCCGGCCGGGAGCGGGCGTCTGCGCGGGCGACGAGGCCCAAGACCCGGAGTCCGTGCCGAACACGGCCGCGCCGACGGTGATGGCGGCGGCGTGCGCGAGGAACTTCCTTCGCTTCACCGACTCGTCCTCCTCAGACTGGGGTGCCTCCGCGGTCGCGGCCACCCGCACTGCCGTGGCCTCGTCGTAGGCGAGGCCCATGTACCCCCTGGGGACGCCCAGTCCCTGCGCGATCCTGGCCAGGACGTCGTAGGCCATGACCTGACGACCCTTGAGGATCTCGGAGACCTCGGACTGCGACTGGCCCGTCAGCGCCGCGATCTGGCGCTGGGACACGCCGTGCCGCCGGAGCAGCCGGTACACCGAGCTGATCTCCCGCCTGGCCAGCGCGTCCCGCATCTCCTGCTGGTCCCAGACGTCTGGTGTAACAGGAGAGCTTTGCGAACCGATGGTGTTCAATTGCGCCCCCTCACAGTCCCTTGGGCGTCAACGGCAGACTAGGGGCACTCCCCCAAGTGCAGGAAGTGTCGATCGGCGAGGCTGATCGGCCCTGCCGAACTCCGTTGACCGCTTACCGTGGAACGGGCACCGGCCAGCGCTGTGACGTCCCGATCCGGGTTGAATCATCGCAATCTGGGTTCCGGTAAGCGAGCGAGTACGGAGAGGAACCCGGCAGTGGACCTGATCGAGCGGGCGCCGACCACCCCGAGTGGTTCGGCCGCGCACGTCGCCACGGCCGCCTCCCCGTCCTCTCCGACTGTCCGGGAGTCGACCGACCTCGACTCCGGATGGCGCGGCTCGACCGGGCAGCGTCGCTGGTGGCGGATCCGTTGCAGCGACGTGGTGGACCGGGAGCGCTGCCTCACCGTGCTGGTCGACCGGGGCCACGTGGTCCTGGTCGGCCCGCCGGGTGAGACGGCGGTCCTCTCGGCCGACCAGCTCGGGCAGCTCAGAGCCGCGCTACGCGAAGCCGCCGAGCAGGCGGAAAGGTGACGGTGACGTTTCGGTGGACGAGATCCTCGGACAAGTTCTTCGCAACGCGGTGTGGGAACGGCTGGACCTGCTCACCGAGCTGGCCAACGAGGCCGACGCCCCGTCCCTGCTCTCGGTGGCGCGGTCCGAGCTGCCCCGCCTGACCGAGGGCTGGCGGGCGTTGCTGGCGGCCCACGAGCCGGACGAGAAGGGCAACTGCCCGGAGTGCTCGGGCCGGTGGCGGCAGCAGAAGAGCCCGTGCTCGGTGTGGCGGGCGGCGTACGAACACCTGGTCGCGGGCGGCCTCGCCCCGCGCCCGGCTCGACACCTGCGCTCGGCCCCGGTGACCCCTCCGGTCACCCGGACGCGTCGCGCGGCGGTGCTGCGAGCCCACTGACAGGCGGGCCCCGACCTGTCGTTCCCCCGACGCGACACGGTCGAGCACCCGCCTACTGGCCGGCGGTCCGGGACGAGCGAACCCCCGACCGCGACGAACGGACCGCCGGCCGGCCAACCACACACAGACATCCGCGGGCCGGTGTTGTGCACACCTTCCCTCCCCGACCGACACCGGTCCGCGGGCACCACGTCGGCCCCGGTGCCCGCTCCTCCCGCGCGGGCACCGGGGCCGTTCGGCGTTCAGCGGTGGGTGCCGGTGCGCCAGGTCAACGCGCCGACGGCACCCGGGAACACCCGCCCGAACACCTCGAACGCCTTGAGCTGCCAGGGGAACACCCGCTCGGCGCGGTCCCGCTCGACGGCGTCGGCGATCTCCGTCGCGACCCGGTGCGGCGACACGGTCGGGATGAGCCGCGCGATGGCGGGTACCCGTTCCTCGGCGCCGGGGTTGTTGACGAAGTAGTCGCTGGTCACCTTGCCCGGCACGACCTCGGTGACGCCGACGCCCGTGCCGCGCAGGTCCAGCCGCAGGGCGGCGGTCAGGCCGCGCAACGCGTAGCGGGCGGCGGCGTACCCCGTCGCGCCCGGCCACGGCAGCCGCGACACCGGCGAGTTCACGGTGACCACCCGACCGCTGCCGCGTGCCCGCATCCCGGGCAGGAACTCGCGGGTCAGGTGCAGCGCCGCGCCGAACGGCACCGCGGTCATGGCGGTCAGCTCGTCGTGCGGCGTCTCGTCCAGGAACAGCCACCGGCCCGCGCCGGCGTTGTTGACCAGCACGTCGGGCGTGCCGTGCGCGGCACGCACCTCCTCGGCCAGGGCCCGGACGCGGTCGACGTCCGCCAGGTCGGCCGGGTGGGTGAACGCCCGCCCGCCGAAGTCCCCGATCCGCCCCGCGACCACGCCGAGCGCGTCCGCGTTCCGCGCGACCAGCACGACCACCGCCCCGCGCCGCGCGAACACCTCCGCCGTCGCCGCGCCGATGCCCCGCGACGCACCGGTGATCACCGCCGTCCGCCCTGCCAGCCGCACCCGTCGCTCCTCCTCCTCGGCGGCACGGCGTGCCGCCGCCACCACGCGGGTGATCGCCGGATCGCCGTCCTGGATCGGCGAGCGGTCGGGTCGGCGGTCCGGGCGCACCCGCCTCAACGTGAAACCGATTCGGATCGTAGGCGTGTTGCGGCCTGTCCGGAAGTGCGGACGCCGCCGAGCGGGCACTATGGAATCCCGCAACCCACCGAGCAGGAGTCGCCGTGACGAGTACGACCCCGCTGCGCCGGCAACCGGTGCAGCAGCGCAGCGCCAAGCGCGTCGAGCGGATGCTCGAAGCCTGTGCCTCGCTCATCGAGGAGGTCGGCTACGACGGGGTGACAACGACACTGATCGCCGAACGCGCCGGGGTCGCCGTCGGCTCGCTGTACCAGTTCTTCCCCGACAAGCGGGCCGTCGTGCAGGCGCTGACCATGCGCAACCTGGAGAAGTTCATCCAGACCATCGACGGCCGGTTCTCCACCGCCGCGCTGGACCACTGGTGGGACGCCGTCGACTCCATCTTCGACGTGTACGTCTCGATGCACCGCGAGGTGCCCGCGTTCAGCAAGCTGCACTTCGGCGACGTGGTGGACCTGCGCCTGCTGGACGACCGCCGCGACAACAACACCGTCATCTCCGACCGGATCGCGGAGATGATCTCGACCAAGTTCGACATCCCGCTGGTCGAACTCCAACTGCCGATCTCGATCGCGGTCGAGGCGGCGGACGGCGTGCTGAACCTCGCGTTCCGCAAGGACGCGGCGGGCGACCCGCGCATCCTGGCCGAGGCGAAGGCGATGGTGCGCGGCTACCTGTCCACGCGCCTGCCCGACTAGCCGAAGGACCTGCCCTCGCCGCGGTAGGTCGGCTCGGTCCGCACCACCGCGTCGCCCACGACGACGTGGTAGTGGCTGAACCGCTCGGCCGGCTCGCCCGCCTTGGCGTGCCGCAGCCACACCCGGTCGCCGGGCGCGAGGGCGTCCGCGGCACGCCCGGTGACCGGGGTCTGCACCTCGCCCGCGCCCTCCAGCGCGGTGAGCCGGAGACCGCGGGGCAGGTACGGCGTGGGCAGCCGGTCGGGCGTGGCGGTGCCGGACGCGACGTACCCGCCGGCGAACAACGTGGCCACGCCCCGCGCCGGCCGCCGCACGACGGGCAGCGCGAACAACACCGCGGGCCGCGGGTGGAACCGCCGGTAGCCGTCGAACAGGGTGGGCCCGACCAGGCCGGAACCGGCGGCCAGCTCCGTGACCGCCGGGTCCGCGCCGCTCAGCTCCAGGCTGCCGGTGCCGCCGCCGTTGACGAACTCCAGGTCCGCCGACCGCCGCACGGCCGCGACCGCCGCGGCACGCCGCGCCACGAGTTCGGCGGCGGAGTGCCGCTGGACCCAGCGCAGGGCCGCGCCGAGCAGCGGCTTGCCGGGCGGCGCGTCGCCCAGGCCCGCGACCTGGCCCTCGTAGGCCATCACGCCCACCAGCCGGAACCCGCGCCTGCTCGCGATGCGGTCGGCGAGCACGCCCGCGTCCCGGGCGCGGTGGACGGGCGAGCGGCGGGGACCGATGTGGACACCGGGCGCGGGTCGCCAGGACACGTCGAGTTCCAGGCACACCCGGATCTCCGGGTGCGCGTGGCCGAGCGCGGCGGTGACCAGGTCGAGGTGCTCGGTGGAGTCCACCACGAGGGTGACGCGCCGGCGGGCGGTCTCGTCCCGCGCGAGCACGCGCAACGCGGCGCGGTCGGTCGTGGGGTACGCGACCAGCAGGTCCTCGCTCACGTCCAGCTCCGACAGCCACAACGCCTCGGCCAGCGAGTAGCACATGACGCCCGCGTAACCGGGCTGGGCGAGCACGCGCTCCAGCAGCCAGCGGACGCGCACGGACTTGCTGGCGATCCGGATCGGCTTGCCGCCCGCGCGGCGGGCCAGGTCACGCGCGTTGTGGTCGAACGCGTCGAGGTCCACCACCGCGAACGGCGGGTCGAGGTCCGCCGTCGCGCCGTCCAGCCGGGTTCGGGGCCGCATGTCCTCACGGTACTTGAAAGGTGAAATGTATTCACCTACGGTGCGTGGATCACGTCACACCGGAGGTGGGCACTTGGGCACGCCGTGGACGAACTGGGCACGCACGGCGTCCGCGTGCCCGCACCGCGTCGAGCACCCGGCGAGCGCCGACGAGCTGAGCGCCGTCGTCGCCGGCG
Source organism: Saccharothrix obliqua (assembly GCF_019375475.1). GTDB lineage: Bacteria > Actinomycetota > Actinomycetes > Mycobacteriales > Pseudonocardiaceae > Actinosynnema > Actinosynnema obliqua. The sequence goes on along the minus strand of NZ_JAHXGQ010000006.1, from coordinate 141,647 downwards.
CGAGCGCCATCCGCCCGCGCGGCAGCGGCCACTCGTTCACCGGCATCGCCGTCGCACCCGGCGCGGCCCTGGACCTGGACCGGTGGACCGGCGTCACCGAGGTGTCCGGTGAGCTGGTCACGGTCCGCGCGGGCACCACCATCCGGCAGCTCAACGCCCAGCTCGACGTGCTCGGCCTGGCCATGCCCAACCTCGGCGACATCGACGCCCAGACCATCGCGGGCGCGACCGCCACCGGCACCCACGGCACCGGCGCGCGGCACGGCGGGCTCGCCACCCGCATCGCCGCGATGGAGGTCGTGCTCGCCGACGGCGAGGTGGTCCGCTGCTCGCCCACCGAGCGACCCGACCTGTACGACGCGGCCCGCGTCGGCCTCGGCGCGCTCGGCGTCGTCAGCACCCTCACGCTGCGCTGCGTGCCCGCGTTCGTGCTGCACGCCAGGGAGAGCCCGGCGCGGCTCGACGCGGTGCTGGAGGAGTTCGACCACCTCACCGCCGTGGAGGACCACGTGGAGTTCCACTGGTTCCCGCACGGCGACCACGTCATCCTCAAGCGCAACAACCGGGTGGACGAGCCGCCCGCGCCGCTGTCCGCGCTCCGCCGCTTCTACGAGTACGAGGTCCTGGAGAACGGCGCGTTCGGCCTGGTCTGCCGGATCGCGCGGACCGTGCCCGCGACGACCCGCGGCCTGAACCGGCTGTGCGGCAGGCTGGTCTCCGAACGCGTCTACCGCGACGTGTCGCACCACGTGTTCGTCACCCCGCGCCGGGTCCGGTTCGTGGAGTCGGAGTACGCCGTGCCGCGGGCCGAGCTGCACGGCGTGCTGCGCGAGCTGCGCTCGGCGGTGGCGAAGCTCGACCACGGTGTCGTCGTCCCGGTGGAGGTCCGCGTGGCGCAGGCCGACGACATCTGGCTGTCCACCGCGCACGGCCAGGACACCGCGTACATCGCCGTCCACCAGTACCTCGGGATGCCCTACCGCCGTTACTTCGACGCGTTCGAGCGGATCGCGACGGCGGTCGGCGGACGGCCCCACTGGGGCAAGCTGCACACCCGGACCGCCGACACCCTCGCACCCGCCTACCCGCGCTTCGCGGACTTCCGGGCGCTGCGCGCGCGGCTCGACCCGACCGGCAAGTTCGGCAACGCGCACCTGGACCGCGTGCTCGGCTAGAACGCCTCGGCCACCGGCGTCGGCCCGGACACCAGCTCGTACACGTGCCCCGCCGTGCCCGGTCGGTCCAGCAACGCCACCAGCACCGCCGCCACGTCGGCACGCGGCACGGCGCCGGACACCGGCCCCTCGGACAGCTCGACCCGACCCGTGCCCGGTTCGTCGGTCAACCGGCCGGGTCGCAGGATCGTCCACGCCAGCGGCCGGGACCGCAGGTCCTCCTCGGCCGCGCGCTTGGCCGCGAGGTAGGCGTCGAACACCTCGTCACCGGTCACCCGGTCCAGGCCGATCGCGCTGATCTGCACGAACCGCGCCACACCCGCCGCTTCGGCCGCCGTCGCGAACAACACCGACGCGGCCCGGTCCACGGTGTCCTTGCGGGCCACCCCGCTGCCGGCACCCGCGCCCGCCGCGAACAACGCGGCGTCCGCACCCCGCAGGGCCTCCGCCACCTCGTCCACGGACGCCCGCTCCAGGTCGCACAACACCGGCGACGCGCCCGCGGCACGCACGTCCGGGAAGTGCGCCGGGTCGCGCACCAGCGACACCACCTCGTCACCGCGCCCGGACAGCAGCCCGGACGTCAGCAGGGCGATCTTCCCGTGCCCACCTGCGATCACCACGCGCATGGGACGACGGTAGATCAGGACGCCGTCGCCAGCAGCTGCTCGTACACCAGTTCATTCACCCAACGGGTGGTCGCGGTGTCCTCGACCGGCACGGTCTCGTTGCGGCCGGCCACGTCGGTCGACAGGTCGCAGTCCTCGTCGGCGAGCAGCACCGACACGCCGTACCGGCGCACGCGCGGCAGGCAGTTGCCCAGGTAGTCGTGGGTGAGCGCGACCGAGGCGGGCAGCACCGCCGCGGCGTTGCCGAACCGGGCGAACGGCACGGCCGACGCGAGCGCGGTCCGCCAGTGGCGTGCCACGGCCAGCACGCCCACGATCCGCACGGCGGCGGGCGGCACGCGGCCGTCCATTTCCGGCCACACCCAGGTGGACACCGTGGTGCGGTCGGGTTCGGGGCCCGCGCCGAGGCAGACCCGCTCGGCGTGCGCGTCGGGCACCAGCTCGGCGACGACGGTCACCCGGCGGCCCATCAGCACCATCTCGGGGAGCACCACACCGTGCCAGCCCAGGCGCAGCGCCGCGGCGGCGGCCAGGTCCTCCGCGGGGCCGGGCAGTTCCGGGACCGGGATAGCGGTGGACGTCAGCGCCCGTGCCTCACCGGTGTCCGCGATCCGTGCTGGTGTGCTGCTCACGCCAGGGCCTCCTCGGCAACCACGGCGGGACGGGGCCCACCGCGTTTCGACTCGTGCTCTGCACTAGAGCTACCACCCGGGCCGGCCCCGACCCCCCGGCTCGCGGACCCCCTGCGATCGACGGCCCCGAGCCATCGGTGACCGGTCGATACCGCTTGACGGGAGTTCGGCCCGGCGATGCTGCCGTCCGGGTGACACCGGCCGCCGCAAACCCCCCGAAAACGTGCTCAGCGTGCACAACGCCCCCACGGGCCGGCCCCCGAAGTGACGCGCGCCACCACACGCCCCACCACCCGACCGACCGCTCATCGCCCGAAACCGACCGACCGCCCCGCACCACCCGCTCGGCGCACACCGGACCCGGTCGTCCGGCGGGACCGGCCCCCCGGACGATCCCGCCGGACGCCTACCGCGCGGCGGGTGCCACCACGGGACCCGCCACCGCGCCCGGACCGCCGACACCCCCAAGACGACGGGCCGGCATCCGCAACTATGCCGATCGGACCGATCCGACCACTCCGGATGCGTGTGGTCAGTTGTGGTCAAAGCACGCGCAAGCCGTGACTCGGGGCCACCGCACCCGTGCCGACGCGGCGCTTCACCACGGCCGGACGGCCTGCACCCGCTGGATGATCTCGTCCGCCCGCGGGTCGGAGAGCTGGTCGTACAGCTCCCACGCCCGCTCACGCGCCGCCCGGCCGGGCTGCCCGACCGACTCCAGCAGGTCCGCCTGCCGCAGCAACGCGCCCGCCTCGCCCCGCCGGTCGCCGCCGCGCCGGTACGCGACCAGCGCCCGCCCGGCCGCGTGCACCGCCTGCGCCGCGTCGCCACGCGCCTCGAACACGTCGGCGAGCTTGAGCCACGCGCGGCCCTGGCCGTCGAACACCTCCAACGCCTCGTACAGGTTCAACGCGGCGCGGACCTCCTCCTCCACCGCGTCGCGGCCGGTGGCGCGCAACGCGTCCACCCGCCCGAGCAGGACCTCCGCCGTGCCCTCCTCGTCGCCGACCTCCGCGAAGATCCGCAACGCCTCCTCGGCGTGCGCCAACGCCTCCTCCGGCCTGCCCTCGTCGACGGACAGCAGCACCAGGCCGGCCAGCGCCCACGCCTGCCCGTGCCGGTCCTCGCGCCGCCGCCGCACGGCCAGCGCGTACTCGTACCGGGCGCGGCTGGCCTCGAACGACCGCTGCTGGTGGAACGCCTCCGCGAGGTTCGCGGACACCCGCGCGTCGGCCTCCGCGTCCAGCGCGCGCCGCGCCGCGCGCAACGCGGCCTCGTGCGTCTCCAGCCACACGCCGAGCGGCTTGCGCACCTGGAGCCAGTCCCACAGCACCACGGCGAGCTGCCACGCGGGCGTCCACTGCCGGTACCGGTAGGCGAGCCGGATCATCGGCGCGAAGTTGTCCGACTCGGCGTCGCACCAGGCCAACCCGGCCAGGTCGGACGTGAACCGCCACGGCTCCACGCCCTCCGACGCGCGGGGCAGCGCGAACGGGACCGCCCGGTGCGGCGCCAGCACGCGCCCGGCGGCACGGGCGGTGTGCACGTACCACTCGATGAGCCGCCGCACCGCCGCCGCGCGCGCCTCCTCGGTCTCCTCGGCCAGCGCGCGTTCCGCCGCGTACGCCCGCAGCAGGTCGTGCAGCCGGTACCGGTCGGCGGCGCACGGCTCGACCAGGTGCACGCTGGTCAGCTCCTCCAGCACCCGCAGCGCGGCGTCCTCCGGCAGACCGGTCAGCGCCGCCGCCGCGCCGACGCCGAAGTGCGCGCCCCGGTACAGCCCGAGCAGCCGGAACACCCGCGCCGCCCGGTCCGGCAGCTCCCGGTAGGACCACCCGATCACGGCCCGCATCGCGGTCGACCGGTCGCCGGTGTCCAGGCTGTCCAGCCGCTGCCGCTCGTCGTCCAGCCGTGCCGCCAGGTCGTGCGCCGCGTGCCGGGGGTGCCGCGCGACCCACTCGCCCGCGATCCGCAGCGCGAGCGGTAACCGGCCGCAGCGCTCGACCAGCCGGTCCAGCGCCGCCGCGTCCACCTCGGCGCCGACCACGCCGCGCACCAGCGCGGCCGACTCGTCCACCGACATCGGCCGCACGGTGACCCGCGTGACGCCGGTGCGCACGGCCAGCCCGGTCAGCTCGCGCCGCGACGTGACCAGCACGGTGCACGAGCCCGCGCCGGGCAGCAGCGGCTCGACCTGCTCCACGTCCGCCGCGTTGTCCAGCACGATCAGCACCCGCCTGCCGTCCAGCGCGGACCGGAACGTGGCGGCGCGCTCGGCCAGGCCCGGCGGCACGTCCCGCATCCCGAGCGCGGCCAGGAACTCCTCCAGCACGTCCGCCGGGTGCGCGGGCCGGTGCGCGGCCGAGTAGCCGTGCAGGTTCGCGTACACCTGGCCGTCCGGGTAGTCGTCCTTCACGTCGTGCGCGACGCGCAGCGCGAGGCTGGTCTTGCCGATGCCCGGCGGGCCCTCCACCACGACCACCCGCGGCGCGCCGTCGGCGCCGCCCGGGTCACCGCCGATGGCCGCGCGCAGCAGCTCCCGCTCCTCGGCCCGCCCGACGAACGGGTTGACCACGGCGGAGAGCTGCGCGGGTCTGCGGCGCAGGGTGGCGATCAGCCTCCCGCCCGCGCCCAGGGCGCGGTCGACCTGCTCGGCGAGGTCGAGCTTGGGCGCGCGCCGCCCGCGCTCCACGCCCGCCAGGTGGCTCGGGTCGTAGTTGGTGTGCTCGGCCAGCGACCGGAACGACCGGCCCTGCTCCTCCCGCAACGCCTTCATCAGCTTGCGGAACGTGTCGTGCTCACCGGTGCTCAGCATCGGACGACCGCCGCGTAGTACGGGTAGCGCGTGGCGGGGCAGTCGCCGTGCGGCCACGACGGCACGGGCACCAGCCCCGGTGCCACGGGCTCGCCGGGCGGCAGCAGCGCCGCGACCTCCTGCCGCGTGCGCAGCGTCGGACCGCCCGGCCACACCGCCGCCACCGCGTGCAGCACCGGGTCGGTGTCCGCGCTCGGGTGCGACAGCACCAGCAGGCTGCCCGGCGCGAGGCGCGAGCAGTATGCGGTCACCACGCCGCGCGGGTCGTCCGCGTCCCGCACGAACTGGAGCACCGACACCATCAGCACCGCGACCGGGGCCGTGAAGTCCAGCCCCCGCGCCGCGCCCAGCACCGCGTCCGCCCGGCGGCAGTCCGCCTCGACCGCGGTGACGCCGTCCATCCCCTCGACCGCCAACGTGGTGTGCGCCACCACTTCAGGATCCACGTCCACGCACACGGTGCGGCAACCGCGATCCCGCACCAGGGCGAACACCGAGTCGTCGCGGGGCGCGCCGCACCCGATGTCCAGGAACTGGCGCACGCCCTCGGCCAGGCAGAACCGCGTGGCGCGGCCGAGGAACGCCCGGTTCTCCCGCGCCAGCCGCGCGGGCGCGGAGGACAGCCTGCCCACCTCGGTGAGCAGCCGCCGGTCCGGGTCGAAGTTGGCGATGCCGCCCAGGAGGCCGTCGTACACGCCGGCCATGGTCGGTTCGCCAAGCTCACTGCTCACCGCTCAACCCTGGCGACCGGCGGTGCCACCGGCAAGCACCGCGCCCGGTTGTCACACCAACTCCGCAACCCCGTCGATCGGACGCCGCCGACCGGACCGGTTCGTGTACCCGCAGCGGAGTAACGGACGTCACAGGGCGACCGCGGCCGGGCCGCCCCGGACCGACCGGCCACCCGGACGGGGGTGGCCCGGACGAGTGGTTGTGGCGTTCAACCGTCCAGGGCGAACTCCGGCTCGGCCGCCGCCAGCCGCGGCACCGGGACGCCCAGCCGCCGCGCCTCCGCCAGGGCGTCCCGGCAGATCACCCGCGGCTCCTCGGCCGCGGGGTCGGCGTGCGCCGCGAAGTTCGCGCGCACCGGGGGCACGTGGTCGAGCAGCCAGGCGAGCGCGGTCGCCGTGAGCCAGGCGGGCGCGCGGTACGGCAGCACGCCCGCCCGGTGCCGACGCAGGTCCACGCCACGCGCCGCCACCAGCGGCAGCAGCTCGCGGACGGCGAGGTGGGCCTCGCGCAGGTCGTGCCGCGCCCCGATCAACCCGGCCAGCGAGCCCACCCGCAGGCCCTGCGAGTGCAGCCCCGCGTCCGCCGCGAAGTGCAGCCACAGCCACCCGCGGAAGTCGGGCTCCTCCCGCAGCCGGAACCCGGCCGTGCGGAACGCCTCCCGCACGGCGCGCTCGCGTTCCGTCGGCGGCGTGCCGAAGGTGCCGAAGACCACCGACCGCAACAGCATCCCGCGCAGCACGCCGTCCGCACCGAAACCACCGCCCGCCTGCGGGAAGCCCCAGGCGACCCGGTCCGCGGGCAGGCTGCCGACCGCGGTCGCCGGCTCGGCCCAGGTGTTGCCGAAGACCAGCGCGGTGGCGTTGCCGAGGCGTGGCGCCAGGAAGTCCGCCGCGGCCGTGAGGCGGTGGTGCGGCACGCTCAGCACGACCAGGTCGAAGTCGTGGTCCGGCGTCAGCTCCTCGCGGAAGCGCACCGGCCACCTGCGCACGACGCGCTCACCCCGCACCCGGCGTCGCCGCAGGTCGAACAGGTCGAGGTCCACCGCTCCCCCGTACGCCGCCGCGCGGCCCGGCCGGACGTAGAACTCGACGTCGTGCCCGGCGCGTTCCAGCGCCCAGCCGTACACCGTGGCGATCACACCTCGACCGAACATGAGAACCCGCAAGCCGCACCCCGCCCGCAGTAGGACCGGAACCGATCTCCGCTCCTGCCAGTGTGGCCGCGATCGCGGGGCGGGCGCGGGCGGCGGCTGTGATCAACACCACCGGCCCGACCGCCGTCGACGGACCGGCGCAGTGGTCCGAGTCACACGGAATCGGGGTCAAAAAACCCGGAACAGCAGTAAGGCCCCGCCGGAGCGGGGCCTTACCGTTACCACCTGTACCGGACCACTTACTCGCGGTCCGCAGGGTTGATTTCCATCAACCCGCTATGTGTGGGCGAGGGGGGAGTTGAACCCCCACGTCCTTTCGGACACACGGACCTGAACCGTGCGCGTCTGCCATTCCGCCACTCGCCCGGAGCGACGTGGAGAACACTAGCACGGCCCACGTCCGGGTTACCAATTGCCCCGTGTACCGGCACGTCACCCCGGATACGATCGGGGTCGGAAGTCGACCGAGTCGGAGGGTTGCCGTGGGCCTCGTACAGCGCTTCGAGCGCCGTCTCGAAGGCATCGTCGGCAACACCTTCGCGCGTGTGTTCGGCGGCAACGTCGTCCCGCAGGAAGTGGCGCAGGCCCTCGCGCGGGAGGCGGAGGTCAACATCCGCGAACTGGCGGGTGGGCGGCTGTTGGCACCGAACCACTACCAGGTCCTGCTGGGTCCCCAGGACCACGATCGGCTTGCCGGTGACGGCCAGGATGAACTACGCATCACCCAGCTCCTCGGGGACTCCATCCGAGAGCACCTCGATGAGAGCGGATGGGATACCTATGGTGACGTCGTAGTCTCCCTGGAGCGCTCCGACGCGCTGCACACCGGACAGTTCCGAACCAGCTCGTCCGTCGACCCCGATGTGAAAGTTTCCAGCCGACGGTCAGCACCACCTCGCACAGGAGACGGATCCATGAGCCAGCCTCCCGGCTACGGACAAGGACAGGGCCAGCCCGGCTACGACCCCTACGCGCAGGGCGGCTACGGCCAACAGCAGCAGCAGGGCTACGACCAGGGCTACGGCCAGCAGCAGCAGGGTTACGACCAGGGCTACGCCGGCGGCCAGCAGCAGGGTTACGGCCAGCAGGGCTACGACCAGGGCTACGGCCAGCAGCAGCAGGGCTATGACCAGGGTTACGGCCAGCAGGGCTACGACCAGGGCTACGGCCAGCAGCAGCAGGGTTACGACCAGGGTTACGGCCAGCAGGGCTACGGCGGCCAGCCCGGTTACGACCAGGGCTACGGCCAGCAGCAGGGCTACGGCCAGCAGGGCTACGACCAGGGCTACGGCCAGCAGGGCTACGGCGACCCCGCCCAGGGCTACGCCCCGCCCGCCGTCCAGTCGGGCCCGCGCCAGCTCAACGCGACCCTGCACCTCGACGACGGCTCGAACCGCACGTACAACCTGAAGCAGGGCGGCAACGTGGTCGGCCGCGGCCAGGAGGCGGACTTCCGCCTGCCCGACACCGGCGTCTCCAGGAGGCACCTGGAGATCACCTGGGACGGGCACAGTGCCATGCTCGCTGATCTCGGTTCGACAAACGGGACCACGGTGAACGGCACTCCGGTGCAGACTTGGCAGCTCGCGGAAGGCGATGTCGTCCGCATCGGCCACTCCTCGCTGGTCTTCCGCACCCAGGGCTAGTTGGTCGAGACGGGCGAAGGCGTGACGGCACTCAAGGCAGGAGCGGTTACAACCGGTGCCAGAGCTGGTGATGCAGCTGACCAGAGCGGGTTTCCTCGTCCTGCTCTGGTTGTTCGTGTTGGCTGCGCTGAGGGTGGTCCGGTCCGACCTGTACGCGGCGTCGGGGCTGCGCGTTCCGACGCCCGGCCTGCGTAGAGGGGCCAAGAAGGCCGCGAAGGGGAGCAAGGCGCCCCGCCAACTCGTCGTGACGCACGGCGCGCTGGCGGGCACCCGCATCTCCCTGGACGGCAGGCCGATCCTGATCGGGCGCGCGGACGACTCCACGCTCGTGCTGGACGACGACTTCGCGTCGACCAGGCACGCGCGGCTGTCGATGCGCGGCACCGACTGGTACGTGGAGGACCTGGGCTCCACCAACGGCACCTATCTCGACCGGGCGAAGGTCACGGCCCCACTCCGGGTCCCGCTCGGCTCCCCGATCCGAATCGGCAAAACGGTGATCGAGCTGCGCTCATGACCCTCGTCCTTCGATACGCGGCCCGCAGCGACCGGGGCCTGGTGCGTTCCAACAACCAGGACTCCGTGTACGCGGGTCCCCGCCTGCTCGCGCTCGCCGACGGCATGGGCGGCCACGCCGCGGGCGAGGTGGCGAGCAAGGTGGTGATCGCCGCCCTCGCACCGCTGGACGACGACGAGCCGGGCGACGACCTGCTCGGCCAGCTCCGCGACGCGGTGATCGCCGGCAACGGCGCGATCTCCGAGCTGGTGCAGTCCGACCCGGACCTCGACGGCATGGGCACGACGCTCACCGCCGTGTTGTTCGCCGGTTCCCGGCTGGGCATGGTGCACATCGGCGACTCCCGCGCCTACATGCTCCGCAACGGCACGTTCACGCAGATCACGCACGACGACACGTTCGTGCAGTCGCTGATCGACGAGGGCCGGATCACCGAGGAGGAGGCCGCGACGCACCCGCAGCGCTCGCTGCTGCTGCGCGCCCTCACCGGCCACGAGGTGGAACCGCGCCTGATGGTGCGCGAGGCCCGCCCCGGCGACCGCTACCTGCTGTGCTCCGACGGCCTGTCCGGCGTGGTCAGCCTGGAGACGCTGGACGAGGCGATCCGCATCCCGGACCCGCAGGCGTGCGCGGACCGGATGATCGAGCTGGCGCTCAAGGGCGGTGGACCGGACAACGTGACGGTCGTGGTCGCCGACGTGGTCGACGTGGACTTCGGCGAGGACGCCCCGATAGTGGGCGGCGCCGCCGGAGACGGCAGCGACGACGCACCGCCACCCGACTCGCCCGCCTCGCGGGCGAGTTCGATAACGGGGCCCCGACCGGTCCCGCCGCGCCCGGAACCGCCGCAGCCGCCACCGGACCCGCGTCGTCGGCGCGGCACGCGGCTCAAGGCGCTCGGCCTGGTCGTGTTCCTGCTCCTGCTGCTGGCGGCGGCCGGCCTGGGCACCCGCTGGTACGTCCTGCGCCAGCACTACGTGGGCGTCGGACCGGACGGCGAGGTGTCGGTGTTCCGCGGCGTGCCGGGCAGCGTGCTCGGCTTCGACCTGCACGCGCTGGTGGAGGGCTCCTGCCCGCCCGGCGCGCAGGCGTGCGAGCCGATCACCGTCGACGACCTGAAGGTCTCCATGCGCGACGTGGTCCGCAACGGCATCACCGACGTGGACGGCCTGGAGGAGACGCGGGAGGCCATCCGCCGCCTGCGCACCGAGCAGACCCTGCCGCTGTGCCCCCGGGACCAGCCGACCACCACCACACCGACCACCACCACACCGGTGGACCCGTCGGCCACCACCACGGCGCCGACGACCACCACCTTGGAGGGCACACCGCTGCCCTCGCTCGCGCAGAAGCCGGGCACTGATTGCCGGAAGGGTCAGTAGGCGTATGGGTTCGCCGGTCACCGGCGCGGAGGGAGCACCGCTCGCGGCGGCGAGCAGCACGTCGCCGGGGTTGAAGCCGCCCACCAGACGGTCCACGGAACTGGTCCTGCTCGCGTTCGCCGCGGGCCTCGTCACGATCGCGCTCATCCTGGTGGACGCCAACCAGGAGAAGGAACTCACCATCCAGATCCTCTGGCTGGGCCTGTCCTTCCTGGGCGTGCTCACGGTCGCGCACCTGGCGGTCCGCCGCTGGGCGCCGTACGCGGACCCGGTGATCCTGCCGTGCGTCGCGCTGCTCAACGGCCTGGGCCTGGTCATGATCCACCGGATCGACCTGGCCATGGCGGACGTCGCGCTGCCCGGCGGCCAGCCGTGGTCGGACGCCGCGCCGAAGCAGGTGCTGTGGACGGCGATCGCGCTGGTGCTCTTCTGCGCCTCGTTGAAGGTGTTGTCCGACCACCGCACGCTCGCCAAGTACGGCTACACGTTCGGCTTCCTGGGCCTGGTGGCGCTGGTGCTGCCGGGTGTGCTGCCGAGCTTCATCGCGCCCGAGATCAACGGCGCGAAGATCTGGCTGGCGTTCGGCGCGTTCTCCATCCAGCCGGGTGAGTTCGCGAAGATCCTGCTGATGGTGTTCTTCGCGGCGTTCCTGGTGTCCAAGCGCGACCTGTTCACCACGGCGGGCCGCCGCGTGCTGGGCCTGGACCTGCCGCGGGCCCGCGACCTGGGTCCGCTGGTGGCCGCGTGGGCGGTCGGCGTGAGCATCATGGTGCTCCAGAAGGACCTGGGCTCGTCGCTGCTGTTCTTCGGCATCGTGCTGGTGCTGCTCTACGTGGCGACCGAACGGGCCGCGTGGGTGGTGCTGGGCGTGGTGATGTTCAGCATCGGCGCGGTGGTGGCGTGGCAGCTCTTCGGCCACGTGAAGATCCGCGTGCAGAACTGGCTGGACCCGTTCGAGGACGCCCGCGACGCGGGCTACCAGATCCTCCAGTCGTTGTTCGGGCTCGGCACCGGCGGCCTGTTCGGCGCGGGCCTCGGCGGCGGTCGGCCGGACCAGATCCCCGAGGCGAACACCGACTTCATCACCGCGGTGATCGGCGAGGAGCTGGGCTTCGTCGGCCTGTCCGCGGTGCTGCTGATCTACACCGTGCTGGCGATGCGCGGCCTGCGCGCGGCGTTGTCGGTGCGGGACACGTTCGGCAAGCTGCTCGGCGGCGGCCTGGCGTTCGCGGTGGCGTTCCAGATCTTCATCATCGTCGGCGGCGTCACGAAGCTGATCCCGATGACCGGCATCACCGCGCCGTTCCTGTCCAAGGGCGGTTCGTCACTGCTCGCGAACTACATCCTGGTCGCGCTGCTGTTGCGGATCTCCGACGCGGCGCGCGGCCCCAAGAGCACGCCCAAGCCACGCCCGCAGCAACCCGCGATCGCCGACCAGTTCACAGTCATGGTGGAGCGTCCCAAATGAACAAACCGCTCCGCCGCGTCGGCCTGGCCATGATGGCGATGATGGTGCTGCTGCTGGCCAACGCCACGTACGTGCAGGTCATCAAGTCCGACGACTACCGGACCAACCCGTTGAACCGCCGCGTGGTGCTGGACCAGTTCTCCCGCGAGCGCGGCCAGATCATCGCCGCGGGCGGCGAGACGATCGCGACCGTGGAGAAGACCACGGACCGGTTGCGCTACCTGCGCAAGTACGCCGGGCCGGCGTACGCGCCGGTCACCGGCTACTTCTCCACGGTGTTCGGCGCGAGCGGCCTGGAGCGGGCCGAGGACGACCTGCTCAGCGGCTCGGACGACCGGCTGTTCTCGCGCCGGGTGTCGGACCTGATCAAGGGCCGCGACCCGAAGGGCGGCAGCCTCCAGCTCACCGTGGACTACGCGCTCCAGCAGGCCGCGTACGACAGCCTCCAGGGCGTCACCGGCTCGGTGGTCGCGCTCCGGCCGCAGACCGGCGAGATCCTGGCGATGGCGTCCACGCCGTCGTACGACCCGAACGTGCTGGCCAGCCACGACGTCGACGAGCAGCGGGAGGCGTGGAAGGGCCTGATCGCGGAGGACGCGAACCTGCCGATGCTCAACCGCTCGGTGGCCGGCCTGTACGCGCCGGGCTCGACGTTCAAGCTGGTCGTGGCGGCGGCGGCGCTGGCCGAGGGCAAGACCAAGGAGAGCGAGGTCGACGGCCGCCCGGTGATCACGCTGCCGGGCACCCAGACGACGCTGCCCAACTTCAACGACACCAACTGCGGCAACGGCGTGACGGCCACCCTCCAGGAGGCGTTGGCCAAGTCGTGCAACACGGCGTTCGCGGTGCTGGCCGACCAGCTCGGCAAGGACAAGCTGAACCGGCAGGCGGCGAAGTTCGGCTTCGACGACGCCGACCTGGAGATCCCGCTCGGCGTGGAGACCTCCACGCTCGGTCCGATGCCGGACCGGCCGGCCATCTTCCAGACCGGCATCGGGCAGCGCGACGCCCTGGTCACGCCGCTGGAGAACGCGGTGGTCGCGGCGACCATCGCGAACGACGGCGTGCGGATGCGCCCGCACCTGGTGCAGAAGGTGCTCGCGCCCGACCTCCAGGTGATCAGCGAGGACAAGGGCGACGACGTCGCCGAGGCGATGCAGCCCGAGCACGCCCGCGCGCTGCGCGACATGATGGTGGAGTCCGAGAAGAACACCTTCCAGGGCGGCCGGCTGTCCGGCGTGTCCATCGCGTCGAAGACCGGCACCGCCGAGCGCGGCGAGGACGTCAAGAGCACCAAGCCGAACGCGTGGTACGTGGCGTTCGCGCCGGCCGAGAAGCCGGAGATCGCCATCGCCGTCATCGTGGAGAACGGCGGCGACGCGGGCCTGGCCGCCACCGGCGGCAAGGTCGCGGCGCCGATCGGGCGCGCCGTGATCGGCGCGTACCTCGGGAGTCGCTGATGCTGACCTCCGGCCAGTTGCTCGCCGAGCGGTACCGCCTGAGCAGGCGGATCGCGGTGGGCGGCATGGGCGAGGTCTGGGAGGCCGCGGACACCCGCCTGGACCGGCGGGTCGCGGTGAAGGTGCTGAAGGCCGAGCTGTCCGGCGACGCCGAGTTCCTCAACCGGTTCCGGATCGAGGCGCGCACGACGGCGTCGCTGAACCACCCCGGCATCGCGGCGGTGCACGACTACGGCGAGACGGCGTCCGTGCCGGACGGGCCGGAGGACACCGCGTACCTGGTGATGGAGCTGGTCGAGGGCGAGCCGCTGGCGGCGATCATCGCGCGTGGCCGGCTCGGCGCGGACCGCACGCTGGACGTGCTGGAGCAGGCGGGCAACGCGTTGCAGGCGGCACACGAGCGGGGCCTGGTGCACCGGGACGTGAAGCCGGGCAACATCCTGGTGACGCCGACCGGCCAGGTGAAGATCACCGACTTCGGCATCGCGAAGGCGGCGGACGCCGCGCCCGTGACGCACACCGGCATGGTGATGGGCACCGCCCACTACATCGCGCCGGAGCAGGCGCTGGGCCACGCGGCGGAACCGGCGAGCGACGTGTACTCGCTGGCGGTGTGCGGTTACGAGTGCCTGACCGGGCACCGGCCGTTCCTGTCGGAGAACGCCGTGACGGTGGCGATGATGCACATCCGCGACATCGCGCCGCCGCTGCCGCCGGACGTGCCGCCGGGGCCGCGGGCGCTGATCGAGGCGACCATGGTGAAGGACCCGCGCCAGCGCTACCGCAACGGCGGCGAGTTCGCGGCGGCGGTGGGCGCGGTGCGCGCCGGCCGGCCGCTGCCCGCGCCGACCGGGCTCGCGATGGCGGTGGGTTCCGCGCCGCTGCCCGCGCTGACCGCGCCCCCGCCGGTGGTGGTCACCGGACCCCGTCCGGGTGGTCAACTGGCACCGCCGCAGCTGAACACTCCGCGCACGGGCGCTTTCGGTCCGTTGCCGCTCCCGCCGCGACCACCGGGGCGCAACCGGGCGCTGCTGTGGGTTATGGTCGCTGTGCTGGTGGCCGTGCTGCTGGTACTCGCCGTGGTCATCCTGCGCGGGTTGGGCAAAGACGACGAGGTACCGGGTGGGACGAGTCAGCAGGGCACCACGAGTGCCCGCCCGTCCACCTCAGGTACCACCGGACCGGATTCCACCGACCGTCTGCCGAGCAGACCGACGGTCACGATCACGCGGGACGACCTCCTCGGCCTCCCGGCCGACGAGGTCGCGAACAGGCTTGCCGGGCAGCGGCTCGAACCGGAGGTGCGCACCGAGCAGGGTGCCGCGCCGCGGGACCGGTCGAGCTGCCTGGTGCGGGACGTCAGCCCGAGCGGCGAAGTTGCGATCGGCTCACGGGTGGCGGTGACGTGTGTACCGGCGTAACGGCCGAACGGTACGAAGGCGGACGGAAGCGATGGCAGGACCGTTGACGAGGAGCGGGACGAAGCACTGATGAGCACTCCGCGACTGCTCTCCAACCGCTACGAACTGGGTGAGACCCTCGGCTACGGCGGCATGTCGGAGGTCCACAAGGGCCGGGACGTCCGGCTCGGCCGGGACGTGGCGATCAAGGTGCTCCGCGCCGACCTCGCTCGGGACGCCCAGTTCCAGGAGCGGTTCCGCCGGGAGGCGCAGAACTCCGCCGCGCTGAACCACCCGGCCATCGTCGCCGTGTACGACACCGGCGAGACCAACACCGAGTACGGCCCGCTGCCCTACATCGTCATGGAGTACGTCGACGGGCGGACGCTGCGGGACATCGTGAAGACGCAGGGACCGCTGACCGGCAAGCGCGCCATGGAGATCATGGCCGACGTGTCGGCGGCGCTGGACTTCAGCCACCGGCACGGCATCGTGCACCGCGACGTGAAGCCCGCGAACGTGATGATCACGCGGTCCGGCGCGGTGAAGGTCATGGACTTCGGCATCGCGCGGGCCGTGCACGACGGCCAGGCGGCGGTGACGCAGACGGCGGCCGTGATCGGCACGGCGCAGTACCTGTCGCCGGAGCAGGCGCGTGGCGAGGCGGTGGACGCGCGGTCGGACGTGTACGCGTCCGGCTGCGTGTTGTTCGAGCTGCTCACCGGTGAGCCCCCGTTCACCGGCGACTCGCCGGTCGCGGTGGCGTACCAGCACGTGCGGGAGGACCCGAAGCCCCCGTCGACGTTGAACCCGAAGGTGACGCCCGCGCTGGACGCGATCGTGCTGAAGGCGATGGCGAAGGGTCCGGCGAACCGCTACCAGTCGGCGGCCGAGATGCGTGCGGACCTGGTGCGCGTGCTGTCCGGCCAGCGCCCGTCCGCGCCCGCCGTGATGACCGCCGAGGACCGCACGGCGGTGATGAACCAGTCCCCGCGCACGGAGGTCGTCACCGGCGGCAGACACCGCCCGTCCGCGTTGCGCGAGGAACCCGCCGACTACGACCCGGTGGCGGAGGAGGAGCAGGAGCGGCGGGCCCGCCGCAAGAAGACGATCATGATCACGCTGGTCGTCCTGCTGTGCATCGCCGTCATCGCGCTGGCCGCGTGGATCACCAAGTCGCTGCTGGACGGTGATGACGGCGGCGCCAACGCGAACCGGGTGAAGATCCCCGACGTGACGGGCCAGACGGCGAGCGCCGCGCAGGAGACGCTGCGCGGGATGGGCCTGGACGCGATCCTCGTGCCGCGCCCGTGCCAGCCGGGCACGCAGCCCGCCTGCACCGCGGACGACGTGGACAAGGTCCTGGAGACCGACCCGCCGATCGGGCGCGAGGTGGACAAGTTCACCCGGATCAACCTGGTCGTGGGCGCGCCCGCGGACCAGGTCGACGTGCCGGACGTGAAGGGCCTGTCGCCCGCCGACGCGCAGAAGAAGCTCGAAGCCGACAAGTGGGTGTTCAAGCAGGCCACCGAGACGATCCAGGTGGACGACCCGAGCCTGGTCGGCAAGGTCGCCGACCAGAGCCCCGCGGTGGGCACGAAGGCCGCGCGCGGCAGCACCATCACGGTGACCCTGGGCCGGGGCCCGGACACCGTGCAGCTGCCGGACGTCACCGGGCAGACCTCGCAGTCGGCACGCGCCACCCTGGAGGGCAACGGTTTCCGGGTGCAGTTCAAGGAGGTCGACAGCCCGGAGGACCAGGGCGAGGTGATCGCGCAGAACCCGCAGGCCGGGCGCGTGGACAAGGGGACGATCGTGACGCTGAGCGTGTCGCGGGGCAACCAGTTCCTGATGCCGGACCTGACCGGGTTGACCGAGGGCCAGGCGCGGTCGCGGCTGAACGCGCTGGGCTGGAGCGGCGACCTGAACGTGTCGAGCAAGTCCACGACCAACGACGTCAGCCAGAACAACAAGATCGCGGACACCGAGTACAAGCGGGACCAGGCGGTGGGCAAGGGCGCCCGGATCAACGTGGTCCTGTACGAGTTCAAGGTCGTCCCGACCAGCTCGACCAGGTAGGCGGTGGCGGGGGTCCGGCCGGACCCCCTCGCCGGTCAGCCGAGCCGGGCGGCCGAGGCCAGTTGACGCATCCCGTTCTCCAGCTGGGCCACGGTGCTCTCCGGCACCTCGAAGCCGCACACCGCGAGCCAGTTCGCCAGCATCCGGTGGCCGCCCTCGGTGAGCACGGACTCCGGGTGGAACTGCACGCCCTCCACCGGCAGCGTGCGGTGGCGCATGGCCATCACGACGCCGGTGTCGGTGCGGCCGGTGACCTCGAACTCGGCGGGGATGGTGTCCGGCAGCACGGTCAGCGAGTGGTACCGGGTGGCGGTGAACGGGGTCGGCACGCCGGCCAGCACGCCCGCGCCCTCGTGGTGCACCACGGAAGTCTTGCCGTGCAGCAGTTCCGGTGCGAGGTCGACCGTGCCGCCCCACACCGCGCCGATGGCCTGGTGGCCGAGGCACACGCCGAACACCGGCACGCCGCGGTCCGCGCAGTGGCGGATGACGTCCATGCTCCGGCCCGCCTTGTCGGGCGTGCTCGGTCCGGGGCTCACCAGCACGCCGCCGACACCGGAGACCTCGTCGAGTTCGACGGCGTCGTTGCGCCGCACCACGCACTCGACGCCGAGCTGGGCCAGGTACTGCACTAGGTTGTAGACGAAGCTGTCGTAGTTGTCGACCACGAGCACGCGCATGGCCGCCAGCGTAGCCGTGACCAACCTCTCGTCAGTAGTGAGCTTAGGCTCACCTAACCTATAGGTATGACCCGTAACCTGCGCGTCGCCGTGGTCGGAGCCGGTCCGGCCGGCATCTACGCGGCAGACCTCCTGACCAAGTCGGACGCGGACGTCTCGATCGACCTGTTCGAGCGGATGCCCGCACCCTACGGTCTGATCAGGTACGGCGTCGCGCCGGACCACCCGCGCATCAAGGGTATCGTCACCGCGCTCCAGCGGGTCCTGGACCGCCCCGAGATCCGGTTCTTCGGCAACGTCGAGTACGGCGTGGACGTCAAGCTGGACGAGCTGCGCCAGTTCTACGACGCCGTCATCTTCTCCACCGGCGCGGAGAAGGACCGCCCGCTGGACATCCCCGGCATCGACCTCGCCGGCTCGCACGGCGCGGCCGACTTCGTCTCCTGGTACGACGGGCACCCGGACGTGCCGCGCACCTGGCCGCTCGACGCCACGCAGGTCGCCGTGCTCGGCGTCGGCAACGTCGCCCTCGACGTGGCCCGCATCCTCGCGAAGACCGCCGACGAGCTGCTGGTCACCGAGATCCCCGACAACGTCTACGAGGGCCTCAAGGCCAGCCCCGTCACCGACGTGCACGTGTTCGGCCGCCGCGGGCCCGCGCAGGCCAAGTTCACGCCGCTGGAGCTGCGCGAACTCGACCACTCGCCGAACGTCGAGGTCATCGTGCACCCGGAGGGCATCGACTTCTGCGCCGCGAGCATGGCCGCCATCCGCTCCAACAAGCAGGTGGAGATGGTCGTGAAGACCCTCCAGGAGTGGGCGATCCGCGACGTCGGCAACCGCACCCGCCGCCTGCACCTGCACTTCCTGGAGGCCCCGGTCGAGGTGCTCGGCGCGGACGGCCGCGTCGCGGGCCTGCGCACCGAGCGGATGCGGCTGGTCGGCGACGGCGGCGTGGCGGGCACCGGCGAGTTCACCGACTGGCCCGTGCAGGCCGTGTACCGGGCGGTCGGCTACCTGTCGTCGCACCTGCCGGACGTGCCGTTCGACCACACCACCGGCACCGTGCCGCACCAGGCGGGCCGCGTCCTCGGCCTGGACGACCAGGCCGTCACCGGCGTGTACGTCACGGGGTGGATCAAGCGCGGCCCGATCGGGCTGATCGGGCACACCAAGGGCGACGCGCTGGAGACCGTGACCAGCCTGCTCGCCGACGCGCCCGGCCTGCCGCAGGCGCCGGTGGCCGACCCGGACGCCGTGGTCCGCTTCCTGGAGCAGCGGGCCGTGCCGTTCACCACGGTCGAGGGCTGGCGCAAGCTGGACGCCCACGAGATCGCGCTCGGCCAGGCCAGGGGCCGCGAGCGGGTGAAGGTCGTGGACCGGGAGGAGATGACGGGGGTCTCCCGGTCCTGACCGGCCCTACTGGGTGGTCGTCACGTTGTTGAACGGCAGCTTCGGCTCCACCCACGGGAACACCACGAACATCAGCAGGGCCACCACCCCGGTCACCAGGACCAGGGCCGCCAGCAGGCGCACCGGCAGCGGGCCGGGGAGGTGGCGCCAGATCCAGCCGTACATCACTGCTCCTTGAGTTGCTCGGGCAGGAAGCCGGGCGCCTTCGGGTAGCCCTGGTCCAGCACCGCGTGCACGATCAGCCGCTGCTTGTCCGAGAAGCGCGGGTGGCAGGTGGTCAGCGTCATCAGCGCGACCTGCTGCGCCTCCGGGGCCGTGCCGGTGAAGTGCGGCACCGCGTTGATCACCTCGCCCTGCGTGGGCAGGACGATCTCCTGGCCGACCGTCTTCTCGTAGGAACCGCCGAGCGGCGCGACCTTGGCGCACCGCGGGTCCTTGGCCTTCGCGCCGTCCGCCCAGCCGGCCACCTCGGACGCCTTGGGCAGCATCCGGTAGACGAACCAGTGGGTCTGCGTCTCGACCACGATCGCGTCGCACGACTCCAGCAGGTCCAGGTCGTTGAACGGCGCGCCCTTGCCGACCCGGTGACCCGCGACCGCGAAGTTGCCCGGGTCGCCGGGCAGGGCGGTGTCGACGTAGTGGCCGGGACCGATCTCCAGGTCCTTGTCGGTGGTGCCCTCGACCACGGAGAACTTGTAGTCCGGGCCGAAGACCGGGATGTACATCTTGGCGAACGCCTGGCCCGCGATCAGGTCGTACTTGGCCTGCCGCTGCGGGTCCGCGCCCTCGACGGTGTTGGCGTTCCACCGGTTGTCCAGCGCGCTCGTGGCGTCGTCCTGCTTGCCCGCCGAGATGAGGTCGGTGACGTAGACCTCGTAGACGACGAAGAGCAGGATCACCAGGCCGGCCGTGATCAGCAGCTCGCCCGCCGTGCGGACGGTCTTGCGCGCGGCGCTGTCCTTGGGCGGGGGCGGCGGGGTGTCGTCCTCCTCGTAGTCGTCCTCGTCGTCGTAGTAGTCGTCGTACTCGTCCTCGTACTCCTCGTGGACGGGTTCGATGACCTCGGTCGGCGGGTCGACCGGGCGGGGCCGCGGCCGGGGAGATGGACCGGGCGGCGGACCGGGCGGCGGGGGGAGGCTGCCGGAGAACGCGTTCGTGTACTGAGTGGCGTCGGCGGCCCGGCCGGCCACGACACCACGCGGCTCGGCAACCGGCCGCCGGTCGAACCCGTCCGCCGCCCCGCGCGACCGGGGTCCGACCTCGCCCACGGGGTCGTAGCCCGCCGCCCCGCGCGGACGGTGAACGGCCTCGTCCACCGCCGGGTCGTGACCGACCGCCCCACGCAGGCGGCGTCCGACCTCGTCCACCGCGGGCACCGGGTCGTAGCCCGCCGCCCCACGCGAGCGGGGTCCGGCCTCGTCCACCGCGTGCGCCGGACCGTGGTCTGCCGCGCGCGGGCGGCGTGGTGGCACGTCGCGCACCGGCTCGGTGATCTCGGTGATCTCCTCCGGCGCGAGCGGTGGGGTGGGCCGCCGCGGTCCCGGTCTGGGACGCGGTGGCGGGCCCGACGGGCCGCCGCGGGGCGGGGGCGGGTCGTGGCTCACCGAAAATCCTCCCGGTCCGAACTTCCTGGACTACCGGCACTGCGCAGTGCTTCAGTGACCTGCTCGGCTACGTTAACGTGTTCATCCAGCAGTGGACGTAAACTCGTGCCACTGGAGGCTCATCCACCCGTCAGGCGAGGACAGAATGCCCAAGTCCAAGGTCCGCAAGAAGGCCGTGTACACGGCGCCGGCCGATCGCCGCACCCCGGTGAAGGTGAAGGCGGCCGGTCCGTCGCACCCGGTCTACATCGTCGTGATGCTCGGCATGATGCTGCTCGGCCTGGCGTGGCTGGTGGTCAACTACATCGCGGGTGACAAGGTCCCCGTGATGATGGACCTCGGGAGCTGGAACTTCGGCATCGGGTTCGCGCTGATGATCATCGGCCTGCTGATGACCATGCGGTGGCGCTGACCACTCGTTACGCCACGTGCCCCGCGGCCCGGACGTGCACACGTCCGGGCCGTTGCGCGTTCGCCCGCCGTTCACCCGGTTCACCACCCCGTCACCGAAGCACAGCGGTGTAACTCATCCCCAATGGGGACAACTCCTGTGGACAACTTTGCGCCAAAATGCACAAGCGCCGGTAGAGCCCTCCAGTTGTCCACATGCGGAACACTCGACAGCGTGAGCGAACCCCGATCCTGGTCCCCGAAACCGGCCGTCGTCGCCGTCTCCTGGGCCGCCGCAGCCGGTGCGCTGCTCGCCGCCGTGCTCGGCTCCGAAGCCACCACGAAGGTCCTCCTGGGCGCCGTCGCGGCTCTCCTGGCGGCGTTCGCCGCGTACGGGACGCTGTTGCGCCCGAAGCTGACGGTTGACGAAACCGGCCTGACCATCCGCACCGTCACCGGCCCGCGGCACCTGCCGTGGCACGAGGTGAAGGTGAAGCTGGTGCACACCCGGCGGCTCGGCCGCGAGGTGCCGACCGTGGAGCTGGACTGGCAGCGCGGCGAGGACGAGCAGCTGTTCGTGCTCACCACGGCCGACCTGGGCACCGACCCGCGCGAGGTGGCGGAGGTGCTGCACGCGTTGCGGCCGTGAGCCCCGGTCCGGCGGCGGACCGCGCCGCCGGACCGGGTCACCCGAGTTGGGCCGTGCGCACGAGGGCGATGACGATCAGCAGCACGAACGCGCCCACCACGGCCGACGCCTGCCACAGGTCGCGGCGTTGCGCCGGCGCGTACACCAGGCCCGCGGTGACCGCCGCGCCGATGACCAGCCCGCCGAGGTGGCCGAGCAGCGAGATACCGGGCAGCGTGAAGCTGATGACCAGGTTCAGGGCGATGACGCCGAGCGCCGAACCGGGGTTGAGCCGCAGCCGCAGCACGGCCACCAGCAGCGAGCCCATCAGGCCGTACACCGCGCCGGACGCGCCCGCGACCGGCGCGTTCAACGCGCCGAACAAGTACACCGCGACACCGCCGCCGAGCAGCGACACCAGGTACACGGCCAGGAACCGGACCCGGCCGAACACCGGTTCCAGGTCCCGGCCCAGCACGTACAGCGCGATCATGTTCAACGCGAGGTGCGCCGGGCCGAAGTGCAGGAAGCCCGACGTGACCAGCCGCCACCACTCGCCGTAGTAGATGCCCAACGGCCACAGCACCAGGTCGACGAACAGCGGTGAGCGCTCGTTGTTCAGCACGCTGCCCGCCTGCACGGCGGAGATCAGGAACAACAACGCGTTCAGCCCGATGAGGATGGGCGTCACCAGCGGTTTCGGGGCGAACTCCGCCCCGACGAAGGTCTTGCCGCGGCGCGTCGTCCGCTGGGCCTCGGCCACGCAGTCCACGCACTGGTAGCCGACCGACGCCTCGCGCAGGCACTCCGGGCACGCGGGCCGCTCGCACCGCGTGCACCGCAGCCCCGTGGCCCGGTCGGGGTGCCGCGGGCACGCCGCGGCGCCGACCGGGTCGCCAGGGGCCACCGGCGAGTTCACGCGTCGACCTCAGGCCCGCTCGATGGAGACCTTCTCGATCACCACGTCGGTGACCGGGCGGTCGTTGGCGCCCGTGGGGGCGTTGCCGATCGCGTTCACCACGTTGATCGAGTCCTGGTCGGCGACCTCGCCGAAGATCGTGTGCTTGAAGTTCAGCCACGTCGTCGGCGCGACCGTGATGAAGAACTGGGAGCCGTTGGAGTTGGGGCCGGAGTTCGCCATCGCCAGCAGGTAGGGCTTGTTGAACTGGAGTTCCGGGTGGAACTCGTCGGCGAACTTGTAGCCGGGGCCGCCGCGGCCGGTGCCGGTCGGGTCACCGCCCTGGAGCATGAAGCCCGCGATCACGCGGTGGAAGATCGCGCCGTCGTAGAACGGGCCCGTCTTCTCCCCGCGCGCGTTGGTCTCGGAGTAGTCCTTGGTGCCCTCCGCCAGGCCGACGAAGTTCGCCACCGTCTTGGGCGCGTGGTCGGGGAAGAGGTTGATGCGGATGTCGCCCTGCGAGGTGTGCAGGGTCGCCGTCACCTTGGTCCCGACGAGCGATTCGTTGCTGTCTGCCACACCCACCATCGTGCCATCCGGAGGCGACGGGGTTCGGGAAGGGGCAGGATGGGTATTGCCGAAGGGTGACTGACCGACAGCTTGTGGAGCGCGATATGGATGAGGTTCAGGCCATGACCCGAGCCGGTGAGTCGGTGGGCAAAGCGGTCGGCACGGGCCTCCGCGCAGTCCGCCGCGGTGCCGTCCGCGCAGGTCACGCCGGTGCGGACGCCGCTGCCACGTGGGCAGAGCGCGCGGAGGGCAAGCTGGCCGAGCGCGGTGTCACCGCCGACCACGTCCGCAACGTGGTGGTGGACCGGGCGGGTGCGTTGGCCGAGAAGGCCGGTGAGGTCGAGAAGTCGACCCGCAAGTCCCGCAAGCAGCTGGCCAAGAAGGCCAAGGGCTACCGCAAGGACGTGCTGAAGGCCGCCGAGCGGGCGCGCAAGGAGACCAGGTCGCGTGCGAAGGACGTGCGCAAGGCCGCCAAGCAGGCCCGCAAGGACTACGCCGCCGCCCAGCCGCGCAAGCACCGGCGCTGGCCGTGGCTGCTGGGCCTCGCGGCGGCGGTGGGCGTCGCGGCGTACGTGGCGTTGACCCGCCGGCCGGAGGAGGTCCACCTGGAGGAGGTCGACGAGCGCGTCGAGCCCACCACCCCGGCCGCCGAGCCCGCGGCGGACGACCTCGCCGCGCGCAACGGCCACGTGACCGACCAGAGCGTGTCCGACCGGCGCTGACCCGACGTCTTCGCGCCCATCCCCGCCGGGGGTGGGCGCGAAGCGGCGTGCCTACAGGCCGAGGTTGCCGATGGCGGTCTCGGCGATCCGCTTGGCCTTGATGGTCTGCTGCTGGTTGCTGGTCACGACGACCGCGGCACCGTCCTTGGCGACCGCGTAGACCGCGCCCTGCTCGCCCGCCAGCGACCCGCCCGCCCAGCCGGCCGGCGCGCTCGCGGGGTTGGACTCGGCGACCGGCGCGGCCCGGTCGACCACGGCCTTCGCCGTGCCCGGATCACCCCGGAACACCCACACCGACAACTGCACGTCGGTCGCGTTCGCGTAGAAGAAGCAGGCCGGGTCCGGCTGGTCCGCGGACAACCGCACTTTCCGCACGAGTTGCCCGTTGGCCTCGGCGACGTACGCCGACTCCAAATAGGGACACGTCCCATCAGCGGTCGGTTCCGGCACGGGCGGCGGGCCCGCGGGGGCGGTGGTCGTGGTGGTCGGCGCGCTCGGCGTGGTGGTGACGGACGGCGGTGCGGCCGTCGTCCCGTCGGTGCAAGCCGTGAGCGCGCCGAGCACCAGCAGTGATGGCAGGGCGGTGCGCAGCGCTCGGTTCATAGGGCAGCCAGTCAATCAGAATTCCAACAGCGAATCGACAGGGTGACGACCTAGGCACGTAACGTTACGGGGGTTAGCTTGTCCTTACCCCAGCCAGGCCGCCCTGCGATGTGAGGACTGACCCAAGATGAACGTCTTTGACCGCGGTCGCGATCACGCCCTAGCGTTGTTCCGGATCGTCGTCGGCGTGTTGTTCGTTTGCCACGGAGCACAGAAGTTGTTCGGCGTGCTGGGCGCCAAGGGCGCGGTGTCCCTGACGTCGTGGCCGGCGGGCCCAGCCGGGCTGATCGAGCTGGTCGGCGGCGTGCTGATCATCATCGGCCTGGGCACCCGGGTGGCGGCGCTGATCGCGTCCGGCTCGATGGCCTACGCCTACTTCGTGGTGCACCAGCCGGAGGGCCTGCTGCCGATCCAGAACCACGGCGAACTGGCGGCCGTGTACGCCTGGGTGTTCCTGCTCCTGGTGTTCACCGGCCCCGGCGCCTGGGCCCTGGACCGCGTGATCGCGGCCCGCAAGCAGAACGCCTCGACCTCCCTGGCCAACGCCTGACAGCCAAGAGGTAGGAACACCGAAGGGGGCGTCACCGACGCCCCCTTCACCACATCCAGCCCCACCGGGACTCCCCACCGGGACTCACAACCCGGGGAAACAGCTCCGGCCCACAGCTCCGACCGGCCAAGAACCGCTCCGGCCTCCGGCCTCGCTCCACCGACAGCTATGCCAGCCCACCTCTGATGCCGGCCAAAGCGGGGGGTCCGGGGGGCGACAGCCCTCCCGGGGCGGGGCCCGGGGGCTCCGCCCCCGGAAAGCACAAAAGGGCGAGGCAGGTCCGCGCTACCCGCGGACACACCTCGCCCACTCGTCCGTGGAGACGAGGGGAATCGAACCCCTAACCCCCGCCTTGCAAAGGCGGTGCTCTGCCAATTGAGCTACGTCCCCCTCACAGGGGCGGCAGACGAACCGCCCGTGCGGGTTCAGTCGGTCGGAGCGGTGGCCTCGCGCCACAGGTCCGCGTCGGCCTTCGCCGAGCGGCTGCGCTTGACGAAGAACAGGACCGCACCGGCGACGGCGACCAGGGCGATGATCTTCTTCACAGCAGTTCCCCTCTGCAATCCTGCGAAACTTCCGGTGGGCCTAGGAGGACTTGAACCTCCGACCTCTTCATTATCAGTGAAGCGCTCTAACCGCCTGAGCTATAGGCCCTCGGGGCAACGACGGCAACACTACACGATCGACTGTCGCCGCCCCAAATCGGGGTCACTCGCGTTCGGACAGGGTCACTTCCAGGCCGCCCGCGAGGTCCGCCGACACGTTGTAGACGAACGCGCCGACCGTGGCCAGGGCCGTGAACAGGACGATGTTCACCGCGCCCACGATGGCCGCCACGCCGAACACGCGCCCCGCGCTGATCAGCGGGTCGCCGGCCGACTCGTTGCCCTGGAGCAGGTCGTTCGCGGTGTTGTTGATCTTGTCCCACACGCCCATGCCGTTCAGCACGCCGTACAGCACGCCGACCGCCACCAGCCACACGAAGAACAACGCCACGCTGAGCACCAGGGCGAGCTTGAGCACCGACCACGGGTCGACGCGCTTGACCTGGAGGCTCGCCCGCCGGGGACCGCGGCCGGGACGCCGCGCCGACGGCGAGCCGCCGGCCGGGCGGCCGTTCGACCCGCCGAGGTTCACCGACGTGCGACCCCCGCCCTGCGGACCACCGGGCGGCACGGGCCGGGCCACGGCCACCGTGTCCGGGTCGGAGGCCGGGTACGCGGGCTGCTGCGCCCCGACCTCCGCCGGCTGCTCGGGCGCCGGGTCGCCCGGCCCCACCTGCTGCGCCTCGCCGTAGTGCGGCTGCGGTACCTGACCCTGCTGGGCCTGACCCTGTTGGGCGGCGTCGTTGGCGACCCGCTGCCACGGCGGCGGCGCGGCGGGGGCCTCCTGCTCCCCGGCGGCCTGCTCGCTGCCCGAGGAGGTCTGCACCGCCTGTTGCTCGGGTGTCCCCTCGGCCGCCCCCGGCCGGGTGATCACCGCGGTCTTGTCCTCTGGCTTCTCGGGTGAACTCACGAGCAGTCCCTCAACCTCTCGTCCGCGCTAGTTGGCAGGCTCGGCCTGGTCCGCGTCGCCTGCGGCCACGTCATCTGTGGTGACGTCTCCGGCCTCCTCCGCGTTGCGTGCCACGGCGATCAGCGTGGTCCCCTCGCCGAGGTTCATCAACCGGACGCCCTTCGTCTGCCGCCCCGCCTTGCGCACCTCCGCGGCGCTGGTCCGGATGAGCCCGCCCGTGGAGGTGATGGCGTACAGCTCGTCGTCGACGTCGACGATGAGCGCGCCGACCAGCCTCCCACGCCGGCGGTCGTGCTGGATGGTCAGCACACCCTTGCCTCCGCGACCCTGCACCGGGTAGTCCTCGATCGGCGTGCGCTTGGCATACCCGCCGTCGGTGGCCACCAAAACAAACAGGCCCTCCTGGACGACGCCCATCGACAGCAGCTCGTCACCGCTGTTGAACCGCATCCCGAGCACGCCCGACGTGGCCCGGCCCATGGGCCGCAGCGCCTCGTCGTTCGCGTGGAACCGGATGGACTGGCCGTCCGCCGAGACCAGCAGCAGGTCGTCGTCGGCCGAGCAGAGCACGGCGCCGACCAGCTCGTCGTCGTCCCGGAGGTTGATGCCGATGAGACCACCCGATCGGTTGGAATCGAAGTCCGACAGCTTGGACTTCTTGACGAGGCCCTTCTTGGTGGCGAGCACCAGGTAGGGCGCGACGTCGTAGTTCTTGATCTGGATGACCTGGGCGATCTCCTCCTCCGGCTGGAACGCCAGGAGGTTGGCGACGTGCTGGCCGCGCGCGTTGCGGTTGGCCTCGGGCAGCTCGTACGCCTTGGCCCGGTACACGCGGCCCTTGTTGGTGAAGAACAGGATCCAGTCGTGCGTGGAGCACACGAAGAAGTGCTGCACGATGTCGTCCTGCTTGAGCTGCGCGCCCTGGACGCCCTTGCCGCCGCGCTTCTGCGACCGGTACAGGTCGGTCTTGGTGCGCTTCGCGTAACCCGTCCGAGTGATCGTGACGACGACGTCCTCGACGGCGATGAGGTCTTCCATCGACACGTCGCCGTCGAACGGCACGATCCGGGTGCGCCGGTCGTCGCCGTGCTTCTCCACGATCGCGAGCAGCTCCTCGCGCACGATCGCGCGCTGCCGCTCCGGCTTGGCCAGGGTGTCCTTGAGGTCCGCGATCTCGACCTCGATCTCGGCGAGCTGGTCGATGATCTTCTGCCGCTCCAGGGCGGCCAGGCGGCGGAGCTGCATCTCCAGGATCGCGTTCGCCTGGACCTCGTCCACGTCGAGCAGCTGCACCAACCCGGTGCGCGCCACGTCGGGCGTGTCCGACCGCCGGATCAACGCGATCACCGCGTCGAGCTGGTCCAGCGCCTTGACCAGGCCGCGCAGCAGGTGGGCCCGCTCCTCCGCCTTGCGCAGCCGGTAGCGGGTGCGCCGGACAATGACCTCGATCTGGTGCTTCACGTACTGGCGGATCATCTGGTCCAGCCGCAGCGTGCGCGGCACGCCGTCGACCAGGGCCAGCATGTTGACGCCGAACGAGTATTGGAGCTGGGTGTGCTTGTAGAGGTTGTTCAGCACGACCTTGGCGACCGCGTCCCGCTTGAGCGTCACCACGATGCGCATACCGCTGCGCTTGTTGGACTCGTCGGCGATGTTGGCGATGCCGGTGAGCTTCTGGTCGCGCACCAGCGCCGCGATGTTCTCCACCAGGTTGTCGGGGTTGACCTGGTAGGGCAGCTCGGTGACGACCAGGATGGTGCGGCCCTTGGCGTCCTCGTCGATCTCCACGACGGCGCGCATCTTCACCGAGCCGCGGCCGGTGCGGTACGCGTCCTCGATGCCCGCGGTGCCCAGGATCAGGCCGTGGGTCGGGAAGTCCGGACCCTTGATCCGGGCGATCACCGCCTCCAGCGCCTCCTCGTCGGACGCCTCGGGGTTGTCCAGCGCCCACACCACGCCGTCCGCGACCTCGCGCAGGTTGTGCGGCGGGATGTTGGTGGCCATGCCGACCGCGATGCCGGACGAGCCGTTGATCAGCAGGTTCGGGATGCGGGCCGGCAGGACCGTCGGCTCCTGGATGCGACCGTCGTAGTTGTCGCGGAAGTCGACGGTCTCTTCCTCGATGTCGGCCAGCATCTGCATGGCCAACGGGGTGAGCCGGCACTCCGTGTACCGCATGGCGGCGGCCGGGTCGTTGCCCTGGGAACCGAAGTTGCCCTGGCCGTCGACCAGCGGGTACCGCAGTGCCCACGGCTGGGCGAGGCGCACCAGCGCGTCGTAGATGGCCGAGTCGCCGTGCGGGTGGTAGTTGCCCATCACGTCGCCGACCACGCGCGCGCACTTGTTGTAGCTGCGGTCCGGGCGGAAGCCCGAGTCGTACATCGAGTACAGGACGCGGACGTGGACGGGCTTGAGGCCGTCCCGCACGTCCGGCAGCGCCCGCCCGACGATCACGCTCATCGCGTAGTCGATGTACGAGTTCTGCATCTCCAGCTGGAGGTCGCGCGGTTCGGTGCGGTCTCCCCCGCTCGGAGGCAGCGTCGTCTCAGTCACGGTTCTTCTTTCCTGTTCGCCGGCCTGGTGGGGTGCTCGCGGACGCTCAGACGTCCAGGAACCGCACGCCCTTGGCGTTGCGGGTGATGAAGGAGCGCCGCGCCTCGACGTCCTCGCCCATCAGCACGCTGAACAGCTCGTCGGCGGTGGCCGCGTCGTCCATCGTGACCTGGAGGAGCACCCGGTGCGCCGGGTCCATGGTGGTCTCCCACAGCTCCTCGGCGTTCATCTCGCCGAGGCCCTTGTAGCGCTGGATGTTGTCGTCCTTGCCGATCTTGCGGCCCGCGGCGAGGCCCTGCTGGATCAGGCCGTCGCGCTCGCGGTCGGAGTAGGCGTACTCCGGCTCCTGGCGCTGCCACTTGATCTTGTACAGCGGCGGCTGCGCGAGGTACACGTGCCCGTGCTCCAGCAGCGGTCGCATGAAGCGGAACAGCAGGGTGAGCAGCAGGGTGCGGATGTGCTGGCCGTCGACGTCGGCGTCGGCCATCAGCACGATCTTGTGGTACCGGAGCTTGGACAGGTCGAACTCGTCGTGGATGCCCGTGCCCAGCGCCGTGATCAGCGACTGGACCTCGACGTTCTTCAGCACGCGGTCGATGCGCGCCTTCTCCACGTTGATGATCTTGCCGCGGATCGGCAGGATCGCCTGGAACATGGAGTCCCGGCCCTCCTTGGCCGAGCCGCCCGCCGAGTCGCCCTCGACGATGTACAGCTCGCACTCCTCCGGGTTGGTGGAGCGGCAGTCCTTGAGCTTGCCGGGCAGGCCGCCGATGTCCAGCGCGCCCTTGCGGCGCACCAGCTCCCGCGCCTTGCGCGCGGCGATCCGGGCCTGCGCCGACGACACCGCCTTGGTGACGATGGTCCGCGCCTCGTTCGGGTGGCGCTCGAACCAGTCGGCCAGGTGCTCGTTGGTCGACTTCTGCACGAACGACTTGGCCTCGCTGTTGCCCAGCTTGGTCTTCGTCTGGCCCTCGAACTGGGGCTCCTTGAGCTTCACCGAGATGATCGCGGCCAGGCCCTCGCGGATGTCGTCGCCGGTGAGGTTGGCGTCCTTCTCCTTGAGCAGCTTCTTGTCGCGGGCGTACTCGTTCACGACGCGGGTCAGCGCGGCGCGGAAGCCCTCCTCGTGCGTGCCGCCCTCGTGCGTGTTGATCGTGTTGGCGAACGTGTACACCGACGGCGTGTAGCCGGTGTTCCACTGCATCGCCACCTCGACCTCCAGGTCCTCACCCTTCGCCTCGAAGGAGATGACCTTCTGGTGGACGGCCTCGCGCGTGTGGTTGATGTGGCGGACGAAGTCCTCCAGGCCACCCGGGTAGTGGAAGACGCGCTCCCGCACCACGGCGCGGTGCCCCTCGGCGTCGGCCTCCTCGGCGGCCTCGTCCTGGACGCGCTCGTCACGCAGGACGATGGTCAGGCCCTTGTTGAGGAACGCCATCTCCTGCAACCGCCGGGAGATGGTCTCGATGTTGTACTCGGTGGTCTCGAAGATCTCCGGGTCGGCCCAGAACGTGATGGTCGTCCCGGTCTCCTCGGTCGGCGCGCCCCTGGTCAGCTCGTGGGCGGGCTTGGAGCCCTCGAAGCGCTGGTTCCACGTGAAACCATCGCGCTTGACCTCGACGTCGAGCGCCGTGGACAACGCGTTGACCACCGAGACGCCGACGCCGTGCAGACCGCCGGACACCGCGTAGGAGTCGCTGTCGAACTTGCCGCCCGCGTGCAGCACGGTCAGCACCACTTCGAGCGTGGGGCGCTTCTCCACCGGGTGCATACCGACCGGGATGCCGCGACCGTCGTCGATGACCCGGACGCCGCCGTTGGCGAGCAGGGTCACGTCGACCATCGTCGCGAACCCGGCCATCGCCTCGTCGACGGAGTTGTCCACGACCTCCTGGATGAGGTGGTGCAGACCGCGCTCGCCGGTGGACCCGATGTACATGCCGGGTCGCTTCCGGACTGCTTCCAAGCCCTCCAGGACGGTGATCGAAGACGCGCTGTACTCATTCTTCTTGGCTGCCACGGGCCTGGTGTCTCCTCGGACGTCAAGCGACTCGCCACCGAAGGGGTCGCGGCGCTGGTGTCACGCTACCCCTCGATTCTACTGGCCGGGGTGCCCAGAAACCCACCAAGGACACCCCTGGTTTGCTCACAGACGGCCCGAAGTGAAGAAGGACGAGTCCGCCCGACGGGTCCAGGGGTGTGAATCGGCTGGTGAGCGCTCACCGCGCCACAGGATCGCCGCTGACGCCCTCTCGGCGCTCACCCGTAGGTGTCGCGTGGTCCGCGCCCCGGGACGTGCCTGGGCCCGTACCGCCAACTGGGCGCGGCCGGCCCCTGCACCTTGAGCTTGTGCACGACGCCGTCGCCGACGCCCGCCGCGATGCGCTTGAGCAGTTCCCGCTGCAACAGGCGGAGCTGCGTGGCCCACGCCGTGGAATCGGCCTGCACGGTCAGCTCGCCGTCCTCGAACGCGACCGGGCGCGCGTGCTCGGCCACGTCCTCGCCCACCAGCTTCCCCCACCGGGCGAACACCTGGCCGCCCGCGAGGCGCTCGGTCCACCCGCGCTCGGCGGCGATCCGGGACGCGAGCCTGCCCAGCGGCTGGGGGTCGCGGTCGTCCGGGCCGGGACCCGACCAACGCCGCCGACGCCGGCGCACCGCGCCACCGCGCCCGGTCTTCCGCACGCCCTGCGCGCCGCGTTCCTTCGCCGACGCACGCGCGGCGGCCAGGGCGGCACGGGCGAGGTCCGACCCGGTCGGACCACCCGGCCGAGCGACTTCAGGTGTGGACAGGTGTCCTTCAGTGGCCGAGTTATCCACACCATCCACAGGGTTGTCCCCAGATGTGCCGCCAATCACACCCGTTCGGCGGTTCTCCTCAGACACGGCGCACCTCCCCGTGGTTGACCTCGAACCGGGCGCCGGACAACTCCTCCGGCACGTCCTCCGCGACCGCCGCCGTGATGAACACCTGCTCCGCCGCGGCGGCCACCTTCGCGAGCTGCCGCCGCCGGCCCCGGTCGAGTTCGGCGAACACATCGTCCAGCACGAGCACCGGTTCGGAGCCCTCGACACGCAGCATCTCGTAACCGCCGAGCCGCAGCGCGAGCGCGAACGACCACGACTCGCCGTGGCTGGCGTAGCCCTTCGCGGGCAGGTCGCCGAGCACCAGGTCCAGGTCGTCCCGGTGCGGGCCGACCAGGCACACGCCGCGGTCCACCTCCTGCGGGCGCAACCGGCGCAGCTCGGCCAGCAACGCCTCCTCCAGCGCGGCCCGGTCGGGCGTGCCGGGGAACGCCTCGCCCAGGCTCGACCGGTACGCGATCCGCGCCGGCCGCGACTCGGGCGCGACGTCGGCGTACGCCCGCGCCACGTGCGGCGCGATGTCCGCCACCAGCCCCAACCGGCCCGCCAGCAGCTCCGCGCCGTGCCGCGCCAGGTGCCCGTCCCACACGTCGAGCGTGCCCACGTCCGCCGACCGCACCGAGCGGATGCTCTTCAGCAACGCGCCCCGCTGCTTGAGCACCCGGTCGTAGTCGCCGCGCACCCCGGCGTAGCGGGGCGAGCGGGTGGTCAGCAGCTCGTCCAGGAACCGCCTGCGCTCACCGGGGTCGCCGCGGACCAGCGCCAGGTCCTCCGGCGCGAACAACACCGTGCGCAGGATGCCCAGCACGTCGCGCGGGCGCGGCACCGGACCGCGGTTGACCCGCGCCCGGTTCGCCTTGCCCGCGGTGATCTCCAGCTCGACCAGCAGCTCGCGGCCGTCGTTGACCACGGCCGCGCGCACCACCGCGCGCGGCGCGCCGTGCCGGATCAGCGGCGCGTCCGTCGCCACCCGGTGCGAACCGAGGGTGGCGACGTAGCCGAGCGCTTCGACCAGGTTCGTCTTGCCCTGGCCGTTGCGCCCGACGAGCACGCTCACCCCCGGCTCGAACGCCAGGTCCGCCTGCTCCCACGACCGGAAGTCGGCGACTTGCAGGTGCCGGACGTACAAGGCTCAGCTCTGCGTGGTGCCGGCACCGGAGGAGGGGCCGGCGGCCTGCACGGCGTGCCCGCCGAACTGGTTGCGCAGCGCCGCGACCGCCCGCATCGCGGGCGAGTCCTCCTGGCGGGACGCGAACCGGGCGAACAACGCGGCGGAGATCACCGGCGCGGGCACCGCGTGGTTGATCGCCTCCTCCACCGTCCACCGGCCCTCGCCCGAGTCCTCCACGTGACCACGCAGGTCGTCCAGCTCCGGGTCCGACTCCAGCGCGCGGACCAGCAGGTCCAGCAGCCAGGACCGCACCACCGTGCCGCGCTGCCACGCCTTGATCGTCGCCGGCACGTTCTCGACCAGCTCCGACGCCTCCAGCAGCTCGAAGCCCTCGGCGTACGCCTGCATCAGGCCGTACTCGATGCCGTTGTGCACCATCTTGGCGAAGTGGCCCGCGCCGACCCGGCCCGCGTGCGCGAAGCCCTCCTCGCGCGGGCCCTCCGGGCGCAGCGCGTCGAAGATCGGCATGGCGCGCTCGACGTCCTCCGCCGCGCCGCCGACCATCAGGCCGTAGCCGTTGTCCAGGCCCCACACGCCACCGGACACGCCGCAGTCCAGGTAGCGGACGCCCTTCGCGGCCAGCGCCTCGGCGTTGCGCGCGTCGTCGGTGAACCGCGAGTTGCCGCCGTCGATCACCAGGTCGCCCTCGCTCAGCAGCTCGCCGAGGTCCGCGATGGTCTGCCGGGTGATGTCACCGGCGGGCACCATCACCCACACCACGCGCGGCGCCTCCAACTCGGCCACCATGTCGGCGAGCGACCCGGCGTCGGTCACGTCCGGGTTGCGGTCGTAGCCCACCACCTCGTGCCCCGCGCGGCGGATCCGCTCGCGCATGTTGAAGCCCATCTTGCCGAGACCGACGAGTCCGAGCTGCACGGTCGTTCTCTCCCTGGAGTTCTGTGGTTGATCAGCCGGGCAGGCGCACGGGCATGAGCAGGTAGAGGTAGCCGGGCGCCACGTTCCCATCCTCGTCCACCGGCTTGAGCAGCGCCGGGCGGCTGGGCGTGGTGAACGACAGGTGGGCCCGCGGCGTGCGCACCGCCTGGAGCCCTTCCAGGAGGTAGGTCGGGTTGAACGCGATCGTCACCGGCTCGCCGGTGTAGTCGACCGGCAGCTCCTCCTCCGCGCTGCCCTCGTCGTCGCCGCCCGCGGACAGGCGCAGCGACGCGTCGAGGAACTCCAGCCGGACCTGCGTGCCGCGCTCGGCGACCAGCGACACGCGCTTGATCGCCTGCACCAGCGAGTCGACCTCGATCACGGCCGCCGCGGAGTGCTCCGTGGGCAGGAGCTGGCGGTACTTGGGGAAGTCCGCGTCGAGCAGGCGGGTGGTCGTGCGGCGGCCCGTGCCGGACAGGCCGAGCAGGCCGTCGTTCGCGGCGAGGGACAGCTCGACCTTCGCGCCGGACGCGCCGAGCGTCTTCGCCGAGTCGTTCAGGGTCTTGGCCGGGACGAGGACCGCGACCTCGCCGAGCGAGTCGTCCGGCTCCCACGGGAACTCGCGCATCGCGAGCCGGAACCGGTCGGTCGCCACCAGGGTCAGCCTGCCCTCGCCGATCTCCAGCCGGACGCCGGTCAGCATCGGCAGCGTGTCGTCCTTGCCCGCCGCCACGGCCACCTGGGAGACGGCCTCGCCGAACACCTCGCCCGGCAGCTCGCCCGCGAGCTGCGGCATGGCCGGGAGCTGGGGGTAGTCCTCGACCGGCATGGTGGGCAGGCTGAACCGGGCCGAACCGCAGCTGATGGTCATCCGCGCCCCGTCCACGGAGATCTCCACCGGGTGGTTGGGCAGCGCCTTGGTGATGTCGGCGAGCAGCCGGCCGGAGACCAGCGCCCGGCCGCCGTCCGCGATGGTCGCCGGCACGCCGCACTGCGCGGACACCTCGTAGTCGAAGCCGGAGACGGTGAGCGCGTCACCCGACCCGTCCTCGGCTCCGGCGTCGAGCAGCACGCCGCCGAGCACCGGGACCGGTGGCCGGGACGGCAGGCTGCGCGCGACCCAGGCGACGGCGTCGGCCAGCCCGTCGCGCTCGACGCGGATCTTCATGAGGCGTCCTTTCTTCCTCAAGTCGGCAGGGTCCACAGCAACAGCATCCGTTGCGGTGGGGATCGGGGAGCCGCGTCCCTCGCCGGATCGTTCCGACCCTCGGCGCGGAGGCTCCACCGTAGAGCGTCGGGGAGCACTTCGTCACCTCGGGGCGGCACCCGGGTGCCACCCGGGTGCCGGTGCTGTCCCCGGGTTCGACCCCCGCCTGTTTTTTCTTTGTTCATCTCTTCAAGAGAGGACAACAGCAACAGCAGTAGGGGCTGTGGACAGTGTGGACAACAGGCGTTACCGCTGCTCGTCGCCCACTTGGAGGTGTGGATGAGTACGGGTGGTCACCCGGGGACAAGTCGGCGCACCCGGGGAGAACTCCGGCGGTGCTCCGTTCGGTCCACAGGTCGGCCGAGTTGTCCCCGGGTGCATCCCCGGGTGTGGGCCGAGTTCTCCCCGGGTGCTGCACAGGGTGAGCGTGGCCTGGATCTCCCCCGATCGACACCTTTTCCGGCCCTGTGGACAACTCGTCGCCCCGGGTTCACCCGGCGAACCGGCCCCCGCGCGGCCCTCCCGGCAGGTCGTACCGGCGTTGTCGACCGTGCTCGCACGCAACGCTTCCGGCCCCCGCGCCGGGCCTCGTGAAAGTCCTTCACGGGCCCCGAGTCGCCCTCTCCGAACCCCGCGGGGCCGCCCTCGCCGGGACACCTCCGGCACCCTCCCGCGGCGTCCCCCGCCGACCTCGGACGCCACCTCGGACGCCGCACCCGGGGACCCCGCCGCTCCCCGGGTGCCGCCGCCGCGCCGCCCCGCGCACCCGGGTGCGACCCGACCGCACCCGGGTGCGAGCGGGGTCCGCGCCCGCCCGGCCCCGGGTGCGGACCCCGCTCCCCTCCGCCGGCCCGCCTCCCGAGCGCCGCCCCGGTGCCGCACCCGGGGCGGCCTCCCGACCACCCCCTCCCCGCCCGTCGTTCGTGCGGTCCCCACGGAAACGCCGAGGGCCCGACCGCACGCAGCGGTCGGGCCCTCGGTCGGACGGGTCAGGGGGTGTGGCGGGCGCGTTGCTTGATGCGCGACGTCAGCTCCTGCACCTGCTCGTACACGCGCCGGCGTTCGGCCATCTCCTTGCGGATCTTCTTGTCGGCGTGCATGACCGTGGTGTGGTCGCGCCCGCCGAAGGTCTGGCCGATCTTGGGCAGCGACAGGTCGGTCAGCTCGCGGCACAGGTACATGGAGATCTGGCGGGCCTGGGCGAGGACCTTGGTCTTGCCGGGGCCGCAGAGGTCGTCTATCGAGACGCTGAAGAACTCCGCCGTCACGGCCATGATGGTGGGCGCGGTGATCTCCGGCGCGTGCGAGTCCGGGATCAGGTCGCGCAGCACTATCTCCGCGAGCTGCACGTCCACCGGCTGCCGGTTGAGCGACGCGAACGCCGTCACGCGGATCAACGCGCCCTCCAGCTCGCGGATGTTGCGCTCGATCCGGGCGGCGATGAACTCCAGCACGTCCGCGGGCGCCGCGAGGCGGTCCTGGGCGGCCTTCTTGCGGAGGATCGCGATGCGGGTCTCCAGCTCGGGCGGCTGGATGTCGGTGATCAGGCCCCACTCGAAGCGCGTCCGCAGGCGGTCCTCCAGCGTCTCCAGGCGCTTGGGCGGCCGGTCGGAGGACACGACGATCTGCTTGTTGGAGTTGTGGAGGGTGTTGAACGTGTGGAAGAACTCCTCCTGCGTTCCCTCCTTGCCCTCCAGGAACTGGATGTCGTCCACGAGCAGCACGTCGATGTCCCGGTACCGCCGCTGGAACGCCACCTTGCGGTCGTCGCGCAGGGAGTTGATGAAGTCGTTCGTGAACTCCTCCGTCGACACGTACCGCACGCGCATCCCGGGGAACAGGCGCTGCGCGTAGTGCCCCACGGCGTGCAGCAGGTGCGTCTTGCCGAGCCCGGACTCACCCCAGATGAACAGCGGGTTGTACGCACGGGCGGGCGCCTCGGCGACGGCGACGGCCGCCGCGTGGGCGAACCGGTTGGACGCGCCGATGACGAAGGTGTCGAAGTTGTACTTCTCGTTGAGCCTGGTCTGCGACGACGCCGGGTTCGCCGGCCGGGTGAACGGCGTGCCGCTGGGCGCGCCGCCGCTGAACGTCGGCCAGATCTCGGTCACGGCCGCGAGGGCGTCGCCCTCCTCGTCCACCTCTTCGTCGGTCTCCGCCTCCTCCACGACCACCGGCAGCTCGGGCGGCACGCCGTTGGCGGCCACCGGCACCTGGATGGGCGTGGTGGGCGGACCGTTCACCGGTTCCGGCGAGTCGACCTTCACGGCCAGCGACACGGCGCGACCCAGCCTCCGGGACAACGCCGCGGTGATCGGCTCGCGCAGGGCGCGTTCGATCGCCTCCTTGGCGAAGTCGGACGGCGCGGCCAGCAGCGCGGTGCCGTCGAGCAGCCCGATGGGGCGGGTCACGCGCATCCAGGCGCGTTGCTGGGGCGACAGCGTGCCGGCGGCCAGCTCCTGCACGACCTGCTCCCACACGCGGCCCAGGTCGGCCTGGTGGTCGGACACCTCCGCGCTCCCCTCCCCTCGGTGACTGTCCCGCGATCGATCCCCCGGGGACCGCCACGACGTGGACACGGAGAATAGAGGCATCCACAGAGTTATCCACAACTGTGCACTAACGCGCGTCGGAACGCAGTGGGTCCCTCGTAGCTTTCCGAACGCCCGGCGGCGGCGTGACGCGTCGTCTGCTCCGGCCCGCGGCCACCCGCGAAGGCAGCACGCTAACAAGGCGCGGGGCGGTGCCACAAGGCGCTGCCCCGCCGCAAGCGCTTTACCCACCCGGGTGCGCCGTCGGCACCCCCCGATTTGAGTCCGCACCCGGGGCTGCGTACCCTGGACCGGTCTCCGTTCGCGAGGCGTGCCCTTCGCGCGCCCATGGACCCGCCGGGGACGACCACAGACGTTAAGCACCGGGAGTCCGACCGTGAGCAAGGGTAAGCGCACCTTCCAGCCCAACAACCGCCGCCGCGCGAAGACGCACGGCTTCCGGCTGCGTATGCGCACCCGCGCCGGTCGCGCCATCCTGGCCGCGCGCCGTGGCAAGGGCCGCAAGCAGCTGTCCGCCTGATCGCCGCAGCGCCGTGCTACCCGCGGCCAACCGGCTGACCCGCAGCCAGGACTTCGGCCTGGTGGTCCGCCGAGGCCGCCGGGCCGGCCGGCCCCGGCTGGTGGTGCACGCCCTCGTGCCCGCCACTGATCCGTTGGCGCAGCCCACCTTGGAGTGCTCCAAGGTGGGCTTCGTCGTGAGCAAAGCCGTGGGCAACTCCGTCGTCCGGCACCGCGTGAGCCGTCGCCTGCGGCACGTGGTGCGGGACCGGCTGGACGCGTTGCCCCCCGGTACGTCGCTGGTGGTGCGCGCGCTCGCGCCGGCCGCCGCGGCGAGCAGCGCCGAGCTGGGCGAGGACTTCGACGCCGCGCTGCGCAGGTTGTCGCGATGAGCGACCGGGTGAGCCCCGTGACGCGGGTGTTGTTGCTGCCGATCCACTTCTACCGGCGGTTCATCTCCCCCGCGCTGCCCCCGACTTGCCGTTTCCACCCGAGTTGCAGCACGTACGCGGTGGAGGCGTTGACCGTCCACGGTCCGCTGCGCGGGTCCTGGCTGGCGATCCGCCGGCTCGGCCGCTGCGGACCCTGGCACCCTGGTGGCCTGGACCCCGTTCCGCCGAGGCGAACCACGGTCCCCGACCTTCCTGCCGAGGAGTAGTCAGTGCTCAACTTCATCTACTACCCGGTGTCCTTCATCCTGTGGTGTTGGCACTGGGTGTTCGGCCACGTCTTCGGCGAGTCGAGCGGGATCGCCTGGGCACTGTCCGTGGTGTTCCTGGTGTTCACCCTGCGCGCCCTGCTGTTCAAGCCGTTCGTCGGCCAGGTCCGGTCGATGCGCAAGATGCAGGAGTTCGCGCCGGAACTCCAGAAGATCAAGAAGAAGTACGCGAACGACCGCCAGCGCCAGGCGCAGGAGATGCAGAAGCTCCAGTCCGAGCACGGCGTGAACCCGCTCGGCGGCTGCCTGCCGATGCTGGTGCAGATCCCGGTGTTCATCGGTCTGTTCCACGTGCTGCGCTCGTTCAAGCCCGGCTGGGGCGAGGTCTACTTCTTCGACGCGCAGGGCGTGGACTCGTTCGTCAACGCCAAGCTGTTCGGCGCGAACCTGTCGACGTTCATCACGATGCCCGACAACGAGCTGGTGAACTTCGGCACCGAGCGCGTCTCGGTGCTGTACGTCGCGATCCCGCTGATGATCATCGCGTCGATCGCGACCCACTTCACGGCGCGGCACTCGGTGGCCCGGCAGACGCAGGTCGCGGCGGAGAACCCGCAGACCGCGATCATGAACAAGCTGACGCTTTACATCTTCCCGCTGGGCGTCCTGGTCGGTGGTTTCTTCTTCCCCATCGCGATCCTGCTGTACTGGCTGAGCAACAACGCGTGGACGCTCGCGCAGCAGTACGTCGTGTACCACCGCATCGACCGCGAGGAAGCGGCGAAGAAGGAAGCCGCCGTGCAGCAGCGGCAGGCGCTGGCCCCGAAGCCCGGCGTGAAGCCGAAGCCCGGCGCCAAGCCCGCGCCCGGCGTGAAGCCGGCCGCCGGCGCCAAGCCCGCGGCCAAGGCCGCCGCCAAGAAGCAGGACCCGGAGCCCGCCGACGCGGAGCCCGCCGAGTCGTCCGACGAGACGACCGCGAACGGGAAGCCGGCCACCGAGATTCCCGGTCTGAGCCCAGACCGATCCCCTGGCAAGAAGCAGGGCAACAAGAGGCGTCGTTGACCCTGGAGAGGAGACATCGTGTCGGAGACGTTGCAGGCGACCGACGTGGACGCACCGGAGGCTGACGAGGTCCCGCCGGCGCGGTCGGGGACTTCGGAGGACCTGCTCGTCCAGGAGGGCGACATCGCCGGGGACTACCTGGAGAGACTGCTCGACCTGCTCGACTACGACGGCGACATCGACCTCGACGTCGAGGCCGGCCGGGCGATCGTCAGCATCGACGGCGGGGACGACCTGGAGAAGCTCGTCGGTCCCCGCGGCACCGTGCTGGAGTCGCTTCAGGAACTCACGCGGCTGGCCGTGCAGCAGGAGACCGGCGTGCGCAGCCGGCTCATGCTGGACGTCGCGGGCTGGCGTGCCGGGCGGCGGGCCGAGCTGGCCGACCTCGGCCGGACGACTGCCGAGAAGGTGCTCGCCACGGGTGAGAAGGTGCGGCTGCACCCGATGACCCCGTTCGAGCGCAAGGTGGTGCACGACGCCGTCGCCGCGGTGGCGGGCGTGCACAGCGAGAGCGAGGGCGAGGAGCCGCAGCGCCGGGTCGTGGTGCTGCCCAAGGGCTGACGCGCGCAGTGCCGAAACGGCCCCTTGTTCCACGTGGAACAAGGGGCCGTTTTGCGTGCCGGGCTTCGGCGAAATGCTTCCGCGCTCGTGTTCCACGTGAAACGGTCGCGGCATGAGTGAGATCATCCGGAAGCTCCGGGTCGCCGCCTACGCGGTGATCGTGGAGGAGGACCGCATCCTGCTGTCGCGGTGGTTGGGGCCGGAGCGGCCACGGTGGATTTTGCCCGGCGGCGGGGTCGACCACGGCGAGGACCCGTACGACGCCGTGATCCGCGAGGTGCACGAGGAGACCGGGTACCACGCGGAGGTGCGTCGGCTGCTCGGCATCCAGAGCGTGCGCGGCCCGCTCAACTCCGATGGCGACGACGTGGACTACCACCGCATCCGCATCCTGTACGAGGCGGCGGTGGTGGGTGGCGAACTGCGGTACGAGGTGGGCGGCTCGACGGACCGCGCCGCGTGGTTCCCGCTGGCGGACGTGCCGGGCCTGGACCGGGTGGAGTCGGTGGACGTCGGGCTGGAGATGTACCGGACGCGACCGCCGGACGGCCGCCCGCCACGTTCCACGTGAAACACGCGCCATCACGTTCCACGTGAAACACCGCCCGTTTCACGTGGAACGCCGCGCCGCGTGGAACCCCGGCTCACCGTTCCACGTGAAACACCGTCGGTCTGATCACGTCGATTTGGCGTGTCGCCGGGGTGATCCGTCATAGTGGGCACCGGCACACCAGCGGGGCGCCCGCCGCCCCCGTGGCCGCCCCCGCCAACCCACCCGGCGCGGTACCGCCGCGTGGTTTCACGTGAAACGACGGAGACATGGCCGCACCTCTGGAGGACCGCGCGCAGCGGGTTTTCGGTGACCACTACCCCAAGGCGGTCGCCTTCCGGGACCTGCTCGTGGAGCACGGGGTCGAGCGCGGGCTCATCGGTCCGCGCGAGGTCGACCGCCTCTGGGAGCGGCACATCCTCAATTCCGCGGTCATCGCGGAGTTGCTTCCCCAAGGTTGCCGGGTGGTGGACGTAGGCTCGGGCGCGGGCTTGCCGGGCATCCCCCTGGCGATCGCCCGCCCCGACCTCGACCTCACGCTCTTGGAGCCGATGGCCCGTCGCGTGACGTGGCTGTCCGAGGTGGTCGAGGCGCTGGAACTGGAGGTCCACGTCCTCCGGGGGCGGGCCGAGGAGGTGGCGGTGCGGGACCGGCTGGCGGGCAGCGACGTCGTGACGGCACGCGCCGTGGCCCCGCTCGAACGGCTCTCCCGGTGGTGCCTCCCCCTCCTCCGCCCCGGCGGTCTGCTGGTCGCCCTCAAGGGCGAGAGCGCCGAGGAGGAACTGGAGCGCGACGCCGAGGCGGTGCGGCGAGCCGGTGGCGTCCGGCCCCGCGTGACCGCCTGCGGTGGTGACGTACTCGAACTGCCGACCACCGTCGTGCTGGTGGAGCGCGACGAGCAGGCGAGCCGCCGTGACGGCACGCGGCGGAGAAGGAAGGATCGGTGACCGTGCACCCCGACCCCCTGCAACCGGTGTTCCAAGCGGCCGGTGTTCCACGTGAAACCGAACCGGCAGGTGCGGGTGCAGCGCTCCGCCCCGACAACGGCCCGACCACCAACGGCTCGGACGACAACGCAGGAGACAGCACCGTGTGGACCCCCATCGCGGAGGAAGCAGCACGCGCTACCCGTGTTCTGCACCCCGACTCCTCCCAACTCCCCCGCCCCGCCCGCCGCCGCGTCCTCACCGTCGCGAACCAGAAGGGCGGTGTCGGCAAGACGACCAGCACGGTGAACCTGGCCGCCGCGCTCGCCATCCACGGCCTCAAGGTCCTCGTGATCGACCTGGACCCGCAGGGCAACGCCAGCACCGCGTTGGCCGTCGAGCACCGGTCCGGCACCCCCTCCGTGTACGAGGTGCTGATCGGTGAGCTGTCCGTCGCCGAGGCCGCCCAGGTCAGCAACCAGTCCCCCAACCTGTACTGCGTGCCCGCCACGATCGACCTCGCGGGCGCGGAGATCGAACTCGTCTCGATGGTCGCCCGTGAATCACGCCTGAAGGAGGCGTTGAGCCCGGAGGCGCTGGAGCCGATCCGCCCGGACTACGTGTTCATCGACTGCCCGCCGTCGCTGGGCCTGCTGACCGTCAACGCGATGGTCGCGGCGCAGGAGGTGCTGATCCCGATCCAGTGCGAGTATTACGCGCTGGAGGGCCTGGGACAGCTCCTCCGCAACATCGAGCTGGTGCAGGCGCACCTGAACCCGACGCTGAGCGTGTCCACGATCCTGCTCACCATGTACGACGGCCGCACGAAGCTCGCCGACCAGGTGACCAGCGAGGTGCGCGGCCACTTCGGCGACACGGTGCTCCGCACGGTCA
This sequence comes from Saccharothrix obliqua, assembly GCF_019375475.1. GTDB lineage: Bacteria > Actinomycetota > Actinomycetes > Mycobacteriales > Pseudonocardiaceae > Actinosynnema > Actinosynnema obliqua. Next base: position 98,613 of record NZ_JAHXGQ010000006.1, on the reverse strand, counting down.
TCCCGCGCAGCGTGAAGGTGTCGGAGGCACCGGGCTTCGGTCAGACGGTGCTCACCTACGACCCCGGCTCGCGCGGCGCGATGAGCTACTTGGACGCGGCACGGGAGATCGCCGAACGCGGCGCGGAGATGGGGACGGCATGACGGAACAGCGCAAGGGTGGCCTCGGCCGCGGTCTGGCGGCACTGATCCCGAGCGGACCCCCGGTGGGCGCCCCGACCCCGATCCGGGCGGTCCGAACCGGGACCACCCCTGCGCCCAGCGAGCCCTTCACGGAAACACCCGCGGGCGAGGTGGCCGGCGCGGTGTACCAGGAGCTGCCGGTCACGGCGATCCGCACCAACCCGAAGCAGCCGCGCCAGGTGTTCGACGAGGAGGCGCTGCGCGAGCTGGAGCACTCCATCCGCGAGTTCGGCCTGATGCAGCCGATCGTCGTGCGCGCGGTCGGGCCGGGCAGCTACGAGCTGGTGATGGGCGAGCGCCGGTGGCGGGCCACCCAGCTCGCCGGGCTGACGACGATCCCGGCCATCGTCCGCCGGACCGCGGACGACGTGATGCTGCGGGACGCCCTGCTGGAGAACATCCACCGCGTCCAGCTCAACCCGCTGGAGGAGGCGGCGGCGTACCAGCAGCTGCTCCAGGAGTTCGGCGTCACCCACGAGGAGCTGGCGGACCGCATCGGCCGCAGCCGCCCGGTCGTGACCAACACGATCCGCCTGCTGAAGCTGCCCCTCCCCGTGCAGCGGCGGGTGGCGGCCGGCGTGTTGTCGGCGGGGCACGCGCGTGCGTTGCTCGGCCTGGAGGACCCGGGCGTGCAGGAGGAGCTGGCGACCCGGATCGTGGCCGAGGGCATGTCGGTGCGCGCGACCGAGGAAGCCGTGACGCTGGCGAAGTCGGCCGAGCCGGCGAAGGCGAAGCAGGTGCGGCGCAAGCCCGTCCTCGCGCCGGGGCTCCAGGAGTTGGCGGAGCGGCTGTCGGACGACTTCGACACGCGGGTCAAGGTGGAGCTGGGCCAGCGGAAGGGCCGGATCGTGGTCGAGTTCGGCTCCGTGGACGACCTGGAGCGGATCATCCAGCTCATGTCGCCGGAAGCGGCAAATCGGACACGTACGACAGACGTGTGATCACCCACGGCCCTTATGTCACGGTGATGATTACGTCTGGTAGCTAAATGACTACGGCCCCGCACTGCGGGGCCGTAGTCATGTTCGGTCGATCAACGCGACACGGCGCGCTCCACGAGACCGGCGTAGATCTCCCCGAGCGAAGCACCCGCCGCCTCCACCGCCATCGGCAGCAACGACGTCTCGGTCAGGCCCGGCGACACGTTCACCTCCAGGAAGTGGACCGTGCCGTCCGCCGCCACGACGGCGTCGGTGCGCGACACGTCCCGCAACCCGAGCAGCCGGTGCGCCGCCACCGCCAGCTCCCCCACCGCGTGGGCGGCCTTGTCGGCCAACCGAGCCGGCGCGTGGAAGTCGGTCAGCCCCGCGGTGTACCGGGCGGTGTAGTCGTACACGCCGCTCTCCGGCACGATCTCCACCGGCGGCAACGCGTACGGCCCGTCCGGACCGTCCACCACCGCGACGGCCACCTCGACGCCCTCCACGTACCGCTCCGCGAGCACGGTGTCCCCGTACGCCAGGCACCCGACCATCGCGGCGGGCAGCTCGGCCGCCTCCCGCACCACCTGCGCGCCCAGCGCCGACCCGCCCTGGTCCGGCTTCAACATCAGCGGCAGGCCCAGTCGCTCCACCAGGGCGTCCAGCACGGGCTGCGCACCCAGCTCGCGGAACGTCGCGTGCGGCAGCACGGCCCACTCCGGCGTCGTCAGCCCGGCCCGCGCCAGCTCCGCCTTCGCGGTCGGCTTGTCCCAGGCGCGGCGGCACGCGCGGGAGTCCGTCCCGACGAACGGCACGCCGAGCATCTCCAGGATCGTCTGCACGGACCCGTTCTCGCCCTCACCGCCGTGCAGGGCGACCACGACGGCGTCGGGGCGGTGCTCGTGCAACCGGTGCACGAGCTGGGTGTCGGCGTCCCACTCCTCCACGACCAGACCCGCCGAACGCAACGCGGCGGAGAGCCGGCGACCGGACCGCAGGCTCACCTCGCGCTCGTGCGACAGGCCACCGGACAGCACAGCGACCCAGCGGTCAGACAACTTCTCTTCTCCTGATCAGGCGGTGTCGGGCGAGGGGGTCTGCGGCCCCGGGACGGCACGCCGCGCGGCCGTGGGGCCGAACGTCTCGTGCAACTCCATCTCGTCCTTGATGACGTTCGCGAGCCGCCGCACGCCCTCCCGGATGCGCTCCGGCGTCGGGTAGCAGTACGAGATGCGCAACTGGCGGCTGCCCAGGCCGTCCGCGTAGAAGCCGGTGCCGGACGCGTACGCCACGCGTTGCGTGACCGCGCGCGGCAGCATCGCCTTGGTGTCGATCCCCTCCGGCACGGTCAGCCACACGTAGAACCCGCCGGCGGGCTTGTTCCACGTGGAACCAGCCGGCATGTGCTGCTCCAGCGCCGAGATCGCCGCGTCCCGGCGCTCGCGGTACGCCTCGCGGTAGACCTTGACCTGGCCCTTCCAGTCGTGCGTCGAGAGGTAGCGCGACACGATGAGCTGGTTGAGCGTCGGCGGGCACAGCGTGGCCGACTCGGCGGCCAGCACCAGCTTCTCCCGCACGGCGTGCGGCGCGAGCACCCAGCCCACGCGCAGGCCCGCGGCGAACGTCTTGGAGAACGAGCCCAGGTACACGACGTTGTCCGGGTCGGTGGACCGCAGCGCCGGGTACGTGACGCCGTCGAAGCCGAGCAGCCCGTACGGGTTGTCCTCGACCACCAGGACGCCGTGCGCGCGGCAGATCTCCAGCACCTCCGCCCGCCGCTGGACGGCCAGCGTCACGCCCGCCGGGTTGTGGAAGTTCGGGATCGTGTAGAGGAACTTGACCCGGCGACCGGACCGCTCGACGGACGCCAGCGCCTCGCGCAGCGCGGCGGGCACCAGGCCGTCCGCGTCCATCGCCACGTGGACGACCTGCGCCTGGTAGGCGGCGAACGAGCCCAGCGCGCCGACGTACGACGGGCCCTCGGCGAGCACCACGTCACCGGGGTCGCAGAAGATCCGGGTCACCATGTCCAGGCCCATCTGCGAGCCCACGGTGACGACCACGTCGTCCGGGTGCGCGGAGATGCCCTCCAGCGCCATCACGTCGCAGATCTGCTCGCGCAGCTCGGGCACGCCGTGCGCGGAGCCGTACTGGAGCGCGACCAGGCCGTCCTGCGCGATGAGGTCGCCGATCTCGGCCGACAGCGAGTCGAGCGGAAGCGCTGCCAGGTGGGGCATCCCCCCCGCCAGGGACACCACCTCGGGTCGGCTCGCCACCGCGAACAGCGCCCGGATCTCCGATGCCGTCATGCCCGCCGTGCGCGCCGCGTACCGGCGCAGGTGGGGATCGAGGCTTCTGGCGCCCTGCTTCGGGTGCTGACCGGGTAGGTTCACGGGGAACTCCGACGTGGTAGTGGTTACCGGCGGGTTTGTTCCCGGCTGAGTGTAACCGCCGTCCCGTTCGGGGCATGTGCCTTCCAGACGGGGGTCACATCCGCATATCCTTCGTAGGGGTTCGCCTACGGGGGTTGGGAGGTCGGGGTGTCGCGACGCGTCGTGGGCGTCACTCTGGACAACCTGGAGCACCTTTCCAAGCACAGCCGGACCTGCGTGTTCTGGGAACTGGCGCCACATCTCAAGGAGCAGGCCGAGGAGTACGGGGACACCGAGTTCGAGAAGGAGGCGTGGGTTTCCAGCGTCCTCCTCGAATGGGGTTCCTGCGGCCGGATCATCTACTGCGACGGCATCCCGGCCGGTTCCGTCTTCTACGCGCCGCCGGCGGCCGTGCCCCGGTCGCTCGCCTTCCCCACCTCGCCCGCCAGCCCCGACGCGGTGCTGATGACCGGCCTGGAGGTGCTGCCGGAGTTCCGCGGTGGCGGGCTCGGGCGCGTGCTGGTGCAGACCGTGGCGAAGGACCTGACCCGGCGCGGCGTGAAGGCGATCGAGGCGTTCGGCGACAACCGGCCCGACGAGGACGAGCAGTCGTGCGTGACGCCCGCCGACTTCCTGCTCCAGGTGGGCTTCAAGACCGTCCGGCCGCACCCGCGCTGGCCGCGGCTGCGGCTGGAGCTGCGCAGCGCGTCGTCGTGGAAGGAAGACGTCGAGGCCGCGTTGGAGCGCCTGCTCAGCACGGTGTCCGTGTCGACGGCCGAACCGAGCTTCCGTCCCGCGTAGGTACGTTGGCGGCGTGCTCTACGCGATCATCGCCGCGGTGTCGGCCCTGAACTTCGCCCTCGGTGTCCGGCGTGACCGGCGACGGGTCATGAACGCCGTCTGGCTGGGGTTGACCCTGGTGTTCGCGTTCCTGTGGCTGGTGTCCCGCGACGACCTGCCGACGTGGGTGAACGCCGTCATCGGCTGGGCCGTGCTGGTCGTGTTCCTGCTGGCCGTGCTGGTGCTGCCGGTCGCCCTCGTGGTGAACGGCGTGGTGATGCTCCGGCGCGAGGGCCGTGGCCTGGCGAACCTGCTGTCCCTGCTCACCGGGCTGGCCATGGTGACGTTGATCGTCGCGTTCGGCTTCGCGCTGCGGTCGGAGCGGACGTGGGTGCACGCCGTCGTCGGCGCGTTGGTCGTCATCGCCTGGTACGTGGCGTTCCTGTTCGTCAGCCTGCTGCTGTACTCGATCCTCTACGGCAAGACCGGGCGGCGCACGGGCTTCACCGCCGTGATCGTGCTGGGCGCGGGCCTGGCGGGCGACCGCGTCCCACCCCTGCTGGCGAGCAGGCTGGACCGGGCGGTGGCCGTGTACCGACGCGAGGTGGCAGCCGGCCACGACCCGCTCATCGTCGTCTCCGGCGGGCAGGGCCCCGACGAGGCCGTCTCGGAGGCCGCCGCCATGCGGGGTTACCTGCTGGACAGCTCGGTGCCCGAGTCGGCGATCGTCCTGGAAGACCGGGCCACCACCACCGAGCAGAACCTCCGGTACAGCCGCGCCCTGCTCGCCGAACGCGGCCACGACGGCCGGGCCGTGGCGGTGACCAACAACTTCCACGTCTTCCGCACCGCCGTCCTCGCCCGGCGGCTGCGGATGAAACTGGAGGTCATCGGCTCGCCCACGGCGTGGTACTTCCTGCCCAGCGCCTTCCTGCGCGAGTTCGTCGCCCTCCTCGCCCGGCACCCGGTCGTGCACGCAAGCGTTTGCGGTGTGCTGGTGGTGCTGTACCTGCTGCTGATCCTGCGGTAGGTCAGCGGGCCGCCCCGATCGCCGTCAGGAACAGGTGCATCGAGGACGACGGGTTGTCGTACGGGACGATCTTCCCGTGCTGCTTGTGGCGCGCGGCGAGCGCGGCGGCGCGGTTGACCGCAGTTCCCCGGTGGGGCATGTACCGGGCGACGTCGAGCTGCTTGCCCGTGCTCCCGTCGAGGCTTCGTCGCCGGCGTACGGCCGCATCGGTGTCGAGGTGGGCGTTGCACTGGTCGGGTGGCGGCTGTCCGGCGCAGGCTTTTGCCGGCCCTCTTGCGGTTCGCGGTCAACCGATCAGCCCCAGCACCCGGAGCACCGCGGTGCGGTCCACGTCCGGCAGTGCGCCGAACCTGCCGTGCAGGTAGGCGTTCTCCAGGTTCTGCGACCTGCGCACGCGCTCCCCCGCGAAATCGGCCAACGCGCCGAGCCGGGTGGTGCCGTTCGGGAGCTCCTCGGTCAGCCGGACCTCGTCCCGGTTCAGGTGGTTGAGCAGGCTGGTGTCGTGCGAGGTGAAGATCAGCTGTGCGCCCAGGGGGTTGGTGACCCGATCGTGGAACAACCGGATCAGCTGCGCGGACAGCGTCGGGTGCAGGCTCGCGTCCAGCTCGTCGAACAACAACGGGGAACCCAGTCGCAGCGCACTGAGCACGGGACCGATCAGGCGGTACCAGGTGCGCGTGCCCTCGGATTCCTGGTGCAGGTCCAGCGGCACGAGTGCGTCATCGGACCGGTGGACGAACCGGATTCGCCTCCGTGTCCGCCCGACACCGGGCGGCACGTCGTCTCCGGGGAAGGGCATCTCTTCCGAGTCGATCACGACGTCGTCGATGCCCAGGTCGGCCATGCGCAGCATGGCGAGGGCCTGGGCGCGGTCTTCCCGGGAGGTGTCGTCCGCTCCGGGTAGCGACGACGGGGCCTGGTCGGGATCCAGGCCGAACCACCAGGCAGTGGGGTTGTGGGTCGAGCGTCGCCCGGTCGGCCACGGCGCGAGCACCTGCGTGTTCCTCAACACCGCGGCGAAACCGTTGACCAGCGGTTCCTCGAACCGCCGCGCGACGGCCAGCACGAGCGTGCGCGGAGTGAGGAGTTCGCGCGTTCCGGACAAGCCGCTCAGCCCACGCTGGAGTTTGAGGGTCTCGCCCTCGCGCTCGAAGACCCGCCGACGCTTCTTCTCGGGGTAGTGGAACAGGCCCTCGTAGTGGACGCGCGTCTTGTCGAGTTCGAGCACGTACTCGAAGCGAACTCCTTGCACGATCGCTTCGAGCACGAACTCGGACGTCTGCCGACGACCGTCCCCGAAGGCGAACGTGTCGACGGGTATCCGGTCCTCCCAGAACCGGAGCGAGTGCACGACCGCGTCCCGGAGCCAGTGGAGCGCGGTGATCACATTGGACTTGCCCGACGCGTTCGGGCCGAAGATCGCGGCCACGGGCAGCAGGCTCTCGCCGATGTTGGGTGCCGGGCGGGCCTCCGGGCGGTCCCGGTCGACGGCCACCAGGGACAGCTCCACCGGATCCAGGATCGAGCGGAAGTTCGCCACCTCGAACCTGATCAGCACGAGTTACCTCTCCGTCGACAGGCTGTAGCTACAGCCCCGCTTTCGTCAGGTATGGACGAAAACAGCCGTCTGTCGACGCCTGAGAGGCGTTTACCCGCGTTCGAGTGTGTCCCGGGTCAGCGGGCCTGGCCGGTGGTCAGCTCGTGCCGCATCAGGTCGTCCAACGTGAACGTGCCCGTGGGCTGGTCGTTCTTCCCCAGCAGGTACAGCCGCTTCACGGCGACGAGGATGCCCTCCGCCACCACGTCCCGGAACGACGGGTTCGCCAGCCGGGCCCGGTCACGCGGGTTGGTCAGGTAGCCGACCTCCACGCGGACCGCCGTGCAGCGCGTCATCCGCAGCATGTCCCACGTCTTCGGGTGCGTGCCGCAGTCGAGCATCCCGGTCCGCGCCACCAGCTCCCGCTGGATGAACCCCGCCAGGGCCTCGCCGACCGTGGACGACGTGCCGTTGCCGGTGCCGAAGTGGAAGCTCGCCACGCCCGCCGCCAACGCCGACGAGTTGGCGTCGGTGTGCAGCGACAGGATCAGGTCCGCGCCCGCCTCGTTGGCGAACTTCGCGCGCTCCCCCTCGTCCGGGCAGTGACCGGGGCCGCGGGTGAGCAGGGCCTCCATGCCGGTCGCCGCCATCTTGCCCTCCAGCAGGCGGGCCAGGTCGAGCATCACGTCCGCCTCGGCGACGCCGTCGACCACCACGCCGCGGTCCGCGCCGCCGTGCCCCGGGTCGATGATGATCCGCTTGCCCGACAGCCGCGGCCCGGCCCGGCGGACCCGCTCCTGCTCGCGCAGGAACACCGGCCGCCCGCCACGCACCTTGGGCTGCAACTGACGCAGGGCGCGCACCGTGTCGGGACCGCACATGCCGTCCACGATCAGGCCGTAGTCGCGCTGGAAGCTGCGCAGCGCCAGCTCGGTCTGCCTGCCGAACTCGCCGTTCGGGCGGCCGGCGTCGTAGCCGAGTTCGAGCAGCCGCTCCTGGAGCGCGAACACGTCGTCACCGGTCACCGGCTGGGACACCAGGTACGCCAGCGGCCGGTCGCCCAGGCGGAACGTGGCGTCGCGCAGCGCGCGGTACGTGGCCGGTCCGACGACGCCGTCGGTGATCAGGCCGCGCTGCTGCTGGAACGCGCGCACCGCGTGCTCGACCGGCAGGTCGAACACCTGCGACGGCTGCGGGTCGGACAGCAGGCCGATCCTCGTCAGCGTGGCCCTGACCTCGGCGACGTCCGGGCCGAAATCCCCGCGGCGGAGTAGCGGCATGGACCCCTCGTTCGCTTGGGCGTCGACATCCGCCGACGCTGGAAGTTGACGCCCTATTGTGCCCTGCCTGAACAGGAGCCCCACGCAGGGCTACGAGCGGTGGGTACCCACCCACGAAAAGCGTGACCCGTCCGGCTACCGGCGTAGCCGAACGGGTCACGCTGCGGGTTGTTCAGGCCAGGACGTCGGCCAGGTCGTTGAGCAGCGCCGCCTTCGGCTTCGCGCCCACGATCTGCTTCACCGGACGGCCGCCCTGGAACAGGATCAGGGTCGGGATCGACATGATCTGGTAGTCGCGGGCGATCGACGGGTTGGCGTCGATGTCGACCTTCGCGACCGTGAGCTTGTCGGCGTTCTCCGCCGCGATCTCCTCGAGCACCGGGGCGACCATCTTGCACGGGCCGCACCACGTCGCCCAGAAATCGACCAGCACGGGCTTCTCGCTCTGCAACACGTTCTCGGTGAACGTGTTGCTCGTCACCGGCACGGTGGCGCCTGCCATGTTCGTTCTCCTCGTCAGAAGGTTTTCAACGGGTGGTGACGGGCTCGCTGTAACCGCCGCCCACGTGCTCGGCGGTGATGGCGGCCTCGCCCGTACCGTGCTCGGCGAGCCAGCGCTCGGCGTCGATCGCGGCGGAGCACCCCGAGCCCGCGGCGGTGATCGCCTGCCGGTAGGTGTGGTCCACCAGGTCACCGGCGGCGAACACGCCGGGGATGTTCGTGTACGTGCCGCGGTCCTGGACCTTGACGTAGCCCTCGTCGTCCAAGTCGACCTGACCACGCACGAGGTCGCTGCGCGGGTCGTGGCCGATCGCCACGAAGAAGCCGGTGAACGGGTGCTCGGTCACCTCGCCCGTGCGGGTGTCGCGGACCTTCAGCCCGGACACCGTGCCGTCGCCGACGACCTCCGTGACTTCGGAGTTCAGCAACCACTTGATCTTCTCGTTGGCGCGGGCGCGCTCCAGCATGATCTTGGAGGCCCGGAAGTCCTCGCGCCGGTGGATGATCGTCACCGACTTGCCGAAGCGGGTGAGGAACGTGGCCTCCTCCATCGCCGAGTCGCCGCCGCCCACCACCGCGATCTCCTGGTCGCGGAAGAAGAAGCCGTCGCACGTCGCGCACGCCGACACACCGCGGCCCAGCAGCTCCTGCTCACCGGGCACGTGCAGGTAGCGCGGCGCGGCGCCCATGGCGAGGATGACGGCCTTGGCCGCGTACCGGGTGCCGTTGGCGGTGACGTACTTGACGTCGCCCTCCAGCTCCACCGACTCCACGTCCTCGGCCCGCAGCTCCGCACCGAACCGCTTGGCCTGCTCCCGCATCTGCTCCATGAGGTCGGGGCCCATGATGCCGTCGCGGAAGCCCGGGTAGTTCTCCACTTCGGTCGTGGTCATCAGCGCGCCGCCGTACTGCGACCCCTCGAACACCAGCGGTTCGAGCTGGGCACGCGCCGCGTAGACCGCCGCGGTGTACCCGGCGGGCCCCGATCCCACGACGATCAGGTTCCGAACGTCCGACACCCTCGACCTCCGTTAGTCGTGACAGGCACTGGCCTGCACTGCGTTCAACGGATCGTAGGGTGCCTTGATTCCTGGCCGGCCGGGTGAGGTGGGCTACTACGGCGTGATGCTGCTGCGTGCCAGCACGCCGTTGGGGTTGTCCGGTCCGCACGTGTCGGGGTCCAGGACCACGATCTGGAACGCGCCCGGCTTGCCGCCGGGGAGGACGGCCATCACGGCGTCCCGGCCGTCCAGGGTGATCGGGCTGACGCCGAGCGGCTTGGTGCTGACGATGTTCGCGCCCTGGAGGCAGCCCGCCAGCTTGTCCTGGTTCTCCAGCGGACCGTAGTTCTGGGCCTTCAGCACGTCGCCGAACACCGGGCCGAAGTCGTTGCCCTTGACCGCGAGCGGCTGGTGGGTGACCGGGGTGTCCGCCTTCGTGGTGGGCAGCGCCTGCTGGTCGCTGGTCGGCGCGGCCGTGTTGCCCTGCGTCGACACCACCACGACACCGACCGCGACGGCCGCCGCGGCGAGCAGCCCCGCGCCCCAGCCGAGCTGCTTGCGCCGCCTGCGCGCGGTCAGGTCGACCACCGGTGCGAGCGGCCGGGCCTCGGCGGCGAGCGCGGCGTCGATCCGCTCCGCCACGTGGCGCGGCATGGGTATCGGCGGCAGGTTGTGGAGTTCTTCCACGGTCGCGTCGAGCGCCCTCAGCACGGCCTGCGCGTCGGCGTCGTGCGCCACCGCCGCCCGCAGCTCCGCTTCGTCCCGCGGGTCGAGGACACCCGCGTGCAGGTCAGCCAGCAGGTCGACGGACCACGGCGGCCCGGAGCGCCGCACATTGCCGGTCATCGTTCCTCCAACTGACGTCTCTGTTGCACCTGCACATCGTCGACTGGGACGTTCGCATCTGCACTCCGGTTCCGGAGGTGCCCCAGAACTTTGGCGAGCTTCGCGCGTCCCCTGGCGCACCGGGATTTCACGGTGCCCTCCGCGATGCCCAGCAACTGCGCCGTTTCCGCTACCGAGTATCCCTCCACGTCGACCAACACGATCGGGGCACGTTGCTCCTCCGGCAGCTCCGCCAGCGCCGCCTGCACGACCAGCCGCGTCTCCCGCTCCGCCATCGCGTCCCGGGGCGCCACCGGCTCACCCGGACCGGCCTCGGGCAGCGGCACGGTGGGACGCGTTTGCCGCCTGCGCATCCGATCGAGGCACGCGTTCACCACTATTCGGTGCAACCACGTCGTGACCTGCGATTCCGCCCGGAAGCTCCCGGCGGCGCGGAACGCCGAGATGAACGCCTCCTGCAACGCGTCCGCCGCCTCTTCGGGGTCGCGCAACGTGCGCAACGCGACCGCCCACATCCGATCTCGGTGGCGTTTCACCAGCTCCGAGAACGCGTGCGGGTCGCCGGCGGCATGAGCCGCGATGAGGTCTGCGTCCGAGCTGGCTGCGGCGGTCACGGAGAGAGGGTATCGGCACCGCCGGGGTGCACCACGATCACCCGTTCAGCGATGTTCCCGCACCCCGGTCCGCGCGCGGGGGCGTGCGCTCGGGGTCAGGGGGTCCACCCAAGCCCCTTCGCCGAGCGACGGTGCCCGAAGCTCATAACGAGACGATGGTGAACCGAATGAAAACCACCCCACCCGGCTGTAAAGTCACAGGTCAACAAGGGTCTTCCCCGCGCCAGCGGGGGTGGTCCCACCGGCCGCTGGCCGGCCACGTCCCAGGTGTGCGTCTTCCCCGCGCCAGCGGGGGTGGTCCCGTCAGTGGGTTTGTCACGGCGTCGGCTCGGGTGTCTTCCCCGCGCCAGCGGGGGTGGTCCCTCACCGCGGAGTCGTGCAGGTACATCCGCCACGTCTTCCCCGCGCCAGCGGGGTGGTTCGTCGTCTGTCAGTGACCACCTCGGCTACCGGGCGTCTTCCCCGCGCCGGCGGGGGTGGGCCAAGGCCGGCCGGCCTTGGCCCCAGCGGTGAGGGGCTAGAACGGGACGCCGCAGCGCAGCAACACGTTCGCGTACGGGGTCGCCTCACCCGTGCGGATCACCAGGCGGACACCCGCGACCCGCGCCTTGAACTCCTCGTGCGCCACGCGGTCGACCAGCGGCAGACGGGTGGTCAGCGCCGCGGCGCACCGCGGGTTGCGCTCGTCCACCTCGGCGGCGACCAGAGCGCGCTCCACCACCAACTCCGCCAGCACCGCGTCCAGCACCTGGAGAAGCGACGGCACGCCGAACACGAACGCCAGGTCCACCACCGCCGGCCCGGCCGGGATCGGCAGGCCGCAGTCCGCGACCACCAGCTCGTCGGTGTGGCCGAGCCTCGCCAACTCGGCGTTCAGGCCCGCGTGCAGGATGCCCGCCCGCTTCACGGCAGCACCTCCCCCGCGGTCGGGTACGACGGCTGCGCGCCCGCCCTGGTCACGGACGTCGCCGCCACCCGCGCCGCGTACCGCGCCGCCTCGACCAGCGACGACCCGTCGGCCAGCCGGGCCGCGAGGGCACCCGCGAACGCGTCACCGGCGCCCGTCGTGTCCACCGGCGACACCTCCGGCGCGGTCACCTCGACCACGCCGGACGCCGTCACCACGGCCGCACCGCGAGCACCGAGCGTGACCACCACCGACCGCGGCCCCAGATCAAGCAGTCCCTCGAACGTGTCGGCCAACTGGGACGCCTCGTGCTCGTTCACGATCAACGGGTCGAGCAGCGCGAGCGTCGCCGCCGGCACGTCCGCCACGGGCGACAGGTTCAGCACCGGCCGCGCCCCGCGCCCGGCCGCCGTCCTGATCCCGTGCACGACCGTCTCCAGCGGCACCTCCAGGGAGCACACCAGGACCGTGACGCCGTCCCACGACAAGGCATCCACGTCCGCCGGCGACACGTCGGCGTTGGCACCGGGCGCGACCACGATGGAGTTCTCGCCGTCCGGGGTCACCGTGATGTAGGCGATGCCGGTCGGCCGGTCCGACGTGCGCACCAGGTCGGTGCGCACCCCGGACTCCGCCAGCGACTCGCGCAGCAGCCGCCCGTACTGGTCCGGGCCGACCGCGCCGACCAGCGCGACATCGCACCCGAGCCGCCCGGCGGCGGCGGCCGTGTTGGCGCCCTTGCCGCCGGGCATCACGACCGTGTCGCCGCCCAGCACCGTCTCGCCGCCGCCGGGGCGGCGGGGCACCGCCACGACGAGGTCCGCGTTGGCCGAGCCCAGCACCAGTACCGTCACTTCTTGAACTCTGCCAGGTTCTTCTTGGTCACGACCTTCACCTCGACGTCGACCACGCCCTGCACGACCTCCTTCTTGGCCGCCTTCACCGCCTGCTCCACCGCCTTGCGGCCGAGCACGTCGGGCTGCTGCGCGATGGTCGCGGCCATGACGCCGTCCTCGATCGCCTGGAGGCCGTCCGGCGTGCCGTCGAACCCGACGACCTGCACGTCCTTGCCCGCGCGGTCACCGAGCGCCTTGATCGCGCCCAGCGCCATCTCGTCGTTGTCGGCGAAGACGCCCTTGATGTTCGGGTTGGCCTGCAACAGGTTCGTCATGACGTCCAGGCCCTTGGCGCGGTTGAAGTCCGCGGGCTGGCTGGCGACGACCTTGATGCCGCCCGAGTTCAGGCCCTCCTCGAAACCACGACCGCGGTCGCGGGCCGCCGACGCGCCCGGGATGCCCTGGAGGTGCACGACGTCGCCGCTGACCGCGCGGCCCAGCTCGATGGCGGCGAGCGTGCCGCCCTGCACGTTGTCCGACGCGACCTCGGACGCCACCTTGCCCTCGTCCACCGAGCGGTCCACCGCGACCAGCGGGATGGACGCGTTCTCGGCGGCCTTCGCGGCGGGCGACGCCTGCTTGGAGTCGACCGGGTTGATGATGATCGCGCCGACGCCCTGGGTGGTGAACGTCTGGACCTGGTTGACCTGGTTGGTCGCGTCGTTCTGCGCGTCCGCCACGGTCAGCTTCACGCCCAGCTCGGCGGCGGCCTTCTCGGCGCCCTCCTTCAGGGCCACGAAGTAGGGGTTGTCGAGGGTGGAGATGGCCAGGCCGATGGTGATGTCGCCACCACCGCCCCCGGTCGTCGTCGTCCCCGAACCGCACGCGGTCAGCGCGAGCGCGAGCGCGGACAACGCGGCGACACCGCGGAGCTTCATCTTCCTGATTCCTTTCATCGGGTACGGCGGCGAAGGGTGTCGAGCAGCACGGCCAGCGCGATCACCGCGCCGATGACGACCTGCTGCCAGAACGGGGACACCTGCAACTGGTTGAGGCCGTTGCGGAGGACGGCCAGGACGAGCGCGCCGACCAGCGTCCCGGTGGCGCGGCCGACACCCCCGGACAACGAAGCGCCGCCGATGACCACGGCGGCGATGGCGTCGAGTTCGTAGCCCACGGCGGCCTGCGGACCCGCCGACGACAGCCGCCCGGCGAGCAACATGCCCGCGACGGCCGCGAACAGGCCGGACAACGCGTAGACGACGAGCTTCTGCCGCTTGGTGTCGATGCCGGAGAGGCGAGCCGCCTCCTCGTTGCCGCCGATCGCGTACATGGCGCGGCCGGAGTACGTGCGGGACAGCACGAAACCCGTGATGCCGAAGAAGAGCAGCATCACCAGCAACGGCACCGGCAGGAACGGCGTGAGGTTCGAGCCCAGGAAGCTCACCACGTCCGGCGTGGTGAGCGGGCTGCCCTGGGACACCACGAGGGTCAGGCCGCGCGCCACGCTCAGCATCGCCAGCGTCGCGATGAACGCGGGCAGCTTCCCGTACGCCACCAGCGTTCCGTTGACCAGGCCCGCGACCACGCCGGTCAGCAGGCCGAGCAGCAACGCCACCGGACCGGGCAGGCCGGCCTCGGCGGACGACCACGCGCCGACCATCGCGGACAACGCGGCCACGCTGCCCACCGACAGGTCGATGCCGCCGGACACGATGACGTAGGTCGACCCGAACGCGAGCACCGCGACCACGGCCGCCTGCACGCCGACGTTGAGCAGGTTCTGCGTGCTGAGGAACGACGGCGCGAGCACCGACAACGCCACCACCAGCAGCAGCAGGCCCGCGAGCGCGCCGTTGTCCGCCAGCGCGCGGCGGGCGAACGCCGTGCGACCGTCCACAGTGGAACTCATGCCGGGAACTCCTGAACTGCCAACGCCATCACCCTGTCCTGGGTCGTGCCGGCGGGCAGCTCGCCCGCGACCCGGCCCTGCGCCATCACGACGATCCGGTCGCTCATCCCGATCACCTCGGGCAGGTCGGACGACACCAGCACCACGGCGCGCCCGGCCGCCGTCATCCGGTTGACCAGCTCGTAGATCTCCACCTTCGCGCCCACGTCCACGCCACGCGTCGGCTCGTCCAGCACCAGCACCCGCGGGTCGGCGAGCAACCACTTGCCGATGACCACCTTCTGCTGGTTGCCGCCGGACAGCTCGCGCACCGACTGGCCGAGACCGGAGGTCTTGACCCGCAACGCGTCCGCCACCTCGCGTGCCCGCGTGCGCTGCCCGACGCGGTCCACGAGGCCCGCGCGGGCCGTCGAGCGGAGCGTGACCAGGCCGAGGTTGTCGCCGACGGTGGAGGTGAGCACCAGGCCCTGCGCCTTGCGGTCCTCGGGGACCAGGCCGAGGCCCGCGCGCATCGCGGCACGCACGTCGTGACCGGGCAGCACCCGGCCGGCGACCTTCACCCGGCCGGCGTCGTAGCGGTCGACGCCGAACGCGGCACGCACCACCTCGGTGCGGCCCGCGCCGACCAGGCCCGCGATGCCGACCACCTCGCCCGCCCGCACCCGGAACGACACGTCCTGGAACGCGCCCGCGCGGGTCAGGCCCTCGACCTCGAACAACACCTCGCCGGGTGTGCCGCGCCGACGCGGGTACCGCTCGGCGATGGCGCGGCCCACCATCAGCTCGATCATCCGGTCCACGGACGCGCCACGCGGCAGGACGCCGACGCTGCGGCCGTCACGCAGGACCGTGATGCGGTCGGCGATGCGGCGGATCTCGTCCAGGTGGTGGGTGATGAACACCAGGCCGACGCCCCGGTCGCGCAGCTCGGCCATGATCTCGAGCAGCCGGTCCGTCTCGGTGTCGGTGAGCACGGCGGTCGGCTCGTCCAGGACGAGGACCTGCGCGTCCAGGTCGAGCGCGCGGGCGATCTCGACCATCTGCTGCTGCGCGATGCCCAGCCCGCCGACCGGCGTGGCCGGGTCCAGGCGCAGGCCGACGCGGTCCAGGAGGCGTTGGGCGTCATGTCGCATTCGCGCTTTGTCGACAAATCCGAAGCGACGGGGCGGGCGGCCGAGGAACAGGTTCTCCGCGACCGAGAGGTTCGGCACCAGCGCCAGCTCCTGGTGGATCACGGCGAGCCGGGTGCCCGGTGCGCGCTCGACCCGGCCGTCGTCCGGGCTGTGCACGCCGGCCAGGACCTTCACCAGCGTCGACTTGCCCGCGCCGTTCTCGCCGAGCAGGACGTGCACCTCGCCGGGCCGCACGTCGAAGTCGACGCCGTCCAGCGCCCGCACGCCGGCGAAGCTCTTGGTGATGCCGCGTGCCTCAAGCAGCACCGGTCGCCTCCCCGCACGAGCCGCGCACCACGAGGCGCGCGGTGAGCCGCACGTCGTCCGGCTGCTCACCCGCGATGAGCGCGAGCAGGCTGCGCGCCGCGGCCCGGCCCATCTCGACGGTCGGCTGCGCGACCACCGTGATCGGCGGGTCGAGCAGCGGGAACCACGGCTGGTCGTCGTAGACGGCCAAGCCCACGTCGGCGGGCACCTTCAGGTTGCGGCGGCGCAGTTCCTCCAGCGCGCCCAGGCCCATCAGGTTGTCCATCGCCACCAGCGCCGTCGGCCGGTCCGGCAGGTCCAGCAGCGCCGCCGCCGCGCGCACGCCGCTGTCCCGGCGGAAGTCGCCGTGCACGACCTCCAGCTCCAGCCCGCCGCGGGCGAACTGCTCCAGGCGCTCGCGACCGGTGCTGGTGTCGGCCGGCCCCGCGATCACGCCGACCCGGCGGTGGCCCGCGGCGGTGAGCGCGGCGGCGAGGTCGGCCAGGGCCTGCGCGCCGTCCGCGCGGACCACCGGGCAGGTCGCGCCGGCCACCGTGCGGTCGAGCAGGACCAGCGGGATGTGCTTGTCCTCCACCTCGGCGATCCAGGTCGGGTCGTCGGTGGCGGGGCAGACGAGGAGGCCGTCGACGCGGCGGTCGAGGAGGTTGCGGACGTAGGTCGCCTGCTGCTCGGCGGACTCGTCGGCGTTCGCGACGATCACGCAGAAGCCGTGCGCGCGGGCCTCCTCCTCGACGGCGCGGGCGATCTCGGCGAAGAACGGGTTGACCAGGTCGCTGATCACCAGGCCGAGGGTCGTGGTCGAGGTGGTGCGGAGGGAGCGGGCGAGGGCGTTCGGGCGGTAACCCAGCTCTTCGACGGCGGCGAGGACGCGGGTCCGGGTCTCCTCGGTGGGGGCGGCGTGGCCGTTGAGGACGCGGGAGACGGTCGCGGTCGAGACGCCGGCGTGCTGCGCGACGTCCTTGATCGTGGTCACGCTGCGCACCTCCTCGGTCACGTGGTAACGATTACAGGGCTAAGTTAATCGGTTACACGTAGGGCGCTGTCAAGTGTCTCGATTCAGCTCGTGACCTGTTCGGTACGCGGTATTGAGTAGAGGTACGGATACGGATACGGCACCGATCGGGTGAATCTGGTGCCATGACTGGACCGGACCCCCTGATACGGCTGGCGGACGAGCTGGGCCACCTCGGTCGACGACTGGAGGCGGTCGGGCTGGAGCTGAAGCACGTGGCGGCGCCGACCGCGCTGCTGGAACCCGGCCCCGCGCGCCCGACCGGTGCGGAGGGCGAGCCGACCGCAGCCGAGCCGCCCGCCGCCGCTGAACAGGGCGCCGCCGAGCCGACCCCGGCCGCTGCCGGACAGGGTGCCGCCGAGCCGGCCGCCGCTGCCGGACAGGCCGCCGCCGAGCCGGCCGCCGCCGAGCCGACTCCCGCCGAGCCGACCCCCGCCCGCGCCGAGGGTCCGGCCGAGCCGAGCGGTGCGGCCGGTCTCCCGGACAGCGGTGCGGTGCGAACCGGTGCGGCCGAGGTCGCGGGCGGGCAGGCGGGTGCCGGGCGACCCGGTGGCGGCGCGGCTCCGGCCGGTGCCGGGCACGTCGCTCGTCCCGCGACACCGTTCTCGGCCTGGTCGGCACCCGGACCGTGGGCGGGGCAGCCGGGCGGGTGGCCGCCCCGGCCGTCGACACCGCCACCGCCCCCGCCGCCGTACGCCCCGTACGCGCCGCAGCAGGCGCGGCCCACCCTCATCGACCGGCTCGGCAAGCCGGGCGCGGGCAGTCGGCTGCTGGCCTGGGTCGGCGGCGCGGTGACCCTCCTCGGCGTCGTCATGCTGCTGGTCCTCGCCGTCCAGCGCGGTTACCTCGGCCCGGTGCCCCGCGTGGTCGGCGGCGCGGTGCTGGGCGCGGTCCTGGTGGGTGTCGCGTTGCGGCTGCACCGCGGCGAGCACACCCGGGTCGGGGCGTTCGCCGTCGCCGCCACCGGGTTCGCCGTGCTCTACCTGGACGTCGTCGCCGCCACCTCGATCTACCGCTACCTGCCGGAGGGCGCGGGCCTGGCGCTCGGCCTGGCGGTCGCGGTCGGCGGGCTCGTGCTCGCGATGCGCTGGGACTCGGCCGCCTTCGCGGTGGGTGTCGTCGGCGCGTGCGCGGTGTGCGCGCCGATCCTCACCCACGGCTTCCCGCCCCTGCTGGTGGCCTTCCTGCTGGTCCTGAAGATCGCCGCGAGCCCCGTCCAACTGCGGCGGGCGTGGCCTTCGCTCGCCGTCACGGCCGGGGTGCCGCCGCTGCTCGCCGCGGTGGTGTCGATCGGGCAGACCGACGACCCGCGGGTGCTCGCCGGCATGGCGCTGCTCGCGGCGGTGGTCGGGGTGGCGGCGGCGGTGGCGACCGCGTGGCGGCGACCCGGTGACGCGGTGGCGCTGGGCCTCGCGGTCGGGTCGCCGATGCCGGCGCTGCTGACCACCACCGTCCTGGACCGGCCGTGGGCGGCGGGGCTGGCGGGCGCCGTCGCGTTCGTCATGCTGCTGCTGTGGGCGGTCGGGCTGCGGACGCTGCCGAAGGCGTTCACGGCCGGTGTCGGCGGCGTGGGGCTGCTCGCCCTGCTGCTCACCACGGCCATCGCCCTGGACGGCAGCGCGCGTGCCGCCGCGGTGCTGGGCGAGGCGCTGGTGCTCGCGTTCCTGGCCAGGCAGCTCGGGTCGCGGAGCACGCTGGCCGGCTCGGCGGTGTTCGGCGTCATCGGGCTGGGGATGGCGTTGGTCGACGCGGTGCCGCCGGGCCTGCTGCTCGCGCCGCCACGCCGCCCGGTCGCCGAGGGCGCCCTGGTCACCGGTGCGGTCACCGCGCTGGCCCTGCTGGTGCTCGCGGTCTTCCTGCCGTGGGCGGCTGTCCACCTCGGTGTCCTCCGGCGGCACCCGCTGCCGTGGGTCGTGGTCGGCCTGGTCGCGTTGTACGCGGCGGCCGGGGTGGTGTTGTGCTCGGCGTTGCTGGTGTCGCAGAGCGTGACCGGGTTCGTCTTCGGTCACTCGGTCGTGACGGTTTCCTGGACGGTCGCGGCGCTGGTGCTGCTGGTCCGGGGCATCGACACCCGGTCACTGCGCGTCGCCGGGTTGGTGCTGGTCGGCGCGGCGGTGGCGAAGCTGGTGCTGTTCGACCTGTCCCGCTTGGACGGCATCGCGCGGGTCCTCGCGTTCATCGGCGCGGGTCTCGTCCTCCTTACGGCGGGCACGCGCTACGCCAAGCTGGTGGCAACCCGACGAATTTCGGCCAATTCGTAGCTGTCGGGATCCAAAACGCCCTTCGTTGCGTCAACCTGGTGGTAGTTCTACGTCGTCGGGGCTCAGACCACCGGTGCAGCGCACCGGCAGGGGTCCGGCGTCGGTCGTTTCGCCCCCCGAGCGACCGGCGCCGGGCGCACACCACCGACTGTCACCCGGACCGGCGAAAGTGCTGGCCACCCGGCCGTACCGGGTGTTGCCATTCGGGCATGTCGACCCGACGGGCAGCCCTCGCCGCGGCGGCGCTGGTCGTCTGCGTGATGATCGCCGCGGCGGCACCCGTCCCGACCGTGACGGCGTCCGAAACCGGGGTGCACCGCGCCTACGTGTTCACCCGCAGCGGGCAGGTCCAGGTCATCGACACCCGTGACGGCCGTGTGGTGACCCGGGACGACACGGGCGCGTGGACGACCGGAGCGGCCGTGTCGGCGGACGGCCGACGCGTTTACGTGGTCAACGGCTGGGCGGGCCTCGTCACGGCGGTCGAGCCGGGTGCGGGCGTGGTCGGCCGGGTCGACCTCGGCACCCAGCTCGCGCAGGCCGTGTTGCGCCCGGACGGGCGACGCCTCTACGTCACCGGCAGCGGCGTGGTGGCGGTGATCGACCCCGGCCGGTTCCGGCTGGTCGCGGCGATCCGGGTGGGCAGGCAGCCGCAGGGCATCGCGGTCACCCCGGACGGCGCCGAGCTGTACGTGGCCAACGCCCAGGACGGCACGGTGAGCGTGCTGGACACCAGGTCCGCCTCGCCGATCCGCACCGTCGAGGTCGGCGGGCTGCCGCAACGGGTGGCGGTCGCGCCCGACGGCGGCGAGGTCTACGTCAGCTCGCTGCACCTCGGTGAGAAGGCGGGCACGGTGACCGCGATCGACGCGCGCACCGGTGGCGTGCGCTGGTCGGTACCGGTCGGCGACGGCGCGGGCAGCCTCGCCACCACCCCGGACGGCAGGCGGCTCTACGTGGCCCGGGGCCGGTTCGTCACGGTGCTGGACACGGCCACGCGCACCGCCGAACACCTGGAGATCGCCGCGAAGAGCCTGGCCGTCGCGCCCGGCGACCGGCGGGTGTTCCTCGCGACCGGCCGGTCCGTGCGCATCCTGGACAGCGCCGACCACTCGACGCCCACCACGCTCCAGCTCAGCGCCTTGAACGACGACGGCCGCGGCGTCGAAGCCGCGGCCATCGGGTTCGAGCGCCCGGGTTAGACCCGGGCGGGCACCTTCTCGTCCTCCAGGGGCGGCGCTTCCTCGTGGATCGCCATGCGCTCCTGGATGCGCCGCAACGGTCCGGGCGCCCACCACGCGGCGTTGCCGAGCAGCTTCAGCACCGCGGGCACGAGCAGCATCCGCACCACGGTGGCGTCCAGCGCGAGCGCGAGGATCATGCCGACGCCGACGAACCGCATCATCGTGATCTGCGAGAACGCGAACGCGCCGGTCACCACGATCAGCAGCAGCGCCGCGGCGGTGATCACGCGCCCGGTCTTGGCCAGCCCGGTGGTCACCGCTTCCTCGGTGGACGCGCCACGCCCCCGCGCCTCCACCATGCGGGACAGCAGGAACACCTCGTAGTCCGTGGACAGGCCGAACACCATGGCCGCCATCAGCACGACGATCCCGGACTCCAGCGGCGCGGGCGTGACGCCGAGCAGCGACGCGCCGTGGCCCTCCTGGAACACCCACACCAGCACGCCGAACGTCGCCGACAGGGACAACGCGCTGACCACGACCGCCTTGACCGGCAGCAGGACCGACCCGAACGCCAGGAACATCAACACGAACGTGGCGCCGATCAACATCAACGCCATCCAGGGCAGCTTGTCCTGGATCGCGTCGAGGCTGTCGGACACGACCGCCGTGCTGCCGCCCACCAGCACCTCGTCACCCGGGCCGGTCAACGCGCGGACGTCCTTCATCGCCTGCTTCGACTCGTCGGACAACGCGTCGTGGTCCAGGCCGGCGTTGAGCAGCCACACGCCGTTCTTCGGCTCGGCCGCGATGCGTGCCTCGCTGACACCGGGCACGTCACCGACGCGGGCCGCGAACGCCGCCACGTCGGCGGGCGCCGGGTCGCCCGTGACGACGACCTTGAGCCCGCCCGCGGCGACGGCGGAGAAGTCGCGGTTGATCGTCTCCACGGCGGTGCGCACGGAGTTGCCCTCGGGCAGCACCTTCTCGTTGACCTCGCCGAACTTCACGCCGAGGAACGGCGCGCCGAGCGCCACCAGCACGGCCACGATCGGCAGCGCGAACAGCACCGGCCGCTTCATGACCTTCGCGGCGAGCCGCCGCCAGCCCCGCTCGGACGGCTCCTTCTTGCGCCACGGCACGGCCAGCTTGTCGACGCGGTGGCCGAGGACGGCGAGCAGCGCGGGCAGCAGGGTGAGCGACACGAGGGCGGCGATGGCGACCGCCGACATGCCGCCGTAGCTGAGCGACTTGAGGAACCCGTGCGGGAACAGCAGCAGGCCGGACAACGCGATGACCAGCAGCGTGGCCGAGAACAACACGGTGCGGCCGGCGGACATCACGGTCCGCTGCACGGCCTGCGGCGTGCTGCGCCCGGCGGCGAGTTCTTCGCGGAACCGGCCGACCATGAACAGGCCGTAGTCGATCGCCATGCCGAGGCCGAGCAGGCTGGCGACGTTGACCGCGAACGAGTTGACCTCGGTGCCGAGCGAGACGGCGTGCAGCACGCCGAGCGAGCCCATGATCGCGAGACCGCCGACGGCGACCGGCAGCGAGGCCGCGACCAGGCCGCCGAAGATGATCACCAGCAGGACCAGCACGATCGGCAGCGACACCGCCTCCGCCTTGGTCAGGTCGGACGACGACATGTCGTTGATGGCCTTCTGCGTCGGCACGAGGCCGCCGACGAGTTCGTCGACGCCGTCGACGTGGAGCTGCCCGGCGATCTGCTCGAACTGCTTGACGTGCGCGTTGGAGTCATCACCGCGCAGCGTGATCGCGACCAGCGACTTGCCCGCCTCGGGCGAGGGGAACGGCGGCGCGACCTGGAGCACGGCGTCGGACGGCAGCTTCGCGAGGTGGTCGCTGATCGCGCCGAGCCGTGCCGGGTCGACGGTGTCGTAGACCACGACCACGTCGCCGCCCTGCCGGCCGAACGCGTCCTGCGCGACCTGGTTGGCGCGGGCCGACTCACTGGCCGGCGCGTCGTAGCCGCCCTGGCTGAGGCGGTCGAACACGCCGAGCCCCCAGACGCCGCCGGCCACCGCCAGCACCACCGTTGCGATCAACACCACCCACCGGCGGTGGTACGCCAGCGATCCCCACTTCGCGAACACGCGTCCTCCCAGGCCGATGGGTTACGGTGGCGTGGCGTCAACTCTGTGAACACCGTTCACCGATGCCCGAAGGTACGCGTGGTGAACACCGTTTACAACCCGATGGGGTGACATATGACCGAGGCCACCCGACGAGAACGACTACGCGCGGAGACCGACCGCGAGATCCGCCGCCAAGCGCGCGCGCTGCTGGTGGAGCACGGCCGGGACGCCGTCACGCTCCGTGCCATCGCGCGCGAACTCGGCATCACCGCGCCCGCCCTCTACCGCTACTACGACTCGCGCGAGGACCTGCTGCACCACCTCGCCGACGACATCTGCACCGACCTCGCGGTGGAGCTGAACGCCGGCCTGGTCGACATCCCGCCCGACGACGTCACCGCGCAGGTCTACGCCGTGTGCCGCGGCTTCCGGCGGTGGGCGCTCGCGCACCCGCAGGAGTTCGCCCTGGTGTTCGCGTCCACGGAGACGACGCTCGGCACGTGCGGGCCGGACGGCCGCAGCCAGGTCGGCGACCAGTTCGGCCGGGTGTTCCTGGAGGTCGCGGGCAAGCTGATCGCGAGCCACCCCATGCCGCACGACCGCGGCGACCGGGTGCCCGCCGAGCTGCACGCCGACCTGGAGGTGTTCCAGCAGGTCCTGGTGGACACGGTGAACCAGCGCGGCGTGGCGGTCGACACCGGCGTGCTCGACCTGTACGCCGTCTACCACATCACGCAGTCGTGGGTCCGCATCTACGGCCACGTGGCCCTTGAGGTGTTCGGGCGGTTCCCGTTCGCGGTCGCCAACCCGGAGCCGATGTACGACTCGATGCTCGCCGAGATACTGGGCGAGATGGGTTTCCCCACCCCGCCGCCCTGACCGGGCCGCCGCGGCGGCCCGGCCGGTTCACAGCACCACGTTGACCAGGCGGCCCGGCACGACGATGACCTTGCGCGGCTCGCCGCCGTTGAGCAGCTCCACCACCTTCTCGTCGGCCAGCGCCACCGCGCGCACCTCGTCCGGCGACGCGGACGCCGCCACCGCGACCCGGGCCTTCACCTTGCCGTTGACCTGGATTGGGTACTCCACCACGTCCTCGACCAGGTACCGCTCGTCGGCGGCCGGGAACGGGCCGTGCGCCAGCGACTCCGCGTGACCCAGCTTCGCCCACAGCTCCTCGGCCACGTGCGGGCACAGCGGGGCCAGCAGCAGCACCAGCGGCTCGGCCAACGCGCGTGGCGCGCCACCCGGGTGGTGCTTGGTGACGAAGTTGTTCAGCTCGATCAGCTTCGCGCCCGCCGTGTTGTAACGCAGGTGGGCGAAGTCGTCACGCACCCCGGCGATCGTCTTGTGCAGCAGGCGCAGCGCGTCCTCGCCCGGCGTCTCGTCGGTCACGCGCAGCGCGCCCGTCTCCTCGTCGACCAGGTTGCGCCACAGGCGCTGCAAGAACCGCTGCGCGCCCACGACGTCCTTCGTCGCCCACGGCCGCGACACGTCCATGGGGCCCATGGACATCTCGTACAGGCGGAACGTGTCCGCGCCGTACCGGGCGCACATCTCGTCCGGCGTGACGACGTTCTTCAGGCTCTTGCCCATCTTCCCGTACTCGCGCCGGACCTCCGCGCCCTCGAAGAAGAACCGGCCGTCGCGCTCCTCGACCTTCTCGGCCGGCACGTAGGAACCGCGGTCGTCGCGGTACGCGTACGCCTCGATGTAGCCCTGGTTGAACAGCCGGCGGTACGGCTCGTCACCGGACACGTGGCCCAGGTCGAACAACACCTTCTGCCAGAACCGCGCGTACAGCAGGTGCAGCACCGCGTGCTCCACGCCGCCGATGTACAGGTCCACGCCACCGGGGTCCTGCGGGCCGTGCTCGGTGGTGCGCGGGCCCAGCCAGTAGCGCTCGTTCTCGGCGTTGACGAACCGCTCGGTCTCCGTCGGGTCCACGTACCGGAGCTGGTACCAGCAGGAACCCGCCCAGTTGGGCATGGTGTTGGTCTCGCGCCGGTACTTCTTCGGCCCGTCGCCCAGGTCCAGCTCGACCTCCACCCAGTCGGCGGCGCGGGACAGCGGCGGCGACGGCTCGGAGTTCGCGTCGTCCGGGTCGAACGTGCGGGGCGAGTAGTCGTCGACGTCGGGCAGCTCGATCGGCAGCATCGACTCCGGCACCGGGACCGGCGTGCCCTCCTCGTCGTACACCACGGGGAACGGCTCGCCCCAGTACCGCTGGCGGGAGAACAGCCAGTCGCGCAGCTTGAACTGCACGGTGCCCTCGCCGTGGCCGTGCTCCTCCAGCCAAGCGGTGATGGTCTTCTTGGCCTCGGCCACGTCCAGGCCGTCCAGGAAACCGGAGTTGATCGCCGGGCCGGTGCCGGTGTACGCCTCGCCGTCGAAGCCCTCGGCCGGCTGGACGGTCCGGATCACCGGCAGGTCGAACGCCTTGGCGAAGTCCCAGTCCCGCTGGTCCTGACCGGGCACGGCCATGATCGCGCCGGTGCCGTAGCCCATCAGCACGTAGTCGGCGACGTAGACCGGGATCTCCCGGCCGTCGACCGGGTTCACCGCGTGCGCGCCGGTGAAGACGCCGGTCTTCTCCTTGTTCTCCTGCCGGTCCAGCTCGGACTTGCGGGACACCGCGCGGCGGTACTCGGCGATCGCGTCGGCCTGCTCCGGCGTGGTGATCTCGTCCACCAGCGGGTGCTCCGGTGCCAGCACCAGGTACGTCGCGCCGAACAGCGTGTCCGGGCGGGTGGTGAACACCTCGACGGTCGCGGGCTCGGCCGCGCCGGGCCGGGCGCACGCGAACCGGACCCGCGCGCCGTGCGAGCGGCCGATCCAGTTGCGCTGCATCGCCTTGACCTTCTCCGGCCAGTCCAGCCGGTCCAGGTCGTCGATCAGGCGGTCGGCGTAGGCGGTGATCCGCATCATCCACTGGCGCAGCGAGCGGCGGAACACCGGGAAGTCGCCGCGCTCGCTGCGGCCGTCCGGCGTGACCTCCTCGTTGGCCAGCACGGTGCCCAGGCCGGGGCACCAGTTCACCGGCGCCTCGGACAGGTAGGCCAGGCGGTAGCCGCCCAGCACCTTCTCCCGCTCGGCGCGGCCCAGCGCGGACCACGGCCGGCCGTCCGGCGTGGCACGCGTGCCCGCGGCGAACTCGGCCTCCAGCTCGGCGATCGGCCGGGCCTTGCCCGCCGCCTCGTCGAACCAGGAGTTGAAGATCTGGAGGAAGATCCACTGGGTCCACTTGTAGTAGCCCGGGTCGATCGTGGAGATCCGGCGGCGCTCGTCGTGGCCCAGGCCCACCCGGCGGATCTGCCGCAGGTAGGTCCTGATGTTGTCCTCGGTGGTCTCGCGCGGGTGCCTGCCGGTCTGCACGGCGTACTGCTCGGCGGGCAGGCCGAACGCGTCGAAACCCATGGTGTGCAGCACGTTGCGGCCGGTCATCCGGTGGAACCGGGCGAACACGTCGGTGCCGATGAACCCCAGCGGGTGCCCGACGTGCAGGCCCGCGCCGGACGGGTACGGGAACATGTCCTGCACGAACAGCTTGTCCGCGGGCACGTCGCCCTTGAGCGGGCCGACCGGGTTGGGCGCGTGGAAGGTGCCGCGCTCCTCCCACTCCCGCTGCCACCGCTCCTCGATCTCGGTCGCCAGCTCGGCGGTGTAGCGGAAGGCGGGCATTTCGGCCGCGTCGGTGCTCATCTCGGGTCTTCCCTTCGGTTGCCGGCCCCTGACATGACGAAACCCCCCAGCCCAGATGGGCATGAGGGGTTGCCGCGCCGACCCTGCGTACGGGTCCGCGCGGCTAGCTAAGGAGCAGGCGGGCCGTGCTCATGTCGTCAACGGTATCAGCGGACCGCAAGCGCGATGAACCGGGTGAACTCCTCGGCGGCGAAGTTGTCGTCGCTGACCAGGACCAGGGTGCGCTCGCCGGACGGCAGGCGCGGACCCCACACCAGGCCCTCCACGTTGTCGATCACCGGCAGCGGCAGGTCGTGCAGGTCGGCGACCAGGCGCTTGCGGACCGGGCGGACGCCGTCGCCGTCGGTGGCCAGGCTGCGCACGTGCTTGATGTCGGACGCGCCGAGCACGTCGATCTCGTACACGCGGACCTTGTAGTTCCAGCCGGGCACCCAGCTGCGCTCCACGGCCAGGTAGCGGCCGGGGTGCCGCGGGTCGGCGAGGATCGCGGACACCCCGGTGTCCGGGCCCCACGGGTCGGGCTTGGGCTCGGCGAACAGCGGTTCCAGCGGGTAGGCGTACTGGGCGAGCACGTGGCCGAACCTGGTCTGCACGGTGATCCGGGCGAGCGAGCCCTCGTCGACCGTGGACTCCTCGCCGTCCTCCAGCAGCGGGCCCTCGACCACGCTGGTCAGCAGCGTGCCGGCCGCGTCGAAGGTGATGGCCTCCAGGGCGAGGTTGCCGCGCGGGCCGGCGTCCGGGGTGATCGCGTAGTTCGCGGGCAGCGGCAGGGTGGACCGGTGCGCGCCGGCGCGGGTGGAGCGCTCGATCGACGGCTGGACGGGCGTGGCGGCGCGGTTGCCCTCCTGCGACCACCACAGGTCGCCCGAGAGCGGGTCGATCCGCACCTCCTCCGGGTCGACGGAGTTCGGCGGGTAGGTGGTGCCGTCGGCGCGGCGGAGTGCCTTGGTGCCGGTGATCCGGGGGTCGTGGACGCCGTCGGCGTCGACGTCGACGCGGGCCGCGTAGACCCGGGCCGGGTTGGTGTTCGACCGGTCGTCGCTGATCAGGACGTACTCGCCGGTCCACGGGTCGCGGTCGACACCGGACAGGCCACCGACGGTGGTGCCCTCGAACTGGAGCTTGTGCGGCAACGTCGCCTGGCCGAGGAAGCGGGCGCGTGCCTGGGTGGCGGACGGCTCGGCCGCCGCGGCGGGTAACGCGGCGGCCGGTGCGATGGTCGCGGCGATCGCGGTGGCGGCGGTGGCCAGCGCGGTCAGCCAAGATCGGGAACTCATGGCACCGAGCCTGCCGGGGTCGGCGGCCGGGCGGTAGTGAACAGTCGGGTGATCCCGTACGGCGGACCTGGTTCGACCTTGATCGAAGGACGCGCCTACCCTCGGGGGCGTGAACATCGTGCTGCTGGTGGTGCTCGTGCTGGTCGGTGTCGCGTTCGGGGCGGTCGGCGTCCTGGGTATGCGCGGCCGGCTGCACCGCAACCGGTTCTTCGGTGTGCGGACCAAGGCCACGCTCCGCGACGACGAGGCGTTCGCGCTGGCCAACCGGATCGCCGCGGCGCCCACCCTGGCGGCGGGCGGTATCGCCCTGGTGGCCGCGGCGGCGATCGCCGTGAACCCCGGCACCGCGGTGCTGGTGGGCGTGCTCGGCCTGGTCGGCGCGTTCGTGATCGCGGCGGCGGGCGGAGTGCTCGGCCACCGCGCGGCCGAGGCCATGCCCGCCCCCGAGCCCGCCGGGTGCGGCGGGTGCGCCTGCGCCGGCGCGTGCGGCGTGCTCCAGCGCGCCTGACCTCAGTCGACGTCCTCCGGCTCCTCGTCGGAGGTGCGGACCCGGTCGGGCAGCGCCGCCGGGTCGCCGCCGGTGGTCACCACCCACCCCTGCTCGGGTCCGCCCTTGACCAGGCAGCTGATCCCGCCGCCCCGGCCGAGCGCCGCGCCGGCGGCCTCCGGTGACGTGTAGACCACCTCGTCCACCGCGTGCAGCTCGTCGACGAGGAACGCCTCGAACGCGGCGCGTGCCCCGGCGTCCCCGGTGCCGTTGGTGATGTAGCACCGCGTGCCGCCGCGGCCGGTGACGAACAGGCCGTTGAAGAAGTTGTGGCTCGCCGCCTTCTCGAACCGCGCGCGGTGCACCACCATGTGCCCCGCGCGGAGGTCGTCCGCCGCCTGGTCCTCCAGCCGGCACCGCAGTTCGAGCGCCGCCAACCACCGGCTGTCCGGTGCCGACGCGCGTTCCCGCGCCCGTGCCAGTTCCGGCTTGCTGTCGTTGACGACGACCCGGCCGCGACCCGCGAACAGCAGGCCCATGTCCAGGTGGAACTTGCCGGGCTGCTCCACGAGCAGCACCTGGTCGTGCGCCAGCCCGAAGTCCTCGGCGATCAGGGCGCGCACCTCGGCGTCGTCCGCCAGCCGGTACACCGCGCGGGTCACCGCGACGGCGTCCCGGCCGACCAGCACCACCGTGCGCCCCGCCGCGTCCTCGCCGGTCACCGCGTTGCCGCCCTCGACGTAGGCACGCAGGTGGCCGGCGGGCCGACCGCGCTCGCGCGCCGCCTCCTCCCACAGCCGGCCGGTGGCGTCACCCGCCGCGACGGCCAGGCCCATGGGCACCCACCGGTCGTCGAACCGCTCGTCGCGGAAGGCGGGCGGCACCAGCCCGGCCCACCGCTCGTGCCGGCCCGCCAGCAGCCCCGACTGGGTCGGGGTCGCGCCCCGGAACAGCTCGTGGTGCACGACGGGCTGCCCGGTCTCCAGGAACTCGACGGAGTCCTGCGTCCAGCGGCTCGGCGCGCCGCTCACCACCACCGGCTCGGCGCCCGCGAGGTCCAGCCGCGCGCCCAGGCCGCGCCACCCGTCGGCGGTGGTCAGGACGCGGACGTGCAGGCCGAGCCGCCGCGCGGTCGCCAGGACGAACCGCACCCGGTCCACCGCCGCGTCGTCACCCCTCGGCGGGTAGTTGACGTGCAGGACGCGGGTGCCGCCGTCGGGCGTCTTCCGGTGCGGCGGCCGGCGATCGGTGTCGACCGGCGGCACGGCCGCGCGCACCGCCCGCTCGACCTCGTCCACCAGGTCGGTGTCGCCGGCCGTGCGCGCGTGGTCGAGCAGGGTGTGCAGGTCGCCGACGCCCCAGGTCGCCAACGGGTGCCGTGCCGCCAGGTGGTCCACCACCCGGCGCGGCGCCGTTCCGCGCCCGAGCAGCGCCAGGCCCGCGCCGGGTGTCGTGACGTCGAGCGGCCGGTCGCCGGCCTCGGGCACGGTGAGGCCGGCGTCGGTGAGGAGGCGTTGGAAGCGCCGGAACCGGCCCAACGGCCAGGGTTGCGGGTGGCGTGCCACGACGTGGTCGGCGACCGAGGTCGCGTCGTGGCGCACCGCCGGGTCGGTGACGTTCGGGCAGAGCAGCACCAGCACGTCCAGGCACTGGTCCAGCGACAGGCCGGCGAGCCGGGCCGCCTTGGCGTCCGGCGCGGCCTCAGTGTCCCACTCGACCCCGTCGCCCCGGTACCGGACGCGCTGCGCCTGGAGCAGCCGCTGCACGGCCCGGTTGCCCGCCGCCGAGCCCAGCGCGAGCAGCGCGGGTGGCGCGGGTGGCGGCACGGGCGACTGGTTGCGCGGTCGGTGCGGCGGGACCCGGTCGGGCGTGGCGTTCAGGTGCACGGCGACCACCTCGGTACCGAGCGTCGCACCCGCGCCGCCGACCGTCCACCGCCATGTCCAGCGGCAGGCGGGTGAGCCGATGGCGGCCGTCGTCCCCGCGCCGGCGGGGGTCCCGAGGGCTGTTGCCGCCCGCGAACTTTCAGGGAGCCTGCCTGATAGTTAGCGCCCCGTCCGGCCACCGTCCCCCGCTCCGGCCTCGAGGACCGCCCTAGTTGCGCCGGACGTCCAGCGGGAACGTGGCGAGCAGCGCCGTCGGCATCCCCTGCCGCCGTAGCACGCGCCCCCAGAGGTCGGTGTTCGGCGGTGCCAGCACGTCGTCGGGCAGGCCCGGCACGACGATCCAGTCCCCGCGCTCGATCTCGTTCGCGAGCTGCCCCTCGCCCCAACCCGAGTAACCCGCGAACACCCGCAGGCCGCGCACCTTGGTCGCGAGGGCGTCCGGGTCCGAGTCCAGGTCGATCAACGCGATCGGACCGCGGACGTTGACCACGCCCTCGATCGACCGGTGGTCCTCGCCGGTGCGCAGCGCCGCCAGGCACAGGGCGGTCTTCGGGTGCACCGGCCCGCCGATGTAGACCGCCTGCGGGCGGGTCGCGTGCGGACCCCACGACGGGAGGACGTCGTGGACGGCGACCTCGCTGGGCCGGTTCAGCACCACGCCCAGGGAGCCCTCCCCCCGGTGGTCGATGACGTAGACCACCGTTCGGCGGAAGTTCGAGTCGGTCAGGCTCGGTGCCGCGACCAGCAGGGAACCCGGTTCGACTTCGGCATCAGGTCGCACGGGCACCATGATCCCAGACGACGCACGTCACACCGGGAGCGGAACATCCGGGTCACCGCGGTCGTTGCACGAACAGCCAGGCGTCATCGAGTCCCCCGGGCCCAATCGAAACCGCCTCCGCGGAATACCGTTCGGCTGGAGCCGCGCAGCGCGACCCGCCGAGAGGCGACCGGGCGTCTGGTGCAAGGGGCCGGATCCGCGACGAGCGGGTCCGGCCCCTTCGCTGTGCTCCCGTGGCGGCACGGGCGGCACGGCTTACGCTCACCCGGTGACCACCGCCGAGCCCACCGCGGCGAAGCAGCACCTCGGCGCGCGCAGGCTGCTCGCCCGCGCCGACTTCCGCCGGTTGTTCGCCTCGCGGCTGGCCGCCCAGTGGGGCGACGGCCTGTTCCAGGCCGGCCTGGCGGGCGCGGTGCTGTTCAACCCCGAGCGGCAGGCCGATCCGCTGGACGTGGCGGCCGGGTTCGCCGTCCTGCTGCTGCCCTACTCGCTGGTGGGGCCGTTCGCGGGCGCGTTGCTGGACCGGTGGGACCGGCGGCGGGTGCTGGTCGTGGCGAACCTGGTGCGCGCGGTGTTCATCGTGCTCACGGCGGTCGCGGTCGGGGTGGGCCTGGAGGGCGTGCCGCTGTACGCGGCGGCGTTGTTCGTGACCGGCGTGAGCCGGTTCGTCGGCTCGGGGCTCTCCGCTTCGCTGCCGCACGTGGTCGAGGGCGACCACCTGGTCGAGGCCAACGCGCTCGCCGCCACGATCGGCGCGCTCACCGCCGTGCTCGGCGCGGGCTGCGCGGTCGGCCTGCGGCAGGTCTTCGGCGAGGGCGACAGCGGTTCCGCGCGGACCACGGCGGTCGCCGTGCTCGGGTCGCTGGTCGCGGCGTTCGTGGCGTCCCGGTTCCGCCGGGGCGCGCTGGGCCCGGACGAGGTGGCCGAACCCCGTGCCGCGCTGGTGGCCGTGGCACGCGGGCTGCTGGACGGCGGGCGGGCCGCGTGGCGCACGCCGAGCGTCGCCGCCGCGCTGCTGGCGCTGCTCGCGCACCGCGCCGCGTTCGGGGTCTCGCTGCTGCTCACGCTGCTGCTGATGCGGCACTCGCTGGAGGACTTCGGCCCGTTCAAGGCGGGCATGGCCGGCCTGGGCGAGGTGGCCGTGGCCGGTGGCGCGGGCATCCTGCTGGCCGGTCTGGTCACCGACCGGCTGGTGGCCCTGCTCGGCCGCACGTGGGCGGTGTGCGGCGCGTTGGCGCTGGCCGCCGCGGCGCAGCTCGGCCTCGGCCTGCCGATGGCGTTGCCGACGATCCTGGGCGCGTCGTTCGTGCTCACCGGCACCGGCCAGGTGGTGAAGCTGTGCGTGGACGCGGCGGTGCAGGGCGACGTCGGCGACGAGGTCCGCGGCCGGGTGTTCGCCCTGTACGACACGCTGTTCAACATCACCCAGGTGGTGGCGATCTCGGCGGCGGCGGCCGTGGTCCCCCTGGACGGGCGCTCGCCGGGCCTGATCGTCACCGCCGCCTGCGCGCACCTGGTCGGCGCGGGCGCGTACCTGGTGCTGAACGCCCGCCGGACCGGCTCAGTCGGCCACGGCCCCGGGCACCGGTAGCCGGATCAGGCCGGTCTCGTGCGCGAAGACCACGGCCGCCATCCGGTCTCGCAGGTTGAGCACCCGCAGGATCTCCGCCACCTCCGCGCCGACCTGGCGCTGGCTCACCGCCAGCACCCGCGCGATCTCGTGGTCGGCGAGCCCGCGCGCGAGGCACCGCAGCACGGCGCGCTGCTGGTCGCTCAACGCGGCCAGGCCCCGCGGCTGCGTGGTTCCCTCGGTCGACAGTCCCCAACTGTTCATGCGACACCACCCCCAGTGTGCGTCCGACGCACACAGTCATGGTCCCGCAACTGCCTGTCACTTGGCTAACGGAAAGCGGGTGATTCGGCCGTCAGGTCGCCGCGGGCGGCTCGACGGGCTCCGCCGCGGGCGGCTCGGCGGCCTCTGCCGCGGGCGGCTCGATGCCCTCCGATCGGGCCCACGCGAACAGCTCCGCCACCGCCTCGTCGTGCTCCAGCGGACCGCGGTCCAGGCGCAGCTCCTTGAGGAACTTCCACGCCCGGCCGACCTGCGGCCCCGGCGGCAGCCCGAGCAGCCGCATGATCTCGTTGCCGTCGAGGTCCGGCCGCACGCGGCGCAGGTCCTCCTCGGCGGCGATGCGCGCGATGCGGCGCTCCAGCTCGTCGTAGGTGCGCTGCAACGCGTTGGCCTTGCGCTTGTTGCGGGTGGTGCAGTCGGCCCGGACCAGCTTGTGCAGCCGGGGCAGCAGGGGACCCGCGTCGGTCACGTACCGGCGCACCGCCGAGTCGGTCCACTCCCCCGAGCCGTACCCGTGGAACCGCAGGTGCAGGTACACGAGCTGGGCGACGTCCTCCACCACGTCCTTGGGGTACCGCAACGCGCGCAGGCGCTTGCGGACCATCTTCGCCCCCACCACCTCGTGGTGGTGGAACGAGACGCCGCCGCCCGACTCGAACCGCCGGGTGTCCGGCTTGCCGATGTCGTGCAGCAGCGCGGCGATCCGCAGCACCAGGTCCGGCTCCGGCCCGTCCTCCAGGTCGATCGCCTGCTCCAGCACCACCAACGAGTGCTGGTACACGTCCTTGTGCTGGTGGTGCTCGTCGATCTCCAGCTTCATCGCGGGCAGCTCCGGCAGCACCACGTCGGCGAGGCCGGTGGCGACCGCCAGCTCCACGCCCGCACGCGGGTGCGCGCCGGTGAGCAGCTTGGACAGCTCCGCCTGCACGCGCTCCGGCGTGATCCGGCCCAGCTCGCCCGCCATCGCGGTCATCGCCTCGACCACGCGCGGCGCGGGCGTGAAGCCGAGCTGGGACGCGAAGCGGGCGGCGCGCAGCATCCGCAGCGGGTCGTCGGAGAACGACTCGCGCGGCGTCGCCGGGGTGTCCAGCACGCGGGCGGCCAACGCCGCCCGACCGCCGGTCGGGTCCACCAGCACCCGCTCCACCAGGTCGAACGCCATCGCGTTCACGGTGAAGTCGCGGCGCACCAGGTCGCCCTCGACGGTGTCGCCGAACGTCACCTCGGGGTTGCGCGTCACGCCGTCGTAGGCGTCCGCGCGGAACGTGGTGATCTCCAGCGTCCGCCCGTGCCGGGACGCGCCCACGGTGCCGAACGCGATGCCGGTGTCCCACACCGCGTCGGCCCAGCCGGACAGCAGCGCCTGCACGGCGGGCGGGTGGGCGTCGGTGGTGAAGTCCAGGTCGAACGCGCCGGAGAGCCGTTCCAGCAACGCGTCCCGCACGCTGCCGCCGACCAGGTACAGCCGGTGGCCCGCGGCGGCGAACCGACCGGCCAGTTCGTCGGCCAGGGGGAAAGCGCTCAACAGCTCCACCACGTCGGTGGACACGTTCGATCCGGACACGAGGAGCCAGAGTACCCACCCGCGGCGTGGGCAACGAACATCACACGTTGATCATGTCACTCGGCGGAGTCGGCCACGCACCACCTGTAATCGCTGCTCACCACTACCATCAGGACATGCCCCACTCGTCCGGTCGCTCCGGCGGTCCCAAGCCGAGGCGCCGGAACCGACGCCGCGGCCGCCGCCTGAAGACGGTCGACGAGACCTCGGCGGGTGGACTGGTGCTCGACGACGGCCGCCGGGCCGCCGCGATCATCGGTCGGCTGGACCGGCGTGGCAGGCTGCTCTGGTCACTGCCCAAGGGTCACATCGAGGCCGGCGAGACCGCGGAACAGACCGCGGTGCGCGAGGTCGCCGAGGAGACCGGTATTCATAGCAGGGTGCTCCGGCCCCTCGGCTCGATCGACTACTGGTTCGTGGCCGAGGACCGCCGGGTGCACAAGACCGTCCACCACTTCCTCCTCGAAGCGCTGGGCGGCGAGCTTTCCGACGAAGACGTGGAGGTCACCGAGGTGGCGTGGGTGCCCCTTGGCGAACTGGACGAGCGGCTCGCCTACGCGGACGAGCGGCGTCTGGTGCGCCGCGCCGTCGAGCTGCTCGGACCTGACCGGACAGGCTCCGACCTGGCCGACGCCAACGTGGACGGAGCGGAGTGGGCGTGAAACGGCTGCTGTCCGCGCTCGCGGTGGCCGGGGTGCTGATCTCCGGCACGCCCGCGGTCGCCGCGCCGGTCGACGGCGGGCGCATCCCCGTGCGACCCGCGCCCGCCACGCAGGTGTGGGCGACCCGCCCGGCGTCCAACCAGCCCGGCCAGACCGTCCAACCGCTGCTGCGGCTGGACATCGAGGAGCTGTCGCCGCGGGTGGTCACCGCGGGCGCGAACTCCGTCACGGTCACCGGCAAGATCATCAACACCGGTGACCGGGACATCACCGACATCGAGCTGCGGCTCGAACGCGGTGAGGCGCTGACCAGCGAGGAGGCCGTCCGGCAGGCGTTGCGCGAGCCGACCGACGCCGAGTTCGTGCAGCCGTGGTTCACCCGGATCGCGGACGAGCTGAAGGTCGGGCAGAGCAAGCCGTTCACCCTGACCGTGCCGGTGCGCGGACCCGACAACACGTCGCTGCGCATCGACCGGCCCGGCGTCTACCCGATCCTGGCGAACATCAACGGCAGCCTGGACCGCGGTTACCGCGCCCGGCTGGCCGCGCTGAGCACCCTGCTGCCGGTGCTCGCGGTGCCGGACGGCGAGGCGCTCGGCGTGCCGGCCAACCCGGCGCGGATCACGCTGCTGTGGCCGCTGGCCGACCAGCCCCGCATGGTGAGCGGCGGCCTGGAACCGGTGTTGTCCGACGACGAGCTGGCGTCCTCGCTGGCGCTCGGCGGACGCCTGTACGGCCTGCTCAAGGGGTACGAGTCGGCGTTGGGCGACCCGCTGGGCACGGGTGTGTGCCTGGCCGTCGACCCCGACCTGCTGCGCACCGTGCAGGCCATGAGCAAGGGCTACCAGGTGCGTGGCCAGGGCGCGGGCAAGGGCCGCAACGAGGCCGAGCTGTGGCTGGCGCAGCTGCGCCTGCTCGCGGGCGGCCGGTGCGTGGTGGCCCTGCCCGACGCGGACGCCGACCTGGTCGCGCTGGCCCGCGCCGGGCTGACCGACCTGACCGCGCTCGCCGCCAAGGGCGCGGACGTGGTGCGCGAGGTGCTCCAGGTGCAGGCGCAGCCCGGCCTCGCGTGGCCCGCCGACGGCGTCGTCGACCAGCAGGCGCTGACCGAGCTGAGCGCCCAGGGCGTCACGTCGCTCGTGCTCGACCAGGCCGCCGTCGCGGGCACGCCCGGCACCGGCCCGGTGCGGCTGGACGCCGACGGCAAGCAGGTCACCGCCGTCCGCATCGACGGCATGGTGTCCGACGCGCTGCGCGGCGCGGCCACCGCCAGGACCGCGAGCGGCATCACGACACCCGTCGAGACGCGCCCGGTGTCCGTGCAGAACGCGCTCGCCGCGCTCGCCTACCGCACCGGGTTCCAGGGCAACGGGCAGCAGGTCGTGATCAGCCCGCCCCGCCGCTGGAACGCGCCGACCGGCGAGGTCAACACGT
Organism: Saccharothrix obliqua; assembly: GCF_019375475.1. Lineage (GTDB taxonomy): Bacteria > Actinomycetota > Actinomycetes > Mycobacteriales > Pseudonocardiaceae > Actinosynnema > Actinosynnema obliqua. Next base: position 62,255 of record NZ_JAHXGQ010000006.1, on the reverse strand, counting down.
TCCTCCAGATCACCAAGTCGCTGGTGGCCGCCGGGTACGCCACGCCGGTCGGGCTCCAGGCGCTGCTGGGCGCGCTGCCCGAGCAGCAGGCCGCGTTGAGCTACCCGGTCGAGTCCGGCGCGCACGAGGTCCCGCCCGCGGTGACCGCCGAGGTCGCCGGGTCGTGGCAGGGGCTCCAGGAGCTGTCCCGGGCGATGAGCCAGCAGGACGCCGCGTCCACCGCGCCCAACGCGCTGGTCGACCCGCTGCGGCTGGGCCTGCTGCGTGCCACGTCCGGCGCGTGGCGCGGCAACGAGTCGGGCGCGCGGATCGCCCTGGGCAACGCCCGGGAGCAGGTCGACGAGCTGCGCCGCAAGGTCACCGTGACCGAGCCGAACAGCCCGATCCTGCTCGCGTCCGGCGACAGCCCCATCCCGGTGACCGTCCGCAACCGCCTGGACGTGCGGGTCACCGTGCGGATCGTGGTGGAGGAGACGCCCGGCATCATCGCCCAGCAGTTGCCGGACCAGGTGCTGCCCGCGCGTGGCGACCGGCAGCTCACCGTGCCGGTGGAGGTGCTGCGGTCCGGGCGGTTCCCGGTGCACATCAGGCTCACCACGCCGGACGGCGTGGAACTCGGTGAACGGGCCCGGCTGGAGGTCTCCTCCTCCGCCTACGGGACCATCACCATCGTCATCACCGTCCTCGCCGCCGCGCTGCTGGTGCTGCTGTCCGCCCGGCGCATCTACCGGCGGGCGCGTGCCTCGCGGGCCGCGGCGGCGGCGGTGCCGAACGACGCCAGGGGCGTCACAGCCGAGAAGTCGAGCACGAGTTGAGCGGAACGTCCACGGTGACCGAGCAGCGGAAGCCCCCGTCGGTGGCGCGTGCCTCCGGCTCGATGGCGATCGCCACGATCGTCAGCCGGGTCTCGGGCCTGCTGTCCAAGCTGTTGCTGATCACGATCATCGGCGCGAAAACCCTCAACGACTCGTACCAGGCGGCCACCACGCTGCCGACGATGATCAACGAGCTGCTGCTCGGCGGCGTCCTCACGTCCGTCGCGATTCCCTTGCTGGTGCGTGCCGAGAAGGAGGACGGCGACGGCGGCGAGTCGTACGCGCAGTGGCTGATCACCATGGCGACCGTGGTGCTCGGCGTCGGCACGGTCATCGCCGTCGCGTGCGCGCCGCTGCTGACCGCGATGTTCACCAAGGGCTCGGACCAGGCCAACCCGGAGCTGGTGACGGCGTTCGCCTACCTCGTGCTGCCGGGGATCGTGTTCTACGGCCTGTCGGCGCTGCTCGGCGCGATCCTCAACGCCCGCCACGTGTTCGGACTGCCCACGTGGGCACCGGTGCTGAACAACGTGGTCGTGATCATCACGCTGGTCGTGTACTGGCTGATGCCGGGCGAGATCTCGCTGGACCCGGTGCGGATGGGCGAGCCGAAGCTGCTGGTGCTCGGCCTGGGCACGATGCTCGGCGTGGCCGTGCAGGCGGCCGTGCTGCTGCCGGCGATGCGGCGCACCGGCCTGCGGTTCCGCTGGCGGTGGGGCTGGGACCGGCGGCTCGCCGAGTTCGGCGGGCTCGCGTTCTGGGTGCTGCTGTACGTGGCGCTGGGCCTGGTGAGCATGGCGATCCTGACCCGCGTCGCGCTCAACGCCGAGGGCGCGCTGACCGCGTACAACTACCAGTGGCTGGTCGCGCAGGTGCCGTACGGCGTGCTGGGCGTGTCGCTGCTGACCGCGTTGATGCCGAAGATGTCGCGTGCCGCGGCGGCCGACGACACCGGCGCGCTGGTGGGCGACCTGTCGTTCGGCAACCGGATGTCGGCGATCCTGCTGATGCCGTTCAGCGCGTTGATGACGGTCGCCGGCGTGGCGATCGGGCTGGCGGTCTTCTCGCACGGCGAGTCCGGGATCGCGGGCGGCGAGCGGATGGGCACGGCGCTCGCGTTGTCCGCGTTCGGGTTGGTGCCGTACGCGGTCACGCTGCTCCAGCTCCGCGTGTTCTACGCGTTGAAGGACGCCCGGACGCCCACGTTGATCCAGGGGGTCATCGTGGTGGTGCGGATCGCGCTGCTGTACGGGTTCCTGGAGTTCGCGCCGCGCGAGAAGCTCGCGGTGGGCGTGTCCATCGCGATGTCGTTGAGCTTCGTCGTCGGCGCGCTCGTCGGGCAGGTGTGGCTGAGGGTGCGGTTGGGACGCCTGCGCACGGGGTACACGGCGTGGACGATCTGCCTGACCGTGGTGGCCTCGGCCATCGGCTTCGCGGTCGCGGCCGGCGCCGCGTGGCTCGCCGTCCGCGTCCTGGGTCCGGAGGGACCGGTCGCCACGGCCTGGGTGGAGCTGGTGGTGCTCACGGTGGTGGGCCTGCCGGCCAGTTTCGCCCTGCTCGCCCTGTTCCGCGTCCCCGAGGTGGCACCAGCGATGAACAAGATCATGCGTCTGGCGCGGCGGCGATGACCGCGCCCCGCGGGCCGATTCCCGTACGCTCGGGCGCGTGAGCGGCGGCCCGATCCAGAACACCTCGCTGGTGCCCGGCGGGGTGATCGGCGACGGCCGGTACCGGCTGCTGGCCCGGTCCGGGATCGACCGGCGTTGTGCCGCGCACCTCTGGCGCGGGCGCGACGGCCAGCTCAACCGGGACGTGGCGCTCACCGTCCTGGTCGGCAACCCGACCGACCACGCGGCGCTCGCCCGCGCCAAGCGCACCGTCGAGCGCGCCATGCACGCGGCGAGCTTCACGCACCCCGGCGTGGCCAGGGTGATCGACGTGCTGACGCCGGGTGCCGGCATCCGGTTCGACGAGGGCATCCTCGGCCTGGTCGTCGCCGAGTGGACGCAGGGCACCGACCTGGTGGACCTGGTCGCCGAGGGGCCGCTGCCGGCCGGCGCGGCGACCAAGCTGCTGGAACCGCTGGGCGCGGCGATCGAGGGCGCGCACCACGCGGGCCTGGTGCTCGGCGCGGACCACCCGCAGCGCATCCGGGTGACGCCGGACGGGCGGTTGCGGCTCGCGTTCCCCGGTCCCCGGCCGGACGCGATCGCGCGCGACGACGTCAAGGGTCTCGGCGCGATCCTGTACCTGCTGCTCACCGGTCGGTGGCCGTTGCCGGGCGGACCGGACGGCGTGCCCGCCGCGCCGACCGGGCCGGACGGCGCGGTGATCGCGCCCAGCGCGTTGCACCCGTACGTGCCGCACGAGCTGTCGTCGGTCGCGGTGGGGTCGCTGGAGGACACCAGCGTCGGCGGCATCCGGACGTCCGCGGCGATCCTCCAGGTGTTGGACCGGATCGCGGAGTCCGAGGCGAAGACGGCGTTGATCCAGCCCGTGCCGGACGACGACGACAGCGACGACGGTGCCGTGTGGACGACCCGGCGGCCCGTGCGCGACAAGGAGCGCAAGCGGAAGCTGATGATCAGCGTCGCCGTGCTGGCCGTGGCGACGCTGGCCGTGGTCGTGTGGCTGGGCGTGCAGATCGTGAGCTTCTTCAGCGACGAGCCGACCAAGGGCGGCGGCCCGACCGTCGTGATCGGCCAGTCCGCGCAACCCGACTCCGGCAAGCCCGCGCCGCCCGCGCCGACACCGGCCGGTCCCGTGCAGCCGGGGTCGGTGGGCGTGTACGACGTGACCAACCAGCCGGACAACGCCAACCGCGCCAGCCGGGCCGTGGACAACAACCCGACCACGGTGTGGCAGACGGAGAACTACTTCGAGCCGTTCCCGGCGCTCAAGCCCGGCATCGGGCTGATGGCGTCGTTCGCCGAACCGGTGAAGCTGGCCTCGGTGACGGTCACCTCGCCCAGCGAGGGCACGGTGGTCGAGGTGCGCGTGGCGGCCTCCGAGGGCGCGCCGCTGGAGGAGACCAAGGTGATCGCGAACGCCACCCTGTCCGCGGGGCAGACGCAGATCCAGGTCAACGAGCACGAGGCGACGCAGCACGTGCTGCTGTGGGTGACCAAGCTGGCGGGCAGCGGGCGGAACAACCGGTCGGAGATCGCCGAAGTCGTGTACACGCGGGCCCAGTGATCGCTTGCCGCGCCCCGGGTCGGTGGCGCTCGGGGTTTGCGGTAGCGGAACGGCGGGTGGTGGCGTTGGCTGTTCACGTCCCGTCGACCCGAAGGGTATGGTCTAGACCATGTCGAGCGCGCGGCTGAGCGGTGTCGGTGTCAGTTCAGGTCGGGCCGCCGGGCCCGTGGTGCGGGTGGCCGAACCGCTGGGCGAACCCCCGGCCACGCCCGCGCCCGCCGACCCGGCCGCCGAGGCGGCCCGCGTCCGGCCCGCCGCCGACGCCGTCGCCGAGCGGCTGTTCGCCCGCGCCGCGCAGGCGACCGGCGACGCGAAGGCCGTTCTGGAGACCACCGCCGCCATGGCCGCCGACCCGGCGCTGCTCGCGCAGGCCGAGAAGTTCGTCGCGGACCGCGAACTGCCCGCCGCGCGTGCCGTGCACGAGGCCGCCGCCGGGTTCATCACCGCGCTCGAAGCCGCCGGCGGGTACATGGCCGAGCGCGCCCGCGACGTCCGCGACGTGCGGGACCGGATCATCGCCGAGCTGCTCGGCGTGCCCGCGCCCGGCGTGCCCGAGCTGGCCGCGCCGAGCGTCCTGGTCGCCCGCGACCTCGCGCCCGCCGACACCGCGGGCCTCGACCCGGCCAAGGTGCTCGCGCTGGTCACCGAGGAGGGCGGGCCCACCTCGCACACCGCGATCCTCGCCCGCTCGCTCGGCATCCCGGCCGTCGTGGCGTGCCGGGGCGTGCTCGCGCTGGACGTCGCCGCGTTGGCCGTGGACGGCGACACCGGCGTGGTCCAGGAGTCCGACGGCACCGTGCTCGCCGCGGGCGCCGGCGGCAAGCCCGAGTGGAACGGCGTCGGCGCGCTGCGCGACGGCTACCGGGTGAAGGTGCTGGGCAACGTCGGCTCACCCGCCGACGCGGCGGCGGCAGCGGCGGCCGGTGCGGAGGGCGTCGGGTTGTTCCGCACCGAGTTCTGCTTCCTGTCCTCCACCGCCGAGCCGACCGTGGAGGAGCAGCGCGCGGCGTACGCGGCGGTGCTGGCGCCGTTCGCGGGCAAGCCCGTGGTGGTGCGGACCCTCGACGCGGGCGCGGACAAGCCGCTCGCCTTCCTCGCGCCCGAGCCCGAGCCGAACCCGGCGCTCGGCGTGCGCGGCCTGCGGGTGGCGTTCGACCGGCCGGACGTGCTGGACCGCCAGCTCACGGCCATCGCACTGGCCGCGAAGGACACCGGCGCGGACGTCTCCGTGATGGCGCCGATGGTCGCGACCGCCGCCGAAGCGGCGTGGTTCGTCGAACGCGCGCGCAAGGCGGGTGTCGAGCGGGCCGGCGTGATGGTCGAGATCCCGGCCGCCGCGCTGGCCGCGCGCGAGATCCTGGCCGTCGTGGACTTCGTGTCGCTGGGCACCAACGACCTGGCGCAGTACGTGTTCGCGGCGGACCGGCAGGTCGGCGCCGTGGCGGCGCTCAACGACCCGTGGCAGCCGGCGTTGCTGCGCCTGGTCGCGATGGTCGGCGAGGCGGGCACCGAACTGGGCAAGCCGGTGGGCGTCTGCGGCGAGGCCGCCGCGGACCCGCTGCTCGCGTGCGTGCTCACCGGTCTGGGCGTGACCAGCCTGTCCATGAACCACGCGGCGCTGGCCGGCGTCGGCGCGAAGCTCGCGTCCACCAGCTTCGACCTGTGCCAGCTCGCGGCTCGCGGCGCGCTCTCGGCGGCCGACCCGGCGGCGGCGAAGCTCGCCGCCCGCGCGCCGCACTAGGGCCTGCCCGCGGAGGTGGTGTGGTGGGTCTGCCGACCCGAGGTCGGACGCCTTCCCCGCCCCAGCGGGTGTCCTGAAGGCTGTCGCCGCCGCGAAACTTTCAGGGAGCCTGCCTGATAGTTAGGGCCTGGCCCGCGTATCTATCAGGGAGCCTCCCTGATAGATAGCGCCCGGCCCGCGTATCTATCAGGGAGCCTGCCTGATAGTTAGCGCTCCGCCTGACCGCCGTCCTCCCCGCGCCGGCGGGGGCGGTCCGGGTCGTGCTCCGGCTTTGAGGACCTAGGTCGTCACCGAGGTGATCGCCGCGCACACCACCCGCACCAGCGGGTGGTCCTCCGCGCCCTTGCGGACGGCGGCGAAGACGCGGCGCAGCGGGATCGCCCCGGTCACCGGCGTGCCCCGCACCGCGCGGCGCGGCACGAGCGCCACGCCCGCGCCCGCGCGGACCAGCGCGCCGATGGCGGTGAAGTCGTTCGACGTCTGCGTGATGCGCGGGGCGAACCCCGCGCCGCCGCACGCCAGCTCCACCACGTCGCGGACCGGGTTGCCGGGCGGCGGTGCGACCCACTCGTCGTCGGCGAGGGCCGCGAGGTCCACCGCCACCGCGCCCGCGAGCGGGTGCGCCGGTGGCAGCACGGCGTCGAACGGCTCGGTGTAGAGCGGGAACCGGGTGAGGCGGCCGTCGTCGCGCTTCGGCCGGTACTCCTCGGTGATCGCCAGGTCGATCTCGCCGTCCAGCAGGAGCGGCACCGAGGCGTGGCCCTCCACGTCCCGCACGTGCACCACCACGCCCGGCGCGGACGACCGCAGCGCCGCCATGGCGGGCGCCACGACCTGCGTGATCGCGGACGCGAAGCTGCCCACCTCGACCAGCCCGGCGGTGCCCGCGGCGAGCCCGGCGAGCGTCGCCCGCGCCCGCTCCAACTCGGCCGCCACGGCGTGCGCGTGCCCCACCAGCAGCTCACCGGCCGACGTCAACGACACCCGCCGCCCGCGCCTGCGCAGCAGCTCCTGCCCCACCTCCGCCTCCAACGCGGCGAGCTGCTGCGACACCGCCGACGGCGTCAGGTGCAACGCGGTGGCCGCCGCGGTCACGGTGCCGTGGTCGGCAAGGGCGCGCAGCACGCGCAGGCGTCTGGGGTCGATCACCCGTCCATTGTCTTGACCAGCGACAGCACCTGCTTGTCCGCACCCGACGACAGGTCCAGGTCCAGCCGCCGCCCGGTGACCGAGGCGCCCATCCCGCCGCACGGGCCGGCGGTTGTCTGGAACGCGAGCCGCCCGTCGGCCACCTCCACCTCACCCGTGCAGTGCAACTCCATCGGCGGCAGCCCGCCGTGAGCGTTGGGCAGGTCGAACACCACCGCGATGTCCAGCCGGAACGCCCCGTCGGCACCGACCACCAGCTTGGACGGCAGGTCGGCGACGCTGCCGGACGGCGCCAGCTCCCAGGTGCCGACCGCGTCGGCGACCCGGGCCGGTGGCGGACCGGCGGGTGGTTCCGCCACCACCCGGTAGGCGGCCACGCCGCCACCGCCGAGCAGCGCGGCGGCGAGCACCCCGAGCCCGACGCCGCGGAAGCTGAAGTGCCGGTGCTTGTCACCGGCGTGCCGGACGCGCACGTCGCGCCCGCCTTGGAAGACGTGGTTCCGGTCGCCCTCGACGTGGGACGACTGCCTCGGTTCGGACATGGGCACACCCCCTCACCGGGGAGGTGGGCCGAACCGGGGCAGTCGTTACCGGGTTCCCCCGAACGGATCAGCCGTGCATCAACGCGCGTGCGGCCACGAACGCGTCCACGGCGCGGTTCACGTCGTCCGTCGAGTGGGCGGCCGACATCTGGGTCCGGATGCGCGCCTTGCCGTGCGGCACCACCGGGTACGAGAAGCCGATCACGTAGATCCCCTGCTCCAGCAGCAGGTCCGCCATCCGCGACGCCTCCGCCGCGTCGCCGATCATCACCGGGATGATCGGGTGCTCGCCGGGCAGCAGGTCGAAGCCCTCGTCGGTCATCCGCTGCCGGAACAGGCGGGTGTTGTCACGCAGCCGGGTGAGCAGTTCGCCGGACGAGCTGAGCAGGTCCAGCGCCGCGACCGAGGCGGCCGTGATGGACGGCGCCAGCGAGTTGGAGAACAGGTACGGCCGGGACCGCTGCCGCAGCATCGCCACGATCTCCGCCCGCCCGGACGTGTAACCGCCGCTCGCGCCGCCGAGCGCCTTGCCGAGCGTGCCGGTGACGATGTCCACCCGGTCCTGCACGCCGAACAGCTCCGGCGTGCCGCGCCCGGTCGGGCCGGTGAAGCCGACGGCGTGCGAGTCGTCCACCATGACCAGCGCGTCGTACCGGTCGGCCAGGTCGCAGATGTCGTCCAACGGCGCCAAGTAGCCGTCCATGGAGAACACGCCGTCGGTGGCGATGAGCCGGTACCGCGCGTCGGCGGCGTCCTTGAGCTGCCGCTCCAGGTCGTCCAGGTCGCGGTTCTTGTAGCGGTAGCGGCGGGCCTTGGACAGGCGCACGCCGTCGATGATCGACGCGTGGTTCAGCTCGTCGCTGATGATCGCGTCCTCCGGGCCGGTCAGCGTCTCGAACAGGCCGCCGTTGGCGTCGAAGCAGGAGCTGTAGAGGATGGTGTCCTCGGTGCCGAGGAACTCCGACAGGCGCTTCTCCAGCTCCTTGTGCGGTTCCTGGGTGCCGCAGATGAACCGCACGGACGCCATGCCGAAGCCCCACCGGTCGAGCGCGTCCTTGGCGGCTGCGATCAAGCGCGGGTGGTCGGCGAGGCCCAGGTAGTTGTTGGCGCAGAAGTTCAGCACCTCGTCACCCGCGCCCACCCGGACGGCCGCGTTCTGGGGTGTCCCGATGACCCGTTCCGCCTTGTACAGGCCCGCTTCGCGGATCTCGTCGAGTCCGGCCCGCAGGTCGTCGCGCATGGCGCCGTACATTCAGTTGGCTCCCGTCCAGTCGAGGATGACCTTGCCGCACTTGCCTTCGCGGGCGGTGGCGAAGGCTTCTTCGTACGCGGTGTAGTCGAACCGGTGCGTGATCACCGGTGTCAGGTCGAGGCCGCGTTGCAGCAGCACGGACATCGAGTACCAGGTCTCGAACATCTCGCGGCCGTAGATGCCCTTGATGTGCAGCATCTTCAGCACGACGCTGCTCCAGTCCACGGCGAACTGCCCGGCGGGCAGGCCGAGCATCGCGATCCGGCCGCCGTGGGCCATGTTGCCGATCATGTCCTGGAGCGCCTGCGGTTGGCCGGACATCTCCATGCCGACGTCGAAGCCCTCGGACATGCCCAGCTCGGCCTGCGCGTCGGCGATGGTGCGCTCGGTGACGTCCAGCGCGAGGTCGACGCCCACCTTGCGCGCGATGTCCAGCCGGTGGCCGCTGACGTCGGTGATCACGACGTTGCGCGCGCCCGCGTGCTTGGCGACGGCGGCGGCCATGATGCCGATCGGGCCCGCGCCGGTGATCAGCACGTCCTCGCCGATGACCGGGAACGACAGCGCGGTGTGCACGGCGTTGCCGAACGGGTCGAAGATCGCGGCCACGTCCAGGTCGACGGGTGCGCGGTGCACCCACGCGTTCTGCTCGGGCAGCACGACGTACTGGGCGAACGCGCCGTCGCTGTGCACGCCGAGGCCGCGGGTGTGGGCGCACAGGTGGCGGCGGCCCGCCTTGCAGTTGCGGCACGTGCCGCACACCAGGTGGCCCTCGCCGCTGACCAGGTCGCCGATCCGCACGCCGGTCACCGCGGGACCGGTGGCGACCACCTCGCCGACGAACTCGTGCCCGACGACCAGCGGCGCGGTGATGTTGTGCGCGGCCCAGTCGTCCCACGAGTCGATGTGGAGGTCGGTGCCGCAGATGCCGGTGCGGAGCACCCGGACGACCACGTCGTCGGGTCCGGGTGTCGGGTCGGGGACGTCGGTGAGCGACAGCCCCGGCCCCGCGGCCGCCTTGACCAGTGCCTTCATGCCGGCAGTGTGCTCCCGTCGCGCTTGTGTAGTCCATCAGGACTTTCTGAATCAGCTTGTAAGCTCAGCTTCACTGGTGATGTTGCGGACCATGCCGCCGAACACCAGCCCGTGCCACGGCCACACGGCCCACCAGTAGAGGTGCCCGGCCAGCCCGCGCGGCACGAACACCGCCCGCTGCCGGTACACCGAACCGCCACCCGGGCCGGGTGCCACGCGCAGCTCCAGCCACGCCAGTCCGGGTACCCGCATCTCCGCCCGCAGCCGCAGCAGCCGGCCCCGTTCGACCTCCTCGACCCGCCACCAGTCCAGCGCCTCACCCACGTGCAGCCGACGCGGGTCGCGCCGCCCCCGCCGCAGCCCGACACCGCCGATCAGCCGGTCCAGCCACCCGCGCACCGCCCAGGCCAGGGGGAACGAGTACCAGCCGTGCTCGCCGCCGATGCCCTCCACGACGGCCCACAGCCGTTCCGGCGAGGCGGGCGTCCGGCGTTCCCGGACGTCGACGTAGGACGAACCGCCGGTCCACCCGGGGTCGGACGGCAGCGGGTCCGACGGCGCGCCCGGCACCGACGCGCCGGACCACCGCGTCTCCACGTCCGCGTCGCGGACCTTGGCCAGGGCGAGTTCCACCGCCCGGTCGTAGCCGGTGACCGGGCCGGGCAGCAGGCGGCGCGCGTCGTCCTCGTGGCAGACCACCTCGTGCACCAGCGACTCGATCAGCGGCACGGCGATCGCGCGGGGCACCGGGGTCACCAGGTTCACCCAATGTGAGGACAGCCGCGGCGTCAGGAAGGGGACCGGCAGCACCTTGCGCGGGGGCAGCCCGGCCACCACCGCGTACCGCCGCATCATGTCCAGGTAGGTGAGCACGTCGGGCCCGCCGATGTCGAAGGTGCGGTTGATCCCGTCCGGCAGCCCGACCGCCTCCACCAGGTAACGCAGCACGTCGCGCACGGCGATCGGCTGGACGCGGTTGTGCACCCAGCGGGGCGTGACCATCACCGGCAGCCGCTCGGTGAGGTAGCGCAACATCTCGAAACTGGCCGACCCGGACCCGATCACCACCGCCGCCTGGAACACCACGGCGGGCACCTCGGAGGCGAGGAAGACGTCACCGACCTCGGTGCGGGAAGCCAGGTGCGGCGACAACGGCCCGCTCGGGTGCAACCCGCCGAGGTACACGACCCGCCGCACCCCGGCCTGTGCCGCGGCGCGCGCGGTGTGCTCGGCGGCGCGGCGGTCGGCGTCGGCGAAGTCCTTGTCGCGCAACGAGTGCACGAGGTAGTGGACGACGTCGACGCCGGCCGTCGCGGCGGTCAGCGTGGCCGGGTCGAGCACGTCGCCGCGCACCACCTCCACCCGGTCGGCCCACGGCACGTCCCGGAGCTTGGCGGGATCGCGCACGAGGCACCGGACCTCGTGCCCCTCGGCCAGCAGCCGGGGCACCAGCCGACCGCCGAGGTACCCGGTCGCACCCGTGACAAGGCAGCGCATCCCCCGATCCTGGGGGTGTTCCGCCCGGCGCGCACGCGGGGGCGGTCGGCCGGCCCCCGGCGGTCAGGCGTGGGACCTGAGGTGGTTGAGCAGCCCGGCGAACCCGTTGGGGCTGAAGGTCAGGACGGGGCCGTCGGGGTTCTTGGAGTCGCGCACGGCGACCCCGCGGGTCACGTGGGCGACCTCCACGCAGTTGTCGTTGCCTTCGGTGTAGCTGGCCTTGCGCCAGCGTGCGGTGGGGAATTCCGGGGCCGGCATTCCGCTACCCCTTTCGTCACTTGAGCGAGTTGATCCGTCGGTCCAGCATCTTCGCCGATGCGCGGTCGTCCAGGGCGGTCACCCGGAGCCGGTCGAACGCGAGCGCGTACACGTCGGTCGCCTTCGGGTGGTCCAGGTAGTTGGCGTCGGTCAGCCCCTCCAGGTACGCGACGGTGAGCGCCGGCAGGGCCAGCCGCAGCAACGTGAACGGCGTGCCGAGCGCGTGGTGCTCGCCCGCCTCCAGCGGGAGCACCTGGAAGGTCACGTTCGGCAGGTCGATCAGCTCACGCAGCCGCCGCAACTGCGCCCGGAAGACCTCGCCGCCGCCGATCGGCCGGAGCAGCGCGGGTTCCGCGACGACGAGCCAGTACGCGGGCGGGTCGTCGGCGGTCAGCAGGTCCTGCCGGGCGGCGCGCTCGCGGGCCGCGTTGGCGACCTCGGCGGGTGGGGTCGTGAGCGACATGGAGAGCAGCGCCCGCGCGTAGTCCTCGGTCTGGACGGTGCCGGGCAGCATGGTCTCCCGGTAGGTCTTGATCTCGGCCGCGTGTGCTTCCAGGACGCGGTAGGTGTCGCCCCACGCGGGCGTCCGGCCGGCGCTGGTGCGCGCCCGCGCGAGGCCGCCGAACTCGTGGACCTTCGCCGCCTCCGCGCCGGTGACGTCGTACAGGTCCAGCAGGCGGCCCAGTTCCTCCTCGGTGAGCCGGACCGTGCCCGCTTCGAGCTTGCTGACCTTGCCGACGCCGTACCAGCCGAACCGCTGGGCCACCTCGGTCGGCGTGCGGCCGGCCCGTTCCCGCAGGCTGCGCAGGAAGATGCCGAGCACGACCCGGTACGTCGTGGCTGCTGGTGCCGTCATGCGGTCGGTCCTCCGGTCTGGGGGTGCGAGCGCCTACATCCTGCCGCTCGGCCGGACATTCACCCGTTTGGCTACCGGGACCTGGGCAACTTACCCAATACCATTCCACGGAGGCTAGGTAATCAAACTAGTAACTTTCTGATTGAGGTCCCGAATCATGATCAACGGCTCGAAGCCCGAACTCTGGACCGCCGCCGATTTCGACGACGACGTGCGCATCGACCACCAGACCGGCCGCGACTGGGCGAAGTTCACCTTCCCCGGCGGGCAGGTCGAGCTGACCTTCAGCGCGCACGCCCTCGCCAAGTTGATCACCGCCGGCCAGGCGGCGCTCGCCGAGATCCGCCGCGCCTAGCGCACCGGCCGGAACGGGTGGCGGGTGGCGAACTCCGCCGCCGTCAGCCCGAACAACACCACGTCGTGGTGCCGTCCGGCGAAGAACTCGTGGTCCCGCAGCACGCCCTCCCGCCGGAACCCCAGCTTCTCGTGCAGCGCGATCGACGCCTCGTTGAAGGCGTGCACCGACACCTCGCACTTGTGCATCCGCCGCTCACCGAACATGAACCCGAGCAGCAGCACCACGGCCTCCGCCGCGTACCCCCGCCGCTGGTGCTCGCGCCCGATCCCGATCCCGTACCCGAACCGCCCGGCCCGCGCGTCCACCCCGAACGCGGACAACGACCCGACCAGCTCCCCACCGACCTCGACGGCCAGCCGGAACTCGTCACCGCCGTCCCGCACGGCCTCCTGCTCCGCCCAAGCCCGGTACCCCGCGGCCGACCGGGGCGGGTGCACGAGATCCCCGTCCCGCATGTCCGACACGTGCTCGTCGAACCGCATGAACGCGCGCCAGTCCTCCGGCTCGACACCCCGCAGCCGGACCCGCTCCCCCACCCAGCTCACGCGCCGCGGAACCAGCGGTTCTTGCGCTTGATCTCCAACGCGCCCATGGTCATCCGCCCCCGCACCACGAAGTGCGGCCGACCGCCCACCCCGCCGACCTTGTCCCGCAACGAACTGGCCGACATCTCCACGTCGTTCGCGTCCACCGTGGCGCTGTCCGGCACGACCATGGTCACCGACCCACCCGCGACGTCCAGCTCGACGTCCACCACCGGGTGCTGGATGTCGGCCTCGCGGAAGTCCAGGTCCGTCGAACCCATCCGGCTGCGCACGAGCAACGCCTGCGGCACCACCCACGCGCCCTTGCGGACCATGGACGACATGGTCGACTTCAGCTCCATCCGCTCCTTCGGCGGCGCGACCACGGCCACCGGCCGCTCGGTGTTCACCACGCCGGTCAGGTCGAGCAGCACGACGTTCAGCTCCTCGCGGGTCCGCGCGGCCAGCGCCCGGTCCGCCCGCTCGGTGAACTCGTCCAACGTGATCAACCCGCGCCCGATGGCCTTCTGGAGCACGCCGACGACGTGCTCCCGCTCGGCGTCGGACACCCGCCACTGCCTCGGATCCGTCATGTCCCCTCCGGTTCGACGTCGAGCCCCTGCTCGATGGCGTACCGCGCCAGCTCGACGCGGTTGTGCAGTTGCAGCTTCCGCAGCGTGGACTGCACGTGGTTCTCCACGGTCCGGTGCGAGATCACCAGCCGGTTCGCGATCTGCCGCGCGGTGAGGCCCTTCGCGACCAGCCGCAGCACCTCCGTCTCGCGGTCGGTGAGCTGCGGCTTGTCCACGTCCGGCGTGGCGGCCATGCGGCGGTACTCGCCGAGCACCAGGCCCGCGAGCCCGGCCGTGAACACGGCGTCGCCGGCGGCGGTCCGGTTCACCGCCTCCACCAGCTCCTCGGCCGACGCCGATTTCACCAGGTAGCCCGACGCGCCCGCCTTCACCGCCTCCAGCACGTCGTCGTGCTCGCCGCTCGCCGACAGCACCAGCACCCTGGTGCCCTCCAGCGACCCGGTGATCATGGTGGTGGCCTCGACACCGGACGGCCCGCCCAGGTTGAGGTCCATCAGCACCACGTCGGGCCGCACGGCACGCGCGATGCGCACCGCCGACGCCGCGTCGCCCGCGGTCGCGACCACGTCGAACCCGCGCTCGGCGAGGTCCCGCGCGACACCGTCGCGCCACAGCGGGTGGTCGTCGACCACCATCACGGACACGCTCATCGGTAGACCCGCACCTCCCACTCCGTGCCCTCCCCCGGCCCGGTTTGCAGCTCCAGGGTCCCACGCAGCGCCTCCACCCGGCCCCGGATCGACTTGGCGACGCCCAGCCGCCCCTCCGCCTCGGCCGACGCGAGCCTGCCCTCCGGTATGCCGGGCCCGTCGTCGCGCACGCTCAGCACGACCTCCTCGCCCAGGTCCTCCAGCAGCACCCACGCCTTCGCGCCGGGCGCGTGCTTGTCCACGTTGGACAACGCCTCCCGGACCACGGACGTCAGCTCGAACGCCGTCGCGGCGGGCAGCATGACGCGGGTGGCCGGAGTGGACACCTGGACCTTCGGCGTGGCCAGCAGTTGCAGCGCGGGGCGCAGGTCCGCGTCACCGTCCACAGTCGACTCCGCCGGCGCGGCGGCCACCAGCGAGCGCAGCGCCACCTCCTGCTCGCCCGCCAGCTCCGCCAGCTCGGCCGCCTCGCCACCCAGCTCCACGCCCCGCTTGCGGACCCGCGCCAGCACCTGGAGCACACCGTCGTGGATGGACCGGGCGAGCCGTTCGCGCTCGGCCGTGGCCGCCTCGGCGCGCAGCGCCTGCGCCAACCGCACCGCCGCGCGCCGCGCCGTGCTGGACGCCATGCCGACCACGAGCCCGGCACCGGCGAGCAGCACCACGTCGCGCACCAGGTCCACGGTGAGCGTGCCCCGGTTCAGGTAGGTGGAGAGGCCGACGACGAGCCCCGACAGGCCGCCCGCGACCTGCCCGCCGAGCGCGCCCGCGGCCACCGCCGGCCCGCACGCCCAGATGGTGGTGATCAGGGGGACGTTCGCCAGGAACTGGGTGTCGGTCATGATCAGCTGCGACAACGACATCAACCCGCACGCCACGGCGAGGTCCGCGGACACCACCCACGGTCGGCGACCGCTCTCCCGGCTGTACGCCTGGATGGTGAACACCGACCACGCCGCCATCACGCCGATAACGGTCCACGCGAGCCATGGCCTGGCATACGTGTTGTGATGCACGGCTGCGTTGCCCAGAGCGAACAGGAACGTCACGATGCGTAACGCGACGGTTCCCCGCCAGAGGTGCGCGACCGGGTCCTCGGTCACCGATGGACCCCCTGGTGCGGCCTTTGTGTGCACGGTGTGCTCCCTTCGCCGTTGATTTTGCCGTGTCGGAGTGGCGCAGCTAACCCCCAGGTGGACGTCTGTTCCCACTACGACATGTGTGAAAGGCTTGCCGGCATTACTGGGTGTGACGTGTTGGCTGCGATTTCTGAAGGGACACCGCGCCATTCGACTCCTACGACCGCGGGGGGTGGGCTGAGCGTGCGGGATTGGCCACTGTGGACGTTGCGGAAGTCCGCCCTGGCCTACTGGCTGCTCGTCGACCTCCTCGCGCTCGCGGTGGTTGTGTACGTAATCGCTTCCTCGCCCCAGCCCGGTTCCGCCGAGATAGCCCGGTTCGGCGCCATCGCGGGCACGGCGGGCGCGGTGATCATCGGCAGCTCGATCTTCAGCCACCGGATCGGCGAGACCGAGCGCAACCCGTGGGCCGCCCACATGTGCTACCTCACGGCCGGCGTGGTCGCGCTGCCGTGCAACCTGCTGGTGCTGCTGCTGTTCGGTCCCGCCCTGCACGGCGTGCTGGCCCAGCGCCCGGAGTCGCACCGCTGGGTGTTCACCCTGTCCGCCACGGCGTTGTCGGTGTTCGCCGCCCGGTACCTGATCGGCTGGAGCGAGCCCGACCAGCAGTTGCCGGTGATGGTGTTCGGCGCGCTGGTCCTGCTGGTCGTGCGTGCCGTCCTGGTCTCGATCGGCCTGAAGCTGCGCAGCCCGCGTGCCGCCACCGAGGAGGTGGTGGGCGAGCCGATCGACGCCGTGCTGGGCATCGTCGCGGTGAGCATCGGCGGCCTGATGGGTTTCGCCGCGACCACCACACCCGTGCACGCCCTGATGGCCGCCGCGCCGATGGCGTTGCTGGAACGGGCCGCGCAACTGCCGCAGTGGCGGCGCTCCGCGCAGCGGGACGCGAAGACCGGCCTGGCGAACGCCGTGCACTGGGACGGCCGCGCGCGTTACGAACTGGCCAAGGCCCGGTCCCGCAACCGGCCGATGGCCGTGCTGCTGCTGGACCTGGACCACTTCAAGCGGGTCAACGACCGGATCGGCCACCTGGCGGGCGACGCGGCGCTGAGCGCGGTGGCCGTGCTGCTGTCCGGCACGGTCCGGCGGGGCGACCTGGTCGGCCGGTTCGGCGGCGAGGAGTTCGTGGTGCTGCTGCCCGACGCCGAACCCGCGGTCGCCCGGTCCGTGGCGCAACGCGTGCGGCACGCCGTGGAGGACCTGGCCGTGGCGACGGTCGGCACCGACGGCCGGGAGCACCTGCTGACCGGCCTGACCGTGAGCATCGGCGTGGCCACCACCCAGCGGTACGGCTACGAGCTGCCGGACCTGCTGGTGGCGGCGGACGCGGCGTTGCTCGCGGCCAAGGGCTACGGCCGCAACCTGGTCGAGATGGCCTGACTCACGCCCGCGCGAGCGCGTCGGCGAGCCGGGCGACCCCGTACTCGAACGCCCGCTCGACGTCGCCGCCCAGGTTGAACGCGCCCGCCAGCTCCATGCCGACGAAGCCGTGCGCCCAGGCCGTGATCGTCCGCGCCGCTTCGAGCGCATCGTCCGGCCCGGCCAGCGCGCCGGCGACGCGCAGCACGGCCGTCGCCGCGGTGGCGAGCGAGGTGACGGCGGGCCTGCTCGCCGCGGGACCCGCGAAGACCAGGTGGTAGCCGGCCGGGCGGCGGTGCGCGAACGCCCGGAACGCCCGGCACAACCCGGCGAGGTCGGTGCGGGCGTCGCCGCCGACGGCCACCGCGTCGAGCTGTTCGCCGAGTTCGCGGACGGTGGCCTCGGCGACCAGCCGGACGAGGTCGTCGCGGTTGCGCACCCGCTTGTAGAGCGACGGCGCGCGCACGCCGACGCGGACGGCGACGGCCTGCATGGTCAGGTTCGCGAGCCCTTCCTCCTCCGCGATGTCCTGTGCGGTCGCGACGATCTCCGCGAGCGAGGTCCGGTCGGGTGTGGGCATCCGTGCTCCTCCGGTCGGTGTCGCCC
Organism: Saccharothrix obliqua; assembly: GCF_019375475.1. Lineage (GTDB taxonomy): Bacteria > Actinomycetota > Actinomycetes > Mycobacteriales > Pseudonocardiaceae > Actinosynnema > Actinosynnema obliqua. The sequence goes on along the minus strand of NZ_JAHXGQ010000006.1, from coordinate 44,686 downwards.
CCATCATAGCTATGGACAATAGCCATGATGGCTATGTACCGTAGCCATCAACACCGCGACGGGAGAAGGCCGCCATGAAGCTCGGGAACCACCTCCACCGCATCGGCAACGACATCGTGGCCGTTCACCTGATCGTCACCGACGAGGGCATCACCGTCGTCGACGCCGGGCTGCCCGGCCACTGGCGCGAGCTGACCGCCGAGCTGGCCGCCCTGGGCCGCTCCGTCCACGACATCCGCGGCGTCGTCCTCACCCACGGCGACACCGACCACCTCGGCTTCGCCGAACGCCTCCGCCGCGACCACGGCGTCCCGGCCTACGTCCACGCCGCCGACGCCGCCCGCGCGCGTGGCGAGACCAGGACGCAGCCCGCGTGGGGTCCCGTGAAGCTCGGCCCCACCGCCCGCTTCCTCGGGTACGCCGCGCGCAAGGGCGGCCTGCGCACGACCTACCTCACCGAGGTGGTCGAGATCGCCGACGGCGACGTCCTGGACCTGCCCGGCGCGCCCCGCGTCATCGGGATGCCCGGTCACTCACCCGGCAGCGTCGCCGTCCACGTGCCCGTCGCCGACGCGGTCTTCGTGGGCGACGCGCTCACCACCCGCCACATCCTCACCGGCGGTCGCGGGCCCCAGCCCGCCCCGTTCACCGACGACCCGGACGAGGCGCTGGCGTCCCTCGACCGGCTGGCCGACGTCCGGGCGACCCGGCTCGTCCCCGGCCACGGCGCGCCCTGGGAGGGCGGCGTCGAGGAGGCCGTCCGCCGGGTCAGCGCGGTCGCCGGTCGTCGTTGACGTCCGCCTCGCGGGTGCCGCCGGTGTCCGGCGGACCGGTCTCCTGCGGTTCGAGCACGTCCACGTCCTTCGGGCGCACGCTCCGGTCGGAGTCCGACAGCAGCGACCGGATGCCGGAGTTCAGCACCGCCAGCAGCGGCACGGACAGCAGCGCGCCCGCGATACCGCCCACCACCAGGCCCGCGGTGATCGCGAGCACCACGGCCAGCGGGTGCAGCTTCACCGCCCGCCCGAGCAGCAGCGGCTGGAGCACGTGGCTCTCCAGCTGCATCACGCCGATCAGGATGGCCAGCACGACCAGGGCCGCCACCGGTCCCTCGGCGACCAGCGCGACCAGCACCGACACCGCGCCGGTGATCACCGCGCCGACGATCGGGATGAACGCGCCCAGGAACACCAGCGCGGCCAGCGGCACCACCAGCGGCACGCCCACGATCCACAGGCCGATGCCGACGCCGACCGCGTCCACCACGGCCACCAGCGCCGTGGCCCGCACGTAGGACACCAGCGAGGCGAACCCGCGCCGACCGGCCACGTCCGCGCGCTCACGCACGTCCGGCGGCACCGCGCGCACCAGGAACCGCCAGATGCCGTCGCCGTCGTGCAGGAAGAAGATGAGCGTGAAGAGGGCCAGCAGCAGGCCGGTCAGCAGCTCGCCCACGGTCGCCGCCGTGGTGAGCGCGCTGGACGTGATCTCGGCCTGGTTGTCCTTGATCGTCTGGAGCACCCGGTCCAGGTACTGCTGCAACTGGAGGTCGCTGAGCTGGAGCGGCCCGTCGTGCAGCCACGCCCGGATGGTGTCCAGGCTCGCGCTGACCTGCTTCTGGAGTTCCGGCAGGCCGTTGGAGAACTCGGTGATGACGAACGTCAGCACCCCGCCCACCACGGCGAGGCCGCCGATCAGCACCAGCCCGGTCGCCAGCCCCCTGGGCACGCCGACCCGCGTCAGCTGCGCCACGGCGGGCGACAGCAGCGCGGCGAGCAGCAACGCCACACCCGCCGGGATCACCATGGTCGCCAGGTAACCGACCACCATGCCGACCACGTACAGCGCCGCGACCACGGCGACGAACCGCCAACTCAGCGCGGCGCTCACGCGCAGCAACCGCGGCACCCGTGCGTCCACGTCCGACTCGGTCCTTCTCACACGGATCACCGTAGCCCGATCACGGCGGGCGTATGCGTTGCTCAAGCGTGCCGAACATCGCGAAAACCGTGACGGCGAGTCGTCCGGGATGATCGGATCGGGTCGTGGTGGGTGCGGTCGAGGAACGAGTGCGCGCCGCGTACGCGACCGGGACGCGCGTCCGGTTCGACCCCGGTGCGCCGGAAGGTGCTCGCGCCGTGCGCGGCGAGGTGCTGTCCGCGTTGCTCGCCGAGCACGTGCCGGGCGCGGCGCTGCGGCTGGTCGGCGCGCACGTCACGGGGCTGTTCGCGGTCGAGGGCACGTGGGTCGACCACGTCGTGGACTTCCAGGACTGCACGTTCGAGGAAGCACCCGAGCTGGCGGTGGCGCGCCTGGTCGGGCTGCGGATGCGTGGCTGCCGGGTGCCCGGCCTGCGTGCGCGGAACCTGCGCGTCGGCAGCGACCTGGTGCTGGAGGGCGGTTTCACCAGCGACGGCGTGGTGGACCTCACGGACGCCACCGTCGACGGCACGCTGCGGCTGGCGGGCGCGGTCCTGCGCGGCGCCGGCGGCCACGCGCTGCTCGCCGCCCGCGTCCGGCTGTCCGGCTCGCTCCACGCCATCGCGTTGCGCGCGGACGGCGAGGTGCGGCTGCACGGCGCGGACGTCGGCGGTTCCGTGCACCTGGGCGGCGCGCGGCTGGTCAACGCGGGCCAGAACGCGCTCGACGGCTCGGGCGCGACCATCGCGGGCAACCTGTTCTGCGACGAGGAGGGCGGCCGGTTCACCGCCGAGGGCCGCGTCCTGCTGGACGGCGCGCGGGTCGGCGGCAACGTCGTGTTCTCCGGCGCGCGGCTGCGCACCAGCGCCGTGGACCGGCCGGTGCTGGTGATCCCGCGCGGCACCGCCGACGAGTCGGCCGCGCTGGTCGCGGACCGGCTGCGGGTCGAGGGCAACGTGGAGCTGGACGACGGGTTCACCTCCAACGGCACGGTCCGGCTGCCCAACGCGGAGATCGGCGGCTACCTGCGGCTGTCCGGCGCGGTGATCGGCCGGCGCGAGGTGGTGGACGACCTGGTGGCCCGCGAGGTCGTGGACCGCATCCCGGTCGCGTTGCACGCGGACGGCATCCAGGTGCGCGGCGACCTGGAGGCGCGGGGCGCGGTCGACGGCGGGTTCCGGGGCGACGGGGCGCGTGAGTCCGCGTTGCGCGCCTACGGGCAGGTGCGGTTGGTGGACGCGCACGTGCGCGGCAGTGCGAGCCTGTCGGGCGTTCAACTGCACGGGCCGGGCATCGACGTGCTGTTCGCCGACCGGCTGCGCGTCGGCGGCACGTTGTTCCTGCGCGACCTGCGGGCCAGGGGTTCGCTGCGGCTCCAGAACGCGGCGATCGGGTCGACGCTCGACTGCTCGGGCGCGTCCCTGCTGTCGCCGCGTCGCCGGCCCAACGGGACGGTGAAGCCGTCGTTGGACGCACGGGTCGTGACGGTCGGCAAGGACCTGTTGTGCAGCCACGGGTTCACGGCGGTCGGCGGGGTGCGCATCCTGCTGGCCGAGGTCGGGAAGAAGGCGACGTTCACCGGCGCGCGGCTGGGCGGGCCGGACAGCGGCATCGCGTTGAACGCGCAGGGGCTGACGGTGAGCCAGCTCGTGCTGCGGCCGGACGAGGACCACGTGCCGGTCGGCCGGGTCCAGTTGCGCCGGGTGCGTGCGACGGCGGTGCAGGACGGGCCGGGGCTGTGGGCGGCGACCGGTGGCGTGGACGTGGAGGACTTCACGTTCGGCTCGATCTCCTCTTCGCCGCCCGTGGACGTGCGCACGCGGCTGCGGTGGCTGCGCGAGGTGCAGCCGGACTTCGCGCCGGGGCCCTACGAGCAGCTCGCGAACGTGTACCGGGACGGTGGCGAGGAGGAGCTGGCGCAGCACGTGCAGCTGGAGAAGCAGCACCGGCGCTACTCGGAGCTGGGCCGGGCGGGTCGCGTGTGGGGCTTCCTCCAGCGCTGGACGGTGGGCTACGGCTACCGGCCGTGGCTCGCGATCGCCTGGCTGACGGCGTTCTGGCTGCTCGGCGCGCTGTGGTTCCTGGGCCACGAGATGCCGAAGCTCAACGACGACGAGTCGCCCACGTGGAACCCCTGGCTGCTCGCGGTCGACCTGCTGATCCCGATCGTCGACCTGGGCCAGGACGGCAAGTGGAAGTTCAGCGGCCCGTCGCAGTGGATCTCCAGCTCGCTGATCGCCGTCGGCTGGATCCTGGCGTCGACCGCGGCGGCCGGCGCGGCGCGGGTGCTGAAGCGGGTCTGAGCAGCGGGCGGCTACCCGTTGTCACGGCCGGCAACACGCTGTGTCGATCACACGATCCGGCGAACCCGCCGGCGAAGGGGTGCGCCCCGGGTCCGCACCCTGGCACGCTCGTCGGCGTCGGCTTGATCCTTTCCGATCCGCTGTGCCGGCACATCCCTAGGCGTTCAGGTGGAGGTACCAGTGCGGTCGTCGGCCGGTCGGCGAGCGGGTGCGGGGGTGAGCCGCGCGCAGCGGCTGCTCTCCCGCGCCCTGCTGGCCGCCGGCGGCGCGCTGGCTGGCACTGCCGCCGCCTGGGCGTTGTCCACGACCGCGGCCTCCGCGCAACCCGCCGACCACGACGTGATCGGCGTGGTCGGCGTGGTCGTTCGTGCCGTGGACGCCGCACCGGAGGTCGTCGCACCGGTCGGTGCGACCGTGCGCGACCTCGACGCCGCGTTGCACGCCCACCGGGCGGTCGACGCGACGCCACCCGACCTCGGCCACCACGTCGCGGGCGGTCTCCGCGACGCGGTCGCGCTCGGCCTGCCCGAACTCGACCTGGCCGACCTCCGCCCGATCGAACTCCACCCCGTCGCGACCCACCCCGTCGCGACGTCACCCGCCGGCCCGGTCCGCGCCACCTCCCCGGTGGCGCGGCCGGCCGGTGAAGCACCCGCCCAACCGACCGGGACCGCGGCCGTCGCGCCCCTCCCGGCCGGCCCGGTGGCGGCGGACCCGTTCGGCGAGTTCCGCCAGACCTGGGCGCCCGCTCCGGCGCAGCCGCTCGACGCACCGGGCGACGACGCCCAGCGCTCCCAGCCGGGGGACCCGGCCGCCCCGCCGCTCGCCCCGCTCGCGCCGCCCGGGGTGCCGGCGCACTGCGCGTGCGGCGGTGACGGACCCGGTTCCGCGAACGGTGGCAGCGGCCCGTCCACGGGCGTGTCCACCGACCACCACACCTCCGCCGTGGCCCGGGCCGTAGTGCCCCCCACCGGGCGGAACTCCGTGATGCCCGGCAAGCAGCCCGGCATCACCCCCGACTGACGCCAGCGCGCGGTCCACGACGGCCCACCGGCCGTCGGGTTGCTCGACCGTCGCGCTCTCGCGCACCGCTGCAACTCCGGTCGAGAAGCCGCGCACCACCAAGTCCCGGGTGGTCGCCACCCGACGCTGCGCAGGCGTCCCGACCACCCTCACCTCCCCTCGACGAGAGACACCGACGAAGGAGAACCCATGCAAACCTGGGCCAAGCGCGGATTCCAATCCGCACTTGTCACGGGTGGCCTGCTGATGCTCGGCACGGGCATCGCCTCAGCCCACGAGAACGTGAGCCCCGACGACCCGCCCTCACCGCTGGACGCGCGGGTGCGGGTGCCGATCGAGGTCGACGAGAACAACCTGGGCACCGCGGCGGGCAACCGCGACCTGCCCGAGGTGGACCGCGAGGTCGACACGGAGCAGGTCCGCGCCGCCGCCCCCGCCAACCCGCTGGTCCGCGCCACGCGCGACCGCCTCAACGGTGTCGACCACACGCAGCTCACCCGCGGCAACGCCGTCGACGTCGACCTGCTCGTCCCGGTCAAGGCGTGCGGCAACGCCGTCGCGGCGGGCGCGGACGCGCGTGCGGCGCAGGAGTGCGAGCAGATCACCGAGACCACCGGCGAGACCCGGACCGGCGGCGCGCACGGCACCCTCGGCGGCAACACGGCCGCCGTGCACGGCGCGGACCCGGTCCTGGTGTCCGGCAACGCGGTCGGGCTCCTCGCCGACGCGCAGACCAGGACCGCCGCGCGGCAGGAGACCCGGTCCGGCGGCGGTGTCGTCACCGACGGCTCGGACGGCGCGTTGTCCGGCAACGCCACCGCCGTCCAGCAGGCGCTGCCCACCCAGGTCGCCGACAACGGCGTCGCGGTGGGCGGCACCGCCGACAGCGGTTCCACCGCGCGCAGCACCGCCCGGTCCGGCGGCGCGCTCACCTCCGGCGGCGACCGCGGCTCCGGCAGCGGCAACGTCGCGGGCGTGCCGGTCGCGTCGTCCGCGGCCGTGCACGGCAACGCGGTCGGCGCGGCGGGCAACGCCGACACCGCCGCGGCCAACGAGGTCGAGTCGCGGGCGGGCGACGACGCGCCCGGCCGGTTCAACGCGCGCCGGTGGGTCGACACCAGCGGCGAGGACGGCACCGCGTCCGGCGCGGTGGTCGAACCCCAGGGCGCGGTGCCCGTGTCGGTGGCCGACAACGCCACCGGCGCGCTGGGCAACGCCGACACCACCGGCCGGTCCGAGTACCGCGCCACGGCCGGCGGGTCGTCACGCACCAGCGGCAACGACTCGGTGGCGGCGGGCGAGGTGGTGAACGCGCCGGCCGGCCTGCCGGTCGCGCTCAACGGCAACTCCGGATCCGCGCTCGGCAACACCGCCGCCCGCCACGCCAACCGCACCCGGTCCACCGCGGGCGGTGACGCGCTGACCCTCGGCGAGCGCTCGTCGTTGTCCGGCAACGCGGCCGACGCCCCATCGGCGGGCGCGGCCGACCTGTGCGGCAACGGGGTCACGGCGGGCGGCGTCGCGGACGGCGCGTGCGCCAACGACGTCGAGTCCGGCGCGGGCGGCTACACCGGCTCGCTCGGCAACGACGCCGTCGGCGCGGGCAACATCGCGAAGGCGCCGCTCGCCACGCCCGCGGAGGGCTTCGGCAACGGCGCGGGCGTCGTCGGCAACGCGTCCGGCCGCACCGCGGAGACCAAGCTCATCCGCTCGGGCGGCCCGGCCAACGCCAAGGACGACAACGGAACCGTGTCCAGCAACGTCGTCACCGCACCCACGGCGCTCGGCGGTCAGTTCTTCGGCAACGCGGGCGGCGCGGTCGCCAACCCCACCTCCACCGCCGACTCCGACACCAGGCTCGTCGCGGGCGGTCCCGCCCAGGCGACCGGCAAGCACGGCTCGCTCGCGGGCAACGTGGTGGAGGCGCCGACGTCGAACCCGGCCCAGGTCTTCGGCGTCACGGCGCTCGGCGCGGGCAACGGCTCGGCCACCGCGACGAGCGCGCTGGACTCCCGGGCCGGCGGTCCGGCCACCTCGACCGGCGAGGCGGGTTCGCTCGCGGGCAACGTGGCCTCCGTCCCCGAAGCCGGCGCGCCGCAGGTGTTCGGCAGCGCGGTCGGCGCGGGCGGCAACGCGCGCAGCACGGCCCGGAACCAGGTCCGCTCGCTCGCGGGCGGCGACGTGCACACCTCGGGCGACCGGGGTTCGCTGTCCGGCAACGGGGTGGCCGCGCAACCGGCCGTGCCGCTCCAGGCGTTCGGCGACACGGCGTCCGCCGCCGGCACCGGCGAGTCCACCGCCGTGAACAACACCGAACTGGTGTCCGGCGGCAACCACGCCACCAAGGGCTGGGCGTCGACCCTGTCCGGCAACCTGCTCACCGCACCAGTGGACGCCGAACCCGAGGCGTACGGCGACGCCGTGTCCGTGGTCGGCCACGCCACGTCCACCGCGGACAGCACCCACCACGCCCACTCGGGCGGCACCGCCACGCACACCGGAGTCCCCTTGGTAGACGCGCCCGCTGTCGCACCGGCACCGGCCGACGCGCCCGCTCCCCCGTCCGCGCGCACCGCCGCCACCCCCACCGCGGTCGACCCGTCCGGCGCCGTCGCCGCGGCAGCCACCACGGTCGCCGCGACCGCGGCTTCTCTCGCCACCGCCCTCGCCCAGGACCACCACGCCCTGCCGGTGCCCGACGGCATCAGCCTGGTGGACGTGCCGGCCGCGGTCGTCGGCGACGCCACCGCCCGCGCCGAGGAACCGGCCGGCGAGGACGGGGTGGAACCCGTGCGCAAGGTCGTCCGGGAGGGCATCCAGCTGCCGCCCATCGTCGACCACCACCTGCGGGCCACCGAGGTGCCGTTGCTGGCGAGCCTCGACCGGTTGCGCTCGTACGGCACGTTGGACCGCCTGTCCGACCTGGGCGTGCGGCGTGAGTACCTCGACCCGGTCGCGTTGCTCGACCCGGCGAACCTCGCCGAGGCACCGGCCGCGGTGGACCACACCCGGTACGTCGACCCGTCCCGCATGACCGACCCGTCCCGGCTGGTCGCGCCGCACCGCGCGCTCGACCCGGCGCACCGCGGCGAGCCCATCCGTTTCGTGGACACCGAGCAGGTGGTCGACACGTCACCGCTGATCGGCGAGCCGCGGGTGAGGGTCGTGCAGCCGCCCCGCGTGGCCGATCCCGCCCGCGTGGTCGACCCGGCCACCGCGGACCCGGAGCGCCTCACCGACCCGTCCACGATCGCCCGGCACGGCGGTCCGCTCGACCCGACCCGGGTGGTGGACCCGTCCCGGATCGCCGACCCGAGCCGGATGCCCGACCCGTCCCGCGTGGTGGACCCGTCCCGCGTGGTGGACCCGTCGCGCCTGGAGGACCCGTCCGACCTGGTCGACACCAGCTCCGTGGTCGACCCGTCCCGCCTGTCCGACCCGTCGCGCCTGGTCGACCCGTTCGAGGCGGTCGACCGGCTGCCCGTGCCCGACCTGGCCCGCACCGTGGACGCCCTCCAGGTGCCCGCCCCGTCGCAGCTGCTGAAGCAGGTGCCCGGTGCCCTCGCCGACACGACCGTGCTGCCGAAGATCCCCGGCGGGCCCACGGCGCGTGACCTGCCGACGCACTCGACGGCAGGCGGCGCGCCGACGGTCGAGTTCGTGATGCCGTCCGCGTTCCCGGGCAAGGCGCCGGAGTACGGCTCCATGAGCGGGATGCTCTCCGCTTCCGAGGTCCAGGGCCACGACCTGCGTCACGCCCTCCGGCCGGACCGCGCCGCGCGTCCCACCCGGGCACGTCACGAGGTCACCACCGCCTCGCACGCCGGCGGCTCGCACGTGAACGGCCGGCGGCACGACGGGGTCCGCCACCACGACCTGCCCCAGTACGACCTGCCGCAGTACGAGATCCCGTCGTACGCGACGCCCGACTACCCGTACCGACCGGGCGGCAGCACCCACCCGCACTACGAGTTCGACTTCCCCCAGCACGACGACCAGGACGAGTACACCCCCGAGCCCGCCGACCAGGACGCGTACACCCCCGAGCCCGCCGACCAGGCCACCCACCCCGAGCCCACCGCCGACGAAACCCCCACGGCGGTCCTGCCGACCACGCCCCCCAGGCCCCACGGCACCCAGGACCCGGTCACGCAGGCCGACTTCGACCTGCCCAGCGCGTCCCAGCTGCTCACCCCGCACGCGCCCGACCTGCCCCAGCACCCGGACGCCGACCTGCCGACGACCATCCTGCCCCCGCTGGACCTGACGTCCACCCGGCTACCCGCGGACCTGCCCCCGGCGGACCTTCCCGCGGCCGACCTGCACACGGCCGACCTGCCCACCGCGGTCATCCCCCGACACCACCCAACCGCCGAACTCCACACCACGCGCAACACCCGTGACCTGACGAACCTCTCCACCTTCTCCGCCGCAGCCCACCTCCCCACGCCACCCACTCCCACCAACTCGTCCACCCCCCAGCCCGCGCCGACCCCCCAGTCCGCGCCCACCACTCACACCTCGACCACCAGCCACCTCCCGGTAGCCGGCCAGGTACCCCTCGCCAACCACACCCCGTCGGCCACCCAGCCCGCGCCCGCCACCCGCACCTCGACCACCAGCCACCTCCCGGTAGCCGGCCACCTCCTGTCCGCCAACCACACGTCGCCCGCCACCCAGCCGGCGCCCGCCACCCACACTTCAACGACGAGCCACCTCCCGGTAGCCGGCCAGGTGCCGCTCGCCAACCACACGTCGCCCACCACCCAGTCCGCGCCCGCCACCCACACTTCGACCACGAGCCACCTCCCGGTGGCTGGCCAGGTACTGCCCTCCAACCACACCTCGTCCGCCACCCAGCCGGCGCCTGCCACCCAGCCCGCGCCCGCCACCCACACCTCGACCACCAGCCACCTCCCAGTAGCCGGCCACCTCCTGCCCACCGGTCACCGTTCGGGCCTCCCCAGCAACCCTCTGGTGCCAACCGGCGAACGCGCCCGCCACAACCTGCCCGTCCTCGGCAACACGGTCGGCCTCACCCCGGTGATCCAGGGCACCGAAAGCCTGAACCAACTCAGCCAACTCCTGCCGCTAGGCCAGCGCGCCCTGCCCAACCTGCCAATCGCATCCCCGATGGACCTGCCGTTCGTGCTCCCCGTGCCAGGCGTGGCCCAAAACCGAACCACCTCCACCCCCGCCGTAAGCACCCTCGGCTTCAACCCGCTGGACGGCATCACCCCCCTGACCACCATCGCCAGCACCAGGGCAGACCAGGCCCTAACCGCAACCGGTGCCCGGTCCGCCAGCACGGAAGACACCGTCGTCCTCCCACGCATCTGACCCACCCAACCCACCCACCCCAGAGCCCCCGGCACCCCCGCCGGGGGCTCTGCCCTTCCCCACGCCCCGCCCAACCCCCCTCGCCCAACCCCCCTCGCCCGCCCTTCCGCGCCCGCCTCCGCTCGCTGCGCTCGGCCTCTCCGCCCTCGCCCCCGGCGCTCCGCCCAACCGCCCCTTCCGCGCCCGCCCCTTCCGCTGCGCTCGCCCCGCTGCGCTCGCCCCTTCCGCGCCCGCCCCCGCTCACCCCACCCGCTGCGCTCGGCCTCTCTGCCCTCGGCCCCTCCCCGGCCCGCTCCGCCCAACCGCCCATTCCACGCCCGGCCCTTCCGCTGCGCTCGCCCCGCTGCGCTCGGCCCCTCCCCGGTCCGCTTCGCCGAACCACGCCCGCCTCTACCCGCCCGGCCCGGCCAACCCGCCCAGCTCCAGCAGCCCGGCCCACCCCCGTTCCGCCCCGCCCTCCCCCTGGAACCCGGCGCGCCCCGGCCAGCTCCCCTTCGCCCCGCCCTGGCCGCCCTGCCTAGGCCCGGCTTGCTCCGGCCCGTCCGGCCGCCCCCCTGCGGCGCGCTGACCTGCTCCCTCCGCGCCTGTCCGCTCCGCCCAACCACGCCCACCTCAACCCGCCCACCCCGGCCAACCGGCCCCAGCCCCCTCCGCTCCGGCCCGCCCCCCAACCCGGCGCACCCCGGCTGCCCCCTTCCCCCTTGCTGCCCTCCGCCCCCGCCCGGCCACCCCTCCGCGGCGCGCCGGTCTGCCCCCTCCACCCCGCCCACTCCGCCCCGCGCCTGTCCCTCGGCCTTGCCCGCCCAGTTCCAGCCGACTCGGCCCCAACTCACCCGACCCCAACCCATTCCGCCCCGCCCGCTCGGCCCTTCACCCCAAGCCTCCTCCGCGCGGCCTCCGCCTCCGTGCTCCGCGCCGGCCATTGCGCTCCGCCCCTGCCTGCCCCCGGGCCAGGCCCACTCCGCGCCACCCAGCCCACTCCGCTCCGGCCCGCGTTTCCCCAGCCCGGTCCCTCCGCGGCACCCCCTGCCAGCCCCCTCAGGCCCTGGCCGCCCCGGCCAGCCTGCTCCGGCCCGCTCCGCCAACCCGCTCCGCCCAGCTCCAGCCGGCTCGGTCCCGTTCCGCCCGGCCCCAACTGATTCCGCTCCGGCCCGCCCCGCCTGCCCCTGCCTGCGCCCCCTCGCCCGGCCCAGCCCGCTCCGCCCTGCCATCCGCGGCGCGCCCGGCCGGTCGCCCCGCCCGGCTCGCCCGGCTTCAGCTCACCCGCACCCATTCCTGATCTCCCGCCCCACAGCCAGCCCCCGGCCGCGACCTCCCGGCTCAAGGCCACGCCCCCGCAACAACAAAGGCCCCGGCGACGTGGTCGCCGGGGCCGTGGGTGGTGTGGTCAGGCCGTCCTGAGGTGGGCCCGTGCGGTGGTGATGTGCACGACCGCACTACCAGCACGCGTGTCGGGGTCGACCGGTCGGACCGGCGGGTCGAGCGGGTCCACCAGGTCCTTGGCGGCGACCCAGAGGGGACGCCACTCGGTGTCCACCGTCTGCTTGTCGATGCCGAAGCCCAAGCGCAGCAACGCGTCGACGACCCGCCACGCGGGCAGGACCTTGCCGCTCAACGCCCGTTGCACGGTGCTGGGCGAGGCGGCGTGGTTGGTACGTCGGGACAGGTCTCGCAAGGACAGCTCACCGGCGTCGCGGCGGGCCCGGCGCAGCCGGTAACCCAAATCCTCGATCGCGGCCGCGGCCTCCGGGGTCTCGTGGGACATGGAGATCTCCTTCCTGCGTGGACGCCCAGGCGGGCGTCCACGCGAGGTGGTCACGCGGCTCAGGCCGTTGCCGGGCCGAGCGCCGGGTTACCACCGGCGCCGCCGGCGCCAGGAGTGTTGCCGAAGATGCGCACCGCGACCTCGGCCGCGACCATGGCCATCAAGCCGGATGCCGTGGCGGCGTCGTCGAGCGAGTAGCCGTGCAGCACCAGCGGGATGAACAGGGACGGCGCGAGAACGCCGGTGATCCACAGGAAACAAACCCAGTAGGGGCTCACCTGCCTCACCTCCTTCCTTCTGTAGCGGCTTGGACGCGGGACTTGTCGAGGCCCACGGAGCACCCACGACTGCCAGATCGGGGGGTGCTCGGAGAAAGCATACGACAGTTCAATCGAACGTGTGTAACACCATCAGGGGCGTAGACGACGGTCTAAGGGAAATCTCAGGGTTACCGGAATTAACGAGCATTACTCGGTTACCCGGCAACCGCCCACTCGGGCAGTCCGTTGCCGCAATTGCCACGTACTTGCAATGCGAGCATTCCACACGGCTTGAGCCTCGGGGACGCGGCGGGAATGTGAACCTCCATCGCATGTCCCACAAACGCACCCACAAGCGAATGGCGCAAAACAGATGGGAAAGCGAAAGGCCCCCCGCTGGCACAGGGGGCCTTTCTTGGGATCCCGACGCCCGCGTCCAAGCCGATTACAGGAGGAGGCTCCGGGAAATCTCGGGGTCATCGGCGACGGTGTGGCCACATCGCACGACCAGGCGCGGTCGTTGTCACGCGCGAAAACCGAGACAGCAGAGGGGGATGAAATTAGCACGCCACGCCGGTGGCGCGATCACGCGGAAACGCTTCCCACGCGCACCCGGTGCCCGGGGCTCGCGAACACCCGGCCGGATACGACGAAAGTCACCTCACCAGTGTAGCCAGTCTCTGGTCAGGTGACTGCCTGGAGCGTCTGTGAACTGCGCAGATGGGGTGGCGACCACGCCCGGACCGGTCGGCTACCACCACCGGCCGCCGCCCCGGCGGACCCGCCCGCGGGCACGGCGCTGGCGCACCGCGACGCGTGTCGCGCGAGCCGCCACCGGACCACGAAAACGGCCGCACCCGTCGCCGGCGGGACGGGAAAGGGTAATAGCGCGTCACCATTGGCGACCGAAGTTGCTGGACGTGACATCGCCGGACTCCTTCCCCTGGGCACAGCGGTGGCTTTTAGGCCGCTCCCCCCGGCTGACGCGACGGGGTCGGGCTCCACCTTGGGCTGAACCGCGACGGCCCACAACCACGCGCACGGGTTTGACACAGCATGACACGGCTTGCGACGCCTTGACACGAAAAAACGCGTACTCCCGACCCGGTAGTCCACAAGAGATGTCACGCGCTCCCGCGCCCGCATACTGCGGTCCAGCCGCTCCCGAATCGGCTGGCGGTCGCTGAACCGCGTCCGACGCGCGTGCGGGTTCGCGCATCACCTGAAGTCGGGAACATGATCCCCGAAATTCGCGCCTGATGCTTCCGGCGCATAGTTCGCGTGAGCCGTTGTGCCCGGCGCGACTGCCGCCAAAAGTATTTCCTCGGAATGTTCAGCGGTCCGGGGTCAGGTCGCAGACGGGCGCCTTTTGCCGCAGCCGCTCCTCCACGTAAGCGATGACGGAGTGGGGTGACGCGGCACCGTCGCTCGTCACCCAGCACGCACGCACCCCGGGCCGCACCCGACGGCCGGCGATGCGCACCCCCCGCCCGGCCAACTCCCGCACCCGCGCCGCAAGCGCCTCACCGCTGCCGTTCGGGTGCTCGGCCACCACGGCGAACTCGTCCCCGCCGTACCGCGCCACCGTGTAGTCCTCCCGCAACCCCGCACGCAGGCGGCTCGCGATGACGGTCAGCAACTCATCACCGCGCTCGAACCCGTGCTCCCGGTTCACCGCCGCGAGCTGGCGCACGTCGGCCAGCACGAGCGAAGCGAGCGTCCCGTGCGTCCGCGCCCGCACCAACGCCTGGTCGAGCCGGTCCAGCAGCAGCGCCCGCCCCGGCAACCCGGTCAACGCGTCCAGCATCCGCGCCGAGTTCGGCACGTCCGCCTGCACGGGCCGCAGCACCAGCAGCACCTGCCCGCGCGGCTCCAGCGGCTGGTACTCGGCCCACACCTTCGCGTGCGGCAGGACCATGGGTATCACCAGGGGCGCCCTGGTGCGCAGCACCTGCTCGGCCAGCTCGGCGCAGGTGGGCAGCGGCGCGCCGGAGGGGTCGCGTGCCTCGGGCCGCGGGTGGCCGGGCAGCACGCCCATCAACGCGCAGGCGGCCCGGTTGCCCGCGAGGACGGCGCCGGAGCCGTCCAGCAGCAGCACCCCGTACGGCAGCCCGGACACGAGTTCGTCCCACACGGCACTGCTCTGCACGGTGCTCATAGGACTCGTGCCCTCCGCCGGATGGAGCCTGTCCGTCAAGAGCATCCCCACAGGTCGCGGGCATTTCAATAGCCCCAACACCACCCGGTACGGTGATCTTTGGTCACCGTTGTAACGCACCGACCAGGTCGTGGAAGTCCTCTTCGGACACGATCGGCACCCGGTACGCCCGCGCCCGCCGCGCCTTGCCGGACAGCGTGAACGGGTCGGCCGCCACCAGCACCCGCGTCGACCGGGTCACCCACCCCTGGCTGACCAGCCCCGCCGCGTGCGCCCGCGACTCCCACACGTCCCTCGGCTCCGCCATCTGCCCGGTGAACACGACGACGTCACCGGGCCGCAACGCGACGTCCGGCCGCTCGGCGGCGACCACCGCGTGCCCGCGCCGCACCTCCGGCACGTCGTCGCCCGCCACCCGCGGCCACGGCACCAGCGGACCGGTCAACGGCCCGTGCCGCAGGTAGTGGGCGAGCAGTTGCCCGGTGGCGCGGGCGTCGTGCAACGCGGAGTGCGCGTCGGCCAGGTCGATGCCGGCGGCGGCGCAGCACGCTCGCAGGGAACGGCCCGCGCCGGGCAGGAACCGGGGCGCGAGCAGCATCGTGCACAGGCCGTCCAACGCGACGTCCACGCCGAGCCGGGCGAACTCGGCCGCCAGGAACCGGGCGTCGAACGCGAGGTTGTGCGCCACCAGCACCCGTCCCGCGAGCCGCCGCGCCAACGCGCCCGCCACCCCCGCGAACGTCGGCGCGTCCCACACGTCGGCGGCGCTGATCCGGTGCACGTGCCGCGGACCCAGGTCGCGGCCCGGGTTCAGCAGCGTGCACCACTCGCCGGTGCGCCGCCCGGCCGCGTCCAGCTCCACCACCGCGACCTCGACCACGCGGTCCGCGCGCCCCGCCGCGAACCCGGTCGTCTCCACGTCGACCACGGCATACCCCATGATCGGCCAACCCTACCGAGCAAGGTCATCGGCGCAGCGCCCGGAGCGTCAGGTCCACCAGCGTGTCGGAGAACGACCCGCTCAACGGCCCGGTCCGCAGCAACCACCGCTGGTACACGGGCGCCAGCAACAACTCCGCCGCGGCGGGCACGTCCACGTCGGCGCGGATGTCACCGTCCCGCCGCGCCGCCGCCAACCGCTGCTCCAGCACGACCCGCCGGGGCGCGAGCAGCAACGCCACCAGGTCCGTCCGCGCCTCGTGCACCAGCACCCGGCACACCTGGTCGAACCGCCGCCGCGCCAACTCGTCCACCGCGGCGCGCAACTCGGCCTTGAGGTCGTCGCCCAACTCGCCCCACGGCCGCACCACCCGCCCCGAAGCCTCCAGCTCCACCAGCGCGTCGAACAGCAGCGCCCCCTTCGACGACCACCACCGGTAGATCGTCTGCTTGCCCACCCGCGCCCGCGCCGCCACCGACTCGATGGTCAGCTTCGCGTACCCGACCGACTCCACCAGCTCCAGGGCCGCGACGAGGATGGCCTGCCGGGACCGGTCGCTGCGCCGCGCCGGGTCGGGTGCCATCCCTTGATCGTATGCAAGGTTGTCCGGACGTTCACCCGATGCCGCCGGGGCCGTGCCGGCCGGGGGTCGGACGACTCGGCGGTGGTCCACTCGGGGGCAACCACACGTCCACTGTTCGGAAAAGTGCTGTATATCGGGCGGGTCTCAGTGATGATTAGTGTTGCAGTAACCTAACCGGCGCTCAGCACTTTTCGGTGACCGTCGTGCATGTGGTCGCCGACACTATCTTGAGGGGTTCGAGATGAACGAGAAGCGCAAGGCCGTGGTCCTGCTCAGCGGAGGGCTGGACTCGGCCACCGTTCTCGCCATCGCGCGCGCGGAGGGCTACGAGCCGCACGCCCTCAGCTTCCGGTACGGGCAGCGTCACGACGTCGAACTCCAGGCCGCCAAGCGGGTCGCCGAGGCCATCGGTGTCGACGGCCACGTCATTGCCGAGATCGATCTCCGCGTGTTCGGCGGTTCGGCGCTGACCGCGGACATCGACGTGCCCCACTACGAGAGCGCCGACGAGGTCGGTTCGGGCGAAGCACCCATCACCTACGTGCCGGCTCGGAACACCGTGTTCCTGTCGTTCGCCCTGGCTTACGCCGAAACACTCGGTGCGAGCGACATCTTCATCGGGGTGAGCGCGGTCGACTACAGCGGCTACCCGGACTGCCGCCCGGAGTTCATCGAAGCGTTCCAGAACCTCGCCAGGGTCGCCACGAAGGCCGCCGTCGACGGCACCATGGACCTGCGCGTCCACGCTCCCCTGATCGAGTTGTCCAAGGCGCAGACGATCCAGCGTGGTCTCGACCTCGGTGTGGACTACTCCCTGACCCACAGCTGCTACGACCCGAGCCCGGAGGGGCGGGCGTGCGGGACGTGCGACTCGTGCCTGCTCCGGGGCCGGGGTTTCGCGGAACTCGGGTTGACCGACCCCGCACTCGCCGCTCCCACCCGGCTCTCCTGATGGCCTACCAGGTCAAGGAAATCTTCTACACGTTGCAGGGCGAGGGAACGCACGCCGGCCGGCCGGCCGTCTTCTGCCGCTTCGCGGGCTGCAACCTCTGGAACGGCCGCGAGTCCGGACGAAGCAAGGCGATCTGCACCTTTTGCGACACGGATTTCGTCGGCACGGACGGTCCCGGCGGTGGGAAGTTCGCCACGGCGGATGATCTCGTGACGCGGATCGCGGACACGTGGCAGGGCGCTGCGGCCGACCGCGCCCGGCCGTTCGTCGTGTGCACCGGGGGTGAACCGCTGATGCAGGTGGACACCCCGCTGGTCGATGCTCTGCACGGAGCCGGTTTCGAGATCGCGGTGGAGACCAACGGCACCAAGCCCGCGCCACCCGGACTGGACTGGATCTGCGTCAGCCCCAAGGCGGGCGCCGATCTGGTGCTCACCTCCGGTGACGAGTTGAAGCTGGTGTTCCCCCAGGTGGGGGCCGAGCCGAAGCGGTTCGAGCACCTGGACTTCGACCGCCTGCTGCTGCAACCGATGGACAGCGCGGACCGGGATGAGAACACCCGGCTGGCGGTCGAGTATTGCCTGGCCAACCCCCAGTGGAGCCTCAGCCTGCAAACCCACAAGTACCTCGGGATCCGGTGATGGAGATCTTCCGCGAGTTCACGTTCGAAGCCGCGCACCGGCTGCCGAACGTCCCTGAAGGGCACAAGTGCGCCCGCCTCCACGGGCACTCCTACCGGGTGCAGGTGCACGTCAGCGGTCCGGTCGGTGACGACACCGGCTGGGTCATGGACTTCGGTGACGTGAAGGCCGCCTTCAAGCCGTTGGAGGAGCAACTCGACCACCACTACCTCAACGAGGTCCCCGGTCTGGAGAACCCGACGAGCGAGGTGCTGGCCCGCTGGATCTGGGACCGGCTCGCCGAGCGGTTGCCGCTGTCCGCCGTCCAGGTGCGCGAGACCTGCACGTCCGGCTGCGTGTACCGGGGAGAGGAGTCGTGACGCTGGACGACGTCCAGTCCCGACCGGATCTCCGGGGTATCGCGATCGACGAGGCCGGGGTGAGCGGTCTGCGCTACCCGGTGGTCGTGCGTGACCGCAGGGGCATCGCGCAGTCGACCGTCGGGACCTTCGCGGTGTCGGTCTCGGTGCCGGAAACGGTGAAGGGCACTCACATGAGCAGGTTCGTGGAGATCGTCCACGAACACGCGCAGGACATCGGGGCGGCCACGATGGCGTCCCTCGTCGACGAGGTGCGGACGCGACTCGATGCCTCCCGGGCACACGTCTCGGTGAGCGCGACGTACTTCCGCGAACGCCTGGCCCCGGCGACCGGAGCCCGCGCACTGCTCGGGTGCGACGTGGTGTGGTCGGCGACCTGCGACGGCGACGAGAGCCGGGTCGAACTCGGCGTGGACGTCCCGGTCACGAGCCTTTGCCCGTGCAGCAAGGAGATCAGCGACTACGGCGCCCACAACCAGCGCGGGCACGTGATCGTCCGGGCGCGACAGGCAGCGGCGGCGGAGCGGTTGTGGGTCGAGGACCTGATCGACGTCGCGGAGTCCGTCGGTTCCGCACCGGTGTACCCGCTCCTCAAACGACCTGATGAGCGGTACGTCACCATGCAGGCTTACGACAACCCGGTCTTCGTCGAGGACATGGCACGTGACGTGGCGCAGGAGTTGCGCAAGGATTCCCGGGTGGAATCGTTCCAGGTTCGAGTTGTCAACGATGAGAGCATTCACGACCACGCGGCGTTCGCCTCGATCTCCTGGCCCGCGCAGGCCGGTGTCGGGCTCGTCCGGTGGGACGGTCGATGATCCCGCTTCCTCTCGGTGTGCCCACCGAGCGGCGCGTCAACGTGATCGTCACCTGCGCCAACCGCAAACTCCGCCCGGTGCCTGACGAGTTGCGCTTGGGCAGCTTCGCCCGGACGTCGGTCGCTGATCGGCTGGAGCGCTGGGTCTCGGCGTTGGAACGGCATTCGACCGCGTCCTGCCCCGCGGACCTGCTCTACGGGGGTGAGCACTGGCAGGTGGCCCGAACCCTGGGTGCGCAAGTGGAGGTGTCCGGGTGGGATGCCCGCACTTGGGTGTGTTCCGCGGGCTACGGTCTGGTCCCGGTCGGCGCGCCGTTGAAGCCCTATGGCGCGACATTCGCGACGGCGCATGAGGATTCCGTGGGTGAAACGGCCGCGGAGACACGCAGTTGGTGGGAAGCGCTGACCGGGTGGGACGGTCCGGCCGCCGGACCGAGATCGTTGGAGGCCCTGGCGGGGGAAGCCCGCGACGCCGCGTTCGTCGTGGTGCTGTCGCCGAGTTACCTCCGGGCTTGCGCCGATGACCTGCTCCGTGCGATCGGGGTAATGGAATCACCGGATCGGCTGTCCATCGTGTCGATCGGCGGGACACCGCCGCGCGAGCTGCGGGAGTTCGTGCTGCCCGGCGACGCCCACCTCCAGACCGTGCTGGGCGGGAGCCTCGGCGCGCTCAACGTCCGGGTGGCGCAGCGGCTGCTGCGCATGTCCGCCGACTCGGCGATGGATCGCGCGACGTTGGCCGAGCACGTCGCCGCGCTGGCGAGTTCCGGTGGTGTGCGGGAAATCCCGCGTCGGCAGCCGATGAGTGATGACGACGTGCGGAAGTTCATCATGGAGAACCTGTCCGAACGCAGCACGCACACCTCGTTGTTGCGCAAGCTTCGCGATTCCGGACTCGCGTGTGAGCAGAAGCGCTTCGCGCGGTTGTTCGCGGCGACGGTGGGCGGCTGAAGTGGCGTCGCAGCTCTTCCTCACCAGGCGCGCGTTGCGCATCGAGCAGACGTCGAAGGTCACGATCTACCAATTCGCGCTCACGGCGAGCGAAATCCTGGACGTCGCCGACATCTCCCGGGTGAGCCGGGACGAGGCCGGGAAGCTCATCGGCTACCAGCGGCCCGAGGTGCGCGGCCACGTCAAGGAGATCGTCGACTACCTCAACGGCCCGGACGTGATCTTCCCGAACCCGATCATCCTCGCGTTGTCGTCGGTGGTCCGGTTCGTGCCCAGTCGCGGCTCGAAGACCTCGGACGGACTGGCGCGCGGTGGCGAGATCGTGATACCGCTGTCCGCGGAAGGCCGTCCTAAACCGGGGTGGATCGTCGACGGGCAGCAACGGGCGCTGGCGTTGGCGCAGGCGGTCAACAAGGACTTCCCGGTGCCGGTCACCGCATTCGTGGCGGACTCCGTGAAGATCCAGCGCGACCAGTTCTTCCGGATCAACAACACCAAGCCGCTGCCACGCGGCCTGGTCACCGAGCTGCTCCCGGAAGTCGACACCCCCCTGCCGCCGCGCTTGTCGATCAAGAGGTTGCCGTCGCAACTCTGCGACGCGTTGAACGCCGACGAGAGCTCGCCCTTCCACGGGTTGATCAAGCGTGCTTCGTCCGAGGCCAAGGCGTCCCGCGACCTCGTCGTGACCGACACCGTGCTGGTGAAGATGCTGGAGGAGAGCCTGTCACCCACCGGGTCGCTGTTCGTCTACCGCAACATGAGCAGCGGTGACATCGACTCGGAGGGGCTCTGGACGGCGCTGGTCAACTACTGGACCGCGGTCAAGGAGACGTTCCCGGACGCGTGGGGCAAGCCGGCGGCCAAGAGCAGGCTGATGCACGGCGCGGGCATCAAGGCGATGGGCCGGTTGATGGATCGCATCCTGAACACGGTCGACGCCGCCGCGCCCGACTCGGTCGAGGCGATCAAGGCGGAGTTGGCCCGGGTCGCTCCGCACTGCCGGTGGACGTCGGGCACCTGGGACGAGCTCGGGCTCGAGTGGGACGGTGTGCAGAACGTGTCCAGGCACATCCAGCAGCTTTCCAACTTCCTTATCCGGATCTACATGCAGAGCAGGATGTCGCGGACATGAAGTTCTTCTTCCCCGATTCCCAGGACCAGATCGACCGCGAGTTCGATTTCGTCCGCGAGGAGAAGGATCTCTTCCGGGTCCGGCAGCGGGACGACCTCTACGCGCACGAAGCCCTGCACAAGTCCCCGTTCGACGGCCTGCTGGTGTCCAAGGCGATCGTGGACGGCACGGCGGGTGGCACCGGCAAGTACACCGTCGCGCAGCGGAACCGGCTCTACCTGGAGCGGGCGGAGCGGTTCTTCCGGCTCGACCACGTGGACGGTCCTCTGTCGATCATGGGTGACTGCGGCGCGTTCAACTACGTCCGCGAGGAGTACCCGCCGTACACACCGGACGAGGTCATCGACTTCTACGAGGACTGCGGCTTCGACCTCGGGATCTCGGTCGACCACGTGATCTTCGGGTACAACCCGGCCGCCGACGCGGGCGTGGCCGTGCCGGGGCTGGAGGGCTGGGAGTCCCGGCAGGAGCTGACCTTGCAGTTGGCCGCGGAGTTCCTGGCGGGCGTGCGGAAACGGGCCTCGTTCGAGCCCCTCGGCGTCGCGCAGGGGTGGAGCCCCGAGTCCTACGCGCACTCCGTGGCGGAGTTGCAGAAGATGGGCTACCAGCGGGTCGCCCTGGGCGGCATGGTGCCGCTCAAGACGCAGCAGATCATGGAGTGCCTTACCGCGATCAGCGACGTGCGCGAGAGCACCACCCAGTTGCACCTCCTGGGCGTCAGCCGCTGGGAGAACGCCCGCGGGTTCGCCGCGCACGGGGTGACCAGCTTCGACAGCACCTCGGCGTTCCAGCAGGCGTTCAAGGACGAGCGGAACAACTACCACACGCTGGAGCGCACCTACGTCGCCATCCGCGTGCCGCAGGCGGACGGCAACCCCAAGCTGAAGAAGGCCATCCGAGCGGGGCGGGTGTCCCAGGACGCCGCGATCAAGCACGAGCGGGACTGCCTGCGACTGCTCCGCGCCTATGCCGCTCACGAGGCCGACGTCGACACCGTGGTCGAGGCGCTGCACGACTACGAGAAACTGTACGATCCCGGAAAAGATCGCAAAGCGGCCTACCGGGAGACGCTGGGTGACCGGCCCTGGGAGCGGTGCTCGTGCGGTATTTGCGACCGGATCGGCGTGGAGGTCATCATCTTCCGCGGTTCGGAGCGCAACAAGAGCCGCGGGTTCCACAACCTGCACGTCTTCCGACAGCAACTCGACAGCGAACTAGCAGGGAGCACCGCGTGACCCGTAATGGCGATCGGCCGCGCAAGGCGAAGCGAACGGCCGACGAGATTCGGATCCCCGCGCTGGAGGTCCAGCAGGGCCCCAACCGCACCCTGTACACGTTCGCGATCGACGGGAAGCAGTTGCCGCGCGTGGCAACCGTTTCGCGGGTGCGTCGGAACGACGACGCGGTCCTCCAGGGCTACCAGCGTCCCGCCGCGCTCTCGCACATCAACGCGATCCGGCGGTACATCGAGTCGCCGGACGCGATGCTGCCGAACGCGCTGGTGATCGCGTTCGACAAGCGGGTGACCTTCGAGTCCGCCGAAGAACGGGCAGCCGGCGCCTACTCGCGGGCGGGCACGCTCATCATCCCGGTGGACGACACGTGGGACGACTCCGACAAGCCCGGTTGGATCGTGGACGGGCAACAGCGCTCGACGGCCATCCGGGACGCCGAGGTCGAGCAGTTCCCGGTCTGCGTCAGCGCGTTCATCACCGACGACGAGTCGCAGCAGCGGTCGCAGTTCATCCTGGTCAACAACACCAAGCCGCTGCCCAAGGGCCTGATCCACGAACTGCTGCCCACGTCGGCGGGTTCACTGCCGCCGCAACTCCAGGCCCGCCGGTACCCGGCCCTGCTGCTGGAGCGCTTGAACCACGACGCCGACTCGCCGATGCGGCACCGCATCCAGACGCCGACCATGCCCGAAGGCGTCATCAAGGACAACTCGGTGCTGCGCATGCTGGAGAGCAGCCTCACCGATGGCGCCCTGTACCAGTTCCGGGACGCACAGTCCGGTGGTGGGCGGACCGAGGCGATGCTCATCATGGTCAAGAACTTCTGGACCGCGGTCAGCACGGTGTTCGCCGACGCGTGGGCGCTGCCGCCCCGCAAGTCGCGGCTGACCCACGGGGTGGGCATCATCAGCCTGAGCTTCGTGATGGACGCGATCGTGGGCACGGTCGCGGTCGGCGAGGAGATCGGGCTCGACGAGTTCATCACCGAGTTGTCGAAGATCGACGAGGTGTGCCACTGGACGTCCGGCGCCTGGGAGTTGGCCGACGGCACCACGAGGAAGTGGAACGACCTCCAGAACACGTCCAAGGACATCCAACTGCTCACCAACCACCTGCTGGGTGAGTACCGGGCGCGTGCTCGGGGCAAGAAGCGCGGGCCGCGCCAGCTCCGTCTGGCCTAGGAGCGCGCTGGTCACCCACTCCGATCACTTGCCACCGGCGCACTCGTGCCCGGCGACCGAACAGCCCTGCGCGGTGTTCGACTCGCCTGATTTCGATCTGGCGCCGTACGCGGGCTTCGACACGCCGGCACACCTGCTCCAGCCGGGACGACGCGGGCCGGCGGTCGTTGCTCGTGCGGTGCTTCGACCACGCGCCCGAGGTGGAGGGCCTGCACCTCGGGCTCTACGCGGCTGGTGACGTGGTTGCCCGGACAGGCGGTGGGGAGCCGGTGCGCCGGTTGCGCGGCTGCGGATCGGGCGGGCACAGCGGTTGCCGGCCGGTGGCCTCACCGTCACGCAGGTCGCCGAGCGTTGCGGGTTCGCCAGCCCGGGAGCGTTGTCGACGGCCTTCCTGAGCCACGTCGGCGTCCGGCCGTCGGTGTACCGCCGGCCCTGAAGCGATACGGCGGTATGGTTACCGGATGCCCCGGGTTGCCGATCACGACCAGCGCCGCGCCCTGCTCGCGCGCGCGTTCCAGCGCCTGCTCGCCACGCGGGGTTTCGCCGACGTCTCGTTCGCGCGCGTGGCGGCCGAGGCCGGGGTCTCGGTCGGGCTCATCCAGCACTACTTCACCGACAAGGACGCGTTGCTCCGCTTCGCGTACGAGGACGCCGTGAACCGGATGAGCGACCGGGTGCGCGTGCGGGTCCGCAACGGCGAGGCCGCCGGTCTCCCGTTCGCGGACCGGCTGCTGGACACCCTGGTCGAACTGCTGCCGCTGGACGCGGAACGCGACGTCGAGTACCGCGTCCGGCAGGGCTTGCAGGCCCAGGCGCTGCACCACCCCGGCCTGGCCGACGTCGCCCGGCGCGCGGGCGGCGACCTGCTCGGGTACGTGCGGGCGGTGGTCGAGCGGGGAAAGGAGAGCGGCGACGTCGCGCCCGGCGTGGACGCCGTGCTCGCGGCCCGCGCGATCCTCGCGACCGTGCAGGGGCTGGCCGACCAGGTCGCGCTCTCGGGGCCGGACGCGTTCCCGGCGCGGGACGTGCTGCGGCCGGTCGTCGCGGCGGTGTTCACCGGCTGACCGGTGGGGAACCTGTGCGACAGCAATACGGCCGTATGGTTACGATGGCAATATGATCGTATGGCAAACGAGGCGGGTCCGATGACCGAACACGTGATCGCACGGCTGAGCAGCGGCGCCGTCCGCGGCCGCCGGCTCGACGGGCGCGTCTCGTTCCGGGGCATCCCCTACGCCGCGCCGCCGGTCGGCGAGCGGCGGTGGCGCGCGCCCGCGCCGGTCGAGCCGTGGTCCGGGGTCCGGGACGCGATCGAGCCCGGGAAGCCCGCACCGCAGGCGGCCCGGTCGTTCGCGGACGCCGCGTCGGTCGACGAGGACTGCCTGACGCTCGACGTCACCACGCCCGACGTGCTGGGCGCGGACCGGCCGGTGCTGGTGTGGCTGCACGGCGGCGGTGGCACGAACGGGAGCACGGCCCGCGACCCGCGCCGGCTGGTCGCCCACGACGTCGTCGTGGTGACGCCGACCTACCGGCTCGGGGTGCTCGGGTGCTTCGGCCACCCCGGGCTGGCCGACAGCGGCACGTTCGGCCTGCTGGACCAGCAGGCCGTGCTGCGCTGGGTGCGGCGGGAGGTCGAGCGGTTCGGCGGCGACCCCGGGAACGTGACCCTGGCCGGCGAGTCGTACGGGGCGCAGATGGCGATCGCGCACCTGGTGTCGCCCGCCTCGGCCGGGCTGTTCCACCGGGTGATCCTGCAAAGCCCGTTCGCGGTGCTGGGCACGACGCCGCCGCACACCTTCATCCCCGGCGTGCCCGCCCTCCCGCCCCGGTGGGTGCCGGCGGACGACCTGGCGCGGCTCGGCGCGGCCACCGCCGTCGAGCACGGCTGGGTCGAACCGGGCAGCACGCCCGAGGATGCCCTCGCCCGGCTGCGGCAGGTGCCGGTGGCGGACCTGCTCCAGGTGTCGGACGCGTTCATCCGGCCCGCGTTCGGCGGACCCGCGCTGCCCGAGTCACCCGCGACGGCGCTGCCCGCCGGCCGCTTCCACCGGGTGCCGGTGGTGCTGGGCGGCACGCGGGACGAGGCGCGGTTCTTCGTCGGGCTCTTCGCCGACCTCGCCGGCCGGCCGGTCACCGCCGAGGACTACCCGCGGCTGCTGGCCGAGGCGTTCGGCGACGCGGCGGACGAGGTCGCCGCGCACTACCCGCTCGACCGCTTCCCGACGCCGAGCCTCGCGTGGGCGCAGGTCTGCACGGACCGGGCGTGGGCGCGCCCGACCCGTGAACTGGGCAACGCCCTCGCCACGCACACCGACACCTGGTGCTACGAGTTCGCCGACCGCGACGCACCGCCGCTCGTGCCGTTCCCCGGCTTCCCGACCGGCGCGCAGCACGCCGCCGAGCTGGTGTACCAGTTCGACTTCCCCGGCGGACCGGCGTTGTCGCCCGCCCAGGAGGCGTTCGCCGACCGGGTGAACCGCTACTGGACGACGTTCGCCGCCCACGGCGACCCGGCCCACCCCGACCTGCCCGGCTGGCCCGGTTTCGCCACGGGCCACGTCCAGTCGCTCGCGCCCGCCCGCATCGGCCGCGTCGACCACGTGGCCGAGCACCGGCTCGACTTCTGGGCGCGGATGCCCTGATCAGGCGATGTCGAGCACCGCCTTGCCGTGCAGGCGGCGTTCGAGCAGGGCCTGTGCGGCGTCGTCGTACCCGGTCCACGGACCACGTCGGCTGATCCCGGGGTCGAGGCGGCCGGCGGCCACCTCGGCGGCCAGCCAGGTCAGGTCGGCGGAGAAGTCGGCGGTCGGGTCGGCGAGCAGGAAGAACGTGTGGATCGACCGGTCGTGCCGCCCGTCGGTCGCCACCAGCGCCTCGGGCGGGAAGACGGCGTCCGTCCCGGCGGACCGGCCCACGCTCACCAGCAGGCCGCCGGCCTGCACGGCGGCGAAGGCGTCCACGAGCTGCTGTCCGCCGACGTTGTCCAGCACCGCGAACACGGGCCGGTCCACGTCGGCGGGATCGGCGTGCACCTCGTGCGCGCCCAACGCGCGCAGGCCGTCCGCCTGGGCGGGGTTCCCGCTGATCGCCACGACCTCCGCACCCGCGCGGGCGGCGAGCTGCACCGCGTAACGACCGACACCGCCGGAGGCGCCGGTGATCAACACCCGCCGACCGAGGAGCGAGCCCATGCGGCGCAGCACGTGCAGCGCGCTCAGGCCTGCGACCGGGATCGTGCTGATCGCGCCGAGGTCGGCGTCGGCGGGCACGGCACCGAGCATCGTGGCCGGCACGGCACGCAGCTCGGCCCAGCCACCGCTCATGCCCAGGGTGACCACCGGTGTTCCCTCGGCCGGCCCCGAACCGTCCGCCGCGGCCCGGACCACCACGCCCGCCGCGTCCCACCCGATCACGGTGCCGTCCGGCACGTCCGGGAGCGTGGCGAGCTTGACCTCGCCGTAGTTGAGCGAGACCGCCTCGACCCGGACCAGCGCCTCGCCCGGCGCGGGTACGGGGTCGGGCACCTCGGTGAGCGAGAGGTGTGCCACCGCGGTGTGGTCGACGACCAGTGCACGCACAGCCAGGTCTCCTTCGTTTGTGCCACAGTGTGGCGTTTGCTCCACCGGAGCATAAGCGCATCCTGGGCACGCCCGCTAGACTGCTGGTGATGACGACCTCCGGACAGACCCTGCGGGAACGCAAGAAGCTGCGCACCCGGCAAGCCCTGGCGGACACCGCGATCTCGATGTTCGGCGAGCGTGGTTTCGACGCCACGCCGCTGGACGCGGTGCTCGACGCGGTCGAGGTGTCGAGGCGGACCTTCTTCCGCAACTTCCGCTCGAAGGAGGACGTCGCGCTCATCGACGTCAAGCAGCTCTGGAGCACCTACCTCGACGTGCTGGACGAGGCCGAGAAGTCCGGGCCGCTGGTCGACGTCTTCCGCGACGCGGTGCTGGCCACCCTCGACCGCATGACCGAGGACTGGTACGGGCGCTTCCCGGTCACGCTCCGGCTGATCGAGCGGTCACCGTCGCTGGAGGGGTACTCCCTGCGGCACTGCGCCGAGGTCCAGGAGGAGATCGCGCGCCGGCTCGGCGACCCGCGCCGCCTCGAACTGCGCCTCCTGATCGAGTTCTGCGTGGCCACCTGGCGGTGCGCCCTGGCCGAGTGGCTGCCCGACTGCGCCCCCGGCGAACTGCCCGCGTGCGTGCGGCGTGCCTTCGCCGTCATGGACGCCGGTCTCCGCTTGGAGGCGTGAGCAGCGGTCCAGGGGTAGCGGAGGCGCTACCGCGGACGGTCGCGCTGTCGCCCCACCGATAGGCGGGCTGGTCGCATGGTCCTGCTCGCGGTGAACGGAAACGATTGGTCTCGTTCGTCGTTCCCGGGTGAAGGAAGAGCATGTCGAGACTGAAGTCCGTGCGCCGTGTCGTGGTCGGTGCCCTGCTGATGAGCGCGTTCGCCACCACGGCGATGACCGGCACCGCCGGCGCCATCGTCAACGGGCGGGATTCCACCGAGCGCTACCCGTTCATGGCCTCGCTCCCGTTGACCGTGCCCAGCGCGGACAACGCCAAGGGCGTCTGCGGTGCGTCGTTGATCCACCCGCGGTGGGTGGTGACGGCGGCCCACTGCGTCGGCCAGGGTGCGGAGGGTGCGGTGCTGGACGGGACCGTGCGCGTCGGCAGCGACCGCCGGACCTCCGGCGGCACCGTCCGGAACATCGACCGCGTGGTGCGCCACCCGGGCTACCGGCTCGGGGAGGGGGCGAAGCCGAACCACAACGACATCGCGCTGGTGCGGTTGGACCGCCCGGTCGCCGAGCAGCCGATCCGGATCGCCAACCGGGCGGGCGACCCCGGCACCCCGACCCGGCTGCTGGGCTTCGGCACCACGGTCGAGGGCGGCCTGCCCGACTGGAAGTTCCCCGAGCGGCTCCAGCAGCTCGACACCCGGCGCGGCGCGGAGTCCGAGTGCGCGCCCGGCTTCGCGGACCGGACCCGGCTGTGCACGATCAGCCGGAAGCCCAACGCCATGGCGTGCTCCGGCGACTCCGGCGGTCCGCAGGTGCAGCGCGGCAAGTGGGGCCGCTGGGAGCTGATCGGCGTCACCTGGGGTCCCGGTGACGAGGGCGCCAAGTGCTCGGACGGCCCCGGCCTCTACACCAACGCGACCGCGTACCGCGGTTGGATCCAGAAGACGATCAACACCAACCGCTGAGCCCACGACGGGTGCTCATGCCGTGGTCATCTTCGGGTAGTGCGGACGGAGCGTGGCCGCGAGGACGTGGTCGAGCACCCGGTCGGGCAGCACCCGGGACAGCCGGGTGACCAGGGCCGCGTCACGGCCGACGGCGTAGCGGGTGCGGGGCTTCCGGGTGGTCACGGCCTTCGCGATCACCCGGGCCACGTCGTCGGCCGACGTGCCGCCGGGGGCGTGGGCGGCGGAATGCGCGTTGACCGCCCGGATCAGGCTCCCGTAGCGGTCGCGGTGTTGTGGTGACATGGCCGCCGCCGCCTGGTCCGTGGCGGCGATGACCCGGTCCACCATCCCGGTGCGGACCGCGCCGGGCTCGACGACGACCACCCGCACGCCCAGTGGCGCCAGTTCCCGGCGCAGCGCGTCGCTGACCGCCTCCAGGGCGAACTTCGTGCCCGCGTACGGGCCGTACGCGGGCAGGGCGACCCGGCCGCCGACCGAGCTGATGTTGACCACCCGGCCCGCGTGGCGCAGCAGCGACGGCAGCAGCGCCTGGGTGACGGCGACGTGGCCGAACAGGTTGACCTCGAACTGCCGACGCCACTCGCTCAGCGGCAGGGTCTCGACCGGGGCGTTGACCTGGACGGCGGCGTTGTTGATCAGGGCGCGCAGCACACCCGGCGAGCCGTCGAAGCGGCCGGCCAGGCGCGCGACGTGGTCGGGTCGGGTGATGTCGAGGATGACGGGCTCGACGCCGGGGGCGCGCAGCGCGTCGGCGTCCTGCTCGCGGCGGACCCCCGCCAGGACGTGGAACCCGCGGCGAGCCAGTTCCCGTGCGGACGCCGCGCCGATCCCGGTCGAGGCGCCCGTGACGACGACGTGGTCCTGTTCAGATGACATTGTCACCTGAACGACGGTAGGCATCTCGGATGACACTGTCAACTGTAGGATGGCGGCATGGTCAGCCGCGCGGAATCCGCCGCCGCGACGCGTCGCGCCCTGCTGGACGCGGCCGGTGAACTGCTGGACAGCGGTGGTCCGGACGCGGTGACGCTGCGTGCCGTCGGTGCACGTGCGGGGGTCACCCGCGGCGCGCCGTACCGGCACTTCCCGGACAAGGACAGCCTGCTGACCACCGTCGCGGCCGAGGCGCTGGACCGGCTCGCGGACCAGGTGCGCGCCGTGTGCGCCGAGCGGGCCTCCCCGGCCGACACGCTGCACCGGGCCCTGGCCGCGCTGATGACGATCGGCCGCTGCCGGCCGCACCTGTACCGGCTGATGTTCACCGCCCCGACCGGTGACCCGGTCGCGGTCGAGGCGGCGGTCCGCGCGGGTGAGCGCGCCATGGACGAGTTCCTCACCGTCGTCGGCGACCTGGTCGGCGCACCGCACGTCCGGCGGTTCGCGGCGCTGCTGCTGGCCGGCGCGCACGGGATCACCGACCTGGAGGTCAACGGGCACCTGTCCCCGGACAAGTGGCACGTCACGACCGAGGAACTGGTCTCGACCCTGGTGTCCGTGATCGAGGTGCGGACCCGGAACGAGTAGCGCCCGCGTCGACGCGGGCTCCCCCGCGCGGGTGACCGGACCCGACCGCCGCCCCGGGCACCTCTTTCGCGCACGTCGGTCGATCACGCCGTGGGCGGGCATGGTGCCGTCGAGGGCCTGGTCTTGGACGGAGCAGTCGGTCCAACCCGAACACCCCGGTCGGGCGCAACCGGTCGTCGAAGCCAGCCCGTCCTCATGATCACCGACGGGCTATTCTCCGGTGTGGATCCGCTCACCTTCGGCTACGAGGACCTGCACCCGTCTGGACCGGGGGGCGTTCGAACTGTTCGACCCGGCCCTCGCCGGTACACCAACACACAGGCGGTGCAGGTGCCATCCAGCGACGAGCCGTTGTTCCGCGAGGACTTCACCCGGGTGGCCGCGCTCGCCAACCGGCGGGTGGTCTGAGGTGGGACCGAAGTTCTTCGAGCATGACGGCGTGCACCTGCGGCTCGACCACGGGATCTTCGAGGCGTTCCGGCGCAGCAATGTCGTCATCGGGTCGTACCGGACTCCGCTGAACTGGGTGAAGGTGCGCGCCGAGGCACGCAAGGGCGGCGTGACGCGCCTGCATTTCGGCCACGTCGAGCAGCTCGACGAACCGATCTACGCCAGCACGACGAGTTCCCGACATCTGCTCATGACCGTCGAGATCCCGACGACCGACGAACCCCTCTTCCGCGCCTTCTTCACCGAGTTGGCCCACTTGGCCGGCCGTCCGATCGGCCCATAGCCCTGCACCGCGGAGGGAGGCCATGCGTAGCTGGGCCGGTGTATTCGTCGGGCTACGGCGGCGGGTGGGGCGTTGCTTCAGGCGTCGTAGCGGGCATCGCGGCTACTCGGCGCTGTCAGACACCGCGGCCGGCCTCCTGTGCTGCCACATCGGCCCCCTTTGCCATCTGCTCGCGGTGAGCCTCGGCGTCGCCGGCAGCGTCAGCCTTGCCAGAGGTGAGAACCCACAACCACGACCCTCAGGACTGGGCGAGGTCGGCGAAGCGGCTGTAGTGGAGCTGGTGGGCGACCGTGATGGTGGCCGTGGGGCCCGCTCGGTGCTTCGCGATGATCAGGTCCGCCTCACCCGCACGCGGGTCGTCGCGCTCCCACGCGTCCGGCCGGTTGATCAGGATCACCATGTCCGCGTCCTGCTCCAGCGAACCCGACTCACGCAGGTCGGAGAGCTGCGGTCGCTTGTCGGTGCGTTGCTCGGGACCGCGGTTCAGCTGGCTGATCGCGATCACCGGCACCTCCAGCTCCTTGGCGATCAGCTTCAGGTTCCGGGAGAACTCCGAGACCTCCTGCTGGCGGGACTCGCTGCGCTTGCCGGACGACATCAGCTGGAGGTAGTCGACCACGACCAGGCGCAGGTCGTGCCGCTGCTTGAGCCGCCGGGCCTTGGCCCGGATCTCCATCATGGTCAGGTTCGGCGAGTCGTCGACGAACAGCGGCGCCTCGCTGATCTCGCTCATCCGGCGGGCCAGGCGGGTCCAGTCGTCGTCGGTCATCCGGCCACCGCGCATGTCGCCGAGGCGGATCTTCGCCTCGGCCGACAGCATCCGCATCACGATCTCGGTGCGGCTCATCTCCAGCGAGAAGATGGCGCTGGTCATGCCGTGCTTGACCGAGCACGACCGCGCGAAGTCCAGCCCCAGCGTGGACTTGCCGACGCCGGGACGGGCCGCGACGATGATCATCTGCCCGGGGTGCAGGCCGTTGGTCAGCTCGTCCAGGTCGGCGAAACCGGTGGGGATGCCCAGCGACGACCCACCACGCGAGGCGATGGCGTCGATCTCGTCCATGGTCGGCTGGAGCAGTTCCTCCAGCACCACGTAGTCCTCGGACGCACGCCGCTCCGTCACCTCGTAGATGGCGGCCTGGGCGCGGTCCACGACCTCGTCCACGTCGGCGCCCTCGGCGCCGTTGTAGCCGAGCTGCACGATCCGCGTGCCGGCCTCCACCAACCGCCGCAGCACCGCCTTCTCCGCGACGATCTCCGCGTAGTACGAGGCGTTCGCGGCGGTGGGCACGGTCGCGATCAGGGTGTGCAGGTACGGCGCGCCGCCGACGCGCAGCAGCTCGCCCCGGCGCTCCAGCTCGGCGGACACCGTGATCGGGTCGGCCGGTTCGCCGCGCCCGTACAGATCCAGGACGCAGTCGTACACGGCCTGGTGCGCGGGCCGGTAGAAGTCGTTCGGCGCGAGGACCTCGACCACGTCGGCGATGGCGTCCTTGCTGAGCAGCATCCCGCCCAGCACGGACTGCTCCGCGGCCAGGTCCTGTGGGGGCTGCCGTTCGAAACCGGGCTCGGCCATGCCCCGGTCGTCCACCAGCGCCACCGCGCTTCACCCCAATCCGGTCGGTCCCCAGTTCTACCCCGCGGGTACGACAATCTCCGCGCGCCACGCTCGGCGACCACGCGGACGCTAGAGGCCCCCGGATGGCGCAGGCAAACCTGCCTGTGGACAACCCGGTGGACAGCCTGGGGATGGTTCGCCCCGGTTGGCCACAGTGCCGTGGAAAGCTGTGGACAACCTGGGTACAACTCCGGCTGTGACAGAAGTTTCACCAGCTCAGAGCCTGTGGATAACTGTGTGGAAAAGTCGTGTGTCACAACCCCGGCGTGTCGCGTGTAACCGCTTGCACGGCGTGTCGCGCCCGACCTGTCACACCGAGTTGTCCACAGCCGGACGCGCGAAAGCGCCGCCCGGCCGGAGTACCCGGCCGAACGGCGCTCCCGGGGTTGCGCGGGGCTCAGCCCGCGGCGGCGACCTCGACGGCCAGCGCCACGGTGACCTCCGGGTGCAGGCGCACCGAGACGGTGTGCTTGCCCAGGGTCTTGATGTGGCCCGCGATGTCGACCGACCGCTTGTCCAGCGCCGGGCCGCCCGCGGTGCGGACCGCCGACACGATGTCGGACGAGGTGACGGAGCCGAACAGCTTCTTCGAGCCGACCGCGGCCTTGGCCTTCAGCGTCACGGAGCCCAGACCCTCCAGCGCGGTCTTGACCTCCTTGGCGTGGTCCAGGTCGCGGATGCGCCGGGTCTCCTGCGCGCGGCGGATGACCTCGACCTGCTTGGCCGCGCCCTTGGTGGCGACGATCGCCAGGCCGCGGGGCAGCAGGTAGTTGCGGCCGTAGCCGTCCTTGACCTCGACGATGTCGCCGGGGCCACCGAGGCCGCTGACGTCAGCGGTGAGGATGAGCTTCACGGTGTCTCCCCTTTCTCAGCGAGCCGTCGAGGTGTACGGCAGCAGCGCCATCTCGCGCGCGTTCTTCACCGCGACGGCGACGTCGCGCTGGTGCTGGCTGCAATTGCCGGTGACCCGGCGAGCGCGGATCTTGCCCCGGTCCGAGATGTACTTCCGGAGCAGGGTGGTGTCCTTGTAGTCGATCAGGTTGGCGTTGCGGTCCTTGCAGAACGCGCAGACCTTCTTCTTGGGCTTGCGCACAGGCGGCTTGGCCATGTGGGTACTCCTGGGATAACGCGGTGAAGTGAGGGAGGGTGCGGTCTAGAAGGGGGGCTCGTCGGAGAAGCCGCCGCCGGAGCCGGCCGGGGGCGCGGAGCCCCACGGGTCGTCCGCCGGGGCGCCACCGCCGCCGCCACCGCGGGACTGACCGCCGCCGCCGAAGCCGCCGCCGCCGTCACCACGGCTCACCTTGTTGACCTTCGCGGTCGCGTACCGCAGCGAGGGGCCGATCTCGTCGACCTCCAGCTCGATGACCGTGCGCTTCTCGCCTTCCTTCGTCTCGAAGGAACGCTGGCGCAGGCGCCCGGTGACCAGCACGCGTGATCCGCGGGTGAGCGACTCGGCCACGTTCTCCGCGACCTGCCGCCACACGTTGCACCGCAGGAACAACGCCTCCCCGTCCTTCCACTCGCCGCTCTGGCGGTCGAAGGTCCGGGGGGTGGAGGCGACCGTGAAGCTCGCCACCGCCGCGCCGGACTGGGTGAAGCGCAGCTCGGGATCGGCGGTCAGGTTCCCGACCACCGTGATCGTCGTCTCGCCTGCCATGTCGGGCGGCCCCTAAGCCTTGGCGGCCGAAGCCTTGGCGGGCTCGCGGCGCAGGACCTTGGTCCGGAGCACCGTCTCCTGCAGGCCGAGCTGGCGGTCCAGCTCCTTCACCGCGTCCGGGGTCGAGGTCAGGTCGAGCACCGCGTAGATACCCTCGGTGTTCTTCTTGATCTCGAAGCTCAGCCGGCGCTTGCCCCACACCTCGACCTTCTCCACGTTGCCACCCGTGGTGCGGATGACGTTGAGGAACGTGTCGAGCGACGGCGCGATGGTGCGCTCGTCGAGACTGGGGTCCAGGATGACCATGACTTCGTAATGACGCATGAAGACCACTCACCTCCTGTGGACTCGGCGGCCACGGACGTTCCGTGGCAGGAGGGTCGTCGCGTCAGCAACCCGCGAATGGTAGCAACCCGTCGCGGGTACACCGCCGAGCGGGTGGTCGTCAGGCCCGGCGCAGCACCCAGGTGCGCACCAGCGCGCCCGTCACGCACGACAGCAGCAGCACGGCCAGCAGCACCGGCGCGGCCACGCCGCCACCCCGGCCGTCGCCCGGCAGCGCCTGCGCGCGCCCGGCGGTCCGCACGCCGTCGGCGTCCGCGCCCGGCAGGCCGTAGCCCGGTCGGTAGCCGGGGACGTTGCCGCCGTACCGGATGCCCGGTGACGGGGTGAACCCGCCGGGCACCGCGAACGGCAGCGAGCCGTAGGTGAACAGCGGCACGCGGCCGGCGTTCGCGCCGAACGACCCGTACAGCGGCAGGTCCGGCGCGCCGACACCGCCGACCGGCGGGGGAGCACCGGGTCGACCCGGCTCGGCCGTGCCCGGTCGGCCGCCACCGGGCGGCGTGCCGGGACCCGGCTCGGGTTCGGGCTCGGGTTCCGGCTCGGGCACGCGTGGCGGCTGCCCGGTGAGCTGCCCGGTGGCGTCCGCCACGGCCTTCGAGGCGTCCTGCACGGGCGCGACCGCGGCGTTCACGCCGACCACCGTCACGCCGCACAGCCGGGTCAGGGTGTCCCGCACGCCCCGCGTCACCGGGTCCAGGACCGGGCCGAGCAGGGGCAGCCCGGCCAACTGGCCGACGACCTGGTCCGCGATCTCGCCGCCCGTGATCACGCGCGTGCCGGTGGGCACCGCGCCGATCGGGATCGGCGGCAGCGCGGTGAACGCCGCCCGGAACGGCTCCGCGAGCGGCGGGCCGAGCAGCGGGACCGCCCGGACCAGCTCGGTCACCGGCCCGGTCACCGCGGCGGGGCTGAGCGAGACCGGTGCGCCCGGCGTGCCCTCGACGGTGGTGGCGCAGTCACCGACGACCACGGGTTCGGCCGCGTGCGCGGTGCCCGCGCCGACCGCGGCGCCCGACCCGACCACGAACACCGCCAGCGCCAGCCGGGTCAGTCGGGTCCGCATGTGCTGCCTCCCTCGGCGACGCCACTGCCCACGTCGGAACAACGAGCGTAGGGGTTCGTGGTGACGTGGGTCATGCACCGATTTCACGAATCTCCTCGCGGCAGTCCTGCCTGTTGCGGCGTGAGTGCCGACTACGCTGCACTGTCATGCGCATCGGGGCCCATGTCCGGGACGATGACCCGCTGGGCGCCGCAGCCGCCCGCGCGGCCGAGGTCGTCCAGTTCTTCCTCGCCGACCCCCAGGGGTGGAAGGCGCCTGAACCCCACCCCCAGGCGGAGGCGCTGCTGGCCTCCGACCTCGACGTCTTCATCCACGCGCCCTACCTGGCGAACGTGGCGTCGCTGAACAACCGCATCCGCATCCCGTCGCGCAAGATGGTGCTCCAGCACGCGCGGGGCGCGGCGGCGGTCGGCGCGAAGGGCCTGATCGTGCACGGCGGTCACGTCGCCAAGGGCGACGACCCGGCCGAGGGCATCGCGAACTGGCGGAAGATGTTCGAGCGGCAGGCCGCCGAGGGTGGTTTCGCGGTGCCGATCCTGATCGAGAACACGGCGGGCGGCGAGAACGCCATGGCCCGCACGTTCGACATGCTCGCCCGCCTGTGGGACGCGGTGGGCGAGTTCGGCGCGGGCTTCTGCCTGGACACCTGCCACGCGTTCGCCTCCGGCGAGGACCTGGTGGGCATCGTGGACCGGGTCAAGGCCATCACCGGCCGCATCGACCTGGTGCACCTGAACAGCTCGCGGGACGAGTTCGGCTCCGCCCGCGACCGGCACGCCAACATCGCGTCGGGCACGATCGACCCGGACCAGCTCGTCGCGGTGGTCGCCGCGGCCGGTGCGCCCGCGCTGGTCGAGACACCCGACGAGGGCCAGGCGGAGGACATCGCGTTCCTCCGCGAGCACCTGGGCCGATGAGCGCGACGCGGGAGGTGGCCGCCGTGCCCGAGCGGGTGTCCGGGCAGCGGTCGCGCCGGTTCGGCAGGGTCGCGCTGGCCGTGCTGGTCCTCCTGTCCGGCGTCACGCTGCTGCTCGGGTTCGCCAACAAGGACCGGTGCACCGGTCCGGAGTTCGACCCGTGGGGCCGCAGCCAGCCGGACTACGAGAAGCGCAACAAGTCCGAGTTCTGCTACTCCGACATCCAGCACCTGTGGATCGGCCGCGACGTCGACCGGCACGTGTTCCCGTACGTGCACGGGGCCATCGACGAGAACGGCGCGTTGTCCGGCGGCACCGTCGAGTACCCGGTGCTCAGCGGCCTGCTGATCTGGGCGGGCGCGATCTTCGCGTCCAACGACGCCACGTTCCTGCTGTTCTCGGCGCTGCTGATGGCGCCGTTCGGGTTGGCGACGGCCTGGTTGCTGGGCAAGCTCAGCCGGTGGCGGGCGTTGCTGTGGGCGGTCGGGCCGCCGATGGTGCTGTACGCGTTCCACAACTGGGACCTGCCGGTGGCGTTCTGCGCCGTGGCGGCCGTGTACGTGGTGCACCGCGGGTGGAGCCGTGCGCCGCGCCCGCTGGTGGACCGGGCCGTGGTGGCGTCCGTGCTGCTGGGCCTGGGTTTCGCGTTCAAGATCTACCCGGCGGCGTTCGTGCTGCCGCTCGCGCTGTACGTGCTGACCGGCGGTCGCGAGGGCCTCGCCGAGGGGCGCAAGCTCGACTGGCCGGGCGCGGTGAAGGTGGCGTTGGCGTCGGTCGTCACGGTGGTCGCGGTGAACCTGCCGTTCGCGATCGCGGGTTTCGCCGGCTGGCAGGCGTCCTTCACGTTCCAGCAGCTGCGCAAGGTCGACATCACCACGAACTCGGTCTGGTTCTGGTCGATGCGGCCGTTCATGCCCGAAGAGACCATGCAGTCCGTCGTGGGCGTGCTGTCGCCGGTGGGCATCCTGGCGTCGTTCGCGTTGGCGTGCTGGCTCGGCTGGCGGCGTTACCTGCGTGAGGGCGTGTACCCGTGGGTTGCCGTGTCGGCGGCCATGCTGTGCGGTTTCCTGTTGCTGCACAAGGTCCACTCGCCGCAGTACACGCTGTGGCTGGTGCCGATGTTCGTGCTGCTGCGCATCCCGCTCGGGTGGGCGTTCGCGTACTTCGCGGCCGACCTGGCGATGGGCATCGGCATCTTCCGCTGGTACTACGCCATCCAGTTCGGCCAGCCGTCCGGCATCTACGACGGGTTCGCCGCGCAGGCCGTGGTGATCGGCGTGTGGGGGCGCGCGGCGTTGCTGGTGGCGTTGTTCGTGGTGTTCCTGAAATCCGATGTGAGCTTCCGGGACCGGCCACCCGGCCGGCTGCCCGCCCACCCCGAGGTGAAGGCGAGGACTTGACCGAACCCGCGTTCTTAACGACGACCCGCACCGCCTACGACACCGTCGCCGCGGACTACGAGCTGCTGCTGCGCGACCACCTGGCGAGTGCCACGTTCGACCGCGCCGCGCTCGGCGCGTTCGCCGAACTCGTCACCGGCCCGGTGGTCGACGTCGGCTGCGGCCCCGGCCGGATCACCGCGCACCTCGCCGGGCTGGGCCTGGACGTGCACGGCGTCGACCTGTCGCCGGGGATGGTCGCGGTGGCCCGCGACCGGCACCCCGGCCTGCGGTTCGAGGTCGGCTCGATGACCGCGCTGGACCTGCCGGACGGCGTGCTGGGCGGCCTGGTGGCGTGGTACTCGCTGATCCACGTGCCGCCGGAGCTGCACGCCGACGTGCTCGCCGGTTTCCACCGCGTCCTCGCGCCGGGCGGGCACCTGCTGCTCGCGTTCCAGGCGGGCGACGAGCGCCGCGACCTCACCGAGGGCTACGGCCACCGGATCGAGCTGACGGCCTACCGCCTGGCGCCGGACCGGGTCGCGGCCCAGCTCGGCGCGGCCGGGTTCGAGCCGCGCGCCACGCTGGTCCGCGAACCCGAGCCGCCGAACGAGAAGACGCCCCAGGCGTACCTGATCGTCCGCAAGCCGGGCTGACCGGTCAGGCCGGCACGGCGACCCGCTTGCGGAACAACACCCGGCGGTCCGGCGCGCCGTCCAGGAAACCACCGCACGGGTCGTCGTCGCCCGCCCGGCGCACCAGGTCCAGCGCCGGGCGGTAGATCTCCCGCAGCACCAGCACGCACAACGCGACCACGGCGACGTCCCGCAGCACCACCGCGCCCAGGAACCAGTCGATCGGCAAACCCTTGTTGTCCGTGCCCAGGTAGAAGTACATGCGCGGCGCCCACACCAGCGCGTCGACCGCCATCCACGCGAGCAGCGGCTTCCACCGGGGCAGCGCCAGCACCGCGAGCGGCACCAGCCACAGCGAGTATTGCGGGCTCCACACCTTGTTCGTCAGCAGGAACGCCGACACCACCAGGAAGGCGA
Organism: Saccharothrix obliqua; assembly: GCF_019375475.1. Lineage (GTDB taxonomy): Bacteria > Actinomycetota > Actinomycetes > Mycobacteriales > Pseudonocardiaceae > Actinosynnema > Actinosynnema obliqua. The sequence continues at coordinate 5,615 of NZ_JAHXGQ010000006.1, read as the reverse complement.
GCTGCGCCAGCCGCGGCCGGGTCGGCGCGGACAACGCCACGTACCCGATCCCCAGGCAGCACACCAGGAACAGCACCGCGCTGACGGTGTTCAACACCTCGGGCGCCTGACCGGGCGCGAGGCCGGGGTCGAAACCACGCCAGTCCGTCCACTGCGCGACCACGTTGTACAGCGAGTCCGGGTCGACGCCGCGTTCGGTGTTGAGCCGGAAGAACTCCCGCCAGCCCGCCGGGTACAGCAACGCGATCGGCGCGTTCACCGCCGCCCACGTCACCAGCGTCGCGGTGAGCGTGGACAGCCCGGCACGCAGCTTGTCCGAGCGCCAGCACAGCAGCAGCAGCGGTCCGAGCAGGAACAGCGGGTACAGCTTCGCCGCGCCGCCCAGCCCGAGCAGCACGCCCGCCAGCACCGGCTTCTTCCGCGCCCACGCCAGCATCCCCGCCGTCGCGAACGCCGTGGCCAGCGTGTCGAAGTTGGTGAACGCGTGCACCACCACCAGCGGCGAGATGGCCACGAGCGCCGCGTCCCACACGCGTCGCCGCGCCAGCCGCACCACCGCCCACACCGTCACCAGCCAGGCGAGCGCCAACCACAACGCGGTGATGTTGAAGTAGACGATGACCGTCATCGGGTTCGGCAGCCACCCGTTCTGCGCGATCACCGTCCAGCCCTGCGCCATGCGGGCGTTGACCCACTGGAACACGCCGGTCAGCACCGGGTACTCCATGTACCGGACGTGCTCGGTGGGCTTGCCCTGGTCGTCCACCCAGGACGTCTTGTAGGGGAACGTGTCCGGCTTGTCGAGCCGTTCCGCCGTGTACAGCGGCACGGTGTCCGAATAGCACATGGCGGTGAACTGGCGGCTCTCCCGCCAATCCAGCTGCACCACGCCGTTCTGGTCGACGTACTGCTGCACGCACGGCGACTTCTGGAGCCACGCGAAGGACAACGTCACCACGGCCAGCAGCAGGACCACCCGCAGCGGCGTCCAGAACCACTGCCTGCCCACCGACGCGTGCCTGCCCACCGGCCCGCCGAACGGCTTCGACGCCGCACGGGCCAACGGCTCCGTCCACGTGGGGTGCACCCGCTCGCGCGGGCTGAGCGAGTCGGTGTCGTCGGCGTTCACCGACGTCTGCTGCGAAGGGCTGGCCACCTGCCGGATGCTACGGGCAGAGGCCGACGGCCGTGGTGAAGCCGGCGGGTTGCCGCAGCGGAAAAAGCGAACGGGGCACGCGGTTGTCCGCGTGCCCCGTTCGCCCGGCTACCTCGTCGGTGGGCTGCCGCCCCCGATCGGGTCGGGATCGGGTTTCTCCGTCGGGTCCGTGGTGTTCGTCGGGCACCGTAGACCCGGGCACCGGGGCGGCGTCGTGGTCGTCGGAGTCGTCGTGTTGTCCCGCGGCGGCGTCTTGGTCGTCGACGTCGGGGCCTGCGGCTCCTCCTCCTTGGGCGTGGTCGTCGTCGTCGGGTTCGTGGTGGTGATCGGCGGCGCTTCGAGCTGGCCGATCGGCTTCGGCTTCGGGAACCGGTCCATCGGCGCGCCGTCCAGCGCCTTGTCCATGAACCGCTGCCAGATCCTGCCCGGCACGCCCGAGCCGTAGATCGCGCCGTCCCGGTTGCGCAGCGCGATGTTGCCCGCGTCCGTGCCCAGCCACACGCCGGCGGCCAGCGACGGGGTGTAGCCCACCATCCACGCCTTGGCGTTCTCGGTGGTGTCGGCCAGCTCGTGCGTGCCGGTCTTGCCGGCGCACTCGCGACCACCCGCGCACGGGATCTTGGACGACTTCGGGATCTCCTTGAGCACGTCCGTCACGTTGTCCGCGATGTCCTGGCTCTTCTGCGGGTCCGAGTCGAACGCGGGGTTCGTGACGTCCGCGTGCGTGTAGAGCGTCTCGCCCTCGGCGTTGGTGATCTTCGAGACGAAGTACGGCTCGTGGTACACGCCACGCGCCGCGAACGTCGCGTAGGCCGACGTCATGTCGAACGGCCGGACCAGCGTCTGGCCACCACCGATCGAGATGTTGCCGTCCGGCGCGCCGCCGTCCTCGGAGACCAGCAGCTTGCGCGGCTTGCCTTCGAGCTGGACCTCGCGCGGCACGCCGGCCTGGTGCGCGGCCTCCGCCACCTTGCCGGTGCCGAGCTGGATCGCCATGTCGAAGAACACGGTGTTGACCGACTTCACCATGGCTTCGCGGACGCTGCAATGCTTCGGGACCGCGCACGCGACACCGGGCGAGTTCCGGACCGGGCGGTCCGGGCCGCGGCCGGGGAACGTGCGCGGCGAGCTGCCGTCGTACAGCTTGCCCGCGCCCTCGCCCTTCTGGAGCGCGGCCACGAAGTCGAATGGCTTGAACGACGAGCCGGGCTCCTGGAGCGTGCCGAGCTGGTAGTCGATGCCGTTGCCGTCACCGCCCCAGTAGGCGCGGACGGCGCCGGTGCCCGGTTCGATCGCCGACATCGAGGTCCGCAGCTCCTCCGGCTGGCCCTCCATGATCTCGGCCACGGCCTCCTCGGCGGCCGTCTGCATCTTCGGGTCGATGGTGGTGTGGACGGTGACGCCGACCTTCTTGGCGCGGTCCAGCGGCCACTTGAACTTCGCCAGCTCCGCCTCGACCTGGAGCCGGATCAGCAGCCGCGGCCCGTCCAGGCCGTGCTGCTCGATCTCGGAGAACGGCCGGATCTGCGGCACCGTCTGGGCGTCCCGGTACGCCTGGTCCATCCAGCCCAGGCTCACCATCTGCTTCGTGACGTACTCCCAGCGCTCCTTGACGTACTCGGGCTTCTCGGAGCGGCTGGGGTTCTGGATCATGCCCGCGATCAGCGCCGCCTCGGACGGGGTGAGGTCCTTCAGCTCCTTGCCGAAGTAGACCTGGCCCGCCTCCTTCACGCCGTACGCCGAGCGGCCGAAGTAGATGGTGTTCAGGTAGGCGGTCAGGATGTCCGGCTTCTCCTGCTGCTCGGACATCTTGTACGCCCGGACGACCTCGGTGAACTTGCGGGTGAGCGTCTCGTCGGCCTCGTCCGTCGCCTTCTTCACGTACTGCTGGGTCAGGCCGGAACCGCCGCTGTCGCGGCCGGTCGCCTGGTACCAGACGGCACGCGCGATGGCCCGGAAGTCGAAGCCCGGGTTCGTCTCGAAGGTCGGGTCCTCGGCCGCGTACACGGCCTTCTTCACGGTGTCCGGCAGGTCGTCGTACTTGATCATCGTCCGGTTCGCCTCGTCCTTGGCGATCCGGGTCATCACCGACTCGTCGGAGTACAGGATGGTGATCGCCTTGTCCTGCCCGAACGCGACCTCCTCCGGGTTCGGGACGGAGACCACCTGGTAGGCGATGGCGAAGGCGACGATCGGGCCGAGGATCATCAGGAAGACGCCCACGTAGGCGATGCGCCGCACCCGGCGCCAGATCTTCCGCCGGCGCAGCGCCTTGGCCTCTTCCTCGGTGGGCGCCTCGTCCTCGTACTCGTAGTCGTCGTACGCCTCCAGCTCGACCTCGTCCTCGCGGTGGGTCAGCAGCTCGGGCTCGCGGGCGACGGTCTGGTGCACGGGCGGCAGCAGGTCGGTCGGCTCCTCGCCGGGCCGCCGCGGGCCGCCGGGCGCCGGCGGCCGGCCGGGCGGGACGGGACCACGCATCCCACCGGGCGGCGTGCTCGGCCGCACCGGGCCGCGCGGCACCTGCCGGGTGGCGTTCGGGTCGGCGTTGGCCGCGCCGGGCGCACCGGGTCCACCGGGCACCCCGGGACCGCGTCCACCGGGGCCGTTCGGGCCGGGTCCACCGGGACCGGCCGCACGCGGCGCGCCGGGGCCGGCCGCTCCGCTCACACCGCCGATGACGGTCGCGTCGCCGGGCCGCCCGCCCTCACCCGGCTCGGGCGCGCGGCGACGGCCGCCGCCCTGCGGGATGCCGCCGGGAGGGGTGCCCTGGGGGAACCCGCCGGGAGGCGTGCCCTGCGAAGGACCGCCCTGCGGGAACCCGCCGGGAGGCGTGCCCTGCGGCGGTCCGCCCTGGGGGAACCCGCCCGGAGGGGTGCCCTGCGGAGGACCGGCGGGGCCGGAGCCGCGGGGGGGTGTGCCGGGACCGCCGCCGGGGAACCCCCCGGGTGGCGTGCCCGGCGGGGGACCGCCGCCCGGGCCGCGCCCACCCGCCGGGAACCCGCCGGGCGGCGTGCCCTGGCGGGGTCCGCCCGGCGGGCGCGCGGAACCACCAGGTGGGGTGTTCGTACGCTCCGGCTGATCCCCTGCACCGTGGCGCGGGGGGTGGCCACCGCCGTCCGGGTCCTCCCCGGTCGGCCACTGCGGCTCCGCGCCACGATGCCTGTCGTCATGCTGGTCGTTCACGAAAAAGCCTCCAAGACCGGCGTGCCGTCGCACGCGGTTCGGTGGTCGTACGCCGTCGCCCGGACGGGCGACGTCCGTCGTCGGAGGGGTTTCACTCCGCCGCGGTCCTCCTGCGTGGTTTCCGGGAGTCCAGGCCACGCGTTCCCAGGACGTATGACTGCACCAGGTGGTTCCAACTACATGTGCGGCAGACCTCGACCACGTAGACGGTGAACTCCTCGAACGAGGTCGCCATGCGGGTCAGCTCTTCGACGGTGCGCGCGGACCCGGCCGCGTGCTTGAGCTCGTCGCCGTAGACCCAGGACACGTGTGTGAGCGGCTCCTTGCGGCACACCGGGCACGTCACGTCGCTCGGCCGGCCGTGGAACTTCGCAGCTCGCAGGAGGTACGGACTGGCGTCGCAGACCTCCATCGTGCCCACGCGGCCCGAGTAGACCTCCGCCAGCAGCGCTCGGCGCTGTAGCGCGTAGTCCACGACCTGCCGTTGGGTCAGCACGGGACCAGAGTACGTGGCGGCCCAACTCCTACGTTGAGCCGTTCGGGGCAGTGGCCGTGATCACGGTGTGACCAGCGCCCGATGGTGTGTCTCAAGTCGTGGACTGATGTATCGCACCGATATAGTCGAGTGACCCATCGGCGTGTGAGTGCGGGAGGTGCCAATGCTGGAGTTCGCCATCCTCGGACTGCTGCACGAGGCGCCCATGCACGGCTACGAGCTGCGCAAACGTCTGCACGAGCTGTTGGGCGCGTTCCGCGCGTTCTCCTACGGGACGCTGTACCCCACGCTGCGCCGCCTGCAACGCGAGGGGTGGATAGTCGAGGAGGCGCCGGAGGAGGTCCGGTCCTGGGGCCGCCGCGCGCGCAAGGTCTACCAGCTCACCGCGGAGGGCAAGGAGCGGTTCACCGACCTCCTCGCCAACGCGGGCCCGCAGACGTGGGACGACGACTCGTTCGGCGTCCACCTCGCGTTCTTCTCCCGCACGCCGGCGGAGATCAGGATGCGCATCCTCGAAGGACGGCGTCGCCGGGTCGAGGAACGCCGCGAGGGGCTGCGGACGGCTTTAGCCGGGGCGGGTGAGCGGATCGACCGCTACACGCGTGAATTGCACCGCTTGGGGTTGGAGAGCACCGAGCGCGAGGTGCGGTGGCTCAACGAGCTGATCGCGCACGAGCAGGCCGAACAGCGCGAACGGGACGAATAGCCCAATGGGCATTGACGGAGAACAAGAAGGAGGACTCGGCATGGGCGACAACCGCCGCACCGTTCGAGTGGCCA
>NZ_JAHXGQ010000050.1 GCF_019375475.1 Saccharothrix obliqua | reverse complement strand
CCCAGGTCCATGTCGAACCCGGCGTCCCGCAACGCGCGGACCTTGTCCTCCTCCCGCGCCTTGGTCTCGATGAACTCCTCCACGTCCGGGTGGTCCACGTCCAGCACGACCATCTTCGCCGCCCGACGCGTCGCACCACCGGACTTGATCGTCCCCGCCGACGCGTCCGCACCACGCATGAACGACACCGGACCCGACGCC
>NZ_JAHXGQ010000005.1 GCF_019375475.1 Saccharothrix obliqua | reverse complement strand
TTACTGGCTATTCGGCACGCTGTTGAGTTCTCAAGGAACACGCGCTCACCATCTTGTTCCGCGTTTTACCGCGGTTCATTCCGGGGCTTGTGTTTGAAGCTTAGCTCGTTCGTTTTCGCGGTGTCAAATCGGCCGTTTCGGCTTCTCGGCTCCGCGACGAAGTCACTTCGCATTCAGTTTGCTTTGTGCTCCCGAACCGAGGCAGCCGCTGTGGCCGCTTATTCGCTTGAGGAGCTTGACGTCGCAACACTCTACCCGGCCCGATTCGCGGTGTCAACCCGCTCGTTCCGGGGGTCTTGCTGGCGACTCGACAAAAGTTACTCAGGGGCGGACCGGAAGTCAAATCGCCTGGTCAGCGGGCTGCCGGAGGGGTACCGCCACCTGCGGGCCGGGTGCCGGGGCCTGCACGGGGCGCGGACGCAGCCACAGCGTGACGGTGCGCAGCCCCGCCATCGCGGCCACGATCTGCTCCGGTGAAGCGACCTCGCGAGTCGCGACGGGCACCAGGTCGTAGCCCCACACGCGGAACTCCTTGAGCACCGTCACCGGGTCGTCACCCAACGCCTCCGTCGCCGACGCGGAGAAGTCCAGGAACACGTGCGGGCGATCCCGGCGCAGCCGGCGCACCAGGCCGGCCAACGCGCGGTGACCACGACCCGGCGCGTCCACCCGCACGACGGAAAGCTTCATCCCCTGAAGGGCGGGCACGGCTTCCAGCTCCTTGTCGAGCCGGGCCGCACGCACCCGCGGCGCGTCCTCCGGCGCGTCGTCGGGCAGCGGCGCGACGGCCACCCCGCCGGTGAGGGCGGGCTGCGTCGCGAGTTCGCCGACGCTCTCCCACGCCGCCGCGTCGACCACGACCAGCCGCTCGGCAACGCGTTCGGGCAGGTTGACCTCGACGTTGTGCCGCAGCAGCGCCCGCGACGACGGGCACGGCTCGACCGCCACCACGGCACCCGCGGCGCCGAACCGGCTGAGCATCCGCACGGTCTGGTAGCCCACGTACGCGCCGACGTCGAGGAAGATCCCGTCCGGCTCGACCACGGAGTCGATCAGCTCCGACAGGTCCGCTTCCCACACGCCGTTGCTGGACAGCATCGGCAGCATGAACGCGTCGTCGGACGGCAACCGCAGCAGGCCCACCTCGGTGAGCACGAGCGAGCTGCGCACGTCGGGCGCGGACTCGCTGTGCCGCTCGTGCTCGCGCACCACGACGCGCCGCAACGCGTCCGCGGTCTGCTGCGCCTGGCCGGCGGCACGCAGGCCGGCGTCCAGCCGGTTGTCCCGGTCCCGGAGCACCTCGACCACCTTGGACTCCAGGGTGTCGATCCGGTCCAGGGTGCGTTCCAACGCGACGGCGAGCTTGTCGATGCGCTGCGCGAGCGCGTCGCTCGACTTGGCGCGCTTGGCGGCCTCGGCGACGACGGCGTCCTCGATCTCCCGCAGTCGCCTGCCCTGCCCGGCCATGTCCGCGCGCACCCGCACGACACCGTCGTCCAGGCCCATGAGCTGGTCGGCGAACTGGCTCTGCTGCTCCACGTGCTGCTCGACCTCGGAGCGCAGCACCTCCAGCTCGCCGAGCCCGACGCCGGTGGTCAGGTCGTCCTGGCGGCGCACCAGTTCCGACACCGTCCGCTCGACACCGTCCACAAGGGACGTCAGCACGTCGCGCATGTGGTTGTCGTAGTGGTCGAGCACGCGCAGGACGACCTTGCGGAGCTGCGGCGCCATCGGGGTGCGACTGGCGGCGCTCACGTCGGGTTGCCGCAGCAGCGCGTGCTTCGCGGAGTGCAGTGCCTTCATCGGGTCGTCCACGGGGTTGGGTTTCGACGCGGCGCGGCGCGACCGCCACGCCCGGTACGCGTGCTCCACGCGGTCGCGCATCAGGTCGCCGATCTTGACGACGTCGCGGTGGGCCAGGCGTTCCCGGCCCCGCACACCGATGGCGCGTGCCGCGGGCAGGTCGTCGGCGAGCGCGCGCAACAGCTTCACGGCCGCCTGCGCGTCCGGTTCGGCGCCCTGCCGGCACGGCACGAAGACCACCGACCGCTTGTCGAACAGCTCGGCCACCGGGCCGTGGTCGGAGATCAGCAGGGGCACGCCGCGGGCGGCGTGCTCGGCGAGGGCCGCGGTGACCCGGTCGCCCCGGCCGCGGTGCAGCGAGACCAGGCAGTCCACCGCGCCCAGGTCGGCGACGAGTTCGACGCGCGGGTCGACGGCGGTGGCGAGGCGCAGCCGCTCGGCGGCCTCGGGGTGGTCGTCGGCGCCGGTCACGGCGATGCGCAGGGCCACGTCGGACCGGTCGGCGAACGCGCCGAGGAACGCGGACACCACGCCCAGGACGTTGCCCTCGCGGTCGATGGCGTGGTCGGCGAGCGCGCCGAACACGACGCCTTCGCGCTCCTCCGGTTCGTACGCCTCCTGCGCGCGCACGGGCAGGGGCAGCACCCGCACCACGGGACCGCCGTTGCGCTCCACCGCGCGCCGTGTCGCCTCGGACGGCACCCACAGCTCGTGCGCGTCGGACGAGGGTCCTTCGTCCAAGCGGTAGTCGACCACGTACCGGTCGTCCGGCACGGGCGCGTGCCCGTCGACGCGAACCACTATCGGGTACCCGGCCGTCGTGGACGTGGGCAGCCCGGACGCGCGGGCAGCGGCCTGGAGCAGTTCGGCGTGCGGACCCGTGCCGATGACGGACACGCCGAGCTGGTCGAGCAACGCGGGCGCGTCACCGCGTTTGGTGGGCACGGCGGACACGGGCAGGCGTCCGGTGGCAACACCCGCGCCGGCGCACCAGTCGCGGAACGCCGCCGCGTCCACGCCGAACGGATCGGGGAACTGCTCGCGCAACGCCTGGTCGCCACGCCACAGGGCGGCGGCCCACCGCGTGCTGCCGGGCAGGCCGGGCACGGGCTCGCAGGCCCACGCCACGAAGCCGGCACCGCCGTCGGGTCCGAACGCGGGCGGCGGTGACGGCACGCCGACCGCTTCGGGGACGTCCTCGTGGACGAAGTGCGCCGGGTCGAACGCGGAACCCGCGCGGGCCCGCGCGGCGTCGCGGTAGTCGGCACGCAGCTCGTCGGGGACGGGTGTGCCGTCGGCGAGCCGGCCGAAGCCGTAGGGCACGGGTGTCGGCGAGTAGCCGCGGCGCACCAGCTCCGCCCGGTAGGCGGTGCACAGCTCGGCGAGCTGCGGGTGCTCGGACAGCAGCACGCGGGGCCGGTCGGCGAACTCGGCGGACAGCAGCCACGGCCGGCCCGGGTCGAAGCCCGCGAAGTGCACGGTCCGCAGCGGCTCGCCGAGGACGGTCAGCACGCCGTCCTCCGTGCGGTGCAGGTCGCGCTGGCCCGCGTTCCACGCCGACAGGCCGATCGTGGCGTCCCGCAGCACGTCCAGGCCGACCAGCGCGGGCGCCATGTCGAGCACGGCCTTCGTGGCGTCCGGTGTGCGCCGCAGCTGCTCCTCCAGGGAGCGCAGGAACGGTTCCGCGCCGGGCGCGACGACCAGGAAGCCGGGGTCGAACACGCCGGTTTCCAGCAGTTCGGTCGGCGTGGGTCGCAGGCCGTCGTCGGGCAGCGGGCGCAGCGCGCGCGGCAGCAGCACCAGCGGGCCGCGGCGCACGGCCGCCAGCACCGGTTCCGCCACCGAGCCCAGCACCTGGACCCACGGGTCCAGGTAGAGCACGGGCACGCCCTGGCCGAGCAGCTGCTCCAGCAGCCGGGGCCGCAGCAGGCCGCACAGCTGCGCGGCGGTGCAGCCGGTCGCGAGTTCGGCCAGCTCGTCCGGGCGCACCCCGAGGTCGGCCGGGGTGATCAGGCCCGGTCCCGAGTTCTCCGGCAGGGCGTCCACCACGAGCGCGACGAACCGCGCCTGCGGGTGGTTGGCCAGGAAGGAGCCGGACAGCACCTTGACGGCGGGCAGCTCGGCGGCCGTGGCCACCGTGCACGCGATGAGGTCGGGGCGGACTTCCGGGTTCGCGGGCACCTCGGTCACGGTGTGCAAACCTAGCTTCTCCGACTGCCCGGTGTGGACCACCCGCACCGGTTGCCTCACAGGACCGGGAGGAGGGTGCGGAGTTCGTACGGCGTGACGCTGCGCCGGTACGCGTCCCATTCCGTGCGCTTGTTGCGCAGGAAGAAGTCGTACACGTGCTCGCCCAGCGCTTCGGGCAGCAGTTCGGAGTTCTCCATCTCGGCCAACGCCTCACCCAGGTTCTGCGGAAGGTTGTCGTAGCCGGCGGCACGGCGTTCGCGGTCGGTCAACGACCACACGTCGTCCTCCGCCGCCGGTGGCAGCTCATAGCCCTTCTCGATGCCCTTCAGGCCCGCGGCGAGGATCACCGCGTACGCCAGGTACGGGTTGCACGCCGAGTCCAGTGAGCGGATCTCCACCCGGCGGGACGACGACTTGCCCGGCGAGTACATCGGCACGCGCACGAGCGCCGACCGGTTCGCGTGGCCCCAGCACACGGCTGTGGGCGCTTCACCGCCGACGATGAGCCGCTTGTAGGAGTTGACCCACTGGTTGGTGACGCCGGAGATCTCCCGCGCGTGCCGCAGCAGCCCCGCGACGAACGCCTTGCCGGTCTCCGAGAGCTGGTACGGGTCCTCGGCGTCGTAGAACGCGTTGCGGTCGCCCTCGAACAGGCTGACGTGCGTGTGCATCCCGGAGCCGGGCTGGTCGGTGAACGGCTTCGGCATGAAGCTCGCCCGCACGCCCTGCGTGATCGCCACCTCGCGCACCAGGTAGCGGAACGTCATGACGTTGTCCGCCATGGTGAGCGCGTCGGCGTAACGCAGGTCGATCTCCTGCTGGCCGGGCGCGCCCTCGTGGTGGCTGAACTCCACCGAGATGCCCATGGCCTCCAGCGCCTCGATCGCGTGCCGCCGGAAGTGCGTGGCCGTCTCGTGGCTGGTCTGGTCGAAGAAACCGCCGTTGTCCGCCGGGAGCGGCTCGCTGCCGTCGTCCGGGAGGCTCTTGAGGAGGAAGAACTCCATCTCCGGGTGCACGTAGCAGGTGAAGCCCGCCTCGCTGGCCTTGGCCAGGGAGCGCCGCAGGACGTGCCGCGGGTCGGCCCACGACGGCGAGCCGTCGGGCATCGCGATGTCGCAGAACATGCGGGCCGAGTAGTGCGCGCCGTCCGGGGTCTGCCAGGGCAGGACCTGGAACGTGGACGGGTCCGGCTTGGCCACCATGTCCGACTCGTACACCCGGGCGAAACCCTCGATGGCCGAGCCGTCGAAGCCGATGCCCTCGCTGAAGGCGCCCTCCAGCTCGGCCGGGGCCACCGCGACGGACTTGAGGAAGCCCAGGACGTCGGTGAACCAGAGCCGGACGAACCGGATGTCCCGTTCCTCTAGGGTGCGGAGCACGAACTCCTGCTGGCGGTTCATGGCACGAAGCCTAGGTAAGTCCGGTGGACCGCGCGTCGGCGACTCGTGCCAACGGCGGTCGGCCGGGTACAACGCCCAGGTCACGCGGAGTGGCGGTGTGGTTCGGCACAGTTCCGGCCCGAAGTGGACCTACGATCCCCCACATGTCCCGTCGCCGCGTCCTGGTAGGCGCGTTCGCACTGCTGCTCGCGAGCTGCACGTCCTCCGGTGACCTGCCGGACGGCGCGCAACTGCTCGACAAGTCCGCCGCGGCCATGCGGTCGGTGGACAGCACGCACTTCACCGTCAAGGTGGACGGCGAGCTGCCCGATGTCACCGTGAAGGACGCGGAGGGCGACCTGAACGCCAAGGGCGAGTCGAAGGGTCGCGCCAAGGTGGAGCAGTTCGGCCAGCTGCTGGAGGTCGAGTACGTCCTGGTCGACCGCGACCTGTACGTCAAGGGCCCGACCGGCGGTTTCACCAAGCTCCCCGCGGCGCTGGCGGGCCAGGTGTACGACCCGACCGCGATCCTCGACCCCGAGCGCGGGGTGGCGAAGGTGCTGGACCGCGCCGAGGGCGCCAAGACGGTCAGCGCGGGCGACGGCGCGGCCGTGGTGGAGGCGACCGTGCCGAAGGACGTGGTCGCCGGGTTGGTGCCGGGTATCGGGGACGACGTGCGTGGCCGGTTCTCGCTGAAGGACGACAAGCTCACCGACGCCGTGTTCGAGCTGTCCGGTGGGGCGAAGGTCGCCATCGGGCTGTCGGACTTCAACAAGTCGTTCACCGTCTCCCCGCCGCGGTGACGTCCCGCCGGCTCGCGATAGGCGCGGGCGCTCTCGCCGTCCTGCTGGGCGCGTTGGACGCGTACGTGGTGGTCGGTGTCCTTGTCGACGTGGTGCGTGATCTCGGCGTCCCGGTGAACCACCTGGAGCGCGCGACGCCCGTGGTCACCGGGTACCTCCTCGGGTACGTCGCGGGGATGCCGCTGCTCGGGCAGCTCTCCGACCGGCTCGGGCGCCGGTTCGTGTTGAACCTGTGCCTGGCCGGGTTCGCCGTCGGCTCGGTGGTCACGGCGCTGGCGGGCGACCTGCCGGTGCTGGTGGCCGGGCGGGTCGTGCAGGGCCTGGCCGGTGGCGCGTTGCTGCCGGTGACCATGGCGCTGGTCGGCGACCTGTGGGACGAGCGGGGGCGGGCGGGCGCGTTGGGCGTGGTCGGCGCGGCGCAGGAGCTGGGCAGCGTGCTGGGCACCCTGTACGGCGTCGGCGTCACGTCGTTGTTCCACGCGTGGTCGGTGACCGAGTCGCTGGAACCGCAGAGCTGGCGGTGGGTGTTCTGGGTGAACCTGCCGCTCGCGGCGGTCGCGGCGCTGGTCGTGCGGCGCACCGTGCCGGCGGGCGGCGGGCGGCCGGTGCGGGTCGACCTGGTGGGCGGCGCGTTGCTGGCGCTCGCGTTGTCGCTGCTCGTGGTCGGCCTGCACAACCCGGACCCGCGGCACGCCGTGCTGCCGCCGTGGGGTTGGCCGGTGCTGGGTGCTTCGGCGGTGGCGCTGGTGGCGTTCGCGTGGTGGGAGCGGCGGTCGCCGGTGCGGCTGCTCGACCCCGCGGGTGTGGTGGCGCGGCCGTTCGCGGCGGCGCTGGGCGTGTCGTTGGCGGCGGGTGCGGCGCTGATGGTGACGTTGGTGGACGTGGAGCTGTTCGCGCAGACCGTGTTGCGGATGGACGCGACCGCGGCGATCGCGTTGCTCGCGTGGTTCCTGGTGGCGTTGCCGGTGGGCGCGGTGCTCGGCGGGTGGCTCGCGGGCCGGGTCGGCGACCGGTGGGTGGCGGTGGCCGGGATGGCGGTGGCGTGCGGCGCGTACGCGTTGATGGCGCGGTGGCCCGCGGACGTGGCGTCGGGTGTCCTGCACCGGGACCTGGTGGTGGCGGGTCTCGGGTTGGGCCTGGTGATCGCGCCGGTGTCGGCGGCGGTGCTGCGGGTCGTGCCCGCCGACCGGCACGGGGTGGCGTCGGCGGCGGTCGTGGTGGCGCGGATGACCGGGATGCTGGTCGGGGTGGCGGCCCTGTCCGCGTGGGGGCTGCACCGGTTCCGGGAGCTGACCGCCGAGCTGGACACGCCGCTGCCGTTCGGGGTGCCCGCGGCGGAGTACGCGCGGCGGCTGGCCGACTACCAGCGGGCGTTGACCGACGCGTTGCTGACCGAGTACCGGGAGATCTTCCTGATCACCGCGGTGGTCTGCGGTGCGGGTGCGCTGGTGGCGGTGCTGCTGCCCGCGCGGGTGCCCGTCGAGCGGACATGACATGCGCGGCGGTGCATGTCAGCCTGGAGGCATGGGTGATCCGAATGCCTGGTACTACTGCCTGACGCACCAGACGGCCGAGAAGGGCGTCGGGTGTCGCGGTGGCGACCGGATGGGGCCGTACCCGGACGAGGCGACCGCGCGGCGGGCGCTGGAGCTGGCGGGGCGGCGCACCGAGGCCGAGGACGAGGCCGACCGCGAGTGGAGGGACGAGTAGCCGGGGTTAGGGTGCAGACGTGGCCTCGATGGTGATCCGCACCGGTCGCGCGGGCCTGGACTTCGCCGGCATCCGGGCCGAGTTCGGGTTGCCCGCCGAGTTCCCGCCCGCCGTGCTGGCCGAGGCGGAGCGGGCGGTCGGCCGGGACGTGGCGGCGGGGCGCGTGGACGCGACCGCGCTGCCCCTGGTGACCGTGGACCCGCCCGGTGCGAAGGACCTGGACCAGGCGCTGCTCGTGGAGCGCGTCGGCCGTGGTTTCCGCGTGCGGTACGCGATCGCCGACCTCGGTGCGTTCGTCGAGCCGGACGGCGCGCTGGACGCGGAGGTCCGGCGGCGCGGGCAGACCCGGTACCTGCCGGACGGCAACGTGCCGCTGCACCCGACGTCGTTGTCGGAGGGCGCGGCGAGCCTGCTGCCGTCGCAGACCCGCCCGGCCGTGCTGTGGACCTTCGAGTGCGGGCCGGACGCCGAACCGGCGGACGTGCGGGTGCAACGTGCTGTGGTGCGCTCCACCGCGCAACTGGACTACGAGGGCGTGCAGGCGTCGTTCGACGCGGGCACGCCGCACCCGTCGGTGGCGGCGCTGGCCGACTTCGGGCGGCTGCGGCGGGAGCGTGCCGTCGAGCGCGGCGCGGTCGAGCTGCGGTTGCCGGAGCAGGAGGTCGAGCCCGACGGGAACGGCGGGTGGCAGCTCGTCGTCCGGCCGCGATCGGCCGTGGACGCGTGGAACGCCGAGGTGTCGCTGCTGACCGGCATGGCGGCGGCGCGGATCATGCTGGACGCCGGGGTCGGTGTGCTGCGCACGCTGCCGGACGCGGACAACGGCGCGGTGGACGCGTTGCGGCGCTCCGCCGCCGCGCTCGGCGTGCCGTGGCCGGCCGGGATGACGCCGGCGCGGCTGCTGGCGGGCCTGGACCCGATACGACCGGAGTCGTTGGCGTTGTTCGTGGACGCCACGCGGTTGTTGCGCGGCGCCGGGTACACGGTCTTCGACGGCGAGATCCCGGCCGTGACGACGCACGCCGGGGTGGCCGCGCCTTACACGCACGTGACCGCGCCGTTGCGGCGGTTGGTGGACCGGTTCGCCGCGGAGGTGTGCCTCGCGGTGACGGCCGGTCAGGACGTGCCGGAGTGGGTGCGGCGGGCGTTGCCGCGGCTGCCGGGCGTGATGGGCGGCTCGGACGCGGTGACGGGCAAGGTCGAACGGGCGTGCCTCGACCAGGTGGAGGCGTGGGTGCTCGCGGATCGCGTGGGTCAGGACTTCGACGCGGTCGTGCTGCGGTCCGACGGTGACGGCGCGGACGTGTTCGTGACGCGGCCACCGGTGATGGCGCGGTGCACGGGCGCGGGTCTGCCCGAGGGCGAACGCGTCCGGGTGCGGCTGGTGCGGGCCGACCCGGCGTCGCGCGAGGTGGCGTTCGCGCCGGTGAGCGCCTGATGCTGCCGGTGGACGACCTGGGCGAGCCGGTGCCGCTGCCGACCGCGCCGCGCCGCGTGGTGAGCCTCGTGCCGTCGCTCACCGAGGCGGTCGCGGGCGTCGGCGACGTGCTGGTGGGCGTCACGGACTACTGCACGCACCCGGCGGACCTGTCCGCGGCACGCGTCGGCGGGTCCAAGTACCCGGCGGTGGACCGGGTGCTGGCGCTCGCGCCGGACCTGGTGCTCGCCAACAGCGAGGAGAACCGGCCCGAGGACGTGGCGCGGCTGCGTGCCGACGGCGTCCCGGTGTGGGTGACCGCCGCGCCGGCCACCGTGCCCGCCGCGTTGAAATCGCTGCGGCGGCTGCTGGGCACGGCGTGGGACGTCGAACCGGACTGGCTGGTCGAGGCCGAGCGGGTGTGGCGCGTGGTCGAACCCGCCCGGTTCCGGGCCGTGGTGCCGGTGTGGCGCAAGCCGTGGGTGGTGCTCGGCCGCGACACGTTCGCCGGCGACGTCCTGCACCGGCTCGGCGTGGTCAACGCCTACGCCGACCACGCCGAGCGCTACCCCCGCCCGACCCTGGACGAGTTGCGGGCCCGGGACGCCGACCTGGTGGTGCTGCCCGACGAGCCGTACCTGTTCACGCCCGACGACGGTCCGCAGTTCTTCCCCGGGCTGCGCCCGGTGCACGTGTCGGGCAGGCACCTGACCTGGTACGGGCCGTCGCTGGTCGCGGCACGCGCCGAGCTGGCCCGCGCGCTCGCGGGCTGACCGTCAGGGCCGGAAGCGGTCGGTGGCGGCGAGCAGGGCCCGGAGGATGCCCGGCTCGTCGTAGGCGTGACCCGCGTCGGGCACCACGACCAGCTCCGAATCGGGCCACGCGCGGTGCAGCTCCCACGCCGTCATCGCGGGTGTCGCCACGTCGTAGCGGCCCTGCACGATGACACCGGGGATGCCCGCGAGCTTGCCCGCGTCCCGCAGCAACTGGCCCTCCTCCAGCCAGCCGCGGTGGACGAAGTAGTGGTTCTCGATGCGGGCGAACGCGAGCGCGTACCGGGGTTCGGCGAACGCCGCCACCAGCTCGGGCCGCTCCAGCAGCGTCACCGTGGAGCCCTCCCACACGCTCCACGCGACGGCCGCCGGCTCGTGCACCGCCGGGTCGGGGTCGGCGAGCAGCCGGGCGTACGTGCCGATCACGTCGCCGTCCGGGGCGAGCGCCGCCACCCGCTCCCACAGCTCGGGGAACAACGTGCCCGCGCCGCCGCCGTAGAACCAGTCGAGTTCCCGCTGCCGCACCGTGAAGACACCGCGCAGCACCAGTTCGGCGACCCGGTCGGGGTGCGACTCGGCGTAGGCGAGGGCGAGCGTGCTGCCCCACGACCCGCCGAACACCTGCCAACGGTCGACGCCCAGGTGCTCGCGCAGCCGTTCCATGTCGGCCACCAGGTGCCAGGTGGTGTTGACGGACATGTCCACGCCGGGGTCGCTCGCGTGCGGCGTCGACCGCCCGCAACCACGCTGGTCGAACAGCACGATCCGGTACGCGGCCGGGTCGAACAGCCGCCGGTGGGCGCGTGAGCTGCCGCCGCCGGGACCGCCGTGCAGGAACACGACCGGCTTCCCGTACGGGTTGCCGCACACCTCCCAGTAGACGCGGTTGCCGTCGCCGACGTCGAGCAGGCCCTGGTCGTATGGCTCGATCTCGGGGTACATGAGCCCCACTCTGCCGGACGCGGGCGGGGCGAAGATCACCCCGGCGGGGCCGTCGGACCGGGCCGACCGCCCCAACCGGGGATCAGCCGATCAGTGGAACGTGTGCTCGGGCCCCGGGAACTGGTGGGCCTTCACCTCGGCCGCGTACTCGCGGGCCGCGCCGAGCATCACGTCCGCCACGTTCGCGTACCGCTTCACGAACCGGGGCGACTTGCCGCGCCGCAGGCCCATCATGTCCTGCCAGACCAGCACCTGGGCGTCGGTGTCGGGTCCCGCGCCGATGCCGACGGTCGGGATCTCCAGGTCGTGCGTGACCTGCTTGGCCACCTCGGCGGTCACCATCTCCAGCACGACCGCGAACGCGCCCGCCTCCTGCACGGCCCGCCCGTCGGCCACCACCTGGTCGAACGCGTCGTTGCGGCCCTGCACGCGGTACCCGCCGAGCTGGTGCTCGCTCTGCGGCGTGAAGCCGATGTGCGCCATCACCGGGATGCCGGCGCGGACGATGGCCTCGATGTGCGGCGCGAAGTGCCGGCCGCCCTCCAGCTTCACGGCGTGCGCGCGGCCCTCCTTCATGAACCGCACGGCCGTCGCCACGGCCTGCTCCACGGACACCTGGTAGGAGCCGAACGGCAGGTCCGCCACGACCAGCGCGCGCTTCACCGACCGCGTCACGGACCGCACCAGCGGCAGCAGCTCGTCCACGGTGACCGGCAGCGACGTGTCGTAGCCGAAGACGTTGTTCGACGCCGAGTCGCCGACCAGGAGCACTGGGATGCCCGCCTCGTCGAACAGCTCCGCGCTGTACATGTCGTAGGTGGTGAGCATGGGCCACGGCTCGCCGCGTTCCTTCAGCTCACGCAGGTGGTGGATGCGCACCTTCTTGGTGGGCGTGGCGGGTGCACTGGCCCCGCCGCCGTAAGGCGCGGCTACCTCGGCAGAGGTCATCGTCGACCGTCCTCCCTCGAAGCCCGCCCCATCGCGGGTCTCCGGGCGTCGTTGCACGGTTACCAGCCCAGAGTGACACCCTCCGGACCGGATGTGCGCGGTCTGCGAGTCACCTCACACGGCCCTGCTCAGGAGCACCGCTTGCCCGGCTGGGGCAGCTCCAGGTCGATCAGGTACGCGTCGCCGACCGGGTCGACGCACGCGTTGCCCTGGAGGTACGCGGTGTGCTGGTTGCCCTCGAACGTGAGCAGCCCGCCGCCCAGCGCCTGCGCCAGGTTCACGCCCGCCTGGTAGGGGGTGGCGGGGTCGCCGGTGGTGGAGATGACCAGGACCGGCGGCAGGCCGGACACCGGCTTCTTCTCCGGCGCGGTCGGCGGCACCGGCCAGAACGCGCACGAGTCGAGCGTGCCCACCGCCGGGTTGCCGTCGTCCAGGAACGGCGCGGCGGCCTTGTAGCGGCGTGCCAGGTCGTCCAGCACGGCGCGGTCGGTGATGCGTGGCTCGTCCACGCACTTGATGGCGGTGAACGCGTCCGTGGTCGTGGAGTACCGGCCGTCCGCGTCGCGGTCGAAGTACGCGTCGGCCAGTTGCAACAGCACGCTGCCCTGGTTGTTCTTCAGCTCCGCGAGACCCGCGTTGAGGGGGGTCCACAGCTCCTCGGCGTACATGGCCTGGATGGCGCCGGTGATCGCGTCGCTGTAGGAGAGCTTGCGCGAGCCGACGTCGACCGGCCGTTGCGCGAGCGGCAGCGTCAGGTCGCGGAACGCCTTGCTCGCGTTCGCCGGGTCGTTGCCGAGCGCGCACTCCTGGCGCTGCGCGCACCACCGCGCGAACTCCTCGAACGCCTTCTGGAACCCGCTGCCCTGCGCGATCAGCGACTCCACCTGGTTCTGCGTCGGGTCCACCGCGCCGTCCAGCACCAGCGCCCGCACGTTGCCGGGGAACGCCTGCGCGTAGTTCGCGCCGATGTGCGTGCCGTACGAGTAGCCCAGGTAGGTGAGCTTCGCGTCGCCCAGCGCGGACCGCAGCACGTCCAGGTCGCGCACCACGTCGCGGGTGCCGATGTTCGCCAGCAGGTCCGGGCCGCTGGTCGTGGCGCACTTCTCGGCGTACGCCTTGTTCTCCGCCTCGGTCTGCGCGATGCCCGCGGGCGACGTGTCGAGGTCGACGTCCAACCGCTCCTCGTCGCGCTCGGCGTCGCTCAGGCAGCGCACCTGCGGCTCGCTCGCGCCCACGCCGCGCGGGTCGAACCCGACCAGGTCGAAGCGCTCGCCCAACCCGGACCGCCCGACCTGCGTGCTCAACCCGGCCGCCGCCGACATGCCCGACGCTCCCGGACCACCCGGGTTGACGAACAGGGAGCCGATCCGGTCGCCGGTCGCCGCGCGGCGCAGCAGGCCGATCTTGATCGTGCGGCCGGTGGGCGCGGCGTAGTCGAGCGGCACCTCGACACGGGCGCACTGGATGCGCATGTCCTTCCTGGTCCGGAACTGCGCGCGGGTGGTGCCGGTGGTGGCGTAGTCGGCGCAGTCCTCCCAGCCGATCCGCTGCCCGTAGAACCGCTCCAGGCCCGCGGGCACGGCCCCGGCGGGCCCGCGCTGTTCGAGCGACGTGCGCGCGGTCGGTGTACCCCCGACAACGGACGTGCACGACGCCAACACGGGCAGGACGAGGAACAGCATTAGGGAACGACGCACGACATCGATCGTAGGTGTGACTCGTCGGCCACAACGGTCACCAAGGCCGGGCGAGCTGAGCGAGAATGCCCCCATGCCACAGCTCCGACTCGCCCTCGCCCAGGTCAACGCCTGTGTCGGCGACCTGGCCGGCAACTCCGAACTGGTCGTCGCCTGGTCCCGCAAAGCCGTCGAGGCGGGAGCGCACCTCGTCGTCTTCCCGGAGATGGCGCTCACCGGCTACCCGGTCGAGGACCTGGCGCTGCGCGAGTCGTTCGCGCGGGCGTCCCGGCAGGCTCTGACCGAGCTGGCCGTGCGGCTCGACGACGCGGGGTGCGGCGGGCTGCCGGTGTTCGTCGGCTACCTGGACCGCGACGAGCACGGCACGCGCAACGCGGCGGCCGTGCTGCACGGCGGCGAGGTCGTGGCCCGGCAGCACAAGCACCACTTGCCCAACTACGGCGTGTTCGACGAGCGGCGGTACTTCACGCCCGGCGACACGTTGGACGTCGTGCGGCTGCACGGCCTGGAGATCGGCATGGTGATCTGCGAGGACCTGTGGCAGGACGGCGGTCCCGTCGCGGCGCTCGGCGCGGCGGGCGTGGACCTCGTGGTGTCGCCGAACGCGTCGCCGTACGAGCGGAAGAAGGACGACGCCCGGCTGCCGCTGGTGGCGCGGCGCGCGGCGGAGGCGAACGCGCCGCTGGCGTACGTGAACATGGTCGGCGGGCAGGACGAGCTGGTGTTCGACGGCGACACGATGGTCGTCGCCCGGGACGGCGCGCTGGTGACCCGCGCGCCGCAGTTCGTGGAGCACCTGGTCGTGCTGGACCTCGACCTGCCCGGCGGCGCGGCGCGCACCGAGGGCGAGGTCAACGGTTTCGAGGTGCGCCGCCGGACCCTCTCCGCCACGCCCGTGCCCGCCTACGAGCCGCTGCCCGTGCCGCAGCCCGCGGAACCGCTGTCCGACGAGGCGGAGGTGTGGCACGCGCTGGTCACCGGGCTGCGCGACTACGTGCACAAGAACGGGTTCCGGTCCGTGGTGCTCGGGTTGTCCGGCGGTATCGACTCGGCGGTCGTGGCGGCGTTGGCCGTGGACGCGTTGGGCGGGGACTCGGTGTACGGCGTGTCCATGCCGTCGGTGTACTCGTCGGACCACTCGAAGTCGGACGCGTACGACCTGGCCCAGCGGACCGGGCTGCACTACTCGGAGCAGCCGATCGCGGACATGGTGCGGGTGTTCGTCGACCAGCTCGGGCTGACCGGTCTGGCCGAGGAGAACGTGCAGGCCAGGTGCCGGGGCGTCACGCTGATGGGGCTGTCCAACCAGCACGGCCACCTGGTGCTGGCGACCGGCAACAAGACCGAGCTGGCGGTGGGGTACTCGACCATCTACGGCGACGCGGTGGGCGGGTTCGCGCCGATCAAGGACGTGTTGAAGACCCTGGTGTGGGACCTGGCGCGGTGGCGCAACGCGCAGGCGGAGAAGCTGGGCGAACTGCCGCCGATCCCGGAGAACTCCATCACCAAGCCGCCGTCGGCCGAGCTGCGGCCGGGGCAGCTGGACGCGGACTCGCTGCCCGACTACGAGCTGCTGGACGCCGTCCTGGACGACTACGTGGAGGGCGACAAGGGCTACCACGACCTGATCGCCACGGGGTTCACCCACGAGCTGGTCGACAAGGTGCTGCGGATGGTCGACCGCGCCGAGTACAAGCGGCGCCAGTACCCGCCGGGCACCAAGATCTCCTTCAAGGCGTTCGGCCGGGACCGCCGCCTGCCCATCACCAACGGCTGGCGCGAGGGCTGACCCGCGCGACACGGCCTCCCGGTGCCGCCGGGAGGCCGTGTCGCGTGCTCAGGCCGGTGCGGCGTGCCCGGTGCCCGCGTCGCGCTTCGCCGCCGCGGGCACGGCGCGTCCGCCCGACACGGCCGCCGCGATGGCCACCACGCCGAGCACCAGCAGCGTGATGCCGAACAGCCAGGCCAGCGCCACCATGCTCGACAGCGGGGCCACCAGCACCACGATGCCGGCGATCACCGTCACGATGCCGGAGAACACGGCCCACCCGCTCTCGCCGAAGCCGTGCAGCACCTCCGCCACGCCGCCGACCACCCAGATCGCGCCCAGCAGCAGCGCCAGAACGGCGATCGTCTGGAACGGCGAGCGCAGGCACAGGATGCCCGCGATCAGCGCGAGCACGCCGGTCACCGCGAACAACACCCGCTGCCCGGTGTCCGCCCCGGTCCGGGTGAACGAGCTGACCAGCCAGAACACCCCGGTGACCAGTAGCTGGACGCCGAACAGGACGGCCGCGGTGAGGATCGTGATACCGGGCCACAGCAGCACCAGCAACCCGATCAGCACCGTGATCACGCCGAACGTGATGCGCAGCGCTTTCGACCGGCCGAGCAGCGCGAGCGGCTGCGCCGGACCGGTCGCACCGCCCGCATCGGTTTCGAAGTGCGCCATGGCGACCAGGGTGCGCCCGGCACCCGGACCGCGCAGCGCTACCCCTCGACCGGGTGACCGCAGCCCCACCTCCGTTCCCACCGGGGTGACCGGCGGCGGGCCCGGCCCGGTGCGCCGAGGCCGAGGCACCGCGGGTCGCCGAGCGGCGGGTCGTCGGGCGGGTGAGCGGGGGTGGGGTGGTCAGCGGGAGGTTCCATGACTCACCGAGTGACGAGCACCGGCGTTTCGTACATTTTCGGTTCGGTCTTCACCCGAACGTGTCAGCGCTGGGGTGGTGACTGGACCGGCAGCGGCCCCGACTGCGGCTGCTGCGGCACGGGGAAGCCCCGGGCCGGGGTGTTCTGGTTGGCGTTGGCGTAGTCACCCGGGATGGGGTCGAGCACCGACACCAGCACCACGCGGTTCTCCGGGTCGTCGATGCGGGTCCCGTTGCGGTCCCGGTAGACGAGGTCGCCGTCCGCGTCGATCTCCACGATGGCCCCGACCTCGGCCAGCTGCTCCTCGTCCAGGTCGACCAGGCGTTCCCGCCGGGACGGGACCACGCGGTACACGGGCCAGCCCAGGTGCGCGAACGACCGGTGGAACTCGGACAGCAGGTGCGTCATCTGCTGCTGCCACGGCAACGGCATGGCTTCGACCAGCGACCTGGGCAACACGGCGTACCCGGCGTCGACGCCGGGTGGCTGCGTGTTCAGGTAGTCCCGGACCGGTGTGCTGGACGCGGGCGGACCGGCGTGGCGCTGGATGGGGTCGGGGGTGAACATCGGTGGTGCCTCCCTGCACGCGATCACACGCCCGGCCGAACGGCCAGTGGCATCAACTCGTGGTAGTCCCAGTTGACCTTGCTGATCTTCACCACGTCCCCGGTCTGCGGGGCGTGGATGTACTCGTCGCCGCCCAGGTACATCGCCACGTGGTGCACGGTGACCGGGTTGGCGGGGTTGGTCGCCCAGAACAGCAGATCACCCGGCTTGGCCTCGCGCACGGGGAGGTGCGCGCCGCCGGAGGTGTACTGGTCGTTCGCGACCCGGGGGATCTTCACGCCCGCCGCCGCGAACGCCTTGACCAGGATGCCGGAGCAGTCCCACTGGTCGGGCCCGTTGCCGCCCCACAGGTACGGCTCGCCGAGCTGCTGCTTGGTGAACTCGATGGCGGTCGCGGCGGCCGAGGAGGCGAGCAGGAAGTCGCCGACGCCCGCGCCGCAGCCGGCCGGGTCGACCACGTTGCCCAGGTCGCCGATGAGGAACGCCGCCATGGCCTCCCAGTTGTGGTACCGGTCGGGGAACGCCGAGCGCTCCACGGCCTGCGCCGAGTCACCGGGGCGGCGGGTCTGCCAGTCGGGGACGTTCTCCAGCACGTCGAAGAACTTGTTGATCGCGTAGATCGGGTCGGTGACCTGGGCGGGCGAGCCCCAGCCCATCGAGGGGCGCATCTGGAAGATGCCCAGCGAGTCGCGGTCGCCGTAGTTGAGGCTGCGCAGGCCGGACTCCGTCATGCCCGCCTGGATGGCGATCTGCCACGCCAGCGGCGGGAGCTTGCGCTCCTGGCCGATGGAGATGATCTTGGCGACGGTGCCGCGCTGCTCGTCGTCGAGCCGGCTGGCGTCGTAGCGGCCCTTCTCCTCGCCGCCCGCCTCCCAGGGGCCGATGGACGCGTTGCAGCCCACGGCGCGGATACCGCCGGCCTCGTCGCTCGGCGTGGTCCCGTTGACCACGGTCGAGACGCCGTTGGTCACGGTGACGGTGACCACGGCGACGACCGCCACGACCACCAGCGCGATCTTCAGCATCTCAGCCCACCCTGCTGTACTTGTGCACGCGCCAGCCCTCGGGCAGCCTGGCCACGGTCAGCACGAGCTTGCCGGTTTCCAAGTCGGCTTCGAAATCGACCGAATCGGTGGTGGACCGAACGGCCTTCACCTTGCTCTTGATCTCGCTCGGGACGTTCGCCGGGTCGACCGACTTGAGGGTCGGCAGCAGCTCGTCGGACGTCCACCGCTGGAGACCTTCGAGCCACTTGGCGTTCGTGGTGCCCGCCGGGTGGTCGAGCCACGCGTCCACCCAGCCCTCCGCGGCCAGCTGGGCGTCGGGGCTGACCGGCGCGGACGGCGCGGCCGCGGTGGGGCTCGGCGCCTTGGTCGGCAGCGGCGACGTGGTGCCCGCCGAGGGCAGCACGCCGACCTGGTTGCCACCGGGCGCGCCCGACGGCGAGGTGGTGAGCACGCCGCCCGCGGTGTTGCCGCCGCTGCGCGGGCCGACGGCGTTCTCGACGACGATGCTGGTCGTGGCGACCAGCGCGATGACTCCGACGATGGTGGCGATGAGGTGGCGGGGCGAGCGCAGCGGCCACCCCCACAGCCTGCGGTAGACCGCGGCGCGCCCCCGGTTGGTCCTGATCGGCATCAGCTGTCCCTGACTTCCAGCCCGCGCGAGGGTCGGTAGATCACGTGGACCTGCCGCCCGGCGACCACTTCGGTTTCAGCTCGGCGCGGTCCCGGCACGGCCGGGCCCTCCGAGACGCGGGAGAACCCGTTCGTGACGCGTGAGGGCACCAGGACCGCGTCGTCCAGCCGGTCCCAGTTGCGGTCGGCGACGGGCGGCGTGTCCACCACCCGCGACCGCCCGGACGGCAACGCCGCCGGTCCACCGTGACCGCCCGCGGGCAGCGCGGCGTGCCCGACCCCGGCGACCGCGCCGGAGCCCAGTTGCCCCGCCGCACCACCCGTGCGGTCGAGCCGGTGCGCCGTGGCGACCACGGGGTTGGCCGCCTCGGGCCGCACCCGTCCCCGCCCGCGCTGCGGCACTTCGGGGCCGTCGGGATCCGTGTCGCGCACGGTGTCCCAGAACTCTTCCTGCGGCGTCGGGCCGGCGTCCTTCTTGCGGCGGAAGCGGGACAGCAGGCCGCCCCGCATGGGCAGCGCGTTCCCGGCGGGTCCCACGGACACCTCGACCATCTGCCACATGCGCCGCATGGGTTTGCCCACCATGAAGCACACGAGGGTCAACATGAGGCCGAGCAGCGTGCGGGTGAGCAGCGACAGCCCGGTGGCGTTGAAGATCGCCTGGAGCAGCAGCGCGTGGGTGCCGGCCAGCACCGCGAGCACGAGCACGTTGAACACCGTGACGGCGGCGGCGCGACCGACCTTGCGCAGCAGGTCGTGCTGGATCAGGGCGACCAGGCCGATCAGCGGCCCGGCGAGGGTGAGCAGTCGCAGCAGCAGCTGGGCGAGCAGCACGGCCGCCTTGGCGAACAACTGGAACAGCGAGAACGCGACCGCTTGGAGCAACGACAGGAAACCCGCGCCGGTACGGCCGCCGTCGGCGCCGGTGAAGTAACCCTTCGCCGGTCCGAGCTGCTGGGAGATGAGCTTGTACTCGTCCTTCTTGGCTTGCAGGGCGGTGGCGTCGCCGTCCTTCTGCTGGTCCAGCTCGACCACGGTCCACGCCTGGGAGTTGAGCAGCCGGGGACCGAACTCCTTGGCCTGGGTGGCGTCCGGCGTGCCGAACTCGCCACGCAGCCAGCTCTGGTAGACGACGGAGTCGTGCAGCTGGGAGGGCAGGACGTGCAGCGTGCCCTGTTCCTCGGGGTTCTCGATGAACCCGGCTTGGATCTCCGCGGTCTTGGTGACGAGTGTTTCGTCGAGGAGCTTGTAGAACTGCGGCAGTGCCAGTGCCGAGGTGGCGAGCCACATCGCGGCGAGCGCCCACAGCCCGCGTTTGCTGATGGCCGCGAGGTCGCCGCGCCAGATCTGCCGGAACATCAGCACCGCGAGGATGAGCGCGACCAGGCCGAACCACCGCAGGTAGACGTTGTCGTAAACCCGCTGCACGCCGTCCTTGACCGCGTCGTCGAGCGGCTTGAGCAGGCCGTTGCCCATCACCGTGTAGTGCAGCGCGTTGGTGATGCCGACGATGTTCTTCGAGACGTTGAACAGCTCGTTGCCCATCCAGGTGTCGAGCACCGCGGTGGTGTCCGGCAGCCTGAGGCA
The DNA here is from genome assembly GCF_019375475.1 of Saccharothrix obliqua. Classification (GTDB taxonomy): domain Bacteria; phylum Actinomycetota; class Actinomycetes; order Mycobacteriales; family Pseudonocardiaceae; genus Actinosynnema; species Actinosynnema obliqua. Next base: position 552,007 of record NZ_JAHXGQ010000005.1, on the reverse strand, counting down.
GGTCTCCTGGTACGCGTGCCACACCAGGCCCGCGTACCCGTAGGTCAGGTACGGGGTGTCCTTCATGCCCTGGCCGTTGGGCGGGTCGAGCGCGCCGACCATGCCGGAGCCCGGCCGCTCCGGGTTGGGCGCCTCGCCGCACTCCGCCGCGTTCGCCGCGGGTGCGCCGATCACGACCTGGAGGCTGACGATCGCCGCGACGGCGGCCGTGGACACCCAACGCGTCCCACGTGACCGGACGCGGGCAGGCCGGGTGTCACGGCCCGCGGCGGCGGTGGGTTTGAACCGCCGCCGCGCGAGGAGCGCGGCGGCGATCGTCGCCACCAGCAGGAGGGTGCTCATGCCGCACCTTCCCGGCCCGGACGGCGGTTTCCTCCCTCACCGTGCGTCGAGTCGACCAGCTCCGGGTCGACGAGGCCCACCTCCAGGTCGGCCGCCAGCTCGTCGTCGAACTCGTCGGGTTCGTCGGCGTACGCGAACGGGTCCTGGGGCGGGGACGAGAGTTCGACTTCCGGCTGCTCGTGGCCGTCGCGCAGGGCGTCCGGCGTGGTGTCCAGGGAGTTGCGGAGGTGTTCCAGGTGGGGGCCGGAGAAGTCGATGCGGATGCGTTCGACGCCGCCCGCGCCGTCGCCGAAGATGAACTGCCGCGGCGCGCGGTCGCGCTCGGTGTTGTTGCGGACGCCGCCGGGGCGGCGGCCGAGGGACGCGACCACCTGCTCGTAACCGGCGCCGATCGGGACCTTGAGCAGGCGCAGGGCGTCGGCCTGGGCCTGGTCGTCGTCCAGCCGGCCGACGAACACCGAGTCGAGCAGGGTGACGAAGCCCTGGATCTTCAGGAAGTCCGCGGGGATCTGGGACGACAGCAGGACGCGCACGTTCCACTTGCGGGAGTCGCGGGCGAAGCGGTTCATCAGGACGCGGCCGGTGGGCACTTCCGACAGGAAGAACGCCTCGTCGATCCACACGCCCTTGCGGAGGTCCTTGGGGCGCTCGTAGATGGACCGCTGGGTGAGCCACGCGGCGAGGTTGAGCATCTCGACGCCGAGGGCTTCGGCGTCGGTCCAGTGCTCACGCCCCACGCCGTCCTTCGGCAGGTTGAGGCCCGCCATGGTGAGCACGGTGAGCCGGTCGTCGCGCTGCTCGTTGTACGGGTCGGCGTCGACCTCGGGGATGAGCAACGACATGCGCTCCCGCATCTCGTCCAGGAAGTCGGCGACGACCACGGCGTGCTCGTGGTGCTCGGAGGCGTCACGCCGCAACGCCTCGAACACCTGGCCGGGGTGCGCGTCGGGCCGACCGCCGACCGTGCGCACGGCCCGCAGCAGCACGATCCGCGTGTGCGGCAGCCGGGCCACCTCGAACGGCAGCAGGCCGGACAGCACGTCGAGCACGAGGCGGCGACGCGTGGCGGCGGCGAGCGCGCGTTCCCGCCGCCAGGTGCGCTCCGGGTCCTCCTCGTCCAGGAAGTGGTCGAGCTGCGGCTCGGCGACCACCCGGTACGGGTTGAGGATGCCGGGCTGCGCGTTGAGCAGGTTGATCGGCCGCGCGTACGGCCGCAGCTCGGGCAGCTCGCACAACGCGGCGAGCGGACCGGACGGGTCGAGCAACGTCCAGTGCGCGCCCGCGCGCAGCGTCTTGTAGACGATGCCGCCGCCGAGGAACGACTTGCCCGCGCCGAGACCCGCCACCATGGCGGTGAGGCCGGACGCGTCACGCAGCTCCTGCGCCATCCACGGGTCCCACGCCACGGGGCGGCGGGTGGCGGTGACGGTCTCGCCGAGCAGGATGCCGCGCCGGTCGCCGACCTCGGCGGTGGCGGTGGGCACGGCGGACGCCGCCCACAGCACCGACCCGCGCCGCAGGTAGGCCGACGACGACAGGGGCTCGCCCGGGATGAACTCGCGGGCGATGGCGTACTGGGCCTCGGGGTGCTCGATGGCGACCTTCGGCTTGTACAGGTCGAGCAACGCCTGCGCGAGCCGCAACGCCTCCCGCTCGGTGGGCCCGGACACGGCCAGCCGCCACCACGACCGGACGCGCGTGCCGAGGGCGGTGAAGCCCGAGGTCATCTCGTCGTCGATCTCCAGCACGCGGGACGCCTGGCGGGCCAGCGACTGGGGTGGTTCCAGCTCGTGCTCGTCGGTGTAGTGCCGCACCTGCGAGCGCACCTTGTTCATCTGCCGCGTGAGTTCGCCGGACACCTCTTCGGGCCGCCGCACGTAGATGCGCGCCGACCACTCGACGGCGGCGGGCAGGCGGTCGGACCGCTGCACCCACGGGTCGTCGACCTCGGGGATCTGGAGACCGTGCATGAGGCCCACGGTGAGCACGGCGACGTGCCGCTTGATGCCCGCGTTGGACCCCGTCCGCCCGCGCACGGTGACGGTCGGCGCGTACGGCTCCTGGTGGAAGTCCGCGGCGTCGGTGAACGACGCGAGGTCTTCGGGTTCCCACGGCGCGCCCGGCACGGCGGGCAGGTTGCGCGGCGCGGGCAGCCCCAGCGAGCACGACCGGTGCATCAGCCAGGACATCTCCTCGGCGGTCACCGGGCGGCCTTCGAGGCCGGCCGAGCCGATCACCTGGTCGAGGTGGTCGACCTCGGACTCGATGGCGACGAGTTCGGCGTCCACGGCGTCGGGGAAGACCTTGCGCAGCACGGGCGCGGCGCGTTCCACGGCGCGGTCCATCATGTTGCGGGTCTGCACCTGGACGCCGAGGTAGACCTCCTTCTCCGCCATGGACCGGCCCATGAGCTGCTGCTGCTCGCCGACCATGTAGTCGTCGAACGACAGCGTGCCGGGCGTGTCCGGCAGCCGGCGCACGGCGTTGTGGACGTGCGCCTCCGCCCACATGCGGATCGGGTACGGCCGCGTGGTGACCCGCAGGTGCATCCAGCGGCCCTGGAGTTCGGCGTACTGGCCCGCGATGGCGGCGATCAGGTCCTGCCGCTGCGAGTCCGAGCGGAACGACCAGCGCTGCGGCGCGAGCTTGTACCAGGCGTAGACCTCCTGGCCGGTGCGCAGCAGGTGGCCGTCGATGCTGCGGGCCGCGATCGACGGGGTGTAGCTCGGCACGGCCTGCTCTCCGGGCAGGCGTCGGCCGCGCTTGGAGTAGACCTTCCGGTCGTCCCGCGCCGCGGCCGCGTGCTGGGCCACGTGCTGCGCGGCGGAACGTCGGTTGCGGTCACGCCGGCGTCCGAACACCGCGAACCTCCTTCTTACGGCGGTCTGGCTGCCCGCGGTGCGGGGATCGGGCCGCGCGGGCCGCGCGTTTCACGGCCTTGGCGGAGGTGCTCCTGCGAGGTCGGTCGCGGTTGACCCGGATGCGGGCGGCGCTGGCCGCCCCGCCCGCGCCCGCCGTGCGCTCGCGCGGCGAGTTCAGCTCGCGCACCCACATCGTCAGCACGGACGACAGCGGGCGCTCGTGGCTGATCCGGGCGCAGATGAACCGGGTGAGCGCGACCGTGATCACGAAACCCCAGCCGGTGTTGATGAAGTCGAAGCCGAAGCCGACCTGGCGCTGCACGGCGGTGACCAGGATGAACACCACGATGCCGACGCCCCAGGCCACGTAGCGCGCGCGCCACGGGAAGGTCGCCTTGGGCGGTCCGAGCCAGACGGCGTCGACCCGGTAGACCTCGTCGTCAGTGCGTACCCGCAAGGGTCACCCGCCGGTGAACAGGCCGGCGATCCACTGGCCGATGTTCGCCCCGGCGTTCGTGGTCACCGCCAGTCCGATGATGGCCAGCGCGATGATGACGCCGCCCAGGCGGCGCATGACCCCGGCGTTGTCGCCCTTGCCCCCGCCGAGCCACAGCAGCAGGACCGCGACGGTGAGCAGCAGCAGGGGGACGAGGTTGTCGAGGATCCACTGGCGTATCCCGCCTGTGCCCAGGCCGGGCCCTGTCTGCTGAGCGAGTGTTACCAGGGTGTGGGCGGTCATCTCGTACTCCTGAGTACGCAGGACTTCGCCGGGCGGGCCGAGGGGTGCCCGTCCGGTTCGTGCGCTATCGAGTAGAACACGTCTTCGTCACGAGGTGTGTCGGTTGGTTTGCGGTGGGTAGATCAATAACCGTTCCCCCGGGAGTCGATTACGTCTAATCTGGCCACAGCCATCATGGTTCGAGGGGGGCCAAGGGAGAACCGGCGGCACTCGATTCTCCCGATTGCTGAGATAGTTCACCCGACTGCGGACACGCTGGTCACGCACGGTGTGCGCGTCTCTGGTGCCCCCTGTTCGCCCGACTTCGCCAATAACCCGTCCGGCCGAGCGGAAACACCCGTTCGGACCGCACGTCGGAGTGACGACGCCGAGGAGGCTCACAGATGTCCCAGCCGCCCGAAGCCGCACCCGACCCGGCCGCCGACGTGAAAGAGATCACCGTCGCCGTGACCGTCCCGGGTGACGATCAGGCTACCGGCACGGAGGCGCACCCGGGGCGGCGGGTGCAGCGGACGGTCAACTTCGACCGGGACGTGCTGGAGCGGGCCCGCGCCGCGGCGACCTACCTGGCGGCGTACGAGCCCGCGGCGGGCGTGCGCAGCCTCGCGGACATCGTGAACCCGGCCGTCGAGGCGTACGTGGCGGACCTGGAGCGGCGGTTCAACGGGGGCGAGGCGTTCCGGCCCGTGCACCGGATGCCGCCGGGCCGACCGGCCCGGCGCTGAACGACGCGCGGCGGGGCCCTTCCACCCCCCAGTGCGGTGGAAGGGCCCCGCGCGTCCTCAGCTGGTCCCGGAGATGCGCCAGAAACCCCACGTGGGCAGGGTGTCCGGGCCAACGGGGCCCTTGGTCCAGAAGTAGTCGTCGACGTTGGCCAGCCACGAGGTGCCGATCGGGCCCATGGTCGCCCACACCACCGACGACGGCTGCGTGTCGATGGACGCCTGTGCCCACGCGTCACGGACCTTCATCGGGCGGTTCCACCACAGGAACGGCGTGCGCAGCAGGTAGTTGCCGTACCGGCTGCCGTGCACCGCGCTGTGCACGGCCCCCGTGTCGAAGCCGTTGATCTGGTGCAGGCCGCGGAACGCCCGGCCCCACCGCTGCGCCCAGGACTGGCCGCCCGCCGAGGACCGGAGGATCGAGCAGGTGTAGAGGCTCATCCACTCGACGTCGCGGTTGCCCCACCGGGCGTCGTTGTTGGACAGGAACGTGTCGGTGTTGTTGCTGCACCCGGCGAACGAGAAGCCGTTGGGCGAGCCGTTGCCCTGCCAGTAGGTCATGTCGACGTCGTCGGTGTACAGGTGGTCCCAGCCGTTGGGCAGCGACGGGTCCTTGAAGTCCCGCTCCCACGCGTTGCGGTCGAGCCAGCTGAACTGGACCGGGATGCCGCGGCTGGAGAACTGGTTGTTGAAGCCGTTGACGTTGTAGCTCGTCCACGGCAGGCCGGCGCACCGGCCGGTGCCCTCGCTGCCCACGTCGATCCGGTTGGTCCACAGCGGCGAGACGGCGTTCTCGACGCGGGGCGGCTGGCTCGGACCGGGTTCGGGCAGGGTCGCGTCGACGGCGGCGGGCACGGTGACGGCCTGGACCTCCGCGCCGTCCGGTGCGGCGCCCGCGCACCGGATGCCGGGCTCCAGCCTGCCGACCTTCTCCGACAGGGCGGGCGCGTCGTACACGTACGACACGCCGGTGAGACGGGTGCTCGCGGTGAGCATCTTGGCGCAGCGCTCACGGGCCGAGGTCAGGTCGAGCACCGGCACGGTGCCGACCTTGACCACGTCGCGGGTGCTGTAGGTCAGGCCGGACACCGCGCCCTGGCCGTCGAACGCGATGCGCAGCTTCGCGCCCGCGCCCTCCAACGGCACGCCGTCGAGGGTGAAGGCGTACGACACGGCGGTGTCCAGCGGGGCGGACACCACGGTGTTGTTGTTCGCGTCGACGACCTCGAAGGTGGTGTTCCGCGCGGCGGCCACGGCGTTCGCGGGCAGCAACCCCGCGCCGCGCAGGGCTTCCTGGGTGCGTTTCACGGCGGCGTCGGCCGGGATGGCGCGCAGCTGCTTCAGGGCGTCGACGTCGATCCGGGACTGCGTGGTCGCGATCCCGTCCTCGTCCGCCTTGCCCGCACCGCCGTCGAGGCCGGGGACTCTCAGGTAGGTGGCCTCGTCGGCGAACGTCACCGCCCCGTCCTGGTCGCGTTGCACGGTCTTCAGGCCGAACGCCCGCTGTAACGCGGTGGCCTGGTCCTGACTGAGACCGGTGGCGCGCACGGCGTACACCGGCAGCTCGGCGGTCGCCGCCCGCGCCGTCACCGCACTGGTGACGGCGGACGCGCCGACCAGCCCGGTCAGGGCGAGCCAGGTGGCGGCCCGCTTGGTGGTTGACATCGGGTTCCTCCTCCTCGTGCCGCGGGGCAGGGCCCGCGGTTCGGCAGGAGGACGGGGTGGCGCGGTGCTTGATACCGAGGACCACTCGAACGGCCGCACTCGTGTAACGCGCGGCTCGCGCACAAGAGGTGGTAGGCGGACGAGTGCGTCCCGAGCCGGCTTCGGCGTGCCGAAGCCGGTGGCGCGGATGAGCCGGCCGTAAGCCGGATTCTGTCCCCGGGCGCCTCGCGGCGGTCCCGGTGGGCGGCCATCCATCTCGGCCCGCCGTCACCGACGGGCTCTTGCGGCCTACCCGCAGGCATCGGGCGGGCCGCCCTCGATCGCCTGCGCAGGCGCCGTGGCGCCCTCTTGGCCTTGCTCCGGGTGGGGTTTACCTAGCCGCCCCCGTCACCGGGGGCGCTGGTGGTCTCTTACACCACCGTTTCACCCTTACCCCGGCTCGCGCCGGGGCGGTCTGTTCTCTGTGGCACTGTCCCGAGGGTCGCCCCTGGTTGCCGTTGACAACCACCCTGCCCTGTGGAGTCCGGACTTTCCTCGGCGACGGACATTTCCGTCCGCCGACGCGACCGCCCTGCCGACTCATCCGCACGCCCAGCATAGCGGGCCGCGTCCCAGGCTCTGGAACCAGCCACCCGAAACCTTGTCGTGATGTGGGAGGAACTGCTCTACTCGAAACATGGCTGGAATTGGGGGACTTACCCGTCGCAGGCATGTGGACTACGGCCGGACGGCCGCCGCGATCTGTTGTCGATGACGCCTTTTACCTCGTAGTCCGAGCCTTTTCGGGAAGGTGTCAGCGAGCCATGTCCGCCATTCTGGTTATTTCCGGCAGCCCCTCTCCCGTGTCACGCACCGGGATTGTCGTGGCGCACGTCGACGAACTGCTCCGTGCCGCCGGGCACGACGTGCGCGTGCTGCACGTGCGGCAGCTTCCGACGTTGTCGCTGCTCACCGAGGACATGCACGACCCGGAGATCGCGGACGCGGTGAGCGCCGTGCTGCGGGCCGACGGGATCGTCGTCGCGAGCCCGGTCTACCGGGCGGCCTACAGCGGACTGGTGAAGGCGTTGCTGGACCTGCTGCCGAAGAAGGCGTTGCGCGGTCGGGCGATCCTGCCGCTGGCCACCGGCGGCAACCAGGGATTCCTGGTCGCCATGGACTACGCGTTGAACCCGCTGCTCGCCGGGAAGGGCGCGGACCAGGTGCTGCGTGGTGAATTCGTGCTCGACCCGGACATCGTCGGCGACGTGATCGCGCCCGAGCCCGCGGACGCGATCCGCATCGCCGTGGAGCGCTTCGGGCTCGCCGTGGAGGAGGCCCGGTTCCGCCGCCGGCGACCCCACCTGCGCCCCGCCGTCTGATCAGTCCAGGTGCGAGGTGTCGTTCACCAGTCGCACCGAGGCGTGGCCGTCGGGGTAGAACTCGACCCGGGACAGCGACGCCAGGTCCAGGTGGAGCCGGTAGAGCAGCGACGGCCCGGTGTCCAGGCCGATCCGCAGCAGCGACTTGATCGGCGTCACGTGGCTCACCAGCACGACGAGGCCACCGGCGTGCCGGGCCAGCACCTCGTCCAGCGCCGCCCGCACCCGCCGGTGCACCTGGTCGAAGCTCTCACCGCCGGGTGGTGGCGTGGCCGGGTCGCCCAGCCACCGCCGGTGCAGCTCCGGGTCGCGCTCGGCGGCCTCGCCGAACGTCAGCCCCTCCCACGCACCGAAGTCGGCCTCGACCAGCCCGTCGTGCACGACCGGTGCTACGCCCAGCGCGCGGCCGACCGCCGCCGCCGTGTCCCGCGCCCGGTCCAGCGGCGACGTGACGACCACCGCGCCGTCCGCGACCTTCGCCAGCCGTGCCGCGGCGGCCTCCGCCTGCCGCCTGCCGAGGTCGGTCAGCGGCGGGTTGCCGCGACCGGAGTACCGGCGGGCCACCGACAACGCGGTCTGCCCGTGCCGCAGCAGGAGCAGCCGGGTCGGCTCGCCGACCGCGCCGTGCCACGACGGTGCGGCCGGCGGGGTCGGTGACGAGGTGACCGCGCCGCCGTCCATCGCGAGGTTCGCCAACCGGTCGGCGTCCTTGTTGCGCTCGCGCGGCACCCACGTGTAGGTCACCCGCTCGAACCCGTCCGCGACCTCGCGGGCCTCCGCCGCGAGCGGGCGCATCGACGGGTGCTTCACCTGCCAGCGGCCGGACATCTGCTCCACGACGAGCTTGGAGTCCATCCGCACGTCCACCGCCGAGGCGCCGAGTTCGGCCGCCGCGCGCAGCCCGGCGATCAGGCCCCGGTACTCGGCGACGTTGTTCGTGGCGAACCCGATGGCCTCGGCGCGCTCGGCGAGCACCTCCCCGGTCGCCGCGTCACGCACCACCGCGCCGTACCCGGCGGGCCCCGGGTTGCCCCGCGACCCCCCGTCCGCCTCGACGACGACGTTCACAGCCCGGACTCGCCCGTGCGCACCATGATCGCGCCGCACTCCTCGCACCGCACGACCTCGTCCGCGGCGGCCTCCTTGACCTGCGCGAGCGCCGAGCGGTCGAGTTCGATGCGGCACGCGCCGCAGCGGCGGGACTGGAGCAGCGCCGCGCCGATGCCCTTGTGGGCGCGCACCCGCTCGTAGAGGGCGAGCAGCGGTTCGGGGAACTGCTTGGCGACGAGGGTCCGCTCGGCGGTGCGCTTCGTCTCGGTGGACTCCAGGTCGGCCAGCGCCGAGTCGCGGCGGCGTGCGGCGTCGGACAGCGACTCCTGCGCCTTGTCCAGCTCGACCCGCGCGTGCTGCGCGTCGGCTTCGACGGCCTCGCGGCGCTCCATCAGCTCCAGCAGGTCGTCCTCCAGCGCGGCCTGGCGGCGTTGCAGCGTGGCGAGTTCGTGCTCCAGGTCGGTGAGCTGCTTCGCGCCGACCGAGCCGGACCGCATCAGCTCGCGGTCGCGGTCGCCGCGGGCCCGGACCTGGTCGATCTCGGTCTCCTGGCGCTTGACGTCGCGGTCGAGGTCACCGAGCGCGGTCTCGACCGTGGTGAGCGCGTCCTGCTTGGCCCGCACCAGCTTCTCGGCCTCGGCGATCTCCGCGATCTCCGGCAGCGTCCGCCGGCGGTGGGTGACGCGGGACAGCTCGGCGTCCACCTGCGCCAGGTCGAGCAGCCTGCGCTGCACGGCGGGATCGGCTTTCACGTTAGCGGCCTCCAGTTCGGGTCGTCGCGCCGACGGTCCACGGGTCGGTCCGGCGGGTCGAGACGAGGGTGTCGACCGTACCCCCGAGCGCGTCGCGCACGATGCCCGCCGCCTGCCCGCACCAGGGGTGCTCGCTGGCCCAGTGGGCCACGTCGACCAGCGCGGGACCGCCCGCGGCGAGGTGCTCGGACGCCGGGTGGTGCCGCAGGTCGGCCGTCACGTAGGCGTCGACGCCGGCCCGCGTGGCGGCGGCCAGTTGGCTGTCACCCGCGCCACCGCACACCGCGACCCGCCGCACCGGCCGGTCCGGGTCGCCCGCCGCGCGCACGCCCCACGCGGTCGCGGGCAGGGCGTCGGCGACGCGTCGCGCGAACACGTGCAGCGGCTCGGCGGCGGGCAGCTCACCGACGCGGCCGATCCCGGTCGCGCCGGGCAGCTCGGGGATCTCGTGCAGGGCGAAGCCGACTTCCTCGTACGGGTGGGCGGCCCGCAACGCGGCCATGACGTCGGCCCGGCGCGCGCGTTCCAGCACGACCTCCAGGCGCGTCTCGGGCAGGCGCTCCAGCCGGCCGAGGGTCCCGACGGCCGGGTTCGCGCCGTCGACCGGGCGGAACTGGCCGGTGCCGTCCACGTACCAGGCCGCGTCGCGATAGTCGCCGACGGCGCCCGCGCCCGCGGCGTGCAGGGCGGCCAGCACGCGTTGGGCCTCGGCGACCGGCGCGTACGTGGTGAGCACGTCCAACGCCCGCGCGGGCGCGGCGCTCAACGGGCCGGTGACGGTGAGCCCGAGCGCTTCGGCGAGCGCGTCGGACACGCCGGGCGACGCGACGTCGGCGTTGGTGTGCGCCGTGTACAGGGCGACGCCGCCACGGACCAGCCGGTGCACCAACGCGCCCTTGGGGTGGTCGGCGGGCACGCCGTGCACGCCCCGCAGCATCAGCGGGTGGTGCGCCACGACCAGTTGCGCCCCGACCTCGAACGCCTCGTCCACGACCACCGGGTCCGGGTCGACGCAGAACAACACCCGCGTCACCGGCTCGTCCCGGTCGCCGCACACCAGCCCGACCGCGTCCCACGACTCGGCCCCGGCCGGCGGGTAGGCGGTCTCCAGCACGGACAGCACGTCACCGACCGACGTCACCGGTCCTCCACGCTCTCGTCGATCTCCTCGCGCACCACGCGCAACGCGTCCACCAGCACCGCGAACTCCTCCGGCGGTCGCACCGCCACCCGCAGGTGGTCCCGGGTCAGGCCGGGGAACGTGTCACCGCGCCGCACCGCGACGCCCTTGTCCCGCAACGCCAACCGCACCCGCTCGCCGTCCGGCACGCGCAGCAACGCGAACGGCGCGGCGGGCGGGACCACCACCAGGTCGCCCAGCGCGCGCACCGCCCACGCGGCGTGGTCGCGGGCCGCGCGGGCCGCCGCCGCGGCTTCCGCGACGGCCGCGGGCTCGCAGCACGCGGCCACCGCCTCCAGCACCAGGCTGCTCACCGGCCACTGCGGCCGGGGCAGCGCGAGCCGCGCCAGCAGGTCCGGCGCGCCCAGCGCGTACCCGGCACGCAGCCCGGCGAGACCCCACGTCTTGGTCAGCGACCGGAACACCAGCAGCCCCGGCAGGTCCGCGCCGGCCAGCGACTCCACCTCGCCGGGCACGGCGTCGGCGAACGCCTCGTCCACCACCAGGACCCGGCCGGGCCGGGCCAGCGCGGCCACCACGTCCGCCGGGTGCAGCACGGACGTCGGGTTCGTGGGGTTGCCCACGACGACCATGTCCGCTTCCTCGGGCACCAGCTCGGGCCGCAGCCGGTAGCCGTCCTCGGGCGAGAGCAGCACCCGGTGGACGGGCACGCCCGCGTCGAGCAACGCCACCTCGGGCTCGGTGAACGACGGGTGCACGACGGCGGCCAGCGCCGGCCGCAGCGCGGGCAGCAACGCGAAGCCCTCGGCCGCGCCCGCCAGCGTCAGCACCTCGTCCGGCGCGCGACCGTGCCGCGCCGCCGCGGCCCGCCGCGCCCGCAGGTCCTCGGCCGCGGCCGGGTAGCTCCCGAGCCGGTCCAGCACGGCCGCCAGCCGGGTGCGCAGCCACGCGGGCGGCGCGGGCGCCCGGACGTTGACGGCGAAATCGGCGAGCCCGGGAGCCGCGTCGACGTCCCCGTGGTGCCGCAGCAGCGCCCGTCCGGAATCCTGGCTGGTCATCGCCGGGAGTCTAGGCGATCACGGCGGTCACCCGAGCCGGGACGCCGCCCAGTCCAGGTGCGCCGCGGGCAGCCGCCGCAACACGTCGAGCGCGGCGGAGTCCGCCACCTCGGGCAACGCCCGCGTGGTCTGCGCGGCGAGGCTGCGGCAGTAGGCCAGGGTCTCCGGCACGAGGTCGCCCGCGCGCAGCTCGGCGAGCAGGCGGGCCAGCTCCTCGTCGGCCAGCGACCGGCCGCGCTCGGCCAGCAGCTCGCGCTGCGCGCCGGTCAACGCACGCAGCAGCGGGAACGTGTAGACGCCCTGGCGGATGTCGTTGCCGACCGGCTTGCCGACCTGCTCGGCCGTCGACGCCAGGTCCAGCAGGTCGTCGAGGATCTGGAACAGCAGGCCGAAGTGCTCGCCGTACTCGGCGAGCCGCACCGCGACCTCGCCGCCGTCCGGCACGCCCGCGCAGTGCGCGGCCAGCACGCAGCCGACCCGGAACAACGCGCCGGTCTTCAACGCGACCGACCGCAACGCGCCGTCCGGCGAGCGGTGCGCGTCGTACAGGTCGAGCACCTCCAGCACCTGACCGTCGACCAGGTCCGCCACGGCCTCCGCGAGCCGGCCCGCCGCGAACGGCGAGACGGTGTCGAGCGCGGCCTGGCTGGCGCGGGCCAGCATGAAGTCACCGACCAGCACCGCCGGACCGGGACCCCACTCGGCGTTGACCGTGCGCACGCCACGCCGCTCGGCGGCGTCGTCCATCAGGTCGTCGTGCACCAGCGAACCCGCGTGCAGCAGCTCCACGCACGCCGCCGCCGTCACCGCCTGGTCCGGCACCCGCCCGCTCAACGCGAGCACGCCGCCCAGCAACACCACCGAGCGCAGCCGCTTGCCGCCCGCGGACGTGATGCGGCCGGCGAACTCGTTGACGACGGGCACCCGGGACGACGTGGCGAGCCGCCCGATCTCGGTCTCGACGGCGGTCAGGGCGTCGGCCAGCGCGGGCGTCGTGGGCATGGTGGTGAGCACGCCCCGATCGTCGTCCCGAACGCCTGAGAACGCGCTGAGACCGGTGCCGGAATGGATCAGACCACGGATGCGGCGACCGCGAGCAACACCACCGCGACGCACAGCAGCCAATGCCAGCGCACGGGTGGTCCCGAGTGCCTGGGCGGGAAGTCCCGCAGTGGCGTGTCGCTCATGTTTTTCTCCCCGTGGAACGACTACAGGAATGTCGTCGCGGGGATAGCGGAAAACGTTACCCGGAAACCGGCGGCCGGCTCTGCTCGCGCTTCGGCAGGTTCGCGTCGACCTCGGACAGCAGCCGGGCCCGCTCCTGTCGTGCCTGCTCACGGCGCTCCATGTCCCGCACCAGGTGCACGACGTCCTCCGCGCCGTACCCGGCGGATTCGCGGTAGAAACGGTTCTCGAACCACCACCACGAGCGCAACCCGATCCGCGCCACGCGCACCGGCTGACGCCACCTGCGCACGTCCAGTGACGGAAAATCCGCGATGCGCACCGGCGGGCACCCGGTGGCCACGAAGAATTCCCGCTTGCGGAACAGGAAGCCGCGGTCGGCGAAGAATCCCGCGTTGTCGTCGACGAACAGCCCGGCGCTCGGCACGGACGGCCGGTGCCGGGCGAACGCTGGCGTCTCCGGCCACGAGCGCTGCCACAGCGAGACGCCCGCGAAGACCGCGCACGCCGCCAACAGCAGCACCACCACACCGAACAGATATGACATGAGACCCCTAACACCCGGCCGCATCCGATCGTCCCGACGCACCGGACGCCCGTCCAGGAAACTCACCCGTAGCGGGCAACCTGGCAGACTCGCGCCGTGCCGACTGTCGCGTTCATCTGCACCGGGAACATCTGCCGCTCCCCCGTGGCAGCGATCATATTCCGCGCCCACCTCGACCGGGCCGGGCTGGGTGGGGCGGTGACCGTGACCAGCGCCGGCACCGGCGGGTGGCACGTCGGCGAGCCGGCCGACCCGAGGGCGGCGAAGTCACTCGCCGACCACGGCTACCCGACGGAGCACACCGCCGCGCAGGTGTCCGACGAGCACCTGGACGCGGACCTGGTGGTGGCGCTGGACTCCGGGCACGCCCGCGCGCTGCGCCGGATGACCGACCCGGACCGGGTGCGGCTGCTGCGGTCGTTCGACCCGGACGCCGACGGCGTCGACGTGCTCGACCCCTACTACGGCGACGAGGCGGGTTTCGACCTGGTCGTGACGCAGGTGGAGGCGGCCGTGCCGGGCCTGCTGGCGTGGGTGCGGGAACGGCGGTGACGACACCCGCGTCCGCCGCCGCCCGGTGGACCGGGTCCACCGCGACCGCCGTCCGCCCGCTCGGGTCCGACGTGCACGAGGTGGACCTCGCGAACGGCGACGTGGTCGTCGTCAAGCGGCACGGCGAACCGGCGGCGGTGCGGGCGGAGGTGGCGTCCCTGGCGTGGCTCGCCGTGCCGGCGGGACCGCCGGTGCCCCGGGTGCGTGGTCACGACGAGCACCGGCTGGTGGTGGACCGCGTCGCGCCCGGCCCCGCCACGCCGCACGCCGCCGAGGAGCTGGGCCGCCGCCTGGCCGGCCTGCACGCCGCGGGCGCGCCCGCGTTCGGCGCGCCGCCGCCGGGTGGGCCCGCCAAGGCGTTCATCGGCGGGGCCGACCTGCCGAACCAGCCGGCACGCGGCTGGCCGGAGTGGTTCGCCGAGCACCGCGTCGCCCACTACGTGCGGCAGGCGGTGGACCGGCACGTGCTCACCCCGGCCGAGGCACGCGTGGTGGAGGCCGTGCCGGTGGCCGCGCCCGACGAGCCGCCCGCCCGGCTGCACGGCGACCTGTGGCACGGCAACGTGCTGTGGGCGGCGGACGGGCGGGCGTGGCTGATCGACCCGGCCGCGCACGGCGGCCACCGCGAGACCGACCTGGCCATGCTCGCCCTGTTCGGCTGCGCCCACCTGGACCGGGTCCTGGCCGCCTACCACGAGGCGCGCCCGCTGGCCGACGGCTGGCGCGACCGCGTGCCGCTGCACCAGTTGTTCCCGCTCCTGGTGCACGCGGTGCTGTTCGGCCGCGGCTACGCGGAGCAGGCCCTCGCCGCGGCCCGCGCGCTGCGCTGATCGCGACCGGGTGCGGGTCACATCCGGCCAGGGCTTACCGTGGGGAGGTGCGGTTCAGGTTTCTGTTGCGGCCGGGCTGGCTTGCGCTGACGCTGGCGGTCTGGGTCTTCGCGGGCGCGTGCTTCGCGCTGCTCGCGCCGTGGCAGTTCAGCCGCGACCGGGAGCGCGTGGCGCAGAACGACGCCGTGACCACGTCGGTGCGCACTGACCCCGTGCCGGTCGCCGAGGTGCTGGACCGGCCCAACTCCGACAACGAGTGGCGACGCGTCACCCTCACCGGCCGGTACCTGCCGGAGGGTCAGGCGGTGGCGCGGCTGCGCACCGTGCAGGGCGAGGCGGCGTCCGAGGTGCTGACGCCGTTCGCGCTGGTGGAGGGCCCCACGGTGCTGGTCGACCGCGGTTACGTGCGACCGGTGAACGGGTTGAAGACGCCGGAGTTGAAACCCGTGCCCGAGGGCACCGTGACGCTGGTCGCGTGGGTGCGAGCGGGCGAGTCCGACAGCCGGGACGCGATCGAGCGCGACGGCCACCGCGAGGTCTACTCGATCAACTCGGCCGTGGTCGGCCGCGCGGCGGGCATGGACATCCGGCCCGGCTACTTCCAGCTCGTCGAGGGCCAGCCGGGTGGCGAGGAGGCCCTGCCGCTGCCGAAGCTCGACGCCGGCCCGTTCTTCTCCTACGCGCTCCAGTGGGTCGCGTTCGGCGCGATGGCCCTGGGCGGCTGGCTGTACTTCACGGTCCGCGAGGCCCGGCCGGGCGGCGCGCTCGACGGGCCGGCCAAGCCCAGGCGCAAGTCGGTGGCCGAGATGCTCGCCGAGGACGAGGCCGCCGGGTCCGTCACGGAGGCCGGCGAGGTCACCGACGTCGACGACGGAGCAGCGCGACCAGCGCGGTGACGCCGGCGGCCGACGCGCCGACCACCCGGGACAGCTCGACGGCACGCGTCACGTGCCCCGCGTCGGGGTTGCGCCCGTGGCCGAGCACCGGCCGGTCCTCCGCGCCGTGCGCGTACACGGTGCGCCCACCGAGCCGGATCTCCAGCGCACCCGCGAACGCCGCCTCCACCTGACCCGCGTTGGGGCTCGGGTGGGCCGACGCGTCCCGCCGCCACGTCCGCCACGCCTCGCCCGCCGACCCGCCGACCACCGGCGCGCCGGCCGCCGTGAGCAGCGCCGCGAGCCGCGCGGGCAGCAGGTTCGCCACGTCGTCCAGCCGCGCCGAGGCCCAGCCGAACCGGCAGTAGCGGGTGTTGCGGTGGCCGACCATCGCGTCCAGGGTGTTGGCCGCGCGGTAGCCGAGCAGGCCGGGCACGCCCGCGACGGCGCCCCAGAACAGCGGCGCGACCACCGCGTCCGAGGTGTTCTCGGCGACCGACTCGACCGTCGCCTTGGCCAGGCCCATCGTGTCCAGCCGGGACGGTTCCCGGCCGCACAGGTTCGGCAGCCGCCGACGCGCCGCCGCCACGTCGCCGCCGTCCAGCTCGCGGCCCATCGCGGTGCCCTCGTCGGCCAGCGACGACCCGCCGAGCACGGCCCAGGTGGCGGCGGCGGTGGTGACGGCCTGCACGACGGCGCTGCGGCGGCCGAGGTGTTCGACGGCGACACCGGCCAACACGGAACCGCCGACCAGGGCCGCGGTGTACGCGACGCCGGCCGCCCGGTGGTCCCGGTACGCCTTCCGCTCCAGGGCCGCGGCCACCCGACCGAACCCCGCGACCGGGTGATACCTCCGCGGGTCTCCGAACACCGCGTCCGCAGCCACGCCCAGCAACAACCCGACCGCGCGTCCCACGCTCACACCGGCACGGTATCCCGCGACTGTCGGTAGCCCGCACTAGGGTTGCCTCCCGTGGAACCGGCCCGCTTGAAGCTCTACGCGTACCTGGACGCGCGTGACCACCAACGCACCTACCTGGCGATCATGCGGCTGTTCACGTCCACGCTGCTGGCCGACCTGTCGGCGGGCGAGGTGGCGGGCGCGCTGGCCGGCGCCGAGCGCGAGGGCCGCGTGGAGCCGGGCGAGTCACGCATCGAGAACGTGCTCAGCCGGCTCCGGCAGCTCGTCGAGTGGGGCAACCTGGTGCAGGGCCGCCGCGAGGTGGTGGCGGCCAGCATCGCCGAGTTCCAGCACGGCAGCGTGCGTTACCAGGTGTCGAAGCTGGCCGTGCGGGTGCAGCGGGACGTGGACGAGCTGCTGCGCGTGCCCGAGGGCGCGCGCGAGGTGTCCCGGGAGCTGCTGCCCGCCGTGGAGCGGGGCTTGGGGCAGCTCGGGCGCTCCCTGGCGGCGGCGCTGGCCGACGAGGCCGCGAGCAGGCCCCGCGAGGTGCTGGCCGAGCAGGTGACGACGTTGTTCCTCCAGCACGCCGAACTGGCCGCCACGGTCCGCGACTTCTACGCCTACCTGGGCCAGGTGGTGACCCGCCACCACCTCGCGCCCGAGGAGATCTCCGGGTTCCGCAACCTGCTGGTCGAGTACATCCAGATGGTCGTGGAGGACGTGCTGCGGCACACGCCCGCCATCGCCGCCGCCCTCGCCGGCCTGGCCGGCGCGCGTGGCGAGCTGCTGCGCCTGCTCGGCCGCGCCGACCTGGGCGACCGGGTGGAGCGGGCGCGGGGCCGGTCCGCGGCGGACTGGCAGGAGCTGACCGACTGGTTCGTGGACCGGCCCGGCCGCCCGAGCCAGGTGACGGCGTTGCGGGACGCCACCGCACGCGCGATCGGCTCGCTGCTGGCCAGCGTGAAGCGCGCGACGTCCGGCGGCGGGCTGCTGCCGGGCAGGCGGGCCGAGCTGCTGAAGCTCGCGGCGTGGTTCGACGGCGGTGGCCCCGACCGCGCGCACGAGCTGTACGCGGCGGCGTTCGGCCTGTACTCGGCACGCCACCTCTCGCCCGCGCCGGAGCACGACCGCGACAACGAGCGCACGTCGTGGCGCGACGGACCCGTGCACGACGTGTCGGTCAGCGTCCGCAGCCGCGGCGACCGGGGCGTGCGTGGTCGCACGTCACGCATCCTGGACGACCCGATGACCGAGCAGTCGCTGCTGGCCGAGGCGCGGGAGGCGGACGAGCGGCGGGCCGCGGCGGTGGCGGAGCTGTCGGCCGCCGCGCCCCGGCTGGCGACGACGGAGCTGTCCGGCGGCGCCCTGGGCGTGCTGTGCGAGCTGCTGACCCTCGCCATGGCGCAGCGGGACCGGGCGTCGGACTCCGGTTCGGCGACGGACCCGGTGCGTGGTCTGCGGGTGACCGTGGCGCACACCCCCGGCGAAGCGACCCGTGTCCACTCACGGGCCGGCACGTTGACGTTGCACGACTCCACGCTGGTGCTCGACTGATGTTCGAGGACCTCTCCGAGATCGACGCCGCCAACGTCGTGCGCTGCGCGCGCACCCTGCTGCGCCGCCCGCTGCTGCGTGCCGACGGCCCGGACGGCGAGCTGCTGACCCTGGTCTACCGGCACCGGGTCGCGCTCCAGGACCTGTTCGCCCGGCAGCTCGGCTACCGGCTGGTGGTGGAACGGCGGTTCGCCCGGCTGTACAAGGCCGGTCCGGGCGCGGACGACACGCGGGGCGTGCCGGGCATGTCGCCACGCGGCTACGCGTACGTGGCGTTGACGATGGCCGTGCTCACCGGCATCGGTCGGCAGGCGTTGCTGTCGAAGCTGGTGGCGGACGTCCGCGCGGCGGCCGTGGAAGCCGGGCTGGCGGTGGTGGACGACGTGGCGGACCGGCGTGCGCTGACGGCGGCGTTGCGCCACCTGGTGTCGCTGGGCGTGCTGCACGAGACGGAGGGCGCGGTCGACGCGCAGACCGAGGCGTTGATCACCGTCGACACCGACCTGCTCGGGCAGTTGCTGACCGGGCCGGTGGCGGAGGCGACGTCACCGGAGCACCTGGTGCGGCTCGCCGCGCGACCCGGACCCCGCGGCGTCGAGCACGCGGTGCGCCGCAAGCTGGTGGAGAACCCGGTGGTCCGGCACGCCGACCTGCCCGCCGACCAGGCCGAGTGGCTGCGCCGCCACCAGCGCCGGGAGGCCGCGTCGCTGGAGACCGCGTTCGGGCTGCGGGTCGAGGCCCGGTCCGAGGGCGTGCTGGCGGCCGACCCCGAGGACTACCTGACCGACCTGTACTTCCCCGGCACCTCCACGGTGGCCCGGATCGCGTTGCTGGCGCTGCCCGACCTGCTCGACGGCGACCCGGTCGGCGACCGGCACCCGGTCGTCCGGGAGCGGCTGGTCGAGTCGTGCGCGCGGCTGGTGGCGGACTACCCGGCGGCGTGGTCCAAGCAGTTCACCGACGACCTGGACCGGCTGGCCGACGAGGTGCTGGAACTGCTGCGCCGCGCGGGGTTGGCCGAGCACGCGGCGGACGGCTGGTGGCTCGTCGCCGCCGCGCACCGCTGGGCGCCGGTACCCGACGGCGACCCCGAGCGCGAGGTGGAGCGGCCCGCACCGCCGCCGGAAGTGCCGAGCTGGTCCCTCTTCGACGCACCGCAGGACAAGGAGAACGCGTGAACAGGTGGCGACTGCACCGCGGTGGCATCGTCAACATCTGGCAGTACACCGAGCAGACGTTCGACTTCTCGGGTGGCCGCGCGATCTTCCAGGGCACCAACGGGTCCGGCAAGTCCCGGACGCTGGAGCTGCTGCTGCCGCTGTGCCTGGACGGCGACCTGCGCCAGGTCGGCTCCAAGGGCTTCGACACGGTGAGCCTGCGCCGCCTGATGCTCGACGACTACGACGGCGGCCCCAACCGCATCGGGTACGCGTGGGTCGAGCTGGTGCGCGGCGACGAGCACCTGACGTGCGGCCTGGGCGTGAAGGCGTCCAAGACGTCGCAGGCGATCACCGACTCGTGGCGCTTCATCACACCCGCCCGCGTCGGCCACGACCTCCGGCTGGTCGGCGCGGAGCGCACCCCGCTGGGTCCGACGCAGTTGCGCGACCTGATCGGTGCCGATTGCGTGTTGGAGGAGGCCGCGTTCCGGGCGAAGGTCGCCGAGACCGTGTACGGGGTGCCCGGCGCGCGGTACGGCGACCTGCTGCACCTGCAACGCACCCTGCGCAACCCGGACGTCGGCCTGAAGGTGCTGGAGGGTCAGCTCGAACAAATCCTGTCCGACGCGCTGCCGCCGCTGGACCAGGCGATGGTGGAGCAGCTCGCGACGTCGTTCGACGACCTGGAGTCCATCCGGGAGAACATCGTCCGGCTGTCGTCGGCGGACGCGGCGCTCGGCACGTTCCTCAAGACCTACGCGGACTACGCGCTGGGCGGGCTGCGTGCGTCGGCCGACCGGCTCACCGCCGCCGAGGACGCCGTGCGCAAGCTGGAGCGCGGAGCGGCGAAGCTGACCGCGGCGCTGGCGGAGACCGCGGCCGAGCGCGGTTCGGCCGAGCACGCGTTGTCGTCCTTGGAGGCGGGCGAGCAGCAGGCCGAGGAGACCATCGGCGCGTTGCAGGAGCTGCCCGCGTTCCGCGACCTCCAGGACCTCCGGACGCGCGAGAAGCTGGTGGCGGAGAAGCGGTCGTCGGCGGTCGCGGCGCTGGACGTGGCGAGCAAGCAGCGGTCCCAGGAGGACGGCGCGGTCGACGGCGTGCTGCGGTTGCTGCGGCGGCTCTCCGACGACCTGGGCGTGGCCGGGGAACTGGTGGAGCCGTTGCGTCACCACCTGCGCTCGGCGGGTCTGGACGCGGCCCTCGCGCCGGACGTGCCGGAGCTGTCCGTTGTCGACGCCGAGGTGCGTACGGAGTCCGTGCGCGCCAAGCCGGACCCCGAAGCCGAGCCGCTGCCGATCGAGCGCCGCGTGCCGCCCGCCGTGCGGGACCTGGACCTGGAACCGGCGGTGGCCCGCACCGCCGAGATCGCGTCCCTGGCGCGGCAGCGCGGCGCGTTGGCCATGGCCCTGCACCGGCAGGCGGACGAGCAGGAGGCCGCGCGGCGGGCCGTGGACGCGTTGCGGCAGACCGCGCGGGACGCGCGTGAGGCGGCGGCCGAGGCCGCGGCGCTGCGTGACCTGGAGGCGCGGGAACTGGCCGAGGTCGCCCGCGGTTGGCCGGCGGAGGTCCGCGCGTGGCAGGAGTCCGGTCCGGGCAGGCCGGCCGAGGACCTGCCGCTGCCCGCGACCGTGGACCCGGCCGCCGCACGCGCCCTCGCGTCGGCGGCCCGCGAGCAGGTCGGCCCGCTGGTGGCCGCGGCCCGTGCCGCCGCGCACGACGCGACCACCCGGAAGGCCGAGCTGCACGGGGCGATCGACGCGCTGGACGCGGAGCTGGCGGCGTTGCGGTCCGGCACGACCAGCGTCCCGGACCGCGGCCGGTTCACGTCGGCGGACCGCGACCCCGCGACGGGTTCCCCGTTCTACCGGCTGGTGGACTTCCACCCGGACGTGGACGACGCCCGCCGCGCCGGCCTGGAGGCCGCGCTGGAGGCGTCCGGTCTGCTCGACGCCTGGGTGCCGGCGTCCGGCGACGTCCCGACCGACCTGAGGGACGTCCTGGCGGTGCCGGGCGAGCCGGCGCCCGGTGCGTCCCTGGCGTCCGTGCTGGTGCCCGCCGTGGCGCCGAACTCGCCGGTGCCCGCGTCCGCCGTCGCGGCGTTGCTCGCCGCGGTGGCGGTGGACGAACCCGCACCCTTCCGGGTGTCCCCGGACGGCGGGTGGCACGCGGGCGTGCTGACCGGCGGGTGGCGCAAGGACGCGGCCGAGTTCATCGGCGCGGGCGCGCGGGAGGCCGCCCGCAGGCGGCGCATCGCCGAGGTGGAGGACGAGCTGGCCGAGTTGCGTGCCGACCTCGGTCGGGCGGAAGCGGACCTGGCCGCCGCGCACGACCTGGTGGAGCGGTGGGAGGCGCACCTCGACCGCTTCCCGACCGACCGCGAACTGGTCGCCAGGCACGGCCGCCTCCAGGCCGCGCAGGAGTCCGCCGACCGGGCGGCCAAGCGCGCGGAGGACCTGCACGCCGAGCTGGAGACCGCGCGGGCCCGCGGCGAAGCGGCCGACGCCGAGGTCGTGCGGCAGGCGGGTGACGCGGGCCTGCCCGCCACCCCGGAGGGCCTGCGCCAGGCCCAGGCCGCCGCCGCCGAGGCGCAGCGCACGGCCGACCGCCTCGGCGACGTGTTGCGCCGCCAGTGCCGGTCGACGGTCGCGGACCTGGCCGACGCCGGTCACCGGTACCAGGCGGCGGTCGCCGACCGGGCCGCCGCCGAGGCCGACGCCGAGGCGCGGTGCGCGGACTACGCGACGCAGGCCGCCACGTTGGCCGAGCTGACCGACGCGATCGGCGGCGAGGCCCGCGAGATCGCCCAGCAGCTGGCCGCCGCCGAGCGGTCGCGGCGGGAGATGCGTGACGAGTTGAAGGGCGTGCGCGAGCGGGTCGTGGCGGCGCGGGAGCAGGCGGCGAAGCTGACCGCGCAGCTGGACGCGGCGGCCGAGCAGCTGGCGGTGGCGCGGGACGCCCGGACCGGGGCCGTCGAGCGGTTCAAGGCGGCGATCCGCGCGCCGGGCGTGCTGGTCGCGGCGTTGCCGGACGTGCCGGAGGACGTCGAGTCGGTGCGTGCCGCGCTGGCCGTGACCGACCGGCGCGGCGCGGGCGAGGCGACGGTGATCACGAAGCTCCAGGCGCTCCAGACGTCGTTGGCGGGCAGCCACGACATCGCCGCCGAGCAGCACGAGGGGCTGCTGACCGTGACGGTGACCGGCGAGGAGGGCGCCCGGCCGGTGGCGGTCGCGGCGCGGCAGGTCACGGCGAAGCTGGCCGAGCAGAGGGGTTTCCTGGACGAGCGCTACCAGAACATCTTCGCCGACTACCTGATCCGCGACCTGGCCGAGTGGCTGCGCGGGCAGATCACGGTCGCCGAGGACCTGTGCCGGCGGATGAACGAGGTGTTGTCGAAGGCGCGGTCCAGCCAGGGCGTGCACGTGAAGCTGGCCTGGAAGCCGTCCGCGGCGTTGGAGGAGGCGACGCGGGACGCCCTGGCCCTGGTGCGGCTGTCGTACGCGGAGCGCGACCCCGAGCAGGACGCCCGGCTGCGGCGGGTGTTCACCGAGCGGATCGAGGCCGAGCGCGACACCCACACCGGTGGCTACGCCGAGATCCTGGCGCGGGCGCTCGACTACCGGACGTGGCACCAGTTCACGGTGACCGTGGCCGACACCGGCCCGGACGGCAACCCGCGTGAGCGGCGGTTGCGCCAGCTGTCGTCGGGCGAGACCCGGCTGATCTCGTACGTGACCCTCTTCGCCGCCGCGGCTTCGTTCTACGACGCCGTGAGCGACGACTTCGCGCCCCTGCGGCTGGTCTTGCTGGACGAGGCGTTCGAGCGGCTGGACGACCCGACCATCGCCCGGATGCTGGGCCTGCTGGTGGACCTAGACATGGACTGGGTCATCACGTGGCCGAGCGGGTGGGGCGTGTCGGACAAGATCCCGCGGATGCACATCTACGACGTGCTGCGCCCCAAGAACGGCCGAGGCGTGGCGTGCACCCAAACCACCTGGGACGGCGCGGCCCTGGACCGAATCGACCCCTGACCCGAGCCGGCTGTTCCGGAGCCACCCGGCTCCGGAACACCCGCCACCACCCCCGACCCCACCCGACCAGGACTTCCCAAACCGCTCCCCGACCCGCCCCACCACTCGGGCCGCCCCTCCAGCCCGATCCGCCCCGCCTCACCGCCCAGGCCGCTTTCAAGCCCGCCTCGCCCCGCCGCTCAGGCCCATCCAGCCCGACCCGCCCCACCACTCACGCGCCCCTCCACCCCGGCCCGCTCCACCGCTCAGGCCCCTCCAGCGCGGCCCGCCGCTCAGGCCCCTCCAGCCCGGCTCGCCCCACCCGCTCGGGCCGTCCCTCAGGCCCGCCCCGCCTCGCCGCTGAGGCCGTCCTCCCCACCCACCAGGTCGCCCGGGGCGCTCCCCCGCGGGGCGAACCGCCGGGCGTCCCACTTCCCGTGCGCCTGCAACAGCTTCTGCCCGATCCGCTTGAGATCGGCGATGTCCCGCCCGCTCAAGGTGCCGGCGAACTCCTCGGCCACGGCCGCCCGGTAGGTGGGCGCCGTGGTCGCCCGAAGCACCTCCCGCCCGGCATCGGTCAGCAAGGCGAACACCACCCGCCGGTTGTCAGGCGGCTGCGACCGCTCCACCCACCCCCGCCGCACCAGCCGCTCCACCAGCCGCGTCGTCCCGCTCGGGCTCACCGCCAACAGCTCGGACAACTCCGACATGGGCAACCGACCAGCCATGTCGATCCGGTACAGGGCCTCGTGCTCCAGCAGCGAACACCCGGCGACGGCCTCGACCCGCTCCCCCATCGCGACGCGCACCGCGTCCACGCCCTGCTGCATGTAGAGCCACGCCAACAGCTCATCGCTCGGCTCGAACCGGTCCACCACCCCACCCTACCAATCCACTTGACCGAGGAATATTTTCAGTGTCAACCTTTGCCCATGGAATTGACCTTGGTGACCGGCGCGACCGGTGCCCAGGGCGGAGCACTGGCCCGCCTCCTGCTGGCCGCCGGCCACCCCGTCCGAGCCCTGACCAGAACCCCCGACTCCACTGCCGCCCGGCAACTGGAAGCCGCCGGTGCCGAACTGGCCGAGGGCGATTTCGACAACCCGTCCAGCCTCCGCACCGCCCTGCGCGACGTCCGCTCGGTGTTCGCGGTGACCACCCCGTTCGGCACCGACCCGGAAACCGAGACCCGCCAGGGCATCGCCCTGATCGACGCGGCGGACGGCGTGGACCACATCGTCTTCACGTCGGCGTCGAACGCCGACCGCAACACCGGCATCCCGCACTTCGACAGCAAGCGCCGCATCGAGGAACACCTGATGTCCAAGCCCCAGCGCTGGACGATCCTCGCCCCGGCGGCGTTCATCGACGACAAGTTCGGCGACTGGACCCTCAGCGGCCTCCGCCAGGGCATCCTCGGCATCCCCATGCCCGCGACCCGCCCCCTGCACCTGGTGGCAGTGCGGGACATAGCCGAAACAGCAGCCCTGACCCTCCACAACCCGGACCGCTTCACCCGAACCCGCCTGGACCTGGCAGGCGAAGCCCTGACCCCGACCCAGATGGCGGACATCCTCACCAGGGCGATCGGCAAACCAATCCACCACCACCGCCCACCCCTGACGGTGGTGGAAAGACACTCAACCGACCTGGCCGCGATGTTCCGCTACTTCAGCGAAGTGGGCACCGACATCGACCTGCCGTCCCTGCACGCCAAGCTCCCGGAGATCACCTGGCACACGTACGCCGAGATCGCGAACACCGTGCCCTGGCAAGAACTCCTCTAACCCCCGACGCCTTTCATCCCGGCCAAGCCCGCCAGCCGGGCCGCCGCCACCCCACCACTCCCCAGCTCACCGCCGAGGCACCCGACCGAGCCCCAACACCCGACCCGGGCCCAGCCACCATCCGGCTGAGCCCAGGTCGGCGTGCTATCCGACAGCCGCCCAGGACTGGATCATGCGGTAGGCGATCGAGGCGCCCGGCGCGAGCAGCAGGTCCGGAACACTGCCCGGCACCGCCAACGCCTGCCGCACCTCCGCCCGCGACACCCACTTCGCCTGGGCGATCTCCCCGTCCGCGAGCCGCAACGGCTCGTCCGGGTCGGCGATCGCCTGGAACCCCACCATCAACGACCGGGGAAACGGCCAGGGCTGACTGCCGAGGTAGCGGATGTCGCGCACCCCGACACCCACCTCCTCCAGGATCTCCCGGGCCACGCAGGCTTCCAGCGACTCCCCCGCCTCGACGAACCCCGCCAGCACCGAGTAACGCCCGGCAGGCCACCCGGAACCACGAGCGAGCAGCACCCGGTCGGCGCCGTCGTGCACCAGGCAGATCACCGCGGCATCGGTGCGCGGGTACTCCTCGCGCCCGCACCCCGCACACACCCGCGCCCACCCGGACCGCACCGGAGACGTCGTGCCACCGCACACCGCGCAGAACTTCGCCGTCCGGTGCCAGTGGAACAACGCGACCGCCGACGTGAACAGCCCCGCGCCCATGTCGTCCAGCAACGCACCACACGCCCGCAGGTCCAGCCACTGCGGCTCCTCGGTCGGCTCGACCTGGAACCACGCGCGCCCGGTCGGCGCACTCGCCTCGGTGGCGTCCTCGGCAAGCGGAACCGCCCAGTACGCGACGCCGTCCTGCTCGCCGAGCAGCACCGCGTCCGCGGGCGGCTCATCACCGAAGTCCGTGGCCGGTCGGTCGAGCAGACGCGAAGCCTTCTCACCGACCAGCGTCCGACCGTGCGCGTCGACCGTGATCACACGCGCCTTCGGCCACAATTGGGCGAGCCGCTCCGCGTCACCACGCAACGGCTCCTGCCGGTCCGCCGTGAAGCGGGACAGAGCCGGCAGCTCCACCAGCTCGAAGGTCACGGCAGCGTGACACCCCCCAACGACCGGAGCTGCGGCGCGAGCAGGTCCGCGTCACCGACCAGCACGCCGGTGAACGCGCTGGGCGCGAAGAACTCCAACGCCGCCGCGGCCACCTCGTCCACCGTGACACCCGCCAGCCGGTCGGGGTGCCCGGTGAACCACTCGATGCCCAACCCGAGTCCGGCGAGGTTCACCAGGAACGACGCCAGGCCGCCCTGCGACGACGTCGCGGTCAGCAGCGACCCGATCGCGTACCGCCGCGCCGTGTCCACCTCGGACTCGGACGGCGGGACCAACCCGAGCCGCCCCAGCTCGTACCGCGTCTCCAGCAGCGCCGCCGCCGTCACCTCGCTGGCCGTGTCGGCGTCGACCAGCAACGCCGCGCCACCCGGCGTGAACTCCGGGTGCGACCGCGCGCTGTAGGTGTAGCCCTTGTCCTCGCGGATGTTCTCCACCAGCCGCGAGGAGAAGAACCCGCCGAACACCAGGTTCGCGATCTGCAACGCCGGGTACCGCGGATCGGTGCGCACGAGCCCGCGCCCGGCCAGCCGGATCTGCGACTGCACCGCGCCGGGCCGGTGCACCAGCAGCACGTTCCCACCCTGCACCACGGGCAGCGGCGACAGGGTCCGCGCCGCACCCTCGCCACCCCAACCGCCGAGCGCGTTCTCCACCGCGCGCACGGCCGCGTCCGGCTCGACATCGCCGACGACCACCAGCACGGAGCCACGCGGCAGCACGGCCGACGCGTGCAGCGCGAGCACGTCGTCCCGCGTGACCGCCGCGACCTCCTCGGCCTCCGGCATCTCCTTGGCGAACGGGTGGTCGCCGTACAGGTGACGCTGCAACGCCTCCCGCGCGATCACGTTCGGCTGCGACCGCGCCAACCGGATCCGCTCGACCAGCCGCGCCCGCTCCCGGTCCACCTCCTCGGCCGGGTAGGTCGCACCGGTCAACGCGTCCCGCAGCACGTCCAGCACCGTGTCCAGCCCCGACACCAGGGCGTTGCCGGACAGCGCCAGGCGCTCCGGGTCCACCGTCGCGTCCAGCTCGCCGCCGACGAGCGCCAGCTCGGTGTCGACGTCCACGCGACTGCGCCCGGCGGTGCCGGTGAGCACGGTGTTGGCCAGCACCTCGGCCCGCGCCGCGTGGGTCGAGCCGACGGTGCTCGCCGCCGGGTCGGCGAACGGAATCCGCAGCCGCACCTCCACCAGGGGCACCGACGACCGCCGGACCGCGATCACCCGCAGCCCGTTGGTCAGCACCGTGTCCACCGAGGCCAGGTCGGCGGCGGCCCGCTGCTCACCCAGCTCCGGGAACGGACGCGGCCCCAGCTCCGTGCGACCGATCTCCTCGGCGCTGCGGTGCGTCGTCGGGGCGCTCACTCGGTACCTCCGTTGTCAGAAGCGTCGCCGGCGTCCGCGCCGGCGGGGTTCAGGATCAGCACGGCCCGCGAATCCGGCCGCAACGCCTTGGCCGCCGCGGCGACCTCGTCGGTGGTGATCGCGGCCAGTTTCTCCGGCAGCTCGTACAGCAGCTCGGCGCGCCCGAACAGCAGCTCCGCCGAACCCAGCCCGAGCGTGCGGCTGGTCAGCCGGTCGTGCTCGCGGTGCATGGTCGACACCCACCGCGCGGTGACCTTCGCCAGTTCCTGCTCCGACGGACCCTCCTCGGCCAGCCGCAGCAACTCCTCGTCCACCGCCGCGATCACCTGCTCGGACGTCACGTCCGGCGGGTGGATCGCGGTGACGCTGAACGTGTCCGGGTCACGCGCCTCGAGCGGGCCGAACAACCCGCACCCGGCGCCGACGTCGACCACGAGCGCGTCCCGGTGCACCAGCCGCTGCTGGAGCCGCGACCCGTCGCCGTCGGTGAGCACACCCGCCAGCACGAGGTAGGCCAGGTACCCCTCCACCTCGGCCACCGGGTCCGGGATGCGGTACCCGAGCGCGATGGCGGGCATCGGAGCGTGCTTGTCGCTGTGGTAGGCGCGCTGCTCACCCTTCGGCGGCGCTTCCGCGAACGACGGCCGCGTCGGCACGGGACGCGCGGGCACGTCCCCGAAGTGCTTCTCCACCAACCCCTTGGCGACGTCGGGTTCGAAATCGCCCGCGACGGTCAACACCGCGTTCCCCGGCGCGTAGTACGTGTCGAAGAACGCCGCGCAGTCGTCGACCGTCGCGTTCTCCAGGTCGGTGAAGTCTCCGTAGCCGTTGTGGGCGTTCGGGAAGGTCTGGAACAGGACCGGCGGAAGCAGGATCCAGGGGAACCCGCCGTACGGCCGGTTGAGCACGTTGAGTCGGATTTCCTCCTTCACCACGTCGATTTGATTCCGCAGGTTCTCTTCGGTGAGCTTCGGCGCCCGCATCCGGTCCGCCTCCAGGAACAACGCCCGCTCCAACGCCGCGGATGGCAGCACCTGGTAGTAGTCGGTGTAGTCGGGGTGGGTCGACCCGTTGAACGTGCCGCCCGAGGACTGCACGTGCCGGAAGTGGGCGAGCTTCTCCAAGCTCTCGCTGCCCTGGAACATGAGGTGCTCGAATAGGTGCGCGAAACCTGTCCGCCCCTCCGGTTCCGACCGGAATCCCACGTCGTAGTGCACGCTCACCCCGACAACCGGGGCGCTCGGGTCTGGGGCGAGCACCACCCGCAGGCCGTTGGGAAGCGTGAACCTGTGCAGTTCGGGTAGCGCCATGGACGCAGCCTACGGCTTTCCGGCCGCGCCGGGACCGCAGGTGGCCCGCCCCGACCCATCACCGCGTCCGCCGACGGCGAACGGCCGTGATCCCACGTGCCGGGACGCCGACGAACCCGCCCGCCTCCTCTGCCCCGCTGCCCGACGGGGGTGTGGGGCGGACGGGTCAATTCTCGAACAGGGGTTCGAGGGAGGCAAGATCACTATCGGGTGAAGTCAGGAGTGCAGCAACCTCAGGTGCCCGGCCTGGGCCAGGACGCCGTCCATCGCGCCCAGGAAGGCGGGGAACCGCTGAGCAAATCGCCGCAGGTCAGCAGCCTGCTCGCCCGCGCCGTACCAGTACAGCCCCGCCCGCTGGCCGGCGAACGCGCCCAACCAGCGCTCCGACTCACCCAGCACCACCGCGTACGGGAGCGACCGCGAGAACACCATCTCCCGATCGGACTCGGGGACATCGTTGGGCGTCGCCGACACCAGATACGCACGCAGGCCACGCACGTGTTCCAGGAGGGCGCTGCCGCGCTTGGTGCGCGACGGCATCCAACGCGCGCCGAGCGCCAACGCACCGCCCGCGACCACGACCACCAGGCCGAACAACGCCGGACCGGTCACCAGGGTCAGCAGCACGGTCGCGGCAACGCCCAATCCCGCCAGCGCGATACCGACCCACCACCACAGGCTGCGCTCGGCATCCGGCCGCCGCACGAACCAGTTCTTCGCCACCACGTCGGCGTACAAGGCGTCCCGCACGCTCGTGAGGTCGATCCGCCGACCACGCAGCTCGGACAACAACACGGCATCCACACCCACGGGCAGGATCGCCTCGTACACCGCGCGCTCATAGTCCGACAGAGACGGATCTGCCGGGTTGCGACGCACCAGCCGCCAGTCGAGCGCGCCGGCCTCCTCGATCCACACGTAGTTGCGCACGGCCAGGTCGACGATCGTCGCCGTCACGTCCACCACGTCGACGTGTTCGTCCACCACGGTGCCCACTTGACCTGGGAGCACACCGTCGGGCGACGCGAACGCCACATGTCCCGCACTGTCGGTGACAAGGACGTGCACCGGCGCCACATCACCTGCCAACGCACGCGCGTCGCGTCCACGCAGGTACCAGAGCAGCACCCCACCGGCCAGCAGCAGCACGACGAGGCCACCGAGCCCGAGGGCGGTCATCGGGGTCAACGCGAACGCCGCCGCCAGCCCGGAGGTCTCCTCGATCCGCGCGTTCGCGGGTGCCACGCCGTCCTGCAGCCCGACCGCCACGTCGATGCGCTCACCTGCGGAAAGGCCGATCTCGGTGGCACGCACACCGCGGCCGTCGCCCAGTTCGGCGGTCGTGCAGGGCTTCGAGGTGCCCGGCTCGCCGGCGAGGCAGTTCACCGACTTGGGCGCGTCCGGCGTGATGACCGAGACCTTCACCGAGTCCAGCGCGGTGTCCCAGCCGCTCGCGGGCTGCCACCGCAGCTCCAGCGTGTCACCGATCTTGGCGACCGCGCCGACCACCGTGTAGGTCACCGTGGACGTGCCCGCTTCAAGCGCGACGACCAGTTCGTCGGGAGACGCCGTGGCCGTGCCCTTGCCCTGGACCGACGCGTCCGTCACCTCGAACACGCGGTCACGGGTTTCGCTGACCGCGATGCGTAGCGGCACCACGCGCTTCGCGGTCCTCCCATCGGGGATGCTGACGACCTCCGTCACGGTCAGTTTGCCGTCGCGCTCCAGTTTCAGGCGCACGTCGGACCCCACCGTGCCGGGTAGGCCGACCGGGCTGCTCGGCTGCGCCGAGGCGGTACCCGCGAGCGCGCACAGCGCGGCGGCGCAGGTGATCGCCGCTCCCCAGTTTTTCAACACGGCCGCGGAGAATAGCGGAGTCCGCTTATGCTTCAGTGCTGATTCGGGCATCCGCGATATGGGGGATCACCAGCGATGACGCAACCACCGCCACCCGGTGGCTGGCCGCCGCCACGACCGGTCGGGCCTCCGCCGATGGCCGCACCGCTGAACCCCCAGCCGACTCGCCCGTGGCCCGCCCAGCAGCCACCGCAACAGCAGCAGCCGGCGCCCCCCGCGCAGCCGTGGCAGTACCAATCACCCGGTCCGGTGACGCCGCCGCCGATGGCCCCACCTCAGCCACCGCCGGCGAACTGGGGTCCGCCGCAACCCGGCTGGGGCGCGCCGGGCCAGATGTACCCGCCTCCGCTGCCGCGCAAGAAGAGCAACGGCCCCCTAATCGCGGCCGTGCTCATCGGGGTCGTCGTCCTGGGCGTCGCGGCGATTGGTTTCATCGCGACCACCACCAAGCGCAAGAGTGTGGACGATTCCGCCTACTCGGGCTACTCCAGTTACACCTATACGCAAACAACCACCACAACGACTGAAACGACAACAACCACGAGTAGCAGCACGACGTCCACCAGGACGTCGTCCACCGGCTCCACAAAAGCCGGCCCCAAAGCCGTCATCACATTGGGCGACAATCCCATCCATGGCGCCGGCTTGGGCGCGTTCGACATCGACGGCTGCCCCCTGCCCGCTATCAGCTACTCCCCCGGCGGCCAGGACCAGTTCCTCCGCGCCGCGCTGCCGTGCATCGAAGCCATGTGGAAGCCGTCGTTCGAGAAGGCGAACCTGCCGTACCAGCCGGTCGAACTCGTGATGGTGACGTCGCAGATCACCAACACGTGCGGGTCCATGGGGCCGGACCGCACGGCTATGTACTGCGAGGGCACCATCTACTGGACGCCGAACCACTACGCCAGCGAACAGGGTGCCGCGAACCCCAACCACCCCGGCAAGTACATCGGGCAGCTCGCCCACGAGTACGGCCACCACGTCCAGTGGCTCTCGGGCATCCTGCGCGCGTCCAGCAAGGCCCAGTACGAGAAGGGCGGCTGGGACACGGAGGCCGGCCTCGACATCAACCGCCGCAAGGAGTTGCAGGCGACCTGCTTCGGCGGGATGACGCTCGCGCCCCTCTCCCGCGGCGCGGTGCCCAGTGACGTCATCTCCGTCGCCCTGACGGACGCCGGTAGCCGCGGTGACTACCCGATCTACCCCAACCGCGACCACGGCGCTCCGGAGCGCAATGCCGCGTGGGTTGACCACGGGTTCAGGAACAACGAGACGAGCGCGTGCAACACTTGGCTGGCGAGCGCGGCGGACGTCAGCTAAGCCAACTGGAGGACCGTGCACACGCCCGAGGAGCCCAAGAACAACCCGATCGTGCTCATCGGCGTGTTCGCGTTGATCATTTCGTGTGTGCTGGGCCTCGGCCTTGTCACCCAGTTGGACACCGGTCAGCGGATCAGCGGTCGGCCGGTGGCCGCCGCACAGGTG
The DNA here is from genome assembly GCF_019375475.1 of Saccharothrix obliqua. GTDB lineage: Bacteria > Actinomycetota > Actinomycetes > Mycobacteriales > Pseudonocardiaceae > Actinosynnema > Actinosynnema obliqua. The sequence goes on along the minus strand of NZ_JAHXGQ010000005.1, from coordinate 519,783 downwards.
CCCGCGCAGGCCAAGACCACCGAGCAGCCGCGACCGCGCGCCGTGCAACGGCTGGGCGACCACCCGTTGATGACGTCGCCGGTGCGGTTGGAGGGCGTGACCTGCACGTTGCCGCCGTTCGGGCTGTCGGACGCGGAACTCTCCGCCTACTACGCGGCCGGTGTGTCCTGCCTGGACAAGGCGTGGGGACCCGCGTTGACCCGGGGCAACCTGCCGTTCGGGCCGCCCTCGCTGGACGCGTCGCCGGACCTGAAGGAGAGCCCGTGCGGCGCTGCTCCGTCGGAGACGGAAGCGGTCGCTTACTACTGCGGCCGCAACAAGACCATCTACATGCCCACGGGGCGCCTGCGGGACAACGGCGGCGGTGACCGCCCGGCCACGCACCTGGCGACGCTGGCGCACGAGTACGGGCATCACGTGCAGGCCCTGTCCGGGCTCCTGCGCGCGGCGGACAGCAAGATCATCGAGGCGGGCGAGGGAACGCCGGCCGGGTTGGAGATGTCCCGCCGGATCGAACTCCAGGCGAACTGCTTCGCGGGGGTGTTCCTGACCGCGGTGTCCGGTTCCATCGGCGCGGACCTGGCCCAACAGGCGGCGGACGACTTCCAGTACGCCGTCGAGGAACCCGCGGAGAAGAACGCGCACGGCAACCCGCGCAACCAGGCGCAGTGGGCGTCTTACGGGTTCACGTCGGGTGTCACGACGGCGTGCAACACCTACACGGCCTCGGCGGATGCCGTCGGCTGACCGCGCCTGCTGAACAGGTAGGCGTACAGCCCGCCGGCCAGGCCGCTCAGGCACAGCAGCGTGGCGGTCACGCGGGTTTCGAGCGGGATCGTCGAAGACGTCGCGTCGGCCGTCCGCACGGTGAACTCCCCGCTGGTGTCGGCGGGCAGGACCACCTGGACGACCTCGTTCTCGCGGTGGCCGCAGCCGTCGAGCTTGGCGGTGCGGGACCGGCCGTCGATGTCGACCCGGACGCGGTCGTAGCCGCCGTCCCCGCCGCACGACGCGGGTGTCACCACGGTCGCCTCGACCTGTCTCAGCTCCGCGGACGACCCGCCGAGCACCCAGAACGCGACCGCCGCCGCGACTCCCGCCAGTCCGACGACCAGCAGGATCAGCGCCCATCCGACTGGGCCGAGCCGAACCGCCACGGGGTGGATGGTCGCAGACGCGGTGTCGTCTTGTCGCGGGGCGGGAGGCCACCGCGCTCCACATCACCATCACCCGAAAGTGATCTTGACCACCTCGAACACAAGTTCGAATATGGACTCATGACAAATCCCAACCCACCCGGCCCGCCGGCCGGGCCGCGATCAGCCGCCCCACCCCTGTCCGTCCACTCCGGACGCGGTCCCCGGTCGGGGGCCGAACCTTGACGCCACACGGGCTCAGGCCCCCTCCGAGGCACGTCGCGGCACGGGGCACTGCCCGGCCCTGGTCGCACGTCGCTCATGGTGTTCCGAGGATCCGCTGTTCGCCCGCCTGCCTGAGGGCAGGCTGAAGACGCGGGCGGGGACTGTCCCCCACCACGCAGAATGAGGAGGTGTCGACTGCTGCCAGGGTTCTGGTGATCGAGGACGCGGAGGCCATCGCCGTCGCGGTGGGTTCGGCCCTGCGTGAAGCGGGGTACCAGGTGCAGGTCCGTCCGGACGGCCGGGACCTGGAAGGCGAACTCGCGCGGTTCCGGCCCGATCTGGTGGTGCTCGACGTGATGCTGCCGGGCCGGGACGGGTTCATGCTCCTCGAGGTCATCCGCCGCACCAGCGGGGCGGGCGTGGTCATGCTGACGGCTCGCGATGGTGTGGAGGACCGGCTGCGCGGGCTCGACCGCGGCGCGGACGACTACGTGGTGAAGCCGTTCGTGCTGGCCGAGCTGGTGGCACGGGTCAGTGCGGTGTTGCGGAGGCTGGGCCGCACACCGTCGACCGTGCAGATCGGTGACCTCGTCGTGGACGCGGATTCGGCGGTGGTGCTGCGTGGTGACGCCCCGGTGGAGCTGACCGCGACGGAACTGCGGTTGCTGCGCTACCTGGCCGCCCAACGCGGGCGGGTGGTCGGGAAGACGCAGATCCTGACCGCGGTGTGGGGTTACGAGGACTACGACCCCAATCTGGTCGAGGTGCACGTGAGCGCGTTGCGCCGAAAGCTGGAGGAGCACGGTCCCCGATTGCTGCACACGGTGCGTGGATTGGGGTACGTGCTGCGGGCGGAGGACTCGTGAGCCTTCGCACCGTGTCACTGCGGCGCCGAGTCACGACTTCGGCGATAGCGGTGCTCGGTGCCGTGTTGGTCGGCTTGGTGCTGGTTGTGGATGCGATGTTCGCGGCGCAATCGCAGCGGGACGTCGAGACGACGTTGCTGGACAAGTCACGCAACGCGCAGACGCTGGTCAAACAGCGGGTGCGCGGGGCTGAGCTGGTGGACCGGCTGGAAGGCCGGGGCGTGCAGGCGCGGCTGGTGATGCCGGACGGGAAGGTGTTCGGTCACCTGCCGGACATCGAGTTGAGCAACAAGGTGACCCGGGACCTGCCGGACGGGTCGACCATCACGCTCTACGCCGAGTCGTCGGTGATCACCGTCGCGCAGTCACGTCTGCGGCGGTTGCTGCTGCTGGTGGGCTTCGGCGCGCTGGCGGTGACAGCCGTGGCGTTGGTGTGGGTGGTCCGACGGGCGTTGGCCCCGTTGGACGCGATGACCACGCTGGCCCGGTCGATCGCGCGCGGCGGTCGGGGCCACCGGCTCAACCCGGCGCGGACGGACAACGAACTCGGTCGGACGGCCGCGGCCTTTGACGACATGCTCGACTCATTGGAGGGATCTGAAGAACGAACCAAACGATTCGTCGCGGATGCGGCGCATGAACTCAGGACACCGATCGCCGGCGTGCAGGCGGTATCCGAGGCGTTGATGCAGACCGGCAGCGCCGAGGAGCGGGAACGGCTGAACCTGCTCCTGGTGCGCGAGTCCCGCCGGGCGGGGCGGCTGGTGGACGACCTGCTGGCGTTGGCACGGATCGACGCCGGTCTGGAGCTGCACCGGGAACGGGTGGACCTGTTGGCGTTGGCGGAGGCCGAGGTGGGGCGTACCCGGCTGTTGGCGCCCGACTTCGACATCGCGGCCGAAGGCGAGTCGGCCTACGTGTGGGGCGATCCGCAACGGTTGGCGCAGGTGCTGGCGAACCTGGCCGACAACGCCCGGCAGGCAACGGGTCCGTCCGGGTGGGTGCGGCTGCGGGTGTCGACGGTGGGCAGCCACGCGCGGCTGGTGGTGTCCGACAACGGTCCAGGTGTGCCCCCGGAGGACCGGGAGCGCGTCTTCGACCGCCTGGTCCGCCTGGACGAGGCACGGGATCGCCGTTCCGGCGGTTCAGGTCTCGGCCTTCCCATCGCGCGCGGCGTGGTCCGAGCCCACGGCGGCGAGCTGTCGTGCATCGAGCCGGACGGTCCGGGGGCAGCCTTCCAGGTCCGCCTTCCGTTGGCCGACCTCGAGGCGGCCCTCAGCCAACCGCAAGCCGAGCCTCTCGCTTAGCCATTCCAACCCCTAAGGAGGACCCCAAGAAGCCATTCGCAACGGTCAGTGAGCCGTTCCCATCCTCAAGCCGCTCGTGATTTCAGGGAGCCGTCGCCCAACGCGAGCTGGCAGCCATCGCGAGCCGGCTGTTAGCTGGCCCGACCTCAGGCCGACCTGGCACCAGGCCCCACCCCTGGGCCTCGGCCTTGTCTACGACTCCGACCTCGACGTCAGCCGACCTGAACGCAACGCGCCTGGTTGCCATCGTGTTGGGCCCGCGCGACCCCGGAGTCGGGGCGGCGCGACCCGATTCCGCGGGCCGCCTGGGCGAGGGTGGGCTGGGCGCAGGGGCGGGCGGGTCAGGATTCTTTCGGTGGGGTGACCTTCTTTACGTACAGGAGGCGGTCGCCTGCTTCTACCGCGTCGGCTTCCGGCGCGTCCACGCGGTAGAGGGTGCCGGCGCGGACCACGCCCAGGACTATGTCCGGCAGGTGGCGGGGTGAGCCGCCGATTTCCGACGGTTCCACGTCGCGCTCGGCGATGGACAGGCCCGCGTCGGGGGTCAGCAGGTCTTCCACCATGTCCACGACAGACGGGGTGGCGGTGGCCATGCCCAGCAGGCGGCCGGCGGTTTCGCTGCTCACCACTACCGAGTCCGCACCGGACTGGCGCAGGAGGTGTTCGTTCTCGCGTTCGCGGACCGAGGCGACGATCTGGGCCTTGGGTGCCAGTTCGCGTGCGGTCAGGGTTACGAGGACTGCTGTGTCGTCCCGGTTCGCCGCCACCACCACGGCGCGGGACCTGGGGACGCCTGCTACGCGCAGGACGTCGTTGCTGGTGCCCGTGCCGTGGACGGTCACCAGGCCGATCGCGGACGCGGCGTCCAGTGCCTGCTGGGCGGTGTCCACGACGACGATCGACCCCGGCTCCATCCCGTCGCCCAGCAGGGCGCTGACCGCGGAACGTCCTTTCGTCCCGTAGCCGACGACCACCACGTGGTCACGCACCTTGGTCCTCCACTTCTGGATCCGCAGCGCCTGCCGCGAGCGTTCAGTGAGCACTTCGAGCGTCGTGCCGACCAGCACGATCAGGAACAACACCCGAAGGGGGGTGATGACCAGGACGTTCACCAGCCGGGCCGACGAACTCGCCGGGGTGATGTCGCCGTAGCCGGTCGTGGACAGCGACACCGTCGCGTAGTACACCGCGTCCAGGAAGGACAGGCCGTCCTCGTTGACGTCGCGGTAGCCGTCCCGGTCGAAGTAGACGATCAGCACAGCCGCCAGCAGGGCCGCGAGGGCGCCGATGACGCGCTTCATGATCGCGCGGACCGGGCTTTGCACCGTGTCCGGCATCCTGATCACGCCGACCAGCGAGTGGCCGGGCCGTTCGCTGAGCGGCTCGCTCGGGTTGAGCCGGCGGATCATGAGAGCCTTTCCGGGAGTAGCCGCCACAGGCGGGCTGCCGCCTCCGCGCCGCGGAGCAGCAGCGGCACGACGACGCGCTCGTTCGGCGCGTGGATGCGATCATCCGGCAACGTCGCCCCCAGGTACACGACCGGCACGCCGAGGTCTCGCCGCAACACCGCCGCCGGCCCGCTGCCACCCGTGCGGCTGAACCGCACGGGCTGGTCGAACGCCGCCTCCAGGGACTCCTTCACCGCCCGCACGGCGGGGTGGTCGACCGGCATCGCGTACGGCGGCGTGCCGTTGCCGCGCGGGATGACCTCGGCGTGCAGGCCGGGGGGCGTGTTGGCGGCGACGAACTCGCGCAACGCCTCGGCGATCCGCTCCGGCTCCTGGTCGGGCACCAGCCGGAACGACAGCTTCACCGCGGCCCGCGCCGGGACGATGGTCTTCAACCCCGGCCCGGTGTAACCGCCGGTGATGCCGTTGACCTCGGCCGTGGGGCGGACCCAGACGCGTTCCAGCGTGGTCCACCCCGCCTCGCCGGACAACGCCCGCGCGCCACCCGAATTCGCGAGCCACACGTCCTCGTCGAACGGCAGCGCGGCGTAGTCGGCACGCTCGGCCTCCGTCGGCTCGACCACGTCCGCGTAGAAGCCGGGGAGCCGGACGCGCCCCTCGTCGTCGTGCAACGCGGCCACCAGGCGGGCGATGGCGGTGGCCGGGTTCGGCACGCTGCCGCCCGCCCGGCCGGAGTGGACGTCGGCGCTGCCGCCGGTGAACACCACCTCGGCGGCGTAGTTCCCGCGCTGGCCCGTGCACACCGTGGGAGCGTCACGCGCGTACAACGGCGTGTCGGTGAAGACCACGAGATCGCACGCCAGGTCGGCGCGGTGGTCGTCCAGGAGTCGCGCGAGGTTCGGCGAGCCCGACTCCTCCTCGCCCTCCACGAACAGCTTGATCGTCACCGACGGCCGGTCGGCGCCCATCGCCGCCAGGTGCGCCTTGACACCGAGCAGGTGCATCGCGACCTGCCCCTTGTCGTCGCTCGCGCCCCGCCCGAACAACTCCTCGCCGACCAGGGTTCCCTCGAACGGCGGGTGCTGCCACTGCTCGACCGGGTCGACCGGCTGCACGTCGTGGTGCCCGTAGACCAACACGGTCGGCGCGTCGGGATCGGCGGCGGGCAGGCAGGCGTAGACGGCGGGCAGCGCGCCGGAATCGGACCAGACGCGCACGTCCGGCCAACCGTCGCGGCGCAGCGCCGCCGCCAGCCACTCGGCGGATGCCGCCACGTCGTCGCGGTGCGCCGGGTCGACGCCGATGGACGGGATGGCCAGCCACTCGCGGAGGTCCGCGACGAAGTCGTCGGCGAACCGGGCCACCGCCGCGCGCTCGGGATGTTCGGGATTCACCGGATCACCACTCACGGTGCGGGAGGATAACCCTGGACGGGCCGCCGGGTGGGTGGCATGACAGGGTGAACGACATGGAACCGACTCGTTCCCGTTCCTGGTCGGCGCTCGCGCTGGCCGGGTTGCTCGGCGCGGCGGGGGTCACGCACTTCGCGCGACCACGTCCGTACGACGCGATCGTGCCGCGATCGCTGCCGGGCAGAGCACGGACCTGGACCTACGCGTCGGGTGTCGCGGAGGTCGCGTTGGCCGCCGCGGTGGCGGTCCCGCGCACGCGTGGGGTCGGCGGGTTGCTCGCCGCGTGGTTCTTCGCCGCCGTCTTCCCGGCGAACGTGAAAATGGCTTACGACTACCGGGTGAAGTCGCCCCGGGCGAAGGCCGTCGCTTTCGGACGGCTGCCGCTGCAACTGCCGCTGATCCTGTGGGCGTTGCGCGTGCGTCGCGCCACGCGCTGACCCCTCGCGCCGGTCACTCTCGGCACTGGGTGCGATACTCAGCGCGTCCGGTATCTGTCGTTGCAACAACAACCAGCCCTAGGATGCCCGAGTGCAACCGCTTCTCCACCCCGCCGCCTCGGCACTCGGTTGGCACGGCACCGTCGTCCCCGACGTCGCCGTGCTGGGCCACCAGGTGTCGGCCGTCGTGCGGGTTCGCGCCGATGTGCACGAATGGCGCCGCGCGAACGGGTGGCCGCCCCAGGCGAACCCGTCGTGGTTCCGGTCGTGGTTCGAACCGGCCGCGCACGACCGACTTCCGCTGCCCGCCGTGGAACTCGTCGGTGTCCTCGTGGGCGAGTCGACGGTGGACCGCGCGTTGCAGTCGTGCGGGACGTTGATGACGCTCGCGCCGTGCTCCGTGGTGCTGCCCGCGCCGCAGGGCGAGCGGTCCTGGCCGTTGATGGAGCTGGACTACTACGGGATAGGCGTGGTCGCCGTGGACGAGGCGGGCACGGCCGAGCTGCTGGTGCCGCCGGAGGACCGGTCGACCGAGTTCGGGCCGTCGCTGTTCGGCCGCTGGCTGCTGGAAGTGCTCTACGACCGGGTGTTGAAGGAAGCCCCGGCCCGCGTCGAGAGCTGAACGCGGCTCGCGTCGAGGACAACGAACACGAGTCGAGCGCTGAACGGCCCGGGCCGAGGGGCGAACGCGGCTCACGTGGGGAGCAAGCGGCTCACGTGGGGATCGAGCGGATCAGGGCGCGGAGGCCGTCGGCGTCCAGGAGGTCGGCGGGGCGCAGGGTGTGGTCGTGGCGGACGTAGTGGAACGCCGCGCGGACCCGTTCCACCGGGGTGTCCGACAACGCCGCCCACGCCAGGCGGTACGCCGCCAGCTGCACCGACAGAGCGGGCAGGCGTTGTTCGTCGGGCACGGCACCGGTCTTCCAGTCGACCACGGTCCAGCCGCCGTCCGGGTCGGCGAACACGGCGTCCATCCGGCCGCGCACCGACATGCCCTCGATCTCGGCCTCGAAGGGCACCTCCACGTCGTGTGGTGTCCGGTCCGCCCACTCGCTCGCCAGGAACGCCTCTTGGAGGCGTGCGAAATCGGTGTCCGGCGCCGCACCCTCGTCGGCGGCACCGGGTAGTTCGTCCAGGTCCAGCAGGCGGGTCGCGCCGAACCGCTGCTCCAACCAGGTGTGGAACGCCGTGCCGCGCCTGGCCAGCGGGTTCGGCGGGAACGGCAGCGGGCGGCGCAGGCGGTGGGCCAGCTGGTCCGGGTCGGCGGCCAGCTCGACGAGCTGGCTGACCGAGAGGTGTTCGGGCAGGACCACGCGTTCGCGGCGGTCCGCGGCGGCTGCTCGTTCGGCGAGCAGCACGTCCACGTCGCGGGCCCAGCCCTCCGGGTCGTCCCCGTCCTCCGCGCCGGCGGACGCGATCGGCTGGGAGGGGGTCGGGTCGGACGAGGCCGCCGGGTGTTCGGTGGGGAACGGGTCGGCGGGCGGCTCCAGGTCGAGCAGGGCCGGGGCCAGGTCCGGCGGGGCCAGGTCCGGCGGGGGCACGTCGGAGTGCTCGGGCGGCAGGTCCGCCAGGTCCTCGGGCGGCTCCGGGGGCAGGTCGAAGTCGGGTTCCGGCGGCAGGTCGAAATCGGGGTCCGGAGGCAGGTCGAAGGCGGAGTCCGGGGGCAGGTCGAAATCGGGCGGGGGCTCGGGTAGCGGCACCTCGGGCAGCGAGGCCGCGTGGGCGGTGACCGGCGGGGCGGACAGCGGGGTCACCGGGGGCGAGGTCGGCGAGGCGTCGGACGGCGAGGGCGAGGGCGAAACAGTAGGCGAGGCGTTGGGCGACGAGGGCGAAACAGTAGGCGAGGCGTTGGGCGACGAGGGCGAGACAGTCGGCGAGGCGTCGGGCGACGAAGGCGTAGTGACAGGCGGAGTGGCCGGACGGCGGTGCGCGGCCGGTGGGGTGGGCTCGGCGAGGAGGCGGTCCAGGGCGGCGTGGACCAGGGTTGCCCCCTCGGTCACGGCGGCGCGGCGTTTGCCCAGGGGGTCGGCCGGCCAGGTGGCTGATTTGGCCTGGGCGGCCAGGGGGTTGGGGGTGTCCTCGGCCGGGGGGTCGGCCCAGTGGACGATGTCGGCGGGCGGGTGGTCGGCCGACTGGACGGCCGCGCGCAGCTCGGTCAGGAACGCCGAGGGCCCCTTGGGCTTGTCGCCGGTTTCCGCCCACCAGTGGCCGGACACGAGGAGGCTGTGCTCGGACCTGGTCAACGCGACGTAGAGCAACCGCCGCTCCTCGACCAGGCGGCGCTGCTCGAAGTCGTCCGCGTGGCGGTCCAGGGCCTCTTCGACCTCCTTGCGGTTGGCGCCACCGGGTATGCGGAGCTTGGGCAGGTCCTCGGCGTCGCCACGCAGCTCGGCGGGCAGCTCGGCCACGGCCTTCAACCAGCACGACGTCTTCTTCCGCCCCGGGAACACGTCCTTCACCACGTGCGGCACGGCGACGATGTGCCACTCCAGCCCCTTCGCGGAGTGCATGGTGAGGATCTGCACGCGGTTCGGGGCGACCTCCACCTCACCGGGCTCCAGGCCGTCCTCGGCGTGCTCGGCGGTGTGCAGGTAGTCCAGCAGCGCGGGCAGCGTGGCGGACGGGCTGGCCGCCGCGAAGTCCGTCACGACGTCGGCGAACGCGTCCAGGTGCGCGCGACCCACGCCGCCGGGCCGGGCCATGGCCTCGATGTCCAGCAGCAACGTGCGCTCGACGTCCGCGACCAGCTCCGGCAACGGCTGGTCGAGGCGGCGGCGCAGGGCGGACAGCTCGGCGCCCAGCCGGCGGATGCGGCGGTAGCCCTCCGCCGAGTACGCCGCCGGGTCGCCGGGGTCGTCCAACGCGTCGGCCAGCCCGGCCTGCTCCGCGTGCTCACCCGGCAGGGCGTCGGCGATGACGGCCAGCGGGTCGTCCACCACGGACTGCCGGCTGGGCGCGCCCGCCAGCTCGCGCGCCCGCTGCCACAGGGCGGCCAGGTCGACCGCGGCCACGCGCCAGCGCGAGCCGGTGAGCAGGCGGGCCGCCGCGGTACCGGCCAGGGGGTCCACCAGCACGCGCAACGCGCTGGTCAGGTCACGCACCTCCGGCTCGTCCAGCAGACCGCCCAGGCCGACCACCTCCACCGGCAGGTCCCGCTCACGCAGGGCCGCGGCGACGGCGGACATGTCGGCGCGGCGGCGGACCAGGACGGCGGCCGTGGGCGGCTCCTCGCTGCGCTCCACGTGCTCCGCCCACCGGGCGGCGACGGCGTCGGCCATCCAGTCCAGCTCGGTCCGCACGTCCTCGAACAACCCGATGCGCACGTCGCCCGGACCCGCGCCGGGACGGGCACGCAGCTCGTCCACGTCCAGCCCGGACGCGCGCAGCGGGGCGGACACGGCGTTGGCCAGCGCCAGCACCTCCGGCGGGTTGCGGAAGCTGGTCAGCAGCCCGAACTCCCGGGCGGGCGGGAAGTCCTGGGTGAAGCGCGGCAGGTTGGCCGCCGACGCGCCGCGCCAGCCGTAGATGGCCTGCGCCGGGTCGCCGACCGACGTCACGGCCATCGGCTCGCCGCGCCCGAACAGGGACCGCAGCAGCACGCGCTGCGCGTGGCCGGTGTCCTGGTACTCGTCCAGCAGCACCGCGCCGTAGCGCTCGCGCTCGCCACGCACCACCTCCGGGTGGTTCTCGGCGAGGCGGGCGGCCAACGACATCTGGTCGGCGAAGTCCATCGCCGCTTCCCGCCGCTTGCGCGCCTGGTACGCCTCCAGCAGCGGCAGGAGGTGCACGCGGAGCTGTTGGGCGTTGATGACGTCCTTCAGCTTCTCCGGCAACGCGTCGCGCTGGCGGGCCGTCTTGGGCGCCGACTCGATCACGGTCGTCAGCCACTCGGCGTGCTTGCGCAGGTCGGTCGGCTCCACCAGGTGCTCGCCCAGCTCACCGGCCAGCGCCAGCAGGTAGCCGGTGACCGTGGCCGGGACCTTGTCGGTGTCGATGTCCTCCGTCCACGTCGTCACGACGCGGTGCGCGAGCTGCCACGACGCGGTCTCGGTGAGCAGCCGCACGCCGGGTTCGACGGGCAGCCGCAGGCCGTGCTCGCCGACCAGGCGACCCGCGTACGCGTGGTAGGTGAGGATCACCGGCTCGGTGGTGAGCACGGCGGCACGGCGCTCGCCCGCCGGGTCGAGCCGGTCCAGCAGCGGCGAGCCGGCGAGGCGGCGCAGCCGGGCCCGGACGCGGTCGGCGAGCTGGCGGGCCGCCTTGCGGGTGAACGTGAGACCGAGCACGCGGTCCGGCGTGACGAAGCCGTTGGCCACCAGGTACACGACGCGGGCCGCCATGGTCTCCGTCTTGCCCGCGCCCGCGCCCGCGACGACCAGGGCCGGCGCGGGTGGCGCGGCGATGACGGCGGCCTGTTCCGGGGTGGGTTTCGGCAGGCCGAGCGCCTCGGCCACCTCGAACGGGCTCGCCCGTTCTCCCTCCGCACCCGGCACTGCCACGACTCGCATTCTCCGATGTCGGCCGTCGAGATCTTCGGGGACCCGCGGCGGGCGGGGCGGCGACCGGCCAATGACTGTGTCAGAGACGCCCGCGGGTCGCCAGTCGCCGCTACTGCCCCACCTGCCGCCCGGACGCGTGCACGGGGCACGACGTCCGCGCCGGGCAGCGGTCGCAGTCGGGCGTCTCCACCGCCGTGTACTCGGGCCCGCCGCCGGCGTCGGCCGCCGCCTGCACCGCCTCCAGCCACACCCGGACGCCCTGCTCGTCCAGCGGCGCCTGCGCCAGCTCGGTGGCGCCGGTCTTCTTGTTCTCCTTCGCCACGTACAGCAGGCGCGCGCCGCCCGGTTCCGTGCCCAGGCCGAGGTGGGTGAACCCGCCGAGCGCCGACGCCAGCTGGTAGACGGCGAGCTGCGGGTGCTGCCGGGCCTCCTCCTTGGTGACCGGCGACTTGCCGGTCTTGAGGTCGACCACGACGGGCCGGCCGTCGCGGTCGGTCTCCAGCCGGTCGACGCGGCCCTTGACCCGCAGCCACGGCCCGCCGCCCGCACGCGGCACGTCGACCGTGACCTCCTCCTCGACCGCGACCTGGGTGAGCTGGTCGCGGCTGGACGCGAGCCAGGTGAGGAACGTGTCGAGCATCCGCTCCACGCGCTGCCGCTCGCGGCGGGAGAACCACGGCGCGCCCGCGTCCACGGCGGACCACGCGTCGGCCAGCTTGGCACGCAGCTCGCGCTCGTCCGCACCGGCCGCGGCGGCCTGCGCGAGGGCGTGCACGAGGGTGCCGGTGATGGACGCCAGCTCCGCCGGGTCCTGCCCGCCGTGCCGCTCCACCACCCACCGCACCGGGCACTTCGCCAGCACCTCCACCGTGGACGGTGACACGCTGACCGTGTGGTCCTCCGTCCACAGCGGATCGGTCGAGGACACCGGGGCGAGGCCGTACCAGGAATCGGGGTGCGCGCCGGGCACGCCCGCCGCCGCGAGCCGGGCGAGCTGGGTCGCGGCCCGCGCGCGGCGGTCCTCGGTCTCCTCCGCGTCGCACACCACGCGACGCAGCTCGCCGACCAGCTCGGCGAGCACCAGGCCGCGTTCCGGGGTGTGCGTGGGGCGTTCCCGCTCCTCGGTGCTCAGCTCCTCCAGCTCGTCCAGGAACCGGGACGGCTGCTCGTCCTCGCCGCGCACCGCGCTGACCAGCAGCACCCGGCGTGCCCGGCTGGCGGCCACCAGCAGCAGGCGGCGTTCCTCGGCGAGCAGCGGCGCGACCGCCGACACCTGCTCGCCTACACCGGACACCACGTCGACCATGCGCTCCACGCCGAGCAACGAGCCACGCAGCCGCAGGTCGGGCCAACTGCCCTCCTGGACGCCGGGCACGGCCACCACGGTCCACTCGCGACCGGCGGCGGCGTGCGCGGTGAGGACGGTCACGGCCTCGCCGGTGGGCGCCGACGCGGCGAGCGTGTCGCCCACGATCTCCTGCGCCGCCAGGTAGTCGGCGAACCCGTCCGCGCCCGCGCCGGGCAACCGGTCCACGTACTTGGCGGCGGCCTCGAACAGGCCCACGATCGCGTCCAGGTCGCGGTCGGCCTGCACGCCGGCGGTGCCGTGCCGCGCGGACTGCGCGACCCACCGCTTCTCCAGCCCGGTGGCCTGCCACAGGTCCCACAGCACCTGCTCCACGCTCTGCCCCTTGGCGATCGCCGCGCGTGCCCGGCGGAGCAGGTCGGCGACGCGGCGCGCGGGCTGCGCCTCGGCGTCCTCCAGGGCGGCCAGCCGGTCGGCCGACTCGATCACCTCGACCAGCAGCTCACCGCTGGGCCGGTCGCCGCCCGCGGCCATCTCCAGCCGACGCAGGCCGCGCCGCAACCGCCGCAACGCCAACGGGTCCGCGCCGCCCAGCGGGGACGCCAGCAGCATCGCCGCGGTGTCCTCGTCCAGGCTGCCGGGTGTGGCGGCGCACCGCAGCAGGGCCAGGAACGGCGCGACGGCGGGCCGCCGCGCGAGCGGCAGCTCCTCGGTGGGCACGGCGACCGGGACGCCGGCGGCGAGCAACGCGCGTTGCAGCACCGGCAGCACCCGGGTGGTCGAGCGCGCCACCACGGCCATCTCCGACCACGGCACCTCGTCGATCAGGTGGGCGCGGCGCAACTGGTCGGCCACCCAGCTCGCCTCCTGCGCGGCGGACGCGAACAACCGCACGCGCACGTCACCCCGACCGGCCGCGGGCACGACGTCGCGGGTCGGCGACGCGCCGGGCAGCCTGCCCGCGAGCCGCGCGACGGCGGCACGCACCTCCGGGACCATCCGGTGACCCTCGCGCAGCACGACGGTGGGCACGTCGGTGTCGGCGAGCAGCACCGGGTCGGCGCCGCGGAAGGAGAACACCGCCTGGTCGGGGTCGCCGGCCAGGACGAACTCGGCGGCGGCGTCCCCGAGGCGGGAGATCAGCTCGTGCTGCAACGGGTCGAGGTGCTGGGCGTCGTCCACGAGGAGGTGGCGGACGCGGCGGCGCTCGGCCGACAGGACGTCCGGTTCGGTGTCGAGCACGAGCAGCGCGCCACCGACGAGTTCGGCCGCGTCGTAGGACTCCGCCACGCCGAGCCCCGCGCCGGACAGCAGGTTGACCTGCTCGTACTGCTCGCCGAACCGGCCGGCGGCAACCCACTCGTCGCGGCCGTGGGCGTGGCCGAGGGCGATCAGGTCCTCCGGGGCGAGGCCGCGCTCGGTGGCACGCAGCAGCAGGTCGCGCAGCTCGTGCGCGAAACCGGGCAGCGGGAGGGCGGGGCGCAGGCGTTCCGGCCAGGCGGGCGCGCCCAGGCTCACGTCGCCCGCCAGCAGTTCGCGGACCACCGCGTGCTGCTCGGGACCGGAGAGCAGGCGTGGCGCGGGTTCGCCGGCGGCCGTCGCGCGGGCGCGCAGCACGGCGAACGCGTACGAGTGCACGGTGCGCACCAGCGGTTCCTGGGTGGTGGGCAGCACGTGGCCCGCGTCGGTGTCGGTGAGCAGCCGGGTGATGTGGGCGCGCACGGCGACCGCGGCCCGCCGGTTGGCCGTCAGCACCAGCACGCTCTCCGGGTGCGCGCCGCGCCGCACGCGGTCGGCCGCCACCTCGGCGAGCAGCGTCGTCTTGCCGGTGCCCGGTCCGCCCAGCACGCGCAGCGGACCGCCGGTGTGCTCGAACACGGCCCGCGCGGGCGCGCTCCAGGCACGCCGGGCGGGCGCGACCCGTTCCCGGCGCACGAGCAGCGGAGCCCTGTGCACGGCCATGCGTCGATGGAACCACGCGGGTACGACAGCGCACGCTCGGGCACCCCGACCGGGAATTCGTATGGTGTCTTGACAATGCGCAGTGGTCCAGGCCACTTTGAGAGGTGCGCCCCCGCCGCCCCCGTACTCCGGAGGAACGATGAAGTCCTTGCGGCGGTTGGCGATCGTGCTGACAGCCGGCCTGTCCGGACTGGCCCTCGCGCCGGTCGCGCAGGCTGCGCCGGACCCGGTCCTGGCGTCCCCCTACCTGTACCAGTGGGGTGGGCGGGTCGACCCGGTCGCGGTGATGAACCAGACGGGTGTGAAGGCGTTCACGCTCGCCTTCGTGCTCTCCGACGGCGGTTGCAACCCGACGTGGGACGGCACCCGCCCGCTCACCGGGTCGGACGCGACGCTGATCCGGAACATCCGCGCGGCGGGCGGTGAGGTGGTCCCGTCGTTCGGCGGCTGGGCCGGTCGCAAGCTCGGCCAGTTCTGCTCGTCGGCGAGCGCGCTCGCGGACGCCTACCTGAAGGTGATCGACGCCTACCAGCTCACCGCGATCGACATCGACATCGAGGCGGCCGAGTTCGAGAACAACACCACGCA
The DNA here is from genome assembly GCF_019375475.1 of Saccharothrix obliqua. Lineage (GTDB taxonomy): Bacteria > Actinomycetota > Actinomycetes > Mycobacteriales > Pseudonocardiaceae > Actinosynnema > Actinosynnema obliqua. The sequence continues at coordinate 504,636 of NZ_JAHXGQ010000005.1, read as the reverse complement.
GGACCGCGTGCTCGGCGCGCTGAAGATCGTGAAGGAGCGCAAGCCGGCGGTGCGCAACGTGATCACCATGCCCACCGCCAAGTCCGGCCCGAACACGTGGGGCCGCCGGCTGATCACGCGGGCCAAGGAACTCGGCGCGCCGGTCGACGTGTGGGCGGTGATGCCGTTCAACTTCGGCGGGCCCAGCGACCTCGTGGCGGGCACCAAGTCTTCCGTCGACGGGTTGAAAAACCACATCAAGGCCACGTTCGGGCTGTCGGACGACGAGGCGTACCGGCGCAGCGGGTTGTCCTCGATGAACGGCATCACCGACACCAAGGAGACCGTGACCACCGCGCAGTTCCGCGCGATCCGCGACTGGGCGACCGAGAAGCACCTGTCCCGCTTCACGTTCTGGGCCACCAACCGGGACCGGGGCAACTGCGGCGGGTCCAGCGACAGCTGTAGCGGGACCAACCAGGGCACGTACGACTTCACCAAGCTCGTCGCGGGCTACACCGGCTGACCCGCGGGCCGCCGCGCGTGGAAAGCTGGGCTGGTGGAAGAAGAGTTGCACGAGTTGGTGCGGGAGACCGTGCGGTCGATACCCCGCGGCCGGGTCGCCACCTACGGCGACGTCGCCGACCTGTCCCGCGCACCCTCGCCACGGCTGGTCGGGCAGGTCCTGAACCAGGACGGGCACGACCTGCCGTGGCACCGGGTGCTGCGGGCCAACGGCACGTGCGCGCCGCACATCGCGGACGAGCAGCTCCAACTGCTCCGCGAGGAGGGCGTGGTCGCCCGGGACGGCAAGGTCGACCTGCGCACGTACCGCTGGGAAGAGGCGGTCAAGGAGAAAGAGGACGAGCCGCCCGGTCTGTGGTGACCCGCTGCTCGACGCGGGCCAGCTCGGACTCGACCTCCGGGTCGCGGGTGAGCGCGACGGCGAGGCGCAGCTGCGGCAGCGCCTCCTCGTGCCTGCTCTGCCTGCTCAGGGTGCGGCCGAGCAGCAGCCGGGTGAAGCCGTCGGACGGGTCGAGGTCGACCAGTTCACGCAGCACGCCCTCGGCCTTGCCGAGCGCGGCGGACTGGAAGTGCGCCAGCGCCAGCTCGGTCAGCACGGTGCGGTCGGCCGGCGCGTGCTCGGCCGCCTGCGCCAGGAAGCGGGCCGCCTGGCTCGGGTTCCCGGCGGCGCGGAACTCCCGGCCGAGCGCCAGCAGTTCGCGGGTGTCGGTCATCTCGTCACAACTCCTCTGACTGGGTCGACCAGGTCAACGAAGTTGAGAACTCAACTATTCCTAGAGGAGGTCGAGGACCCGCGTCGCGGTCCGCTCCAGGCCCAGCAGCGACTGCGTGCCGGACAGCGGGTGCAGTGCGTGCACGGCGAGGCGGAACAACGTCGCGCGCAGCAGCACCTGCGGCCACTCGGCCAGGTGACCCCACCGCTCGACCAGGCCCAGGTCGGCGCCGCCCCACGACAGGGCGTCCACGACGACGATCGCCGCGCCGTACTCGGCGGGCCGCCAGTAGGCGGTGAAGTCGATGACGGCCGGTGCGGCGTCGCCCGCGAACAACACGTTGCCGAACAGGTCGCCGTGCACGACCTGGGGCTTGAGGGACACCGGCTTGCGGTAGGCCGCCAGCAGCTCGAACAACCGCCCGCCGAGCGCCTCGTCCAGCTCGACGTGCTCCTCTTCCCACGCGCACCGGTCGGCGGTGGCGAACACGTCGGTCCGCGCGTCCAGGAACCGGGGGCGGGGCAGGTCCTTCGTGGCCCGGTGCAGCCGCACGGCGACCTCGACCACCTCGTCGTGCCGGGGCTCGGCACGACCGGAGAGGTACTTGGTGGCCGCCCACCCGCCGACCACGTACCGGCCGTCGGTGGACCGCAGCGGCCGGCCGATGCGCAGGTTCTCGACCACCAGGGCGTCGAGCGTCCTGGCGACCCACGTCGCCTCGGCGGGCTTGCCCGCGGGCCGGATCGCCGCGTCGCCGCAGCGCCACACCGGACCGGCGTCGATCAGCTCCGGCTCGGCGTCACGCGCGCCGAACGCGGCGCGCACGTGCGACGGAGGCGGCTCCGGGGATGGGGTCACGCCGGCACGCTACCTGCCGAAGCCTCGGGTTTGGTGGATCCGGCCCGACCCGCGCGCGGTGTTGCACCTGAACGGCCTAGCCGCACTTTTGCGGTTTCAGCACCTCATCCCACCTGGCCGCCACCGGGCAGTGGCCACCCCCACACCGGCGGTCGCGCCGGTGTGGGGGCGTGGTGTCAGTACGTGGGCAGGCTCGGGTCCACCTCGCGGGCCCAGGCGAGCACGCCGCCGCCGACGTGCACGGCGTCCTTGAAGCCGGCGCGGTGCAGCGCGGCGAGGGCCTCGGCCGACCGGGCCCCGGACTTGCAGTGCAGCACGACCTGCTTGTCCTGCGGCAGTTCGGCGAACGCCTCACCGGACAGGATGCGGTCCTTGGGGATGAGCACGGAGCCGGGGATGCGCACGATCTCGTACTCGTGCGGCTCGCGGACGTCGACCAGGAGGAAGTTGTCGCCCGCGTCCTGCTTCTGCTTCAGCTCCAGCGGCGTGATGGTGTTGCCCGCCGCGGCCTGCTGCGCGTCGTCGGACACGACGCCGCAGAACGCCTCGTAGTCGATCAGCTCGGTGATCTTGACGCTCTCCGGGTCCTTGCGGATCTTGATGGTCCGGTAGGACATCTCCAGGGCGTCGTACACCATGAGCCGGCCCAGCAGCGGGTCGCCGATGCCGGTGAGCAGCTTGATCGCCTCGGTGACCATGATCGAGCCGATGGACGCGCACAGCACGCCGAGGACGCCGCCCTCGGCGCACGACGGGACCATGCCGGGCGGCGGCGGCTCGGGGTAGAGGTCGCGGTAGTTCAGGCCCTGGCCGTTGGGCGCGTCCTCCCAGAACACGCTGACCTGGCCCTCGAACCGGAAGATCGAGCCCCAGACGTAGGGCTTGCCGAGCAGCACCGCCGCGTCGTTGACGAGGTAGCGGGTGGCGAAGTTGTCGGTGCCGTCCAGGATCAGGTCGTAGTCCCGGAAGATGTCGAGCGCGTTCTCCGAGCTGAGGTGCACCTGGTGCAGGATCACCTTCACGAACGGGTTGATCTCGGCCACCGAGTCGCGCGCGGACTCCGCCTTGGGCTTGCCGATGTCGGACTGCCCGTGGATGACCTGCCGCTGGAGGTTCGACTCGTCGACGACGTCGAAGTCGATGATGCCCAGCGTGCCGACGCCCGCCGCGGCGAGGTAGAGCAGCGCCGGGGACCCGAGCCCGCCCGCGCCGACCACCAGGACCTTGGCGTTCTTCAGCCGCTTCTGCCCGTCCACCCCGACATCGGGGATGATCAGGTGCCGGCTGTACCGAGCCACTTCTTCCTTGGTCAGCTCCGCTGCGGGCTCCACGAGCGGCGGAAGCGCCATCTGATCCTCCTCGACGAAACATGTCCTCTACCGAGGTACAACACCAGCCTGCTCCAGTGTCTTCCCCGATGGGAAGCCGTCCCAGTACGTGGACGCACAGTGACGTGCACCCGCGGCGGGTGCTAGGAGCTGCCCTCAAAGCCGGAGCGCGGCCGGTTCCTGTCCCTCGCCGGTGCGGACGGCGGCCAGGCAGGACGCTAATTATCAGGCAGGCTCCCTGAAAGTTTCGCGGGGCCGCAACCTCCAGGACCACCCCTGCCGCGCGGCGCAGACAGCGGACGGGCCAAGCCCTAACTATCAGGCAGGCTCCCTGAAAGTTTCGCGGGCTGCGGCTTCCAGGCCCCGCTGTCACGGGGAGTACGGCGGCCAGGCAGGACGCTAACTATCAGGCAGGCTCCCTGAAAGTTTCAGGAGGAGCAGGCCCCTAGCGCGGCGCCACCGGGAACGCGTTGGGGGTGCACACCTTGCCGTCGTTGGGCACGACGCCGCGGTTCGACGAGTCGACCTCGTTGAGCTGCGCCACGTAGTCGTTCGCCACGCCGAACGTCTGCTGCATCATCACGGGGGCGGGCTGGCCGTGCTCCTTGCAGCCCTCGTGGTTGTTCCTGAGCGCGTGCCCCACCTCGTGGTTGATGACGTAAGCGCGATATGTCGACAAGTCGTTGCTGAACACCTTCGCGCCACGCACCCACCGCGCCGTGTTGATCACGACGCGCTTGGTCGTCGGCTGCCAGCACGACGTCTCGTACTGGATCTGCACGCCGCACAGCTTGTGGGTGGTCGTGGTGGTGGTGAGGCTGACCACGAAGTCCGCCGCCTGCTCGTCGTCCACGCGCTGCATCGCGACCTGGCCGGTGCCGATCCAGCTCCGGTTGTCGGCCAGCACCCCGTCGATCGTCCGGGCGAACGCCTCCCGGTCGCCGCCGTAGTCGGCCGCCTCCACGCCGTCCTCGACGGCGATCGCGTACTTGTACAGCGTGGCGCCCTGACCGACTTGGGCGGTGGTGCCGGGCACGACCTGCCACGTGCCGGCGCCCTGCTCGGAGAACTTGGGGCCGTCCGGCAGCACGGCGGTCGGGATGTTCACCGGGTCGACCTTCACGGGCGGCGTCTCGCTCGCCACGGGCGGGCCCTGCGTGGTCGTCGTGACCATGGCCTGACCGCTCTTGCCGTCACCGGCGTCGTCACCCGGCGTGGCCGTGTCCAGCACCACGAGCGCCGTGAGCACCAGCAGGACGGGCACCGCGTAGACGCGCCACCCGTAGTTCGCCACCCAGCCCTTCAGGCCACGCGCACGACCGCCCCGCGGCCTGCCCGCGGGCTCCCACGACGCGGCCAGCGGCTCCGCACCGGTCCGGCGCGCGCCCCGGCGGTAGCGGTCGTCGGGCGGAACCGGCCGGGCACCCGGTGTGGACACCGTGCCGCGCCCATCCTGCGATGTCCGGTTCACGGCGAACAGCGTGCCACAGCCGCGCCCGACCGGCGGACCGCGGTGCCGACGCGCACCGGCCTACCAGGCGGCACCGGATTCCCACATCCCGAGCACGGCTCGCGCCACCGACTCCGGCCGCTCCATCTGCGCCACGTGGCCGGTCCGCGGCAGCACGAGCAGCCTGCCGCGCGGCAGCAGGCGCGCCACCCGCGGCGCCTTCCGCACGCTGACCAGGCGGTCCTCGGTGCCCCACACGACCAGCGCGGGCGCGGTGACCTTGGGCGGCAGCAGCCACATCGACCGCGAGCGCGGCACCAGCCACGTCCGGATCAGCTCGACCGTGCTGCGACCGAGCGCGTTGTTCGCCCACGGCTGCGCGGACCGCTCCGCGTACTCCTCCACGGACTGCTCGATGCGGCACTCGGGCACCAGCGACGGGTCCGCGAAGCACAGCCGCAGCATCTGCCGGGTCCGCTCGTGCGGCGTGACCTCGGCCAGCCGCCGCCGCACCCGCGCGCCGACGACGGGCAGGTACGCCAGCGGCAGGCGCGGGTCGGACACCCGGCGCAGGCTCGGCCGCAGGTCCGGCACGGCGGGCGAGACCAGCGTCAACGTCCGCACCAGGTCGGGCCGGGCGGCGGCGGCCATCAACGCGATCGCGCCGCCCATGGAGTTGCCGAACAGGTGCACGGGACCCACCCCGAGCGATTCGACGTACCCGAGCACCACCTCGGCGTGCGTCGACATGCTGAACGTGTAGCCGGGTATGGGCTCCGACCGGCCGAACCCGGGCAGGTCCAGCGCGTGCCCGTCGACGTGGCCGGAGAGCTGGCCGGCCAGGTCCGTCCAGTTGGTCGCCGAGCCGCCGAGACCGTGCACGTAGACCGCGGTGTCGCCGGTCGGGCCGGGCGTGCGCCGGACGTGCACGGTGTGCCCGGCCACCTCGACGTAGTCACCCGGCCACGGGCCGCTCGTTGTGTCCAGCGGTGGTAGCGGCGCGGCGGACAGGGGCACGTGGGTGATGGCGGGTCTGCTCGCCTCCAGGGTCTCGGTCACCGGACCAGGATGCCTGTTCGGGCGCCCGGTGAAACGAGAAGCCTTCCCGGAACGCTGCTACCAGCGAGTAAGGTTGCCGACGAACCGGCGGGTCGACCCCGGCCGGTTCCGCGATGGACAGGTTGGCTGGAGGCACCATGACGGAGACGGCCCAGACCACGGTCGGGCACAACGGCGGCGCGGGACGAGGGGTCCGGCTCCCACGCACCGCCCGACGTGCCCAGTTGCTGGCCGCGGCGCAGGACGTGTTCGTGGCCAACGGCTACCACGCCGCCGCGATGGACGAGATCGCCGAACGGGCGGGCGTCAGCAAGCCGGTGCTGTACCAGCACTTCCCCGGCAAGCTGGAGCTGTACATGGCGCTGCTGGAGTCCCATGTGGACGAGCTGGTGGGCCGGGTGCGGCACGCGCTCGCGTCCACCACGGACAACAAGCAGCGCGTCAAGGCCACGGTCGGCGCGTTCTACGACTTCGTGGCCGGCGAGGGCCAGGCGTTCCGGATGGTCTTCGAATCGGACCTGCGTGGTGAACCCGCCGTGGCGCGGGCGATCGAGCGGGCCACCACGGACAGCGTCGCCGCCATCACCGAGACCATCACCGCCGACACCGGCCTGGACGAGGACCGCGCCCGCCTGCTCGCCGTCGGCCTGGTCGGGTTGAGCCAGGTGACCGCCCGGTCGTGGCTGGCCGACGACCGGAAGCTGAGCCGGGAGGACGCGGTCAACCTGATCTCGACCCTGGCCTGGCGCGGCATCGGCGGCGGTTTCCCGCTCCAGCACTGACCGCCGGTTCACCGCGGGGCGGTGATGCGCGCGGCGACCTCCGCCGCCCGTTCCAGCGGGATCATGTGACCCGATCCTGGGTAGATCACCAGTTCGGCGTGCGGCACGCCGTCGGCGATGGCCAGCGCGTGGTCGAGCGGGGTGAGCCGGTCCGCGCCCCCGGCGAGCACCGCGGTCGGGACGCCCGCGAACCCCGTCAACGATTTCACCCGGTCGTGGGCGTCGATGGACTCCCGGAACGCCGCCAGCGCGACCGGGTCGCACCGGCCGACCATGGCCGCCGTCGACGCCACGTCCGCCCACGACGGCCGCTTGCCGAACAGCAGCCACCGCAGGCCGGGCCGAAGGACCTCGGTGCGCGTGAGCAGCCGGGGGCGGCGCAGGCCCGCGATCCGCCGGCGCGCGGCGCGCTCCCCCGCCACGAACGCCCGGCCGAGCACGCCCGGCAGCCCGACCGCGGACCCCGCGAGCCCGCCGCACGACGTGGCGACGAGCACGACGCCGGCCACGCGGCCGAGCAACGCCGGATGTCGCTCGGCCAACGCCATGAGCGCCATGCCGCCCATCGAGTGCCCGACGAGCACGACGCGACCGGTCGGCACGCGTGCCGCGAGCAGTTCGGCCAGGTCGTCCGCGCACCGCTCGATCGTGAACGCCGCCCTCGACGCCGACCGGCCGTGGCCGCGGTGGTCGTAGCGGAGGACGCGACCGGGCAACGCCGACGCCACCCGGTCCCACGACGTGTGGTCCAACGTCCAGCCGTGCACCAGCACGGTCGTCACCTCGGCGTCACGGGGGCCGGTGTCGACCACGTGCAGCGCGACGCCGTCGGACGTCGTGAACGGCGCGCTCATCCGAGGAGGAAAGACCGGCGCCACGCGTGCATCCCCGGCTGACCGACCAGACCGTTGTCGTCCAGGAAACCCATGATCCGCTCACCGGCCCAGCGGATGGTCTCCCGCCAGTGCGGGTTGCCCAGGGCGGTCCGGTGGGCTTCGTCCCGGTCCAGCCCGACCGCCGCGTACACGTCCGGGTGGATGAGGGACCGGGTGACGAACATGGAGGTGGTGGCGAGCAGCCACCGCTGGTAGGGCAGTTCCTTGCGGGAGAGGCTCCGCACGCCGCGCACGACCTCCTCGCGGGCGAACCGGACGTGCCGCGCCTCCTCCAGCACGTGGATGCGGTTGACCATGCGGACCAGCGGCTGCACGGTCTCGTCGGCCATGGTCTCGCGCTGCAACCGGTCCAGCACCTCCTCCGCGACCAGGATCGAGCCGTAGAGGGCGGGGCCGTAGCCGATCACCGGGAGCAGCCGACCGAGCCGGTGGACGTGGCGGCGCGGGCCGTAGGGCGGGCAGCCGATGCGCTCGACCATGCGGGCGAACATGGTGGAGTGCCGGCACTCGTCGGCGACCTCGGTGAGCGCGTACTGCGCGTGCTTGGTCGTCGGGTCCGCCCGGTAGACCTCCTTGAGCAGCATCCGCATCAGCAGGATCTCGAACCACAGGCCGACGCTCGCGACGCTCGCCACCTCGTGCCGCGAGAGGTCGACCCGCTGCTCCGGGCTCATCCGGTCCCACAACGCGGTGCCGTAGAGGGAGCACCGGTGCTCGGACGTGTAACGCAGCCCGTCGACCAGCGGTGCGGACCAGTCGATGTCCACCTCGGGGTCGTAGAACTTGTCGGCCGAGGAGTTGAGCAGCCGGGCCGCGGTCTTCTCGCGATCGGCGGCCTGCGAGGTCCTCGTCATCGGTCCTCCCCAGTTACTGCGACTTGAGGTAACAGTTACTTCTGGTAGCGTGCGTCACATGGCTCGAACTGTCAAGGGCGGTCCGGACGCGCGCCGGGAGCGCTGGAAGGGGCACCGGGAGGCGCGTCGCGCGGAGTTCGTGGAGGCGACCATCCGCGCCATCGCCGAGCACGGCCCGGACGTCGGCATGGACGAGATCGCCGCAGCGGCGGGCGTGAGCAAACCCGTGCTGTACCGGCACTTCGCGGACAAGTCCGACCTGTACCTGGCGGTCGGGCGGCGTGGCACCGAGCTGCTGATGGACCAGGTCGTGCCCGCGATCACCGGGGGCGGCCCGATCCGCGCCCGCATCCGCGGCATCGTGGACGCCTACCTGGGCGTCATCGAGCAGAACCCGAACCTGTACCGGTTCGTGGTGCGCAAGTCGTTCACCGACCGCCCCGTCGAGCAGGACGTGGTGCACGAGGACAAGCAGCTCATCGCCGCCGCGCTGGCGCGGTTGCTCGGCGACCACCTGCGGGCGTACGGGATGGACTCCGGCGGCGCGGAGCCGTGGGCGCACGCGCTGGTCGGCATGGTGCAGAACGCGGGCGACTGGTGGCTGGACCGCCAGTCCATGACGCGGGCGAGCCTGAGCGACTACCTGACCACGATCATCTGGCACGCGGTCGACGGCCTGCTCCGCTCCGGGGGCGTGACGCTCGACCCGGACGCGCCGCTGGCCGCCGGTTCCCCCGCGTTGCGGCTCGTGGACGCCGAGGAGGCGTGATGACCGAAGACGGCTACACGGGCCCGGCCGTGCTGGTGTTCGACCGGCGCGAGGTGCCGGTGGAGGTCGACCTGCGCGGGCACTTCCAGCCCATCGACGGCCGCTACCACTGGTACGGCCGGATCGGGGCGAACGACGAGGTGGGCGAGCTGGTGGCGGGCGGCGCGCGGACCGCGCTGCTGCGCACGCCGGGCGGCTCGGCGACCGGCGCACTCGCCGACCTCGACCCGTGGCGGCGTTACCGGGTGACGGGCACCGGCACCCCGCCCTACGCGATACCGCCCGCGCCGGAACCGACCGAGCGGTACTGACGGCGGGAGGGGCGCTCCCGAACCGGGAACGCCCCTCCCGCCGATCGGACTTCAGTCCCCGGTCACGAACCCGACCTTGCGGGAGTCGCTCGGACCGATCTCCACGTACGCGATGCGGTTCGCGGGCACGACGTAACGCGCGCCCTTCTGGTCGACCAGCGTCAGGTGACCGCTGCCCGCCCTCAGCGCGTCCGCGACCTGCGACTCGACCTCGTCGGGCGACAGGGAGCTGGACACCACAAGCTCACGCGGGCTGTCCGCGACGCCGACCCTGACCTCCACGCTGACCTCCGTACACGGGTTGACCGCCGGCGCGGCGATCAGAGAGTTGTCGAAATCAACCCTAGCCGAGCCCGAGCGCCGTCATGCGACGCGTGTGGCTCTGCTGGAGCCGGCGGAACAACGCGGCGATGCCGGCGAGGTCGCCGGAACCGCGGACGATCAGCTCCGCGAGCGGGTCCCGCTCCGCCACCACGTACTGGGCCTGCGTCAACGCCTCGCCGAGCAGCCGGCGACCCCACAGCGTGAGCCGGTCCTTGATCTTCGGGTCGGCCGCGCACGCCGCGCGGACTTCGCGCTCGGCGAACGCCGAGTGGCCCGTGTCGGCGAGCACGTCGAGCACCAGCCGCCCGGTCGGCTCGTCCAGCCACCGGGCGACCTCGCGGTAGAAGTCCGCCGCCAGGCCGTCGCCGACGTACGCCTTCACCAGCGACTCGTGCCACGACTTCGGCGCGGTCGAGGCGTGGAACGCGTCGAAGCCCGCCACGAACGGGCTCATCGCCTCCTCCAGCCGGTGGCCGCGCTCGGCCAGGTAACCCTCGATCAACGCGTAGTGGCCGATCTCGGCGGCGGCCATCGCGGACAACGCCGCCCGGCCGGCCAGCGTCGGCGCGGTGCGCGCGTCCTCCGCCAACCGGTCGAACGCCGACAGCTCGCCGTACGCGAGCGCACCGAGCAGGTCGACCACGCCCTCCGCCACCTGGCCGGCCACCGCCGACCTTCCTGCCTCCCCGTCACCCATGGCGGCGAGCCTAGTCGGGTGGCGTGCGCGACACCCCGGGCACGCGAGTCCGCAGCACGCGCGGCCGTTCCACCACGAACGGCCTAGTCGGGAGGTAGAGTGGCTACCCGACGCCCGGCGCGGCGCGGCCCACTCGGGGCCCGCAGCGGTGCCGTGAGCCGACTACGGCGGCACCGTGCCGCCAGGAGAGGGTGCGCGCATTACCTCGCAGGCCCTCCCGCGCCACTGCCCGGCCGCCCCCACGGCCGAGAGGCGGCAGGCGCGGTCGAGCGGCCCGTACAGGCCGTGCGCGCTGGTACGAGAGAGGCGATCACCCTGACCGCGACGAACGAAGAAACCCACCTGGACCCGGTGGCGCTGGAGCACAGCGAGCTGGGCGTGCCCGACGTGGACACCTCGCACCCGCTGGTGGCGAACGCCCCGGTCCGGTCCGACTCGCCGACGTTCGCCGAGCTGGGCGTGCGTGACGAGATCGTCCGCGCGCTGCGCGAGGCCGGCATCGAGCGCGCCTTCGCCATCCAGGAGCTGACCCTGCCGCTGGCGCTGGCCGGCGACGACGTGATCGGGCAGGCGCGCACCGGCACCGGCAAGACGCTGGGCTTCGGCGTGCCGCTGCTCCAGCGCATCACCGTGCCGGGTGACGGCACGCCGCAGGCGCTCGTCGTGGTGCCGACCCGTGAGCTGTGCCTCCAGGTGACCCACGACCTGACCGACGCCGCCAAGCACCTCGGCGTGCGGGTGCTCGCCATCTACGGCGGGCGGCCGTACGAGCCGCAGATCGCCGCCCTGCGCAAGGGCGTGGACCTGGTCGTCGGCACCCCCGGCCGGCTGCTGGACCTCGCCGAGCAGCGCCACCTGGTGCTGGGCAAGGTGCGCGGGCTGGTGCTGGACGAGGCCGACGAGATGCTCGACCTGGGCTTCCTGCCCGACATCGAGCGCATCCTGCGCATGGTGCCCGACGAGCGGCAGACGATGTTGTTCTCGGCGACCATGCCGGGCCCGATCATCACGCTGGCGCGCACGTTCCTCAACCAGCCGACGCACGTCCGTGCCGAGGAGAACGACGCGGGCGCGGTGCACGAGCGCACCGAGCAGTTCGTCTACCGCGCGCACGCGCTGGACAAGACGGAGCTGCTGGCCCGCGTGCTCCAGGCACGTGAGCGCGGGCTGTCCATGATCTTCACCCGCACCAAGCGGACCGCGCAGAAGGTCGCCGACGAACTCGTGGAGCGCGGGTTCGCCGCGGCGGCCGTGCACGGCGACCTCGGGCAGGGCGCGCGGGAGCAGGCGTTGCGCGCGTTCCGCAGCGGCAAGATCGACGTGCTGGTGGCGACCGACGTGGCCGCGCGCGGCATCGACGTCGGCGGCGTCACGCACGTCGTGAACTACCAGTGCCCCGAGGACGAGAAGACCTACGTGCACCGCATCGGGCGCACGGGGCGCGCGGGCCGCACCGGTGTCGCGGTCACGCTCGTCGACTGGGACGAGATGCCGCGCTGGAAGATGATCAGCGACGCCCTCGGCCTCGACAAGCCGGAACCGGTGGAGACGTACTCGACGTCCGACCACCTGTTCGCGGAGCTGGACATCCCGGCGGGCTCCACCGGCCGCCTGCCGCTGGGCCTGCGCACCCGCGCCGGCCTGGCCGCCGAGCCGGAGGAGGACCTGAAGGGCGACCGCAAGACCCGCCGTCGCCGGGGCAAGCGGGACGCGGTGGCCGACGGGACCACCACCGAGCCGACCAGGACCTCGCGCCGCCGCCGCAAGCGCAGCCGGGGTGGCGTCGCGTTGGACGGCGAGGCCGCCGCGAACGGCACGGCGACCGGTGCCGAGCCCGCCGCCGACCAGCCGGCCGAGTCCGGCGAGCAGCCCTCGAAGCGCCGCCGACGCCGCCGCCGCGGGGGCGGTGCGGACGCCGGCGCGACGCCGGTCGAGGCGACGCCGACCGAGACCGCGCCGGTGGCGGACGTCGCGCCCGCCGAGGCGCCGCCGGTCGAGGCTCCGGCCAAGCCGGCCCGCCGGCGGACGCGAGCGGGTGCCGAGCAGGCCGTTGAGGTGGAGCAGCCCGTGGCGGACGCGGTGTCCACCGAAGCTCCGGCCAAGCCCACCCGCCGCCGCACCCGGGCGGGTGCCGAGCAGGTCGCCGAGGCCGACCAGCCCGTGGCGGACGCGGTGTCCACCGAAGCACCGGCCAAGCCCACCCGCCGCCGCACCCGGGCGGGTGCCGAGCAGGTCGCCGAGGCCGACCAGCCAGTGGCGGACGCGGTGTCCACCGAAGCACCGGCCAAGCCTGCCCGCCGCCGCACCCGTGCGGTCGCGGAGCAGGCCACCGAAGCGGAACAGCCGGTAGCGGACGTGGAGTCCACCGAAGCACCGGCCAAGCCCGTCCGCCGCCGCACCCGGGCGGCTGCGGAGCAGGCCGTTGAGGCGGAACAGCCGGCGGAGGTGCCGGCCAAGACGACTCGTCGGCGCACCCGTGCCGCGAGCGCCGAGCCCGCCCCGGAGCAGGTGACCCCCGAGGTCGAGCCGGAAGCGCCCGCCAAGCCCGTCCGCCGGACGCGTGCCAAGCGGACTGCCGAAGCGGCGAGCACCGAGACCGAAGCGACCGTCGAGGCCGCCGGTGTCGAGGCCGCGGACGTCGAGGCGCCCGCGAAGAGGACCCGCCGCACCCGGGCCGCCGCGACCGAGGCGACCGAAGCGACCGCCGAAGCACCCGCCAAGACCACGCGTCGCCGCACGGCCGCGGCGAGCGCCGAGGCCCCCGCCGCGGAGGAGAAGCCGAAGCGCACCCGCGCCAAGGCCGCGGCGGAGCCGGTCGACGCGGAGGCCAAGCCCAAGCGGACCCGGGCCAAGGCAGCCGACACCGAGGCAGCCGAAACCGAGGCCGCGCCCAAGCGCACCCGCACGCGCAAGGCGGCCGACCCGACCGAGGTGGCCGAGGAGAAGCCGAAGCGCACCCGCAAGGTCGCCGACGCCGAACCGGACGCCAAGCCGAAGCGGACGCGCAAGGTGGCCGACGCCGACGCGCCGGCGCCCAAGCGGCGGGCGCGTGGTGGTTCCGCCGAGGCCGGGTCCTCGGCAGACTGACGCCTTACACGGATCACCGGCCACGTGCGGCAGCATGTGGCCGGACAGATCACCGAACCCATCGGGAGCCGGGCAGTGGGCGAGCCGGAACAGCCGGAGTCGAACGGCCAGGTCGTGCTGGACGCCGAGGGGCGTCCGGCCGACCAGGCGTCCGCCGACACCACCGAGGACGTCCTGGCGGAGCAGCGCTCCGACACCGCGCCGGACGAGGAGCCGGCCGAGGAGCCCGACGACGGGCCGGTCGGCCCGGTCCGGACGTGGCGCACCAGGGGCGACTACGTCGCGCTGGCCCTGCTGCTGGTGGCGGTCCTCGTGGGCGGCCTGCTGGTGTGGGCGTTCAGCGACGTGCGCAACACGGACTCCCGCACCGGACCGAGCGAGGTCGCCCTGCTGCCCCCGGTGACGGTGCTGCCGCCGTCCCTGGGCGAGGTGTGGCGCGCGCCCAGCGCCGCCACCCCGGTGCCGGTGAGCGTGGACTCCGTGGTGGTGACCGGCGACGGCGGCGAGGTCGTCGGCCGGGACCCGCTGACCGGCGACGTCCGCTGGTCGTACCGCCGGAACTGGCCGCTGTGCACGGTGAGCACGGCGTGGGGCCGGGCGTTCGCGCTCTACCGCAAGGACACCAACTGCTCCGAGCTGACCACGCTGGACCTGGCGTCGGGCAAGCGCGGCCCGCAGCGCAACGGTGACGCCGCGAACGACACCCGCCTGCTGAACGAGGGCTCGCACGTGCTGGCCACGGGCAACACGTACTTCGAGGTGTACCGGCGGGACGACCTGGTCCGCTCGCTGGAGTACGGCAACCTCCGGGCGATCGTGAACGCCGGCAAGCAGCCCCGCCCCGGCTGCGAGTACGGGTCGTTCGCGGTCACCAGCGGCAAGGTCGCGGTCGTGGAGCGCTGCTACGCGCTGGACCCGTCCGACCGGCTCACCATCCTCAAGCCGAACCCGGAGAAGTTCGACGAGCCGCAGGTGATGAGCAGCGTGGTGGTCGGTGAGAAGGGCGCCCGGGTGGTCGCGCTGACCAACAACCGGGTCGCGGTGGCCGTGCCGGGCAAGCTCCAGGTCTTCGACGCCGACACCGGCGGCCTGATCCGTGACTACCCGGTGGAGGTGACCGCCGAGGAGCTGGCGGGCGACCCGCCGGGCCGCGTGGTGGCGTCGACGACCAGCACGGCGAACGTCTACTGGTTCACCGGTTCGCGCACGATCGCGTTGTCCCTGGTCGACCTGAACCCGGTGTGGTCGCTGCCCGCGCAGGGCCCGGCGACGACGCTCGCCGGCCGGGCGCTGGTGCCGGTGCGGGACGGGCTGGCGGTGGTCGACCAGGTGACCGGCCAGGTGGCGGCACGCATCCCGGTGAACCGGGACGGCTACACCGGGCCGGTGCTGCCCGCCACGGAGGGCCCGATCGTGTTCGAGCAGCGCGGCGGCACGCTGGTCGCCCTGCGCTGAGTCGCGGTGGGCGCGCATCGGCGCGTCGGCCGGCAGACTGCGAGACGTGCACTCGCAGCTCAGCCCGCACCGCGCGGAACGCGTCGACCTGCCCGGCCGGTACGGCCCGATCGCCGCCCTCCGCTCGCCCGCCGCCGGTGGCGACCTGGGCGCGACAGCGCTGCTGGTGCCCGGCTACACGGGGTCCAAGGAGGACTTCGCGCCGCTGCTCGACCCGATCGCGGACGCGGGCCTGGAGGTGCTGGCGATCGACCTGCCCGGCCAGTACGAGTCGGCGGGTCCGGTGGCCGAGGCCGACTACCGGCCCGGTCCGCTGGGCGCGGCCGTGGCGGAGCTGGTGGGCAAGCTGGCGGTGGACCGGCGGGTGCTGCTGCTCGGCCACTCCTACGGCGGCCTGGTGGCGCGGGCCGCGGTGCTGGCGGGCGCGCCGGTGAGCGGGCTGACGCTGTTGTCGTCGGGACCGTCTGAGCTGCCGCCCGGTGACCGCCGCACGGCGTTGGACCACGGCGAGGTGGTGCTGCGCGAGCAGGGCATCGAGGCGTCGCAGCGGCTCAACGAGGTGCGGGCGACGGCCGACCCGCGCTGGGCGCTGGTGCCGGCGGAGCTGAAGAACTTCTACCGCGAGCGGTTCCTGCGCAGCACGCCCGCGGGCCTGCTCGGCATGGGCGACTCGCTGCGCACCGAGCCGGACCTGGTGGCGAAGCTGGCGCGCGCGCTGCGCGCGGCACGCGTGCCGTGCCTGGTGGCGTGCGGCGAGCTGGACGACGCGTGGTCGGCCGCGAGCCAGCGGGACATGGCGGAACGGCTGGACGCCGACTTCGCGGTCCTCAAGGGCGTGCGGCACTCACCGAACACGGAGGCGCCGGAGGCGCTGCTGGCCACGCTGCTGCCGACGTGGCGGGCGTGGCTGGCGGGCTGACCGTCACGCCCACCAGAAGAACCACAGCACGCCCGCGCCGAGCACCAGCACGGCGAGGCCGAGCACGCCGGCGACCCAGCGGGTGCGGCGGTCGGCGAAGACCTGCGCCACGACGGCGAGCACGGCGGCCACCACGTGCCCGGCGACGACGTCCACGCCCGGTCCGGGCAGGTCGTGCCCCGCCGCGTACACCTGGACGCCGATCAGGGCCAGTGCGAGTAACACGAGGCCCACCGCCACCGCACCGCTCACGCCACGCCAGACGCGCACGAGCCGCGGCTCGGTACCCACGTTCGTCACAACTCTCCCTACGGCGCGAGCAGAGCCCACGGATCGAGTGTCGGTGCGGCCTGCTGCCCCTCGGGGCAGCTGCGGCGGAAGTCGCACCACGTGCACTGCTTCCCCGTCCGGGGCGGGAACAGGATCTCGGGGTCGCCGCCCGCCGCGAGGGTGTCGCCCGCGAGCCCCAGCTCGTCGGCCGCCTCCTCGGCACGCGACACGTGCCGGGCGAGGCTTTCCTCGGTGTGCTCCCACACGGAGACCGTGCCCGTGGGCAGGTGGTGCAGCTCCACCCGGTGACACGGTTTGCGGAGCGTGCGGCGGGCCGCCAGGGCGTACAGGGCGAGGGCCTGCGACCCGCGTGCGTCGTCCACGGTCAACGCGTGCCTGCCGGTCTTGTAGTCGACGATGACCAGCTCGCCGTCACGCAGGTCGATGCGGTCGACGCGGCCCTCCGCGACGATCTTGGCGGTGGGTGTGGACACCCAGCGCTCGATGCCGACGGGTTCGGCGGTCGTGTCCAGCTCGGCGACGTAGTCCCGGACCCAGCCCTCGGCCCGGCCCCGGTACTCGGCGGCCTGCTCCGCGTCGCGGAACCCGTCGTTCTTCCACTGCCGGTGCAGCAGGTTCACCGCCTGCTCGGGGGTGCGCCGGTCGGCGGGCAGGTCGAACAACGCCTTGAGGGCGTTGTGGACGACCGCGCCGAGCGTGTTGTGCGCCCACGCGCCACCACGCGGCGGTGCGGGGCGGTCGAGGTAGGCCATGCGGTACCGCCGCGGGCAGTCCGCCCACGTGGCGAGCTTCGCCGGCGTCACCCGCACCAGCTTCTTCGGCATCGCGCCGAAGTCGAACCCCAACTGCTCGTGCACGCACCCAACCTACTGGTTCGGATCACCGCACCGTCGCCGAGCCGACCCCTAACCGCCGAGGACCTTGCTGCCGGTCGCCCGGTCGGCGATCGCGTCCAACACGTCAGGTGATGTGGTCTCCGCACCCAGTCGCACGGTTTTGTTGGTGCCGTGGTAGTCGGACGAACCCGTGACGAGGAGCCCCAGCTCCCCCGCCAGCCCGCGCAGCCGGTCGCGGGTGGCGGCGTCGTGGTCGGGGTGGTCCACCTCGACACCGCCCAGCCCCAGCTCCGCCAGGTCCGCCACGACGTGGTCGGACACGATCGGCCCGCGCACGGAGGCGAAGGGGTGCGCCAGGACGGTCACCCCGCCCGCGTCGGCGATCATCGCGATGGCGCGCTCGACCGGCGTGTCGGTGCGCGGCACGTAGTACCGCCCGCCGGTCAGGTACCGGGCGAACGCCTCGTCCACGCTGGTGACCACGCCGGCCCGGATCAACGCCATCGCGAGGTGGGGTCGCCCGGCGGGCGCGTCCGGCGGCATGGACGCCATCAGCTCGTCCGGGTCGATCGGGAACCCGTCCTCGACCATGCGGTGCGCCATGCGGCGCAGCCGGTGCCGCCGCTCGGAGCGCAGCCGCAGCTGCTCCTCGACCAGCGCGGGCGAGGTGGGGTCGTAGAGGTAGGCCAGCAGGTGAACGGTGATGACCCGGCCTCGACCGTCGTCGGACGCGCACGACAGCTCCGCGCCGCGCACCAGCCGGAGACCCGGGGGCAGCGCCTCCGCGGCCTCCGCCCAGCCGGCGGCGGTGTCGTGGTCGGTCAGGGCGACGGCGGACAGCCCGGAGGCCGCCGCGGCGGCCACCAGTTCGGCGGGCGTGTCGGTGCCGTCCGACTCGGTCGAGTGGGTGTGCAGGTCGATGCGCACCCGCCCAGTCTGACCTACGGCACCATCTTCTTCCCGCGCGCCGCCCGCTGCGCCTTGATCATCGAGAACCGCTCGGCCTGCGCCTTCTTGTCACCGAAGGTCAACTCCGAGATGGCGTCGTAGACCTCCTCGGGGTTGGGCAGGAACTCGATCCGGTTCAGCGCCTGGATCTGACCCGCCGACTCCACGATCAGGGTGCCGTAGCCGAACATGCGCCCGAGCACGGTGCGCTCGTAGGTCAGGTCGGTGACCTTGCTGATCGGCATCATGGCCACCTTGGTCTCGAAGACCCCCGAGGAGATCATGAACCTCTTGTCGGTGACGACGATGCGCTCCACCCACCACTCCATGACGAAGTACGCCAGCCTGAGCAGCACGAACAACGACACGTACCAGAGGATGTTCTGGATGATGCCCGCGTTGTCCGGGAGCAGGTAGGAGATCATCATCGCGCCGGCGAGCAGCGCGAGCGCCTCCAGGAGGTCCCAGAGCAGGCTGGTCCAGTGCCTGCGGACGCGGATGACCCGGCGTTCCGTGGGCAGCAGGTACTCGTCGGGGTCCCGTGGTGCGAACATGGCTCAGACCTGACCCTTCGCCGTCGGGGAGGAGCCGGGCGGACTCAGAACAATTGTTTCACGAAGGTGATGAGCGCCTCAGCAGCGTCCCGCAGCGTGCCCAGGATGTTCTGCACAAGCTGAGCCGCCTGCTGCGGCTCCGCGATGAGGAAGAACAGGAGCAAGCCGACCCCGGCGAAAGTGAGAATCTTTTTCAGATTCACGGTGATCAACCCCGTTCGCTACCCGCACCCGTTTGGCGCCAGTGAAAACCGTTGTACCGCACCGCGCGGCACCGTGGGAGCTTTGTACCGCACCTGGGGTAGCCGGGTGCACCGCCGTTCCGGTGTGACTACGGGGAGTGAGCATGGCGGCCGAACGCGCCCGCTTGATCCGCTGTGTCGGCGGAGTCGTGCACGACGCCGCGGGCCGGCTACTACTCGTTCGGCGGGCCAATCCCCCAGGTGAGGGACGGTGGTCGATACCGGGTGGACGAGTCGAGCCCGGTGAGGGTGATCATGCCGCCGTGGTCCGGGAGATCCGCGAGGAAACCGGACTTGTCGTGACGGTGGGTGAACTCGTCGGCCAGGTCACCCGTCCGGCGGCTGACGGCCTCTACGACATCCACGACTACGCCTGCCAGGTGCGATCGGGTGTCCTCCGTCCGGGCGACGACGCTTCGGAGGTCCGGTGGGCGACGACTGCGATCTTGGCCACACTTGACCTCGCGGACGGCCTGTACGAGGCCCTTCGCGAGTGGGGCCGGCTGCCCCGGGCGTGAGCGGTTCGCCCGAACGGGGTTGCCCCGCGGGGAGCCGGCCAAACCCGTCAGGGCAGCCACACCATCCGCTGCCCGTGCTGGTGGGTCATCGCGAGCGCCTTCGCGGACACCACCTCGCCGCCCTCGAACCGGACCAGCCCGAGCACGCCGAACGCCTCGTGCGGCGCCTCCAGGTCGGTCCGGCCCGGCAGCACGTGGGTCAGCGCCGCCGCGTACGCCTCGTGGCTGATCCACCAGGCGGGCCGGTCCAGCTCCCGCAGCGCGCGCACGAACTCGTCACCCGGCGCGTAGTGCAGCGTGTTGCTGGTGATCACCACGAGCGGCAGCTCCGCGGGCACCCGCGCGACCGCCTTCGCCAGGTCCGCCACGGCGTCGCCGGTCACGAACTCCGGCGGCGACTTGCGCTGCACGGTCGCCGCCACGCCGAACAACCGCAACCGCTCCGGCTGGTCGGCCCAGACGCACGCCTCCAGCCACGCGTAGGTGTCCTCGTCGGCGAGGTCGGCGGGCGCGCGGTCCAGCCCCACCTTCGCCGCGACCTTCACCGACTTGGGGATCTTCGGCAGCTGCGCGCCCGGCGCCAGCTCCAACGCGCAGTGCAGCCCGAGCGCGGCCTTCGCGGGACCCGCGGCGAGCTGCCCGGCCTGCTCGGTCTGGTACCGGTAGCCGTACTGGTCGAGCCCCAGCAGCAGGCCCGCCGAGCAGCCGACCTCCAGCAGCCCGACCGGCCCCTTCACCATGGCCAGCGCCGGGTACAGCAACGCGGCCCGGCGCACCTCGTTGGTCTGCGTGGTGCGGGTCGCGACCAGCTCGCGCACCCGGTCGGCCCGCTCCAGCACGAACGACCGGAACAACGGCCACGTGTCGTCGTCCGGCCCGAACGTGCCGCCCAGCGACGGGTAGTAGTTCGACAGCGGGTGGAACGGCTCGGCCTGCACCAGCCGGTGCGCCGCGGCCAGCAGCAGCGTCGGCTGCGCGAACGGTTCCGGGGCCGCGGTCAGCAGGCCCGCGACCTCCGGGTCGGCGGCGGCGCGCGAGGCCAGGTGCTCGTAGAGCGGGGACACGCCGCACGCGCCCCGCCGGGCGAACCCGTCCAGCCGCTCCCTCACCAGTTCCAGCGACGTCACGTCACTCCTTCACCCGATCAACGGCTCCGGGCGACCGGGCTGCTCGCCGCCCCTGCGGTCGCCGTACGAGCGCTTGGGGACCATCACCTTCCGGCGGAAGACGCAGACCACCGTGCCGTCCTGCTTGTAGCCGCGCGTCTCCACGTGCACGACACCCCGGTCGTCCTTCGACCTGGACGGCGTCTTGTCCAGCACCTCGGTCTCACCGTAGATGGTGTCCCCGTGGAAGGTCGGCTTGATGTGCCGCAACGACTCCACTTCGAGATTGGCGATGGCCTTGCCCGAGACGTCCGGCACGGACATGCCCAGCAGGAGCGAGTAGACGTAGTTGCCCACCACGACGTTCTTGCCGAACTCCGTGGTCTCCGCCGCGTAGTGCGCGTCCATGTGCAGCGGGTGGTGGTTCATGGTCAGCAGGCAGAACAGGTGGTCGTCGTACTCGGTCACCGTCTTGCCGGGCCAGTGCTTGTAGATCGCGCCGACCTCGAACTCCTCGTAGTAACGCCCGAACTGCACCGCACGCCTCCGTTGGCTCGTGGTGGGAGCTGTGATCGAACACCCCCACGACCGGGACGACAGTGTGAACTCGGGAGGAGTACCCTCGGCAACTGGTCTGTGAGCGACTCCACCGCCGCGGACGACCGACCCGAGGAGGTGAGGACTACCGATGAGTAACGACCCCCATCCTGCGAGTACCTCGCGCGTCCTCCTCGGCGGGTCGGCTTCGCGCAGCTAGGCCCAGCGCTGTCCGGTCGGGGACGTGCCGTCGTCGTTTGTCGTGCCAGTCGACGCTCCCCTGCCTGGAGGACCCGTGCCCAGCCTGCCCTCGCTCGGCGGCCTGAGAGGCCGCACGCCCGGTCGCGCCTCGGCCCCGATCCCGGTGCCCCTGTCCGCGTACGTCGTCGACTGCGGCGTGTACGTGGACGGTCGACGCCTGCCCGGCCGCTGGTCGCACACCGACGCCGTCGAAGAGGTCCGCAAGCGTGGCGAGGGCTTCGTCTGGATCGGGTTGCACGAGCCGGACGAGGAGCAGATCCAGGGCGTCGCCGAGACGTTCGGCCTGCACGAGCTGGCCGTCGAGGACGCCGTGCACGCCCATCAGCGCCCCAAGCTGGAGCGGTACGACAACACGCTGTTCATGGTGCTCAAGACCGTGCGGTACGTGCAGAACGCGTCGCCCGACACGGCCAACGAGATCGTGGAGAGCGGCGAGATCATGGTCTTCCTCGGCCGCGACTTCGTCGTCACGGTCCGGCACGGCAACCACTCCGGCCTCGCCGCGGTGCGCCGCGAGCTGGAGTCCGACGCGGACAAGCTGCACGTCGGGCCGGCCGCCGTCCTCTACTCGATCGCCGACCACGTGGTGGACAACTACCTGGAGGTGACCGCCCGCATCGAGGACGACATCGACCAGGTGGAGACCCTGGTGTTCGCGCCGCGCAGCCGGGTCAGCGCCGACCAGATCTACCTGATGAAGCGCGAGGTGCTGGAACTGCGCCGCGCGGTGATGCCGCTGGCCGTGCCGCTGCGCCGGCTCGCCGAGGGGTACACCCCGCTCATCCCCGAGCAGGTGCGCTCCTACTTCCGCGACGTCGACGACCACCTCACCGAGGTGTCCGAGCGCGTGACGAACTTCGACGAGCTGCTGACGACGCTGGTGGACGCGACGCTGGCGAAGATCACGCTCCAGCAGAACTCGGACATGCGCAAGATCACGTCCTGGGCGGCCATCATCTCCGTGCCGACCATGGTGGTCGGCGTGTACGGCATGAACTTCGACTTCATGCCGGAGCTGCACTGGAAGTACGGCTACCCCCTGGTGATCACCGTCATCCTGGTCGCCTGCCTGACCCTGTACCGAATATTCCGTCGGAACCGCTGGCTCTAGCCCCCAGTCCACCCCGACCCGACGGGACGTTCCCACCATGACCAGGATGCTCACCAACCTGCGGTTCTGGGTTCTCGCCTTCCTCCTCGGCTGGATCACCACGGTGACCCTGCTGATCGCCACCGGCAACTAGGGGAGATCACCGCGCCACGCCCCACTTCCCAGGCGGAGGTGGGGACGATGGACAACAGGCTCAGCCGACCGATGCACCGCTCGGTCGTCGTGTTCGACATCGCCGGCTACGGCCGGCGGGACAACCGCGCCCAGGTGCGGGCGCGGGAAGTGCTGCACACCGCCGTGCGCGGCGCGTTCCGCGTGGCGGGCGTGCCGTGGCGGCGGCTCGTCGTGGAGGACCGGGGTGACGGCCTGATCGCCCTGGCGCCGCCCTCGGTGTCCAAAGTGGACCTGCTCGACCCGCTGGTGCCCGCGCTGGCGGCGGGTCTCGCCGACGCGGCCGAGCCGGTGCGGCTGCGGATGGCGGTGCACGCGGGCGACCTCGTGCGCGACGCGTACGGCTGGGTCGGCGCGGACCTCAACACGGCGTGCCGCCTGGTGGACAGCGACGTCCTGCGCGAGGCGCTGCGCGACGCGCCGGGCGCGGTGCTGGCGGTGCTGGTGTCCGACGTCGTGCACCGGGCCGTCGTGCGGCACGGCTACCGGGGGCTGCGCGCGGCCGACTACCGGCCGGTGCGGGTGGTGTGCAAGGAGGTCGACGAGCGGGCCTGGCTTCAGCTCCAGGGCTGGGTGTCCCAGGTGAACGGGATGCCGTGGCCGCCGCCCGCGCCCAGGCGCAGCGACTCGCCGCCCGGCCACAGCTTCAGCAGGAGCTGGAAGTCGTAGCGGTCCGGGTCGGGGGTCCGCCGGGACTCGAACACCAGCAGCGCCAGCGGGGCGGTGGCGGTCGCGCGTGCCGCCGCGTCGGCCAGGACCGCGCGGCCCATGGCGCGGTCGGCGGGCGACACGTACTGCCAGATCACCGAGTGCCACACGACGGTGAGCACGTCGCGCTCGGGCCGGACGAGCTGGTCCGCCAGCCACTCCGGCCCGTTCGCCCGGCTCACCGGGACCGGGTCGAGCCGGGCCAGCTCCAGCGCCGCCTGGAGGCGTTCCCAGCGCAGCTTCTGGTCCGGCCACACGAACGACGACAGGTGCAGCCGGCCTTCCTCGGTGGACACGTCCACCGGGTGGCGGTCGCACCCCGCGCGACGCGCCAGGCGCACGTTGTGGGACAGGTCGACACCCGGCCGGCCGGTCCACCGGACGTCCATCGTGAACGGGCTGCCCACGTCGCCGTACACCTCGTCGCCCACCCGGTAGGCGATCCGGTGCGGGCGCAGGTTGAGGCCGCCGGACGCGCCGACCTCCAGCAGCCGCACCGGGAACGGCGTGCGCCTGCCCGCCGCCTCCGCCGCGAGGTGGGCGGCGACCTGGAGCCCGCCGAACAGGGGCGCGCTGCGGCCCGGCTCGTTGGTCTGCACGACGGACCTGCCGATCAACGCGCGCAGCTCGTCGGCGTGGGCGTGCAGCACGGGCAGCGCGTCCTGCCAGAGCGTGGCCAGCCGCGGTTCGCCGCCCACCGTGGGGTAGTGCTCGGCGAGACCGGGCGCGCGGCCCTCCAGCACCAGCCGGTGCACCGCGCCCGCGAACCGCAGGCCCGGCACGGCGCCCCTGCGGTCGCACTCCGCGCCCGCCATCACCCGCGCGGTGACACCGCCGCGCACCAGGTCGTCCGCCGCCGCCACCAGCAGGGTGCGGTTGAGCGGGCTGTCCCGGCAGGCGCGGGCCGCGTCGAGGAACAGCTCGGCCAGCACATGCCGACGCTAACCCCATTCCCACCCGGCGGCAGCGGGGCGGACCGGCGGTTCACCCGTTCACCGACGAGGTGTCCCCCGTGCCCGGCGGTCCTAGGCTCGGTGGATGCCGAAGGTGCTCGCGGTGGCGGACGAGGTGGTCGAGCCGCTGTGGACCGAGCAGGTGCGGCGGCACGACGTGGACCTGGTGGTGGCGGCGGGCGACCTGCCGTTCGACTACCTGGAGTTCCTGTCGTCGGCGTTGGACCGGCCCTGCGTGTTCGTGCCCGGCAACCACGACGTGGACCTCAGCGGCTACGCGAACGTGCGTGGCCTGTGGACGAAGGCGGGTATGCCGTCCCGGTGGCCGGGCCCGGCGGGTGGGGTGAACGCCGACGGACGGGTGGTGGACGTGGCGGGCCTGCGGATCGCGGGCCTGGGCGGTTCCATCCGGTACAACGCCGGGCCGAACCAGTGGACCGAGCGGCAGCAGGCGCGGCGGGTGCGGCGCGTGGCGCGGCTGGCGGCGTGGCGGCGGGCCCGCGACGGGCGCGCGGTGGACGTGCTGCTCACCCACTCCCCGCCGCTGGACTGCGGTGACGAACCGGACCCGCCGCACCGCGGGTTCGCCTGCCTGCACGACGCCGTGCGCCTGCTGCGCCCGTCGCTGCTCCTGCACGGGCACATCCACCCGCACGGCGTTCCCCGGCCGGACCGGTGGTTGGCCGGCACGCGCGTGGTGAACGTGGTGGGCAGCAAGGTGCTGGACGTGACCGGACAGGAGGAGGGCTGATGCGCCGCGACACCGGGTTCCCCGCCGCCGACGCGGAGAACGACTTCCTGCGCGCCCGCCGCGGGCAGGTGCTGTCCCGGCTGGCCGCGTGGCTGCGGCGGGAACCGGACGACGTGAACATCATGCTGCCGTTCCACGAGGTGGTCGAGGCGTTGGGGCTGGTCACCGAGCGCCGGCTCGGCCTCCAGACCATCCGGCTGGACTCGATCGTCGGCAGCGTGGACCGCACCCGCGATTTCGACCGCCGGTTCCGGCCCACGTCGGCACGGGTGCGGGAGCGCTGGCAGCGGCTGGCGCTGGCCGCCCGGCGCGGCGAGGCCGTGCCGCCGATCGAGGTGTACCGGGTGGGCGACCTGCACTTCGTCCAGGACGGCCACCACCGGGTGTCGGTGGCGCACGCGCTCGGCCTGGCGGTGATCGACGCCTACGTCACGGAGGTGGTGACGCGGGTCCCGGCACACGGCATCCGCCACCGGGGCGACCTGATCGTGAAGGACTACCGCCGGTTGTTCCTGGAGCGCGTGCCGCTGTCCGGGCGGGAGCGGGCGGCCGTGCTGCTGTCGGACCCGTGGGACTACGCCGAGCTGGGCGAGCACGTGGAGGCGTGGGGGTTCCGGCTGATGCAGGACGAGGGCGCGTTCCTGGACCGGGCGACCGTCGCGCACCGCTGGTACGCCGAGGAGTACGTGCCGGTGGTGGAGATGCTGCGGCAGGCGGGCCTGGTCGGGGACCGCACCGAGACCGAGGCGTACATGTGGGTCGCGGCGGAGCGCTACCGGCTGATCCGCACGCACCGCTGGGACCCGGACGTCATCGACGCCATCCGCGACCGCCGCTAGCGCTGGCCCTCCAGCTTGGGCAGCGGCCGGGCGCGGTCCATCACGCGGTCCGCGTAGCTGTCCAGCAACCGCGTGGCGACCTGCTGCGAGTACCCGAGGATGACGGCCCACAGCAGCAACGCGGCCTGGGACGCGACCCCGATCAGGCCGGTCGTCACGCCCGCGCCCAGCGCCAGGACGCCGATGACGGCGAGCGCCGCGCCGAGCAGGATCTTGATCGTCGCCTGGTAGCCGATCATGACGTACGGCGAGAGGCTGGGCCGCCTGCGCAGCAGCAGCACGACCGCCGACAGGACCGCGCCGAACGCGCCCAGCACCTGGACCAGCCAGACGTCCCAGCCGCTCGCCGCCTTGCCGGTCGGGCACACCGTGGGCAGCCGCTCCGAGCCCACGCACATCGGGATCGCGCCGGGGTGCGTGAACGCGATGACGCCGATCAGCGTGTTCACCAGGAACAGCACCGCGGACGCGGCGATCAGCTTGTTGCGCAGCGCCCGCGACCCGGCGTGCGCGAAGTCCGACCGGTCGAACGACGCCCGCAACGCGTCGACCACCAGCTCCCGCTCCGCGGTCGGCGGCAGCTCGCCGGGCCGCAGCTCCTCCAACGCGATCCGCCGCGGGTCGTCGTCGTCCAGGTTCTCGGCGACCCGCGCACGCAGCCCGGGCAGCCGCCCGAGGTAGCCGGGTCCCGCCGCGACGACCGCGATCTCCGC
This sequence comes from Saccharothrix obliqua, assembly GCF_019375475.1. Classification (GTDB taxonomy): domain Bacteria; phylum Actinomycetota; class Actinomycetes; order Mycobacteriales; family Pseudonocardiaceae; genus Actinosynnema; species Actinosynnema obliqua. Next base: position 478,091 of record NZ_JAHXGQ010000005.1, on the reverse strand, counting down.
CTCGTGCAACGACCGCCAGGCCCGTTCGATGTGCCAGCCCGACCACCACGACGCGACGGTCCGCAGCCGGGACTCCTCGCGGGTGATCATGTCCTCCACGACGGCCGCCTGCTGTTCGGCGACCGCGCACCAGTGCGCGCCGACCGGGTCCGTCGGACCGAGCACGGCCAGGTCGGCACGCACGCGGTCCAACCGCGACTGCACCACCAGCCGCCAGTCGGTGACCCTCGGTCTGCGTGCGCCCACCCTGTCGATGGTGACACCGACCGGTCGGTCGGCACTCACCCGGACGAGTGGTACGCGTCCGGGAAGTGCCGCCGCGCGCCCTCAGGCCGTGCGGCCGGGCTCCACCAGCTCGCGCAGCCGGGGCGGCATCCGCTTCTCCAGGCCGAACGGTTCGAGGTGCGCCTGGAGCACACCGTCGAACGCCCGCTTCACCGACGTCGTGTCCCAGCTGTCGCTCTCCAGGACGGGCTGCTTGAAGTAGGGCTGGCCCACGAGGTGCAGCTGCCTGCCGTTGCACCGGACGATCTGCCCGGTGATGCCGTCCGCGTCGTCGCTGAGCAGGAACAGCACGAGCGGGGCGACCTTGCCCGGTGTGCGGTCGGCGGGGATCGCCCGCAGGGACCGCTCGGACTTCCAGACCATGCGCGTGTGGGCGACCGGGCACACCGCGTTCACGCGGATGCCCTCGGTCTCCAGGTCCAGTGCCCACGACGTGCTCAGGGACGCCACCGCGCCCTTGGTCGCCGCGTACGTGGCCAGCTTGCGCTGGCCGAAGAACGCGCCGGAGGAGATGTTCACGATCGAACCGCGGCCCTGCGCGCGCATCACGCGCATCGCCGCGATCCCGGTGTAGATGACGCCCAGGAGGTTCACCTCGACCGTGCGGCGGACCGATTCCGGGTCGTCGTCCCAGGACGGCGTCTCGTAGTTCAGCCCGGCGTTGTTCACCAGGCCGTCCAGCCGACCGAACTCCGCCACGCACAGGCCGACGATCTTCTCCGCCTGCGCCGGGTCGGTCACCGTGTGCGTGCTGGCGACGGCCCGACCGCCGTACCCCCGGATGTGCTCCGCGACCTGTTCCGCCAGGTCCGCGTCCACGTCGTTGACCACCACCGCGGCCCCGGCCTGCGCCGCGTGCATCGCGTACGCCTCACCCAGCCCGCGCCCCGCACCGGTGATCACGACTGCTTTTCCGTCAAGAATCCCCATCGCGCGCTCTCTTCTGTGCTCGGCGGTCTCCCCTGCCCCGACGCCGTTGATCGGGGTCATCCCCGCCTTCGACCAGGGTGGGGACCGACCGGAGCGAAAGCCGCGCGAAAGCGGCGAGCTGCGGGTTGGCTGCGCTGAATGGCCTACGAAGTTCGTTCCTGCCGATGGTCTCGGCTGGTCAGTAACGCATCGTGACGTGCGGTGAATGGGGGCCGCCCACCCGCACCGAACGGCCCCCGGACCGCTCAATTCCCGGAATAAGTGAGGTTGCGCCCGTTCTTCGGGTCGAACAGCTGCACCTTGTCGGCGTCGAACCAGATCTCCGCCTGCTCACCCTCCGTAGCCGTCGACACGGCGGACAACCGCGTCACGAGGGACACGCCCTCGCCCGGCACGTCCGCCGAACCGGCGTCGGCGGCCAGCTCCGCCAGCTCCGCCGACGTGGCCTGCTCGCCCGACAGGCTGAAGTAGGCGTACTTGTCGGAACCCATGGACTCCAGCACGTCCACGTGGCTGGTGAACGTGACGCCGTGGGCCCGCACCGCGTCGTCGACCAGCCGGGCGTCCTCGAAGTGCTCCGGCCGCAGCCCCACGATCACCTCGCGCGGCACGTCACCGCCCGCCAGCAGCCCGCGCACCCGGTCGGTGAGCGGGATGTCGCCCAGCGGCGACCGCAGCACCGCGTCCTCCAGGCCGGCGGGCACGAAGTTCATCGACGGCGAGCCGATGAACCCCGCGACGAACAGGTTCGCCGGGTGTTCGTACAGGTGCTGCGGCGCGCCGATCTGCTGCACCGCGCCGCCCCGCATGACCACGACCCGGTCGCCGAGGGTCATCGCCTCGGTCTGGTCGTGCGTCACGTACACCGTGGTCGTCCCGAGCTGCTTCTGGAGCCGCGACACGGAGGTGCGCATCTGCACCCGCAGCTTGGCGTCCAGGTTGGACAGCGGTTCGTCCATCAGGAACGCCTTGGGGCTGCGCACGATCGCGCGGCCCATCGCGACGCGCTGCCGCTGGCCGCCGGACAGGTTGGCCGGCTTGCGGTCCAGGTGCTGGGTGAGGTCGAGGATCTCGGCCGCGTCCCGCACCTTCTTCTCCACGGTGGCGTTGTCCACCTTGGCCAGTCGCAACGGGAAGGCCATGTTCTCCTTCACCGTCATGTGCGGGTAGAGCGCGTAGGACTGGAACACCATGGCGATGTCGCGGTCCTTCGGCGCGCGCTCGTTCACCCGCTCGCCGCCGATGCGCAGCTCGCCGGACGTGATGTCCTCCAGCCCGGCGATCATGTTCAGCGTCGTGGACTTCCCGCAGCCGGACGGGCCGACCAGGATGATGAACTCGCCGTCGGCGATCTCGATGTCCACGTCCCGCACGGCCACCGCCCCGTCGGGGTACTGCTTGCTCACCTTGTCGAGCACGATCTCGGCCATCGCTTCACCCCTTGACGGCGCCGGAGGTCAACCCGGCGACGATCCGACGCTGGAAGAACAACACGAACACGACGATCGGGATGGTGATCACCACCGCGGCGGCGGCGATCGACCCGGTCGGGTCCTCGAACTGCGAGCTGCCGGTGAAGAACGACAGCGCCACCGGGACGGTCCGCGATCGCTCGGTCGAGGTCAGCGAGATCGCGAACAGGAAGTCGTTCCAGCAGAAGATGAACACCAGGATCGCCGTGGTGAACACGCCCGGCGCGGCCAGCGGCGCGATGACCCGGCGGAACGCCTGGCCGGGCGTCGCGCCGTCCATCTTCGCCGCCTTCTCCAGCTCCCACGGGATCTCCCGGAAGAACGCCGAGAGCGTGTAGATGGCCAGCGGCAGCGCGAACGTGATGTACGGCAGGATCAGGCCGGGCCAGGTGTCGAACAGCCCGAGCGTCCGCTCGATCTCGAACAGCGGCGAGATCAGCGAGATCTGCGGGAACATCGACACCAGCAGCGAGACGCCCACCAGGACGCGCTTGCCGGGGAAGTCCAGGCGGGCGATGGCGTAGGCGGCCATCGTGCCGAACACCACCGCGATCACCGTGGCGATGACCGCGATGCCGATGGAGTTCACCAGCGCGCGCACGAACTCCGTGGTGGAGAAGATCGCCGCGTAGTTGTCCAGCGTCCACGCACGGGGGATGAAGTTCCCGTCCGCCAACGTCTCCTTCGTCTTGAACGACAACGAGACGATCCACAGGACGGGGAACAACGCGTACGCCACCACGAGGGTGTTGAGGACCGCCCACCGCGCCTTGCGGGCCGGGGTCTCGGCACCACCGATGCCCGCCATCAGCGCCTCCCCCCGCGATCGGTGCCCGGCGCGGCCGTGCCGAACAGCTTGATGAAGATGAACGCGATGATCGCCACCGCGATGAAGATCAGCACCGACATGGTGGAGCCGATGCCCAGGTTCAGGCCCTTGATCAGGTTGTTGTAGGTGATCATCGAGACCGACGACGTGCCCTGTGAACCACCGGTGAGCACGAACAGGTTGTCGAAGATGCGGAACGCGTCGAGCGTGCGGAACAGCAGCGCCACCAGGATCGCGGGCTTCATCACCGGCACCATCACCCTGGTGAACCGCTGCCACGCGCTCGCCCCGTCCACCGCCGCCGCCTTCAGCAGGTCGTCCGGCACCAGCGCCAGGCCGGCCATCAGCAGCAACGCCATGAACGGCGTCGTCTTCCAGATCTCGGCCAGGATGACGGCCAGCACCGCCGGCACCTTCTGGGTCAGCACCGGTTCGCCGCCCGCGATGGTCTCGGCCAGGTAGCCGGTGTTGGGCGTCCACGCGTAACGCCACGAGAACGCCGCCACGACCGTCACGATGCCGTACGGGATCAGGGTGGACGTCCGCACGATGCCGCGCCCGACCAGCGTGCGGTGCATGATCAGCGCCAGCGCCATGCCCAGCACCAGCTCGATCGCCACGGACACCACGGTGATCACGATCGTGATCCACATGGCGTTCCACCAGTACGGGCTGGACAGCACGGTCACGTAGTTGTCCAGGCCGACGAACTCCTGCTTGTCGGGGAACTTCAGGTCGTACCGCTGCAACGACAGCCAGAGCGAGTAGATGATCGGCCACCCCGCGACCGCCGCCATCACGAGGACCGCGGGTGCGCACAGCAGCAGCCCGAGCCGCCGCTCCGCCTTCTTGCCCTCGCTCAACGCCGCTTTCGCGGGCCGGGCGCCCGGTTCTGCCTCCGGCAGCGCGTGGCTCACGGCAGCACCCCCTTCGAGTCGAGCGCGGCCTGCAACTCCTCGCGCAGCCGGTCCGCCGTGGCCCGCGGCTCGATCGAGCCGGGCGGGGAGAGGATCGTGGAGATCACCGTCGACACGTTCTGGTACGCCGGGGTGCGCGGCCGGACGCTCGCGTTCTTCAGCGTCTCCAGGATGGCTTCCTTCATCGGGTAGGGCTCCGCCATCTCCGGGTCCTCGTAGACCGACTCGATGGTCGGCGGGACACCGTCGTTGATGGCCGCGAACTTCTGGTTCTCCGCGCTGCGCAGGCACGCCACGGCGTCGAACGACTCGGCGGAGTGCCGGGTGTAGGAGCTGACCGCGTAGTTGACACCGCCCACGGTGACCTTGGCGGGGCCGCCGTCCACCGAGGGGTACGGCGCCCACTTGAAGTTCTTCGCGAAGTCGGGCTTCTTCTGCGCCGCCGCGTAGACGAACGGCCAGTTCAGCATGAAGGCCGCGTGGCCGTTCTCCATCGCCAGCCGCGCCTCGTCCTCGGCGAAGTTCGCGAACGACGGGTCGACCACCTCGGACGTGGCGAACCGCTTCAGCACTTCCAGCGCCTGCACGGCCTTGTCGTCCACGACGGCCTCGGTGCCGTCGTCGTTCAGGACCTCCCCGCCCGCGGAGTTGACGAGGGTGTTGAAGAGGACGACGAGCCCTTCGTACTGCTTGCCCTGCGCCTCCACCAGGCCGGGCTTGCCCTCGGCCTTCAGCCGGGCGCCCTGCGAGATCATCTCGTCCCACGTCTTCGGCGGGGTGTCGACGAGGTCGCTCCGGTACCAGAGCAACTGGACGTTGGTGTTGTCCGGCGCCCCGTACAGCCGACCCTGGTAGCGGGCGGTCTCCAGCGGCGTCGACAGCGTCCCGCTCTCCACCCGTGCCTTGTCCTGACCGGTGAACTCCTTGATCCACCCGGCTTCGGCGAGTTCGGCGGTCCACGTGACGTCCAGGCCCAGCACGTCCATCCCGGTGTCGCCCGCCGCGAGCCGGCGCACCATCTGCTCGCGTTGCGCGTCGGCCTCGCGAGGCAGCTTGTGGTAGACGATCCGGTAGCCGTCGGCCCGCTCGTTGCAGCCGTCGACGATCTTCTGGAAGTTCTCCTGCGGGTACTTGTAGACGTTGACGACGGTCCCGTCCTCGCCCGACCCGCACCCCGCCAGCACGGAAGCCGCGACCAGCGCGACACTCCCGGCGGCGACCAACCGATGACGCCTCATCGGCCCTGCCTCCTTCCCGACATCGGAGGAGCCAGACCGCAGCGCCCGGCACCCCGTCGTGCCACACCGGCCGAAACCGGTGGAACGAACGTAGGCCCGGTGATCAGGTGCCGCAACCACCGGAGCCCGGAAGGGCCTTACCCGGTGATCACGGAATCGAAACCCCTAGTCCTTCGGAACGTCGGAGGGCCGCATCGCCAACTTGGCCAGCAGGTCACGCCCCCGCTCGGCGGAACGCGGTTGGCACAGCACGTCGTAGCGACCGGCGACCAGTTGGCTGGCCGACTGGAAGTCCCGCTTGCCACGAGCGGACCCGTACCCGACGGCCGCGAAGATCAACCCGAACCCGACACCCACGACCAACCCGACCAGGATCGGCCCGAAGCTCGCGCCCGGCGTCGTGTTGAACAAGGACAGCAGAACACCCACGAACAGACCGAACCAGGCACCCGAAGCAGCCCCGGTGCCCAACACCCGCCCCCACGTGAGCCGCCCGGTGACCCGCTCGACCAGCATGAGGTCCACACCCACGATGGTCACCTCCTGGACGGGGAAGTCACCGTCGGCGAGGAAGTCGACCGCGCGCTGCGCCTCCTCGTAGGTGGCGTAGGAGCCGATCGGCCACCCACTGGGCGGCGTTGGCAGGCGCGGCGGCATACCGGGCCGGTTCTGGCCGGAGAAGGAACTCGTCACGGAGACCACCTCTTCTGCTGATCACCCCCATCCTGCCAAGGCAGGGCGAACAGCGCGAAACGGGTAACCCGGAACTCAACTCTTCCGTGACCTGAAGCACCCAACACGACCACTTTTCACATACCAGAACACGCGCAGCGCACACAGACGCCCACCTGCTACGCGCAGCGCACACACCAGGCCCCGCTGCGTGTCATCCCCGTATGGCCTGCGCGCCAGCGAACCGCGCTTGGTCAGGGAGGGCAAGCACGCTTTTCGCTTGCCCTCCCTGACCAAGGGTGGTTGTCTTGACCAGGCCATACGGGGATGACACGCAGCCCTCAACGTCATCCTTGGCGGCCTGCCAAGCGGCGAGCGTCGCTTTTAATCCCGAGGGGACGCACTCACCGCGCCCGGTACTCCCGCAACAACCCCCGACTGATGATCGTCTTCTGGATCTCGCTGGTCCCCTCGCCGATCAAGAGGAACGGCGCCTCCCGCATCAGCCGCTCGATCTCGTACTCCTTGGAGTACCCGTACCCGCCGTGGATGCGGAACGCCTCCTGCGTGACCTCCGCGCAGAACTCCGACGCCATGAGCTTCGCCATCCCGGCCTCGACGTCGTTCCGCGCCCCGGAGTCCTTCAACCGCGCGGCGTTGACCATCATCAGGTGGGCGGCCTCGACCTTCGTCGCCATCTCGGCGAGCTTGAACCCGATGGCCTGGTGCTCGACGATCGGCTTGCCGAACGCGCGGCGCTGCTGGGCGTACTCGATGGCCAGCTCGAACGACCGCAACGCGATGCCGCAGGCGCGGGCCGCGACGTTCACCCGGCCGACCTCGACGCCGTCCATCATGTGCCGGAAACCCTCGCCCGGGACGCCGCCCAGCACCTGGTCGGCCGCGATCCGGAACCCGTCGAACACCATCTCGGTGGTGTCGACGCCCTTGTAGCCCATCTTGTCGATCTTCCCGGGGATGGTCAGCCCGGGCAGCACCTCGCCGTAGCCCTCGGGCTTCTCCACGAGGAACGCCGTGAGGTTCTTGTGCGGCTTCTCCGCGCCCTCGTCGGTGCGGACCAGCACCGCGGTCAGGTTGGACGTGCCGCCGTTGGTCAGCCACATCTTCTGGCCGTCCACCACGTAAAGATCGCCGGAGCGCGCCGCGCGGGTCCGGATCGCCGCCACGTCCGAGCCCAACTCCGGCTCGGACATCGAGAACGACCCGCGCACCTCGCCGGTCGCCATGCGGGGCAGGTACTTCTCCTTCTGCTCCGCCGTGCCGTGCTGCTTGAGCATGTGGGCCACGATGAAGTGAGTGTTGATCACGCCGGAGACCGACATCCAGCCGCGGGCGATCTGCTCGACCACCAGGGCGTAGGTCAGCAGCGACTCGCCGAGCCCGCCGAACTCCTCGGGGATCGTGAGCCCGAACAGGCCCATCTCCTTCATCCCCTCGACGATGTCCGCCGGGTACGCGTCACCGTGCTCCAGGGTTTGGGCGTGGGGGATGATCTCGCGGTCCACGAAGGTGCGGACGGTGGCGAGGATCTCCTCCTGCACGTCGGTCAGTCCGGCGGTCTGGGCCAGGCGGGCCATCTCGGCTCCTCTCTCCCCCGCCCGATCAGCCGGCCGCCAACTCCAACTCCCCGCCGCAGTGCCTGCACACCTCGGCGAACACGTGGACATCGGCCGTGCAGTCGGGGCAGGTGCGGATGCTGCGCTCAAGCAGGTCGTCGGCGGGTCGTCGGCGGAAGAGCCCGCGTTTGGGGGCGGCGTGTCTGGCCATGGGGAACACCATGCACAGGTCGGGCAGCTTGATCGCCACCCTGTTGTGCGTAGGGTCACCAGTTCTCGGGAGGGCTTGGGTCAACCTCACTCAGAAGCAGGCGACCACACGTCTGTCCGCGACATCCCCGCCGCGCGCCCCTTGGACGAGATCACCAGCGCCATCTTCCGCGACGCCTCGTCGATCATCTCGTCACCGAGCATCACCGCGCCGCGCTTCCCGCCCGCCTCGGACGTGTAGTAGTCGTACGCGTCGAGGATGTTCTCGGCGTGGTCGTAGTCCTCCTGCTTCGGGCTGTACACCTCGTTCGCCGCCTCGATCTGGCCGGGGTGCAGCACCCACTTGCCGTCGAAGCCCAGCGCGGCCGACCGGCCCGCCACGCGCCGGAACCCCTCCACGTCGCGGATCTGGAGGTACGGCCCGTCGATGGCCTGCTTGCCGTGGGCGCGGGCGGCCATCAGGATCTGCATCAGGATGTAGTGGTAGGCGTCGCCGACGTCGTAGCCGGGCGGCTGCTCGCCGACCACCAGCGACTTCATGTTGATCGACGCCATGAAGTCGGCCGGCCCGAAGATGATGGTCTCCACGCGCGGGGACGCGGTGGCGATCGCGTTGACGTTGGTCAGGCCGAGGGCGTTCTCGATCTGGGCCTCGATGCCGATCCGGCCGACCTCGTAACCCATGGTCTTCTCGATCTGGGTGAGCAGCAGGTCCAGCGCGTGCACCTGCTCCGCGGTCTGGACCTTGGGCAGCATGACGCAGTCCAGGTTCGCGCCCGCGCCCTCCACGACCTCGGTGACGTCGCGGTAGGTCCACTCGGTGGTCCAGTCGTTGACGCGCACCACGCGGGTCCGGTCACCCCAGCCGCCCTCGTTGAGCGAGGCGACGATGGTCTTGCGCGCGCCGGGCTTGGCCAGTGGGGCGCAGGCGTCCTCCAGGTCGAGGAAGACCTGGTCCGCGGGCAGCGTGCGGGCCTTGTCGATCATCTTCTGACTGGAACCGGGCACGGCCAGGCACGAGCGACGGGGACGCTGCTGGTCGACCACTGGGTACCTCCTTGTACCGACCGGTAACAATCCGCTCCGGGCAGCGTGGCACGCCGGGTGGTCGGCCGCTATTCCGTGAGTCCCGGCTCACAGGGGCGTGGCAGGCTGAACCGGTGGAGATCACACGACTGCTCGACAACGCGCTCCGGAAGGCCGCCGCCGTGTGGGTTTCGGCGGGTGGTGGGCCGGCGCGGCTGGTGTGGGCGCTGTGGCGGGACGACGCGCTGCTCGTGGCGGTCGGCGGCGGGGAGCAGGAGGTGCCGGGCTTGTCCGACGGCGTGGCGTGCACGCTCACCGTCCGGTCGCCGTCGACCCACTCGCACCTGTTGACCGCTCCCGCCGTCGCGCGGCTCGTGGTTCCCGACGAGGACACTTCTGCGGCTCTTCGGGGGGCGCGGCTCAACGGGGAGGCCCGGTGGGAGTCGGTGTACCGGTTGGAACCAGTTCCGTGACCCCGATGCTTCCCGGCCCCAGACCCGAAGCTGAACCCGGAGCAGAAATGATCGAAGTACCCCCAGGATTCGCCGAGAACCTCGGCGAAGCAGCACTGGCCTGGCGAGCAACGCTCCCCGCATTGGCCACCCGCTTCTGCGCACGCTGGAACCTCACCCCGGACGGCGCGCTCATGCACGGCTACGTGGCCGTGGTGCTCCCGGTGCGGCAGGCCGACGGCCACCCGGCGGTGCTCAAGCTGACCTGGCTGGACGAGGAGACGCGGCAGGAGCCGGCGGCGCTGCGGGCGTGGGACGGCCGCGGCGTGGTGCGACTGCTCGACCACGACGACGAGCACGGCGCGCTGCTGCTGGAGCGGTTGGACCACGGGTGGTCGCTGCTGGACGTGCCGCTGGAGGAGGCGTTGTCCGTCGCCGGCGGGTTGTTGCGGCGGCTGCGGACGCCCGCGGGGCCGGAGTTCCGGCGCGTCGAGGTGGACGACCTGGTGGCGGAGGGCGGCCCCGTCCCGGAACGCTTGACGCGGCTCGCGACGGAGGTCGGGCAGGCGCTCGCGGCCACCGCCGGCACCACGCTCGTCAACGAGGACCTGCACTACGCGAACGTGCTGCGCGGGGAGCGGGAGCCGTGGTTGATGATCGACCCGAAACCGGTGTCCGGCGACCGCGAGTTCTCGTTGATCCCGCTGTTGTGGAACCGGGCCCGTGAGATCGACGGGGTTCGCGGGCTGCGGGACCGGATCTCGGTGTTGTGCGACGTGGGCGAGTTGGACGCGGGGCGCGCGGTCGCGTGGACGTTCTACCGGGCGGTGGACACGTGGTTGTGGGGCCTTTCCAGCGGGGAGGAAGAACTCGCCGAGTTCTGCGCATGGGTGTCGGCGGAGCTTCGGCCACAGGTCCGGATCTGATCAGACCCGCATCTCCGGCATCTGATCAGACCCGCATCTTCCCCTCGGCGACCGGAACCACCCCACCCGAGACCCGCACGTGCGTCGCCACCCCGCCGACCGCCGTCACCGAGCACTCCAGAGTGGACGGACGACCCACCTCGACACCCTGCCGCACCGAGAACCGGTGCTCGCCCTCCGGCGGGAGCAACCCCCGGTCCACCAGGAACACTCCGAGCGCGAGCGCGGCCGACCCGGTGGCCGGGTCCTCTCCCCCGCTCACCCGGAACATCCGCACGTGCGCGACACCGCCGGCGAAGTGCACCGGCACCAACCCCCGCCCCGGCACGTGCCCGGCCAGGTCCTGCCGCGGGTGGGCGCGTGCCACCGCGTCCTCCTTCACCGGGAGGAACGTGAAGTCCACCCCCGCGCCCGCGACGCCGGCGTGACCATCCACATCGGACAGGAACAGGCCCAGCGCGTTCGCCGGCGGTCCGGCGTCGAGGTAGTCGCCGACGGATGGGGTGTCGCCCGCCAGCTCCGCGCCGTTCGGGGTGGTGGTCACCTCGTGCAGGCCACGCGCCGTCTGCTGCACGACCACGCCACTGGGGATCACGCCGCGGGACGCGAGCAGCCACGCCGTGCCGATGCTCGGCAGGCCCGCGAACGGGAGTTCGCCGGTCGGGCTGAAGATGCGCAGGCGGTAGTGGGCGTCGGGGTGGGTCGGCGGCAGGGGGAACGCCGTCTCGGACAGCCCGAACTCGTTCGCCACCGCTTGGAGGCGGGTGTCGGGCAGGTCGCCCGCGCCGTGCACCACCGCCAGGGGGTTCCCGGTGAACAGCTGGTCGGTGAACACGTCCAGCAGGTCGTAGTCGAGCACGCGTTGACAGTAGCTCGAAGCAAAGCCTCCCACCGCTTCTCCTCGCCTCTCATCGCCTCCTCCCGACCCCGCCTTCTCCGACCCCGCCTCCTCCCGACCCCGCCTTCTCCGACGTCGTTTCCCCAGAGCAACACGAGCCGACCTTGGTTAGCCTCTTCAGCGTGGTTGTGAACCGCGTTTTCGCCGCTCAACTCGCCGGACTCCCCGTCTTCGGGCCGGACGGGGAATCCATCGGCAAGGTCCGCGACCTGGTGGTCGGCCTGCGCGTGGACCGACAACCGCCACGCGTGCTGGGCCTGGTGCTGGAACTGGCCACCCGCCGCCGCATCTTCGTGCCCATGCTCCGCGTGACCTCGATCGAACCGAACGCGGTGACCCTCGCCACGGGCTCGGTGAACCTGCGCCACTTCCACCAGCGCACCAACGAGGTCCTGGTGGTGGGCGAACTGCTCGACGCGCGGGTGCGCACCGCGGAAGGCGCGAGCGCCGTCCTGGTGGACGCGGCCATGGAGCCGACCCGCACCCGGGACTGGCGGATGTCCCGCGTCGCGGTCCGCGAGCGCACCGGGCGGCTGGGCAGGCGCGGCCCGGTGAAGGTGGTGCGCTGGGAGGACCTGACCGGCCTGTCGGTCACCGAACTGGCGAACCAGCCGCAGGGCGCGCAGCACCTGATCGCGGTGTTCGAGACGATGCGGGCGGCGGACGTGGCGCTGGCCCTGCACAGCCTCCCGGTCAAGCGGCGGTACGAGGTGGCCGAGGCCCTGGACGACGAGCGCCTGGCGGACGTGATCGAGGAGATGGCGGAGGACGACCAGAAGGACCTCCTGGCGCACCTGGACGAGGAGCGCGCCGCGGACGTGCTGGAGGCGATGGACCCGGACGACGCCGCCGACCTCCTCGCCGAGCTGCCCGAGGACGACAAGGACCGGCTGCTGGAGCTGATGGAGCCCGCCGAGTCGGCGCCGGTGCGGCGGCTGCTGGAGTACAGCTTCGACACGGCGGGCGGCCTGATGACGCCCGAGCCGGTGGTGCTCGCCCCGGACGCCACCGTCGCGGAGGCACTGGCGCACGTGCGCAACCCGGACCTGACACCCGCACTGGCGAGCATGGTGTTCGTGTGCCGCGCGCCGACCGCCACCCCCACCGGGAGGTACCTGGGCTGCGTGCACATCCAACGACTGCTGCGGGAACCACCGTCCGACCTGGTGGCGGGCGTGCTGGACACGGACCTGGCGACCCTGTCGCCCGACGCGTCGCTCAGCGACGTGACCAGGTACTTCGCCGCGTACAACCTCGTCTGCGGCCCCGTGGTGGACGAGGCGGACCACCTGCTGGGCGCGGTGACCGTGGACGACGTGCTGGACCACCTGCTGCCGGACAACTGGCGGGAAACGGGGCTGACCCATGCCTGAGCTGCTGCCGCGCCGCCGGCTCGACCAGCCGCGCCCACCCGGCCGGTTCCGGTTCTCGCTCGACCCGGAGGCGTTCGGGCGCTTCTCCGAGCGGCTGGCCCGGTTCCTCGGCACCGGGAAGTTCCTGTTCTGGCAGACGCTCATCGTGGTCGTGTGGATCACGCTGAACCTGGCGGCGGTGTCGCTCCAGTGGGACCCGTACCCGTTCATCCTGCTCAACCTGGCGTTCTCCACGCAGGCCGCGTACGCCGCGCCGCTGATCCTGCTCGCCCAGAACCGGCAGGACGACCGGGACCGGGTGTCGCTGGAGGAGGACCGGGCGCGTGCCGCGCAGACCAAGGCGGACACCGAGTACCTGGCGCGGGAGCTGGCCGCGCTGCGGATCGCGCTCGGCGAGGTCGCCACGCGGGACTTCCTGCGCGGCGAGTTGGACCGGGTGTTCCGCGAGCAGCGGCGCAAGGCGGCGAAGGACGACGCGCGTTGGGACGACGTGTCGTCGTGAGTCGGCGGGTCGGCGGGGTCGGCGGGGTCGGCGGCTACAGCACCTCCTCGGGGGAAGAGGAAGCCAACAGCTCGCAAGCCCGCCCGAACGCCTCCAGCTCGGAGTTCGTGAACACCTCCGCGAAGTGCCGCACCACCCCGGCGAGGTGTGTGCCCGACGCGGTGCGCAGGCGTTCCAGCCCCGACGAGGTCAGCACGGCGACCACGCCCCGGCCGTCGCCGTCCGCGCGTTCCCGCAGCACGAGACCGGCGCGTTCCAGCCGGTCGACGAGCCGGGTCACGCCGGAGCGGGACAGCAGGACGGCGTCCGCCAGTTCCGTCATCCGCAGTCGGTACTGCGGTGCCTCGGAGAGCTGCACGAGGACGTCGTAGGCCGCGAGCGAGAGTCGCTGCTCGGCGATCAGTTCGGCTTCCATGATCCGGGTGAGCCGCGCATGGGCCCGGAGGAAGGATCGCCACACCCCGAGTTCCGCTCGGGTGGGCAACCGGGCACTTCCGGTTTCCGGCACGGGTAGCAATGTTACGGAAAGCACGCAACCGGCTGCGCGCAGGTCCGACGTTGCGTGCGGGGATCTCTTGGCAGCTCTCGCCCGCCCTCCGGCCCAGCTCCTCTTCTCCGTCCTCGTGCTCCCGACCCTGACCCCGAGCCCCCCGGAAGTAGCATGGGTGGCCCACCCCCGAAGAAGGCGATCCCGTGACCCCGAGCGTTGACGACGTGAACAAGGCGCTAGCCGCCGTGCAGGACCCGGAGATCCGGCGACCCATCACGGACCTCGGCATGGTGAAGTCCGTGTCGGTCGAAGACGGGGTCGTGGACGTCGGGGTGTACCTGACCGTCGCGGGCTGCCCGATGCGCGACAAGATCACCGCGGACGTGACCTCCGCCGTGCAGGCGCTGGACGGCGTGACCTCGGTCCGCGTGGCGCTGGACGTGATGAGCGACGCCCAGCGCACGGAGCTGCGGAAGTCCCTGCGGGGCGGCGTCGAGGAACCGGTCATCCCGTTCGCCCAACCGGGCTCGCTGACGCGGGTGTACTGCGTCGCGTCCGGGAAGGGCGGGGTCGGCAAGTCGAGCGTCACGGTCAACCTGGCGGTCGCGATGGCGGCGCGCGGGTTGTCGGTGGGCGTGGTCGACGCCGACATCTACGGCCACTCGATCCCGCGGATGCTGGGCACCGAGGCCCGACCCACCCAGGTCGAGAAGATGATCATGCCGCCGCAGTCGCACGGCGTGAAGCTGATCTCGATCGGGATGTTCACCTCCGGCAACACCCCGGTCGTGTGGCGCGGACCGATGCTGCACCGGGCGTTGCAGCAGTTCCTCGCCGACGTGTTCTGGGGCGACCTGGACGTGCTGCTGCTCGACCTGCCGCCGGGCACCGGCGACGTCGCGATCTCGGTGGCGCAGCTCGTGCCGAACGCCGAGATCCTGGTGGTGACGACGCCGCAGCAGGCCGCGGCGGAGGTCGCCGAGCGCGCCGGGTCCATCGCCATGCAGACGCGGCAGCGGATCGCCGGTGTGATCGAGAACATGTCGTGGCTGGAGCTGCCGGACGGGACGCGGATGGACGTGTTCGGGTCCGGGGGCGGTGAGGCGGTGGCCTCGTCGCTGACGCAGGCCGTGGGAGCCGAGGTGCCGCTGCTGGGGCAGGTGCCGCTGGACCCGCGCCTGCGGGAGCAGGGTGACGCCGGGACGCCGATCGTCCTCGCCGAGCCGGAGTCGCCTGCCGCGCAGGTGCTGACCTCGGTGGCCGCGAAGATGTCGGTGCGGTCCCGGGGGTTGGCGGGGCGGCTGTTGAACGTGTCGCCGGCTGGGCGCTGAGCCCTCGCTGACCCGGCCCGTTGCGGAGGCCGTCCCTCGCTGGGGATACCTCGGGATTAAAAGCGACGCTCGCCGCTTGGCAGGCCGCCAAGGATGACATCAAGGGCTGCGTGTCATCCCCGTATGGCCTGGTCAAGACAACCACCCTCGTTCCCAGGGCGCAAACGAAGAGCGTGTTTGCGCCCTGGGAACGAGCGCGGTTCGCTGGCGCGCAGGCCATACGGGGATGACACGCAGCGGGCGGGTTTGTGCTGGTTCGGTAGTGCGAAGCGCGCGCGGGGTGATTGCCGGTGCGCTTGGGTGTTTTTGCCGGTTTGTGTGGTGTTTTTGGTTCCGGCTTTTGTCAGGTGGCGTCCGGGTCGTACGGGGGGCGTTCGCCTTGCTGCAAGGGGCGTTCGCGTTCCCGTTCGCGGGCGCCGGTCGGGCCGGGCTGCGGGGCCGTCGTGTGCGGTCCGGAGGAGCCGTTGGGCTTGCTCTGGCCGTTGGTCGTTGTCGGCGCGTCGTCCCACAGGTGCTTGGTGATGGCCCGCTTGGGGTCGAAGTTGCGGAGTTCTCGCAGGTCCTCGAGGGGTTTCCGGAGCTGCTCGAATTCCGGGCCCATCTCCTGCTTGAGCTGGTCGCGGGCGCCGGTCGCGTAATCGCGGACCTGGCGCATGGTCTTGCCCACCCACGCGGCGGCCGAGGGTAGGCGTTCCGGGCCGAGGATGAACAAGCCCGCGACGATGATCAAAAGCAGTTCAACCCAGCCGATGTTTTCGAACACTCGCCTGTCACCTCCGCCGACTGCCGCCCGGGTTCAGGGTAGCCGTCAGTCCGACCGCAGCGTCACCTGCACGGTCAGCTCCCGGCCCTGCCTGGCCAGCACGACCGGGACCGTTTCCCCGATTTCATGCCCTCGTACGGCAACGGTCAACTCCGCGGCGTTGCGGACCATGCGGTCGCCGACGCGGGTGATCACGTCCTCCTCCTGGATGCCGGCGGCTGCGGCGGCACCGCCTTCCAGGACGTTCTGCACCTTCGCGCCCTCCGCGGTCTCCGCGGAGACGGAGCGGACGTTGATGTTCATGTCCGCGTGCTTCACCTGGCCGTCGCGGATGAGGGCCTGGGCGATCTTGCGCGCGTAGTTGCCGCTGATGGCGAACCCGAGGCCGACGGAACCACCGGTCTCCGTGCGGATGGACGAGTTGATGCCGACGAGGCTGCCCGACGAGTCGACCAGCGCACCGCCGGAGTTGCCCGGGTTGATGGCCGCGTCGGTCTGGATCGCGTCGTAGGTCACCTGGGGGCCGCCGTTCTCGCCGGCGGCGGTGACGGGGCGGTGGAGGGCGCTGACGATGCCCTCCGTCACGGTGTTCGACAAGGACAGCGGAGAGCCGATCGCGAGCACGGCGTCACCCACGGCGAGGTCGTCGGAGTTGCCGAACTGGATCACGGTCGGGTTGTCCACCTGGACCTTGATCACGGCGAGGTCGGACTTCGAGTCCCGGCCCACGACCTGCGCCACGGCCCGCTTGCCATCGGTGAACACGACGGTCAGCTTGGCCGACGTGTCCTGCACGGCCGGGGCCACGACGTGGTCGTTGGTGACGATGTACCCGCCGCGGTCGATGAGGACCCCGGAGCCGACGCCCGCCACGTTCGAGCCCTTGAACTCGATGGAGACGACGCTCGGCGTGACGCGCTTGGCGATGTCCGACACCGAACCCACCGGGCGCTCCTTGCCCGGCTGCACCTCGGCCAACGTGACGCCGCCGTCGGTGAGCGGGTTCCCGACCCGGCCGGCGGACCAGCCGACCAGTCCACCTACCGCGCCGACCGCGAGCGCGATGACGGCGAGCAGCGCGAGGGCGGTCGGCTTGACGCGCCGGCCGAAGAGCAGTTCCGGGATGCTGAGCTGCGGCCCCACGGCCGTGACCGCGGGGGCCTCGGACTTCTCGGGCTCCTCGGTGACGGCGGGAGGGCCGATGACGGCGCTCGCGCCCGGGTCGCGCCACGAGTCCCCGGCGGGCTTGCCCTCCCAGAAGACGGGCTCGACCTCGGGTTCGCCGTTCACGTCGACCGGAGGCCGTTGGAGCAGTTCGGAGGTGCCCTGAGGACGGCCGAAGGCCGTACTGAGCGCCTCCGGGGGAGGAGGAGCCAGTTGGACCCCGTTTACCCCATTTACCCCGTTTGGTGCGGTGGCCGAACCGTTGGCCGGGCGGCCGGCGAACGCGCCCGGCACGCCGGACGGCCTGCCGAAGACGGCGGCCTGGCCGGGGTCCACGGGCGGGCGGTTGAGGGGACGTGGTGCGAGCCTGCGGTGCGCCCCGTCGTCCACGCCGGACCTGGGGGTCCCGTTCCCCTGTTCTGGCTCGCTCATCGCTCCCCGCACGTAGGTGTAGCCCGATCATCGCCGGCCGGACCGTCGATGACGCATTCCGCGCACATCAGTTTGGCTCGCCTGGCGGTCGTATGGTGCCCGTTCAGCGGTAAAGCCATCGTCAGAGTCCCGGCGCAGGACGCGACCGCGACCGCGGTAGGCGCGCTGACGAGAGCGGGTGCGGTGCGGAGGGCGGTGCCGGGAGGGCGGTGCCGGGGGGGGCGGTGCCGGGGGGCGGTGCCGGAGGCTGTCCTGTCGGCTGCCCGGGGGCCGCTAGCGGGCGAAGAGGGCGTTGGTCGCTGCCGGCCTGGGCTGGGCGGGGGTGGAGTCCGCCGAGGGGTGGAGCAGGTTGGCCGGTTCGGTGTTGCCCGCGACCCTGGGTCCGGCCACCTGGGGTGGGGGTGGGGCCGCTCCCTGGTCCGGTTGCCGGGCCTGGTCCTCGCCGCCCGGCACGACCAGGGCCAGGGCGCCCAGCATGAGGCCGGACACCACGACGCCGGCGCCCTGCCGGGCGCGGCTGCCGAAGCGGCTGCCGGTGCCGAAGGGGCGGCTCTGGCCCAGGACCGGACCGGTGCCGAAGGCGACCCGGTCCGGGCGTTGCACGGCGACCAGCCTGCCGTCGTCGGTCACGGCCAGGCCGTCCGGTGCGCTGGGCAGGTCGACCTCCTGCGGGATGGCGCCGAGCCTCGCCAGCAGGCCCGCCGGGGCACTGGGCGTCTCCGCCGCGCGCACCGCCGACCTGGCCTGCTGCTGCGAGTACGCCTCGGCCGCGCAGAACGGGCAGCGCGCCAGGTGCGCGGACGCCCGGCTGTGGGCCGACGACGACAGCTCGCCGTCGACGAAGGCGACGACCGCGTCGGGCAGCAGGTGCTGCTCGGGCAGTTGCCAACCTCGCAGATCGGTCATGCAGAGTCCTCCTGAACAAGACCCCGACGGCGTTCCAGTGAGGCACGCAGGGCCTGCCTGCCCCGGTGGATCCGGCTCCTCACGGTACCCAGTTTCACGCCGAGGGTCGCGCCGATCTCCTCGTACGACAACCCTTCGACGTCACACAACACTACTGCGGCGCGGAAGTCGGGCGGCAGCTCGTCCAGCGCCGCCTGGAGGTCGGGGTCCAGGTGGGTGTCGGTGTAAACCTGTTCGGGTGACGGGTCGTCACCGGCGACGCGGTCGGCGTCGTCGGGCAGGCCCTCCATGCGGAACTTGGACCGCCGGCGAACCATGTCCAGGAACAGGTTCGTGGTGATGCGGTGCAGCCAGCCTTCGAACGTGCCCGGCTGGTACGACGCGAGGGACCGGAACACCCGGATGAACGTCTCCTGGGTGAGGTCCTCGGCGTCGTGCTGGTTGCCGGTCAGGCGGTAGGCCAGCCGGTACACCCGGTCGGCGTGATCGCGGACGACCTGGTCCCACGTCGGCACGATCCACTCCGTGTCGTCGATGGGTGCGGTCGCGGTAAACGGCTGCGTTGGCATCGGGCGGTGAAGCACCTCCAGTGGGCCGGCTGCCCTGCTGCACGGATCAACGGTCGCTGCGGCTCTCGTGTTCCCGTGGCGTCCTGCGCTGACACATAGCGTGCCGGGCTCGCTTATAACCATCGTGAGAACCGCCTGAGAGGCTGCTGAGAATTCCGCCGACCTGGGACGACGCCGTCCGCCTAGGCGACGCCGAAGCGCTTGCGGTAGTCGGTGGGGCTCAGGCCCGTACGGCGACGCAGTTGGGCACGCAGGTTCGACGGCGAGCCGAGGCCGGAGCGGCGCGCCACGACGTCCAGCCGGGTCTCGCCGCGCTCGATCAGGACCCGCGCCAGGTCGACGCGCTCGGCGGTGAGCCAGGCCAGCGGCGTGGTGCCGAGTTCGCGGCGGAACCGCCGGTGCAGGGTGGCCGGGCTGAGCGCCGCCGCGGCGGCGAGCGCGGGCACGGTGAGGGGTTCGGCCAGGCGTTCCCGCGCCCAGGCCAGCACGTCGCCCAGCGAGCGGTCCCGCACGGGTGGCACGGGGCGGGCCACGAACTGGCGCTGCCCGCCGTCGCGGTGCGCCGCGAACACCAGCCGGCGGGACACCGCGTTCGCCACCTCCGCGCCGTGGTCGAGGCGGATCAGGTGGAGGCCGAGGTCGAGCGCGGCGGCGCTGCCGGCGGCGGTGTGCACGTCCTCGTCGGCCACGTACAGCACGTCCGGCACCAACGCGGTGCGCGGGAACAACGCGCGGAACTCGTCGGCCCACCGCCAGTGGGTCGTGGCGCGGCGGCCGTCCAGCACGCCCGCGTGCGCGAGGGTGAACGCGCCGGTGCAGAAGCCGACCAGGCGGGCGCCCCTGGCGCGGGCCCGGCGCAACGCCGCCAGCACCGGTTCGGGCGGCGGGGTCAGCGGGTCGGGCCGGTTGGGCGCGATCACCGTGTCCGCGTCGTCCAGCGCCGACAGGTCGGGCACGCCGGACAACGTGAAGAAACCGTGGCTCATCGTCACCGGGCCGGACGCGCAGAGCGTGAACGAGTACCACGGCCGGTCGCCCAGCTCGGGCCGGCTCAAGCCGAACAACTCGGTCGCGACCCCCATTTCGAACGGGTTCGAGCCGTTGTCGACGACCATCGCGACCCGGTGCGAGGAATCAGGCGGCATGTGCGATTCCTAGCACTCACCGACACCCGCCGGGAGCCCCCATGATCACGTCATGGAACCGGTGAACCTGGACGCGGCCTTCGCCAGCTTCGACGCCTTGTGGAGCCCGCGCATCGTGGCCGCGGTGAACGACTACGACGTCCGCATCGCGAAGGTGAAGGGCGAGCACCTGTGGCACGCGCACCCCGAGACCGACGAGTTCTTCCTCGTGCTGGACGGCGAACTGGACATCGCGTTGCGGGACCGGGTGGTCCACTTGGGACGCGGTGACGTGTTCGTGGTGCCGCGCGGCGTCGAGCACAAGCCGTCGTCGCGGGACGGCGCGCGGATCGTGGTGGTGGAGCCGACCGGCACGTCGAGCGTCGGGGTCCCCTCGGAAGAGGTCCCCGACCACGTCGACGCGACGACCGGCCACCCGGTCACTGCGCGGTGACACCCTTGCCGAGCACGGTCACGCCGCCCGCCGAGACGGTGTAGCGCTGCCGGTCGGTGGCCGGGTCCACGCCGATCAACGCGCCGTCCGGGACGACCACGTTCTTGTCCAGGATGGCGCGGCGGACCACCGCGCCCCGGCCGATGCGGACACCGGGCAGCAGCACCGAGCCCTGCACCACGGAACCGGTCTCCACCACCACGTCGGACGAGACGACCGAACCGTGGACGGTGCCGGAGATGATCGAGCCCGGCCCCACCATGGAGTCCTCGGCGCTGCCGCCCGCGATGAACTTCGCCGGCGGCAGCGGCGGGGTCGCCGTGCGGATCGGCCACGCCTGGTTGTAGAGGTTGAACACCGGGCGCACCGACACCAGGTCCATGTGCGCCTCGTAGTAGGCGTCGATGGTGCCGACGTCGCGCCAGTAACCGCGGTCGCGGTCGCTCTCACCCGGCACCACGTTGTCGGCGAAGTCGTAGACGTGCGCCTGCCCCTGGTCGACCAGCATGGGGATGATGTCGCCGCCCATGTCGTGCGCCGAGTCGGGGTTCGCCGCGTCCGCGCGCAACGCCTCCAGCAACGCCTCCGTGGTGAACACGTAGTTGCCCATGGAGGCGAACGTGACCTCCGGGTCGCCGGGCACGTGCGGCGGGTCGGCGGGTTTCTCCAGGAACCGGGTGATCTGGCCGAACTCGTCCGAGTCGATGCACCCGAACGCCTTCGCCTCGGCACGCGGCACGCGGATGCCCGCCACGGTCACGCCCGCGCCGGTCTCGACGTGCTGGTCCACCATCTGGCCCGGGTCCATCCGGTAGACGTGGTCCGCGCCGAAGATCACGACGTGGTCGGGTTTCTCGTCGTAGACCAGGTTGAGGCTCTGGAAGATCGCATCGGACGAGCCGGTGTACCAACGCGGGCCGAGGCGCTGCTGCGCGGGCACCGGCGTGACGTACTGACCGAGGACGTTGGACAGCCGCCAGGTGGTCGAGATGTGGCGGTCGAGTGAATGGGATTTGTACTGCGTGAGGACGCAGAGCTTGACGAAACCTGCGTTGACGAGGTTGGAGAGCACGAAGTCGACGAGCCGGTAGTTACCGCCGAAGGGCACCGCCGGCTTTGCCCGGTCGGCGGTCAACGGCCACAACCGTTTGCCTTCGCCACCGGCGAGGACAATTCCTAGTACATGCGGTTGCCCTTTCACGACAACGACCCTAACCGGGCCGGCACCGGCCCACCAACGGCGAAGTAACGCAAACTCCGCTTGTTCACCCGGACGTCCCGGTGCGCGGGGTTACGGTGGGCGGCGTGCGAATTGGACTGCTGACACGGGAGTACCCGCCGGAGGTCTACGGCGGAGCCGGGGTGCACGTCGGCGCCCTGGTGCCGAGGCTGCGCGAGCTGGTGGACGTGGCGGTGCACGCCTTCGGCGGGCCGCGACCGGACGCCCTGGCGTACCTCCCGGCACCGGGCCTGGAGGCGGTGAACCCGGCGCTGGGCGTGCTGTCGGCGGACCTGGAGATCGCGGCGGCGCTGGGCGGGGTGGACCTGGCCCACTCGCACACCTGGTACGCCAACATGGCCGGGCACCTGGCGAAGCTGCTGCACGGCGTGCCGCACGTGGTGACGGCGCACTCGCTGGAGCCGCGCCGGCCGTGGAAGGCCGAGCAGCTCGGCGGCGGGTACCGGATCTCGTCGTGGGTGGAGAAGTCCGCGTACGAGGCGGCGGACGCGGTGATCGCGGTGAGCGAGGGAATGCGGGCCGACGTCCTGGACTGCTACCCGGCGCTGGACCCGGCACGCGTGCACGTGGTGCGCAACGGCATCGACACCGCGGCCTACCACCCGGTGCCGGACACGGATGCGTTGACGCGGCACGGGATCGACCCGGCGAAGCCGATCGTGACGTTCGTCGGGCGGATCACCCGGCAGAAGGGCGTGGGTCACCTCGTCGCGGCGGCACACCGGATCTCGCACGACGCGCAGGTGGTGTTGTGCGCGGGCGCGCCGGACACGCCGGAGATCGCGGAGGAGACGCGGGTCGCGGTGGCGGAGCTGGCGGCGGCGCGGCCGGGCGTGGTGTGGATCCAGCGGATGCTGGAGCCGGACGAGGTCAAGCAGATCCTCAGCCACTCGGCGGTGTTCGTGTGCCCGTCGGTGTACGAGCCGCTGGGCATCGTGAACCTGGAGGCGATGGCGTGCGGCACGGCCGTCGTCGCGTCGGACGTGGGTGGCATCCCGGAGGTCGTGGCGCACGGCCGGACGGGCCTGCTGGTGCACTACGACGAGGCGGACGTGGCGGCGTTCCGGACCGGGCTGGCGGACGCGGTGAACGAGGTGCTGGGCGACCCGGCGAAGGCGCGGGCGTTCGGCGAGGCCGGCCGCGAGCGCGCGGTGCGGGAGTTCTCGTGGGCGACGGTGGCCGAGCAGACGGTGGACGTCTACCGGAGCGTCCTCTCGGCCCGGTGAGACGCGCGTCACACGTGACAACCCGATAGAGGGGTGACCGCCTTTAACCAGTAGGGGATCAACTACTGGGGGTCACATGCGTCGGGTGGGGCTCGCCCTCGCCGTCCTGCTCGCGGCCGGGTGCGGCACCGCCGCGCCGGAACAGCTCACCGCGCCGGGGCTCACCATGGGCGGTCGGCCGGTGGTGGACCCGCAGGGCCTCCAGATGGCGGCGGAGGCCCAGCTCAGCTACACGCTGAGCTTCGGCTACGTGGCGCGGGCGGGCAGCGAGGCGGTCAACTGCTGGTTCGCCCGCGCCGACGCGAAGACCGAGGTGGACCACCGGCTGTGGTGCGGCCCGGTCCAGGTGCCGGGCACGGCCGCGGCGACCGACTGGGTGCCGGTGCCGCTCAAGGAGGTCGAGCGGGGCGACGCCGGCGTGCGGCTGGAGGTGCAGCCGCCGCAGGTGCCCGCGCCGGGCAACCGCAGCACGCCGCTGGGCGAGCTGGTCCGCACCGACGGCCGCGTGGCCGAGGCCGACCAGGGCGTCGGCGAGGCGGGCCCGGACTTCCTGGCGGTGCTGCCCGACGACGGCCGCACCGTGCCCGAGGCCACCGGCCTGCTCCGCGACGACCAGCTCCTCACCCGGGTCACCGGCTACGCGACGCCGGAGTCCTGGTCGACCCCGAAGGGCGAGCTGCGGGCCGAGCACGGGGTGCGGTTGCGCGTGCTGCGCCTGGCCGTGGAGCGGCTGACCGACACCGACTCGGCGTTCCAGCAGGGGCCGTGGCTCGGCTGGGACCCCCAGCGGCCCGAGCTGTCCCTCCAGGTGCCCGGCCGCCGCCACCGGCTGCCGGTGGACCGGCTGCCCGAGTCGGGGCACGTGTTCGTGGTCTACACGGTGCCGGACGCGGGCGGCCCGGAGGAGCTGGTGCTCGACACCGTGGGACCGAAGTCCCTGGAGCAGCGGGTGGAGGTGCCCTCCGGCCGGCGCACCGCCGGCGACTGGGCCGTGCTGCACCGCGAGCCCACGCCCGCCGAGCCGCCGACGGCGAAGCTGCCGGTGAAGCTCGGCGACCAGGCGGGCTCGCTGGAGGTGCAGCGCGCCCGGCTCGGCCGTCAGCGCCCGGTGAGCGCCGACGACCGGTACACCCTGGTCACCGCGTCCGCGCCGGACAAGGCGCTGCTGGAGCTGCGCGTCCAGGGCGCGGGCCTGCCGCAGGTGCCGGGCGCGACGGTCACCAAGGACCTGATCGCGGTCACCCTGCCGGACAAGTCCCGCGCGCCCCTGGTCGGCGCGCGTTACGGCGGCGAGGCGTTCCCGGTGGCCGTGGTCGTGGAGGTGCCCGCCGACGCCCGGTCGGTGGAGGTGTCGGTGACCTCCGGCGAGGTCGCGCTGCCCGTGCTGGGCGCGACGGCCCTGGAGTCCACCGGTGCCGTGACCGTGTCGTTGGAGCGCTGAACCAACGCCACCGCCAGCGCGGCCACCGCGAGCCAGCCGAGCACCAGCACGACCAGCCCCGACCAGCCCCACGCCTGGTAGGTGGCGCTGCCCGCGGTGCCGCCCGCGCTGGAACCCACGTAGAACGCGCACAGGTACACGCCGGACGCCGGTCCCTTCACGCGGGCACGCGCGCCGACCCAACCGCTCGCCACGGCGTGCGCGGCGAAGAAGCCGCCGGTGAACACGGCCAGCCCGGTGGCGACGACGGCCACCTGGTCCGGCAGCGTGACCAGCGCGCCGACCGCCGTCACGGCGAGCGCGCCGAGCAGCACCGGCGCCCGGCCGTGCCGGTCGGCGAGCCTGCCCGCGAACGCCGAGCACACCCCGCCCGCCGCGTAGGACAGGAACACCAGGGACGCGACGCCCGGCGGCAGCGCCAGCCGGAACGAGATCACGTTGAACAACGACACGAACGCCGCCACGGCGAGCACGGCCACGGCGTACTGGACCAGCAGGACCCGGTCGGTCAACGCCGACCGCAGTCCGCGTTCGCGCTCACGCGCCTGCCTGCCCGCGGGCAGGAACACGGCCGTGACCACCGCGCACCCGAGCCCGAACACGGCCACCGCCAGCAACGCGCCGCGCCAGCCGAACCAGTCCGCGGCGAAGCCCGCGAGCAGCCGGCCGATCATGCCGCCCGCGCTGTTGCCCGCCACCAGCGCGCCGATCGCCGTGCCGACGGACTTCGCCTCGTCGGCGAGGAACGCCATGGCCACCGCCGGGACGCCCGCCGTCGCGAGCCCCTGGAGCACCCGCAGCGCGAGGAACACCGGGTAGGTCGGCGCGATCGGCAGCAGCAGCCCGAGCACCGCCGCCGCCAGGACCGACCAGACGATGACCCGTCGCCTGCCGATGCGTTCGGCGAGCACCGAGCACGGGATGACCGCGATCGCCAGCGCGCCGGTCGCCGCGCTCACCGCGAGGGACGCCGCACCCGGCCGCAGGCCGAACTCGGCGGCGAGCTGCGGCAGCACCGGCTGCGGCGCGTACAGCAGCGCGAACGTCGCCAAGCCGGTGGACGCGGTGGCCAGGTGCAGGCGACTGGGCATGTTCTCGACGCTAACCGATGCGTCCAATGCGCATTTCGACGAGAATTGATCCGGTGATGGATGAATTGGCCCCGAAGCTGCTCGTGCTGCGCGCCCTCGGCCGGGACGAGCACGTCACGCGTGCGGCGGAGGCGGCGGGCGTGCCGCAGCCGACGGTCAGCCGCTGGCTCGCCGCCATGGGCGAGTCGCTGGGCGCGCCGGTCGTCACGCGCGCCGGCAGGCGGGTGCGGCTGACCAGGGCGGGGCGGCTGCTCGCGGACGCGGCGGACCGGGCGCTGGCCGTGCTGGAGGCGGGTCACCGGGTGGCGGTCGAGGACGTCGACCCGGCACGCGGCACGGTGGCGCTCGGCTTCCTGCACCTGCTCGGGCGGACCCTGGTGCCGGAGCTGGTGCGCGGGTTCCGGACCGACCACCCGGACGTCCGGTTCCGGCTGGTGCAGGGCTCGCGGCAGGTGGTGCTCGACCACCTGGAGCGGGGTGTGGTGGACCTGGCGCTGGTCGCGCCGCCGCCCGACGTGCCGGGCCTCGCGCACGCCGTGGTCCGCGAGCAGGAGCTGGTGCTCGTGCTGCCGCCGGGTCACCGGCTGGCCGTGCGCGCCGCGGTCCGCGTCGCCGAACTGGCCGGTGAGGACTTCGTCGGCCTGGAACGCGGCTACGGGTTGCGGCAGATCACCGACGACCTGTGCGCGGCGGCCGGTTTCACGCCCCGGCCGGCGTTCGAGGGCCAGGACAGCGAGACCGTGCGCGGCCTGGTCGCGGCCGGCCTCGGCGTGGCGCTGCTGCCCCACGCCGAGGGGTCGTCCGACCTGGTGGAACTGCCGCTCGCACCCCGCGCGACCCGCGAGATCGCGCTGGTGTGGCCGACCGACGTGCCGCTGCCACCCGCCGTGCGGGCGTTCCGCGACCACGCCCTCGCCCGTCAGCCCCGGTAGTGCTCGACGAACTCGACCAGCGTGCGCGCGGCGTAGCCGGACGCGCCCGCCACCACCTCGGCGTAGTTCTTGTCCGCGCGGGCCGGGCCCGCGATGTCCAGGTGCGCCCACGGCAGGCCCGCGGTGAACTCCCGCAGGAACAACGCCGCCGTGATGCCGCCCGGTCCGGGCGGGCACTGGCGCAGGTCGGCGATGTCGCTGCGCACGTCGTCCACCAGGTCCTCCAGCAGCGGCATCCGCCACCACGCCTCGCCGGTGCGCTCGCCCGCCTCGGCGATCCGCGTGGCCAGGTCGTCGTCGTCGGCGAACAGGCCACCGGTCCGCACGCCCAGGCTGACCTTCATCGCACCGGTCAGCGTGGCCACGTCGACCAGCACGTCCGGCGCCAGCTCGGCGACCGCGTAGGCGAGGGCGTCGGCCAGCACCATGCGGCCCTCGGCGTCGGTGTTGGTCACCTCGGTGGTGGTGCCGCCGTAGTGGCGCACCACGTCGCCCGGCCGGTACGCGGACCCGGACACGTGGTTCTCCGCGCACGGCACCAGGCCGGTGACCCGCACCGGCAGGCCGCGGCGGGCGATGGCGACCAGGGCGCCGATGACCGCCGCGCCACCCGCCATGTCGGTGCGCATCAGGTGCATCCCGTCGGCGGGCTTCACCGACAGGCCGCCCGTGTCGAACGTGATGCCCTTGCCGACCAGCACCACGTGGGGACCGCCCGGCGCGCCCTGCCAGGTGAGCTGGAGCAGGCGGGGCGGGCGGGCCGAGCCACCGCCGACCGCCAGCACGCCGCCGAAGCCCTCGCGGGCCAGCCACGCCTCGTCGCGCACCACCGCGTCCAGGCCGGGCACGGCCGCCGCGGCCTTCGCGGCGGTGGTCGCGAGCCACGCCGGGTCCTTCACGTTCGACGGCGCGTTCGCCAGGTCGCGGGCCAGCGCGGTGGCCGCCGCGAGGTCCAGGGCGTGCCGCACGTCGTCGGCGGACACGTCCGCGCCGACCAGCCGGAACGACTTCACGCGCCGGGGCGCGGGCTGCCCGGTGACCTTGAACCGGTAGCCGCCCAGGGCGAGGCCCAGCACGAACGAGCGGACGTCCGCACCGGGCGTGACCAGCACGTCGAACGACGTGCCGCCGCCCTGCTCCGCCGCCGCGTCCAGCGCCCGGACCAGCGCCGCGCCCGCCGACCGCCAGTCGGCCGGTCCACCGTCGCCGACACCGAGCACCCACCGGTCCCCGCGCTTGGCGGTCGCGCCCGCCGCACCGGACAGGTCCGCGGCGTCGACCTCCTCGCCACCCGGTCCGAGCACGGGCGGCTCGCCGGGTGTCGCGAGCACCACCCGGCCGGCGCCGCGCCGGGGTGAGCCCGCCGCCTCGACGGCGACGAGCGGGGCGGGCACGGTCAGGCGCACGGGGACTCCTCGGGGAAATCGGGTGGTCAGGACGAAGCGATGCCCCGGTTCCACAGTGGAAACCGGGGCTTCGACGTTGGTCGCTCCGGCTGGGTCAGCCAGCGGCTGCCTTGAGGGCGTCGCCCAGGGCGTTGGCCTCGTCCGCCGACATCTCGACGACTAGGCGCCCCCCGCCCTCGAGTGGAACGCGCATCACGATGCCACGCCCCTCCTTGGTGACCTCAAGGGGACCGTCGCCGGTCCGGGGCTTCATGGCCGCCATCGCGTGCTCCCTCCGTCAACATTCTCCCCGTCCGACCGGAGCCGGATACTCGACCCATTCTCCCCTATGCGGACTCACCGGCGAAACCGAACCGATCTTTCCAACCGGGCCGGGACATGCCGACGATCTTCCGCAACGCCCAGTTCAGGGGCTGGATCGCTGTGCGCGCAAGGATTTCCGGCCGCGTTTTCACCGTCATCCGGTTGTGACCGTTTCCGGCGGCTGTGGCGTGTCGCGGGGTCTCCCTGACAGACTCCGATCCTGTGCGAGCACGTTCCGCGCTCTTCGACGTCTACGGCGGTCACCTCCGCGAGCGGGGTGGCGCCGCGACCATCGCCGCCCTCGTCAAGCTGCTGGAGCCCCTTGACTTCGCGGCGCCCGCCGTGCGCACCGCCGTGTCGCGCACCGTGCGGCAGGGCTGGCTGGAGCCGGTGAAGCTGGCGTCCGGACCCGGCTACGCGATGACACCCCGCGCGGAACGGCGGCTGGACGAGGCCGCCGCCCGGATCTACCGGACGAGGCCGTCCACCTGGGACGGTCGGTGGCACGTCGTGGTGCTGGAGGAGCTGCCCGCCCGCGAGGCCCGCGACCGGCTCGCCTCCTCCCTGCAACTGCTCGGCTACGGCGCGTTGGGACCCGTGACGTGGATCGCGCCGCGGCCGTCGCCGGAGCTGACCGACGTGCTGGCCGCCGAGGGCGTCGCGTCCGCCGCGTTCCACGGCGCGCACGACGGTCCGGACGTGGCGTTGGCGGCACGGGCGTGGGACCTGGGCGCCCTCGGCGCGGACTACGCGCGGTTCGTCGCCGAGTGGGAACCGGTGATGTCCGCTGTGGACGGAACGACGCCGCCGGCGGCGTTCGCGGCGTCCCAGCGGTTCCTGCACGCGTGGCGGAAGTTCCTGTTCCGCGACCCCGGGCTGCCCCGCGAGCTGCTGCCCGCCGACTGGCCGGGCCACGAGGCGGCGGAGTTCTTCGACCGGCACACCGCGCGGCTCGCGCCCGCGGTGCGCGAGTTCGTCGACGACAGCCTGGGTATCGACTAGACCGGAGGTCTCCACGTGTCCGAACTGCTCATCGACGACGCGGACGGTGTTCGCACCTTCACCCTGAACCGGCCCGAGTCGTTCAACTCGTTCACCACGGCGTTGAAGGAGCGGCTGCTGGCGGCGGTCCGGGAGGCGTCGGCGGACGAGTCGGTGCGGGCGGTGGTGATCACCGGCGCGGGCCGCGCGTTCTGCGCGGGGCAGGACCTCAAGGAGCACGTCGGGCTGCTGGAGTCCGGCGACCCGCAGCCGCTGGCCACCGTCGAGCGCCACTACAACCCGCTGGTCAAGGCCGTCGTGGCGATGCCGAAGCCGGTGCTCGCGGCGGTCAACGGCACGGCGGCGGGCGCGGGCGCGTCCCTGGCGTACGCGTGCGACCTGCGGATCGCGGCCGAGTCGGCGAAGTTCCTGATGGCCTTCGCGAACGTGGGCCTGTCCGCCGACACGGGCGCGTCGTGGACGCTGCCGAGGCTGATCGGCCACGGCCGGGCGATGGAGATGATGCTGCTCGCGCAGCCGGTGGGCGCCGAGGAGGCGTTGCGGATCGGCATGGTGAACCGGGTCGTGCCGGACGGCGAGGCGCTGCCCGCCGCGCTGGAGCTGGCCCGCGCGCTCGCGGCGGGCCCGACCACGGCCTACGCCAAGATCAAGGAGGCGATGGCGTTCTCCGGCGAGCTGGCGGCGGCGCTGGAGGTCGAGGCGCGCACGCAGGCCGAGGCGGGCGCGACCGCCGACCACCGGGAGGCCGTGGCCGCGTTCGTGGCGAAGCGGCCGGCGGTGTTCACCGGCCGCTGACGGCGGGCTGAGCGGCGCGGAAGCAGGTCGCGATGTGGTCGTCGACCATGCCCGTGGCCTGCATCAACGCGTAGCAGGTGGTGGGTCCGAGGAACACGAACCCGCGTCGCTTCAGCTCCTTGGCCATCGCCTTGGACTCGGCGGTGACGGCGGGCACGTCGGCCGCCGTCGCCGGCCGCTCGTGGGTCTCCGGCGCGAACGACCACAGCAGTTCGTCCAGCGAGACGTCCAGCTCGGCTACGACGCGGGCGTTGGCGATCGCCGCGTTGATCTTGGCGCGGTTGCGGACGATGCCCGCGTCGGCCATCAGCCGGTCGAAGTCCGCGGACCCGAACGCGGCCACGGTCTCGGGCGTGAAGCCCGCGAACGCGCGCCGGAAGTTCTCCCGCTTGCGCAGGATGGTGATCCAGGACAGGCCGGACTGGAACGACTCCAGGCACATCCGCTCGAACATCTCCACGTCGCCGTGCAGCTCAACGCCCCACTCGTGGTCGTGGTAGTCGATGTAGTCCGGCGTGCTGTCGCCCCACGGGCAACGGTTCATCGGTGGTACTCCCGGGCGAATTCGGCGAACCTGTGCAGGGACCAGCGCACACCCGGCCGGAGCGCGAGGCCGAGCAGCGCGGGCACGTCCTCGGCCCACGCGAACTCGCTGCGCGGGCCGTGCGGCACCACCCGGAACTCGGCCGTGCCGCGCACGAACCAGCCGGTGTGGCGCACGACGCAGCGGTGCGGCGGGTCCCACTCGGTGACGGTCATGGTGTCGGTGAAGCCGATCGGGCCGAGGCCGGTGAAGGCGGTCAGCTCGGTGCCGACGCCCCGGCCGTCGCCGCCGGTCACCGCGACCCGCGTGGCGAGCATCCACTCGCCCTGGCGGGCCCAGTCGGTGCCGGCCGCCCACGTCACCTCCGCCGGGGCGGCGACGTCGACGCGCAGCTCAAGCCGGGTCACGCTCCGCCTCCAACTCGGCGACCCGCTCCCGCAACCGCGCCACCTCGGTCGCGAGCCGGTCCAGCGCCCAGTCCACCTCGGTCATCTTGTAACCGCGGAAGACCTGCTGGAACCGCAGGTCCCGGACGTCGTCCGGGGACACCGACTCGGCGGGCAGCCTGGTCGGCGACGCACCCGGCGGCAGCGGGGCCAGCTCCTCCCCCCGCCCGAACACCAACGACGCGAGCAGGAACACCACGGCCGCCACGAGGACCATGACGACGAGGTAGATGAGCGCGGTGGTCACACGACGAATCGTGGCACATCCGGTGTCGGCGCAGCGCTAAGGAACGCTAGACCGACGCGAACACCACGCAGCGCCGGGCCAGCACGGTGAGCCGGAGCATGATCAGGACGGACACCACCGAGGCCGCCGCGACCGGCGGCGACATCACCAGCCGGGCCGCGTCGAGCTGCGCCGTGGCGAGCAGGATCGACAGGTTGCCGAACAACGCGAAGCCCATCCCGGCGACCGCGACCGCGCCCGCGAACCGGGCGAGCGGGGCCGCGCCCACGCCGCGCCGGGCGAGCACGCGGCCGACCACCAGGGCGCACAGCGCCGCGCCCGCGACGACCCAGCCCGCGGAGTCGTTCGCGCGGGCCACCCACAGGTACCAGGCGGGCGGCGGCGCGACGCCGTCGAACGAGGGCCACGAGCCGATCCAGAACGCGAGGTTCAGCTCCCACAGCACGCGGGCGAGCGGGAGGACCACGATGAGCGTCCACAGCGTCCGGACGCTGTGCGCGAGCGCCAGCAGGCCCTGGTAGTCGCGGGCGGTGTGGTCGACCGGGCCGAAGTCGGCGACCGCGCGGGCCTGCGCCTCGGCCGCGGCCAGGCCGCCGTCCCGGTAGGCCGCCGCCGCGTCGTCCAGGCTGTCGCGTGCTTCGGCGAGCAGGTCCTCCTTGACGTGCTCGGGGCCGCGCAGCCGACCGCCGAGGTCGGTGAGGTAGTCGTCGATCACGCCCGCGCCGGCCACGGCCCACCTCCCAGGACGCCCTCGATCGCGGTGGTGAACTCGTGCCACGCGGTCCGCTCGGCGGCCAACGCGCGCTGCCCGGCCTTGGTGAGCCGGTAGGTGCGCCGCCGGCGACCGCCGACGGTGCTCCACTCGCCGGACACCAGGCCGGCGGTCTCCAGCCGGCGCAGCGCGGGGTAGACGGTGCCGGTCGGCAGGTCGAGCGCGCCGCCGCTGCGCCGTTGCAGCGCCTCGATGATCGCGTAGCCGTGCAGCTGCCCGCCGTCGAGCACGGCGAGCAGCAGCGCGTCGAGGTGGCCGCGCAGCGCATCGGACTTCATAGGTAGCCACTCTACGGGTCGGAGATCCGGGACACATCAGGGACGACCCCGATCACATGTTGCCTGCCTACCTATACCGTCACTACCCATGGACGCACTCGGACTCGCCCGGCTCCAGTTCGCCGTGACGACGTCGTTCCACTTCCTGTTCGTGCTGCTCACGCTGGGGCTGGTGACGCTGGTCGCGATCATGCAGACGCGTGGCGCGGTGACCGGGAACCCCGTGCACGCGCGGATGACGCGGTTCTGGGGCCGGCTCTACGTGGTGAACTACGCGCTCGGCATCGCCACGGGCATCGTGATGGAGTTCCAGTTCGGCCTGAACTGGTCCGGGCTCTCCCACTACGCGGGCGACGTGTTCGGCGCTCCGCTGGCGGTGGAGACGCTGGTCGCGTTCTTCCTGGAGTCCACCTTCCTGGGGCTGTGGATCTTCGGCTGGGACCGGCTCGGCCGGTGGGTCCACCTGGCGTTGATCTGGCTGGTCGCGCTCACCGCGTACGCCTCGGCGCTGTGGATCATGGTGGCGAACGCGTTCCTCCAGCACCCGGTCGGCCACGAGGAGCGCGACGGCGTGCTGCGCCTGGTGGACTTCCCGGCGCTGCTCACCAACCCGCTGTTCACCACCGCGGTGTGGCACGTGGTGCTCGCCGCGCTGACGGTCGGCGGCGTGTTCGTCACCGGCGTCAGCGCGTACCACTTCATCAAGCGCACCACCGAGGTCGACTTCTTCCGGCGGTCGCTGCGGCTGGGCGTGGTGACGACCGCCGTGGTGACGCCGTTGCTGGTCGGTGCGGGCTTCGCCCAGTTCCCGGCGCTCATGGCGTGGCAGCCGACCAAGACGGCGGACGCGGGTGTCGGTGGCGCGGTCGGCCTCGGCTTCATGATCCAGATCGGGATGGTCCTGCTGCTGGTCAGCTGGCTCACCGTGCCGCTGCTGCTGCGGGACCTGGTGGTGCGCATGAGGTTCCCGCTGTACCTGATGGTGATCGGCATCCCGCTGCCGTTCATCGCCGCCATCGGCGGGTGGCTGTACCGCGAGCTGGGCCGGCAGCCGTGGCTCGTCTACGGGCTGCTGCGCACCGAGGACGCGATGTCGGACGTGAGCCGGGACGGGATGTTGTTCTCGTTCATCGCCTTCACCGCCGTGTTCGCCGTGCTGGCGGTCGCCGACTGGGTGCTCATCGCCCGCCTCGCGCGGCGTGGACCGGTCGAGCACGCCGAACCCGTGTCCCCGCTCGTGCCCGCGCTGTGAGCCTCCGGAAGGGAAATCGCTGTGGAAGGTCTGTGGGTCGTCCTGCTGGCGTTGCTGACGGCGGGGTACTTCGCGTTGGCGGGCTTCGACTACGGCGTCGGGCTGCTGTTCCGGTTCGTCGGCCGGGACGAGGCGGAACGGGGCCGCGTGCTGCGGTCGATGACGCCGTTCTTCCTGGGCAACGAGGTGTGGCTGGTGGCCGCCGCGGGCGTGCTGTTCGGCGCGTTCCCCGGGCTTGAGGGCGAGTTGCTGTCCGCGCAACGCGTCCCGTTCGTGGTCGTCCTGGTGGGATTGGTCGCGTTCACGGCGGCCGTGCAGCTGAGGTCGCACCCGTGGTGGGACGTGCCGCTGGTCGGCGGAGCGCTGACCGTCGCGGTCGGCTGGGGCCTGCTGCTGGGCTCCGTCCTCGGTGGTCCGCGTGCGTTGTGGGGTATCGGGGTGCCGGTGCTGTTCCTGTTGCACGGCGCGGTTTTCCTGACCTGGCGGCTGCGTGGCCCGGCGCGTGAGCGGGCCACGCGGATCGCCAGGGCGCTGGTGCTGCCGGCGGTGGCGTTCGTGGCCGCGGCGGTGGCGTTCGGCGGCGTGGTGCGCGAACCCGGTTACGGGTGGATCGGCGCGGCGGTGGCGGTGGCGTTGCTCGTGGGCACGTGGTTCGCGTTGCGCTCGGGCGCGCACCGGCTCGCGTTCCTCTGCACGGCCACCACGTGCGTGCTGCCCGTGCTCACCGTGTTCGGCGCGCAGTCCGTGGTGACCGCCGGAGTCATGGCGCACGCCCCGACCCTGCGTGCGTTGAGCTGGGTGGCGCTGGCCGTGCTGCCGCTGGTGCTGTTGTTCCAGTGGGCCACGTGGTGGATGTCCCGTGCGGCACGTTGACCGGCGTTACGCCGTCGCGCTGGGGGTGCTCGCGGCGGTGACGGCTGTCCTCGTGCCGGTGCAGGCGGAACTGCTCGCGTCCGTGCTGAGCGGTGCCGGCGGGGTGGTCCCGCTGCTCGGCGTGGTGGTCGCGCGTGCCGCGTGGGTGTGGGTCGGACAGGTTGTGGCGCAACGGGAAGCGGCGAAGGTCAAGGCGGCGCTGCGGAAGCGGGTGCTGCGTGACGCGACCGGCACGCCCGGCGAGGTCGCCACGCTCGCGGTCAAGGGCCTGGACGCGGTCGAGCCGTACCTGGCGGGTTACCTGCCGCAGCTCGCGGTGGCCGCGGCCGTGCCGGTGGCGGTGCTCGTGCGGTTGTCGTTCGCGGACTGGGGTTCGGCGTTGGTCATCGCTTTGACGCTGCCGCTCGTGCCGGTGTTCGCGGCCTTGGTCGGCGTGCACACGCGTGAGCGGACACGTGCGCAGTGGGCGGCGATGGCGTCCCTGGGTGGTCACTTCCTCGATGTGGTGCGTGGTCTGGGCACGCTCAAGCTGTTCGGGCGGGCCGCCGCGCAGGCGCGGACCGTGCGGTTGATGTCGCACGCCCACGCCGCCGAGACGATGCGTGCGCTGCGGGTCGCGTTCCTGTCCGCGTTGGTCCTGGAGCTGGTGGCGACGTTGTCCGTGGCGCTGGTCGCGGTGCCGGTGGGGCTGCGCCTGCTGGACGGCGGCGTGACGCTGCACGTGGCGTTGCTCGTGCTGCTGCTGGCACCCGAGGCGTACCTGCCGCTGCGGGCCGCGGGCGCGCAGTTCCACGCGAGCGCGGAAGGGCTGGCCGTGCTGGAACAAGCCCTGGCGACCACCCCGCGCACGACCACGACGACCCGCCGCCGCCCGCCGGACCCGCGCACGTCGCCGATCGTGTTCGAGGCCGTCGAGGTCCGCTACCCGGACCGGGCGGAGCCCGCGTTGAGCGGGTTCCACCTGACCGTGGCGCCGGGTGAGCGGGTCGCGCTGGTCGGGCCGAGCGGCGCGGGCAAGAGCACGGCCCTGGCCGTGCTGCTGGGCGCCGTGCCGCCGACGGCGGGCCGGGTCCTGGTGGGTGGCGTGGACCTGCGTGAGGTCGACCGCGCGGAGTGGCTGCGGCATCTCGCGTGGGTGCCGCAGCGGCCGACGTTGTTCCCGGGCACCGTCGGCGAGAACATCGCGCTCGGCACGCCGGGCGCGGACGTGGTGGGGGCGGCCCGCGCCGTGGGGCTCGGCGACCTCGTGCACGCCCGGCACGCGTTGTCGTCGGGCGAGCGCCAACGCGTCGCCGTGGCCCGCGCGCTGGCCCGCACCGACGCCCGCTTGCTGCTGCTGGACGAGCCGACGTCCCGGTTGGACGGCCGGACGGAGGAGATCGTGCTGAGGGCGACGCGGGGCCGGCCGGCCCTGGTCGTGGCGCACCGACCGGCCCTGCTGGGCGAGGTCGACCGGGTGGTGGAGTTCCGGTGAGGCGACTGCCGGCCGCCGTGCTGGTGGGCGCGGCGGCGGAGTTGGCGGGCGTCGGGTTGACGGCCACCGCCGTGTGGCTGGTGATGCGGGCGGCGGAGCAGCCACTGATGTCGGCGTTGACCGTGGCGGTCGTGGCGGTGCGGACGCTCGCCCTGGCACGGGGCGGCCTGCGTTACGCGGAACGCCTCACCGGGCACGACGCCGTGCTGCGGGCGATGGCGGAGCTGCGCGGGAAGGTGTACGACGCGCTGCTGCGGAGACCGTTGCGGGGCGGGGACGCGTTGACGCGCTTGGTGTCCGACGTGGACGCCGTGCAGGACGCGGTGCTCCGCTGCGCCCTGCCGGCCGGCGTGGCGGCGGTGGTCGGCACAACGGTGCTGATCGCGACCGGTGCCCCGGCCCCGTTGCTCGCGGGAACACTGCTGGCGGGCGTAGTGCTCCCCGCACTCGCGTTCGGCTTGGCGAACCGCCGCCTCCGAGCGCTCGCACCGCTGCGTGCCGAGCTGACCGAGCACGTGGTGGCGTTGCGCGAGGGCGAGGTGGAGCTGACCGCGTTCGGCGCGCTGGACCACGCGCTGGACCGGGCGGGCGACCTGGTGGACGACCTCGCCGCACGAGAGCGCGACCACGCCGCGACGGCCCTCGCCGGCCTGGCCGTCGCGGTGCAGTTCGGCACGGGTGTCCTGCTGCTGGTGAACGGCGAACCGGCACACGTCGTGCTGGGCGCGGTCGCCGCCCTGGAGGTCTTCGTGCCGCTCACCACCGCCGCGCGGCGGTGGGCGGAACACCGCGGCTCGGTCACGCGCGTCCGGGAAACGCTGGCGGCACCACCGGCGGAGCCCCCACCGCCGCTGCTGCTGCCGACCGCGCGGCGGGTCGGCGTCGTCGGTCCCAGCGGCGCGGGCAAGAGCACCCTGCTGCACGCGATCGCCGCGGCCAACCCGGGCCGCGCCAAGGGGCTGCTGGACGACGCGCACGTGTTCCGGCGCCCGGTGCGGGACAACGTCCGGCTCGCCGACCCCGACGCCGGGCAGCCGAGGCTGGACGAGGTGGCCCGCGTCGCCGACCTGGACGTGCCGTGGGACGCGGGTCCCGAGCTGTCCGGTGGCGAGCGCCAACGCCTCCTGCTGGCCCGAGCGCTGCTCGCCGACCCGGAGGTGCTGCTGCTGGACGAACCCGTGGAGGGCCTGGCGACCCGCCACGGCGACCGCGTCCTGAGAGCCGTGCTCG
The DNA here is from genome assembly GCF_019375475.1 of Saccharothrix obliqua. Classification (GTDB taxonomy): domain Bacteria; phylum Actinomycetota; class Actinomycetes; order Mycobacteriales; family Pseudonocardiaceae; genus Actinosynnema; species Actinosynnema obliqua. The sequence goes on along the minus strand of NZ_JAHXGQ010000005.1, from coordinate 440,999 downwards.
CCGCCGCGCGTGGCCAGGTGGTGCTGGTGACGCACCGCCTCGCGCCGTTGCGGGACTTCGACGAGATCATCGTGGTCGAGGAAGGTCGCGTGACGCAGCGCGGCACGCACGACGAACTCAGCCGCACCCCGGGCCACTACCGCGACCGGTGGACCGCCGAGTGCCCCTAGGCCAAGGCGCGCAACACCTTCGCGGGCGGTCGGGTGCCCGCGATGCCCGCCACCATCTCCACCACGTGCCGGGTCTGCCGGACCTGGTGCGCCCGGAACACCTTCGCGCCCAGCCAGGCGGCCACGGAGGTGGCGGCCAGCGTGCCGTCCACCCGGTCGACCAGGTCCGCGCCCAGGGTCTCGCCGACGAAGTCCTTGTTGGACAACGCCATCAGCACCGGCCACCCGGTGCCGACCAGCTCGTCGAGCCGCCGCAGCAGCTCCAGGCCGTGCCAGGTGTTCTTGCCGAAGTCGTGCGTGGGGTCGATCAGCACGCCGGCCCGCGGCACGCCCAGCGCCACCACCCGCTCGGCCCGCTCGACCAGTTCCGCCGCGACGGAGGCCACCACGTCCTCGTAGCGGACGCGGTGCGGGTCGGTGCGCGGCGGCAGGCCGCCGGTGTGGGAGCACACGATGCCGACGCCGAACTCCGCGGCCACCTCGGCCAGCTCCGGGTCCGCGCCCGCCCACGTGTCGTTGATCAGGTCCGCGCCCTCGGCGCACACCGCGCGCCCCACCTCGTGCCGCCAGGTGTCGACGCTGATCACCAGGTCGGGGTGGCGCTCACGCACGGCCGCGACGAACGGCACGACACGACGTGCCTCCTCGGCGGCGTCGACCACCTCGCCCTTGGAGCCCGCCTTCACGCCGCCGATGTCCACGATGTCCGCGCCGTCGGCCACCGCCCGGTCGACGGCGGCCATCGCGGCGTCGTCGGCGAAGGTCGCGCCCCGGTCGTAGAAGGAGTCCCGCGTCCGGTTGACGATCGCCATCACCAGCGCACGATCCCCGGGCACCTCACGATCGCCGAACCGCATACCCGGCATCGTGCCACGCCCCGCGATCACGGGGCCTGGCAGGCGTCCAGGGCGGTCCGCACGTCGTCGGTCACGACCAGGGAGTCCAGCGCGGTCCGCGACACGAAGCCGCGTTCCACCAGTTCACCCAGCCACGCCACGAGGCCCCGGTAGTGGTCGTCGACGTCCAGCACCACCACGGGTTTGTCGTGCAGCGCCAGCACCCGCGCCGTCCACACCTCGAACAGCTCCTCGCACGTGCCGATACCGCCCGGCATCGCCAGGAACGCGTCGCCGTGCGCCTCCATCAACGCCTTGCGGTCCCGCATGGTGTCCACCACCAGCAGTTCGTCGGCGTCGTGGTCGGCCCACTCGCGGTCGACCAGGGAGCGCGGGATGACGCCGATGGTGCGCGCGCCACCGGCACGGGCGGCCTGCGACACCGCGCCCATCATCGACCTGCGCCCGCCGCCCCAGGCCAGCGACCAGCCGCGCCGCGCGATCTCGGCGCCCACCTCGGCGGCCAGCTCCAGGTACGGCTCCGGGACCGTCCGCAGCGAGCCGCAGTACACCGTCACCGTGGTCAATGCGCGTCCGCCCATGCCTGGTGCGCCTCGCGCACGACCCGCACCGCGTCGTCCACGTCGTCGGTCAGGTGCAGCAGGGCGAGGTCCTTGTCCCCCACCTTGCCGCTGCCCAGCACCGAGTCGCGGACCCAGTCGTACAGGCCCTGCCAGTACGAGCGGCCGAACAGGACCACCGGGAACTTGGTGACCTTCTTCGTCTGCACCAGGGTCAACGCCTCGAACAGCTCGTCCAGGGTGCCGAACCCGCCCGGCAGGCAGATGAACGCCTGCGAATACTTGATGAACATGGTCTTGCGCACGAAGAAGTAGCGGAAGTTCACGCCGAGGTCGACCCACGGGTTCAGGCCCTGCTCGAACGGCAGCTCGATGCCCAGCCCGACGGAGAACCCGCCCGCCTCGGAGCAGCCCCGGTTGACGGCCTCCATCGCGCCGGGCCCGCCACCGGTGATCACCGCGAAACCGGCTTCGGCCAGCGCGCCGCCCAGCGCGCGGCCCACCTGGTACTCGGGGTGGTCGCGCCCGGTGCGCGCCGAGCCGAACACGGTGACCGCGCTCGGCAGCTCGGCCAGCGCGCCGAAGCCCTCCACGAACTCGGCCTGGATGCGCAGCACCCGCCACGGGTCGGTGTGCACCCAGTCCGTCGGTCCGCGCGAGTCCAGCAGCCGCTGGTCGGTGGTGGTCAGCTCATCGCGGCGCCCGCGACGCAGGACGACCGGCCCGCGCTGCTTCTCCCTGGGGTGCTCGTCGACGCCGTTGTGCTCACTCATTGGCGCGAGTCTATCCGGCGATCACCCGAGGTCGAGGAAGCTCGCCAACACTTCCCGGCACCGTCGGACCTGGTTCACCGGCACGTGCTCCTGCCGGGTGTGCGCCAACGTCGGGTCGCCGGGGCCGAAGTTCACCGCCGGCACGCCCAGCGCGGCGAACCGGGCGACGTCGGTCCACCCGAGCTTGGCCACGGGCGTCCCACCGGCCGCGCGCACCAGCTCCTGCGCCGCCTCGGTGCCCAACCCGGGCAACGCGCCGCCCACCGAGTCCGTCACCACGACCTCGTAGCCGGCGAACACCTCCCGCAGGTGCGCCTCGGCGTCGGCCACGGACCGGTCGGGCGCGAACCGGTGGTTGACGGTCAGCACCGCCGCGTCCGGCACCACGTTCCCCGCGACGCCACCCGACACGTGCACGGCCTGGAGGCCCTCCCGGTAGAGGCACCCGTCGATCTCGACGGTCCGCGCCTCGTACGCCTCCAGCCGCCGCAACGCCTCGCCGAGCGCGTGGATGGCGTTGCTGCCCATCCACCCCCGCGCGGTGTGCGCGCGGACCCCGGAGGTCCGCACCTCGACCCGCATCGTGCCCTGGCAGCCCGCCTCGACGATGGCGTTCGACGGCTCGCACACGATCGCGAGGTCGCCGTCCAGCCACTCCCGCAGCTCCCGCTCGATGCGCCCGAGCCCGTTGCGCGTGGCCTCGACCTCTTCGCAGTCGTAGAACACGAAGGTCAGGTCGTACCGCGGCCGGCGGCCGACACCGGCGGCCAGGCTGAGCATCACCGCGTCGCCGCCCTTCATGTCGCACGTGCCGAGCCCGTGCAGCACGTCCCCGTCGAGCCGCGAGGGGAGGTTGTCGTTGACCGGCACCGTGTCCAGGTGACCCGCCAGCACGACCCGCTTGGGCAGCCCGAGCGTCGTGCGCGCCAGCACCGCGTTGCCCGAGCGCACGACCTCCAGCGACGTCTGCTCCCGCAGCGACGCCTCCACGAGGTCCGCGAGCCGGGCTTCGTCGCCGGAAACGCTGGGCACGTCCACGAGGGCGGCGGTCAGGGAGACGGGGTCGGCAGCGAGGTCCAAGGTGTCAGCCACCCCCGGCACGTTACCGTTGACACCCGTGAGCACCGCGAACACCACTGCCCACGGCGTCGGCCTGGCCACCGTGACCCCCTCCGGGGCCGTACTGGACACCTGGTTCCCGTCCCCGCGACTGGGCGAGGCGCCCCTCGGCACCACCCGCCTGTCCGCCGCGGAGGTGGCGGCCGAACTGGGCGAGGCCGCGGCCAGGCAACTGGGCGTGGACGAGGACCGGGACGTCGAGGTGGTCGGTGTCCGGGTGGGCATCACGCTCGCCGAAGCACCCGCCGACACCTACGACGTCTACCTGCGCCTGCACCTGCTGTCCGCCCGCCTGGTCCGCCCGCACGGCCAGAACCTCGACGGCGTCTTCGGCCTGCTGAACAACGTCGTGTGGACCAACCACGGCCCGTGCGCCGTGGAGGACTTCGAGGAAACCCGCACCAAGCTCCGCGCCAGGGGTCCGGTGACCGTCTACGGCGTCGACAAGTTCCCGCGCATGGTCGACTACGTGGTGCCCTCCGGCGTGCGCATCGCGGACGCCGACCGCGTCCGCCTGGGCGCCCACCTCTCCCCCGGCACCACCGTCATGCACGAGGGCTTCGTGAACTTCAACGCGGGCACCCTCGGCGCTTCCATGGTGGAAGGCCGGATCTCGGCAGGCGTGGTGGTGGGCGACGGCTCCGACATCGGCGGCGGCGCGTCCGTGATGGGCACCCTGTCCGGCGGCGGCAAGCAGGTCATCGAAATCGGCGAACGCTGCCTGATCGGGGCGAACGGCGGCGTGGGAATTTCCTTGGGCGACGACACCGTCGTGGAAGCCGGCCTCTACATCACCGCCGGCACCAAGGTCACAGCGGAAGACGGCACCGCGGTGAAGGCCGCAACCCTGTCCGGCGTACCGAACCTGCTGTTCATCCGGGACTCGACCACCGGCCAGGTAAAGGTAAAGCCCCGCAAGGGCACCGGCGTAGAACTGAACGCCGCACTGCACTCAAACGACTAAAACACAAAACACAACACCAATAACCCAGCTAGCTGCGTGTCATCCCCGTATGGCCTGCGCGCCAGCGAACCGCGCTCGTTCCCTGAGCGCAAACACGCTTTTCGTTTGCGCTCAGGGAACGAGTGTGGTTGTCTTGACCAGGCCATACGGGGATGACACGCAGCCCGCTCTTGATCGTCATCCTTGGCGGTCTGCCAGTCCGGCGAGGACGCTTTTCACCCCGACGAAAAACTCCACCAGTACCCGGCGTCGTCGTGCAAAGACGGCCGCCCACCAGCCGCCTCGTACAACGAGATCGCGGCCACGTTGTCCTCACTGGTGAACAGCCACATCTTCGCGTGCCCCTCCGCACGCACCACTTCCACGAACGCCTCCAGCAGCGCACGCCCCACCCCACGCCGCCGAACCGAGGGCAACACACCTATCTCGTACAGCTGAACCTGGGTGTACCCGACAACATGCCGCTGCCGAACCCCCCAAACCCAACCAACCACCGCATCACCATCAACAGCCACGAACGCCAACGAGGCGGGATCACCGAGAAACCCGGCAACGGGAACATCAACCCCGCGGAACTCCAGAACCGCAGCCCGCAGCAGCTCAGCATCAGCGGCCGAGACCCGCACCACGCGGAAGAAACTCAAGCCAGCCGCTCAACCGCAGCCGCGACCCGCTCATCAGCAGCCGTCAACGCGATCCGCACGTGCTGGTCCCCGGTGGGCCCGTAGAACGTCCCGGGCGCGACCAGTATCCCGCGCCGGGCGAACCAGGCAACGGTGTCCCAGGCGTTCTCACCCCGGGTGGCCCACAGGTACAGCCCGGCCTCCGAGTGGTCGACCGAGAAACCCGCGTCCTTCAACGCCGGCAGCAGCACCTCACGCCGCCGCCCGTACCGCGCGCGCTGCGCGGCCACGTGCTCGTCGTCGTCCAACGCGGCGGTGATGGCCGCCTGCACCGGCCGGGGCACGATCATCCCGGCGTGCTTGCGGACCTCCAGCAGCCCGGCGACCACGTCCGGGTCACCGGTCACGAAGCCCGCCCGGTACCCGGCCAGGCTGGACGACTTGGACAGCGAGTGCACCGCGAGCAGGCCCGTCAGCGACCCGCCGTTCACCGACTCCCGGAGCACGGACACCGGCGACGCCTCCCAGGCCAGCGCCAGGTAGCACTCGTCGGAGGCCACCACCGCGCCGACCGCGCGCGCGTCCGCGACGGCACCCGCCAGCGCGTCCTCCGGCAGGACGCGCCCCGTGGGGTTGGACGGCGAGTTCAACCACACCAGCCGGGTGCCCTCGGGTGGCGGCTCGCCGTCGGCCAGCCGCACCACCGTCGCGCCGCACAGCCGCGCGCCCACCTCGTACGTCGGGTACGCGAGCGCCGGGATGGCGACCACGTCACCGGGCCCCAGTCCCAGCAACGTCGGCAGCCACGCCACCAGCTCCTTGGAGCCGATGGTGGGCAGCACCGCGACGGGGTCGAGCCCCCGGACCCCGTGCCGCCGCTCCAGCGCGCCGACCACGGCCCGCCTCAGCTCGGCGGTGCCGTGCGTGGTCGGGTACCCGGGTTCGGCGGCCACCGAGGCCAGGGCGTCCTGGATGATCCTCGGCACCGGGTCCACGGGCGTGCCGACGGACAGGTCGACCACGCCGCCGGGGTGCGAACGCGCCTCGGTGGCGTGGCCTGCCAGGGAATCCCAGGGGAAGTCCGGGAGCCGCTTCGTCACTCGTGCGACGCCTGCGGCGGGAGAGCCTTCACGAAGGCCGGGTCCGCGCTCACCTTGCCCACCTTGGAGGCGCCGCCCGGGGAACCGAGTTCGTCGAAGAAGTCCACGTTCGCCTTCGTGTACTCCTTCCACTCGTCCGGCACGTCGTCCTCGTAGTAGATGGCCTCAACGGGGCACACCGGCTCGCAAGCACCACAGTCGACGCACTCATCCGGGTGGATGTAGAGCATCCGGTCGCCTTCGTAGATGCAGTCGACGGGGCACTCTTCGATGCACGCCTTGTCGAGCACGTCCACGCACGGCTGGGCGATCACATAGGTCACTGCGCTCTCCTGCTCTTGTCCTGGTCCACACCGCGCAAGCCGGAGAGTACGCGGCGAGTCCGATTGTCCAACGCTCAGGCTTGCCTAATCAGCACCGTGCTCCAGCTCACACCCCGGGTGTTCACCGGCACGGCTCCACGAGGTACGCGCTCCACACCCGCGCAGGTCCTGGCGGGTGGAGCGGGGTCTCTGGCGCGCACCGGGGCCTCCAAGGCTTCGCGACCCCGAAGACGGCGGGTCCACGACAACCATGCCGGCAGAGATCAAGAGCACAAGGGGTCGGGGCTCTCCGCGCCCAGAACAGCAGGAAGCAAGACGGGTTCCCGATGACAGGGGGCGCGCACAGACAACGGCCGAGCCGCCCACCCCGGCCAAGCGACCTCAGCAGCTACCGAACCCCACCGCTCTCGCGCTCGAACCACTTCTCCGCTTCCCCCCGCACCCGCCGCAACGCGGACCGCTCCCCCAGGTAGTCACCCACGACCCCGACCACCGGCACCATCCCCAATGCCTGGTGGTAGAACCGCCCCTGCGGGCGCTTGTCCAGCTCCCCCTCTAACGCCCACAACACCTTGCCGAGCTTCCACACCGTGCGCCCGACACCACGCACGGTAGACCGGACACCCAGCTCCGAGGTCAACTCCTCGGTAACCCGGTCCTCCTCCACCCGGTCCTCCTCCGCCCGCTCCTCCTCCGCCCGCTCCTCTTCCACCCGCTCCCCGGGAGCACGCCCGTCCACCTCCCGCTGGAACAACACGTGCGCGAGGAGCCGAACCCGGTCCTCCACCGAGGTGAACCCGTGCTCACCGGCCATCGCGGACAGCAGCAGCCCCTGCCCCGCCGCGCCCAGCGCGGCCTGGACCGGCAGCCGGTCGGCCAGCGCGCCGCCGACCCCGGGCAGCGCCGCCACCAGCGACACGAGCCTCCCGACGCGGTTCAGCCACCACGCGTCCCGCTGCGCCACGTCCATCCGCGCCCACCCCGCGGTGCCGGGCACCTTCACCTCGGCCAGCCGGTCCCACAGGCGCGCCACGCGCCCTCCGCCGACCCTCTCCCGCTCCCGCAACCCGAGCAGGTCGGCGTCGCGGACCCGGTCCAGGACCGGCCCGGTGGCCCGCACGAACGGCCGCAGCGCCCGCACCACGTCCCGGTCACTGATCGACGGCACGGACCGGTCTCCCCATGAACGCGCCGACCGCGACGGCGGCGGGCAGCGCACCGCCCGCGAACAACAGCAACGTCCGCCAGTCGCTCATCAGCACCGCGTCACCGCCCGGCCCGAACATGCCGAACAGCAGCAGCGTCCCGAACCACACCAGCAGCGGCGAGGCGGCGGCCACCGGTCGGCGCGCGTACCGCGACGCCACGACCACCAGCCACGGCGTCGTCACGGTGGCCACCAGGACGGTCACCGGGAACGGGTAGTCGGCGACCCGCGGCAGCAACGTGCCGTCCAGGCGCAGCGGCAGGAAGAACAGCTCCAGCACCGCCAACACGAACGCCTGGACCATCAGTGCCGCGAGCGCCAGCCCGTCTCTCAATCGAGCCCTCCGAACAGGTCCGTGCCCGCGCCTTCCGCCGAGCCCCGTGCCAGCACGTAGGACTCGGCGGGCAGCACGGGCTGCGCGATGCCGTTGGACAGCGCGTACGCGGCACGCGGCCCGTCCTGCCACACACTGACCTGCGTGGAGTGCGCGCGCAACGCGCGGAGCTTCGCCACCAGGTGCTCCGACACGTCGACGGTGGTGGTGATGTCGGCGTCGTCGGTGGCCGGCAGCTCGCCGGGCGCGGGCAGCCGCCACGGCAGGTCGTCCCAGGTCGCGAGGCCCGCCGTACCTTCTTCCAGTGCCGCTCGGGACGTGGCCGTGTAGAACACCCGGTCCACGTCGCCCGCGGCGGCCATGGTGATCTCGTGCGCCCGGATGTGGTCCGGGTGCCCGTACCCGCCGAACGCGTCGTACGTGACCACGACCTGCGGTTTCACCGACGCGATGATCGCCGCGAGCTGTTCGGCCTGCTCGTCGGCCGAGCCGCGGGTGAACGCGCGCGGGTGGCTGTTCGCGGCGACGCCCGCCATGCCGGAGTCACGCCACCGCCCGACACCGCCGAGGAACCGGTGGTCGGTCACGCCGAGGGCGGTGCAGGCGGATCTGAGTTCGGCGACGCGGTATCCGCCGAGCTGGTCGGCGGCGCCGGCGGCCAGTTCGCTCAGCGCGGGCGGGATGATCTCGCCCTCTTCGCCGAGGGTGCAGGTGACCACGGTGACGTGCACGCCGGTCGCCGCGTAGCGGGCGATGGTGCCGCCCGTCCACAGGCTTTCGTCGTCCGGGTGTGCGTGTACCAGCAGCAACCGTGGTGGAGCAGTCAGCGTCACCAGATCAGCGTAGAGACCGGGTCCGACGGCGCAGGTCGGGGGAGGGTTGCCGACCCGCACAGCAAGACCCCGCACAGCAAGACCTCGCACAGCAGAACCCCGCACAGCGAGGCCTCGCACAGCGAGGGCCGGGCCGGCCACCTGGCACCCCAGGCAGCCGACCCGGCCCTCGGCTCAGCTCACACCGAGCGGAACCCCACCGTCACCCGACGATGGACCGCACCTCGGCGAAGTGGCACGCCGACAACGTCCCGTCGGCGTCACCCCGCCGCTCCAACTTCGGCTCCTCCACCGCGCAGATGTCCTGCGCCTTCCAGCACCGCGTGCGGAACCGGCAGCCGGACGGCGGGTTCACCGGCGACGGCACGTCACCGGTGAGCACGATCCGCTGCCGCTGCCGCTCCTGCTTGGGGTCCGGCACCGGCACGGCCGACAGCAGCGCCTGCGTGTACGGGTGCATGGGCCGGCTGTAGATGTCCTCGCGCTCACCGAGTTCGATGATCTTCCCGAGGTACATCACGGCGACCCGGTCGGAGATGTGCCGCACCACGGACAGGTCGTGCGCCACGAACAGGTACGCGAGGCCCAACCGCTCCTGGAGTTCCTCCAGCAGGTTCACCACACCGGCCTGGACGGACACGTCCAGCGCGGACACCGGCTCGTCCAGCACGATGAGCTTCGGGTTGAGCGCCAGCGCGCGGGCGATGCCGATGCGCTGCCGCTGACCGCCGGAGAACTCGTGCGCGTAGCGGTTGCGGTGCTCCGGGTTGAGGCCGACGAGTTCCATCAGCTCGTTGACCCGGTGCTGGACGTCCGTGCCGCTCTCCGTGCCGTGGATCTTGAACGGCTCGGAGATCAGCTCGTTGATCTGCCAGCGCGGGTTGAGCGACGCGTACGGGTCCTGGAACACGATCTGCATGTCCCGCCGGATGCCGCGCAACGCCTTGCCGCGCAGCTTGGTCAGCTCCTTGCCCTGGAACCTGACCGAGCCGGAGGTGGGCTTGTGCAGCTGGAGGATGGCGCGCCCGGTGGTGGACTTGCCGCAGCCGGACTCGCCGACGAGGCCCAGCGTCTCGCCCGCACGCAGGTCGAAGGACACGCCGGACACGGCCTGCACCTGCCCGACCGTGCGCGGAACGATGCCGCCGCCCCGCACGGGGAACGACTTGACCAGGTCGGTGACCTCCAGCAGCGGCGCGCCGCCGGCACCGGACGCGGCACCGCCCGCCTGCGGGTTCACGTCAGTTGCAGTGCTCATGAGGTGGGCCTCTCATCTTCGTGCAGCCGCGCCTCCACGTCGTCGAGTTCTTCGGCGACGGGGATGTCCGGGTTGGCCATGGTGACCGCCGCGGGGTTCTCCACCACGCCGATCTCCTCGTGCGCGAACAGCCGCTGCGGCTGCTCGATGGTGGCCAGGTGCGCGGACCGGTGGCAGCGGGCGAAGTGGCCCGTGCGGTCGGTTTCGAGCAGTTCCGGCTCGGTCTCCCGGCACACGTCGATCGCGAGCGGGCAGCGCGGCGAGAACGAGCAGCCCTTCGGGAGGTTCATCAGCGAGGGCGGCGCGCCCTTGATGGGGGTGAGCCGCTTGCCGAGCAGCTGCGGGTTCGGGATGGACCCGAGCAGGCCGACCGTGTAGGGCATCCGCTGGGCTTCGAAGACCTCGTCCACGCCGCCCTGCTCGACGACCGTGCCGCCGTACATCACCTGGACGCGGTCCACCATGCCCGCCACGACGCCGAGGTCGTGGGTGATGATCATGATGCCGGCGCTCGTCTCGTCCCGGATGCGCAGCAGCGTGTCCAGGATCTGCGCCTGCACGGTCACGTCCAGCGCCGTGGTCGGCTCGTCCGCGATGATCACGTCCGGGTCGTTGATGATCGCCATGGCGATCATCGCGCGCTGCCGCATACCGCCCGAGAACTCGTGCGGGTACTGGGCGGCGCGGCGGTCCGGCTGCGGGATGCCGACGAGTTCCAGCGATTCGACCGCCTTCGCCCACGCGGCCTTCTTCGACACGTCGTGGTGCGCGAGGTACGCCTCGGCGAGCTGCCACCCCACCGTGTAGACGGGGTTCAGCGACGTCATCGGGTCCTGGAAGATCATCGAGATGCCGTTGCCGCGCACCGGCTGCATCTGCTTGTAGGTCCGACCGACCAGCTCGTCGCCCTTGAACCGGATGGAGCCGCCGACCCGCGCGGTCTTGGGCAGCAGGCCCATGACCGCCATGGACGACACGGACTTGCCGGAGCCGGACTCGCCGACGATGCCCAGCACCTCGCCCGGCCCGAGCGTGAACGACACGTCGCGCACGGCGTGGACCACGCCGTCCTCGGTGGGGAAGTCGACCGAGAGGTTCTCGACCCGGAGCAGCTTGTCCCCGGCGAGCCCTCGGGACGCCGACTCGGGAGCGTTCATGACACCCAACTCACTCATGCCTTCACCCTCTTCTGGCGCGGGTCGAAGGCGTCCCGGAGGCCGTCGCCGATGAAGTTGACCGACAGCGAGATCAGCACGATGAAGATGAACGGCGTGAAGAACAGCCACGGGTGCAGCGTCAGCTCGTTCTTGTTCAGGCTGATCATGAGGCCGAGGGACGTGTCCGGGCTCTGCACGCCGAGGCCGATGAACGACAGCGCGGCCTCCAGCAGCACGGCCTGCGCGATGGCCAGGGTCGCGTTGACGATGATCACGTCGATGGTGTTCGGCAGGATGTGCCGGAACACGATGCGGGAGGTCGACGCGCCCAGCGCGCGGGCCGCCTCGACGAACTCCTTCTCACGCAGCGACAGCACCATGCCGCGGATGACGCGGGCGATGGACAGCCACATGATCAGGCCCAGGTACAGGGCCACGACGACCCAGTTGCTGCCGCCGCCACCCGCGACCGAGGCCACGAAGCTGTTGCGGACCAGCACCGCCGCGATGACCAGGCTGGGGATCACCAGGATCAGGTCGATGAACCGGCTGATCACGGCGTCGACCCAGCCGCGCAGGTAGCCCGCGAGCGAGCCGAGCACCACGCCGATGATCGTGGACAGCACGGCCACGAAGATCGCGATCTGGAGCGAGAACTGGGTGCCGCGGATGATCTGCGCGACCATGTCGAACCCGAGCCGGTCGGTGCCGAACGGGTGGTCGCCGGTCGGGTCGAGGTAGCGGCGGAAGGTCTGGTCGTACGGGTGCTTCCAGAGCCACCCGCCCAGGAAGGCGAACAGCACGAGGACCACGAACAGCACGAGGCCGACCAGGGCCGCCTTGTGCCGGGTGAACCGGCGCAGGATGACCTGCCACTGCTTGCGGGCCGCCGTCGAGTCGAACTGGCTCGCCTCGCCGGTGCTCGGCCCGGTCGGCGCGGCCACGGGGGAACCGATCTCAGTCAAGGCGAATCCTCGGGTCCAGGATCGCGTACATGACGTCCGCGATCAGGTTGAACACGATGATGAACACGGCCGTCACCATCATGAAGCCGAGCACCTGGTAGGGCTCGATCTTCGTGATCGCCTCGACGAGGAACTTGCCCATGCCGGACCACCCGAAGACGGTTTCGGTGATCACCGCACCACCGAAGTTCGCACCGATGTTCAACGAGGACACCGTGATGATCGGGATGAGCGCGTTCCGGAAAGCGTGCTTGAAGATCGCCCGGCCCTGGGAGACGCCCTTCGCCTGCGCGGTGCGCACGTAATCGGCGTTGAGGGTGTCCAGCATGGACGCGCGCTGGAACCGGCTGTACAACGCGAACTGGATGACCACCAGGCAGATGGTGGGCAGCACGTACGCGCCGGTGTACTGGAAGACCTGGGTGCCGATGCTGCCGCTGAAGCCGTCACCCGGCGGACCCGCGGTGATGATCCACCGGTCCGCGCCGATCGACTCCAGCCAGTTGTTCAACTCGATGCCACCGGCCTTGAGCACGAGTGCCACGCAGAAGAGGGGCATCGAGAACATCGTGAACGATATACCGGTGGCTATGTAGTCGAAGATCGAATATTGTCGCACGGCGCCGATGACGCCGACCGCGATGCCGAGGATCAGCGCGATGATCTCGGCGCCCAGGATCAACCGGAGGGTGACGCCGAACGCCTTGAGGACCTCGTCCTTCACCGGCCTGCCCGCGTTGCCCGGGACGACGGACTCGCCCCAGTCGCCGGTCACGAAGTCACCCGCCCAGGTGGCGTAGCGCTCGAAGAACGGCTTGTTGTAACCGGTCCGCTCGTAGGCGGCGGAGATCTCCGCCGGGGTCCTCGGCTTCTGGAGCTTCCACTCGCCGAGGGGGTCGCCCATCGCGTTGACGAGTCCGAAGCAGAGGAATGAGGCGACGATCAACAGCGGGATCGAGATCAACAGCCGCCGGATTATGTAACGGAACATGACAAGTCTCTAGTCTCCCTAGGCGCCCCCGCCCAAGCGGGCCAGCCTACCGGACGCGGACACCGCCCGGGGGGCCGGTGCTTGTGGCACCGACCCCCCGGTCGGAACAAACGGAATGGCGTCGTGAGCTGGAGGCAGCTCGACTTACTTCTTGATCTGCCAGGCGTAGAGGTTCCAGGTCACGCCACCACCGACACCGATGTACGAGATCGGGCCGATGTCCGCGGTGGACGCGGCGAAGTCGGTCAGCTGGAACAGCGGGACGCTGTGCAGGTCCTCGCGCATCTGCTTGTCGACGTCGTTCATCATCGTGATGCGCTTCTGGAAGTCCAGCTCACCGTTCGCGGCCTGCCACTTCTCGGTGACCACGGCGGAGTCGTAGTTGTTGTAGTTCGCCGACCCGCCCTTCTCCTTCTGGGCGTAGTTGCCGAACGCACCGGCCTTCAGCGGCTGGCCGACCCACGCGAACAGGGCCGCGTCGAACTCGGACGCCGGGAGGCGCTTGTCGTTGAAGTCGGCGGCCTGGTCGTCGATGATCTCGATGCCCGCCTGGCGGCACTTGTCCTGGAGGATGCGGACGGTGTCCGCACGGCGCTGGACCGTCTTGTGGCCGATCTTGAAGGACGCGCGGAACTCACCCTTGGTGTAGATGCCGTCGCCGCCCTGCTTCCAGCCGGCGTCGTCCAGGGTCTTCTTGGCCGCGGCCACGTCACCGTTGCCGACGTCGCCGTAGTGGTCCTCGTAGCCGACCTCGTTCGGCATGAAGGTGAACGAACCGAGCGGCTTGGCGTTCGGGTCGACGTCCTTCACCAGCTTCTCGACCAGGTCCTGCCGGTCGAAGCACTGGGCGACGGCGAGGCGCAGCTCCTTGTTGTTCTTGAACAAGGGGCGGTCCATGTTGAAGTCCACGTGCTCGTAGGTCTGGCCACCGGCCGCGTAGACCTTGAACGAGCTGTCACCGCGCAGCTGCTGCGCCACGGCCGGGTCGGCCTGCGGGGCGATGACGACGACTTCCTTGTTCTGGAGCTGCTGGGCCGCCGACTGGGCGTCCGTGTTCGTCTTCAGGACGACCTTCGACGCGGCGGGCTTCTCGCCCCACCACTTCGGGTTGCGCACCAGGACCGTCTGGTCCTTCAGGTCCGAGGACTCGATCAGGTACGGACCGCCGGAGAGGGCGACCGCCGGGTCGAAGCCCAGCCAGCCCTTGGTGTAGAACTCGGCGACCTTCTTGACGGTCTCGTCGTTCTGGGACGGCAGGACCTTGGTGATGTCCGCGACGCCGGTCTTCTGCTCCAGCACGTGGGCCGGGAGCAGGCCGTCACTGCCGACCTGCGAGAACAGCGCGCGGTAGTCCGCGAACGGCTTGTCCTTGAAGAACGACGTGGTGATCGTCTTGCCGTTGTCCGAGCACTCGAGCTTCTCGATGTTCTCGTAGCCCGTCGGGGACGAGTCGAAGATCGAGGCTTCCGAGCCGTCGTCGCCCTTGACCGTCGCCTTGCTGGTGGCGGCCAGCCACTTCAGGTGGAAGTCCTTGCAGTCGATCGGCGCGCCGTCGGACCAGACGGCGGCCTTGTTGACCTTCCACTCGATGACCTGCGGGTCGCTCGACGTGACCTTGATGGACTCCATCAGGTCGCCGTCGATCTTGATGACGAACTTGCCGTCGACCAGGTCGGTGATGTACGGCGAGGGCTGCACGTTGGACAGCGCGATGGTGCTGGAGAAGTTGTTCGTCGCGCCGATGTTGTTGTTGTAGTTGTGGAAGCCCTCTTCGATCGCGACCGCGATCTCACCGATGTCGTCCACCTTGGGACGCTTGAACAGCTCGTCCTGACCACCGATCTTGCCGGGGTCGGAGTTCTGCTGCTCACCCTGGTCGGTCCCGCCGGTGCTGCCGCCGCCACCACACGCACTCAACACGAGTGCGGCGCCGGTCAGCAGCGCAAGCGCCGAGACAGCCTTTGATCTCCTCATCGACACGTGCCCTCCTAGCACTGGGTTGGAGCACCGCTCAGCGGTGAACTCCACCCATAACCGTGATGTGCCAAACGCGCCCCGAACCGACACACCGTTGCAGCACGATAAGAACCCGCCGCAAGCAGGGTCACGACCCCCCGGCCGATCGTGACCAAAGGGTGACACGCTGGTAGCAGCAAGCTACTCCGTCGTTACCGCGCGGGAGCGTTTGTTAACCGGACGTCGGGAATACTGTCAATATTGACCGGGCACCGCACCTCGGGTGCGAGTGAACTCACTCGAAGAGACGAGTCAACTGTCAACGCCCCTCCCTCCGCCAGGTGGCCGCACCGCTCAGCGGACCCGCGAAGGGCGCGCCAGCGGTGACGTTCTGGGCCTGTGGCAGGACCACGAGCAGGTCTGCTACCTGGAACAACGGCATCGAGACGGCCTGCTGCCAGAGCACCGGCTCGACCCGGGCCAGCGCGTCGGACAACAGCAGCCCACCGGACAGCGCGTCGTCGATCGTGGGCTGGACGGACTGATCGCAGAAACCGGACAGATTCGCCGGAATGGGTGTACCGGAGTCCGCCTCGGCGGTGCGGCAGCCGAATGCGGAGGCGAGCACGGCGGTCGAATCACCGGTGTCGACGCGGGGCACGACGGCAATGTCGATCGGCTCGGCGTTGGTTGTCGCGGTGCCGGAAAGATCACGTCCGAACAACTGATTGCCGGGCGTTGTCAGGAGCCGTCCGGCGATTCCGGACAATGCCAGTTGGCGTTGCACCTGGCTCGCGACGGTGACGTACGGCTCGATCCCGGCGGGTGCGGCGATGGTGAGCGTCAGCGGTTTGCCGTCCCGCGCCCACTGGCCGTTCTGCTGGGTGTAGCCGGCGTCGGTGAGCAGCTGGGCGACCGGCGCCGGGTTGGGCTGGTAGGCGGGCTGGTAGCCGGTCTTCGTGGGCGGCACGACCTGCGAGTCCGCGCGGAGCCGGGCGGACGGCCCGTTGCGCGAGCCGAGGGCGACCAGCTCGTCCCGGTCCAGGGCGTTGAACACGGCCTGCCGAACCCGGACGTCCGCGAGCTGCGGCGCCGCGGGTCTGGCCAGCAGCGTCACCACCTCGGGCCGGGGCACGACGGACGTTGTCAGGCTCGTTGTCCGGCCGAGGTCACCGATGTCTTTCAACGCGATCGCGTCCGCCCGGAGCAACGCGGCCTGGTTGTCGCCGGACTTCAGCGCCTCGATGGTGTTGTGCTGGCTCGCCCGGCGCAGCACCACGCGGTCGAGCGCGGCGGGTCGCTCCCAGAACCGGTCGTTGCGCTCCAGGATGATCTCGCCACGCGGCTGGTCGAGGGTGCGGACGGCGAACGGCCCCGCGCTCGCCGGGAAGCTGTCGGCGAGCGCCGCGGCCCACCCGCCCGGCGCGTCCTTGAGCAGGTGCGCCGGCAGCAGGTTGGTGAACAGGCTCCGCCAGCCCGGGTAGGGGCTGCGGAACACCACCTCGACCACCTTGCCGCCCTCGCGGGACGCGATGTCCGAGATCAGCCGGTAGCCGGCCGGGTCCACCACGCCCGGCTCCTCGCGCATCCGCTCCCAGAGGTAGACGAAGTCCTCGGCGGCGATGGGCGCGCTGTCCGACCAGGACGCGTCCCGGCGGATGGTGTAGGTCACCGTGTACGGCTCGGCCTTCGTCACCTCGGCGCTCACCAGCAGGTCGAGGTCGATGCGGGGCGTGCCGTCGCCGTTGGTGCGGAACGCGCTGGGCAGCAGCAGCGACGACAGGGCCGTGGTGACCGTCGACTGGGCGGCGAGGGTGTGCGGGTTGTAGCCGCCCTTGACCTCGTCGACGCCGACGACGACCTCGTTCAGCTTCTCCTTCGGCACGACCGTCATGCCGGGCGTGGAGGGCACCAGCGGTGGCGGCGGGGTGATGGAGCAGGCGGACAGCGCGAAGAGCGCGACCACCGCACCGACGGCAGCGCGCACACGCGTCCCCCCAGACCGAATCATGCGCACGAGGGTGCCAGACGGTTCGGGCAGGTTACCGGGGACCCCAGGCTTCACGTACCTGGGACGGGCCCGGCCGCGCCCCGGTTGGCCGCTGTGGCGATCCGCACGATCGGGTGATGGCACGCGAACGCCCCCCGCCGGCGGGCGGCGGGGGGCGTTCGCGGTGGTCCGGGGCGTCAGCCGCGCAGCTTGGCGCGGTTGCGCTCGCGCCCGCGCTGGTTGGCGTCCAGGGTCACCTTGCGGACCCGGACGACCTCGGGCGCGACCTCCACGCACTCGTCGGCGGCGCAGAACTCCAGCGCCTCCTCCAGCGACAGCTTGCGCGGGCGGGCCAGCGTCTCCATCACGTCGGCGGTCGACGTGCGCATGTTCGTCAGCTTCTTCTCGCGGCAGACGTTCACGTCGAGGTCCTCGGCACGCGGGTTCTCCCCGACGACCATGCCCTCGTAGCTGTCCGCGCCCGGCTCCACGAAGAACGTGCCGCGGTCCGCGAGCTGGATCATCGCGTACGCGGTGACCGAACCCGCCCGGTCGGCGACCAGCGAGCCGTTGTGCCTGGTGCGGATCTCGCCCGCCCACGGGCCGTAGCCCTCGGCGACGGCGTTCGCGATGCCCGTGCCGCGCGTCTCGGTGAGGAACTCCGTGCGGAAGCCGATCAGGCCGCGCGACGGCACGACGTAGTCCAGCTTGATCCGGCCGGAGCCGTGGCCGGACATGTTCTCCATCCGGCCCTTGCGGTTCGCCAGGAGCTGGGTGATCGAGCCCAGGTGCTCCTCGGGCGCGTCGATGGTCAGCCGCTCGAACGGCTCGTGCACCTTGCCGTCGACGGTCTTCGTCACCACCTGCGGCTTGCCCACGGTCAGCTCGAAGCCCTCGCGGCGCATCTGCTCGACCAGGATGGCCAGCGCCAGCTCACCGCGGCCCTGCACCTCCCAGGTGTCGGGGCGCTCGGTGGGCAGCACGCGCACCGACACGTTGCCGACCAGCTCCGAGTCCAGGCGGGCCTTGACCAGGCGGGCGGTGAGCTTCGTGCCGCCGCCGCGACCCGCCAGCGGCGAGGTGTTGACGCCGATGGTCATCGAGATGGCGGGCTCGTCGACGGTGATCCGGGGCAGCGGCTCCGGGTTGTCCACGTCGGCCAGCGTGTCGCCGATGGTGATCTCCGGGATGCCCGCGATGGCGACCAGGTCGCCCGCGTGCGCCTCCTCGGCGGGCACGCGCTCCAGCGCCTCGGTGATCAGCAGCTCGGTGATGCGCACCTTGTGCACCGAGCCGTCCTCGCGGCACCAGGCGACCGTCTCGCCCTTGCGGATGCGGCCCGCGGCGATCCGGCACAGCGCGATGCGGCCGAGGAAGGTGGACGCGTCGAGGTTCGTCACCAGCGCGCGCAGCGGCGCGTCGGCGTCGCCGGTCGGCGCGGGGATGTGGTTGAGCAGGACCTCGAACAGCGGGTCGAGGTTCTCCTCGGCGGGCAGGTCGCCGTCCGCGGGCTGGGTCAGCGAGGCGCGACCGGCGCGGGCCGAGGCGTAGACGACCGGCAGGTCCAGCACGGAGTCGTCCGCGCCGACCTCGGTGGCCAGGTCCAGCAGCAGGTCGTGCGCCTCGTCCACGACCTCGGAGATCCGGGCGTCGGGGCGGTCGACCTTGTTCACCACCAGGATCACCGGCAGGCCCGCGGCCAGCGTCTTGCGCAGCACGAACCGGGTCTGCGGCAGCGGGCCCTCGGAGGCGTCGACGAGCAGCACGACGCCGTCCACCATCGACAGGCCGCGCTCCACCTCGCCGCCGAAGTCGGCGTGGCCGGGGGTGTCCACCACGTTGATGGTCACCACGCCGTCCGGCGTGTGCCGGCGGACGGCGGTGTTCTTGGCGAGGATCGTGATGCCCTTCTCGCGCTCCAGCTCGCCGGAGTCCATCACCCGGTCAACGGGTTCGGCGCGTTCGGAGAAGGCGCCTGACTGGCGCAGCATGGCGTCGACGAGAGTGGTCTTGCCGTGGTCAACGTGCGCGACGATCGCGACGTTGCGCAGGTCGTGGCGGACCTGCGTTTCCTTGATCGACGCGGTGGCCGTGGGCACGCGGAACTCCTAGAGCTGTTCGTCGAGGATGGGCAGGCGCCGGGAGTTGAGATCGCGCGCAGCCATCGGACAGCCTACCGGGCCGACCGCCATTACCACACACGTGCACGGGGTGAGGTCAACCTCACCCCGTGTGCGCGCACGGGTCGACCGCAGCGGATGAAGAGGGGGCCGTCGTTCACCGCAGTACGGCGGAAAGCCGTCCGGTGGCGGAGTGCGGAAAACACGCCGGAAGGCGATCAAGAAAGCGGCGGGCGGCTCGCGGAGCCACGCGGGAATCCGCGCGAACCCGGTTCACCCGGATCACCCGGGTGGGGGTCGACACCGTTGTCCGATTGTGGGTTGTCCGGGGGTTGCCCGACTTGTTCAGGCCAACACGGCTTCGTTGACCTTGGCCAGTTCCGGGGCGGTCTTGGTGGCCTGGAACTCCACCACCCGGTGACGGACCAGCTTCTGCACCGCGAAGGGGTCGGTCGCGAGCAGGGCGTCCAGCTTCCCGCGCGCCATCGGGCGGGCGATGATCACACCGCCGACCCTGGGCACCTGCCGCCCGGAGGCGAGGAAGTAACCGGCTTCGTACTGCTTGTTCAGCCAGTCCACGTGCTCCGGCAAGGCGTAGTCGACTTC
Organism: Saccharothrix obliqua; assembly: GCF_019375475.1. Lineage (GTDB taxonomy): Bacteria > Actinomycetota > Actinomycetes > Mycobacteriales > Pseudonocardiaceae > Actinosynnema > Actinosynnema obliqua. The sequence goes on along the minus strand of NZ_JAHXGQ010000005.1, from coordinate 421,093 downwards.
GTCCAGCGGCTTGATGTACTCCAGCAGCACGATGTACATAGAGGAAATGTAGACCTGCGACACACGGGTAAAACACGCTATGATCGCGGCTATGCGCACTCTTTACCCGTTCTGGTGGTCCGCCTAGCGGCGGCCGTGAGAACTGTGCGTTGACGAAACGCAGGCCGCCCGCTCCGGGCGGCCTTCGCGTATCCGGGGGCTGGTCGGGCGGGCGCACCTCGAAAGGGAGCCACCATGATCAGGTTGTCCGCCATCACCCCCTCCGGCCAGGTCCAACTGGGCAACTACCTCGGCGCGATCCGCCGGTGGGCGGCCGAGGGCACCGACGAGGACGTGTACTTCATCAGCGACCTGCACGCGATGACCACGTCCCACAACCCGGCGCGATTGCGCTCGTTGACCAGGGAACAACTCGCGGTGCTGATCGCCGCGGGCGTCGACCCGCGGTCCGTCTCCGTCCAGTCCGACCTGGTCCGCGAGCTGGGCGCGCTGACCTGGGTGCTGGAGTGCACCTGCACGTACGGCGAGGCCGCGCGGATGATCCAGTTCAAGGAGAAGTCGGCCGGCCGCTCGTCGGTCCGGTTGAGCCTGCTCACCTACCCGGTGCTGATGGCGGCGGACATCCTGCTCCAGGGCGCGCACGAGGTGCCGGTGGGTGACGACCAGGCGCAGCACGTCGAGCTGGCCCGCGTGCTGGCCCGGCGGTTCAACGGGACGTACGGCGAGGTGTTCGTGATGCCGAAGTCGGTGGTCCCGCCCACCGCCGCCCGGGTCCGCGATTTGGCGGACCCGACCCGGAAGATGGCGAAGACCGCGAAGGACTCGGCGGGCACGGTGTTCGTGCTCGACCCGCCGGACCTGGTGCGCCGGAAGATCCGGCGGGCCGTGACCGACGACCAGGGGGTTGTGCGGTACGCGCCGGACACCCAGCCGGGGGTGGCCAACCTGCTGGAGATCCTCGCCGCGTGCACGGGGAAGACCCCCGAGGACCTGGTCGCCACGGTGAAGGACTACGCGGAGCTGAAGGAGGCCACGGCGGAGGCCGTGATCGAGGAGCTGCGCGGGGTGCGGGAGCGGACGCAGTCGCTGCTGGACGACCCGGCCGAGCTGGACCGGGTGCGCGCGCACGGTGCCGAGCGCACTCGCGAGCGCTGTCGCCACCGCCTCGACGCGGCCCTGCGGATGTCCGGCCTGGGCTGAAGGCCCCGGCCCGACCCTCATCGGCGGCGGGGGTCGGGCCGGGTTCGCCGCCGGGCGCGGCGACCAGGGCACGTCGGTCCGGCGGACAGGCACCCTCGGCCGGGCCGGGCGCGCGGCGGGCAGCCGCGAGCAGCGGGCGGCGGTGCCCCTCCGGTGTGGCGAGCCCGGCGGGCAGCCGCGGGCGGCGGGGGCGGACACCCGGCGTCGGGGAGCGGCAGGCCCTCAGCCCTCGGGTTCCCGCTCCAGCTCCGCGTGCAGGGCGGGCAGCAGGACGCGGTCGGCGGGCAGCCAGTCCAGGCCGCCCAGCTCGGCCGGCGCGACCCAGCGGACCGCCTGGTGGTCCAACGCCCGCGGCTCGCCGGCGGTCAGCTCCGCCCGGTACACCCGCAGCAGCAGGTCCTCCCGCAGCGGCACGTCGGGGCCGAGCGGGTCGGTCACCGCGACGGTCACGCCCAGCTCCTCGGCGCACTCCCGGACCACGGCCGCGCGGTCGTCCTCACCCGGCTCGACGCGCCCGCCCGGCAGCTCCCACCGACCGGCGTGGTCCGCCGGGTAGGCGCGCTGCTGGGCCAGCAGCAGGCCGTCCCGGACGACCGCCGCGCCCACGACCACCCGCGCGCCGACCAACCGCCTGCTCCGCGCGGACACCGCCTCGGCCCGCGCCTGGAGCACCTTCAGCGCCAGGCCGCGCCCCACGATCACGTCCGCCAGCCGCCCGAACGGCCCTCCCGGGCTGGTCCACTCGACGGAGTCGACCACCAGCGTGCCGCCACCGGTGTGCAGCAGGTCGGTGGCCAGCACGAACCTCGGCAGCGGGCCGTCCACCAGCTCCGCCGACACGCCCGTGGTGTCCGCCCTGGTCACCAGCAGCGTCCCGGCGACCGGACCGACCGCGCCCGCGAGCCGCGCGCCCGCGTACAGCACCGGGTCGCCGCTCGCGATCCGCACGCCCAGGCCGCGGGTGGACGCGGCCAGCAGCCGGGCGTCCAGCAACGCCGCGGCGACCGTGCGCAACGGCGCGTCGACCAGCGTGGTCGCTCGAAGCTCGGGCACGGCGCTGATCCTCCCATCACCGGTAGGCGGGCCAGCGAACCTCCAGGCGCGCGCCGCCCTCCGGCGACTCCAGCGCGCGCACCGTGCCGCGCCGCCGCAGCACCAGGTGCGCCACCAGCGCCAACCCGAGCCCGAACCCGCCGGTCGCGCGGCCCCGGTCGGACTCGACCCGGTAGAACCGGTCGAACACCCGCTCCCGGTGCTCGGGCGGGATGCCGTGGCCGTCGTCGTCGACGACCAGCCGCACCTCGCCGGGCGCGGGCAGCACCGAGATCCGGATGAACGTCCGCGCGTACCGGCTCGCGTTGCGGATGAGGTTGTCCAGCACCAGCTCGACCTCGGACTTGGCGGCCTGGATCAGGCACGCCGTCATCGGCGCGTGCACGGACACCAGCAGGTCGCTCGCGGGCAGCCGCTCGGTCGCGGCCTGCGCCTGAAGCACCAGGTCGACCGGTTCGGCGCGGGGCAGCTCGCCGGTGTCCGCGCGGGCCAGCAGGAGCAGGGCGTCCACCAGGTTCGACAGCCGCTCGGACTCCTCCACCACGGACTCCAGCACCTCGATGGAGAAGTCCGGGTCGGGGTGCGCCACGGCGACCTCGGCCTGCGCGCGCACGGACGTCACCGGCGAGCGCAGCTCGTGCGCGGCGTCGCCGGTGAACCGGCGCAGCCGCTCGGTGGCCTCGTCCCGCCGGGCGAGCAGGGCGTTCAACGCCTCGGCGAGGGCCTGCAACTCGTCCCGGGTCGGCGGCACGGGCAGCCGCCTGCCGCGCGGCAGCTCACCGGCGGCGATCCGCATCCGCTCCACCGGCCGCAGCGACGACCGGACGGCGAGCCACGTCGCGGTGCCCACCAGGCCCGCGACCAGCACCGCCGCCACGGCCAACCACCTGGTGCCCAGCTCGTTGGCCTTGCCGTAGCCGACCAGGGTGTCACCCGCGACGTGCAGCCGCGGCGTCCCGTCCGGCGCGAACACGACGCGCCCGTGCCAGCGGTGGGCGCTCTCGCCCTCCACCCGCAGCACCTTCTCCCCCGCCTTGAGCTGCCGGATCTCCTGCGGCGTGAGGTCGGGTCGCGGACCACCGTCCAGCGGTTCGCCCGCGGTGTCCAGCACGCGCACGGCGGCGGTCCGCTCCAGCTCGGCGTCGGTGGCGCTGATCTGCACCATCCCGATCAGGCTCGGCGCGAGCAGGGTCAGCGCGAGCAGGCACAGCAGGGCCACGCCGGTCGCCACCACCGTGATCCGGAACCGCAGGGTGCGGTGCAGCCACCAGCGGCGCGGGTTCACCTGCGGCGGGCGGCGGCGGAGTCCAGGGCCGCGTCCAGGTCGGGGGTGGACGCCAGGTAGCCGTGGCCGCGCACGGTGCGCACCACCTCGCCCGCGCCCATGGCCTCCAGCTTGCGCCGCAGGTACCCGACGTACACCTCGACGGCGTTGCGGGTGGCGGCCTGCTCGTCGCCCCACACGGTGCGCAGCAGCTCGTCCTTCGTCACCACGGAACCGGCTCGGCCCGCCAGCACGTCCAGCACGGCGTACTCGCGCGGCGACAGGCTCACCGGCTCGCCCGCCCAGCTGACCTCGCGCACCGCCCGGTCCACGACCAGCTCGCCGAGCTTGAGCTTGCGCCGCGCCAGGTCGGCCTGGTTGCGCCGCAGCAGCGCCCGGACCTGCGCGACCAGCACCACGAAGCTGAACGGCTTCACCAGGTAGCCGTCCGCGCCGAGGTCGAGGCCGTCGGCCTGGTCCACCTCGCCGTCCTTCGCGGACACCATCAGCACGGGCGTGCGCACGCCTTCCGCGCGCATCCGCTGGAGCACCCGGTAGCCGCTCAGGCCGGGCAGCATGATGTCCAGCAGGACCACGTCGAACGCGCCGGTCAACGCCACCCGCAGGGCGTTGGGGCCGTCGGCGGCGGTGACCACCTCCATGCCCTCCGCGGACAGGCCGCGCTCCAGCGCGCGCCGCACGCCCACCTCGTCGTCGACTACCAGCACCCGTGGCCTCACGCTCCTCAGGATGCCCGGACAGGAGGACAATCCGCGCGGGGCCCTCAGCACGTTCTCAGCGTCGGGGCCGCTCTCAGCGTGATCTCAGCTCGGGGCGTGGAACGTCTGCGGTGTCGGACCGGCACCCGGTCGGCCGACGCCTGTGGAGGAGGGGACATGAACCGGAGAAGGGTGACCGTGGTCGCCGCGGCGGTCGGCGTGGTCGCCGGAGCCGCGGGCCTGGGGGTGCTCGCGATGCCCGCCGGTGCGGGTCCCGCGCCGGTCCTGCCGGACGTGAGCGCGGAGTCCCTGGTGGAGTCGGTGCTGACCGCCCGGCCCGCGGCGTTCGGCGGGTCGGTGGAGGTGGCCAACGACCTGGGCGTGCCGGCGCTGGCCGACGTGCCGCAGCTCGCCGACGGCGAGTCGAAGCTGCGGATGTGGTCCGACGGCGAGGGCCGCGTGCGGGTGCAGCTGCCCGCGGCCGACGCGGAGCGCACGTTCGTCGACGACGGCGAGACCGGCTGGCTGTGGAACTCCGCGGACCAGACCGTGACGAAGCTGCCGCACGGCGCGTCCGCCGAGCCGAAGCTCGACCTCGACCCGGACGGCGAGCAGGTGCCGCCGGACCCGGTCGCGGTGTCCCGCGAGGTCGTGGCGAAGGTCAAGGAGTTCAGCGACGTCGCGGTGGACGGCACGGCCCGCGTGGCCGGTCGCGCGACCTACGAGCTGGTGCTCACGCCGAAGCCGACCGAGCGGACCGTGCTGCGCGAGGTCCGGGTGGCCGTCGACGCCGAGCTGCGGGTGCCGCTGCGGGTCGCCGTGCTGACCAACGGCACGAACAACCCGGCGGTGCGGGTGGGCTTCACCGAGCTGAACGTGGGTCCGCAGGACGCGACCCTGTTCGCGTTCACGCCGCCGCCCGGTGCGAAGGTGGCCGAGCAGCAGCCGACCGGCCCGACCGACGAGGACCGGGCGCTGGCCGAGGGCGCGCTGGCCGAGGCCCGGCCGCAGGTCCACGGCGAGGGCTGGGACGTGGTCATCACCGCCCGGACCCCGGAGAACGCGCTGGCGGGTCTGGCCGAACGGGAGCGCCCCGGCACGCCGGCGGAGGACGAGGTCGACGTCGCGGGCCTGCTCGCGCGGGTCGGCAAGCCGGTCAGCGGCCCGTGGGGCAGCGGCACGCTGATCACCACGCGGATCGGCGGCGTGCTCCTCGCCGACGACGGCCGGGTGGCGTTCGGCGCGGTGCCCGAGCAGGTGCTGACCGAGGCGATCGCGCAGGTCAAGTGACCGCCGCGACCGCGTCGAACGACGCAGGGGGTAGAGCCGGATGACCACCTCGACCAGCACGCCGGCGGAACGTGCGGACGACGTCACCGCACCGGCCCTGGCCGCGCGCACCAGGGGGCTGCGCAAGGTGTACGGCCGGACGGTGGCGGTGGACCGGGTGGACCTCGACGTGCCGCGGGGGGCGGTGCTCGGGATGCTCGGGCCGAACGGCTCGGGCAAGACCACCACGATCCGGATGCTGCTCGGGCTCGTGCGGCCGACCGAGGGGGAGGTCGAGCTGCTGGGGAGGGCGTTGCCCGACGGCGCCGCCGCCGCGCTGCCGCACGTCGGCGCGCTGGTCGAGGGACCCGGTTTCCACCCGTTCCTGACGGGGCGGGAGAACCTGCGGCGGGTGGCGGCCTTCGAGCCGCTGCTCGCCACCGGCGACATCAAGCGGGCGGTGGAGGACGCGTTGGAGCGCGTCGGCCTGGCCGCCGCCGCGCACCGGCGTTACCGGGGGTACTCGCTGGGCATGAAGCAGCGGCTCGGCCTGGCCGCCGCGCTGCTGGTGCCGCGGGAGCTGATCGTGCTGGACGAGCCGACCAACGGGCTCGACCCGGCGGGCACGCGCGAGGTGCGCAACGTGATCGCCGAGCTGCGCACGGGCAGCACCACCGTGGTCGTGTCGTCGCACCTGCTCAGCGAGATCGAGGCGACCTGCACGCACGTGGCGGTGCTGCACCGCGGCACGGTCGTCGCCCAGGGCGGCCTCACCGAGCTGCTCCAGGCGGAGAGCAGCGCGTTGCTGGTCACCACGCCGGAGTGGGTGCGCGCGTTGAACGTGCTGCGCGACGCCCGGATCTCGGCACGCGCGGCGGGCGGGGAGAGCCTGCGCGTCGAGCTGATCGGCACCACGCCGCCTGCCGTGCTGGAGGCGCTGGTGAAGGGCGGTATCCCGGTGTGGGAGGCACGCCGGCAGCGCACCGGGCTGGAGGAGCTGTTCGCCCGGCTGACCGAGGCCGAGGAGGCCGAGGAGGGTCTGTCCGCGGTGGACACCGTCGAGGAGGGGGCGCGATGACCAACCCGGTCGTGACGCGGGCGCCGCTGGGCAGGCAGCTCCGGTCCGAGCTGCGCTGGATCGTGCGCAGGCCGCGGACGGTGATCGGCCTGTCGGCGTTGTGCCTGGTGCCGGTGCTCGCGGGCATCGGGCTGTGGTTCGCGGTGGACGGCGACGGACCCGCCGGTCCCGGCCTGGCGGCGATCATCGCCGGCAACGGCCTGGTGCTGCCGGTGTTCACGTTGTTCCTGGCGCTGCCGCTGCTGCTGCCGCTGGTCGGCGCGATCTGGGCGGCGGACGGCCTCGCGGGCGAGGCCCAGCACGGCACGTTGCGCGGGTTGCTGCTGTCGCCGGTCGGCCGGGTCCGGCTGCTGGCGATCAAGGCGTTCGGCGTGGCGACCATGACGTTGGCGGCGGTGGCGTTGCTGGCCGTCGTCGGCGCGGTGGTGGGCGTGGTGTTGTTCGGCGGGCAGGGGATGCTGACGCTGTCCGGCAACACGCTGCCGGTCGGTGCCGCGCTCGGCCGGATCGCGTTGACCGTGCTGCTGGTGACCGTGCAGGTGTGGGGTGTGGCGGCGATCGCGATGGCGATCTCGGCGTGCACCGAGCACCCGCTGGTGGTGATGGCGGCGACCATGGCCGGTGTCATCGTGTCCGGGGTGCTCGGCGTGTTCAGCTCGCTGGACTGGCTCCACCCGTACTTGATCACGTCGGGCTGGAACAAGCTGGTCGACGTGATGCGCGACCCGCTGCCCACCGGGGAGCTGTGGCACAGCACCGCGCTCGCCGGGTGCTACGTGCTGATCGGGCTGTCGCTCGCGGCCATGCGGTTGGCCACCAAGGACAGCTAGTGGTGTTCCTGGAGACGGAACGAGTGGTCCTGCGCCGCTTCACCCCCGCCGACGAGGGTCCGCTGGTGGCGATGCACGGTGACCCGGAGGTGATGCGGTACCTGGAGGGCGGCCGACCGCTGGACCCCGCCACCACGCGGCGCGTGCTGCTGCCCCGGCTGCTCCGGGTGGACGGCTGGTGGGCGGGCGTGGCGAGGGCGTCGGGCGAACTGCTCGGCGCGTTCGAGTTCCGCACCACCGACGACGGCGTGCGCGAGCTGGGCTACCGCCTGCGCCGGGCGCACTGGGGCGCGGGTTACGCCACCGAGGTCGGGCGCGCGTTGGTGGCGCGCGGTTTCCGCGAGCTGGGTGTGCGCCGGGTGTTCGCCACGGCGCTGGCGGTGAACACGGGTTCGCGCCGGGTCCTGGCGAAGGTCGGCCTGCGTCACCGGCGGACGTGCGTGGTGGACTGGCCGGACCCGATCCCCGGCTCCGAGCACGGCGAGGTCGAGTACGACCTGACGGCCGAGGAGTGGGCCGCCCGGTGCCACCGCCCCGCTCTCAGCCACCGCCGATGACGGCGACCCCGTCCGCGTCGACCGCCAACCGCACCCGGTCACCGGGCTCCGGCGGCGCGGACACCGGGGCCACCGCCTCGAACTCGCCCTCGAACCCGGCCACCCGCACCAGCGACCGGACGTGGTCGCGGCGGTGCGCGCGGGTCAGGACCTCCGCCTCGAACGGGCCGTCCGGGTCGACGCGCAGGGCCGTCGCCCGCAGCCCCACCCGGTGCGCCACGCCCACCAGCCGCCGCGCCGGCTCGGGGTCGAGCACCACGCCGCAGCCGAGGAACCGGGCGGTCTCGACGTCCACCGGCGCACGCCACACCCGCGCGGGCGGGCCGACCTGGCGCACGCGGCCGGACCGCATCACCGCCACCCGGTCGGCCAGCGTGAACGCCTCGTCGTGGTCGTGGGTGACCACCAGCGCCGTCGCACGCGCCTCGCGCAGCAGCCGCGCCAGGTCGTCGGCGAGCGCTTCCCGCAACGCCCGGTCCAACGCCGACAACGGCTCGTCCAGCAGCAGCAGCCGGGGCCGCGGCGCGAGCGCACGCGCCAACGCCACCCGCTGCTGCTCGCCGCCGGACAGCTCGGTCACCCTCCGCCGCTGGTAACCGGCGAGCCCGACCAGCTCCAGCAGCCGCGCCACCCGCTCCGCCCGCTCGTCCTGCGGCACGCCACGCATCCGCAGGCCGAACGCCACGTTCCCGGCCACGTCCCGGTGCGGGAACAGCTGGCCGTCCTGGAACACCAGGCCGAAACCACGCCGGTGCGGCGGCGTGCCCGCCAGGTCCTCACCGTCCCACGTCACGGAACCCGCGGCGGGCGTCAGCAGACCCGCGACGGCACGCAGCAACGTCGACTTGCCGCACCCGGACGGACCCAGCAACGCGACCACCTCGCCGCCGCCGACCGCCAGGTCCACTTCGGACACCGCTTCGACCGCGCCGTACCGGACGCTGATCCCGTTCAGCCCCAACGACATCTAGAACTCCCCACCCGCGGGCACGCGCAGCCGCTCGATCAGCAGCACGGCCACCGTGGTCACCACCATCAGCAACGCGCACGCCGCGTAGGCGAGCTGGCTGTTCAACTCGCCGGGCCGACCCATGAGCCGGGCGATCACCACCGGCAGCGTCGGCGCGTCGGGCCGGGCCAGGAAGCTGGTCGCGCCGAACTCGCCGAGCGCCACCACGAACCCGAAACCCGCCGCCGCCACCAGCGACCGGGCCGCCAGCGGCAGGTCCACCTCCCGCCACACCCGCCACGGGCTCGCGCCGAGCGACGCCGCCGCCTGCCGCAGCCGCTCGTCGACGGCACGCAGCACGGGCAGCACGATCCGCACCACCAGCGGCGTCACCACCAGCGCCTGCGCCAGCGGCACCAGCAGCGGCGACGTGCGGAAGTCGCCGGGCAACGCGTCCATGGTGACCAGGTAGCCGAAGCCGACGGTCACCGCCGACACGCCCAGCGGCAGCATCAGCGCCGTGTCCAGGACCTCGCCGAGCCACGACCCGCGCCGCCGCAACCCGACCAGCACCACCGCCGACAGCACGCCGACGACGAGCGCGACCAGCGTGGCGTCGGTGGCGACGCGCACCGAGTTCAGCGCGGCCTGCCAGCCGGACACGGCGAGCGTGCCGCGCTCACCCGTGCCGGCGAGCGCGCGGTACCCGGCGAGGCTCCACCCGTCCGCCGTGGCCAGCGAGCGCACGACCAGGCCCACCACCGGCACCAGCAGCGCGCCGACCACCAGCCACGCCGCCACGACCGCGGCCCACTCGCCGCCGACCGGTCGCCGGGTCGGCTCGACCCGCAGCGGCAACGCCCGTTCCCGCTTGCGCCGGGCCGCGCCGCCGAGGAGCAGCACCGCCACCACGGCGGCGAACTGGAGCAGGGACAACGCCGCCGCGCCGGACAGGTCGAACAGCTCGACCGTGCGCAGGTAGATCTCCGTCTCCAGGGTCCGGTACCGCGCGCCGCCGAGCACCAGCACCACGCCGAAACTGGTGGCGCAGAACAGGAACACCACCGACGCGGCCGAGCCGATCGCGGGTGCGAGCGCGGGCAGCACGACCGACGTGAACGCCCGGGTCCGGGATGCGCCCAGCGCACGCGCCGCGTCCTCGGCACGCCGGTCCACCCGCGCCCACAGGCCGCCCACGGTCCGCGCCACCACGGCCACGTTGAAGAACGCGTTGGCCAGCACGATCGGCAGCACGCCGCCGTCCGGCCACAGCGCCCGGAACGCGAGGCCCACCACCACGGTCGGCAGCACGAACGGCACCATCACCGCCGCACGCACCACACCGGCGCCACGCACCCGGCACCGCGCCAGCAGGAACGCCACCGGCAGCCCCGCGAGCAACGCCAGCGCCGTCGCGCCCGCCGCCTGGCCGAGCGTGAACCCGACCAGGCCCCACGTGCCGGGCTCGGTCAACGCACGCCACACGCCGCCCTCGGCGAACCCCAGGCCGACGATCGCGGCCACCGGCCAGGCGAAGAAGACCCCGAGGAACGCGATCGGCAGCAGCGCGGCGAGCGTCCAGCCCGACCTCAGCCCTGCACCAGGGAACGCCACTGCTGGACCCACTGCTCCCGGTTGGCGTCGACCCGGTCCGCGGGCAGCGCGCGTGCCTGCGCGGGCAGCGGCGCGGCCTTCGCCCACGCCTCGGGCAGGGCCACGCCCTCCCGCGACGGGTAGACGTACATCTGGCCCGGCACGTCGGCCTGGAACTCGGCCGACAGCAGGAAGTCCACCACCGCGCGGGCGTCGTCGGGGTTCTTCGCGCCGTTCAGCACACCGGCGTACTCGACCTGGCGGTAGCACGTGTCGAGCAGCGCCCTGGTGCGCGGGTTGCCGTCCTCGCCGATCTCGGCGGACGGCGAGGATGCGTAGGACACCACGGCCGGGCGCGGACCCCGGCCGCTGGAGCCGGAGAAGTCCTGGGTGTACGCCTCCTCCCAGCCGCTGACCACCTTCACGCCGTTGGCCTTCAGCCGCGACCAGTAGTCCTGCCAGCCGGACTCGCCGAACTCGGCGACGGTGCCCAGCAGGAACGCCAGGCCCGGCGAGGACGTGGCCGGGTCCTCGACCACCAGCAGGTCCTTGTACTTCGGGTCGGCCAGGTCGGCGTAGCTCCTCGGCTCGCCCTTGTCCTTGAACGCTGCCACGTCGACGTTCACGCACACGTCGCCGACGTCCACCGCGTGCAGCCGGTTCGGCGGGTCGATCCGGTAGCGCTGCGCGCCCCGGTCCGCCTCGGGCGACGCGTACTCGGCGAACACGTCCTCCTTCAGCGCGCGGGACGCGAAGGTCGAGTCGACGCCGAACGCCACGTCGCCGAGCGGGTTGCCCTTGGTGAGCACCAGCTTGTTGGTCAGCTCACCCGCGTCACCGGACGCGAGCGTCTTGACCGTGATCCCGCTCTTGGCCCGGAAGGCGTCCAGGACCTCCGGCGACACGGCGAACGAGTCGTGCGTGAGCACCGTCACCACGCGTTCGCCCGGCGGCGCGGGGTCGTCGACCGTGACCGAGCACGCGGTGAGCGCGATCCCGGCGAGGGCGGCGGTCAGGACACGTCGCAACATCATCTCTCCCTACACCGGCATTACCCGGATCAGGTGGGGACGGTCGAGGGCCTGCGTGCCCTCCTCTCAGCCCGGCGCAACACCGGACTCCCGTGGCGAACGCGCAGCTTACGCCACGCGGTGGCACCATCTGGCACATGGCCGAGCTGCTGACCGACGACCAGGTGACCGCCGCCCTCGCCAAGCTGCCCGACTGGACCGCGCGGGGCGGCGCGCTGGTGCGCACCGCCGAACTCCCGAGCTTCCCGCACGCCGTCCAGGTGGTGAACCGGGTCGCCGAGATCGCCGAGAACGACCACCACCACCCGGACATCGACATCCGCTGGCGCATCCTGACGTTCCGCTGCCGGACGCACTCCAGCGGCGGGATCACCGCGCTGGACGTGTCACTTGCCGGCGAGATCGACGGCGTGCTCGACGCGCTCGGGTGACCGGGTGCGCAGCACGACGGCGATCGTGACGAGGGTGAGCAGGCCCGCCGCCGGGTACACCCAGCCGAGCAGCGCCAGGTGCCACGGGCGCGGGATGATCCAGATCGACTCCTGCGCGATCAGCAGGAACGAGATCAGGTAGCTGCCGATGGCGAGCACCCACGCCCACGCCGCGACGGCCGCGAGCCGGTGCCGCACGCCGTAGCAGAGCCACATCAGCGCGGGCACCGCCCACACCCAGTGGTGGCTCCACGAGATCGGCGACACCAGCAGGCCGAGGAACTGCACGGCGACCAGCATCGCGAGCGTGTCCTTGGCGCGCGCTGCGGCGTGCAGCGCCCACCCGGTCAGCGCCGCCGCGACCACCGCGGCCACCAGGAAGACCGGCCCGGTCTCCACGTCGTAGCCGACCGTGCGGGACAACGCGCCGCGCAGCGACTGGTTGATCGCCGAGCCGACCGGACCGACGCGGGTCGCGTCGCCCAGCAGCTCGAACCAGAACTGGTTCGACTGGCCCGGCGTCACGAGGTAGCCGATGCCGACCGTGCCCGCGAACGCGGCGATCGACCACGCGGCGGCCTTGAAGTTCCGGGTGACCAGGAAGTAGAGGCCGGAGATCGCCGGCGTGAGCTTGACGCCCGCCGCGACGCCGACACCCGCGCCCGCCGCCCACGCCCGCGTGCTCACCATCGTGCCGAGCAGCAACGCGGCGAGGAGCAGGTTGACCTGGCCGTAGTTGAGCGTGGTGCGGACGGGTTCGACCCAGACGAACAACGCCGTCCACAGCATCGCCCGCCGGGGGTCCCGGCTGCCGACCAGGTGCAGCGACTTGCGGACCAGGAACCACAGGCACGCGAGGCTCAGCAGCTGCCAGAACCAGCGCGACGCCTCCCAGGAGAGCAGCGACAGCGGCAGGAACGCGATCGCCGCGAACGGCGGGTACGTGAACGGCAGCGCGAACTGGTCCGAGAACTCGGACAGCCGCCACTGGTAGAGGTTGCCGGAGAACAGCTCGGGCGAGCCGTTGCGGTAGACCATCAGGTCGATCATGGTCATCTGCGTCTGGAACGCCACCATCACCAGGTGGCCCGCCAGCGAGAGCCCGAACAACCACGGCGCGACGGTGAGGACCCGGGCCTCCAACGCCCTCAGGTTCACAGCCAGTACCTCCACGATCGTGTGAATTGCGCGACTGTCGGGCTACGAAACCGGGTACCCGTACGTCAAGACGAGTGGGAGATCAACGCAAGGGGAATCGCATGACCGCCGACATCGTCGTGTTCACCGTCGCCGCGCTGCTGATGCTGGCCACCGCCGGGGGCGTCTTCGCCCTGGCGCGCCACAGCCGCAACCACGTGCGCTGACGTCGGCACCGGCCGACGTGACGACCGAAGGGCCTTCCGGAGCATCCGCCCGGGAGGCCCTTCCTCCGTCCCCGGCTCAGACGTTGAACCGGAACTCCACGACGTCGCCGTCCACCATGACGTAGTCCTTGCCCTCCATGCGGACCTTGCCGGCGGCCTTCGCGGCGGCCATCGAGCCGGCCGCCACCAGGTCGTCGAAGGACACCACCTCGGCCTTGATGAAGCCGCGCTCGAAGTCGGTGTGGATCACGCCCGCCGCCTGCGGCGCGGTCGCGCCCCGCGGGATGGTCCACGCCCGCGACTCCTTCGGGCCTGCCGTCAGGTAGGTCTGGAGGCCCAGCGTGTGGAAACCCGCGCGGGCCAGGGCGTGCAGGCCCGGCTCGTGCTGGCCGATCGACTCCAGCAGCTCGCGGGCCGACTCCTCGTCCAGCTCCAGCAGCTCCGCCTCGACCTTGGCGTCCAGGAACACGGCGTCCGCGGGCGCCACCGACTCGCGCAGCTCCTTGATCCGCGCCTCGTCGGTGAGGACCGCCTCGTCGGCGTTGAAGACGTAGAGGAACGGCTTGGCGGTGAGCAGGCTCAGCTCGCGCAGCAGCTCGCCGTCCACCTCGGACCGCGCGGCGAACAGCGTGCGCCCGGAGTCGAGCACCGCGCGTGCCTTGAGGGCGGCGTCCAGGGCGGGGCGGCGGTCCTTCTGGGTCCGCGCCTCCTTCTCCAGCCTGGGCACGGCCTTCTCCAGCGTCTGGAGGTCGGCGAGGATCAACTCGGTGTTGATGGTCTCGATGTCGGACGCGGGGTCCACGCGGCCGTCCACGTGCACCACGTCCGAGTCGTCGAAGACCCGGATGACCTGGCAGATGGCGTTGGCCTCGCGGATGTTCGCGAGGAACTTGTTGCCCAGCCCGGCGCCTTCGGACGCGCCTTTCACGATGCCCGCGATGTCGACGAACGACACCACGGCGGGCACCTCGCGCTCGGAGCCGAAGATCTCCGCCAGCTTGCCGAGGCGGGCGTCCGGCAACGGCACCACGCCGACGTTCGGCTCGATGGTCGCGAACGGGTAGTTCGCCGCGAGCACGTCGTTGCGCGTGAGGGCGTTGAACAGGGTGGACTTGCCGACGTTGGGCAGGCCGACGATACCGAGGGTCAAACTCACGGGTGGTGAGTCTACGCGCCCGGGTGTCGTGTCCGATTTCCGCGAGAACGCTGGTGCGGACGGTGGCACAGTGACTGTCGTGCTGGTCGACACCGAACGCGCCTACCGGGCCGTCGCCGCCCGCGACGCCCGCTTCGACGGCTGCTTCATCCTCGCCGTGCGGACCACCCGCATCTACTGCCGGCCGTCGTGCCCGGCGGTGACCCCGAAGCGCCGCAACGCCGAGTTCTACCCGACGGCCGCCGCCGCGCAGGCGGCGGGGTACCGGGCGTGCCGCCGCTGCCTGCCGGACGCCGTGCCGGGTTCGCCGGAGTGGAACCTGCGGGCGGACCTCGCGGCGCGGGCCATGCGGCTCATCTCGGACGGCGTGGTGGAGCGGGAGGGCGTGCCGGGCCTGGCCGCCCGGCTCGGTTACTCGGAACGCCACCTGACCAGGGTGCTCACCGCCGAACTCGGCGCGGGTCCGCTGGCCCTGGCGCGGGCGCACCGGGCGCACTCGGCGCGGCTGCTGATCGAGACCACGGACCTGTCGCTGACCGAAGTCGCGTTCGCGGCCGGGTTCGCGAGCGTGCGGCAGTTCAACGACACGATCCGGTCGGTGTTCGCGGCCACGCCGTCGGCGTTGCGGGCCAAGCGGAGCGCGCCGGGCGCGGCCGGCCGCATCGTGCTGCGCCTGCCGTACCGGCCGCCGTTCGACGCGGCGGGGCTGCTCGGGTACTTCCGGGCGTCGGCGATACCCGGCGTGGAGCACGTCACGGACACCACGTACGCGCGGTCGCTGCGACTGCCGCACGGCCAGGCGACCGTGATCCTCACGCCCGCCGCCGGGTACGTGTCGTGCTCGCTGCGGCTGACCGACCTGCGTGACCTGGGCAGCGCGGTGAACCGGGTGCGCCGCCTGCTGGACCTGGACGCGGACCCCCGGGCGGTGGACGAGTTCCTGGGCGACGACCCGACCCTGCGGCCCCTGGTCGCGGCGCGGCCGGGCGTGCGGCTGCCGGGCAGCGTGGACGGCGCGGAGACGCTGCTGCGCGCCCTCGGCCACACGTCGCCCGGCGAGGCGCTGGACGTCCCGGACGGCCCGGTGACCCACCTCTACCCCGCGCCGTCCGCGATCGACTCGCCGGTGGCGGCGGCGCTCGCGGACGGCTCGCTCGTCGTGGACGTGGGTCGCGACACCGACGACCTGGAAGCGGAGCTGGCGGCGTTCCCCGGTGTCGGCCCGGACATCGCCCGGTACGTCGTGATGCGCGTGCTCGGCGCGCCCGACGTGCCGTTGCACAACGACAACGCGGCGTGGCGCCCTTGGCGCTCCTACGCCGCCATGCACCTGAGGAGGAGCGCGTGAGCACCGCATTCGCGTCCACTGTGGACACACACATCGGCCCGTTCACGGCCGTCGTCGCGCCGGACGGCGCCGTGCTGGCCAGCGGCTGGACCGCGAGCACCGACGACCTGCTGCCGCAGGTGTCGCCGTCGCTGCGGCCTGCCGAACTCGTACCGCGCCGCGACCTGGGCCTGATCACGCGGGCGGTGCGCGACTACCACGCGGGCGCGCTGGACGCGATCGACGAGGTGCCGGTGCGTCAGCGGTCCGGCGCGTTCATGCAGCGCGCGTGGGAGGCGTTGCGCACCGTGCCCCCGGGCAAGCCGGTCAGCTACGCGGACTACGCGCTGCTCGCGGGCAGCCCGACGGCGGTGCGGGCGGCGGCGAGCGCGTGCGCCCGCAACGCGGCCACGCTGTTCGTGCCCTGCCACCGCGTGATCCGGACCGGCGGCGCGATCGGCGACTTCCGCTGGGGCGTCGACGTGAAGCGCCGGCTGCTCCACCACGAGGACCCCGCACCCGCCCGCCCCTGATTTTTCGTTGGCCGCACCGGTTCCCGCGGGTTTCCTGGACGGCATGGTGTTGATCGGGGTGGAGAACATCGCCACGCCCAAGTGGGCGCGGATGGGTCGGCAGGCGGCTTCGGTGAGCCTCGGCAAGGCGTTGCGGAGCCTGCCCGCGGCGATCCGGGTGGTGCTGCGGCTGGCGTGGCGCACGTCGCCGCGGCTGACGCTGGCCGCGGGCGTGGTGCACGTGCTGTCCGGCTGCGTCACGGCGTTCGGCCTGCTGGCGACGGCGGACGTGTTCACGGCGCTGCTGCGGGAGGGACCGACGCCCGCCCGCGTGACCGCGTCGCTGCCCGCGCTCGCCGTGGTGGTCGGGTCGTACGCGGCACGCGCCCTGCTGGACGCGGCCGTCGCGGCGGTGGAGGGCTCGCTGCGCCCGCGCGTCACGCGCGCGGCCAACGACGAGGTGACCGCCGTGCTGGTGCGGGCGGAGCTGCTGGCGTTCGAGGACGCCGACTTCCGCGAACTGGCCCGCCAGGGCGGGCGCAACGGCGTGCGAAGCCTGGAGAGCAGCCTGCGGTACCTGGCGGACCTGGTGTCGTCGTGCGTCACGGTCGTCGCGGCGGTGGTGGCGGTGGGGCTGCTGGACTTCTGGCTCGCGCCCGCCCTGCTGCTGGCGGCCACCGCGAACGCCTGGGCGTCGGCACGCGTGTCGAAGCTGCGTTACCAGCACTTCCTCGACTCCGTGACGCGCAACACCCGCAAGAGCGTCGTGGAGGACGTCGCGACCGGGCGGGACTTCGCGCTGGAGCGGCACGCGTTGACGTTGCAGGAGCGGCTGCTCGCCGAGCACCGGCGGATCGCGGACTCGCTGGTGGGCGACGAGGTGCGGATGGCGCACCGGACCAACCTGGTGCGGCTGGCGGGCCGGGCGATGGCGGGTGTCGGCACGGGCGTGGCGTACGGGGTCCTGGTGTTGCTGCTGCACACCGGCGGCATCGAACTGGCGCTGGCGGGCACGGCGCTGCTCGCGATGCGGACGGGCTTCTCCTCGCTGGGCACCACGACCCGCGCGGTGAACTCGCTGTACGAGGACTCGTTCTACATCGACTTCTACCGCCGGCTGCTGGCCGAGGGCGCGGAGCGGGCGCAGGGCTCGACGGGCACGCGCCCGCCCACCGACCCGGAGCTGATCGCGTTGGAGCACGTCACGTTCACCTACCCCGGCAAGGGTGCGCCGGCGCTGGACGACGTGAGCCTGACCGTGCGGCGGGGCGAGGTGGTCGCGCTGGTCGGCGAGAACGGCTCCGGCAAGACCACCCTGGGCAAGGTGCTGACGGGCCTGTTCCCGGTCACGTCGGGCGTGGTGCGCTGGGACGGCGTGGACCTCGCGGAGGCCGACAAGACCGCCGTGCACTCGTCCATCGCGGTCATCGCGCAGGACCCGGCGCAGTGGCCGATGACGGCACGCCGCAACGTCACCGTCGGCCGGCTGGACCGCGAGGACGAGGACGCGTGGCGGGACGCCGTCGCCAAGTCCGGCGCGGACGAGGTGCTGGCCACCCTGCCCGACGGCGCGGACACCGTGTTGTCGCGGCGGTTCAACGACGGGCAGGACCTGTCCGGCGGGCAGTGGCAGCGGATGGGCATCGCGCGCGGCATGTACCGGGACGCGGCGGTGCTGGTGGCCGACGAGCCGACCGCGGCGCTGGACGCCAAGGCCGAGGCACGGGTGTTCGAGGGCCTGCGGCGGGCGACCGAGCGGCGCACCACCGTCCTGGTCACGCACCGGCTGGCGAACATCCGCAACGCCGACCGCATCGTCGTGCTGGACCGGGGCCGGATCGTGGAGCAGGGCACGCACGAGGAGCTGATGGCACGACGCGGCCACTACGCCGAGCTGTTCGAACTCCAGGCCGCCGCGTACCGGGGCGACCTGCTGACGCGCCCCGCCCCGGCGAACTGAGCGGTGCGGGTCAGGAGGTGGTCTCCAGCGACGAGCCGCCACGTGCCTTGCGCACCCGCAGCCGGGTCGGGATGCGTCGGCGCAGCTCCTCGACGTGCGACACGATGCCGATCACCCGGCCGCCGGCCCGCAGCTCGTCCAGGGTGTTCATGACCAGTTCGAGGGTTTCGGCGTCCAGGGTGCCGAAACCCTCGTCGATGAACAGCGTGTCCAGCACCGCGCCGGCCGCGACCACGTCGGACAGGCCGAGCGCGAGCGCCAGCGACGCCAGGAACGACTCGCCGCCGGACAACGTCTTCGCGGGCCGCCGCTGCCCCGAGTAGTCGTCCAGCACGTCCAGGCCCAGGCCGCCCCTGGTGCCGCGCGGACCCGCCTCGACGGAGTGCACGAACCGGTAGCGGCCCTGGCTCATCCGCTCCAGGCGGGTGCTCGCGGCGACCGCCACCTCCTCCAGGCGGGCGGCCAGCACGTAGGTGCGCAACGTCATGCGGTCGGTGTTCTGGCCCATGCCGTTGATCACGTCGGTCAACGCGTCCAGCTCCGCGAACTCGGCGGCGACCGGTTCCAGCTCCGCCCAGGCGGCGGTGAGCCGGGCGGCCAGGTCGCTCGCGCGGGCGGCGCGCCGGGCGGCGTCGGCCCGCGCGTTGGCCGCCTGCTCGGCCTGGTCCTGCGCGGCGCGGTAGCGGGCCTGCGTGCCGGCCACGTCGACCTCGGCGTCCGGGTCGACGTCCGTCAGCTCGGCCAACACCGACTCCGCGCGCAGCCGCGCGTCCTCCACCTCGCGGACGCGTGCCTCCAGGTCGGCGACGGCGTGTTCCGGGCGGGCCGCGGCCAACGCCTCGGCCACGTCCGCGAAACCCGCCTCGGCCGCCAGGCGCGCGACGTCGACGCGGTGCTCGGCGAGCCGTTCCCGCTGCTCGGCGACGGCGGCGCGGCGGTCGGCGAGCGCGGTCAGGGCGTCGGCCAGGTCCAGCAGGTGGGCACGCCGGGTGGGCACGTCCGGGAAGTCGCCACGTGCCTCGGCCAGCAGGTCGGCGCGCTCGCGGACGGTGTCGGCCAGCTCGCGGCGCGCCGCGACCAGCTCGGCCGCCTCCCGCTCCAGGCCGGAGCGCTCCGCCGTCGCGGCCTCGACCCGGCGCTCCAGGTCGGCCAGCGCGGCGGCGTGCTCGGCACGCCGGTCGGCCAGCGCCGCCAACGCGCGGTGCTCGGCGACCAGCGCCGCCGGGTCGTCGTCGCCGACCGACTCGCGCAGCACGGCCACCCGCGCCGCCGCGTCCCGGTCCGCCCGCTCGGCGGCGGTGCGCCGGTCCAGGGCGGCCTGCTCGGCGGTCGCGGCGGCGTCCTCGTCGGCGGCCGTCACCGCGGTGGCGGCGGCCGGCGCGGGTCGTGGGTGGTCGGTGGCACCGCAGACCGGGCACGCGTCACCGGCACGCAACGACGCGGCCAGCTCCGCCGCCATGCCGTCCAACCGCTGCTGCCGAACCCGCAGCAGCACGTCCTTCGCCCCCTGGTGCGCGTCCACGGCGGCCCGGCGACGCTCCTCGGCGACCCGTGCCGCCGCCACCGCGCCGGGCAGCTCCCGAGCCGCCGCCGCCCGGGCCGCGACGGCCTCCAGGCGAGCCGCGGCCACCGCCGACCCCTCGACGGCCGACCGCGCGGCAGCCACCCGCTCCGGCGCCGCGGCCAACGCGCTCACCAGCCGGTCCAGCCGAGCCGCCACCTCCTCGGCCCGCCGCGCCAACTCGGCGACCCGCCGCTCGTCCACCCGCTGCCGCTCGGCCTCGGCGACGAGCCGGGTGAGCCCACCCGCCTCCTCCCGACACCGCTCGGCAGCGGCCCTCGGGTCGGCGCTCAGGTAGCCGGACCCCGCGGCGCCCGCGTCCGCACCGAACGCCGCCGCGGCGTCGGCGGCGGCGCGCTCGGCCGCCTCGGCCGCGGCCAACGCCCGTTCCAGCTTCCGCACGGCCTCCTGCGCGGGCACGACCACCGCCGCCCGGCGGGCGGCGTCGCGTTCCCGCACCCACGCCACCCGGCGCGGCTCGGCCGCCGCGCACCGGGCCAGCTCGTCCCGCGCGCCACGCACCCGCCGCACGCGCTCCGCCAGCTCCTGGGCCTGCCGCCACGCCGTCTCCGCGCGCCCCCGCGCACCGGCCGCCGTCTCGGCCTGCCGCCGCGCGTCCCGCTCGACCTCGGCGAGCTGCTTGAGCAGCGAGCTGAGCCACTCCGGGTCACCGTCCTCGGGCGGTTCCTCGCCCGCCGCCTCCGCGACCCGCTGCACCAGGTCCCGGTTGGCCCGCGCCAGCTCGTCCAGCTCGCGCCGCCGGTCCCGCCGCCGGTCCCGGAACCAGCGCTCCACGTCGAGGAACCGCTCCGTCCCGAACAGCCGCTCCAGCAGCTTCTCCCGCTCGGCCGTCTCCGCGCGCAGGAAGTTCGCGAACTCGCCCTGCGGCAGCAGCACCACCTGGAAGAACTGCTCCGCGGTCAGGCCGAGCAGCGACTCCACCTCGCGAGCCACGTCGTCGATCCGGGTGTGCCCCTCGCCGTGCCACCCGTCGAGCCAGGTCAGCGACGCCTTCGCGGGCTGCCGCGTCACGCCCTCGCCACGCTTCTTCGGCCGGTCGTACTCGGGGGCCCGCACCACCCGGAACCGCCGACCGCGCACGGTCAGCTCCAACGACACCTCGGTCGGCGTGTCCCGGTCGGCGTAGTCGCAACGCAGCCGCTTCACCTGGCCGCGCGCGCCCGGCACCTTCCCGAACAACGCGAACGCCACGGCGTCGAGCAACGTCGTCTTGCCCGCGCCCGTGTCGCCGTGCAGCAGGAACAGGCCGTCCGCGCCGAGCAGGTCGAAGTCGACCTCCTCCCGGCCCGGGTACGGCCCGAACGCGCTGACCGCCAGCCGGTGCAGCTTCACCCGTCCCCCTCCCGCGCGGCGGCGGCGATGGCCGCGCGCAGCAGCGCCAACTCGCGCTCGGCGGGCGGCTCACCACGCACGTCCTCCACGAAGCAGCAGGCGATCTCCTCGTCGTCGCGGCCCCGGACGCGGTCACCGAACCGCAGCTCACCGGTCCGCCCGCCCTCCGGCCGCCACTCCACGTGCACCGCGTGCGGGAACCGGACCTGGAGCCTGCGCAACGCGTCCAGCGGCCGGACGCGGTCGGTCAGCACCACGGACAGGAAGTGCTGCTCCACCGGCGTGTGGTCGGGGTCGAGGAGCAGGTCGTCCAGGCGACCGCCGAGCGTGGACAACGCACGCGGCACCGGCAGCAGCCGCCGCTCCGCGCCCGCCAGCCCCTCCGGGCCCAGCTCGACCAGCCACACCGACTTGACGTGCCGCGCCTCGGAGAACGAGTACGCCACCGGGCTGCCCGAGTAACGCAGGTGCTCGGCCAACGTCTGCTGCCCGTGCAGGTGCCCGAGCGCCACGTAGTCGAAGCCGTCGAACACGCCGCCCGGCACGTCCTGCACCCCGCCGACCGCGATCGTCCGCTCCGAGTCGCACGGCTCGCCGCCGGTCACGAACGCGTGGGCCAGCACCACCGACCGCGTGCCGCGGGCCGCCACGTCCGCCCGGACCCGCCGGACCGCCTCGGTCAGCACGGCCGCGTGCCCGCGCTCCGCCACGCCCAGGGCGTGCCGCGCCGTCTCCGGCTCCAGGTACGGGATGCCGTACACCGCGACCGGCCCGTCCGCGTCCGGCACCAGCACCGGTTCGGCCAGGTCCGCGATGCGCGTGCGCAGGTGCAGCCCGCCCGCCGCGGCGAACCCGCCGAACAGGCCCAGGCGTGCCGCCGAGTCGTGGTTGCCGGGCGTGACGACGACCCGCGCGCCGGCGGCCCTGATCCGCTCCAGCACGCGCGTGCACACGGCGACCGCTTCCGCGTTGGGCACCGCCCGGTCGAACAGGTCGCCCGCGACCACCACCACGTCGACGCGCTCGTCGGAAACGAGGTCGGCCAGCCCGCCGAGCACGGATTCCTGCTCGACCAGCAGGTCGCGGCCGTGGAACGTCCGTCCCACGTGCCAGTCGGACGTGTGCAGCAGCCTCACGCCGGCACACGCTAGGGGCGCGGGTGCGCCACGCCCGCCATCCGACTCGGCGTGTCGCTCGAACGTGTGATCGGGCCGACGTGCGCGATGATCGGGTCATGGCGGCGGTCCTCAGCGCGGTGGCGGTGGTGGTGGCGCTCCTGCTCGCGGGCGCCCTGGTGTTCCTGTGGCGGCTCTACCAGGACTCGGTGCGGCGCGCGGACAAGGCCCTGGCGGACGTGCGGGAGGAGCGGGAGCGCGGCGACGTGTCGCGGGCCGCGCTCCAGCGGTACGAGGTGGCGTTCTCGTCGGTGAGCGGCCGGGGTGAACTCGGCGAGCAGGTGCTGGTGGCGACGGCGCGGGCGCTGGGCCTGCGCGAGGGCGTGCACTTCCGGCTCCAGGTGGACGTGGCGGGCGGCGGCTCGGTGCGGCCGGACCTGGTGCTGGAGGTCGGTGGCGGCCGGCAGGTGCCGGTGGACGCGAAGATGAGCATGGCCACGTGGGCGGAGGCGGTGGAGACCGACGACCCGGCCGAGCGGACCGACGCGCTGCGCGTGCACGTGCGCAACATCCGGGCGCGGGCGGCGGAGCTGGCGGGCAAGGGCTACCAGCGCTGGGCCGACGCCATCTACGGGACGATCATGTTCGTGCCCAACGACGGCGCGGTGGTCGCGGCCCTGGACACCGACCCGGAGCTGCTGCGCTGGCTGCTCGACCGGCGGGTGTTCCTGTGCGGGCCGACCGGGTTCGCGGTGATCGCGTCGGCCGCGATGTTCGCCGTGACCGACCGCGCGCTGGCCGACGACGTGGAGCAGGTGCGCGCCCAGGCGGCACGCGCGCACCGGGCCGCCGACAACGCCATCGACGCGGTGAACCTGTCGTCCACGCACTTGCAGCGGTTCCTGTCGGCGCGGCGGCGGGAGCTGGACGCGTTGGAGAGCTTCCGCGCGGCGGTGGAACCGCTCACCGCGGCGGCGTCGAGCCCCGCGCCGGTCGCGGTGGTGCGGCGGTCGGACGAGGGCGTCAGTGCACCCTTGGACGCCCGCGAGGCGTAATAGAGTGTGTGGCCGATGCCGAAGCCGATCGAGGAGTGGGCGTGACCGCTGCAACGCGCGAGCCGGAGGACGAGGAACTCGACCCCGTCCGCTGGAACGACCGCGCCCTCTTCGGCAACTTCCGCGGGCTGCCGTGGTGGGTCGCGGTGCTGGGCACGTTCGTGCTCGCCATCGTCGGCACCTACGTGGACGTCAGCTCGCAGGCGAAGACGGTAGGCTGGGTCTTCGGGATCACGTTCTTCGTGGGCGCGGTCGGCGCGGTGGTGTTCGTGGAGCGGCGGTCGATGTTCGGCCCGGTCGTCCAGCCGCCGCTGGTGCTGGCCATCGTGGTGCCGCTGGTCCTGATCGTCACGGCGGGCGTGCCCGAGGGCGGCCTGCCCGCCATCGGGTTGAACCTGGGCAAACCGCTGATCGACGGCTTCCCGGCGATGGCGCTGACCACGGCGTGCACGGTGGTCATCGGCATCCTGCGGGTGTCGCTCCAGAAGGACCCGAACCGCCCGACCAAGGACGAGGCCCGCGAGGCCAAGCGCGTGCCCGCCGAGGACAACCCGGAGGACCGCCCGAAGCGCCCCCGCGAGCGCGCCCCGCGCACCCCGGCCGCCGACCGCACGCCCAAGGAGCGGTCCGACCGCGCGCCCAAGGAGCGGTCCCGCGACCCGGAAGACCGCCCCCGCCGCCGCCCGGCCCCGGCGGAGGACGAGCAGCGCCCGAAGCGCCCCCGCCCCCAGGGCGAACGCCGCCGCCCCCAGGACCCGAACCGCGGCGGTCGCCCGCCCCAGCGCCGCCCCCGCCCGCGCGACGACGACTGACGCCCGGCGGCGAGTCCCCGGTCTCACACCACCGGCGCACCGCGCGGGAAACACCGGGCCACACCGCTCCCGGCCCCGCGCCCGCCGAGCCTCGCTCGGCGAACCGCCCACCGGCGCGCCACCCCGCCACCTCCGGCACCGCGCCGACCACCAGCCCCGCGGACCGGGCCAGGCCGCACCGCCAAACCGCCCACCGGCGCACCGCCCCCGCCGCCTCCGGCACCACGCTGACCACCAGCCCCGCGCGCCGGGCCAGGCCGCACCGCCGAACCACCCACCGCACCACCGGCCCGAGCCACCAACTCAGCCCATCACCGGCCCCGGACACGCGTCGACCCCGCCCGGCCACACGGCCGGGCGGGGTCGGCGGAAGCACTCAGCGCACCAGGTCCTTGCGCAGCTCGCGCGGCAGGGCGAACGCGATCTTCTCGTTGGCCGTGGTGATCTCCTCGACCTCGCCGTACCCGTGCCCCGCGAGGAATTCCAGCAGCTCCATCACCAGCACGTCCGGCACGGAAGCGCCCGACGTCACGCCGACCGTCCCCACGCCCTCCAGCCACGCCGGGTCGACCTCGCGGGCGTAGTCCACGAGGTGCGCGGCCCGCGCGCCCGCCTGGAGCGCCACCTCGACCAGCCGCACCGAGTTGGACGAGTTCTTCGAACCCACCACCAGCACGAGGTCGCACTCGGGCGCCATGGTCTTCACCGCGGTCTGCCGGTTGGACGTGGCGTAGCAGATGTCGTCCGACGGCGGCTCCTGGAGATCCGGGAAGCGCTCCTGCAACTGCCGCACGCGCACCATGGTCTCGTCCACGGACAACGTCGTCTGGGACAACCAGACCACCTTGGACGGATCGCGCACCACGACCTTGTCCACGTCCTCCGCCGTGTCCACGAGCTGGATGTGGTCCGGGGCCTCACCCGCGGTGCCCTCGACCTCCTCGTGACCCTCGTGACCGATCAGCAGGATGTCGTAGTCCTCACGCGCGAACCGCTTGGCCTCGTTGTGGACCTTGGTCACCAGCGGGCAGGTGGCGTCGATGGTGCGCAACTGCCGCGCCGCCGCCTCCTGGTGCACGACCGGTGACACACCGTGCGCGGAAAACACCACGAGCGCGCCTTCCGGCACTTCGTCCGTCTCGTTCACGAAAATCGCGCCACGCTTGGACAGCGTCTCCACGACGTGCTTGTTGTGGACGATCTCCTTGCGCACGTAGACCGGAGCACCGTACTGCTCAAGGGCCTTCTCGACGGTGACGACCGCACGGTCCACACCGGCGCAGTAGCCGCGCGGCTTGGCCAGGAGCACTCGCTTGTCCATGTCACCAGGGTACGGGCGTGGCGAAGGTAGGCATCGGCCGCCCGACTGCGGCAGGCTAGAGCCCATGAAGCCACTGCCGCTGCCGGTCCGCCTCGCCGCGGGTCTGGCGGCCACCGCCGTCGAGCAGGCCAGGAGGCTGCCGCAACAACTCGCGGGGCTGCCGGTGACCGTGGTCAGCGAGGCGCTGCAACTGTCGATGCGGGTCCAGCAGCGAGTGACGGAACTCGCCATCAAGGGCGACGACGTCCTGGCCGGGATGCGCCCCGTGGAGGACGAGCCCGAGTGGGCGACGTTCGACGAGGACGAGCCCGCCGAGCCCGACGAGGGCCCGTGGGAGGCGGAGGAGCACGCGTTGTCCGCCGAACCACCCGCCGCGCTGCCGAACTACGACGACCTGACGCTGCCGCAGTTGCGCGCGCGGCTGCGCGCGCTGTCCGCCGAAGACCTCCACCAGCTGTTGGAGTACGAGCGCGCGCACGGCGACCGCCCGGAGTTCACCGGGATGCTGATCCGCCGCATCGCCAACCTCGACGTGCAGAGTGAGCCCTGACAGCCGGTGAGCGTGGAGAGGTCCAACACCGAGAAGTCCAACACCGAGAAGTCCAGTCCGGAGAACCCCTGGCCGGTGCGCACGGTCGCCCGGAAGATCTTCGACTGGATCAACCGCCTCGGCGACGTGTGGGTCGAGGGACAGGTCACCCAGCTCAGCGCGCGTCCCGGCACGGCGACCGCGTTCCTCACCCTGCGCGACCCGTCGGTGGACATGTCCATGACGCTGACCGCGCCGGTGAACCTGGTCCGCGACCTCCAGCTCACCGAGGGCAGCCGGGTCGTCGTGCACGGCAGGCCGAACTTCTTCCCCAACCGGGGCACGCTGAGCCTGCGCGTGGACGAGATCCGCGCGGTCGGCGTCGGCGAGCTGCTGGCCCGCATCGAGCGGCTGAAGAAGCTGCTCGCCGCGGAGGGCCTGTTCGACCCGCGCCGCAAGCGCACGCCGCCGTTCCTGCCGACCAAGGTGGGCTTGATCACGGGCCGGGCGTCGGCGGCCGAGCGGGACGTCCTGACCAACGCGCGCGCCCGCTGGCCGGCGGCCCGGTTCCGGGTGGTCAACGTGGCCGTGCAGGGCGCGTTGGCGGTGCCGCAGATCCTCACCGCCCTGACCACCCTGGACCGCGACCCCGAGGTGGACGTGATCGTGCTCGCCCGCGGCGGCGGCAGCGTGGAGGACCTGCTGCCGTTCTCCGACGAGGCGTTGTGCCGGGCGGTGTCGCAGGCGCGCACGCCGGTGCTGTCGGCCATCGGCCACGAGCCGGACACGCCGCTGGTGGACTACGTCGCGGACGTGCGCTGCTCGACCCCGACCGACGCGGGCAAGCGCGTCGTGCCGGACGTGGCCGAGGAGACGGCACGCGTCCGGCAGATGCGCGACCGCGGTCGTCGCGCGCTGCGCGGCTGGGTGGAGCGGGAGGACCGGCTGCTCGCGGCGTTGCGCAGCCGGCCCGCGCTGGCCGACCCGCACGGGCCGCTGGACCGGCGCGCGCAGGACGTGGACCAGTGGCGCGAGCGGTCCCGGCGGGCGATCCGCAACCGGCTCGACGCCGAGCACGCGGGCCTGGTCGCGACGACGGCGCGCTTGACGACCCTCGGACCGGCCGCCACGCTGGCGCGTGGGTACGCCGTGGTGCAACTCGTGACACCCGACGGGGTGGACGGTGTGGTCCGATCGGTCGCCGACGCACCGGTCGGCGCGCACCTCCGGGTCCGGGTCGCGGACGGCGCGGTGCACGCGGTCGTCCGGGAACCCGAGGAAGGGGGCGGCGATGCCGAACCCGGCAGGTGAGCCCACGTTCCTGCCGCTGACCATGGCCGCCGCCGAGGGCGCCGAGGGCGCGCACGCCGTGCGCGACCGGGCCCGCGCCGCCGACCGGGCCGCCGCCGACTGCTGGCTGTCGCTGGTCGCGGGTTGCGCGTCCGGCGGCCAGGCGCTGGTGGGCAGGCTGCACGACCTGTCCGAGGCGACGTCCGGGTACGCCGGCACGCGCTGGTGGCACGGCTCCGTGCACCGCAGGCGGGTCGTGG
The DNA here is from genome assembly GCF_019375475.1 of Saccharothrix obliqua. Lineage (GTDB taxonomy): Bacteria > Actinomycetota > Actinomycetes > Mycobacteriales > Pseudonocardiaceae > Actinosynnema > Actinosynnema obliqua. The sequence continues at coordinate 393,504 of NZ_JAHXGQ010000005.1, read as the reverse complement.
AGGCCGAGTCCCGCATCGACGACGCGGTGCGGGAGGGTGACGGCGCGGAGTTCGCGGAGGCGTTCGCGGGTTACGACCAGGCGGTGGCGACCGTCGTGGTGCACGTCCAGAACCGATTGGGGAAGTTGTCCAGGTGAGTGAGCCGGGCTACGAGGAGGCCAGGGACGAACTGGTGGAGGTGGTCCGCAAGTTGGAGGCGGGCGGCCTGTCGCTGGAGGAGTCGCTGAAGTTGTGGGAGCGCGGCGAGGCGCTGGCCAAGACCTGCGAGCGGCAGCTCGCGGGCGCGCGCGAGCGGATCGATCAAGCGCTCGCGGTGGCGGAGGAGGACGTCGCCGAGGCGTGAGCGCGTGCGAGGATTGGTCTACCGGCCGGTAATCGCAGGAGGAGCGCCATGGTGTCCAGCAACAGCCCGTCCGAGCGTCGTCGCGAAGCACCAGACCGGAACCTCGCGCTCGAACTCGTCCGGGTCACCGAGGCGGCGGCGATGGCCGCCGGGCGGTGGGTCGGTCGTGGTGACAAGAACGGCGGTGACGGCGCGGCCGTGGACGCCATGCGCAAGCTGATCGGCACGGTGTCGATGCGTGGCGTGGTGGTGATCGGCGAGGGCGAGAAGGACGAGGCGCCCATGCTGTTCAACGGCGAGGAGGTCGGCAACGGCGACGGTCCGGACTGCGACGTCGCCGTGGACCCGATCGACGGCACCACCCTGATGGCGAAGGGGATGCCCAACGCGCTGGCCGTGCTGGCCGTGGCGGAGCGGGGCGCGATGTTCGACCCGTCGGCGGTCTTCTACATGGAGAAGCTGGCGGTCGGCCCGGAGGCGGCCGACGTCATCGACATCACCGCGCCGATCGCGGAGAACATCCGCCGCGTGGCGAAGGCCAAGCACAGCGACGTGTCCGACGTGACGGTCTGCATCCTCGACCGCCCGCGGCACGAGTCGATCGTCACGCAGGTCCGCGACGCGGGCGCGCGCATCCACTTCATCTCCGACGGCGACGTGGCGGGCGCGATCTCGGCGGCCCGCCCGAACACCGGCATCGACCTGCTGGTCGGCATCGGCGGCACGCCGGAGGGGATCATCGCGGCGGCGGCGCTGAAGTGCATGGGCGGCGCGATCCAGGGCAGGCTGTGGCCGAAGGACGACGACGAGCGGCAGAAGGCCCTCGACGCGGGCCACGACCTCGACCGCGTGCTGTCCACCAACGACCTCGTGCGTGGCGACAACGTGTTCTTCTGCGCGACCGGTGTCACGGACGGTGACCTGGTGCGGGGCGTGCACTACCGCGCCGGCGGCTGCACGACGCAGTCGATCGTGATGCGCTCCAAGTCCGGCACGGTGCGGATGATCGACGGCTTCCACCGGTTGACCAAGCTCCGCGAATACTCGTCGGTGGACTTCGACCCGCGACCGACCGACGAGCCGGTGCTGCCGCCCCTCCCGTAACGCGCTGTTAACAGTCAACGCATTGTTACCGGCCGAACGGCTGTAGTCACGCACTGCTATACGTCCCTAGTTTCCGTTTCGTGCCCGGCCCCCTGCGCCGGGTGCGGAGAGGAAATGATGAAGGTTCGTACCCTGTTGGCCGCGTTCGCGGTCGGTATCGGGGCGGCGCTCGCCACCGCGGGCGGGGCGGCGGCGGCCCCGGCGGCGGACGGCGGCGTGACGCCGTACATCGTCGGCGGCGGCAACGCCACCCAGACGTACTCGTTCATGGTGTCGCTCCAGAGCACCTCGGGCAGCCACTTCTGCGGTGGTTCCCTGATCAAGGCGAACTGGGTCGTGACGGCCAAGCACTGCGTGCAGGGTCGTTCCGCGACGTCGGTCCGCGTCCGGGTCGGCTCGACCAACCGCTCCAGCGGTGGTTCGACGGCGTCCGGTGCGCAGATCGTCACGCACCCGAGCTACGACATCGCCCTGCTGCGCCTGTCCACGAACGTGAGCCAGACGCCGATCGCCGTGTCCGCCTCGTCCGGTGCCAACGGCACCGCCACCCGCATCATCGGCTGGGGGCAGACGTGCGCCCCGCGCGGTTGCGGTGGTGCGCCGACGACGCTCCAGGAGCTGAACACGTCCATCGTGGCGGACAGCAGCTGCCAGGGCATCAGCGGTGCGTACGAGATCTGCACGAACAACCCCGGTGGTCGCGCGGGTGCCTGCTACGGCGACTCGGGTGGCCCGCAGATCAAGTCCGTCAACGGCCAGTGGGAGCTGATCGGCGCCACCAGCCGCGCGGGCAACAGCAGCTCCACCTGCGCCACCGGCCCGTCCATCTACATGGACGTCCCGGCGTTCCGCTCGTGGATCAGCCAGAACGCGGGTTCCGTCTGAGCCGCGCGCTGAGTCCGGTGTCCTGACCGGGGGGCCGTCCCGTTCGCGGGGCGGCCCTCCGCCGTTCACGGGGCAAGCGGGAGCCACGCGCCGGGCGCCCTGACCGGAGGTCGCCCTGTCCGTCCGGCACCCCGACCAGGGCCGGCCGTTCGCGCCGCGGCACCGGTCGCGAGGCACGCGTGAGCCGCCCCGTTCGCGGAGCGGCGCTCGGCCGTTCGGGGGGCTCGGGGTCACGACCGGTTGCCGCACTCCCCCGGCGGGTACCCGGCCGCCGAGGGAGTGATTCGAGATGAGGAAGCTCGGCACCGCGATCGCCGCGCTGGCCTTGACCTTCGGCTTCGCGGCACCCGCTCAAGCAGCGACCGGCACGCCCTGCTCCATCCAGGAAGGCGCGTGCCTCCGGCTGTCCACCAACGAGGCATGGCTGATCTACCACGGCCAGGCGAGTTACGGGCCCGTGCCGGTGACCCACGGCCGACCCGGTTTCGAAACGCCCACCGGCACGTTTTCCGTGCTGCGCAAGGTGAAGGACGAGTGGAGCAAGCCCTACAACGCCCCGATGCCGTACTCGGTGTACTTCACCGACAACGGCATCGCGTTCCACGAGGGCAGCCTGACCGAGCAGTCGCACGGCTGCGTGCACCTGTCGCACGAGGCGGCGGTGACGTTCTTCGACAACCTGTTCCCGGGCGAGCAGGTCCAGGTCGTGCGGTGAATCAGGCGTTGCTGGAGTGCCCCGGGAACAGGTGGGCTTCGGGGTTGAGCGCCACGGCGATGTTGTTGACCGCCGTGGCGGCCTCGCCGAAACCGGTCGCGATCAGCTTGACCTTCCCGGGGTACTGGGCCACGTCGCCCGCCGCGTAGACCCGTTCGCGCGCGGTGCGCATGGTGGAGTCCACGACGATGGCCCGGTGGTCCAGTTCCAGGCCCCACGACTCGATCGGCCCGAGGTCAGCGGTGAACCCGAGCGCGGCCACCACGGTCTGCGCGGGCAGCACCCGGCGGTCACCGGACTTCAGGCCCAGCTCGACCTCCGCCACGTGGCCGTCACCGCGCACCGCCAGCACCTCCGCGTCGGTGATGACCGGCACGCCGAGGTCGCGGACCTGCCGCACGGTCGGCGGGTGCGCGCGGAAGGTGGCCCGGCGGTGCACGACGGTGACGCTGGCCGCGATCGGGTGCAGGGCCAGCGCCCAGTCGAACGCCGAGTCGCCGCCGCCGACCACGACGACGTCCTGTCCGGTGTGGACGTCGAGCGCGGGCACGAAGTGCACCACGCCCCGGTCCAGCCACCCCGCGCCGGCCGGCAGCGGGCGCGGCTTGAACTCGCCGATGCCGGCCGTGACCAGCACCGCGCCCGCGCGCACCGCGCCGCCGTCGGCGAGCCCGACCACCAGCTTGTCGTCCACTGTGGACAGCGTGCGCGCCTGGCGGCCGAGCAGGTACGCCGGGTTCCACTGGCCCGCCTGCTCCACCAGGGCGGTCACCAGCTCCCGGCCGCGCACGGCGGGGAACCCGGCCACGTCGAAGATCATCTTTTCGGGGTACATCGCGGTGATCTGGCCGCCCGCCTCGGGCAGCGAGTCGACCAGCGCCACGGACAAGTCCCGGAATCCCGCGTAGTAAGCGGCGAACAGCCCCGTCGGTCCGGCTCCGACGACGAGCAGGTCGACCTCTAGGTCCATGTCCACGACCATAGGTGTTCGAGGCCACTGTGCCCAGTAAGGCAAGCCGGTCCAAACTCGGTGGTATGGGTGAACAGGAGTTCCGCGTCGAGCACGACACCATGGGCGAGGTCCGGGTGCCCGCCGACGCCTTGTGGCGGGCGCAGACACAACGCGCCGTGGAGAACTTCCCGGTGTCCGGGCGGGGCCTGGAGAGGTCCCAGATCCGTGCGCTCGGCCTGCTCAAGGCCGCTGCCGCGCGGGTGAACCGGGACCTGGGCGTGCTGCCCGCGGACCTGGCGGACGCGATCGCCGCCGCCGCCGACGAGGTGGCCGCGGGCGAGCACGACGCGCACTTCCCCGTGGACGTGTTCCAGACCGGTTCCGGAACGTCGTCGAACATGAACGCCAACGAGGTCATCGCCACCCTGGCGTCCCGTGCGCTCGGTCGGGACGTGCACCCGAACGACCACGTCAACGCCTCGCAGTCGTCCAACGACACGTTCCCGACGACCTTGCGCGTGGCCGCCGCGGAAGCCGTGGCGACGGACGTGGTCCCGGCGCTGGAACACCTCGCCGGCGTGTTGGAAACCCGGGCGGCGGAGTGGTCGGACCTCGTCAAGTCCGGGCGCACGCACCTGATGGACGCGGTGCCCGTGACCCTCGGCCAGGAGGCCGGCGCGTGGGCCGCGCAGGTGCGGTACGGGGTCGAACGGCTGACCGCGAGCCTGCCCCGGCTGGCGGAGCTGCCGATCGGCGGCACGGCCGTGGGCAGCGGTCTCAACGCGCCGGAGGGCTTCGGCGCGGCCGTCGCGGCGGAGCTGGCGCGGGTCACCGGCCTGCCGCTGACCGAGGCGCGCGACCACTTCGAGGCGCAGGCCACCCAGGACGGCGTGGTGGAGGCGTCCGGTCAGCTGCGGGCGACCGCCGTCGGCCTGTTCAAGATCGCGAACGACCTGCGCTGGTTGGGTTCGGGACCGCGCACGGGTCTCGGCGAGCTGGCGCTGCCGGACCTCCAGCCGGGTTCCTCGATCATGCCGGGCAAGGTGAACCCGGTGATCCCGGAGGCCACGATGATGGTGGTGGCCCAGGTGATCGGCAACGACGCCGCGGTGGCGTTCGCGGGCACGCAGGGCAACTTCCAGCTCAACGTGATGCTGCCGGTGATCGCGCGCAACGTGCTGGAGTCGGCGCGCCTGCTGGCCGCCGTGGCGCGGTTGCTGGCGGACAAGGTGCTCACCGGCGTTGAGCCGCAGGCGGACCGGATGCGTGAGTACGCCGAGTCCTCCCCGTCGATCGTGACGCCGCTCAACCGGTACCTCGGGTACGAGGAGGCGGCGTCGATCGCGAAGCAGTCGTTGCGGGAGCGCAAGACCATCCGCCAGGTCGTGCTGGAACGCGGCCACGTGCCGGGCAAGCTGACCGAGGAGCAGTTGGACGAAGCCCTCGACGTGCTGCGGATGGCACGCGGCGGTCGCTGACGCGGGTCAGGCGGGCACCGGTTCCGGTGCCCGCCGACGCAACCCGATCACGCAGCCCACGCCCACGGCGACCACGCCCAGCACGGCCGCCGCGGTGGGCCGCTGGGCGCCGAGCACCACCGACGCCGCCAGCCCGGCGACCGGCATCAGGCCGATCAACACCCCCGCGCGGTCCGCGCCGAGCCGCGCGACGGCGAAGTACCACAGCCCGAACGCGACCGCCGTGACGGCGACGCCCAGCACCACCAGCGCGCCCGCCTCCCGCGTGGTCGGGAGCTGCCACCCGCCCGCGAACGTGCCGACGAGCCCACCCGCCGCCGCCGCGAGGAAGCAGCACCACGTGGCCACCGCGACCCCGCCGAGCCGACGCACCACGCCCACCGCGAACAACGTGAACGACGCCTCGCCGAGCATGGTCAGCACGGCCAGCACGAGACCGGGCCCCCGCCACGCGCCGCCACCGGACAGCACGACGATCCCGACCACCACGACGACCGCGCCCAGCACCGGTGCGACGGCGGGCCGCCGTCCCGCGACCAGTGGCGCGACCACCGCCAGCACCAGCGGGCTCGCGCCCAGGACGGCGGCCACGAAGCCGGGTTCGGCGTACCGCTGCGCGTAGAGCACGCACGCGTTGAAGCCGAGCATCCCGGTGATCACCAGTGCGCCCAACGCCCACCAGTCGCGTCGTGCGGGCACCACGAGCTTCCCGCCGCGAGACAACGTCCACGCGAGCAGGACGACGCCGCCCAGCGCGTAACGCATGGCCTGGCCGGTGAGGAACGGGTAGCCCTGGAGCATCCCCGTGACGGGGACGGAAGCGCCCACGAGCACCGAGGTCACGGCGCCGGACGCGATGGCGGATCTCATGTGGATCACCCTCGCCGACAGGTGGTCCAGGTTTAAGCTCCACTTCGATGGTCGCCAATTGGACCACTTATCGCGAGCTGCTGCTGCCCGGCCTCACCGGTCGCCGGGCCGTGGAGTCCGCGCTGCGGCACGCCGTCCGCGACGGCAGGCTCAAACCGGGCACGCGGCTGCCGTCCAGCCGGGACCTGGCCGGGCAGCTCGGGGTGGCGCGCGGCACCGTGACGGCGGCGTACGCGCAACTCGTCGGCGAGGGTTACCTCGTGGCCAAGCGCGGGTCGGGCACCACCGTCGCGGCCACGTGGCCCGGCACGCCCGACGAGGAGCCGGAGCGCGCGCGGCGCTGGCGGATCGACCTGCGGCCGGGGCTGCCCGCGCTCAACGCGTTCCCGCGCGAGGAGTGGCTCCAGGCCCAGAAGAGCGCGTTGCGCGACCTGCCGGTGGAGGAGCTGGGTTACCCCGACCCGGCGGGTTTCCGCGCGTTGCGCGAAGAACTCGCCGACTACCTGGGTCGGGTCCGGGCGGTCGCGGCGCGGCCGGCGGACGTGGTGGTGGTGAACGGGGCGGCGGAAGGCATGTCCCTGCTGGGCCGGGTGTTGCGGGAGCGGGGGCACCGCGGCATCGCCGTCGAGGACCCGAGCCACGCCGGGGTGGCCGACATGTTCGCCTCGCACGGTCTCGCCGTGCACCCGATCCCCGTGGACGACAAGGGTTTGCGCGTCGACGCGCTGGCCGCGGCGGACTGCCGCGCGGTGCTGGTGACGGCCGCGCACCAGTTCCCGCTGGGCGTCGTGCTGCACCCCGAGCGGCGGCGGGCGCTGCTGGCCTGGGCGCGTGCCCGCGACGGCGTCGTGATCGAGGACGACTACGACGCCGAGCACCGCTACGACCGCCCGGCGCTGGGCGCGATGCAGGCGCTCGCCCCGGCCCACGTGGTCTACCAGGGCAGCGCCAGCAAGGTCCTCGCACCCGCGTTGCGGCTCGGCTGGCTGGTCCTGCCGCCTGCCCTGCGCGACACCGTCGTGGAGCACAAGCGGTTGGACGACCTCGGCTGCGGCACGCTGCACCAGGCGGCGTTCGCGCGGTTGCTGCGCACCGGCGGCTACGACCGCCACCTGCGCCGCACCCGGCAGCTCTACCGGGCGCGGCGGGACGCGTTGCTGGACGAGCTGGCCCGCGTGCTGCCGGCGTGGACGCCGATCGGGGTCGCGGCCGGGTTGCACGTCGTGCTGCGGATGCCGGCCGGCGTGGACGACGTGGCGGTGCAGGCCCGGTTGGCCGCGCGGGGCGTGCACGCGCCCGCGCTGGCGAACTACACCCGCCGGCCGGCGTTCCCCGGCCTGGTCGTGGGTTACGCGGCACTAACCCCGGACCGCCTCCGCCAGGCCGTCCACGACCTCCACGCCGCCGCCCCGCCCGGTCCGCGCGGAGCACCCCGCTAGGGCGTGTCCGCAAAGCCGGAGCGCGGCCCGCCCCTCCGGCAAGACGAAGACAGCGATCGGGACAGGCCCCTAATTATCAGGCAGGCTCCCTGGAAGTTTCGCGCGAGGACAGGCCCTAGGGTGCCGAAGGTGTCATCACCGAACCTGCGCCGCACCGCTCGCGCGATCGTCCTGGACCAGGACGACCGCGTGCTGCTCGGCCGCCTGGCGCTCCCCGGCACGACGGTGGTCTGGGCGGCCCCCGGTGGCGGCGTCGAAGCCGGCGAGACGCCGCTCACCACCCTGCGCCGCGAGCTGCACGAGGAGATCGGCCTCGACGCCTTCGACGTCGACCCGCGGCCGGTGTGGCGTCAGCAGGCCGTCGGGCCGGCGTACGCGCCGGGCTACGACGGCGTGGTGAGCGACTACTTCCTCCTCCGCACCCCGGCGTTCACACCCCGCGGCGCGCTGACCGACGAGGAGCTGGCGGCCGAGCACATCAGCGGCTGGCGCTGGTGGTCCCTGCCGGAGGTCGTCGGTCATCGCGGTCCCGACCTGTTCTCGCCCCGCGACCTCGCCACGCCCCTGGCGGCGCTGCTCACGCACGGCGCGCCCGCCACCCCGGTCGCGCTCGGGCTCTAAGCGGTCAGGTGACGAGACGCGGCCAGCACCTCGTCGGCCAGCTCGGCCGGCGTGAGCCGGTCCGAGCGCAACACGACCGTGCCCTCCGGCTGGCGGGCGGCGGCAGTCGGGTCCAGCCGGCTCAGGGCCCAGTCGAGGGCGTCACCGGCCGACTGGCCGGCGGGCGCCGGGCGGGCGCTGATCCGCTGCTCCAGCACGTCGACGTCCGCGTCCAGGAAGACGTGCAGGACCTCCTCACCCGCGGCGGCCAGGCCGTCCAGGACCTCCGCCCGGTAGGCGTCGCGGACCAGTGACATCGGCACGATGAGCGTGTGCGCGTGGTGCCTGCGCAACGACAGCGCCGTCGCGACGACCAGCTCCCGCCAGCTCGGCAGGTCCTGGAAGTCCTCGTTCGGCGGCAGCCACCTCCACAGCATGACGCCGACGTCCTCGGGGTCGTACACGACCGCGTCCGGGAGCCGCCGGTGCAGCTCGGCCGCCAGCGTCGTCTTGCCCGCGCCGAACCCGCCGTTGAGCCAGATGATCACCCTCACAAGGTAGCCGGTGCCACCGCTCCCCCCGGTGCACGATGTACCCATGCTGCTCGCCGAACTCGTCGCCACGTCCGCCGCCGTGGCGGCGACGCGCTCCCGCCTGGCCAAGGTCGACGCCCTGGCGGAGTCGGTGCGCCGGATGAGCACGCCCGCCGTCGTGTCGTTCCTGGTCGGCCTGCCCAGCCAGGGCCGGATCGGCGCGGGCTACCGCACCGTCCACGGGATCACGCCGCCGCCGGCCGCCGAGCCGGAGCTGACCGTGGCCGAGGTGGACGAGGCGTTGGGCGCGTACGCGGCCATCAGCGGGAAGGGTTCGGCGCAGCGGCGGCTCGACCTGCTCACCGGCCTGTTCACCCGCGCCACCGCGCCCGAGCAGGACTTCCTGCGCCGCCTGCTGACCGGCGAGCTGCGGCAGGGCGCGTTGGAGGGCGTGATGCTCGACGCCATCGCGCGGGCGGCCGAGGTGCCGGGCGAGGTGGTGCGGCGGGCGTTCATGCTCTCCGGCAGCCTGCCGCAGACGGCGGTCGCGGCGCGGGCGGGCGAGGCCGCGCTGGCGGCGTTCCGGCTGGAGGTGGGCCGCCCGGTGCGGCCGATGCTCGCGTCGCCCGCCGAGTCGCTGCCCGCCGCGCTGGCCGAGCTGGGCGAGTGCGTGGTGGAGCACAAGCTGGACGGCGCGCGCATCCAGGTGCACCGCGCCGGTGACGAGGTTCGTGTCTTCACGCGGACGCTGCGTGAGATCACCGCGACCGTGCCCGAGCTGGTCGACCTCGTCCGCGGCCTGCCGTGCACGTCCGTGGTGCTCGACGGGGAGACGCTGGCGCTGACCGACGAGGGCAAGCCCCGGCCGTTCCAGGAGACGATGAGCCGGTTCGGCGCGTTGCTGGGTTCGGCCGACCCGCGGTCCCTGCTGCTCAGCCCGTTCTTCTTCGACTGCCTGCACCTGAACGGGGCGGACCTGCTGGACGAGCCGTTGCGCGACCGCCTCGCCGCCCTGCGGGAGGTGGCGGGCGACCACGTCATCGCCGGCGTGGCGAACCCCGACGAGCCGCGCGCGGCGCGGGAGCTGGCCGACGCGCTCGCCGCGGGCCACGAGGGCGTGGTGGTCAAGGCCCTCGACGCGCCGTACGCGGCCGGCCGCCGGGGTCGGGCGTGGCAGAAGGTGAAACCGGTGCACACGCTCGACCTGGTGGTGCTGGGCGTCGAATGGGGCAGCGGTCGGCGGCGTGGCCTGCTGTCCAACCTGTGGCTGGGCGCGCGCGACCCGGACGGCGGTCCGCCGATCATGGTCGGCAAGACCTTCAAGGGGCTGACCGACGAACTGCTGGCGTGGCAGACCCGGGAACTGCTGGCGATCGCCACGGAGCGGACCGACTGGCTGGTCACCGTCCGACCGGAACTGGTGATCGAGATCGAGCTGGACGGCGTCCAGACCAGCACCCGGTACCCCGGCGGCGTGGCCCTGCGCTTCGCCCGGGTCCTCCGCTACCGCCCGGACAAGACGCCCGACGAGGCCGACACCATCACGGCGGTCCGGGCGCTGCTCCCCTGACGCATCGCGTCGTTTGGAGGATCACACGAAACCGGGGCCCGTTCCGCGGGTCGTGGTAGGACCGCGCGGCCAAAGGCGGCAGCGGGTGGACGCGGGTAGTGTCAAAGTCTCGTGCGATTCATCGAAGGGCATCGGCCCAGCTACGACTTGACCTACGACGACGTGTTCCTGGTACCCGGCCGGTCGGCCGTGGAGTCCCGGTTCGGCGTCGACCTGTCGACCTCCGACGGCACGGGGGCGACCATCCCGGTCGTGGTCGCGAACATGACCGCGGTCGCCGGGCGGCGGATGGCGGAGACGGTGGCGCGGCGCGGTGGGCTGGTGGTGCTGCCCCAGGACGTCGCGCCGGACGCCGTCGCCGAGATCGTGTCCTGGGTGAAGGACCGCCACGCGGTCTGGGACACGCCGCTGACCCTGGCACCCGACGACTCCGTGGCCGACGCCCACAACCTGCTGCACAAGCGGGCGCACGGTGCGATCGTCGTCGTGGACGAGGACGGGCGGCCCACCGGCGTGGTGGACGAGGCCGCGTGCACCGGCGTCGACCGCTTCACCCGGCTGCGGGACGTCGCGGACGAGCGCGTCGTCACGCTGCCGATCGACACCCCGCCGCGCGAGGTGTTCACGCGCCTGCACGGCGGCACGCAGCGGATCGCGCTGGGCGTCGACGTCGACGGCCGACTGCGTGGCGTCATGACGGAGCTGGGCGCGTTGCGCGCCGAGGTGTACCAGCCCGCGGTGGACGTCGAGGGCAGGCTCCGCGTCGCGGCGGCCATCGGCGTCAACGGCGACGTGCGCGCCAAGGCGGCCGAGCTGCTGAAGGCCGGTGTGGACACCCTCGTCGTGGACACCGCGCACGGCCACCAGGAAAAGATGATCACCGCGTTGCGCGCGGTGCGCGCGGCGTCGCCGACCGTGCCCGTGGTCGCGGGCAACGTGGTCACCGCCGAGGGCGTGCGCGACCTGGTCGAGGCGGGCGCGGACGTGGTGAAGGTCGGTGTCGGGCCCGGTGCCATGTGCACCACCCGCATGATGACCGGCGTGGGCCGGCCGCAGTTCTCGGCGGTCGCGGAGTGCGCCGCGCAGGCCCGCGCGCTGGGCAAGCACGTGTGGGCGGACGGCGGTGTGCGTCACCCGAGGGACGTGGCCCTCGCGCTCGCGGCCGGCGCCAGCGCGGCCATGGTGGGCTCGTGGTTCGCGGGCACCTACGAGTCGCCCGGCGACCTGCACAGCGACGAGTCGGGCCGGCTCTACAAGGAGTCGTTCGGCATGGCGTCGAAGCGCGCCGTCAGCGCGCGCACCCAGGGCGACGACGCGTTCGAGCGCGCCCGCAAGGGCCTGTTCGAGGAGGGCATCTCGACGTCCCGGATGCGCCTGGACCCCACCCGCCCCGGCGTGGAGGACCTGCTGGACTCGATCACCGCGGGCGTCCGCTCGGCCTGCACCTACGCCGGCGCGGGCACCCTGGAGGAGTTCCACGAGCGGGCCGTCCTGGGCGTCCAGTCGGCGGCCGGCTTCGCGGAGGGACGCCCCCGCCCCGCGGGCTGGTGACCGCACTGGCCGGGGGGAGCGGCCCGCGCTCCCCCCGGGTCAGAAGTTCGACAGCACGTCGGCCATGACCGACTCGATGCGCGCGGCGTCGGTGGAGTCGTAGAAACCGCCCCGCGCGGCCGTGGAGATCGCTTCCAGGGCGCGGCGGTCGGCTTCGTCGCCGTACGCGATGGAGAACACCCGCACCACGCGGTCCTTGTCGGCGGCGCGCAACGCGTTCTCCAGGCCGGTCAGCCCGTCGGGCCGGGGAGGCTCGTTGCGACCGTCGGAGAGCACCACCACGGCGTTGATCCGGCTCGCGTCGAAGCGGCCGCGCACGTCGTCCACGGCGGCCCGCGTCGACTCGTACAGCTCGGTCGCCCCGGTCGGCTGGAGGCCGTCCACGGCGCGGCCGAACGCGTCCCGCACCACGCCCACCGCCCCGGCCCCGACCCGTTCCCGCCACGGCCGGGCATCGGTGCCCAAGGGGCTGCTGAACTCCCACAACGCCAGCGTGTCGTCCTCGGTGAGCTGCTCCGGCACCAGGCGCGCGGCGTCCCTGGCCAGGTCCAGCCTGGTCCGCGCGACCGGGTCGACCAGCTTCTCCATCGACTTCGACACGTCCACCAGCAGCAGCACGTTGGCCCGCCGCCGGTTGCGCTGCCACAGCTCCCGCACCCCGTCGGACACCTCCAACGCGGGCGTGCGCACCAGTCGGAACGCGGGGTTCGCGATCGTGCCGTTGGCCTCGACGTGCCGCTCGCCGGGCTTGCCCTCGCCGTCCCGGAAACCGTCCTCGGCGAACATCTCCTTCTGCTCCTGCGCGTAGGCCAGGAAGCCCTCGGCGGCACGCTTCTCCTCGTCCGTCACCCACTCGCCGTCGACCACGATCGCCGGGTTGTCGGACACGGCGGTGCCGTCGGTCGGGAACACCGCGGCCAACTTCACCTGCGGCGGGGTCCGCGCCCGCGAGTCGCCGACCAGGACGCCCCGGTTGTAGTCCAGGACGACCTTCTCCTCCAGCGGCACGGCGCTGACGTAGTCCAGCGCCCGCCCCTCCTGGTCCGCCGCGTACAGGTTGTGCACGAACACCGACGAGCGCTTGCCGTAGTGCACGGCGGTGTTCTCCAGCGCACGCAGGCCGGCCGCGACGGCCGGGTCCTCCAACGCGGGCAGGGTGAGCGCGTCGCTGGTGCCGGACAGGGCGCCGGCGGTGGCGATGGTGGCGAGCAGGCCGGCGGTGGAGTGCACGGGGTTCGTCTTGCCGATCTTGAACGCGCCCCACGGCTTGCCGCGCGAGCCCCAGCCGTCCGGCTGCCGCGCCAGCGCGATCATGTCCCGCCAGCCGATCGCGCCCTCGGGCCAGCCGAGTTCGCGGGCCATCGGCTCGGGCATGGCGATCACGATCGGCGACGAGGCCAGCGACACCGGGTTGTCCGGCACGGACCGCACCCGGCCGGGCCGGGTGGCGATGGCCGAGCGCAGGCTGTCCACCCAGTACCGGGACGACGGGCTCCACAGCTCGGGCCGCGCGTCCGGGTCGGCGGTCAACGCGACCACCGTTTCCTGCGACGAGCGGGCCGTCACCTCGACGTCGACGCACCGCCCGTCGACCCGGTGGTCGGATTCCTTGTAGCGCTTGGCGATCTCGATTAACAGCGGCGTCTTCTCGTCCGACGACCACATGCTCAGCGGCAGGCAGTCGTCGTCGGCGGGCGCGTCGCCCGGACCGCTCAGCGCGAGGATCCCGCCCACCAGGATGAACACGACGGCGAGCGCGCCGAGCACGATCGGCAGTCGTCGGCGTCGCTGCACTGCGGCTGCGTTCACTGCGCCTCCGTTGTGGTGGGTTCGCCGACCGGCTCACCGCCGAGCAGCCAGCGCCCGATGTCCGCGAGGAACGCCTCGCGGGTGGTGGTGTCGGTGATGTCGGCCGCCACGGCGAGCGCGGCACGTGCCCGCACGACGCGGTCGGCCTCGGACTGGGCGCGGTCGAGCATGGCGGACGTGCGTGCGCGCGTGGCCTTGGTCTCGACGAAGAACAGGGCGGCCATCATTTCGCAGACGACGCCGCTGATCACGCCCGCCAGGGCGACGTCCCGGTCCACCGCGAGCAGCCACACCACGGAGCCGATGACCACCAGGAACCCGACGGCCGCGGCGGTCATGCCGACGCGGAAGCTGGTGGCGCTCTGCCGCAGCGCGGCCTCGGAGTTGCGCAGGTACAGGTCGAGCTGAGTGCGTGCGGTCTCCGTCGCGTGCTGCTCCCACTTGGCGACCTGCGGCGGCGCGGTGGCGCCCTGCGGCGCGGCGAGCAGCTCCTTGGTCGCCTGCACGTCCTCGGCCACGAGCTGCTGGCGGTCCTTGGAGCCGGTGACCTGCGACCGGACGGCCAGCACGGCGGCGGCGACCGCGGCGATCATGCCGACGGCCAGCACGCTGTAACCCAGGTACTGCGCGGTGTCCATCGCGACCGGCATGGTCGTCACAGTACCGGGGTCGGCGTGCCCGGTCCGCCATATTCGTCATTAATGGAATCCGGTGAACAACGGGGAAATGGAGGCTTTCCAGCCGGGAAAGCCTCCATTTCGTCACACCCGCGTCAGGACGCGTAGTCCTCCAGCATCTCGGTCACCAGCGCCGCGATCGGCGACCGCTCGGACCGGCTCAGCGTCACGTGCGCGAACAGCGGGTGCCCCTTCAGCTTCTCGATCACCGCGGCCACGCCGTCGTGCCGGCCGACCCGCAGGTTGTCCCGCTGCGCCACGTCGTGGGTCAGCACCACCCGCGAGTTGGCGCCCAGCCGGGACAGCACGGTCAGCAGCACGTTGCGCTCCAGCGACTGCGCCTCGTCCACGATCACGAACGAGTCGTGCAGCGAGCGGCCCCGGATGTGGGTCAGCGGCAGGACCTCCAGCATCCCGCGGTCCATGATCTCCTCGACCACGTCCTGGCTGACCAGCGCGCCGAGCGTGTCGAAGACCGCCTGCGCCCACGGCTGCATCTTCTCGCTCTCGGAACCGGGCAGGTAGCCCAGCTCCTGCCCGCCCACCGCGTACAGCGGGCGGAACACGACGACCTTGCGGTGCTGGCGGCGCTCCATGACCGCCTCCAGGCCCGCGCACAACGCCAACGCCGACTTGCCGGTGCCCGCGCGCCCGCCCAGCGAGACGATGCCGACATCGGTGTCCAGCAGCAGGTCCAGGGCGACGCGCTGCTCGGCGGACCGGCCGTGCAGCCCGAACGCCTCCCGGTCGCCGCGCACCAGGCGGACCTGCTTGTCCGGCGTGACCCGGCCCAGGGCGCTCGACGTGCCCGCGAGCAGCCGCAGGCCGCTGTGGCACGGCAGCTCCGCCACGTGGGCGAGGTCGAACGCGGCCGGGTCGACCACACCCTCCTTGTAGAGCGCGTCCACCGCGGACTGGTCCACGTCCACGTCGGACATGCCCGTGTAGCCGGACAGCGTCACATCGTGGGCGCGGTACTCCTCGGCCGCCAGGCCCACCGCGCCCGCCTTGACGCGCAGCGGCATGTCCTTGGTGACCAGGGTGACGGAGTTGCCCTCGGCGGCGAGGTTGAGGGCGCAGGCCAGGATCCGGGCGTCGTTGGAGTCCGTGCGGAAACCCGCGGGCAACACCTCCGGGTCGGAGTGGTTCAGCTCGACGCGCACCGTCCCGCCCTGGTCGCCGATGGGGACCGGGTGGTCCAGGCGACCGTGCTGTAGCCGCAGGTCGTCGAGCAGGCGCAGCGCTTCCCGCGCGAACCAGCCCAGCTCGGGGTGGTGGCGCTTGCCCTCCAGCTCGCTGATCACCACGAGCGGCAGCACGACCTCGTGCTCCGCGAACCGCGTGGTGGCCAGGGGGTCGGAGAGCAGCACGGAGGTGTCCACCACGTACGTCTGGTTGGTCGGCGCGCTCTTGCGCCGGGAAGTGCTGCGCGATGAGCCTGAGGAACGGCTCGCGGGTCGTCGTGCGTTCACGGCAACTCCTTCACGAACGCGGCACCCGCGTCCGCTCCTCGCTGGGCCAGGCACCACCCCGATCGACCGGCACGCCGTCAGGCGCGTCGGCCACGAGGGCCGGGTGCCGGCCCCCTCGCGCTCGCCTCCACCGGCGGAACCGGCGTTCGGACCACAGCCACGATCAGGGCCTCCCTGCGCGGTCCGCAGTGGACGCGGTCCGCCAAGTCGGAAGTTACCTCCGGATGCACCCGGTTTGCAGGCAGCCAGGCAGGTGATTCCCCAATTCGTCACGTGACCGCACATCGGCGGTCACTTACCACCCGATGTAGCGACTGGGCGTGACCAATAGGACGCTCAACGTGGTCCGTGCAGCTCAGTAGCGGTACTCCGGACGGCCGGCGGCGTCACGGGTGGTGACATGACGGCCCGTCGAGGCCGTTCCGGAGGTCGTCCTGGAGGGTCGCGGGCACCAGCGGTTCGTCCAGAAGTCTCAGGTAACGCTCAGCCGCCGTCCCAGCAAGTGGACGCCGGTCCAGCCACGCGCGGACCAGGCGCGCGCCCTCCACGTAGGTCGTCGTGTACGCCCGCCACAGCGGGTCGGCGAGGAACCGGACCATGTGCCGCGCCCGCCGCTCGGGCACCAGCAGCCAGCGGCACAGGTGCGCCACCACGTCGTCCTCCGCCGCACGCCGGTCGTGCAGCAGCAGCGCCGCGTCCTGCCGGACGCCGGCCAGCCCGGCGACCGCCGCCTCCACCCGCTCCGCCTGGTCGCCCTCCATGCGCAGGCCGACCTCGCCGAGCACCAGCTCGGTCCACCGGCCCCAGCCGGGCCCGACCACCGCGTGCAGGCCCAGCTCGGCCGCGCCCTCGGCCATCAGGCACTGCGGCGTGTTGATCAGGAACAGCGACTGCTCGGCGTGGCCGCGCGCGTCGACCAGCCCGGCGTCCTTGCGGCAGTGCTCGGTGTGGTGGCCGGGGTAGGACTCGTGCGCCACCAGGTGCGGCAGGTTGGACATCCGGTGGCCCAGGTCGGCGTTGATCGCCACCCGCGACCGGAAGCCGCCGAGGTAGTGGTTGAAGCCGCTCCACGGCCGGTCGGCGACGACCTCGTACTCCACGGCCTCGCCCGCGGGCAGCCCGAACCGCCGCCCGACCAGGTCGCGCAGGGCGGCGGACAGGGCGTGCACGGCCCGGCCCAGCTTGCGCGGCGGCACCACGTCGTAGGCGCGGTGGTCGGCCAGGCGCTCGGCCAGCGGACCCGGGCCGGGCAGCACCTCGTGCAGCCGGGCGTGCGCGGCCCGGTACTCGTCCGGCTCGCCCATCGCCACGTCCACCTGGAAGTACGCGCGCACCTCCGCCACGTACGGCACGTCCACACCGGCCAGCCGGCGTGCCGCGCACTCCACCGCGGTCAGGTGGGCGTCCAGGAAGCGCTCGCGCACCGGTGCCAGGCCGGCGGCGGGCAGCTCGCGGCGCAGCGACGCCGCCTGCCGGGCCAGCGCCACCGGGTGCGGGCGGGGTTCGCGGGCGACGGCGCGCCGCAGCTCCGGGTCGCCGGTGTAGGAGTCGACCAGGCCGGGGCGCAGCCGGTCGAGGCGCAGGCCGAGCGCCAGGTACTCGCGCACCAGCGCGTTGCCGTCCATGAGCAGGGGAGCTTACGAGCCGTTCGGTCGTATTACCACGGGAACTCCCGGCGCGATGAACTCCGACCCGGAAGAACAACCGAAGAGGGGATGCTGATCACCTCGCGCGTCACACAATGGGGTAATGGGGCTCCCGGCGGCTTTGTCCTTCGGTAACTTCTCCACCGCGAGGACCCCGCGCGCCCCGGAGATTTCCCCCAGTCCCCGGAAAGCGCGGGGATATCCGACACCGAGGAGAGGCAAGTGCTGAAGGAGGTTGGCGCCGGGACCGTCCCCGCGGCGGCAGGCGTGCCGCCGCTCGGACCCCCGGCGCACGTGGCGGGCACCGGAACCGGGAGCCGCAGGTCAGCGCACCCGACGGCGACGACCTGAACACCGTCCCGGACCGGTGCGGCGGCCACGTGCCCGCCTCCCTCCCGCCGCTCTCGCCGAACCAGGCGGAGAACCGCGCCGTGGGCGTCGCCGACGGTGTCGCCTCCGACTGAGCGCGGGTTCCCCCGAATTTGCCGATTTCCGCACCACGACACGCCGACATTCACACTATGGGGTCGTGACGCGGTGCGCCCCCCGCGGGTCGACTAATTTCCCACCCAAAGAAAGAACTACGCAAGGAGGCATGACGTGCTGAAGAAGGCTGGCGCGGTCGCCGCTCTCGCGGCAGGCGTGATGATGGTCGGCTCCCCGGCGTTCGCCGGTGAGCCCGAGCACGACTGGCACGGGCACCACGACGGGCACCACGGCAACCACCACTTCAACCAGGGCCACATCGTCTCGTTGTTGAACGGCAACAACGTGAACGCCGTCGTCGGCCTCTGCAACAACGACATCCCGATCATCGGCCTCATCGTGCCGATCGCGTCGCCCGAGACCACGGGCAACTGCGCCGCGGGCGGCATCTCCGATGGTCACGACAACAACGTCGGAGGCTGAGCACGGCCGGACCGGAGGGGCGCCTCAGCGGGGCGCCCCTTTGGCGCGTCCGGTGTCAGGAGCCGAAGCGGCGGTGGCGTACCGCGTAGTCGCGCAGGGCGCGGAGGAAGTCGGTGCGGCGGAACTCCGGCCAGTACGCCTCGCAGAACCAGAACTCCGAGTGCGCCGACTGCCACAGCATGAACCCGGACAGCCGCTGCTCGCCGGACGTGCGGATGAGCAGGTCCGGGTCGGGCTGGCCGGACGTGTACAGGTGCTCGGCGATGTGGTCGACGTCCAGCACCTCCGCCAGCTCCTCGATCGTGCCGCCCGACTCGGCGTGCTTGGTGAGCAGCTTGCGCACGGCGTCGGCGATCTCCTGCCGCCCGCCGTAGCCGACGGCGACGTTCACCTCCAGGCCGGTGCGGTCCCTGGTGCGCAGCGACGCGGCGGACAGCCGGGCGGCGGTCTCCGTGGGCAGCAGGTCCAGCGCGCCGACGTGCCGCACGCGCCACGGGTTACCCGGCTCGGCGATCTCGTCGACGATGTCGGCGATGATGCCCAGCAGCGGGTCCAGCTCCTCCGGCGGCCGATTCAGGTTGTCCGTGGAGAGCATCCACAGCGTGACCACCTCGACCTCGGCCTCGCGGCACCAGGTGAGCAGCTCCAGGATCTTCCGCGCACCCGCCCGGTGGCCGTGCGCGACGTCCGCGAACCCGGCCTCCTTCGCCCACCGCCGGTTGCCGTCCAGCACCACGCCGACGTGCCTGGGCCGTTGCTTGCCGTCGAGCCATCGGTTGAGCCGGTACTCGTAACCCTTGAGGAGGACGCTCTTGACTCGTTCGCGAAGACCCACGCTGGAAGAGCGTACGCCGGGTGGCCGCAGTCACGCCGACGCGTGCTGACCCCGCTACCTACGCTCCCGTAACCTCGCTCGGGTGACCACGTCCACGCTCCCCCAGCCGCCGGCACCAGCGCTGCGCCCCCGGATGCGCGGGTGGCTGCACTTCTGGTCGTTCGTCGTGTCCGTGGTGACCGGGGCGGCGTTGATCGCCCTGGCCGCGGCGACCGTGTCCGCGAAGGCGGCTCTCGCGACGTCCGTGTACGGGGCGACCGTCGTCGGCCTGTTCGGCGTGAGCGCGCTGTACCACCGGGTGAACTGGCGCAGCGTCCGGGCGCGGACGTGGATGAAGCGCATGGACCACTCGATGATCTTCGTGTTCATCGCCGGCACGTACACCCCGTTCACCCTGCTGGCGATGCCACCGGCGACCGGCAAGGTGGTGCTGGCGGTGGTGTGGCTGGGCGCGTTGGGCGGCGTGACCCTGAAGCTGGCGTGGCCCCACGCGCCGCGGTGGCTCGGGGTGCCGATCTACATCGCGCTGGGCTGGGTGGCCGTCTTCGTGCTGCCGGACCTGCTGCACAGCGCGGGCTGGGCGGCGTTGATCCTGCTCGTCGCCGGCGGCCTCCTGTACACGGCCGGGGCGATCTTCTACGCGTCCCGCTGGCCGAACCCCTGGCCCCAGGTCTTCGGCTACCACGAGTTCTTCCACGCGGCCACCGTCCTGGCCGCCCTCTGCCACTACATCGCCATCTGGCTGGCGATGTACGCCTGACCGGGGCGTGGCCGCGACGGCTTCGCCGCCCTGCCGACGGCTGCGGCGCCGGGGGTCAGGACGGCGAAGGCCGGAGGTCGGGCCGTGCCGACCGGCGATGTGCGCCCTACTCGCTCAGGCACGCCTTCAACTCCGCCCACCCCGCGTTGGTGTGCGCATAACGGCTCAGGAACGTCGATAACCCCGATAACAGCGTCTCCCGCCCCATGGTGTCCTCCACGGCCCGCACGTGCGCCAAGTGCGGCACGTAAGGCCGATCCGGCCAAGGGGTGTTCTCCGGTATCGCCCACGGGTCGACACCGGGCACGAACTGCTCCGTCGCCAACCTGCTCAGGTACGTCGCCAACGCCTCCACCAGCCACGGCTCGGCGTTCACCAGGTTCCCCGACCACGCGTGCGCGACCTCGTGGCTGAGCACCGTGGCGGCGTACTTCGGTTCACGCGTGGCCAACGCGTCGAACACCGCGTCGTCGAACATGATCAAGCCCGGGGACGAGAAGGCGAGGTGCGGGAATTCCGGCACGAACACCGCGTCGCACTTCTCGTACGGGTACGGCACGCCCAGCACCGATTCGAAGAACGCGACCGAGTCCTCGATCAGCCGCGACACCACCCGACCCCGGTCGCGCTCGCCCGCACGCGACCGCATCACGTGCACGCCCTCCCCGACCTCCACCCACGGCCCGACCGCGGCGGTGATCGTGTAGGGCGGGATCGGGGCGGCGGTGCTGTTGGTGAGCACCACGCCCGGCGCGTCGACGGTCAGGTTCACGCGGCTGCGCGTGGTCTGGTCGACGCACGGGAACGTCCACCCCGCCGAATCCGGGTAGTGCAACGCGTACAGGTACGTCGCGCCGTCGACCTCGACCCGGCGGAAGCCGCGGTCGCGGTGGTAGGCGAAATCGGCGTCGACCTCCAGCACGCCGTCCACGTCGAGCGCCAGCCGCGCGCCGTCCCACGGCACGTGCCACCCGTTCAGCAACGCCTCGCGCAACGACACCGCCGACAGCTCGGCGTAGGCACGCGTTCCCTTGAAGCGCACGGACGTCCGACCGCGGAACGTCGGCGCCGCCGGGTCGAGATCCCACGTGATGTCGTACGAGATGGTCATGATCTCCCGGCCCTCGAACACTACCGACCCAGCGCCTCTACCAGTTCGGCGGTCGTGGTGACCGGGCGGTCGCACACGTAGCCCCGGCACACGTAGGCCGCCGGTTCGCCGCCGACCAGCGGCCGGTCGGCGAGCAGCGGCGCGGCGCCCGGCTCACCCGCCACGACCACGCCGCCGCCGTGCACGCCGCGCCACGCCGTCGACACCAGTTCCGGCGCCACGCCGACCACCGCCACCTGCACGGGCCCGAGCGCCAACGCCTCGGCGACGGCCAGCCACTGCCCGGCGAACCGCGGCTCGCGGGCGGCCAGCAGGCCGGCCCTGGACACGGCCGCCTCGGCCGCCGCCCGGTACTCCGCCTGCCGCGGCGCGCCCAGCACGGACGCCGTCAGCAACGCCGACGCCAACGCCGACGCGCCCGCCGGGGTGGCGTTGTCGGACGGGTCGGCCGGCCGCTGCACCAACGCCTCCGCGTCGTCCGCGGTGTCGTAGTAGGCACCCGGCTCCTCGCCCGCGAACCGCGCCAGCGCCGTGTCCAGCAACCCGCACGCGGCGTCCAGCCACCGCGGCTCGCCGGTCGCCTGGTGCAGCGCCAGCAGGCCGTCCGCGAAGCAGCCGTAGTCCTCCAGCACGCCCGCCGCGGTACCCGCCACGCCGTCCCGCGACGTGCGCAACAACCGCTCGCCGACCAGGTGCACGTCCAGCAGCAGCTCCGCCGCCCGCACGGCCGCCGCCACCCAGCGCGGCTCGCCGAACACCGAACCGGCCTCGGCCAGGGCCGCGACGGCGAGCCCGTTCCACGCGGTCACCACCTTGTCGTCCCGGCCCGGCTGGGGCCGCCGCTCGCGGGCCGCCAGCAACGCGGCCTCCACCTCCGGCTCGGGCTCGCCGAGCAACCGCAGCGTGGACGCGCCTTGCTCGAACGTGCCCTCCGGCGTCACGCCGTACCGCACGGCCGCCCGCGCGCCCTCCACCGGGCCCAGCACCTCGGCGAGCTGCGCCGGCGTCCACACGTACGTCGCGCCCTCCACGCCGTCCGTGTCGGCGTCCAGCGACGCGGCGAACCCGCCCTCCGCCGTGCCCAGCGAGCGCAGCAGGAACTCGGCGGTCCCGCGCACCACCCGCCGGTACCGCGCCGACTCGTCACGCCGGCTCAGGTGCGCGTACACCCGCAGCAGCAAAGCGTTGTCGTACAACATCTTCTCGAAGTGCGGCACGACCCAGCCGGCATCCACGCTGTACCGCGCGAAACCGCCACCGAGCTGGTCGTAGAGCCCGCCGGTCGCCATGGCGTCGCACGTCGCACGCGCCATCGACAACGCCTGCACGGAACCGGTGCGCTCGTGGTGGCGCAGCAGGAACTCCAGCACCATCGACGGCGGGAACTTCGGCGCACCACCGAATCCGCCGTTGGCCCGGTCGTAGTGGCCGAGCAACGACACCACCGCGCCGTCCAGCACGTCTTCGTCCACAGTGGACTGCGGCAGCGGTTTGACCGCGAGCTGCCGCACGATGTCCGCCGCCGACGCGCGCACCTCGGCGCCCTGCTCGCGCCACGCGTGCTCGATCGCCTCCAGCACCTGCCGGAACGACGGGATGCCCGGGTGCGGCTCGGGCGGGTAGTAGGTGCCCGCGTAGAACGGCTCACCGTCGGGCGTCAGGAAGCACGTCATCGGCCACCCGCCCTGACCGCTCAACGCCTGCGTCACCGCCATGTACACCGCGTCCACGTCGGGGCGCTCCTCGCGGTCGACCTTGACGTTGACGAAGTGCTCGTTCATGTACGCCGCGGTCTCCGGGTCCTCGAACGACTCGTGCGCCATCACGTGGCACCAGTGGCAGGCCGCGTACCCCACCGACAGCA
Organism: Saccharothrix obliqua; assembly: GCF_019375475.1. Lineage (GTDB taxonomy): Bacteria > Actinomycetota > Actinomycetes > Mycobacteriales > Pseudonocardiaceae > Actinosynnema > Actinosynnema obliqua. Next base: position 370,381 of record NZ_JAHXGQ010000005.1, on the reverse strand, counting down.
GCACCGGGACACCCCGTTCCCGCGCCTCGGCGAACGCCTCCGGCGACCACGGGTGCCAGTGCACCGGGTTGTCGGCGTGCTGGAGCAGGTACGGGCTGGTCGCGGACGCGAGCCGGTTCGTCATGGCTCCACAGTAAATCGGGTCCGGCGGCACTACCGGTCGGCCAGACTGGTGGTGTGCACCCAGCCGAACGCCCGCCCCACGACCTGCGCCACGAGACCGGACCGTTCGACGTGGTCGGCGACGTGCACGGGTGCCACACCGAACTGGTCCACCTGCTGCGTGAACTGGGTTGGCACGTCGAGCCGGACGGCGCGCACCACCCGGACGGCCGAACGGCGGTGTTCCTCGGCGACCTGGTGGACCGGGGTCCGGGCACGCCCGCCGTGCTGCGCCTGGTGATGGGCATGGTGGCGGCGGGCACGGCGCGGGTGGTGCGCGGCAACCACGAGGACAAGCTGGTGCGGGCGCTGCGCGGGCGGGAGGTGACCGTCCGGCACGGCCTGGAGAAGTCGTTGGCCCAACTGGCGGGCGAGTCGGACGGGTTCCGGCGGGACGTGCTGGAGTTCTGCGACGCCCTGGTGCCGCACTACGTGCTGGACGGCGGCCGGCTGGTGGTCGCGCACGCGGGCCTGCCCGAGCGCTACCACGGCGTGGAGTCCGCCCGGATGCGTGGCCTGGCCGTGTGGGGGCGCACCACGGGCGAGGTGGACGCGCGTGGCTTCCCCGTCCGGCACCCGTGGGCGGAGGAGTACCGCGGGGCAGCGACCGTCCTCTATGGACACACGCCGGTCGAGGAGGCCCGATGGCTCAACGGGACCCTGTGCCTGGACACGGGGTGCGTGTTCGGCGGACGGCTCAGCGCGCTGCGCTACCCCGAGCGCGAGGTGGTGTCGGTACCCGCCCGGCGCGCCTGGTACCCGCGCCAGGGCGCGCCTTCGTCTCACGGAACTTCCCGGGAGCCTGCCTGACAGTCAGCGGCCCCACCCGACCGCGGCCTGCCCCGCGCTCGAAGGACAGGCCCTAGGCGCCCGTCTTCTTCTTGCCCTCCTCCGGCTGCTCCGCCTGGTCGAACGAGGCGGGCAGCTTGCGCAGGTGCTTGTTCATCGAGCGGACCAGGAAGAAGACCGCCACGAAGAACAGCACCAGCAGCAGCAGGCCCACCGGGGAGGACTTGCCGAAGTCCTCCTGCTGACCACCGGGGTCCTTGGTGGTCGAGGGCTGCACCAGCACCATCGCGGTCGTCTGGTCCCACGGGACCGGGTTCACGCCGTCACCTTCTCCCGAACGCCCGCGAACAGGTCGTCCTCGGGCAACGTGCTGTCGACCAGGGACCGCGCGAGTTCGTACTCCTCGGTCGGCCACACCTCCCGCTGCATCTCCAGCGGCACGGCGAACCAGCGGCTCGTCGGGTCGATCTGGGTAGCATGCGCCTTGAGGGCCTCATCGCGCACGGGGAAGTAGTCGGCGCACTCGACGCGCGTGGTGACGCGCTCGATCACGTCGGGCTGGTCGGCGTCCCAGTTCTTCAGCCACTCGTCGTAGGGCGACTCCAGGCCGGCCTCGGTCAGCGCCTCGTGGAACGCCAGCAGCTTCGCGCGGGAGAACCCGTGCGAGTAGTACAGCTTCAGCGGCTGCCACGGCTCGCCCTCGGCCGGGTACCGCTCCGGGTCGCCCGCCGCGTCGAACGCCGCGACCGACACCTCGTGGCACCGGATGTGGTCCGGGTGCGGGTAGCCGCCGTTCTCGTCGTAGGTGACGACCACGTGCGGGCGGAACTCGCGGATCGCGCGGACCAGCGGCGGGACGGACTCCTCCAGCGGCACCAGCGCGAAGCAGCCCTCCGGCAGCGGCGGCAGCGGGTCGCCCTCGGGCAGCCCCGAGTCGACGAAACCCAGCCAGCGGTGCTGGATGCCGAGGATCTCGGCGGCACGCGCCATCTCGCCGCGGCGGATCTCCGCCATGTTCTCCAGCACGTCGGGTCGGTCCATCGCGGGGTTCAGGATGCTGCCCGCCTCGCCCCCCGTGCAGGTCACGACCATCACCTCGTGACCCTCGGCGATGTAGCGCGCCATCGTGGCGGCGCCCTTGCTCGACTCGTCGTCGGGGTGCGCGTGCACCGCCATCAGGCGCAACTGCTCAACCATGACGGACGTGGTCCTCCTTGGCCCCTGCCGGACAGGACCACCGCGGCCCCTGCGACACTCAACGTGGTTATCGAGCGCCATTGTTCCCCACGGGTGAAGAGGTGTTGGCAAGTGGCACTGCCGGAGGGTCGTTACGGCAAGCCGCGCCGCGCCCTGCCCCGGTGGACCCGGTGGTCACTGCCCGTGGTCGCGGTGCTCGTGGGCGCCGTGGTGGCGTGGGTCGGTTACCGCAACCTCGGCGCGCAACCCGTCGAGGCGAAGCAGACGGCGTTCGAAATCCTCGGCCCCGACTCGGTGGAGATCACGTTCGAGGTGGTCCGCGAGACACCCGATCAGCCGGTGGTGTGCATCGTGCGCGCGCGCTCGGACGACGGTGACGAGGCGGGCAGGCGCGAGGTGCTGGTGGCGCCCGGCGGTGGCGCCGTGCACGCGACGACCGTGGTCCGGACGTCGAAACCACCGACCACCGGTGAGGTGTTCGGCTGCTCTTACCAGGTCCCGGCCTACCTGTCCACGAGGTAGCGGCCAAGCGGGTGATCTGCGCGTTCAGCGGCCGTCGGCGGAACAAAACGCGATAGCTCAGCGTTGTACGCGTGTTACTCTGGCCTTTCAGCACGGCCCCGACGCGGGCCGTGTTTTTCCGTTCCGGGCGCGTGCGCCCGGGAACTACCAGCCCGCGCGCGGGCCTGGAGCAAGACGAGGAGTTGGTGACCGTGAGCGACACTGAGGTGACCTGGCTGACCCAGGAGGCCTACGACCGGCTCAAGGCGGAGCTGGACGAGATGATCGAGAATCGCCCGGTCATCGCCGCGGAGATCAACGCTCGCCGCGAGGAGGGCGACCTCCGCGAGAACGGCGGTTACCACGCCGCGCGCGAGGAGCAGGGCAAGCAGGAGGCCCGCATCCGCCAGCTCCAGGAGCTGCTGAGGGTCGCCAAGGTCGGCGAGGCGCCCACCGTCGCAGGTGTGGCCGCCCCCGGCATGGTGCTCACGGTGCGTTACGAAGGTGACGACGAGACCGAGGAGTTCCTGCTCGCCACCCGCGAGGAGGGCGCGCACGGCTCGCTGGAGGTCTACTCCCCCTCGTCCCCGCTGGGCAAGGCCCTCAACGGCGCGAAGGACGGCGAGACCCGCGAGTACGAGCTGCCCAGCGGCAGCACCATGAAGGTGACGCTGATCAAGGCGGTGCCCTACGCGGGCTGATCCCACGGACACCGGAGGGGCGGCCACCGCGGGTGGCCGCCCCTCCCACGTGTTCAGGGGATGCGCTCCAGCAGCGGGCGCACGCGTGGCGGCACGGGCGTGGACAGGGCGATCGAGGTGGACAGCCGCTGCACGCCCGGCACGTCCACGATGGAGTCGATCACCCGTTGGAGGTCGGCGTTCGAGCGGGCCACCACGCGCACGAACAGGTCGCCCTGGCCCGTCGTCGCGTGCACCTCGCACACCTCGTTGATGGCGGCCAGGCCGTCGGAGACCTCCTGCCGCCTGCCCTGCGCGATCTCCAGCACGGCGAACGCGGTCAGCCCGTAGCCCATCGCGGCGAGGTCGAGGGCGGGCGGGAAACCGGTGAGCACGCCCCGCGCCGTCAGGCGGTCGAGGCGGGCCTGCACGGTGCCGCGCGCCACGCCGAGCCGCCGCGAGCACTCCAGCACGCCCAGCCGCGGTTCGTCCGTCAGCAGCAGGAGCAGGCGGGCGTCCAACCCGTCCACGACCTGGTCAGAGTGTTCAGCTTGTCCGTCGTTGACCACGATCCACTGTACAACTTGACCAGCAGAAAACGAGACTGTTGCTCACCCTGCATAACGCCGCACATGCTGTGACGCATGACGCAGCAGCTTGACGACGTGAGCTACGACCAGCTCCGCCAGCTCGTGGGTCTGGTCGACTACGACGGGACGCGGGACCCGTTCCCGGTCCGCTCCATGGACGCCGTGGTCTTCGTGGTCGGCAACGCGACCCAGACCGCGTGGTTCTACCAGGTCGCCTTCGGGATGCAGCTCGTCGCCTACGCCGGTCCGGAAACCGGGCAGCGGGACCACAAGTCCTTCGTCCTGAAGTCGGGTTCGGCGCGGTTCGTGATCAACGGCGGCGTCCAGCCGGACAGCCCGCTGCTCGACCACCACCGCAGGCACGGCGACGGCGTCGTGGACCTCGCGCTGGAGGTCGCCGACGTCGACAAGTGCATCGAGCACGCCCGCGCGCAGGGCGCCACCGTGCTCGAAGAGCCGCACGACGTCGAGGACGAGCACGGCGTGGTCCGCCGCGCCGCGATCAAGACCTACGGCGAGACCCGCCACACGCTGATCGACCGCTCCCGCTACACCGGCCCCTACCTGCCGGGTTACGTGGCCAGGGAGAGCACCGTCGTCCGGCCCGAGGGCGCGCCGAAGCGGCTGTTCCAGGCGGTGGACCACTGCGTGGGCAACGTCGAACTCGGCAAGATGGACTACTGGGTCGAGTGGTACAACCGCGTCATGGGCTTCGTGAACATGGCGGAGTTCATCGGCGACGACATCGCCACCGACTACTCGGCGCTGATGAGCAAGGTGGTGTCCAACGGCAACCACCGGGTGAAGTTCCCGCTCAACGAGCCCGCGGTGGCCAAGCGCAAGTCGCAGATCGACGAGTACCTGGAGTTCTACGAGGGCGCGGGCGTGCAGCACATCGCGCTCGCCACCAACGACATCGTCGCCACCCTGACGGCGATGCGCGCGGCCGGCGTCGAGTTCCTGGAGACCCCGGACTCGTACTACGACGACCCGGAGCTGCGGGCCCGCATCGGCGAGGTGCGCGTGCCGATCGAGGTCCTGAAGGAGCACCGCATCCTGGTCGACCGCGACGAGGACGGCTACCTGCTCCAGATCTTCACCAAGCCGATCGGCGACCGCCCGACCGTGTTCTACGAGCTGATCGAGCGGCACGGTTCGCTGGGCTTCGGCAAGGGCAACTTCAAGGCCCTCTTCGAGGCGATCGAGCGCGAGCAGGAGCGTCGGGGCAACCTCTGACGCCGTGCGGCGCGCAGGCCGGTCCGGGTGCCCCGGGCCGGCCTTTCGCGCGTCCGAGGGGTCACCGCGCCGCGTCGGACCGGTACGCTCGGTGGGGGCGACGTTTCACGCAGCATTCACCCGGGGAGGTGGCATGGCGCTCGCGCGACGGGTCACCGGGGTGGTCCCGCTCGTCGGGGCGGTGGCCACGGCCGTGGTGCTGACCGGTGCGGCCTTCTTCACCGTGGCCCACGCGGGGTGCGCCGACGCGGGCCGGTTCGTCGAGCGCGACGGCGTGGTGGAGTTCGTCGGCGGCTGCGTCGACGACGTGCACCTGCCGACCGTGCCGAAGCGGGTGGAGAACTCCCGGTACGACGTCCAGCCCTGACTTCGGCGATAGTGGTGCCATGTGCCGAAACATCCGGGTGCTCCACAACTTCGAGCCGCCCGCCACCGAGGACGAGGTCCGGGCCGCGGCGGTCCAGTACGTGCGCAAGGTCAGCGGGTCGACGCACCCGTCCGCCGCGAACCAGGAGGCGTTCGACGCCGCCGTCGAGGCGGTCGCCGAGGCGACCCGCGTGCTGCTGGAATCCCTCGTGACGAAGGCGCCGCCGCGGGACCGCGAGGTCGAGGCCGCGAAGGCCAGGGAACGCGCCGCCGTCCGCTACGGCCGCTGACGCACCTGGCCCCGCCGCGCGGTTCAGTCCAGGGCCGCCAGCAGGTCGGCCACCAGGTCGTCGCCGGACTCGATGCCGACGGAGATCCGGATCAGGTCGTCCGGCACCTGGAGCAGCGACCCGGCCGTGCTGGCGTGCGTCATCCGGCCGGGGTGCTCGATCAGCGACTCGACGCCGCCCAGCGATTCGGCCAGCGTGAACAGCCGCGTGCGCGAGCAGACCCGCAGCGCCGCCTCCTCGCCGCCCTCGACGGTGAACGAGATCATGCCGCCGAACCGGCGCATCTGCTTGGCCGCCACCTCGTGACCGGGGTGCTCGGGCAGGCCCGGGTAGAGCACCGAGGTGACCTTCGGGTGCCGCTGGAGCGCCGCCGCGACCAGCTCGGCGTTGTCCGAGTGCTTCTCCATGCGCACCTGGAGGGTCTTGATGCCGCGCAGGGTGAGCCACGCGTCGAACGGGCCGGGCACCGCGCCCGCGCCGTTCTGGAGGAAGCCGAACTCGGCGTCCAGCTCGTCGTCGGAGGTGACCAGCGCGCCGCCGACCACGTCGGAGTGGCCGCCGACGTACTTGGTGGTGGAGTGCAGCACCACGTCCGCGCCGAGCGCCAACGGGCTCTGGAGGTAGGGCGAGGCGAACGTGTTGTCCACCACGAGCCGCGCGCCCGCCGAGTGCGCGACCTGCGCGAGCAGGGCGATGTCGGCGATGTTGAGCAGCGGGTTGGTCGGCGTCTCGACCCAGACGACCTTGGTGTTGGGCCGGATCGCGGCGCGGACCGCGTCCACGTCGGACAGCGGCACGGGCGTGTGCTCGACGCCCCAGTGGGCGAACACCTTGTCGATGAGCCGGAACGTGCCGCCGTAGGCGTCGTTGGGGATGACCACGTGGTCACCGGGACGGCACATCGCCCGCAGGGCCGCGTCGGTGGCGCCCATGCCCGAGGCGAACGCACGCCCGTGCCGACCGCCTTCGAGGGCCGCCAGGCACTCCTCCAGCGCGGTGCGGGTGGGGTTGCCGGTGCGCGAGTATTCGAAGCCGCCACGCAGCCCGCCCACGCCGTCCTGGGCGTAGGTCGAGGTCGCGTGGATGGGCACGATCACCGATCCCGTGGTGGGGTCGGGTTCCTGCCCGGCGTGGATAGCCCTGGTCGCGAAACCGTAGTGGCCGGTGTCCGTCATGGCGCAAGCCTAGAGCGGGCCCCGGGAACGCGCCGAGGCCGCCCGGACGCCCGGACGGCCTCGGTGGTTCACGTGCTCACCACTGCTGCGGCGGCTGCTGACCGTAGGGGTTGGGCTGCTGCTGCGGCTGACCGTACGGGTTGGACTGCGGCGCGCCGTAACCCTGCTGCGGCTGCGGGGCGTACGGGTTGGCCTGCCTGGTCACGCCGGGGTAGCCGCCGCCCGGCAGGCCGGTGTCGGGCGCGTTGACGACGACCGTGCCCATGATCTTGTCGGCCCAGGTCTGCTTCTTGACGTCCCACAGCGGCGCGAACCAGCCGACCAGGCACACCAGCGAGTCGACGAAGTGGCACAGGTACCGGACGAACGCGTTGCCGAAGCCGATCGGCTGCCCGGTCTCCTCCTTGATCAGCTTGATCTTGGCGATCTTCTTGCCGTACGACTGGCCCGTGGTGCCCGCGAGGTACCACGAGTTGTAGATGAGCCAGCCGAGCTGCGCGACGTAGCCGATACCGCTGAGCACGAGGGCGATCGTCGGGTCACCGGTGGCCGAGCCGACGATCACGAGGATCGCCACCACGACACCGGGCGCGATGTAGTCGACCAGCGCGCCCAGGGCGCGGGTGCCCCACTCGGCGTAGCCGCCGGCCGGAGGAGGCGTGGCGGGTCGGCCGTAAGCGGGCTGCTGCGCGCCCCAGGGCTGCTGCTGGGCGTACGGGTTCGCCACGTAGGGCTGTTGCTGCTGCTGCGCGTACGGGTTGGCCCCGTACGCCGGCGGCTGCGGCGGCTGCCCGAACTGCTGCGCCGGCTGGCCGAACTGCTGGGGCGGCTGCCCGTACGCGGGCGGCTGCTGGGCCGGGAAACCGCCGGAGACGGCCGGCTGCGCGGGGAAACCGCCCGACGCGGACGGCTGCCCGAACTGGCTCGGCTGCTGCGTGGCCGACGGCGGCACGACCTGCGTCGCGTCCGGGTTCACCGCCGGTTGCGACCCCGAGGACGGCACGACCTGGGTCGCTTCCGGCGGCGGGAACACGGGGTTCTGCCCGCCGCCGGGCACGACCTGCGTCGCGTCGGCGCTGGGAGGCTGGGCGCCCTGCCCCTGCTCCTGCTGGTTTGGGCCGCCGAACTGCTGGTTCTCTGGCGGCTGCGGGGCGTTCATCGGAGTTTCCAACCCCCTTGGCGTGGGCCGTAGGCGTGTGCGTCGGGGGCCAACGCTAGCGGATCAGACCCCGCCCGCCTGCGGCAACCGGGGAATCCGCCGTCACCGGCGACCGGCGAGGAAACCCAGGATGTCCTGCCGGGTCACCACACCCGCCGGCTTGCCGTCGTCGAGCACCAGCGCGCCGTCCGCGGCGGCCAGCGCCTGCATGGCCGCGCTGATCGACTCGCCGGAGCCGATGGTCGGCAGCTTCAACGACATGTGCGAGTCGAGCCGGTCGGTGAGCTTCGCCTTGCCGGTGAACAGGGCGTCCAGCAGGTCCCGCTCGTTGACCGCGCCCGCCACCTCGGCCGCCATCACCGGGGGTTCGGCGTTGACCACGGGCATCTGGGACACGCCGTACTCACGCATGATCGCCACCGCTTCGGCGACCGTCTCGTTGGGGTGGCCGTGCACCAGGTCCGGCATGGTGCCGTCCTTGCGGCGCAACACGTCGCCGACGGACGCGCCGGACGTGTCGGGCGACAGGAAGCCGTACTGCGCCATCCACTTGTCGTTGAACACGCTCGACAGGTAACCCCGGCCGCCGTCGGGCAGCAGCACCACGATCACGTCGTCCGGGCCGCAGTCCTCGGCGACCCGCAGCGCCGCCGCGACCGCCATCCCGCACGACCCGCCGACCAGCAGGCCCTCCTCGCGGGCGAGGCGGCGGGTGAGGTCGAAGGAGTCCTTGTCCGACACGGCCACGACCCGGTCGCAGACCTGGCGGTCGTACGCGTCCGGCCAGAAGTCCTCGCCGACGCCCTCCACCAGGTAGGGCCGGCCGGAGCCGCCGGAGTAGACGGAGCCCTCCGGGTCCGCGCCGACGATCTGCACGCGGCCCCCGGACACCTCCTTGAGGTAGCGGCCGGTGCCGGAGATCGTGCCGCCGGTGCCGACGCCCGCGACGAAGTGCGTGACGCGGCCCTCGGTCTGCCGCCACACCTCGGGGCCGGTGCCGTGGTAGTGGCTCGCCGGGTTCTCCTGGTTGGCGTACTGGTTGGGCTTCCACGCGCCGGGGATCTCGGCGACCAGCCGGTCCGACACGTTGTAGTAGGAGTCCGGGTGCTCCGGCGCCACCGCGGTCGGGCACACCACGACCTCGGCGCCGTACGCCTTGAGCACGTTGCGCTTGTCCACGCTGACCTTGTCCGGGCAGACGAAGACGCACTTGTAGCCCTTCAGCTGGGCCACCAGCGCGAGGCCGACGCCCGTGTTGCCGGACGTGGGCTCCACGATCGTCCCGCCGGGACGCAACTCGCCCGACCGCTCCGCCGCCTCCACCATGCGCAGCGCGATGCGGTCCTTCACGCTGCCGCCGGGGTTCAGGTACTCGACCTTGGCCAGGATGAGCGGCCGGAGCCCTTCGGCAACCTTGTTCAGCTTCACGAGCGGCGTGTTGCCGACCAGGTCCACGACGCTCTCGACGTACTCCACCGACGAGTTCCTTCCCACTGCGCGAGATGACTTGCAAAGCGTACTTGTTGCGGTCCCACGCGCGTATGGACGTAATCAACGCGTCCCACCGGACGATTGACCTCAGGGGAGGTGCACATGGGGAAGTGGAGTCCGGCAGTGCTCGCCGCGGCGGCCCTCGGTGGGCTGACCGGCGTGGCATACGGCCTGTTCACGACGCAGTCGAAACGCGCGCGGGTGGTGATCGGCGTGCCGGTGGCCCCGCCGCCGAACGGGGACGGCGTGCACGGCGGGGGCGACGGCCGACCGGTGCGGTTCGCCGTAGTGGGTGATTCCGTAGCGGCGGGTCTGGGCGTCGACGACCCCGCCGACCTGCCGGGCGTGCTGCTGGCCAGGGGGCTGGCGGAGGAGACCGGCCGCCCGGTCCGCCTGACGACCTGCGCCATCAGCGGTTCCACGACCCGCGACCTGGCGCCCCAGGTGTCCCGGGCGCTGCTGGACCCGCCGGACGTCGCCCTGATCGTCATCGGGGCGAACGACGTGACCACCCGAACACCGGTCCGCGTCGCCGCGGCCTTGCTGGGAGTAGAGGTGCAGCGGCTGCGCCGAGCGGGCGTGGGCGTCGTCGTCGGCACGTGCCCGGACCTCGGCTCGGTGCGCCCCATCGCCCAGCCGCTGCGCGCGGTAGCCCGTGCCTGGAGCCTGCGCCTGGCACGGGCACAACGGATCGCCGTGCGGAAGGCGGGTGGCACCCCCGTGGCCCTGGGCGACTTGCTGGGCGCCGAGTTCACCGCCCGCAACGAGGACTTCTTCAGCGGCGACCGCTTCCACCCCAGCGCGGCCGGCTACGAGGCGGCGACATCCATCCTCCTGGCCCCGCTACACGCGGCCCTGGAAGACACCCACAGCAACCGCTAGCCAGACACTCACAGCAACCACCCTCAACAACCGCACACAGCAAGCACCGCTCACCCGCTGAACAGGCGTTAACTAGGCTCAAGGCAACGTTGCGGCGATACAAAGGAGTTCCGTAATGCCTGAGGCCGTGATCGTCTCCGCTGCCAGGTCGCCGATCGGCCGGGCGGGCAAGGGCTCGCTCAAGGGCGTCCGCCCGGACGACCTGACCGTGCAGGTGCTCCGGGCGGCCCTGGCGAAGGTGCCGCAGCTCGACCCGAACGACATCGACGACCTCATGCTGGGCTGCGGTCTGCCCGGCGGCGAGCAGGGCTTCAACATGGCACGCGTAGTGGCGGTGCTCGCCGGCCACGACCGCCTGCCGGGCACCACCGTGACGCGGTACTGCGCGTCCAGCGTGCAGACGACCCGCATGGCCCTGCACGCGATCAAGGCCGGCGAGGGCGACGTCTTCATCAGCGCCGGCGTGGAAACCGTGTCCCGCTTCGGCCGCGGCAGTTCCGACAGCTGGCCGGACACCCACAACCCCCTGTTCGCGGAGGCGGAGGAGCGCACCCGGACCACGGCGGAGCAGGGCGCGGACACGTGGACCGACCCGCGTGACGCGGGCGTGCTGCCCGACATCTACATCGCCATGGGCCAGACCGCGGAGAACCTGGCCCTGGCCAAGGGCGTGTCCCGCGAGGAGATGGACCACTTCGGCGTCCGTTCGCAGAACCTGGCGGAGAAGGCCATCGCGAACGGCTTCTGGGCGCGCGAGATCACCCCGGTGACGTTGCCGGACGGCACCGTCGTGCAGGCCGATGACGGCCCCCGCCCCGGCGTGACCTACGAGGGCGTAGCCGGCCTCAAGCCCGTGTTCCGCCCCGACGGCCGCGTCACCGCGGGCAACTGCTGCCCGCTCAACGACGGCGCCGCGGCCCTGGTGATCATGAGCGACACGAAGGCGGAGGAACTCGGCATCACGCCGCTGGCGCGCATCGTCAGCACCGGCGTCTCGGCCCTGTCCCCGGAAATCATGGGGCTCGGCCCGGTGGAGGCGTCGAAGCAGGCCCTGTCCCGCGCCGGCATGACCATCGGGGACATCGACCTGGTCGAGATCAACGAGGCGTTCGCCGCCCAGGTCATCCCGTCCTACCAGGAGCTGGGCATCGACCTGGACAGGCTGAACGTCAACGGCGGTGCCATCGCCGTCGGCCACCCCTTCGGCATGACGGGCGCGCGCATCACCACCACGCTGATCAACTCCCTCCAGTTCCACGACAAGCAGTTCGGCCTGGAGACCATGTGCGTGGGCGGCGGTCAGGGCATGGCGATGGTGATCGAGCGGTTGAGCTGACCGACCCGCAGGAGGCAGGGAACGCACAACGGCCCAGTGGCCTCCCGTAACAGCAGGTCCGGCGGCACGTACCGCATACAGGCAGCCTCGTAGCGGTCCACCACGACCTGCTGGGTCGAAAAGGCGTGGCACAGCGAGTCGCACTCGCTGTGCCACCACACGTACGGCATCGGAAACGACCTCCCTACTCCACAAGTAAGGGACGTCCCACTCCCCCGAACTGTGACGCGCCGCCCCACTCACAGCACGCGCCGCCCCACTCACAGCACGCGCCAGCACACACCCGGCCCCGCTGCGTGTCATCCCCGTATGGCCTGCGCGCCAGCGAACCGCGCTCGTTCCCAGGGCGCAAACACGCACTTCGTTTGCGCCCTGGGAACGAGGGTGGTTGTCTTGACCAGGCCATACGGGGATGACACGCAGCCCGCCCTTGATCGTCATCCTTGGCGGTCTGCCAGTCCGGCGAGGACGCTTTTACCCCTTCGGGTACTCCCCCGGGAACCACCCCACCGCGCCCCCACCCCACCACTCTCCGCAACCAACACGCCGAAACAAAAACGGACGCCCGACCCAAAGGCCGGACGCCCGTCCGTGAACTCCCCCGCGTCAGTCCCGCTGCAAGTACGACAGCAGCCGCAGGATCTCCAGGTACAGCCACACCAGCGTCGTCATGAGGCCGAACGCGGCCCACCACGCCCACTTGGCCGGGACGCCGGAGCGGATCATCTCGTTGGCGGCCTCGAAGTCCAGCAGGAAGTTGAACGCCGCGATGCCGATCACGACCAGGCTGAACACGATGGCGAGCGTGCCGCCGTCACGCAGGCCCATGTTGACGCCGAACAACCCGAGCAGCAGGTTGCCGAGCATCAGCACGGCCACGCCGACCGTGGCGCCGATGATCCACTTGGTCAGGCGCGGCGTGACGCGGATCGCGCCCGTCTTGTACACCACGAGCATGGCGAGGAACACGCCGAACGTGCCCAGGATCGCCTGCCAGGCGATGCCCTTGAACGCTCCCTCGAACACGCCGGTGATCGCGCCGAGGAACACGCCCTCCGCGACCGCGTAGGTCATCACGAGCGGCGCGCTCGGGGTGCGCTTGAAGATGATGACCAACGACACGATCAGGCCGACGATGAGGCCCGGGATCATCAACGCGAACGGCTTGACCTGGCCGGACAGCACCAGCCACGCCGAGATGACACCGACGCCCAGGGTGGTGGCCAGGGTGATCGCGGTCTTGGTGACCACGTCGTCGATGGTGATGGGGCGCTCGCCGGTGGTCGGCGGCGCGGTCTGGTAGCCGCCGTACTGCTGCGCCTCGTACTGCTGGCCGAAGCCCGCGTAACTACCGTAACCGCCGCCGGTCGGCAGGTTGCGGAACGCGGGGTTGCTGGTGGTACGCACCTCGTCCTCCTGTGGCGTTTCGACGCCGTCACGGGGTTCAACGACCACACGAGTCGATCGGTTCCCGTCGGGTAAAACAGACTTTACTCGGGCCGTCGATCGCAAACCCACGGCCCCAGCTGCGGAGCGTAGTCGCAACTCCCACTCCGTCGGTGTCTTGCCCGTCGGCGTGCCGAACCGTAAGGCTCTCCCCCGGCAGCTCGTCCGGACGTGCCCGAGGGGTAATAAAACATGGGTTGGAGACGACTCGCCGGCGCGTTGCTCGCGACCGGTGCAGCTCTGCTCGCCGTTCCCGCGACATCCAGCGCCCAGGTCGAGGAAGGTATCGGCTACACCACAGAAGCCCAGGGCTACCTGGGCAAACGCACCAACACCGACTGGCTCGGGTCGTACAAGTGGCAGGGCAGGCACGTCTGGTGCGTCGAATACTCGCTGCTCGCGCCCGACAGCACCGAGGAATACCGGGACCGCGACGAGCTGAGGACCAAGGCGGGTGAGGCGCTGTCGCCCGAGGTCGCCGCGAACATCTCGTACCTCCTGCTGCGCTACACGACCAACCCGACGCGGGACGAGGCCGCCGCGCTGGCGCACCTCCTGCACTCGTGGACGGCGTACCCGCACGGCAGCGGCGCGTCGGCGATCTCGCTGGACCCGAGCAGCGACTTCCGCCACATCGCCTACAACGAGGAGTTCCACTACCAGCGGCTGGAGCAGTCGACCAAGGACGCCGTCGAGCGGCTGCGCAAGGACGCCGAGGCCAACCGCGGTCCGTGGACGGCGAAGGTCACCGCTCCGGAGAAGGAGCAGCTCATCGGCACGCCGGAAGCCTGGACGGTGGACGTCGCCAAGGTCGACGGCAAGCTGGTCGGCGACGTGCCGGTGACCGTCGAGCTGGAGCAGGCCACGCTGGAGGACGGCAAGACCACGGCCGAGCTGCGCACGCCCGCGGACGGCAGGGCGTTGTCGCTGAAGGTCGTGCCGACCGGTGCCAAGCCGACGTTCCGGGTGCGCCTGGACAGCCCGGCGGACCGGCCGGTGGTGCACGTGCCGGGCAACGCCGACATGCAGCGGATCGTCACCACCGGTGGTGAGAAGCGGCTCACGGCCGAGGCGTCGGCGGTGGCCCGGACCCAGCCGGGTGTGGTGAAGGTCGCGAAGACCGACACCGACACCGCCAAGGGGATCGCGGGCGTGGCGCTCCGGGTCACCGCGGCGGACGGCGCGGCACCGGCGTTGAAGCAGGACGACGCGCCGCTCACCGGCCCGGACGGCAAGCCGATCGTGCTCCAGACCGGTGACGACGGCACGGTCGTCGTGCCCGACCTGCGCACACCGCAGGAGATCTGCATCGTGGAAGTCGCCGCGGCACGCGGCTACGAGGAGAACTTCGACCCGAACACGCCGACCAAGGCGTGCGGGAAGGTCGAACCCGGGCAGACGCTCGCGCTGGCCCTGACCAACAAACCCAACAAGGTCATCGTGCCGATCACGGTGCCGGCGGGTGCCGAGGGCTCGGGCGTGGTGGCCCGCGCGTCGTTCGACACGAAGGTCGCGCCGGGCGCGTTGATCGGGTTCGGCGGCGTGGCGCTGCTGGGCGCGGCGCTGGTCGGCTTCGTGGCCCGGCGGCGGGCGGCAGCCCGCGCGTGACGGCCAGGGCGCTCGTGACGGGTGTGGCGGTGGCGGCGGTGCTCGCCGCCGCCACGCTCGCTTTCACCCCTTCTCCCGAGGTGGTCCCCGGCGCGCCGCGGCCCGGTGCGGCGGTGGTGCCGTTCCCGCTCGGCGACAGCATGTCGTCGGGTCGGGGCGTGGACCTGGCGGGCCTGCCTGCCGGGTCGAACCCGCCGGCCTCGCCCAGCTCTGAACCACCACCTCCTCCTCCCCCTCCTCCTCCCACCCAGGCCCCCGGCACGGTGAAGCTCCCCGAGGGCGGTCTGGCGACGCTCGTGCGTGCCGAGGTGACCGCGGACGGCGTGCTGCCCGTGCCGGACGGCGTCGGCGAGGCGACGTGGTGGGGTGTCGACCTGGCGGCGGCCGAGGGCGCGACCGTGCTCGCCGGGCACGTGAACTGGCGGGGCGTCACCGGGCCGTTCGACGAGTTGTGGCGCAGCGCGGCCGACCAGGAGGTGACGGTCGTGGACACCACCGGCAAGACGTTCCGGTTCCGGGTCGCTCAGGTCCTCACCATCCGCAAGGACGAGCTGCCGCAACGCGCCGTCGAGCTTTTCGGGCCGCGCGGGGGGCACCGGTTGGTTCTCGTGACCTGCGGCGGTCGGTGGGTCGGGGGTGCGACCGGGTACGAGGAGAACCGGGTCGTAGTGGCCACACCGCTCCAGTAACTCCCTCCTCGGCCACTCCAGCACCCGCGGCCCTCCAGCACCCACACCACTCCAACACCCACACCACTCCAACACCCACACCACTCCAACACCCACACCGCTCCAGCACCCGCGGCCTTCCAGTGTCCGCGGCCACTCCGGTCACTGAAACGCAACCCTTGAACACTCCGCGTCGTCTTGTAGGCGTGAAGCGCAGGGGTTGGGCCTCGACGGGCGTCGCGTTGGCTCTGGTGCTCGTGGTGTTGGCGGTGATGGGTGCGCAGGAGCCGGCGCCGGACAACACGCTGGGTGAACTGGCCTCACCGCTACCCATCGCGCCGCAGGTCTCGGCGAGCCCGAGCGGGCCCGCGCCGACCGTGCCCGCGCCCGCGTCGCCGCCGCGGTGGATGCGCAAGATGCAGCCCGGCGAGAAGCCGCCGCAGTTCGTCCTGTTCTCGTTCGACGGCGCGGCGTCCAAGGCGCACTGGGACCGCGTCCTGCCGCTGTCCAAGCAGGTCAACGCCCACGTCACCGGCCTGCTGTCGGGCGTGTACCTGCTGGCCGACAGCCAGGGCGGGCGGTACACCGGTCCCGGGCACACGCCCGGCTACTCGTCCATCGGGTTCGGCGGCACGACGCAGGACATCGCGTCCCGCATCAACTACCTGAACGACGTCCTCGACGCCGGGCACGAGATCGGCACCCACTACAACGGCCACTACTGCCAGGGCGACGAGCCCAGCGTCGGCCGGTGGAGCACCGCCGAGTGGGACCGGGAGCTGGACCAGTTCTTCGCCCTCGTGGACCGCGCCCGCGAGCAGGGCCTGCGACTGGACCCGGCGACCGTGCGCGGTGGTCGCACGCCCTGCCTGGAGGGCGACTGGGGCCAGGCGTTCCCGTCCATGCGGTCCCACAACCTGGTCTACGACACCAGCCACGTCACCCTCGGCGTCACGTGGCCGTACGTCCAGGACGGCTTGTGGGAGTTCCCCATGCCGGAGGTCCGGGTGCCCGCCCTGGGGCGCAACGTGGTGATGATGGACTTCAACCTCTGGTACGCCCTGAACGGGGCCAAGGAGGACCCCGGCCCTCCCGGCGAGTACACGCAGATCGTGCTCGACACCTACCGGTCGGTGTACCAGGCGGCGTTCAACGGCAACCGCGCGCCGATGGTCATCGGCAACCACTTCAACGAGTGGGCCGGTGGCGCGTTCAGCGCGGCCGTCGAGGCGTTCATGGGCGAGGTGTGCGTCCGCACGGACACCGTGTGCGCCACCTACACCGAGGTCATCCAGTGGATGCAGTTGCAGGACCCCGCCGTGCTCGACCAGCTCCGGCGGATGCCGTCGGCGATGAACTGACCGCGGGTGCCCGCCGGGCACCCGCGGTCACCGCGTCAGCCGTCCGTGCTGAGGATGCGGTCGTCCGTGGCCGCCGGTGTGCCGCGGCCGTCCTGGTTGGACGTGCCCAGCCACAGGGTGCCGTCGGGCGCCGCGCCGACCGAGCGGACCCGGCCGTAGCCGGTGAACAACGCCTGCGGCGTGCCGAGGTCGGTCCCGGTCACCGGGACCTTCCACACCCGCCGGCCGGTGACCGCCCCGATGTACAGCGCGCTCTTGTAGAACGCGATGCCGGTCGGGCCGGCTTCCCGGTTCGGCCACGACTTCACCGGGTTCACGAAGCGGGTGTCGTTGCACGGGCCTTCACACGTGGGCCAGCCGTAGTTCTTGCCGGACTCGATCGCGTTCAGCTCGTCGGTTCGGTTGTTGCCGAACTCGGTGGCGTAGGCGCGACCGTTGGCCCACGTGAGGCCCTGCGGGTTGCGGTGGCCGTACGAGTACACCCGGTTGTTGAACGGGTTGCCGGGTGCGGGTTCACCGGTCGTGGTGAACCGGAGCACCTTGCCGGCCAACGAGTTGGTGTTCTGCGCGTTGGCGGAGGTGCCCGCGTCGCCCGTGGTGGCCCAGAGGTGGCCGTCCGGGCCGAATTCGAGGCCGCCACCGTTGTGGAACCGGTTCTTGGGTATGCCGGTGACGATCGGCTCGACCGCGCCGTTGCCCAGGCGCACCCGGGAGACCCGGTTGTCGGAAGCGGCCGTGTAGTAGACGTAGACGGTGTTGTCCTGGGCGAAGGTCGGTGACACGGCTATGCCGAGCAGGCCGCCCTCGCCGCCCGGCACGGCATCGTTCACGGTGGCCACCGTGGTCACCGCGGTGCCGGTGATCTTCTTGATCTTCTTGGTGTCGCGTTCGGTGTAGATCCCGCTGCCGTCCGGCAGGAAGCCGAAGTCCCACGGGACGTCCTGGCCGGTCGCCAGGGTTCGCACCGCGAACGGCGCGGGGTCGGCCTGGGCCGGTGCGACCAGGGTCGCGCCGAGCGCGGTCAGGGCCAGGACCGCGCCAAGACGAGCACGCATGTGGTGCCTCCATCGTCCGCACTGTCACACGGCGGCGGAACGGCGGTCCTCTCAAGGCAACCACAACCACCCATAGCGGGCAACAGCCGACGGCGGCATCCCGTCCGCTTGATCTGGCGGGTCTCGGCTGGACGCTCTACGGTGGGGTTTCCGCCGCCGACCCACGGACCGACACGACGCATCCGAGGAGTCGCGCCATGACTGTCGACAAGCCCAAGCGCACCTGGGTGAAGCCGGACTTCCGGGACATCGACACCCCGATGGAAGTCACCGCGTACGCCGCTCGCGGCTGAACGCATGTGCGCTGTCGTGGCCCCGGCGACGGGGCCACGACACGAACCTTGGAGGCGCGTGCATGTCCACTCCGCCGCACCAGCACCAAGCGGAGTTCGCCGGGGCGAAACACCAGTCGAGCGCCCGAAAACACCAAGCACTTCTCCCTGAACACCAAGCACCCCCGCGCGAACACCAGGCACCCCCGCGCGAACACCAAGCGCCTCAGCAAGAACACCAACCACTCCAGCCGGATCACCAACCACTCCAGCCGGATCACCAACCGCTCCAGCCGGAACACCAAGCCACCCAAGAACACCAAGCCGCCCAAGAACACCAAGCCGACCCGGAGACCCTCCAGGAACACCCGGCCGCACCGCGAAATCACCCGCGTGCCGCCGACCCGCTGTCCCCGGAGGAGTTCACCGGCCGCCTCCGCGCCCTGTCCACGCGCTACTGGGACCGCCACCCGTTCCACCTGAGGCTGCACGCGGGCGAGCTGTCCAAGGACGAACTCCAGCTGTGGGCGGCGAACCGCTGGTACTACCAGCGGTGCATACCGCGCAAGGACGCGGCGATCCTGGCCAACTGCCCCGACCCGGACGTGCGGCGGCAGTGGCGTGAGCGGATCATCTGGCACGACGGTGAACGGGCCGGTGAGGGCGGCGCGGAGAACTGGCTGCGGATGGCCGAAGCACTCGGCCTGAGCCGCGAGGAGGTGCTCGACGAGCGGCACGTGCTGCCGGGCACCAGGTTCGCCGTCGACGCCTACGTGAACTTCGCGCGCAACCGGCCGTGGGTGGAGGGCGTGGCGTCCGGGCTGACCGAGATGTTCTCGCGCGGTCTGATGACGCGGCGCCTGGCGGACATGCGTGCCCGGTACCCGTGGATCGCGGAGGAGGGCTTCGCCTACTTCACGTCGCGGCTCAAGGTGGTCGAGGGCGAGGGGAAGTCTACTTTGGACGTGGTGGTGCGCAACTGCGCGACCAGGGAGCAGCAGGACGCCGCGGTGGCGGCGCTCGCGTTCAAGTGCGACGTGCTGCGGGCGATCCTCGACGCGGTCGACTACCACGCGCTGGGCAGGACCGACGACCGGACAGCGGGACGACGATGACCACACCCGGGACGAACCTGGATGCCGTGCCACGCCTGGGCAAGGGCGTGAAGACCTCCTACGACCGGACGAGGGACAGCCACGTCGTGCTGTTCCCGGAAGGCGTGCTGGTGTTGAACGAGACCGCCGCGGCGGTCGTGGAGCTGTGCGACGGGCACCGGTCCGTCACCGGTATCGCGGCGAAGCTCGCCGAGGACTTCGACGGGGTGCGGCCGGAGGACGTGGCCGACCTCGTCACGCGCCTGGCCGAGCGCAAGGTGGTGGAAACCGATGGCTGAAGCGCCGTTCGGGCTGCTCGCCGAACTCACCCACCGGTGCCCGTTGCGGTGCGGGTACTGCTCCAACCCGGTCGAGCTGGTGCGCCGGTCCGCCGAGCTGGACACCGCCGAGTGGTGCGCGGTGTTCGACCAGGCGCGCGAGCTGGGCGTGCTCCAGTACCACCTGTCCGGCGGGGAACCGCTGGCGCGCAAGGACTTGCCGGAACTGGTGAGCCACGCCGCCGGGCTGGGCGGTTACGTGAACCTGGTGACCAGCGGGCTCGGGCTGACCGCCGAGCGCTTGGCGGACCTGCACGGCCGCGGGGTGGACCACGTGCAGCTGTCCGTGCAGGACGCCGACCCGGCGACCGCCAACCGGATCGCGGGCGTGCGCGCGTTCACGCACAAGGAGGAAGCCGCCCGCCTGATCCGCCAAGCGGGGCTGCCGTTGACCGTGAACGTGGTGCTGCACCGGGTGAACCTGGACCACGTGGCCGACATCATCGCGCTGGCCGAGCGGATGGGCGCGGACCGGCTGGAGCTGGCCAACACCCAGTATTACGGCTGGGCGCTGCGCAACCGCGCCGCGCTGCTGCCCACGCGGGAGCAGTTGCGGCGGGCGGACGAGGCGGTCGCGCGGGCGCGGGAGACCACGCGGATGGAGATCGTCTACGTGATCGCGGACTACCACGAGGCGCACCCGAAACCGTGTATGCACGGTTGGGGCGCGCGGCAGCTCACCGTCGCGCCCAACGGCGACGTGCTGCCGTGCCCCGCGGCCGGGGTGATCGAGGGGTTGGGCGTGGAGAACGTGCGCGACCGGTCGCTGGCCGGTATCTGGCACGACTCGGGCGCGTTCAACGCGTTCCGCGGCTTCGACTGGATGCGCGAGCCGTGCCGGTCGTGCGTGCGGCGGGAGATCGACTTCGGCGGCTGCCGGTGCCAGGCGTTCCAGTTGACCGGCGACGCCGCGAACACCGACCCGGTGTGCTCGCTGTCGCCGCACCACGGCGAAGTGGATCTCATCCTGTCCCGGGAGGCGCGCCCCGAGCCGGTGGCGCTCACCATGCGTCAGGTGACCACCGGGGGACCTCGGAACACGAGCCGGGTGACGCGATGAAGGTCGTCCTGCTCGGCACGGCCGCCGGTGGTGGCGTGCCGCAGTGGAACTGCGCGTGCGAGGTGTGCGTGGGCGTGCGTGCGGGCAGGCTGCCCGCACGCACCCAGGACTGCCTGGCCGTGAGCGGGAACGGCGCGGACTGGTGGTTGCTCAACGCGTCACCGGACATCGGGACCCAGCTCGCCGCGACCGCGTGCCTGGACCCCGGCCCGGGGCCCCGGGACACCCCGCTGCGCGGCGTGCTGCTCACCGACGCCGAGCTGGACCACTCGCTGGGCCTGATGACGCTGCGCGGCGCACCCGGGCTGCGGGTGCACGCGCCCGCGACCGTGCTGCACGCGTTGGCCGACACGCGGGCCGTGCTGGACCGGTACGCCGAGTGGACGTGGCGGCAGGTGGAGCCGGAGCAGTCGGTCGTGCTGGCGGGCGGTCTGGAGGTGACCGCGTTCCCGGTGAGCGGGAAGCGGCCCAAGTACGCGGGCGAGTCTCCGGTGGCCGGGCACTGGGTGGTGGCGTACCGGCTGTTCGACCCGGCGACCGGCGGCATCGTGCTGTACGCACCGTGCCTCGCGGCGTGGCCGCCCGGTTTCGACGACCTGGTGGCGGAGGCGGACGTCGTGCTGCTGGACGGCACGTTCTACGCGCCCTCGGAGATGGGCACGGCCACCGGCCGGGCGGGCGGGCAGTCGGCCATGGGGCACCTGCCGATCACGCACACCCTGCCGGAGCTGCGGCGGCACCCCCGCGTGCGGCGGGTCTACACGCACCTCAACAACACCAACCCGGTGCTCGACCCGACCTCGGCGGAGCACGCGAAGCTGTGCGAGGCGGGCGTGGAGGTGTTGCCGGACGGGTCGGTGCTGGAGGTGTGAGATCGGGGGGTTAAGCCCACCGCTTTCCGGGGGGCGAGCCGGAAGAATCACCGGTCATGACGGACCACGACCTCCTGCGCGGCTTGCGGGGCCGCCTGACGACCGCGGCGCTGGGGCTGGCGCGGGTGCCGCTGGGTGTGCTCGGCCTGCTGCTGATCCCGGTGCAGCTCGTCGCCTACCCGCTGATCCTGGTGACGGTCGGGGTGCCGCTGCTGCTGCTGTTCACCGCGCTCACCCGCAAGTACCTGGGCGTCCACCGCCGCTGGGCGGGCGCGGTGCTGGGCGTGGAGGTCCCGGAGCCGTACCGCGTGCCCGCGAACCGGGGGCCGATGACGCGGGTGCGGACGATCGCCACCGACCCGGCGACGTGGAAGGAGCTGGCGTTCCTGCCGTTGAACGCCGTCATCGGCGTCCTGACCGGGGTGCTGCCGCTCGCGTTCTGGATCAACGGCGCGTACGGCCTGGTGGTGCCGGTGCTGTGGGCGCTCGGCGCGGACCACCTCGAGTACAGCGGTGTCGACGCGAGCACGCCGGGCAGCGCCGTGCTCGCGCCGCTGCTGGCCGTCGTGTACCTGGTCGCGGCGTGGTGGGGCACGCCGCGGTTGCGGCGGTGGCACGCGCGGTTCACCCGGTGGTTCCTGGCGCCGAGCGCGACCGAGGCGTTGACGCACCGGGTGCGCGAGCTGGCCGATTCGCGGGCGGACACGGTGGACGCCCAGGCGGCCGAGCTGCGCCGGATCGAGCGCGACCTGCACGACGGCGCGCAGGCGCGGCTGGTGGCGCTGGGCATGAGCCTGGGCATGGCGGAGGAGTTGCTGGCGCGGGACCCGGAGGCGGCGCGGGACCTGCTGTCGGAGGCGCGGCAGTCGTCGTCGCAGGCGTTGTCCGAGCTGCGCGACCTGGTGCGCGGCATCCACCCGCCGGTGCTGGCCGACCGGGGCCTGGACGGCGCGTTGCGCGCGTTGGCGCTGGCGAACCCGCTGCCGGTCGAGGTGGACGTGGTGTTGACCGGTCGGCCCGAGGCGCCGGTGGAGTCGGCGGCGTACTTCGCGGTCGCCGAGACGCTGACGAACGCCGCCAAGCACAGCGGCGCGAGCAGTGCGTGGATCCGGGTGCGTCACGAGAACGGCCGGTTGGCGATGATGATCGGCGACAACGGCCGCGGTGGTGCGCGGGCGACCGACGGCGGCGGGCTGCGGGGCATCGAGCGCAGGCTGGCCGCGTTCGACGGCACGCTCGGCATCGCCAGCCCGGTGGGCGGGCCGACGATCGTGACCATGGAGCTGCCGTGCGAGTTGTCCTCGGTGAAGACCTCGTCCTCCTCCGGGACGGCCTGATCAGGCTGCTGCGGGCGTACGACTTCGACGTCGTGGAGGCGGTCGACTCCGGTCCCGCCCTGCTGGAGGCGCTGCTCGCGCACCGCCCGGACGTGGCGGTGGTCGACGTGCGCCTGCCGCCGACGTTCACCGACGAGGGGTTGCGCGCGGCGACCGAGGCGCGCAAGCGCGTGCCGGGGCTGCCGGTGCTGGTGCTGTCGCAGTACGTGGAGCAGCTGTACGCGCGGGAGCTGCTGTCCGACCGCGGCGGTGGTGTCGGCTACCTGCTGAAGGACCGGGTGGCGGACGTGGCGCAGTTCGTGGACGCGGTGCGCCGGGTCGCGGCGGGCGGCACCGCCATGGACCCCGAGGTGATCACCCAGCTGCTCGCCCGCGGCAACCGCGACCAGCCGCTGGCGACCCTCACGCCGCGTGAGCGGGAGGTGCTGGCGCTGATGGCGGAGGGCCGGTCGAACGGCGCGATCGCCGCGCGGCTGTTCGTGACGGAGAAGGCGGTCGGCAAACACACCGCGAACATCTTCGGCAAGCTGGGGTTGGAGCTGTCGGAGGACGACAACCGGCGGGTGCTGGCGGTGCTCGCGTACCTGGACCGGGTCTGAGGGATCGGCCCCGCTCGGCCACCGCGTCCGGCGAGCCGACTCCACCCGGCCCGCAAAGCCCCGCCCGCCACAGAGCCCCGGCCCACCCGCACCCGGCAAAGCACCGTCCGCCGACGCCACCCGCCCCGGCAAAGCCCCGACCCCCACAGAGCCTCGGCGCACCCGCACCCGGCAAAGCACCACCCACCGACTCCACCCGCCCCGCAAAGCCCCGCCCCCCGCAGAGCCCCGGCCGGCAAAGCGCCGACCGCCGGGGACTCCACCCGGCCCGCATTGGCCGCTCACCTCTCAACCGGACAAAGCGCCGACCCACCCCACAAAGCCCTGATCCACTCCCCCTCGCATTGGGCCGCCGCCACCCCGCAATCCCCGCCCCACGACGTCCCGCCATTGCCCCACCCCCCGCCGCCCACAAATCGTTATTTAGGCTAAGCACCGTTCCCGCTTTCCACGACGCACGCACCGGGGGTTCCCATGGATACGACAGCGGCGATCGCCGAAGAACTGCTCGACCTGATGTCGAGGCTGTCCCCGCTCGGCGCGACCGTGTTCGGCCTGCCCGGCTACGACCACCTGCTCACCGACCACAGCCCGGAAGCGGAGGAATCGGCGAGAGCCGCCGCGGTCTCGATCGCCGAGCGGGCGCGGGCGCTGCCCGCCGACGACGACCCGGTGACCCGGGCGGTGATCGTCCAGCAGGCCGAGTCCGTGATCGACCAGATCGACTCGCACGCCGTCGAGTACACGATCACCGACTCCTTCTTCGCACCCGCCGGCGAGCTGCTGAACGTGCTGCCGATGACGGTCACCGCCACCGAGCGCCAGCAGCAGGACTACCTCGCGCGGCTGCGCGCGGTGCCCGCGTTCCTCGACGCGGTGGCCGCGCGGCACGTCGCCGGGTCCGCCGCCGGCCGCACGCCCGTGCAGCACCTCCTCGACGCCGCCATCGCCCACCTGGACCGCTACCTCGCCGCGACCGAGGACCCGCTCGCGCGCCCGTCCGGCGACGACGCGTTCAACGCCGAGCGCGACCGGCTGATCGCCACCGAGGTGCGGCCCGCGTTCGCCGCCTACCGGGAGGCGTTGACCGGCCTGACCGGACGGCCCGCGGACCAGGCCGGCCTGTGCCGGCTGCCCGACGGCGACCGGGTCTACGCGGGGCTGGCCCGCGTGCACACCTCCACCGACCGCACGCCGGAGGAGCTGCACCGCACCGGCCTGGAGGTGATGGCCGCGCTCGCCGAGGAGTACGCCGTGATCGGCGAGCGGGTGTTCGGCACCCGCGACACCGCCGAGGTGTTCGAGCGGATGCGCAACGACCCCGCGCTGCGCTGGAAGTCCGAGGACGAGCTGATCACCGCCGCGCGCGAGGCCGTGGTGCGCGCGGAGGAGGTCGCGCCGCGGTGGTTCGGCCGCCTGCCCGCGAAGCGCTGCGAGGTGGAGCCGGTGCCCGCCGTGGACGCGCCGGGCGCACCGACCGCCTTCTACGCGCCGCCCGCCATGGACGGCTCCCGGCCGGGCACCTACTACGCCAACACGCACCGCGTGGAGGAGCGCTTCCGGTACCAGGCGGAGGCGATCGCGTTCCACGAGGCGGTGCCGGGCCACCACTTCCAGATCACGCTGGCGCAGGAGGCGGACCTGCCGATGCTGCGCCGCGTCGCCTCGGTCACCGGCTACCTGGAGGGCTGGGGCCTGTACTGCGAGCGGCTGGCCGACGAGATGGGCCTGTACTCCGACGACGTCGCGCGCCTGGGGATGCTGGCGCTGGACTCGATGCGGGCCGGGCGGCTGGTCGTGGACACCGGGCTGCACCTGCACGGCTGGAGCCGCGAGCAGGCGGTGGCCTACCTGGTCGAGCACACGCCGCTGGCGCTGGTGGAGATCGAGTCCGAGGTGGACCGCTACCTGGCCGCGCCCGGCCAGGCGTTGGCGTACATGGTGGGCAGGCTGGAGATCCAGCGCGTGCGTGCCGAGGCGGAGGCGGCGCTGGGCGACCGGTTCGACATCCGCGAGTTCCACGACCTGGTGCTGGGCGGCGGACCGCTGCCGCTGGCCGTGCTGGCGGAGGTCGTGCGCGACTGGGTGACCTCTCACGCGTGACCCGACCGGCGGGGCGTCCGGACCCCCGGCGCCCCGCTGTTCGCGCCTCCACGGCGTTCTCAGCGCCTTTTTCCCGTGCCTTCCGCCGACCTGCGCCACCCCCGGAATCGCCCGGGTCGGCGAACAACACTTCGGAATACCGCAGTTGTCCGGACAAAGACCGCCCCTTCGGGCGGCCGGACGGGCGGGTCGCGCCGCCCTTTAGGACCTTTGCCCACGTGACGTGGAATGTGACAACGCTTCACGAGTAGGCGGTGAACTCCACCTTCGTGCTCACTCGTCGGTCGAGTGACTACCGAGGTCGCAAGTGCACGTGCCCCCGACGGGATTCGAACCCGTACTGTGACTCTTTTAAGGAGCCTGCCTCTACCGATTGGGCTACGGGGGCAGCGAGGAGCCTAAGCCGTTACCGAGCGTTCGTGGGGCCGGTTCGACACAAGTCCCCCGCACGGCTCAATGCGATCCGCTATTGCGCTCATTGAGGTAATGGACCTACGGCGCTCATCCCGAGTACCACTTCGTGATAAGCATCACAGCCGAGGGCCTCTTCAACGAGTTCGTCCCGCAATGCTGCGGTGAAGCCGATACCAAAACCCATTGCGGTCGCAACCAGATAAGCGGTTTGCGACAGATGCCCCACGTCCATTTGCACAACCCGATAAGCCCGTGACGTGTCGTAACGCCACCTGGTGCGTTCGAGCACGGCCGTGTACGCGAGGACGAGCGGGGCCTGCCCCACCCACTCCTGGTCACCGGCCGCCGCCACCAGCTCCGCCGGCGACCACACCACGCCCAGCGGCTCCAGCGCGTGCGCGAGCCCGTCGTAGTGGTGCCACCCGTCGGCCAAGCCGTCGACACCGCGCGTGTGCGCGTACAGCTCCACGGGGTGCCGCCCGCCGCCCGACGGGCTGGTCTTGAACACCGTGCCGGTCCGCCCGATCCGCGACCGCACCGGCGACGGCCCGCCCAGCACGGCCAGCAGCTCCCCCACCCGGCCCACGTCCACCGCGCCCGGCCCGAACTCGCGGGTCGTGCGCCGCGCCAGCAGCACGTCCAGCAGGCCGTTCGACGCCCAGTCCGGGTGCTCCGGCAACGCAGGCAACCGCACCGCCCGCCCGCCGAACGCGCGGAACGGCGCGGGCGGCGGCTCCCGGGTCAGCTTCGCGTCCAGCAACGCGTCGTGCTCGTCCGGTCCCTGGTACGGCGCGTCGGCCAGGGTGCGGCTGGCGAAGTGGAAGTGCCGCGCGGACGCGCCCCACGCGCCCCAGCCCGCGAGCATCCGGCGCTCGGCGTCGTGCTGCGGCGAGCCCTCGACCAGCAGCACGCCCGCGGTCACCAGCTCGTCCAGCACCTTGCGCAGCGCCGCCCGGTCCTCGTCGCCGAGCGGCGCGAGGAGCTGGTCCACGTCGGTGAACTCGGTGAACTTCCGGCACAGCAGCTCGGCGGTCTCGCTGATCGCGAACTGGCGGTGGTGCAGGTAGTCGTCCCACACCACCGCGCCGCCCTGGTAGAACAGCGCCGCGTGCTCAGCGACCTTTACCCGCACCCAGCAGCTCCTCGAAGCGCGCCGCGACCCACTCGTGCACGGCGTCGGACACCCGTTCGTCCTCCGCGCGGTGCTCGAACCAACGCCAGTCGCAATCGACGTTGACCTCCAGGAACACGTGGTCTCCGCCCGCGACCAGCAGGTCGAACGCCGCGACCTGCAAGCGCCAGTGCCGGGCTAAGGCGAGGAGCCGGTCGGACAGCCCGGCCGGCGTCTCCACCGGGGTCACCCGAACCGCTTCAGGATCCACCCACAACTGCGCGGGGTCCAGCTTGTCCACCTGGAACGCGAGGGTCCGCTCACCCACCACGAACACCCGCAGCTCGGTCTCGGCGGGCACGTACTCCTGCACGATGACCGGCGCGGACTCGGGCACGTCGCCCGAGCGGGAGGTCTCCAGCGGGCGCGGGAACAGGCCGTGCTGCATACCGGGGCGTGGTTCCAGCAGGTGCCTGCCGGAGGTCTTCACGATGCACCGCGCGCCGCCGGGCCGGGTGCGGCCGGGTCGGGTGGTGACGGTGGTGCGCGGCACCTTCAGCCCGAACGCCGCGGCGTCCGAGAGCTGCGTGAGCCGGTCCAGGTGGGCGGCGGAGCGGGCGGTGTTGACGTGCGCCCAGTCGCCGCGCGTGGACAGCCAGCCGGCGACCGCGCCCCACTGGTCCACGGCGTACGCGCCGGCCAGCGTGCCCGGTTCGACCGGGAGCGCGGCGAGTTCGAAGTGCCTGCGCCACACCAGCAGCGGGCGCAGCAGCCAGCGGTCGAGTTCCAGCAGGGGCGCGTCGGTGTAGACGGTGAGCGGGAGGTCCGCGCAGCGGTCGGCGTCGATGCGGGCCATCCGGATGCCGCGCTCGGCCAGGGCGATGGAGAGGGCGTTCATCTCCATGTCGGCGGCGCGGGCCAGGACCAGCACGCAGGGCACCGGGCCGCCGTCACCCTCGTCGACCATCCCGAGGCGGTGCACCCGGTCCTGGAAGTCGAGGTTCTTGGCGGGCGAGCGGAAGAGGTAGTCCTGGCCTTGCAGCAGCAGCGGGGTGGGGCGGACCGGGCGGGCGGCGGCCTCGGGTGGGGGAACCGGGTCGTCCCCCCACCCGGGAGCGGGCATCCTCAGTCGTCTTTCTTGCTGCGAAAAACCTTTCCGGCGGTGGCGTACTCGGCGGCGTACTCCGCCAGGGCACGGTCCTCGATCTCACCGCGGCGAAGCTGTGCGGCCAGCTCCTCAAGCGACATCGCGGTCACCTCTCTCCCCACTGGCGCGTCACACTTTTGGTGGCGCGCCAGTCGTAGTCTCGGGTTCACGTTACGCAATGTCAAGGTGACTCGCTGCCCATTACTCTGAACGGGGGCTCAAGTTACGGCCCTAAGCCAGACGGGTGCGTGCCCACCGCCACCGAACGGGGCAGCGGGCACGCCGCCGGTCAGCTCTTGGTCGCGCGGTCGAACTCCGCCTTCGGCTCGTGGATCTGGCCGAGCGCGACCACCTCGCGACCCGAGAACAGGGCCTGCGTCCAGTCCACGAACACCCGGAACTTCCGGTTCACCGTGGGCATGAACATCACGTGGTAGCTGCGGTGCATGAACCACGCGATCACACCGCGGAAACGCATCCCGTAGACGTCGGCGACGCCCTTGTAGAGGCCGAGACCGGCCACCGACCCGACGTACTTGTGGTAGTAGTCCTTGGTCTGCTTGCCGCGCAGCGACGCGATGATGTTCTTGGTGAGCAGCTTCGACTGGCGGATGGCGTGCTGCGCGTTCGGCACGCAGGTCGCGTTCGGGTCCTCCTCGGTGCGCGACAGGTCGGGCACGGCCGAGCAGTCGCCCGCCGCCCACACGCCCTCCAGGCCGACGACCTGCATCGAGGCCGTGCAGCGGACCCGGCCGCGCTCGTCGAGCGGCAGGTCGGTGTCGCGCAGCATCGGGTTGGCCTTCATGCCCGCCGTCCAGATGATGGTGTCCGAGTCGAACTCGGTGCCGTCGTCCAGCACGACGTGGCCGCCCTCCAGCGACTTCACGCGGGTGTCCAGGTAGCAGGTGATGCCGCGCTTCTCCAGCTGCTCGACGGTGTAGACGCCGAGCGTCGCGCTCACCTCGGGCATGATCCGGCCGGCCGCCTCGACCAGCACCCAGTTCATGTCCTCCTGCTTGAGGCCCTCGTAGTAGCGCAGGGCGTAGCGGGACATGTCCTCCAGCTCGGCGAGCGTCTCGATGCCCGCGAAGCCGCCGCCGATGACCACGAAGCTGAGCAGCCGCTTGCGCGTCTCCGGGTCGTTCGTACTGGCCGCCTGGTCGAGCCGCGACAACACGTGGTTGCGCAGGTAGATGGCCTCGCCGATGGTCTTCATGCCGATGCCGACCTCGGGCAGGCCGGGGATCGGCAGGGTCCGCGAGATCGCGCCCAGCGCCGAGACCAGGACGTCGTACTCGATCTCCTCGACGTGGCCGTCGGCGAGTTCGACCGTCACCGCCTTGCGGGCGTGCTCGATCCGGGTGGCGCGGCCGGTGACCACGTGGCAGCGCTTGAGGACCCGCCGCAGCGGCACGACGACGTGGCGGGGCTCGATGGAGCCGGCCGCCGCCTCGGGCAGGAACGGCTGGTAGGTCATGTGGGGCTGTGGGTCGATGACCGTGACCGACGCCTCACCGGAACGCAGCTTCTTCTGCAATCCCAGCGCGGTGTACATGCCGACGTACCCACCGCCGACAATCACGATCCGTGTGGGTTGCGACTTCACAGCAGCCATACGTCTATGGTCGCACCGCGCCCCCGATTCCGAAGGATCCGCGAGGCCCGTTGTGACCACAGTCGCCGGGTGATGCGGGACACGGAGCGCACTGACCTGCGGCGAAGTGGCCGGCGCCGGTGAACGTGCTGAGAGGAACGATCCAGACGCTCAGCTCGCGCTGAGTCCGCGGCCCCCGATCCTCAGCTCCGCCGGCCCATCAGCGCCACCGCGCCCGCCACCAGCCCCACCGCGCACGCGACGCCGATCAACTCCACCACCTCGTCCGTTCGGCCGCCCGGCAGGAGGACCACCAGCGCCGCCAAAGCGAGCACACCGGCTTGCACCGCGAGGAACCGCAACGCGGCGGGGCGTAGTGCTTTCGGGTGAATCCGGGACCGGACCGGCAGCAACGCCGCGTAAGCGGACAGCACGTGCAGCAGGTGCCCGAGCGCGACCAGCGCGAGCACCGCCGGCCGCACCGGCTCCCCGCCGACCACGACCAGCGCGACCGCCGGATAAGCCACCAGCAACGCCACCGCGGCGGACGCGGGGATACCGGCGGCCACGCCGACCAGCCCCAGGTAGAGCACCAACGGGACGAGCGACACGCCCTCGGCGTGGAGGATGGCGGCGACGACGAGCCCGACGACGCCGATGGCCGCACGCAGGACCCAACCCGGCAGCCCCGTCGCGAGCGGTTCCGGCCGCGTGCCCGGCCCGCTCACCGCCGCCTCCCCGGTCGGGCCGCCACGCGCAACGCGCCGGAGATGGCGGCGGCCCGCGCGTCCCACGTCACCACGGCCACGCCGTGCCTGCGCATGGCCTCCAGCCGCACCTCGTGCTCCAGTTCCAGCACCCGCAACGCCGCCGCGCCCCACGGGGTGTCGCGGTCCGGCCGCAGCCCCTCCGGCAGCACGTCCACCGCGAGCACCAGGTTCCCGCGCCGCGCGGCGTGCGCCGCCAGCTCGGCCACCTCCGCGTCCAGGAACGGCGACAGCACCACGACCAGCGCGCCGTGCGGCACCTGCTCGGGCCGCAGCACGGGCCGCTGCGCCCACCCGGCCGACCGCGCGCACACCACGAGCTGGTTGCGCAGCCGCAGGAGCTGCCGCCGCCCGGTGCCGGGCCGCGCGCCGAGCTGCGGCCGACCGAGGTCCACCAGGCCCACCCGGTCGCCCTGCCGCAGGTAGCCGGCGGCCAGCGACGCCGCCGCGCGCACCGCGAGGTCCAGGCTGCCGCCGGGCCGGGTGGTCGTGGCGTCCCGCGACACCGACCACTCGCCGAGGTCGCGCTCCACGTCGAACCGGGTGTCCAGGGCGAGCACGACGTCCGCGTCGGCTTCCGCGTGGTGCTCGCGGACGTGCAGGTTCCCGGTCCGCAACGACACCCGCCAGTCGATCCGCCGCAACCGGTCGCCCGGCTGGAACGCGCGGATGTCGCGCAGCTCCACCGAATCGCCCGGCCGGGCGGCCCGGTGCGCGCCGACCAGGCCGCGTGCCCGCGCGGGCAGCAGGCCCGCGGGCAGGTGCTCCACCGGCGGCAGCAGCACGCGGCCCCGCTCGGCCGCGGTCACCGGGCCGTGCACGACCAGCCCGTCCGGTCCCGCGACCAGGTGGTCGGGTCGCAGGTCCACGCCCTCGCCCCACGCGTCGCGGCGCAGCACCACCTCCACCGCGCGCACGCCACCGGGCAGCAGGTGCACCGGCCCGACGTCGCGGCCGTCGCCGGGCAGCCGGATGGCCACCACCTCCGCGCCCGTGCCGGGGTCGACGTCCACCACGGACCTGGCCGCACCCACCTCGCCCGTGCGCGGCAGCCCGCGCACGTCCACCACCGGCCGCCCGCCGACCGGTGCGACCAGCGCCACCAGCGTGGACAACAGCAGCGGCGCGCCGAAGAGCACCAGCTCGACGCGGTGGAACAGCCCGCCGAACACCACCAGGCCCACGCCCACCGCCAGGCCGCGCACCAGCGCGTCCGTGGGGTGCCAGCGCGCACCGCGCCCGCCGGTCAGCGCTTCCCGGAGGCGCTGCCCGCGGTTCACGACCGGCTGCCGGCCGGGCCGGGCACGCGGCCCAGCAGCTCGGTGACCACCTCCACGCCGGTGGTGCCCGACGTCCACGTCTCCGGGCGCAGCGTCAGCCGGTGCGCGAGCGCGGGCACCGCGCACTCCTTCACGTCCTCGGGCAGCACGAAGTCACGCCCGTCCAGCACCGCCAGCGCCCGGCCCACCAGCACCAGGGCCTGCGCGCCGCGCGGCGACGCGCCGACCTCCACCGCCGGGTGGTCGCGGGTCGCGGCGGCGAGGTCGACGCAGTACCGCAGCACGTCGTCGTCCACCGCCACCCGCTCGACGCCCTGCTGGAGCGCGAGCAGCCGGTCGGTGTCCAGCACCGGCTCGACGGTCGCCTCCTCCTGCCGGCGGGCGAGCCTGCGGCGCAGCACCTCGACCTCCTCCTCGGCGGGCGGGTAGCCGACGTCGACCCGCAGCAGGAACCGGTCGAGCTGCGCCTCCGGCAGCGGGTAGGTGCCCTCGTACTCCACCGGGTTCGCGGTGGCCAGCACGTGGAACGGGCGCGGCAGCGGGAACGTGCGCCCCTCCACGGTCACCTGCCGCTCCTGCATGGCCTCCAGGAGGGCGGACTGCGTCTTGGGCGGCGTGCGGTTGATCTCGTCGGCCAGCAGCAGGCCGGTGAACACCGGACCGGCGCGGAACGTGAAGTCGCGGTCGCCCGGGTCGTAGGTGAAGGAGCCGGTGACGTCCGCGGGCAGCAGGTCGGGCGTGCACTGGAGGCGCTTGAAGTCCAGCCGCAACGCCTGCGCGAGCGACCGCGCCATCAGCGTCTTGCCCAGGCCGGGCACGTCCTCCAGCAGCACGTGCCCGCCCGCGAGGATCGCGGCGAGGGCGAGGCGCAGCGACCGGCGGCGCCCGACGACGACGGCGCCGACCGCGTCCAGGACTGCGTTTCCCTCGGTGCCGATGTGGTTCGCGGTCGTCACAGGTTCTCCAGCAGTTCGGTGAGCGTGCGCGGGTCGGGTAGCGGTGCGGACGGGTCGGTGAGCAGGCGGTGCAGCCCGGGGCCCAGCAGCCCGGCGGCGCGGGGGTCGGCGAGGTCCGGCACGCCGTGCCGCTGCCGCAGGCGGGCCTCGGCGAGCCGGCGCAGCCGGGGTTGGACGCGGACGGCGAACCGGTCCTGGTCGATCGCGGCCTCGGCGAGGCGGCCGGCCAGGCTGCTCGCCTGCGGGGACGCGGCGGTGGACAGGTGGCTGACGGGCGGCGACCACACGACGTCCGTGGCTCGCGGCAGCCGGGCCACGAGGACCGCGAGCGCCAGCACGGGCACCGCCACCACGGCGGCCCAGTGCGGTGGCGCACCCGCCCGCCACACGCCGAAGGCCGTGCCGACGCCGGCCACGACACCGACCGCGACAGCGCCGCCCATGCCCAGCAGCGGCGTGATCCCACCGCGCTCGGGCTCGGTCACCGCACACCACCTCCCCGCCCGCGGGCGACGTCACCCGTCACCGCGCACCGCACCCAGATCACGCACCACCTGCTCCAACGCGTCCCCCGCCACGCGGGCATCCTCGTCCGTCACGTCCGCCGTGCCGAACCGCGCCCGCTGGTAGGTGGTCCGCAGCACGCCCGCCGCCGCCTCGTCCACCCGGTACCGCGCCAGCAGCGCCCCGGTGAACTCGGTCGGCGTCTCGTGCGGCTGCCGCGCCGCGCCGCTGTCCGCCGCCGCCCGCTCCAACCGCAGCCACGCCGCCACGACGGCGTCCCGCGGCGGCCCGCCGGTCCGCGCCCGGAACTCGCGCAACGCGTCGTGCGCGCCACGCACCAACGCGTCCGGCGCGTCCGGACCGCCCTCGTCCCCGGTCACCGCGACCGGACCCCGACCACGCCGCCGACGACGCGGCAGGCGCACGGTGAGCAGCAACCCGATCACCACCACCAGCGCGGCGCCGGCCAGCACCACCAGCACGGCCACCAGGGAACCGGCGGCGGCGGACGGGGGGACGTCGAGGTCGGCGGTCTTGCTCGTGGACTGGGTCATGGTCGGCACGGCCGCGGTGGGTGGTTCGCGGTCGCGGTAGGGCACCGGCGACGTCCCGTTCGCCGCGATCGCGATGACGACCACCGCCGCGCCGACGAGGAGCGCGAGCGCGAGCCGTGGTCTCATGCGCGCAAGGATGCCTGGTGACCGGGCCGGGGCGCGTGGAATTTCCCCGATCGGCATCAGGGTTCCGGCAAAGGGCGCAACCCGGCGGCGGTCGCGGCGCGGCGCAGGACGTCGCGCAGCATCTCCGGTGTCAGGCGGCGGGTGTAGGTGTTGTGCGGGCTCACGTGGTAGCAGCCGAACAGCTCCAGCGGCGGCCCGTCGTCGAGGGCGGGCAGGGAGCACGTCGTGCCGTGGCCGAACTTGGGCGCGGGCTTCGGCACCCGCCACCCGGCGGCCAGCACGGGCAGCAGCGCCTGCCAGCCGAACCCGCCGAGCACGACCACCGCGCGCAACGTCGGCCGCAGCAGCGCCAGCTCCTCCACCAGCCACGGCCGGCAGTTGTCCCGCTCGGCCGCGGTCGGCTTGTTCTCCGGCGGCGCGCACTTGACCGGCGCGGTGATCCGCGTGCCGATCAGCTCCAGGCCGTCGCCGCGGCGCACCGACGTCGGTTGGGAGGCCAGGCCGACCGCGTGCATCGCCGCGTACAGGAAGTCGCCGGACGGGTCGCCGGTGAACATCCGGCCGGTGCGGTTGCCGCCGTGCGCGGCGGGCGCCAGGCCGACCAGGGCGAGCCGCGCGTCCGGCGGGCCGAACCCCGGCACCGGGCGCGCCCAGTACGTCTCGTCGGCGTACGCGGCCCGCTTGACCCGCGCCGCCTCCTCCCGCCACGCCACCAGCCGCGGGCACCGCCGGCAACCCGCGACTTCTTCGTCCAGCTCGGATATCGAGCGCACGCTCCGCCGCTCCAACCGTAGAGTTCGACCATGACCGACAAGGACAACGGGACCGACAAAGCCCCCGAGGACAAGGCCGGCGACGTCGGCGCGACACCGACCGACGACCTCGTCAACACCCAGCACAGCATCACCGTAAAGCGGCGCAAGTTGAACTACACCGCGACCACCGGTCGGGTGGTGCTGCGCAAGGAGGTGCTGACCGACGGCAAGTTCGACGGCCACGTGGCCAAGGCCGAGGTCTTCCTCACGTCCTACACCCTCGACGGCGCCGACCCGACCAAGCGGCCCGTGACGTTCGCGTTCAACGGCGGACCCGGTTCGTCCAGCGTGTGGCTGCACCTGGGCCTGCTCGGGCCGCGCCGCGTGGTGTCCGGCGACGTGGGCGAACTCGCGCCGCCGCCGTACGACCTGGTGGACAACCCGGAAACCCTGCTCGCGCACAGCGACCTGGTGTTCATCGACCCCGTGTCGACCGGTTTCTCCCGTGCGGTGAAGGGCGAGAAGCCCGGTGACTTCCACGGTTTCCAGGGCGACCTGGAGTCCGTGGGCGAGGTGATCCGGCTGTGGACGTCGCGCAACGACCGGTGGCTGTCGCCGAAGTTCCTCGCCGGCGAGTCGTACGGCACCACCCGCGCCGCGGCCCTCGCCGAACACCTCCAGGTCCGGTACGGCATGTACCTCAACGGCCTGATGCTGATCTCGTCGGTGCTGGACTTCGGCACGCTGGACTTCAGCGAGGGCAACGACCTGCCGTACTCGCTGTTCCTGCCGACCTACGCGGCGATCGCGCACTACCACGGCCTGCACGGCGACCGGCCGCTGGCGGACGTGCTCGCCGAGGCCGAGGAGTTCGCGTCGCGCGACTACCCGTGGGCGCTGGCGCGCGGCCACCGGTTGACGGCGGAGGAGCGGGCCGACGCGGTGTCCCGGCTGGCGGCGCTCACCGGCCTCTCCGAGGACTACGTGGACCGGGTCAACCTGCGCGTCGAGCACGTGCGGTTCTTCACCGAGGTGCTCCGCGCGCAACGCAAGGTCGTCGGCCGGCTGGACTCCCGGTTCACCGGTGCGGACGCCGACTACGGCCGCGAGCTGTTCAGCGAGGACCCGTCGTACTCGGCGATCATGGGCCCCTACACGGCCGCGCTGAACCACTACCTGCGCGTGGACTTGGAGTACCGCAACGATCTGCCGTACGAGATCCTGACGCGCTCCGTGCACCCGTGGTCGTACAAGGAGTTCGAAGGCACGCACGTAACGGTGGCGAACAAGCTGGCGTCCGCGATGCGCGCCAACCCGGACCTCAAGGTGCACATCGCGTACGGCCACTACGACGGCGCCACGCCGTACTTCGCGGCGGAGCACGTGGTGGCGCACCTCCAGGTGCCGACCGAGTTGCTGGACAACATCGAGGCGGCCTACTACCCGGCCGGACACATGATGTATGTGCACGAACCGAGCCGCGTGCAGCAGTCGAAAGACCTTGCGGCGTTTGTGGATTCGGCAAAATAACGGCGTTTCGACAACCAGCCTTGTGGGGCAGATATGGGGCACGGCGAGCGCTCAAGCGCCGGCGGTCGAAGGCGTTCGCACAGCCCTCGGCGAACCGCTGGCAGCCCGGGGCAGGGGTGACCCGCGCTCGGGCGGCTGCCGACCCCGGACCGCTGTGCTGATGCCGCCGGGGCAGGGGTCGCGGCCCCTGCCCCGGCAAGCTCACCCCGTGAGGTGGTCGAGCGCCGCGAGGTTGCCGGCCGCGTGCGCGTCACCGCGCTCCGCGGCCATCCGGTACCAGCGCTTCGCCTCGTCCAAGTACCCGAGGAAGTCGTGCACGTCGCCGAGCAACGCCATCGCGTCCACCTCACCTGCCTCAGCGGCCCGCTGGAGCCACGGCAGGGCGGCCTCCTCGTCCTTCTCCACGTGCCACAGGAACGAGCCGTACTCGGCCGTCCCGCGCACGTGACCGGCCGCCGCCGCGCGGCCGAGCCAGCGGCCGACCTCCGACCGCAGCCCCTCCTCGCCCTCGTCCCCGGTCAGCCCCTCACCCAGCAGCAGGCCGAGCGACACCATCGCGTCGGCGTCACCGGCGGTCGCCGCGGCGAGCAGAGCCGCGAGACCGGTCTCACGGCACAACGGACCGCTCCTCCGCGAAGTGGCACGCGCTGAGGTGACCGCCGCGGTCCACCAACGCCGGCTCCTCTTCCGCGCACACGTCCCGCGCCTTCCAGCACCGCGTGCGGAACCGGCAACCCGACGGCGGGTCGATCGGCGACGGCACGTCACCGGTGAGCCGGATCACGTCGCGCTGCCCGCGCAGCGCGGGGTCGGCGACCGGCACGGCGGACAGCAACGCCTGCGTGTACGGGTGGGTCGGGTGCTGGTAGATCTCCTCCTCGGTGCCGATCTCCACGATCTTGCCCAGGTACATCACCGCGACCCGGTCGGACAGGTGGCGCACCACGGACAGGTCGTGCGCGATGAACACGTACGCCAGGCCGAACTCGCTCTGCAAGTCCCGCAACAGGTTCATCACCTGCGCCTGGATCGACACGTCCAGCGCCGACACCGGTTCGTCGCACACGATCACCTTGGGGCGCAACGCGAGCGCCCGCGCGATGCCGATGCGTTGCCGCTGCCCGCCGGAGAACTGGTGCGGGTAGCGGTTGATGTGCTCCGGGTTCAGGCCCACCACGTCGAGCAGTTCGCGGACCCGCGTGGTGCGGGAGCCCTTCGGCGCGGCCTCCGGGTGGATCTCGAACGGCTCGCCCACGATGTCGCCGACCGTCATGCGCGGGTTGAGCGACGTGTACGGGTCCTGGAGCACGATCTGCATGTTCCGCCGCAACGCTCGCAACGCGCTGCCGCGCATGGCGAACATCGGCTCGCCCTCGAACCGCGCCGAACCCGACGTGGGTGGTTCGAGCAGCATCAGCACCTGCGCCAGGGTCGACTTGCCGCACCCCGACTCGCCCACCACGCCCAGCGTTTCGCCCGCCGACAGGGTGAACGACACCCCGTCCACGGCACGCACCTGACCGATGGCGCGCTTGAACAACACACCCCGGGTCACCGGGAAGTGCTTCACCAGGTCCTGGACTTCCAGCAGCTCAGCCATTGAGCACCTCCGCGGCGAAGTGGCACGCGCTGGTCCGCCCGAGCCCGAGCCGGGCCGGTGCGGGGACCTCCGCCGAGCACACGTCCTCCGCGCGCGGGCAGCGCGGGTGGAACGGGCAGCCCGGCGGTATGCGCAGCAGGCTCGGCGGCAGGCCCTTGATGGTGTCCAGCGCCGCGCCCTTGTCGTCCAAGCGCGGCAACGACTTCATCAGCGCCGCCGTGTACGGGTGGCCGGGCGAGCGGAACAACGACAGCGCGTCGGACTGCTCCACGATCCGACCCGCGTACATGACGACGATCCGGTCCGCGACCTCCGCCACCACGCCGAGGTCGTGCGTGATGAGGACCAGCCCCATGTGCCGCTCGCGCTGGATCTCCGCCAGCAGGTCCATGATCTGCGCCTGCACGGTCACGTCCAGCGCCGTGGTCGGCTCGTCCGCGATCAGCACCTCGGGGTCCAGCGCCAACGACATCGCGATCATCGCGCGCTGCCGCATACCACCGGAGAACTGGTGCGGGTACTCACGGACCCGTTGCCGCGCATGGGGTATCCGCACCAGGTCGAGCAGTTCGACGGCACGTGCCCGCGCCTCGGACCGGCTCATGCCGCGCCGCAGCCGGAGCTGCTCCTCGATCTGGAACCCCACGGTGAACACGGGGTTCAGCGCGGACAGCGCGTCCTGGAAGATCATGGCGATGCCCTCGGCACGCACCTCCCGCCGCCGCTCCGGTTTCGCCGTCAGCAGGTCCTCGCCGCGGAAGCGCACCGAGCCCTTCGTCACGTGCGCGGGCGGCGTGTCCAGGATGCCCATCACGGTCTGCGCCGTCACGCTCTTGCCGGAGCCGGACTCGCCGAGCACGGCCAGGGTCTCCCCCGCGTCGACGTGGTAGCTCACGCCGTTGAGCACGCGCGCGACGCCGTCCCGCGTGCGGAACTCGACGTGCAGGTCCTCGACCTCCAACAGGGCCGTCACACTTGCCTCCTACCGGAGTTTCGGGTCGAGGGCTTCGCGCACCGCGTCACCCAGCATCACGAACGCGAGCACCGTGGCGGTCAGGAACCCGGCCGGGAACAGCAGGGCGTGCGGCGCGACCCGGAGGTAGTCCTTGGCGCTGTTGATCATCACGCCCCACGACACCACCGGCTGGCGCAGCCCGATGCCCAGGTACGACAGCGTGGCCTCCACGCCGATGAACGCGCCGAGCGCGATCGTCGAGTACACCAGCACGGGCGCGACGCAGTTGGGCAGCATGTGCTTGAAGATGATCCGCCGCGGCGACGCGCCCAGCGCCCGCGCCGCCTTCACGTAGTCCTGCTGCTTGGCCGCGATCGCCGTGGACCGCATGATGCGCATCGACACCGGCCACGACAGCACGACCAGCGACAACACCACCTGCGCCACGATCCGCACCGGCCCCGCGCCGCCGCTCGCGTTCAACGTCGTCAGGATCACGATCGCGCCCAGCACGAACGGCACGCCGACGAAGATGTCGGCGATGCGGGACACCACCGCGTCCAGCCACCGGCCGTAGAACCCGGCCAGGATGCCGATCGTGGAACCCAGCACCACCACGCCCGCGGTGGCGAGCACGCCCACCACGATGGACGCCCGCGCGCCGTGGATGACCCGCGCGTAGATGTCGTAACCCTGGTTGTCGAAGCCGAACCACGCGTCGGACGACGGTGGCTGCCGGCTGCGTGAGAGCTGCGCCAGGCCGGGGTCGGCGGCGGTGAACAACGACGGGAACACCGCCATCAGCACCACCAGCAGGATCAACGAGGTCGACACCCAGAACAGCGGGCGCGAGCGCAACGCGTGCCACGCGTCGCCGAACAGGCCGCGGGGTTTGTCCGGCGCCAGCACCGCGATTTGGTCAGTCATAGCGGATCCTCGGGTCGAGCACGGCGTAGAGCATGTCCACCAGCAGCGTCATCAGCAGGTAGACCAGGACCAGGACGGTGACCACGCCGGTCACCATCGCGCCGTCCTTGGTCAGGATCGAGCGGTACACCAGGCCGCCGACACCGGGCACGTTGAAGATGCCCTCGGTGACGATCGCGCCGCCCAGGAAGGCGCCGAGGTCGGTGCCCAGGAAGGTGATCACCGGGATCAGCGAGTTGCGCAGCATGTGCACGCCCACCACCCGCTTCTGCGGCAGGCCCTTGGCCAGCGCGGTGCGCACGTAGTCCGCGCGCCGGTTCTCCGCGATGCTGGCGCGGGAAAGCCGCGCCACGTAAGCCATCGACAGCGACGCCAGCACGAAGCCGGGCACTATGAGGTTGCCCCACGTCGGACTCGTCACGGTCGGCGAGATCAGCCCCAGCTGGAGGCCGAACACGAGCTGCACGACGTAGCCGGTGACGAACACCGGGATGGAGATCAGGAACAGCGTCGAGACCAGCACCAGGCTGTCCAGGAACCCGCGGTTCCGCAGCCCGCTCACCACACCGGCGGTGATGCCGATGACGGCCTCGATCAGCAGCGCGACCAGCGCGAGCCGCAGCGTCACCGGGAACGCGGTGGCGATCCGCTCGCCCACCGCGAGACCCGCCGAGGTCTCGCCGAAATCGCCCCGGGCCAGGTTGCCCAGGTACTTGCCGTACTGGACCAGCAACGGGTCGTCGAGGTTGAACTTGTCCCGCATGGCGGAGACGTACGCGGCCGGGCAGTCGCGCTCACCGCACTTGCCCTCGAACGGGTCGCCCGGCACCGCCCACACCAGCGCGTAGATCAGGAACGTGGTCCCGAGGAACACCGGGACCATCTGCAACAGCCTGCGCAGTACGTAGAAGCCCATGACACGCTCTCCCAGCGGCGGAAGGCCGGCCCGCGGCACGCGGGCCGGCCTGGGGTGAACCGCTTGCTAAGCCACTTCCACCGAGTCGAGGTCGAGCTTGCGGAACGGGTGCAGGTTCGCGACCTTCAGCCGGTTCGACTTGCCCGCGATGGTGGTCTGCGACCACAGCGGGATCGCCGGCATGTCCTCGGCCAGCATCTTCTCCGCCTCCAGGTAGAGCCGGATCGCCTGCTCCTCGCTGGGCGCCTTGTCCGCCTCGGCGAGCTTGGCGTCGAACTTCGGGTTCGAGTACAGCCCGTCGTTGGACGACGCGCCCGTGCGGTACAGCGGCGTCAGCCAGTTCTCGATGGACGGGTAGTCCGCGATCCAGCCCGCGCGGTACATGCCGTTCATCTCGTGCGCGTTCACCTTCTGGCGGAACTCGCCGAAGCTGGTGGACGGCACGAACTTCGCGTCGACGCCGAGCGCGTTCTTGATGCTGTTCGCGACCGCCTCGGCCCACTCCTGGTGCCCGCCGTCGGTGTTCGACAGCAGCAGGATCTCGCCGGTGTAGCCGGACTTCGCCAGCTCCTCCTTGGCCTTCTGCGGGTCGTACTTGCAGTAGACGCCGCACTGACCCGCCTGGTAGCCCTTCATGAGCGGGTGCACCCAGCTCTCGGCGGGCTTGCGGGTGCCCTCGAAGATCCGCTGCGTGATCTCTTCGCGGTTGATCGCCATGGAGATCGCGCGGCGCAGGGCCGCGTTGTCGTACGGCTTGGCGTACAACGGGAACGCGATGGTCTGGAGGTTCAGCGTCTCGCGCTGCACCACCCGGTCGCCGAGGTCGGTCTCGTACTTCTGGCCGGCCAGCGCGTTCGGCGGCAGCTCCTCCATGAAGTCGAGGTTGTTGGCCACCAGGTCGGCGTAGGCCGATTCACGGCTCTGGTAGACCTTCAGCGTCAGGTCCTTGAACTTCGGCTTGTCGTCGCCCTGGTAGTCGTCGTTGCGGGTCAGCTTGATGTCGGTGCCGACCGTGCGGGAGACGAACTTGAACGGGCCGTTGCCGATCGGGTTGGCCTCGAACGCCTTCTGGTCCTTGAAGAACGCCTCGGGCAGCGGTGCGAACACCTCGTAGCCGATGGTCACCGGGAAGACCGCGAACGGCTCGGACAGCGTGATGGTGAACGTGGTCTCGTCCACCACCTTCAGGCCCGACAGCTTCTCGGCCTTGGGCGCGGGCGCCTTCTCCGGTCCGTCGGGGCCGTCCGGGTCCTTGGGGTTGACGTCGGCGAAGCCCTCGATCTGGGAGAAGAAGCTGGCGCCCTGGGTGCCGTTGGGCCCGTAGGCAGTCCAGTTCCAGGCGTCCACGAAGC
The DNA here is from genome assembly GCF_019375475.1 of Saccharothrix obliqua. Lineage (GTDB taxonomy): Bacteria > Actinomycetota > Actinomycetes > Mycobacteriales > Pseudonocardiaceae > Actinosynnema > Actinosynnema obliqua. The sequence goes on along the minus strand of NZ_JAHXGQ010000005.1, from coordinate 328,226 downwards.
TCTTCGCCGACACCGGGCTGCCGTCGTGGAACTTCCAGCCCTTCTTGATCTTGACGGTGAACAGCTTCGAGTCCTTGGTCTCGATCGACTCGGCCATCGCGTTCACCGGTTGGGCGTCTTCGTTCCGGTACTCCACGAGACCGGTGAACAGCGCGTCGAGCACGCGGCTACCGCCCACCTCGGTGGTGTTGCCCGGCACGAGCGGGTTCTCCGGCTCGGTGTTGAAGATCGTGATCCCGGCGTCCGAGTTGGACCCGGCCGGCGTCTCCGGCGTCCCGCACCCCGTCGCGATCAAGGCCACCGCGACAGCCGCAGGAACTAAACGTGCACGTGACATGCGTCCTCCCACCTGTTCGGGGGTAACCGAGCAGATTTAGCCGCTCTCGCAGCGTGTCAGAGGACGCTACTTCGGCGCGTGCTGCGCGCCACATGGGTGAAGCGGTCACAAAACGATCACAGCGATCCCAGTTGACACTCACACCAGGTAGGAAGATCAATTCGCGTTCAGCCCAGTGCGAAGGCGATCCCGTCCAGGATGTCGTGCTCGCTCGCCACCAGCTCGGTGATCCCGTGCGTTGTCAGGTGGTCGGCCAGCGCCCGGACAACGATCGCTCCGCCGCTGATCACGTCCACGCGACCGGGGTGCATGGGCCCGAGCGCCGCCCGTTCGGCGTGCCCCATCCCGAGCAGCCGCTCGGTCACCTCGCGGATGCGGTCCACGGACAGCCGCGCGAGGTGGATGCGCTCCGAGTCGTACTCCGGCAGGCCCTCGGCGAGCGCCACCATCGTGGTGACGGTGCCGGCCACGCCGATCCACGTGCTCGCCTTCGCGGCGGGCACCGCGGCGAACGCCTCGGCGAGCACGTCGGTGGCCACCGCGACCGCCTCCGCCACCTGGGCCGGGCTGGGCGGGTCGTCGTGCAGGCACCGCTCGGTCAGCCGCACGCACCCGATGTCGACCGACCGCGCCGCCTCCACGTCCGCCCGCACGCCGTCCCACGAGCCCAGCACCAGCTCGGTGGACCCGCCGCCGACGTCCGACACCAGGAACGGCCCCTCCTCGGGCCCCAGGTCGGCGACCGCGCCGGTGAACGACAGGCGCGCCTCCTCCTCGCCGGAGATCACCTCGGCCTCGACGCCCAGCACGGCACGCGTCATGTCGAAGAACTCGTCCCGGTTGCGGGCGTCACGCGTGGCCGAGGTCGCCACCATCCGCACGCGCTCGGTCCCCTTGCGCCGCATGATGTTCGTGTAGTCGGCCAACGCCTGCCGCGTGCGCTCCAGCGCTTCCGCGCTCAGCACGCCCGTGGCGTCGACCCCGGCCCCGAGCCGCACGACCCGCATCTCCCGGTGCACGTCCCGCAACCACCGCGAGCCGTCTTCACCTACGGTCACGTCCGCCACCAGCAGGCGGATCGAGTTGGTGCCGCAGTCGACGGCCGCCACGCGCCCCATTGCCGTTCCTCCCATCACGGGCGACACCCTGCCGCCGCGACAGAAGCTACGCCGCCCGAGACCCCGAAACCTCGCGAGGGGTCTACAGGGGCTTCATGGACGACGTCGGCCGCAGGACCTCGACCAACGCGTTCCCCGACTTCGCCTCGCCACCGCCAGGAGGCGTAGGCGCGACACACGTGGAAGGCGGCGCCGTAGTGGTCGTCGTGGTCGTCGTCTCGGCCGACGAACTGGACACCGGCGGCGTGGTCGTAGTGGTCGTCGTCGTCGTGGTGGTGGTGGTCGTAGTAGTCGAAGTAGTCGTCGTGGTCGAGGTCGAACACGTCGGCGTGGACGGCTTCGTCGGGATCACCGTGATCGTCGTGGGCGACGAGGTCACCGGGTTGGAGGTCGTCGTAGACGGGTTCCCCGGATTGCTGCCCGGGTTACCGGGGTTCCCGGTGCCCGGATCAGGGGTCCCCTGGTCCCCGTTCCCGGGATCGGCACCAACCGGCGGCTCGGGGTCGGGGTCAATTGGGAGGAAATCATCGTCCGAGCCGGTGAGGCCGGGCAGGGGGGTCACTCCGTCGGCGTACGCGTCGGCCCAGAACAGGACCGTCTTCACGTACTCCTCGGACTGGTTGTAGCGGAACACCGCCTTGGCGCGCTGCTTCGGGTCGCTCAGGTCCGCGTTGTAGGCGCACAAGTAGTTCCCCGCGCCCACGGTCGCGTCGTAGACGTTGTTCGGGTTGGCTTCGCCGTCGTTGTTGCCGTCCGCCGCGTAGCCCGCCCACGTCGAGGGGATGAACTGCATCGGGCCGACCGCGCGGTCCCACGTCTTGTCCTGGTCGAACCGGCCGCCGTCGGTGTCGCGGATCGCCGCGATGCCGGGGCCTCCGTTGAGCACCGGGCCGAGGATCGGGTGCACCGTGTTGCCGCGGGTGTCGACCCGGCCGCCACGTGCGTGTCCAGACTCGATCCGCCCGATGCCGGCGAGCAGCGACCAGTGCAGGTTGCAGCCTGGTGTGGTGGTGGCGAGGCGGTCGGCGGCCTTCATGTACGCGTCCAGCATCACGCCGGGGATGCCGAGCTGACCGGCCACCACGTCACCGTCGAACGGCAGGTCGTCGCCGAAACCGGACGGGTCGTCCGCGTCGGCCAGCAGGCCCGCGCTCAGCTCGTCGGTCTCGGGCAGGCGGCCGTTGACGCCGAGGGCGCCGGAGTCCTGGAGCCGCAGGGAGCCGAGCACGTCGCCCGCTCCGGGCGGCAGCGCCTCGATGGTGGAGTGGCCGGCGACGTTGACCCAGTCGATGCCCGCCGCGGTGTGCAGGAGGGTGGGCGCCAGCATGGCGCAGGTGGCGGTGGCGGCCAGACCCCACTGGCGCGGCGTCAGAGTCGGCCTGCGTGTCGCTTTCCGCTTGCGTCCCCGTCGCTTCGGCACAGCCACGAACTCCACTCCTCGGCGAGATCCCGCTTCGGCTCCCGGACCAGCCTGCCTGATCCGGACGACCGTGTCACGGTGGTGCGTCGTTTCTCTGTCCGAAGAACTGCCCTTAAGGTCAGTTCTTCACCTTTGACGCGCACTCGCCGCCGGGCCACTGGTTCGCCAGCAGCGCCAGGGCCTCGTCACCGAAGGGGTTCACGCCCGGCCCCTTGGCCAGCGCGTGCGCCACGTGGACGTGCAGGCACTTGACCCGGCCTGGCATACCGCCCGCCGTGACCCGCGTGCCCAGCGGTTCGATCGCGTCCCGTTCAGCCAAGTACGACTCGTGGGCCCGGCGGTAGCTCTCCGCCAACTGTTCATCCGCCGCCAGCCGATCCGTCATCTCCTTCATCAGCCCGGCGCCCTCCAGCCGGCTGACCGCGGCGTTCAGCCGGGGGCACGTCAGGTAGTACAGGGTCGGGAACGGCGTGCCGTCCTCCAGGCGGGGGTTGGTCTGCACGACGGCCGGGTGCCCGCTCGGGCACCGCGCCGCCACGGCCCGCATCCCGCGCGGGGTCCTGCCCAACTGCTCCGCGACGACCGCCCGGTCCTCTTCGCTCACACCGGTCATCGCGCCGCCACCGAATCCCACAACTGCTCGTACCACGCCTTGTCCGCCGCGGGAGCCGCCGCCGGCCGCTCCTCGTCCAGTTCCCGATCCGCGTCACCCGGCAGCTCCACGGCGTACGGGGTCTCGCCGGGCCGCACGTAGTGCAGCCGACGACGTGCCTCCGCCTCCAGGTGCGCGGGGTCCGCGAGTTCCTTCTTGCGCCGCTCCAACTGCTGGACCGCGGCACGCAGCGACTCCTGCGAGGCGTTGGCCTCGCGCAGTTCCTCGCGCTGCGCCAGGTAGGTCCGCAACGGGACGGCGATGCTCAGCGCCAGGGCGCACACCACCATCGCCAGCAACGCGGCCCGGCGCGTGCCGGTCATGCCGAACGCGCCGCCCGTGCCCTCGCGGGACCGCGCCCGCGACTGGGGCCGGGCGGCCCGCGCGGCGCGTGCCGCGCGGGTCTGCTCGGCCAGCCGCCGCGCCCGCTCGGAGCGGGACTCGCCCGACCGGCCGAACCTCTTGCCGCCCGCGGCGCGGGACCGCGACGCGGCCTTGCCGCCCCGCCGCGCGCCCCGCTCCCGGTCCGCCATCAGCCCTCCGGCGTGTACCGCGGGAAGGCCAGGTCGCCCGCGTACCGCGCCGCGTCGCCCAGCGCCTCTTCGATGCGCAGGAGCTGGTTGTACTTCGCGGTGCGCTCGCCGCGGGCGGGCGCGCCGGTCTTGATCTGCCCAGCGCCGGTCGCCACCGCCAGGTCGGCGATGGTGGTGTCCTCGGTCTCGCCGGACCGGTGGGACATCATCGACTTGTAGCCGTAGGAGGTGGCCAGGGCGACCGCGTCCAGGGTCTCGGACAGCGTGCCGATCTGGTTGACCTTCACCAGCAGCGCGTTCGCGGCCCGGCGGGAGATGCCCTCCTCCAGGCGCTCCGGGTTGGTGACGAACAGGTCGTCACCGACGATCTGGACCTTCTCGCCCAGCTCCGCGGTCAGCCGCACCCAGCCGTCCCAGTCGTCCTCGGCCAGCGGGTCCTCGATGGACACCAGCGGGTAGGCGTCGACCAGCTCGGCGTAGTAGCCGGTGAGCTGCTCCGCGCTGCGCTTCTGCTTCTCGAACGTGTAAGCGCCGTCCGAGTAGAACTCGGTGGCGGCCACGTCGAGGGCCAGCGCGATGTCGCGGCCCGGCGCGTAGCCCGCCTTCTCGATGGCCTGGAGGATCAGGTCGAGGGCGTCGCGGTTGCTCGACAGGGCGGGCGCGAAGCCGCCCTCGTCGCCGAGACCCGTGCCCAGGCCCTTGCTCTTCAGCACGGACTTGAGGGCGTGGTAGACCTCCGCGCCCCAGCGCAGCGCCTCGCGGAAGGACTCCGCGCCGATCGGCGCGATCATGAACTCCTGGATGTCCACCTCGGTGTCGGCGTGCGCGCCACCGTTGAGGATGTTCAGCATCGGCACCGGCAGCACGTGCGCGTTGGGGCCGCCGACGTACCGGAACAGCTCCAGCCCGCTGGAGGCCGCCGCCGCCTTCGCCACGGCCAGCGACACGCCGAGGATGGCGTTCGCGCCCAGGCGGGACTTGTCCGGCGTGCCGTCGAGGTCGACCAGCTTCTGGTCCACCACCCGCTGCTCGACGGCTTCGATGCCGACCAGCTCGGGGCCGATCTCGTCGAGCACCGCGGTGACCGCGCGCTCGACACCCTTGCCCAGGTAACGCTTGGCGTCGCCGTCGCGGAGTTCCACGGCCTCGTGCTCACCCGTCGACGCGCCCGAGGGCACCGCGGCGCGCTCCAGCGTGCCGTCGTCCAGCGCCACCTCTACCTCGACGGTGGGGTTGCCTCGCGAGTCCAGGATCTCGCGGGCGCCGACCTGCTCGATGACCGCCACGTGCGCTCCCTAGTCAGACCATCTCTGTATCGGTGACGAGCCTAGTTGGTGACGCGCCGCCAGGCTCCCGCCCCCGCCGGCAAGTCCCACGCACGCCACCCGCCCCCGCAACCCGTCCCGTCATCCGGTCGGCCGCTGAGGAACGCCGGGAGCGGAGGTAGCGTTGATCGGACCATGACCGACAGCACCTTCGAGGCGTTCCGCCGAGCCGAGGCGCTGCTCGCGGACCGCCGCCCGCTGGAGGCGCTGCGCGAGCTGCGAGTCGTGCTCGAAGCCGCGCCGGACGAGCCCAGCGTCCAACTGCTGGCAGGCCGCGCTTACCTGGGTTCGGCACAGCTCAAGCGGGCGGAGGACGCCTTCCGGAAGGTCTTGGAGCTGGACCCGAGCGATTACTACGCGCGGTTCGCGCTGGGCCGGACCCTGCAACGGCAGAGCAGGCTGCCGGAGGCGCTGGCACAACTGCGCATGGCGGCGGCGATGAACCCGACCCCCGAGTACCAGGAAGCGCTGGGCGAGGTAAGCGCCCGCTTGGCAGTGGAGCGCGACCGCTGATCCCCCCAACTCAGGGGTGACGGCTAACCGGGTTGGCTGGCGCGAGCGTAGGCGTCAGCTCCGCTGTAGACGTTCTGGCCGTACTCCACCGAGTTGTTGTACGTCATGACCGCGGCCCACCAGCCTTCTCCGGTGGCCAGGTCACGGCTGCCGGAGCACAGGTAACGGGCGGCGGCGAGGGCCGCGTCGTCGATGTTCTGCGGGTCGGGCGGATTGCCGTCACCGCTCGCGCGCACCGCATACCGCGCCCACGTGGTGGGGATGAACTGCATGGGGCCGACCGCCCGGTCCCACGTGCGATCACCGTCCAGCACGCCGCCGTCGGTGTCCGGGATGGCCCGCACCCCCGGCCCGCCGTCGAGCGGGATGCCGATGATCGGCTTGGACGGCCGACCGTCCTCCCCGAGCCGCGCACCGCCGATGGTGCCGTGGTGCGACTCGACGCGACCGATACCCGCCAACGTGGCCCACGAGATGCGGCAAGCAGGCGCTTGGTCCCGCATGGACAGATCCGCCGCCGCGTAGGCCCGCAGTGCCCGCGCGGGAATGTCCGTCTTCGCCGACACCCCCGCCGCCCACGCCGCAAGGGGGTCCGGCGCGTCCACAGCCGCCGGATCGGCCTGCGGCGCAGGCACCTCACCCGCCGCACCCGGCACCGCGGACCCCGGCTGCACCTGTTGGAAGGGCACCGGGAACGGCGGGTCGGACGCCGTCACACCCCGGCGGTTGACGACGCTGAGCACCCACGCCCCACCGGCGACGACACCGAGCAGGACCACGACCAGCACGAGCCGGCCGACGAAGTAGCCGACGCGACCGCGACCCGGCACGGGCGGCGTCGTTCTGGGAGGCGGCGGGACGACCACGCACCCAGGCTACGTGGCGGACCGTGATCAACGACCGGATCGGGCGAACCACCGCACCGACACACGCGCCCAAGACCCAAAACACGCAGGTCACCCCCGGTCACCCCACCAATATCGACTATCTCACCCACCACCACGGGCAACCTGCCACACCCGTCCCCGTCCGCGTGTCATCCCCGTATGGCCTGCCCGCAGGGCGACCACGTTTGTCCGGGGAGTGCAAGCACGCTTTTCGCTTGCACTCCCCGGACAAACGTGGTGGTCTTTGACAGGCCATACGGGGATGGCACGCGGACTTTCTTTTCGTGTCATCCTTGGCGGTCTGCCGCGCGGCGAGCGCTCTTTTCTCTTCGCCGACCTTCTTCGCCGACCTTCTTCCTCAGCCCACCACACACCGTCACCCCGACAAACCTCCCACCACCGCCAAGCGTGAAGCGACCACCCACACCGGTGACTGCTCTTGCCCGCCTTCACACCGACGACGGGTAATCGTCGTCATGAACCACAAACCCTTCAAGGTCATCTACGCGCTGATCGCCACTGCCATCACGCTGCTGCTCGGCTCGGGCGCGGCAGCCGCCGACCCGGTGAACGTGACGGACCTGACCTGTGACGGCGACACCTACAAGTGCACCGGCCGCCTGGACTTCGGTGACGGCCGCTGGCACGCGCAGTGGGACGTCGGCGTCTACCACCGGCGCATCGACCTCCAGGCGCCCGTACCCGTCACACGCCTGCGATGTGATGGCGACACGTACAAATGCACCGCCAACCTGCAATTCGGCGACGGCCGCTGGGTCGCGCAATGGGATGCCAGCATCTTCCACAACCGCATCGACCTCCAGGACCCGGTGCCCGTGGAACGCATCGAATGCGACGGCGACACCAACAAGTGCATCGCCAACCTCGAATTCGGGGACGGCGGTTGGGTGGCGCAGTGGGATGTCCGAGTGTTCCACGCTTGATCGGAACACGCACCGCACAGTAAACGCACAGGAACCACGCACAAAACCCAAAACAGGAACCAAGGGAACAGGGCACCTCCACAACGGAGGTGCCCTGCCCATCAACCCCTATTCCAGCGGCGGCAACTCCGGCGGCACCGCGGCCGGCCGCTCAGCGAGCGCCGCCAACGCCATCCGCACCGCCGTGTCCAACTGCGGGTCCCGCCCGGCGACCCGGTCCTGCGGCGTCACCACGACCTCCACGTCGGGATCGACACCGTGGTTCTCCACCCCCCACCCGTGCTGGGCGAACCACGACGCGTACCGCGGCTGGGTGACCACCGTCCCGTCCACGAGGTCGAACTCCATGTCGATCCCGATGACGCCGCCCCACGTGCGCATCCCCACGACCGGGCCGATCCCCAACTCCTTGATGGCGACGTTGACGATGTCCCCGTCCGAGCCGGCGAACTCGTCGGCGATGGCCACCACCGGCCCGCGGGGCGCGTCCGCCGGGTAGCTCTCGGACGTGGTGTACCCGCGGGCGAGGGACCACCCGATGACCTTGCGCGCCAGCTTCTCCACGACGAGCTGCGAGATGTGCCCGCCGCTGTTCTCCCGGACGTCGAGCACCACGGCTTCCCGCGTCAGCTCGACCCGCAGGTCGCGGTGCAACTGGGCCCACCCGGCGCCCATCATGTCCGGCACGTGCAGGTACCCGACACGCCCGTCGGACAACGCGTGCGTCCGCGCACGTCGATCGGCGACCCACGCGTGGTAGCGCAACGGCGCGTCGTCATCCAACGGCACCACCACGACCCGGCGGGGCTCGCCGCCGCCACCCGGCCGCACCGTCAGCTCCACGGGTTTGCCCGCAGTGCCGACCAGCAGCGGGGCCGGGCCCGTCAACGCGTCCACCTGGCGGCCGTCCACGGCCAGCACCGCGTCACCGACCCGGACCGCGACACCCGGCGCGGCCAGCGGGGAGCGCGCCGCCGGGTCCGAGGTCTCGCCGGGGATGATGCGGGTGATCCGCCACGCGCCTTCGGCATCCCGCTCCAGGTCGGCCCCGAGCAACCCCACGGACCGCCCGCGCGAACCGCCGCGCGGCATCACGTAGGCGTGCGAGGTGCCCAGTTCACCCTGCACCTCCCACAGCAGGTCGACCAGGTCCGAGTAGCTGCCCAGCCGGTCCACCAGCGGGCGGTAGCGCGCCAGCGCACCCGCCCAGTCGAAGCCGCCCATGTCGGTGCGCCAGAACATGTCCCGCATCAGGCGGCCGGCTTCGGCGTACGCCTGCCGCCACTCGGCGGACCGGTCCACGACCACGCGCACCCGGGACAGGTCGACCTCGACCGAGTCCGCGTCGTCCGCGTCGACCTTGCGGTCCGCGGGCACGACGCGCAGGTCACCGCGGTCGAGCACCACGACTCGCGAGCCGTCGCCGGTCACGGCGTACGAGCTGAGCCCGTCCACCAGCAGGTCCGTCCGGCTCTTCGCCAGGTCGAACCGCTCCAGCACCGCACGCGGCGGCGAGGACGACGGCGTGGCCAGGTTGTCCCCGAGCACACCGCTCAGCGGGCTGCGCAGCCACAGCAACCCGCCCTTGGCCGCGGTGAGACCCGCGTACCCCGCGGCGGCCACCGGCACCGGCACCACCCGGTCGGCGAGACCTTCCAGGTCCACCACGGTGATCGGGTTGTCGTCGTCCTTGTCCTTGTCCTTCTCCTTGTCGTCGTCGCCCACGGGGCGGCCCATCCGCAGCGGGTCGAACGGCGACGGCGTGGTGGCCGCGAGCGGCAGCAGGAACGGGCGGCAGCCGGTCGGGAAGGACAGGTCGAACACGTGCGCGTCGTACACCGGGTCGAACGTGCGGACCGACAGGAAGGCCAGGTACCGGCCGTCCAGGGTGAACGCCGGCGAGTAGTCGGCGAACCGCAGCGGCGTCACGTCCACCACGGACAGGTCGGTCGTGTTGGTCATCCGGATGTGCCGCAGCGGACTCGGGCCGGGGTGCGACCACGCCAGCCAGTTCGAGTCGGGCGAGAACGCCAGGTCGGACACGTGCGGGTTCGCGCCGCGCAGGACCTCCCGCACCTCCCCGGACTCCACCTCGACCAGCAGCAGGCGGCCGTCGTGGGTGGCAACGGCGAGCCTCCTGCCGTCCGGCGACACCTCCAGCTCCAGCACGCGCCCGACCTTGCCGACCGCGACCCGGCGCGGGGCGTTGCCGGGCTCGCTGCCGCTCGCGGGTGCGAACTCCAGGCCCTCCTCGCCCTCCGCGTCGGTCACCCAGACGACGTTGTCGCCGACCACGCGGGGCAGGCGGGCGCGGACGCCGGGCTGCTCGGCGAGGGCACGCGCCGGGCCGTCCCGGTGCGTCACCCAGTGCACGGTGCCCCGCACCTCGACCACGCTCGCGCGGCCGGTCTTGTCCGGGTGGAAGTCGTCGGGCCGCGACGGCACCGGGCGCGGGCGGGTGGCCGTGCGCGGGCCGCCGAGCGCGATGTCCAGCTTGCGGGGGCGGGCGTCCAGCGAGTCGAGCACCCACAGGTCCCCCGCGAGCTGGTAGACGACGCGCTCGCCGTCGGTGGTCGCGGCGCGCGCGTAGAACTCCTGCTCGGTGTGGCGGCGCAGGTCGGTGCCGTCCGGCAGCACCGAGTAGACGCTGCCGACACCGTCGTGGTCGGACAGGAACGCGATGCGGTCGCCGACCCACATCGGCGCGTGCAGCGACGACGTCAGCTCGGGCAGGATGCGGGTGAACTCGCCGGTACCGGCCACGTCGACCCACAGCCGCCCGGCGGAGCCGCCGCGGTACCTCTTCCAGTACGCGGGGTCCTTGCCGTACATGGAGGTCACGACGACTTGGCCGGCGGGTCCGTGCGCGACGTCGCCGACCCACCCGTACGGCAGCCGCCGCGGCGGGCCGCCGTCGACCGGGACCGCGTGGGCCCAGCGACGCGCGCGGGTCGCCTCGCCGGCGGCGGTCACGGCCACGACGTCGCCGTCCGGTGTCCAGCCGCGGACGCCGGTGGTCTCGGCGCCCCAGTAGGTCAGCCGGGTGGCCTCGCCGCCGGCGACCGGGGCGAGGTGGACCTCGGGCGCGCCGTCGCGGCGGCTGGTCCAGGCGAGCGCGGTGCCGGACGGGTCGAACCGCGGGGTGGCCACCGGGGCCTGGTCGGCGGTGACCCGCCAGGCCCGGCCACCGGCGAGCGGAGCCAGCCACACGTCGTCCTCGGCCACGAACGTGACCAGGTCTCCGTGCAGGTGGGGAAAACGAAGGTAGGCGGGAACGGTCACCAGCACGACGTTAGCGCCAAACCCAACACCACGATCAAGGTTTTGCTTTCTCTCTGCTCGTCAAGCCCAGTACGCCCTCCGGTCCTCCTCTCACCGATCCCAGTACGCCCTCCAGTCCTCCGCGGTCAACACGGACACCCCGGCCTCCCGAGCGGACCGCTCCGCCCGGCGGACCCTCTCCGCGAACCCCCGCGCCACCGAGCGCAACTCCCCCTCCGGGTCCTCCCCGGCCAACTTCGCCAACGCGGTCACGGCGAACAACGTGCTCCCGGTGTCGTCGCCCTCCGGGAGCAGGTCGACGGGCAGACCCGCCCGCGCGGCCCGCTGCGCGAGCTTCCCGGCCAGCGCGATCGCGGGCTGCCCGGCCGCGACGCCGTCCAGGCTGGACTCGCGCCGCTTCTCCTCCTGCTTCAGCTCCTCCCACCGGTGCTGCTGGGTGGCCGCGTCACGCACCGCCGGGTCGTTCCCCTCGAACACGTGCGGGTGCCGTCCGACGAGCTTGCGGACCAGGTCCCCCGCGACCTCGTCGATCCCGAACGGCTCGTCGTGCTCCGCCGCGATCCGCGCGTGGAACAGGACCTGCAACAACACGTCGCCGAGTTCTTCACGCATCGCGGCCCGATCACCGTCCTCGATGGCTTCCAGCAACTCGTAGGTCTCTTCGACGAGGTACTGGCGCAACGAGTCGTGGTCCTGCTCCGCGTCCCACGGGCAGCCGCCGGGCGACCGCAGGCGGTCCATCACACCCGCCGCGTTCACCAACGCCGTCCCCGCCGGGTTCCGGATCACGTCGGCGCCACGCTCCACCAGCGAAACCGCGTGGGCGTCCAGTTCCGCCGTCAGGTAGACATCCGACTCCCCCGACACCCCCTCCGGCGGAACCGGCTCCGCCGCCAACGCGGCCCAGAACTCCCCCACGAGATCCGGGGAAACAAAAACCGCCGCCGCGCTCCGGAGTGCGGGGAGCGCGGCGGCGGGGAGCACCTGGTCGTGGCGGGAGGTCAGCAGGACAACGGTGTTCGTCACACCGCAATCATCTCCGCTCGCCTTCCTCCCGCCACGCCGGCCGTCGCTGCCCTCCCGCCACGCCGGCCGTCACTGCTCTCCCGCCACGCCAGCCGTCACTGCCCTCCCGCCACGCCGGCCGTCACTGCTTCACGGACGACCGGGCAACCGCCTGGTACCCCGACAACTCCTTCTCGCTGGGCGAGAGGGCGATCGCGGTCGAGTCCCACACGCCGTACCGCGGGTTGACCCGGATCTCCGGGTCACCGGCGAGCCGCTGCACGAGGCGCAGCCCGATCTGCTCCAGGAGCTGCGGCGTGAGCTGCTCGGTGGACGAGTCGCCCCGGCGGGAGGCGCGGTCGTTCCGGTCCGTCACGTGCGCGACGAGCCACTGCGCGCTGCCGGGGTCGGGCGCGAACGCCACCACCGTCCCCGGTTCGACGCCGAACAACGGCGAACCGGCGGCCTGCGGCGACTCGGCCGAGCGGACCTTCTGGCCGACCTTGGCGAGCTGCTGGCCCTCCGCGCCCTGCGGGCCGGAGCGGACGTACTCGGCCATCTTCGCCGGGTCGGCCGCGACCTGCTTGGCCTTCTCGACCGCGTCCTTGCCGTCCTTGGTGAAGAAGTAGTCGAACGTGACTTCCATCCGGTCGACGTACTTGCGGGCCAGCTCGACCAGGAGCAACTGGTCCTTGGCCCGCTCGCGGAACGTCGTCGCGTCGTAGACCGTGTTCTGCGAGGCGACTTCCGCGCCGCCCGCGTTCTGCACGGACTCCGTCACGGCGTCCTCGGACACCGTGATGCCCTCGCGACGCGCCGCGCGCTCGATCAGCTCGTGCTGCACGCTCAGGGTCACCAGCTGCCGGGACACCTGGTCGAGCTTGCGCTGCTCGTGCAGCTGCTGAGCTTCGGGCTCCTTCTTCAGCACGGTGTCCAGCCGCTGCTGGACCTGCTCCAGCGGGATCGCGGTGTCGCCGATGATGGCGGCCGACCCCACCTGGCTCGGGCCGGTACCGCAGCCCGCCACCAGCAGTGCGACGGCCGCGCCGACCAGGGTGAAGCGCCTCTGCACAGTCCTCACGCGGTTACCCTCTCACGGACCCGTGACCGGGCTCACGGGTGTACCCGCCAAGGAGACCAGGAACTGGGCGCACCAGTCGAGCAGCGCCTGGTCCCTGAGCTGCGGTGCGCCCATCCGGCCGCCGGCCGCTCCCTCGGTCGGCCTAGGCACGCTGACCGTGCGCGCGGCCTGCTTGTAGATCGCCTTCGGGTGCAGCCGCCGCAGCCGCACGAGCTGGGAGTCCTTCAGCTCCAGCGGCGCGAAGCGGATGGTCTGGCCCTGGGTGGCGACCTCGGTGACGCCGTGCTCCCGGCACGTCTGGCGGAACCGCGCCACCGCGAGCAGCCGCTCGACGGGCAGCGGCGGCGTGCCGTAGCGGTCCTTCAGCTCGTCCCACACGGCTTGCAGCGCCGCCGCGTCGGCCGCCGCCGCGATCTTCCGGTACGCCTCCAGCCGCAGCCGCTCGCCGGGCACGTAGTCGTGCGGGATGTGCGCGTCCACGGGCAGGTCGACGCGGACCTCCGCCAGCTCCTCCTCGGTCTCGCCCTCCGCGCCGGCGTGCCGCCGGAACGCCTCGACGGCTTCGCCGACGAGGCGCACGTACAGGTCGAAGCCGACGCCCGCGATGTGGCCGGACTGCTCCGCGCCGAGGATGTTGCCCGCGCCGCGGATCTCCAGGTCCTTCATGGCGACGGCCATGCCCGCGCCGAGTTCGGTGTTCTGCGCGATGGTGGCCAGCCGGTCGTGCGCGGTCTCGCTGAGCGGCGCCTCCGGCGGGTACAGGAAGTAGGCGTAACCGCGTTCCCGGCCGCGGCCGACGCGACCGCGGAGCTGGTGCAGCTGGGACAGGCCGAGCATGTCGCCGCGCTCCACGATGAGCGTGTTGGCGTTGGAGATGTCCAGGCCGGTCTCCACGATCGTCGTGCACACCAGCACGTCGTACTCGCGCTCCCAGAACCCCTGGATGATCTTCTCCAGCTTGTCCTCGTTCATCTGGCCGTGCGCGGTGACGACCCGCGCCTCGGGCACCAGGTCGCGGATGCGGCGAGCCGCCTTCTCGATCGAGGAGACCCGGTTGTGCACGTAGAACACCTGGCCGTCACGCAGCAGCTCGCGGCGGATGGCCGCGCCGACCTGCTTGTCGTCGTACGCGCCGACGTAGGTCAGGATCGGGTGCCGCTCCTCGGGCGGGGTGAGGATGGTCGACATCTCGCGGATGCCGGCGAGCGACATCTCCAGGGTGCGCGGGATCGGGGTCGCGGACATGGTGAGCACGTCGACGTGCGTGCGCAGCGCCTTGATGTGCTCCTTGTGCTCGACGCCGAACCGCTGCTCCTCGTCCACGATGACCAGGCCGAGGTCCTTGTACCGCAAGCCCTTCTGGAGCAGCCGGTGCGTGCCGATGACGACGTCCACGTCGCCGTCGGCGAGACCCGCGATGGTCTGCTCCGCCTCCTGCGGGTCGGTGAACCGGGACAACCCCTTGACCTGCACCGGGAAGGCACGCATCCGCTCGGTGAAGGTGTTCAGGTGCTGCTGGGCGAGCAGCGTGGTCGGCACCAGCACCACGACCTGCTTGCCGTCCTGCACCGCCTTGAACGCGGCGCGCACCGCGATCTCGGTCTTGCCGTAGCCGACGTCGCCGCAGATCACCCGGTCCATCGGGACGGAGCGCTCCATGTCGGCCTTGACCTCGTCGATCGCGGCCATCTGGTCGACGGTCTCGGTGAACGGGAAGGCGTCCTCCAGCTCGCGCTGCCACGGGGTGTCGGTCGCGAACGCGTGGCCGGGCGCGGCCTGGCGCGCGGCGTAGAGCTGCACCAGCTCGGCCGCGATCTGCTTGACCGCCTTGCGCGCCTTGGCCTTGGTGTTCTTCCAGTCGCTGCCGCCGAGCTTGTTCAGCGTGGGCAGCTCGCCGCCGACGTACCGGGACACCTCGTCCAACTGGTCCGTCGGCACGAACAGCCGGTCGCCGGGCTGGCCGCGCTTGGACGACGCGTACTCCAGCACCAGGTACTCGCGGGTCGCGCCGGCGACCGTGCGCTGCACCATCTCCACGTACTTGCCGATGCCGTGCTGCTCGTGGACGACGTAGTCGCCCGGCTTCAGCGCGAGCGGGTCGACGGCGTTGCGCCGGCGGGACGGCATCCGCCGCATGTCCTTGGTGGACGTGCCGCCGCGACCGCCGGTCAGGTCGGTCTCGGTGAGCACGACCAGCGCCAGGTCCGGCAGCGCGAAACCGTCCTCCAGCGCGCCGCGCACCACGGTGACCGAACCCGCGGCGGGTGCTTCCCGCAGTCCCTCCACGAGCACGGCGGGCACTTCGGCGTCACGCAGCTGCTCCACCGCGCGCTGCGCCGTGCCCGCGCCCGGCACGACCAGCACGGCCGTGCCGCCGGACGCGGTGTGCGCGCGGAGGTCGGCGAACGCGCGGTCGATGTCGCCCTGGTACGCCTCGACGTGCTTGAACTCCAGCCGCACCACGTCGGTGGCCTCGGTGGTGAGCTGGCTGAAAGTCCACCACGGCCGGCCCTTGGCCTTGGCGGACTCGGCGACCTCCGCGAGGCTGCGGTAGGCGGACGCGCCCAGGTCGATCGGCGCCTTGCCGCCGCCCGCCGCGGCCATCCACGACGCCTCCAGGAACTCCTGGCCGGTGCGGACCAGGTCGTGGGCGCGGGCGCGGATCTTCTCCGGGTCGTTGACCAGGACGTGCGTGCCGTCCGGCACCACGTCGGTGAGCAGTTGCAGTTCGCCCTCGCACAGCGCGGGGATCAGGGCTTCCATGCCCTCGGACGGGATGCCGTTGGCGAGCTTGTCCAGCATCTCGGCCAGCTGGGCGTCCGCCTGGTGCTCGGCGGCCAGCGCGGCGGCCCGTTCCCGGACCCGGTCGGTGAGCAGCAGCTCCCGGCACGGCGGCGCGGTGAAGCGCTCCACCTGCTGCGGCAGTGAGCGCTGGTCGGCGACCGAGAACGGGCGGATCTCGCTGACCTCGTCACCCCAGAACTCGACCCGCAGCGGGTGCTCCGCGGTGGGCGGGAACACGTCCAGGATGCCGCCGCGGACGGCGAACTCGCCACGCTTCTCCACCATGTCGACCCGCGTGTAGGCGAGTTCGGCGAGGTTCGCGAGCAGCGCTTCGAAGTCGTGCTCCGCGCCGACGGCCAGGTCCACCGGCGCGAGGTCGCCGAGGCCGGGCGCCATCGGCTGGATGACGCTGCGGATGGTGGCGACCACCACGCGCAGCGGGTTGTCGCCGGGGTGGCGCAGGCGGCGCAGCACCTGGAGGCGCGCGCCCACCGTGTCGGCACGCGGCGACAGGCGCTCGTGCGGCAGGGTCTCCCAGCTGGGGAAGATCGCGACGGCGTCGGGGCCGAGCAGGTCGCGCAGGACGTTGGTCAGCTCGTCGGCCTCGCGGCCGGTGGCGGTGACGGCGAGCACCGGCGCCTTGCTGGTCAGCGCGGCGGCGACCAGCGGCCGGGCGGCGGGCGCACCCTCCAGTTCCAGGGTGGGCGCGCCGGCGGAGTCGAGGAGGGCGCTGAGCGCCTTGTCGGACAGGACAGCGGTCAGCAGGCCGGACAACGGGCCGGGCTGGGGCATTTGCGTGGCTCCCGGGGAAACGAGGACAGACCCCTGCCCGGGACCTGTGCCCACCGGAAGGGGTGCTCCCGACCAGCGTACGTCCATCTCTTCGGAACGCGACCCTCTCCCTCCCTCCCACAACACGACCCCTCCCTCCCACAACACGACTTCTCCTCCGGCACCGCGACTTCACCCGGTCCCTGGGATGCTGGTCACCATGCGCAGATCCGCGGAGGTCGCGACCTCCGCAGTCCTGGCCATCGCCCTCACCGGCTGCTCACCCGCGCCGGGGAGCACCACGCCGACCACCACCGTCCCGGACCTGCGGGTCGAGGTGGTGGGCAGCGGTTTCACGCACCCGTGGGAGGTGGGCTTCCTGCCCGACGGCCGGCTGCTGGTCACCGAGCGCCCCGGCACCCTGGCGCTGCTCGACCGGGGCACGCGGACCGAGGTGGCCGCGGACCTGCGCGACGTGGTGGCCAGGGGCGAGGGCGGCCTGATGGGCCTGGTGGTGCACCCCGACTTCGCCTCCTCCCACCGCTTCACCACCTGCTTCACCACGGAGGAGGACATCCGGCTGGTGACGTTCGAACTGGTCGGCGCGGAGGCGAAGCGGGTGCGGGACCCGCTGCGCGCCGGGTTGCCCGTGAGTCCCGGCGGGCGGCACTCGGGCTGCCGGCTGGCGCTGGACGGCGACCGGCTGCTGGTCGGCACCGGTGACACCGCCCGGCCAGGGGTCGCGCAGGACCGGGGCAGCCTCGGCGGCAAGGTGCTCCGGCTGGACCTCGCGACCGGCGAGGGCGGCGTGCTGACCTACGGCCACCGGAACGTGCAGGGCATCGCGGTCCGCGCGGACGGAGCGGTCTTCGCCGCCGAGCACGGCCCGGACGTGGACGACGAGGTGAACCTCCTCCGGGAGGGCGCGAACTACGGCTGGGACCCGTCCCGGGGCGGCGAGTCGGACGAGTACGACGAGAGCGTGCCGATGACCGACCTGACGCGGTTCCCGGACGCGGTGCCCGCGGTGTGGTCGTCGGGCGGCTCGACGGAGGCGGTGTGCGACATCGTGTTCCTCCGGGGCGACCGGTGGGGTGACCTGGCGGGCACGCTGGTGGCAACCGCGCTCAAGGGCACGAAGGCGTTGTTCTTCACGCTGTCGCCCGAGGGCGCGGTGCGGTCGTTGGCCACGCCCGAGGAGCTGACCGGCGCGTTCGGCCGGTTGCGCGGCGCGGCGCTCGGCCCGGACGACGCGCTCTACCTCACCACGTCGAACGGCTCCGACGACAAGGTGCTCCGGGTGACCAGGAACTGACCCCGGCCACGCACCCGGTCCTCAGCCCCGGGTCCGCAGCCGCGGCTTGTGGTCCATGTGCGACAGGCCCTTCCAGGCCAGGTTCACCAGGTGCGCGGCGACCTCGTCCTTCTTGGGCTTGCGCACCTCCAGCCACCACTGCCCGGTGAGCGCGACCATGCCGACCAGCGCCTGGCTGTAGAGGGCGGCGAGCTTGCGGTCGTAGCCCTGCCGGGAGAAGTGCAGCCCGAGGATCGACTCGACCTGCGAGGCGATGTCGTTGAGCAGCGACGAGAACGTCCCGGTGGACGAGGCGACGGGCGAGTCGCGGACGAGGATGCGGAACCCGTCGGTCGAGCCCTCGATGTAGTCGAGCAGGGCGCACGCGGCCTGCTCCAGCAGTTCCCGCGGGTGCCCGCCGGAGAGCGCGTTGACGATGTGGTCCATCAGGTACTGCATCTCGCGGTCGACGACGACGGCGTAGATGCCTTCCTTGCCGCCGAAGTGCTCGTAGACCACGGGCTTGGACACGCCCGCGCGGTGGGCGATCTCCTCGATCGAGGTGACCTCGTAGCCCTTCTCCGCGAACAACGCCCGCGCGACGTCGAGCAGTTGCTCGCGCCGCTCCTTGCCGGTCATCCGCACGCGCGGGACCGGGGTCTCGTCACCTCGCCGTCGTCCCGCCACTCGGCTCACCCTAAACACCCGCCCCCCGCCACGGGGGCGAGGGGCGGGAAGTGGGTCACTTCTTGGCGCTGATCCGCGCCAGCCGCTGGTCGTTCGGCCAGCGCACGTCACGGGCCCAGCCGAACTTCTCGAACAGCCAGATGAGCCGCGCCGAGGTGTCGATCTGGCCGCGCTTGACGCCGTGCCGCGCGGACGTCGGGTCGGCGTGGTGCAGGTTGTGCCACGACTCGCCGAACGACAGGATCGCCAGCGCCCAGACGTTGGCGGAGCGGTCGCGGGCCGCGAACGGGCGGTCGCCGACCATGTGGCAGATCGAGTTGACCGACCACGTGACGTGGTGCAGGAAGGCGACGCGCACCAGGCCCGCCCAGAAGAACGCGGACAACGCGCCCGCCCACGACATGGTGATCAGGCCGCCCAGGACACCGGGCGCGAGCAGGCTGATGGTGGTCCACAGCCAGAAGAGCTTGTCGATCCGGACCAGGTCCTCGTCGGCGAGCAGGTCGGGCGCGAAGCGCTGCGCGTTGGTCTTGTCGCGCTCGAACAGCCAGCCCATGTGGGCGTGCCAGAAGCCCTTGGCCAGGGCGACGGGGCCGGAGCCGAACAGCCACGGCGAGTGCGGGTCGCCCTCGCGGTCGGAGAACGCGTGGTGCCGGCGGTGGTCGGCGACCCACACCAGCACGGGGCCCTGGAGCGCCATGCTGCCCGCGATGGCCAGCGCGATCTTCAGCGGCCGGCTGGCCTTGAAGGAGCCGTGGGTGAAGTACCGGTGGTACCCGATCGTCACACCCAGCCCGGACAGGTAGTAGAAGCCGACGAACAACGCGACGTCGAGCCAGCCCAGCCCCCATCCCCAGGCCATCGGCACGGCCGCGATCAGCGCCAGGAACGGCACGAGCACGAACACGTAGACGCCGAGCTGCTCCACGTGCCCGCGCCGGCCGTCGGTCAACGGCTTCGGGCCCCGATCGGGACCGGGCGGTGTGGGCCTGTTCTCCAGGGTGCTGGTCATACGCCTACCTCTTGGCTATCCGGGGTCTACCTACGGGACCGTAACTTACGGAAGCGTAAGTTAGGTCGTCCTGGTCCCGCCAGAGTCGCTCGGGAACTCACGGCGTGTTCTCAGGAAGCCGGGCGTGTCGAACGGCGGCGGCGCACCACCCCGGCGCACCTGCCGCGCACCACCCACCCGCACCGGCTCCCGCACTGCTCAGCGGGGGTGCCCCGGGACCGCCCCGGACGAACGCGCCGACCGCCGACCACGGCCCGAACCACCCGGACGTCGAGCCCGATCGGGTGAAAATGCGTGATCTCCACCGAGACCGGGATCACGCCGGGGGACGGCGTGCCCGCCCGGCGCACCGGCGCCCACGTCGGCAGGCCCGCAGCCGCACCGCCGCCGGCCACCCGGACGTGAACGATCCGACCTGCGGAAACACGAAGAGTCATGATCGTATTACGATCGGATTGCCGCCAGTTGAGTGGTGCTGGTGACCTTCCCGGACCAGTCGTGACAACATGTCCTCGCGCGGCGGAGGGCTGCTTCCGCCGTTCCGCCATGGTGTAAAGGCAGCACCTCGGATTTTGGTTCCGATGGTCCAGGTTCGAATCCTGGTGGCGGAGCGAGCACGACCGGACCGCGCCGGTCCGGGTCGCCCTGCGATCTGGCATGGGGGGTGTGGGTCGCTGCACGAGGACGCGGTCGGCGGGCAGGACAACGTGACGCCCGCGCTGCACGAGATGACCGACGCGTGGCTGGTGGGCCGCGCGAGCGAACTCGTGGCCGTGGCCCAGAGCAGTCACCTCTCCGAGCAGCTCGACGCGTGCCACGAGGTCGACGAACTGCTCGCCGAGGCGCAGAACCGGGGCGAACCGCGGATCGTGGCGCAGCTGCTGCGCGCGGCGGGCGTGGTCCGGCTGGTGACACCCGGCCTGGTGGACCTGTCCGACTCCATGCTGGACGAGCTGCTCGCGCACACCCGCCGGCACGGCCTCGTGGTGCTGGAGGCGGAGGCGCACGCGTTGCGCGGGCGGCGGTACCTGCTCGGCGGTTTCGAGGACAAGGCGCTGACCGAGGTGGCGTCCGGGCTCGCCATGCTGGAGGAGAACCTGGCGCCGGACCCGATGCTGGACAAGCGCACCTGGGACCGGCTGCTGGCCACCGCGCTCCAGTCCACCGGCCTCGTGCTCACGCAGCTCGGCGTGTACGAGATGGCGGACGCGGTGCTCGCGCGGGCGCACAACGCGATCCGGGACAGCGCCGGACCGCACCTGATCTACATCCACCTGATGAACCGCGCCCGGATGCTGATCGGCTGGGGCCTGCGGCTGGAGCGGGTCGACAACCTGGGTGAGGCGTCGGCGAAGTTCGCCGTCGCGTCCGCCATCGCAGAGGCCGTCGAGGGTCCGTTCCGGGAGTCCCTGCACCCCGGTCGCCGGGACCGCGCGGCGGCCGAGCAGGTGCCGATCATCGGCGCGGCGCACGCCCTGGCCAAGCCGGGGCCGGAGCACATCGCGCCGCTGTGGCGGCTGCGCGAGCTGGCCATGTACGCGCGCGAGCTGATCATCGTGTCCATCGCCCTGGCCCGGTGCCTGGAGCTGGAGGAGCTGCCGCAGCAGGCGCTCCAGGTGCTCTCCGACGCGCGCACCCGGCTGGAGCACGACACGTCCGAGCCGACGCTCATGCTGTGCCTGGTGCGCGAGTACGCGCGGTTGTCCGGGCCGCACGGCGAGCGCACCATCTCCGCGCTCCAGTTCTACGCGAACGCGCTGGAGGTGGAGCTGTGGCAGATGCAGGAGGCGCGCACCGCGACGCTCGTCACGCGGCGTGATCACGAACGGCTGACCCGCGCGCACGGCGCGATCGCGCAGCAGGCGCTCCAGGACCCGCTGACCGGACTCCCGAACCGGCGCGCGCTGGACGACCGGTTGAGCGCGCTGGTCAACGCGCAGACCGATCCCATGGCGATCGCGCTGGTCGACCTGGACGGGTTCAAGGTGGTCAACGACCGGCACTCGCACGCGGAGGGTGACGACGTGCTGCGCGTGATTGCCAGCACACTCCGGCAGGCGTTGCGGGGCGACGACCTGGTGGCCCGCTACGGCGGTGACGAGTTCGTCGTGCTGCTGCCCGGTGCTCCCCTCCAGGCCGCCGAGGCGGCCCTGGGACGTGCGGTGGATGCCGTGGCGGGCTTGCCATCCGACCTGTCCAGGGGCGTGACGCTGTCCGTCGGCGTGATCTCGGTGCGGCCCCGCGAATCGGCCAACCAGGCGCTCGCGCGAGCCGACTCGGCGATGTACTTGGCGAAGCGCAGAGGTGGCTGCCAGGTTGCGGCCGTGGCGGGCGAGGCGTCCTCGGAGGCTTAGTATCAGCACCTGGCGGGAGCCAGGCTTTCCCGCTGGCAGGCACGCACTCAGCTAGGGAGAGCGCTGATGCTCGAGGGTGTCCCCACCCCAGTCAGCACGATCGTCCTCGCAGCGGGTGAAGGCACCCGTATGCGCTCAGCCACCCCCAAGGTGTTGCACCGGATCGCGGGCCGCTCACTCGTGGAGCACGCCGTCCGCGCCGCCGCGGGGACCGAACCCGACCACCTCGCCGTCGTCGTCGGGCACGGCCGTGCCGCGGTGACCGAACACCTCGGCAGCCTGTCCACCGCGCTGGACCGCAAGGTCACCGTCGCCGTGCAGGAGGAGCAGCACGGCACCGGCCACGCGGTCGGCTGCGGTCTCGCCGAACTGCCCGCCGACCTCGGCGGCACCGTCGTCGTCACCTACGGTGACACCCCCCTGCTGGACTCCGCGACCCTGAAGGACCTGCTCGTCGCCCACGGCGCGGCGGGCAACGCGGTGAGCGTGCTCACCGCCGTGGTGGCCGACCCCACCGGCTACGGGCGGATCATCCGCTCGGCCGCCGGCGAGGTCGAGGCCATCGTCGAGCAGAAGGACGCCACGCCCGAGCAGCTGGCCGTCACCGAGATCAACTCCGGCGTGTACGCGTTCGACGCGGCCGTGCTCCGGGACGCCCTGGCCCGCATCTCCACCGACAACGCGCAGGGCGAGCTGTACCTGACCGACGTCCTCGCGGTGGCGCGTGCCGACGGCAGGCGGGTCGGCGCGGTCGTGGCCGCGGACCCGTGGCTGGTCGAGGGCGTGAACGACCGCGTGCAGCTGGCGCGCCTGGGCGCCGAGCTGAACCGGCGCATCGTCGAGGGCTGGATGCGGGCCGGTGTGACCGTCGTCGACCCGGCCACCACCTGGGTCGACGCGGACGTGCGGCTCGGGCGGGACGTCGTGGTCGAGCCCAACGTGCAGCTGCGCGCGGGCACCGTCGTCGGCGCGGGCGCGGTGGTCGGGCCGGACACCACGCTGGCCGGCTGCTCGATCGGCGCGGGCGCGTCGGTGGTGCGCACGCACGGGTCGGGCGCGGAGATCGGCGCGGGCGCGTCCGTCGGGCCGTTCGCCTACCTCCGGCCGGGCACCCGGCTCGGCGCGGACGGCAAGATCGGCACGTTCGTCGAGGTCAAGAACTCGGAGATCGGTGCGGGCACGAAGGTGCCCCACCTGAGCTACATCGGTGACGCCACCATCGGTGAGCACTCGAACATCGGGGCGGCCAGCGTCACGGTCAACTACGACGGCGTGGAGAAGCACCGCACCGTCATCGGGTCGTACGCCAAGACCGGCTCCGACAACATGTTCGTCGCACCCGTCACCGTGGGTGACGGCGCCTACACCGGCGCCGGGACCGTGGTGCGCCGGGACGTTCCACCGGGTGCCCTGGCCGTCTCCGGAGGGCCGCAGCGGAACCTGGAGGGCTGGGTCGTGCGACGCAGGCCCGGCACCCCGGCCGCCCGTGCGGCGGAACAGGCACAGGCGTCGCAGGACGCCGACACAACCGAGGAAGGGCGTCGACCGTGAACCCCATCATGCCCGGAACACCGAAGAAGAACCTCATGCTCTTCGGTGGGCGTGCCTACCCGGAGCTGACCGAGCAGGTCGCCAAGCACCTCAACGTGTCGGTGACCCCGCAATCCGCCTACGACTTCGCCAACGGCGAGATCTTCGTGCGGTTCGAGGAGTCGGTGCGCGGCTGCGACGCGTTCGTCATCCAGTCGCACTGCGCGCCGATCAACCAGTGGCTGATGGAGCAGCTGATCATGGTGGACGCCCTGAAGCGGGCCTCCGCCAAGCGGATCACCGTGATCATGCCGTTCTACCCGTACGCCCGGCAGGACAAGAAGCACCGGGGTCGTGAGCCGATCTCCGCGCGCCTGGTGGCCGACCTGTTCAAGACCGCGGGCGCCGACCGGCTGGTCGCCGTCGACCTGCACACGGCCCAGATCCAGGGCTTCTTCGACGGCCCCGTGGACCACCTGTGGGCCATGCCGCTGCTCGCCGAGCACATCCGCGACAAGTACGCGGGGCAGGACATGACCATCGTGTCGCCGGACGCCGGCCGGACCAAGCTGGCCGAGAAGTGGGCGGACACGCTGGGCGGCGCGCCGATCGCGTTCATCCACAAGACCCGCGACCCCCTGCGGCCCAACGAGGTCGTGGCCAACCGGGTTGTCGGCCAGGTCCGCGACCGGCTGTGCGTGGTGATCGACGACATGATCGACACCGGTGGCACCATCACCAAGGCGGTCGAGCAGCTGCTCGCCGAGGGTGCGTCGGACGTGGTGATCGCGGCGACCCACCCGGTGCTGTCGGGGCCGGCCGTGGAGCGGTTGCAGAACTGCGGTGCGCGGGAGGTCGTGTTCACGGACACCCTGCCGATCCCGGTGGAGAAGCGCTTCGACGCGATGACCGTGCTGCCCATCGCCCCCCTGCTGGCCCGCGTCATCCAGGAGGTCTTCGAGGACGGTTCGGTGACGAGCCTCTTCGACGGCAACGCCTGACCCGCTCGCACCCGACGGCCGGCTCCCCTCCGGGGGATGCCGGCCGTTGGCTTCAGGGGGCGCAAGCGCTTGCGCGCCGGGGAACGACCGGCGGCGCGAGCGGGGCCGGCGGGCGGCACCACGAAGACCGCGGCCACCGGAGCAGTGGGGGCGGGCGCTCCTCCGACCGCGCCCCGGCGGCGCTCCGCTCCCCCTGAGGCAATGCCCCAGGCAACGCCACGGGCGATGCCCCAGGCGATGCCCCGGGCAATGCCCTCAGCCAATGCCACGACCCCGATTAGGCGGTGCTCCGACGTCGGCCTACACTGGTCGGGTTGCCTCGGCGAGGGCGAGCATCACGCTCGGCGTGATCGACGCGGCGGTTCGTGAGATGCCGCGCGTGTCCACTTCCGCGCCGCCCGCCGCCGCAGGCCAGCACCCCGCTCAGCCAGCCCCGCCCGACGTACTGCCCGACGTACTTAGGCGCCAGACCGTTAGGAGAGCCCCACCGTGTCCGAGGTCCGTCTCGCCGCAGAGGAGCGCACCGAGTTCGGCAAGGGCGCCGCCCGCCGCACCCGTCGCGCCGGAAAGATCCCCGCGGTGCTCTACGGCCACGGCTCCGACCCGAAGCACCTGGCCCTGCCGGCGCTCGAGTTCGCCCGTGTCGTCCGCGAGCACGGTCAGAACGCGGTTCTGACCCTGGACATCGACTCCACCAGCGAACTCGCGCTGACCAAGACCGTCACCACGCACCCGATCAAGAACTACATCGAGCACGTGGACCTGCTGCTGGTGCAGCGGGGCGAGAAGGTCACCGTCGAGATCCCCGTGGTGGTTGTCGGTGAGCCCGGTCCGGGCGTGCTGGTCACGCAGGACCTGACCTCGATCCAGGTCGAGGCCGAGGCGCTGCACATCCCCGAGCAGGTCGAGGTGTCGCTGTCCGGCCTGGCCGCCGGCGCGCAGGTCCACGCCTCCGACATCGCGCTGCCCACCGGCGCTTCGCTGGTCACCGACGCCGAGGCGCTGGTGCTCGCGGTGAACGCCGCGCCGACCGCCGCCGAGCTGGACGGCGGCGAGGGCGAGGCCGCGGACGCCGAGGCCACCGAAGAGAGCTGAGCCCTATCACGTCGGGCTGGTCGAACGGCACGCCTCCCCCGCCTCCGGGCTGGGGTGGCGTGCCGTTCCCGTCCCTCAGCCCGGCGCAGGTGCGCGCCACCTCCTTCCCCCGCCGGCGCGGCGGGAAGGGCTACGACCCGGCTCAGGTGGACGCGTTCCTGCTGAAGATCGCGGACGCCCTGGCGGGCCGTTCCCGAATGCACCCGGACGAGGTGCGCCAAGTGGTCTTCCACGAGCTGCCGGGCGGTTACGACCAGCGGCTGGTGGACGAGTTCCTGTCCCGGATGGAGTGGCAGCTCCGAGCGGGCCTGGTGCCGCCCACCGGGTTGCGCACCGGGGAGGACCTGCTGGCGGTGAAGCTGCCGCGGGCCTCGAACGGCTACGATCGCGGCGAGGTCGAAGCCTTCCTGGCGCGAGCCGCCGCGGCCCTCGACGGGCGTGGTCGGATGACCGCGGCCGAGGTGCGCCACACGCGGTTCAGCACCACGTCCGGCCTGCGGCGCGGTTACCAGACGCGGGCGGTGGACGCCCTGTTGGACGAAGTGGAGCAGGAGTTGCGGTTCCGTGGCCGATGACGTGGCCCTGGTCGTGGGACTGGGCAACCCCGGGCCGAAGTACGAGGGCAACCGGCACAACGTGGGCTTCCTGGTGCTGGACGTGCTCGCCGACCGGGTCGGCGGCCGGTTCAAGGCGCACAAGGCGGGCGCGGAGGTCCTGGAGGGCCGCCTGGCGAACCGCCGCGTGGTGCTGGCGAAGCCCCGCGGCTACATGAACACCTCGGGTGGCCCGGTCGCGGGCACCGCGAAGTTCTTCAAGGTGGCGCCCGCCGACATCATCGTCGTGCACGACGAGCTGGACCTGCCGTTCGCGACCGTGCGGTTGAAGCTGGGCGGCGGCGAGAACGGCCACAACGGCCTGCGGTCCATCACGAAGTCGTTGGGCACCAAGGACTACCACCGGGTGCGCTTCGGCGTGGACCGCCCGCCGGGCCGGATGGACCCGGCGGACTACGTCCTCAAGGACTTCTCCACCGTCGAGCGCAAGCAGTTGGCGTTCGAACTGGACCACACCGCCGACGTCGTGGAGGCACTGCTGGAACTGGGCCTGGAAGCGGCCCAGAACCGGTTCCACTAGGGCACGAGCCCGGCCGCCGCCGATCGGCGCAGCTTGCCCGACGGCGTCTTGGGCAGGCTGCCGGGCTTGAGCACGACCACCGCGTAGGGCCGGAGCCCCACGGCGTCCACGACGCGCGCGCTGATCTGCTTGGTCAGCTCCCGCTCCGCGTCGCCGTCACCGGCGAGCCGTGACTCGACCACCACGGCGAACCGCTCGCGCCGCGTGCCCGCGTCGAGCCGCACGGCGACCGCGTTGCCGGCACGCACACCTTCCACCGAGGTGGCGGCACGCTCGATGTCGGTCGGGTAGATGTTCCGCCCGCCCATGATGATGACGTCCTTGCGGCGACCGCAGACCACGACCTGACCGCCCACCAGGTAGCCCTCGTCCCCGGTGTCCAGCCAGCCCTCGGCGTCCTGCGTGGCCACCGGGCCGTCGACGGTCAGGTACTCGGGCGTCACGGCTTCACCACGCACCCGGAGCTGCCCCACCTCGCGTTCGCCGCGAACGGTCCCCGACTCGTCCACGACCTGCACCTCCAGCCCCGGCAGCGGCGGGCCGAGCAGGGGGAACGCACGCGCCCCCGGCGCGCTCGACGCGACCGCGCGCCGCCCGGCTTCCAGCTCGTCCGCGTCCACCACGTCCACCGCGAGCCCGGTGAAGGCCGGTGCGAACGCGACGCCCAACGTCGTTTCCGCCATCCCGTAGGCGCACAGGACGCATTCCGCCGGCATCCCGAACCGCGCCCCGGCGTTGGTGAACGACCGCACCGCCTCCGGGTCGATGGGTTCCGCGCCGTTGAGCGCGATGCGCAACGTGGAGAGGTCCCACGTCCCGTCCTCGACGCCTTCCATCCGGCGCGCGGCGATGGCGTAGGCGAAGTTCGGCGCGGCCGTGATGGTGCCCCGGTAGCGGCTGATCAGGTCGGGCCACAGGGTGGGGCGGGCGAGGAAGTCGACCGGCGTCACCTTCACCAGGTCGATGCCGAACAGCATCGGCACGGTCAGGAAGCCGACCATCCCCATGTCGTGGAACAGCGGCAGCCACGACACCATCCGGTCGTGCTCGGGGTCGAGCCGGGCCGCGGTTTCCATGGCCTTGGCGTTGGACCACAGGTTCCCGTGCGTGATGCGAACCGCCTTGGGCTCCGCCGTGGAGCCGCTGGTGAGCTGCAACAGGGCGGTGGCCGACTCGTCCACCGGCACCGGCGACGCCAGCGGCGAACCGGCCAACTCGGCGATCTTCCGGTACGCCACGCCGTTCGAGTCGAGCACGTCGGCCAACGCGTCGAACGGCGTGCCCAGCAACACCACCCGCGCGTCGATCATCTCCAGCACCCGCAACGTGTCCCGCGCCCACTCGGCCAGGTCGGTCCGCGCGGTCGGCTGGTGCAGCATGGTGATGCTGCCGCCGGCCAGCCAGACACCTTGCACGGTGGGCGCGATGGACGCGGGTTCCCCGGCCAGGACCGCCACGGACGAGCCCGGCGCCAGCCCGTCCGCGACCAGCGCACCCGCCACCCGCCGCGCCACCTCGTGCACCTCGGCCCAGGTGCGCCGGGTGGGAGCGGCCGGCTCCCCCGTCGTCATGCCACGCTCATCGGCGCTCGCGGCGGTTGCCACCATCGTGTCCACGAACCGGCTCATGGCCGTCAGGGTAGAACGATCTCCGGCTTGTTGAGCCAATAGGACGAAACAAGTTCCCCACCACCCGGCGATACTCCCCGGTACCACGAGCGAAGGAGGCATCGGCGTGTCCGGGTTCGAAACGCGTCAGCACATGCCCGCCCATCCGGCGCCGTTGTTGAGCGCACGCGATTTGCGCCAGGTCGCGTTCCACCGCCCGCCGCCCGGCCAACCCGGTTACGACGAACGCCAGGTGGACGACTTCCTGGACCGCATCGAGAACACCCTGCTGGGCCGCGACGACGTCACCGAGCAGGAAGTCCGCCACGCCCGCTTCCACCCCGCGCGGCCCGGTTACCACGCGGCCGAGGTCGACGTGTTCATGGACCTGGTGGCGGAAACCCTGGCGTCGACTCCGCAACGCAGGCAGGCGACCGCCCCCGCGCAGGGCGCGCACGCCACGTCCACCGGGATGCGCCCGGCGCCGAGGCTGACCCCGCAGGACGTCCGGGGCGTCCGCTTCCACAAGCCGCGCCCCGGCAACAAGGGCTACCACGAGGGCGAGATCGACGCCTACCTGATCCGCATCGAGGACACGTTGCGCGGCGAGGACGACCTCACCGCGCTGGAGGTGCAGGAGAAGGAGTTCTCCGCCGCGCCACCCCACCAGGCCGGTTACGACGAGGACGACGTCGACACCTTCCTGGACCTGGTGGTGGTGACCCTGGAGCGCGCGCCGACACCCACACCACGCCCCCGCCCCACCCCCACCACCAGACCGCTGACGGCAAGGGACGTGCGGACGGCGTCGTTCGGCAAACCCCCACGAGGCAGACGCGGCTACCAGGAGTCCCAGGTGGACAAGTTCCTGGACCGGATCGAGAACACGTTGCTGGGACAGGACGACCTGACCCCGGCGGACATCAGGGAGGCACGCTTCAGCCGCCCGAAAATCGGCCGCCGCGGTTACGACGAGACCGAGGTGGACGCCTTCCTGGCCAGGGTGGAAAAGCAGTTGGCCCACCGGAAACACCCGACAGAGCCGCCGGCCCCGACCGCGATTCCCCCCATCACGTCCTGGAAACAGCTCCGCAACCTGGACATCCCCACGGCGGCCCCCACCCAGCGGGGCTACCGCACGTCCCAGGTGGACCGGGTGCTGGAGGAAATCGGCATCGCCTTGGACGGCATGATCGGCGCAACGTCGGCCGAGGTGGAAAAAACCCGCTTCACCCCGTCGATCACCAACGGCCAGGGCTACGACCGCGCCTACATCGACGCCCTCATACCCCAACTGGCCAAAGAACTCCGCAAGCGGGGCCGGTAGGTCCGGCCGGCGACGCGAACGGGGCAGGGACTGCGGTCGAGCCGGGGCCGAGGCCGCAGTCGCGGCAGGACCGGGGCCGGGACCGGGACTGGGACTGGGACGGGGCCGGGTGCCAGGGGCCGAGGCCGGAGCCGGAACCGGAGGTGGTGCCGGGGTCGGGGCCGGGGCCAGAGGCCGGAACCGGTGCCGGTGCCGGGGTAGGAACCAGGCTTGTCGGGGTCGTCGGATCGCCGGATCGCCGCCGGGCCTCGGATTGTGGACCGGTGGGTCGGTGGGTCGGTGGGTCGGTCATGCAACAAATGGGGTCACTTCCACATTAGGGGTGGGGAATCGAGGTCGAGCTAGTTAGTCGATGATCGGGAGTGGCGGCCGATGGAGTTTGCCGAGTACGTGGCAAGGCAGCGTCCCGCGCTGATGCGGTTCGCCACGGTCCTGACCTGCCGGACGTGGCTGGCCGAGGACCTCGTGAGCGACGTGTTGGGCCGGGCGTTCGAGCGCTGGGACCGGATCTCGGGGATGGCCGAGCCGCACGCCTACGTGCGGCGGATGGTCGTCAACGAGTACCTGTCCTGGCGCAAGCGGCTGACGCGCACGTCCCCGCGCGCCGAGATCGAGCCGAGAGCGGTCTCCGACGGCGCGGACGAACGGGCCGAACGGGACGCGATGATCCGCCGCCTCGCCGCCCTGCCCAGGAAGCAACGCGCGGCCGTGGTGCTGCGTTACTACGCGGGCCTGTCCGACCAGGAGATCGCCACGCAACTGGGGTGCCGGGAACCGACCGTGCGCAGCCAGATCCACCGGGCGCTCAAAACCCTGCGCGTCGACCTCACCGCCGGCGTCCCCCACTTCCAGGAGACCTCATGAGTGACCTTCGCACCCTCCACGACGCCTTCGCCGAACTGGAGCGGCGCGCGGACGCCACTGCCGTGCGCGCGGTCACGCGGCCACGCCGGACGGCCATGCGGCCGGTAGCCGTCGCGGCCGCCGTCTTCGCGGTGGCGGGCGTGGTCGCCGGTGCGGTGTGGCTGGTGCCGAGCACGCAGACCGCCGACCCGGCAACCGCCTCGACCACGACCACAACCACGACCCGCAACCCGATCCCCACTTCGGCGGACGACCTGATCGCCCGCTTCAAGACGGTGCTCGGCGACACCGCGACGTTCGAGGTGACCCAGAGAACCACCATCCCGGTAGGTGCCGACCCGTCCAAGAACCCGCGGTCGGATAACCCGCGGTCGGGACAACCGGGAACAAAACCGGAAGAGGTCTCGGTAACACGACTGGATGATCCAGACGCCCCCGCGCTCATCTCCGGGACCCTGACCTCCGCGGGCTTCACCGGTGGCTTCGCCCTGGCCATCGGCCCCGGTGAAACCGATCCCGGCGATTGGTGCCGCATCAGCCGCGTGGGCGACTGCGCGGTCAACACGCTGCCCGACGGCTCCGTACTGGCGACCGGCACCGGCCGACCGGATGCCGGCGCGATGACCTACATGGCGTGCGTCAAGCGACCCGACGGCACGCTGATCGTCTTGCAGAACAGCAACCAGGAAGACCCCGCAGGCGCCGTGATCAACTCGCCGGGCGGCAAGATCTACTCACCACAACCACCACTGAACCTCGACCAACTAAAGGCAATCGTCACCTCTGACAAGTGGTGACCCCGCTGCGTGTCATCCCCGTATGGCCTGCGCGCCAGCGAACCGCGCTCGTTCCCAGGGCGCAAGCACGCTTTTCGCTTGCGCCCTGGGAACGAGGGTGGTTGTCTTGACCAGGCCATACGGGGATGACACGCAGCCCGCCCTTGATGTCATCCTTGGCGGTCTGCCAAGCGGCGAGCGTCGCTTTTACCCTTCAGCCGCCTCAGCAGCCACCATCCACTGCGCTTCAACGTCCGAAGCCTCTTCCAACACCGCCCGCAACGAGGCGTCGAGCTTCAACAGCCGATCCGGATCAGTAGCCGCCTCGGCCAGCGCGGCGTGCAGCTCGGCCTCCTTCTTCTGGAGCACTTCGAGCCGCCGCTCCAACCGGGCCACCTCCTTCCGCGCGGCCCGCTGCTCAGCAGCCCCGGCAACCTTCTTCACCGGCGAAGAAACAGCCTCCGCCTCACCCCGCTGAGCGTCCCTCCGACGGAGGTACTCCTCAATCCCACCAGGGAGATCCGTCAACCCACCATCGCCGAACAACGCGACGACCTGATCACACACCCGCTCCACCAGGTACCGGTCGTGGGAGATCACGACCAGCGTCCCGGGCCACGAGTCGAGCAGGTCCTCCAACTGCTGCAACGTGTCGATGTCCAGGTCGTTGGTGGGCTCGTCGAGCAGCAGCACGTTCGGCTCGGCCATCAGCAGCCGGCACATCTGCAACCGCCGCCGCTCCCCGCCGGACAGGTCCGACACCGGCGTCCACTGCTTCTGCGACGAGAACCCGAACTTCTCCGCGAGCTGCGACGCGGACAACTCCTGCTTGCCGAGGACGACCCGCCGCGCCACCTCCTCCACGGCCTCCAGGACGCGCATCGACCCGTCCAGGTCGTGCAGTTCCTGGCTCAGGTGCGCCAGTTTCACCGTCTGCCCCTGGATCCGCTTGCCGGCGGCCATCTCCCGCTCGCCGGCCAGCGCGCGCAGCAGCGTCGTCTTCCCGGACCCGTTGACGCCGACGATGCCGACCCGGTCACCGGGTCCGATCCGCCAGGTCAGGTCGCGCACCAGGACCCGGTCCCGGCCCACGGTGAGCGTCGCGTCCTCCAGCTCCAGCACCGTCCGACCCAGCCGCCGCTTGGCGAACGCCATCAGCTCGACCTTGTCGCGCGGCTCCGGGACGTCCGAGATCAACGCTTCCGCGGCTTCGATCCGGTACCTCGGCTTGGACGTCCGCGCCGGCGCGCCGCGACGCAGCCAGGCCAGCTCCTTCCGCGCCAGGTTCCGCCGCTTCTCCTCCGCCGTGTCGGCGAGGCGGGCGCGTTCTGCGCGGGCGAAGACCCAGTCGGCGTACCCGCCCTCGTACTGCTCGACGCGTCCGCCCACGACCTCCCACGTCCGCGTGCACACCGTGTCCAGGAACCACCGGTCGTGGGTGACGACCACCAGCGCGGTCCGGCGTGCCAGCAGGTGTTCCGCGAGCCAGCGCACGCCTTCGACGTCCAGGTGGTTGGTGGGCTCGTCGAGCACCACCAGGTCCAGTTCGCGGACCAGCGCGGCGGCCAACGCCACCCGCCGCCGCTCGCCGCCGGACATGGTGCCGACCGCGGAATCCAGGCCCAGCGCGGTGATCCCGAGTCCGTCGAGGATGGACCGCACCCGCGCGTCCGCCGCCCACTGGTGCTCGGCGTCGAAACCGAGCGGGTCGATCACGGCGTTGCGGACGGTCGAGTCCGGCGGCAGTTCGGTGCGCTGCGTGACCACGGCCATCCGCAGCCCGCGGTTCTGGCTCACCCGGCCGTCGTCCGGCTCGGCGATCCCCGCCAGCACCTCCAGCAGCGTCGTCTTGCCACCGCCGTTGAGGCCGACGACACCGATCCGGTCGCCTTCGCCGACTCCGAGGGACACGCCGTCCAAGAGCGGACGCACGCCGAACGACTTGGAAACGTTTTCCAAGTTGACCAGGTTGGCCATCAACACACCTTCTACTTATGGGGACTACGCGTGCACTTCGGGCGGCGTCGGCCGGGTCGTCTCGTCCGTCCCGACCACCCGCGCGCCCGGCACCGGGCCCTGGGCCACCCGCACCGTGCGGCACACGCCCGCGCCGGCCAGCTCGGCGGCGACGCGCACCGCCGAATCACCGTCCGTGCAGAGGAACGCGCAGGTCGGCCCGGAACCGGACACCATGCCGGCGAGCGCGCCCGCGTTGACACCCGCGCGCAGGGTGCGGCGCAGGTTGGGCCGCAGCGACACCGCGGCGGCCTGGAGGTCGTTGCCCAGCAGCAGCGCGAGCTGCCGGGGGTCGCCCGACGAGAGCCCTTCGAGCACCGCTTCGGCCGGTCCGACGCGGGGCGGGTCGCCGTCCGCGCGCAGCCGGTCCAGCTCGTCGAACACCTCGGGCGTGGACAGGCCGCGCCGGTCGAACGCGAGGACCCAGTGGAACGTGTGGCGGGCGAGCACGGGCACGATCTGGTCGCCCCGGTCGGTGCCCAGCGCCGTGCCGCCGTAGAGGGCGAACGGGACGTCCGCGCCGATCTTCCCGGCCAGCGCGGCGAGTTCGTCGCGCCCGACCTCCAGCCGCCACAACGCGGTCAGCGCGACGAGGGTCGCGGCGGCGTCCGCGCTGCCCCCCGCCATGCCGCCCGCGACGGGGATGTTCTTGCGGATGACGACGCGCACCTTCGGGTCGTCCGGGTCGCGTCCCACGTGCTCGGCGAGGACCCGCACCGCGCGCCAGGCGAGGTTCGACGGGCCGGTGGGCACCGAGTCCGCGCCCTCGCCGTGCACCTCGACCCCCGGGTCGTCGGCGACGGCCACCGTCACCTCGTCGGTCAGGGACAGCGCCTGGAAGATGGTGACCAGGTCGTGGTAGCCGTCCGCGCGCGGGTCACCGACCGACAGGTGCAGGTTGACCTTGGCCGGGACGCGGACGGTGACCGGTGGTGGGACTACGGCGAGCACGTTATGCAGCCTACGGGCGCGAGCGGGGTGCCCGCTGCTCTGTGGGCCAGGTCGCTCTCTCAAGGGGGCACCCAGCTTCAAGCGACACAGCAACGCCAAGAAGCCCAAGCCGCGTCCCACCACCCGCATCCGTGGTGATCCTGTGCAGATCCCGTGCCCGGCACCACCCCCACCTCCCAGGGATGGTCGAATGCGGTCATGCCGTTCACCGTCTCGCACATCGCCGCGGCGCTGCCCCTGGCTCGTCGCCCGCTGGTGGCATCGGCGCTGGTAGCGGGCTCGATGGCGCCGGACATCCCGTACTTCGTGCTGCTCTACCCGGGCGGCGGGGAGTACACGCACACGTGGTGGGGCGTCTTCCTCGTGGACACGCCGATCGCCCTGGTCGCGCTCGCCTTCTACCGGTTCTTCCTGCACGAACCGCTGCTCGCGCTGGCTCCCGCGACCACCAGGGCCAAGCTGGCGTGGCAACCGGCACCCCGCTTCACGGCGGCCACCGCCGTCTCCGCGGCGATCGGCTGCGTCACGCACTTCGTCTGGGACGCCTTCACGCACCCCGGCGACTGGGGCGTCCGCCTGGTCCCGCTCCTGAACGCCGAGATCGGCCCCATGCCGGGCTTCGCCTGGGCCCAGTGGGTCAGCACCGCCTTCGGCGCCCTCTTCGCCCTCCTGTGGGGCCTGCGCAGGCTCTCCACGCTGCCGACCCACCCCGTACCGGCCCGCTTCGCACCGCCACGAAACCACACCCTCACCGTGCTGGCGCTGCTCGCGTTCACCGTCGCCTTCGCGTTGGTCACCACCACGGGCGACACCGGCACCGACCTCCTGGTCAGCGCGTCCATCACGGTCGTGTCCGGCGCGGTCGCCGCGCTCGCGCTCTACCAGGCCACCCGCTACCTCTCACGCAGCAAAACGGGGGCCGGGAGCAAGCTCCCGACCCCCTCCGAATAGACCGTCACACCGCCAGCACAGCTCCGGAGAACGTGTCCTTGATGTAGTCCTTGACCTGCTGCGACGTCAGCAGCTCCTGGAGGTCCTTGATCCGCTTGTCGTCCTTCAGCTCCGCCCGGGTCACCAGGCCGTTGGCGTTGGGGTTGCCCTCGGCCTTCTCCAGGACCAGGGCGTCCTGGGCGGGCTTCAGGCCGGCGTCGATCGCGTAGTTGCCGTTGACCACCGAAGCGGCGGTGTCGTCCAGCGAGCGCGGGAGCTGCGCGGCCTCCAGGACCACGATCTCCAGCTTCTTCGGGTTCTCGACCACGTCACCGACGGTCGCGGTCTTCTCCGCGCCTTCCTTGATCTTGATCAGGCCGTTCGCCTGGAGCAGGCGCAGGCCGCGGGCCTCGTTGGCCGGGTCGTTGGCGACCGCGACCTTCGCGCCCTCGGGCAGCTCCGAGAGCTTCTTGTGCTTCTTGGAGTAGATGCCCAGCGGTTCGAGGTGGACCGGGCCGACCCACTCCAGCTGCGCGCCGCTCTCCGCCTTGAACGCGTCCAGGAACGGGATGGTCTGGAAGTAGTTGGCGTCCAGCGACTTGTCGACCAGCGCCGTGTTGGGCTGGACGTAGTCGGTGAACTCGACGACCTCGATCTTGAGGCCCTTGTCCTTGGCGAGGTTGTCCGCCACGTACCGCAGCACCTGGGCGTGCGGGACGGGGCTGACGCCCACCTTGAGCGCCGCGTCGGGGTTGGCGGCGGTGTCGTTCTGGCCGCTACCGCAGCCCACTGCGGTCAGCAGCACGGCGGCGATGGCGGCGGCGGCACGGAGGCGCATGGCGATTCCTTACTTGCTACGGAGAAACGAAAGAAGACTCAGACCAACCGGCAAAGGCGTACCGACCGACACACCGAACGGCACACCGAACGGCACACCGATCGTCACACCGATGCGTGCCGACGGCGATCCACGCCACGCGCCACCCGGTTGGCCGCGAACTGGATCAACGTCGCGATGATCGCGAGCGCCACGACCGTGGCCCACAGGTACCGGTCGTTGAACCGCTGGTACCCCATGCGGACGGCCAGGTCGCCGAGGCCGCCACCGCCGACCACACCCGCCATGGCGGAGTAGCCGAGCAACGCGATCGCGGTCACGCCGATGGCGTTGACCAGCGCGGGGAGGGATTCCCGGAGCAGCACGCTGCGCACGATCCGCAGCGTGGAGGCGCCGGTGGTCACCGCCGCTTCCACCACGGACACGTGCACCTCGGACAGGACGTTCTGCACCAGTCGCCCGACGAACGGGATCGCGCCGATCGCGAGCGGCACGATGGCCGCGGTGGGTCCGATGGTGCTGCCGAGCAGGAGCCTGGTCAGGGACATGAGCATGACCAGCAGGACCAGGAAGGGCATGGACCGACCGAGGTCGACCACGAAGCCGAGCAGCTTGTTCACCACGGGCCTGGGCCGCAGCCCACCGGGAGCGGTGAGCTGCAACCAGACGCCGAGCGGGATGCCGAGCAGAACCGCGATCAGGGTGGAGACGCCCACCATGTACAACGTCTCGCCGGTGGCGAGCAGCACGTCGTTGAACACGGTGGACCAGGGTGTTGCAAACCTCACGCAGCTACTCCTTGGGGACCGGCGAGTGTTCGGCGCACCGCGCCGCCCGCTTCCCCGATCCACTCCAGCGCCGAGTCGGCGCGCTCGCCGTTGAGACCGACGCGGAACCGCGCCACGGGCGTCTCGCCGAGCCGGGTGAGACCGCCACCGAGCAGGTTCAGCTCGACGCCGAACCGGCTGGTGGCTTCGGGGAGGAGCGCGCCGACGGCGGCGAAGCCGACCAGCACCACGTCGGCGACGCGGTCGTAGGCGCTCTCGGAGCCGGGGTTCTGGTCCACGGCGGGCAGCAGCGAGGCCGCGGTGCGGGACCCGGCGTCGGACACCAGGTCGAGCACCTTCCCGTGCTCCACCACGCGCCCGCCGTCGAGCACGGCGACGTCGTCGCAGATCTTCCGGACCACGTTCATGTCGTGGGTGACCACGAGGACGGTGACGCCGAGTTCGGCACGTGCCCGGTCCAGGACGGTGAGCACGGAGCCCGTGGTGTCGGGGTCGAGCGCGGAGGTGGGCTCGTCGGCCAGCAGCACGGAGGGGCTGGCGGCGAGGGCGCGGGCCACCGCGATGCGCTGGCGCTGGCCGCCGGAGAGCTGGTCGGGATAGGTGCCGGCCTTGTCGGTGAGGCCCACGAGGTCGAGCAGCTCCGCGACGCGGGTGCGGCGCTGCGGTCCGGGCACGCCCGCGGACTCCAGCGGCAGCGCCACGTTGCCCGCGGCGGTGCGCTGGCGGAGCAGCGAGTCGCCCTGCGGGACGACGCCGATCTGCCTGCGCGCGGCACGCAGGGCGGGTCCGCCGAGCGACACCAGGTCGGTGCCGTCGACGCGGATCGCGCCGCTGTCGGGGCGCTCCAGCAGCGCCACGCACCGGGCCAGCGTGGACTTGCCCGCCCCGCTGGGGCCGACGACGCCGAGGACGGTGCCCGCGGCGACGTCCAGGTTCACGCCGTCCAGTGCGCGAACCTGACCGGTACTCCCGGGGAAGGTCTTGGTGAGGTTCTCAACAGTGATCACGTTTCGCTCCACGACTGCACGCGGCAACGCACGCCCTGGGCGTGCGCGTCCGAAAGCCGGCTC
Source organism: Saccharothrix obliqua (assembly GCF_019375475.1). Classification (GTDB taxonomy): domain Bacteria; phylum Actinomycetota; class Actinomycetes; order Mycobacteriales; family Pseudonocardiaceae; genus Actinosynnema; species Actinosynnema obliqua. The sequence goes on along the minus strand of NZ_JAHXGQ010000005.1, from coordinate 290,300 downwards.
AGAAAGGGTTCGTCCGCAGAGAGGACGGCGAGGATTCGAAAAAGCGCCTAGGCGGAGTAGCTGCGACAGCCCGAGGCCGTGCGTCGGCCGTGGTCGACGACTCGCCGGCGCGTGAGCATTCGCGTCCTGGGCACGTGATCCTCCATCGATCCTGGCTGAAGCACCTGCCTCCGTGGGGAGGTGGTTGCTGCGGCGTCGTAGAGCCAGGTCTCTCGGCCGCTCGGGATGGCAGCACGAGTACACCCGACACACCGGCATGAACGCAAGCCTGTGCGAGGATCGTTCGTCAAATCACACTTTCGGCCGAAAGATCACCGGCCATTACTCCGAGGAAACCTCGGCTATCCGGATGAAGTCTCCGACGCCCAATTGCTCTCCCCGGGCGCCCGGGTCGACGCCCGCCCGGGTCAGCAGCCGCTCGGCCGCCGCGGGCGAGCCCGCCCACCCGGCCAACGCGCTGCGCAGGGTCTTGCGCCGCTGCGCGAAAGCCGCGTCCACCACGGAGAACAGCACCCGGACGTCCACATCGGACGGTGCGGGACGGCGGTCGAAGGCTACCAGGGCCGAATCGACGTTCGGCACCGGCCAGAACACGGAGCGCGACACCGGGCCGGCGCGGCGGGCGTCGGCGTACCAGGCGAGCTTCACGCTGGGCACCCCGTAGACCTTGCTGCCCGGACCGGCGGCCATCCGGTCGGCGACCTCGGCCTGCACCATCACCAGGCCGGTGCGCAGCGACGGCAGCTCCGCCAGCAGGTGCAGCACCACGGGCACGGCCACGTTGTACGGGAGGTTGGCCACCAGGGCGGTCGGCTCGACCGGGAACCGGTCGGCCGTGACGCGCATGGCGTCGGCTTCCACGACCGTCAGCCGGTCGGCGAGGCCGGGCGCGCGCTCGGCCACCGTGCCCGGCAGCCTCCCGGCCAGAACCGGGTCGATCTCCACGGCGACCACCGCCCGGCACGCGGGCAGCAGGGCGAGCGTCAGCGAACCCAGGCCCGGCCCGACCTCCAGCACCACGTCGTCGGCACGCAGGTCCGCCGCCGACACGATCTTGCGCACGGTGTTGGGGTCGTGCACGAAGTTCTGGCCGAGCTTCTTGGTGGGGCGCACGTCCAGCTCGGCGGCCAGCCGGCGGACGTCGGCAGGGCCGAGGAGCGAACTCCCCGGCCCTGCCGTCGACGAAGCTTCGGTCACCGGCGAGAACTTACGGCAGGCCCAGCTTGGACTGGCAGTGGGGCCACGCCGAGTAGCCACCGCGCGCGTCGCGCAGCTTGGTGGCCACGGCGATCTGCTGCTCGCGGGTCGCCTGGTGCGGGTACTCGGCGTACTGGCCGCCCCCGTAGGCGTCCCAGGTGCCCTTGTTGAACTGGAGGCCGCCGTAGTAGCCGTTGCCGGTGTTGATGGCCCAGTTGCCGGTGGCCTCGCAGTTGGCCAGCCGGTCCCACACCGCGCCGTCCGGCGGGACCTTCGTACCGACCTTGACCTTGCGGGCCTTCGGCTCCTTGGTGACCTTCGCGCCCAGCTTCTCGCGCGCGGTCTCCTTGCCGTTCTTGATCGTCACGCGGTAGGTGACGATCTGCTCCCCGGCGGCGCCCTCGTCGACGACCTCCTTGGAGCCCTTCATCAGCGTGTCGTCCTTGATCTCCTCGACCGGCGGCTCGACGGCCTCGGTCGCGTTGATCACGGAGACGCCGGTGCGGCTGATGTGGACTTCCGCGCCGTTGGTGACGCGCAGGTCGCCCGCCGTTTCGAGCTTGTCCTCCGGCCCGAGCGCGATGTTCTCGGTCTTCAGCAGCTCGTCCACCGTCACGGCGGTGGTCCGGATCTGGCGGGGCTCGTTGCCGCCGTCGAACACGGTGATCGTCTTGAGGCTCTTGACCTCAAGGGACAGGCCACCCAGCGGGACGGCCATGTTCCGGTCGTGGGAGACCCACGCGCCCTCGTCGGGCACCTGGAGCTGGTCGAGGGCTTCGTCCACGGTCACCGACCGGACCCAGCCCTCGCGCTGCTCGCCGTCGACCGTGAGCTTCACCAGCCGGCCGCGGTCAAGGGTGATCTTGCCGCCGTCGCCGACCTTCGCCTGCGGGGTGGGGCTGAGCGCGTCGTGCTCGCCGATCGCGATGCCCTCGTCGGCGAGGATGTCGCCGACCGTGGACTCGTAGGTGCGGACGGTCTTGGCTTCACCGTCGACGTCGACCGTGACGGACTTGTCCATCGCGATGGCGGTGGCCCCACCGCCGGAGATGGTCACCAGCACGGTGGCGACCGCGGCCTTGAGGAAGCGGCGCTTCCACTTCCCGGCGGCTTCGACCAGGGCGGCGGGCGGTGCGTCCGGCTGCTCGGCGGCCAGGCCGCCCGCGACGCGGTCCTGGGAGACCTCGTCCGGGATGATGATCGGGGGGAGGAGCGTGGTCTCGGCGTTGATGAGCTTGATCAGCTCGTCGACGTCGACGTTGGCGTTCGCCAGCAGGTCGTCCGCGTCCGGTCCGAGGACTTCCAGGACGTCGTCCGGCGTGATGCTGAAAACCGTGGTGTCCCAGTCGGACCAACCGGGCTCCGGTCTGTCCAGGACGTCCACCGACGTCGCCGGAGTGGGTTGCACGGGCGTAAACCAGTCGGTGTCCTCGTTGAACGAGTTCACGGGGTTCCATACCTCCTGAAGGCGCGAAGCTCGCGCACACGTTCGGTGTCGGCGGTCAGCAGGTGATCTCCGGCAACTCCTGTGCGTTGACGTCTTCTCGCTTCTGGTGCGCAAACCCGCCCCGACTGCGGGCTGTGCCCCCGGACTGATCTCGGGGCACGGTCACGGGACCGTAACGGGTGCACGGGGGTTGCGCAAACACCCCTAGGGGTTGTGTGACTCCGCTCACCCGGTAGGTGGATCAAGGTCGTGGGCCGCCCGACGCCCCCGACCTCTGCGAACGCGGCACGTCACGAAGCCGGAAGACCCGTTCGGCGGTTCGGGTGACAGTTGACGCGAGTTCCGCCGATTCCACGCCACGCAGCTCCGCGATGTCACGCAGCGTGTAGTTGGCGCAGTACGGCTCGTTCGGCCGACCCCGGAAGGGGTGGGGCGTCAGGAACGGCGCGTCGGTCTCCACGAGGATGTGCTCGACCGGCGCCCACGCCGCCGCCTCCCGCAACGCGTGCGCGTTCCGGAAGGTGACCGTGCCCGCGAACGACAGCACGAACCCGCGTTCCACGCACGCCCGCGCGAACGCCAGGTCGCCGGAGAAGCAGTGGAAGACCACTGTGGACGGTGCGCCCTCCTCGTCCAGGATCTTCAGCACGTCGTCGTGCGCGTCCCGGTCGTGGATCATCAGCGGCTTGTCGACGCGCTTGGAAAGCTCGATGTGCCAACGGAACGCGTCGTGCTGGGCGGCCGGCGGCGCGTAGTCCCAGTAGTAGTCCAAACCGGTCTCACCGACCGCGACGACCTCCGGCCGCGCCGCCAGCGCCGTCAACTCGGCGCGGTCCGCGTCGGTGAAGGTGGACGTTCGCGTCGGGTGCAGCGCGACCGCCGCGAACACCCGCTCGTCCCACGTCGCGGCCTCCGCCGCCCACCGCGCGGACGCCAGGTCGTCGGCGACCGTCACCACGCGGTCGACGCCCGCGGCGTTCGCCCGGTCGAGGATCTCGCGCACCTGCTCGGGCGTCTCCGCCCCGCAGGCGTCCAGGTGGGTGTGGGCGTCGACCACCGGTTCCGGCAACGCGTCCGGAACCGGTGGCCGCTCGCCGCGGCGCTCGCCCACCTCAGTCGACGATCGGCGCCCAGTCGGGGCCGACTTCCGCGAGCTTCGGGTCCAGCTTGGCGAACAGCGGCGCGGGCTTGGCCAGCGGGCGGCCCACCTCGACCGGCGTGGACTCCCACTTCGCCTGCTCGGCGGCGTAGTCACCGGTCAGCACCGGGTACTCGCGGTCGGGCACGTCGAGGTCCTCGACCTGGGTCAGCTCGGGCTGCGCCGACCACACGCCCGTGCCGCCCAGCGCCTGGTGCACCTGCTGCGCCGAGTGCGGCAGGAACGGCGTCAGCAGCGTGTTCGCGTCCTGCACGACCTGGAGCGCGGTGTGCAGGACGGTGTCCCGGCGCTCCGGGTCGTCCTTGAGCTTCCACGGCTCCTGGTCGGACAGGTAGCGGTTGGCCGCGCCGACGACCTTCATCGCCTCGCCCACCGCCTGCTTGAACCGCGACCGGCGCAGGTTGCCGCCGACCAGGTCGAACGCCTGCCTGCTCAGGGCGAGCAGGTCGTGGTCGGCCTGGGTCGGCGCGGTCGGCCGGGGCACCGCGCCCACGTTCTTGTGCGCCATCGAGACCGACCGGTTGACCAGGTTGCCCCACTCGTTGGCCAGCTCGAAGTTGGTGCGGCGGACGAACTCGTCCCAGGTGAAGTCGGTGTCCTGGTTCTCCGGGCCGGCCACCGAGATGAAGTAGCGCAACGCGTCCGGGCCGAACTCGCGCAGGAAGTCCGTCACGTAGATGACGGTGCCGCGCGACGTGGAGAACTTGGAACCGCTCATGGTGAGGAACTCGCTGGAAACGACCTCCGTGGGCAGGTTCAGCGTGCCGAACCGGCCCGGCTCGCCGCCCTTCGTGCCCTGCCCGTTCTGGCCGAGCAGCAACGCGGGCCAGATCAGCGAGTGGAAGACGATGTTGTCCTTGCCCATGAAGTAGTAGCCCTGGGCGTCGCCCGTCCAGAACTCCTGCCAGGCGTCGGCGTCCCCGGTGCGGCGGGCCCACTCGACCGACGCGCTCAAGTACCCGATGACCGCGTCGAACCACACGTAGAACCGCTTCATCGGCTGGTCGCGCCACCCGTCGAGCGGGATCGGCACGCCCCAGTCGAGGTCGCGGGTGATGGCGCGCGGGCGCAGGTCCTTGATCAGGTTGGCGCTGAACTTGAGCACGTTCGGCCGCCACTCGGTGCGGGTCTGGAGCCAGCCGCCGAGCGCGTCGATGAACTGCGGCAGGTCCAGGAACAGGTGCTCGGTCTCGACGAACTTCGGCACCTCGCCGTTGATCCGCGAGCGCGGGTTCTTCAGGTCGACCGGGTCGAGCTGGTTGCCGCAGTTGTCGCACTGGTCGCCACGCGCGCCGTCGTACCCGCAGATCGGGCAGGTGCCCTCGATGTAGCGGTCGGGCAGGGTGCGGCCGGTGGACGGGCTGATCGCGCCCAGCTCGGTCTTGGGGATCACGTAGCCGTTGCGCCACAGCGCCAGGAACAGGTCCTGCACCACCTGGTAGTGGTTGCCCGTGGTGGTCCGGGTGAACAGGTCGTAGGACAGCCCCAGGCCCTGGAGGTCCTCGGCGATGACGCGGTTGTACTTGTCCGCGACCTGGCGCTCCGTCAGACCTTCCTTCTCGGCCTGCACCGAGATGGGCGTGCCGTGCTCGTCCGTGCCGGACACCATCAGCACCCGGTTCCCCGCCATCCGCATGTACCGCGAGAAGACGTCGGAGGGGACACCGAACCCTGATACGTGACCGATGTGGCGGGGCCCGTTCGCATACGGCCACGCCACCGCGGTCAACACGGAGGCACTCATGCGCCAAGCCTACGGCTCGGCGCGGGGGTGGTCAGCGGAGGCTGGCGGTCAACGCCTGCCAGGCACGGGGGCTGAACTCCAGGCGTCCCCCGTCGGGGTTCTTGGAGTCACGAGCGAGGACTGCTTCGGCCCCCACAGCCACCTCGACGCAGTTGCCGTTGTTGGTGCTGTGGCTGCTCTTGATGAAGCCGACCTCGACGCAGGCACCGTTGTTGGTGCTGTAGCTGCTCTTGGTGAACGCCACCTCGACGCAAGCTCCGTTGTTGGCGCTGTAGCTGCTCTTGAACCACTGGAGTTCGGACATGGGAGCCTCCTGCTAGCCGTCGATCAACGACTGGACGTAGGAGATGGACTGCTGCGCGGATAGCGCAACCGCCCGCAGGTTCTCCACCGCCATCTTATAAGTCCGCACGTCATCCTGGTCCTGCACGTAGACCGCTCCATCGAGGCGTTCGGCGTAAGCGACCGACTGAGCACGGAGGAAATCCAGCACGAAGAACGCACCACTGGTCGCGGTGTGCGGCCCGTCCTCTGGTCGAACCACCTGGATAGTCACATTGGGGCGCTTCGCCAGATCAATCAGGTGACGGAACTGCTCACGCCGGACCTCAGGCGTGCCGACCTCCAACCTGAGTGCGGCTTCTCCGATCACCGTGTGCAACTCCAGCGGTTCGGATTCGGTGAGCCGCTTGGCCCGCTCCACCCGGAATGACGCGAACCGCTCCGCGTGATCACGTCGCACGAAACCGGTGGCTTCGGTGATCGCTTGGGCGTAGTCCTCCGTCTGCAACAAACCCGGCAACACCATCGGTTCGAAGCAAAACTCGCTTTCGGCCAGGCCCTCCAGTCCGACGAAGGTCTTGAACCAGTCCGGGACGAGGTGGGACCAGGGCGCCCACCAGCTCTTGCCCTCGGAGCTGCCGGACAACGAGGCCAGCCGCTCGACGTCGGCGCGGCCCGCGCCGTAGACGTTCATGAGCTTGGTGACGTCGTCCGGGAACTGCTGGTAGCGGCCGGTTTCCATGTGTCCGACCTTGGCCCGCGTGATGCGGGCCGCCTCCGCCGCCTGCGCGATCGTGAGCCCGCTGAGCTTGCGGTAGTGCGCCAGCTCGACACCGACGAGCCATTGCAGCGCCGAGGGGTCGTTCCGAGTGGTCATGCACCGATCATTTCCTAGATGTCTGGCTAGCGCATTCACTCGATCAGGCAATATCCCACCGCTAGCCGTCTAGCTACCGTTGGTCCATGGATCTGTTGACGGATTTGGAATACGAGGCCCGCACTTCCCGGCCGACTTTGTTCGCCTTGGTCGGCGTGGGCCGTGGCGACGACGACCCGGGTTACGTCGCGTGGGGACTGGAGTTCACCGAACCACGCGCGGCGGTGCTGTGGACGGAGGACGGCGGGACGTGGGTGTCGCAATCGGCGGCCACCCTGCTCGCCCGCCACCGGGTGCTGGGTGAGGCGAAGCTGGTCACCTTCCCCGAGTGAGCGCCCCTTCCCCACCGGACACCGCCACTTCGCGACACCGCCACTTCGCGACCCCGCAGCTTCGCCACTCCGCACCGCCGCGCTCGGCCCGTCAGCCCTCGCTGACCGCGGCGTCGTACAACGCCTTCTTGCTCACCCCGGCCGCCGCCGCGACCTCGGCCGCCGCCGCCTTCATCCGCTCGCCGTCCGCCACGCGTTGCCGCACCTCCGCGACCAGCGACGCCATCGACGGCCCCGCGGCGGGCGCGCCGGGTGCGAGCACGACCGTGATCTCACCGCGCACCCCGGCCGCCGCCCACTCGGCCAGCTCGCCGAGCCCGCCCCGGCGCACCTCCTCGTAGGTCTTCGTCAACTCCCGGCACACCGCGGCGCGGCGGTCGTCCCCGAGCACCTCGGCCGCGTCCGCGAGCGTCGCGGCCAGCCGGTGCGGCGACTCGAAGAACACGCAGGTCCGCGGCTCGTTGGCCAACGCGGCGAACCACCGCTGCCGCTCGCCCTGCTTGCGCGGCGGGAAGCCCTCGAAGCAGAACCGGTCCGACGGCAGCCCCGACACGGCCAGCGCCGTCGTCACCGCCGACGGACCGGGCAGGCAGGTGACCACCAGCCCCTCCTCGACGCACGTCGCCACCAGCCGGTAGCCGGGGTCGGACACGCTGGGCATCCCGGCGTCGGTCACCAGCAGCACCGTGCGCCCCTCGTGCACCGCCTCGACGAGGCCCGGCAGGCGGCTGGTCTCCACCTGGTCGTAGAAGCTCACCACGCGCCCGCCGACCTCGACGTCCAGCGCGGCGGCGAGGGCACGCAGGCGGCGGGTGTCCTCGGCGGCCACCACGTCGGCCGTCGCCAGTGCCTCCACCAGGCGCGGCGACGCGTCTCGGATGTCGCCGAGCGGAGTAGCGGCCAGCACCAGACGGCCTGATCCCGATACAGGTCTCACACCCTTCACCCTACGATCGGGCGCGTGAGCCTGATCGCACCGCAGTCCGCAGACGACGTGGTCGACGTCGGGGAGCTGCCCCCGACCAGCCCGCCCCCGGGCAACGACCGCGAGCAGCGGGCCAAGCAGCTCGAACCCGGCCCGCTCAGCAGCGCGCTGCGCGGGTGGCTGGTGACGCTCGCCGTGGCGTTGATCGGCGGCGTGGTGCGGTTCTGGAACCTGGGGTTCCCGACCGACAAGGGCACCCCTCTCTTCGACGAGAAGCACTACGTGCCCCAGGCGGCGCAGGCGCTGCGCAACGGCGGGTACGAGGACAACCCCGGCTACGAGCTGATCGTCCACCCGCCGCTGGGCAAGCAGCTCATCGCCATCGGCCAGTGGCTGTTCGGCTACGACGGCCTGGGCTGGCGGTTCGCGTCGGCGCTGGCCGGGACGATCGTGATCCTGCTGGTGGTCCGCATCGCGCGCCGGTTGACCCGGTCCGACCTGCTCGGGGCCATCGCGGGCGTGCTGATGATCGCGGACGGCCTGAACCACGTGCAGACCCGGATGGGGATGCTGGACGCCTTCGTCACGCTGTTCGTGGTGGTGGCGTTCGCGTGCCTGGTGGTGGACCGGGACCAGATGCGGGCCCGGCTGGCGGTCGCCGTGCGCGAGGGCTGGGTGAACAACTCGGTGTACGGGCCGTCGCTGGGCTTCCGCTGGTGGCGGTTCGGCGCCGGTGTCGCGATCGGCCTCGCGTGCGGCGTGAAGTGGTCCGGCGCCTGGTACATCCCGTTCTTCGGGCTGCTGCTGGTGCTGTCCACGGCGACGGCGCGGCGGACGGCGGGCGTGGCGCGGCCGTGGGTGGGCGCGATCCTGCGTGACGTGCTGCCGTCGCTGTTCGCGCTGGTGGTGCTCCCGCTGCTGACCTACCTGGCCACCTGGTGGTCGTGGTTCGCCAGCGAGACGGCGATCGACCGGCACGTGGTGGGCCAGAAGATCCCGGACGACTCCTGGGTCCCGACGCCGCTGCGGGCGCTCTGGTACTACAGCGGCAACGTGCTGGAGTTCCACAACAACCTCGTGACGTCCGAGACGAACCGGCACCCGTGGGAGTCGAAGCCGTGGACGTGGCCCATGGGCCTGCGGCCGATGCTCTACTACTACGAGGGCTCGGTGACCGGCTGCGGCGCGGCGTCGTGCGTGGGCGCGATCATGCTCGTCGGCACGCCCGCGATGTGGTGGCTCGCGTTCCCCGTGCTGGGCTGGGCGGTGTGGCGGTCCATCGCCCACCTGGACTGGCGGTACACCGCCGTGCTCGTCGGCTACGCCGCCGGCCTGCTGCCGTGGTTCGTGAACGTGGACCGGCAGATGTACTTCTTCTACGCGATGCCGATGGCGCCGTTCCTGGTCCTGGGCATCACGCTGGCGCTGGGCGACATCCTCGGGAAGGCGTCGGCGGGCAAGGAGCGCCGCGGCACCGGGTTGCTGGTCGTGGCCCTCTACGTGGGTCTCGTGGTGGCGAACTTCGTGTGGCTGTGGCCGGTCCTCAACGGCGTACCGATCACACCGGAGATGTGGGAGGCCCAGCACTGGCTCCCGTCCTGGCGGTAGCGCCTTCCCGGAAAACCCCGGCGGCGATGTCGAGAACCCGTGACCGGCTCCGTCCCCTGGTTGACCGCGACGACAGCGGTCGCACCGCACCGAGGAGGACCACGATGGCGAAGTACCTGTTGCTCAAGCACTACCGCGGCGCGCCGGCCGCCGTGAACGACGTGCCGATGGAGCGGTGGACGCCGGAGGAGGTCAACGCCCACATCAAGTTCATGCTCGACTTCGCCGCGCGGCTGGAGGAGACCGGCGAGTTCGTCGACGCGCAGGCGGTCGCGCCGGAGGGCCTGTACGTCCGGTACGACGGCGAGGGCAGGCCGCCGATCACCGACGGCCCGTTCCCCGAGACCAAGGACCTCATCGCGGGCTGGATGGTGATCGACGTCGACAGCCACGAGCGGGCCGTCGAGCTGGCCGGGCAGCTCTCGGCCGCGCCGGGCGCGGGCGGGCGGCCGATCCACGAGTGGCTGGAGCTGCGCCCGTTCCTGGCCGAGCCGCCCACCATCACCGAGTGAACACCCTCCTGCGGAGCCTCACGCCGGGCGTCCTGGCCGCCCTCGTCCGCCGCGGCGCCGATTTCGCGGCGGCCGAGGACGCCGTGCAGGACGCGCTGGTGGAGGCGTTGCGCACCTGGCCGGACGAGCTGCCGCGGGACCCGAAGGGCTGGCTCGTCACCGTGGCCTGGCGGCGGTTCCTCGACGCGACCCGCGCGGACGCCTCCCGCCGCCGGCGGGAGGCCGTCGTGGAGCCGGAGCCCGGTCCGGTGCCCGCGGTGGACGACACGCTCCAGCTCTACTTCCTGTGCGCCCACCCGTCGCTGACGCCGTCGTCCGCGGTCGCGCTCACGCTGCGTGCCGTGGGCGGGCTGACCACCCGTCAGATCGCACGGGCCTACCTGGTGCCCGAGGCGACGATGGCGCAGCGCATCAGCCGCGCCAAGCGCACCGTGTCCGGCGTGCGGTTCGACCAGCCCGGTGACGTCGCCACCGTGCTGCGCGTCCTCTACCTGGTGTTCAACGAGGGCTACTCCGGTGACGTCGACCTGGCGGAGGAGGCGATCCGGCTCACCCGGCAGCTCGCCGCCGCGGTCGACCACCCGGAGGTGGCGGGGCTGCTCGCGCTCATGCTGCTCCACCACGCGCGCCGCGCGGCGCGCACCACGCCCGACGGCGGCCTGGTGCCGCTCGCCGAGCAGGACCGCGGCCGGTGGGACACCGACGCGATCGCGGAGGGCGTCCGGGTGCTCCAGGCGGCGCTGGCCCGCGACCGGCTGGGCGAGTTCCAGGCGCAGGCCGCCATCGCCGCGCTGCACGCCGACGCGCGCACCGCCGGGGAGACCGACTGGGTGCAGGTCGTCGAGTGGTACGACGAACTCGCGCGCCTGACCGGCAGCCCGGTCGTGCGGCTCAACCGGGCGGTGGCCGTGGGCGAGGCGGACGGGCCGCGGGCGGGGCTGGCGGCGCTCGCGGAACTGGACGACTCGCTGCCCCGGCACACCGCGGCGGTGGCGTACCTCCACGAGCGGGCCGGCGACCTGGCGACGGCGGCCGACCGGTACGCCGAGGCGGCCCACAAGGCGACCACCCTGGCCGAGCGGGACCACCTGACCCGCCGGGCCGCCCGGCTCAACACGCGGCTGCGCACCTCCTGACCGTCAGGAGGGCAGCTCGGCGAACACCGGCTTGCGGGTGCTTTCGAAGATGATGGAGCTGCGGAAGCCCAGCACCTCGCGGCGCTCGCTGAGGCGGTCGATCAGGAACTCGTGGAGGCGTTCGAGGTCGGGCACGGCGACGTGGAGGATGAAGTCGTCGTCGCCCGCGCACACGTACGAGGCCAGCACCTCCGGCAGGCTGTTGAGGGCCGCCTTGAAGTTGTCGATGACGGCGCGGCTGAGGGGGCGGACGCGGCACGCCACGAACGCCTCCACGGGCCGGTTCAACGCGGCCAGGTCGATGTCCGCGTGGTAGCCGCGGATGACGCCCCGCTCGCGCAGCAGCCGCACGCGCTCCAGCGCCGTGGACGGCGCGACGCCCAGCCGCCTGGCCAGTTCGCGGTTGGTCAGCCGGGCATCCGCCTGGAGATGGGCGACGATCGCCGAATCAAGTTCGTCCACGGCGTGATCATGCCAGGAGCCGTCGAACGAAGTTCGGCAGCGACCCCGCACCACCACGCACGACGCTAGCTTCAGCCGCGTCTCACCGACCGGATGAACGGACCGAACCGTGCTGTCGACCAAGATCACCCTCGTCCTGCGTGCCGACCTGCCGCCGAACCTCGCCGCCAACGCGGCCGTCGTCCTGGGCCTGAGCCTGGGCGCGCGGCTGCCGGACATCCTCGGCACCGACGGCGCGGACGCCGACGGCACACCGCACGCCGCCATCACCGACCACCCGGTGCCCGTCCTCACCGCGCCCGCCGAGGAGCTGAAGGCGCTGCACCGGGCGGACGGCGTGACGGCCGTCGGCTTCACCGAGGTCGCCCGCCGCGCCCGCGCCTACGACGCCTACCTCCGCGACCTGGCCGCCACCGCCGACCCGGACTTCGTGGCGGTCGCCCTCCACGGGCCGCGCGAGGTCGTCACGCGCCTGACCCGCCGACTGCCCCTGATGGGCTGACGCGGGGCCGGGCGGACCGGGCCGCGGCGTCGACGAGCCAGGTCTCGCAGGCGATGAGGTCTTCCAGGGCGATGTGGGCGGTGGCGTCGAGCGGGGCGATGTCGATCAGCCGCTGGAGCCGCTTCGCGTCGACGAGACCGTGCTCGACCAGGGTGGAGCGGGTGAACAGGTCCCGGATGACGGACATGTTGTGGTGCAGGCCGCTGATGGCTTCGCCGCTGAAGTCGTCCTTGCTGCCGCGGTTGCGGATGACCTCGGGCATGATGCCGCGCATCGCCTCGCCGAGCAGTTGCTTGTAGCGCCACGGGGTCGAGCGCTGGTGGAGCTGGACCGCCGACACGGCGACGACCACGGCGTCGTCCAGGTAGGGCAGGTCGAGGAACACGCCCTGCTCGGCGTACAGGGCGGCGAGCTGGTGGTAGCCCGGCGCCGTGGAGCGGATGGCCAGCAGGGCCTGGTGCTGACCGGGGTCGGCGGCCAGGGGCGTGACCTGCCGCGCGGTCCGGCGCAGCGCCGCGCGGGTGGTCGCGATGGCCTCGGGCGTGGCGCACGTGCCGGCCCGCAGGGGGTCCAGGCCCCAGCCGAGGTCGGGTTCGCGGTCGGGCACCGGCGGTCCGGTCAGCTCGTCGGCCTGGGCCTTCCACCAGTCGCGCAGCGTGCCCCGCCGGACCAGGCCGCGCGCGGTGGCGACCAACGGCCAGTGACTCAGCGCCCGCTGGGCGCGGATGTGGCGCAACGCCTCCAGCGGTCGGTGGCGCGGCAGGCCCGTGAGGTAGCCGTGCGGTGGCAGGAACAGCTCGTCGCCGCCGTTGCCGGTCAGGTGGTGGTGGTAGCCGCGGTCGGCCAGCAGGCGGGAGATGTGGCGTTGCTGGGCGTCGGTGCGGGAGCAGGCGGTGGGGTGGTCGCTGTCGATGGCGCGGCCCGGGTCGGTGTGGAGGGCCGGCAGCTCGGCCGGGTCCAGCACCAGGTGCCGCGCGTCCGGCAGGGCACGCCGGGCGTGTGCGGCGAAGAACGGGTCGCCTTCCTCCGGGCCGTCCACGGCGACGCGCACCGTCAGCAGGTCGGGGGCCTGGTGGTGGGCGGCCAGGAAGCACAGCGAGGTGGAGTCCAGCCCGCCGGACAGGTCCGCGCTGAGCCGGCCGGGTCGCACGGCCATCGCACCCACCAGGGCGTCGCGGACCACCGCCGCGCCGGCCGCCAGGGGCAGTTCGGGGTCGGGCGGGGTCCACCAGCGCACCACCCGCGAGGTCCGCCTGCCCAGCACGACGTAGTGGCCGGGCGGCACCGCCGTCACGCGTCGCCACATGCTCTGCTCGCCCAGCGGGGCGGGCACGCTGTCGCCGCACACCACCCGGACCGCCAACGCCTCGGTGTCGACGCCCGCGCCGGTGAGCGAGGCCAGCAGGTCCGCCCGGTCGCCCGCCACCGGCACGTCCTCCGCGGCCCGCGTGTGCAGCACCCGGCGCAACCCGGCCAGCGTGCCCTGCACCCGGACGTGCCCGTCGACCGCGGCGATCAGGTGCGCGCTGCCCGGCAACGCGTGGGCGACCCGGTCGACGTCACCGACCGACCGCACCCCGCGGGCCAGCTCGGTCAGCCGCGCGGCCGTCACCGGGCAGAACCCGACCACCACCAGCGCCGCCTCGCCGGCGTGGGCCGACACCACCGGTTCCGGCGTGCCCCACGTCACCAGCCACGGCCTGCCCGACCGGTGCCGGACCGCCACCACACCACCCGGCGCGCCCGCCGCCAGGTGCTCGGCGGCGGGCGCATCGGGGAATACGAGGAATCCACGCATCCCGGCGGCTCAGAAGCGGGGACGACGACGGCGGAAGTCGGGCCGGGGACCGCGTGGTCCCAGGGTGTCGTTGCCGAACTCGCCCGCCTTCACCAGCACCGGCCGCTGGTACGGCCGAGGGGTCGTGTCCATGGTCAACCTCCTCTGACTACGATGCGTGCCCTAAGAGGCACACTCCGCAATGAACCTCGCGGAGTCGCGCTCCGCCAGACCCGCCGACCCGATTCACCCGCAGGTCCGGCCACGTCCGCCGATCGTGCCCGCACCAGTGCGCTCCACCGGCGGTTCCCAACACAGCGCCCCCGCCGCCGTGTTCGGCGACGGGGGCGTCCCGGGCGTCTCAGTGGGTGCGACGCCGCCGGTAGTCGCGCCCCCACGGGCCGCGGCCCAGGGTGTCCTTGCCGAACTCGCCCGCCTTCACCAGCACGGGCCGCTGGTACGGCCGCTTGGTCGTGTCCATGCTCAACCTCCTCTGACTACGGGGCGTGTCTCGAATGACACACACAGCAATCATCTCCGCGGAGTCGCGCCCCGCCAGACCCACCGACCCGATTCACCCGCAGGTCCGGCCACGTCCGCCGATCGTGCCCACACCACATCGGTGCCCCCGCCGCCGGGTGTTCGGCGACGGGGGCACCGGGCCAACTGATCCGCGAATCCCGACGTCTCAGAAGCGCGAGCGGCGCCAGTCACGCCCCCGCCCACGTCCGCCCAGGGTGTCCTTGCCGAAGGCGCCCGCCTTCACCAGAATCGGCCGCTGGTACGGCCTAGGGGTCGTGTCCACGATCAACCTCCTCCGACTACGGTGCGTGCCACGCGCGGCACGCTCCGCAATCATCCCCGCCGAACCCGACCCCACGAACCCGATTCACCCGCAGGTCCGCCCACATCCGCCGATCGTGCCCACACCACACCGGTGCCCCCGCCGCCGGTTCGGCAACGGGGGCACCGGGGGTCTCCGAGCCTCAGAAGCGAGGACGACGCCGTCGCCAGTCCCGCCGAGGCCCGTCGTAGCCCAGGGTCTCGCTGCCGAACCTGCCCGCCCTCACCAGCACCGGCCGCTGGTACGGCCTAGGGGTCGTGTCCACGATCAACCTCCTCTGACTACAGTGCGTACCCCGCACGGCACGCACCGCAATCATCCCCGCCGAACCCGACCCCACGCACCCGATTCACCCGCAGGTCCACCCATGTCCGCCGATCGTGCCCGCACCTCAACGCACGCGACGCGTCGGCGGCTCGGGGCGGTCGATCAGCCGGGTCACCGGGCCCTCCTTGCTGACACCCGCCTGCGACAGCCACGAGCCGAGTTCGGCCCGGACGGACGACAGCGACGGGCGACGGGCCGGGTCGGCGTCCAGCGCACTGGTCAGCAGCCGGGTGTGGGCGCTGTGCTGCGGCAGCTTCACGCACGGCTCGCCCTGCGCGGCGGCCATCAGGGCCGAGATCGGGTTCTCCCGCGTGCCCCGCGGCGGGTGTCCGGTGAGCGCGTAGCTGACCGTGGCGGCCAACTGCCAGGCGTCGGACGCGGGACTGGCCGCCTCACCGCGTGCCGTCTCCGGTGCGAGGAAGTCGGGCGTGCCGACCATCATCCCGGTGGCGGTCAACGTGCTGTCGCCCTTGGAGCGCGCGATGCCGAAGTCGATCAGGTGCGCCGAACCGCTGCCGTCGACGATCACGTTGGAGGGCTTCACGTCCCGGTGCAGCACGCCCTGCTCGTGCGCGGCGGCGAGGGCGTCCGCCATGTTCACCCACAGCCGGGCCGCGAGGGTGTCCTGGAGGAGACCGTTGTCCAGCACCACGTCCGACAGCGGCCGGCCGTCGATGTACTCCATGACGATGGCCAGGCCGTCCGGGTCCTGCACGATGTCGAACACGCGCACGCAGTTCGGGTGCCGCACGGCGGCCAGCGCCCGCGCCTCCCGCAGCATCCGCTGCTCGGTGTCGTTGTCCGGTGCGTGCGCGAGCTTCACGGCGACGGTGCGGTCGAGCTGGGTGTCCACGGCCAGCCACACCGTGCCGAACCCGCCGCGCCCGAGCTGCCGCACGCGCCGGAACCGCCCGCCTGCCGGGTTCCACACCATGCCGTCGGCGGTGGGTGACGGCGGTGGCGGCGTGCTCGCGCCGGGACCGAACGGCAGCGGCCCCGGGGTGTCGGCGAGCTGGGCCGGCTGCTCGGCCCGCGTCGGCACGGGACCCGGCTCGACGCGCGTCGGCAAAGCACTCGGGTCGACGCGCGTGGGCGCCGGACCCGGCTCGACCCGCGTCGGCCGCGGTTCGGACGGCGACGGCTCGACCCGCGTCGGCGGGTACTGCCGGACGGGTTGCCGCGCCGGCGGGTTCGGGTGGTACGGCGGCACCGGTCGGTAGGGCGGCACCTGCGCCGGCTGGTACGGCGGCGGCTTCGGCGGTCCCTGGTAGGGCGGCGGGTTGTTCCGCGCCGACGCGGCCGACGCGGCCGGCGTCGCCGGTTGCGCCGACGCGGGTGACGGGGTGGCGGGGGCCGGTGTGCCGCGATCCCGGCCGGGGCGGTTCAGCATGGCCGTAGTCAACCCGAAAACCCGCACGACGAAGGACCCGATCAGCGCAACCGGCGAGAACCCGAGCAGCAGGTGGCCCACCACCGTCACCGGAAGCGACGACGTGGCCACGAGGAGGACCAGGAACGGCGGCCAGAACACGCGCCTCGGCCAGTTCGGGCCGAGCCGGAACGCCGATCCGGCCTGCATCATCACGAACACCAGGCACAGCAGGGCGAGCAACGCCGTCGCACCGGCCGCCACCTGGAACACGATCCCGGAGCGCCCGGTGATCGCCGGCCAGATCGACGGCCCGCCGAGCAGGTACCTGCCCTGGGAGACCGCGAAGCACGGCGAGTCGTTCAACGTGCCCAGGCCCTCGAGGGAGTTGGTGCGCAAGGCGTTGACCGAGCCGGAGAACAACACCCACGGCAGCACCAGGGTCGCGGTGACGCCGAGCACGGCGAAGATCCCACCGGTCACCGGGCCGTAGGAGTTGCCGACCACCCGGCGGACGGCGATCGACAGCAGCGCGGCCACCGTCGGCAGCAGGCCGATGAACCCGCCCAACGCGGTCAGCGTCCACGCCCAGTCGCCGGGGCACACCGGGACGGCGGTCCAGCCGTGCAGCCACGCCAGCAACGACTTGGCCAGTTCCACGGCCGCCACCACCCCTTCTCGTCGCCCCTCAGGGTACGGGTGGTGGCCATCCCACCACTGCCGCACGGGCAAGGTGGTCGAGTTCTCCCCTGAACACGGGTGGTTTCCCGCCACCCGGCGCACAACACGGCGCGCGGGCGATCGGGTCCGCTCCCGATCGCCCGCGCGACCTGTGAGTGGGGGCGGGGCGCCTCCGCAAACGCCCCGTCATCCCCGGGATACGCGAGAGGAAGGGGGGCCCGACGTCCGCCGGGCCCCTCCCCCGCGCGTGCAGCTTGCCGCTAGCCCACGCGCGCCCACAGAGCGGGTGCCGTCGGCGGGTCCCAACCGGGCTGGGACGTGTGCCCCTGCAAGCACCGGTACCCGACGCCGTTGTACGTGACCGTGTTACCGGCCGTGTACGCGACGCCCGGCTGCCAGGTCGTGTTGCCGTTGTCGCTGGTGGTCGTCGACGTGGTGTTGCTCGTCGTCGTGCCGCCTTCGATGACCAGCTGGAGGCCGTACGCCTGGAGGATCGGGTTCACCGGCTGGAAGTACGTCGTGCCGCCGGAGGAACAGTTCCCGGAGCCGCCGGAGGTGACGCCCTGGGCCTGGTCGCCGGAGACCCACGAACCACCGGAGTCGCCGGGCTCGGCGCAGGCGTTGGTGCGGGTGACACCGGAGATGGTGCCCTCGGGGTAGGTCACCGAGGTGTTCTTCTGCTGGATGGTGCCGCAGTGCCAACCGGTCGTGGAACCGGAGCGGCAGACCGAAGCGCCGACCGCCGCCTCGGCGGAGCCCTTCACCGCGACGCTACCGGGGTAGCGGTTCACCAGGCCACGCATGGTGTTGCCCGCGGAGACGCGGACCCACGCGTAGTCGCGGCCCGGGAAGGTGGACCCGGCGAACGAACCGCTCGGCTGCGTGGTGGAGGTGCCCACCCGACCGCAGTGGCCCGCGGTCACGAAGCCGCCGTTGACCGAGAAGCCGACCGAGCAGCGACCGCCGCCGCCCATGTAGTAGGCGTTGCCACCGATCACGTCGATCAGGGGACGCGGGTTCTCGGTGCTCTTCTCGATGCGGACGTCGCCCTCGCTGACGCCGCTCGACTTGACGAACGCCTTGGCGTTCTCGACATTCCGCGCGAGGACGACGACCGAGTTGGTCTCCACGTCCACGTACCAGGCGGGGACGCCCTCCGGGGTGCTCCGGTTGGCGTCGAGCTTGCTCTTGATGCCGTCGAGCTGGATCTGGCTGCGCTGCACGACGACCGGCGTCGCGCCGGCGTCCTTGACCGCCTGGATCTGCGCGCGGTCGGTGACCGCGACGGTCAGCTGCGTGGCGTCGCCGTTGAGCCAGCCGCCGGCGTAGGAACCGCCGAGCCGGGCCTTCAGCCTGGTGTCCGCCTGGGAGGCTTCAGCCTCCCGGACGAGCCGGTCGCGGGCCTGGTCCGGCGTGATCTTGAAATCACGGGCCATGGCCGCGAGGACTCCGGGATCAGCCGCTTGCGCGGGTGGGCCGGCGTTCGCGGTGGAGGTCAGTGCGACTGCCACTCCGGCAGTGCTCAGGACCGCTACGGCGACGGCGGCGGCGATGCGTCGAGTCATCCGCTGTCTCCTTGCAGGGGGTGGTGACACGGGATGCGGGGCCGTTGTGATCACAAGCTAGCCGGCCGAGCCGGACGGCGGATATGCCAGTCAAGTCATAACATTGAGTTATGGTCCAGTCCATTTGTGATCTTGTTTGAGTTATTTTCGCTGCTCAGAGCCTCGTACAACCACGCGACAAACGGTTAAGTCACCACGTACGCGTGTTAACGCCAGGGAAAACGGCTGGTGCTACAGGAGGCTGAGCTGCGTGCCGCGGCCCCGCCGGCGCGGGCGGTCGGCCCCGATCCGCTCGACCCCGGTCAGCACGTCCAGGAACGGCGACCGCCGCCGCTCGCCCGCGTGGCTCAGGAACAACCGCCGCTGCGCTCGGGTCATCCCGACGAACAGCAGGCGGCGTTCCTCGGCCACGCCCTCGTCGTCGGTCTCGCCGGGCCACCGCAGCGGCAGCAGGCCGTCCGCGCAGCCGACGATGAACACCACCGGGAACTCCAGGCCCTTCGCCGCGTGCAGGGTGAGCAACGAGACCTGGTCCGCGCGCGGGTCCCACGCGTCGACCTCGACGCCCAGCGCCAGCGCCGCGCGGAACCGCTCGACGTCCGCGCCGCACTCCCGCGCGAGCGGCTTGAGCAACTCGTGCGCGGTGTGGTCGTCACCGGCCACCGCGCGCACCCGGTCCAGCACCGTCGCGCCCGGCGCGGCACCCACCTCGTGGGCGATCCGCGCGACGCCGGGCCGCTCGGCGAGCCGGTCGTGCGACCGCTTGCGGAACGGCAGGCCCGACCGCGTGAACGCCTCCACCAGCGCCCGCGCCTGCCGGTCCGTCCGGTACAGCACGGCGAAGTCGGCGAACCCGAGCCCCGCCGCGCCGTCCTCCACCACCCGGCCGCTGTCGAGCGCGTGGAACGACGCGCCGCCCAGCAGCCGCTCCACCGTCCGCGCGACGAACGCCGCCTCCGCCTGGTCCGACACCGCGTGGTGCACGCCGATCGGCGCGTCGCCGTGGTCGACCACCGCGCGCAGTTCCCGGCCTGGTGCCAGCGAGGTCGGCGCGACGACCTGGAGCGCACCCGCGACGACCCGCGCGCTGGAGCGGTAGTTGCGGGTCAGCGGCACCTCCCGCGCGCCCGGGAAGTCCTCCCGGAACCGCAGGAAGAACCCGACGTCCGCGCCCCGGAACCGGTAGATCGCCTGGTCCGGGTCGCCGATCGCGGTCAGGTTCCCGTCCGCCGGCGCGAGCAGCCGCAGCAACCGGTACTGCCGCTCGTCCACGTCCTGGTACTCGTCCACGCAGATCCACCGGTACCGCGCGCGGTAGGCGGCGACCAGCGCCGGATCACCCTCCAGCAACGCCACCGGCAACGCGACGAGGTCGTCGAAGTCCACCAGTCCCTTCGCGCGCAACGCCTCCTTGTACCGCCGGTCGTTCTCCTGGACCAGCCGCCGGGCCTCCGCCGCGTCACCGGCGACGGAGAGCGCGACCTCCGCCTGCTGCTCGGGGTCGGCGACGGTGAAGTCCGCGGGCAGACCGGCGGCTGCGTGGTGCTCGCGCAGGACCAGCACGCCCAGCGAGTGGAACGTGGCGACGGTCAGCCGGTCGGCGTGGTCCGGGACGAGGGCGGCCAGCCGCTCGGCCATCTCCTCCGCCGCGCGGCGGGTGAACGTGATGGCGAGGCAGTTCTCCGGCGCGACACCGCGTTCCGCGACCAGGTGGGCGATCCGGTGGGTGAGCACGCGCGTCTTGCCGGTGCCGGGTCCCGCGATGACGAGCAGCGGCCCGTCACCCGCCGCCGCGGCGGCCTTCTGCTCCGGGTCGAGCCCGTCCAGCAGCACGGTGGCGTCCACAGTGGACTCCGACACGTCGGGCTCCGGCACGACCGGTTCCGGTGCCACGCGCACCGGCGCGGCGGGCACCGCCACCTCGAACAACGACGGCTTCGCGCGCCGCTCCAGCTCACCGGGCTCGAACAGCCGGATCACGCCGTACTCGCCGTCGTAGCCCGCGTCCCGCACGACCTGCCCGCGCCGCAACCGGTCGACGGCCTCGCCCAGCAGCGGTGAGCGTGCCGCGATGTCGTCGACCGGCACGTCCTGGAGGATCACCAGCTCCGGCCCGAGCGCGGCGGTCAGCCGGTCCACCTCGCCCAGCACCCGCTTGCTCTTCGGTCCCGTGCCCACGATCTCGCCGACGATCTCGGGCAGCGGCACCAGGTTGCGGAAACCGGCCGCGCCGTCCGGCCGGTGGCCCGCCGGCCGGTCCGCCAGCTCCTCCACCCGGCTCAGCACGCCGACCGTCAGCGGTTTGCCGCACTCCGGGCAGATGCCCCGGTGCGCCGCGGTTTCCGCGGGTTCCATGCGCACGCCGCACTTGCGGTGCCCGTCGACGTGGTACTTGCCCTCTTCCGGGAAGAACTCCAGCGTCCCGGCGAACCCGACGCCGGTCTCCAGCGCACCGCGCACCGAGTGGTAGTCCAACGCGGTGTCGAACACCGTGGCCTCGCGGCCGAGCATCGGCGGCGAGTGCGCGTCGGAGTTGCTGACCAGGCGGTACCGGTCGAGCCCGGACACCCGCCAGTTCATCTCCGGGTCGCTGGACAGCCCGGTCTCCACCGCGGACACGTGGTCGGCGAGGTCCGCGTAGCAGTCCTCGACCGCGTCGAACCCGGATTTCGAGCCCAGCACGGCGAACCACGGCGTCCAGAGGTGCGCGGGCACCAGGTAGCCGCCGCACTCCAGCACGATCTCCAGCAGGTCGCGCGAGTCCAGGCCGAGGATCGGGCGGCCGTCCGAGCCGATGTTGCCGATCCTGGCCAGCCGCCGGTTGAACCCGCCCGCCGCGTCCAGGTCCGGCAGGTAGACCAGGTGGTGGACCTTGCGCGTGTGGCCGTCGCGCTTGTAGATGGTGGAGATCTCCACCGACAGCATGAACCGGACGGTCGACGCGGCCAGCGACGGCGGCAGCGTGCGGTCGACCTCCCGGTCCACGTCGGCACGCAGCCGGTACAACCCCGGCTCGGCGGGCGTCAGGTTCTCACGCAGGTGCTCGTACCAGGCGGGGTGGGTGAAATCGCCGGTGCCGACCAGCGAGATGCCCTTGCGGCGCGCCCACCACGTCAGGTGCTCCAGGTCGCAGTCCCGGCTGCACGCCCGGGAATACTTCGAGTGGATGTGGAGGTCGGCCACGAAGCGCACCGACCCGATCCTAGCGGCGGCTGCGGAACGCGATCATCCGCGTCGGCTCGATCCGCGCCCACGGCAGCGCGCTCATCCAGCCGTCCCAGGCTTCCCGGCCGTACACGCCGACCAGGAACGCCGTCAGCTCGTCGTCCGGTCGCACCTCGCGCGCGACGCCGTGCACCGTGACCTGCAACCGCTCGCCCTCGATGACCGACGCGGACACCGCGGGCTGCGCCCGGATGTGCCGGAACCGCACCGAATCCGCGCCCGAGCCGAAGTGCAGCCTGCCCCGGTGGAACAGCCCGTCCACCGGTCCGACCCGGGGTTCACCGCGCGCGGTCGTGGTGGCCAGCGCCATCACGCGCATCGCGCCCAGCTCGGCGACCACGCCCGCCGCGTCCAACCGGCGCTCCGGCGTCACGACGGACCGCAGGTGCGCACCTGCCGCCGCGTACGACTCGTCCAGCAACTCCTGCAACCACACCATGTCCGCGGATGTCTCGTGCACACCGCCGAGCGTGCCGGCCGCTCAGACCGAGAAGTCGTCGGGAGGGGTCCACGGGTCGCCCGCCTCGAACACCCGTTGCCGGTACTGGCGCTCCATCACCTCGTCCCAGTCGTTCGGCCCCAGCTCCGGGTCGTGCCGGCGGTACTCCCGCCACGCGGCGGCCTTCTCGTCACGCCAGAACCCGGACCAGTTCTCCGGCCGCTGCCGGATCACGTACCCGTCGTACTCGTCGCGCCGGATCCACGTGCGGCCGTGCTCGTCGCGGTCCGCCAGCGCCGCCAGGATCGCGGCGGCCGTGTGGTCGACGTGGTCCCGGTCGCCCTCGCGGTGCCCGACGGTGCTCAACGTCCGCACGTAGTCCGGCCCGGCCCGGCGCAGCAGGTCACGCAGCACGCCGAGGAACGAGTCCCGCGTGTACGGGGCGCGCCCGTCGATCGGCCGGGCCTGGAACCCGCCGTCGAGCACCATCCGCGCCAGGTCGCCCACCTGGTCGCTGCCGCCCGCGGCGTGGATGAACATGAAGGCCAGCCGGACCCCGGTGCCGTCCAACGTGTTCGTGGCGACCCGGTGCCCGCCGAGCGACAGCTCCTCGAACGTCCACCGGTTCGCGACGTTCGCGGCCCGCGCGTAGGCCGCGCGCTCGCCGTGGATGCGCATGTCGGCGTATTCCATGCCACAGGCCCGGAAACCCTCGCCGCAGGGCAGGTCGCCGGCGCTCAGGTACACCACCCACACCCCGAAACCCGCCCGGACGTCGGACAGGACGTCCGGGCTCATGAACAGCAGGTCGTCGTCGGGGTGCGCGACGAAGCTGACGGTCGTGGTCATCGGCCCATCCCCATACCGGACAAGAGGCAGAGACAAGCGCCCTGATACCGCTAGGCCCCGCCCTCCCCGCGCCGGCAGGGGCGGTCCGGGCCGCGCTCCGGCTTCGAGGGCGGCTCCTAGTCGTCCGGGCCCACCAGGTCCAGCAGGACGTCCGGCGACCCGGCCCGCATGATGCGGACGCCGTCCGCGGACTTCGCGGCGGACCGGTCCCGGCGGGCGCGGGGGATGCGGGTGCCACCGGGCGGCACCCAGAGCCAGCCCATCAGCCGGGACCCGCTGACCGGGACGTCGACCGGTTGGAACGCCACCTGGTCCAGCCCCCGCTCACCACGCCGCACCACCTCGCCGTGGAACCGGTCGGACACGATCAGCCCCAGGTCCTGGTCCGGCGCGTCGGCCAGCGACTCGCGCAACCGCGGCGCGTCCACCAGCCGCGCGGTGGCCACCACCGGGTCACCGCCCACGTGCTGACCCTCCACCACGATCTCGCCGTGGTCGATCGCGACCCGCAGCCGCAGCCGGTGCTCCGGGTTCGCCACCCGGTTCTCCTCGCCCACGGCGATCAGCACCTCCCGCAGCACGAAGTCCGCCACGACCCACGCCTTCGCGACCCCGGCTTCGACCACCAGCGTGGCGCTGTCCCCGTCGGCGCGCCGGAACGAGCCGGCGATCGGGTAGCGGGGGTCGCGGACCGCGTCGATCGCCCGGTCCAGCACGGCTTCCAGCGCGCGGTCCAGGTGCACCTGCCTGCCGCGGCCGCCGGCGCTGGAACCGACGACGTCCAACCGCAGCACGGTGCGGGCGAGTGCGAGTGCGCTCACGTTGCCTCTCTTGCCGGGGAAGGGGTTCGGCGATTGCGATCACCTTTGGGGGCAGACCCCGTGGCCACCACATCCCGTGACGTCTTTCGCGTGGTTCAGACCGGACAGTGCGACGAGGCACGCGACGCACGGCACCTCCACCCGCCCGTACCCCGTGACCACCAGTTTCCGCGTTCTCAGCCGCCGCAACGCGCGCTGCGCCGACACGTGCGAGGCGGCGGCGAGCTGCGCCAGCTCCTCCTGCCCCAGCGGCACCGACACGCCCCGTGCCGCGGAGCCCTCGTCCACGAACTCCGCCACCAGGTCGACGAGCACCCGCGTCACGCGGGTGTCGACGTTCTCCGACGTCAGCTCCGACTGCTTGCGCTCAGCGTCCCGCAACCGCTGCGACACCTGGCGCACCACCTCACGGGCGACCGCGGGCCGTTCGTCCATGATGCCGACGAACCGCGTCTTCGTGATCTTGGTGGCCTCCACCGCGCCGTGCGCGACGACCGACGCCGACCGCGGCCCGTCATCCACGCAGGACATCTCACCCAGCAGCTCGCCCTTGCCCCGGATGCCCAGCAACCGGTCGTGCCCGGACCCGTCACGAGCCACGACCTTGACCCGCCCGGACCGCAGCACCCACACGCAGTCACCCGGATCCCCTTGGCGCATCAGGTGATCCCCGGCGGCGTAGCGAACCGACCGCCCGCTCTCCAACAACACCCGCAGATCAGCGGACCCCACCCTGGCGGCGAACGCTCTCCGGCTCAAGTCCCCACCCCCACCGCGGCATTCTCCAACCACCCCGCTGTACAACCGCAAAACCCGCCCACGAGCGGCAAGCCCACCAAGGCAAGATCCCAGCAGCAAAGCCAACCAGGCGAGGGGCCAACGCCCCCACGACGAGCGAGCGAAGGCGGGGACCCGACGGCGAAGCCAACCGGGCGGGGTTCAGCGGCGAAGCCAGCCGGCAGACCCGACGGCAAAGCCAACCGGGCGGGGTTCAGCGGCGAAGCCAGCCGGCAGTCCCGACGGCGAAGCCAGCCGGGCGATAGCTCCGGCAACGAAGCCAGTCCGGGAGAATCCGGCGGCGAAGCCGGCCGGCCGGGGGTCCGGGGGCGAAGCCCGCCGGGCGGGGTCTGGGGGTTGCACCCCCAGGAAATACGACGAAGCGAGGCGGTCGACGCTCTCCGTCGACACACCTCGCCCATCGCTACGTGGAGCTGAGGGGAATCGAACCCCTGACCTACTCGATGCGAACGAGTCGCGCTACCAACTGCGCTACAGCCCCGTGTTCAGTTGTCGTTCCGTCGTACGGGGAGAAGCATATCAGTAGTCCGGGGGTGGTTTTGCCACCCCCCTCCTACTCGCCCGAGGCGCGGCGGTACGGCAGCGCCTCCGGCCCGTCCAGCTCCACGAACACCGGGTCCTCGTCGTCGGTGTCGACCACGACGGTGCCCGGCCGGACGTGGTGCTCGAAGCGCGGCTGCGGCGCGAGCCCGGCGACCTCCTCCGCCTCGACCGACTCCTCGGGGTCCGGCACGGCGACCGGGCGCGCGACCGGGCGGCGACGGCTCTGGGCGAGCCGGGCCTGCCGACGGGCGCGGACCTCCTCCTCGATGCGCACCTGCCGGCGCAGGTAGCCGAGGTAGCCCACGAGCGCGAGGTCGACGGCCGCGTGCCCCCACCACACGAGCGGCACGAAGAAGCCCGCCACCACACCGCTGGCCAGCGCGAGCAGCAGCAGCGCCGCGACGACGCGGCGGCGGAACGCGTACTTCGCCTGGGCGACGATCGCCGCGGTCTCCGGGTCGTAACCGCCGCGTCCGGGCCGGTACGGCCGGTGGGCGATCTCCTCGTAGTCGTCGTCGGCGAAGTCGTCGTACTCGTCGAACTCGGCGTCGGGCATGGCGTCGTACTCCTCCTCCATGCTGGTCCGCGCATCGGCGCGCTTGCGCGCGACCATGGGGACGAGGACGACCAACCAGGCCACCACCAATCCCACGACGATCAGCGAACTCGGCATCCCCGTCACCTCCCCCTGCCCCGCGGCCCGCTAGCTGCGTGTGCCACGCTAGTCACAACAGTCACACCTGTGTCGGAGACTCGCCGACCGGCGTGCGTACCAAAGTGTGGTCTATCACCCACTTTCGGGTGATCAAGATCAGCCACTCGGCCCGGTGATCAGGCAGTTCGGGCGTACCCCCGGGCGACCAAACGGCGTACCAAACCCTCGGGTGAGGTCTCTTCGGACGTCATCGCGAAGCACAGGTGGTCCCGCCAGTCGCCCGCCACGTCCAGGTACCGCAGGAACAACCCCTCCTCGCGAAAACCGGCCTTCGTCAGCACGCGGAGGCTGGCCGCGTTCTCCGGCCGCACGGTCGCCTCCAGCCGGTGCAGGCCGGCGTCGCCGAAGCAGTGGTCCACGACCAGCGCCAGCGCCGCCGTCGCCACGCCGCCACCCGCGCGGTCCGCCGCCACCCAGTAGCCGACCCACGCGGACCGCAACGAGCCGCGCACGATGTTGCCCACCGTGATCTGGCCGGCCAGGTCACCGTCCACGGTGATCACGAACGGCAACGCCTGACCGCGGCGCGCCAGGGACCGCAGCGACGACCACTGCGCGGGCCACGCCATCGCCGCGTTGCGCTCCGCCCAGCCGTCCACCGCGGTCGGCTCCCAGTTCTCCAGGTGCTCCTGGTCCCGCAACCGGATGCGGGACCAGGTGGAGGCGTCGAACAGCTTCGGCGGGCGCAGCGCGACGACACCGGCGGCCACCCGCAGCGGACCGAGCCGCACCGGCCAGCCGGGATGCCTGCCGCCTTCCCACGCCAGTCCGGAGCCCATCCGTCCCCTCTGCGCTCAGCTCTTCTGGGCGAGGAAGCTGACCATCACTTCCGCTCCCACCGAGACGTCCGTCACGTCTTCGTCGACCATGATCAGGCAGTTGGCCTCGGCCAGCGAGGCGAGCAGGTGCGAACCGGAGGTACCCAGCGGCTGCACCAGGTACTCGCCGTTCTCGGCGTCCCGCAGGAGCTGGCCGCGCAGGTAGCCGCGCCGGCCCTTGGTGGACGTCAGCGGCGACAGCAGCCGCGCGCTCACCGCCCGCCGGTACGGGTTGCGCTTGCCCAGCGCCGCCCGGATCAGCGGGCGCACCAGCACCTCGAAGACGACCAGCGCGCTCATCGGGTTGGCGGGCAGCAGGAACGTCGGTACCGCGTCCGGCCCGAGCCGGCCGAAGCCCTGCACCGAACCGGGGTGCATGGCGACCCGCGTGCAGTCGACGTCGCCGAGGTCGGCCAACGCGGACCGCACCTCGTCACCCGCCGCACCGCCGACGCCGCCCGCGATGACCACGATCTCGGACAGCAGCAGGCGGCCCTCGACCACCTCGCGCAGCCGACGCGGGTCGGCGGGCACGATGCCGACCCGGCTGACCTCCGCGCCCGCGTCCCGCGCGGCGGCGGCCAGGGCGTAGGAGTTCACGTCGTAGACCTGGCCCGGACCGGGCGTGCGGTCCACGTCCACCAGCTCCTCGCCGACCGAGACCACCGACACCCTGGGCCGCGGGTGGACCAGCACCTTGTTGCGCCCGACCGCCGCGAGCAGGCCCACCTGCGCGGCGCCGATCGTCGCGCCGCGGCGCACCGCGACGTCACCGGTCTGCACGTCCTCGCCCGTCCGCCGCACGAACGCGGCGGACGGCACGGGGGTGTGCACGGTGACGTTCGCCTGGTGCCCGTCGGTGTGCCCGAGCGGGACCACGGCGTCGGCCAGCGTCGGCAGCGGTGCGCCGGTCGCCACCCGGACCGCCTGGCCGGGCTGCAACCGCCGGGGCTGGCGCGACCCCGCCGGGATCTCGCCGACCACCGGTAGCCGCACGGGTTCGTCGTTGGCGGCCTGGACGTCCACGCTGCGCACCGCGTAGCCGTCCACCGCCGCCTGGTCGAACCCGGGCAAAGCGCGTTCCGCGACGACCTCCTCCGCGCAGAGCAGGCCCTGCGACTCGGAGATCGCCACCCGCACGGGTGCCGGCCGCACGGCGGCGGCGATCACCTTGGCGAGTTGCTCGTCCACTGACCTCATGTGTTGACCTCGTTCAGGAGTTGCCCAGGCGTTCCCGCAACCACTCCCCCAGCTCGGGCCCGTAGTCCGGGTGCTCGAGTGCGAAGTCAACCGCAGCTTTGAGGAAACCCCCCGGATTGCCCAGGTCGTGTCGCCCACCCCGGTGGACGACGACGTGCACCGGGTGGTCCTCGGCGATGAGCAGCGCGATGGCGTCGGTGATCTGGAGTTCGCCGCCCGCGCCGGGCTCGATGCGCTTGATGGCGTCGAAGATCGCGCGGTCCAGCAGGTAGCGGCCGGCCGCAGCGAACGTGGACGGCGCGTCCTCCGGCTTGGGCTTCTCCACCATGCCGACAACCTGCTTGACGTCGTCGTCACCGGTGTCACGCACGTCGAAGACGCCGTACGCGGAGATTTGGTCCTTGGGGATGTCGAACGCGCACAGCACGCTGCCGCCGAACTTGTCGCGGGCGGCCGCCATGCGGGTGAGCACGCCCGTCGGCAGCACGAGGTCGTCCGGCAGGAGGACGGCCACGGCCTCGTCCTCGCCGGTCAGGTTGCCCTCGGCGCAGCCGATGGCGTGCCCGAGGCCGAGGGCCTGCTCCTGGATGGCGGTCTCGACGTGCAGCAGGCTCGGCGCGCGGCGCACCTTCTCGACCAGTTCGGTCTTGCCACGCGCCTCCAGGGTCCGCTCCAACTCGGGCTGCGGCCGGAAGTATTCGGCCACCGCGTCCTTGCCGGGTGAGGTGACGATCACGAGCTTCTTCGCCCCGGCCTGCGCGGCCTCGGTGGCGACCAGTTCGATACCGGGGGTGTCGACGACCGGCAGCAGCTCCTTGGGCACCGCTTTGGTGGTGGGGAGGAAGCGCGTGCCCAACCCCGCAGCGGGCACGATTGCTGTCTGGAAGGCGCTCATGGGAAGCGAGCGTAACGGCGCGCTTAGGGTTACCTGCTATGACGTCCGATCTGCGTAACCAGAAGACGACGCTGCGCACACGGCTGCGGGCCGCCCGGCGTACCGCCCCGCCCGCTCCGCTGTCGTCCGAAGTGCGGCAGGTGGTTGCCGCGTTCGACGTGGTGCCTGGTCAGACGGTGTGCGCTTACCTGGCCGTCGGTGGCGAGCCGGGGTCGGCGGAGATGCTGGACGTGCTGCGGTCCGCCGGGTGCCGCGTGCTGCTGCCGGTGGTGGTCGGTGACGCGCCCCTGGAGTGGGCGGTGCACGACGGCGAGTTGCGGCCCGGTCCGTTCGGCCTGCTGGAGCCCGCCGGCGAGCGGCTGGGGGTGGCGGCCATCGCGGAGGCGGCGGTGGTGCTGGTGCCGGCGCTGGCGGTGGACCGCGGTGGCGTGCGGCTGGGCAAGGGCGGCGGCCACTACGACCGCTCCCTGCCCTACGCCACGGGGCCGCTGGTGGCTTTGGTCCGGGATGAGGAGTTCGTCCCGGAATTGCCGGCGGAACGGCACGATGTCCGGATGAACGCCGTCCTGACGCCGGGTGGGGGCCTGATCCGCCTGCCGCTGTGACGTTGACCAGTGATGTTTGCGTGACGTATGCCGGCCGGCGCATCATCGTTGTTGGCACTCGTGACGTCGGAGTGCCAACCCAGGGACCCGTGGAGGGGCGAACCGTGCCGACTTACCAGTACGCCTGCACCGTGTGCGACCACCGGTTCGAAGCGGTGCAGTCCTTCAGCGACCAGGCGCTGACCGAGTGCCCGGAGTGCCAGGGCAAGCTCCGCAAGCTCTACGGGGCCGTCGGCGTGGTGTTCAAGGGCAGCGGCTTCTACCGCACCGACAACCGTTCCACGACTTCCTCGTCCAGCTCGTCGTCCACGACTTCCGCGTCGTCTTCGTCGTCTTCGTCCTCGTCCTCGGGCGACTCCGCCCCCGCGGCGGCTGCCTCCTAGCCCTCCGGGCAAGGCGAGTTATCCACAGGCCCCCGAGTTGTCCACAACTCGGGGGTTTCCTGCTTCCCACCCCCGCCGAAGATCCGTAAATTCGGCCCCGTGAACCTCACCCGCAAGCTCCTCGCAGCAGCATTTGCCCTGCTCGCGCTGGCCGTGGCGACCTGGCCGACCCCTCCGCGAACCCCCGTGGCGGTGGCCGCGCGCGACCTACCGGCAGACGTCCCTTTGACACCCGCGGACCTGAAACTGGTCCACGTCCCGCCCGAGTTATCCCCAGCGGGAGCCGTACCGGTGGACAAAGCCACCGGCCGCGCCCTCACCGCACCGGCGAGGGCGGGAGAACCCCTGACCGACGCCCGTTTGGCCACGCCCGACCCCTCCATGGCCTCGGTAGCCGTGCACCTGCCGGGCCCGGCCACCACCCTGCTCCGGACCGGCAGCCGGGTGGACGTGATCGGTGAGGAGTCGGCGGTGCTGGCCGAGCAGGCGTCGGTGACCTCGGTGCGCGACGACGTGGTGGTCCTGACGTTGCCCCACCAGGCAGCCACGAGGGTCGCCTCGGCCGCGCTGTCCCAACCGGTGACGGTAACCCTCCGCTGACCGTCTCCCCGCGCACCCCACCGGCCTCCTCTCCCCTCACCCGCGCACGCCCTTCCGCGCCCTCGCACGCCCTCCTCCGCACGGCTCCACACACCGCCCCCGCGCACCCTTCCCACGCGCCAACCACCCCGCCCTGCCCTCCGCACACCCCCTCGCTCCTCCGCACACCGCAGCCTCCGCACACCCCGCTCTCCCCCACGCACAACGGCGCTCCGGCACCGCACACCGCGGCACTTCCGGCATTCCCGGCACCCCCGCAACGGCACCTCGCCCCAGGACCGTCCTGTTCGCACGGAAGTGCCCCCGGCACGACCCGCCAGCCGCCACACTTCAACCCCGACAACAACAACCAGCCAGGAGAGCACAGTGGACTGGAAGCTAGAGGTCGTGATCGTGCCGGTGACCGATGTGGACCGGGCCAAGGAGTTCTACGCCGACAAGCTCGGCTTCCCCGTCGACACCGACCACCGCGCCGGCGACGACTTCCGGGTCGTCCAGGTGACCCCACCCGGTTCGGGGTGCTCGATCGTCTTCGGCAAGGGCGTCGGCGCCGGGACGCCCGGCTCGGTGAAGGGCAACCACCTGGTCGTGGCCGACATCGAGGCCGCCGCCGCGCACCTCGACGCCAACGGGGTGCGGCACTCCGGCATCCAGCACTTCGAGAACGGCGGCATGGCACCCGGCCCGGACCCGCAGGGCCAGGACTACGCGAGCTTCATCTACTTCGACGACCCGGACGGCAACACGTGGGCCGTCCAGCACGTGAAGAACCGCTGACCACCCGACCGTCACCCGCACGGGTCATGTGACCCGTGCGTGGGTGAGACACGAGTACGCACCACGTCACAGGAGGTCGGTCAAGCCGTTACCCTCCGCAAGCCCCCAATGTCCCCCCGAACGGAGGAACCGGCTGTGATCAAGGGTTTCAAGGACTTCCTGATGCGCGGCAACGTGATCGACCTCGCGGTCGCGGTCGTCATCGGCGCGGCGTTCGGCGCGATCGTCACCGCCTTCACGAACAACCTGATCAACCCGGTCGTCGCCCTCTTCGGCGGCAGCAACATCCACGGCCTCGCGGTCCAGTTGGGCAGCAACGACAAGACGGTGGTCGACTTCGGCGCGATCATCACGGCGACGATCAACTTCGTGATCGTCGCGGCGGTCGTCTACTTCGTCTTCGTCCTGCCCATGAACAAGATCAAGGAACGACGCGAGCGCGGCCAGGAACCCGGCCCGTCGGAACCGACGGACGTGGAGCTGCTCAAGGAGATCCGCGACCTGCTCGCCGCCTCCCAGGACCGCGGTCCACGGCCGGGCAACGGCCCGAAGTCCTGAACCACCGGCCTCAACAGCCAGGGCGCAACGCGCAACCCTCGCGATACGTCGCCACACTGCTCCCGCTCAGCAGGGCACCCCTCGCGTCCGGCAGGACGGTCACTCGCGCCCCTCAGGAGTTCGCGCGCGGCGCGGCGGCACGCGGCGGGGCATCACTCGCGGCGTGGTAGCGCATCACTCATGCCCGGCAGAAAACCGCCCGCGGCATCGCCCGCAGCGGGGTCCCGCGGCGGCACCGGTCGCGCGGCGGCGAATCACCCGCGGCGCGGCGGCGGATCGGCCTCCCCGGCGCGGCCTCATCGGGAGCGCGGCCTCACTCGTGGTGGGGCGGGCGGTTTTCCAGGTACCACTGGTCGTCGTGGCGGTGGGGGGCCGGTTCGTCCGGGGTCTCCGGGAGCACGTCACCGAAGACCTCGGCCAGCCGACGACGCCGCGCCGCCTCCTCCGCCGCCGCGTCGGCGGCCGGGGTGGGTGCGGCGTCGTCCGCGGGCCGTTCGGTCATGACTCGTCTAGCCCGGAGAGCTGTTCGATCACGTACGGCACGAGGGACGACAGGGTCGCCATGCCGTCCCGCACCGCCGAGCGCGAACCCGCCAGGTTCACCACGAGGGTGCTGCCGGACACGCCCACCAGACCACGCGAGATACCCGCGTCCACCGCACCCGCGGCCAGCCCCGAAGCACGCAACGCCTCGGCGATGCCCGCGATCGGCCGGTCCAGCACGCCTTGCGTGGCGTCGGGCGTGACGTCGCGGGGCGACACGCCCGTGCCGCCGACGGTGACCACCAGGTCGACACCACCGATGACCGCCGTGTTGAGCGCGGCGCGGATGCCCACGACCTCGCCCTCCACCGCGACGGTGCCGTCGACGATGAATCCCGCTTCCTCCAGCAGCTCGGTGACCAGCGGCCCCGTGCTGTCGTCGTGCTCACCGTGCGCCACCCGGTCGTCCACGATCACGACAAGGGCGCGTCCCAGGCGCTGCGCGCTGCGTTCCATGCGGATCACCGTAGCCAATCGGCGGATATGACGGTTCCGCGACGTCACGTGGTCTTCACGCGCGTCGCCCGACCGTTCGGTCTGGTTGCCCACCACGTGCGGCTATTCCAACCGACGTGAAACCAAGGACACCCGCCGGCGGGTGAGGGGCGGCCCGCCGGCGGGTGGTCTCGGTACCGGCCCGCGAGGGGCCGGGGTCCTGCTACCGGGTTTCCACGGGCTGACTGCCGAGGGTCACCTCGACCGTGCGCCCGCCGTCCACGGTCAGCTGCACCTTCTCCCCCGGCGCCCGCGAGCGGACCGCGGCGACCAGGGCGTCGGAGCTGTCGATGGGGCGGTCACCGAACTTGGTGATCACGTCGCCCGCCTTGACACCGGCCTGCTCGGCCGCGCCGCCGCCGGTGACCTCGCGCACCTGCGCGCCGCCGTTCTGGCCGTCGGTCACCTGGACGCCGAGCACCGTCTGGTTGGCCTTGCCGGTCTCGCTCAACTCCTTCGCGGTGCGCCGCGCCTGGTCGACCGGGATGGCGAACCCGATGCCGACCGAACCGGCCTGACCCGACCGGCTGCTGTTGGGGCTGTAGATCGCCGAGTTGATCCCGACGACCTGACCCTGCATGTTCACCAGCGGCCCGCCGGAGTTGCCCGGGTTGATCGCCGCGTCGGTCTGGATGGCGTTCAGCACGGTCGCCTGGCTGCCGTCCTCGCCGCCGGCCCGCACGGGGCGGTTCAGCGAGCTGACGATGCCCGACGTCACGGTGCCGTTGAGGTCGAACGGCGAACCGACGGCCACCACCTGCTGCCCGATCCGGAGGTCACCGGAGTTGCCCAGTTCGGCGGTGGGCAGGCCGTTCACGCCGTCCGCCTTCACCACGGCCAGGTCCGACGTGGGGTCGCGGCCGACGATCTTGGCGCTCGCGGTCCGGCCGTCCTGGAACTTGACCCGCATGGGCCCGCCGTTGGCGGCGGTTTCCACGACGTGGTTGTTGGTCAGCACCAGGCCGTCGGAGCTGAGCACGAAGCCGGAGCCCGCGCCACCGCTGACCTGCACCTGCACCACCGTCGGCAGCACCTTCTGCGCGACCTGCTCGATGGAGCCCTGCGGCGCGTTGCCGGTCTGCTGGGCGGGCGGCGCGGCGTTCAGCGCGTTGGTCACCGGCCCGGACCGCTCGGCCGCCTGGTAGCCGACGTACCCGCCGATCCCGCCGGCGAGGGAACCCACGCCGAGCACGAGCGCGGCGATCCCCGCGACGACCTTGCCGCGGCCACGTCCCCGCGGTGTGACGACCGCCGGTCCGGGCGGTGCGTAGTGGGGTCCCGGCCCGCCGAGCTGACCGGGTACCTCGGAACTCCACGCGGGAGCACCGTTCCAGGGCGCGTCCGCGCGCCCGGCATGGCCGGGCACCTCGTGGCCGCCCCAACCGGGCTGCCCGGAACCGCCGCTCCAACCGGTCGCGGTGTCCCCCCGACCGGCCTGGTTCGGCACCTCGTGGCCGCCCCAACCGGACTGGCCGGGCACGTCCGGACCGCGGTGCGCCCAAGCCGATGGCGGTGCGCCGGAGCCGCCCTGCACGGCTCCGGGCGCACCTGAACCCGATGACCCGGCGCCACCCTGCGAGGCGCTCGGCACATCGGCGGCCGGCGTCGTCCGGCTCCCCTGCGAAGCCGTCGCGACGCCTTCGTGCGGCACGGCGTCTCCCTGCGAAACGCCCTGCGCGCGTTCCGGCGGTACGGGGCTGCCCTGCACAACCCCGTGCGCGCCGTCGTCCGGCTCACCGGCACCCTGCTGCCGGGAACCGGCGTTCCCCTGACCGGTCCCGGCGCTCCCGCGCGCCCACGGCTCGGGTGAGGGCTGCTGCGGCGGCTGCGACTCGTTCTCGGTCATGTCCACCACTCTGGGGTGTGCGCCTGAGAGGAGCCTTAAACAGACCTGGGGATCACTTGTGAGACTCGCGCAGGCGCTCCGCGATCTGCTCCGGCGTCACGTCGTTGATCCACACACCCATGCCCGACTCGGAACCCGCCAGGTACTTCAGCTTGTCGGCGGTGCGCAGCACGGAGAACACCTCCAGGTGCAGCCACGCGAGGTCGCGCCCGGTGCGCACCGGCGCCTGGTGCCACGCGGCGACGTACGGCAACGGCCGCCGGTAGAGGCCATCCAGGCGACCGAGGACACGCAGGTACACCAAGGCGAAGTCGTCACGCTCGGCGTCGGTCAGCGCGGGCAGGTCGGGCACCTGCCGGTGCGGCACGACGTGCACCTCCACGGGCCACCGCGCGGCGGCGGGGACGAAGGCCGTCCAGTGCTCGGACGTCTCCACGACCCGCGTGCCCGCGGCACGCTCCGCGGCCAGGACGTCCCCCATCAAGGGACGTCCGTGCGCATCGCGGTACTCCGCCGCCATGGCGAGCATCCGCTCCGTCTTCGGCGTCACGAACGGGTAGCCGTACACCTGCCCGTGCGGGTGGTGCAGGGTGACGCCGATTTCCTCGCCCCGGTTCTCGAACGGGAACACCTGCTCCACACCGCTCACCTCGGCGAGCGCCGCGGTGCGGTCGGCCCACACGTCCACGACGGTCCGCACCCGCGACGGCGGCAGCTCGCCGAAGGACGTGTTGTGGTCGGACGTGAAGCACACGACCTCGCACCGCCCGCGCCCGGCGGCACGCGCCACCATCGGCATCCCTTCCACGGTCGGCGGCACGTCGGGAACGCCCTGCGCGAACGACGGGAACCGGTTCTCGAACACGGCCACGTCGTAGCTCGACTCGGGTATCTCGGTGGGCTTGCCGGGCGCGGACGGGCACAGCGGGCACAGGTCGGCCGGCGGTTTGTAGGTGCGGGTCTGCCGGTGGGCGGCCATGGCGACCCACTCACCGGTCAACGGGTCCCGCCGCACCTCGGACGCGGGCCGCGCCTCGGGCAGGTCCCGCTCGTCCGCGGCGGTGCGCGGTGGCGCGTCCGCCGTGTCGTCGAAGTAGATGATCTCCCGACCATCGGCGAGTCGCCTGGCCGTGCGCTTCACCGCAGCACTCCCTCTCCCGTCCCGGTGGGCACCACCGTACGGTCGGCGCGCTCACCCCGCCGGTGCGCGGGTCGAGGTGGTCACGGCCGGCCGGGCAGGCGCAGGGTGAACAACGCGCCGCCCTCCGGCGCCGGCCCCGCGTACGCCGCGCCGCCGTGCCGCTCGGCGGCCTGCTTCACGATCGCGAGCCCCAGCCCCGAGCCGGGCAGCGTGCGTGCCTCGGAGGACCGGTAGAAGCGCTCGAACACGTGCGGCAGGTCGTCGTCCGCGATGCCCCGGCCCGAGTCCGCGACCTCCAGCGCCACGCTGCCGTCGCCCACCTGCCGCAGCTCCAGCCGCACCACGCCGTCCGGCGGGCTGAACTTCACCGCGTTGTCCAGCAGGTTCAGCACGGCCCGCTCCAGCGCGCTGGAGTCGCCGAGCAGCGACCACGGCTGGAGCCGCACGTCGAAGCGCACGTCGGCGGGCGCCCGGCGGCGGGCCCGGTCCAGCGCCCGCTCCACCACCTCGACCAGGTCCACCGGCTCGTGCACCACGTTCGGCGCGTCCTCGCGGGCCAGCTCGACCAGGTCGCCGATGAGCGTGGTCAGCTCGTCGAGCTGGGCGCGCACGTCCGCGTTGATCTCCGCCTTGTCCTCGTCGGACAGGGTCGGCGAGTCCGGCCGCTCGGAGGCGAGCAGCAGCTCCAGGTTGGTGCGCATGGACGTGAGCGGCGTGCGCAGCTCGTGGCCCGCGTCGGCGACCAGCCGCCGCTGCCGCTCCTGCGATTCCGCGACTGCGCCGAGCATCGCGTTGAACCGCTGCGTGAGGCGGGCCAGCTCGTCGTCGCCGGTCACCGGTATCGGCCGCAGGTCACCGGTCATCGCGACGCGCTCGGTGGCCTCGGTCAGCCGCTGCACGGGCCGCAGCCCGGTGCGCGCCACCGCCGTCCCGGCCGCCGCCGCGACCAGCACGCCGATACCGCTGATCACGAACAACACCACGGACAGCTTGCCCAGCGTGGTGATCAGCGGGCGCATCGACTGGGCGATCACCATCGCCTGGCCGTCGGCGTAGGGCACGGAGATCACCCGGAACCCGTTGCGCGTGTCGGTCCACAGGTTCTCGACCTTGCGGCCCTGCGCGACCTCCATGTCGCCCTGCTGCCACGGCGGCGCGACGGTGCCCTTCGGGTACAGCATCTGCCCGTCTTCGCTGAGCAGGCCGATGCGCACGTCACCCGCCGCGAGGAACGCGCCGGGTATCTCGGTGACGTTGTTGTTGACCCGCGGCGCGGTGCGGGCCGCTTCGGCGCGCTGGCGCAGGTTCACGTCGAGCTGGTCGTTCAGGTTGGAGCTGACGGTCATGTAGGCGCCGAGCGACACCACGCCCACCACGCCCGCCACGCAGAACGCCGCCAGCAACGTGACCCTCGCCCGCAGCGAAACCCGCTGGAACCGCCCGTTGGCGGTGTTGATCACGGAGGGGTCTCCCGCAGGACGTAGCCCACCCCGCGCACCGTGTGCAGCAACCTCGGCTCCCCCTCCGCCTCGGTCTTGCGGCGCAGGTAGCCGACGTACACCTCCAACGCGTTGCCGGAGGTCGGGAAGTCGTAGCCCCACACGTCCTCCAGGATGCGGCTGCGCGTGAGCACCTGCTTCGGGTGCGCCAGGAACAGCTCCAGCAACGCGAACTC
The DNA here is from genome assembly GCF_019375475.1 of Saccharothrix obliqua. GTDB lineage: Bacteria > Actinomycetota > Actinomycetes > Mycobacteriales > Pseudonocardiaceae > Actinosynnema > Actinosynnema obliqua. Next base: position 252,628 of record NZ_JAHXGQ010000005.1, on the reverse strand, counting down.
GGTGCGGGTGAGGCTGATGGGGCGGTCGCCGCGCCGCACCTCGCGGGTGCCGGGGTCCAGCTCCAGGTCCGCGAACCGCAGCACCGCGCCCGCCGGCTCGGCGGCGTCGGCGGCGGCCCGCCGCAGCAGCGCGCGCAGCCGGGCCAGCAGCTCCTCCAGCGCGAACGGCTTGGGCAGGTAGTCGTCCGCACCCGCGTCCAAGCCGGACACCCGGTCGGACACCGCGTCACGCGCGGTGAGCACCAGGATCGGCAGGTCGTCGCCGGTGCTGCGCAGCCGGCGGCACACCTCCAGCCCGTCCAGCCGGGGCATCATCACGTCCAGCACCATCGCGTCGGGACGCTGGGCGACGACCGCCTCCAGGGCCTGCCGGCCGTCGCCGGCCAATTCCACCTGGTAGCCGTTGAATTGCAGTGAGCGGCGAAGCGACTCACGCACGGCCCTGTCGTCGTCGACAACGAGGATGCGCATGGGGTCAGTTTTGCCCCTCGGCCTGAGAGCCGCCTGAGAAGGCGATGTGAGCTAGCCGTCAAGTTTCCTGGCCACCGGGGCGTTCCACTTCCGCCACAGCGCCAGTATCCGCACGCCCGCGATGAGCGCCGCCCCGACCAGCGTCACCGGACCGGCGGGCAGGCCCAGCCGGTGACCGAGCGCGACGATCACCGCACCGCCGAGCGCCGCCACGGCGTAGATCTCGCGCCGCAGCACCAGCGGGATCTCCCGCAGCAGCACGTCCCGCAACGCGCCGCCGCCGATGCCCGTCGTCATGCCCACCAGGCACGCGGCGTACGGCGGCGCGCCCAGGTGGAGCGCGGTGGTGGTGCCCGCCGTGACGAACAGGCCGAGCCCGATCGCGTCCAGCAGCAGCACGGACCGGCGCAGTTTGGCCACGGTCGGGTGGAACTGGAACACGACCAGCCCGGTGCCGGCCGCGACCGCGAGGTACGGCCAGGTCACCAGCGCCGCGGGCGGCCGGACGCCGAGCAGGATGTCCCGCACGATCCCGCCGCCCAGCGCGGTGGTCAGGGCCAGCACGATCACCCCGAACACGTCCAGCCGCGCCCGGACCGCCGCGAGCGCACCCGAGGCGGCGAACGCGGCGATCCCGATCAGCTCCAGCACGGTCAGCACGCGAGGAGGCTAGAAGAAATCCGCCAATCGGGGCACGCCCGGCGCGCCGGTGAGCAGGTCGAGCAGCGGCGCGTCGCCGTCGAGCAGGCCGGCGCGGCGCAACGCGTGCGTGTCCTGGAAGCCGCTGAACCACGGCCCGAGCGCCCGCGCGTGCACCCGCACCGCGCCGCTGCCGCCCGGCTCCAGCCGCACCCGGCCGCCCTCCACGACCAGCCGCCGGCGGCCCGCGTGCCACGGCGCGTGCTCGTCCACCACGTCCAGGTCGACGGCGGCGGACCCGATGACCGCGGCGGTGGGCCAGCCACGTGCCCCGACCGCCGCCGCCAGGTCGACCACCCGCAGCATCCACTGCGACGTGGTCGTGGTGTACCGGATGCCCTGGTTGGTGAGCAGGCCCGGCACGGCCGGGTCGGTGACCCGCAGTGCCAGCCCCTCCAGCAGCCCGGTCCACGAGGCCAGGCCGCGCAGCAGGCCGAGCTGGGTGTCCCGGTCCCGGCCCACCAGGTCGTGCACGCGCAGGCCCGCGCGGTCGCGCTCGGCGGTGAGGTAGCCGCGCACGTCGCCGTCGTGGCCGGGCACCACGGAGACGATGTCGAGCTCGAGCACGTCGGCCACGTCGATCGCGGGCGCGGAGCGGTCCAGCATCCCGTTCACGGTGGACGCCAGGTCGGCGTAGCAGGCGTGCAGCGCGGCGAGGTCGGCCTCGGTGGCGGGGCGGGTGTCGACCCTGGGTCCCGCGGGCAGCCGGTCCAGGGCCAGGTCGAGCGTCTCGTGCACGCCGGCCCGCTCCCAGCCGCGCGACCGGTACAGCGGCGGCGCGGTCGGGAAGAGCACGGACAGCGGCTGCCCGTGCTCGCGCAGGTCGACCAGCGCCCGGTCGAGCAACGCGGAGGCCACGCCCCGGCCCCGCGCGTGCGGGTCGACGGCGACGCCGCCGACACCGCCCATGGGCACCGGCGACCCGCCGTAGAACTGGTGGTGCTCGTTGATCGCCAGCACGGCGGCGGGCCGCCCGTCCAGCTCGGCGATCAGCCCGCGCCTGCCCGGTCGGACCGGCCGGTCGTCGGACGTGCCGCCGAACGCGACCTTGCGCAGCCGGACGACGTCGTCGGTGTCGTCCCCGTTCCACTCCCTGATCAGCACGTCGCCTGCTTACCAGGTGAAGAAGCCCCGCCCGGTCTTGCGGCCGAGTTCGCCCGCCGCGACCTTGGCGCGCAGCAGGGCGGGCGGTTCGAAGCGCGGACCGAGTTCGGCGGCCAGGTGCTCGGCGATGGCCAGCCGCACGTCCAGGCCCACCAGGTCGGTGAGCCGCAGCGGTCCCATGGGCCAGCCGTAGCCCAGGCACATCCCGGTGTCGATGTCCTCGGCCGAGGCGACGCCCTCCTCCAGCATCCGCATGGCCTCGATGCCGACCGCGACGCCCAGCCGGGACGTGGCGAAACCCGGCGCGTCCCGCACCTCGATCACGGTCTTGCCGAGCTGCTCGGCCCACGCACGGGCCTTCGCGACGACCTCGGGCGCGACCCCGTCGTGGTGCACCAGTTCCACCAGCCGCTGCACCGGCACCGGGTTGAAGAAGTGCATCCCGAGCACGCGTTCACCGGGCAGCCCCGCGGCGAGGCGGCCGATCGACAGCGACGACGTGTTGGACGCCAGCACGGCGTCCGGGCACGCCTCCGCCGCGGCGGCGAGCACGCGGCGCTTCAGCTCCAGGTCCTCCGGGACGGCCTCGACCACGAGTTCGGCGGGCACGGCGGCCGGCCGCTCCACCACCGTCAGCCGCGTCAGCAGGTCGTCCGGCTCGGCGTCCAGGCGGCCCTTCGCGGCGGCCTTGGCGAGGGAGTCGGCGACGGCACGCCGGGCCGCGGCGGCCCGGGCCGCGCCGGACTCCGCGAGCACGACCTCGTGCCCGCCCGCGAGCAGCACGTGCGCGATGCCCGCGCCCATCGTGCCGCCGCCGATCACCACGGCGATCATGCCTCGACGACCTCCGCGGCGAACATCGCGACCAGGTCCAGGCCGCCGATCTCGGTGAGGTTCACGCCGGCGGCCTGCCACTCGGGCGAGGCGATCGCGGCTTTGAGGGCGTCCGCGGACTCGAAGTACAGCTCCGCCACCAGGTGCGGCTCGTGCTCGCCGAGGAAGCCGGGTACGAACACGCGGGACACGGTGGCGACCTCCACCCGCAGCAGGCCGGGTGTGCGCGCGACGAGGGGCAGGTGGGTGTCGAGGTAGGCCCGGTCGAACTCCTCGACGTGGTCGGGTTTCCGGTACAGCGCGATGTACTTGATCATGTGACACCTTCCGTCCGGCTACCCGCCGGACTGTAACACCGGCACCATGGTCGGGTGCGGATCATCCTGCTGCGGCACGGTCAGAGCCTGGGCAACGTCGACGAGCTGGCGTACTGCCGGATACCCGATCACGCGCTGCCGCTCACGCCCCTCGGCGAGCAGCAGGCCGCCGCGGCCGGACCGCGGGTGAAGGCGCTGCTCGACGGCGCGCGGACGGCGGTCTACGTCAGCCCGTACGTGCGGACGCGGGCCACGTTGCGCGCGCTCGCGCTCGGCGACCAGGCCGAACGCGTGGTCGCCGAACCCCGGCTGCGCGAGCAGGACTGGGGCAACCTCCAGGACCCCGTCCAGCAGGAGGTGCTCAAGCACCAGCGGCACGCGTTCGGCCACTTCTTCTTCCGCCTGCCCAACGGCGAGTCGGGCGCGGACGTGGACGACCGGCTGGCCGCGTTCCTGGTGGACCTGGAGACGCGGATGACGCGGCCCGACCACCCGGACACGGCGCTGGTCGTCTCGCACGGCCTCACCATCCGCCTGCTGTGCCGGCGGCTGTTCGGGTGGAGCATCGAGCTGTTCGAGTCGCTGTCGAACCTGGACACGTGCGAGCACCGCGTCCTCACCCACGACGGCGCGCGATGGGCCCTGGACCGGCCGTTCGCCCAGTGGCGCGACTCCCCGGACGGCGAGACCCAGGTGCGCTGACCCCGGTTGCGGTTGCGGGCGCGCGCGGGCGGAGGTGAGCTGACCGGTGTCCGAGTCGAGCAGCTAGGAGAGCACCGTGCCCAAGCCCGAACGGCCGCTCAAACGCCGCCGCAACCTCCTGCGCGAGCAGGGCGTGACCACTGTGGACTGGAAGAACGTCACGCTGCTGCGCAAGTTCATCTCCGACCGGGGCAAGATCCGGTCGCGCCGCGTCACCGGCCTCACGCCGCAGGAGCAGCGGCAGGTCGCCACGGCCATCAAGAACGCCCGCGAGATGGCGTTGCTGCCCTACCCCGCGGCGGGCCGCTGACCCCCGTTGAGACGCACGCCACGACCACGGCGGCGGGTTCACCGGATCGCGTGAGGCACGATCACGCGATGAGCTTTTACGACGTGCTGCACCGCCGGCGGGACACCAGGGGTGAGTTCACCGGCGCCCCCATCCCGCCCGACGTGCTGCGCCGGGTGCTCTCCGCCGCGCACGCCGCGCCCAGCGTGGGCCTGTCCCAGCCGTGGGACTTCATCGTGGTGCGTGACGAGCACACCCGGCGCGCGTTCCGCGACCACGTGCAGGCCGAACGGGACGTGTTCGCGTCCGGTCTGGACGGCGAGCGCGCGGAGACGTTCGCCCGGATCAAGGTCGAGGGCATCCTCGAAGCCACCCTCGGCGTGGTCGTCACCTACGACCCCGACCGCGGCTCGCCCGCCGTGCTGGGCAGGCACGCCATCGCCGACGCGGGCCTGTACTCGGTGTGCCTGGCGATCGAGAACCTGTGGCTCGCGGCGACCGCCGAGGGCCTGGGTGTCGGCTGGGTCAGCTTCTACCGCGAGGACGCGTTGCGCCGCCTGCTGGACATCCCGTCGACCGTGCGGCCGGTGGCGTGGCTGTGCGTGGGTCCCGTGCACAGCCTGCCCGGCGCACCCGACCTCGAACGGCACGGCTGGCGCAACCGGCTGCCGCTCGAAGACGTGCTGCACCAGGAGCGTTACACCCGGCGGTCGGCCCGGTAGCCTGTGGAAACCGTGCCGCTGGCGAGCGGGACCGCGTAACCCCTCGCCGAGTCGGAATGGAGTGTCAGCACGAGTGGAGCAGCGAGAGCCGCGCGCAGCGGCGCCCGGGGCGGACGACGAGGTCAAGGCGTTGCTGGACGCCGGCCGCCTGGTCGAGGCGAACACCCTGTTCGACCGGGTGGTGAGCCGGGTGCCGCCCGGCGCGGACCGCTGGGCGCGCTCCGCCGTGCTGGTCAACCGGGCCAAGCTCGCGTGGCGCCTCGGCCGCATCCCGCTCGCGCTGGAACTCGCCGCCGAGGGCTGGACGGACCTCGACGGCGAGCACGCCGACGACCCGGCCGCCGCGCAGGCCATGCTCGCCCTCGGCTACCTGCTGGAGGGCATCGGCAACCGGCGGGCCGCCGTGGACCTGCTGCGGCTGTCCGTGCGGGTCGCGCGGCGGGCCGACGCGCCGGAAGTGCTCGCGGGCTGCCTCCAGGGGCTCGGCGGCACGCTCAACTTCCGCGCCATCTCGTCGCCGCCGGAACTCGCGCCCGGCATCTTCGCCGAGGCGCGCGACCACCTGCGGGAGGGCCTGGCGCTGACCCGCGACCCCCAGCTGCACCGGGCGCTGCTGGGCGCGTGCGGCCGGTCGCTGGCCGGGGTGGGCGACCTGCCCGCCGCCGACGAGGCCGCGAGCGAGACCCTGCGGCAGGCCGTCGAGGCCCACGACCGGTGGGCGGAGGCCGTGGCCAACTGGGTGCTCGCCGTCGTGCGGCGGGAACGGGCCGAGCTGGCGGGCGCGCGCACCCTGGCCAGCCGCGCCGTGGCCGCCGCCGAGGCGATCAACGACACCTCCCTGCTGCTGCGGTTCTCGCTGGACCTGGCCGACATCTGCGCGCGGATGAACGACCCGGTCGGCGAGTCGGCCGCGTTGCGCCGGTCCGTGGCGGCCGGTCGCACGGCGACCGAGACGTTGCAGGAGGGCCTGGCGCAGGCGCTGGAGCAGCGGCGGGTGGCCGTGCAGGCGCAGCGCCTGGCCGTGGCGGCGCAGGAGGCCGCCGCGCGCGACCCGTTGACCGGGCTGGCGAACCGCCTCGGGCTGGAGCGGTCGGCGCCCGCGCTGCTGGAGAGCACCACCACGCGTGGCCGGGTGCCGTGGCTGGTGCTGGTGGACGTGGACTGGTTCAAGGACGTCAACGACGACGCCGGGCACGCCGCGGGTGACGCGGCGCTGCGTGAGATCGCCCAGCTCCTGCGCCGCGAGTGCCGGGCGGGCGACCTGGTGGCCCGGTGGGCGGGCGACGAGTTCGTGGTGCTGCTCGGCGACAACGAGGGCGCCGCGCACGACGTCGGCCCGACCGTGGCCGAGCGCATCCGCGCGGCGGTGGACGACCACGACTGGACGATGGTGCTCGGCACGACCCGCCGACCGACGGTGAGCATCGGCGTGGCCGCCGGCGCGACCCGGTTGGACCAGCTCTTCGCCGCCGCCGACCTGGCCCTGTACCGGGCCAAGCGGCACGGCCGCAACCGGGTCGAGGTGGAACCGGCGGTGGGCGTCGGGGAGACCGTCTGACCCGGCGCCCGACCACCGCACCGGTCAGGCGATCAGCCCGCCGCGGAACGCGACCAGCGCCGCCTGCACCCGGTTCACCGCACCGATCTTGCCCAGCACCGACGACACGTAGCCCTTCACCGTCGCCTCGGACAGGTGCAGCGTGCCGCCGATCTCGGCGTTCGACATGCCCTGTCCGATGAGGACCAGCACCTCGCGCTCCCGCTCGGACAGCGAGGCCAGCAGCCGCCGAGCGGGTTCCGCCGCCCGCTCACCGTCCGCGACCGCCGCGAGCACCCGTGCCGCCACACCGGGGTCGAGCACCGCGCCGCCCGCCGCCAGGTCGCGCACCGCGCGCACCAGCTGCTCCGGCTCGGTGTCCTTGAGCAGGAAGCCCGACGCGCCCAGCCGCAGGGCCTCCGACACGTACTCGTCCACGTCGAACGTGGTCAGCATGGCGATCCGCGGCGGGTCCGGTATGGCGCGCAGCCGGCGCAACGCCATCAGCCCGTCCGAGGAACGCATCCGGATGTCGAGCAGCACCACGTGCGGGCGGTGCTGGCGGGCCAGGTCGGCCACCAGGTGCCCGTCATCGCATTCGGCCACGACCTCGATGTCGCCGGCGCTGCTGAGGATCATGCGAAGGCCGGACCGGACGAGATCCTCGTCATCGGCCAGCATCACCTTGATCACGACGCCTCCCCGCGTTGGCGTTTCGTGTTCGTGCCCGCCCAGCATCGCGCACGAACACGCAAGCTGACGTTAATTCATCGTTATCTCACCACGGAACACGACCGGAACACCCTGTTCACAGTTGCCAGGAAATACCGGTCACCGCGAGTGGACCCGCGCAACTTCCTGGCGCGGGCACGGCCACCGGGCGCAGGCGCGGTCGTCCGGACAGAGCGCGGATCATTGCCCGTGACGGGCGAAACCACGGGGTTCGGGGCCGTTGACCGTGAACGCGGGCGGGCGGCGCGGACCACGTCGGGCTGCGCTGTCCGGCGCTGCCACCGCTGGGGCGGACGGGCCGGCGGACCACCGGCCGTTCCACGCAGGGCCGTGGATGGAGAACCCGGTCGGCGGCATTCCACCGGTCCATCACACGGGACAGCGGGAGTGCGCACGAGTCCTCACAGGACGATGAATTCAACGCTTTCCGGACGCGCGCCGGTGCGGCCGGATTCGTACGAATGACCGGTATCCAAGGCGTCGGCGCGTGCGGATACTCGCAGTACGAGCTTGAGGTCCGCGACACGCGGACCGGCCCGCAGGAAGACCCCGGTCCACCCCCAGGGACCGGGGTCTTCCGCCGGGTCAGGGCAGGGGTTTGGCGCCGTTCTGGTGCGGCAGGCCCACCTGCTCGGCGAACTCCGTCGCCACCGCCGGGCCGCCGTAGATGCCCAGCGCCTTGGCCAGGTGCAGGCGCAGGTCCTGCCGGTGCCCGTCGGTCAGCCGCGGCAGCGCGCTCTCGAACGAGGTCACCAGCGTCTCCGCCCAGTGGCCGTCCCGGCGCTGCGCGGCGATCCGCACGAGCTGGTCGAGCTGCGGCGCGAGCGCGACCGCCTGCTCCACCTGGTAGCCGCTGCGGTACAGCCACCAGATCGTGGCGGTGGAGAGGTCGGTGAGCACCTCGTCCCGCAGGTAGCGGATCTCGGCCCGCTCCGCGTCCCGTTCCGCTTGGCGCACCGTGGTGGTGCGCAGCAGTTCGATGTGCTTGCGCGCCATCTCCAGGTCCGCCTCGTCGGCGGACAGCTCGACGCCTTCGGCACGTGCCCACACGTGCGTGCCCTCGACCTGGCGTTCCGCGGCCAGCTCGTCGCCGAGCTGGTGCTGTAACGCCGCGTGGTGCACCAGCATGGCCCGTTCGGTGACGGCCTTGGCGCGGCGCACGATGTCGTTGATGGCCGCGCTGCGCGGCGCGTTGTGCCGAACCCCGGACGTCAGGTCGAGCCGCCAGTGGACAGTGAACCGGGCGCGGAAGTCGAGCCCGTAGACGGCGCTGGGCAGCGGCGTCTCGAACACCTGCTGGTGCGACGAGGAGGGCGGTTCGAACGTGAACTCCTCCCGCCGGGCGAACCGCCGACGCCACCAGGCCGCCAGGGCGCCCATCGGTCCGGGCCGGAAGTCAGGCCAAGGTCTACCGCTCATGGAATGTCTTTCGCCGGAGTCTCACAACGCCTCCTCCCTACCGGATCCCCAAACCGGCGGGAAGGTGACCCACCCCACTTCCCCCCAACAGCCCACTCCCCACCCGGCGGGGGTGCACGCAGCGCAACCCTCCCCGCCTCCACCGCGTGGCCGGCCGACCCGGTACGCTGCGGCGTGCGCCCTCGTAGCTCAGGGGATAGAGCATCGGTTTCCTAAACCGTGTGTCGCAGGTTCGAATCCTGCCGGGGGCACTCACCTTTCGCCGGGTGAATCAGGCCCTGAGCTGCTGTGATGCGCTCGGGGCCTGAACTTTTCGGTCGGTCCGCGGTCGGCTTCTCCATCGCCACCGACTGCCCGTCGGCGTGATTGGCACACCTTCGGCAGCATGTCCACGCCGCAGCCACCGGGTCGCGGTGGCTGCGACAGCACGCCGTACAGCCGGGGTGACTCGTCTTTTCGAGGCGCGGTGCGCACCGCCCGCTCCAGCGAGAAGCGCCGCCCTGATCGGATCGATCTCAGCCACCGAACGCAGAGTTACACTCGCGACTAGGCACGTCGTGCTGTGTCGCGCAGGCACCGCCGACACTCGGCTCTACGAGATCAAGCGCATGCGGCAACGAGCGGCAAGGCGGCAAGCCGGAGGACGACGAGCCGCCGTGGCTCGCCATCGGGACTCGATCCTGAGGCTCCACGTCAAGGATGCCACCGCCGGCTTCGAGGCGACCTCGCGGTCCAGTTGGATCCGCGCGGATGCGTGGCGGCTGCGGGCCAGCGGGTGGGACCCCTGTCGCGCACGTGGGTGAGCGGTGCGGCGTTCGGCAGCCCGCTCAGTATGTTCGGGATCGCAACACAACCGAGCCCCGGAAGGGTGTTCCCATGCGCGTGGCATCCCGGTTCGCGCTCACCGCCGCGGCGGTGGCCGGACTGCTCTTCGCCCTGCTGCCGGCCGCGGTCGCGACGCCTGGTCGTGGCGTCACCTCGGTCACGGTGTTCGACCGCGTGGTTGGCGATACCCAGTACGTGCTCAAGGAGATCACCATCGCACCCGGTGGCAGCACGGGCTGGCACTTCCACCCCGGCCCCGTGCACGGGCTGGTGAAGAAGGGCGTGCTGACCCACTACGACTCCACCTGCGCGCCCGACGGCGTCTACCGCGTCGGCCAGGTCATCGCCGAGCCGAGCGGGCCGGGTTATGTCCACATCGGACAGAACCTGGGCAGCACGCCGCTGGTGCTTGAGGCGCTGTACCAGAACCCGGTCGGCCGACCGCTTGCCGTGGACGTGCCCAACCCCGGCTGTTCCTTCGAGTGACCGGGCACCGCCGCCCCACGCCGGCGCGGGGTGCTCAGTTGCGCTCGCAGGCGACGCCGTTGTGGTCGTTGTCCAGGTCGTAGACGTCCGGGCCGAGGACGTCGATGGGGCCTTGCACGTATTCCGGGCCGTTGCCCTTGCCGCCTGCGCAGTCGACGTCGGAGGCGATTGGTACGCAGCCGCCGTAGTTGGGGTGGCACGGGGACTGCGGAACTGGTGGCGGCTCGACCGGGGCCGGAGCGGGTTCTGGAGGGGCGATTACCGGGGGTTGGGTGACCGGGGGTGGGGCCGCCGGTGGCTGGGTGGTTGTCGTGGGTGAGGGCGTGGTGGTGGTTGGAGCAGCGGTGGTGGTGGTTGTGGGGGCCGCGGTGGTGGTGGAGAGAGGGGTGGTGGGCGCGGTGTTCGCGGTGGGGCGCGGGGTGGTGCTGTTGGCGATCGTCGCGATCAGGAGTACGGCGCCTACCGCTGCCGCTGCTATCCAGATCGGCTGTCTCGACTTGCGCGGGGGCACGGCCGGGGCCGGCGTCAAGGGGGTTGCCGGGGCCGGAGTCAGGGGCAGGGTCAGGTTTCCCTCGCGGGGCAGGCGGAGGACTACCTCGGTGCCCCGGACACCCGCCTGGAGGAGGGCTTCGCAGCCCGCCCGGCTGCCGCGGGCGGCTAGTTGTACCAACAGGGGCGCGTAGCGGCGGGACATGAGGTGGGTCAGTTCGCCCACCCTGGCGCCGTCCAGGCGGACCTCGATGGCTCGTTCACCCTGGTACTTGCCGGACTTGATCTCGCACCACGCCAGTTCCACCACCACGTGGCGGGTCATGCCCGGTGCCACCGGGTAACGGGCCAGCTCCGGCTGGTGGTTCTCCTCCCCGGTCACGGTTACCGGGGTTTCGGCTTGCAGCACGACCAACCCCGCGGACGAATTCTCGATCATGGGCGGTGCTCCCGACGCTCGGCGGCGCGTTTGGTGTGAGCATCGCCGCGACCCGGCTTGGTCGTTACCGCCGACTGGATACCGGATGAACGGCGGGAACTGGAACCGCGAACTGGTCGAGCGGGACATAACCGGACGAAGTGGACGCGGCGAGCACGGTCCACTTAGGACAGTTCAGACGGCTCGCGTGCGAGAAGGGGAGCCGGAAAACGGCCCGAGAAAAGGAAAGGCCCCCGGACGTCTCCGGGGGCCTTCCTGGTCCGGGCGGGGCGGCCGTCGCCGTCCTCGCTCGCGCGGCGCCGGGACTGCTGCCGATGGCAGGGTCTGGCGCGATCGGTTACCGGGCCGCGCGTGCCTGACGGATCAGGCTCAGGCGACGCGCCACAGGGCCGGCACGTTCGGCGGCTCCCAGCCGGCCTGCGCCGTGTGGGACTGGAGGCAGATGTAGCTCACGCCGCCGTACGTGACGCTCGCACCGGGCGAGTACGCCGTGCCCGCGGTCCACGTCCCGACCGGCACCGAGCTGGTGGTGGTCGGCGTCGTCCCGCTGGTGGGGTTGGGGTTCTGCTGCACGTTCAGGACGAAGTCGTACACCGCCTCCCGACCCTGCCCGACGTTGCGCACCTGCATGAGCAGGCGCGGGTCGAAGATGGTGTCGGTGTTGTTGCGCGGCTCGTTCGGGAAGTACAGCTGCGTGGTCAGCACGCGCTGGCCGGGCGCCTGGAGCTTCACGTGGATGTGCCGCGTGCGACCCGGGTAGAGGCCCGGCACGATCGTCGTCAGCGTGAACTTGCCCTGCGCGTCCGTGAACTGGTGGCCGCGGAACTTGAAGCCGGTGTTGTCGTACACACCGTTGTTGTCCGCCTGCCAGAAGTCCAGCAGCACGTTCGCGATCGGCTGGCACCGCAGGCCGAACACGAAGCCGGTGACGGTCAGGCGCGTGCCGACCGTGTTGGCGTCGACCAGCGAGCTGCGTCGCGGCGAGTTCGGCTTGAAGTACGGCCCCTCGGTCTGCGGCGGCGTCGGGTCGTCGCCGTCGTCGCACTGCGGGGTCGGCTCCAGCGTGCCGCCGGTGCTGGGGATCGTGCGGGCCAGCGCGGGCACACCCATCAGCGCGGCGGGAACCGCCACGCCCGCCGCCAGCGCGGCACGCAGGACCGGCCTGCGGCTGAGGTTGCGGGAATCCGGCGATTCCTCGGTGGTGCTCTGGTCGCCGTCCAGAGGCGTGTCCATGCCTGCTCCTCGTGGGGGTGGGCGGTCTCGGGAATTCATAACGAACCTATGGAGGCCGGTCGGCGCGGACGATGGACTTGAGCGGTAGGTCGTGGTGAATCTCGCGGGCGGTCATAACTGTGAACGGCGTCACCGACGACACCGCGCCGGACGTCGCCGGACCGGCGGAAGTCACCGGGGCTCACCCCCGTCTCCCGCCGGAAGAACCGGCAGAAGTACGCCGGGTCCGCGAACCCGACGCGCCCGGCGATCTGCCGCACGGTCAGGTCCGTTCGGGCCAGCAACCGCTTGGCCTCGGCGGCCCTCGACTCGCGCACCAGTTCGGACGGCGTGCGGCCGGTGGCGGCCTTCACCGCCTCGGTGAGGTAGCCGGGGGTGACGCCGATCCGCTCGGCGTAGGCGCGCACGGACCACAGGTCCACGTCGGGCCTGCCCGCGAGCCGGGCGAACTCCTCGGCGACCGCGCCGGTCCGCGCGGGCGGCGGCGCGGACGGCGTCTCCGGCAACCGCGCCGCACGCACGATCAGCACGTGCAGCAGGGACCGCAGCACGGACTCGACGCCCTCGGCACGCGCCCGGTACTCGTGGTCGAGTTCGCGGACCAGGCCGTGCAGGCTCGCGTGGTCCGCGGCGTCGAGGGTGAGCCACGGCCGCTCGCTCAGCCGCCGCAGCAGCTCCCGGTCGCCCGGGTGGTCGATCAGGAAGTCCTCGGTGAACAGGATGACGAAGCCTTCCAGGTCACGCGTGTCCCAGTGGTGCACCTGACCCGGCGCGATGACGCACAGGTGGGGTGGGCTCAGCTCCCACCGGGCCAGGTCGACCACGTGCACACCGGTGCCGCCGGTGACGTACACGATCTCGTGAAACGTGTGCCGGTGCGGGAAGTCCGCCTGCGCCAGCGGACCGATCGAGTCGAAGGTGCCGATGGAGAACGGCAGGGCGTTGGGCACCGGCACCTCCAAGCGGTGCATCGGCAACTCACCGGCGCGCGGTGTCTGGCAGGGCGTGCCCGGTAACACGGTGGTGCCACGCATCTATCCACGTCCTTTCGCCTCCGGACGCGAAGGTCCAGACCAATCGTTGGTAAACCCACGATGGCATGACGAAGCCCACGTGGGAACACACCGCGTCCACGAGGTAACGGACCGTCTCACCCGAGGGGACGGCGGCGGACCCCGCCGCGCCGGAAACCCTCCGGCGCGGACCACCACCCGGCTCACTTCTTCACGCGCCGGCGCAGTTCGGCGATCAACTCGTCGTCACCCAGCTCGGCCGGGTCGGGCCGGGCCCGGCGCAACCCGGCCTCCTCGGCGGTCAGCAGCCCACCCGCGACCAGCACGGCCACCGGGTCGACCCGGAACAGCAGCGCCGCACGGCGCGCGGTCGCCACCGACGGCCGACCACCCGCGCGGTAGTCCGTCAACCGGCTCCGGTCGACGCCCAGACCACGCGCCAGCTCGCCGGTCGTCATGCCGGCGTCCTCCCTCCGGGCGGTGAGCCACGCCCACCAGTCCGGAGCAGCGTTTTCATCCATGGCACGCATGTTAGTCGCGTACACACAACGTTGGCAACGCGCTACCAACACGTTCACCTGGTCGTTTGCGCACAACGGTCGTTGCGTGCGAACAACCAGAGCTAGTGTTCTGCCAACAGAACAAGTGTTGTGCGACCACAAGGGACAGCGAGGGGGCCATGCCGAAGACGATCAGGCTGCGCACCAAGGTGTTCGCCAAGGCCGCGTTGCTGGCCGGCTTCACGTCGGACTACGCGCTGGCCAAGGCCATGGAGGTGAACCGGTCGACGGTCGCCCGCGTGCTGAGCGGCGACCTGCGACCGGGTCCCGCGTTCATCGGGGGCGCGCTCACCGCGCTCGCCCCGATGCAGTTCGACGACCTCTTCGAAGTCGTCCAGGCGTCGGACCGGGATCATTGAGGGCCGCCCCGGACCGGCGTTTCGGCGGTGTCCGGAACTCCGCCCGGTGGCTCACACTGAGTAACCGGGCGGTGGGACGAGAGGTGGACGCGGGCCGCGTGGCGCGGACCGGGAAGGACGGCGGCGGGTGAGCGAGCAGGCCAGGCGGTTGCTGCGGGGCGTGCTGCGCCTCGGCCACGGCGTCCCGGAACCGCCGCGCACCACCGCCGAGTGGTTCACCGCCCACCACGCCGAGCTGGTCGCCGCGGTGGCGGTGGGCGACGACGACGCGCTCACCCTCTACGCGCACGCGTGGGCGGCACTGCCGGCGGACGCCGACGAGGCGTGGTGGCGCGGCCTGTACGACGTGGCGACGCCGCTGTCCGCCGCACTGCCCCGGTCCGGTCCGCTCGCGACGGCGTTGCGCGTGGGCGCGGAGGCCCTGCGGGCACGTGGCCTGCTCCGGCACGCGGTCGCGCTGGGCGTGCGGGAACTGGCCGTCCGGCGGCTGCTCGACGACCCGGACGCGACCGCCGCCGCGCTCGACTCGCTCGCCGCGACCTACCGGGCGCAGGGCAGGCCGCACCGCGTGATCGGCTGCGCGGACGAGGTGCTGGAGCTGCGCATCCGCGCCGGGCGGCCGGACGGCGTGGCCCGCGCCCTGGCCCACCTCGGCACGCTCATGGTGGAGGTGGGCCGACCGGACACCGCCGTCAACTACCTGACCCGCGCCGAGAAGGTGTTCGCCGACCTGCCGCCCACGCCGGACCGGTCGGCCGCACGCGTCGAACTGGCCCGCGCGGTGTGGCTCGCGGGCGACGAGGCCGCGGGCCGCCGCCGGCTGCGCCGCGCCCTGCCCGAGCTGCCCGACGAGCAGGCCCGGCGCGCGCGGTCGTGGCTCGACCTGCCGCCCGGCACGGCGCCGGACGAGCCGTGACCGGTCAGGGCAGTGCCGCGGTGTCCGGGTGGTCCACCAGGAGGTTCAGCACGTCCCGGCACACGAACACCCGCCGGTAGTCGCGGAAGTCCCACGGGACGAGGATGTCCGACTCCACCAGGCGGCGGGTGATGTCGGTGGCGGCCTTGGTGGTCACGCCGTGCCGGTCGCGCAGGGCGCGGTGGTCGATCACCGGGAAGCCGATCAGCTCGGCCGCCACCGCGGGCAGCGTGCCGGTGCGCGGCAGCCGCCGGGCGTACCGGTCGGCGAGGTCCTCCAGGTCCGCGATCAGCCGGAGCTGCGCCGCCGCCTGGTCGCGGACCGCGCACGCGAAGAACTCCACCCACTCGTGGACGCGCCCGGTGTCCACGACGGACCGGATCTCCTCCTGGTACTCGGGCAGCGTGTCGTCCAGCCACACCGACAGCGGCAGGAGCTGGTCGCGCAGCAGGCCGGCGCGGATCATCTCCAGCATCGAGAAGCCACGCGCCACGTGGCCGTTGGCGGTCGGGAACGGTTGCAGCACCTCGAGCTGGTAGTGGGCGAGCGCGATCCGCGCGACGCGCGGCTGGGCGTTCTCCTCGCGCACCCACGTCGACCACTGCTCCAGCAACGCCACGAGGTGCGCGCCGGTCGCGGTGAGCAGGTAGGAGCGCTCCGGGGTCGCGCCGAGCCGGCCGGTCTCGCGGCGCAGCACGTCACGCAGGCCCGCGCCGCACCGCCCGACCATGATCGCGGTCATCTCGCCGACCAGCACCGCGTCCACGACGGCGCCGCGCCGCACGCGGTCGACGCCGTGGTCGTACGCGGCCAGGTAGGGCGCGAGCAGCTGGGCGGGCGCGGACCGGTCGGTCGGCGGCGTGCCCCGGGCGGCCTGGAGGTCCGCCGCCAGCGCCTCGCGCAGCCCGATCGCCGTGCCGCTCAGGCCCGCCGACGCCTGCGCGTCCCGGACCTGCGTCGCGCGCACGAGGCCGGCGCGGACGCCGAGGCGGTCGGCGGCCTCGTCCAGCCGGCCGAGGGCGTGCTCCGCCTCGGCGGCCAGGCGGTAGGTCCGCACGGGCAGCGCCAGTTCGGACGGCAGCGGCGGCGGCAGGTACGCGCCCTCGCGCCGCAGTTCATCGGGGACGCCCGGTGGTGGCACGGGCACCGCCGCCCACTGCCCCGGCGGCAGGGTGGGGACGTTCATGGGGAGCAGCATCCACCAAGTGAAGTGAATGCGCAATACACTTCAACTCCGCTCGCTGACCAAAGGCTGGAATTGAACACTTCCCCCAGGCGCACCCATTCCCCGGCCACCCGGTTATAGCACCCGTGGCCGATCGGCGTACCTCCGCAGATCTGCGGCAACCCATTCTGAACTGGGCGGATTCCACTTCGGAGAAACTATTCCGCGCATTCCGGGCAGGGGGTGCGCCGATCGGCCGCGCCCCGCCGCTGCTCCGAGCGGGGGAAGGTCCGCTCACTGCTCAGGGTGTCCGTCCGCTGGTGTGTAAGTCTTTCGCGTTAGCTCGGAAGTGGCACCAGGAGAAGGGCCACCACCATGGGATTATCCCGCCGCCGTCCCGCCCCCGATCGGCTCACCACGCGCGCGACCGTTCTGCTCATCACCGCCGGCGCGCTCGTCGCATTGCCGCCGACCGTTCACGCCGCCGTCCCGCCCGGATTCACCGACACCGTCGCCATCGGCGGGCTCACCGCACCCACCGCCGCCGCGTTCGCACCCGGCGGAAAAGTGTTCATCGCCGAGAAGAGCGGTCTGGTGAAGGTGTACGACTCGCTCGCCGACACCACGCCCACCGTGTTCGCCGACCTCCGCCCGCAAACCCAGGACTTCTGGGACCGCGGTCTGCTCGGCCTCGCCGTCGACCCCGCGTTCCCGGCCCGCCCGTACGTCTACGTCGCCTACACCCACGACGCCGCACCCGGCGGTTCCGCGCCGCGCTGGGGCGACACCTGCCCGACGCCGCCCGGCGCGACGGACCGGGGGTGCGTCGTCACCGGCCGGGTCTCCCGCCTCACCTCCGGACCCGGCGGCACGGCGACGGCCGAGCTGCCGCTGGTGACCGACTGGTGCCAGCAGTACCCCAGCCACTCCACCGGCACCGTCGCCTTCGGACCGGACGGCGCGCTCTACGTCGGCGGAGGTGACGGGGCGAGCTTCAACTTCGCCGACTACGGCCAGGTCGGCAACCCGTGCGCCGACCCGCCCGGCCCGGCGGGCACGGACCTCACGCCGCCCACCGCGCGTGGCGGCGCGTTGCGCTCCCAGTCGGTCCGCCGACCCGCGGGCGAGCGCGTCACGCTGAACGGGTCGATCGCCCGGATCGACCCCGACACCGGCGCCGCCCTGCCGGACAACCCGTTCGCGGGTCACCCGGACCCCAACGCGCGGCGGATCATCGCGCACGGCCTGCGCAACCCGTTCCGGTTCGCCTTCCGGCCCGGCACCGAGGAGCTGTGGGTGGGCGACGTCGGCTGGGACGCGTGGGAGGAGATCAACCGGGTCGTCGACGTCAACGACACCGCGGCCGAGAACTTCGGCTGGCCCTGCTTCGAGGGCCCGGACCGCCAGCCCGGTTACGACGGCGCGGGCCTCGCGCTGTGCGGGTCGCTCAACGCGGCCGACCACACCGCGCCGTTCCACGCCTACCACCACACCGCGTCCGTCACGCCCGGCGACCCGTGCCCCGTGGGTGGTTCCTCCATCGCCGGCATCGCGTTCGAGGGCACCGGGAACTACCCGCCCGCCTACGACGGCGCGTTGTTCTTCGCCGACAGCTCACGCGGGTGCGTCTGGGCCGTGCAGACCACCGGCGGGCAACCCGACCCGACGAAGGTCGTGCCGTTCGTGACCGGCGCCAACGTGCCCGTGCAACTGCTCACCGGCCCCGGTGGCGACCTGTTCTACGTGGCGCTCGGCGCGGGCCAGCTCCGGCGCGTCGGCTACCCGTCCGGCGGGAACCGCGCGCCCACCGCCACCGCCACCGCGACCCCGGCGAGCGGTCCCGCGCCGCTGGCCGTGCGGTTGTCCGCCGCCGGTTCCACCGACCCGGACGGCGACGCGTTGAGCTACGCGTGGGACCTCGACGGCGACGGCGCGTACGACGACTCCACGTCCGCCACGCCGACCCGCACCTACCTGAGCACCACCGCGGTGGGCCTGCGCGTCACGGACCCGGCGGGCGCGGCCGGCACCGCCTCGGTCGTCGTCACGGTCACCGGCCAGGACCCGGTGCCGGTCATCGACGACCCGACGGCCGCGTTGCGCTGGCAGGTCGGCCAGGTGGTGCCGTTCGCCGGGCACGCGACCGATCCACAGGACGGGCCGCTGCCGCCGTCCGCGTTGCGCTGGCGGTTGAGCATCCAGCACTGCGCCACCACGGGTTCCTGCCACGAGCACGTCGTGCAGGACTCGACCGGCGCGTCCGGGACGTTCGTCGCGCCGGACCACGAGTACCCGTCGCACCTGGAGCTGACGTTGACCGCCACGGACTCCGGCGGTCGGGCCGTGAGCACGAGGGTGCGGTTGGACCCGCGCACCGTGACGTTGAACTTCGCGTCCGACCCGGGCGGCGCGCTGCTGTCCGTCGGCGGCACGACGCAGCGGACACCGTTCTCCCGCACGGTGATCGTCGGGTCGAACAACTCGGTGAGCGCGCCGAGCCCGCAAGACCTGCCGCCGCTGAACCTGCGGCACCGGTTCCGGAGCTGGTCCGACGGCGGCGCGCAGGCGCACAACACCACGGCGCCCGGCGGCACGGCCACCCTCACCGCGACCTACACCTTCTGCCTGCTCACCTGCTGACGGCCGTCCACAGTGGACGGCGAGCCGTGACCGGCGCGGAGGTCGGGTGCGGCCGACCTCCGCGCCAGTGGGGCGACGAACACGGAGTTTCGCTTAGAGCGTCGTGGAACCGGCTTTCGGGCGCGGAACCGGTTCCCGCTGCGTCTCCAGGTCAAGTTCGTCGGCGAGGGGCGCTGCCGCCCCCCATCCCGTCACCCGCGCGGAACGGGTGGTCTCAACCGACGCGGTCGTCGGGCAGTTCCAGCAGTTCGTCCAGCACGTGGGCGGCCGGGCCGCGCCGCTGCCAGGAGAACCTGCTGGGGCACAACACGTTCGTCTCGTCGGCGGGCATCCGCATCGCCACCGCGTCGTCCTCGGTGTGCAGGCGCACGACGTCGATCACGGTGTCGTGCGCGCGCACCCCTACCACAGCGGCGAGTTCTCCCCGCTCGTCGCGCGGGTGCAGGAACTGGAACCCGCGTTCGATCAACTGGCGCAACTGGACCGTGGTGCGGGTCGCTACGTCAGCCGAGGAGGTCATCGAATTCCCCGTCCCTGGCACCGGCCACGAAGGCCGCGATCTCCGCGCGCGTGTAGACCAGCGCGGGACCGTCCGGGAACCGGGAGTTGCGGACCGCGATCTCGCCACCGGCCAGCTCGGCGAGTTCGACGCAATTGCCTTTCGCACCACTGCGAGCGCTCTTGCGCCAGGTCACTTCCGGCAGCTCGGCAGCGGACATGCCGTTGTGGGCCTTGATGGCCATCGACGTCACCTACCCCACGCGACGGGTTGCATCTGCACGTGCATCTGGCTGTGCACGGACCGTAGCACTACGTATCGCGGCGGTAAATGCACGTGCAGATGCCGCGCGCGAATCTCCCCCGTACGGAGGAAGCTACAGCTCCGCTCGGACCTTCATCAGGAACTGCCGGCTCCGGTCGGGCGTCTCGGCGTCCACCGTGAGCCGGTCGAAAACCCGGCTGTAGCTCTCCAGTTCCTCCACTTTGTCCAGGTAGAGCGCGCCGGAGAGGTGTTCGAGGTAGACGATGTCCGGCAGGTCGGGCTCGCCGAACCGCAGCATCGTGAACGGACCCTCGGCCGCATAGCCGCTCAACGGGAACGGAACCACCTGAAGAGTGATAGGGGCCTCTTTGGTCACGGAGAGCAAGTGGTCGACCTGGTCGAGCAGCACCTGCCGACCGCCTATCGGCCGCCGCAGCACGGACTCGTCGATCACCGCCCACAACCGCGGCGCGCCCGGTCGGAAGAGGACCCGCTGCCGCTGCATCCGCAACGACACCCGCCGCCGCACCTCCGGACCGGCCTTCTCCGGTCTGCCGTGGCTCGCGATCGCCATCGCGTACGCCTCGGTCTGGAGCAGGCCGGGCACGAAGTGGTTCTCGTAGGTCAGGATGCGCGTGGCCGCTTCTTCCAGGCCCACGAAGTCCTGGAACCAGTCCGGCATCAGGTCGTTGTAGCGGTGCCACCAACCGGGCTCGTTGGACCGCCGGACCATCGCCAGGAACTTGTCCCGCGCGTCCTCGTCCACCATGCCGTACATGGTCAACAGGTCCGCGACGTCGCGTTCCTTCAGTCCGACGCGACCCAGTTCCATCCGGCTGATCTTCGACTCCGAGCCGCGGATGTTGTAGCCGGCGTCGGCACGCGTGATCTCCGCGGCCTCGCGGAGGCGGCGCAGCTGCGAGCCGAGCACGATGCGCAGCGCGGTCGGGCCGCCCTCGCGCTCCGCCGAGCCTTCGGGGTCACCAGTGGCCATCGCCGATCCTTTCGACCGTCATCACCCTTGCGCGTCCCCGCCACCCGAACAGCGGTTGCGTTCGGACACCCCGAAATCGCATCGTCACTGAACGTACACCGCCGATCTTCGTCCGTCCGCCGGACACCGCCCACTCCGCGTTGGACCTGTTCTCTTACGCTGGGCGGCCTGCGACGTGGTGCACGGCCACCGGCCCCCATGGAAACCGACTGCGAGGTCAACAAATGTCGGGTACGTCTCCGGACACCTCCGCCCCCGTCTACATCGACATCACCAAGGCGAGCATCGCCAGGGTCTACGACGCTTTCCTCAACGGCAAGGACAACTACGAGATCGACCGCGAGGTGCTGCGCCGTGTGCAGCAGGTCGCGCCCGAGGCGGCGACGCTCGCCGTGGACAACCGGGCGTTCCTCATCCGCGCCACCCGGTTCATCGCCGGGCAGACCGGCATCACGCAGTTCCTCGACTGCGGTTCCGGCCTGCCCACCGCCGAGAACACCCACCAGGTCGCCCAACGCATCCAGCCGGACGCGCGGGTCGTCTACGTGGACAACGACCCCGTGGTGCTCGCGCACGGACGCGCGTTGCTGGAGGAGAACGACCAGACCCACTTCTCCGCCGCGGACATCTTCAACGCGCGGCAGACCCTGGACGACGAGGTCGTCCGCCGGCACATCGACTTCACGGAGCCGGTGGCGTTGTTCCAGCTCGGCACGCTGCACCACTACAACGGCACCTCCCCCACGTCCGCGGAGATCATGGCGGAGTACATCGACGCCCTGCCATCCGGTTCCTACGTGGCGTTGAGCCACTTCTTCGACCCGGAGACCGAGGAGCACTCGGCCATCGCCCGGCGCATGGAGGAGACGTTCCTGCACTCCGCCATGGGATCCGGTCGGTTCGCCACGCGTGCCGAGCTGCTGGAGCTGTTCGACGGCCTGGAGATGGTCGAGCCCGGCCTGGTGATCCTCGCCGACTGGTGGCCGGACGGTCCGCGCCTGCGCAAGCTCGACGCGGTGTCCTACTGCATCGCGGGCGCGGTCGCCCGCAAGCCGTGACGCGCGGGGGGTGAGCACGCGCCGGGTGTCGTGCCATGTGCGGATGGCACGGCGCTGGGAGCCGACCCCGAAGCCGGCGCGGGGAAGACGGCCGCGCGACTACCAGGCAGGCTCCCTGAGAGGTCCGGGAGCGACAGCCCGACCACACCAGTTCTGAGGTCCTAGCGGCCGAGGAAGTCGACCAGCACCGGTGCGGTCACGGCGGCCTTGACCATGTGGGTCTGCCCCGGCAGCACCGCCAGCTCCGCGTCGGGCAACGCGTCCGCGAGGACGGTCTGCGCGTTGCGCAGGTACTCGGGGCTCTTGCCACCCGCGATCACCAGGCCGGGCGCCTTCGCGCCGGACCAGCGGTCGGCCGCGGGGGCCGCGCCGTTCTGGAACTCGCCCACCACGGAGATGTCGTTGGGCAGGGTGTGCGCGACGGACTTGAGCTTGCGCCACGGCGGCATCACCCGCATCAACGCGATGACCAGCCCCGGCGTGCCGACGTACCGCATGAACAGCTTCACCGCGTCACCACGCCTGCCCTCGTCCACCGCCCGGCGCACCCGCTCCGGGAAGTCGGGGGCCATCGGGGTGCGGGTGCCGTCCACGACCATCGGCGACTCGTAGATCGCGTACCGGTCGACGGCGACACCCCGGTGCACGGCCTCGGCGACCAGCGTGCCGCCCGACGACATGCCGAACAGGTGCGCCCGACCGCCCGCCGCCTCGATCAACGCGGCGATGTCCTCGACCTCGCGCGCCACGTCGTACGGCGTGTTGCCGGCACCGCTCTCACCGCGCCCGCGCCGGTCGTACGTGTAGACGGTGAAGTTCGGCGCGAGGGCGTCCGCGAGTTGTTGCGCGGGGCCGAAGCCCCGGTGGCACAACGCGCCGTCGACGATGATCAGCGCGGGGCCCGAACCGGTGGTGCTGTAGGCGATCGTCGTGCCGTCCGAGGAGGTCACGGTGGCCATCTTCGCTCCTTTGTGGACTGTCCTCAGAGGACTGCGAGGTCGTTGAGCCAGACGGACCAGGCGTGGTCGTCACGCTGGTCGTCGGCGAACACGTGGTGCATGGCGATCAGGACGCCGGTGATGCCCTGGAAGAACCGGTACATCGCGTCGGGCGTGCGGATGCCGATGGTCTGGCTGTTGACGTAGTAGACGACACCGCGCTCGCCGTCGACGGTCGCGGTGTCGCCGATCCGCGGCGGCGTGGTGAGGCCGAGCTTGCGGTGCAGGGCGGACCACAGGGCGGGCCAGTCGGTGACCTCCGGGCCGATCACCGTGACCGGCCGGGCCGTGCGGCCCGCGAAGTGGCCCAGGTACTCCAGGAGCGTGCGCCAGAACATCGCGCCGCCCGCCGTCATGGCCTCGAACTCGTCCTGCCAGTCGTCGCCGGGCAGGAAGCCGCCGGCCACCATGCGCAACACGGTGCTGCCGTGGTCACGGCCCTCGATCAGGAACTCGTAGGCCATGAACCGGCCGTCGGGTGCCTTCTCCCCGCCGTAGGCGAGGTGCTTGCCCGGTTCCCAGGCGGTGATGCCGTGCCGCGGCTCGTAGCCGTTGAACGCGCCCCTCACCACCGCGCCGGGCTCCACCTCGTTGACGCCCATGAACCAGGAGTCGATACCCGGTCCGGTCGCGATGGCCTCCCACACCTGCTCCGGCGTGACGTCGGCCAGCAACGCCTCGTTGGTCTCCTCGAACGCGTGCCCCATCAGGACTCCTTGGGAATGCTGGGGTGCACGGCGACCACGACGCGGTGCGCCCGCCCACCCCCCGCCGTCTCGTCGTGGTACTTGGCGACCAGGCCGGTCACCGCGACGGCCAGTTCCTCCGCGAACGCCGCGCGGTCGCGCGCGGTCGCGAACCGGACCTCGCCGTCGATGGCGAAGGTCGCCACCCGCTTGCCCGCCTTCGTGGCGCCGGTGATCAGGCTCCCGACGTCCCGCACCAGCCGCGCGGCCACCGCGAGCAGCCACCGCGCGGACAACCGGTCGGGCGACCGCGCGGGATCGGGCTGCACCGCGGCCAGCGCCGTCGGCGAGATCACGTAGGAGGCGGCGGTGGCCCGCATGACCCGTTCAGTCATGTTGCCCTTGCGCCGCTCCTCCGCCAGTTCCACCAGACCGTGCTGCTCCAGGGTCCGGAGGTGGTAGTTGACCTTCTGCCGGGGCAGTCCCACCTTCGCCGCCAGCGTGGTCGCCGAGCCGGGCTCGACCAGTTCGGCCAGGAGGCGGACCCGCACCGGGTCCAGCGTCACCTCGGCCGTCGCCGCGTCCTCGATCACCGCCACTTCAAGCATGGGAGAACCTTCTCACCGACGATTTGATTTGTCAAGACAACTCGACTTGTCGGTGGCGCGGTGGAGTGGCCGGTGAGCAGCAGCGGAGGGACGGCGCAGGTGGGCGGCGCAGCGGGCGACCGCGCGGAGGAGGCCGCGCAAGGGGCGCGGGGGCGGCGGAGGGCGGGACAGCGGTGCGGAGGGGCGGGATGGGGTGGCTGGTGGGAAGCGGTCGGGGGTCGCCGGCAGCGGCCGGCCGTCGCGCACGGGGGCGGTCAGCGTTTGGTGCGCGTCCTGTCAGCGGGGGTCGCCAGGCTGGCCCCCATGGCGGACACACAGGTCAAGAAGAAAAGCTGGTGGCGGCGGCCGTGGATCATGCCGCTCAGGATGCTCGTGGTGGTGTTCGTGGCGTTCTCGCTGCCGCCCTACCTGAGCATGGACCCCGCGCAGTCACGCGTGCCGCAGCCCGGCGACCACACCTGGCACTTCCCGGCGCTGGCGGCGCACGTGGTGTTCGGCTCGATCGCCATCCTCACGGCCGTGCTCCAGATGTGGCCGTGGTTCCGGCGTCGGCACCCGGTCTGGCACCGCTACGCCGGGCGCGTCTACGTGTTCGCGGGCGTGCTGCCCGCCGGCGCCCTCGCCGTGCCGGTCGCCGCGGTCAGCCCGTTCGGCATCTCCAACCAGGTGAGCGGCGTGATGATGGGCGTGCTCTGGGTCGTCTTCACCGTCGTCGGCCTGCGGATGGCGCGGCAGCGGCGGTACGCGGACCACCGCCGCTGGATGCTCCGCAGCGCCGTGCTCACCCTCTCCATCATCGGCAACCGGATCTGGGGCGTGGTCTTCACGATCGTGCTGACCCCGCAGCTCGACACCACGTTCGGCGGGAACCAGGCCGCGCTCACGCAAGCCGTCGCCAGCGTCACCTCGTGGGTGAGCTGGGCCGTGCCGCTGCTGGTGCTCCAGTGGTGGCTGGAGCGCAACCGCCGCCCGGCCCGCCGTCAGCCCGCGCGGCCCGCGGAACGCGTCGAGGTCAGCGTGTGAGCCTCGAACGCCAACAGGTGCCGCTTGCGCTCGACACCGCCGCCGTAGCCGGTCAGGTCACCGGACGACCCGACCACCCGGTGGCACGGCACGATGATCCCCACCGGGTTGTGGCCGTTGGCCGCGCCGACCGCCCGCGCGGCGGTCGGCCGGCCGAGCCCGGCGGCAAGCTCGCCGTACGACACCGTCTCCCCGTAAGGGATCTCGCACAACGCCGACCACACGGCGCGCTGGAACGGCGTGCCCGCCAGGTCCAGCGGCACGTCGAACGTGGTCCGCGTGCCCGCGAAGTATTCGGCGAGCTGGTGCGCCACCTCCCGCAACGACGTGTCGTCACGCGCACCGAAGTTCTCCTCGGCCGGCCGGTACCGCTGCCCGGTCATGTACAGGCCGGACAACGCCCCGTCCCGCGCGACCAGGGTCAACTCGCCGACCGGGCTGTCGACCACCGCGTGCACCACCAAGAACCGCTCCTCTCAGGACGGCAACCGGTTGACCGCGTGGTCACCGGTCGCCCACAGGTGTTGAACGGCGTACGCCCGCCACGGGCGCCACGCCTGTGCACGGCGGATCAGCGCGCCCGGCGTGTCCGGCATCCCGAGGTTCCGGGCGGCGATCCGCACGCCCAGGTCGCCGGGCACGAACGCGTCCGGGTCGCCCAGCGCCCGCATCGCGATCGTCTCCACCGTCCACGGCCCGAACCCCGGCAGCGCCGACAGGTCGGCACGCGCCTTCGCCCAGTCCGCGCCCACGCCGAGGTCGAGCCGCCCCGACGCCAAGGCGTCGACCAGCGCCGCGAACGCCGTCTTGCGCGCCCTCGGCATGGCCAGCACCGCCGGGTCCAGCTCGGCGAGCTGCTCGGCGGTCGGGAACAGGTGGGTCAGGCCGTGGTCGGCGATCGGCGTGCCCGCGACCGCCACGACCCGGCCGGCGTGGGTGCGCGCGGCGGCCGTCGACACCTGCTGGCCGAGCACGGCGCGGACCGCGAACTCGTCCGCGTCGACCGTGCCCGGCACCCGGCGGCCGGGGTCCTTGTCCACCAGGGGGCGCAGCTCCGGGTCGGCGCGCAGCCGCTCGTCCACGGCCTCCGGGTCGGCGTCGAGGTCGAGCATCCGGCGGCAGCGGGCGATCGCGATGGGCAGGTCGCGCAGGTCGGACAACGCCAACCGGCACGCGACGTGGTCCGGCCGCGGGCTCAGCGACACCACGGCGTGACCACGCGGCAGCCGCAGGGTGCGGCGGTACGCGCCGTCCCGCCACTCCTCCACGCCCGGCACGGCGGTCGCCGCCAGGTGCCCGAACAGGTTGTCCGGGCACAGCGGGGCGCGGAACGGCAGGCGCAACGACAACACGCCCGGCGTGTCCGGCACCGCCCGCCGCCGCGTCCGCAGGTCCGTCGGCGACAACGCGAACACCTCGCGCACGGTCTCGTTGAACGCCCGCACGCTGGCGAAACCCGCGGCCAGCGCCACCTCGGCCATGGGCAGCGAGGTCGTCTCGATGAGCAGCCGCGCGGTCTGCGCCCGCTGCGCGCGGGCCAGTGCCAGCGGACCGGCCCCGAGTTCGGCCAGCAACTGCCGCTCCACCTGCCGGACGCTGTAGCCCAGCCGCGCGGCGAGCCCCGGCACGCCCTCGCGGTCCACGACGCCGTCCGCGATCAACCGCATCGCCTTGGCCACCGCGTCGGCCCGGTGATTCCACAGCGGTGATCCCGGACTGGCATCCGGGCGACACCGCTTGCAAGCGCGGAATCCCGCTTGCTGCGCTGCCGCCGCGCTCGCGTAGAAACGCATGTTCTCGGCCTTGGGCGGCGTCACCGGACAACTCGGCCGGCAGTAAATCCGGGTGGTCGTCACCGCGGTGAAGAACCACCCGTCGAACCGCGCGTCCTTCGACCGCACGGCTTGCAGGCACCGTTCCGCGTCTTCGTGCACGGGACCCAGCATTGGTCAACTCCGGGCGCTTGGCCGGCGGAATTGCGACATCACCGGGAGCCGGGGCCGGTGGACGCCTCGTCCGGCGGCGGGTGGTGTGGTGGGCGGTGCGCGGGGCGAGCGGCGGATCGGGCGGCGCGCGGGACCAGCGGGGGGACGGCGCGCGGAGGGCGAGGCGCGGGAAGCGGCGGGCGGGGCGCGGAGAGCGGGGCGCGGGGCGCGGGGCGCGGAGAGCGGGGCGCGAGGCGCGGAGGGCAGGGCGCGGAGGCGGGCGATGCGTGGGACCGGGTGAACGGGCTCAGGGGCGCGGGGCACCGGGGGCGCGGTGGCCCCAGCGGACCGCGCGCGGCTCGACACCCTGCGCAGGGCCGGGCGGGTGGGAACGCCCGGCCGTCACGGGTGGTGACCGCTGCCGGCCTGGCCGGGCGGCACGGCGGGTCGCCGCGCCGGTCCACCGGCCGGGCCGGTCCCGCGCACACCGCTGAGGAGACCCCCAGGACCCCTCAGCGACGACCGGTCCACCCCTCGCTGTAGTTGCTGGCGAAACCACTTCGACCGGTACCCGGCGGAACCTGACGACGTCTGCGCAACGTCCTCGGCAGCTTGGCAGCCCAAGTCGTTAGGGTGGACTTCCGGAGCCGCACCGGCCCGCGAACCACCTGTTCACGCGTTCACACCCGGTTTTCCGGTCCGGACGCCCGGACCTTCAGGGAGGCAGCCGCGGATGGCCCGTTCTGGTCAGGGGGCGGGACCCCGCGCCGTCTTCGCGGAGCGGTTCGCGCTGCTCTACGCCGAGGCGGGCGACCCGCCCCTGAAGCGGGTCACGGAGTCGGTTTCCCGCGCCCGCCGCACCGACGAGCGCGGTCGCCCGGTGCGGGCCACCGCGCAGCGGGTCAGCGACTGGCGGCGCGGCCGGAACGTGCCCGCCCGGTTCTCGGCACTCTCGGTAGTCCTCGAAGTGCTCATCGGCGAGGCACGCAAGTCACGCCCGCAACCGCCCGTGCCCGACCTGTACGACCTGGCCGCGTGGCGGGTGCTGTGGGAGCAGGCGCTCGCCAGCCCGGCCACCGCGCCCGCCGAGGAGCCGCCCAGCTCCGACGAGATCGGCGTGTGCCCCTACCGCGGGCTGGCCGCGTTCCAGGCCGAGGACTCCTCGTGGTTCTTCGGCCGGGAACGCAGCACGGCGGCGCTGGTGTCCCGGCTCGGCGCCGCCGCGGACACCGGCGGGATCGTGGTCCTGGTCGGCGCCTCGGGTGCCGGCAAATCGTCCCTGGTGCGTGCCGGGGTCATTCCCGCGGTGCACGCCGGCGAATTGGCCGTGCCCGGTTCGGAGCAGTGGCCGACCG
Source organism: Saccharothrix obliqua (assembly GCF_019375475.1). Lineage (GTDB taxonomy): Bacteria > Actinomycetota > Actinomycetes > Mycobacteriales > Pseudonocardiaceae > Actinosynnema > Actinosynnema obliqua. The sequence continues at coordinate 224,267 of NZ_JAHXGQ010000005.1, read as the reverse complement.
TATTGCTGACCCCCGGCGCGGACCCGGTGAAGGAACTCGTCCGGCAAATACCGGAATTGGCCGGGCCGCTCGCGGAGCCGGAGCAGGAGGAAATCGCGCCGGAAACGTTCCCCGGGCCGTCGCTGCTGAGCGATCTGCGACTCGCCGCGCACATCCGCGCGGCATTCGCCGCCTACGCCGAGCGGCACGGTGGCGAGCGCGTGCTGGTCGTCGTGGACCAGTTCGAGGAGGCGTTCACGCTGTGCGGGGACGACAGCCTCGTCCAGCTCTTCGTGCAGGCGCTGCACGCGGCGGCCACGCCCGCCGTGCCCGGCGTCGCCGCGCCCGCGCTGGTCGTGGTCGGCGTGCGTGCCGACTTCTACGGCCGCTGCCTGGCGTTCCCCGAACTGGCCGACGCCCTCCAGGAACGCCAGATGGTGCTCGGGCCGATGACCTCCGCCGAGCTGCGGGAGGCGGTGTCCCGCCCGGCCAGGGCCGCCGGCCTGCAACTGGAACCCGGCCTGATCGAGCTGATGCTGCGCGACCTCGGCGTGCGCGGCGGACGGCCGCAGGCCCGCGCCGGGCAGGGCGCGTACGACGCCGGCGCGCTGCCCCTGCTGTCGCACGCCCTGCTCGCCACCTGGCAGCGGCGCACCGCGGGCAAGCTCACCATCGCGGGCTACCGCGCGGCGGGCGGCATCCAGGGCGCGGTGGCCGCGACCGCCGAACGGGCCTGGGCCGACCTCGCCCCGGACGCCCAGCAGGCCGCCCGGCCGCTGCTGCTGCGGCTGGTCCGGGTCGGCGAGGACACCCAGGACACCCGCCGCCGGTCCACCCGGCAGGAGCTGGTCGAGCAGTCCGCGAACCGCGCCGCGACCGAGGAGGCGCTGGAGGTGCTGGCCCGCGCGCGGCTGGTCACCCTGGACGCCGGATCGGTCGAGATCACGCACGAGGCCCTGCTCCAGGCGTGGCCCCGGCTGCGCAGCTGGCTCGACCAGGACCGGGAGGGCCAGCTCCTGCGCCAGCGGCTGGAGGAGGACGCGGCGACCTGGGCCAACCAGCACCGCGACCCCTCGCTGCTGTACCGGGGCGCGCGGCTGGGTACCGCGCGGCACTGGGCGGACGCGGCCGGTCCCGGCGGCCTCACCGGCGTGGCGCAGGACTTCCTCGCCGTCTCCACCCAGTACCGCAAGCGGGCCACGTGGGGCAGGCGCAGCGCCGTGGCGGCCGTGGTGGTGCTCGCGGTCATCGCCGTGACGGCCGCCGTGCTCGCCGTGCGGCAGCGGGACGACGCGGTGTTCCGCCAGGTCGTCGCGGAGGCCGACCGGCTGCTGGAGACCGACCCGTCGCTGTCCGCGCAGCTCGACCTCGTGGCGCACCGGATGCACCCGGAGGACCAGGAGGTCTACACGCGCATCCTGTCCACGCAGGGCACGCCGCTGGCCACGCAGCTCGACGGGCACGAGGGCGCGGTGTACCTGACGTCGTTCTCCCGTGACGGCAACACCCTCGCCACCGCCTCCTACGACGCCACGGTCCGCCTGTGGGACCTGCGCGACCGCGACAACCCCCGCCAGCTCGGCCCGCCGCTGCGCGGGCACAAGCGGTGGGTCAGCTCGGCGGTGTTCAGCCCCGACGGCGGCACGCTCGCCACGGCGGGCGACGACGGCACCGTGCGGCTGTGGGACGTCACCGACCCGAGCCGCCCGCGTGCCCTGGGCCAGCCGCTGGACGGCGACAACGGCACCGTCTACCTGGTCGCGTTCAGCCCGGACGGCCGGACGCTGGTCACCGCCAACGAGGACCGCACCGCGCGGCTGTGGGACATCGCCGACCGGACGGCCCCGAAGCGCCTCGGGCAGCCGCTGGGCCTGCACACCGGCCAGGTGCGCTCGGTGGCGTTCAGCCCGGACGGTCGGCTGCTCGCGGTCGGCGGCGACGACCGGACCGTGGTGCTGTGGGACGTCCGGGACCTGGACCGGCCGACGCCGGTCGGCGCGCCGCTGAAGGGGTTCGACGGGATCGTGCGGTCGGTGGCGTTCAGCCCGGACAGCCGCGTCCTGGCCACCGGCAGCGAGGACCGCACGGTGCGGCTGTGGGACGTGGCCGACCCGGAGGCCGCCCGACCGCTCGGGATGCCGCTCACCGAGCACACCGGCGCGGTCTGGTCGGTGGCGTTCAGCCAGGACGGCCGGGTGCTCGCCACGGGTGGCGGCGACGGCGCGGCCCGGCTGTGGAACGTGACCGACCCGGCGCACCCGATCGTCGTCGGACCAGCCCTGAGCGGGCGCAACGGCACCATCTACGCGGTCGCGTTCAGCCCGGACGGCCGCACCCTCGCCACCGGCAGCCAGGACGCGGCGGTGCGCCTGTGGTCGTTGCCGCGCACCGTGCTGGTCGGGCACTCGGAACGCACCGTGGGCCTGGCGTTCACGCCGGACGGCAAGCGGCTGGTCACCGGCAGCCGCGACCAGTCGATCCGGGTGTGGGACCGGTCCGACCCGGACGGCCCGCGCAGCGCGGCGCAGGTGCGCACCGGCGACGACAGCGGCGTGTGGAACCTCGCGCTCAGCCCGGACGGGCGAACCCTCGCGGAGGTCAGCGACAAGGCGCTGCGGCTGTGGGACCTGTCCGACCCGGGCGTCATCCGGCCGCTCGGCGAACCACACGCGCTGCGCACCAGGTACAGCGCGCCGATCGCGTTCAGCCCGAACGGGCAGGTGCTGGTGACCGGCTCCACGGACGACTCCGCGCAGCTGTGGGACGTGCGGGACCGCGAGCGCCTGAAGCCGGTGGGCAAACCCCTGGTGGGGCACGGCGGGTACGTGCACTTCGCCGCGTTCACGCCGGACGGTCGGACGTTGATCACGGGCAGCGCGGACCGGACCGTGCGGTTGTGGAACACCACCGACCCGGCCGCGGCGCAGCCGGTGGGCCGGCCGCTGGCCGGGCACGCGGGCGCGGTGCGGACCGGCGCGGTCAGCCCGGACGGCCGGATGCTGGCCACGGCGGGCGACGACAAGGAGATCCGGCTCTGGGACCTGTCCGACGTGTCCCGCGTGCGCCCGATCGGCGCACCGCTGACCGGGCACGTCGAGGCCGTGGCCGCGGTCGCGTTCAGCCCGGACGGGCGGACGCTGGCCAGCGGCGGCGACGACCAGACGGTCCGGCTGTGGGACGTGGGCGGACCGGCCCGGCCGCGGGCCAGGGGCCAGGCGCTGACCGGGCACGACTCGGGCGTGCAGGACGTCCGGTTCGCGCCGGACGGGCGGACCGTGGCGTCCACCAGCCTGGACGGCACGGTGCGGCTGTGGGACCTGGACCAGGACGACGCGATCGAGCGGATCTGCACCAAGACGAAGGGCGTGCTGCCCGAGGAGCTGTGGCGCGAGCACCTGCCGCAGCTCGACTACGAACCGCCGTGCTCCTGACGGCACCCCGAACCCCGACCGCACGTAGCCGTCTCGTTCGGCACTTTTCGTCATGGAATTCGCACAGGGTGTCACTAAGTTTCACCCCATGCGTCTACTCGGCCGGGTGGGGAGCCCGCACGCCGCGGTCGCGGTGCTCACCGCCATCACCGGCGTCTACATGGGTCTCGTGGCTCTCGGCAACATCACCGACTACGACACGAACCACGCGTTCGTGCAGCACGTCTTAGCCATGGACACGACCTTCCGGTCACCCAACACCGCTTATCGGGCGGTGACGAACCCCATCGCGGTGAGCGCCGCGTACGTGTTGATCATCGCGTGGGAGGCGGTCACCGCCGCGGTGTTGCTGGTCGGCGCGGCGGCGTGGGTGCGGGGCCGGGCCGTGGCACGTCCCCTGTCCGGCGCGGGGTGGGTGATGCAGGCGCTGCTGTTCGGCGTCGGCTTCCTCGCGATCGGCGGCGAGTGGTTCCAGATGTGGCAGTCGAAGGAGTGGAACGGGACGTCGCCCGCGTTCCAGAACCTGGTGATCGCCCTGCTCGGCCTCGTCCTGCTGCACGCCACCCGCCCCGCCGACCGGACGGCCGCCGTCAGGTGAGCATCCGGCGGAGCTGGTCGAGCAGTTCCGCGCGGCTGGCGCAGCCGAGCCGCCGGCGGATGCGGGCCACGTGGTGCTCCACGGTCTTCGCGGAGATGAACAGCCGGTCGCCGACCTGCTTGTAGGTCAGGCCGCCGACGACCAGTTCGGCCACCTCGCGCTCGCGGTCGCTGAGCCGGTCCGCGGCGGGGTGGCCGGACAACCCCGCCGGCTCGGCCGCGGATTCGGCGGTCCGGCGGGCCGCCGGGCGGCCCTGGAGGAGGCGGGCGCGGTCCAGCAGGCGCACCATGGCCTGCCGGTCGGACGTCCTGATCGCCGCCTGGCCCGCCAGCCGGGCCGCGTCCCACCACTGGCCGGCGGCGTGCAGACCGCACGCGGCCTCCTCGACGCGGTCCGCGTCCACCTCGCCCGCCAGCACGTCGAGCCAGCTCTCGGCCGCCGCCGACAGCACCGCGCAGTGCCCGCCGCCGGACGCGTGCGCCGCGAGCGCGGCGGCGTGCTCCTCGGCCGCGGCGGTCTCCTCGCCGATGATCGCCGCGTGCAGCAGGTTCCAGCGCAGCTGCGCCGACCACAGCGGCGGGTCGCCGAGCCCGTGCAGCAGGGTCCGCGCCGCGGCCAGGTGCGGCGCGAGGCGGTGCTGGTCGCGCAGCCGGGCCGCCGCGGCGGCGAACTCGCCCAGCGGCAGGAACGCGTACAGGTCCACGGGGTGCCGCAGCACGGCCTCGCACGCCTGCTCCCAGGTGCGCCGCAACGCCGCCAGGTCGCTGTCGCGCCGGGCCACGCCGACCTCCAGCGCCACCGCGAACAGCCAGTCGCGTGGTTCCAGGGACCGGCCGGCCACGCGCAACGCCGCCACCACGTCCCGCGCCCGTGCCAGGTCGCCCCGGACCATCGCCGCCCACGCCCGCAGCAACCGGTGCCGCACGGCCATCAGCTCGCCGCCGGACGCCGTGGCCAGCGCACGGTCCAACACGGACTCGGCGACCGCGACCTCACCGCCGTGCAGCGCGACCAACGCCGCGAGCGCCGCCGGGGTGTCCGGCAGCAGCACCGCGGCACCGGCGGGCTCCAGCAGCCCGGCGGCGCGGACCAGGGTGGCCAGCGCGGTCGTCGGGGCACCCGTCACGGACTCCAGGACCCCTTGCGCCATCAGCGAAGCCGCACCGTCGAGGAGGGTCGGCGGCGCGGGCGGCAGCGGACCGGCGGGCACGCGGCCCACCCCGATCCGGCCGACCACCGCGAACGCCGCCGACGTGGCGCTGGGCGACCAGCGGTGCAGCTCGGCACCGCGGGCGAGCTGGCCCCGGTGCGCCAGGGCGATGGCGGCGACCTCCGCCGCCGGGCCGCGGTGCGCGCGGTCGCCACCGGTGATCACGCGGTCGGCGAGCCGCAGCGCCGCGTCCAGGTCGCCCGCCATGGCCGACGCCACCGCCCGCCGCACGGCCACCTCGTCGTCCGGCGTGCCGACCGCGCCCAGCAGGCGGGCCGCCAGGGCGGGGTCGGTGGGCAGCGCCTCGCGGGCCGCGGCCTGGAACGCCGCCGACACGGCCGGCCCGCCGACACCCGTGCCGAGCAGCGGGCGCACCAGGTCCAGCACCGGCCCGCCGGCGCGGAGCTGGAGTTCGGCCAGCCGCTGCCGCACGGCGATCCGCCGGTCGGCGCGGCTGAGCACGGCCACGGCGGTGCGGGCGACGGGCAGCAGCGTGCCGTCCGCCGCGAGCAGACCGGTGGCGCGGCCCGCCTCGATGACCTCGCCGACCGCGTCGGGGTCCCGGTCCAGCAGCCCGCCGAGCAGGTCGAGCCGCAGCCCGGCCCCGGCCTCGGCGGCGAGCAGGAACTTCTGCACGTCGGCGTCCAGCCAGTCCAGGTCGGCGCGGAACGCCGCGACCACCTCGGCGGGCACCTCCGGCGTGGTGAGCCCGGCCAGCCGCGTCACGAACCGGGGCACGCCGCCGGTCTGCCGGTGCACGAAGTCGGCCAAGCCGCGCCCGGCGGCGGGCAGCGCGGCACGCACCCGCTCCCGCGTGAACGGCGCGGGCAGCAGCGGCGGGCGCGCCCGGCCCAGCGCTTCGGCGAGCGCCGCCAGCGCCCGCGACCTCGGCCACGGCCGGTAGGCGACGACGATCCGCGTCCGCCCCTCCTCCACGACGGCGCGCAGGGCACGCAGCTCGTCGTCGGGCAGCAGGTGGGCGTCGTCCACGACGGTGGCCTCCACGCCCGCCACGCGGTAGGCGTGCTCCACCTCGCGGAGCACGGTGGTCTTCCCGTACCCGCCGGGCGCGAGCACGCCCAGCCGCAGCACGGCCCCGGGCGCGGCGGCGATCTCGGCCAGCACCTGACGGGCGTGGTCGTCCAGCAGCGGTCGTTCGGCGGTCGTGCGAGGGCTCAACGGCCGTCCCCCCGGCCACGGCCGCGACCGACCGACGCCAGCCCGCGCACGACGTGCCGCACCGAGCGGCGGCCGGGCAGGTCCAGGGGTGTGATGTCGACCGGCGGTCGGGGTGGTGGTTCCGGCGCGTCCTCGGCCGTCGTGGTGGAGCCGACCGGGAAGCGCAGCAGCGGGTCGTCGTCACGCACCAGCACGGACGTCTCGACGGGTTCCGGTTCGTCCGGGCCCAGCAGCAGGTCGCGCCCGGCGACCGCCGCGCCCCTGGCGACGGTGGTCTCCGGCGCGGCCTCGCGCACCACGCGGCCGGGCAGCGCGGCCGGCACCAGCGGCACGCGGGCGGTGCCGCCGACCACGACCGTCACCTCCGGCGTGAGCACCCGGGCGACCCGCTCGAACACGGCGGCGGCCTCCTCGACGTGCGGCCGGATCAGCCCTTCGAACTCGGCCCTGGTCAGCGGGACCTCCACGACACCGGTCGGCAGGTGCACGGGCACGACGGCCTCGAACGCGTGGGACAACACGCGTTTCGCCGCCTCGCAGTCCCGCCGCAGCCGCGCGTGCAGGCCGCGGGTGCGCGGGTCGTCCGGGTCGAGCGCGGCGAAATCGCGGCCGAGGGCGGCGCGGACGTGCTCGAACACCAGGTCGTCGTAGTCCGCGCCGGCCGCGACGTCCACGCCGTCCGCCCAGGCCACCAGGTCGAACGGCGGGCGCACGACGGCGGCGTGGCACGTGTGCGCGCCCAGGCCGAGCACGCCGACCGGACCGCGCCCGAACGCCGCGGCGGCGGCCAGCGGTTTCGCCAGCAACGTCACGTCCGGCAGCCCGACGTCGTTCAGCGCGCGGTGCGCGAGCGCCCGCGCGTGGGGTCCCCAGGACGGCGGGTGGGCGAGCACGACCCGTTCGGCGGCCTCGCCCTCGCGCTCGGCGACGCGGCCCACCACCCACAGCACCAGCAGGGCGGTCAGCTCCTCGGCGGTGAACCGGGCGGTGCCGAGCACGACCGGCACGGCGTCGCCGACGCGGCGGTGGAACCCGGTGGCCGTCCACCGCGGGTCGCCCGGCTCGCCGACGGCGAACGCGCCGTCGGCCGTGAGCAGCAACGACGTGGCGACGCCACCGCCGGGACCGCCGAGCCCGACGGGTTCGGGCTCGGCGCGGCCCGCGCCGCCGAGCCGGCACACGGCGGCGGTGGTGCGGGTGGAGCCGACGTCGACGCCGAGGACGTACGGCACTTCGGAGCCTCCTCCACTCGGCCGGACGCGGTAACGGGATACCTACACGGAGCTACCAAGGGATGACAAGCCGATCCCCTAACCCCCTAGGGAGTGAACGAGGAGCACCCCAACGCAGATGCGCCACAAACCCGGAGTGATCCCCGATGGCCGCCGGTCCCCCGTTGCCTAGGTTGCCGTTGAGGCCGGGCCCACCCCTGCCGGTCCTGCCCGGACACCGACACGACCATGGAGACACCGATCATGGGCAGCAGCCCCAACACGTTGCACGACTTCGTCCTCGACCTGCTGAGCAACCCGACCGCGCTGGCCGACTTCCAGGCCGACGCCGAGGGCGCCCTGGCCGCCGCGGGCCTGAGCGACATCAGCGCCCTGGACGTGCAGGAAGTCCTCCCGCTGGTGCTCGACTACGCACCCGCGGGCACCCTGCCCGCGCTGGACGGGGCGCTGCCCGCCGACCTGCCGGCCGCCGACCTGGACGCCGACGACGCCATCGGCAGGCTCCAAGCCGTGGCCCAGACCCTCGCCGCCGCGCCCGGCTCGTCCGACGTGAACTCCGCGGCGGCGGGCGCGCTGAGCACCAACGGCGTGTCGGTGTTCGGCGGGTTCTCCGACTGGGGCTTCGGCGAGGCGCCCCGTTCCGCCGACGCCACCCTGGCGGACGACTTCTCCGCGGTGGGCGACGTGACCGGCGCCCTGGACGACGCGCTGCCCACCGCGACCGGCCCGGTCACCGACCTGGCCGGTGCGCCGTCCGACGTCCCGGGCGGCGCGCTCGCCGGCGGGGCCACCGACGCGCTGCCGGACGCGCACGGCCTGACCAGCCAGGTGTTCGGCGCGGTCGACACGCTCGACGGCGTGGTCGACGGCGTGACCGGTGGCCTCGCCGGCCAGTTGCCCGGCACGGTGCCGGACGCGGGCCGCGCGGTCGACGTGCTGGACCCGGTGGAGCTGCCCGACCCGGGCATCGCCCCGGAGACCACCGTGGGCACCGTCGAGGACACCACGGGCATCGCCGTGAGCGACGTCACCAGCCACGTGCCGGCCACCGACGCGCCGCTGCTCGGCCTCGGCGCGACGAACCTGCCGGTGGTCGACGACCTGTTGTTCTGAGCGACCGGTGAGGGGTCGGCGTCCGCCGGCCCCTCGCTTTCCCCTCACCGGGTGAATACAGCAGACTCTGCGGAGTGATGTCCGCACCCTGGCTCGACGTGCTAGACGACACGATCCGGTCCTGCGTCACGCACAACCGGCCGGACCTCGCCGAACGGCTCCGCGAGCAGCGGGCCCGCCAGCTCGACCCGAAGCTGCGCGTCCTCGTGCTCGGCGAACCCAGACAGGGCAAGAGCCAGCTCGTCAACGCGCTGGTGAACGCGTCCGTCTGCGCGGTCGGCGACGACGTCACCACCACCGTGCCGACCTTCGTGCAGCACGCCGAGACCCCGAGTGCCGCGCTCGTCCGCACGAACGCCGACACGCCCACCGAGCGCATCCCGGTGCCCATCGACCGGCTCGCCGGCGAGCTGCGCGCGGGCCGCGTCGACCGGCTGGTGCGCGCCGAGGTCGGCCTACCGCGAGCGCTGCTCACGTCCGGTCTGGTGCTGATCGACACGCCGGGCGTCGGCGATCCCCGTCCCGCGCGCACCGCGAGCACGTTCGCCGCGTTGCTCCAGGCCGACGCCGTGCTGATGGTCAGCGACGCCACCGCCGAGCTGACCGCCTCCGAGCTGGACCTGCTCAAGCGGGCCATGGCGTCCTGCCCGAACGTCGTGGTGGTGCTCACCAAGATCGACCTGGCCACGCGGTGGCGGCACGTGCTGGAGCGCAACCGGGGCCGGCTCGCGCGGGCGGGCGTGGCCGCCAAGCTGATCCCGGTGTCGGCGGCGTTGCGGCTGCGCGCCGCGCGCACCGGGGACCGCGCCCTCAACGCCGAGTCCGGCTTCCCGGAGCTGCTGGCGTGCGTGCAGCGCGACATCGTGGCCGCCGCCGACGTGCTGGCCCGCCGCACGGTCGCGGTGACCGCCGCGTCCGCGCTCCGCCAGCTCGTCGTGCCCGTCCGCGAGGAGCTGACCGCGCACGGCTCGCCGGTCGCCGTGGCCCGGCTGAACGAGGCGCAGCGGCGCGTCGACGAGCTGCGCCGCCGCTCCGCGCGCTGGCAGGCCGTGCTCGCCGACGAGATGGCCGACCTGGTGTCCGACGTGGAGTACGACCTGCGTGACCGGACCCGCCGCATCCTGCGCGAGGTGGACCGGGTGTTCGAGACGGCCGACCCGGCACGCGGGTGGGACGCGTTCGAGGAGTGGTTGGAGGACAACCTCACCGAGGCCGCCGCGGCGAACTTCGCGTGGTTGCTGGACCGGTCGCGGTGGGTGGCGGAGAAGGTCGCGCGCAGCTTCCCGGTGCACCGCGACGACCTGCTGCCGGAAGGGGTCTTCCCGCCGGACGTGCTGGACCGGGTGGCCAAGTTGGACAAACCGCTCATCGAGCGGTTCACGGTGGGGCAGAAGCTGTTCACCGGGTTGCGCGGCTCGTACGGCGGTGTGCTGATGCTCGGGCTGGTGACCAGCCTCGCCGGGATGCCCCTGATCAACGCGATCTCGCTGGGCGCGGGCGCGTTGTTCGGCGGCAAGACCGTGCTGGACGAGAGCGAGCAGCGGCTCAGGCGCCGCCAGGCCGCCGCGCGGGTCGCCGCGCAGCGGCACGTGGACGACTTCCTCCTCAAGTTCGGCAAGGACTTCCGGGACGCCGCCCGCCACATCCAGCGCAGCCTGCGCACCCACTTCAGCACGCTCGCCGACGAACTCCAGGAGACGTTGCTGGAGTCGGCCCGCAGCGCGCGCCGGGCCGTGCAGGAGGACACCACCGCGCGTGAGCGCCGCACGCAGGAGGCGAAGCGCGAGCTGGACCGGCTGGTGCGGCTGTACCAGCGGGTCCAGGCGCTCGGCGACGAGCGCGCCGCGCCGCTGGTGCTCAGCGCGTGACGCTCGCGGAGGAGGTCCGGCTGCTGCTGGAGCAGGCGCTCGCGGTGTACCGGGACAGCCCGCGTGCCGCGGCGTGGCTGCGTCGCCACCGGTCCAGGTTGGACGAACCGGTGCGGGTGGCCGTGGCGGGCGCGTCGCGTGCGGGCAAGTCGACCGCGGTGAGCGCGTTGGTCGGTGAGGAGTTCGTGCCGACCGGGGCGTGGGCGTGGTACCGGGACGGCACGCGGGCGCGTGCCGTCGTGGGCGGGCACGAGGTGCCGATCGCGCGACGCGACGGCAGGGCGTTCGTGGACGTCGGCGACGCGGAGCGGGTGGACGTCGAGTGGCCCGCGCGGTCGTTGCGGGACGTCGTGCTGGTCGACACGCCGGCGGACGCGCCCGTGGAGCAGGTCTACGGCGAAGCGGACGCCGTGCTTTACCTGACCCGGCACGTGGGTAGTGCGGACCTGCGTTACCTGCGGGCCGCGCACGACCACCCGGTGGCGCGTGCCGCGCCGGTGAACACCGTGCTGGTGCTCGCGCGGGCCGACGAGGTCGGTGGCGGTCGGATCGACGCGTTGTCGTCGGCCCGCCTGATCGCCCGCCGCCACCGGCGCGAGCCGCAGGTGAAACCGTTGTGCCAGCAGGTGGTCGCGCTCGCCGGGCTGCTCGCCGCGGCGGCTCGCACGTTGCGTGACGACGAGTTCGCCGCGCTCACCGCGCTGGCGGCGGCGGCACGCGTCGACCTGGAGGACCACCTGCTGTCGGCGGACCGGTTCGTCGGCGAGGACTTCCCCGTGCCGCTGCCCGCGGCGGCGCGGCGGGCGCTGGTCGACCGGTTCGGCATCTTCGGCGTGCGGCTCACCACCACCCTGATCCGCCAGGGGTTCGGCACGCGGGTGCAGCTGACCGGGCAGCTCGTGCAGCGCAGCGGGCTGGCCGAGTTGCGCGAGGCGGTCGGCGCGCACTTCACCGAGCGGCGGGACGCGCTCAAGGCGAGGTCCGCGTTGCTGGGGCTGGACGTGGTGCTGCGCAACGAGAACCGGCCCGGCACGGCCGCGCTGGCGGCGGGCGTCGAACGCGTGCTGGCGTCCGCGCACGACTTCCGCGAGCTGCGGTTGCTGGCGGCGCTCCAGGCCGGGCGGGTGCGGTTGCCCGAGGAGCAGGCGGCGGAGGCGACCCGGTTGGTCGGCGGTCTCGGCACGAGCCCGGCGGCCAGGTTGGGCGTGGAGCGGCTGCCGGGTGACGAGCTGCGCCCCGCCGTGCTGGACGCCCTCGGTCGCTGGCGGGAGCGGGCCGCGGACCCGGCGTCCGACCAGGGCGCCCGACGCGCGGCGGCCGTGGTCGTGCGCAGTTGCGAGGGGGTGCTGGCGGTCAGCTGAGCGCGTCGACGACCGCCCGCACCGCCGCCGACGGCGTCCGGCGCGGGTCGGTCACCAGGAACAGCGTGCTGTCCGGCAGTTCCCGGACGCGGTGCAGCGCGCCCGCGTCGAGCTGCTCGGCGACCGCGACGCGGGGCAGCACCGTCCACCCCAGACCCGCCACGACGCAGGACCGGACGGCCTCGATGCTGCCGAACCGGGTGATGGTGGGCGTCGCGGTCAGCTCCCGCACGAACCGGTCGGTGTAGGAGCAGCCCTCCTCCAGCAGGAAGTACCGCTCGTCCACCGCCACGCCCGGCGCGGCGACCAGCTCGATCGGCTCCACGCCGACGACGTCCACCGCGAGGCCCGGTGCGAGCAGCGCGTCCTCCAGCACCAGGGCGAGGTCCAGGGCGCCGGAGCGCACGCCCGCGACGGCGTCACGCGTGCCGACCGGGGAGAGGTGGACGGTGATGCCGGGCCAGCGCAGGGCGACGTTCGCGATCCGTTGCGGCAGGCGGTAGGCGCACACCGACTCCGGCGCGCCGACCCGCACGTCGCCTTCCACCGCCGTGCTGCCGCGCACGGCGTCACGCAGGCGCTGCTCGGCGGCCAGCACCTCGCGCGCGTGCTCCACGGCCCGCCGCCCGGCCTCCGTCAACCGCGCACCGCTGGGCAGGCGGTCGAACAGGCGTGCCCCGAGGTGTCGTTCGAGGGCCTTGACCTGACTGGTGACGGTGGACTGGACGAGGTGGAGCTGGGCCGCCGTGGCGGTGAAGCTGCCCGTGCGCGCGAGCACGAGCAGGGTGCGCAGGAGCCGGGTGTCCACGTCATCGACAATAGCGATCGAGGGTATCGGAGGGAATCGTTGGCTTCGATGGGGCGCGTCGGGGAAGCTTGCTGTCATGACCGACGTGCTGCGTTACAGCGCTTTCACCACCGACCCGGCGGGCGGCAACCCGGCCGGGGTCGTCCTCGACGCGACCGGGTTGAGCGATGGGGACATGCTCGCCATCGCGGCCGAGGTGGGGTATTCCGAGACGGCGTTCGTCCTGCCCGGCGACGGGGGCGCGTACCGGGTCCGGTACTTCAGCCCGCTGGTGGAGGTGCCGTTCTGCGGGCACGCCACCGTTGCGACCGCGGTGGCCCTGGGGAAGCCCGGAACGCTGGCCTTCTCGACGGCCGCGGGTGAGGTGGTGGTGGAGACCGATGGTCGGACGGCGACGTTGACCAGCGTGCCCACGTCGGTGGTGGCGGTGGGGGACGAGTTGGACGAGGCGTTGGCCCTGGTGGGGTGGGCGCGGGAGGACCTTGATCCCCGTTATCCGCCTTCTTGGGCGTATGGGGGCGCGCGGCACCTCGTGCTCGTTGCTCGGACGCGGGAGCGGTTGGCGCGGTTGGACTACGACCAGCGGGGGTTGGGTGACCTGTTGGTGCGGTACGGGGCGGTGACCGCGCACCTGGTGCACCAGCGGTCGGAGGACGTCTTCGACGCGCGCGACCCGTTCCCGGTCGGCGGGGTGGTGGAGGACCCCGCGACCGGCGCCGCCGCGGCTGCGTTCGGGGGCTACCTGCGTGCTCTGGGGCACGTGCGGGAGCCCCGGCGGCTGACCATCCACCAGGGCGACGACATGGGGCGGCCGAGCGTGCTGCACGTGGACGTTCGCCATGATGATGACCGGGTACGCGTCACCGGCGCGGCAGTGCCGATCAAGGGTTGAGCGGACCACCACGCCCTCGCCACCACACGCCGGCCTACCCGTTGCCGCTGCCCGCTGCCCCACAGGCGAGGGCTGTCTTCCGGGCGGGCTCCCCGGCGGACGAGGAGCGCAGCCACCCCCGCCGCGCCTCCGCGGATCGGACCACCGCGCCCCGGGTCCGGGGTACCGGAGCCGGGCGGCGGTTGCCGGAGCGGCCGGGGCCACGCGGCTGTCGGCGAGGGCGTGGCCGTTCCCGGGCGCGGCGAGGGGGCTAGGCGCGGTCCAGGACGACGACCGGGATCTCTCGATCCGTCTTGCGCTGGTAGTTCTCGTAGTCGGGCCAGACCTCGTTCATCAGGCGCCAGAGCTTCGCTCGTTCCCCGCCCTCCGCGGTCCGGGCGGTCACGGCGAAATCCTCCGCCACCACGCGCACCCACGCCCTCGGGTCGGCCAGCAGGTTCTTGTACCACGCCGGGTGGTCCCGAGCCCCGCCGTTGGACGCGACCACCACGAACGCGTCCCCGTACGTCCGGTAGATCAACGGCGTGCGCCGGGGCTGCCCCGACTTTCGCCCGGTCGTGGTGAGCAGGAGCGTGTACACGCCGTCCTGCCACTCGTGACCCTTCGCGCCGTCGGTCTCGACGTACTCGCGGATGTGCTTGTTCACCCAGTCAACCGGGCTGTCGGCGGCCATGCCCCCGACGCTACCCAGCAAACAGCGGGGCCGCCGGTCGCTACTCCGCAGTCACGACCGGCGGCCCGCGCGGTGGGGTGGGGACGTCCGCACCCCCTCGGCCATCCCGGCTCCCCGGCGATCCCCCGCGCATCCGCCCGCGTAAACGGGTGCCCGGGTCGCTCGACCGCGCCGGTGTCGGGACGCGGTTCGGGACGGGACGGCCACAGCCCGGCACTCAGTAGATCTGGCTCGCGCGCATGTCTTCCTCTCCATCTCTACAGGCGACTTCGCCAACTATGGCTGCCGTGAGGGGTAGCGGCTCATTCAAAAGGGGGATAGAAGAGCGTTATGCCCGACCTTGAACTCCGCCACCTCCGCGCCGTGTGCGCCATCGCCGAAGAGGGCAGCCTGACGAAAGCCGCGATCAGGCTCGGCCTGACCCAGCCCGCCATGAGCGCTCAACTCCGCACCGTGGAGCGCATCGTGGGCGGCCAGTTGTTCGACCGCACGCCCGGCGGCAGCATGCCGACCGACCTCGGCAAGCAGGTGGTCGGCACCGCCCGACTGGTGCTCGACGAGGTGGAGCAACTGGTCAGCCTCGCCCGGGAGAAGACCCGGGACGGCGCGCCCGGACCGCTGATCGTCGGCGGCGTGCCCACCTTGTTCTTCGGCCACTTCGTGGAGGAGCTGCGCCGGACCATCCCCTGCTCGGAAATCCGCACCGAGATCTCCGCCGGCGGCTCGGACCTGCTGGAGCTGCTGGTCAACGGCCAGGTCCACCTGGGCGTGGTCGACCGCTTCGAGGGCATGGAACGCCGCGAGCTGCGTGGGCTGGAGATCCGCCGCCTGATCAGCGAACCGCAGTTCGTGGCCCTGCCCGACTGGGACCCGCTCGCCGGCCAGGAGGAGGTCGACCTCGGCCGGCTCGCCGACCGGGACTGGGTGTCGCCACCGGACGAACTGGTGGGCAACCGGCTCCAGATCTTCAGCGTGTGCGCGGAGGCGGGCTTCACGCCGCGCTTCACCCACCACGTCAACGAAGCGTCCAGCGCACGCAGCCTGGTCGCCAACGGCGCGGTCTCCTTCGCACTGCCGCAGTCGCGCAGCGGCGACGGCATCGTGATCCGCCCGCTGCGCGGCGCGCCGCTCATGGTGGACCTGATGCTCGCCACCCGCCGCGAGGGACCCGCCGCGGGCCGTGCGCACGACGTGTTCCTGTGCGCGGCCCGCGCGTACCACGCCGTGCTACCGCGCAACCCGGGCTACGCCCGGTGGTGGGCGGAGCACCCGGAAGCCCACCCGGAGATCGACGCGGCGCTGCTGCTGGCGGGTCACCGGTGAGCGGCCGGCTGCCCGTGACGAAGGCACCAACAAGCCGTGGACCTCGTGCGGACCTTGCCAGAATGTGTTCATGACGCAGCCCTTCACCGACGATAGCCACCCGGCCGAGCCCTACCCGGGCGCTCGGCCGGGACACTGCTTCGTGCACCTCGACGGCGCCGGGTGGCCGGTGACCCCGGACCCCGCCGCCGACTCCGGGTGGCGGGTCGCGCCGGACGGCCAAGACCTCGACGACTGGCTCGCCGACCGCGGCGAACCACCGCTGGCGGGCCGGCTGCCCGTCCTCGCCTACGGCTCCAACGCCAACCCGGCGAAGGTCACGTGGCTGCGCGCGGAACTCGGGCTCACCGGGCCCGCCGTCGTCCTGCGGGCGCGCTGCGCGGGACTCGCCGCCGTCTGGGCGGCCGGGCTGCGCCGCACCGACGGCCAGCGCCCCGCCACCCTCGCCGCCGCGCCGGGCGTCGAGGAGGAGCACGCCGTCTGGTTCGCCACCCCGGACCAGCTCCGCGTGCTGGACCGCTGCGAGGGCCGCGGCCTGCGTTACCGGCTGGTCCGCGTGCACACCGGCCGGGTCACCCTCTTCAACGGCGCGGAGGTGGACGGCGTGCTCGCCTACACCGGCGCGGGCAAGCGCCGGATGCCGCTGCTGGCCGCCGGGCGACCGGTGCGCTGCGCGGACGTGGACCAGCGCGGCGCGCGCACCCTGGGCGGCCTGCCCGCCGAGAACGACGGCCTCGACGTGAGCCCCGTGCACGGCGACCCGTCACCGGACGACTGGCCGGACCGCCTCTTCACCTACGGCACGCTCCAGCCGGGCATGGCGGCGTGGGACCTGGTCGCACCGCACGTGGTCGGCGAGCCGGAGGCCGTGCGGCTGCCCGGCGCGCTGCACGACACCGGCCGGGGCTACCCGGCGCTGCGCCCCGGCGCCGGTCCGGGCGTGCCGGGCCGCCTGCTGCGGCTGGCCTCGCCCGAGGACGCCCTGCCCGCCCTGGACGAGTACGAGGGCCCGGCGTACCGACGCGTCCGCGTGCCGTTGCCGGACGGGCGGGTGTGCTGGACCTACCTGTGGGCGGGCGCGGTGGACGGGATGCCCGTGCTCGCCGACGGCTGGGTCGGAAACCACCACTGATGGCCCCGTTCCAGTGAATTCTTGGCGAACCGACCCAACCGGCCGCCGACTGGGTACGTCCTCCGGGTAGGACCACGACTCCAGGAGGTGGAGATGAGGCGACTCGTCGCGTGCGGCGCCCTGCTGGCGCTCTCCGCGTGCGGTAGCCCGCAACAGGCCGCCGACCAGCCGACCGGGCCGAGCACCCAGAGCACCCGGAGCAGTCCCACCAGCGCCGCCGAGGTCCCGCCCACGTCGCCAACGTCCGCGCGGCAGGCCGCGGCCGACCGCTGCACGGCCGAGTCGCTGTCCGGCCGGGTCGAGCCGACCGACGCGGGCGCGGGCAACCGGCACGGCCGGTTCGTCGTCACCAACACCGGCGGCGCGGCGTGCACGCTCAACGGCTACAGCGGCTTCCAGCTGCTGGACGCGTCGGGTCAGCCCGTGCCGACGGACCTCCAGCGCACCGACGACCCGGGCCCGACGCGCGTCGACCTGGCGCCGGGCGCGACGGCCGCGGCCAACCTGCACTGGACGGTCGTGCCCGCCGGCGGCGAGCCGGTGGACCGGCCGTGCGAGCCGGAGGCGGCCAACGCCGCCGCGATCCCACCGGACGAGACGCGACCCATCACCGTGGCGTGGGGCCTCGGCCCGGTATGCGGCGGTGGGAAGATCGAGATCAGCGCGTTCTACGCTGCCTAGGTGATCGAGTCGAACGTACCCGGGCACGCCGGGGATCTCGCGGTGCGGACCTGGCCGAACCTGTCGGCCACCTGGCTCGCCGTCCTGGTGCACGGGTACGGGGAGCACAGCGGCCGGTACGGGCACGTGGCCGAGCGGCTGGTGGCGGCGGGCGCGCTGGTGGTCGCGCCGGACCACGTGGGTCACGGCGGTTCGGCCGGCGAGCGCGCCCTGATCACGTCGGTCGACGGCGTGGTGGCCGACGTCGGCGCGGCGATCGGGTCGGCGGCGACCGACCTGCCGACCGTGCTGATCGGGCACTCCGTCGGCGGCCTGGTCGCGGCGCGCTACGCGCAGCTCAACCCGCTCGCCGCCCTGGTGCTGTCCGCGCCGGTGCTCGGCACGTGGCAGGAGCTGGACGCGCTCGCGGCGGACGAGATCCCGGACGTGCCCATCGACCCCGACGCGCTGTCCCGCGACCCGGAGGTCGGCAAGCGGTACGCCGCCGACCCCCTGGTCTGGCACGGCCCGTTCAAGCGGCCCACGCTGGAGGCGCTGGAGCACGCCCTCGAAGAGGTCAACTACGGGCCGACGCTGGAGCACCTGCCGACGCTGTGGCTGCACGGCGACGACGACGCCCTGGTGCCGCTCGCCGACACCCGCACCGGCACGGACCGCCTGCGCGGCCTGCTGTTCGAGGAGCGCGTCTACCCCGGCGCGCGGCACGAGGTGTTCAACGAGACCAACCGCGACGAGGTGCTGGACGACGTGGTGGCCTTCGTGCGCCGCGTGCTGCGCCTGGGCTGACTCACCAGGACTGCTCGACCGGCCGCACCATGATCTCGCTGACCGCCACGTGCGCGGGCTGCTCCACGGCGTACCGGACGGCGTTCGCGACGTCCTCGGCCGCGAGCTGCCGCACCGAGTCGGCCCGCTGCTCGGCGGCGGCCTTGGCGGCCGGGTCGGTGATGTGGTCGCGCAGCTCGGTCGCCACCACGCCGGGCTCGACCACCACGACCCGGACACCACGCGTGGCGACCTCCTGGCGCAGCGATTCGCTGAACGCGTTGAGGCCGAACTTGGTGGCGCTGTAGACGGCGGTGCCCGCACGCGCCACGCGCCCGGCCGTGGACGACACCTGGACCACCGCGCCACGCCGGTCGAGCAGGTGCGGCAGCGCGGCGTGGGTCAGGAACATGACGCCGAGCAGGTTGGTCGACACCATGCGGGTCCAGTCGGTGGTGTCCGCGCCCTCCACGTCGCCGAGCAGCATCACGCCCGCGTTGTTGACCAGCACGTCCAACCCGCCGAACGCCTCGACGGTCCGCGTCACGGCGGCCCGGCACGCCGCCTCGTCGGTGACGTCCAGCTCGACGGCGAGCGCCTCGACCCCGGCCGCGGTCAGCTCGCGCTCCAGCGCGGCGAGCCGGTCGACCCGCCGCGCGGCCACCACGACGGACGCCCCGGCCCGCCCGAGCGCGATCGCGGTGGCCGCGCCGATACCCGAGGACGCCCCGGTGACCAGCGCGACCTTGCCCTGAAGGTTGTTCGTCATGGCGTTCAGCCAACACGATGGCGCGCGCTGCCGGTCAAGCGGGCGCGGAGCGCCGGATTGGTCCGGTCGGCCGAGTTTGCCCGCGCGGTGCGGGCTGGGGGCGGAAGAGTTCCGCGAATCATGGACAATCCCGGTGCGATGGTGGGCGAAGACCTGGAGCTGCTGATCACCGTGGTGGTCGCGGCGAACGACGAGCGGCAGGCGCGGGACGCCTGTGCCGGGCTGCTGCGGCGGGTCGGCGGGCAGGTCGTGCGGGCCGTCGACTGCTCCGACGAGGAACCCGGGTGCTGGTCGGTGACGGTCCGCCGGCGCAGCGGGGAACGGGTCGGGCAGAACGTGGCCGGCGCGCTGGCCAGGGCCGTCCGCGCGTTCGTCCGCTCGCTGGGCGACGACTTCCCGCTGCCGCGCGTGGCGTGCGAGCCGCCGACCGCGTGGACCGTGCTGGAGGACCCGCACCGGCTGGCCGGGCTCGTGCCGGGGGCGGAACGGGTGCTCGTGGAGGTCTGGGCGGGTGGCGACCCGCACCACCGGGAGGCACCGCCGGAGCCCGCGCCGCCGGTCGCCGAGGCGCCCGCGGGTGGTTGCCGGCTGCTGCTGCGGGTGGACGTGGCGACCGACCGGGAGGCCGGCGCGGCGTGGCAGGCGCAGGCGGTAGCGAGCCGGGTCGCCCGGAGTGGCAAGATCACCCGGGTGGCTCCCCAAGGGCACCTACTCAGCGTGCACGTCGATCTCGGACCGAGCGCGGATTCGCCCGCGGCGGCACTACGCGACGCGGTTTCCGCACTGGGCCGTTCGGGGTGGGCGCCGGTCGAGCGGGTCGGTGAGTCGGCGGTCGTCCGCTGGTCGGCGGCACCCGTCCCGAACAGCGGGATCACCGCGATGGAACTCACCGCTACACCCGCTTCGGCATTCGTGTGGACGGTGCCCGGCTGAGTGCTTTCCGACTAATCCGATCGAGTGGATTCCCATTACCACCCGGTCAGCCGATCTTGCTTGTGGAATTCACGACTTTCGGTACTACTTTCAACTATAGGAACTCCAGCGTTACAGGAGGGGTCGGGAACCGACATGGCCAGCATCGAAGAGGTCCGCGCCGCGATCGCCCAGGCCGTCGACAAGGCCGGCCAGAGCGCCCAAGCCCTGCAACAGGCCGCCGACCTGGCCGAGGACGCCCAGGCGCTGCTGAGCACGGCCACCCAGGGCAGCGTGCAGGCCGACGTGGAGCAGGCCAACGCGCAGTTCGCCGAGGTGGTGACCGGCGTGAGCGACCTCCAGAAGTTCCTCAGCGCCGGCATCTCGCAGGCCGAAAGCATCAACAACCGGCTGTGAACCCGTGACGTCGGTCGGCGAGGTCAGGCTCGCGCTGGAGCAGAGCTGCGACGTCCTCCGCGCTGCCTACCGCAGCGTCCGCGAGGCGCAGGACGCGCTGGACGAAGCGGTGGACCTGCTGGTCGAGGCGGGCGCCAACCACCCGGAACCGCTGGTGCCCGCGGGTTTCGCGCGTGCCAGGGAGCGGTTCGCCGACGAGCTGGAGCTGATCGTCGGCTGCCTCGACCTGGTCCAGCGACTGGCCGTGGAGCTGTGACGTGAGCAGGCGCGACGAGCGGCGCAGGCGGATCGAGGACTCCTTCGAGGAGTTCCGGCTGGCGGTGGCCGCCGCACTCGGCAACGCGTCGCGGGAGCTGCGGCGGCTCGCGGACGAGCGCGCCCGCGACATGTTCGAGGTGGTGGTGCGCGGCGAGGGCGTCGACCGCGCGCTCGCCGACCCGGTGCTCTCGGCGGCGGCGCGGCGGGAGGGTTTCAAGCAGCGCCTGGCCGACACCATGATCGACCGGGTGGCGGCGTTCCGCGAGTGGTCCGAGCGCGGGCCCGACCAGCTCACCGCGCTGGTGGAGGAGGTCGCGCCGGGAGCGGCGTCGTGGCCGCCCGAGCAGTGGCTCGGCCGGCCGGGCACGGCGGACGGCAGCGAGGGCGTGCCCGAGCTGTGGCGGATCGGCACCGGCGTGGTGCGCTCCGCGCCGGAACCACGCGCGTTCCCCGTGGCGGTGCCGCTGGTCGACCACTCGCACCTGCACGTGGCCGCCGCGGTGGAGGGCCGCCCGGCGGCCGACGCGCTGGTGGAGAACCTACTGCTGCGGCTGGTCAGCTACTTCCAACCGGGCCTGGTGCACGTCCACGTGTGGGACGTCAACCAGCTCACCGGCTCGCTGCCCGGCCTGTACCCGCTGACCCGCGCGGGCCTGCTCACGGTGCACGACCCGGCGCGGCTGCACGAGCTGCTCGACGAGCTGTCCGACCACATCCGCCGCGTGCACACCGGCGTGCTGGTGGAGGGCCACCAGTCGGTGCGCGCGGTCGGCGGCAGGCGCACCGAGCCGTGGCGGGTGGCCGTGTTGTTCGGCAACCGGCAGGCGCTCAAGGAGGAGCACCAGCAGCAGCTGCAACGCGTGGCGCGCAACGGTTTGGCGTGCGGCGTGCTGCTGATCATCGTGGACATCCCGGTCACCGTGAACTCGCCGATCGAGACCGTCACCATCGCCGCCGACGGCTCCGCGACGTGCACGATGAGCGGGCGGCACGTGGCCGTGTCGCTGGACCCGCAGTTCCCCCGGCAGCAGGTGCCGCTGGCGTGCGCGGAGATCGCGCGGCAGCGGGAGGAGCGGCGCACCCGGCTGAGCACGTTCGAGGACCTGCTGCCGGAGGCGTACTGGCGGGAGAGTTCCGCCTCGGGCGTCGTCGCGCCGGTCGGCTACGACGAGGGCGAGCCGGTGCACGTGGCGCTCGGCGACACCTCGCCGCACGCGTTGATCGGCGGCCCGAGCGGTTCGGGCAAGACCAACTTCCTGTACGCGATGCTGGGCAGCCTGGCCGCGCGCTACCACCCGGACGAGCTGGAGCTGTACCTGCTCGACTTCAAGGAGGGCGTGTCGTTCGCCCAGTTCGCGCCGGGCCGCAAGGACCCGACGTGGCTGCCGCACGCGCGCCTGGTCGGCGTGAACGTGAACACCGACCGCGAGTTCGGCGTGGCGCTGCTGAGGTTCCTCGCCGACGAGATGCGCAGGCGCGCCGACGCCGCGAAGCAGCACGAGGTCACCAAGCTGGAGCAGTTGCGCGAGGAGGACCCGGACGGCCACTGGCCGCGGGTGGTCGCGGTGATCGACGAGTTCCAGTACCTGTTCGGCGAGCGGGACCAGGTGACGGCGCAGGCCACGCAGCTGCTGGAGGACGTGGCGCGGCGCGGTCGGTCGCAGGGCATCCACCTGGTGCTGTCGAGCCAGGACGTGTCGGGCATCGAGGGCTTCTGGGGCAAGTCCGCGATCTTCGAGCAGTTCACCGTCCGCATCGCGCTGCCCAAGGCGCGGCGCGTGCTGGCCGAGCCGCAGAACGACGCGGCCGTGGAGCTGCCGCGCTGGCACGCGGTGGTCAACCACGAGTCGGGCGTGCGACCGGGCAACGAGGTCGCGCGCATCCCGGACGCCACCGGCCGGGGCACGTTCGACCGGCTCCAGGCCGAGCTGCACGCGCGCCGGCCGCCGGAGCTGCCCGAACCGATCCTGTTCGACGGCAGCAAGGTGCCGAACCTCCAGGCGCTGCCGGACTTCCGCGCCCTCGGGCCGACCGGCGGCAACCCGACCGTGCTGCTGGGCCAGGTGATCGACGTGGCGGGCAGCGCGGCGAAGGTGCGGTTCGCCCGCACGCCGGGCCGCAACATCGCCGTGCTCGGCTCGCTGCCGGAGGACGCGGCGGCCGTGCTCGGCGGCGCGGCGTTGTCCCTGGCCCGCCAGCACCCGCCGGGCGAGGCGCGGTTCAGCGTCGCGTGCCTGGCGGAGGACGCGTGGTCGCACGCGGAGAAGCTGTACAAGCAGCTCCGGAACGAGAACCACGCGGTCGACCTGGTCCGCCTGGAGCACGTCCGCGCGCTGCTGGACCGGACGGCCGCCGACCTCACCGCGTCCGCGACCGGCGAGGCGGAGCTGCCGCTCGACCCGCACTACCTCGTGGTGTACGCGGTCGACGCGGCGCACACCCTGCTGGAGAAGAAGGACCCCGGCACGCGTTCGTCCGGTTTGGACAGTCTGCGCACGGTCCTCAAGCACGGCCCGGAGAACCGCACCCACGTGCTCGGGTGGTGGCGCGGCGTGCAACGCCTCAAGAACAGCCTGCCGCCCGGTGTGTACGACGACATCGGCGCGTGGCTGGCGTTCGACGTGCAGGGCAAGGAACTGCTGTCGTTCGGGCCGGAGCAGGTGATGGCGTGGTCCCCGAGACCCCGCCGGGCGTTGTTCTTCGACCGCTTCGAGCACGCCCGGCCGCAGGTCGTCATCCCGTTCGACACCGGGGAGGAACCGTGATCGAGGACGGCGCACCCGCGCCGGGCGTCTCGGCGGTGGAGCGGTACAAGGAGGTCGTCGCGCTGGCCGACACCGCGGTCGGCCGGATGCGCGCGCGGGACGGCGAGCGGGTCGCCGAGCTGCTGGCGGCGCTCGCCGCGTCGCAGGACCGGGTGGCCGCGCTGGTGGAGCAGGAGGGGTTGACCCGGGTCGGCGTGCGGTTGCTCTGGGAAGCCGCGCTGGAGGCGTTGTGGGAGGAGCGCTGGCTCCAGATGAAACCGCTGCCGGACCCGGACGAGACCGTGCCGCCACGTGCCCAGCGCGACTACCTGACGGCGATGGACGTGGCGTTCCAGGCGTTGGAGGACACGCTCCAGAAACGCGGCCTGTTGCGGCGCAAGGGGCACTGACGCCGACCGCGCCCCGTCGGCGATGATGCGGTCATGCGTGTTTTGCGGAACCCGGACGAGGTGGCGGCGGCGAACCCGGACGCCCTCGTCCGGTGGGCGGCCCAGTGCCTGCTGCCGGGCCGGGGCGGTGCGGCGTGGGCGCACGGCGGGGCGGTGGCCGTCATCGCGCCCGCCCTGTACCGGCACGACCGGATCGTGCTGGCCGGCCCGCCGGACGACGTGGCGGCGCTGCTGCGCGCCAAGGCCCGGCCCGGCCTGCGGCCGATCGTCACGACGGAGGTGGCCGCGGCCCTCCCGGAGTTCCCGGTGCTCGGTTCGACCACCTGGATGGAGCGCACCGGCGCGCTCGCCGCGGACGGCGTGCGCTGGCTCGGCCCGGACGCGTGGGACGAGGTGGAAGCCTTGCTGCGCAACGCGAATCCCGGCTCGTGGGTGTGGCCCCACGAGCCCGGTGCACGCCGCTGGGCCGGTGTGCGCGCCGAGGGCGGCGTGCTCGTCGCCGTCGCCGCCGACGCCTGGGCCGCGCCGGGCGTGGGTTTCATCGGCGGCGTTGCCACCCACCCCGACCACCGCGGGCGGGGCCTGTCCACCCGCGTCTGCGGGTTCCTGACCAGTGCGCTGCTGGCCGAGTTCGGCACCTGCGCGCTGATGGTCGACCCGGACAACACGGGCGCGGTCAAGGTGTACGAACGGCTCGGCTACCGGCAACGGGACATCACGGCGTTGCGGGACGTAGGTCACACCGGCTGATCGGAACACGGTGCGGACCCCGTTCGGTTGGAGCTGGCATGACCGTGCCGAGCACCGCGCTGGAGATCCGCCTCGCGTCCCGCCCGCAGGGGCTGCCGACGCCGGAGAACTTCGAACTGGCCGAAGCACCCGTGCCGACGCCGGGGCCGGGCCAGTTGCTGGTCCGCAACCTGGTGATGAGCGTCGACCCGTACATGCGCGGCCGGATGAACGACGTGAAGTCCTACGTCCCGCCGTTCCAGGTGGGCCAGGCGTTGGACGGCGGCGCGGTGGGCGAGGTCGTCGCCTCGAACGCCGAGGGCTTCGCGGTGGGCGACAAGGTGCTGCACGGCCTGGGCTGGCGCGAGTACGCCGCCGTGGACGCCGAGCACGCCGTGCGGGTCGACCCGGACCTCGCGCCGCTGGGCGCGTACCTGGGCGTGCTCGGGATGCCCGGTCTGACGGCCTACGCGGGCCTGCTGGAGGTCGCCGCGTTCAAGGAGGGCGACGTCGTGTTCGTCTCCGGCGCGGCGGGCGCGGTCGGGCAGGTCGTGGGCCAGGTGGCGAGGCTGCGTGGCGCGAAGCGCGTCATCGGCTCGGCGGGCACGGCCGAGAAGGTGAAGTACCTGGTGGAGGAGCTGGGCTTCGACACCGCCTTCAACTACCGCGACGGCGACGTCCCCGAGCTGCTGCGCTCCGCCGCGCCGGAGGGCATCGACGTGTACTTCGACAACGTCGGCGGCCCGCACCTGGAGGCCGCGCTCGACGTGTTCAACCCCTACGGCCGGGCCGCGTTGTGCGGCGCGATCTCGGTCTACAACGAGTCCGCGAGCACGCTGCCGCCCGGCCCCCGCAACCTGGGCGTCGCCGTCGGCAAGCAGCTCACGCTGCGCGGCTTCCTGGTCCGCGACCACGCCCACCTCCGGGACCGGTTCGTCCAGGAGGTCGGCGGGTGGATCGCCGACGGCAGCCTGCGTTACACGGAGACGGTCACCGAGGGCGGCGTGGCGAAGGCCCCGGAGGCGTTCATCGGCATGTTGAAGGGCGAGAACACCGGCAAGGCCCTCGTCACGTTCTGACTAGACCAGCTCGCCGTCCGCCGCGACGACCCGACCGGCGTGCACCACGAGCGTGCGTGGCGCGCGGTCCATCACGGCCGCCGTCACGGTGTCGCCGGGCACCACCACGAGATCCGCCGGTGAGCCCTCGGTGAGCCCGTGCGGCAGGCCGACCACGGACGCACCGCCCCTGGTGGCGATGTCCACGCACATCTCCACCAGGGCGTCCTGCCGGAACCCGTCGCGGTAGGCGAGCTGCCACGCGCGGTCCAGCATGTCCCCGTTGCCGTACGGCGACCAGTAGTCGCGCATACCGTCCTGGCCCAGCCCGAGCCGGACGCCCGCCCAGCGCAACTGCCGCAGCGGCAGGGGCTCGCGGGCTCCGGGCGCGACGGTCGTGACCGCCACGTCGTGCTCGGCCAGCAGCTCGACCAGCTCGCGCTGCCGCTCGGCGTCCACGCTGGACAACGCGAACGCGTGGCTGACGGTCACCTTGCCGCGCATGTCCAGGGCGGCCACGCGTTCGCAGATCAGCTCGATCTGGAACGCGCCGAGCGAACCCGCGTCGTGCAGGTGCACGTCCACGCCCCGCTGGTGCTTCTCGGCGAGCCCGAACACGACGTCCAGGTGCCGCACCGGGTCGCGGTCGTACCCCGCCGGGTCGAGCCCGCCGACCAGGTCCGCGCCCGCGCGCAACGCGGCCTCCAGCAGCTCGGCGGTGCCCTTCTCGCGCAGGATGCCGCACTGCGGGAACGCCACGACCTCGACCGACGCGCGGTCGGCGTGCGCCTCGCGGGCCGCGAGCACGCCCTCCAGCTTCTCCAGTCCCGAGTCGACGTCCACCTGCGCGTGGCTGCGGACGATGGTCGCGCCGGCGGCGATGGTGACGCCGAGGGTGTGGGTGGCGCGCTCGGCCACGCTCCGCTCCGCGGTCCGCCAGTTGCGCCGGTCGTTCTCGATCAGCTCGGCGAGCCCGCTGCCCGCGCTGTGCGGCCGGAACGGCAGTCCCAACCGCGTCGAGTCGAGGTGCGCGTGCGCGTCGGTGAACGACGGCAGCAGCACACCGCCCCGCCCGTCCGCCACGGGCACGCCGGGTGGCGCGTCGAGGTCGGCCCCGATCGACGCCACCTTCCCATCAGTGCACAGCACGTCCACCGCGGGCGTGTCAAGGCTGTTGGGCCACGGCCGCACGGAGCGAATCAGCAGATCACCGGTCACCACGTGAAGCTAGCCCGCCGGGGATCAGCTTGCCAGGGTTGAGCACGCCGGTGGGGTCGAGCACACGCTTGGCGGACGTCAGGACGGCCACGCCGAGCGGCCCGACCTCGGCCTCCAGGTAGGGCGCGTGGTCGACGCCGACGGCGTGGTGGTGGCTGATGGTGCCCAGCCCCGCGACGGCCTCGGCCGCCGCCGCCTTCGCCACCTGCCACTGCCCCACCGGATCGGCGGAACGCGCTGCCAGCACGGTGAAGTAGAGCGACGCGCCGGTCTCGTAGGCGTGCGAGACGTGGCACATCACGACGCACTCGCCGAGCGCGTCCACCAGCGCCTCCCGCACCGCCGTGCGCAGCTCGGAGAGCCGGGACCAGTGCGTGGCGGTCTCCAGGGTCTCCACGCACGCGCCGATCTCCAGCAACGCGTCACGCTGCCGCGGCCCGTTGAACCGCCCGTGCCGCCACGCCTCGCCGACGACCCGGCCGAGCGGCACCAAGCGCAGGCCGCGCAGGGTTTCCCGGCGGCGTCGCCGCACCTCGGCCGCGGTCGCACCGTGCCAGCCGAGCACCAGCAGGCACGGGTCGGTGACACCACGCGCACGCAGGTACGCCTTGAGGGCGGTGGTCCGCAACCCGCCGGCCAGCGCCAGCGCGACCCCGGTCTCGTCCACGTCGGACAGCCGGGTCACGTCGGCGAGCACGCGCCGCTGGGCCAGCCTCCGCACGACCGCCGTGCCGCGTTCCCAACCGGACACGGCGAACGCCTCGTACCGCTCGACCGCGGGCCGGGGGCGGACGCGCAACGCGACCTCCGTGATGACGCCGAGCACGCCTTCGCTGCCCACCACGAGGTGCCGGAGGTCGGGACCGGCGGCGGACGCGGGCGCGACGCCGAGCCGCCACTCGCCGACCGGCGTGGCGAGCCGCACGCCCTCCACCAGGTCCTCGAACCGGCCGTAGCCGGAGGACGCCTGCCCGGCGGACCGGGTGGCGGCGAAACCGCCGATGGTGGCGCGCTCGTAGGACTGGGGCACGTGGCCGGTGGTCAAGCCGTGCGCGGCGAGCAGCCGGTCCGCCTCGGGCGCGGGCAGCCCGGCCTGGAGCACGGCGACCCGCGACACCGGGTCCACCGACACCAGCCGGTCCAGCCGGGCGAGGTCGAGCGCGATCACGGCGGCCTTGTCACCACGCAGCGCGGTCACGCCGCCGACCACGGACGTGCCACCGCCGAACGGCACCACGGCCACGTCGTGCTCCGCGCACGTCCGCAGCACCGCCACCACCTGCTCCGGGTCGGCGGGCAGCACGACGGCGTCCGGCACGGCGAGCCCGCCGACGCCACGCCGCCGCAGCAGGTCCAGGTAGGACAGGCCACCCGCGCGGCCGAGCCGCGAGTCCCGGTCGACCCGCACGTGACCGGGCCCGACGACGGCCTCCAGCGCGATGCGCGCGGTGTCCGCCAGCTCGGAGCCGGGCACGTCGGGCGGGCGCACGGGCGTCCGGACGTCGGCGAGCCCGGTCCGCCGCCGCAACCACGCCACCGCGTGCGGCGGTAGCTGCCCGGGTGCCTCGGTCCACCTGTCGCGCGGGGTGTGCTCCACCGCTACAGTGTTACACATGACGTCTCAACGTCACAGTGATGACGCGCTCCTCGACGCGGCCCGCGACTGCGTGGTCGAGGTCGGGGTCCGCCGCACCACGCTGACGGACATCGCCAAGCGCGCCGGCGTCAGCCGGATGACCCTCTACCGCCGCTACCCGGACGTCCGGACCCTGGTGCGCGCTTTGATGACCCGGGAGTTCGGCGCGCTGCTGCGCCGGGTGGAGGAGGCGCGGCAGCCCGCCGCGCACGCCCGCGCGCGCCTGGTCGCGGAGGCCGCGGCGAGCATCC
The DNA here is from genome assembly GCF_019375475.1 of Saccharothrix obliqua. Lineage (GTDB taxonomy): Bacteria > Actinomycetota > Actinomycetes > Mycobacteriales > Pseudonocardiaceae > Actinosynnema > Actinosynnema obliqua. The sequence goes on along the minus strand of NZ_JAHXGQ010000005.1, from coordinate 195,620 downwards.
GGCTGCTCGCCGCCGACCCGCTGCTGCGCCGCGTCCTGGACCTGGACGCCGAGCTGATGCTCCCCTACCTCGTGGACCGCCTGGGCAGCACGCAGGAACTGGTCGAGGCGCACCTGCTGAACCGGGTCGCGGAGGGGCACGCGGACGGTTCGATCCGGGCGGGCGACCCGGCCGCGCAAGCCCGCCTCGTGCTGCTGACCACGCAGTCGATGGTGCTCTCGGTGCGGCTCGCCACCACGGGGCTGGACTTCGAGGCGTTGCTCGCCGAACTGGCGGCCTTCCTGGACGGCGCGCTGGCGTGAGGACGTCGTTGAACGCCGCCCGCCGCCGCCGGGAACTCGCCGAGGTCGCCGAGCGCACCGTGGACCTGCTGGTGGTCGGCGGCGGCGTCACCGGCGCGGGCGTCGCGCTGGACGCGGCCACCCGCGGCCTGGACGTGTGCCTGGTCGAGGCGCACGACCTGGCGTTCGGCACGTCGCGCTTCTCCAGCAAGCTCGTCCACGGCGGCCTGCGCTACCTGGCGCACGGCGAACTGGGGCTGGCGCACGAGAGCGCCGTGGAGCGCGGCGTGCTGATGACGCGCACCGCGCCGCACCTGGTCCGGGCGCTGCCGCAACTCGTTCCGCTGCACGGGAAGCGGCACGACCCGCTGGTGGCGGCGGGCCTGCGCGCGGGCGACCTGCTGCGCCGCGTGGCGGGCACGCCGTCCCGCGTGCTGCCGGGTCCGCGCCGCGTGCCCGCCGCCGAAGCCCTCGCCCTCGTGCCCGGCCTGCGTGCCGCGGACCTGCGGGGCGGCCTGCTCGGCTTCGACGGGCAGCTCGTGGACGACGCGCGGCTGGTGGTCGCGCTCGCCCGCACGGCGGCCGGGCACGGCGCGCGGGTCCTCACGCGGGCCGAGGTCACCGCGTTGCACGGCCGGTCGGCGGACGTGGTGGACCGCCTCACCGGCGAATCGCTGACCATCCGCGCGCGCGCCGTGGTGAACGCCGCGGGCGTGTGGGCCGGCCGGCTGGTGGACGTGCGCCTGCGCCCGTCGCGCGGCTCGCACCTGGTGGTGTCGGCGGGGACCGCGGGCGTCGTGGGCACCGCGCTGACCGTTCCGGTGCCCGGTGAGCGCAACCGCTTCGTTCTGGTGTTGCCGCAACGGGATGGGAAAGTCCACATCGGACTCACCGACGAACCCGTCAGCGGCCCGGTCCCGGACGTGCCGGAGGTGCCACCGTCCGATGTGGACTTCCTGCTGTCGGTCGCGTCGTCCGTGCTGGAGCGCCCGCTCACGCCGGCCGACGTGCTCGGGGCCTACGCGGGCCTGCGCCCGTTGCCGGACACCGGGGACGGGCCGAGCGCGGACCTGTCGCGGCGGCACGCCGTGCTCACCGCGGACGGCGTCACCACGGTGGTCGGCGGCAAGCTCACCACGTACCGGCGGATGGCGGAGGACGCCGTGGACGCGACCGGCCTGACCACCACGCCGTGCCGCACCCGCTCCGCGCCACTGGTCGGCGCGGGTCCCGCACGCGGTCCGGCGGACCTGGTCGCGCGGTACGGCGCGGAGGCGGCCGACGTCGCGGAGGTCGGCGAGTTCGCGTGGGCGGTGCGGCACGAGGGGGCGCTCGACACGGCCGACGTGCTCGACCGCCGCACCCGGATCGGCCTGGTGCCCGCCGAACGCGCCGCCGCGCTGGCCGAGGCACGCGCCGTGGTCGAGCGCGAACTCGCCGCACTGGCTTGACACCGCCGCGGCGGCGGGAAATCGGCGAACTGCCGCCGGACAGGCGAAGAGGGGTCTCCCGCCCGGGAGACCCCTCTTCGCCGTCGTCAGCCGCCGACCGTCACTCGCCGATGATCGGCTTGGCCGCCCTCGGCGGCTCCTCGATCAGCGGCTCGCCCTCCAGCCGGACCTTGCGCTGGTGGTCCTTGCCGCCGCCCTGGCCGGGCGCGGCGGCCATCGGGGCCATCATCCCGCCCATGCCGCCGACACCGCCGCGACCGCCACCGGGCGCGCCGCCGACACCGCCCGCGCCACCACCGGCGCCGCCGGTGCCCGCCGGCAGCACGGCGGACGAGCCGCCCGCCTGGAGCGTCTGACCCGCGCCCGCGCCACCCGCGCCGGCACCGCCGCCGCCACCCGCGAAGCCGCCGCCACCGCCGCCGAACCCGCCGCCCGCGCCACCACCGGCGCCGCCGCCCGTGCTCGGCAGCTCGCTCGCCGTGAACGGGCGCGCGGTCGGCACGTAGGGCGTGCTCGGCGTGGTGGTCGTGGCGTGCGTGGTGTCGCGCGGGGTGTAGCCCGACGGGTACGTGATCGGGTTGACCCGCGGCGGGAGCTGGTTGGAGCCGCCCGCGGGCACCCACCGGCCCGGCTCCCAGTGGCCGCCGCTGCTCGCGCCGCCGCCGGAGCCCGTGCCGACCTGCGGCGGCCGGCTCACCACGGGACCGGGCGCCGAACCACCCGAACCACCGCTGCCACCGGGGACCGTCACGCCGCCCGCGCCCGCGTCACCGCCGAACGACGGCGGCCGGCTGACCACCGGCTGACCCGCGTTCGGCGAACCGCTGGGGTTGGTGGTGCCGCCCGCGCCGCCCGCACCGGTGTTCGCGTACCGCTCGCGCGCGTTCCGGTCCATCCCGGCGAGCTGCTCCTCCGTGAGGCCGAGCCCGCCCGCCGAGTTGCGCGGACCCGCGCCGCCACCACCCGCGCCCTTGTTGGAGTGCGTCATCGCGGTGATCGCCTGGAGGATCTGCTTGGCCGTCGACGCGATCTGCTGCACCGACTTCACCAGGTCGATCAGCTTCTTCAGCGATTCGCCCAGCTTCTTCAGGAAGTCCATCAGCTTCTTGGCGTAGCTGACGGCCATCCGCACGATGTCCGAGATCGCCGCCGCGATGGCCGCGCCGAAGGTGAGGAACGACGCCGCCAACCACTCGATGATCTTCATGACCATCTCGGACACGGCCTGCGAGATCAGGTCCATGATGGTCTTGCGCACGGTGGCCACCAGCTCGCCCGCGCCCTTGGCCGCGTTGGAGATGCCCTTGGCCGCCTTGCCCAGCGTCTCCAGGCCGCTCGCGTGCTTCACGGCCGCCGCGCGGTAGCCGTCGGCGGACCGGCCCTTCCAGCCGCGGGTCTCCTCGACGGCGGTGCGCCGGTAGTCGGCGACGATGCCCTCGATCTGCTTCGCGGCGGACGCCCAGCTGTCCGACATCCGCTGGATCGCCTGCGGGCTGCCCAGCAGCGCGTCGAACGGCTCCCGCAGGAAGTCCACGTGCTGGATGGCCCAGCTGAAACCGGCGGACAGCAAGCCCGACAACGGGTTCGTGGAGAGGCCGACGATGCCCATGGCCGTGTTCGCGATGCCCAGTCCGGCCTGGACCCAGTCACCGCGCTCGACGGCGGCGACGGTGCCCTGCACGTCACCGATCAGGTAGGAGGGGTCGCGCCCCTGCGTACCGGCCTGCGCGTTCATCCACGTGCCCTTCCGGTGAACCCGAACGCGTTGTCCAGGTCGACGTTCTCGTAGAGGTCGGCGACTTCCTTGAGGCCCTGGCACATGTCGGCGATGGTCTCGGTGGCCTGCCCGAGGATGTCCTGGGACGTGCCCGCGGTCTTGAGCAGGAAGGAGGCCAGGAACGAGGCGAATGCGCCGAAGGCGTCGGTCGACAGCGACGGGTCGGCGGTCTGGGTGGCCGAGAGCATCCGCTGCGTCAGCTGGTCGACCGTGCCGGCGTGCTTCCGGATCTCCTCCGGACTCACGTTGAACGACACGAACATGGACATCTACCCCCTGCTCAGGCCATCACGTCTGGTGGGTTGGTGAAGTAGTCGTCATCGGGCCTGGTGTCTCGACGCTGGACCTCGGACTCCGGTTCCGCGCCGTCGGTTCCGTCACCCGAATAGCCGTTGGGCATGTTCGCCTTGACGAAGTCCAGGGCCGGACCGTCCCCGACGAAGTCGGTCATGATCTGCACGACCTGGCCGGCGGCCTGGCGTTGCGCGTTGCCCACCGCGGTCATGATCTGGGCCGAGACGCGCTCCGGGTCCTCGCCGCGCAGTGCGGGCCGCAGGATGAGGTTGGTCAGCGCGCCCGACGCGTTCACCGTGACGGTGATCAGCCCGTCCGGCGACGTGGCGCTGCCGCCGACCTCGCCGAGTTGGCTGCGCGCCTGCTCGGCGTTCTGCTTGGCCTGCTCGATCTTCTGGCCGTACTGCGCGAGCCACTGGTCCGGCTCCATCGGCTCCATCTGGTCACCCCTCCAGGCAACGGGGCTTGCGGCCCACGACACATCCGACCGGTCGTCGGTCGATCCGGTTCCCGGGGCCGTATCGTTTCACCGAATCGTGATTTCCGGGTCGAGCCGATGCGGATACCGCCGTTCGGCTCATTGTGTGAATTGTTTACTTGCCGTTCTGTTGGGTTTTCGCAACACTTCGTAGCATGAGTCCGGCACGCCGGGAGCCGCAGCGGCCGATCCACAACCGGGTCCGGGTGCTGCGGGCCGAACGCGGTATGACCAGAGTGGAGTTGGCACGGGCGGTGGCGGTCAACCCGCAGACGATCGGCGCGCTGGAGCGGGGCGACCACTACCCCAGCCTCGACCTGGCGCTGCGCATCTGCGAGGAGTTCGGCCTGCCGGTGGAGGCGGTGTTCGGCCGGGAGCCGTTCGAGCCGCTGTCGACGCGGGTGTACGGCGGGTGACCGACAGGAGGGGAGCGACCGTGGCACAGGGCGTGCTGGAGATCGACCGGGTCTCCAAGCGCTACGGCGATGTCGTCGCGTTGCGCGACATGGCCTTCGACGTCCGCGCCGGCGAGCTGTTCGGTTTCGTCGGCAGCAACGGCGCGGGCAAGACCACCACCATGCGGATCGCCCTCGGCGTGCTCGCGGCCGACGCGGGCGAGGTGCGCTGGAACGGCGCTCCGGTCACCCTGGAGACGCGTCGGCGGATCGGCTACATGCCCGAGGAACGCGGCCTCTACCCGAAGATGAAGGTGCTCGACCAGCTCGTGTACCTGGCCGAGCTGCACGGCATGTCCACCGACGACGCCCACCGCTCGGCGGAGAACTGGATCACCCGCCTCGGGTTGCGCGACCGGCGCGGCGACGAGGTGCAGAAGCTCAGCCTCGGCAACCAGCAGCGCGTGCAGCTCGCGGCGGCCCTGGTGCACGAGCCGGACGTGCTGGTGCTGGACGAGCCGTTCTCCGGCCTGGACCCGGTGGCGGTGGACGTGATGAGCCAGGTGCTGCGCGAGACCGCGGCGACCGGCGTGCCCGTGGTGTTCTCCAGCCACCAGCTCGACCTGGTGGAGCGGTTGTGCGACCGGGTCGGCATCGTGCGCGGCGGTTCGCTGGTCGCGTGCGGCACGGTCGACGAGCTGCGCTCGTCCGGCGCGGTGCGGCTGGTCGTGGACGCGCCCGGCGCGCCGCCCGGCTGGGCCGACGCCGTGCCGGGCGCGCACGTGGTGTCCGTGACCGGGACGCGCACCGTCGTGGAACTCGGGCCGGACGCCGACGACCAGGCCGTGCTGCGTGCCGCGCTGGCCGTCGCGCCGGTCCGCGAGTTCACCCGGCAGCGGCCGACGCTCGCCGAACTGTTCCGCAGCGTGGTGACCGAGGAGCGCGAGGCATGAGCGGACTGTCCCCGAGCCGGGCGGTGTTCCTGGTGGCCCGGCGCGAGTTCACCAGCCGGGTGCGCACCAGGTCGTTCGTGATCAGCACGGTGGTCGTCCTCGCGTTGATGGGCGGTTTCGTGTTGTTCCAGGCGTTGCTGCTGGACAACGCGAGCCGCGACACGGTCGCGCTCAACGGCCAGGCGACCGTGCTCGCCGAGCCGCTGCGGCAGACCGCGGAGTCGTTCGGGCGCGACATCGAGACCGTGGACGTCACCGACGTCGCCGCCGCCGAGCGGCAGGTGCGTGACGGCGAGGTGTCCGCGCTGGTGACCGGCGCGCCGGACGCGTTGCGCGTGGTGGTGAAGGAACGGCTCAACGACGACCTGCGCAACTCGATCGACCTGATCGTCAAGCAGCAGGTGCTCAACGCGCAGCTGGCCGAGGTGGGCTTGAACCCGGCGGACGTGGCGCGCAACGTCGACCGGGCGAAGGTCGACGTGGTGGCGCTGGAGCCGGCCGACCCCCAGCGCGGTGAGCGCCTGGTCGTCGGTGTGGTGATCGCCGCGCTGCTGTACTACTCGCTGCTGGTGTACGGGACGATGGTCGCGCAGGGCGTGGTGGAGGAGAAGTCCAGCCGGGTCGTGGAGATCCTGCTGTCCACGCTGCGGCCGTGGCACCTGCTGCTGGGCAAGGTGATCGGCCTCGGTCTGGTGGGGCTGGTGCAGCTCGTGCTGATCGGCGGTGTCGGGTTGGGCTTGGCCGCGGTGTCCGGTGTGGTCGCGCTGCCGGGTGTCGCGGGTGGTGCGCTGGCCGTGGGCGTCCTGTGGTACCTGTTGGGATTCTTCCTGTACGCCACGGTGTTCGCGGCGGCGGCGTCCCTCGTGCCGCGGCAGGAGGAACTCCAGTCGGTGATCACGCCGATCAGCATGGCCATCGTGGTGGTGTTCGTGGTCGGCATCAACCTGATGGTGCAGGACGGGTCGGACACCCTGGTGGCGGTGCTGTCCGTGCTGCCGCCGTTCTCCCCGATCATGATGCCGGGCCGGATGGCGCTGGGCGTCGCGCCGCTGTGGCAGGTGCTGCTGGCGCTGGTGCTGGCGCTGCTGGCCGTCGCCGCGATCACGTGGCTGGGCGGCAAGGTGTACGCGAACGCCGTGCTGCGCACGGGAACCCGCGTGAAGCTCCGCGAAGTCCTCACCACCCGCCACTGACACCGACCGGTCCGTCCACAGCGGACGGTGCGGCTGCCTCAACCGCGGATCGCCTCGTAGCGGGCCAGGGCGATCCGGCGTTCGTGGGCGTGGTCGACGATCGGGTTCGCGGGCCGGTGCACCGCGCGGCCGGGAACGTGGCGCAGTTCGGGGACGTGGCGGCGCACGTAGTCGCCGTCCGGGTCGAACTTCTCGCCCTGCGTCACGGGGTTGAAGACGCGGAAGTAAGGTGCCGCGTCGGTGCCCGTGCCGGCCACCCACTGCCAGTTGTGCTGGTTGGACGCGAGGTCGCCGTCCACGAGGTGCTTCATGAAGTGCCGCGCGCCCCACCACCACGGCAGGTGCAGGTCCTTCACCAGGAAGCTGGCCACCACCATCCGCACCCGGTTGTGCATCCAGCCCTCGGTGAGGAGTTGCCGCATCCCGGCGTCCACGAACGGGAACCCGGTGCGCCCCGCGCACCACGCCCGGAACCGCTCCCGGTCGTGGTCGAGTTCCACGCGGTCGAACCGGCGGTCCAGGTTGCGGCGGGCCGATTCCGGGCGGTGCCACAGCACGTCGGCGTAGAACTCGCGCCACGCCAGCTCCGACCGGTACGCGCGCGAGCCCGCGTCGCCGCCGAGGTCGGCGAGCAACGTCCGCGGGTGCACCACGCCCCACCGCAGGTACGCGGACATGCGGCTGGTGCCGTTCCGGTCCGGCCGGTCCCGGTCGCGGGCGTAGTCGGGCAGCCGCTCGTCGCGGAACGCCGCCCACTCCGCCGCGGCGTCCGCCAGCCCCTCGCCCGGCGGCAGCGGCTCGGACTCGGGCGGCTCTATCCAGTCCACTGTGGACTCGTCGGTCGCGGCGGGTGGCCGCCACCCGTGCTCCTGCCACGCCCGGGAGAACGGCGTGAACACCCGGTACGGCGTGCCGTCGGGTTTGCGCACCCGGCCCGGCGCGACGGCGTACGGCGACCCGGCCCGCACCAGCTCGACCGCGTCCGCAACCGCGGCATCCCGCTCCCGCCCGTACGGCCCGAAGTCCGCCGACACGTGGACCGCCGACGCCCCAACGGTTCTCGCGACCCGCGGCACCACCTCGGCCGGGTCGCCGGTGACCACCATCAGCCGCCCGCCGAGCCGTTCGTCCAGGGTGCGCAGGCAGCGGAACAGGAAGTCGACGCGCGGGCGGCCCGCGACGTCGAGCAGCCGGGGGTCGAGCACGTACAGGGCGAGCGCCTGCCGCGCGCGGTCGGCGGCGGCGGCCAGCGCGGGGTGGTCGGCCACCCGCAGGTCGCGGCGGAACCAGACCACGGTCGTAGAGTCCACGCCGCCGACCCTAGGAGCGCACGCACCAGCCCGCACGACATCGGGTGGTTATCTTTCAGGCAGGCTCCCTGATAGATAACCACGCAGACCCAGCGCGGACGGCCGACCCGGACAGCTAATTATCAGGCAGGCTCCCTGAAAGATAACGACAAAGGCCCGTACCCCCTCGCGGCGAGGGGCACGGGCCTCGGGATTGCCGGTACGGCGTCAGCGCTGCTCGACGGGCACGAAGTCGCGCTGCGGCGAGCCCACGTAGACCTGGCGCGGGCGGCCGATCTTGGTGGCCGGGTCCTGGATCATCTCGCGCCAGTGCGCGATCCAGCCGGGCAGGCGGCCCAGCGCGAACAGGACGGTGAAGAACTTCGTCGGGAAGCCCATCGCCCGGTAGATCAGGCCGGTGTAGAAGTCGACGTTCGGGTACAGCTTGCGCTCCACGAAGTAGTCGTCCGCGAGCGCGGTCTCCTCCAGCTTCTTGGCGATGTCCAGGAGCTGGTCGTCGGCGCCGAGCTTGCCGAGGATCTCGTCCGCGGTCTTCTTGATGATCGCGGCACGCGGGTCGTAGTTCTTGTAGACCCGGTGGCCGAAGCCCATCAGGCGGACGCCGTCCTCCTTGTTCTTCACCTTGCGCACGAACGCCTCGACGTCGCCGCCGTCGGCCTTGATCTTCTCCAGCATCTCCAGCACCGCGCTGTTCGCGCCGCCGTGCAGCGGGCCGAACAGGGCGTTGATGCCGGCGGAGATGGAGGCGAACAGGTTGGCCTCCGAGGAGCCGACCAGGCGCACGGTCGAGGTGGAGCAGTTCTGCTCGTGGTCGGCGTGCAGCACGAACAGCAGGTCCAGCGCGCGGACCAGGTCGGGGTCCACGTCGTACGGCTCGGCGGGGAAGCCGAACGTCATGCGCAGGAAGTTCTCCACCAGGCCCAGCGAGTTGTCCGGGTAGAGGAACGGCTGGCCGACCGACTTCTTGTACGCGTAGGCCGCGATGGTCGGCACCTTGGCCAGCAGGCGGATCGTGGAGATCTCCACCTGGTTGGCGTCGAACGGGCTGAGGCTGTCCTGGTAGAAGGTGGACAGCGCCGACACCGCGGAGGACAGCACCGGCATCGGGTGCGCGTCACGCGGGAAGCCGTCGAAGAACCGCTTGAGGTCCTCGTGCAGCAGCGTGTGGCGGTTGATCTTGGACGAGAACTCGTCGAGCTGCGCCCGGGTCGGCAGCTCGCCGTAGATCAGCAGGTAGCTGACCTCCAGGAAGTTGGACTTCGCGGCGAGCTGTTCGATCGGGTAACCGCGGTAGCGCAGGATCCCCGCGTCACCGTCGATGTAGGTGATCTCGGACGAACAGGACGCGGTGTTGACGAACCCGCTGTCCAGGGTGACCAGTCCGGTGGTGGCGAGGAGCTTGCCGAGATCGATGCCGGGCGCACCCTCGGTGGCCGGCACTACCTTCATCTCGTGCTCTCCGCCCTGATGGCGCAGCGCGACGGTACGGGTGTCGTTCGGCGCAGTCGTCGCGTCGGGCATTCAGAGTCCCTCTCACGCTAGGGCGGGGTGGCCTGGTGCGGGTACTCGCACGCGCGCAAGCGGAGGCCATGGGCTCTCCGCACCGCAGCACCACCCCGTTGGGGTCCTGTCAGTTGTGGCCACGCTAGTCGGCGGGCGACCCGCTACACAGCCGCGGCGTGAACCGATTCTGCGAGGTGGGACCGGCATCACACTGGATGCACGGGTGGCTAGCGCGCCTCCCCACCGTAGCCGTTTTGCCGCGTTCCTCCACCTCAACGCGGGTGAGAGCTAGGTCATCCCCGGCTCGCGTTTGAATGGCGGTTCCGCTCCCGCGCGCGAGCAGGTAATGGCCGCGGCGGCGCCCGCCCAGGACAGCGCGGCGGTCCAGCGGGCGGTGTCGAGGCCGCGCACGGCGTCGGCGGAGAGCGCGTCGTGGTCGTGCAGCCAGGCGAGCAACGCGCCGTGCACCGTGTCGCCCGCCCCGATCGTGTCAACGACGTTCACCCGGACCGGTGGGACACGGATCACCTCGCCGCCGGCGGTCACCACGGCCAACCCGTCCGAGCCGAGCGTGAGCACGACGGCCGCGGGTCCCGCCGCCCGCCAGTCGCGCACGACGTCCAGCACGGCGTCCTCGGGCGCGTCGGCGGGCAGGTCGGCCAGCCACCGCGCGTCGTCCGCGGACACCTTCAGCAGACCCACGTGCGGCAGCCACGAGGCGTACCGGTCGCGGTAGGCGAGCGGGTCGTGGATCAGTCCGGGTCGGACGTTCGGGTCGAGCACGGTCAGCGCGCCGCGCCGGGATTCCCGCCACAGCACGCGTTCGTACGCACTCGCACCCGGCTCCAGGACGAGGGAGAGCGTGCCGAACGACACGGCGCGCACGGACGGCGGCAGCGGACCCGGGTCGGTGACGAGCCGGTCGGCCGTGCCCTCCACGTAGAACGAGTACCGCGCCGAGCCGTCGTCGCCGAGCCCGACCACGGCGAGCGTCGTCGGCTCCGGTCCGCGCTGCACGAGGTCCGTCCCGACGTTCGCCGCGTGCAGCCGGTCCAGCAGCCGGTCGCCGAACAGGTCGGTGGAGACGCGGGACAGGAACTCGACCGGCGCGTCCAGCCGCCCGGCGGCCACGGCCGCGTTGTACGGCCCGCCGCCGAGCCGGGGCGCGAGGTCGCCGCCCGCCGTGGGCACGAGGTCGACCAGGGCTTCACCCGCGATGACGATCACGTCCGGCTCCGTTCCCTGCGCAGGCCGTCGAGCAGCAGCTCACCGAGCGCGGTGAACGCCTCCGCGTCCGACACGCCGGCCCGACGGGTGAGCACGCCGGTCTGGATGCCCTCGATGAGCAGTCCCGCCATCTCCGCCACCAGGGTGGCGTGGACCTCGCGGAACACACCGCTCTGCACACCGTCCTGGATGAACGAGCGGATGCGCTCGGCCGCCGCACGCGCGTTGCGCTCGTAGGTGGACCGTGTCGGGGCGTACGCCGACACGTCCGCGATGAACTGCGCGGACGCCCGACGCAGCTCCTCCGCCGCGCCCGTGAGGTACGTGTCGATGCGGTCGCGGACGTCGGCGACACCGGCCACCCGCTGCTCGATCCGCTCCGCCGCGCCCTTGAAGTACCGGCCCACGACGCGCACGGCGAGCTGTTCCTTGCTGGTCGCCAGCGCGTAGAGGGTGGACTTGGAGCAACGCAGGCGTGCGGCCAGGTCGTCCAGCGTGAAGTGCGCGAACCCCTCCGCCAGCACCAGCGCCTCCAGCTTGGCGAGCAGGTCGACCTGCCGGGGCGTGAGCGGTCTGCGCGCGATCGAGGAGGTCATGGGACGACTCTGTCACAGCCCCTGGCGATGATACTGGAGTACGTCCTACAGTACAGCTGACAGTACGCTCCCGTCGATCGACGGCACCGGCCGTCGCGGAGGTCGAAGATGCCCGCCGAGCGCCTGCTGCCCACGACCGAAGCCGAGGACCTGCTGGACCTGGTCCGGGAGATCGCCCGCGCCGAACTGGCACCGCACGCCGCGGCGGCCGAGGAGGACGCGCGGTTCCCGCGCGAGACCTTCCGCCTGCTCGGCAAGAGCGGCCTGCTGGGCCTGCCGTACCCGGAGCGGTTCGGCGGCGGCGAGCAGCCGTACGAGGTGTACCTCCAGGCGCTCGAAGAGGTGGCGGGCGCGTGGATGTCCGTGGGCGTCGGCCTGTCCGTGCACGTCATGTCGACCTACGCGCTGGCCACGTTCGGCACGGAGGAGCAGCAGGAGCGCTGGCTGCCGGACGTGCTGGGGGGCGACCTGCTCGGCGGGTACGCGTTGTCCGAGGCGCACGCGGGTTCCGACGCGGGCGCGTTGTCCACGCGTGCCAAGCGCGAGGGTGACAAGTACGTCGTCAACGGCACGAAGGCGTGGATCACGCACGCGGGGGTGGCCGACTTCTACACGCTCATGGCCCGCACGGCGGACACGGGCGGCAGGGGCGTGAGCTGCTTCCTCGCGCCCGGTGCGGCGGACGGTCTGTCGGCCGCGTCGCCCGAGCGCAAGATGGGCCTCACCGGGTCGATCACCGCGCAGCTCCGGTTCGAGGACGTGGCGCTGGACGCCGACCGGCTCATCGGCGCGGAGGGCGACGGGCTGAAGATCGCCTTGTCCGCGTTGGACTCCGGGCGGCTCGGCATCTCGGCGTGCGCGGTCGGCCTGGCGCAGGCGGCGCTGGACGAGGCTGTGGCGTACGCGAAGCAGCGCACCCAGTTCGGCCGGGCGATCATCGACTTCCAGGGCCTGGAGTTCCTGCTGGCGGACATGGCGGCGGCGGTCGAGTCGGCTCGCGCCACGTACCTGGCGGCGGCCCGCCGGCGTGACCGCGGCCTGCCGTTCACGCGGCAGGCGGCGATCGCGAAGCTGGTGTGCACGGACGCCGCGATGAAGGTCACCACGGACGCCGTGCAGGTGTTGGGCGGCGCGGGCTACACCCGCGACTTCCCGGTGGAGCGGTACATGCGCGAGGCGAAGGTGCTCCAGATCTTCGAGGGCACCAACCAGATCCAGCGCCTGGTGATCGGGCGCGAGCTGCGGCGGTGACCCGGGGCCGGGCGGTCGGCGGAAGGGGGAACTCGACCACCGACCGCCCGGGGTCTCAGGGTTCCCGGTGGTACGGGTCCTCGACGACGCCCTCGCCGTCCTCGTACCGGTAGACCTCGCGGCCCTCCACGAAGACGCGCAGGGCGCGGCTCATCACGTCCAGCGGGTCGCCGGACCACACCACCACGTCGCCGTCCAGGCCGGGCGTCAGCGAGCCGACGCGGTCCGCCAGGCCCATGATGCGGGCCGGGTTCGCGGTGAGGGCCGCGAGCGCCACGTCGCGGTCCAGCCCCTCCTTCACGGCCAGCGTCGCCTGGTGCACCAGGAAGTTGATCGGCACCACCGGGTGGTCGGTGGTGATGGCGATCTCCACGCCCGCCCGCGCCAGCACGCCGGGCGTGTGCAGCGACCGGTTCCGGACCTCCACCTTGGACCGCGACGTGAACAGCGGCCCGATCACGACCGGCACGTTCCGCTCGGCGAGTAGGTCCGCGACCAGGTGGCCCTCGGTGCCGTGGTTGACGATCAGCCGGTAGCCGAACTCGTCGGCGAGCCGCAGCGCGGTCGCGATGTCGTCGGCGCGGTGGCAGTGCTGGCACCACGGCAGGGTGCCGTCGAGCACCTGGGACAGCACCTCCAGCGTGTTGTCCCGCTCGAACGGGCCGTCGGCGGCGGCCTTGCGGGCGACGTAGTCCTGGGTCTTGGTGAACGCGTCGCGGATGACGGCCGCGACGCCCTGCCGCGTGGACGGCAGCTTCTTCTGCTCGCCGTAGACGCGCTTGGGGTTCTCCCCGAGGGCGCTCTTGACGCTGACCGGCTCGCGCACCAGCATCTCGTCCGCGGTGCGGCCCCAGCACTTCACGGCGACGGTCCGGCCGCCGATGACGTTGCCCGAGCCGGGTTTGATCACGGCCGTGGTGACGCCGCCCATGAGCGCGTCGGCGAAACCGACGTCGGCCGGGTTGAGGGCGTCCAGCGCACGCAGCCGGGCACCGTTCGGGTCGGTCATCTCGTTGGTGTCCTGACCCGCCCAGCCCTCGCCCTCCTCGTGCACGCCGAGGTGGGCGTGGGCCTCCACGAAACCGGGCAGCACCCAGCCGCCCGCCGCGTCCACGACCCGGAAGCCCGGCGGCACGACGACGTCCGCGCCGACCTCCGCGATCTTGCCGTCCCGGACCAGGACCGTGCCGTTCTCGATGGGCGTCCCCGAGATCGGGACGACGTAACCGCCAGTGATCGCCACGTTCATGTTTAGCGACGCTAACAACCTAGTCGAGCGGACGCAAACCCCACCTGCCGGACCACGCGTCGCCGGGCTCCAGCCAGAGCAGGTCGACACCCGAGTTGAGCGCGTCCGGCGGGCACGTCATCGGCTCGACGGCCACCGCGCGACCCCGGCCCGGGAAGTCGTCCGGCGTGTACACCTGGACCCACCTGAAGTCCGGGTCCGCCCACACCTCGACCCCGCCACCCGGGCCCCGCAACACGTGCCTGACCAGGCCGTCCACTGGTTCGCAGCCGCCGAACGGCGTGTCCAGACGGACACCGGCGAGCAGGCGCGCCACGCGGAAGTCCCGCTCGCCCGCGACCGGTGCCGCCGGGCCGGACGGGACCATGGTCACCGGGTCCAGCGGCAGCTCGGTGGTCGCCGCCAGCGACAGCGCGGTCTCGTCCGTCGCGGAGTGCCCGGCTCGCGGGTAGGGGTGCGTGCCGACGCCGAACGGGGTCCGTTCCGCGCCCACGTTGTGCACACCGTGCGTGACGGTCAGTCCTTCGTCGTCCACCGCGTACGTGATGGTGGTGCGCAGCTCGACCGGCCAGCCCGCGCCGGTCACCGGCGTCGCCAGGGTGACGTGCGCGGCGGCGTGCTCGACGACGTCCCACGTCGTGCGCCGGACCAGCCCGTGGATGGCGTTGCCGCGCGCGGGTTCGGTGACGTCGAGCCGCTGCTCCCGGCCGGCCAGGGCCCAGCGCGCACCCGCCGTGCGGTTGGGCCACGGCACCAGCACCGCGCCGCTGCCCATCGGCGGTGCGTCGTGGTAGGTCTCGACGTACGGCACGCCGGCGACCTCGAACGACTTCAGCCCCGCGCCGGTCGGGGCGATGACGGCGCGCGCCGCGCCGCGGGCGATCTCCAGCACGTCACCCATCCTGGCACCGCGCGGCGGCGCGTGGTGGACCGATCGAACGGAGTCCACCGTTCTTCCCGCCGTCCACTCAGGACGGTTCGTCGGACAGCTTCGCGGCGTCGTAGTCCACCTTGCCGTGCATGACGCGGTTGACCACCCACAGCACCAGGCCGGCGGCCAGCAGGTAGAGGGCGATCAGGTAGTCGTCGACGGGGCGGCCGGACAGCGGGCTGGCCAGGTACGCGCACGTGATCGCGCCGAGCACCGGCACCCACGTGGGCGCGCGGAAGTGCTCGTGGTCGACCGGGTCCTTGCGCAGCACCAGGACCGCGATGTTGACGAGGGTGAACACGCCCAGCAGCAGCAACGCCGTCGTGCCGCCGAGCCGGGCGATGTCGGTGGTGCACACCAGCACCACCGCCACGCCGCTGGTGAAGACGATCGAGATCCACGGCGTGCGGCGGAACGGGTGGACCGTGCCGAACACCGCGGGGATGATCCGCTCCCGCGACATGCCGTAGACCAGGCGGCTCGCCATGAGCATGTTGATCAACGCCGAGTTGATCACGGCGAACAGGCCGATCAGCGAGAACACCCACAGCGGGAAGCCGGGCGCGCCGACCTCGACCACGCGCAGCAGCGCGGAGCTGCCGGACGCGGCGAGTTCGTCGGCCGGGATGAGCAGCGACGAGGCGATCGCGACCAGGACGTAGACCGTCGCCGCGACGACCATGCCCCAGAGCATCGCGCGCGGGAAGATCCGCACCGGGTCGCGGCACTCCTCCGCCATGTTCACCGAGTCCTCGAAGCCGACCATCGCGAAGAACGCCAGCGCCGTCGCGGACGTGACGGCGACCAGGACCGACTGGTCGGGCGCGGGGTCGATCTGCGTGAGGCGGCTCGCGTCGCCGGCGCCGACCGCCACCGCGTACCCGCCGATGGCGATCACGATGAGCAGGCCGGACAGCTCGATGCAGGTCAGCACCACGTTGGCCTTGACCGACTCGGACACGCCGCGGAAGTTGACCGCGCCCAGGCCGACGATGAACAGGACCGCGACCAGCGTCGCGGAGACCGTGAAGGTGTCGGAGAAGAACTCGCGGACGATCGCGTCCAGGTAGGTGCGCCCGAACGCCAGCGCCGCCGAGGAGGCCGACGTGATCCCGGAACTCATGACCGCGAAGGCGACCATGAAGGTCAGGAACTGGACCTTGAACGCCCGGTTGGCGTACAGCGCCGCGCCCGCCGCGCGCGGGTACTTGCCGACCAGTTCGAGGTAGCTGAACGCGGTCAGGAAGGCCACCGCGAACGCGATCAGGAAGGGCAGCCACAGCGCGCCGCCGATCTTGCCGGCGACGTTGCCGGTCAACGCGTAGATGCCCGTGCCGAGGATGTCGCCGACCACGAAGAAGAGCAGCAACTTCGGCCCGATGGCCCGCTTCAGCTCCGGTGCGCTCGTCGCTTCCGCCATGCCCCAGCAGTGTGCCGGATCACTCCGGGCCGTGCCCGTTCGAGGCGACCCTCAGGTCGTCATCGGCACACACGACAGCCTCCGCCAGCGCCGCCCGGAACGCCGCGACCTGCTGCCGTTCGAGGCGGATGCAGTCGGCTCCGTCCGGCAGGTGCAACTCGACCGCGCCGAGCGTCACCCCCATCTCGAACACGCGGCCGCGATTCCCGTCGCACGGCAACACCCAGTCCCGCTTGATCTCCGGTGCTTGGTCCATGGAATAGAGTTTGCAGCGCTTCAATTCCAGCAGCAATGACACCATCAGGTGATCGCCCTGGTGAACACCACGGGGCCGGCCCTAACGTGTCCGCCGTGGCACGCCGCGCCGGACGCTCGGTCCGCTCCCGACGACTCGCCCACGCGCTCCGCAGGCTGCGGAACGCCTCCGGTTGGACCACGGACGGCGCGGGTGAGGCGGTCGGCATGTCCGGCAGCAAGATCAGCCGCATCGAGACCTCCGAGATCGGCGTCTACCTGGACGACCTGGAGAAGCTGCTGGACCTCTACGGGGTCTCCCGGAGGCAGCGGGTGGACCTCCTCGACCTCGCCCGCCACGCCGAACAACGAGGACTGCTCCGGATCAACAACTCGAACCTGCCGGGCGAGGACTGGCACACGTGGGCGGACTTCGAGGAGGAAGCCAACGGGCTGCTGTTCTACGAACCCCTGATGATCCCCGGCCTGCTCCAGACCACCGAGTACGCCCGCGAGATCATCACCGCGACCGGCCACGACCTGTCCGTCGACGAGGTCGAAGCCCTGGTCGGCAGCCGCAAGGCCCGCCAGGGGAAGCTGACCCGCGCCGCACCGCTGAAGCTGCACGCGATCATCGAGCAGGGCGCGGTGGAACGCGACTTCGGCGGTCCCGGCGCGCACGCCCGGCAGATCCGACACCTGCTGGACACCGCGGAACTGCCCAACGTCGTGGTCCAGGTCCTGCCCGCCGACGCTGGCCTGCACGCGGCGATGAGCGGCGCGTTCGTGATCCTGGAGTACGACGACGAAGCCGGCCTCGTGCTGCTGGAGAACAAGGTTTCCAGCGTTTTCCTGGACGAGCCGGAGCAGATCGAGGTCTTCGACGCCACGTGGTCGCAACTCCTCCACCAGGCACTCACCCCGGAGGAAACGGCGGAGTACCTCAAGCGCCTGGCGTGAAATCATCACGCCATGACCCTGTGGCGCAAAAGCTCTCGGAGTGCGAGCAGTGCGAACTGCGTCGAAGTCGCCTACGACGGCGACCGCGTCCACACCCGCGACTCCAAGCACCCCGGCCCGACGCTCAACCTCCCGACGACGGCGTGGGGGAGGTTTGTGCGACGGGTTCAGGGGTGAAGCGGTAGCGCCAGACGGCGGGGATGAGGAGGGCGGCCACGGCCGTGGCGACCACGACGCCCAGTCCGCCCCACGCGCTGGCCGCGCCGGGGCCGATGGCGGCGCCCGCCGTGCCGTGCGCCAGGTCCGCCAGGCGCGGCCCGCCGGCGACCACCACGACGAACACGCCCTGCATCCGGCCGCGCATCTCGTCGGTCGACGCCGTTTGCAAGATCGCGCTGCGGAACACCAGGCTGACCATGTCGGCCGCACCGCCGATCGCCAGGAACACCACCGCCGACCACAGCGTGGGCGACAGGCCGAACCCGATCATCGCCACGCCCCACGCCACGACCGACAGCACGACGCCGACGCCGTGCCGGTGCACCCGCGACGTCCACCCGGACACCAGGCCGCACAGCATCGCGCCGAGCGGGATCGCGGCGAACAGCCAACCCAGGGCCAGGCCGCCGCCGGGCGGGTCGCCGAACGTCGTCTCCGCCATCTCCGGGAACAACGCGCGCGGCATCCCGAACACCATCGCGATGATGTCCAGCAGGAACGACGCCAGCAGCAGCTTCTGCACCGCCAGGTACCGGAACCCGTCGACGACGTCCTTGATCCCCGCCCGCCGCACGACCCCGTCCAGCGGCGGCAGGGGTGGCAGCTTCCACACCGCCCAGATGGTGACCGTCAACGCCACCGAGTCGACCAGGTACAGGGTCGCGATGCCGACCACGGGCATCAACGCGCCCGCCAGCATCGGGCCGAACACGCCGCCGAACATCATCACCGTCGAACCCAGCGCGGTGGCCGCGGGCACCTGGTCGGCGGGCACCAGGCGGGCGATGGACGCGGTCCGCGCGGGCGAGTTCGCGGCGAAGAACACCTGCTGCAAGCCGAGCAGGGCGATGACCAGCCAGACGTTGCGCACGTCGAGCGCGGCCTGCACCCACAGCAGCACGGACGTGACGGCGATGCCGATGTTGGTGACCACCATCAGCTTCCGCCGGTCGACCACGTCCGCGACCGCGCCGCCCCACACCCCGAACACCAGCAGCGGCACCAGGGCGACGCCCGCGGAGACACCCACCCAGCCCGACGAGCCGGTGATGTCGTAGACCTGCTTCGGCACGGCGACCGCCGTCAACTGGCTGCCGATGGCGGTCACGACGGTCGACGTCCACAGCCGCCGGTACGCCACGACCTGCAACGGGCGGGTGTCGATGGCGACCTTGCCCAGCAGTCTCCTCACTCCGGTTAGCGTACGACAACTAAACGGTCGTGAACCGAGACTTGCGCCACCGCTACGGCGCTACGCGCTGGACCTCCCAGCCGTCCCGACCCAGGCGGAAGCGGAGGCGGTCGTGCATCCGGTCCCGGCGGCCCTGCCAGAACTCGACCTCCTCGGGGCGGATGCGCCAGCCGCCCCAGTGCGGCGGCACCGGCACGCGCTCGGCGTCCGCGAACTGCCGCTCGATCTTGTGCAACGCGCTGTCCAGAGTGGACCGCCCGGTCACCACCCTGGACTGCGGCGACGCCCACGCGCCGAGCTGCGACCCGCGCGGGCGGCTCTCCCAGTAACGCGCCGTCTCCTCGGGACCGACCTTCTCCACGGTGCCCCGCACGTGCGCCTGGCGCTGCATCGCGAACCACGGGAACGTCGCGGACGCGTAGCGGGTGGCCATCAGGTCGTGGCTCTTCGCGGACGTGTAGTTGGTGAAGAACACCAGACCACGCGCGTCGAGCCCCTTGGCGAGCACCGTCCGGGACGACGGCCGGCCGTCCGGGTCGGCGGTGGCCAGCACCATCGCGTTCGGCTCGGGCAGCCCCGCGCCGGTGGCCTGGTCCAGCCACAGCTGCAACTGCTCGTGCCAGGAGGCGGCGAGATCGCCCTCCGTGAGCGAGCCCTGTTCGTAGGACACGCGCATCGACGGCAACGCGATGTTCGTCGTCTCCGACATCCCGAACCTCCCGAGCAGCTTTTCCAGGTGAGGCACTTGTGGCACCTGACGATCCCGCGACCGTACGGGGTTCACCGCCACCCGCGAAACCGCCTGCGCGGTGATGAGCACCACCCCAAACGTGACGGTCGGTGGGACGGCCTTTTCGGAATCGAACACGGGATCGAGTCAGATCATCACTCGTTCCGGGACCCATTGGTCGTCGGTGGTGAAGCGCACGTCCGGCCGTCACCCGCCACCACCGGGAAGCCGTCCGGGAATGCCGCCGCAATGGGTGACGACCAGTCGTGTGATCCGCCGAACCCGGGCCGCTGCGAAGCGTCTCGCACGGTGTGGCGGCGATTCCTCCCGAATCGCGAGAGGCGGGGTGTTCCGCCGGAATCGCGACGCGGAATCCGGCCACCGTTTCCGGCGGCACGACCCGCGGGAGGGCCGCGGTCGCCGGGGCCGCCCGACCGGGGCCGGCACCCGGTCGGGCGCGCCACGCAGGCGTTCCGCCAACCGGAAATTCCACGCCGCTAATTGGAAAACACTGGATCGATTCCTGAATCGTGACCGACGACACGGAAAGGCGTCGTTGCCAGGGGGTCCCCGGGAGAGCAAGCTCGCCCCAACTCTTGAGCCTCGCGGACAAGGAGCGCACAGCGTGGTGCAGCAGACCGAGCAGGACGGCTTCCGACCGGGCCTCGAAGGCGTCGTCGCATTCCGCACCGAGATCGCGGAGCCGGACCGCGACGGTGGCGCGCTGCGCTACCGCGGCGTGGACATCGAGGACCTGGCGGGCAAGGTCACCTTCGGCAACGTGTGGGCGCTCCTGGTGGACGGCCGCTTCGGGCCGGGTCTGCCGCCCGCCGAGCCGTTCCCGATCCCGGTGCACACCGGCGACGTGCGGGTGGACGTGCAGGCGGCGCTGGCCATGGTCGCGCCGATCTGGGGCTACCAGCCGCTGCTCGACATCGCGGACGAGGAAGCCCGCGCGCAGCTCGCCCGCGCCTCGGTGATGGCGTTGTCCTACGCGGCGCAGTCCGCGCGCGGCATCGGGCGGCCCGCGGTGCCGCAGCGGCGCATCGACGAGTGCCGCACCATCACCGAGCGCTTCCTCACCCGCTGGCGCGGTGAACCCGACCCGGCGCACGTGCGGGCGCTCGACGCGTACTGGGTGTCGGCGGCCGAGCACGGCCTCAACGCCTCCACGTTCACCGCTCGCGTGATCGCGTCGACCGGCGCGGACGTGGCGGCGTCGCTGTCCGGCGCGATCGGCGCGATGTCCGGCCCGCTGCACGGCGGCGCGCCGGCCCGCGTGCTGCCGATGATCGAGGAGGCCGAGCGGACCGGCGACGCGCGGGCCGTGGTCAAGGGCATCCTGGACCGGGGCGAGCGGCTGATGGGCTTCGGCCACCGGGTGTACCGGGCGGAGGACCCGCGGGCCCGCGTGCTGCGCCGCACCTGCCAGGAGCTGGGCGCGGCGCGTTACGAGGTGGCGGCGGCGCTGGAGCAGGCCGCGCTCGCCGAGCTGCGGGAACGCCGCCCGGACCGCGCCATCGAGACCAACGTCGAGTTCTGGGCGGCCGTGATCCTGGACTTCGCGCAGGTACCGCCGCACATGATGCCCGCGATGTTCACCTGCGCCCGCACCGCGGGCTGGTCGGCGCACATCCTGGAGCAGAAGCGCACCGGACGGCTCGTGCGCCCGTCCGCGTCGTACGTCGGCCCCGGTCCGCGCAAGCCGTCCGAGGTCGAGGGCTGGGCCGAGATCGCCTGAACCACGCGGCCCGCGCGTGAGCAGCGACACCCGGACGTCACCCGCGGGCCACGCGGCTGCAACACTGTGAACCCCGGCAACGGCGCCGGTGAGGCTGTCCCCCTCCCCCGCGACCGGAGGCTTTCGCGATGACCCAGACCGCCGACCCGACCACCCTGGTCCTCCCCGCCGAGCTGCGCCCGTCCGACGGCCGGTTCGGCTGCGGACCGTCCAAGGTCCGCCCGGAGGCGCTCGCCGCCCTGGCCGCCGAGGGCGCCGCCCTGATGGGCACCTCGCACCGGCAGAAGCCGGTGAAGTCCCTGGTCGGCTCGGTCCGCTCCGGTCTGCGCGAGCTGTTCGCGCTGCCCGAGGGCTACGAGGTGGTCCTGGGCAACGGCGGCACCACGGCGTTCTGGGACGCGGCGGCCTTCGGGCTGGTCCGGGAGCGCGCGCAGCACTTCACCTACGGCGAGTTCTCCGCCAAGTTCGCGAAGGTCACCTCGGACGCGCCGTTCCTCGGCGACTCCGTCGTGGTCAAGGCCGACCCGGGCTCCGCGCCCGAGATCGCCTACGCCGAGGGCACCGACCTGGTCGGCTGGGCGCACAACGAGACCTCCACCGGTGTCGCGGTGCCGGTGTCCCGGCCCGCCGGCTCGGACGGCGCGCTGGTCGCCATCGACGCCACCTCCGGCGCGGGCGGCCTCCCGGTGCGTGCCGAGGACTTCGACGTCTACTACTTCGCGCCGCAGAAGTGCTTCGCCTCCGACGGCGGCCTGTGGATCGCCCTGATGTCGCCCGCCGCGCTGGAGCGGGTCGCGGAGATCGGCGCGTCCGGCCGCTGGGTGCCGGAGTTCCTGTCGCTGACCACGGCGCTGGACAACTCCACCAAGGACCAGACGTACAACACGCCGTCGCTGGCGACGTTGTTCCTGCTGGACGACCAGATCAAGTGGATCCTCGGCAACGGCGGGCTGCCGTGGGCGGTGGAGCGGACCGCCGACTCCTCGTCGCGCCTGTACTCGTGGGCCGAGTCGACCTCCTACACCACGCCGTACGTGGCGGACCCGGCACACCGCTCGCAGGTCGTCGGCACCGTCGACTTCGACGACTCGGTGGACGCGTCGGTGGTGGCCAAGGTGCTGCGCGCCAACGGCGTCGTGGACGTCGAGCCGTACCGCAAGCTCGGCCGCAACCAGCTCCGCGTGGCCATGTTCCCGGCGGTCGAGCCGGCGGACGTGACGACGCTGACCAAGGCCGTCGACTGGGTCGTCTCCCAGCTCTGACCCGTGCCGTGACCGGAGGGCCCCCGACGCGACCTGCGGCGGGGGCCCTCCGCGCTTCGACGATCGTCGAGGTGAACCTTCGCGTAACAGACGTGCGGACACCGTCGACATACGGCAAGATCACGTGAAGATATCGGTGAACACGGCGAGCCTCCCGCGTCAAGGCGGCACGCCGGATTAACGTCGGCACCTGGCGAGGTGAAGTCACACGGGAGGCCAATGATGCGAGCGCTGCGGGTCATCGGGCTCGAAGACGACGGCAAGTCCGTCATCCTAGAGGACCCGGAACGCGGCGAGCGCTTCACGCTGCCCGCGGACGAACGGCTGCGTGCGGCTGCGCGCGGCGACCTCACCCGACTCGGCCAGATCGAGATCGAGGTGGAGAGCCAGATGCGTCCGAAGGAGATCCAGGCGCGGATCCGCGCCGGCGAGTCCGTCGCGCAGGTCGCGGCGGCGGCGGGCATCCCGACGCACCGCGTCGAGCGGTTCGCCTACCCCGTGCTGCTGGAGCGCTCGCGCACCGCGGAGCTGGCGCAGCGCGCGCACCCGGTGCGCGAGGACGGGCCCGACGTGCAGACGCTGGGCGAGGTCGTCGCGCACTCGTTCGGCCTGCGCGGGCAGGACTACACCGACGTCAGCTGGGACTCGTGGCGTGGTGAGGACGGCCGCTGGGTCGTCCAGCTGCACTGGACCGCGGGCCGGTCGGACAACCGGGCGCACTGGGCGTTCCACCCCGGCGCGCACGGCGGCACGGTGACCGCGTTGGACGAGGGCGCCGTGGACCTCATGGACCCGAACCCCAACCGCACGCTGCGCACCGTGCGCCCGGTGACGCAGCTGGCCCGGCAGGCGCTCTCCCTGGAGAAGGCGGCGGAACCGGAGATCCTCGTCCGCGAGGAGCCCCCGCCGCCGCCGGAGCCCAAGGCGGAGCCGAAGCCGAAGGCCGACGCCGAGCCGGTGCCGGCGGCCGAGGAACCCGCCGTGCCCGCGCCCGCGCAGGGCGGGAAGAAGGAGCCGCCGAAGCGCGGCAAGAAGACCCACCCCATCGTGCCGTCCTGGGAGGACGTCCTGCTGGGCGTCCGCTCCAACCGCGGCTGAGCCGTTTGCTCTTCGTGCGCGCCGGGTAACCGTGCGCACATGCTGCGGCGGGTGATCGTCGGTGTGGTGCTGGGCGCGGTGCTCGGCGCGGCCTGGTGGGGCGTGCGCGAGCTGATCGCGTCCGGCGCGGTCTGCTCGAAGGACGACTGGGGCTGCCTGTCCGCGGGCGTGGTGGCCGTCCCGGTCGGCGTCGTGGTCGGGGTGCTGGTCGGGTGGGCGGTGCTCGCCGCGCTGCACGTGACGCGCCCCCTGGGCATGGCCGCGGTCGGCGTCGGGATCGCGGCGGTGCTCGCGCTCGGGACGACGTGGGTCGCTTTCCCCGCGAGCGCCGTGCTCGCCGGCGCGGTCGGGTTCGCCCTCGCCGCGCCCCTGACGGCCCACCGGAACTGATCACGGGGCGGGCACCTCGTCCAGCAGCCGCGGGTCCCAGCCCACGTGCTCGCACCACTCCTCGGCCTCCGCGCGGGACATCGGCCGGGCGTGCTCGGCCCGGCCGCCGAGGGCGTCCCAGCCGTCCGGCGCGAGCACGTGCAACCGCCCGCCCCGCACCGCCAGGAGCCGGCCGCGGGGGAACGCCATGGTCGCCTCGGTACGCAGGTACCGCACGTCCATCTTGACCTCCACCTAGGTAGAGCCTGCATGTTCGTGGTCGGGAAAAGGGGATGCTCGCGGGGGGCGAGGTTCGTACCGTGGAATCGGACCCGAGGGGGAAGACACACGTGGCAGAGCGCGCCCAGTCGCCGACCGGTGACAACGATGCACCGCACCACTCGACCGCCGCCACGGTGCGCAGGCTGTGGCCGTACTTCCGACCGGTACGCCTGCCCATGCTCGCGAGCATGGTGGCCGCGCTGCTCGCGATGCTGTGCGGGCTGGGCATCCCGCTCGTCACCCAACGCATCGTGGACGGCCCGATCGCCGACCGCGACCTGGGCGCACTGCCGCCGCTGGTCGGCCTGGTGCTGCTGCTGGGCGCCGCGGAGGCCGGCTTCTTCTACGCGCGCCGCCGCTTCATCGCGCGGCCGGCGTCCGACGTGGAGGCTCGGATGCGCGCCGACATGTACCACCACCTGCAACGGCTGCCGGTCTCGTTCCACGACGGGTGGCAGTCGGGCCAGCTGCTGTCCCGCGCCACGCAGGACCTGAACACCGTCCGCCGGTTCGTGGCGTTCGTCATCACCTTCCTGGTGGTGAACACGTTGATCGTGCTGACCGGCCTGGGCGTGTTGTTCTGGCTCTCGCCCGTGCTGGGCCTGATCGTCCTGGGCTGCACGCTGCCGCTGGTGCTGCTGTCCTACCTGTTCGAGACCAGGTTCAAGGTGGTGGCCCGCCGGGCGCAGGACCAGACGGGCGACCTGACCACCGTGGTCGAGGAGTCCGTGCTGGGCATCCGCGTGCTCAAGGCGTTCGGGCGCGGACCGCACCTGGCGCGGCGGTTCGTGCGGCAGGCCCGCGAGCTGCGCGACACCGAGCTGGCCAAGGTGCGGATCTTCGCGTTGCTGTGGGCGGTGCTGATCGTGCTGCCCGAGCTGGCCATCGCGGGGCAGCTCGCGTACGGCGCGGTGGGCATCGCGAACGGCACCGTCACGACGGGCACGCTGGTCGCCGCCGTCACGGTGAGCGCCTTCCTGCGGTGGCCGATCGACTCGATCGGCTGGCTGCTGGCGGAGACCAACCAGACCGCGTCGGCCTCCGAGCGGTACTTCGAGGTGGTGGACGAGCCCGTCACGATCACCGGCCCGGCCGAGGCGACGCCGCTGCCGCGCCCGGTGCGCGGGCACGTGCGGTTCGAGGACGTGCGGTTCGCCCACGGCCCCGGCGGCCGGGAGGTGTTGCGCGGCGTCGACCTGGACGTCCGGCCCGGCGAGACGGTGGCGCTGGTCGGCGCGACCGGGTCCGGCAAGACGACGGTGACGGCGCTCGTGCCGCGCCTCGCGGACGTGACCGGCGGCCGGGTCACCATCGACGGCGTCGACGTGCGCGACCTGGACCTGGCGGAGCTGCGCCGGGTCGTGGGCACGGCGTTCGAGGAGCCGATCCTGTTCTCCGCGAGCGTGACCGAGAACGTGGCGCTCGGCGGCGAGGACGTGAGCGAGGAGCGGGTCCGGGAGGCGTTGCGGGTGGCGCGGGCCGAGGAGTTCGTGGACGCGCTGCCGTGGGGCCTGGACACGCGGATCGGCGAGCAGGGCCTGTCCCTGTCCGGCGGGCAGCGGCAGCGGCTGGCGCTGGCCCGCGCGGTCGCCGGGCACCCGGCCGTGCTGGTGCTGGACGACCCGCTGTCCGCGCTGGACGTGCACACCGAGGCCGAGGTGGAGGCGGCGCTGCGGCGCGTGCTCAAGGGCGTGACGGCGCTGGTCGTCGCGCACCGGCCGAGCACGGTGCAGCTCGCGGACCGGGTCGCGATGCTCGTCGACGGCCGGATCGCGGCGGTCGGCACGCACCGCGAACTGCTGGCGACCAACGAGACGTACCGGCACCTGCTGGCCACGCTGGAGGACGAGGAGGTGGCGGCGTGACGGCCGTGGCGGACCGGGTGGACCGGCCCGAGGACGAGGAGCGGTGGCGCGGCGTCGCCGCCGAGGACGTCGAGGAACTCGACTACGCGACGGGCTCGAAGCTCCAGGCGCGGTCACGCCGGCTGCTCGGCTCGCTGCTGCGCCCGCACACCCGCGCGGTGGTGCTGGCGCTGGTGATCGTGGTCGCGGAGAACCTGGCGAGCCTGGCCGGCCCGCTGCTGATCGCCGCCGCCATCGACCGGGGCGTCCCGGCGGCGGTGGACGGGCGGCCCGCCGTGTTGGCGTGGTGCGTCGGCGGGTACGTGGGCACGGCGCTCGTGGCGACCGCGTTGCGCTGGTCGTTCGTGCGGTTGTCCGGCCGGATCGGGCAGGACCTGCTGCTGGACCTGCGGGAGCGGGTGTTCCGGCACGTGCAGAAGCTGTCCGTGTCGTTCCACGAGAAGTACACCTCCGGCAAGGTGATCTCGCGGCTGACCAGTGACGTCGACTCGCTCCAGGACCTGCTGGAGCAGGGCCTGGACGGTTTCTTCACGTCCCTGCTGTCGGTGGTCGGCATCTCGATCGTGATGCTCACCCTGGACCCGCCGCTGGCGATGGTCGTGTTGTTCGGCTTCCTGCCGCTGCTGGTGCTCGTCCGCTGGTTCCGCCGCCGCTCGGCCACCGCGTACCGGGGCACGCGTGGCGCGATCGCCAAGGTGATCGTCCAGTTCGTGGAGACCATGAACGGCATCCGCGCGGTGCAGGCGTTCCGCCGGGAGCACCGCAACCGCGGGATCATGGACGAGTTCAACGGCCAGTTCCGGGACGCCAACGCCGACGCGTTCCGGGTGATGGCGGCGTTCACCTCGCTGGTGCGGCTGATCGGCAACGTCTCGCTGGCGGTGATCCTCGCGCTGGGCGCGTGGCGGGTCGCGAACGGCGACCTGGAGCTGGGCGTGCTGGCCGCGTTCACGCTGTACGTGCGGCGGTTCTACGACCCGTTCGACGAGATCGCCATGTTCGCCAACTCGTACGCCTCGGCCACGGCCGCGCTGGAGAAGATCTCCGGCGTGCTGGAGGAGAAGCCGGCCGTGCCCGAGCCGGACGACCCCGCGCCGCTGCCGGACGTGCGCGGGCAGGTGGCGTTCGACGGCGTGGAGTTCCGCTACTCGGCGAGCACCCCGGTGGTGCTGCCCGCGTTCGACCTGCACGTGCCCGCCGGGCAGACGGTGGCGCTGGTCGGCGCGACCGGTGCGGGCAAGTCGACGCTCGCGAAGCTGGTGGCCCGGTTCTACGACCCGTCCGCGGGCGCGGTGCTGCTGGACGGCGTGGACCTGCGGTCGGTCGCGGACGAGGACCTGCGGCGGGCCGTGGTCATGGTGACGCAGGAGAACTTCCTGTTCGACGGCTCGGTGGCGGACAACATCGCGCTGGGCAGGCCGACCGCGACCCGCGAGGAGGTCGTGGCGGCGGCACGGGCGGTCGGCGCGCACGAGTTCATCTCCGCCCTGCCCGACGGGTACGACACGGACGTGCGCAAGCGCGGCGGTCGGCTGTCGGCCGGGCAGCGGCAGATGGTGGCGTTCGCGCGGGCGTTCCTGGCGGACCCGGCGGTGCTGGTGCTGGACGAGGCCACGTCGAGCCTGGACGTGCCGTCGGAGCGGCTGGTGCAGGGCGCGCTGGAGACCGTGCTGGCGCGGCGGACGGCGTTCATCATCGCGCACCGGCTGTCCACCGTGCTGATCGCGGACCGGGTGCTGGTGATCGACGGCGGCCGGGTGGTGGAGGACGGTTCGCCCGAGGAGCTGATCGCGGGCGAAGGCCGGTTCGCCGCGCTGCACTCGGCGTGGCGGGACTCGTTGGCCTGACGGGGAGGGTGGCCTACAGCAGCGTCGAGAGCAGGGCGAGCCAGGCGGCCGGCACGCCCGCCACGACGCCGTAGGCCACCCAACGCCACACCGGCACGTTGCGGGCCAGCCAGACGGACGGCGTGATGCCGCCGACCACCAGGACGTTGGCGATCAGGGCGAGCCAGCGGCTGGTCTCGCCGAGGCCGAGCGACAGCGTGACCACCATGATCGCCACCACGGCGGCGGTGATCACGCTGACCGTCAGGCCGGTGCCCCACGGCGTCTTCTCCGGCGGCCCCGCGGGTTCGGGTTCCGGTTCGGGGTCGGGCGCGCCGACCACGTACTGCTCGCCGGTGACCGGGTCGGTGTAGGCGACGGTCGTGCCCATGTCGGCGGCCAGCCGCCCGGCGAGCTGCCGACCGCGCCGGGCCACCAGGGCGCCCGCCGCGCCGTCCTCGGGCGTGTCGGCGCGCAACACCGCGTCGGCGACCTTCGCCCACTCGTGCAGCGCATCGGCGAGTCCCGCGCCCAGCGGCAACGCGTGCGGGTCCACCTCCCGCTCGCCCGCGTCGTCACGACCCGCGAGCACGGCTCGGCCGCCCTGGACCCGCAGTTCCACGGATTCCTCCTCATGGGGGTGCTGCTGGGTCGACGTTAGCCGGTCAGCCGAGCGCGTAGAAGGCGATCGCGCCCGCGGTCGCGACGTTGAGCGAGTCGACGCCCTCCGCCATCGGGATGCGGACGGCCACGTCGGCGGCGGCGATGGCCTCGTCGGTGAGGCCGGGTCCCTCCGCGCCGAGCAGCACGGCGGCGCGCCCGCCCGCGAGCCCGGCCTCGGGCAGCGGCACGGCGTCGGCTCGGGGTGTCAGCGCGGCAATGCGGAAACCGGCGGCCCGCAACGCTTCCAGTCCGGTCGCCAGGTCGGGCAGGTGCGCGAACGGCACGCGCAGCACGTGTCCCATCGAGACGCGGACGCTGCGCCGGTACAGCGGGTCGCTGCACCCCGGTCCGAGCAGGACGCCGTCCACGCCCAGCGCGGCGGCGTTGCGGAACAACGCGCCCAGGTTCTCGTGGTCGCCGACGCCCTCCAGCACGGCCAGCCGCCGGGAGGTGGCGGCGAGTTCGGCGGCGGTCGGTTGGGGCGCGCGGTCGGCGGCGGCGAGCACGCCGCGGTTGAGGTGGAAGCCCACCACCTCGGCCATCACCTCGGCGGAGGTCACGTAGGCGGGCGCGGGCAGGTCGCCGAGCGCCTCGACGCGGCGGCGCACGCCGAGCAGCGCGCGCACCGGGTAGGGCGAGGCGAGCAGCCGTTCCACCACCACCACGCCCTCGGCGATCACCAGGCCCCGGCCGCCGGGGCGGTCGGGTCGGCGGTCCGCCGTCGACAGGTCCCGGAAGTCGTCCAGCCGCGGGTCCGCCGGGTCGTCGATCTCGATCACCCGGGCAGTGTCCCACTTCCCGACATGTGAACACCGCTCGTAGTCCAGAGGGCCGAAAGGCGAGCCTCCAACCTGCATGTTCTCGCTGATTGTTACTGCGGTGTGACAGAGAGCACCGATTTGGGCGCTGGCGGGCCGGTGATCACTGTGTCACGGTTGGCCTCCGCTGAGCCCGCCGGAACAGCCCGACCGATTGGGAGGCGGCATGGGTGGCAAGGTGTCCGTTGGCGTGTTCACCAGGGAGGACCGGCAGCGCTACCGCGAGCGGGTCCAGCGGTGCCTGGACGCACTGGGAACCATGTTGGCCGAGGACAGCTTCTCCTTCCCGCGCCAGCAGATGGGGCTGGAGATCGAGCTGAACCTGGTCGACGACGAGTGCCGTCCCGCGATGGCCAACGCGGAGGTGCTGGAGAAGATCGGCGACCCGTCGTTCACGCTGGAACTGGGGCAGCACAACCTGGAGGTCAACGTGCCGCCCCGGGAGCTGGCCGGCGACCAGACCCTCGCCCTGGAGCACGCGCTGCGGGAAACCCTCTCCTCGGCGGACGACAAGGCGCACGACGCGGGCACGTCCATCGTGATGATCGGGGTGCTCCCTACGTTGCGGCAGGAGCACTTCGACCGCCGGTGGCTGTCCGACAGCCCGCGGTACGCCCTGCTCAACGACCAGATCTTCGCGGTGCGCGGCGAGGAGACCGTGCTGTCGATGGAGGGCGCGCCGATGCCCGGCGGCACGACGCCCGAGAAGTTGTTGAGCTACGCGGAGTCCATCCTCCCCGAGGCGGCGTGCACGTCCGTCCAACTGCACCTCCAGGTGGCGCCGGACGACTTCGCCGCGCACTGGAACGCCGCGCAGGCGTTGGCCGGCGTGCAGGTGGCGATCGCGGCGAACTCACCGTTCCTGCTCGGCCGCGCGCTGTGGCACGAGACCCGCGTGCCGTTGTTCCTCCAGGCCACCGACACCCGCACGGTCGAGCTGAAGAACCAGGGCGTGCGCCCGCGGGTGTGGTTCGGCGAGCGGTGGATCACCTCGATCTTCGACCTGTTCGAGGAGAACGTCCGCTACTTCCCCGCGCTGCTGCCGGAAACCGGCGACGAGGACCCGCTGGACGTGCTCGGCGCCGGTGGCACGCCGGCGTTGACCGAGCTGCGGCTGCACAACGGGACCGTGTGGCGGTGGAACCGGCCGGTGTACGACGTGGTGGACGGCGTGCCGCACCTGCGGGTGGAGAACCGCGTGCTCCCGGCCGGCCCGACGGTGTTGGACACCATGGCGAACGCGGCGTTCTTCTACGGCGCGCAACGCGCCCTCACCACCCTGGAACGTCCACTGTGGACACAGATGTCGTTCCAGGCGGCGGAGGAGAACCTGTACGCCGGTTCACGGCACGGGATGGGCGCGCAGCTCTACTGGCCGGGCATCGGCTGGGTGCCGCCGGACGAGCTGGTGCTGCGGCGGCTCCTGCCGTTGGCGCACGAGGGCTTGCGGGCGTGCGGCGTGTCCGACGCCGCGCGGGAGAGGTACCTCGGCGTCATCGAGGCGCGGTGCCTGGCGCGGCGCACCGGGTCGCAGTGGCAGCGGGAGACCGTGGCGTTGCTGGAGGAGCGCGGTGCGGACCGGGAGGCGGCGCTGGGCGCGATGCTCTCCCGGTACGTCGAGCTGATGCACACCGGCGAGCCGGTGCACACGTGGCCGGTCGGCTGAGTCAGCGACGACGGCCGGCTTTGAGCGGTGCGACGTCCGCGCCGTCGTGGGAACTGCGGCACTCCTCGGGCGTCACCGCCTCGACGGCCAGCGTCAGCATCCCCTTCACGCCGGTGTAGATCGACTCGCCCGCCGACGCCAGGGACGCGTGCACCCGGTTGGAGTCGGAGAAGTCCCGCTCGTCCTTGGTGCGCTTCTTGCCCGCCTCCTCCGGCTTGGTCGCGCTGCGGAGGTTGACCTCCAACCACGCCGCGACCTCGGTCGGGGTGGTCAGCACCTCCTCCGGGGTGCGCTCCAGGCGCTCCTGCCGGGGTGAGGCGTGGTCGAGGGACGTGTGTTCGACGTAGGCGTGCCAATGCGTGTTGCGCAGCGACCACGTCTGCTCGATCGGCCAGTCCTCCTCGGTGCCCATGGGCGTCATCTTGCCAGGCACCGCACACCGCCCCCCTGATCAACCCCCGCATATTCCGCACCGGCTCGCGGGGGCGCCGCGTGACCGGCTCTCCGGACCCGCGTCGCGCCGCCCGCCGGCCGCGCACCCCGGGCCGACCGCCGCGGCTCACCCACCGGGGCCGCGCACCTGCCGCGGTCGGCCCACGCGGCTCGCGCCCGCCGCCGGCAGGCGTCCACAGTAGACAGATCGGGCGGCGATCCACCTCGCCGAACCTAGACCTAAGTCAATGTCCAGACATCGCCTCACACGGCGGCTGACCAGGTGAAACACCCCTCCGCCCCGGCACCGCCAGGCCCCGCGCCCAACCTCACCGCCCGCGCGCCGCCGGACCACCCGCGTGCATTCCCGATCCCACCGAAAAGCCTTGTGATCACCACCCCAGTTTCGGGCGGCCGTGGTTGCAAGTAGATTGCAGGTACAAGAGTGTTGCAACGAGGGGATGGTCATGGCCCAGTACGTGCTGCCGGATCTCGACTACGACTACGGCGCCCTCGAACCGGCGATCATCGGCGAGATCAACGAGCTGCACCACAGCAAGCACCACGCCGCTTACGTCAAGGGCGCGAACGACACGATCGACCAGATCGCCGAGGCGCGGGACAAGGAGTCCTTCGGCTCCATCGTCGGCCTGGAGACGACGCTGGCGTTCCACCTCGCGGGTCACGCGCTGCACCAGGTGTGGTGGAAGAACCTCTCGCCCAACGGCGGTGACAAGCCGGTCGGCGAGCTGGCCGCGGCCGTGGACGAGCACTTCGGCTCGTTCGACAAGCTGCGCGCGCAGCTGGGCGCCGCCGCGTCCACCATCCAGGGTTCCGGCTGGGGCATCCTCGCGTGGGAGCCGGTCGGTCAGCGGCTGATCACCCAGCAGCTCAAGGACCACCACTCCAACCTGTCGATCGCCACCACGCCGCTGCTGGTGTTCGACATCTGGGAGCACGCGTACTACCTCCAGTACCGCAACCTCAAGGCGGACTACATCTCCGCCCTGTGGAACGTCGTCAACTGGGACGACGTGGCCGCGCGCTTCGAGGCCGCCCGCGCCGGGCAGAACGGTCTCCAGCTGCCGCAGCAGTGACAGGCTCGGCGGTGGATGCTCCGACAAGCTCCCATCGCTGACACGACGAGGCCCCGCTCCCCGGCGGTACGACCGGGAGGCGGGGCCTCGTCTGTTCCCGAACTGACTGCCGCTCCCACCACGAAGCGACGAGCTTAGGTTAGCCTAAGCTCGCTTCGTTGGGAAGTCCGGAGCACCAAACCGCGTGCGACCAGCCAACACCCGACACCCCGGAGCCACGTGGTCGATCAGACGCGGGCTCGACGGCGCAGGCCCAGGCGGTACGTCGGCAGGGTCAGCCCGCCTCGCTTGGCCAGCACGAACCCGCCCACCAGCGCCGCCACGATGGACACCACGCCACCCGCCACCAGGGGGGCACGGGCCGTGAAGTGCTCGGCCAGCCAGCCCATCACCGGGCCGCCGACCGGGTTGCCGCCCAGGAACACCAGCATGTACAAGCCCATCACCCGGCCGCGCATCGCGGGTGACACGGCCAACTGCACGGTCGCGTTGGCGGTGGTCGTGAAGGTCATCATGGCGATCCCCACCGGGATCAGCACCACGCCCACCAGCCACAGCGACGGCATCAACCCGGCAGCGATCTCCAGCACGCCGAACGCCAACGCGCCCACGATCAGCAACCGCAACCGCGGCTTTCCCTTGGCGCTGCGCCGAGCCGCCAGCGTCGCGCCCGCCAACGTCCCCACCGCCAGCATCGTGGACAACAACCCGTACGCATCGGCGTCACCACCGAACGTGTTGCGCGCCAACACCGCCAGCGTCACGTAGAAGTTCAACCCGAACGTGCTGATGAAGAACACCAGGCACAGCAGGATCACCAGGTCCGTCCGGCCGCGGACGTACCGCAGACCCTCGCGGAGCTGGCCCTTCTCCCTGGGCACGGGCTCGTCGCGGTGCAGTTCGGCCGGGTTCATCAGCACCAGGCCGGCCAGCACCGCCAGGAAGCTCACCGCGTTGATCAGGAAGACCCAACCGGTGCCGACCACGATGATCAGGCCACCGGCCACCGCGGGCCCGACCATGCGGGCCAGGTTGAACGTCATCGAGTTCAGCGCGACCGCGTTGGTGAGCTGGTCACGACCGACCATCTCCACCACGAACGACTGGCGCACGGGCGTCTCGACCGCCGACACGGCGCCCAGCAGCAAGCACAGCAGGTAGACGTGCCACAGTTCCGCGATGCCGGTGACGTCGAGCAACCCCAGGGTCAGCGCACACAGCCCGAGCCCGGTCTCCAACGCCAGCAGCAGCTTGCGCTTGTCCATCCGGTCGGCGAGCACGCCCGCCCACAACGACAAGAACAACGTCGGCGCGAACTGGAGCGCGGCGGCGATGCCCAGGGCGACCGGTGAGCCGTCGGACAGCTCCAGCACCAACCAGTCCTGGGCAACGCGCTGCATCCACAGCCCGACCAGGGAGATGACCTGCCCGGACGCGTAGAGGCGGTAGTTGCGCACGCGGAGCGAACCGAACATGCGCCGCTTGCCCGGCGGGGGTAGCGCCTCTCGACGATCGGTCCGATCGGTCTCCGCACCACCCGCGTACGCCGGCACTCGTTACTGCCCCGCCATCCTGTCGATTATCTCGGCGGCGCGCGACAGCACGCCCCGTTCCTCCGGTGTCAGCTCCGCCAGCCGCACGTCGAGCCACGCCTCGCGCGCCGACACCTCTTCGTTGATGTAGCTCTGCCCGGACTCGCTCAGTTCCACGATGGCCTGTCGCCCGTCCGTGGGGTGCGGGCGTCGGGTCGCGAAGCCGAAGTCCTCCAGCGCCGCGATGACCCTCGTCATGGACGGGGGCTGGACGCCTTCCTTGGCGGCCAGCTCGCCGGGCGTCAGCGGCCCGCACTTGTGGAGCGTGGACAACGCGGACACCTGGGTCAGCGAGATCACCGAGTTGACCCGTTGGGCGCGGAGCCTGCGGTTCAGCCGGACCACGGCCAGCCGCAGCCGGCTCGCCAGCCCCCGTTCCGCGTCGCTCTCCGCCACGTAGTTAGCATACCTCACGATCTCTGCGCCCATCGTGTGAACTTGCCCATTTCAGCTCCCGAACACGGCCTGGATGGGCCCGATGCCGAAGTAGACGACGAACGCACCGGCCACACCCCACATCAGCGGGTGGATGCTGCGTGCCCGCCCGGTCATCGCCCGCAACACCACGTAGCTGACGAAGCCCGCGCCGATGCCGTTGGCGATCGAATAGGTGAACGGCATGACCACGATCGTGAGGAACGCGGGCAACGCCACGGAGAAGTCCGTGAAGTCGATGTCCCGGACCTGGACGATCATCAACGCGCCCACGATGACCAGCGCCGGGGCCGCGGCCTCCACCGGCACGACCGAGTACAGCGGCGTCAGGAACATCGCCGCCAGGAACAGCAGGCCGGTCACGACGTTCGCCAACCCGGTCCGCGCGCCCTCCGCGATGCCCGCCGCCGACTCCACGAACACCGTGTTCGACGACGAGGACGCCGCACCACCCGCGACCGCGCCGACGCCGTCCACGAACAACGCCCTGCTCACGCCCGGCAGCTGCCCGTCCTTGCCGATCAACCCGGCTTCCTTGCCCAGGCCGGTCATCGTGCCCACGGTGTCGAAGAAGTCCGTCAGCACCAGCGTGAAGACCACCAGCGCGGCGGTCAGCGCGGGCAGCCGCGTCCACGCGCCGAACGACACGTCGCCGAGCAGCGACAGGTCCGGCAGCCCCAGCACCTGGTCCGGCAGCGCCGGGTAGCCGAGGTTCCAGCCCTCCGGGTTCACGCCCTTCGACGGACCCGCGTGCACCACCGCCTCCAGCACCACGGACAGCACCGTCGCGCCGAGCACGCCGATCAGGATCGCGCCCTTGACCCGGCGCGCCACCAGGACGCCGGTCAGCACCAGGCCCACCACGAACACCAGCGTCGGCCAGGACGCGATGGAGCCGTTGATGCCCAGTCCGACCGGGACGGTCGTGCCCGCCTCGTCCGGGACGCGCCGCACGAAGCCCGCGTCGACCAGGCCGATGAAGCAGATGAACAGGCCGATGCCGACCGCGATGGCCGCCTTCAGCTCGGCCGGCACGGCGTTGAACACCGCGGTGCGCACGCCCGTGAGGACCAGCAGCAGCACCACGAGGCCGTTCACCACGACCAGGCCCATCGCCTCGGGCCAGGTGACCTTCGGCGCGATCGACACGGCCAGGAACGAGTTGATGCCCAGGCCGGTGGCCAGGGCGAAGGGGTAGTTCGCGACGAGTCCGAACAGGATGGTCATGACGCCCGCGACCAGCGCGGTCACCGCCGCGACCTGCGACACCGGCAGGATCGCGCCCAGGACGTCCGTCTTCGCCGACGGGTCGTCGGCCGCGAAGCTGCCCAGGATGAGGGGGTTGAGGACCACGATGTAGGCCATCGCGACGAACGTGACGACACCGCCACGCACCTCGCGGCCGACGGTGGAGCCGCGTTCGGAGATCTTGAAGAAGCCGTCCAGGCCGGTGGCCATACCCGTCTTCCCTTCGGTCGGTGCCGGCGCGCCCGGCTGGGGTTTCCGGCAGGTAGCCTGCCCCACGTGGCCGAACAGTCCCAATCGCCGCCCGCCCCGCCGCCGCTGCCGGCGCGCCTGGCCGACCCGGTGCCCGCCATCGCGGGCGGCACCGCCCTGTGGCTCCTCGCGTTCCTCGTGGTGCTCGTGTTCTTCCGG
This sequence comes from Saccharothrix obliqua, assembly GCF_019375475.1. GTDB lineage: Bacteria > Actinomycetota > Actinomycetes > Mycobacteriales > Pseudonocardiaceae > Actinosynnema > Actinosynnema obliqua. The sequence continues at coordinate 159,174 of NZ_JAHXGQ010000005.1, read as the reverse complement.
GAGCAGACGACGCTGCTGTGGACGTGCCTGTCCGGCGGCGTGCTGGGCGTGATCGGCTACGGCGTCTTCCGGTGGCAGCGCTCGGCCGCCCGCCGGGGCTCGCGCACCGCCCAGCAGGGCCTCTGACCGGTCAGCCCAGCAGCACCGTCGGCGTCGGGTCCGCGATCAGCGCCGCGAACGTGAACCGGTCGGCCCACCGGCCGGTCGCCCACGCCAGCGCACGCGCCAGCCCCTCCGGGGTGTCCGCCGCGTGCGGCACGCCGTCGGCGACCCACCACGACACCTCGTGCCGCTCGCCGTCGAACTCCACCACCAGGTCGTCGTGCACGACGACGGGACTGGTCGGCAGGTCCACGCCGAGCAGGTCGCACGCCAGCCGCACCGCGCCCAGCTCCGCCCACACCACCTCGTCGCCCGCGCCGACCACGTCCCCGCCGACCTCCTCGGACGCCAGGGGCAGCGCGAGCAGCTCCGCCAGCACGGCGGGGGAACCCTCGGCGGCCAGCACCTGCGCGCCCGGCAGCACGCCGATCAGCCACGGCAGGTCCAGCACCACCACGTCGTCGGCGGGCACGGCCTCGCCGGTGAGCACGCGCACCCGGTCCGGCGGCTCGACGCCCACCACGTCGGCGACCTCGGCCAGCGCCGCGTGCACCCGCAGCACCAGCGCGTCCGCCAACACCCGCTCCGGGTCACCCAGGCGGGCCAGCAGGTCGGTGACGTCGTCCTCGTCCAGCACGGCCAGCGACGTGCGCACACCGGCCGCGGCGAGCACGTGCGGCGGCACGTCCACGTCCGGCACCACGTCGTACAGGCCGTCCAGGCCCACCGCGTCGGGCAGCCGCCAGGCGTTCAGCGGCACGCCGCCCAGGGTCGCGTAGCGGGCCAGCCACCAGCCGGTGTAACCGTCCGGCTCGGTCACCGCGCGCCACGTCACCGGGTCGGCGGCCATCATCCGCAACGCCTCGGGCCACCTGTCCCGGGCCACCAGGTCCAGGTCCCGGATGCCGACCACCCGCGTGGGCGGCTCCTCCGCCGCGTCCCACCAGTAGCCCTCGTCGGCGAGGTCGTGGTCCGGTTCGGTCGGCGAGTCGTCGACCACGACCGTGAAGCCGTCCAGCACGCCCACGGCCGCCAGCACGTCACGCGGCCACTCGGCGGCCAACGCCGCGTCCAGCACGCCGATCGGCGCGTCCGGCTCCAGCACGTCCAGCAACGCCGAGTCGGGGAACGCCAGCTCGTCGGCCCGCCGCCACTCGCCCGCCGAGTCGGGCAGCGCCAACTCGCCCAGCCACGGCCGCCCGCCCGCGCGGTCCACCAGCGACAGCACGGTCCGCACCAGGTCGGGACCCTCCAGCGCCGGGTCGTCCAGGCTGCGGTGCACGGCCTCGCGCACGGCGTCCGAGTCCAGCAGCTCCGCGGGACCCGCCTCGGTCGCCCCGAGCCGCAGCAGCAGCGGGTGCGCCGCGTCGGGGTGGACGACCCGCAGGCCGGTCAGCCCGGCGGGCGCGTCGGACGACAGCAGCAGCACCCCGCGCGGCGAGCTGACCAGCCGGCCGTCCGCGAGCGGCACGGGCAACGCGCCCAGCGCCTCGCGCGCGGTGGAGTCGACGTCCGCCAGCGGCGACAACGCGGCGTACACCTGGTGCCACCACTCGGGGTCGCCGCCGACGCCGGCCAGCGCCTCGACCACCTCGCCCACCGACATCCGGGGCACTTCCAGCGCCGCCAGCGCCCTGGCGTGCGCGGGAAGCGTCAGTTCCGCGTCGAGCAGACCGGGTACCACGTCCTCCAGCAGCTCGACCAGTTCCTCGGACGGCGCGTCGAGCACCCTGGCCGCGGCCGGGGTGGTCCACTCGCCGCTGGCCAGCGGCAGCCAGGACGCGCCGCGCAACGCGGCCAGCACCCGGTCCCGCAGCAGGCCGTCCACCTCGGACAGCGGGAAACCCGGCAGCGGCACCAGCGCCGTGCGCTCCACCGCCGGCAACGCCGACACCAGCTCCGGGTAGGCCGCGGCGGCCTGCTCCAGCACGTACGACGCCGCACCGCCGACCAGCACCCGCCGCCGGGACGGCTCCACCGGCAGCGTCGCGATCAGGCGGGCGGGCAACGACAGCTTCTCGTCCGTCGGCGTCGGCGCGTGCAGCACGTCGCCGCTCAGCGGCTCGTCCATCGGCCACGCCCAGCAGGCGCTCCAGTGCGGCCGGGCCTCGACGCCCTGCACCAGGGTCGCGGGCAGCTCGCCGCCGACCCGGTGCACCCGCCACCGCGCCGCGCCGGCCGGGCCGGTGAGCACCACGACGCCGTCCTGCTCGGTGCGCTCCCACACCAGCTCGGCGCCCACCTCGACCCGGCGCAGGCCGGGCAGGGCGAGCAGCAGGTCCGGCACCTGCTCGGCGAACTCGGCCAGCAGCGCGGAACCGTCCACCTTCAGCGGCAGCCGCACCTCGGTGTCGAAACCGGCGGGCACGTCCGCCTCGTCGGTCGGCCACACCAGCCGCAGCACCGGCACGTCGCCGCCACGCGCGGACGCCAGCTCCGGCACCGCCTGCCGGGTGCGCGCCGCGGAGAACAGGACGCCACCGGACGACGACACCACGCGGGGCGCGTCGGTCACCGCCAGCACGGCCGCGAAACCCACGCCGAACTGGCCGACGGTGTCCAGGGACTTGGCGGAGGCGCGCAACGACGCCAGGGCCGCCACGCCGTCCGCGGTCAGCGGCGCGCCCGTGTTGGCCGCCCGCAGCTCACCGTCGACGAGGGACAGCCGCAGCACACCGGGTTCCGCGCCGGCCGCGTCGGCGGCGTTCTGCGCCAGCTCCACCAGCAGCCGGTCGCGGTAACCGCCGAGCCGCAGGTCCTCCTCGGCGTTCGCGTCCTCCCGGAACCGGGTCGGCGAACCACGCCACGCGGCGAGCACCGAGTCCCGGAGCGCCTCGGTGCCGAACGGGTCCCGGCTCACCGACCGGTTTCCGGCTCGTTGGCCTCCACGTCCAGCACGGCGTCGTCGTAGACCAGGTCGGCCACCGGCACCGCCGGGCCGTTGTCCACCGCCACCTCCGAGTGCGCGCCGCAGCCGTACTCCACGTGCACCACGTGCCCGTCGGCCGGCGTCAGCTCGTTCGCGCACACGCCGAACGCCGCGCCCAGCGAACCGGCGACCCGCGCGTAGAAGCCGCACGTGCCGCACTTGGCGGGCGCGCTGCGAGCCATCTCGCTGCGCGGGCCGAAGTCGCCGCCGTGCCAGCGGGCCGCCGCGTCCAGGACGCCTTCGCGGGAGAGCACGCGCACCCGGCCGAGGCCGACCTCCAGCGCCACCTCCTCCACCGCGGGGTCCGCGGAGCCCACGTAGCCGGGCGCGAGCCGCGGGTCGTCCTCGCGGGCGGGCAGCAGGTCGCCGACACCGAGGTCGCCGGCACGCACGCGCTCGTGCCACGGCACCCAGTCGGGGGCGACCAGCGCGTCGTCGCCGGGCATCAGCACCACCTCGGACACCGAGACGGGCGTGCCCGGACCGGCGTGCGCGATGGTGACGGCCCAGTTCCAGCCCCGGTAGCCCGCGTGCTCGGCCTCGAACAGGTGAGTGACCGACGACTTGTCCTCGGCGAGCACGCCCACGTGCCCCCCGACGGGTTCGGCCCCCGCTTCCTCCTGCGCGGCGGCACGGGCGGTGCTCACCGCTTCGGCGCCGGTGAGCACCGGGTCGGCGAACGCGGTTTCGGGCTGCTGGGTCGGCGTGGCGGTCACAGGGGGAATTGTGCCGCACGCCGGCACGGCCCCGTGCACACGTGCCACCCTTTCGGACGTGCGGTGGCTTCTGGTGGTCGTGGTCTTCGTGTTGTCCGCCGGGTGCACCGGTGCGCCGAGCGCGCCGAACGCTCCCGCCAAACCGGGTGTCGAGGTGCTCGGCACGATCCCCCACGACACGTCCGCGTTCACCCAGGGCCTCGAACTGGTCGACGGCGTCCTCTACGAGGGCACGGGCCTGACCGGTCAATCCACCCTGCGCCGCCTGAACCCGGAGACCGGTGAGGTCACCCGGCGGGTCGACCTGGAGCCGGAGCTGTTCGGCGAGGGCGTGACCGCGGTCGGCGACCGGATCTGGCAGCTCACCTGGCAGAACGGCGTGGCCATCCAGTGGGACCGCAACACCCTGGAGGAGGTCGGGCGCGTCCCCTACGACGGCGAGGGCTGGGGCCTGTGCCGCGACGGCGGGCGCCTGGTGATGAGCGACGGCACGGAGGAGCTGCGGTTCCGCGACCCGGAGACGTTCGCGGAGACCGGGCGCGTCACCGTGCGCCGCAACGGCGTGCCGCTGGTCCGCCTCAACGAGCTGGAGTGCGTGGGCGGCAAGGTCTGGGCGAACCTCTGGCAGTCCGACGAGATCGTCCGCATCGACCCCGCCACGGGCGCGGTGGAGCAGACCGTCGACCTGAGCCCGATCCGGCCGGCGGACGTGCCGAGGACGGACGTGCTCAACGGCATCGCCGCCCTGCCCGCCGCGGGCGAGTTCCTGGTGACGGGCAAGAACTGGCCGACGATCTTCCACGTGCGGATCACAGGCTGACCGCCAACCCGGTCTTCACGGCGTCGAAAACCGGCAACACCTCGTACCGCTTCACGTTCGGGTCACGCCGGAACAGCTCGTCACCCACCTCCCGGCAACGCTCCGCGTCCGGTGTGGACAACACCACAAGGTAGTCCCAACGCCCCGTCAACGCGTAGCACTGCTGCACCTCTCCCACCCCCCGCACCCGCTCCGCGAACGCGTGGTGATGAGCGGGGGAGTCCAGTTCCAGGGTGACCAGCACCACCGCCAGCACCACACCCAGCCGGGCGGCGTCCAGCACGGCGACCTGCCCGGCGAGCACCCCGTCCGCGCGGTACCGCGTGATCCTCCGCTGCACCGCGCTGGGCGAGAGCCCCACCAGGTCGCCCAGCTCGCGCAAGGTCCGCCCGGCGTCCCGCTGGAGCTGGTCGAGCAGCTCCCGGTCCACGTCGTCCACGGGAGAAGACTGCAACCACGCCTCCCCGGCGGCAATGTCTGAGACAGCCGCCACCTCGTGAGGCAGGATTGGGCCGTGACCCCTCCACGGCCGGAAGACCAGTCGCGGCGGTACCCGTGGGAAGACGACGAGTACCAGCCACGCAGCCGGCCGCACACCCGGGAGGAGCCACCCACAACGAAACCAACTCCCGAACAGCAACCAACCCAGCCGGCTCCCCCGCCCAGGAAGATCACGGTCACCCGGGTGGCCCTGTGGCGGACCAGGCAGCTGAGCAGCCAGGCGGTAACGGCGTTCCGCAAGGCGGCCCACGCGGACGGGGCCAAGCAATCGGGCCTGTCATCACTCACGTACGCGGTGATGATGAACTACGCCGCCGACGCGGCAATGGCCGTAGCCCTGGCCAACACCCTCTTCTTCTCCGCCGCCACGGGCGAGAGCAAGGGCAAGGTCGCGCTGTACCTGCTCATCACGGTCGCCCCGTTCGCCTTGGTGGCGCCCGTGATCGGTCCCGCGCTCGACCGCATCCAGCGGGGGCGCAGGATCGCGCTCGCCGCGTCGTGCGTGCTGCGCGTGCTGCTCTCCGTGATCATGGCGGTGAACTTCGACAACTGGGGCCTCTACCCGGCCGCGCTGGGCAGCATGGTGTTGTCGAAGTCGTTCACCGTGCTCAAATCCGCCATCACGCCCCGCGTCCTGCCCCCGGAGATCACGCTCTCCAAGACCAACGCCCGGATGACCGTGTTCGGCTTGGCGGCAGGTGGCGTCTTCGGCCTCTTCGCGGCCGGTTTCGCGAACATCTTCGGCTCACCGGGCGCACTCTGGTTCACCGCCGTCCTCTGCCTGGGCAACGCCTGGCTGTGCCTGCGCATCCCGTCGTGGGTCGAGGTGACCGAGGGCGAAGTCCCCACCAGCCTCCGCGCCCGCCCGCTCAAGCCGAAGCGCCAGCCGCTCGGCCGGACCGTCGTGGTCGCCCTCTGGGGCAACGGGTCCATCCGCATGTTGACCGGTTTCCTGATGCTCTTCGCGGCCTTCGTCGTGCGCGCGCAGACCGAGGGCGAGCCCTTCCTCCAACTGCTCCTGCTGGGCGTGATCGCCAGTGCGGCCGGCATCGGCAGCTTCCTGGGCAACGCGGTGGGCGCGCGAATGCAGTTCGGAGCGCCCGACCAGGTGGTCATCGGCTGCCTCACGGCAACGCTGGTCGCCACGATCGTCGCCGCCGTGCTGCCGGGTCTGATCACCGCGGCCGTCGTCGGCCTGGCCGGCGCCACCGCCAGTTCGCTGGCCAAGGTGAGCCTGGACGCGGTCATCCAGGACGACCTGCCGGAGGAGTCGCGGGCTTCGGCCTTCGGCCGTTCGGAAACCATCCTCCAGCTCGGCTGGGTGTTCGGCGGTGCCCTGGGCGTCCTGCTGCCGACCGAATACTGGATCGGTTTCACGGTGCTGTCCGGCCTGCTGGCGTGCGGCCTGGCGCAAACCATCCTGTCCCGGCGGGGCAGTTCGCTGATCCCGGGCCTGGGCGGCGACCGCCCCATCCGCCCCACCGCCGTCACACCGTAGGCTCCACCCCGTGCGCCGAGCCCTGTCCGTACTGCTGACCGCCGGTTCCCTCCTGGCAGCAACCGCCTGCGCCGCACCGGGGAACCCCGAGGTGACCTTCTACGCGGACGGGAAGACGGTCACCGTCAAGCCCACGCAATACTGCGACGTGAAGTCGGAGGACTGCGACGTGGACCCGCGAGCCACCGGCGTCCTCCGCGTCCGACCCGGCCGGACGGTGCAGATCTCCGTGCCGGGCGAACTGGCCAACAGCGCCTGGTCGGTGAAGTTCACCTACCGCAACGCGGCGGGCGAAGCCCAGGAACCCCTACGCAGCCGCCTCTTCACCGAACGCGACCCGAAGTACGCGTACTCGCTGGTCCTGCCCAACCGCGACGACCAGCTGGAGAGCGTCGAGGTCCAGCAGTACGGCGCACGAATCGAAGCAGGCACAGCAGGCGGCGCCTTCGACTTCGTGGCACGAGGCACCTGGGTCCTCTCAGTAGACGACCGCTGACCCACCCGCCACACACGCACAGCAGCTCCGCCACACTCGGCAGCTCCGCCCCCACACCCGGCAGCTCCGCCGCACACTCCAGCTCGCCGCACTCGGCAGCTCCGCTGCACACTCCAGCTCCGCTGCGTGTCATCCCCGTATGGCCTGCGCGCCAGCGAACCGCGCTCGTTCCCAGGGTGCAAACACGCACTTCGTTTGCGCCCTGGGAACGAGCGCGGTTGTCTTGACCAGGCCATACGGGGATGACACGCAGCCCGCACTTCACGTCATCCTTGGCGGCCTGCCAAGCGGCGAGCGTCGTTTTTAATCCAGACCCTTACGGATCCAACTCCCGCGCAACAGCACGCACCACGTCCGCGATCAGCTTCGTGTTCTTCCGATCGGGGTACCGCCCGCGGCGCAGTTCGGGCTGGACCTTCAACTCCAGCAGTTTGATCATGTCTTCGATCAGGCCGTGCAGCTCCTCCGCCGGCCGGCGGCGCGCTTCGGCCACCGACGGCGCGGGGTCGATCAGCCGGACGGACAGGGCCTGCGGCCCGCGCCGCCCCTCCGCCATGCCGAACTCGATGCGCTGCCCGGCCTTCAGGCCCTCGACGCCGGGGGGCAGCGCGGATTTCCGCACATAAACGTCTTCGCCGCCGTCCTGCGTGACGAAGCCGAAGCCCTTCTCCGAGTCGTACCACTTGACCTTGCCGGTCGGCACCGTGTTCACCAATCCCTCGACAACCACACGACGAACGCGCCCCGGGCGCACCCAGGACGCGTCCCTCCAGAATATCCAGAACACCACCGCCGGGGCACCTCCGATAGCGGTACTCGCGCACCCGGCGACTACCCTCACCCGCATGACGACCTCGAAGCTGATGCCGGTGGCAGTGCTGATCTTCGCCTGCGGTGTGGTCGCGATCGTCGCCATGTTCGCCGCGGGTCGCGAGGGTCTTCCCGCCTGGGTGTTCGCCGCGGGGTGGCTTCTCGCACCGGCCGGCCTCGCTCTGGGCGTTCTCGGCGCGGTGCGCTCTTCAAAACGTCGGTAACACCTACGAGGCCCGGGACGCGGCCCACCCGAGCAGCCACCCGGGGAACTCGGTCAACGACCCGAGGACGACGTCCGCCCCTTCGTCCGCCAACTCCTCCCGCGAACAAGGCCCGGTCACCACCCCGACCGACACCGCACCCGCCGCCTTGGCACCCCGGACATCCCCCACGTGGTCACCCACGTACACGTCCGCGCCCTCGGCACGCAGCGCCTCGGCCTTCCCCGTGGACCACAACTCGCCGAACAACCGGTCCACCTCCCACCCGAACGCGGCCAGGTGCAAAGCGGCGTTGGCCCGGTACTTCCCCGTGACGACAACCGTCCCGCCACCCATTTCCCGCACCACCGCAAGCGATTGCGCCGCACCGGGCAGGGCGACCGTGGCGGGGATGACGACCTCCGGGTACAGCGCGCGGAATCGCGCGATCAGGGCCGGGATCTCCTCCTCGGGCACGCCGAAGTCGCGGTAGGTCATGTCCAGGGGCGGTCCGAGGTTCGCGGCGAAGTGCTCGCCGTCGAGCGCGTAGCCGGATTCCGCGCCCACCGCGTTCATCACGGCGGCCATGCCGGGCCGGGGGTCGATCAACGTCATGTCCAGGTCGAATCCCACGGTCAACGGCACATCCGAACTGTACGTCGCCGGTACAACGCCTCCCTGTGCCAAGCTGGGGGCCGTGACGGACCTCACCCGCACGCTCCTGGAGGCCGCGGCCGAACTCCTCGCCGCACACGGCGTGCGCGGGTTCCGCGTCGCCGACATGGCTTCGCGAGCCGGGGTGAGCAGGCAGTCCGTGTACAACCAGTTCGGCAACAAGGAACGGGTCGTCCACGCCGTCGCCCTGTTCAAGACCGAGGAGTTCCTGGACGGGGTCCGCCAACGGCTCCAGTGCACCGACGCGGTCGAGGGCATCAGCGCCGCGTTGACCTTCGTGTTCCACCTCGCGGTGTCCGACCCGCTGGCGAAATCCCTCTTCACCGGGTCCGACGCGGAAGACCTCTTACCCCTCGTCACCACTCAGGGGCACCCGGTCCTGGCCGCGGCCACCGACGTGTTCGCCGAGCACGTCCAGCTCCACTACCCGTGGCTCCCGGTGGCGTACGCCGACCTGGTGGCCGAGCACGTCGTGCGGTTGGTGATCAGCCACCTGCTGACGCCGTCGCACGACCCGGTGCACGCGATCGTGACCGTCACCAGGGTGCTCTTGTCCGCGTGCCCGTAGGTAAGAACTCACGCCCCCGCAATCGCCTCGCCCCGAGGTAAGCACCGCCACCAAACTCACGCCCCCGCAATCGCCATACTCTGGCAACATCAACGATCGTGACCGTCGTGAGCCGCGTCCGATCAGGTGCCGCGCTGCTCGGCCCGGCCTTCGTCGCCGCCATCGCCTACGTCGACCCGGGCAACGTCGCCACCAACACCGCCGCCGGCGCGCGTTACGGCTACCTCCTGGTCTGGGTGCTGGTGGTGGCGAACGTGATGGCCGGCCTGGTCCAGTACCTCTCCGCGAAACTCGGCCTGGTCACCGGTCGCTCGCTGCCGGAGGCGGTCCGCGACCGCGTCCCGCGGTCGGTGCGGCTCGCGTACTGGGGTCAGGCGGAGGTGGTCGCCATGGCCACCGACCTCGCGGAGGTGATCGGCGGCGCCATCGCGCTGAACCTGCTGTTCGACCTGCCGCTGCTGCTCGGCGGGGTGATCACCGGGGTGGCGTCCACCGTCCTCCTGCTGATCCAGGACAAGCGCGGGCAGAAGCCGTTCGAGCGAGTGATCACCACCCTGCTCGTGGTGATCGCGATCGGGTTCGCCGCCGGTCTGCTCGTCGCGCCGCCCTCCGGGGAGGTCGTGACCGGGCTGGTCCCGCGCTTCGACGGCGCGGAGAGCGTCCTCCTCGCGGCGGGGATGCTGGGCGCGACGGTCATGCCGCACGCCGTCTACCTGCACTCGGCGCTGGCCCGCGACCGGCACGGCCGCGCGCCGCACCTGCTCCGGACGACCCGCGTGGACGTCGTCACGGCCATGGTCCTCGCCGGTGCGGTGAACCTGGCGATGCTGCTGCTCGCGGCGTCCGCGCTCCGGGACGCCCCCGACGTGGAGAGCCTGGAGGGCGTGCACCGGGCGATCGGGTCCGAGCTGGGCGGCGGCATCGCGCTGCTGTTCGCGGTGGGCCTGCTCGCGTCCGGGTTCGCGTCCACGGCCGTCGGCTGCTACTCCGGCGCGGTCGTCCTGGACGGGCTGCTCAACACGCGGGTGCCGCTGCTCACCCGGCGACTCGTCACGCTGGTGCCGGCGCTGGCGATCCTCGTGGTCGGGGTCGACCCGACGTACGCGCTGGTGCTGTCGCAGGTCGTGCTGTCGTTCGGCATCCCGTTCGCGTTGATCCCACTGGTGTGGTTGACCGCGCGGCGGGACGTGATGGGTGAGCACGTGAACCACCGCGCGGTCACCGCGGCGGCGATCCTCGTCGCCGCCGCGGTGATCGCGCTGAACGGGGCGCTGATCTACCTGACCCTCACGGGCTCTTGATGTCGAACAGCCCTCAACAGCCGACCTACTTCGGCACGTCGTCGTAGTTCAGCCCGATCTGCTCCGCGGCGGCGCTGATCGTGCGCTGGATGGCCAGCGACTCGGCCGGGGTCAGCGACGGGCTCTCGGTCTCCCCGGCGCGGATGCGCGCGGAGACCTCCTGCGCCTGGAGGCCGTAGCCCTCGCCGACCTGGTCGTCGTACAGGTACTCCTTGCCGTTCACGACCAGCTTCGGCGGGTTGTACAGCGGCGCGAACAGCTCCGCGCGGCCCGCCGAGCCGATGATGACGACGTTGTTGTCCAGGGTGCTGACCAGGGACGTGGACAGGTGCGCGGAACGGCCGTCCGCGTACCCGAGCAGCAGGTTGACCTCGGCGTCGACGCCGTTGCGGAACGAGCCGTGTGCCACGACCGTGTCCGGCGCGCCCAGGAAGAGGTGGGCGTACTGCACCGGGTACAGCCCGAGGTCGACCAGCGCGCCGCCGCCCTGCTGCCGGTCCCACAGCCGGTGGCCGAGCGCGCCTTCGAGGGCGAAGCCGAAGTGGGAGTGCAGGGACCGCACGTCGCCCAGCTCACCGTCGGCGATGAGCTGCTGGAGCTTGACGACCAGTGGGTTGAACCGGGTCCAGAGGCCCTCCAGCAGGAACAGCCCGCGCTCCCGCGCGAGGTCCACCAGGTCCTGGGTGTCGGCGAGGCTCAGCGTGGCCGGCTTCTCCACCAGCACGTGCTTGCCGCCCTCCAGCGCCGCGCGGGCCACCGCGTGGTGCTGGGGGTGCGACGTGGCGATGTAGACCACGTCGATGTCGGGGTCGGCGATTAACTCTCTGTAGTCGCCATATGCCCTGGGGATCTCGTGTTTGGCCGCGAACGCCTGGGCCTTCTCCAGGGCGCGCGACGAGACCGCCAGCACCTCGATGTCGGGAATCAGACGGAGGTCTCCGGTGACCGTGTCGGCGATGCCGCCGGTGGCCACCACCCCCCAGCGAAGTTTGTTAACCACGGCCGGGAGGGTAGTCCGGCAAGATGGTGGGGTGAGGATTCTCTTGAACCTGATCTGGCTGGTGCTGAGCGGCTTCTGGCTCGCGATCGGCTACGTGTTGACCGGCATCCTGTGCTGCATCCTGATCATCACCATCCCCTGGGGACTCGCCGCGTTCCGCATCGCCAACTACGCTCTGTGGCCGTTCGGGCGGACGGTGGTGGACCGGCCCGGTGCCGGCGCGCCGTCGCTCATCGGCAACGTCATTTGGATCGTCGTGGCGGGGATCTGGCTCGCGATCGGTCATCTGGTCAGCGGGGTCCTGCTGTGCATCACGATCATCGGCATCCCGCTCGGGGTGGCGAACTTCAAGATGATCCCGGTGTCGCTGATGCCGCTGGGCAAGGAGATCGTCCCGCTGCCCTAGCCCAGCCGATACGGAACGTTACCTAACATTTCTGGGTCTCTCGATCCGGGCAAACCCCAAGGCCACCTCGCTCCGACCCCTCCCCGGGCCGCCGACACGCTCCCGGGGCCACTCCGCCGGGGGTTCGTGTTCCCGAAGGGCGACCCCGCACTACGTGAGGTTTCCCGGGGTGCCACAACGCGAGGTTCCTCGGGGGGTGCCACGACGCGAGGGTTCCTCGGGGGCCACAACGCGAGGTTCCCAGGGGTGCCACGAAACGTGGTTCCCCAACGCCGCGAGGCCCCTCACCCGAGGTCCGCTTCGCCCTCGGCCTCTTCGTCCAGCCGCACGACGAGGCACGGCCCACCCGTGTACAACCCGGCGTCCACCGCCAGCACCTTCCCGTCCGCGTACCGCAGCGGCCCGTCGATCTCCGCCGGGGAGACCCCCAACTGGTCCGCGATGACGCTGTGCCCGTGCACCACCTGCGCACCGCCGAGCACCGACAGCAGCTCCGCCGCCACCACACCCCCGTCGTCACCGCGGAACGCGTAGCGGGTCGTCATCTTCCGCCAGCACTCCCACCACGCTTCGAGGTCGTCCCCGGTCAGCACCTCCTGCACGGCGGCGTTGACCTCGTCGATCGTGTCGCCCCACTCCAGGTACGCGAGCGTGTCGGAGTGCATCAGCAGGTGGTCGTCCACCAGGTGCAGCACCGGCCGGGTGGTCAGCCACTCGACGTGCCGGTCGGTCAGCCGGTCCTGGTCGCTGCGCAGGCCGCCGTTGAGCAGCCAGCTCCGGCCGAAGCTGCGCGGCGTGGGCGCGTTCGGCACGTTCTCGTCGCCGAACCGGCGCATACCGAGCAGCAGCACCTCGTGGTTGCCGATGAGCGAGTCGACCCGGCCGTCCGACTGCTCGGCCAGCCCCATGACGAACTCGATGACGCCGACGCCGTCCGGGCCGCGGTCCACGAAGTCGCCGAGGAACCACAGCGCGGCGTCACCACCCGCCCAGTTCCCGCGCTCGTCCACCAGGCCGCGGTCGTGGAGGGCGCGGACGAGTTCGGCGAGGTGCCCGTGCACGTCGCCCACCACGTAGATCTCGTCCGCCTCGGCCACGCCACCACTCGCTCGGTCCACAACTGCGACGATAAGCGACCCCGCCGGGCAGCGCCCGCAAGTGGATCACCGGGTCCGGGGTCCTCCTCCCCCAGCGGGGTGAACTACGCGCCGTGGACGTGACGTGACGACTGCTCGGCACATCATCACGGGCATGAGGGAGCACCTGGAGCGGGTCGCGGTGGTGTTGGACGAGGTGATGGCGGAGGCCGCCGCCACGCTGTCGCCGTGGGAGCAGGTCGAGTGGCTGCGGCTGCACGCCGACCTGCTCGACCGGCTGGGTGCGGCGGCCGGTGGCGGCAGCGCGGTGTCCGGGCGGGGTGAGCTGGTGCGGGACCGGGCGGAGCGGATGGCGGACCTGCTCAACCGGGTGCCCACGGTGGATCGGTGATCCGCCCGCCCCGCCCCAGCCCAGCCCGACCCCGCCTCAGCCCAGCCCGCCTCAGCCCAGCCCGCCTCCAGCCCGCCTCAGCCCAGCCCGCCCCAGCCCGCCCCAGCCAAGCCCGACCCGACCCGCCCCAGCCCAGCCCGGCCCAGCCCGCCCCAGCCAAGCCCGACCCGACCCGCCCCAGCCCAGCCCGGCCCAGCCCGCCCCAGCCAAGCCCGACCCGACCCGCCCCAGCCCAGCCCGGCCCAGCCCGCCCCAGCCCGCCCAACGCAGCCGGCCCCAACGCAGCCGGCCCCAACGCAGCCGGCTCAGCCCAGCCCCAACGCAGCCGGCTTCAGCCCAGCTCGCCGAACGGATCCCGCGAATGCCCCACCAACTCCGCGATCGACTTGACCACCCGCGTCGGCCGGTACGGGTACCGCTCCGCGGTCGACTCGGCCGAGATGCCCGTCAACACCAGGACCGTCCGCAGACCGGCCTCCAACCCCGCGCGCACGTCGGTGTCCATGCGGTCACCGATCATCAGGGTGTTCTCCGAGTGCGCGCCGAGCGCGCGCAGCGCGGACCTCATCATCAGCGGGTTGGGCTTGCCCACGTAGTACGGCTCCCGGCCGGTCGCGCGCTCGATCAACGCGGCGATGGAGCCGGTCGCGGGCAGCGAGCCCTCCCGCGACGGTCCGGTCGCGTCCGGGTTGGTGGCGATGAACTTCGCGCCCTCCTCCACCAGCCGGATCGCCTTGGTGATGGCCGTGAAGCTGTAGGTGCGCGTCTCGCCGAGCACGACGTAGTCGGGTTCGCGGTCGGTCAGCACGTACCCGATCTCGTGCAGCGCCGTGGTCAGCCCGGCCTCGCCGATGACGAACGCGGACCCGCCGGGCCGCTGCGAGTCGAGGAACTTCGCGGTGGCCAGCGCGGAGGTCCAGATCGCCGACTCCGGCACCTCCAGACCGGTGCGGGACAGCCGGGCACGCAGGTCGCGCGGCGTGTAGATGGAGTTGTTGGTCAGCACGAGGAACGGGGTGCCGTTCGCGGTCAGCTCGGCCACGAACTCGCTCGACCCGGGAATGGGGTGCTCCTCGTGCACGAGCACGCCGTCCATGTCCATCAGGTAGTTCCACTGCTCGGCCATGGCCGCAATGCTGCCGGCTCAGCCCTCGACCACGCGCTTCCGGAAGGTCTCGATCATCAACCGCTGGTAGCGCTCGACGACGTCCCTCTCCTGCGCGGTGAACTGCGTCAACACCTCGCGCAGCGTCTCCTGTGCCCCCACGAACAGGTGACCGAACTTGTCCTCCGCGATGGTGACCTCGACCAGCACCTTGCGGCGGTCGTGCGGGTCGCGCACGCGGCGGACGTACCCGGCGCGCTCCAGGCGGTCGATCACGCCGGTGACCGCGCCCGTGGACAGGCCGGACAGCTCGGCGATGCGGCCCGCCGTGACCGGACCCTCGGCCCGCATGGCGAGGTCGAGGCACTTCTCGTCGGTCGGGGAGAGGCCCATCTGCTCCGCCACCCGGCTGTGGAAGAGGATGGTGAGCGCGCTCGTCTCCCTGGCGTAATCGCCGAACCGCTCCAGCTCTTCGGTGGGGACGTCGTGCTCGTGCGTCATGTCAAATAATTTAGCCGCTGAGAGACCCGCTCCCCCACCCGCCGCGCTCGCGGGCCGCGGGTCGGCACGCCCGGACCGGTGCACGGGCGCGCACCGCGCTCGGACCGGTCCGCGGCCTGATCGGCGCACTACCCTGGGATGGGTGACAGCAGTCGAGTTGGGACTACCCGGCGTGCGCGGCACGGCGGTCGATCCGGCCAGGCCGGACTCCCCGCTGCTGACCGACCGCTTCGGTCGGGTGGCGACGGACCTGCGCGTATCGCTGACGGACCGCTGCAACCTGCGGTGCACCTACTGCATGCCCGCCGAGGGCCTGGACTGGCTGCCGAAGCCGGAGGTGCTCACCGACGAGGAGCTGGCGCGGCTGATCGGCATCGCGGTGACCCGCCTCGGCGTCACCGACATCCGGTTCACGGGCGGCGAACCGCTGTTGCGCCCCGGCCTGGTGGACGTGGTGGCGGCGACGGCGGCGCTGGCGCCCCGGCCCCGGATCTCCATGACCACCAACGGCGTGAGCCTCGCCCGGCACGCGCCCGCCCTGGCCGCGGCCGGGCTGGACCGGGTGAACGTCTCGCTGGACACCCTCGACCCGATCCGGTTCCGCACCCTGACCAGGCGTGATCGCCTGGGTGACGTGTTCGACGGCATGGCCGCCGCGCGGGCCGCCGGGCTGACGCCGGTCAAGGTCAACTCGGTGCTCATGCGCGGCGTGAACGAGGACGAGGCCGTGCCGCTGCTCCGGTTCTGCCTGGAGCGGGGCTACCAGCTCCGGTTCATCGAGCAGATGCCGCTGGACCCGCAGCACGGCTGGGACCGGGGCGACATGGTGACCGCGGCGGAGATCCTGGCGGCGCTGCGGTCGGCGTTCGAGCTGACCCCGGAGCCGGGTGAGCGCGGCGGTGCGCCCGCCGAGCGGTGGCTGGTCGACGGCGGCCCGGCGGTCGTGGGCGTGATCGCCTCCGTGACCAGGCCGTTCTGCGCCGCGTGCGACCGGACCCGGCTGACCGCCGACGGCCAGGTGCGCAACTGCCTGTTCAGCCGGACCGAAACGGACCTGCGCGCGCTGCTGCGCGGCGGCGCGTCGGACGAGGAGATCGCCGAGCGCTGGCGCGGCAACGCGTGGGCGAAGGCGGCCGGGCACGGCATCAACGAGGCCGGGTTCCACCAGCCCGACCGGCCGATGAGCGCGATCGGGGGTTGAGGTGGTCCAGCTGACGGTGCGGTACTTCGCCGGCGCGCGGGCGGCGGCCGGTGTGCCGGACGAGCGCGTGGAGCTGGCCGGCGCGCCGACCGTGGCGCACGTGCTGGCCGAGATCGGCGCGCGGCACGGCGGGCGGCTGGACCGCGTGCTCGCCGCGTGCTCCTTCCTGTTGGACGGCGTGGCGGTGCGGGACCGCGCCACGCCGGTGCCGGCGGGCGCGGAGCTGGACGTGCTGCCGCCCTTCGCCGGGGGCTGAGGTCTGTCACTCGGACGTGGAAAGACGCGTGACTCAGACCTCACTTAACGTGATCCATCTCGATAAATCTCGGATTGGAAACAGGACGGTAACGGCGGTCTGACCTGGGAAAACAGGCATCTCGCCAGATCACCCCCAAACGTTACAGTGATGGCCATCACAGGCCAGAACGTTTGGACTCGCGCTCGCGGTTACGTACGGTCGCTTCTCGGTTGGCCCCGACCGACCGAGAGCAACACCGGAATGCCGCACACCGAGCCCTGTCCTGCGGCACCGGACAAACCCCGAGCGAGAGAAATCCGCCGGACAGGGACTGATCGACAACCCGGGATCCCGAGCCCGCGTCGGTCGTGCAGGTGTGGTGGGCAGAGAGGCACATGGCTTCGTACCGAGGCAAGCACCGTCCGACCACCAGCGCCGCCGTCCGCACCGTCGCGAAGGTCGCCGTCGCCGGCGCCATCGTGGGTGCTCCCCTGGGCCTCGCCGCTGGTACCGCCAACGCGCAGGGCTCCGGCGTCAACTGGGACGCCGTCGCCGCCTGTGAGAGCGGCGGCAACTGGGGTACCGCGACCGGCAACGGCTACTACGGCGGTCTCCAGTTCCTGCCCAGCACGTGGCAGGCGAACGGCGGTTCCGGGATGCCCAACCAGGCGTCCCGCGAGGAGCAGATCCGCGTCGCGGAGAACGTCCTGGCGTCCCAGGGCATCGGCGCGTGGCCGGTGTGCGGCCCGAAGGGCCTCGGCGGCGGCTCCGCGCCCGCCCCGCAGCGCACCGCGCCGGTCCAGCAGGAGTACCAGGAGGAGTACCAGGCGCCCGCGCCGCAGCAGCAGGCCCCGGTGTCCGCGCCGGTGCAGCAGCAGCCGGTCGCGCCGGTCGTCGTGGCGCTGCCGAGCGACAACCCGGCCGGCGACTACGAGATCAAGGAGGGCGACACGCTCTCCAAGATCGCCGATGAGCTGAAGGTCGAGGGCGGCTGGCAGCAGCTGCACGAGCTGAACAAGGAGTTCATCCCGAACCCCGACCTGATCATGGTGGGTCACAAGATCGCCACCAAGTGATCTAGCAGACCAGAGGCCCCGCCGTTCCCCCCACGGCGGGGCCTCTCCGCTTCTTCTTTTCTCGGCCAAACGAGCGCCGGACAGCCACCCATCGGCAGTCCCTCCGGCGACCAGCCACCCATCGGCGGTCCCCGGCCACCCACCGGCGGTCCCCGACCAACCACCGGCGGTCCCCGACCAACCACCGGCATCCCCGGCCACCCATAGGCAGTCCCCCGACTACGGGCAGTTGACCCACTCGTCGGTGCCATCGGCGAACACCTGCCGCTTCCACACCGGGAGACGGCGCTTCACCTCGTCCACCAACTCCGAGCACAACGCGAACGCCTCCGCCCGGTGCTCCGCCGACACGGCGACCGCCAGCGCGACGTCCCCGATCGCGAGCTGCCCCACCCGGTGCGACACGGCGACCGCCCGCACCCCCGAGAACTTCCCGACGACGTCCGCCACGACCTCCGCCACCACGTCGGCGGCGGTGGGGTGACCGGCGTACTCCAACTCCCGCACGACCCGCCCGTGGTCGTGGTCGCGCACCACGCCGGCGAACGTCACCACCGCCCCCGCGCCGGCGTTCGCCACGAGGGCGGCGTGCTCCTCCACCGACAGCGGCTCCTCGCTGACGGTCGCGCGCAGGACCTCGGTCATGCGTGGTCACCTCCGGCCAACTGGTCCACGGCGTGCTCCAGCACGGTGCCGAGCACCTCCAACCCGTCACGCACGCCACCCGTGGAGCCGGGCAGGTTCACGACGAACGTCCGCCCCGCCACCCCGGCGACACCACGCGACAGCACGGCGGTCGGCACGCGGGGCCACCCGGCCGCGCGGACGACGTCCGCGACACCGGGCACCTCGTAGTCCAGGACGGCACGCGTGGCCTCGGGGGTGCGGTCCGTGGGGCTGATCCCGGTCCCGCCGGTGGTGAGCACCACCGCGGCCCCGGCGGCCACCGCCGCGCGCAACGCCTCCGCGACCGGTTCGCCGTCGGGCACCACCACGGCCTCGTCCACCGCGTACCCGCGCGACCGCAGCCAGTCCACGATGATCGGCCCGCCGCGGTCCGCGTAGACGCCCGCCGCGGCCCGGTTGGACGCGGTGATCACCACCGCCCGCCGCCCGGCCGTCACGGGCGGACCCACAGACCGGTCTTGCCGCCCTCCTTGCGCTCCACGCGCACGGCGTCGAGCGTGGCGGCCGGGTCGACCGCCTTGACCATGTCGTGCAACGCCAGACCCGCCACCGTGACGGCGGTCAGCGCCTCCATCTCCACCCCGGTCCGGTCGGTGGTGCGCACGGTGGCCGTGATCCGCACCTCCTCCTCGCCGACCGCCAGGTCCACCGCGATCCCGGACAACGCGATCGGGTGGCACAGCGGCACCAGCTCCCAGGTGCGCTTGGCGGCCATGATCCCGGCTATCCGGGCGGTGGCGAGCGCGTCGCCCTTCGGCAGGCCGTCGCCGCGGAGGAGGCGGACCACCTCGGCCGTGGTCCGCAACACCCCGCTCGCCACGGCCGTGCGGCTGGTCTGCTCCTTGGCGGACACGTCGACCATGTGCGCCGCGCCGCTCCCATCGAGGTGGGTGAAACCCTTGCCCATGCGCTCGATGCTAGGCCGCGCGGAGTTCCCCGCTAGACCTGCTCGGCGGCGGCCTTGCGGACGGCTTCCGCCACGGCGGGCGCGACGGACGTGTCGAACACGCTGGGCACGATGAACGAGGCGTTCAGCTTCTCCCCGTCCACCACGTCGGCGACGGCGTTGGCGGCGGCGAGGAGCATCGCGTCGGTGATGGTCCGCGCGTGCGCGTCGAGCAGCCCCCGGAACACGCCGGGGAACGCCAGCACGTTGTTGATCTGGTTGGGGAAGTCGGACCGGCCGGTGGCGACGACGGCGGCGTGCTTCTGGGCCTCCATCGGGTCGATCTCGGGGTCCGGGTTGGCCAGCGCGAACACGATGGCGTCCGAGTTCATGGTGGCGACCTGCTCGGCGCCGAACAGGTTCGGCGCGGAGACGCCGATGAACACGTCCGCGCCGACCAGCGCGTCGTGCAGGCGACCGGACGCGTTGCCCTTGTTGGTGACCGCCGCGATGGACTTCAGGTTGTCGTCCATGCCCTCCCGGTCGCGGTGCACGATGCCGTCCACGTCGACCGCGACCACGTCACCGGGTTCCTGCTTGAGCAGCAGCCGGATGATCGCCGAACCGGCCGCGCCGACGCCGCACACCACGACCTTGCAGTCGGAGATCTTCTTGCCGACCACCCGCAGCGCGTTGCGCAGCGCGCCGACCACCACGATCGCGGTGCCGTGCTGGTCGTCGTGGAACACCGGGATGTCCAGCTTCTCCCGCAGCCGGGCCTCGATCTCGAAGCAGCGCGGCGCGGCGATGTCCTCCAGGTTGATGCCGCCGTAGACGGGCGCGATCAGCTCGACGGCGCGGATGATCTCCTCGGTGTCCTGGGTGTCCAGGCACACCGGCCACGCGTCGACGCCCGCGAACTTCTTGAACAGGGCCGCCTTGCCCTCCATGACGGGCAGCGCGGCGGCGGGCCCGAGGTTGCCCAGGCCGAGCACCGCGGAGCCGTCGGTGACGACGGCCACGGTGTTGCGCTTGATGGTGAGGCGGCGGGCGTCGTCGGGGTTCTCGGCGATGGCCTGGCAGACCCGCGCGACGCCGGGCGTGTAGGCGCGGGACAGGTCGTCGCGGTTGCGCAGCGGCACCTTGGACGAGATCTCGATCTTGCCGCCGAGGTGGACCAGGAACGTCCGGTCGGACACCTTGCGGACCACGATGCCGGGCAGCAGGCCCAGCGTGTCGGTGATGTCCTTGGCGTGGTTGGCCGACAGCGCGTTGCAGGTGAGGTCGATGATGACCCGGTCGTTGTGCGACTCGACGACGTCGAACGCCGTGATGACACCACCGGCGCGGCCCACCGCCGAGGTGAGGTCGCCCGCGGCGCTCGCCGACGGTGGCGCCTCCAGGCGGACGGTGATGGAATACCCAGGGCCGGGGACCGGCATCGAATCCTCCCAGGACTTACTGCTCCAGCGGGGTACCGAGCCTAGACCGCGCCCGTAGGCGGAACGCGGGCGGCTCGCCCTGGTCGCAGCAAGCCTTCCGGGTGAGAGTCGTCTCCCCCGAAAGGTCTCCGCACGCGAGCCGCCCCGTCACTGCACGACGGGGCGGCGGGAAATCGCGGATCAGCGGTTGATCTCGGTCACCGGGTGGTGGTAGCCCAGCTCGTCGGCGGGCAGCGGGAACACGGTCCGGCCGAAGGGGGACAACGCACCCTGCAGGTCGCTGGCGAGTTCGCTGACCGCGTGCTTGTCGTTCCCGGCCGGCTCGGGCCAGTGCGGGTCGATGCGCTCGGGGCGGGCCTTGGCCACGATTCCTCCTCGGTGGTGCTGCACGTCGGGGACAAGTGTGCCTCACCGCGTCCGCGCCGCGCGCGGCCCTATACCGTGGTGGGGATGTCCGGCACCACACTCGCCGAGTGGCTGCGCGCGCAGGACGACACCGCGCTCGTGGCGCTGCTGCGCGCGCGCCCCGACCTGGCCACCCCACCACCCGCCGACACGGTGGTGCTCGCCACCCGCGTCGGGTCGCGGGCGTCCGTGGCGCGGGCGTGCGAAGACCTCGACACGCTCGCCCTCACCGTGCTGGAAGCCCTGCTGGTGCTGGACGCCGACCAGCGGCCGGCGCGGTTCGCGGACCTGGCCGCCCTGTTCGACGTGGACGTCCGCCCCGCGGTCGACCTGCTGCGCGCCCGCGCCCTGGTGTGGGGCGACGACGAGGCGATGAGCACGCCGCCCGCCACGCGGGACGCGGTGCACCCGTTCCCGTGCGGCCTCGGCCGGTCGGTGCCCGCCCTGGCCGGCGCGGACCTGGCCGACCTCGGCGACGACGAGCGGCGCGTGCTGGACGCGCTCGCCGCGGGACCGCCGATCGGGCAGACGAAGGACGCGGCGCACGTGGTCTCGCTCGCGAACGCCCGCACCCCGATCCAGAAGCTGCTGGCCCGCGGCCTGCTGGTGCGGCGCGACGCGCACACCGTCGAGCTGCCGCGTGAGATCGGTCTCGTCGTGCGCGGCGACCGGCCGCTGGGCGACGTGCACGCCACCGAGCCGCCGCTGGCGACCACGGACCGCGACCCGCTGACCGTGGACAGCACCGGCGGCGGTGCGGCGCTGGAGCTGTCGCGGCACGTGGAGGGCCTGCTCGCGGCGTGGTCCGAGGAGCCGCCCGCGGTGCTGCGCTCCGGCGGTGTCGGCGTGCGGGACCTGCGCAAGCTCGCGAAGGACCTGGCGGTGGACGAGAGCCGGGCCGCACTGCTGGTGGAGCTGGTGGTGAACGCCGGGCTGGTCGTGGACACCGAGGGCGCGGAACCGGAGTGGGCGCCGACCACGCAGGCCGACTCGTGGCTGACCGCCGCGCCCGAGCACCGGTGGGCGACGCTGGCGCAGGCGTGGCTGGACCTGCCGCGGCTGCCCGGCCTGATCGGGCGGCGCGACGACCGCGACCGCCTGCTCAACCCGCTCGCGCCGGAGCTGAACCGGCCGGCCGCGCCCCGTGACCGCCGGCGCGTGCTGGACGCCCTGGCCGCGTTGCCGCCGGGCACCGGCGCGCCGGACGTGGACGGGTTGGCGGCGGTGCTGGCGTGGCGCGCGCCCCGGCGTGGCGGGAAGCTGCGTGACGAGCTGGTGCGGTGGACCGTCGAGGAGGGCACGGCGGTGGGCGTGGTGGCGTTGCACGCGTTGACCGCGCAGGGCCGCACGCTGCTCGGCGAGGGACCGGGTCCGGCGGCGAAGCGGCTCGGCGACGCGCTGCCCGCGCCGGTGGACCACGTGCTGGTGCAGGCCGACCTGACGGTGGTCGCGCCGGGTCGACTGGAACCCGAGCTGGCGGAGGAGATCGCGCTCGTCGCGGACGTCGAGTCGGCGGGCGGCGCGACCGTGTACCGGGTGCACGAGGGCTCGGTGCGGCGGGCGTTCGACGCCGGGCGGACGGCGGCCGACCTGCACGAGCTGTTCCGGTCCAGGTCGCGCACGCCGGTGCCGCAGTCGCTGACCTACCTCGTCGACGACGCGGCCCGCAAGCACGGCAGGTTGCGCGGCGGCGCCGCGGGTTCGTTCCTGCGCTGCGACGACCCGGTCCTGGTGACCGAGGTCGCCGCGCACCCGGCGGCGGAGCGGCTGGAGCTGCGCAAGATCGCGCCGACCGTGCTGGTGAGCCCGTACCCGTTGGCCGAGGTGCTGGACGGGTTGCGCGCGGCGGGTTTCGCACCGGCCGCCGAGGGGCCCGACGGGCGGGTGCTGGACCTGCGGCCCGCGGGCAGGCGCGTGCCGAGCCGGGGCAGGCGGCGTTCGCCCGCACCCACCCCGCCGTCGGCGGAGCAGCTGGCCGAGCTGGTGCGGCTGGTCCGGGCGGGCGACCAGGCGGCGGCCACGACGGGTGGCGCGCGGGTGTCGGTGCCGGGCAACCTGGGCGCGGGCCCGTCCGCGACGCTCGCCCTGCTCCAGCAGGCGGCACGCGAGGGTCGCGGCGTGCTGGTCGACTTCGTGGACGGCCACGGCACGGCCGCGCGGCGGGTGATCAAGCCGCAGGTCGTCGGCGGCGGTGTGCTGGAGGGCGTGGACGTCAGCTACGGCGAGGTGCGCCGGTTCCCGCTGCACCGCATCACGTCGGCCGCGCTGGTCGAGGAGGACCCGGCGTAACCCGCACCGCTCGACCGACCCACCACGCACTCCCCCGGCCCGACGCACCCATCGTCACGCCGATCCCCCGTTGCGCGGACGCGCCGAAGGGGCGACCCCCGCCCGGGAGCCGCCCCTGGTGGTCCGGGCGGGTTCAGCCCGCGCGCACCGACATCCACTGGCGCATGGAGTGCTCCACCAGCGTGATCAGCGTCTGCTTGGTCGACTGCCGGTTGCGCGCGTCGCACGTCACGATCGGCACCGACTGGTCGATCGTCAACGCCTCCCGCACGTCCTCGATGCGGTGGTGCAGCAGGCCGTCGAAGCAGTTCACGCCGACGACGTAGGGCAGCTGGCGGTCGTCGAAGAAGTCGATCGACGCGAACGCGTCGGCCAACCGCCGGGTGTCCACCAGCACGATCGCGCCGATCGCGCCTTTGACCAGGTCGTCCCACATGAACCAGAACCGGTGCTGCCCCGGGGTGCCGAACAGGTACAGGATCAGGTCCTGGTCCAGCGACACCCGGCCGAAGTCCATGGCCACCGTGGTGGTGACCTTGTTCGGCGTCGCCGAGAGGTCGTCCACGCCGGCACTGGCCTCGGTCATCACCGCCTCGGTGGTCAGCGGAACGATCTCCGACACGGAGCCGACAAACGTCGTCTTGCCCACGCCGAAACCACCAGCCACCACGATCTTCGCGGAGGTCGTCGGCTTACGAGCGCCTTCAGCCGCGTTGGGGCTAGAGCCTGCGAAGCCCACTGAGCACCCTCTCAAGGAATTCAATGGAAGGCCGGTCCCCCACGACCAAGCCGCCCTGGTGAATCAAAACCAAACCCATGCTCGCCATGTCGCCGATCAACACGCGCACGACGCCCAACGGCAACCGCAGGTGCGCCGCCACCTCCGCCACCGACCGGGTGTCGGTGCACAGACCGCAGATGGACCGGTGCTCCGGCAGCACCGCCGCGTCCCGTTCCAGGCCACGTTCGCTGGTGGACACCAGCGCCTCGATGGCGAGGTCGTAGTCGGGCCGGGTGCGGCCACCGGTCCTGGTGTACGGGCGGACCAGCGAGCCCGACTCGGCCGCGGGGTTCTCCTCGCGCCGCACGACCGGCTGCGGGCCGGTCGTGTAGGGCAGCTGCTCCGGAACGCTGTCGGGCAGACCGTGGGCACCGAACAGGTCGGCGCCCGGACCCCCGAACAGCCCGCTGCCGTACCCGTCGATGTCGAACCGGTTGGGGACGTCGTCGTAGTCGTACGACGAGTCGTCAACCTCACGCTGAGACATATCGCCTTGCCCCTGCCCTGTGCCTTCGACCCGTGGAGGTTCGGCCGCCCGACCGGTCCACGAGTTGGGTGCGTCCTCGGCTTCCTCTTCCGCTGAGGGGTCGGCATCCGGCTCCGCGAATCGGAAACCGCCGACCGCCCACTCCTGGTAGTTGAAGTTCCTACCGAAGCGGCGGGCGCCGGCGCCAGATCGTTCAGCCATTTACCGCTCACCCCCACGATCTCATGAGGATCTACCGCCGAACCACGCCCTGGAGCTGCGCGCGCAGCTCCGGGGTGAGCTGCTGGCCGACGCGCTCGACCAGCAGGGTCATCTCGTAGGCCACGAGGCCGATGTCGCAGTTCGGGGCCGCGAGCACCGCGAGGCACGACCCGTCGCTGATCGACATGAGGAACAGGTAGCCCCGTTCCATCTCGACCACGGTCTGGTTCACGCTGCCCGCCTCGAAGCACCGAGCCGCGCCCGCCGTGAGGCTGACCAGACCGGAAGCCACGGCGGAGAGCTGCTCCGCGCGGTCGCGGGGCAGGCCCTGCGAACCGGCGAGCAGCAGCCCGTCCGCCGACACCACGACGGAATGGGCCACACCGGGAACCCGGCGCACGAAGTCGGTGATAAGCCAACCAAAGCTGCCTGGCTGAGCTGCGGTCGTCACTCCTGCTCCTCGTCTTGCCGGCTCGACATGTCACCAGCGTAAGCGTCGATCAACGCGTGTCGCCCTCGACGGACGCCCTGCTGAAGACTCGACATGCGTCCACGGATCGCGTCAGCCGATCGTGGTGGCAGCGGGGGCCGCTGCGGTTGCCGCTCCGCCGCCTGCGGCTTGGGAGCGGCTGATCCCGGCACAAGCTGAGCCTTGGGCACCCGCTTGGGCAACCCCGCCTGTGTCGTGGTCTCTGGGGCCTTGCTCAGCAACGCCTGCGCGGCCTGCCAACCCTCGTCGGCGGGCGACTGCCACGCCGATTCGGCGTCCTGCTCGGCGAACGCGGGCGTCGCGCGGGTTTCCGCGGGCGGGGCTTCCGCCGCGTGACCGCCCTCGGCGAAGTCCGACGCGCCGAAGTCCGGTGCGGCGAAGTCGTGCCTGGCGGAGTCCTGCCCGGTGCGGTCGTGCGCCACCGGCTCGGACTCGGGCTCGGTCACGCGGGGCACCTCCACAGCGCGCTTGGGCAGGTTGTCGGGCGAACCGGGCTGCCGCTTGGGCAGGCCGCCACCGGTGAACGCGCGGCCCTGGTCGACCTCGCGCGGCGCGACGACCGGCGCCGCCGCGTCGGCCGGGGCGGGCGTCGGCTCGACGGGTTCCTCCGCCGGCTCGGGCCGCGGCGCGGGCGGCACGTCCTGGGCGGTCGCCGCGGACGTCTCGCTGCCGACCGCCTGGAACCACTGGGAGAGCACGGCTTCGTAGATCGGCAGCCGCTCGGTCGGCGCGTCCAGGTCGTGCTCGGCCCTGGCGGGCCGGGCCTTGGCCGGCTCGACGTCGGCAGGCTCGGTGTCGGCGGGCTCGGCTTCGTGTGGCGTGAAACCGTTGCGGCGCACGGGTTCGGGCTCCTCGACCGGCGCCGCGTCGACGAACGGGCCGCCTGCCGCGGTCGGGTGGTCGATCGCGGGCGCGAACTGGGTCGTCTCGAAGCCGTGGCCGTCCGGGTCGTCCTCGTCCCGGCGGTCCTCGTAGGCGGTGAACAGGGTCGGCTCGCCGAACGTGCCGGACGGCTCGTGCTCGACGTCCCGCGCGGTCATGTCGTCGCCGAGCGGCAGCCACGGCTGGGACACCTCGCCGGAGGTCTCCGCCGGCGTCTCGCCGAACGTCGGCAGCGCCGCCGCGTCCTGCTCGCCCTCGCCGCGCACGAAGCTCACCGGGAACGCGGGTTCCTCGTCCAGGCGCGGCATGGAGCCGGTGAACGCGCCCGCGATGCCGCTGGCCCGCTCCGCCGGGTTCTGCGCGGGCGGGTAGGTGGCGGCCGGCGTGCCGAACACGGACTCCTGCGGCGCGCCGAGCGGCGAGCCCGCCGCGGTGGGCGCCGCGACCAGGGCCTCGGGCACCACGACGAGCGCGGTGGTGCCGCCCTCGATGTCCTCGTTGGCGCGCAACCGGACCTTGATGTCGTGCCGCTTCGCCAGCCGCGCCACCACGTACAGGCCCATCCGGCGGGACACCGCGACGTCCACGTCCGGCGGGTCGGCGAGGCGTTCGTTGGCGTCGGCGATCTCCTGCTCCGCCATGCCCACGCCGCGGTCCTGGATCTCGATCGCCAGTTCGCCGTGACGGGTGCGCGCGGTGCGCACGGTGACCTTGGTGACCGGGTCGGAGAACGCGGTCGCGT
Source organism: Saccharothrix obliqua (assembly GCF_019375475.1). Lineage (GTDB taxonomy): Bacteria > Actinomycetota > Actinomycetes > Mycobacteriales > Pseudonocardiaceae > Actinosynnema > Actinosynnema obliqua. The sequence continues at coordinate 132,248 of NZ_JAHXGQ010000005.1, read as the reverse complement.
TGTCCAGCAGCTCCGCGATGAGGTGCACGAGGTCGTTGACCGCGCGGCCCTGGACGGTCAGCTCCGGGGTCTGGCCGACCTGCACGCGGGCGTACTGCTCGACCTCGGACACGGCCGCGCCGAGCACCTCCGCCGCGGGCACCGGTCGGGTGAGCCGCCGCGACAGGTCGGTGCCGGAGAGGACCAGCAGGTTCTCCGAGTTGCGGCGCATCCGGGTCGCGAGGTGGTCCAGCTCGAACAGCGAGGCGAGCTGGTCCGGGTCCTGCTCGTCCTGCTCCAGCCGGTCGATCAGGTTGAGCTGGCGCTCCACCAGCGCCTGCGAGCGGCGGGAGAGGTTGACGAACATCGAGTTGACGTTGTCGCGCAGCAGCGCCTGCTCGGCGGCCAGCCGGACCGCTTCGCCGTGCACGGCGTCGAACGCCCGCGCGACCTGGCCGACCTCCTCCTTGGTGGTGATCGGCACCGGCTCGATGGCGGTCTTCGCCGCCTCCTGCGGGTTGGGGTCGACCAGGATGCGGCTGACCGCGTCCGGCAGACCGTGGTCCGCGACCTCCAGGGCGGTGCGGCGCAGCGTGCGCAGCGGGTTGAGGATCGAGCGGGCCACGAACAACGCCATCACCATGGCGAGCAGCAGCGCGCCGAGCACGATGCCGGAGTCGCGCAGCGCGGCGGTGCGCGCCTCGCCGGTCAGCTCGTCGGTGCGGTTCTGGAGCTGCTCCAGCAGCAGGTTCTCCACGTCCCGGGTGAGGTTCACGGTCAGCGTGGACGCGATGTCCCACTTCTCCGGGCGCAGCGTCGACAGGCTCTTGTCCTCGGTGGCGAGGTTGAGCGCCGACTCCTGCATGTCGTTCGCGGTGTCGACGATCAGGCCGGTGACCATGTCGTCGTAGATCTTGGCCTGGTCGGGCGTCGCCGACTTGCGGAAGTCGTTGCGCGCCGCGTCCAGCTCGGCGTTGGCGGCCAGCAGCGCGCGTTCCTGGCCGGGGCCGAAACCACCGCGCTGGAAGACGTCGAGCATGATGCCGCGCTTGCGGGACTCCTGCTCCTTGATGCGGGACATGGCGTTGGTCGCCAGGTGCAGCCGCACCAGCTCGGGGTGGTTGATGCCGGCGATGGCCTGCTCGCCGAGGTCGAGGAGGTTCTCCACGGACTCGGAGTAGGTGCGCAGCACGGCGTCGGACGGGTACGCGGTGTCCCGGACGGCGTTGCGGAGGCTGTTGAGCCGGTTGAGCTGGTCGGCGGCGCGGCGGAACCGGGTGACGGCCTCGTCGCCCAGGTCGCCGCTCAGCTCGGAGATCTTGGTGTTCAGCGCGTCGGTCATGTCGTTGACGCGACGCAGCTGGCGGTCGAGGACCACGCGGTCCACGGTCTTGCCGGACGCCACGTAGCTCGTGCTCAGGTCGCGCTCGCGCTGCAACTGCTGCACGAGGTCCGCGACCGCGGCCTCCACCTGGATCTGGTTCGCGAGGCGGTTGAACTCGGTCGCGTCGTCGAGGTCCGACTGCACCCGGAGGCCGCCCAGCGCGAGCGCGGCCAGCGTCGGGATCAGCAGCACGGCCGCCAACTTGGTCGGCAGCCGCCAGTTTCGCAGCCGCCACGGCGCGGTACCCGCGCTTTGCCGCGCGCGCACGTCGGTGGTCGGCCCGCCGCCCGTTGACTCGGTCACAGTTCCATCACGCAGCGCAGCCAGTCCGTCACCCATTTCGGGGCTCTCTGAGCGCGGTGGAATCCCCACGCCTGACTGGCTGGGACCTCTCTCTCGACGGGCCACCCTGGGCTTCCTCTTCCGGCAGCAGTGTTCCCCGGCCTCTCCCCCGGACCGAAGCATGGGACTCTCGAATTCGGGCCGAATTGCAGCACAGGGACGGTCGCGCCGGCTAGGCACCCCACCCCCGCACGGGAAGGCACGGGGGTCCGGTCGGCCCTAGTGCCACCCGGCCGGCAGCGTAGTGCCGCACCCCCGTCCCGGGGAAGACTCTGGAAGCACTCACCGTATCGGCCAGGGCTGTCGTTTCACACCTCCGGGTGGTTACCATCCCCGCATCGACAACTGGGTCGAAAATTCGGTTGATCAAATAGACCCCTCAAGAGGTCATCGCGGCGAGAGGTGACATGCCAACCCCAGCGCGTGTTCTGCGACGTGCGGCAGCGTTGTTCGCGTGTGCCGCGACCTTGACGGCGTGCGGCCTCCTGCCGGGCACCGACGGCAACGAGCGTCCCGAGTTGGAGCGCAACACGCTGCGCATCGGGATCATGCCCGTGGTCGACGTGGCACCGCTGCGACTCGCCACCAACGAGAAGCTGTTCGAGAAGGCCGGCCTGTCCGTGCAGCTGGTGACGTTGAACAGCGAGGCCGAGGGCATCAAGCAGCTCGACACGACGCTGGACGTCACGTGGGCGAGCCACGTGAACCTGTTCCGCGCCGTCGCCGAGGGGACCAAGCTCCAGCTCCAGGGCGAGGCGTACCAGGCGGGCGCGAACACGATGGCGCTGGTCACGACCAATCCCGAGTACGACAGCCCGGCGAAGGTGGCCGCGCCGCGGATCGCCGTGAACAGCGAGACCGACGTCGGCGCGCTGACCACCAAGGCCGTGCTGGACACCGCGGGCGTGGAGAAGCAGCGGATCACGTTGAAGACCATGCCGTTCGAGCAGATGGTGACGGCGATGGAGGAGAAGCAGGTCGACGCGGCCTGGATGACCGAGCCGTTCATCACCAAGGCGCAGCGCGACGTCGGCGCGCGGATCGTGACGGACACGGCTGTCGGGCCCACCAAGGACTTCCCGGTGTCCGGGTACGCGTCGAGCCTGAAGTTCGCCGAGGCCAACCCCAAGGCGCTGGCCCTGTTCCGCCAGGTGTTGCGGGACGCGCAGCAGCTCGCGACGAACAACAAGCTGACCGTGCAGGACGCGTTGACCGGTTACGTGGACGTCGACCAGCAGACGGCGGCCCTGGTGTCCGTGGGGACGTTCCCGTTGTCGCTCAACCCGATCCGGCTCCAGCGGGTCGCCGACATGATGGACACCGAGGACGTGTTGCCGGGTCGGTTGGACGTGCAGGCCCTGCTGCCGCCGGGCACCACGAACTAGCGCCGCGCGATCAGGCGGTCGCTCTTTGTAGGGGGCCTTCCGCGGTGATCGCGGAAGGCCCCGGTTTTGCTATTCGTTCTCGGCCATGCAGATCGTGGTAGCGGGCTGTGAGTAAACGAACACGGTCTCGCCGCGTTGGCACGCGTTCTCGTCCTGCGTGCTGGCGACCTTGGTCACCTTGTGCGTGGCCCGGGAATCGCAGGTCACCTTGGTGGTTTTGCCCGCGACAATCGTCCCCTCCTGCTTGAAGCAGTCGCCCTCGCGGGCGTTGAAGACCAGGCAGAGCTTGAAGCCGTTGCTGCGCCGGCCGCCGCGGTCGCTGTACTCGGAGTAGTCCCCCGCCGGGCACGAGTCACGACTGCTGTCGAGGTTGACCGCCACCTTGAACGCCGCCTCGGGCGAGTTGCAGTCGATCGTGTCGACGTCCGCGTTGGAGGCGCTGACCGAGTTGACCTTGATGCAATCGCCCGCCTCCGCCCGTCCCGGGCTGCCGATGCCCGCGATGAAGCCGACCACGACGATGCCGACGATGCCCAGGGCGACGGCCCCGATCAACGCCTTGGCCTTGTTCGACGTGCCGCTCTTGGGCGGGGGCGGGAAGTTCTGCTGCCCGGCGGGGAATCCGAGGGGCGGCCCGGTGAACGCGGGTTGACCGACCGGCGGCGGCTGCTGCTCCCACCCGGGCTGCCCGCCCGGGTACTGCGCCCCGCCCGGCTGACCGCCCGGGTACTGGGCCCCGCCGACCTGCTGCCCCCACGCCGGTGGCTGTGCGGCCTGCTGTTCCCAGCCGGGCATCGGCGGCGGGGCTTGTTGGGGTTGCTGTCCCCAGCCCTGCGGCGGGGGCGGCGGGTAGCCACCTGGTGGCGGGCCGTAGGGGGGCGGGTTCGGTGGCGTGGTCACGCGGCGTTCCTCTCGGGTCGGACGAGCGGAACGTACCGCCGGGAGGCTCGCGGGCGCAGCGAATTCGGCAGGTCGGAGCCGGTTCACCGGCTGGCGGCGAGAGGCGGATCAGCCGATCTGAGCGGCCACGCGGCGCCGAGCGGACTGCCGGGAGCGCGGCGGCGCGGCGAGCCGTTCAGCGCGACGGGTTGGCTCGGGACAGGCAGAAGGTGACCCGGGGTTCCGGGTAGGTGAGGGTCCGGTCGTCACCGCAGGCGGCGGTGCCGTGGGCGGCTTTGACCACCTTCACCGCGTCGGCCTCGGTGCAGTCGACCTTGCGCACACCGGCCTCGCGGTCCTGCCGGTAGCAGCCGCCCTCGACGAAGTTCGGCATCAGGCACAGCGTCACCGAGGCCGAGTACGCCGCGTACGGCGCGCCGCCCCGGGGGCACGCGGCCTCGTTCTCGACGACCTTGGCGACCTTCACGTTCGCCCGCTCGACCCCGCAGTCGAGGGCCTCGTACCGGGCTTGCGCGGCCTGCCCCGTGACGCTCGCGCACTCACCCGGCCGCGGGTGGTCCTCCTGGCCGATCAGGCTCCACGCGTACCCGCCCAGCACCACGGCGGCGACCGCGCCGATGACCCACCCGATCTTCCGCACGGACAGGCATATCGGCACGGCCGCGTGCCCGGTTGAGCGGGTTCACCGCATGTGGTTACAGCTCAGCGGGTGCCAGGCAGTACGTGATGGCCGGCTCCGGGTACGACATGCCGGCGCTGTCCGGGCACTGCGCCAGGTCCGTCGAGTCGTTGATGACCTTGGTCACCTTGAACGCATCAGTTCCCACGCACTCGCCCTTGGCGAACCCGACACCCTCGTCCGGCTTGTAGCAGGCGCCCTCGACCATGTTGGGCAGCAGGCACAGCTTGTAGCCGTCGCCGACGCTCGACGTCGGGGACACCTCCGTGTACAGGCCCTCCTCCGGGCACATGGATTCGGCCTGGTCGAGCACCTTGCCGACCTTGAACGACGCCTTGTCGTCACCGCAGTCGAGCGTCTGGACGTCGGCGCGGTCGTTGTTCTGGCCGCTGAGGCTCACGCAGTCGCCCGCCGACGCGGCGGCGTTGTTGGTGACGAAGTACCGGATGCCGAAGAAACCGCCCACCGCCACCACGATGGCCAGCAGGACCAGCACGGCCTTCTTCCCCGCACCGCCCGCGTCCCGGGCGGGCTCGGCTTCGGTGTCCTCGTCGGGGTTGACCAGGTAACGCTGACCCGCGCCGGTGGCGGAGGCGGCAGCGCCGGGCTGCGCGGTGCCGTCCGGCTGCGCGACGGCAGGACTCCCGGCGGCGGGGCTGGAGGGATCGGACTGCGTGGCGGCGCTTCCCGCGGCCGACGGGGTGGCGGCCGGGGCACCGGCATCGGGCTGCGCGGCACCTCCAGCGGCCGACTGCGCGGCCGGGGCACCGGCGTCAGGCTGCGCGGCGGCACCTCCGGCGGCCGACCGCGCGGCGGCCGAGGCATCGGTGTCGGGCTGCGCAGCGGCACCTCCGGCAGCCGACTGCGCGGCGGCCGAGGCATCGGCGCCGGGCTGCGCGGCGGCCGGGGCAGCGGCGTCAGGCTGCGCGGCGGCACCCCCAGCGGCCGACTGGGCGGCGGCCGAGGCATCGGCATCAGGCTGCGCGGCGGCGCTTTCGGCGGGTGGCTGCGAGGCGGTCCGGGGTTCGGTGGTGGGTGCCGGCTTCGGGGCGTTGGGATCTGCTGCCCCGGCGGCGGGGGTGGCCTGGCCGCCGGCCTGGGACTTCGGCTCGGGCGCGTCCTCGGCGGGCTGGTTCGGCTCGTTGCTCATGATCATCCTCGCTGGACGGGTGCGCGTGACGAACACAGACGGTATCGGCACGCACACCCGTCCCGGCGATCAGGCGCTCTCGGCCGGTGCGAAGCAGAACGTCTGCTTCGGCTCCGAGAAGGTCATCGGCGCGCCGTCGGTGCACGCCGACTCGTCCGCGCTGCCCTTGACCAGCTTGACCAGCTTCATCACGCCCGACTTGCCGCAGTCCACGGGCGGGTAGCCGACGGTGCTGGAGTTGTCCAGCTCGTAGCAGGAGCCTTCCTTCAGGTTCGGCACCAGGCACAGCTTCGAGTCGGGGCCGCGGCGGGCGGTCTCGGTGTACTCGTCGTAGTAGTCGGTGCCGCACGACTCGGACAGCGAGCCGAGCACCTTGCCGATCGTGTAGTTCGCCTCGGACGAGCCGCAGTCGACCGTCTTGAAGTCCGGCTTGCTGGGCGTGCCGGTGAGGCTCGCGCACTCGCCCGCCTTGGACTGCGCGGCGTCGCTGGTGAAGTAGTTGAAGCCGTACACGACCAGCGCCGCGACCACGATGCCGGCCAGCGTGGTCAGGATCCGCACCACGAGGCTCTTCTTCTTCGGCGCGGCGGGTTCCGGCTGCTGCTGCGGCGGCGGGGGCGGGAAGTTGGGGGTGGGCGCGGGCGCGTCCGTGCTCATGATGACCTTCGTTCCAGTAATCGGGGACCCCGCCGGTTGCGCGCTGGCGCAGGCGAGGCAGGGCACGCTATCCGTTGCTCCAACCGGGTGTACGCGGCTTTACCGAACCGAGTCCATGTGCTTTCCGTGCACGTGCGGGCACTTTCAGTCGCCGACTTGCACCCGGTTGGAACACTGGAGGTACGCCAACGACAGGAGTGCGTTCTCGTGACCGACGGCCCACTGATCGTCCAGTCGGACAAGACCCTGCTGCTGGAGGTCGACCACCCGCTGTCGGACGACGCGCGCACCGCCATCGCGCCGTTCGCCGAGCTGGAGCGCGCCCCCGAGCACGTCCACACCTACCGCGTCACCCCGCTCGCGCTGTGGAACGCCCGCGCCGCCGGGCACGACGCCGAGCAGGTGGTGGACGCCCTGGTCCGCTTCTCCCGCTACCCGGTGCCGCAGCCGTTGCTGGTGGACGTGGTGGACACCATGGGTCGTTACGGCCGGCTCCAGCTCGCCAACCACCCCGCGCACGGCCTGGTGCTGAACTCCCTGGACCGCGCGGTGCTGGAAGAGGTGCTGCGGAACAAGAAGATCAAGCCCATGCTGGGCGAGCGGATCGACGACGACACCGTCGTCGTGCACCCCAGCGAACGCGGTCGGCTCAAGCAGACGCTGCTCAAGGTCGGCTGGCCGGCCGAGGACCTGGCGGGCTACGTGGACGGCGAGGCGCACCCCATCGACCTGGTGGAGGACGGCTGGCGGCTGCGCGACTACCAGCGGCTCGCCGCGCAGGCGTTCTGGGCGGGCGGCTCGGGCGTGGTGGTGCTGCCGTGCGGCGCGGGCAAGACGCTGGTCGGCGCGGCGGCCATGGCGGAGGCGGGCGCGACCACGCTGATCCTGGTCACGAACACCGTCGCGGGACGGCAGTGGAAGCGGGAGCTGGTGGCCCGCACGTCGCTCACCGAGGACGAGATCGGCGAATACTCGGGTGAGCGCAAGGAGATCCGCCCCGTCACCATCGCCACCTACCAGGTGATCACCCGCAAGTCGAAGGGCGAGTACAAGCACCTGGAGCTGTTCGACTCCCGCGACTGGGGCCTGATCGTCTACGACGAGGTGCACCTGCTGCCCGCCCCGGTGTTCCGGATGACCGCCGACCTCCAGTCCCGGCGACGGCTCGGGCTGACCGCGACCCTGGTCCGCGAGGACGGCCAGGAGGGCGACGTCTTCTCGCTCATCGGGCCCAAGCGGTACGACGTGCCGTGGCGCGACATCGAGGCGCAGGGCTGGATCGCGCCCGCCGAGTGCACCGAGGTCCGGGTGACGCTCACCGACAACGAGCGGCTGGAGTACGCGACGGCCGAGCCGGAGGAGCGGTACAAGCTGTGCTCCACGGCCCGCACGAAGCTGCCCGTCGTGCGCGCGATCCTCGACCGGCACCCCGACGAGCCCACGTTGGTGATCGGCGCGTACCTCGACCAGTTGGAATCGCTGGGCGAGGCGCTGGACGCGCCGGTGATCCAGGGCTCCACCAAGAACAAGGAGCGCGAGGCGTTGTTCGACCGCTTCCGGCGGGGTGAGCTGCGGACGTTGGTGGTGTCGAAGGTGGCGAACTTCTCCATCGACCTCCCGGAGGCGTCGGTCGCGGTGCAGGTGTCGGGCACGTTCGGGTCACGTCAGGAGGAGGCGCAGCGGCTCGGGCGGCTGCTGCGGCCCAAGGGCGACGGGCGGCAGGCGCACTTCTACTCGGTGGTGGCGCGGGACACGCTCGACACCGACTACGCGGCGCACCGGCAGCGGTTCCTCGCGGAGCAGGGTTACGCGTACCGGATCGTGGACGCGGACGACCTGCTCGGCCCGAAACTGCCGGAAGTCGGGTGACGTCGGCGCGCTAGGTTGATCACCTGACATCGGTCCCCGGCGAATCGGGTGGGACATGACGGTGGTCGTGCGGCTCAAGCCGGAACCGCGCTGGTGGGTGTGGCGACCGGGTGCGGACCGGGCCCCGGCGGTCCGGCTGGCCCGGCGGCGGGTTCACCGGGCGCGGGCACGTGTGTGGCCGGCCGTCGCGGTGCCGGCGGCCGTGGTGGTCGTGGTCCTCGCGCCCGGCTGGTGGATGGCGCTCGGCGTGGTGCCGCTGGTGCTCGCGGGCGTGGTCCTGCTGTTGCCGCAACGGGTTTCGGACCTGGACGTGGTGCTCGCCGCGTCGGATCGGGACGTGGTGCACGACGGGATGTTCGCCGACGTGGCGCAGCGGCGGCGGGCGCGGCGGCTGTGCGAGCACTTCCTGGCGGTGCGCGAGAACGCCGACCCGGCGCGGGTCGCGCGGGTGGAGGTCCTGTTGTGGCGGGCGCTGGTGGCGTTGCGGGACAGCCTGGCGGTGCGGGCGGAGCTGGCGCGCACCGACAACCGGCCGGGGTTGGCGGCGGCGCTCGCCGAGTCGACCCGCGGCCTAGCCGAGCTGGACCGGCGGGTGGACGAGTTCGACGCCGCGTTGCGCATCGCCGTGGAGGAGTCGGACCAGGGGTCGGACCCCGGGTCGGCGGCGAGGGCACTGCGCCGAGTCGCCGCCCTCGACCCGCTGTGACCTAGGCTCCCGGGGGTGTTCGCGGGTTGAGGACCGGTCGGGCGGTGACGCGCGGTGTGGCCGGGGCTCGGGGGTGTTCGCGGTCGAGGACCGGCCGGGCGGTGACGCGCGGGCTGTGGCCGGGGTTCCGGGGGGCGCGGGCCGAGGGCCAGCTGGGCGGCGGCGCGCGAGCTGTGGCCGGGGTTCCGGGGGGCGCGGGCCGAGGACCGGCTGGGCGGTGGCGCGCGAGTTGTGGCAGGGGCTCCCAGGGGAGTTCGCGGATCGAGGACCGGTCGGGTCGTGGCGCGCGGGCTGTGACCTAGGCTCCCGGGGGTGTTCGTCTACTCGATCCCCATGCGCAACCGGTTCCGCGGCATCACCGTCCGGGAGGGCGTCCTGGTGGAGGGGCCGCGTGGGTGGGGCGAGTTCTGCGCGTTCCTGGACTACTCGGACGTCGAGTGCGTGCCGTGGTTGGCGTGCGCGACGGAGGCCGCCGAGCACGGTTGGCCCGCACCGGTTCGCGATCGCGTGCCGGTGAACTGCACGGTGCCCGTGGTGTCGCCGGAGCGGGCGCACGAGATCGTTACCGCGTCGGGGTGTGCGACGGCCAAGGTGAAGGTCGCCGACCCGGGTGCCGCGTTGGCCGATGACGTGGAGCGGGTGGCCGCGGTGCGGGATGCGCTCGGGCCTTCGGGTGCGGTGCGGGTGGACGCGAATGCCGCTTGGGACGTGGACACGGCGGTGCGGGCGATTCGCGAACTGGACCGCGCGGCGGGCGGGCTGGAGTACGTGGAGCAGCCTTGCCCGTCGATCGAGGAGTTGGCCGCGGTGCGGCGGCGGGTGGACGTGCGGATCGCGGCCGACGAGTCGATCCGGCGTGCGGAGGACCCGTTGAGGGTCGCGGTTGCCGGGGCGGCGGACCTGGCGGTGATCAAGGTCGCCCCGTTGGGCGGGGTGCGGCGGGCGCTGGAGGTGGCCGAGGCCGCTGGGTTGCCGTGCGTGGTGTCGTCGGCGGTGGAGACGTCGGTGGGGATGGCGGCCGGGTTGGCGTTGGCCGGGGCGCTGCCGGAGTTGGACTTCGCGTGCGGGCTGGGCACGCTGTCGTTGTTGGACGGTGACGTGGTCGACGACTCGTTGCGCCCCGTGGACGGCTGGTTGCCGGTGCCCGCGCAGCCGCCCGTGCCGGTGCGGCGGGAGGAGTTCGCGGCGGACCCGGCTACCACGCGGCGGTGGGAGGAGCGGGTGGCGCGGGTGCTCGCCGAGTCGGGTACCCGCCCGCACTGGCTCTGACCCGGTGGGCCGCCCTGGGCAGGGCGAGCGGGGGCAGAGCAAGCGGCGCGAGGCCGCCCTGGGCAGGGCGAGCGGGACGAGCGCGGTCCTGGGGGGCGAGCGGAGCGAGGCCGAGCGCCAGCCGGGGGCGGGCCTGGGGGCGAGCGAAGCAAGGGCGAGCGCCGGCCGGGGGGCGAGCGGGGCCGGGGGCGTGCGGGGGCCGCGGGCGATGGGGCGGGGCGGCGAGTCGGCGCGTCGCGAAGGCGGACGGCCCGATGCGGGGCGAGCAAGTGCGTTCGGGTGGCAGGTGGACCGGCCGATGCGGTCAGGGCTGGCCGGTGTGGGGCGGCCGGGCGGTGCGGAGCGGCCGGGCGGTGCGGAGCGGCCGAGGTGGGCGGGGCGGTGTCGGCGGGCAGGCCGATGTGGCAAGGGTCGGTGCGGGTGCCCGTGGGTGCTGCTCGGCGTGATCTCGGCGGCTCCCTGTAGCAGCGTGGGCCGAGGAGGTGTGGTGGCGTCCGCCGACCACCGGGGCCACCGGATCCGGCCCCACGACCATCCTCCCACGAACACCCGTTCCAATGGATCACACGATTCGGTGATCACGACCGCCTTTGATCAGGGCCGCGCCGATCAAGGTCGTGGCCGATCAAGGTCGTGGCTGATCAGGGCCGCGTCAAGCCCTCGACGCCGAGGCTGCGCACCACCCCGTCCGTCCGGTTCAACGCCTCGGTGCGCCGGGGCGTCGGGTCCGCCCGGGTCAGGTCCACGACCCGGATCGGCGGCCCGAACTCGATCATCGTCGGCACGTAGGACGCGCTCTCCACGGCCCACCCCGCGGCGCCCTTCACGAACTTGAAGCGGGTCACGATGCCTTCTTCCGTGATTCCCCTCGGTTCCGAATGGCGTGCCACCTCGTTGCCCATGCCGTACACCACCCACTTGCCGTTGATCCGGTCGATCGGCTGCACGGCGTGCACGTGGGTGCCGATGATCAAATCCACCGCCGGGTCGCCCAGCACGGCCTCGGCCAGCGCCCGCTGCTCCTCCGTCACCTCGTGCTGGTACTCGGCACCCCAGTGCAGGCTCGCCACGACGACCTCCGCACCCGCCTCCCGCGCCGCACGCGCCGCCGCCAGCACCCCCTCCGCGGACAGCTCGTTCGCCATCCACGGCTCCGGCAACGGGATGCCGTTGAAGCCGTACGTGAACGACACGTGCCCGACACGCACACCACCCACGTCGTACAGCACGGGCGTCGCCGCCTCCTCCGGCGAGCGGAACGAGCCGGTGTGGCGCAGGCCGGCCGCGTCGAGCGCGTCCAGCGTGGTCCGGATGGCACCCGGCTCGCGGTCCAGCGTGTGGTTGGACGCCGTGGAGCACCCGTCGTAGCCGATGGTCTTCAACGCGGTCGCCACCTCCGGCGGCGCGCTGAACGCCGGGTAGCCGTAGGTCGGCTCGCCGGGCGCGGACAGCGGCGTCTCCAGGTGGCAGAGCGACAGGTCGGCGTCCACGGCGGGGCGGAGGCCGTCCAGGATCTTCGTGAAATCACGCGGCCCGTCCTGGTCGGCCTGCTCGGTGAGCAGCGGGTGGACGAGGATGTCGCCGCCCGCCGCCAGCGTGAACGACGGCGGCGGCGGTGCGGTGGTGGGCGGCGGCAGGCGCGAGGTGGTCAGCACGACCGGCGAGCCGGTGCACGCCGCCGTCACGCAGGCGACCAGCGACAACGCCGCCAGCCGCCCGCCACGCCGGCTCAGCGCCGCCGCCAACGCCGCACCAGCACCACCAGGACGACCGCCGCCACGACCGGCAGCAAGCGCTTGAGCACCGGCACGCCGGCGGTGTCCACCAGGTCCACGGCCTCGACAACGGGAGGAGGGTTCACCTCCTCAGCCTCCCCCGTGCCGAGGCCGCTCGCCAAGCACTCCGCGAACTGCCCCACGAGTTTGCCGCTGACCTCGCTGATCAGGCCGCGCCCGAGCTGCGCCGGCCGCCCGGTGACGGTCAGGTCCGTCACCACCGACACCCCGGTGCCGCCGTCGGCCGGCGTCAGCGCCACGGACACGGTCGCCGACGCGGTGCCGTTCCCCCGGCTGTCCTTCCCGGACGCCTTGATGACCGCCGCGTGCACGTCCTCGGCGACCGACGTGAACTCACCCCGCCCCTTGTACAGCAGGGTGACCGGCCCGAGCTTGACCTTCACCGTCCCGGTGAACGACCGCCCGTCCACCCCGGTGAGGGTGGCTCCGGGCATGCAGGGCGCGACCTTCTCCGGGTCGAGCAACGCCGCCCACACCTCCCCCACGGGCGCGGGAACGGTGAACGCGTGCTCCAGCCTCATGCGTCGCTCACCGCCGCGGTCACGGCCCGTTCGGTCAGCACACGGGCCAGATGGGTGCGGTACTCGGCATCGGCGTTGCCATCGGTCACCGGGTCGGTGCCCTCGGCCGCACGGGCGGCGGCGGCGCGGATCGCCTCGGCGGTCGCGGGTTCCCCGGTCAACGCCTCCTCCACGCCACGTGCCCGCACCGGGGTCGGCCCCATGTTGGTCAACGCGACCCGTGCCTGCTCGACGACGCCGTCGACGACCTTCACCGCCGCCGCGACCGCCACGATCGACCACGCCTGCGCGACGCGGCTGAACTTCTCGTAACGCGCACCCCAGCCGGTCAGCTTCGGCACGCGCACGTGGGTGAGCAGTTCGCCCGGCTCCAGGGCGGTGGTGAAGTAGTCGGTGAAGAACTCGGCCGCCGGCACCTCCCGCGTCCCGGCCGGCCCGGTGCACCGCAGCACGGCGTCCAGGGCGAGGACGGGCGCGAGCAGGTCGCCCGCCGGGTCGGCGTGGGCGAGCGCGCCGCCGAGCGTGCCGCGGTGCCGGATCTGCGGGTCGGCGACGGTGTCGGTGGCCAGGCGCAGCAACGCGGCGTGCTCCCGGACGTGCGGGTCGCGTTGCACCTCGTGGTGCGTGGTGAGCGCGCCGATGAGCAGCGAGTCGCCGTCGTCGTGCACGCCCGCCAGTTCGGTCAGCCGGGACAGGTCCACCACCAGCGTCGGCGCCGCGAGCCGCAGCCGCAGCACCGGCAGCAGGCTCTGCCCGCCCGCGATCGCCTTGGCGTCCTCGCCACCCGCCACCAGCGCGCGCACCGCTTCGTCCACCGTGGACGGCGCGGTGTAGTCGAACGCCGCGGGGATCACGCCGCACCTCCCCGCAACGCCTTCCACACGCGCATCGGGGTGCACGGCATCTCCACGTCGCGAACCCCCAAATGCCGCAACGCGTCCACGACCGCGTTCACCACAGCCGGCGTCGACGCGATGGTGCCCGCCTCGCCGACTCCCTTGACGCCCAACGGGTTCGTGTCCGCCGGTGTCTCGGTGCGGTCCGTGGTGAACCAGGGCAGGTCGACCGCCGACGGCAGCAGGTAGTCGGCCAACGTCGCCGTGGTCAGCGTGCCGCCCTCGTCGTGCACGGCCTCCTCGAACAACGCCTGCGCGATGCCCTGCGCGAGACCTCCGTGCACCTGCCCTTCCACGATCATCGGGTTCACCACCTTGCCCACGTCGTCCACGCACACGTACGACCGGATCACCACCCGTCCGGTCTCCGTGTCGACCTCCACGGCGCACAAGTGCGTGCCGTGCGGGTAGGAGAAGTTGTCCGGGTCGAACGTCGCCTCCGCGTCCAGTCCGGGTTCCACGCCGTCGGGCAGGTTGTGCGCGACGTGCGCCGCCACCACCACCTCGCCCAACGACATGGACGTGGCCGTGCCGCGCACGGCGAACGTGCCCGCGGTGAACTCGACGTCGTCCGGCGAGCACTCCATCAGGTGCGCCGCCACGGTGCGTGCCTTCGCCAGCACCTTGTCCGCCGCCAGCACGACGGCCGTGCCGCCGACCGCGAGCGACCGCGACCCGTAGCTGTCCATGCCGCGGTGCGCGACCCGTGTGTCGCCGTGCAGCACCTCGACGTCCTCGAACGGCACACCGAGCCGGTCGGCGACGATCTGGCTCCACGCCGTCACGTGCCCCTGTCCGTGCGGCGAGGTGCCGGTGATCAGCTCCACCTTGCCGGTGGGCAGCACCCGGATCGCCGCGTGCTCCCAGCCACCGGCCCCGTACCGCAACGCGCCGAGCACCCGTGACGGCGCGAGGCCGCACATCTCGGTGTAGGTGGAGACGCCGATGCCGAGCTGCACGGTGTCGTGGTCGGCACGTCGCCGCGCCTGCTCGGCACGCAGCTCGTCGTAGCCGAACAGCTCCACGGCCCGCGCGGTGGCGGCTTCGTAGTCGCCGGTGTCGTACGTGAGGCCGGCGACGGTGGTGAAGGGGAACTCGTCGTGCCGGATCCAGTTGCGGCGGCGCAGTTCCAGCGGGTCCACGCCGAGTTCGGCGGCCAGCTCGTCCATGATCCGCTCGATGGCGAACGTGGCCTCCGGCCGACCCGCGCCCCGGTACGCGTCGGTGGGCACCTTGTTGGTGAACACGTTCGTGCACGTGAAGCGGTAGGCGGGGAACTTGTAGATGGCGTTGTACATGAACGCGCCGAGGATCGGCACGCCCGGCGTGATCAACCGCAGGTACGCGCCCATGTCGGCGAGCAGGTCGACCTTGAGGCCCGTGACGGTGCCGTCGCGGCGGGCCGCGACGGTGATCCGCTGGAGCTGGTCGCGCCCGTGGTGGCCGGACAGCATGGACTCGGTGCGCGACTCGGTCCACTTCACCGGCTTGCCGAGCCGCCGC
Organism: Saccharothrix obliqua; assembly: GCF_019375475.1. GTDB lineage: Bacteria > Actinomycetota > Actinomycetes > Mycobacteriales > Pseudonocardiaceae > Actinosynnema > Actinosynnema obliqua. Next base: position 117,212 of record NZ_JAHXGQ010000005.1, on the reverse strand, counting down.
GCCACCAGCAGCGTCAGCACCTCCTCGGGCGTGACCTGGAGCTTGCCGCCGAAACCGCCGCCCACGTCGGGCGCGATCACCCGCAGCTTGTGCTCCGGGATGCCGAGCACCGCGGACAGCATCCAGCGCAGGATGTGCGGCACCTGCGTGGCCGACCACAGGGTCGCCGAGTCGGGGCCGGGGTCGACCACCACCGAGCGGGGCTCCATGAACGCGGGTATCAGCCGCTGCTGGCGGAACGTGCGCTCGACGACGACCTCCGCTTCGGCGATCGCGGCGGTCGCGTCGCCGCCGGTGCCCGCCTCGGCGGAGTCGAACACCCAGGTGGCGGACTTGTTGGTGCCCAGGTCGGGGTGCACGAGGTCCGCGCCGTCGGCGACGGCGGCGGTGAGGTCGAGCACCACCGGCAGGTCCTCGTAGTCCACGTCGATCGCGGCGAGCGCGTCCTGCGCCTCCTCCGGGGTGCGCGCCACCACCGCGGCGACCACCTCGCCCGCGAAGTTCACCTCGTCCACGGCGATGGACGGCGCGGGCGGTGCGAGCATGTCCTCGGTGATCGGCCACGCGCACGGCAGGCTGCCCTGCTCGGCGGCGAGGTCCGCGCCGGTCAGCACCTCCAGCACGCCGGGCAGCCGGACGGCCTCGGTGGTGTCGACCGACGTGATCCGGGCGTGCGCGACGGGGCTGCGCAGCACGGCGAGGTGCAGCATCCCCGGCAGCCGGATGTTGTCGGTCCACCGGGTCGCGCCGGTGATCAGCCGCGCGTCCTCCTTGCGCCGCCGGGCCCGCCCGACCTCGGGTTCGACCGCGGCCGTCATCGCGTGCCGCCCAGGCGGCGTGCGGCGTCGCGGACCGCGTGGACGATGTTCTGGTAGCCGGTGCAGCGGCAGAGGTTGCCCTCCAGGCCGTGCCGCACGGCGTCCTCGTCCGGGTCGGGGTCCTCCGCGAGCAGGTCGATCGCCTGCATGATCATGCCGGGGGTGCAGAAACCGCACTGGAGCGCGTGGTTCTCGTGGAACGCCTGCTGCACCGGGTGCAGCTCGCCGCCGTCGGCCAGGCCCTCGACGGTGGTCACCGCGCGGCCGTCCGCCTGGACGGCCAGGACGGAGCACGACTTCACGCTGCGGCCGTCCAGGTGGACGGTGCACGCGCCGCAGTTGCTGGTGTCGCAGCCGACGACGGTGCCGGTCTTGCCGAGTCGGTCGCGGAGGTGGTGGACCAGCAGCGTGCGGGGCTCGACCTCGTCGCTGTAGTTCACCCCGTCCACGGTGACGGTGATCCGCATGAACCCTCCAAGCATGTGGTGGTGATGGGGGTCACAAACGAGCGTGCTACCACTTGTCCCGTCAAACAACTCCAGCCTGCCGGCCGGTGCGGTGGATGGCGCCCGCCATCGCGGTGAGCCGACCGCCACCGCCGCCCCAGCGCAGCGCGATGACCTCGGCGGCGATCGACACCGCCGTCTCCTCCGGGGTCCGCGCGCCCAGGTCGAGGCCGATCGGCGACGACAGCCCGGCCAGTTCGTCCTCGGTCAGCCCCGCCTCGCGCAGGCGGCGCAGCCGGTCCTCGTGGGTACGGCGCGAGCCCATCGCGCCCACATAGCCGAGGTCGAGCCGCAACGCGACCTCCAGCAGCGGCACGTCGAACTTCGGGTCGTGGGTCAGCACGGCGACCACCGTGCGGCCGTCCAGCCTCCCGGCGTCCGCCTGCTGCCGCAGGTAGCGGTGCGGCCAGTCCACCACCACCTCGTCCGCCTCCGGGAACCGGCTGCGGGTCGCGAACACCGGGCGCGCGTCGCACACCGTCACCCGGTAGCCGAGGAACGCGCCGAGCCGCGCCATCGCCGCGGCGAAGTCGATCGCGCCGAACACCAGCAGCCGCGGTGGCGGTTCGAACGAGTTGACGAACACCGCCATGCCCTCGCCACGCCGCTGCCCGTCCGGGCCGTAGTGCAGGGTCGCCGAGCGGCCGGACGCGAGCAGGCCGCGCGCGTCGTCGGCGATCGCGTCCCGTGCCCGCGCGGACGGCACGTCGCCCGCAACCCGGTCCGGCCACACCACCAGCCGCCGACCGGCCCACTCCGGGTGCTCGACCACCGTGGCCACCGCCACCGGCTCCTCCGCGCGCACCGACGCCAGCACGTCCGGCAGCTCGGGGAACGTCGCCGCGGACACCGCCTCCACGTAGACGTCGATGATCCCGCCGCAGGTCAGGCCCACCGCGAACGCGTCGTCGTCACTCACCCCGTACCGCTGGAGCACCGGCGCGCCGGACGCCACGACGTCCTGCGCCAGCTCGTACACCGCGCCCTCGACGCACCCGCCGGACACCGAGCCGACCACCGCCCGGTCCGCGCCGACCAGCATCGCCGCGCCGGGCGGCCGGGGCGCGGAGCTGAACGTCGCCACCACGGTGCCGACGCCCACCACCTCGCCGTCCGCCACCCGGCGGGTGAGTTCCGGCAGCACGTCACGCACGTCCGACCTCCTCCAGCAGCAACGCCAGGGTCTCCAGGCTGTGCCCGGCCAGCAGCCGGTCCACGTGCGGCAGGACCACCGCGATACCGGACTGCACCGGGGCGTAACCGCCGCGGCCCACGTGCGGGTTGACCCACAGCACGCGGTGCGCCAGGCGCCGCAGCCGGGCGGCCTGCTCGCCGAGCAGCGCCGGGTCGCCCCGCTCCCAGCCGTCCGAGCACACCACCACGACCGCCCGCCGCGCCGCGCCCCGGCGGCCCCACCCGTCCAGGAACGCCCGCAACGCCTCGCCGAGCCGCGTGCCGCCCTCGAAGTCGGGCACCGCCCGTGCCGCCGCGGCCAGCGCCTGTTCGGGGTCGCGCCACCGCAGCTCCCGGGTGACGCGGGTGAGCCGCGTGCCGACTGTGAACACCTCCACCGGCATCCGACGCGCGACGACGTGCGCGAACCGCAGCAACGCGTCCGCGTAGGGCTTCATCGAGCCGGACACGTCCACCAGCAACACGACCTTGCGCGGTCGCACGGAGCGCCGCCGGTGCTTCGGCCGCACCGGTTCGCCGGCCGCGAGCCACGCCCGGAACGTGCGTCGCGGGTCGACCTCGCCACGCCGCGCGGGCCGCCTCCGCCGCGACCGCCGCACCGGTGGCACGGGCCGCAACACCGCCAGCAACTCCCGCAGGTGGGCCCGCTCGGCGGCGCTCAACGAGGCGATGTCCTTGCGCCGCAACACCTCCACGTCACTGGCCGCGACCGCCAACACTTGCGACCGCCCCGTGCCCGCGACCTCACCGCCCAACGCCGCGAGCGCCGACGCGCTCACCCCGCGCCGTACCGCGGGCGGTGCGGGCCGCCCGCCGAACCAGGCCGCGAACACCGCGTCGTACCGCGCCAGGTCGTCGGGTTCGGCGCACAACGCCACCCGGCCGGCCCAGTACACCCGGTCGGGACCCCCGACCCCGAGCACCTCGACCGCCGCGACGAACGCACCCACCCGCTCCGCGCCGCACGCCACCCCGGCCCGCCGCAACGCGTCGGCGAAGCCCACGAGCCCGGTCAACGGCCCGGCGTCGGTCACCCCCCGATTGTGCTACCCGGCGGCACGTCCAGCACACCCGCCGACAGGGCACGCCGCACGTCCTCCCGGTACTTCAGGACAGCACCCAGCGTGGCCGCCGCGGCGGGTGGGTCCAGGGTGGTCATACCCAGCGTGAGCAGGGCTTCCGCCCAGTCCAGGGTTTCCGCCACGCCCGGCGGCTTGATCAAGTCCAGGGTGCGCAACCGCCGCACGGTGGACGCCACCTGCTCCGCCAGGCGCTCGCCCACGCCGGGCAGCCGGCGGCGCACGATGGCGATCTCCCGGGCCAGGTCGGGGTGTTCCAGCCAGTGGTAGAGGCAGCGGCGCTTGAGGGCGTCGTGCAGTTCACGCGTGCGGTTCGAGGTGAGGACCACCAGGGGTGGGGTCTCGGCGCGCACGACGCCCAGTTCGGGGATGGTGACGGCGTGCTCGCCGAGCACCTCCAGCAGGAACGCCTCGAACTCGTCGTCGGCGCGGTCGACCTCGTCGACCAGCAGCACGCACGGCGCCTCCTCCAACGCGCGCAGCAGCGGCCGGGCGAGCAGGAACCGCCGGGTGTACAGGGACGCCTCGGCGCGCTCCACGTCCACCGGCCCGGCCGCCTCCAGCGCACGCAGGTGCAGCAGCTGCCGCGGGAAGTCCCAGTCGTAGAGGGCCTGCGCCGCGTCGATGCCCTCGTGGCACTGGAGCCGGATCAGCGGCAGCTCCAGCGCACGCGCCAGGGCGAGCGCGAGGGACGTCTTGCCGGTGCCCGGCTCGCCCTCGCAGAGCAGCGGGCGGCGCATCCGCCACGCCAGGAACGCCGCCGTGGCGACGCCCTGGTCCGGCAGGTAGCCGACGTGGTCCAGCCGGGCGGCGAGGTCGTCTGGCGTCACGGTCCGACCGTAGCGCCATCGGGGGCGGGTCCGGGGTGTACCCCGAGGCGGAGTCCAGGGTCCGCCCCCGATGTGCCGCGCCGCGTTGACCAGCACCATTGGGCCATGACGACGAACGACGTGCTCAACCAGGCCACCGACCGGGTCAAGAAGCTCCGCCGCAGCCGGGACGACCGGATGGTCGCGGGCGTGTGCGGCGGGGTCGCCAAGCTCCTCGGCGTCGACGCGGCGCTGATGCGCATCCTGCTGGTGGCCGCCACCCTGTTCGGGTTCGGCACCGGCGCGGTGCTCTACCTCGCCGCGTGGATCCTCGTGCCCGAGGAGGACTGACCGCTACCGGGGGAACCCGGGCACGCCGGGCATCCGCTGCCACGGCTTCGGACCGGTCAGCGGCCGGTACTCGACGCCCAGCGCGTCCAGCCTCGGCAGGTGGTGCTCGGCCAGCCGCGCCCGGAACTCCTCGACGTCGCGTGGTCCGGTGCTCCACACCACCTCGGCGAAGGCGCTCAACCGGGGGAAGACGCCGAAGTCGAGGCGGCGCGGCGAGTCGAGGTGCTCGGTCCACACGTTGGCCTGGGCGCCGAGCACCCGGTCCGCCGCCGCGGGCTCGTAGGCGTAGACGTCCTCCCACGTGAGCACGGTGCCGACGGGGATCGGCTCGTCACCGCTCGAACTCTGCCGGTAGTCCAGGTAGACGTGCGCCTCGGGGCACATGACGACGTCGTGACCCCGCTCCAGCGCGGTCAGCCCCGCCTCCTCGCCCCGCCACGCGGCGATCACCGTGCTGGTGGGCAGCGGTCCGACGTTGAGCACCTCGTCCCACCCGTGGGGCCGCCGGCCGCGCTCCACCAGGTGCTGCGCGATCCGCCGCACGAACCGGCCGTCGCCGCCCTCGGCCTCGTCGCCGCCCAGCCCGATGATCTCGCTCGGGAAGACGTCCAGCAGCTCGTCGAACACCTGCCGGTAGAAGTCCACCACGGACTCGTCGGCCTTGAGCACGTTGGGGTTGACGCCCCAGTCGGTCCACACGCCGCCGGGCGTCACGCCGAGTTCCGGGTACGCCGCGATGGCCGCCTGGCTGTGGCCCGGCACGTCGATCTCCGGCACGACGGTGATGTGCCGCTCCGCCGCGTACGCCACGACCTCGCGCAGGTCGTCCTGCGTGTAGTAGCCGCCGTGCGGCCGGCCGGTCTGCCCGCCGGTCCGCCGGTCCCCGTAGCGCGACGACGGCCGCCAGCCGCCGACCTCGTGCAGCCTCGGGAACTTCTTGGACTCGAACCGCCAGCCCTGGTCGTCGGTCAGGTGCAGGTGCAGCACGTTGAGCTTGTGCACCGCCAGCAGGTCCACGTACCGCAGCAGGTCGTGCTTGGGCAGGAAGTGCCGCGCCACGTCGAGCATCAGGCCGCGCCACGCGAACCGCGGCGCGTCCTCCACCACGCACACCGGCAACGTCACCGGGCCGCGGTCGATGGACGCGGCCCGGAACGCGTTCGGGCCGGCCAGCTGCCGCAGCGTCTGCCGCGCGTAGAACAGCCCCGCGTCGTCGGCGGCCCGCACCCGGACGCCGTCCTGGTCGACGGTCAGCCGGTACGCGCCGGACGGCCCGTCCAGGTCGGTCCGGCCGTCGACCGCACCGTCCCAGGCGATCTCGCCGTCGCCCCGCGTGAATGACACCGGTCGAGGAAGAATCACGATTTCACCGCTCCCGCCAGTCCCGCGACGAGTCGTCGCTGCACCAGGATGAAGAAGATCAGCACCGGGATCGTCATCAACGTGGAGCCCGCCATGATGGCGCCCCAGTCGTTCTGGTCCGGTTTCACGAAAACCTGCAACGCCAGGGGAAGCGTCTGGTTCTCCGCCGCCGAGATGATGAACGTCTTGGCGAACAGGAAGTCGTTCCACGCGTGGATGAACGAGAGCACGCTGGTCGCCACCAGGCCCGGCGCCACCAGCGGGAACAGCACCTGCCACAGGAACCGGAAGCGGGACGCGCCGTCCAGCGTCGCGGCCTCCTCCAGCTCCACCGGCACGGCCGCCACGAACCCGCGCAGCATCCAGATCGCGAACGGCAGGCTGAACGCCAGGTGCACCAGCACCAGCGAGCCCAGGTGGTTCAGGCCGAACACCGGCGCGACTTCCCGCACCGACTTCATCATGAAGAACAGCGGGATGGTCAGCGCCTCCACCGGCACCATCTGCACCACGAGCAGCATCACCAGCAGCGTGGTCCGGCTGCGGAACCGGAACCGGGTCAGCGCGGTGGCCGCCAGGAACGAGATGAGCAAGCTCAGCAGCACCACGGCGATCGCCACCACGAGGCTGTTCACCAGGTACCGCCCGAAGCTCTGCACGGTCAGCGCGCGCACGAAGCTGTCGAACGTCGGCGCGAGCGTCCAGGGCCGGGGCTCCGCGGAGATCACCTCGGACTCGGGCTTCAACGCCGTCAAGAACATCCAGTACAGGGGGAACGCCACCACGCCCGCGATGAGCACCGTGACGCCCTCGGCCACACCACGCAGCTTCACAGCGCTTCACCCGACTTCCGCAACGCACGCAGGTACCCGAGCGTGACCAGCAGCAGCAACAACGTCATCACCACGCCGATCGCCGCGCCGAGCCCGTACTCCGAGGCGGCGAACGCCTGCTGGTACGCGTACACGTTGAGCACCAGGTTCCGGCCGGCGATGCCGCCGCCGTTGGTCATGATGTAGATCTGGGTGAACACCTTGAAGTCCCAGATGATCGACTGGATCGTCACGACGATCAGCAACGGCCGCAGCAGCGGCAGCATCACCGACCGGGCCGTGCGCAGCGCGGACGCGCCGTCCAGCGCGGCGGCCTCCAGCACCTCGCCCGGGATCGCCTTGATGCCCGCGTACAGCGTCACCATGACGAACGGGAACGAGCACCAGATCACCTGCGCGGCGACCAGCCCGAACGCGACCCAGCGGTCGTAGGTCCAGGAGAACCCGGTGGTGCCGAGCAGCTCGTTGACGAAGCCGAAGTTCGCGTCGAACAGGAACAGCCAGATCGTCGAGCCCGCCACGGTGGGCGTCGCCCACGCGCCGAGCGCGGCCAGGAACAGCACGGTCCTGGCCCAGGTGCGGACCCTGGTGGCCAGCACGGCGAGCGCCGCACCGACCACCAGCGTCCCGAGCACGCACACCGCCGCGAAGCCGACGGTCTGCCCGAGCACGGACCAGAACTTGGTGTCGGAGAACAGGGTCGCGTAGTTCTCCAGGCCCAGGAAGGTCAGCGGCGCGCCGCCGCTGACCTGCTCCTGGCCGTAGTCGAACAGGGAGATCAGCACCAACTGGTAGATCGGGTAGCCCATCAACCCGACCAGCACCAGCAGCGCGGGGGTGAGGTAGGCGAAGGCAATCCGCCCGTCACCCTTGTGCGCGCGCATCATCACGAAGCGAACGCCGCGTTCATGGCGTCGGCTGCCTTCTTGGCGGCGGCGTCGAGCCCGTTGCCGCCCGTCGCGACCTCCTGGATGAGGTTCGGCAGCAGGGCCTGCGCGTCGATCTTGGCCCAGTTCGCGGTCACCGGGACGAACTTGGTGCCCGCGCCGAGGGTCTTGATGAACGGCTCCACCACCGGGTTGGCCTTGGCCACGTCGGCCTGCACGTCGCCGAAGGTCGGCATGTTGCCCATGGCGTCGAACATCTTGCGCTGGTACTGCTTGCCGCCCAGCAGCTTGACGAACTCGGTGGCCAGGGACTTGCGCTCCGAGCCCTTCATCACGCCGAGCAGGTTGCCGCCCGCGAAGGCGGGCGCGACGGAGCCCTCGGTCTTGCCGGGCAGGGGGACGATGCCGTACTTGCCCGCGGCGGCCGAGGCGTCCACCGACTTGCGGTTGAAGTCGCCGCCGATGGTCATCGCCGCCTTGCCGGCGCGGAACGCCTCGACGCTCGCGTCACCGCCGTTGCCGGCGCACTGGGCGGGCGGGCAGATGTCGTCGGCGATCAGCTCGGTGTACTGGCGCAGACCCGCCTTGGACTCCGGGCTGTCGATGGCGGCCACGAACTTGTCGCCGTCCTTGCGCGCGATGTCGCCACCGTTGGCCCACACGAACGGCATGGCGCCGTAGGTGTACTTGCCACCGGCCGAGATGCCGAGCAGGTCGGGCTTGGCCGCCCGGATCTGCCGGGCGAGCGGCGCGATGTCGTCGAGCTTCGTCGGCGGCTTCAGGCCCAGCTCGGTGAACACGTCCGTCCGGTAGTACAGGGCGCGCACGCCGACGTACCACGGCACGCCGTAGACCTTGCCGTCCACCTTGCCGGTGTCGAGCACGGCGGGCAGCAGGTCCTTGGCGTCGGCCCAGGAGGACAGGTCCAGTTCGCCGAACCCGCCGCCCGCGACGTAACCCGCGAGGTCGGTGTTGCCGAACTCGGCCACGTCGGGTGCGCTCTTCGGGTCGCTGAACGCGGCCTTGAACCGCTCCGCGCGTGCCTGCACCTGGATGTACTGCACGTCCACCGTCACGCCCTGGTGGGCGTTCTGGAACTCGGTCACCGCCTCCTTCACGACGGCTTCCTTCGGGCCCCGGTTGACCTCGTCGAACAGCCAGACCCGGAGTTGCCCGGTCTGCTGGTCGGCACCGGTCGCGGCCGGACCGGACTGGACCGGGGCGCACCCGGCCAACACTGTGACGGCAAGGCCCGCCGCCACAGCGGCCCACCTCTTCGCTACCCGCATTCTCCGAACCCCCTCCAGCACGTGTTGCGTGATTTGCAACGGCCATTTCATGGGAAGCAACGGAGATGCTAGTGTCCGAATCGGCAAGCGGTCTAGACCAGATTTGCCCAGGTCCGGACGGCGTCGGCGGACAACGGTGCGTCCCACCCGCCGGGTCGAACCGCGCCCCCGACGTGGAAGCCGGTCGCGCCCGCGGCCTTCAGCGGCGCCACGTGCTCCTGCTTGAGCCCGCCGCCCACGAGCAGCGCGACCTCGTCCTGACGCGCGGCGAGCCGCTCCAGGACCGGGAACCCGTCCGCCACGCCACCCGGCGCACCCGACGCGAGCACCGTGTCACAGCCCAACCCGGCCACCACGCCCCAGGCCGCCTCCGGGTCGGCGGCGTTGTCCAGGGCGCGGTGGAACGTCCACGCGCAACCGTCGATCTCGGACAGCACGGCACGGCAGGTGTCCTCGTCCACCCGGCCGCCCGCATCCAGGAAGCCGAGCACGAACTCGGTCGCGCCCGCCTCCCGCAACGCCGCCGCGTCCCGGCGGAGGCCGTCGAGGGAGCCGGGCGCGAAACCGTCCGCGTCGCGCAGCATCACCCGTACCGGTAGATCAGTGGCCGCCAGCACGCTGCGGACCAGGGCCGGTGGCGGCGTCATGCCGGACCGCGCCATGTCGGTGACCAGTTCGAGTCGGTGCGCGCCGCCGGCCTGGGCGGCGACCGCGTCGGCCGCGTCGAGAGCGATGACCTCAAGCATGGTCTGGACCATAACCACCCGGAGCCGCGGGCCGAACACCCCGTCACGGCTCTCGCACCGGCGCGTCACGCAGCGTCGACCGAGTGCGCCGTCAGGCTCCGCCCGTGCCGCCACCTGCGGTAACACGGATCACGCCGAAAGAACGTGAACTGTTAACAGCGAAGGTGTATCCACGGCCGAACCACCCCCTCCTTATCTCATGACCGACGCTCCGGCACCGGCCGGAGACCAGGTCCCGACGACCCACGTGGGGGAGGGGGGTGGTGCCCGGTCGGCTTCGAGGGGTGCCGATCGGTCGCCACCCGCGGTGAAGAGGGGCGGTCCGCGGTGCGAGGGGGGCATCGCGGACCGCCGCCCCGGGCCGGACCGCGGTGTGTGACGATCAGCTTCGGCTGGGGGAAGTCGAGGAGGAGGTGACGACGTGGGAGATCTGCGCACGGCCGGTGAGCGCCCACCGTGGGAGGGCTTGGACGGGATCGACCGGCACGCCGCGTGCGTCGTCGCCGCCCGCGACGGCGATCGACGGGCGCTGGACGTGCTGGTCGCCGACCTGACGCCGCTCGTGTGGCACGTCGCCCGCGGTCACGGCCTGGACCGCAGCACCGCCGAGGACGTGGTGCAAACGGTCTGGCTGGCGTTGCTGCGCCACCTGGACCGCCTGCTCGAACCCCGCGCGCTGGCGGGGTGGCTCGTCGTGGCGACGCGCCGCGAAGCCCAGCGCACCTGGACGCCCGCCCGCCGGGAGGCAGCGCTCTCCGACGAACTGGCGGAGCAGTTGGAGAGCGAGTACGGGCTGCCGGAGGACGCCGCCCTCGTGGACGACCGGGACCACCGGTTGTGGCGGGCTTTCGGCCGCTTGTCGCAGAGGTGCCAGGAACTCCTGCGCCTCACCGTGCTGGCCGGGCGGGCGGAGTACCGCGCGGTCGCCGAAGCACTGCACATGCCACGCGGCAGCATCGGGCCCACCCGGGGCCGGTGCCTGAACACGCTGCGCACACATCTTGACGCGGAAGGAGGATCGCGGTGAACGACATCGACCCGCGCGATGACCGCAGAGGCCAAGAGGACACCGCTGTCCTCACCGAGCTGAACCGACTCGTGTACCAGCTCGACGCGCCCCCGGCGGGGCTGGTCGAGCGCATCCAGTTCGCGGTCGCGCTGGAGGACCTGGACGTGGAGGTCGCCCGGTGGCAGCGGACGGACTCGCTGGCCGGCGTTCGCGGCGGCAACCCCGGCACGATCACGTTCACGGTCGACAACCTGACCCTGATGGTGAACTTCACGCCGAGCGGGGCACGCCACCGGATCGACGGGTGGCTGGTACCCGCGGGTGAGCACACCGTGGAGGTACGGGTGGCCGAGCACGAGTCCAGCACCACCAAGGCCGACGACGGCGGCCGGTTCGTGCTCGCCGACGTGCCCACCGGCACCACCCAGATCGTGGTGCACCTCGTGGACGCGCGCGGCGTCCCCGGCCGGACCGTGGTGACACCGACGATCATGCTGTGACGCGTCGGCATCTCCGCGCCGACGCCAACCGGGCTGCCGCACCCCGACCAGGTACGGCAGCTCTTCTTCATCCCCGCCGCGCTGCAGTGAGCGGCACTTCTCCCCGTTGACCGACACCCGACCGTCACATCCCTCCGCACCGAAACCGATGTGACCGGTGTAGTGGTGGTGGAGGCTGTCCGAACGGCTTCGCGAACGTTCGCCGAACGGCGGCGCCGCGACCGGGGCCGCCCGGTCCGCGTTCGCGAACGACACAGGGGGTGGGCGGGGTTGGACCTCACGCCGATCGAGTCGACCGCGCCGGCCGAGGTGCAGGCCGTGGCCCGCCGGCTCCGCGAGTGCGCGCACCGCGCCGGGTACCCGTCGCTGCGCGACCTGGCGAGCGCGGCCGGGTTGTCGCCGTCCACGGTGTCCGAAGCCCTCTCCGGTGGCCGCACACCGAGTTGGAAGACCGTGACGGCGTTGCTGAAGGCGTGCGACGTGGCGGCCAGCCCCGCGTGGCTCCGGCTGTGCGAGGAGGCGAAGGACGCCGAGCGGCGCTGGCGGCAGAACCTGCCCGCCGAGGCCGCCACGCGGCCGACGCCCGGCATGTACTCGATCCGCCCGCCGATCGGCGACCTGCCCGCGCGGGTGCGTGGCCGGGACGCCCTGCTCGACCACCTGGAGGGCCTGCTCACCGCTCCCCCGCAGGCGATCCAGGTGCTGCACGGGCTCGGCGGCTGCGGCAAGACCACCATCGCGCTGGAACTCGCGCGCCGTGCCGCCGAACGCGGCCACCAGGTGTTCTGGGTGTCCGCGCACCAGCACGAGCGGCTGCTGGTCGGTATGCGTGAGATCGCGCAGGAGATCGGCGTGCCCGAGGACGAGCTGAACGAGACGTGGGGTGGCGGCGGCAGCGCGCCCGACCTGCTGTGGCGGTACCTGGACACGTCGCGGACGAAGTGGCTGCTGGTCATCGACAACGCGGACGAGCCGGGGTTGCTCGCGGCCGACGACGGCGTGCCCGGTGACGGCACCGGGTGGTTGCGCACCAGCCCGGCGGGCACGGCGGTCGTCACCACGCGCGTGGACAGCCCGGACGTGTGGGGTGGTCGCGCGCAGCGGCACCTGGTGGACGTGCTGCCCGGCGAGGACGCCGCCGACGTGCTGATCGACCTGGCCGGGCACGCGGGCGCGCGGGAGGACGCGCTGCGGCTCGCCGACCGGCTCGGCTGCCTGCCGCTCGCGCTGGTGTCGGCGGGCCGCTACCTGGACCGCGCGAAGCACGGCGCGAACCTGCTGCGCCGCCGCACGGGACGGGCCCGGATCACCACGTTCGGCGACTACCGGCGCGAGCTGGGCACCCTCGGCGCGGACTTCCTGGACGAGGGCAGGCAGCACGCCGTGGACTCGACCAGCCTGGAGCGCCTGCACCGCAGGCTGGTCGGCCGCACCTGGGAGATCAGCCTCGACCTGCTGGAGGAGCGCGACGTCGGTCCCGCGCGCGGCCTGATGCGCCTCATCTCGTGCTTCGCGCCCGCACCGCTGCCGGTGGACCTGATCGACCCGGCCGGGCTCGACGGCGACGTGCCCGCGTCGGAGGCGAGCCGGGCGCTGGAGGCGCTGGTCGACTTCCACCTGCTGAACGTGACGGAGATCGGCGACCTCGCGGCCGTGCCCGCCGACTTCCCGGAACCGCCGCTGCCGTGCGTGACCGGGCACCGGCTGGTGCTGGAGGTGACCGCGTCCCGGGTCCGCGGGCTGGACCGGGCGCGGCGGCGGGCCGTGTGGCGGCGGGCGGCGGACGTGCTGGGCACGGCGACCGGCCCGGTGCCCGAGGAGCGCGCGAACTGGGACTGGTACCGCCTCGTGACGCCACACGTGCGGGCGGCCGTGGACGGTGTGCCGGACGACGACCGGGAGACCCTGACCCGCGTGCTGCGGGCCGGGTTGCGTTGCTTCGCGTACCTGGTGTTCTCCCGCCGGTTCGGGGAGTCCGAGGAGTTCTCGGGTCCGCTGTACGAGCGGTCCGCCGTGCTGGACCCGGACGACCCGGTCCGCCTCGCGATCCGCCACCGCAGGACGTTCTCCGAGAGCGACCGCACGCCCGAGCAGACGCGTGCCGAGTACCGCGACATCCTCGACCGGCAGCTCGCCGTGCTCGGCCCGGACGACCCGGACACCCTGATCACCTGGCACAACTGGGCGACCGCGCTGGACGACGCGGAGGGCGAGGAGCAGCTGCGCGCGGTCGTCGAGGCGCGGACCAGGGTGCTGGGCCCGGCCGACCCGTACACGCTGCTCTCCCGCCACGCCTGGTCCGACGCGTTGGACGCGCTCGGCCGGGAGGCGGAGGCCGAGGCGGAGAAGCGCGCGATCGTCGCGGACTGCCTGCGGTTACGCGGGGACGTCGACTACTACACGTTGGTGCACCGCGCGTACCTCGCGAGCCACATGACCGCCTACGGGCACGAGGAGGCGGCGGACGCCGAGTACGACGCGATCGCCGGGTCGTACGGCGACGGGACGTTCGACGGCGATGGCGCGTTGTCCGCGTTCGCGCACCACCAGTTGGCGCACGCGCTGGACAAGGCCGGCCGGTACCCCGAGGCGGAGGCCGAGTACCGCGCGACGCTGACCGCGATGCGGGACGAGGGCTACGACGACTCCAACGAGTTCGTCCACGTGCGCCGGTGGCTCGGCCGCAACCTGCGCTCGCAGGACCGGACCGAGGAGTCGCTGGCGCTGTTCGAGGAGGTCATCGCGGAGTGCGCGGACCGGCCCGCGACCGACCCGACCCTGCTGGCGCTGCGGCACGACTACGGCGACGGGTTGGCCAACGCCGGGCGGTACGCGGAGGCCGAGGCCGAGCAGACCGCCGTGCTGGAGCTGCGCGCGGGCACGCGGGACTCCACGACGCTCCAGGAACGCCACTGCCGGGCGCACATCCTCCAGCACCTGGACCGGCCGGAGGAGGCGGAGGCGGAGTTGCGGGAGGTCGCGGACAGCCTGGAGGAGCTGATCGGGGCGGAGGCCGAGCTGGCCCGGCGGGCGTCGTGGTGTCACGCGATGGCGTTGCTGTCCCTCGACCGGCTGGTGGAGGCGCTGGTGCGGTTGGAGCGCTGCCTCGCGGCGGAGCTGACCGCGTTGGGCAGCGAGAGCCGGGACGCCCTCGTGTCGCGCCGGCACATCGCCGAGACCCGGTACCGGCTCGGGCTGGCCGACGGTGCGGAGACGACGGCGGAACTCACCGCGGTCCTGTTCGCGCTGGTGTTCCACGACGGTGAGGACGGCGCGCAGCCCACCGCGGTCCGCCGGTTCCTGGCCGAGTTGGGCTGAGCTGCCCGACCGGGCGGCCCCGAGGGGCGAGGGCGCTCGGGGGCGGCCCCGCCACGAGGCGGCACGAAGCGGGCGAGGCTGCCGCAGGGTGGAGGGGTTGCCGCGGGCCGGGGGGCTGCCGCGGGCCGGAGGGTCGCCGCGGGCCGGAGGGTCGCCGCGGAGCGGGGGGTCGCGGCGAGGCGAGGGCTGCGGCGAGGCGAGGGGTTGCCGCAGGGCGGGGCTGCCGCGGAGCGAGGAGCTGCGCGAGGCGGGCGCTGCCGCAGGGCGGTCGTTCTCGTCCCGAACAGCCGGGAGGCCCGGTCCGCGAACGGACCGGGCCTCCCGGGTGCTTGCCTGACGCGCGATCAGAAGTCCATGCCACCGGCGTCGGGGACGGCCGGCGCGGCGGCGGCCTTCTCCGGCTTGTCGGCCACGACGGCCTCGGTGGTCAGGAACAGCGCCGCGATCGAGGCGGCGTTCTGGAGCGCCGAGCGGGTGACCTTCGTCGGGTCCGGCACGCCGGCCGCGAGCAGGTCCTCGTACGCACCGGTCGCGGCGTTGAGGCCGTGGCCGACGGGCAGGCCCTTGACCTTCTCCACCACGACGCCGCCCTCGAGGCCGGCGTTGACGGCGATCTGCTTGAGCGGAGCCTCGACGGCGACCTTGACGATGTTCGCGCCGGTCGCCTCGTCGCCCTCCAGCTTCAGGCCCGCGAAGGCGGCCTCGGCGGCCTGGAGCAGGGCCACGCCACCACCGGCGACGATGCCCTCCTCGACGGCGGCCTTGGCGTTGCGCACCGCGTCCTCGATGCGGTGCTTGCGCTCCTTCAGCTCCACCTCGGTGGCGGCGCCGGCCTTGATGACCGCCACACCACCGGCGAGCTTGGCCAGGCGCTCCTGGAGCTTCTCGCGGTCGTAGTCGGAGTCCGACTTCTCGATCTCGGCCCGGATCTGGTTGACGCGGCCCTGGATCTGCTCCGCGTCGCCCGCGCCCTCGACGACCGTGGTCTCGTCCTTGGTCACGACGACCTTGCGGGCCTTGCCCAGCAGGGACAGGTCGGCGTTCTCCAGCTTCAGGCCGACGTCCTCGGTGATGACCTGGCCACCGGTCAGGATCGCGATGTCCTGGAGGATCGCCTTGCGGCGGTCACCGAAGCCGGGGGCCTTCACCGCGACGGACTTGAAGGTGCCGCGGATCTTGTTGACCACCAGGGTCGCCAGGGCCTCGCCCTCGACGTCCTCGGAGATGATCAGCAGCGGCTTGCCGCCCTGCATGACCTTCTCCAGCAGCGGGAGCAGGTCCTTGACCGAGGAGATCTTGGAGCCGTAGAGCAGGATGTACGGGTCCTCCAGGACCGCTTCCTGACGCTCCGGGTCGGTCACGAAGTAGCCCGAGATGTAGCCCTTGTCGAAGCGCATACCCTCGGTCAGCTCGAGTTCGAGGCCGAGCGCGTTGCTCTCCTCGACGGTGATGACGCCTTCCTTGCCGACCTTGTCCATCGCCTCGGCGATCAGCTCGCCGATGGTGGAGTCGCCCGCGGAGATGGACGCCGTGGCGGCGATCTGCTCCTTGGTCTCGACCTCCTTGGCGGTCTTCAGCAGCTGCTCGGTCACGGCCTCCACGGCCTGCTCGATGCCGCGCTTGAGACCCAGCGGGTTCGCGCCCGCCGCCACGTTGCGCAGGCCCTCGCGGACCAGGGCCTGGGCCAGCACGGTGGCGGTCGTGGTGCCGTCACCCGCGACGTCGTCGGTCTTCTTCGCCACTTCCTTGACGAGCTCGGCCCCGATCTTCTCCCACGGGTCCTCCAGCTCGATCTCCTTGGCGATCGAGACGCCGTCGTTGGTGATGGTCGGCGCGCCCCACTTCTTCTCGAGCACGACGTTGCGGCCCTTGGGACCCAGCGTCACCTTGACGGCATCCGCGAGGGTGTTCATGCCGCGCTCAAGACCACGGCGGGCGTCCTCGTCGAACGCGATCATCTTGGCCATTGCGGTGTGTTCCTCCGCCTGTGTAACGACTTATGGGGCCACTGTGGACGCGCGTCCACAGCGGAACACGGCGCTTGGCCAGGCTCGGTGCCCGCGACGGACGACCTGCCCCGGGGGGCCTGCCTCACCGTCCCAGCCTGCGTGCTGGCACTCGGAAGGCCCGAGTGCCAGCACCGTGTTTAGCACTCAACCAGGGAGAGTGCAAGAACAGCAGGTCAACGGGACGACTTCACGGGCACGCTGGTGGGCAGCGGCTTCGCGCTGTCGCGGTCGCCGCCGATGTCGGCGGAGTGGCCGGCGCCGGTCTGCGCGGGCGGGCGCGGGTCCTCGGACTTGGGCGTGAGGATCAGGACCAGGACGACGACCGCGATGATCGCCACCACGCCCACCACGACCGGCGCGACCCACGCGGGCCGGGTCCTGGCGGTGTCGGTGAACGCGGACGCGCCGACCTGCGCGGGCGGGCGGAGCCGGACCGGTTCGGCCAGGAAGCCCGGCTGCTGCGCGAAGCCGCCGGACGGCGGGCCCGGCTGCGGACCGGGCGGCGCGAAGCGCGGCGGCGTCGCGGGCGCGGCGGCCTGCGGCGCGGCGACCGGCGCGTCGGTCCGCCGCGGCGGCGTGGTCACCACCGCCGCGCCGCCGAGCGCGGTGCGCGCCGCCGAGATCAGCTCCTGGCACGTCGCGAACCGCTTGTCGGGGCTCTTGGCGGTGCCCTTGCGCAGCACGTCGTCGATACCGGGCGGCAACGCGACCAGCGAGGTCAGCGCGGGCACCTCGGCGGCCAGGTGGCCCTGGATGACGTCCTGCACGCCGCCCTGGAACGGCGGGCGGCCGGACAGGCACGCGAACACCATGCAGGCCAGCGCGTACTGGTCGGTGCGGCCGTCCAGGGGCTCGCCGCGCAGGTGCTCGGGCGCGGCGTAGGTGGGCGAGCCGAGGAAGTCGCCGGTGCGGGTGCGGTGCCCGGTCGCGCCACGCCTGGTCAGGCCGAAGTCGGCCAGGTAGACGTGCTCGCGGGACGCCTCCTTGGTGGTCACCAGCACGTTCGCGGGCTTCACGTCGAGGTGCACCAGGCCCTTGCCGTGCAGCATGTCGAGCGCCTCGGCGACCTGGCCGAGCAGGGTGAGCGTGCGGGCGGGCGAGATCGGGCCGTCCTTGATGTGGCTGGCCAGGTCCTGCCCGTCGACCAGCCGCATGGCGATGTAGAGCAGGCCGTCGACCTCGTCGAAGTCGTACAGCGGCACGATGTTCGCGTGGTCGATCGCGGAGGTGTTGCGCGCCTCGTCCACGAACCGCTCGCGGAACTCCGCGTCGGCGGTCAGGTGCTCGCCGATGACCTTCAACGCCACCTTGCGGCCGAGTCGGACGTCCGTGGCCCGGTAGGTCACGCTCATGCCACCGCGGCCGAGCACCCCGTCGATCCGGTAGTGGCCCAGCCGTCGCCCGCTCAGGTCCTCCGACACGCCGGGCAGCCTAACGCCCGTGGCCCGCGGTTCGCGCCGGGTTCCGGTCAAGCGGACCGGCCGCGACCGGCCGGTGGAGCGGCCCGACCCGCCGGTGGGCGGGCCGGGCGGGGGTCACGAGGCGGCCTTCCGGACGTCCGAAGCCTGGCTGCGGCCGTCGCGGCCGGCCTGGATCTCGAATTCCACGCGGTCCCCCTCGGCCAGCGTGCGGAAGCCCTCCATCTGGATCGCCGAGTAGTGCACGAAGACGTCCGGCCCGCCGTCGGCGGCGATGAAGCCGTACCCCTTCTCCGAGTTGAACCACTTGACCGTGCCGACAGCCAAGACGTCCTCCTTCGAGAAATACCTGAGCAAACCGCCACGCTAGAGGCACGGAGGGGTTCGCCGATACCTCCTTATGGAGTCATGCGCGAGCGCTGAATCCGTTGTCCCGCAACCAACTGACGAGTGCTCGCGGACTGCGGGTGCGGGTCAGCACGAGGCCCGGACCGGCGAAGTCGAGCACCAGCCCGGCACCGGTGCGCACGGATTGCGGCACGTCCGGGGACACCGCCCGGAGGCGCACCTGGAGGGTGTCGGCGAACCCGACCACGTGGCCGCTGTCGAGGGTGACCAGCTCGCCCGCGTCCAGGGTCAGCACGTCCAGCGTGCCGTAGCAGCTCAGCACCGCGGACCCGGTGCCGTGCAGGTGGGTGAGGAACCCGCTGTCGCCGCCGTGCAGGGCGCGCACCGGGGGCGCGGCCGGGTCGAGCACGACGGAGGCCGAGGAGGCCAGCCAGGCGTCGCGCGCCACGCACCAGCCGGTGACGCCGTCGAGTTCCAGCACGTGCAGGTCGCCGGGCAGCGGCGGCGCCACGTCGACCCAGCCGCCCTCGGGGCCCGCCGTGCACCGCGCGGCCTGGACGCCCGGCGCCCGGCCCCTGGTGTCCGGGTTGACCCCGTAGCTGGTGGCGAACAGCGACGACCGCGCCACGAGGACGGGCTCGGCGGGCGCGAGCACCAGCCTGGCCACGCCGAACGTCGGTGTGTGCCGCGTGCGGACCTGCACGGAAACGTTCCCCCTCCCCCGACCGCGCCGGGCGGCCGGTCGGGGCAGTTTCGCACGCGGGCGGCAGGATGGTGCGCGTGGCGAACTCGTTGAACGCGGTCGCGGACCACCGGGCGCGGATCGCGGAGCTGGTGGGCCTGATGCCGGTCGTCGAGCTGCCGGTGGCGGACTGCGCGGGGCTGGTGCTGGCGGCGGACCTGGTCGCGCCGGTCGCGCTGCCGCCGTTCGACAACTCGGCGATGGACGGCTACGCGGTGCGCGCGGCGGACGTGGCGGACGTGCCGGTGGTGCTGCCGGTGGCGGACGACGTGCCGGCGGGCCGCACCGAGCTGTCGCCGCTCGCGCCGGGCACGGCGCACCGGATCATGACGGGCGCGCCGGTGCCGCCGGGCGCGGACGCCGTGGTCCAGGTCGAGTGGACCGACGGCGGCACGTCGGCGGTGCGGGTGGACCGGGGCGTGGCGGCGGGCGCGAACATCCGGCGCGCGGCGGACGACGTGGCGGCGGGCGACGTGGTGCTGCGCGCGGGCACGCCGCTCGGCCCGGCGCGGCTCGGGCTGGCGGCGGCGCTGGGCTTCGGGTCGCTGCCGGTGCGCCGCAGGCCGCGGGTGCTGGTGCTGTCGACCGGTTCGGAGCTGGTCGGGCCGGGTGAGCCGCTGCGGCCGGGGCAGATCTACGAGTCGAACGGCGTGATGCTGGCGGCGGCCGTGCGCGAGGCGGGCGGCGTGGCCG
Source organism: Saccharothrix obliqua (assembly GCF_019375475.1). GTDB lineage: Bacteria > Actinomycetota > Actinomycetes > Mycobacteriales > Pseudonocardiaceae > Actinosynnema > Actinosynnema obliqua. The sequence continues at coordinate 97,301 of NZ_JAHXGQ010000005.1, read as the reverse complement.
AGCTGCTGCGGTTCGTGCCGGACGACGTGGCGGAGTTCCTGGCGGCGGTGGACGCGCGGCTGCCCGGGTTCGACCTGCTGCTCACCTCGGGCGGGGTGAGCGCGGGCGCGTACGAGGTGGTGAAGGACGCGTTCACCGGGCGCGGCGTGGAGTTCACCAAGCTGCCGATGCAGCCGGGTGGTCCCCAGGGCTCGGGCCGCTACCGGGGCGTGGCGGTGGCGACGCTGCCCGGCAACCCGGTCAGCGCGCAGGTCTCGTTCGAGGTGTTCGTGCGGCCCGCGCTGCGCGGGGCGATGGGGCACGCGGACGTGGAGCGGCGCGCGGTGCGGGCGCGGCTCGGCTCGGCGCTGACGTCGCCGGCGGGCCGCACCCAGTTCCGCCGCGGCCGGTACGACCCGGAGTCCGGGCGGGTGGTGACCCCCGTGGGCGGCCCCGGTTCGCACCTGCTGTCGGCGCTGGCCGCCAGCGACTGCCTGATCGAGGTGCCCGCGGACGTGACCGAACTCGCGGCGGGCGACGAAGTCGTGGTGCGGTTCCTCCAGTAACCTCGGTGAAACGATTTCACCCAGTCACGCTGCCCCCACTCAGTGCCATTGCCCGCGCAGGTGACCCGGACCACTCCCTCCCGCGCTTTTCGAACGGGGTTCGCGGACATACCGGACAGACGCCGGGCGTCGCCGGCGTAGCGTGTGGCCGGCCAGCACTGCCCGACACGGAAGAGCCATGACCGCCGATCGCGACCCGAACCGTGGTGCCGTCTCCCACTTCATCGACCTCGTCCGGGGGACCGTTCCCCCGATGAACCCCGCAGGCCGCCCGTTCGTCGCGGGCGCCGCCGTCGCGGCCCTCGTGCTCCGCCGGTTCTCCCGGCGCGCGGGCGTGGTGGGCGGTCTGCTGACCGCGTGGGTGGCGTGGTTCTTCCGCGAACCCAAGCGGATCACACCGACCCGACCGGGCGTGGCCGTCGCGCCCGCCGACGGCACCGTGTCGCACGTCGTGGCCGCCGTGCCGCCGGCCGAACTCGGCCTCGGCGACGCGCCGATGACCCGCGTGAGCGTGTTCCTCTCGGTGTTCGACGTCCACGTGCAGCGGCTGCCCGTGACCGGCGCGGTGCGCCAGGTCTCCTACCGGCCCGGCAAGTTCCTGTCCGCCGACCTGGACAAGGCCAGCGAGGACAACGAGCGCAACGCCGTGTGGCTGACCTCCGACGAGGGCCACGACGTGGTCGTCGTGCAGATCGCCGGCCTGATCGCGCGCCGGATCGTGTGCCACGTCGGTCAGGGCGACCACGTGACCGCGGGCCGGACCTACGGCCTCATCCGGTTCGGGTCGCGGGTCGACCTGTACGTGCCCGCGGGCAGCCGCGTGCTGGTCGAGCCGGGCCAGCGCACCATCGGCGGCGAAACCGTGCTCGCCGAACTGCCGGAGCGCTGACCCCATGGCGCCCGGCGGTCCCACGGTCCGGCTGCTGCCCAACGCGATCACCGTGCTCGCCATGTGCGCGGGCCTGTCCGCGGTGTACTTCGCCACCACCGGCCGCTGGGGCGCGGCCATCGCGTCCATCGGCATGGCCGCCGTGTTCGACGGCCTGGACGGGCGGATCGCCCGCCTGCTCGACGCCACCAGCAAGATGGGCGCCGAACTGGACTCGCTGGCCGACGCCATCTCGTTCGGCGTCGCGCCCGCCCTCGTGATCTACGTGTGGAAGTTCCAGCCGTACCGCGAGGGCTGGGTGGTCGCGCTGATCTTCGCGGTGTGCATGGTGCTGCGCCTGGCGCGGTTCAACACGCTGCTGGACGTCGAGCAGCCGCCGTACGCGAAGGAGTTCTTCGTCGGCGTGCCCGCGCCCGCGGGCGGCCTGCTGCTGCTCCTGCCGCTGATCGTGGACGAGCAGGTCGGCGACACCGGCTGGTGGTCCAACCGGTGGGTGGTCGCGGTGTGGACGGTCGGCGTGGCGTTGCTGCTGGTCAGCCGCGTGCCGACGTTGTCGGTGAAGACCATCAAGGTCCCGCCGCGGGCCGTCGCGCCCCTGCTGGTGCTGGTGGGCCTGCTGGCGGCGGCGGTCATCACGTTCCCGCTGGTCGCGCTGATCGCCGCGATGCTGCTCTACCTGGCCCACGTGCCCTACTCGATCCGCCGCTACCGGTGGCTGGCCCGCCACCCCGAGGCGTGGTCCGTGCCCGCGGCCGACCGGAGGGCCATCAAGCGGGCCCACGGCGTCGCCGCGCGCAGGCTCGGCCTCCGGCGGCCGCTCGGCGGCCGGGTGGCGGGTGCGGCCATGCGTGCCGTCCGCCGCCCGCGGCGCGGGGTCGACCCCACGCAGGTCGCCGCGGAGACCAACGGCCAGCCCGGGGCGGGCAAGCGCCGGGGCTGGCGGCAGATCGGCCTCCGCCGCCACCACCGCCCGTAGAGCCTTGGGGGGTTCCGTGCTGGACGACTTGTTCGTGGCGTTGCGGTGGGACGCCGTGAACGTGATGGTCAGCGTGTTCGTCGTGGTGGACTCGGACACCGCGCCGGAGGTCGACTTCGCGGTCGGCCCGGCCGTGCCGGACGCGGTCCGGGTCTTCGCCCTCCAGGAGGACGAGGAGGCCCCCGTGCTCGCCGGTTCGGCGGTGTTCGAGTACGACCTCACGTTCGAGGCGCCCCCGGCGGACTTCGCCGGGTACCTGGCGGAGGTGCTGCGCCGCGTCGCGGTCGGCGCGCGGGTGGCGTGGCTGGGGTTCGAGGGCTCGTTCCACTTCGACGACCTGCTGGGCGAGGTCGCGGCGCCCAACCTGTACGGGGTCGTCCGGCCGGGGGGGACGCCGGTGTTGGCGCTGACCCGGGAGGAGCGGCGTGGCCCGGCGTGGCTGGAGGTCGTCCGGCGGCACGGGCGGGAACTCCGGTACCGGCGCTGACCCGAGCGCGCCGGCGCAACGCGCAGGCCACCCCGGCGCGTCGCGACCGAAGGCCACCCCGCCGACACGCGCGGCAACCCCGGCACCGCGCCGACCCGACCGGCGGGTTCCGGGCCGGCGCGTGGCCTAGGCTCGCCGTGTGATCACGTTGACCGCCCGGCTGTCCCCGTCCGCCCTCGACACCCGGCGCGGCGTCGTCCGGCTGCACCCCGAGGTGCTGGACGCGCTGGGCCTGCGTGCGTGGGACGCGGTGCGGTTGACCGGGGCGCGCGTGAGCGCCGCGCTGGCCGCCGCGAGCGACGCCGCGCCCGGCGTGGTGCTGGTGGACGACGTGACCCTGTCCAACCTGGGCGTCGCGGAGGGCGCGGAGGTGGTGGTCGCGCCGGTCGAGGTGAGCGCCGCCCGGTCGGTGACGGTCGCCGGGTCCCGGCTCGCCGCGACCTCGCTGACCCCGGAGACGCTGCGCATGGCGCTCACCGGGAAGGTGCTCACGGTCGGGGACGCGGTCTCGCTGCTGCCGCAGGACCTCGCGCCGCCGCCCGGCGTGGACGTGAGCGTGACCCGGCGGAAGCTCTCCAACGCCATCGGCATGACGTGGACCAACGAGCTGCTGACCATCACGTCCGCGGAACCCGCCGACGGCCCGGTGGCCGTGCAGCCGTCGACGGTCGTCGGCTGGCGGGACGGCGCGCGCACGGGTGACGCGCCACCGCCCGCGCCGGTCGAGCGGGCGGCGACGCCGGCACCCGCGGCGGACGTGGCGGACGTGGCGCCGGTGGCGGAAGCGGTGCCCGTGGCCGACCTGGTCGGGCAGCAGGACGCCGCCCGCCGGCTCGGCGAGTGGCTGGACCTCACCTTCAGCCACCCCGAACTGCTCACCCGGCTGGGTGCCGCGCCCCGGCTCGCGGCGCTGGTCAGCGGGCCGGAGGGGGTCGGCAAGGCGACGTTCGTCCGGTCCGTCGCGCACCAGGCGGGCGCGACCGTGGTGGAGCTGGCCGCGCCGAGCATCGCGGTGCTGGAGGCGAACGCCACGGCCGAACGGCTCGCGAGCGCCATCGCGTCGGCGTCCGCGCCCGCCGTGCTGCTGCTCACCGACGTGGAGGCCCTGCTGCCCGCGAACGACCCGCCGCCGGTGGCCACGGTCGTGCTAGACGCCCTGCGCGCGGCGACCGCGCGGGAGGGTTTCGCGCTGGTCGTCACCAGCGCCCACCCGGAGGCCGTCGACCCCCGGCTGCGCGTGCCGGAGCTGGTGGACCGCGAGCTGGTGCTGCCGCTGCCGGACGGCGTGGTGCGCACGGACCTGCTGCGGGTGCTGCTGCGCGACGTGCCGCTGGAGTCCGATGTGGACCTCGGCGCGATCGCCGACCGGACGCCCGGTTTCGTCGCCGCGGACCTGGTGGCGTTGCGCCGGGAGGCCGCCGTGCGGTCCGCGTTGCGCCAGCGCGACGCCGCCGAGCCGCACGTGGCGCAGCAGGACCTGGTCGGCGCGCTGGACACGGTGCGCCCGATCTCCATGTCCACTTCGGACACGCTGCGCACGGGTGGGCTGACGCTGGACGACGTCGGCGACATGGTCGAGGTGAAGCAGGCGCTGACCGAGGCGGCGCTGTGGCCGTTGCAGTACCCCGACTCGTTCGCCCGGCTGGGTGTCGCCCCACCACGCGGCCTCCTGCTCTACGGCCCGCCCGGCTGCGGCAAGACGTTCCTGGTGCGCGCGCTGGCGGGCAGCGGGCGGCTGAACGTGCTGTCGGTGAAGGGCGCGGAGCTGATGGACAAGTTCGTCGGCGAGTCGGAGCGGGCGGTGCGCGAGCTGTTCCGCCGCGCCGCCGAGGCCGCGCCGGCGCTGGTGTTCCTGGACGAGGTGGACGCCCTCGCGCCGCGCCGGGGCCAGTCCGCGGACTCGGGTGTCGCGGACCGCGTGGTCGCCGCGCTGCTCACCGAGCTGGACGGCGTCGAGCCGCTGCGGGACGTGGTGGTGCTCGGCGCGACCAACCGGCCGGAGCTGGTCGACCCCGCCCTGCTGCGGCCGGGCCGGTTGGAGCGCCTGGTGTACGTGCCGCCGCCGGACGCCGACGCGCGTGGCGAGATCCTGCGTGCCGCGGCGCGCAACACGCCGCTGGGCGAGGACGTGGACCTGACCGCGCTCGCGGCGGAACTCGACGGCTACTCGGCGGCGGACTGCGCGGCGCTGGTGCGGGAGGCGGCGTTGACCGCCATGCGCGAGTCGCTGGCGGCGGTCGAGGTCACCGGCGCGCACCTGGCAGCGGCACGCGCGGCCGTGCGGCCGTCGCTGGACCCGGCGCAGCTCGCGGCGCTCGCCGCCTACGCCGAGTCGCGCGCGACCTGATCAGATCTTGCCGGCGGAGCCCTGGTAGTTGTTGGTGACGATCAGGATGATGCCCTCGTGCGCCGACTCGATGCCGTCGAACCGGGGCTTCGCCTCCGCCTTCAGCACCTCCGCGAGCTGCTGCGCGGACTGCTCCTCGGCGGTGCCCGGCCGGTAGTACACGGTGGTCGTCGGGATGACGCCCTGCGAGTAGTTGCTGGTCTCGGTGACCTCCCAGCCCGCGCGGCGGACGTCCTCGGACGCCCTGCCCGCGAGGCCGGGGATGGTGCTGTTGTTGTAGACCCGCACCGGCGGTCGCGACTCGGAGTTCGCGGCCGGCGGCGGCTGGGCGGTCCGCCCCGCGTCGCCGGGTTCCTCGGGGGTGGTCGTCGGCGCGCTCGTCGGCGCGGTCGTGGTACCCGTCGGCTGACCGGTGGACGAGCCGGTCGGCTGACCTGCCGACGTCGGCCCGGCCGACTGCTGCTGCGAGCTGGGCACGGGCTGCGCGTCGCCGCTCTCGCCGCCGTTGGTGAACAACGACACCACGCCGATCACGAGGGCCACGCCGGCGACGCCGAGGAGGGCGATGCCCGCCGCGCGGGCGGGGTGCGAGACTCCTGCCGGTTCCGGGTTGCTCATCGGCCCTCGACACCCAGTCGCCGCGCCGCCCTGGTCCGCGCGCGCCCCGTCCTGGTCCGTTGCAGCCGTTTCACCAGCATCGGGTCCGCCGCCAACGCCTCTTCCTTCTCCAGCAACGCGTTGAGCAGTTGGTAGTACCTGGTCGGCGAGAGGTCGAACAGCTCCCTGATGGCCTGCTCCTTCGCACCCGCGTACTTCCACCACTGGCGTTCGAAGGCCAGGATTCCGCGTTCCCGGTCGCTCAAACCGTCGTCCGGCCCCTCCGCCGGCGCCAGTGCCTCTGCGGCGTCCATCTGGCTCCTCAGCCGTGCCTGTGCGTGGGTGCCATTACATCACGTGATCTTCATCCGGGACGGCTCATCGCTCGGCGCGTCCCCGACCGCGCGCCGGTTAGGCTGCGCGCCATGGCAGTTCACCCGATCGTCATCGCCGGCGAGCCCGTGCTCCACCACCCGACCAAGCCGGTCGAGGTGTTCGACGACGCTTTGCGCACGCTGGTCGAGGACATGTTCGAGACCATGGCGGCAGCGCACGGAGTCGGCCTCGCCGCCAACCAGATCGGGATCGACCAGCGCGTCTTCGTCTACGACTGCCCCGACGACGAGGGTGTGCGGCACCGCGGCGTCGTGGTGAACCCGGTGCTGGAGACGTCCGAGATCCCGCTGGGTATGCCCGACCCGGACGACGACTACGAGGGCTGCCTGTCCGCGCCCGGCGAGTCGTACCCGACGGGGCGCGCGTCGTGGGCCAAGGTGACCGGCTTCGACACCGCGGGCGAGCCCGTCGAGGTCGAGGGCACCGGGTTCTTCGCGCGCTGCCTCCAGCACGAGACCGACCACCTCGACGGCTACCTGTACCTGGACCGGCTCGTCGGCAGGCACAAGCGCGCGGCGAAGAAGATGCTCAAGGCGAACGGCTGGGGCGTGCCCGGCCTCACCTGGGACCCGGCGAACTCGGAAGACCCGTTCGCGGAGTGAATTCGCTGGACGAACGGGTGACCATGGCCACATGTGGAGCAGCCTGGCCGCGTTCGTCGCGGCGTCCTTCCTGATCGCCCTGTCACCCGGACCCGGTACGGCGCTGGTGCTGCGGCAGTCGGTCCGGAGCCGGGCGAGCGCGTTGGCCGCCGTGCTCGGCATGGAGGCCGCCGTGGCGGTGTGGGCCGTGGCGGCGGCGCTCGGGCTGTCGGTGCTGGTGACGGCGTCCGAGGTCGCCTACCACGGGCTGCGGATCGTCGGCGCCCTGTTCCTGGTGTACCTCGGGGTGAAGGCCATCCGGTCGGCGAGCGCGCCGCTGCCGGCGGCGCCGCCCGCCGGTCGCGCGTTCCGGGCGGGCCTGGTGGTGAACCTCGCGAACCCGAAGCTCGGGGTGTTCGCGATCTCCTTCCTGCCGCAGTTCCTGCCGCCGTCGGCGGGGCGTGGCGCGTTGCTGTTGTTCGCGCTGGTGTGGGTGGCCGTCGACACCGCCTGGTACCTGGTGCTGGTGGGCGCGCTAGACCGGGTCCGGGGCACGCTCGTCCGGCCGCGGGTCCGCCGGTTGCTGGAGCGCGTGTCCGGTGGTGTCCTGGTCGCGCTGGGGCTGCGGCTGGCGCTCGACACGCGTTGACCGCCGCCACGGCAGCTCCGGGAAGCCCGCCAGCTCCACGTGCGACGTGCAACCGGCCAGCTCGGCGTACGCGCCCGCGATGACGTGCGCGCGGATGCGCCGCACCTGGCCCGCTGTCGGCAGGTCGCCGACGAGGAGGAACGGCAGCAGCAGCCGCCACGCGCGCACCACCGCGGGCCGGCGGCGGTGCGGCGCGCGCAACACCGCCCGCGCGACCCGTAAAGCGTGCTCGCCCGCCGTGATGGACCTCGGGTACCCCGTGTGGTCCCACGACCAGCGCCGCGCCTCGGCCACCGCGCACCGCACGCAGTCGACCGGGCCGCAGCCCAGCTCGTGGCCGCAGTGCGCGCAGGAGACGAGCGTCATCGCCCAGTCGGTGCACGTCCACGGGTGCCGGCCGACCTCGTCGGCGAGCACGAGTTCCGCCAGCTCCCGCTCCCCCGCGCCGCCCTCGGTCAGCTTCTCGGCGGCCAGCAGCTCCTGCCAGTCGAGCAGCCAGTGCTGCTCCAGCAGTTCCGCGCAGAACCGGCAGGCGGGGTAACCACGCCCGGCGAGGTCACCGCAGGACGGGCAGGCGGCAACCGCGGCGGGGCGCGCCACGCGCCGCGCGCCGGGCGGGAACGGCTGGTGATCAGCCACGCGGAGAAAGGTACGCGCAAACCACCCCCGTTGGCATCCTCACGAACCGCCCGGTCGAGACCCGCTCGCACCCGGTCCGGGGCCGCGGGTGCGTGGCCGGGTCGGCGCTGATCACCCTGCCGAGGGGCCGCCCGGCCGGGACGGCTCGGCCGGTGCGGAGGCGACGTGGAGCGGCACGGGCGGCGGAGAGGGTCCGGATCGCGCGGCGGGCACGAGCGGGTTCGCCGGGGTGGGCTTCGGGCAGCCGCAGGGGTGTTCCCCTCCTCACGGAGGGCGTTCGGCGCGGACGGGTGGGTGGTGGCCTTGGCACGGAGGCCGCGGCGTGACTATGGTCGGCTCGACAACTCAACATCGCGGGAGCTTGCGCTTGAGCGGGCTGAGAGGGCGGCTGGACCTGGTCCGGCGCCGCCGACCGCCTGAACCTGACCGGGTAATGCCGGCGTAGGGAGGAATGTCGTGACGGCACTTGACGACCGTTCGGTGAAACCCAGCGTCACCACCGGGCCGATCTCCGGCTCGCACAAGGTCTACCGCGAGGTGGGCGACGGCGTGCGGGTCCCGTTCCGCCGGGTGGAGCTGACGAACGGCGAGCACGTCGACCTCTACGACACTTCCGGTCCGTACACCGACGCGGACGCGACCATCGACGTCCACAGTGGACTCCCGGCGCTGCGCGCCGACTGGGTCGCGGCGCGTCGGCCGATCAACGGGGCGGTCACCCAGCTCGCCTACGCGCGAGCCGGGCAGGTGACGCCGGAGATGGCGTTCATCGCCGCGCGGGAGAAGTTGAGCCCGGAGTTCGTGCGGGACGAGGTGGCGGCCGGCCGGGCCGTCATCCCGCTCAACCGCAACCACCCCGAGGCCGAGCCGATGATCATCGGCAAGAAGTTCCTGGTGAAGATCAACGCCAACATCGGCAACTCCGCCGTGTCCTCCTCCATCGAGGAGGAGGTGGAGAAGATGGTGTGGGCGACCCGCTGGGGCGCGGACACCATCATGGACCTGTCCACGGGCAAGCGCATCCACGAGACCCGTGAGTGGATCATGCGCAACTCGCCCGTGCCGGTCGGCACCGTGCCCATCTACCAGGCGCTGGAGAAGGTCAACGGCGACCCGGCGAAGCTGTCCTGGGAGGTCTACCGGGACACCGTGGTCGAGCAGGCCGAGCAGGGCGTCGACTACATGACCGTGCACGCGGGCGTGCTGCTGCGCTACGTGCCGCTGACCGCGCGCCGGGTCACCGGCATCGTGTCCCGCGGCGGCTCGATCATGGCGGCCTGGTGCCTCGCGCACCACCGGGAGAGCTTCCTCTACACGCACTTCGAGGAGCTGTGCGAGATCCTGCGCACCTACGACGTGACGTTCTCGCTGGGTGACGGCCTGCGGCCGGGTTCCATCGCGGACGCCAACGACGAGGCGCAGTTCGCCGAGCTGCGCACGCTGGGCGAACTCACCCACATCGCCCGCTCGCACGACGTGCAGGTGATGATCGAGGGCCCCGGCCACGTGCCGATGCACAAGATCGCCGAGAACGTCCGGTTGGAGGAGGAGTGGTGCGGCGAGGCGCCGTTCTACACCCTCGGGCCGCTGGCCACGGACGTCGCGCCGGGCTACGACCACATCACCTCGGCGATCGGCGCGGCGCAGATCGGCTGGCTGGGCACGGCGATGCTGTGCTACGTCACGCCGAAGGAGCACCTGGGCCTGCCCAACCGGGACGACGTGAAGACGGGCGTGATCACGTACAAGATCGCGGCCCACTCGGCGGACCTGGCCAAGGGCCACCCCGGCGCGCAGGACTGGGACGACGCGTTGTCCAAGGCGCGCTTCGAGTTCCGGTGGCAGGACCAGTTCAACCTGGCGCTGGACCCGGACACGGCCCGCTCGTTCCACGACGAGACGCTGCCCGCCGAACCCGCGAAGACCGCCCACTTCTGCTCGATGTGCGGCCCGAAGTTCTGCTCCATGAAGATCACCCAGGACGTGCGCCGGTACGCCGAGGAACGCGGCCTGTCCACGGTGGACGCGATCGAGGCGGGCATGACCGAGAAGGCGCACGAGTTCTCCGACCGCGGCAAGCAGGTCTACCTGCCGGTGGTCGACTGATGGCGCTCACGCCACCGAGGGTCCTCACCATCGCCGGATCGGACTCCGGCGGTGGTGCGGGCCTCCAGGCGGACCTGCGGACGCTGTTCGCGTGCGGCGTGCACGGGATGACCGCCGTCACGGCGGTGACGGTGCAGAACTCGCTCGGCGTCACCGGCTACACCGAGATCCCGCCGGAGGTGGTGGCCGCGCAGATCGAGTCGGTCGCCACCGACATCGGCGTGAACGCGGCGAAGACCGGGATGCTGGCGTCGGCCGCGATCATCGGGGCCATCGCCGACGCGTGCGACCGGGTCCACATCGGACGGACGATCCCGTTCGTCGTGGACCCCGTCGCGGCGTCCATGCACGGCCAGCAGCTCCTCGCGGACGACGCGCTGGACGCGTTGCGCACCAAGCTCTTCCCGCGCGCGACGCTGGTCACGCCGAACCTGGACGAGGTGCGGCTGCTCACCGGCGTCGAGGTGCGCGACCACGCGGACCAGCGCAAGGCGGCGGAGGCGTTGATCGAGTTCGGCTCGGAGTGGGTGCTGGTGAAGGGCGGCCACCTGTGGGACGACCCGGGCTGCCTGGACGTCCTCTACGACGGGCGGACCTTCATCGAGCTGCCGGGACCCCGGTACGACGTGAAGCACACGCACGGCAGCGGGGACACGCTGGCGTCGGCCATCTCGTCGCGGCTGGCGCGTGGCGAGGACGTGCCGACGGCGGTCCGGTTCGGCAAGGAGTTCATCGTCCGCTCGGTGGCCGCCGCCTACCCGCTGGGTGGCGGCGTCGGCCCGGTGTCCCCGCTGTGGCGGCTCGGCAACGTGTGACCGCGGGACTAGTTTGGCGACCATGGAGAAGATCGCCCTGACGGGTGCTCCGGAGACGATGCTCGCCACGCTGTACGGCCGCGCGCTCGACGCGAAAGCTCCGAAGTCCTTCCTGCACGACACGACCGCCGCCGAGACGGTGGCCCGGATCGACTACGACTTCCGCCGCACGGGCGTGACACCGTCGACGGCGGCGGGCGTGGCGCTGCGCGCGCGGCAGCTCGACGTCTGGACGGCCGAGTTCCTGCGGGCCAACCCGGTCGCGACGGTGCTGCACCTGGCGTGCGGCCTGGACACCCGGGCGCACCGGCTCGCGCCCGGCCCGGACGTGCGGTGGGTCGACGTCGACCTCCCCGAGGTGGTCGAGCTGCGGCGACGCCTGCTCGACCCGCCGGCCGGCGACTACCGCCTGGTCGCGTCCTCGGTGACGGACGCGGCGTGGCCGGCCGACGTCCCCGCGGACCGGCCGACGGTCGTGGTCTGCGAGGGGCTGACCATGTACCTGCACGAGCACGAGGTCCGCGACCTGTTCCGGCGGGTCGCCGAGCGCTTCCCCGGCGGCGAGCTGCTGTTCGACGTGTACGGGTCGGTCGGCATCCGGTTGCAGAAGCTGGTGCCCGCCGTGCGGCGGTCCGGCTCGACGCTGCACTGGGGCCTGGACGACCCGCGGTCGATCGAGCCGTGGGGGCTGCGGCTGGTGTCCGACGTCCGGAGCGTGAGCCTGCCCGGCACCGACGAACTGCCCGCCGCGCAACGGTTCCCGCTGCGCGTCATGGCGAAGGTGCCGGGCCTGCGCGACATCGGCAGGCTGCTGCGCTACCGCTACTAGCCCGCCTCGCCGACCAGCTCCTCCAACGCCGGCAGGGCGTGCACCAGCGCCGACTGGTGCTCGGGCGACAGGTCCTCGATGCGGCGCTGCAACTCGCGCACCCGCGCCGACCGGACGCCCGACACCATGGTCTCGCCCTCCGCGGTGGGCGTGGCGAGCCAGGCGCGGCCGTCCTGCGGGTCGGGGTCGCGCCGCACGTAGCCCGCCTCCACCAGCGCGGCGACGATGCGGGACAGGGTCGGCGGCGCGACGCCCTCCTTGGCGGCCAGGTCGCCCAACCGCATGGGACCGCACCGCGCCAGCGTGGCCAGCGCCGACACCGCACCCGGACCGAGGCCGGGCGACCCGGTGCGGCGCAGCAGCCGGGACAGCCTGCCGATCGCGAGGTACAGGCGGGCGGTGGCGTCCTCCAGCTGCTCGGCAGCCACGGCAGCCTCCTACGTGCGCGACGGAAATGAACCAGAAGCATCCATCATGCCCTGTGCCCCGGCCACCGCCCGTCGGGTGATCAGCGGATCAGGCGTCCGGCGCAGGGCTCGACGCGTGCGCCCAGAACCGCTGCGGTATCCGACCCGCCAACCGGGCCAACCTGCCGCCGTCCACCGCGGCCCGCATCGCGGCGGCCATCCGGGGCGGGTCCTGCGCACGGGTGACGGCAGTGGCCAAGAGCACAGCGGAACAACCCAGTTCCATGGCCAGCGCCGCGTCCGAAGCGGTGCCGACACCCGCGTCCAGCACCACCGGCACGCTCGCGCGGGCCACGATCAGCTCGATGTTGTGCGGGTTGCGGATGCCGAGGCCGGTGCCGATGGGCGAACCGAGCGGCATCACCGCGGCGCAACCCACGTCCTCCAGCCGGCGGGCCAGCACCGGGTCGTCGTTGGTGTAGGGCAGCACCGTGAAACCGTCGTCCACCAGGCGCTCGGCGGCGTCGAGCAGCTCCACCGGGTCCGGCAGCAGGGTCTGCTCGTCGGCGACGACCTCCAGCTTGACCCAGTCGGTGCCCAGCGCCTCGCGGGCCAGCCGCGCGGTGAGCACGGCCTCCGCCGCGCCCCGGCAGCCGGCGGTGTTGGGCAGCACGTCGATGCCCAAGCGCCGCAACAGGTCCAGCACACCGCCGCCCGCGGCGTCCAGGCGGCGCATGGCCACCGTGGTCAGCTCCGTGCCCGACGCGACCAGGGCGCGTTCCAGCACGGACAGGTTCGCCGCGCCGCCCGTGCCCATGATGAGCCGGGAGCCGAACTCGCGGTTCGCGATGACCAGCGGGTCGTCCACGTCAGCCTCCCTGCACCGCGGTCAGCACCTCGACGGCCGCGCCCTCGCGCACCGGGGTGGACGCCCACACCGCGCGCGGCACCACCTCGCCGTCCAACGCCACGGCCACCCCCGACGCCGGCGCACCGAGCAGGTCGAGCACCGTCGCGACGGTCGCGCCGTCCGCCAGCTCCCGGTCCTCGCCGTTCACCCGAGCCTTCACCTGTTTCCTCCCTCGCGCAGCAGGTCGAGCACGCGTCGCGCCGTGACCGGCGCGAGCAGCAGGCCGTTGCGGTGGTGCCCGGTCGCGGCCAGCACGCCGGGTTCCAGCCAGTCGATCACCGGCAGGTTGTCCGGGCTGCCCGCGCGGAAACCGGCGGCGCACTCGGCGAGCGCGTACCCGGCGACCGCCGGCCACACCACCTCCGCGTCCCGCAACAGGTCCCGGACACCGCCGACGGTCACGTCCGGGTCGAACCCGGCCTCGTACTGGGTCGCGCCGAGCACCAGCCCGTCCACGCGCGGCACCAGGTACACGGGTCGGCCGGACACGTGGGCGCGGAGGGTGTGCGTGGGCGGCGGCAACGCGTCGGGGCGCGTGCCCAGTCGCAGGATCTCGCCCTTCACCGGCCGGATCACGTCCCGCAACGCCGGGTGCAGGTCGCGGCTCCACGCGCCGGCGGCGATCACCGTCACCGCACCGTCCACGGTGGACTCGGGCACGAACCGCACGCCGTGCTCGACGCACGCGGCCCGCAAAGCCCGCAGCAGCAACCGGTTGTCCACCGACAGGTCGCCCGGCACGGACAGTCCACCCCGGACGGACGGGCCGAGACCCGGTTCCAGCTCGCGCAGTTCCCGCCGGGACAACCGGGTCGCCACGCGCCCGAGCGCCGCGAGGTGCGCGTGGAGCTGGTCCAGCACCTCCGCGTCGGCCGCGTCGGTGGCGACCGCGAGCGTGCCCGCGGTGCTGAGCGGCACGCCCAGGTCGGCCGCGAAACCCGGCCACAGCGCCAGGGATTCCACGCCCAGCGCCAAGACTTCCTCGTCGCCCGGCCACGCCTCGGTGATCGGTGCGAGCATCCCGCCCGCCACCCGGGAACCGGCGTGCGGCGAGTCCCGGTCGACCAGCTCGACCGCGTACCCGGCCCGCGCCGCGAACCAGGCGACGGACAGCCCGATGACACCGCCGCCGAGGACGGTCACCGCGTTCACCACTGCCAAGGCACTCACGCTCCCTGCGCCGGCATGACCCGGATCAGGTTCGACGGTCGGAGCGAACCACGCTCCCTCTCAGCCCGGTGTCCTCCAGGCTCCCGTGCGGACCGCCTCCACCGTAGCGCACGATTCCGGCCGGCGGTTACCGTGCGGCCGTGCCAGGACTCGACGGAACCCAGATCAGGCGGCGGCTCGCGGACGCCCGGCTCTACCTCTGCACGCCGGACCGGCCGGACCTCGCGGCGTTCGCGGACGCCGCGCTCGCGGGTGGCGTGGACATCGTGCAGTTGCGGGACAAGGGGATCGAAGCCAGGCGCGAGATCGCGGCGCTGGAGGTGCTGGCCGAGGCGTGCGCCCGGCACGGCGCGCTGCTCGCGGTGAACGACCGGGCGGACGTGGCGCTCGCCGTCGACGCCGACGTGCTGCACCTCGGGCAGGACGACCTGCCGGTGCCGCTCGCGCGCCGGGTGGTCGGCGAGCACGTGGCGATCGGCCGGTCGACGCACGACGTGGCGCAGGCGCGTGCGGCGGCGGTGGAGCCGGGCGTGGACTACTTCTGCACCGGCCCGTGCTGGCCGACGCCGACGAAGCCGGGTCGGCCCGCGCCCGGCCTGGACCTGGTGCGCGCCACGGCGGGCACGACGGACCGGCCGTGGTTCGCGATCGGCGGGATCGACGGCGACCGGCTGCCGGAGGTGCTGGCGGCGGGCGCGGAGCGGGTCGTGGTGGTGCGGGCGATCACCGACGCGGCGGACCCGGCCGCCGCCGCGTCGGCGTTGAAGCGGCGGCTGGCGTGACCGGGGAAGGGGAACGCCCCCCGGGCCAGGTACCCGGGGGGCGTCCGGTGCGCGGTGCGCGGTCCGCAGGGATGTCGACCGCGCGCCGTGTGGCTCAGCCGGTGGTCAGGGTCAGGCTGTAGGCGCGGAGGATCTCGTTGACGGGCTGGAAGTACGTGGTGCCGCCGGACGAGCAGTTGCCCGAACCGCCGGACGTCACGCCCTGGGCCTGGCCGAAGCCCGTGCCCGCGACCCACGAACCGCCGGAGTCACCGGGTTCCGCGCAGGCGTTGGTGCGGGTGAGGCCGGAGACCGAGCCCTGCGGGTAGTTCACCGTGGAGTTCTTGGCCTGCACGGTGCCGCAGCGCCAGTTGGTGGTGGAGCCGGAGCGGCAGATCGACGCGCCCACGGCGGCCTCGGTGCTGCCTTTCACCGTCACGTTGGTGCCGTTGTAGCGGTTGACCCACGGGCGGGAGGTCCAGTTGGCGTTCGTCGCGACCCAGGCGTAGTCGTTGCCGGGGAACGACGAGCCGCGGAACGTGCCCTGGGACACGCGGTTGAAGCCGGTCGTCGTGGCGCCGGACTTGCCGCAGTGCCCGGCCGTCACGAAGCCGTTGGTCACCGCGAAGCCCACCGAGCAGCGGCTGCCGCTGCCGATGTAGTAGGCGTCGCCGCCACGCGTGTCGTGCAGCGGGGTCGGCGAGGCGTCGACCTCGTCCACGCGCACGGCGGGGCTGAGCGACCTGGCGGTGGCGAGGAACCGGTCCGCCGCCGCGTCGCGGGTGTGGCGGTTGACCTCCACGACGACCGCGTTGGTCACGTCGTCCACGTGCCAGCCCGTCACCGCGGGCGGGGCGGCGATGCCGTCCAGCGCCGCCTTCGCGCCGTCGAGCTGGCGGTGCGAGAAGGCGACGACCTTGGCGTTGGCACCGGTGGCACGGACCGCGTCGATCCGGGCACCGTCCGTGACACCGACGGTCAACGCGCCGGTCGTCCGGTCGATCCACGCGCCGGCGAACGCGTCGCCGACCGCATCACGGGCCTTCGCCGCCAGTTCGCCCGACCTGGCGTCACTCGCCAGACGGACGCGTGCTTGTTCGGCGTTCAGGCCGAGGTCGCGTTGCACCGCTTGGAGCAACTCGGCCGGGTAGCTCTCCGTGTCGGAGGACGTTGCCCCATAGGGGGCCGCGGGGTTCGCAATCGCCGGTACGCTGAGAGCCGAAGCCACGCCGGTGGCCAGCAGGGCCACCGCGGCGAGGCGGACCGCACCTGTGCGGTTCATGTAGGCGTCTCCCTCATCTTCGGGTGCAGGGAACCCGAGAGCCTGGTTGCAGGGACCGCTCTCGGGGGCTCTAGGGGGACGGGTGGTGGGGCGGCGGCAGGGGTCGCCCCACCCCTTTTCTCTCCGCCGGTTCGGGCGGCTCGGTTCGGGCGAGGTCCGCGGCGGACCGGTTCAGCGGCGTTCGACGCCCCCGCATCACGCCTCCTCCCTCGGTCCCTACTGACCGGTACTCGCCCGTTCGAGCGAAGTTATGACCCTGTTATCTATTACGGTGCGGGCCATCCGTGGTCGGAGTGTGTCACAGCTCACGACCATTTGACTGCGCTGTGTAGCAATTGACAGTTAACTCTCACTCAAGGTAGTTAGTCGATCACCGATTTGGCGTGTTTTGCCAGAAGTAAGGGCTCCGGCGATTTATGGCCCTGAAGTGTGAATGCTGCTGGGCTGTGTGGGTGACACCGGAGGAGTTTCGGTTGCGGTGAGCGCAGTACCGGACGCCGCCGAGGGCGTGATCGGCGCAACGCCGACCCGGGCGACGGCGCGCCGGCCGGTGCGGCTGAGGCCGATCGGGGACGGGGACGCGCCTCCCGGACGGCCGGTCGGCCCCCGGTCGGCCATGGCGGAGCACCCGCGCGGAGGGCGGGTCGGCACGGCGGAGCACCCGCGCGAAGGGCGGGTCGGCACAGCGCAGCGCCCCTCCGGACGGCGGGCCGGCACGGCGAAGCACCCACGCGGACGGCGGGCCGGCACAGCGCAGCGCCCCTCCGGACGGCGGATCGGCACGGCGGAGCACCCGCGCGGACGGCGGGTCGGCACGGCGAAGCGCCCCTCCGGACGGCACGAGGCCGGGCGGGCGGCGTTCCCCTCCTGATCGGCGTGGCGGAACCCGGCTGACACGGTGACGCACCCCCTCTCCCAACGCCGGGCCGGGCCGGCGCCCGTGCCGGTGGCCCGAAGAGTGGAGAGGGCACGCGGGTCCCGATTACCTGGCCCACGGCAAAAATGTGACAAGACGCACACCTCTTCTGACGCCGAGTCACCGCCCGGGAGTGAGGATCGGCCCCATGGCACTCGTGACGCTCTCCGACATCCGCGCCGCCGCCGACCTGATCGCGCCCGCCGCGGTCCGCACACCGCTGCTCCGCTTCGACGACCGCCTGTCCCTCAAGCCGGAGAGCCTGCAACCCGTGGGCGCGTTCAAGATCAGGGGCGCCTACCACGCGTTGGTCCGCCTGTCCCCCGAGCAGCGGGCCCGCGGTGTCGTCGCGTACTCCAGCGGCAACCACGCGCAGGCCGTCGCCTACGCGGCCCGGCTGCTGGACGTGCCCGCCGTGATCGTGGTGCCCGACGACGCGCCGGAGGTCAAGGTCGCCGCCACCCGGCGGTGGGGCGCGGAGGTCGAACTGGTGCCGATGGCGCGCCGCGAGTCCCGCGCGCACGAGCTGGTCGCGGAGCTGGGCGCGACCCTCATCCCGCCGTTCGACCACCCCGACGTGATCGCGGGACAGGGCACGGTGGGCCTGGAGGTGGTCGAGGACCTGCCCGACGTGGCCGTCGTGCTGGTCCCGATCAGCGGTGGCGGGTTGGCCTCGGGGGTGGGCGCGGCGGTCAAGGCGTTGCGGCCCGGGGCACGGGTGGTCGGCGTGGAACCCGAGCTGGCGGCCGACACCGCGGCGTCGCTGCGGGCGGGCGAGTTGGTGCGGTGGCCCGCCGCGGAACGCGCGCGGACCGGTGCCGACGGGTTGCGCGCCGAGCCTTCCGAGCTGACGTTCGCCCACCTGCGCGCCCACGTGGACGACGTGCTGACCGTGTCGGAGGCGGAGATCGGGGACGCCGTGCGGCGGCTGGCGCGGGAGGCGCGGCTGGTCGTGGAGCCGAGCGGCGCGGTCGCGGTGGCCGCCTACCTGGGCCGGACCGACTGGCCGGACCGCGTGGTGGCCGTGGTGTCGGGCGGCAACGTCGACCCGGAGGCGTTCAAGGCCCTGCTGTGAGATCAGGCCCTGGTCCGGGCGGGCGGTGCGTCGACGCCGCAGCTGTGGCACGCGCGACCCGGCGGCACGGGGCGCAGCACGGCGTTGTCCACGCCCAGGGCCAGCAGGCCACCGGCCGCGGCCGCCGCCGCGCAGATCAACAACGCCGTCCGCCACCCGGCCGTCATGGCGGCCGGGTCGGCGTAACCCGCGCCGGTCAACCCGACCAGCGCGGGCAGCACCGCCACCGCGAGCAGGCTCCCGGTGCGGGCGACGGCGTTGTTCACCCCCGACGCCACGCCCGCGTACCGGTCGGGCGCGGCGGCCAGGACGGTCGCCGTCACGGGCGCCACCACGATCGCGAGGCCGAACCCGAACACCAGCACGCCGGGCAATACGCCGTTCAGGTACGACGTGCCGGGTACGGCTCCCCGAAGCAGCAGCATTCCGACCGAGATCACCAGAGGTCCGATGACTAGCTGGATTTTGGGCCCGATGCGTTGCGCCAGGCGACCCGAGCGGGCGGACAGCGCGAGCATCGTCGCGGTGATCGGCAGGGTCGCCAGGCCGGCCTCCACGGGCGGGTGGCCGAGCGACACCTGGAGCTGGAGGACGAGTAGTACCAGCACTCCGCCCAGGGCCGCGTAGACCAGCAGGGTCACGGCATTGGCCAGCACAAAGGTTCTATCGTTGAACAATTGAGGTGGTACTAGCGGAACCCGCGCCCGGAGCTGGAGGACGACGAACGCGGTGAGCCCGACCACACCGACCGCGGCGGCCGTGACGACCACCACGCCCCAGCCGCGCCCGGGTGCCTCGACCAGGGCGGCGGTGACCCCGGCCAGACCCAAAGCTCCGACTACTGCCGACAGGGCGTTGGGCCGTCCGCCGGGTTCCGGGTCCCGCGATTCGGGCACGCACCGCCGCGCCAGCCAGACGCACACCGCCGCCACCGGGAGGTTCACCAGGAACGCGAGCCGCCACGACCACAGCTGCACCAGCAGGCCGCCGACCAGCGGACCCACCGCGGAGGCGACACCGGACAGGCCCGACCACGCCCCGATGGCCCGCGCCCGGTCGTCCCGCGCGAACACCGACTGGATGATCGCGAGCGATCCCGGGGTGAGCAGCGCGCCGCCCACGCCCTGGAGCACGCGGGCCGCGACCAGCAGGCCGGTGTTCGGCGCGAGCCCGCACAGCAGGGACGCCGCGCCGAACCACACCACGCCGAGCACGAACACCCGCCGCCTGCAGTACCGGTCCCCCAGCGAGCCCGCGACCAGGATCAACGAGGCCAGCGACAGCAGGTAGCCGTCCAGCACCCACTGGAGGTCCGCCACGTCCGCGCCCAGCTCGGCGCCGATCCGGGGCAGCGCGACGTTGACCACCGTGCTGTCCAGCATCGCCATGCCCGAACCGAGGACGGTGGTCGCGAGCACGGCGCGTGCCCGCGGTGTGCCCCAGCTCACGGTGTCCGCCACGCGGGCCATTGTGCCCGCGCGGCACCGCACCGGCAGGCCGCTAGTCGGCCGGCCGGTTCAACGTCGCCACGAACTTGTAGCGGTCACCCCGGTACACCGAGCGGACCCACTCCACCGGGTTGCCCTCGGTGTCGAACGAGTGCCGGGACAGCAGCAGCATCGGCAGACCGATGTCCGCACCCAGCAACTCGGCCTCCTCGGGCGAGGCGAGAGCCGTCTCAATAGTCTCCTCGGCGTGGCCCATCTCGACACCGAACCGCTCACGCAGCACCTGGTACAGCGAGGCACCGGGTGCGAGGTAGCGGCGCAGCCCGCGGAAGCGGCCGAGCGCGAGGTGCGTCGTCTCGATCGCCATCGGCTCGCCGTCCGCGAGGCGCAGCCGGTGCAGGCGCAGCACCTTCGCACCCGCGCGCACGCCGAGCAGCCGCGCGAGTTCGGCCTCGGCGGGCATCTCGGACGCCTCGATCAGGCGCGACGAGGGCTGCCTGCCCTGGGCCTTCATGTCCTCTGTGTACGACGACAGCTGAAGCCGTTGGGCCACCTTGGGTTCCGCCGCGAACGTGCCCTTGCCCTGCACGCGCAGCAACCGACCCTCCACGGTCAGTTCCGCGAGTGCCTGCCGCACGGTGGTCCTGGACACGTCGAACTCCGCCGCGAGCGATCGCTCGGTGGGGATCGGCGATCCGGGTGGCAGCGCGCGCAGCAGATCGAGCAGGTGCCTCTTGAGTCCCCAATACTTCGGCTCACGCTGCGCGCGAGACCTGGCGTCCACGCCGCCGGATGCAGGGCTCGTCTCCAGCATTGCCTTCCTCCTCGACCTTGCCAGCGCTCCCAGGACAGGATGCCTTGTCCACGTCGGATCGTGCGCCCGAACCCCCGACAAGAGTCGCGGAAATTGATCCGATGACTTTGCAACGTCTCGGCAACGTCCTTGACATGCCCTGTGGCGAGGCACACTCTAGGCCGCATTGGTCTACACCACTTTGGCTGCACCGGTCGCAGGGGACCGGGCAATGGGAAAGGGCGCACACGTGAAGGGCTGGAGAGGACTGGCCGTCGGCGCCGCCGCTGTCGCGGTGGCCGTGGCGGGCTGTGGCACGAGCACCAACGACAGCGGCGGCAACTCCGGTGAGGCGAAGACGCTGACGGTCTGGCTGATGGACGGCTCCGCGCCGGAGACGCTGACCAACGCGCTGAACAAGGAGTTCCAGGACTCCCACTCCGGTGTCACCGTGAACTACGAGGTCCAGAAGTGGACCGGCATCCAGGAGAAGCTGACCACCGCGCTGGCGAGCAACAACCCGCCGGACGTCATCGAGCTGGGCAACACCCAGACGGCGAAGTTCGCGGCCGACGAGACGCTGCTCGACCTGAGCGGCGACGTCTCCAACCTCAACGGCGACCAGTGGCTCGGCGGTCTCAAGGACTCGCTGACCTGGAACGGCAAGCAGTACGGCATGCCGTTCTACGCCGCGAACCGCACGGTGGTCTACCGGACCGACCTGTTCCAGGCCGCCGGCATCGAGCCCCCGAAGTCGCGTGACGAGTGGGTCGCCGCGATCGAGAAGCTCAAGACCGCCAACGCGGCGGACCCGGAGTTCCAGTCGCTGTACCTCCCGGGCCAGTCCTGGTACGCCCTGCTCTCGTTCATCTGGGACGAGGGTGGCGACGTCGCCAAGGCGCAGGGCTCCGCGTGGGCGGGTGCGCTGAACACCCCCGAGGCCAAGGCCGGCCTCGACTTCTACAAGAAGCTGGTCGACACCTCGGGCACCAAGGCCCCGAAGGACGTCGACGAGGCCACGCCGCAGCAGTTCGAGGTCTTCGCCAAGGGCAAGGTCGGCATGATGATCGCCCTGCCGTGGGAGCTGGGCAGCGCCGTCAAGGCCGACCCGACCCTGAAGGACAAGACCGCGGCGTTCCCGATCCCGTCGAAGACCGCGGGCAAGACCGCCCCGGTGTTCCTCGGCGGCTCGAACCTGGCGATCCCGGGCGGCTCCAAGAACCAGGACCTGGCCAAGGAGTACCTGAAGCTGCTCAGCAGCGCGAAGTACCAGGACCAGCTGGCCGAGGCCGGCGCCGTCCCGGGCACCTCGAAGGACACCGCCAAGCTGGCCACCAGCCCGCTGGGCAAGGCCCTCGCCGCGTCCGCCCCGACCGGCAAGGTCACCCCGACCACGCCCACCTGGGCCGCGGTCGAGGCCGGCCAGAACCCGCTGAAGGACATGCTGACCGCGTACCTCACCGGCGCCAAGTCGCTGGACCAGGCCACGTCGGACGCCAACACCGCGCTCTCCAAGACGCTGGGCGGATGACCTCAGCATGACGGCGGTCCACACCACCGACGCCGGGGTGCCGACGAACAAGTCGGCACCCCGGCGTGCCGCACCGGGCGGCGCGCCGCGCCGTCGGGGCAGCTCCTTCGACCGGTTGCTGCCCTACCTGCTGCTGGCCCCGGCGTTCGCGGCCATCCTCTGGCTCATCGGCTGGCCGGTCCTGTCCCTGCTGGTGACCAGCTTCCGCAAGCTGAACCTGAAGGAGCTGACCCGCGGCGAGGTCGTCTGGGTCGGGTTGGACAACTACACCGAGATCCTCGGCAACCCCGACTTCTGGATCATCACCGCGCGCACCGTCATCTTCACGGTGGCCGTCGTCGGCCTCTCGGTGCTGTCGGGCCTGCTGATCGCGTTGCTGATGCGGCAGGTCAGCCCGGTGGTGCGGATCGTCCTCCAAGTCACCATGCTGCTGGCGTGGGCGATGCCGCTGATCGCGGCCACCACGGTCTACCAGTGGATCTTCGACCAGCAGTACGGCATCCTCAACAAGACGCTGGTGAAGCTCGGGTTCGACGGCTTCGCCGGCTACTCGTGGTTCTCCACCGGCACCTCCACGCTGGCCGTGATCGGCCTGCTGGTCGTCTGGCAGGCGGTGCCGTTCCTCGCGTTCTCGCTGTACGCGGGCGCCATCGGCATCCCGCGCGACCAGTACGAGGCGGCGGCGATCGACGGCGCGTCGCCGTGGCAGACGTTCCGCTCGGTCACGTGGCCCGAGCTGCGCCCGCTGGTGATGATGCTGACCTTCCTGTCCATGCTGTGGGACTTCAAGGTCTTCACCCAGATCTGGGCGTTCCGCAAGGGCGGCCCGGACGGCGCGAGCACCACGCTCCCCGTGCTCCAGTACCTCGAAGGCATCTCCAAGAGCCACTTCGGCGTCGCCGCGGCCGTGTCGGTCGTGATGATGGTGCTGCTCGGCGTGCTGACCTTCCAGTACCTGCGCCGGCTCATCAAGCAGGAGGGCACCCTGTGATCGCCAAGAAGGTGTCGTCGAACGTCATCGCCGTCGTGCTCGCGTTGTTCTTCGCGTTCCCGACGTACTGGATGGTGACGTCGGCGTTCAAACCGACCAGGGACCTGTCGTCGAGCAGCTACGACCTGATCCCGCTCAGCGTGACGGCGCAGAACTTCGCCGCCGCGTGGAACAAGGAGGGCTTCCTCCGCTCGCTCGGCAACAGCCTGCTGGTCTCGCTGACGGCGGTGCTGGCGGCCCTGCTGGTCGGCCTGCTCGCGGCGGTCGCGATGTCCCGCCTGCGGTTCAAGGGCCGCAAGGGTTTCGTGCTGCTGATGCTGGTCGCCCAGATGGCGCCGTTCGAGGCGCTGCTGATCCCGATGTTCCTGATGATGCGTGACCTGGACCTGCTGGACAAGCTGCCGTCGCTGGCGCTGATCTACTTCGCGGTGACGCTGCCGTTCTGCGCGTGGACGCTGCGTGGTTTCGTCAACGGCATCCCGCTGGAGCTGGAAGAGGCCGCGATGGTGGACGGCTGCGGCCGGTGGGGCGCGTTCCGCCGCGTCACGCTGCCGCTGCTGGGCCCGGGTCTGGTCGCCACGTCGGTGTTCGCCTTCGTCACGGCGTGGAACGAGTTCCTGTACGCGCTGTCGCTGATGAAGGACCAGGCGAAGGAGACGCTGCCGGTCTGGCTGTCCGGCTTCCAGACCGCGTTCGGCACCGACTGGGGCGGCGCGATGGCCGCCTCGACGCTGTTCACCCTGCCCGTGCTGGTGTTCTTCCTGATCGTCCAGCGGAAGATGGTGTCCGGCGTGACCGCCGGCGCCGTGAAGGGATAACCAGACATGTCGTTGCACCGGCTCGCCGCTGCTGTGCTCCTCCCGGGGTTCCACGGCACGACGGCTCCGGAGTGGTTGCTCAAGAGGGTCGAGGACGGGCTCGGCGGTGTGGTGTTCTTCGGCCGCAACGTCGTGGACGACGCCCAGGTCACGGCGCTCTCGGCCGCGTTGCGCGCGGTGCGGCCGGACGTCGTGATCGGCATCGACGAGGAGGGCGGTGACGTCACCCGCCTGGACGCGGCCGTCGGGTCGGAGGTGCCGGGCAACCACGCGCTGGGCGCGGCGGACGACCCGGCGCTGACCCGGGCCGTGGCGGCGTCCATGGCCGCGCGGCTCGCGGCGTGCGGGGTCAGCCTGGACCTCGCGCCGTCGGCCGACCTGTCGCTGACCCTGGAGGACCCGGTCATCGGCGTGCGGGCGTTCGGGGCGGACCCGGAACTGGCGGGCCGGCACGTGGCGGCGTTCGTGGAGGGCGTGCAGGCGGTGGGCGTCGCGGCCTGCGCCAAGCACTTCCCGGGCCACGGCGCGTCGTCGGTGGACTCGCACGAGGCGCTGCCGGTGCTGCCGCGGACCGTCCAGGAGCTGCACGACGTCGAGCTGGTGCCGTTCCGCGCCGCGGTGCGGGCCGGTGTCCGGGCGGTGATGACGGGCCACCTGGTGGTGTCGGCGTGGGGCGACCTGCCCGCGACGCTGAACCCCGAGGCGGTGCGGGTGCTGCGCGAGGAGCTGGGCTTCACCGGCGCGGTGATCACCGACGGGCTGGACATGAAGGCCGTCGGCGGCGACCTCGCGCAGGGTTCGGTGCAGGCGCTGGTGGCGGGCGTGGACGCGTTGTGCCTCGGCGGCGAGCCGCTGGACGACGCCGGGTTGCAGTGGCTGATCGACAGCATCGTCGCGGCCGTGGAGAGCGGCGTCCTGCCGCGCGCCCGGCTGGAGGAGGCGGCCCGCCGGACCGCCGCGCTGGGCGCGCCGCCCGCCGCGGTGAACGGGCACGACCCGGAGATCGGGCTGGTCGCGGCGCGGCGGGCGCTGGAGGTGACCGGCGACCTGGCGCTGTCCGGTCCGCCCGTGGTGCTGGACCTGGCGGTCAAGGCGTCCATCGCGGTGGGCGACGAGGTGCCGTGGGGTCTCGGGCCGTACCTGGTCGAGCTGCTGCCGGGCACGACGGTGCTCGCGGAGCGGGACCCCGAAGCGGTCGCGGCGGCGGCCGGCGGGCGCCCGGTCGTGGTGGTCACGCGAGAGGCGCATCGCTTCCCGTGGGCTCGCGACCTGGTCCGCTCGCTGGTTACTATTGGTCTAGACCTAGTGCACGTCGAGACCGGCGTGCCGGGTCCCGACCTGGGCACCGGTGCCCGCGTGAACACCCATGGCGGTTCACGGGTGTGCTTGCGTGCCGCGGCCGAGCGCATCGCCGCCAGCAGCTCAGAAGGGCGACTCCGATGACCGATCCCCAGCCCGGCAGGCACATGTCGGCCGAGATCGACCAGCAGCCCGCGATCTTCGCGGACCTGGTGGCCCGGCGCTCGTCGATCGCCGCCGTCGCGGACGTCATCCGCGCGCGCGAGCCGCGGTTCGTGCTGCTGGCCGCGCGTGGTTCGTCCGACCACGCGGCGATCTACGCGAAGTACCTGACGGAGGTGCTGCTCCAGCTGCCCGCCGGCCTGGTGTCGCCCTCCACCACGACGCTCTACGGCGCGCGCCCCGACCTGCGGGACGTGCTCGTGGTGTCGGTCAGCCAGAGCGGCGGCTCGCCCGACCTGCTGGAGGTGACGCAGTCCGCGCGGGAGCGCGGCGCGCTCACCGTGGCCGTCACCAACACGGCCGGCTCGCCGCTGAACAGCGCGGCCGAGCTGTCCGTCGACATCGGCGCGGGCGTGGAGCAGGCGGTCGCGGCGACCAAGACCTACTCCGCCACCCTGCTCGCCCTGTACCTCCTGGTGGACGCCATCCGCGGCGGCAACGGCGCGGCCGTCGAGGGCATCGGCGACCTCGCCCGGTCCACCCTGGACGGTTCGGCGGACGCGGTCGCGGAGGCCGTCCAGCGGTACCGCTTCGTGGACCGCGTGCTGACCACCGCGCGCGGGTACTCGCTGCCGTCGGCCATGGAGTCGGCGCTCAAGCTCGCCGAGACCAGCTACCTGGCGGCGCGGGCGTACTCCGGCGCGGACCTGCTGCACGGCCCGGTGGCGGCGGTGGACGGCGAGACCGCCGTGCTGGCCGTCACCAGCGCGGGCAAGGGCGGCGAGGCCATGCACGACGTGCTGGACGTGGTGCACGGGCGTGGCGCGGACGTGCTCGCGGTCGGCTCGGCGGCGGACAAGGTCGCGGCGGCGCTGCGCATCCCGGTCGCCGAGACGGCCGAGGAGGTCGCGCCGATCCTGGAGATCCTGCCGGTGCAGCGCCTGGCGCACGGCCTCGCGATCGCGCGTGGCGGCGACCCGGACAGCCCGCGCGGCCTGAACAAGGTCACCCGGACCCGCTGACCACACGGCAACGGCCCGGCTCCCCTCTCGGGGCGCCGGGCCGTTGTCGTGTGGTCAGTGCGCGGTGGCCAGCTCGGGGCTGAGGCCGACCTCCGCGTCGAACACGACCTCGCCGTCCACCCACACCTTGCGGGGCCGCAGGTCGTCGTCCCACCAGACCAGGTCGGCGACCGCGCCGGGCGCGAGGCGGCCCAGGGTCGGCTCGCCGAGCACGTCCGCCGGCACGGCGGTGGCCGACACGAGGGCGTCCGCCAGGTCCACGCCGACCGACACGATGTTGCGCACGGCCCGGTCCATGGTGAGCGCGCTGCCCGCGATGGTGCCCTCCGGCGAGCGCGGCACGCCGTCCTCGGTCAGCACCACGACCTCGCCGCCGAGCTGGTAGGTGCCCGGCGGCATACCCGCCGCCGCCACCGCGTCGGTCACCAGGGCGACCCGGTGCCCGGCCGCGGCGAACACCAGCTTGCAGACGTCCGGGCCGACGTGGGCCAGGTCGGCGATCAGGCCGAGCGTGAACCGGTCGTCCACCAGCGCCACGCCGGGCACGCCGGGTTCGCGGTGGCCGAGCGGGCGCTGGGCGTTGAACAGGTGGGTGATCATCCGCGCGCCCGCCTCGGCGGCGGCGCGGGTCTGCTCGCCGGTGGCGTCGCTGTGGCCGACCGCCACCAGCACGCCCGCCTCGGCCAGCCGCCGCACGGCCGCCAGGCCGCCGGGCTGCTCCGGGGCCAGCGTGACCATCCGCAGGCGGCCCACGAGGTCGTCCGCCAGCAGCAGGTCGATCTCCGCCGGCCCGGGTTCCACCATCAGCGCCGGGTCGTGCACGCCGGGGCGCTTGGGCGACAGGAAAGGGCCTTCCAGGTGCACGCCGAGCGGTCGCGCGCCGGAGTCCGCGGGCAGCGCGGCGGACGCCGCGAGCACGGCGCGGGCCTGGCGCAGCGCGACCGGCACCGGCGCGGTGATCAGCGTCGGCACGAAGCGGGTCACCCCGGTGCGCGGGAGGGCGCGGGCGACGGTGCGCATGCGCTCGTCGTCCACCTCGGCGAAGTCGACGCCGACCGCCCCGTTGACCTGCACGTCCACCAGGCCCGGGGTGAGCAGTCCGCTGGTCAGCACCTCGGCGCCCGAGGGCGGGGCGCCCTGGACCACCTCCACGATCCGACCCGCACGCACGCGCACGCTGGCAGGGCCGGTGATGGTGCGACCGAGCAGCGCTCGCGGAGCTGCGACAACCGTGTCCAAGGTCCCTCCTCAAATGGTCCAGACCATTATGGCGGGAACCGGTGGTCGCCGTCACGTGCGGTGGGAAGATAACCGAATCTTGATATTTAACGTTAGTAATACTCCAAACGCGCGTCCGGGAGCCGAACGGCCGAGGTGGTGGCCCATACTTGGGTCCAGACATCCGAGGTCTACGGAGGTTCCTCGTGGCAGTCACCGACGACGCCATCCTGCGCGTGAAGGAAATGATCACGTCGGGAGAGCTGAAGCCAGGCGACCGCCTGCCCCGGGAGGCCGACCTCGCCGAGCGGCTCGGGTTGTCCCGCAACTCGCTGCGCGAGGCGGTGAAGGCGTTGTCGCTGGTGCGGGTGCTGGACGTGCGGCAGGGTGACGGCACCTACGTGTCCAGCCTGCGTGCCGACGACCTCCTCGGCGCGCTGTCGTTCGTGCTGGACCTGCACCGCGGCGAGGACTCCGTGCTGGAGGTGCTCCAGGTGCGCCGCATCCTGGAGCCCGCCGCCGCGGCGATGGCCGCGCAGCGCGCCACGCCCGAGGAGGTGGTGGTGCTGCGGGCGCTGTGCGACGCCGTGGAGCAGGCGCGGTCCGTGGCCGAGCTGGTCGAGCACGACCTGGAGTTCCACCACGCCATCGCGCGGTGCTCGGGCAACGCCTACCTGGCGCGGTTGCTGGACACGTTGGCCGGGCCCAGCGCGCGGACCCGCATCTGGCGCGGCATCACGCGGGCCGGCGCGGTCGAGCGGACCGTCGCCGAGCACCGCGCCATCGTCGAGGCCGTCGCCGCGCACCAGCCCGAGTTGGCGCGCTCGTGGTCGACCGTGCACGTGGCGGGGATGGAGCAGTGGCTGGGCGACCTCGGTTAGCCGCCGGGACGTCCCCCGTCCGGCGGCCAGTGGTCACCGGGTCGGAGGACAAGCGGGCGGAAGCCCTGGCGCGGCGACGCGGTGATCGGGAGGATCTGGCGGCTCGATGACCCGGCTGCCGGCCGGGTCGTCGCCGGCGGGCCACGAGAAGGGGTTTCGGGGGTTGTACGTCGCGCAGTGCTCGCCCGGCTCACGCCGGGATGCCCGCCCGCCATGCCACCCCCGGCCGGGGAACCCCGAACACCGCCCGCGGACCTGCGGATCGCGGCCCCGCACCGGATCCCACCCCCTGCCCTCCCGGAACGCGGCGGGCGCACCTGCCGCCCCGCGCCCGGTCCCCACCCGGCGAGCACGCCCGCACCTCCAGGCCCGATCCCAGCGGGCGCGACCGCACCACGCGCGGACCCGCCCGGCCCCACCCGGCGAACGCACCCGCGGCCCCGTGCCCGGACCCTTCCGGCACCGGGCGACCGCCCGCGTGGGCGTGGGGCGCCTGCGGCGCGGGCCGGACCTCAAAGGCGGCGAATCGTCCGATGATTCGCTGTCCCGCCCACCCTTCGCAACCGCCCGGTCGCGCTCCGTTCGCCCCCGCATCACCCGCGAGCCCGGCCACCCCGCCCACCCGATGACCCGATCGGCCCAGTCGACTCCACCGGATACCCGACCCGCCGTCCCCGGCCGACCGGGCCGGTCCACCCGCACCCACCCGTCCCCGACCACCCCGACCGCCCCGCCCGGACCACTCCGCCCGACCACCTCACCCGTCCGCTCCGGCTGAACCACCCGACCGGCCGCCCCCGACCCGGCTGACGAAAGGTTCCGATGAAACACCGCCGCGTGGTGTGGGCGTCCGCCGCCACCGCCGCCGCCCTGCTCGCCACCCTCACCTCGGCCGCCGGCGCGGACGAGGTGCCGGCCGCACCGCTCGCACCCGCCCGGGCCGCACCCGCACCCGCCGCGGCGTCCGAACGGGTCGGCGCGTCGCTCGCCGGGGAGACCGGCGCGGTGACCGCGTTCGTCGAACTCACCACCACCCCGGCCGCCCAGGAGTTCGCCGACCAGAAGGCCCGCGGCGCGGGCGACGGCCAGGCCGCGGAAGCGGCGCGGGCCACCCGGCAGCGCACCGACGTCCAGGCCGACCGGGTGCTGGACGTGCTGCGGGACAAGGACCCCGGCACCAAGGCCGTCGCGCGCACGACCAACGCGGTGCCCGGCGTGGTGGTCACCGCCGACGCCGCCGAGGTGCGTGCCCTGGCCGCGCTGCCCGAGGTGAAGGCCGTCCGCCGGGCGGTGCCGAAATCCGTGCGCAACTCCGGCGCGGTGCGGCTCACCAGGGCCGTGCAGGCGTGGCAGCGGACCGGGTTGCTGGGTGACGGCGTCCGCATCGGCGTCATCGACACCGGCATCGACTACACGCACGCCGACTTCGGCGGACCCGGCACGCGGGAGGCGTACCAGGCGGTCGACCGCACCGGGCCGTGGACGCCTACCCCCAAGGTCGTCGGCGGCCACGACTTCGTGGGCGACGACTACACCGGCGCCGACACCGTGCCCGCGCCCGACCCGAACCCGATCGACTGCCAGGGCCACGGCACGCACGTCGCCGGTTCCGCCGCCGGCTACGGCCAGAACGCCGACGGCAGCACGTTCACCGGCGACTACAGCTCCCTCACGCCGGGCGTCCTCAACACCATGCGGGTCGGTCCCGGCACCGCTCCCCGTGCGTCGCTGTACGCGTTGAAGGTGTTCGGCTGCACCGGCACCACCGGCCTGGCCGGGCAGGCGATGGACTGGGCGCTCGACCCGAACGGCGACGGCGACTTCTCCGACCACCTCGACGTGGTCAACCTGTCGCTGGGCGCCGACTACGGCGCGCAGGACGACCCCGACAACCTCTTCGTGCGCAAGCTCGTGCAGCACGGCGTCGTGGTGGTCGCGGCGGCGGGCAACGGTGGCGACCTCTACGACATCGGCGGCTCGCCGGGCAACACGCCGGAGGCGTTGACGGTGGCCAACTCGCGGGACTCGTTCGCCGTCCTGGACGGCGTCTCGGTGACCGGCGCGGGCGACGAGCCCGGCCAGTACAGCGTCGCCTACACCGGCTACCCGGAGCTGGACCGCACCGCGCCGGTGGTGACCGTCGCCGACCCGGCGAACGCGGACGGCTGCGCGCCGGTCGACCAGGACCTCGCCGGGAAGTACGTCTGGCTGGCGTGGGACGACGTGGACGCGACCCGCAAGTGCGGTTCGGCGCCGCGCACCGAGCACGCCGCGGCGGCGGGCGCGGTGGGCGTGCTGCTGCCGTCCACGCGGGACAGCTTCATCGCCGCCATCGGCGGCACGGCGGCCATCCCGGTGTTCCAGTTCACCCGCACCGCGTCCGAGCGGGTCCGCCCGCTGGTCGAGGCGGGCGGCGCGGAGGTGCGGATGCGCGGCGCGCTGCGGGGTTCCGTGCTGTCCGACTCGCCCCGGCTCGGCGACACCATCACGCCGACGTCGTCACGCGGTGTGCGTGGCGCGGTCGCCGCGAAGCCGGACGTCGCCGCGCCCGGCGACACCATCACGTCCGCGCACTCGGGCACCGGCGCGGCGGGCGTCAGCCAGAGCGGCACGTCCATGGCGTCGCCGCACGTCGCGGGCATCGCCGCGCTGGTGCGCCAGAAGCACCCGGGCTGGTCGGTGGAGGAGGTGAAGGCGGCGTTGGTCAACACCGCGACCGCTGACGTGAAGTCCGGCGACGACAACACGTCCGGCCTGCCCGAGGCGCCGATGCGGGTCGGCGCGGGCCGGGTGAACGCGTCGGCCGCCGTCGGCACCGACCTGCTCGCCATGGTCGAGGACGACCCCGGCTCGGTCGGCGTCAGCTTCGGCCCGGTCGAGGTGGCCGGGCAGGTCACGCGGACGAAGGTGGTGACGGTGGTCAACAAGTCCCGCCTGCCGCGTGCCGTCACGGTGAACTACCAGTCGACGACCGAGGTGCCCGGCACGCGGTTCGACGTGTGGCCGCCCGCCATGGCCGTACCTCCCGGCGGTTCCGCGCGGGTACGCGTCGTGCTGCGGGTGGACGGTGACGCGTTGCGGAAGGTCGGCGACCCCACGGTGCAGGCGGAGCAGTCCGGGGTGGCGCGGCAGTTCCTCGCCGAGGCGTCCGGCCGGATCGTGCTCAAGAGCGTCGACCGGGTGCTGCGGGTCCCCGTGTACGCCGCGCCGAAACCGGTGGCGGAGGTGTCGGCGACCGGTCTCGCGTTCGAGGGCGACCAGGGCGTGCTGCGGCTGGGTGGTCGCGGGCTCGCGCAGGGCGAGGGCGCGCGGGCGTACCGGTCGCTGGTCAGCGCGTTCGAGCTGCACGGCACGTCGCCGCGGTTGCCGGACTGCACCGACGACGTGCAGACCGACTGCGCCGTCAACGAGACCGCGAAGGGCGGCGACCTGCGGTACGTCGGCGCGACGTCCACCGCGCCCGGCGACCGGTCGGCGGGCGCGCTGCTCGCGTTCGGCGTGGCGACGTGGCACAACTGGGCCACGCTCGGCACGGGCACCACACCGGAGGTCCGCATCGACACCGACCGCGACGGGAACGCCGACTACCGGATCAGGGTGGTGAAGCCGACGACCAACGGGCACGTGGTGGCGGACGTGTGGTTGGCGCGGACCACCCGCGCCTCCGACAACGCGGTCGTCGACGAGCAGCCGGTCAACGGCCAGCACGGTGAGGTGGACACCAACGTGATGGACAGCGACGTCGTGGTGCTGCCGGTGTCGTTGACCGCGTTGGGCATCGACCCGGGCGGCACGTCGGCGCGGCTGGACTACGGGGTGCGGACGACCGGCGCGTACCCCGCGCCCGGCAACGACGGCGGGTACGTGGACCGGATGGGCGCGGCGATGTCGTTCGACCCGCTCAAGCCGGGCTACTGGGTGCGTGGCGAGTCGGCGATGACGTGGGTGTCCGCGCCCGGCACGCGGTTGACCGTGCTGCGCGACCAGGCCGCGTTGGCGGAGGACAAGGCGGAGGGTCTCCTGCTGCTGCACCACCACAACGCCTCGGGTTCGCGGGCGGAGGTCGTGCGGCCCGGCTGATCACGTTCCGCGAGGCCCGGTGCAACCCTTCCGGGTGTGCCGGGCCTGCGGCTTTGCCGCCATACTCGGTCGAATGGGCTTCGTGGTGGGGTTGGACGCGGGCGGCACGTCGACCAGGGCGCTCGTGCTGGACCTGGACGGGACGAGGCTGGGTGCGGGCGTCGCGGGTGGCGCGAACCCCAACTCCCACCCGCCGGAACTCGCGGCGACGCACGTGAACCAGGCGTTGTCGGCCGCGTTGGACGGCTTGGACGCGGCGAAGGTGGCGTCCGGCGTGCTCGGGATGGCGGGGTCCAGCAAGCTGACCGACCCGACCGTGGCGGCGTTGTTCGAGCAGGCATGGGCGGGTGCCGGGCTGCGGTGCCCGATGCGGGTGATCACCGACTGCGAGGCGGCGTTCGCGACCGGGTCCGCGTCGCCGGACGGCACCGTGCTGGTCGCGGGGACGGGCTCCATCGCGGCGAAGATCGAGGACCACCGGTTGGTCCGGACGTCCGGCGGGTACGGCTGGCTGCTGGGTGACGAGGGTTCGGCGTACTGGCTGGGCCGGGAGGCGGTGCGGGCGACGTTGCGGGCGTTGGAGCGCGACACGCCGGACGCGCTCACCGACGCCGTGCTGAACCTGGCGAACCTCGCGCCGTCCCCGCCGCGCGAGGCGTGGCGCGGCCTGATCACCGCGGCGAACCACCTGGCGCCGATCAACCTGGCCCGCTACGCGCCGCTGGTGACGGCGCACCACACCGCGCCGTCGGCGGCGGGGATCATCGCCGAGGCGGTGGACGTCCTGGCTGACCTGACCCTCGCCGACCGCGACCCGGCCGACCGGACGCCCATCGTGCTGGTCGGCAGCCTCGTCCAGGCCCACCCGCTCGGCACGCGGCTGCGGGGCGAGCTGGCCGCGCGCACGCCGGCACCGGTGCGGATCGCGACGGAGGCCGCGGCGGGCGCGGCGTGGTTGGCGGCGGTGGACCTGCTCGGCGACACCGCACCCCGCCCGGCCTGAGCGGTACGCGACGACGGCCGGCGGTGGGCCGGCGCGAAAGCGGTGGCGTGGTCTCAGGTCGTGCGCGGGTGGCGGAGGCCGGGGTGGTCCGCGGGCAGGGTGCGGCGGATCAGCCACCAGCTCACCGCGATGCACACCACCTGCAACGGCCACGTCATCGCGGCCCTCATGAGGCCCAGCAGGACCACCTGCCCGGCCAGCCACAGCGCGCCGAACACGACCACCCGCAGCACGTACTGCCCGACCCACGCCCAGCTCGCCACCCGGTAGGCCCGCATCAGGTCCGGGTCACGGCGCCAGCGGAACTTCTGGCCGGTGATCAGACCGACCACCACGCCCAGCAACGGCCACCGCACGACGATGCTGGCCGCCCACACGAGGGCCGACGCGGCGTTCAAGAAGATCTGCAACAGGAAGAAGTCCTCGGCCCTCCCCGTCTGCAACGCGACGTACGCCGCCAGCACGACCAGCGCCACGCTGACCACGACGGCCCGCGGGCGCTCGCCGCGCACCAGCCGGACCACGCCGATCACGACACCGCACACCACCGCGGCGACCGCACCGACGGCGATGGACTGCCCGCTGAACACCCAACCCAGCGCGAACGCCAGCGGTGGCAGGGAGGCGTCCAGCGCACCTCCCCGCCCGCCGAGCAACCGGGCCAGCGAGTCAGGACGCGTGTCGGTCATGCCTCCAGGGTGCCTTAGGCAAACCTAACCGAGGTAACAGACCCGTCTCGGAGCATTGACCACAGGTGAGCCCCGTCACTACCGTGGCCGAAATCGTCTGGAAAGTTAACAGACAGGAGAACCGATGCGAGCCGGCAGCCCCCGCCTGCTGCGCGAGATCAACGACCGCGCGGCGATCGAGGCACTGCTCCGCAACGGCCCGCTGACGCGTTCGGAGCTGGAAGGCATCATCGGGTTGTCCAAACCCGCGACCGCCCAGCTGCTGACCCGCCTGGAGACCGACGGCACGGTGCTGCGCAACGGCTTGCGCGGCGGCGGGCGCGGGCCGCGGGCCCAGCTCTGGACGGTGAACGGGGCGCTCGCCCACGTCGCCGCCATCGACCTCGCCCCGGACGCGGTGGACGTCGCGATCGCCGACATCTCCGGCGCGCTGCTCACCGAGCACAGCGCGCCCATGCCGCGCACCGACGTGCTGGAGGCGTTCCACAGCGCGGTCACCAAGGCCGCCAACCAGGCCGGCCTGACGCCCGACGCGCTGCACCACGTGGTGATCGGCTCACCCGGCGCGGTCGACCCGAACACCGGCCGCATGAACTACGCGCCGCACATGCCCGGCTGGGAGGGCTTCGACATCCCCGGCACGCTGCGCGCCCTGCTCGGCACGACGGTCACCGTGGAGAACGACGTCAACCTGGTCGCCCTGGAGGAGATGGTCGCCGGGCGGGCCACCGACGTGAAGGACTTCGTGCTGCTGTGGCCCGCCGACGCGGTCGGCGCGGCGGTCGTCGTGAACGGCGTCCTGCTGCGCGGCGCGACCGGCGGCGCGGGCGAGATCGACGCCATGCAGGTCCCCGACCACGCGACCGCCGACACCGGCACGACCCGGTCCGGCAGCCGCTACGGCGACCTGCTCGACTCGGCCGCCATCGTGAAGCTCGCCCGCGCCCACGGCGTCTCCGCGCGCACCGCCGGCTCGGCCGTGCGCAAGGCGCTCGGCGCGGGCACGGCCGGCCGGGAGTTCCTGGTCGACCTGGCCCGCCGGATCGCGACCGGCGCGGCGAACGTGATCACCGTCCTCGACCCGGAGCTGGTGCTGCTCTCCGGCGACATCGCGCAGGCGGGCGGTTCGGCGC
Organism: Saccharothrix obliqua; assembly: GCF_019375475.1. GTDB lineage: Bacteria > Actinomycetota > Actinomycetes > Mycobacteriales > Pseudonocardiaceae > Actinosynnema > Actinosynnema obliqua. The sequence goes on along the minus strand of NZ_JAHXGQ010000005.1, from coordinate 61,856 downwards.
TGGCCGACCTGGTCGCCGCCGAGCTGCGCCGGCTCGTGGTGCCCCGCACCCCCGTCCAACTCGCCCTGGTGACCGGGAAACCGGTGCGCTCCGGTGCGCTGCACGCAGCGCTGTCGGTCGTCAGGGAACAGGTGTTCGGCCTACCCGCCGCCACGACCGAACCCTTCCGAGGCCCGCGCCACGCCTGAGCCGTCCCGCCACGACCCGGGCGTCCCGCCGGCCGCAACGTCCCCGACCGCACGTTGAGAGAAGGAGAGCACATGCGCAAGGTCCCCCGCGCAGTGTTGTTGTGCGTGGCCGCCGCGGTTTCCCTGTCCGCCTGCGCGGCAGGCGCGGGCAAGTCCGACCAGCCGGGCGGCCTCGGCGCCGCGCCCGGCAAGGACGACAAGTTCACGCTCACCGTCTGGAGCAACTACTCCGCCCGCGAGCAGGAGGAGGTCACCAAGGCGCTGGAGACGTTCAAGAAGAAGTACCCCAACGCCGAGATCAAGCACGAGGGCAGCCAGGACGACGACAAGATCACCGCGAGCATCCGCGGCGGCAACCCGCCGGACGTCGCGATGTCGTTCACCACCGACAACATCGGCCAGTTCTGCTCGTCCGGCTCGTTCCAGGACCTCAAGCCCTACATCGACCGGGACAAGGTCGACCTCAACCAGATCACCGACGCGGTCCGCTCGTACACCGAGTACAAGGGCAACCGCTGCGCCATGCCGCTGCTGAGCGACATCTACGGCCTGTACTACAACAAGGAACTGCTCGCCGCGGCCGGCATCACCACGCCGCCGAAGACGACGGCCGAGCTGCTGGACTTCGCCAAGCGCACCACCAAGAAGGCCGCCGACGGTTCGATCGAGGTCGCGGGCTTCCTGCCCAACATGCTGTTCTACGCCAACCGCCCGCCGATCTGGGCGCCGAACTTCGGCGCCAAGTGGGAGGGCCCGGACGGCAAGTCGTCGCTGGCGACGCCCGAGTGGGCGGAGATGCTGAAGTTCCAGAAGGAACTCGTGGACTTCTACGGCTTCGACAACCTGGAGCGGTTCCGCGCCGGGCTCGGCCAGGAATACTCCACGGACCACGCGTTCCACCAGCAGAAGATCGCCATGATGATCGACGGCGAGTACCGGACCGCGTTCCTCAAGGACCAGGCGCCGAACGTCAAGTTCGGCACCGCGCCGTTCCCCACCGTGCGGCCCGACCTGTACGGCACCGGCTTCACCACCGGCACGATCATGGGTGTGCCGAAGGGCGCGAAGAACCCCGGCGCGGCGTGGGAGCTGATCAAGCACCTGTCGTTCGACACCCCGACCGTGGTGTCGCTGGCCAACGGGATCAAGAACATCCCGAGCACCAAGGCGGCGCTGGCGGACCCCGGCCTGGAGGTCGACGAGAACTTCAAGACGTTCATCGACCTGGCCAAGAGCACCAAGCTCCAGGGCAACCCGGTGACGCCGATCGGTGACGCGCACATCAAGCTGATCGGCGACTTCGCGACGTCCTGGCAGAGCGGCAAGGTGTCCGACCTGATGGGCGGCCTGAAGGAAGTCGACAAGCAGATCGACGACCAGATCGCGAAGAGCGGCAAGTAGCCATGACCGCCACGCTCGACCGCGTGGACGTGCCCCGGACCGCCCCCGCGCGGGGGCGGTCCCGGGCCCGCGCCCGGCACCGGCTGACCGTGCTGGCCTTCCTGGCCCCGGCGGCGATCGGGTTCGCCCTGTTCTTCGGCTACCCGCTGATCGCCACGGTCGTGTTCTCGTTCACCCGGTACGACCTGATCAACCCGCCCGAGTGGATCGGGCTGGAGAACTACGCGTACATGTTCGGCGACAAGCTGTTCCTCACCGCCGTCACCAACACGCTGTGGTTCGTGGTCGTGCTGACGTTCGCCCGCGTGGTGTTCGCGCTGGGCGTCGCGTCGGTGATCGCCCGCCTCAAGTCCGGCGTGGGCCTGGTGCGCACGCTGTGCTACCTGCCGTCGCTCGCGCCGCCGGTCGCCGCCACCCTGGTGTTCTTCCTGGTGATGCGCCCGAACGACGGGCCGCTGGACGTGGTGCTCGGGTGGTTCGGCATCCAGAGCCCGCTGTGGTTCGCGGACCCGGCGTGGTCCAAGGCGGGCATCACGGCGGTCATGCTGTGGGTGTCCGGCGACCTGATGATCATCATCCTGGCGGCGGTGCTGGACGTGCCGCAGGAGCAGTACGAGGCGGCCGAGCTGGACGGCGCCGGTCCGCTGCGGCGGTGGTGGCACATCACGCTGCCGTCGATCTCGCCGGTGCTGATGTTCGGCGTGGTGAACTCGATCATCCTGGCGTTGCAGCTGTTCACGCAGGCGGTGGTCGCCGGCTCGGCGGCCAGCGGCGCGGCGGACCTCACCGGCAACACCAAGTACCTGGGCTTCCCGGAGAACTCGACGCTGACGTTCCCGGTGTGGCTCTACACCCAGGGTTTCCGGTACTTCGACATGGGTTACGCGGCGGCCATGGCGACCGTGCTGTTCGTCATCTCGTTCATCGCCACCGCGTTCCTCGTGCAGCGGATGCGCCGGGCCAGCCACCAGGAGGAAGGGGGTCCGGGCGCATGACCGCCGTGCTCGACCGGCCGACCCGCGAACCGGCGGCGGACCGCGGACCCCGCCGCAACTGGCGCGCGGTGCTGGACTGGGTGGCCGTGCACAGCATCGGCCTCGCGCTGGCGCTGATGTTCGCGCTGCCCATCGTGTTCGTGTTCCTGACCGCCGTGATGTCGGACTCGCAGGCGTTCACGTCGGAGCTGTGGCCGCGCGAGTGGCACTGGGGCAACTTCCTGGAGGCGTTCGACAAGGCGCCGCTGCTGAAGTACCTCGGCAACAGCATGCTGTACTCGCTGCTGGCCACCGCCGGGATGCTGCTGTCCTCCATCCCCGCCGCGTACGCGTTGGCGAAGCTGCGGTGGCGCGGGCGCAACGTGGTGTTCCTGCTCGTGGTCGGCGCGATGATGCTGCCGCCGCAGGTGGTCGCGGTGCCGCTGTACGACTCGTGGTCCAGCCTCGGCCTGACCGGGTCGCTGTGGCCGCTGATCGCGCCCTACTTCCTGTTCGACGCGTTCAGCATCTTCCTGCTGCGCCAGTTCATCCTCACCATCCCGCAGTCCTACGTGGACGCGGCGCGGGTGGACGGCTGCTCGGAGTTCCAGACCCTGGTGCGGATCGTCGTGCCGATGGCCCGGCCCGGCATCGCGGCGACCGCCCTGTTCTGCTTCCTGTACACCTGGAACGACTACTTCGGTCCGCTGCTCTACACCGGTGAGAAGCCGGACCAGTGGACGCTCTCGCTCGCCCTGTCGTCGTTCAAGGGGATGCACCACGTGCAGTGGAACCTCGCCATGGCGGTGACCCTGCTGACCATGATCCCGGCCGTGGTGCTGTTCGCCTTCGCCCAGCGATCCTTCGTCAAGGGCATCACTTTCACTGGAGTCAAAGGATGAAGCTCACCGTGGTCGGGGGCGGCTCGACCTACACCCCGGAGCTGGTCGACGGGATCGCGGGGCGGCGCACCAGCCTCGCCGTGGACGAGATCGTCCTGGTCGATCCCGACGAGCAGCGCCTGGCCGTGGTCGGCGCGTTCGCGCAGCGGCTGCTCGCGCACGCCGGGCACCCGGCACGCGTCCGCACCACCGCGGACCTGGAGGAGGGCGTGGCCGACGCGTCCGCCGTCCTGCTCCAGCTCCGCGTCGGCGGCCAGGCGGCCCGCGCCCAGGACGAGACGTTCCCGCTGGTGTGCGACTGCGTCGGCCAGGAGACGACCGGCGCGGGCGGCCTCGCCAAGGCGTTGCGGACCGTGCCGGTGGTGCTCGACATCGCCGAGCGGGTGCGGCGGATCGCCGGTGACGACACGTGGATCGTCAACTTCACCAACCCGGTCGGCATCGTCACCCGCGCCCTGCTCCAGGAGGGGCACCGCGCCGTCGGGCTGTGCAACGTGGCGATCACGTTCCAGCGCTGGACGTCCGCGTTGCTCGACGTGGACCCGGCGGCCGTGCGGCTGGAGCACGTCGGGCTCAACCACCTGTCGTGGGAGCGCGGTGTGTTCGTCGACGGCGTCGACCGCCTGCCGGAGCTGCTGGAGCGGCACGGCGACGCGCTCGCCGAGCACATCGGCCTGCCGGCGGACCTGATGCGCCGGCTCGGCATGGTCCCGTCGTACTACCTGAAGTATTTCTACGACCACGACGACGTCGTGCGGAAGCAGAAGACCGAACCACCGCGCGCCGAGGTCGTGGCCAACGTGGAGAAGGAGCTGCTGGGCATCTACCGCGACGTCGACGTCGTCACCAAGCCGGAGCAGCTGTCCCAGCGCGGCGGGGCGTACTACTCCGAGGCGGCCGTGCAGCTGGTGCACGCGTTGACCGGTGGCTCGGGTGCGGAGCAGCACGTGGTGAACGTGCGCAACAACGGCACGCTGCCGTTCCTGCCCGACGACGCCGTGATCGAGGCGCCGGCCGTGGTCACCCCGCAGGGTGCGCGCGCGTTGCCGGTCGAGCCGGTGGGTCCCGCGATCTCCGGGCTGATCTCGCACGTCACGGCGTACGAGCACCTGGCGCTGGACGCGGCGGTGCGCGGTGGCCGCGACCGCGTCGCGGACGCGTTGCTCGCGCACCCGCTGGTGGGTCAGCACGCCGTTGCCGAGAAGCTCGCCGACGAGCTGGTGTCGCGCAACCGCGACTTCCTGCCGTGGGCGACGGGCCGGGGTGCTTGATGGCGGACCGCGTGCTCGCCATCGACGGCGGCAACAGCAAGACCGCCGTGGCGCTGGTCGACGTGGAGGGGCGCGTGCTCGCCCAGGTCCGCGGGCCGGGCGCGTCACCGCAGAACGTCGGCCTGGCGCGCAGCCTGGAGGTGTTCGAGGAACTGGCCCGCGCGGCGGCCGGGCAGGCCGGGCTGGCCGCCGACGAGCCGATCGCCACGCACACCGCCGCGTACCTGGCGGGCGCGGACCTGCCCAAGGAGGAGGAGGACCTGCGTGCCGCGATCGAGCGGCACGGGTGGTCGAGGACGACCGTCGTCGGCAACGACACGTTCGCCCTGCTCCGCGCGGGCACGTCGGACGGCGTCGGGGTGGCCGTGGTGTGCGGTGCGGGCATCAACTGCGTCGCCGTGGCGCGGGACGGGCGGACCCACCGGTTCCCCGCGCTCGGCCGGATCTCCGGTGACTGGGGCGGCGGCGGGCACATCGGCAGCGAGGCCCTGTGGCTCGCGGTGCGGGCCGAGGACGGGCGCGGGCCGGCGACGGCGCTGCTGCCCGCGCTGGTCGAGCACTACGGCACGCGCACCCTCGCCGAGGCCGTGGAGCGGCTGCACTTCGAGGAGGTGGAGTTCGACCCGCACGTGCTGTGCCCCCTGCTGTTCCGGGTCGCCGCGGCGGGCGACGCCGTGGCGGGCGAGGTGGTGGCGCGGCTGGTCGAGGAGGTGACGCTGCTCGCGTCCGTGTCGTTGCGGCGGCTCGCGCTGCTGGACGAGGAGGTGGACGTGGTCCTCGGCGGCGGCGTGCTGACCAACACCGGCGGTGTCGTGGTGGACGCCGTGCGCGACCGGTTGAGCGACATCGCGCCGCACGCGCGGGTGCGCGTGGTCGACGTGCCGCCGGTCGTCGGCGCGGCGCTGCTCGGGCTGGACGCCCTCGGCGCCGCCCCGGCCGCGGAGCTGCGGCTGCGCACCGCGTACGAACCCCTGGACGTGGCTGCCGGGGGTTAGCGAGACCCCCGCTGCCCGGGGGATGTTCGGCGGCGGCTCCGCCGGGCAGCGGGCCCTGACCCCCGCGGCGACGTCATGCGCCCGACGTCGCCGCGGGGCCCTTCGCCGGCACGGGACCGTCAGCAGCCGGTGGTGGTGTCGCCGGCGTCAACGGTGCAGGTGTCGGTGCCGAGGCCGCCATGGGCGGTGTCGTTGCCGACGCCGCCGGTCAGCGTGTCGGTGCCGTCGTGGTCGATGAGGGTGTCGTTGCTGCCCAGGGCGCAGATCACGTCGTCGCCGTTGGTGCCGGTGATGGTCTCGCCCGCGTTGGTGCCGACGATGGTGCAGCCCAGGGCGTTGTCCACCGCGGGGCCGGCGTTGGCCACGGTGGCGGTGTAGGCGCAGCCACCGCCCAGCGACACCGGGTCAGGGAAGTCGGCGACCGACACGTCCGCCCCGGCCGGTCCGGTGACCCGGTCGCCGTTTGGTGGCGGGCCCGGTGTGGATCGAGGTCCGGCCGGCGCCTTCGGCGTTCACCACCACGAGGCCGGTGCTGTTCCCGAACCCGACCACCGTGCCGCCCGAGAACCGCCCGGAACTTTCAGGCAGGCTCCCTGAAAGTTTCCGAGGAGCGAGGGCTCGGCAGGGAACAGGCCGATGCCGTGTCACCGGAGCTGGTGCCGGAGAGGTTGGCCTGGCCGGTGCCGCCGGCGTCGATGACCGTGAGCGTGAGTCCGGGCTGTAGACGAGCCGGCCAGGGAACCCCGCGGGTGACAGGTCGACGCGGCACCCGGGACGCCTGATCGCCGCACGACCGCGGTCCTCGGCTCGTGGGAGTGGTGGTCGAGGCAACCTCGTTTCGACCGGGCGGGGCATCGGGTGCTCCCGTCGCCGCGGGTCGCGTCTCCCGTCGGGGACCACGGGCAGGGCGGGTCGGACGCCCGGGGCCGCCTGCACCTTCACGGCCGATCACTGGGGGCCCGGCACCGACCGGCCCTCATGCCCGCCCCGAAAGGACGCCGCAATGGGCCGGAACGCCCATACCGCCGGGAGGGCGCTCCGTCACAGATCCGACCGGCCCAGTGGCGAACGTCGGGGCGCGCCCGGGCCAAGCCGCTCAGGGACGGAAGCCCGGCCGCGACACCTCGACCGCGGGAATGCCCACGGTCGGTGTCGGGTCGGGTGCGGAGCGTGGGACCGGCACCGGTGGTGTGGGCGTGATTTGCACCGTATCCACCCGTGTCGGAACGGTAGCCGGGGTCGGGGTCGTCGCCTGGCTCGACACCGGGTCGGTCGGGGGCTCTCCCCCGCCGCGGTCCATCGGCGGGCCGTCGCCGGCGGGGGCGGGGGTCGAGCCCGGGACCGTGCCGACGCCCTGCTCGGGGCGTGGTTCCGGGCCACCGCCGAGCGGGGTGACGCCCGCGACCACGCCCGCCAGCATCGCCAGCGCGCCGAACGTCAGCAGCGAGAGGGGTACACGCGACACGGCTCGCCACGTTACGGCGGGTGAGGGAACGAAACGCCCTAAGCCGACACCACTCCCCACCATCGGGTGACGCACCGGACCCACCGGCGCTGGCGCGGGACGGACCTCGGGAGGCATCCTGATGGGCGCGGTCACGGGGGTGCCGCGAGTACGGAGGGGAGCAGTCGCATGGACGGCTTGGACAGTTACGTCGCACTGGGGGACAGCTTCACCGAGGGGATGGACGACCCCGGCCCGAACGGCACGTACCTCGGGTGGGCCGACCGCCTGGCGGCGATGATCTCCGCGCGCCAGCGGGGTTTCCGCTACGCGAACTTCGCGGTGCGCGGCAAGATGCTCCAGGAGATCGTGGACGAGCAGCTGCCGCTGGCGGTGGAGCTGAAGCCGCGGCTCGCCACGTTCTGCGGCGGCGGCAACGACCTGCTGGTGCCCGGTTCCGACCCGGACGCGCTGGCCGAGGTGTACGAGATCGCGGTGGCCGACCTGCGGGCCGCCGGGTCCGAGGTGGTCATCTTCACCGGGTTCGACCCGAAGCACACGCCGTTCCTGCGGTCGCTGCGCGGGAAGATCGCGATCTACAACAGCCACCTGTGGTCGGTGGCCGAGCGCTACCACTGCCGCGTGGTCGACCTGTGGTCCATGACGGTGCTGCACGACCGTCGCGCGTGGAGCGAGGACCGGCTGCACCTGTCGCCGGACGGCCACCGCCGGGTCGCGCTGCGCGCGGCCCAGGTGCTGGGCTTCCAGCCCGAGGAGGACTGGAGCACGCCGTGGCCGCCGCTGCACAGCGAGGACTGGATGACGCAGCGCCGCCACGACCTGAAGTGGGCCCGTGAGCACGTGGTGCCGTGGATCGCACGCCAGCTGCGTGGCGAGTCGATGGGTGACGGGGTGGCGCCGAAGCGGCCGGAGCTGCTGCCGGTGACCGCCGAGAACTGAGCCGGGACGGGCCGGCCGGCCGGCACTCTCCCCCGAATGCCGGCCGGCCGGCGGTCGGGTGGCTTCCCCCCTGGATTCCCCCCTCCAAGAGCCACCCTGCGCGCCGATCCGCAAGAGCGTTGATCAGCGCACGTCACCAAGTTCCCACGAACCGCCGATAACGTGCTAAACGTCCGCTAAACCCCGGTGGTCAACGCTTCAAGGGCCGTTCGGACCAACATCGCCCGCGGCGAGCCGAGCCGTTCGAACAACCGCAGCGATTCCGCCAGCTCCGCTTGCGCCGCAACGGTTTCTCCGCGCTTGGCGAGCACCGAGCCGAGCACGTGCCTGCCGCACGCCTCCTCCACCTGGAGCGATCCACCCCGCGCCAGCTCGACGCCCTGCCGCGCGTTCTCCTCCGCCTCGGCGAGCAACCCGAGTTCGGCGTACAGCTCGGCGAGGTTGTTCAACGCCAGCACGTACGCCCGCTCGTGCCCGTGCCGGTGGTGGATCTCCATGGCCTGGAACTGGTGCTGCACCGCCGTTTCCAGGTGCCCCACGCGTTGCTCCACCTGCGCCATGTTGTTCAGCACGGTCGCCTCGCCGAGCGCGTCGCCCTCGCGCCGCGCGATCTCCAGCGCCTCCCGGTAGCGGGCCAGGGCCTCCTCGTGGCGGTCCTCCGCCGACAACACGCACGCCACCTGGTCCAGCGTCATCACCAGGTACCTCGGGTCGCCCAGCGCCACGGCGATCCCGTGCGCCCGCTCGGCTTCCGGCAGCTTGCCGCGCACGTCGCCGACCCACAGGTCGATGGCGTGCATCGCGTGCAGCACCAGCATCTCACCGCGCCGGTCGCCGATCACGCGTGCCGACGCGAGGCCGAACTCGGCGGCGGCCTGCCACTCCCGCCCGACCAGCCGCACCACGCAGTACGGGTACACCAACCGGACCAACTGCCAGACCTGCTGGTGCAGACCGGCTTCCGCGCCCGCGTGCACCAGGGCGATCAGGTTCGGCCACTCCTTGTCGAACCAGGACAACGCCTGGCCGGGTGTCGCGGGGCGGGGCGCGGTGCTGTGCTCGGCGTGCTTGACGGAGGTGAAGTCCAACGCGTCGTCGGTCGGCCGGAGCAGCCGGCGGGCGTGGTCGCACGCCGCCAGGTAGTGGTCCATCAGGCGGCGCAGCGCGGCGGTGCGGCGTTCCGGCCGCTCCGCGCCCAGCACCTCCCGCGCGTACAGCCGGACCAGGTCGTGCAGCACGAACCCGCCACGCCACTGCTCCACCAGCAGGTGGGCGTCGGCGAGGTCGGCCAGGCGGCCGGCGGCGGTGCCGAGGTCGGTGCGGCACAGCGCGGCGACCGCGTGCGGGCTCACCCACCGGCCGGGCACCAGCCCGGCGGCGCGGAACGCCTCCGCCAGCTCCGGCGGCAGGTTGCGGTAGGACACCGCGAGCGCCCGCGCCACGCCCACCCCGCTGTCGGCGAGGTCCAGCGCGCGCAGCCGGGCGTCGTCGTCGGAGAGCTGCGCCACCAGCGCCTCGACCGTCCACTCGGGACTGAACACCAGCTTGGCCGCGGCGATCCGCAACGCCAGCGGCAGGTTGCCGCACAGCTCGGCGAGCATCCGGGTGGCCACCGGTTCCTGTTCGGACAGCGGTTTGCCGACCACCTCGTCCACCAGCCGCACCGACTCGTCCTCGTGCAGCGTGTCCAGCGTCAGCATCCGCGCGCCGTTGCTGACCACCAGCGACTCCAGCTTGCGGCGGCTGGTCACCAGCACCACCGAGCCCGCGCCCGGCGGCAGCAGCAACCGGACCTGCTCGGGGTCGCGCGCGTCGTCCAGCACCACCAGCACCCGCCGCTTCGCGAGCACCGACCGGTACAGGCCGACCCGGTCGTCCAGGTCGCGCGGCACGCCGTCGGCGGGCACGCCCAGCGCCAGCAGGAACCGCGCCAGCACCTCGGCGGGCCGCACCGGCTCCCGGTCGGGCGCGAACCCGTGCAGCGCCGCGAACAGCAGGCCGTCCGGGAACTGCTCGGCCCGGCGGTGCCCCCAGGTCACCGCCAGCTCCGACTTCCCGATGCCGGGCGCGCCGTTGACGACGGCGACGGTCGTGGTGGTCGGGTCGCGCCCGTCGCACAGGCGGTCCAGCCAGGCCAGCTCCTCGTCCCGCCCGATGAACCCGCTGGCCGCGGCGGGCAGCTGCGCGGGCACCACGACGCCGGGTCGCGGCGGCACCGGCACGGCGGGCTCCGCCAGGCCGGGCGAGCTGAGCGCCGGGTCGTCCCGCAGCACCTGCTCGTGCAGCACGCGCAGCTCGGGGCCGGGGTCGATGCCGAGTTCGTCCACGACCAGGCGGTGGAACCGCTGGTACGCCTCCAACGCGTCGGCCCGCTGCCCGGACCGGTACAGCGCGCGCATGATGTGGCCGACCAGCCGCTCCCGGAACGGGTGCTCGCCGACGAGCTGCCGCAGCTCGCCGACGAGTTCCAGGTGCCTGCCCAGCTCCAGCTCGGCCTCGATGCGCTCCTCCAGCGCGGCGAGCCGCAGCTCCTCCAGGTCGGTGGTGATGGGGTCGCCGGGCACGTCGGACAGCACCTGGCCGCGCCACAGGCCGAGCGACTCGCGCAGCAGCTGCGCCCGGATCGGCGCGGGTTTGCCGCGTGCGGACGACACCAGCCGGCGGGCCCGGTGGAAGTCCAGCCGCCACGGGTCGACGGCGAGCTGGTAGCCGGGTGGCGTGGTGAGGATGCGGGCGGAACCCGCCGGGTCGGCCTGGTCCAGCATCCGCCGCAGGCGCGACACGTAGCCGTGCACGATGGTCCGCGCGGTGGCGGGCGGGTCGTCGGCCCACAGGCTGTCCACGATCTCGTCGATGGGCACGACCCGGTTCGCGGCCAGCACCAGCATCGCGAGCAGGCCGCGCATCCCCTTGCGGCCGATGACGAGCCGGCGGCCGTCGGCGAGCACCTGCAACGGCCCGAGGACGCCGAACTCCAGTCCGTTCCTGCCCCGCTCGGCCATGCCCCTCCCCCGCTCCGGTACGTGCCCGCTCGGTCGCGTCCGGTCCACCGCGTCCGGCACTGGATCAGGTGCGCCGGGTGCACCCTGAGATACCTGCGAGTAGATGTTGCTTCCTCAACTAGGCGTGCTCCCATGACCGGACGGGCCCGCGACGGCTAGGGTTTTGGCCCCCGGACGACGCAGTGCAGGAGGGCAAGTGCCGCGCGAGCCGATGAGCGTGGTCGACCGTGGCGCCGCCTGCCTGCTGGGCGGCGCACTGGGCGATGCCCTTGGCGCGCCCGTCCAGTACCTGGGTTGGACCGATATCCAACGAGACCACGGCCCGGAAGGTGTGCTGGAACCGCCGCGACCCGCCCTGGTGACCGACGACACCCAGCTCACCCTGTTCACCGCCGAGGGCTACCTGCGGGCGTGGGTGCGTGGGCGCAACACCGGCGAGTGGGCGCCCGTGGAGACCGTGTGGCACAGCTACCGCCAGTGGCTGATGACGCAGCAGTTCGCGGCACCGGAGCCCGGCACGACCGGTCTGGCGGGTGACGAGCGCCTGTACTCCAGCCGCTCACCCGGCCTGACCTGCCTGCGCGCGCTGGCGTCGGACACCGCGCCGACCCCGGAGGCGCCGCAGAACGAGTCGTCCGGCTGCAACGGCGTGACCAGGACCGCGCCCGCGGGCTTCGCGCCGAGCGCCGAGATCGCCTACGACCTCGGGTGCCGGTTCGCGGCGCTCACCCACGGCGGCACCGGGGGTTGGGTGTCCGGTGGCGCGTTCGCCCTGCTCATCCACCTGCTCGCGGTGCGCGGCCGACCGCTGCGGGAAGCCGTGGACCAGGTGATCGGGCGGGTGCTGCGGGACGACCCGTACACGGCGAACACGCTGAACCGGGCCGTGGTGTTCGCCGAGGAGCACCGGGCGCTGGGCTTCGAGTCGGTGCGCGTGGACCGGCTGGGCAGCGGCTGGACGGGGCCGGAGGCGCTGGCGATCGCCGTGCACACCGTGCTGGTGCACCCGCGGCGTGCCGAGTTCGTGGACGCGGTGCGTGCCGCCGCCAACCACTCCGGCGGCAGTGACGCCACGGCCGCGCTCACCGGCAACATCCTGGGCGCGTTGCACGGCACGGCCGCGTTGCCCCGGGACTGGTTGGCCGGGCTGGAGCTGGTGGACCTGCTGACCCGGCTCGGCAGCGACCTGGGGCACTCCGTGGTGGGTGCGGAGTTCGACTACGCGCGGTACGGGTAGGGGTAGCAGACGGCCTCGGCCGCACGTTCCCGAAAGCGTGCGACCGAAGCCGGCTCTCCACGCGGCCGGCGCCGGAGCACGCCCCGAGCGCGAAACCCGGCTGACCTGCGTGGAGCGGGGAAACCCGTGCGCGAGACCGTAGCAGAGCGCGTGTGAGGCATCACGCCCGGCCCCGGGTCGGCGTGATCGTGGACGGGGGGTGGGCCGGTGCCGGCGGGCGTGCGGGCGGTGACGCGGCTGCTGGTCTCGCTCGACGGCCTGCCGGGGACCCGCGACCTGGGTCCGCTGGCCGTGCGGCTGTTCCGCGCCGCGCCCGCGGCGGACCGGGAGGCGTTGGCGGAGCTGGCCGAGGTGACCGCGTGGGTGTTGTTCGAGGAGGAGCACCAGCGGTTGGCGCACGCGCACAACCTGGCGGCGCTCGCCCTCGCCCGGCCCGGTGGGGACGTGCACGTGCTCACGCTGCTCAACGCGTCCATGCAGCGCGCCCACGTCGGTCGGCTCGCGGAGGCGTTGGCGTTGGCCGACCGCGGTGAGGCGATGGCGCGTTCACCGAAGGTGCGGGCCATGTTCGCGTTGCGGGCGGCTCGTGCGCACTCGCGGGCGGGCCGTGCACGGGAAGCCCTGGCCGCGCTCGACCGCGCTCGGGACGCCCCGGCACACGACCCCACCGCGCCGCCGTGGGCGTGGTGGGTGGACGAGACCGAGCTGGCGGCCCACCGGGCGGCGGTGCTCGCGAACCTCGGCCGGCTGGAGGAGGCGGCGGCCACGTTCCCGTCCGCCGACCAGCTCCGGTTCCGGGAGGTCGTGGGCGCGATGCGGTACCGCACGTTGCGCGCGCTGGGCGAGTGGCCCGGCCCGCCGCCGACCTTCACCAGCCCCCGCGCCACCCGCACCGCCACCGGCCTCCGGCTCCCGCGCTGACCCGGCCCCACGCGACCAGCCTCCGACTCCCGCGCCGACCCGGCCCCACGCGACCAGCCTCCGACTCCCGCGCCGACCCGGCCCCACGCCTCCCAACAGCTCCGCGCCGACCCGACCCCACGCCACCGGTCTCCAATTCCCGCGCCGACCCGACCCCACGCCTCCCGACAGCTCCGGGCCGACCCGCGATACCGCCGACACCCCAGGCATGGCCCGGCCCCCGGCACACGGCCACCTCGGTCCGGGACCCGGCGACATCCGCGCGCCGGTGCCCCGTCACGCGGCGTCCGCGACGGGGCGCCGGCGCGGCGAGTCCAGCTCACCGGGAAGACCTGTCGCCTCCCTGTTGGTTACCTGTGGATCAAGGGCGGGGTTTCCCTCGCACGCGCGTAGTACCGCACCATGGACCCGTGGACAACGCCAACGCCGTTCGACTCCTCGTCGTGGACGACGAACCGCACATCGCGGACCTGGTCGCGACGGTCGCGCGGTACGAGGGCTGGCAGGCCGCGACGGCGGGCAGCGGCGAGGCGGCGCTCACCGCCGCCGCCGAGTTCCACCCCGACATCGTGGTGCTCGACCTCATGCTGCCCGACCTGGACGGCTTCACCGTGCTGGACCGGCTGCGGTCGTCCGGCGCGATGGTGCCCGTGGTGTTCCTCACCGCGCGTGACGGCACCGCCGACCGGATCGCGGGCCTGACCCGCGGTGGTGACGACTACCTCGTCAAGCCGTTCTCGGTGGAGGAGCTGATGGCGCGGCTGCGGGCCGTGCTGCGCCGCTCCACGGGACCGCAGTGGAAGCGGTCCGTGCTGAAGGTCGCCGACCTCGCCCTGGACGAGGACACCCGCGAGGTGCGGCGGGCCGGTCGGCTGGTCACCCTCACGCCCACCGAGTACGAGCTGCTGCGCTACCTCATGCGCCGCTCGCCCGCGGTGCTGACCAAGGCGCAGATCCTGGACCACGTGTGGGAGTACGACTTCGGCGGCCGGTCGAACGTCGTGGAGCTGGTCGTGTCGCACCTGCGCCGCAAGCTGGACGACGGCGCGCAACCGCTGATCCACACCGTGCGCGGCGTCGGGTACGTGTTGCGCAAGGCGCCCGAGTGACCCGCCTGCCCGACCGGCGCAAACCGCGGCTGGGCACCCGGCTCGCCCTCGGCCTGGGCGCGCTGGCGCTGGGCGTGTTCGCGGCCGTCGGCTACGTGATGGTCAGCAGCATGGAGAACTACCTCGCCGGCAAGCTCGACGACCAGATGAAGCAGTCCCAGATCGCGCTGGAGAAGGACCTCGTCGCGTCCGGCAGGCTGAACAAGATCTACGGCTGGTACGCGGCGGTCTACGACGTGCGGGACGGCCGGGCGACGCCGCGGCTGCCCGCGCAGCTCCCCGCCGACGCGACCGAGCTGGCCGAGGTCGCGGCGGAGGTGACCGGGGACGAGCCGGTGTTCCGCACGGCGCAGCTGAACGGCTCGACCTACCGCCTGCGCGGCTGCCCGTCGGGTGACGGCACGGTCCTGGTGAGCGCCGCGCCGATGAACGACCTGAACACCACCGTGCGGCAGCTCGTGATGGTGGTCGTGGGCACGTTCGTGCTGGCGTTGATCGCGTTCGTGGTGATCGGGCGTGCGGTGCTGCGGCGCGGCCTCCAGCCGTTGAGCGACATGGCGAAGACCGCGCACGACATCACGTCGCACGACCTGACCGACTCGGCGCGGCTGGCGGTGCGCGCGGAGGGCCGCAACGGCGGCGTGGAGGTGGAGGAACTGCGCTCGGCGTTCAACAAGATGCTGGAGCACATCGACTCCTCGCTGGCCGCCCGGACGGCCGCCGAGCAACGCCTGCGCCGGTTCATCGCGGACGCCTCGCACGAGTTGCGCACGCCGCTGACGTCCATCCGCGGTTACGCGGACCTGTTCCGCTACGCCGCCGCGAACGCGCCGGAGGAACGCGAGGCGCACCTGGAGCGGCTGCGGTCGGAGGCGGCGCGGATGAGCGTGCTGCTGGACGACCTGCTGCTGCTGGCGCGGCTGGACTCGGCCGAGTCGGAGACGCCCCTGCGGCCCGCCGAGCACGACCTGTCGGAGCTGGTGCGCGAGGCCGCCGACGCGTTCCAGGCGGCCCGCCCCGACCACCCGCTGCGGGTCGCCGAAGTCGGTCAGCCGCTGCGCCTGCGCTTCGACGCCCTGCGCCTGCGCCAGGTGGTGGACAACCTGCTCACCAACGCGGCCCTGCACACGCCGCCGGGCACGACGGTGTCGCTGGACGTCGGCGTGGAGAACGGCCACGCGACCGTGCGCGTGAGCGACGCCGGTCCGGGCATCCCGCCCGCCGAGCAGGCCCGCGTCTTCGACCGGTTCTACCGCGTGGACGACTCGCGCACCCGCGACCGGGGCGGCAGCGGCCTCGGCCTGGCCGTGGCGCACTCGCTGGTCGCGGCGCACGGCGGTGCCATCGAGCTGGACAGCCGACCCGGCGCGACCACGTTCACCATCCGCATCCCGCGGCACTAGGGCCTGTCCTCGAGGCCGGTGTGCCGCCGGCGAAACTTTCAGGAAGCCTGCCTGATAATTACCGCCCCGCCCGACCGCCGCCTTCCCGCGCCGGCGGGGGTGGTCCGGGCCGGGCTTCGGCTCCGCGGCCGGCCCCCTAGCGCGGCCGGTGGTGTGGTGGCACCCGGTCGGCGCAGGGGTAATCAGGCCGAATCGAGCAGTACGCGTCGGGACGCGCGTGGTTCCGCCAGGTGTGGACCGGTTTCCGGTCCGCACCCGGACCGCGCCCGCCCACCCGGACGGGCGCCCGAGCGAGAAGAGTCCCTGATGCATCGCTTCCGGAGACCGGCGCTGGCGGCCCTGGCCGCGTTGGCGCTGGCCGCGTCCGTCGCCCAGGCGACCGGCCCCGCCGGCGCCGCGCCCCTGCCGCCCGCGCCGCGCAAGTGCGGCCCGATGGACGTCGCCTTCGTGGTGGACGACACGGGCAGCATGGGCGGCGCGATCACCAACCTGAAGACCGGCATCAACCAGATCGCGCAGGAGGTCGAGAACCTGACCGGTTCCGACTACCGGCTGAGCCTGGTCACGTTCAAGGACAACATCACCGTCGTCAACAACTTCGCGGCCAACAACAAGGCGGCCGTCGTGGCGAGCGTCAACGCGCTGACCGTGAGCGGTGGCGGCGGGGAGCCGGAGGCGTCGGACGAGGCGTTGAACACGGTGGTGAACAGCCTCCCGGCCGCGGGCCGCCCGCAGAACGCGGACTTCACCGCGGGCTGGCGCTCCAACGCGACCCGGCTCACCGTGCTGATCACCGACGCCCGCCCCGGCGGCTTCGACGACACCTACACCGCGGCCGACAACACCAACGCGGCGCTGCGCGCGAACCAGGCGCTGGGCAACGGCATCAAGATCTCGTCCGTCTACGTGCCGACGTCGGGCGCGTACACCACGCCGATCGTGCCGATCATGCAGAACTACGCCAACACCACCGGCGGCCTCTACACGCAGGCGCAGGCCGACGGCAACGGCGTCAGCACGGCGATCGTCGAGTTCCTGCGCGACTGCAAGCGCAGCGACGTCTTCATCCGCGACCAGGTGACCGACACGGGCGTCGAACCGAACCCCGGCAGCCTGTTCTGGAACAGCCCGGACATCAAGGTCTGCCCGACCACGGCGGACTGCGGTCCCGGCATCCAGCCGGTGGTGGGCCAGGCGAACTGGGTCCACGTGCGCCTGACCAACCCGGGCCCGAACGCGACGGCCGACGGCCACGGCACGCTCAAGGTCTACCGGACCACGCCGGGCGGGTCGACCAACTGGAACCCCGTCACCAACGGCGACTGGACGTACATCGGCGAGCAGACCCTGACCGTGCCCGCGGGTGGCGTGACGGTGGCGAAGGTGCTGTGGAACCCGGTGCCCGGCCCCGGCCACTTCTGCCTCCTCGCCCGGTGGGTGTCGGCGAGCGACCCGATGACGTACCCCGAGGTCTCCGACACCGCGCTGAACACCAAGCGCAACAACAACATCGCGTGGCGCAACTTCCAGACCGTCCGGGTGAAGCCCGGCACGCCGGGCAAGTCCTGGTTCGCGGTCGGCAACGCCACGGAGCGCGCGGTCAAGACGGACCTGGTCATCACCAGCCCCGAACGGCCGCTGGTGTCCAACGGTCGCGTGATCGTGGACCTGGGTCCGCGCCTGTTCGAGCTGTGGCGCTCCACGGGCGCCCAGGGCGAGGGCGTGAAGCAGGCGGGCGGCACGGCCGTCGAGATCGCGGACCCGAAGCACGCCACCCTGGCCGGGCTGCCGATCAAGCCGGGTGAGCGCTTCACCGCCGAGCTGACGTTCATCGGCGGCACGCCGGGCACCTACGTGCAGCACGTCGTCCAGACCGTCAACGGGCAGGACATCGGCGGCGTCGGTTATCAGGTGATCGTGGACAAGGAGTAGCCGTGTGACGCGGCTGCGCCCCGTGGGCGTAGCCGCGTCTACTCGTGCCGTGGTAGGCATCGCGCGTGGGAGCGGTCGGCTGGCTCGTGCTCGTCGTCGGGTGCGGGGCGCTCGTGTACGCCGTGCGCCGGGTTCGACGTCGTGCCGGCCGTGGTCTCGCCGTGGGCACGGTGCTGGCGCGGGACGTGCTGTCGTTGCCGGACGAGACGCTGGACCCGGGGCCGTTGCACGCGAAGATGCGACGGCGGCTGGGGTACTCGGTGCTGCTCTTGGGGTGCTGGGTGGCCTTCGGGGTGTTCAGCGCCATGCTGTTCGTGATGCAGGCACGGGACGCCCAGTGGCTGCTCGACCACGGTGCTCGGACGACTGCCACGGTCACCGCCGTGCACCACCCGTCTCGGGGTATGCCGAGCATCGAGGTGGAGTTCTCGCGGCGGACCGTGGTGATCCACGGGTACGAGCCGTACTCGGTCGGTGACGCGGTGGAGGTGTTCTACGACCCGGCCGACCCGGGACGGGTGCGCACCGCCGACATGGCCAACCGGGACCCGTTGACGATCGTCGGCTGCGTGCTCGTGGCGGTGGCGGCCGGCGCGGGCCTGCTGGCGCAGGGCAGGCGCGTGCTGGGGTGGCGGCGGTGGTTCCGGTCGGTGGCCGACGCGGGGTGGCGGCGGGCGGTGCTGAGCACGGCGGACGTGCCGGGTGCGCCGCCGAGCCTGCTCGTCACGTTCCCGAACGGGGCGGTGCTCAAGGCACGCGGGTCGCGGGTCGGTGAGCAACCCGTGGTGGCGGGCGGGCGTCCGCCGCACCTGGTGGTCGTGCCGGCGGAGGGTCGACTCCTGCGCCTCACCACGCGAGTGTCCCGCGTCGGGCGTTCGGGCTGAGCCCGGAGACGCCTGACCCCCGGCATCTGGGTTCCGGCTCGTCCACCACGGGGTGGCCCACATGACACGGCTTGTACCAGCAACATCAGCGACCTAACATCGACCATCGAACATGCGTTCGATCCACAGCCGCGAAGGGGGCGATGCGTGATTTCCGGCCAACACCGCACCTTGCTCGCGACCTGCACCCACATCTCGCCACGCCCTACGCTGTCGGGCGTGGACACCTGGGACGCCGAGGAACGAGCCGCGCTGGTCGCGCTGCTGCGAACGCGACCCGAAGGCATGACGTGGTCGCAGATCACCGCGCAGGTGACGGAGATCGGGAGCGCACGAAAGCTCTGGGAACAGCACCGCCCGCCCACGCTGTTCACCGAAATGCTCGCGGCCGAACTGGGCACCGATGCGCTCGTCGAAGCCGCACGCGAGATCGACACCTGGAGGGATGCCGACTTCCGGTTCCACACCTTCCGGGACGACCAGTACCCCGCTCAACTCCGCGATGTGCATCAGGTGCCGCCCGTGCTGTTCACCCGCGGCACGTTGCTGCCTGGCGAGAACGCTGTCTCGGTCGTCGGCTCCCGGCGAGCTTCCGAACGAGCACTTCGGATGGCCGTCAGCCTGGCGGAACGACTGGTGGACCGCGGGATCACGGTACTGTCCGGTCTGGCCGAGGGAATCGACACGGCCGCCCACGTGACCGCACTCGACCGCGGGGGGCGAACCGTGGCGGTGATTGGCACGGGAATTCAGAAATACTACCCGGCGGCCAACCGCTCACTGCAGGACAGAATCGCAGCCGAGGGGCTGGTCATGTCGCAGTTCTGGCCGGATTCCCCGCCCAGCAAGTCCTCTTTTCCCATGCGGAACGCAACAATGAGCGCATACGGCCGTGTCACGATCATCGTCGAAGCCGGCGAGTTGAGCGGCACTCGGATCCAGGCCCGGTCCGCCGTGGCCCATGGTCGCCCGGTGATCCTCATGGGCGCGGTTGTCCGCGGCACCAACTGGGGCCGCGCACTGGTGGGGAAGCCCGGGGTGTACCAGGCCGAGACGCCCGATGAGGCGATCGACCACGTAAAGCGGATTACGAGCAGCGACAACCCGGCAGCCGGGATCCTCGCCCTGGCCAAGGGATGACCGGTTCGCCGGATCCGCTCTTCTACGCAACCCGGCAAGAACTCGTCCAACGAGTGGGTGGGTTCTTCCGGAATGCACGCCACGTTGTGGGGAGAACTTGTCGCGTATGTCGCCAGCCCGAGACCGAGACGGCCGGCTTGTGCTCGAGGTGCTTGACGCATAAGTCCGAGTTCGGCGCACGCCTCGCCGATGTCGCCCTCATCCTGACATATGTCCGAGGGTGGTCGACGACGAAACGAGTCGACCAGTCCGCGCACACCATGCGGGCGTACAAGGCCACGCCGCCCGCACAGAAGTGCGCACAGGACTTGGCGTACATGGTGGCTGCCGCCAGCACCATCCATGAACACTGCATTCCGGCGGTCCTGGGCTCCCGTTGGGAGAGCATCACGTTCGTGCCATCGGCGAAAACTCCGGGCGCGAGCCACCCGGTCGCCGAATTGGCCAGAACGGTCCGCGGAGTTCCGAGATCAGGTCGCTTCCTCCTCTCCCTGGCCGACAACTTCCACGAGTTGCCGGACCGGGCGGTGCGAGCAGACCGCTTCACCGTCGAAGACCGGTACCGGGACCGGGTCGAAGGGAAGCACGTACTCCTCGTCGAAGACACTTGGGTGACGGGCTCGAAGGCTCAGTCAGCCGCCATCACGTTGCACGACGCCGGTGCTGCCAAGGTCACCATCTTGTGCGTTGCCCGATGGTGCCGGGACGACTGGACAGGCCACAAGGAGTTCCTGGATTCACTGGACACCCCTTACGACGCATATGTGTGCCCTGTAGCTGCGCCTAATTGCCCGTACGACCCCGGCCAGTAGCCCCCGGGCTGACAACAGGCGGACCGGCACCGGGATTCCCTGGGCGCTCCGCGACGAGCCGACTCGCAGTCGGCCTGCGCATCGGTCCCGGAACCAGTGCGCACGGCCGCAACCCGATCAATGGGCGGTCTCGGCGGCGGTCCGGTACCGCCACATGCCGGCGGCTCCCGAACAGACGACGCCCCGAACTCGGTGGGCGAAGGCGGGAAACCGACCCGCCCGGCACCCCTGGCTGGTGGCGACCCGGGCAGGGGTGGCGCTGCGCTTGGAGCCGGTGAGGGGACTTGAACCCCTAACCTTTCGCTTACAAGGCGAGTGCTCTGCCAATTGAGCTACACCGGCGCGGCCGTCGGACGGGAACATCGTAAGCGCCCGCACCGGGTGCTACCTGCGGCGAACGGTCTGCTCACGGTGTTCCGCCGTTGGTCCATCCGGAGGCGGGCTGCCCGTCCGAGTGGGTCAGGAGGAGCGTAAAGGCGCTGGCCAGGGGTTTCAACAGAGCTGAACTCAATGTGATCGACTCACTCGTTCCGGGTACCCCTACCAGGGGTGGCGCATGACACAGCGGCGAATGTGACACCGTCGGGCGTGGCGCTGGGACCGATCACCGAGGAGGGATGCACGTGTGGCTGCGGCGCAGGCGTTACCGCGACCCGAGGACCGCTCCCGGCCTGTGGCAACCGATCGAGGGACCGTCCCTCCCGGACGACTCGACCGTCCACCTGGTGATCGACCTCGCGCTGCGGGTGGGTGAGGTCCAGCTCGCGAGCGGCGCGGGGGCGGCTGATGTCACGGCCACCGTGATGGCCGTCGCGGACGCCTACGGGTTGCCGCGCACCGAGGTGGACGTGACGTACACCTCGATCACGATCTCGTGGCACCGCGGCCGGGAGGCGGCACCGATCACGTCGTTGCGCGTGGTGCGCTCCCGGAGCACCGACTACACGCGGCTGGCCGTGCTGGAGGACCTGATCCGCCGGATCGTGGCGGACGAGATCAAGGCGCCCGACGCGTACGCGGAGCTGGACCGCATCACCCGGCAGCCCCACCCCTACCGGCGGTGGGTGGCGACGTGCGCGTGGGCGGGCATGGCGGCGGCGGTGGCGTTCCTGGTGGGTGGTGGCCCGTTCATCGCCCTGTCGGCGGCCCTGGTGACGGCGGTGGTCGACCGGGTGGGCCGGATGCTCAACCGGCGCGAGGTCCCGTTCTTCTTCCAGCAGGTGGTCGGCGGCGCGCTGGCGGCGACCGCCGCGCTCGGGCTCTACGCGACGGACCTGCTGCCCGGCCTGCGACCGTCGCTGCTGGTGTCGACCGGCATCGTGGTGCTGCTGTCCGGGTTGTCCCTGGTCGGCGCGGTGCAGGACGCGATAACCGGCTACCACGTGACGGCCGCCGGCCGGTCCATCGAGATCGGCCTGCTGACGGCGGGCCTGATCACCGGCATCACGCTCACCCTGCGCGCGGGCGTGCAGCTGGGTGTGCAGACGACGATCGCGGACCCGCTGCCGCCGCTGATCTCGGTCGTGCCGATGCAGTTCGCGGCCGGCGGCGTGACCTCGCTGTTCTTCGCGCTGGCCAGCTACGCGCCGCTGCGGGCGCTGCCGATCGCCGCGGCGGCGGGCGCGGTGGGCACGGCCACCTACGGCCTGCTGGCGCTCACCGGCACGAACACCATCACGTGCGCGGCGGTCGCGGCGACGGTGGTGGGCTTCGGCGGCGCGGTGATGTCCCGGCGGCTGCGGACGCCGGCGCTCGTGGTGTCCGTGGCCGGGATGGTGCCGCTGCTGCCCGGTTGGACCACCTACCGCGGTCTTTACCAGCTCACCGTGGAGGGTGACGGCAGCGGCCTGTCGACCCTCGTGCTGGCCGCCGGCACGGCGTTGGCGCTGGCCAGCGGGGTGGTGCTGGGCGAGTTCCTGGGCAGGCCGGTCCGGTCGGGCCTCAGCAGGCTGGAGCGGAAGCTGGCAGGGTCGAGGTTGTCCGGCCTACCGCGTCCAGCCAGGCGCCGGGGGCACTGAGCACCCGGACGGCCGTGACGTACGTCCAACCTGGTTGAACGCGGTGTGACGGCGATGACGCCGGGGCATCCGGAACGAGCGTTCCCGTTAACCTCGGGTGCGGGCGAGACGAATCCCATAGGAGGCGTTACCCGGTGAGCAGCATTGGCGAGCACGGCGCGGACTTCCTGGTCGTGGCGAACCGCCTGCCGGTCGACCTGGAGCGCTTGGAGGACGGCACCCAGCGCTGGAAGCACAGCCCCGGCGGCCTGGTGAGCGCGCTGGAGCCGTTCCTGCGCTCGCACAGCGGCGCGTGGGTCGGGTGGCCGGGCATCGCGGACGCCGAGGTGGAGGCGTTCGAGGAGGACGGCCTCCAGCTGCACCCGGTGTCGCTCAGCTCGGCGGAGGTCCGGGACTACTACGAGGGCTTCTCCAACGGCACGCTGTGGCCGCTCTACCACGACGTGGTGGCGCCGCCCGCGTTCCACCGCCGCTGGTGGAACACCTACGTGCGGGTGAACCAGCGGTTCGCGGACGTGACGGCGAAGGTCGCGGCGCAGGGCGCGACGGTGTGGGTGCAGGACTACCAGCTCCAGCTGGTGCCCGCCATGCTGCGCGAGCTGCGGCCGGACCTGCGGATCGGCTTCTTCCTGCACATCCCGTTCCCGCCGGTCGAGCTGTTCATGCAGCTGCCGTGGCGGACGGAGATCATCCGCGGCCTGCTCGGCGCCGACCTGGTCGGCTTCCACCGGCCGGGTGGCGCGCAGAACTTCCTGTGGCTGGCCCGCCGCCTGGTGGGCCTGGAGCCGAGCCGGGGCGCGGTCGGCGTGCGCACGCGGCCCGGCGTGGTGCAGGTCGGCGACCGCACGGTGCGGGTGGGCGCGTTCCCGATCTCCATCGACTCGGCGGGCCTGGACGCGCTGGCCCGCAGCAAGGACGTCCAGCAGCACGCGCGGCAGATCCGCGAAGACCTCGGGAACCCGAAGAAGATCCTGCTCGGCGTGGACCGGCTGGACTACACCAAGGGCATCGACGTCCGGCTGCGCGCGCTGTACGAGCTGATCGCCGACGGCCGGGTGGACCCGACCGAGGTGACCATGGTGCAGCTCGCGACGCCGAGCCGCGAGCGCGTCGACCACTACAAGCAGATGCGTGGCGAGATCGAGCAGGCCGTCGGCCGGATCAACGGCGAGTTCTCCACCGTGGGCCACCCGGTCGTGCACTACCTGCACCAATCGGTCGACCGACGCGAGCTGACGGCGTTCATGTCGGCCGCCGACGTCATGGTCGTGACACCCGTCCGGGACGGCATGAACCTCGTCTGCAAGGAGTACGTGGCGTCCCGCTACGACCTGGGCGGCGCGCTGGTGCTGTCCGAGTTCGCGGGCGCGGCGGCGGAGCTGACGAGCGCTTTCCTGGTCAACCCGCACGACCTCGACGGCGTGAAGAACGCGCTGGAAGCGGCCCTCACGCTGGATCCGGCGGAAGGTCGCCGTAGGATGCGCGCGCTGCGCCGCCAAGTCCTCACGCACGACGTCGACCGATGGGCTCGCTCGTTCCTTGACGCCTTGGGTACGCAGACTGCGGTCTGACCGGGACTTTTCGGAATCGGTTCAGACCACGCACCCGACCTGTCCCACCGAGTCTTGAGGAGGGGCGTTGACCGCCGAGGCCCTCCCCGCCGAACTTCGCCGTGCGATCGTCCAGCTCGCGCGCACACCGCGCCTGCTGGTCGCCTGCGATTACGACGGGACACTGGCTCCGATCGTGGCCAACCCTGAGGACGCCCGCCCGCTGCCCGAGTCGGTGGGCGCGCTGCGCTCGCTGGCCGGGCTGCACGAGACGACCACCGCCGTGATCTCCGGGCGCGCGCTGCGCGACCTGGCGACCCTGTCCCGGCTGCCGTCCGAGGTGCACCTCGTCGGTTCGCACGGATCGGAGTTCGACGTCGGCTTCGTGCACGCGCTCGACGCGGAAGCGCGCGCGCTGCACCGCCGGCTGGAAGCCGAGCTGGAAGGGATCGTCGAGGGTCACGGGGGCGTGACCCTGGAGGTGAAGCCCGCGAGCATCGCGGTGCACGTGCGCCGTGCGGAACCCCCCGTGGGGGAGCGGGTTCTGGAGGCCGTGCGCGGTGGACCCTGCACCTGGGAAGGCGTGCAGGTGACCGAGGGCAAGGCCGTCGTGGAGCTGGCCGTCGTCCAGACCGACAAGGGCCACGCCCTCGACGTGCTGCGGCACCGCGTGTCGGCGACCGCCGCCGTGTTCGTCGGCGACGACGTGACCGACGAGAAGGCGTTCGCCCGGCTGACCGGCCCCGACGTGGGCATCAAGGTCGGCGACGGCGAGACGCTGGCCGGCTACCACATCGACGACACCGTGGACGTGGCGACCGTGCTGGCGTTCCTGCTGGAGGAGCGCCGGGCGTGGCTGCACGGCGACCAGGCGGTGCCGATCGAGCGCATGACGATGCTCGCCAACGAGCGCTCCGTCGCGCTGCTCACCCCGGACGCCCGGGTCAACTGGCTGTGCCACCCCGAGCCGGACTCGGCGGCCGTGTTCGCCGACCTGCTCGGCGGCCCGTCCGCGGGCCACTTCTCGATCAAGCCGGAGCACGGCTCGCTGCCGCTGGGCCAGCGCTACGTGCCGGGCACGATGATCGTGGAGACCCGCTGGTCGCGGCTGCTGGTCACGGACTACCTGGACCACGACCTGGCCTCGCACCGGACCGACCTGGTGCGGCGCGTGTCCGGTTCCACGAACGCCGTGATCACGTTCGCGCCGCGCCCCGAGTTCGGCCAGGTGCCGGTGCGCCTGCTGCGCGAGCGGGACGGCCTGCGGGTGGTCGGCACGTCCGACCCGATGGTGCTGCGCGCGCCGGGCGTCGACTGGGAGATCACCAGCGACGGCCTCCAGGAGACGGCCACCGCGGTGGTCCGGCCGCGTGAGGGCGCGCCCATCGTGCTGGAGCTGCGGTGCGGCACGGACGACCTGTCCGAGGCCACGCTGGGCGAGGCGGAGCGGCGGGCCCGCGCGGGCGCGTTCTGGTCGGACTGGGCGGCGACGCTGCGGCTGCCGCCCGTGGAGTCGGAGCTGGTGCTGCGCTCGGCGCTGACCCTCAAGGGCCTGGTGCACCACGAGACCGGCGCGATCATGGCGGCGGCCACCACGTCGCTGCCCGAGGAGATCGGCGGCATCCGCAACTGGGACTACCGGTACTGCTGGCTGCGTGACGCGGCGCTGACCGCGCAGGCGCTGGTGTCGGTGGGCTCGACGGGCGAGGCCGAGTCGTTCCTCGGCTGGGTGCACGGCGTGCTCGGCACGCTGCCCGGCCCGGAGCGGCTGCACCCGCTGTACACGCTCCAGGGCACCATGCTGGGCGCGGAGGCCGTCATCGACACCCTGCCGGGCTACGCGGGCTCACGCCCCGTGCGCGTCGGCAACCTGGCCAACCAGCAGGTCCAGCTCGACGTGTTCGGTCCGGTGGTGGACCTGGTGGTGCAGCTCGCGCACGCGCGCGGCTCGCTGACCGACCCGGACTGGGCCATGGTGCGCGCGATGGCCGAGGCGGTCGCCCGCCGCTGGCACGAGCCGGACCACGGCATCTGGGAGGAGCGTCACGCGCCTCGTCACCACGTGTACTCGAAGGTTATGTGCTGGGTGACGCTGGACCGGGCGGTCGCGTTGGCGGAGGCGTACGGGCGGGTCATCGACCCCTCGTGGCCGGTGCTGCGCGACACCATCGCCAACGACGTGCTCAAGCACGGCTGGAGCGAGGAGGCGCAGGCGTTCACCACGGCGTACGACGGCGACGACCTCGACGCCGCGTCCCTGCACGTGGGCCTGTCCGGGTTGATCGACCCGGCGGACGACCGGTTCCAGGCGACCGTGACGGCGATCGAGGCGGAGCTGCGCTCGGGCTCGACCGTCTACCGCTACCGGCGGGACGACGGCCTGCCCGGTGACGAGGGCGGCTTCCACCTGTGCGCGGCGTGGATGATCGAGGCGTACCTGCTGACCGGCCGCCGCACCGAGGCGGAGGAGCTGTTCGCCCAGATGGTGGACGCGGCCGGGCCGACGGGTCTGCTGCCCGAGGAGTACGACCCGATCGCGGAGCGCTCGCTGGGCAACCACCCGCAGGCGTACAGCCACCTGGGGCTGATCCGCTGCGCGCAGCTGCTCGCGGCGAAGTAGCCGGACGGGGCGCGGCAGCCGGCCGCGCCCCCGCTACTTGTGCAGCTTGAGGAGCTGGAGGGCTTCCAGCAGGTCGTGCGCGACGAGGGCCCGCGTGTCCGGCGGCAGCGGCCCGGCGTCCGGCGGCACCAGGGCCTTGGTGTAGCCGAGGCGGGCGGCCTCGGTGAGCCTGCGCCCGACCCCGTTCACGCGGCGCAGCTCGCCCGACAGGCCCACCTCGCCGACCACCACGAGGTCGTGCGGCAGGGGCTGGTCCACGGCCGCGGAGGCGACCGCCAGGGCCAGCGCCAGGTCCACGGCGGGTTCCACCAGCCTCATGCCGCCGACCGTGGCGGTGAACACGTCCTTGTTGTGCAGCGCCAGCCGGCCGCGCTTCTCCAGCACGGCGAGCGCCATCGCGACCCGCGCCGAGTCCAGGCCGCTGACCGCGCGGCGCGGCGACGGCAGGTTGGTCGGTGTCACCAGCGCCTGCACCTCGCCCAGCATCGGCCGCTTGCCCTCCACCACCACGGACACGGCCGTGCCGGTGACGTCCTGGTCGCGCCGGTTGAGGAACAGGCCGGACGGGTCCGGCACGCCCACGATGCCGTCGTCGCGCAGCTCGAAGCAGCCCACCTCGTCGGCGGGCCCGTACCGGTTCTTGATGCCGCGCACCAGGCGCAGGCTGGAGTGCCGGTCGCCCTCGAACTGGAGCACCACGTCCACCAGGTGCTCCAGCACCCGCGGCCCGGCCACCGAGCCGTCCTTGGTGACGTGGCCGACCAGCACGATCGGCAGCCCGCGCTCCTTGGCCAGCGCGACCAGGCTCGCCGTGACGGCACGCACCTGCGTGACGCCGCCCGGCGTGCCGTCGACCTCGGGCGAGAGCATGGTCTGCACCGAGTCCACGATCAGCACGCCCGGCCGCACGGCCTCCACGTGCCCGAGCACGGCGCCCAGGTCGCTCTCCGCGGCGAGGTACATCTGGCCGTGGATGTTGCCGGTGCGCTCGGCACGCAGCCGCACCTGGCCGGCCGACTCCTCGCCGGTGATGTACAGCGACGGGACGCCGCCCTTGGCCGCCCACTGGTAGGCGACCTCCAGCAGCAGGGTCGACTTGCCCACGCCGGGCTCGCCCGCGAGCAGCACCACCGCGCCCGGCACCAGGCCGCCGCCGAGCACGCGGTCCAGCTCGGACACGCCGGTGCGGCGGGCGCGGGCGGACTCCACGTCCACCTCGCCGATGGGGCGCGCGGGTGAACTCGGCGCGCCCGCCACCAGCCGGGTGCCTGCCGACCTGGGCACGCCGCGTTCCTCGACGGTGCCCCACGCCTGGCACTCGGGGCAGCGCCCCACCCACTTCGCCACCTCGTGCCCGCACTCCGCGCACCGGTACGCGACCACCGCCCGCCCGTTCTTCGCCACGGCACGCAGGCTAACGACCGGCACCGACAGCGGCGGCGGGCACCGGGCGGCCGGGAAACGCGAAGACCCGCCCCTGGCGGGACGGGTCTCACACATCCGGGGACAAGAGAACCCGAAAACGATCGAAGACCCGCCCCTGGCGGGACGGGTCTTCGATCAGAACCGGACTCAGTGCCCGGCTTCGGGCTCCGCGCGCGGCTCGGGCGACGCGCCGATCGGCACGTCCAGCACCAGCGGGCCGGCCTTCTCGAACAGGAACGTCATCCGCAGCGTCTGGCCGGGGCGCAGGTCCTGGGTGAGGCCCTTGAGGGTGATCTTCACCTTGCCCGGCTCGGTCGGCGCGGCCGACGCGGGGAGCTTGGTGGTCGTCGGCAGGGCCGAGGCGTCACCGGGCGGCACCGGGGAGCCGGTGGTCGTCGTCCCGCCGGACGTCGGCGTCACCGAACCGGTGGTCGCCGAGCCGGTGGTCGTCGCCGAGCCGGTCGTCGCCGAGGTCGTCGGGGCGGAGGAACCGGTCGGGTGGCTGCCCGCGTCGTCCTGGTCGGTGCCGCTCTGGATGGCCGTGAACGGCTCCAGCTCGACGTCACCCGACAACTCCCCACCACCGGCGATGTCCGCCGTCACGGAGAGCAGCTTGTCCGCCTGCTCGGCGGCGTTGTTGGCGATCAGCACCACCACGGGCGCGTCGTCGCCCTGCCGGTAGTAACCCTCCGCGACCGGGAACAGGAGCTGGGCGTCGCGGACGGCGATGTCGCCGACCGTGCCGCTCGCACCGTTCACCGCCGCGACCTGGGTGTCGGTCTGGGTGATCTGACCTGCGCTACAGCCTGCGACGGCCAGGCCGAGGCCCGCCGCGAGTGCGGCCACGACGGCCAGGCGGCGAGGCGCTGGGGACTTGTGCTGTGCGCGACCCACGGCTGCTCGGATCCTTCCGGTGTGCTGACCTGGCGGCGCCCTACCCCGGTAGTAGCGGGTCGGCCACCAGTCCAGGAGCCTAACCGGGCCGCCGATCAACGGCCTCACGTGGTGCCCCGCAGCACTCCGGGCCGTCCACTGTGGAGCAAGATCGACCTCGCCCGTTGCACGCGAACAGGTGGTTTGTCAACCCCCCGCGCGGCCCTGACCAGCGCGAACTGATCTCCGCACACCGAAGAGGGGATTGCTCGGCGTGTTAGGATGGGGTTAGCGAAAGGGGCAGAGGACACATGGTTTTCAAGGTCGGAGAGACCGTCGTCTACCCGCACCACGGTGCCGCTCTCATCGAAGCGATCGAGACCCGTGTGATCAAGGGCGAGGAGAAGAAGTACCTCGTCCTCAAGGTCGCCCAGGGCGACCTGACGGTCCGCGTCCCCGCCGACAACGCCGAGATCGTCGGCGTGCGCGACGTCGTCGGCCAGGAGGGTCTCGACCGGGTCTTCGAGGTCTTGCGCGCTCCTCACACGGAGGAGCCGACCAACTGGTCCCGGCGGTACAAGGCCAACCTGGAGAAGCTCGCGTCCGGTGACGTGAACAAGGTGGCCGAAGTGGTGCGCGACCTCTGGCGGCGCGAGAAGGACCGCGGACTGTCCGCTGGTGAGAAGCGGATGCTGGCGAAGGCTCGACAGATACTGGTCAGCGAACTGGCGCTCGCCGAGGGCACCGACGAGGACAAGGCCGAGGTCCTCCTCGACGAGGTTCTCGCCACCGCGTCCTGAGCACCGACACAAGAGAAGACCGCGAACATGGGTGTGGTCGCGCTCGTGCCCGCGGCGGGCCGGGGAGAGCGGCTGGGTTACGGGTTGCCCAAGGCACTCGTGCCCGTCGGCGGCGTTCCGCTGCTGGTGCGCGCGGTGCGCGGCCTGTTCGCCTCGGGCCGCGTGCGGCACGTGGTGATCGCCGCTCCGGTGTCCGATGTGGACGAAGTTCGTGCTGTCACCGCCCCGTTGGCCCCGGCCGGCGGGGCGGTGCTCGTGCTGGCGGGCGGTGCCGAGCGGTCCGATTCGGTCCGGTTGGCCCTGGTCCACGCGTTGCGCGAGCTGCCGGGCACCACGACGGTGCTGGTGCACGACGCGGCACGGGCGTTCACCCCGCCGGACGTGGTCGCGGCCGTGGTGGACGCCGTCGAAGCGGGTCACGAGGCCGTCGTGCCGGTGCTGCCGGTGGTGGACACCGTGAAGCAGGTCGACGCCGACGGCGTCGTGGTGGCGACACCGGACCGCGCCGCGCTGCGGGTCGTGCAGACGCCGCAGGGCTTCGCCGCGTCGGTGTTGCTGCGCGCGCACGAGTCGGGCCTGCTCGCCACGGACGACGCGGGCCTGGTGGAACGCCTCGGCGTGCGGGTCGCCACCGTGCCCGGCCACCAGGACGCCTTGAAGATCACCACCCCGTTCGACCTCGCGGTCGCGGAGGCGCTGCTCGTGGGAGGTCGCGCGTGAGGGTCGGCATCGGCACCGACGTCCACCAGGTCGAGCCGGGCCGGGACTGCTGGCTCGCCGGGTTGTTCTGGGAGGGCGTGGCGGGCTGCGCCGGCCACTCGGACGGCGACGTCGCGGCACACGCGTTGTGCGACGCCCTGCTGTCGGCGGGCGGGCTCGGCGACCTGGGCGCGGTGTTCGGCACCGGCGACCCGCGCTGGGCGGGCAGGCACGGCGTGGAGTTCCTGGCGGAGGTGCGCGTGCTGCTCGCCGCGGAGGGCCTGCGGGTGGGCAACGCGGCCGTCCAGGTGATCGGCAACGCGCCCAAGGTCGGCAAGCGCCGGGCGGAGGCGCAGCGGGTGCTGTCCGACGCCGTCGGCGGCCCCGTCTCGGTCAGCGGGACGACCACGGACGGCCTGGGCCTCACCGGCCGGGGTGAGGGCATCGCGGCCGTCGCGACCGCGCTCGTCGTGCCGCTGGGGTGATCACGGCGCTAGCCTGACCGCCATGGCGATCAACCTCAACGAGGTCACGCGGGCCCTGGTGGACGGGCGGAACTACGCCACGATCTCCACGCTGAACAAGGACGGCAGCCCGCACAGCTGCGTCATGTGGATCGCCCGCGACGGCGACGACCTGCTGTTCTCGACCGTGCGCGGCCGGGTGAAGGAGCGCAACCTCGCCCGCGACCCGCGGGCGAGCGTCACGTTGTGGGACAAGGAGAACCCGGAGACCTACGTGGAGTTCCGGGGCACCGTCGCCATCACCGACGACGAGGGGCGCGCCCTGGTGGAGTCGCTGGCGCTCAAGTACCTCGGCGAGCCGTACCCGCCGGAGGACCCGTCGGTGGAGCGCGTCGTGCTGCGGCTGACCCCGACGAAGATCACCGGCAACGCGGCCTGAGCGAGCGCGCGTACCGCGGCCGACCCCGACCAACATCATCGGCAAACGCGGCCTGAGCGAGCACGACGCGCCGCGACCGACCCTCACGAAGATCACCGGCAACGCGGCCCGAGGTGTGGCGTGCGTCGCGGCGCGGGGACCTTCAGCGGAGAGGTCCAGACCACGTAACGTGCGGATGTGACGATCCGCGCCGTCCTCTTCGACTTCTCCGGCACGCTCTTCCGCCTCGAGCACGACTCCCTCGTCGAGCACGCCGACCTGATGCGGGCGCTGACCGCGCCGGTCGGGATCGCCGCCGGCCTCGACATCGACCCGGACCAGTGGGAGCGCCGCGACCTCGACGGCGACCTCCACCGGGACCTGCACGTGAAGGCGCTCCGGGCGGCGGGCGCCGACGACCCGGACGACTTCTACACCCGCCTGGTGTCGCCGCCGTTCTGGCAGCCGTACCCGGACACGGCGGCGGCGCTGGGCACCGGGTTGCCGACCGCCGTGGTGAGCAACATCGCGTGGGACATCCGGGCCGTCTTCGAGCGGCACGGCGTGGTGGACCTGGTGGACGAGTACGTGCTGTCCTACGAGGTGGGCCACGTGAAGCCGGACCCGGAGATCTTCCGCATCGCCTGCGACCGGCTCGGCGTGCGGCCCGACGAGGTGCTGATGGTGGGCGACTCCGCGGAGGCGGACGGCGGCGCGGCGGCGGTGGGCTGCCGGGTCGCGATCGTGCCGCCCCTGGAGACCGCCGAACGGCCGGACGCGTTGCTCCGGGTGCTGCGCGAGCACGCCGGGTAGCTCCGGCACCCCGCACAGGCGACCGGGCGGGTGTGTCAACCCCGCCCGGCCCGCGCCCGTACCATTCTCACGTGAGCCTCCACTTGTACGACACCGCGAGCCGGTCCATGCGGGAGTTCGTCCCGCAGGTCTCCGGAACGGCGTCGATCTACGTGTGCGGGGCGACCGTGCAGGGCGTGCCGCACATCGGCCACGTGCGCAGCGGCCTGAACTTCGACGTGCTGCGCCGCTGGCTCCAGCGCACGTACGAGGACGTCCGGCTGGTGCGCAACGTCACGGACATCGACGACAAGATCCTCACCAAGGCCGCCGACCACGGCCGCCCGTGGTGGGAGTGGGCGTACGCGCACGAGCGCGCGTTCGAGGACGCGTACACGGCGCTGGGCTGCCTGCCGCCGTCCTACGCGCCCCGCGCGACCGGTCACGTGACGCAGATGGTCGACCTGATGCGGCGGCTGATCGACCGCGGCCACGCCTACGCGGCGAACGGCGACGTGTACTTCTCCGTCACCTCGTTCCCCGAGTACGGCGCGTTGTCCGGGCAGAAGCCGGACGAGGTGCACCAGGGCGAGTCGGCGGCCACCGGCAAGCGCGACCCGCGTGACTTCACGCTGTGGAAGGCCGCGAAACCCGGCGAGCCGTCGTGGCCGACGCCGTGGGGTCCGGGCCGGCCGGGCTGGCACCTGGAGTGCTCGGCCATGGCCACCGAGTACCTGGGCGGCACGTTCGACGTCCACGGCGGCGGCATCGACCTGATCTTCCCGCACCACGAGAACGAGCAGGCGCAGTCGCGCGCGGCGGGCGACGGGTTCGCGCGGTACTGGATGCACAACGCGTGGGTGACCCTCAGCGGCGAGAAGATGTCGAAGTCGCTGGGCAACACGGTCGCCATCCCGACCCTGCTGGAGCAGGTCCGCGCGGCCGAGCTGCGGTACTACCTGGTGGGGCCGCACTACCGGTCCACCATCGAGTTCTCCCGCGAGGCGCTGGACGAGGCGGTGTCGGCCTACCGCCGGATCGAGTCGTTCCTGCGCCGCGTCGTGGAGCGCACCGGTGCGGTCGGCGACCGGGGGGCGCTGCCCGACGCGTTCGTCGCGGCGCTGGACGACGACCTGGGCACGCCGGGCGCGCTGGCCGCGATCCACCGCCGGGTCCGCGAGGGCAACACGGCGCTGGAGGCGGCGGACGACCTGGCCGCCCGCGCGGCGGCCGAGTCGGTGCGCGCCATGGCCGACGTGCTCGGCGTGGACCCGCTCAAGTGGACGGACGCGCCGGCGGGCGGCTCGGGCAGCCGCAAGGCGCTCACCGCACTGGTCGAGCACGTGCTGGAAGAGCGCGTGAAAGCCCGCAAGGAGAAGGACTTCGCGCGTGCCGACGCGTTGCGCGACCGCCTCCTCCAGGCCGGGATCGCCGTCGAGGACACCCCCGACGGTCCGCAGTGGACGTTGAAGGACGACTAGCCGTGGCAGGCAACTCCAAGCGCCGGGGTGCGATGCGCAACCCGGGCTCCAAGAAGGGCGCGGTCGTCGG
This sequence comes from Saccharothrix obliqua, assembly GCF_019375475.1. Taxonomy (GTDB): domain Bacteria; phylum Actinomycetota; class Actinomycetes; order Mycobacteriales; family Pseudonocardiaceae; genus Actinosynnema; species Actinosynnema obliqua. The sequence continues at coordinate 28,071 of NZ_JAHXGQ010000005.1, read as the reverse complement.
TTCCGGCGGGCAGAAGTCGAAGGGCTTGCAGGGCAAGGGCCCCACGCCGAAGGCCGCGGACCGGCCGAACCACCCCGCCTACAAGCGGGCGCAGGCGACGGCGCGCACCGAGCAGCAGCGCGCGCAACGCCGCAAGGCCGCCGAGAACGCGCCGGAGACGGTCGCGGGCCGCAACCCGGTGGTGGAGTGCCTGCGCGCGGGCATCCCGGCGACGGCGCTGTACGTGGCGCTGGGCATCGACGCGGACGACCGGGTGGCGGAGGCCGTGCAGCTCGCCGCCGACCGCGGCATCTCGGTGCTGGAGGTGCAGCGCGGCGAGCTGGACCGCATCACGGGTGGCGCGGTGCACCAGGGCCTCGGCCTCCAGGTGCCGCCGTACGAGTACACCGACCCGCGCGACCTGCTGCCGATCGCCCGCCGGTCCGGCCTGCCGCCGCTGCTGGTGGCGTTGGACGGCGTGACGGACCCGCGGAACCTGGGCGCCGTGGTGCGCTCGGCGGCGGCGTTCGGCGCGCACGGCGTCGTGCTGCCGCAGCGGCGTTCGGCGGGCATCACGGCCGTCGCGTGGCGCACCAGCGCGGGCACGGCGGCGCGGATGCCGATCGGGATCGCCACGAACCTCACCCGGCAGCTCCGGGAGTGGGCCGAAGAGGGCCTGATGGTGGTCGGGCTGGACGCGGACGGCACGGTCGACGTGGACGGGCTGGACCTCGCCACGGGGCCGCTGGTGGTCGTGGTGGGTTCCGAGGGGCGCGGGCTGTCGCGGCTCGTGCGGGAGACGTGCGACCAGACGGTGTCGATCCCGATGGCGGGCGGCGTGGAGTCGCTCAACGCGTCCGTGGCGGCGGGCGTGGTGCTCGCCGAGGTGGCGCGCAGGCGGCGGCTGGCGGTGTGACCGGGGCCGGTCGGGTGTGACGCAACGCTTTTTGTCACCCGATCGGCTGTTTCCCGGGCAGTCGCCGGATAAGGTTCCCGGCGATGTCCTTCGCCACACCACTCTTCCTGTGGTTCTTCCTGCCGGTCGTGCTCGCGGCCGTCCTCGTCGCGCCCAGGAACCGGCGCAACGTCGTGGTGGCCGTGGCGAGCCTGGCGTTCTACGCGACCGGTGCGGGCGGCACGACGTTCCTGCTGCTCGGCGCGATGCTGGTGAACTACCTGGCGGGGCGGCGGCTGGAGCCCGGGACACCCGGTGACCGGCGGCTGGTCCTGGTCGGCGCGATCTGCGTGAACCTGGGCGTGCTGCTGGTCTGGAAGTACCTGGGTTTCGCCACCGAGCAGCTGCACGCCATCGCGTCGTTGATCGGCGCGGACCTGCCGGTGGTCCACCTGGCGCTGCCGATCGGCATCTCGTTCTACACGTTCCACCACATCTCGTACGTGGTGGACGTGTACCGGGGCGAGCGGCCCGCGCTGCGCGAGCCGGTCGCGTTCATCACCTACATCGCGATGTTCCCGCAACTGGTGGCCGGGCCGATCGTCCGGTTCCGCGAGATCGCGGACCAGTTGCCGCAGCAGCGGATGCACCGGTGGGACGACGTCGCGGCGGGTTTCCCGCGGTTCGCGCTCGGCCTGTGCAAGAAGGTCGTCATCGCCGACTCGCTGGCCCCGATGGTGGACGCGTGCTTCGCGACGCCCGCCGACCAGATGACGTCCGCGATCGCGTGGCTCGGCGCCATTGGTTACACGCTGCAACTGTACTTCGACTTCTCCGGTTACTCGGACATGGCGATCGGACTGGGCCGGATGCTCGGCTTCCGGCTGCCGGAGAACTTCGCCCGCCCGTACTCGTCGGTGACCGTCACCGAGTTCTGGCGGCGCTGGCACATGTCGTTGTCCCGCTGGTTCCGGGACTACGTCTACATCCCGCTGGGCGGCAACCGGACCGGCGTGCTGCGCACGTACCGGAACCTGGGGATCGTTTTCGTGTTGACCGGTTTCTGGCACGGCGCGAACTGGACGTTCCTCGTGTGGGGTTTGTTCCACGGCGCGCTGTTGATCGTGGAACGGCGTTTCCACTGGGATTCCGCGCCCGCCGGCCGGTTCGCCCGAATTGGTCGCCGGGCGCTCACCGCGCTCCTCGTGGTAATCGGCTGGGTCTTCTTCCGCGCGGCCGATCTCGGTGCGGCGGGCACAATGATCGGCCATCTCCTGGTGCCCGATTTCGGCGGTCTCGGCGACACCGTCGCGGCGGCGGCCACCAATCAGCGGATCGTCCTGCTGCTGCTCGCCTCGCTGATCGTCCTGCTGCCCGCGCACCCGGTGAGCGGTCCCTACCTGGAGTCCTCGCGCGGGAAGGTCGCGGTAGCGGCTAGGGTGTCCCTGATGACGGTGGGCGTCCTCTACGCGGCGGTCCTGGTCGCGAGCGGCACGTTCAGCCCGTTCCTGTACTACCAGTTCTGATGATCGACGAACCGTCCCGGCGACAATTGCCGGACGCGTGGCGGGCGCGGGCCGGCGTGCTCGCGCGAACCGGCTCGACCGGTCGGCCCAGCCCCGCGCGGACCAATGGAGGTCGCCCTGACCCACAGTAGGCGGACTTTGCCCGCGGCGAGCCACCTACGGTCAACTGTCAAGAATAGGTGCCGGATTTTCCTACTGTGTAACTACTTTATGTAACCGACCTGCTCCGATCGGGTACACACTGTGGTAGGACAGAGATTGCCGAACCGGCAGCTTCTACCGTGCTAACCGAGCTAATTGTTACTTCGGGGTGGGGGTAACGTGACTCACTCATCGGGGCCGACGAACCTGGAGGAGCGGTGACTTCCGGGGGGACCGTGCGCGCGCTCGTGGGCAACCGCGAGTTCCGCGCCATGTGGCTCGGTTCGACCGTGTCCACCGTGGGCGACCAGCTCGCGGCCGTGGCGTTGTCACTCCTGGTGTTCGAGCGCACGAACTCCCCCGCCTGGACCGCTCTCACGTGGTCGCTGACGCTGCTCCCGTCGCTGGTGTCGGGACCGCTGCTGGGCTGGGTCGCCGACCGGTTCCCCCGACGCACCGTGATGGTCTGCTGCGCCTGGCTCCAAGCGGCGCTGGTCGGCCTGATGGCCGTGCCCGGCGTGCCGCTGTGGATCATGATAGTCCTCCTGGTCACCGTGCTGATGGTCGCCTCCCCGTTCCTCGCGGCCCAGGAGGCGAGCCTGCCGCACGTGCTGCCGGAGAAGCGTTACGACGACGGCGTGGCCCTGTTCGGGACGTCCGTGGACGTCGCGCAGATGGCCGGGCTGGCGGGCGCGGGCTTCCTGGTCACCACCGCCGGCGCCAACTGGGCGCTCGCGCTCGACGCCGCCACGTTCGTGCTGGTCGCGATCATGGTCCAGTTCTCCGTCCGGTTCCGCCCGGCCGCCGACCCGCTCGGCGCCCGGCATCGGGATGCCGAAGACCGCAAGGGAGCTTTCGCGCTGCTCGTCACGGATCCGCGTCTGCGCAGTCTCATGGGTATGCGGATGTTGGCGGGCATCGCGATGGTCCCCGAGGGCCTCGCCGTGCCACTGGCCGCGGACCTGGGCGCGGTGTGGGCCGTCGGGCTCATCCTCGCCATCGAACCGGCGGCGAACGTGTTGGGGGTGGCGGTGTTGTTCCGGGTGGTGCGCGACCCGGCGAAGCGGGAGCGGCTGATCGGGCCGCTGGCCGTGCTGTCGGTCGCGCCGCTGGTCATGTTCGCCTTCAACCCGAACCTGACCTGGACGATCGCGCTGCTCGTGCTGGCCGGCATGGCCGGGGCGTACCACACGCCGGCGCGGTCGGCGTGGATGCGCATCCTGCCCGACGAGTACCGCGGGCGGGCGTACGGGATCGCGCGCACGGCGCTGCGCTCCAGCCAGGGCGGCGGGATGGCCTTGGCGGGCGTCGTCGCACACGCCATCGGCTCGGTGACGGCGACCCTCGCGGGTGCGGGCGCCATCGGGCTGCTGCTCGCCGGGCAGGCGACCGTAGCCTGGAACCGGGCGCGGTCGAGGACCGACCCGAACGCGGTGACCACATGAAACGGACTCACCACGATTGGCGATTCTCATGATGAGGCGTTCGTGCGCACTCCGCGAGAAGACACGCACGTGGGGTGGGGCTTCCGGACCTGGCTCAAGGAGAGCGATGGGGTCACCACTCGCGGTTACGCATGGTAGACGCTCCTCTACTCGCGACTGGGGTACCGAGGGGGGCCGTGAGGCCGTCGCCGCGCCGGTGAGTGGCCGCGCGGCGGCGGCATGAGTGTAGGGGGACGTGGTGAAGAACAGTTTGCCTGACCACGAGCCGTCCGCGACAGTCACGTGGCGTCTGAGTCGGAACTGGGACCTTTGGTCGCTGCGCCGCACCGCGATCGCCTACATCCTCTCCGTCGAAATGGTCGTCACCGGTGCGGCCGTTTGGCTGCTGACCGCGCTCGGCTCCGCGGCGAGCACCGATTGGCTCCGGTTCGGTGCGCTGGTACTCGCCGTCACCGTCCACCTGACGACCGTGCGCCGGGCCGAGGAGTCCCGACGGGACGAATCCGCCGGGCCGTACTTCGACCTGACCTCCGTGTGGACGTTCGCGGCGGCCATCGTGCTGCCCGCCGGGATGGCCGTCCTGGTCGCCGTCTGGCTGCGGATCGTGCTGTGGCCGATCGCGCGGCGGCAGCCGTACCGGTTCGTCTTCACCTCCGCGCACATCGTGGCGAGCACGTTGCTCGCGAACGCGGCCGTCCACCTGTCGGGGTTCTCGCTCTCGGCGTCCGGGCGCGTGCTGACCGACCTGGCGCTGCTCGGGGTGCTGGTCCTGGTGGCCGGGCTGTACTGGTTCGTCCAGGTCATCCTGATGACCGTCGCGTTGAAGATCGTCAACCCGCAGACCCGGTTCGTGGACAGCCTGGGCACCCGCAACGACAACATGCTGGAGATGTCCACGCTGGGCGTCGGCGCGATGCTCGGGATGCTCACCGCGACGCACTGGGTCGCGCCGCTGCTGCTCGTCGTGCCGGTGATCCTGGTGAACGCGCTGCTGCACCGCGCGTCGGAGCGGCAGGCGCACCTGGAGCGGCTGGTCGCCGAGCAGCACAAGGCGCACCTGCAACTGACCAAGGACGCCCACACCGACTACCGGACGGGGCTGTTCAACACCAACGGGTTGAGCGAGCACGCCGGGCGGCTCACCGAGCGGTGCAAGCACGAGGGCAGGCCGGTGGCCGTGCTCGCGATCGACCTCGACCACTTCAAGCGGATCAACGACACGTGGGGCCACCCGGCGGGCAACGCCGTGCTGGCCGAGGTCGGGCGCATCCTGCGGGAGAAGCTGCGGCCCGGCGACGTGGCGGGGCGCGACGGCGGTGAGGAGTTCGTCGTCGTGCTCGCCGACACCGGTCTCGCGCAGGGCGCGGCCATCGCCGAGCGGGTGCGCGAGGCGATCGCGGAGATGTCGGTGGTGACGACCGACAAGCACCGCAACACGGTAACCCTGCGCGGGCGCAACCTGCCGCTCACCGAGGACGGTCCGGAGGTGCGGGCGATCTCCGCGTCCATCGGCGTGGCGGTCGTGCCGGACAACGGCGACTGCCTGCTGGCCGCGCAGCACAGCGCGGACTCGGCCCTCTACGCCGCCAAGGAGAACGGCCGCAACCAGGTCCGCGTGGCGGGCACGGACATCCACGCCCGCCGCCTCCCCGCGCCCCGCGTGGACGAACCGGAGATCACCCGCTCCGCCTGACCCCGCGCGGGGCCGAACCGCGTCGAACCCGCCCGCGCGATCACCGCTCCCCGGCGTCGCGAAGAGCCTGCCGTGCGTACGCCCGCACGTCGGCATCCGTGTCATCGAGCGCCCGTTCCAGCGCAGCCGCCACCTCGGGCCGGTCGACCCACCTGGCGAGTACCCGCGTGGCGGCCTTCCTAACGTCCAGGTTGGCGTCCGCGAGGCACCCGACCGCCGCGACGGGGTCGTCCGCCGCCCACACCGCGCCGACCCGCACCTGCCACGCCGGGTCCGCCAGCGCACGCGCCGCCACGTCCCGCAGCTCCGCGAAACCCGCACCCGACTCCAACGCCGCGGCGCGGACCAGCGGGTCCGGGTCGTGCGCCAGGGTCAGCAGCACGTCCGGCCGGGCCCGCAACGCGCCCAACCCCTCCGCCACCAGCACCCGCAGCTCGCGTGCCGGGTCGTCCGCCGCCGACGCCAGCAGGTCCGCCGACCGCAACGCGCGCAACCCGCGCACACCACTCGAACGGACCGCGACCGAACGGTCCGCCAGCGCCGCCGCGTACACCTCCGCCCGACCCAGCTTCAACGCCCACAGCACGTCCAGCGCGGCGACCCGCGAGGGCGAGCGCTCCAACGCCTCCCGCAACTCCTCGCTCGGCGGCACGACCTCCACCAGCTCGCGCAACCCCGCGCCGGCCGCCGCGCGCACGTCCGCGTCACCGTCGGCCATGGCCCGCACGAGCGCGAACTCGAAACCCGCCGGCACCGCCTCGGTCAGCAACGCCACGGCGGCCCGCCGCACCGCCGGGTCCGGGTCGGCCAGGTACGGGTCCACGGCCGCCAGGTCGGGCCGCGCGTCGGTGAGCGCCAACAGCTCCAGCAACCTCGGCGACCCACCGCCCACCGCCCGGTCCGCCACCGCACCCGGCGCGGCGGCCACCGCGACCGCGCGGCCGGCCAGCACCTCCACCTCGCCCGCCGGCGGCACGAGGCCGGCCACCGGCACCAGGTACGGCGCGACCGGCCGCTTCACGAACTCCGTCGCACCGGCCGCGTTCTTGCGCAGGTTCAGGTGGTGGAACCAGGTCTCGTCGTCGCGCTCCGGCAGGTCCACCCGGTCGTGGTACAGGCCCCAGCGGCTCTCGGTGCGGGTCAGCGACGCGTGCGCGGCCAGTTCCGCGCAGTCCCGGATGAACGTCACCTCCGCGCACCGCATCAGCTCGTGCGGCGTGCGCGCGCCCATCCCGGCCACCTCGGCGCTCATCCGGACGAACGCCTCCAGCGCCAGCTCCAGCCGGGTGCCGGACTTGGGCGGCGCGACGTAGTCGTTCACGAACCGCCGCAGCTTGTACTCGACCTGCGGCTGCGGCGGCCCGTCCGGGTTGCGCAGCGGGCGGTACACCAGCTCGTGCGCCTCGGCCACCTGGTCCTCGGGGAGGTCGGTCAGCGGTGCGGCGGTCCGCGCCGCGTCCGCGCCCGCCAGGTCGCCGAACACGAACGCGCCCAACATGTAGTTGTGCGGCACGCACGCCAGGTCGCCCGCCGCGTAGAGGCCGGGCACCGTGGTGCGACCGTGCTCGTCCACCCAGACCCCGGACGCCGAGTGGCCGCCGCACAGGCCGATCTCGGAGATGTGCATCTCCACGTCGTGCGTCCGGTAGTCGTGCCCGCGTCCACTGTGGAACGTGCCGCGCGTCGGGCGTTCCGTGGTGTGCAGGATGTTCTCCAGCGCCGCCACGGATTCCTCCGGCAGGTGCGTGGTGCGCAGGTACACCGGTCCCCGCTCGGAGGCGATCTCGGCCGCCACCTCGGCCATCATCTCGCCGGACCAGTAGTCGCAGTCCACGAACCGCTCGCCGAGCGCGTTGACCTGGTACGCGCCGAACGGGTTGCCGACGTACGCGCACGCCGGCCCGTTGTAGTCCTTGATGAGCGGGTTGATCTGGAAGCACTCCAACCCGGACAGCTCCGCGCCCGCGTGGTAGGCCATCGAGTAGCCGTCGCCCGCGTTGGTCGGGTTCTCGTACGTGCCGTAGAGGTAGCCGCTGGCGGGCAGCCCGAGCCGACCGCACGCGCCGGTCGCGAGGACCACCGCGCCCGCCGCGACCGTGACGAACCCGCCGGTGCGCGTGTCGAACCCGGCCGCGCCCACGGCCCGCCCGCCGGCGACCAGGACGCGGACGGGCATGACCCGGTTCTCGATGCGGATGCGCTCACGCATCGACCGCTCCCGCATCACCCGGTACAGCACCTTCTTGACGTCCTTGCCCTCGGGCATCGGCAGGACGTACGAGCCGGACCGGTGCACCTGGCGGACGTGGTACTCCCCCGCCGCGTCCTTCTCGAACTTGACGCCGTAGCCCTCCAAGCGGCGCACCATGTCGTAGCCGCGCGTGGCGGTCTGCAACACCGTGCGCTGGTTGACGATCCCGTCGTTGGCACGGGTGATCTCGGCGACGTAGTCCTCCGGCGACGCCTTGCCTGGGATGACGGCGTTGTTGACGCCGTCCATGCCCATGGCCAGCGCACCGGAGTGCCGCACGTGGGCCTTTTCCAGCAGCAGCACGGACTTCCCGTGCTCGGCGGCGGTGATCGCGGCCATCGAGCCGGCCGTGCCACCGCCGACCACCAGCACGTCGCACGACAGTTCGGTGCGCTCCGCCAGGGGTGGGACCTCCATCAGCCCATCACCGCCGCGAGGATCGCTTCCCGCCGCACGTCGACCTCACCCGCGCCGAGCACCACCACCCGGTCGCCCAACCGCACCGCCTCGTCCACGTCGTGCGTGACGAAGATCGTCGTCGTCCCGGTCTCCCGCAGCACCGCCATCACCAACTCCTGCATCGCCGACCGCGTCCGCGCGTCCAGCGCGCCGAACGGCTCGTCCATCAACACCAGTCGCGGCTCCTGCGCCAGGGTGCGGGCGAGCTGCACCCGCTGCCGCATGCCACCGGACAGCTCCCGCGGCAGGTGGCGCTCGAAACCCGCCAGCCCCACCCGGTCCAGCCAGCCGCGTGCCCGCACGCGGCGCTCCGCCCTCGGCACACCGCGCAACGCGAGCGGCAGCTCCACGTTCCGCAGCGCGTCACGCCACGGCAGCAGCCCGTCGTCCTGGAACACCAGGGCCCGGTCCCGCGACGTGCCGCGCACCGGGACGCCGTCCACCAGCACCCGCCCGGCGGTGCCGGGCAGCAGCCCGGCGACCACGCGCAGCAGCGTCGACTTGCCGCACCCGGACGGCCCGACCACCACCAGCAACTCGCCCTCCGCGACCACCAGGTCGAGGCCGCGCAGCACCGCCGACCGCCCGTACCCCGCGGTCAGGCCCTCGATCCGCACGCTCACGACCGCGCCTCCCCCGGCAGCCACCGGGTGGCGCGGCGGCCCAGCAGCTCGACCACGCCCGCCGTCACCCGGCCGAGCAGGCCGATGGTCACCATGCCGACGACCACGCCGGGGTAGTCGACCACCGTGTACGCCTGCCAGGTGCGGTAGCCGACGCCGTACCGGCCGGAGATCATCTCCGCGGAGATCACGCAGATCCAGGCCACGCCCATGCCGACGGACAGGCCGCCGAACACGCCGGGCAACGCGCCCGGCAGCACCACCCTCACCAGCACCTGCCGGCGGCTGCCGCCCATGGTGCGCAACGCGTCCTCCCAGGTCGTCGGCAGGGCGCGCACCGCGTGCCGGGTGCTGACCAGGATCGGGAAGAACGCCGCCACGAACGTGATGAACACGATCCCCTGCTCGTCGGTCGGGAACAGCAGGATCGCGATCGGCACCAGCGCGATCGCCGGTATCGGCCGCACCACCTCCAGCAGCGGCTGCACCAGGTCGCCGAGCACCCGCGACCGCGCCACCACCACGCCCAGCGCGGTCCCGACGACCGCCGCGAGCAGGAACCCCAGGCCGATGCGGGCCAGGCTGCTGCCCAGGTCGCCGTAGAACTCCGCCCGCGTGAGCTGCCGGGCGAACCGCTCGGCCACCTCCACCGCGGTCGGCAACTGGTCGAACCGCAGCCAGAGCCGCACCCCGGAGGCCGTCAGCACCTGCCACAGCAGCAGCCCCGCCGCCAGCGACACCACGCGCAACACCCACCGCCGCGCCATCACGCGCCCGCCAACGCCTGCGCGTAGGTCAGCACCGCGCCCCGCTTCGCCGCCTCCGCCTCGGTGGCGAACGGCAGGAACCGGTCGCCGTCCCGCACCCAGTGCGCGTGCTCGGCGAACCACCGGGTGCCGGTCGCCGCGTCCGGCACGTACGCGGCACGCACCTGCTTCCCGGCCTGCTTCACCTGCTTGAGCAGGCAGTCCGGGGTGGCGGCGGGCCGCGTGGCCGACTCGCCCGCGAACCACACCTCGCCCGCCGCGGCGGGATCGGCGACCGGGACACCGCAGACGGGGTCCTCACCGGTGATGCGGGCCGGGTTCGCCAGGTCCTCGGTGCCCTCGTACACCGCCTTGAGCGGACCGTCGTCGATGAACCGGTCGACGTCCAGCTCCGCGATGTCGCCGATGGACCGGAGGAGCGGCACGTCGTCCCGCAAAGCCTCGCGCAGCACCGACTTCAACGACAGGTCGAAGGTGGCGATCCCGTTCGGACCGTTGTAGAGGTACACCACCTCGGGCGGCAGGCCGGTCGCCGCCGCGACGGATTCCGCCGCCGCCAACGGGTTCGCGTGCAGGTACCGGGTCGCGTCGAGCTGGGCGCGCAGGAACTCCGCCAGCACCTCGGGCCGCGCGTCCGCGAACGGCTTGCGCACCACCACGCCGTGCAGCGTGGGGTGGTCCAGCGCCGCGCCGTCGTAGAGCAGCTTGGCCTGCCCGGCGAACACGAGCTGGCCGGGCCAGGCCACGAACTGCGACAACGCCGCCACCCCGCCGCCCTGGAGCGCGGACGCGCCGACGGAGGGCTGCTGGTTCTCCACGACCACCTCGGTGCCGTCGAGCGCGCGCACCAGCGTGCCGTGCCCGGCGGAGCCGACGCTCGTGGACACCTTCTGCCCCCGCAGGTCGGACAACGCCTTCGCGGTCGAGTCGGGTCGCACCACGACCATGTTCAACGCGCCGCGCGCGTTGTAGCCGGTGACCGACACCATCCGGGTGCCTTCGTCACCCATGTCCTGCGTGCGGGAACCGTTGATGAGCAACGGGAAATCACCCATCGAGCCGATGTCGACCCGGCCCGCGACCATCTGCGCGGTGATCGGCGCGCCGGTGTCGTAGTCCTGCCACGTGACCCGGTACCGCGTGCCGGTGCGCTGCCCGAGGGCGTCGAGCCGCCGCTCGAAGTAGCCCAGTTCCCGCAGCAGGGTGCCCGCGGTCACCGTGTTGATCGTCTTGGACTGGTAGCCGACCACCACCGCGACCTCGTCCGAGGCCGCGCCGCCGCACGCCGACAGCGTTCCCGCGGCCAGTGCCGCGACCAGGAGTGCGCGCATCGCCGGATGTCCTCTCACCGCAGCAGGTAGGGCATGTTGATCTCGACCGCGCCCGTGGGGCAGCGCGCCGCGCACGGGCCGCAGTACCAGCACTCGTCCACGTGCATGTGCGCCTTGTTGGTCTCCGGGTGGATGGCCAGCGAGTCCAGCGGGCACATGTCCACGCACAGGCGGCAGCCTTCGATGCACAGCGACTCGTCGATGGTCACCGGCACGTCGACGCGGTTGTGGACCAGGGGCATCGTCGGTCTCCTCCGGGGGTTTTTCGGCGGGGGTTTTTCGGGCGCGCGGCAGCGCACCCGGTGCTCTCGGGCGTGGTCGGGGCCGGTCGGTTCAGCGGTGGGTGCGGCGGCAGACCGCGCTCATGGTGAGGCGGTCGCCCCTCATGCGGATGAACTCCAGGTCGACGGGTCGGCCGTCGGTGAAGTGGCTCAGGCGTTCCACGACCAGCAGGGCCGCGCCCCTGGGCACTTCGAGCACGGTCGCCGAGTGCAGGTCGGCGTTCACCGCCTCCAACGCCACCGAGGCCGTGCCGAGCCGCCGGCCGGAGGTCTGCTCGATCAACGCGAAGATGTCGCGGTTGCGCAGGTCCTGGGTCAGCAGCGGCGCGCCGACGTCCGGCGCGAGGTAGGTCAGGTCGAGCGACAGCGGCAGGCCGTTGAGGCGGCGCAGGCGCTCGACGTAGAGCACGGGCTCGCCCTCGGCCAGCCCGAGCCGGCGGGCCACCGACGACGGCGCCTTGACGGGTCCGGCGGCGCGGACGTCGTTGGTGACCTCACCGTGCTCGTGCAGGGTTTCCGCGAGGCCCATCAGCTCCTCCAGGCCGTGCGGGTACTTCTCGGTGACCACCAGCGTGCCGACGCCGGGCACGCGTTCGATCAGGCCCTCCTCCCGCAACAGGTCGAGGGCCTCCCGGATGGTGTTGCGGGACGTGGCGAACTCGACGGCGAGGAAGTGCTCGTCGGGCAGGACGCCGTCCGGGTAGGCCCGGTCCACGACCTGCCGGCGGATCACGTCGGCCGCCTGGCGCGCCCGGTCGGCGCGCAGTCGCCGCTCCGGTGCGCTGCTCATGCGGCACAGTCTGGGACACGGACCGCGAACGGGTCGTTACGCGCGGGTTACGCCACTCGAACCGCCGGTGACGTGCGTGCTGACCTGCACGAGGGCGTGCGCGCGCAAGCCGTTCCGCCACCGGTGCCCCGTCCCATCTGGTGGACCCCGGTGGTCAGACCCCCGCGCGGCTCCGCGTGCCGCCGAAAGCTCTGCACACGAGGTATATCAGGAAGGACACCGCCGTGACGAACGCGCTCACCGGTACGCCCGGCGCGAGCGACAGCAGGATGCCCAGCAGCACCGCCACCTCGGCGAACACGACCGCCAGGACGGTCGCCTTCACCGGCGACGCGGTCACCCGGCTCGCCGCCGCCGCGGGTGTGATCATCAACGACAGCACCAGCAGCGCGCCGACGACCTGCACGCTCAAGGCGGTGGCCACGCCGACCAGCACGGCGAACACCACGGACAGCGTCCGCACCGGCACGCCGCGCGCGGTCGCCACCGCCACGTCCACGGACGCGAAGTGCAGCGGCCGGTAGATGAGCGCGAGCACCACCAGCACCGCGACCGACGACCCGATCAGCAGCCACAGGTCGGTCGAGCCGACGCTGACGATCTGGCCGGTCAGCAGGCCGAACTTGTTCGCCGAACGGCCTTTGTAGAGGTACAGGAACAACACGCCGAGACCGAGCCCGAACGCGAGGATCGCGCCGATCACCGAGTCGCGGTCGGCGTCCCGCCTGGACAGCAGCCCGAGCAGCAGCGCGGCCACCACGGAACCGGCCAGCGCGCCGTAACCGACGCTGACGCCGACCAGCAACGCCGCCGCGCCGCCGGTGAACGCCAGTTCCGCCGTGCCGTGCACGGCGAACGCCATCTTGCGGGTCACCACCAGCGGCCCGAGCAGGCCCGCCACCAGGCCGAGCACCGCGCCCGCGATCAGCATCTGCCGCACGAAGCCGTACCCGAGCAGGTCGAGCGTCAGCGACAGGTCGAAGAAGTTCTCCATCAGTCCTCATCCGCCACGTGGTGCGGCTCGTCCTCGCACACGTGCTGCGCGCCGACCACGTGGATCTGGTCGCGCACGCGGACCACCTCGACGTTCGTGCGGTACAGCGCGGACAGCGTGGCGGAGGTCATCACCTCGGCGGGCGTGCCGACCCGGAACCGACCGTCCACCAGGTACAGCACCCGGTCGACCAGCGGCAGGACCGGGTTGATCTCGTGGGTCACGAACAACACCGCGGTGCCCGCCGCGCGCCGCCGCCGGTCGATCAGGTCGCTGACCACCCGCTGGTGCGCGATGTCCAGCGACAGCAGCGGTTCGTCGCACAGCAGCACCCGCGGGTCGCCGACCAGCGCCTGCGCCACCCGCAGCCGCTGCTGCTCGCCGCCGGAGAGCAGGCCGACCGCCTCGTCCGCGTACCGGGTCGCGCCGACCGCGGCCAACGCCTCGTCCACCTTGGCCCGCCGGGCGCGGCGACCGCGCCAGCCGATGCCCCACTCGTGCCCGTCGAGCCCGAACCCGACGAGGTCGCGCCCGCGCAGGGTCAGCGACGAGTCCACCGCGCGCTGCTGCGGGATGTAGCCGATGCGCCGGTTGCCGCCCGCCACGTGCACGGTGCCCGCCGAGAGCGGCTGGAGGCCGAGCAGCACGCGCATCAGGCTGGTCTTGCCCGAACCGTTGGGGCCCAGCACGGCCACGAACTCGCCGGGCGCCACGTCCAGGTCGAGCCCGTCCCACAGCACGCGGTCGCCGTAGGACAGCCGTGCGCCACGCAGCGCCACCGCGCCGCGCACGGATTTGTCGCTCAGCTGTGCGGTCATCCGCGAAGCGCCCCCGCCAACGCGTCCACCTGCTTGGTCATCCAGTCAAGGTAACCCGTCACGCCTTCCGGCAACGTCTCGGTGACCTGCACGACGGGCACACCGGCCTGGCCCGCCTTGGTCACGACCTGCTTGACCGCGCTGTTCTCGGTCTGCACGTTGTCCACGATGGCCACGACCTGCTTCTCGTCCACCAGTCGGGTGACCTCCGCCAGTGCGGCGGCGGGGATGTCGGTCTCCGCCTCGACGGCGTTGCTGAACGACTCCGGCGTCGCGTTCTCCACGCCCGCGGCGTCCAGCAGGTAGTGCGCGACCGCCTCGGTCTCCAGCACCCGCTTGCCCCGGCCGACGCCGTCGACCCGCTTCGCCAGGTCGTCGAGCCGCCGGCCGAAGTCGGCGGCGTTCGCCTCGAACGCGGCCTTCTTGTCCGGCGCGATGCCGCCGAGGTCGGCGGCGGCCTGCTCGGCGACCTTGCGCACGGTCGGCAGGTCGTACCAGACGTGCTCGTTGACCTCGTGGTCGTGCGGCTCGGCGGAGTGCGGCTCCTCGGTCCCCCCGTGGCCGTCGGCCTTGCCGGACAACGGGAACGCCTCGATCTTGCGCGCGCCCTCGGTCTCCGCGGTGAGCAGCCCGGCGAAGAAGTCGTCGTAGCCGCCGCCGTTGAAGACCACCAGGCGCGCGTCCCGCACGGCCGCCACGTCGGAGGGCTTGCTCTCGTAGGAGTGCGGGTCGCCGGACGGGTCGTTGATGATCGCCGTGACGTCCACGTCGTCACCGCCGACGGCCTTCACGACGCTGCCCCACACGTTGGTGGAGGCGACGACCTTGATCCTGCCGTCGCCGCCGGCGTCGCCGCCCGGTGACCCGCCGCAGGCGGTGAGGGCGACGGCGGTCACGGCGGCCACCGCGCCGAGCATCGCGTTACGGACGGTCATGAGCTGACTCCTCGACAGGCTGATTCAGAGGTAATGGAAACCGTTGTCGAGTTCAGTTTAGAACGCTCCGCCGTCGCCGTGTCCACCGACCGGGTATTTGTGGCCCGGAACGCGTCGAGGGCCGCCCCAACCGGAGCGACCCTCGCGTCACCGCGTCGTTCAGCTGGAGAGGCGCACGCCCGACTCCGGGTGGAACAGGTGGACCTCGCCCGCGTCGCGCACGGCCACCTTCACCGTCTGACCCAGGCCGGGCGGGGTGCGGCCGTCCACGCGCACCACGAACCGCTCGGCCGCGCCGCCGATCCGCACCGCGCCGTGCACCAGCGCGTCCGCGCCCAGCTCCTCGACCAGCTCGACCACCATCTCCATGCCGACGCTCGACGAGCCGACCAGCGCGAGCGACTCCGGCCGCACGCCGAACGTCACCTCGGACAGGCCGTCCGCGCCCGCGCGGTCCAGCGCGCGGCGCTCCAGCGGCACCACCAGGCCGTCGAGCTTCGCGCCCTCCGCGGTCAGGGGGACCGTCTTGAGGTTCATCGCGGGCGAACCCATGAAGCCCGCCACGAACGCGTTGCCCGGCTTGTCGTAGAGGGCGCGCGGGGTGTCGCACTGCTGGAGCAGGCCGTCCTTGAGCACGGCGACCCGGTGACCCATCGTCATCGCCTCGACCTGGTCGTGCGTGACGTAGATGGTGGTCGTGCCGAGGCGCTGCTGGAGGGCCGCGATGTTCGCGCGGGTCTCCACGCGCAGCTTCGCGTCCAGGTTGGACAGCGGCTCGTCCATCAGGAACACCGCGGGCTCGCGCACGATCGCGCGCCCCATGGCGACGCGCTGCCGCTGGCCGCCCGACAACGCCTTCGGCTTGCGGTCGAGGTACTTGGTGAGGTCGAGCATCTTGGCCGCCTCGGCGACCTTCGCCTTGATCTCGCCCTTGGCCACGCCACGCAGCTTCAGCGCGAAGCCCATGTTCTCGGCGACCGTCATGTGCGGGTACAGCGCGTAGGACTGGAACACCATCGCGATGTCCCGGCCCTTCGGCGGCACGTTGGTGACGTCCTTGCCGCCGATCTTGATCGCGCCCTCGTCCACGTCCTCCAGGCCGGCGAGCATCCGCAGGGCCGTCGACTTGCCGGAACCGGACGGGCCGACGAGGACCAGGAACTCGCCGTCCGCCACGTCGAGCGACAACTCGTCGACCGCGCGGACCGGCGGGTTGCCGGAGAAGATCCGCGAAGCCTTGTCGTATGCGACCTCTGCCATGGGTAACGCACCTTTCACCACCGAGCTTTCCCGCCACGCTAGGCATCGCAAGCGCTTACGGGAACAGGGCGATTGGTCCAGTCCTCCGGTCAGCCCTTGACCGCGCCGGACGGCAGCCCGGCCACGAGGTACCGCTGCACCGGGTAGAACGCGGCGACCGCCGGCACGGCGACCAGGACCGAGGCCGCCGCCAGGTGGCCCCACTCGGTCCGGTTCTGCTGCACGAACACCTGCAACCCGACCGCGAGCGTCTTCGACCCGTCCGCCGCCGACAGGAACGCCGACGCGAACGCCACCTCGCCCCACGCGGTGAGGAAGGCGTAGAACGCGGTCACCGCGAGACCCGGCCGGGCCAGCGGCAGCACCAGCCGCCAGAACACGCCGAACGGCGACAGGCCGTCCACCCGGCCCGCCTCGTCGATGTCGGCGGGGATGGTGTCGAAGTAGCCCTTGAGCATGAAGGCGCAGAACGGCACGGCCGTCGTGCAGTACACCAGGACCAGGCCGAACCCGGTGCCCTGGAGGCCCAGCGCCAGCAGCACGTTGTACAGCGGCACGATCAGCACCGCGAACGGGAACATCTGCACCAGGAGGAACGACAGCAGCAGCGGTCGCCTGCCGGGGAACCGGAACCGCGACGCCGCGTAGCCCGCGGTGGCGGACAGGAACACCGCGAGCGCGGTCGTGCCCAGGGCGATCAGCACCGAGTTGCCGAACCAGGCCAGGAAGTCGCCCTTCTCCCCGGCCAGGACGCGTGCGTAGTTGTCCAGGCTGGACTCGTTGAGCAGGCGCGGCGTCGTCTCCACGGCCCGCGCGTCCGGTTTGAAGGACGTCACGAGCACCCAGAACACCGGGAACACCGCGATCACCGACGCGCCGACCAACGCGGCGTGCAGCCCGACGCTGGCGAGCCGCGACCGACGTGCCGCCATCACGCCGCCTCCTGCCCGCGCAACGCGCGTCGGTAGCCGGCCACGAACACGAGCAGCACGGACAGGATGAGCACCCCGTACGTGGAGGCGATCGCGTAGTCGCGCGACGCGCCGGAGAAGAACCGCTCGAACGCGTAGGTCACCAGGATGCGGGTGTTCGGGTTCGCCCCGGTGACCAGGTAGATGACGGCGAACATGTTGAACGTCCAGATGACGCCCAGCAGCACCACGGTGCCCGACACCGCCCGGAGACCGGGCAGGGTGATGTCGCGGAACCGCTGCCACGGCGACGCCCCGTCCACCTCGGCCGCCTCGTACAGGTCCGCGGGTATCGCCTGGAGCCCGCCCAGCAACGCCACCATCATGAACGGCACCCCCAGCCACACGTTCACGAGCATGACCGCCACCAGCGCCCAGTCCGACTGGCCGAGCCACACCGGGTCCGGCAGCCCGACCACGCGCAACGCCTGGTTGATGACCCCGTACTGCGCGTTGAACATGTACTTCCAGGCGAACGCGCTGATGAACGACGGCACCGCCCACGGCAGGATCAGCAGCGCCCGGTAGACCGCCCGCCCACGCACCCGGCGGTTGAGCAGCACCGCCAGCCCGAGGCCGATGGTGAAGTGGGCGAGCACGCAGCCGAACGTCCAGACCAGCGTGCGTGCCAGGGTCGACCAGAACGAGCCGTAGGCCGGGTCGCCGGACAGCACGTGGAGGTAGTTCACGAGGCCCACGCCGGAGAACGTCGCGGGCCGGTCCAGGACCGGGTTGGCGATGTTGCCCTCGTTGATGTCCGTGAAGGTGAAGAACACCCCTTGGGCGAGCGGGATCAGCACCAGCACGCCGGTGACCAGCACCACCGGCAACACCATCGCGTACGCGTACCAGTACCGGTCGAGGAACCTGCGCACGGCCACCTCCTCAGCCGAGCGCGTAGTCGGTGACCACCTGGTCCTTGTACGCCCTGGCGACCTCGCGCAGCGCCTCCTCGGCGTCCTTCGCGCCCGCCAGCACGTCCGCGTAGGCGGTCTTCAGCGGGTCGAACAGCCGGCCGCCCTCGGGGATCCAGGGCCGCGGGTGCGCGTCCCGCGCCACCTCCCGGAACGCCGACACCACCGGGTGCGCCCGCACGGCCGGGTCCTCGTAGGCCGACGCGCGGGTGGGCAGCAGGCCGAGTTCCCGGGCGACCCGGACCTGCGCGTCGACCCCGCTCATGCAGGCGACCAGCGCGACCGCCGGGTCCTTGGCCCTGGTGCCCTGCCGGACCACGTAGTCGTGCCCGCCGACGGGTGCCGCGCCCTTGCCCGCCGTCTCACCCGGGACCGGCGCGATGCCCAGGTTGGCGGGGTCGGTGAACGCGGCGCCCTTGAGGTAGTCGGCGACCGACCACGGCCCGTTGACGACCATCGCGACCTCACCGGACGAGAACGCGGCCTGCATGTTGTTGTACGAGTTGGCCGGGTCGAGGGCGGTCGTCGCGGCCTTCGCGTCGAGCAGGCCCTTGGCCGTGCGCAGTGCTTTCACGTTCTGCGGCGAGTCGACCACGATCTTCTTCGCCTCGGCGTCCACGAGGTCGCCGCCCGCGCCGTAGATGAAGGGCAACGCGTAGTAGGCGTCGTTGTTGACGAAGAACGCCTTCTCCCCTCCGAGCTTGGTCGACGCGGCCTTGACCTCGTCCCACGTCCTCGGCGGCTCGACGCCCGCGTCGGCCAGCGCCTTCTTGTTGTAGAACAACGCCAGCGAGTCGGTCACCTGCGGCACGCCGTAGAGCCGGCCGTCGTACTTGGCGGAACCCAGCGGTGTGGCCAGGAAGTCCGCCGTGTCCCCGCCCGCGGCCGTGCCGCCGAGGTCCACCAGGTAACCCAGCTTCGCCAGCTGCGCCACCCACGCGACCTCCGCGCGGAACACGTCCGGCCCTTGGCCGCCCTGCGCGGCGGTCTTGAAGTTGTTCAACGCGGCGTCGAAGGCGACGGTCTCGACCCGCACCCGGAAACCACCCCGGTCGGCGCACTCCCGCGCGACCGCGGCGAACACCGGCGCCTCGTTGGGCCCGCTGGTGTCCCAGAAGACCACCTCGCCGGTGCCGCCCGTCGAACCGCCACCGCACGCGGTGAGGGCGAGCAGGCCGGCGGCGGCGACCGCCACCGCGGTCCTGAGGAGTTCGCGTCGCACCGTCGTCCCTCCATCGGCAAGGAGTTGCGAACCGGGTGACGCGGATTTCATACCCCGACCAGGGCCGGGTCAAGGTTTCGCGTGGAATTCGGCCCCAAGGGTGGCGGCCGTTCGGGCGGTCACCGCAAAACCTTGCCGGCGTGACGGGGCCGACCGGCGGCGCGCCGCGTGTCACACCCGACCGCTCGGCGACGATGACAGGCAAGATCGGCGTCGAACGAGAGGAGGCGCGGTGTCCGGGCTCGCCGAGATCGCCAGGGCCGCCGGGGTGAGCATCTCGACGGTGAGCCGGGTGCTCAACCGCCGGGCGGGTGTGAACGAGGAGACGCGCCAACGCGTGCTGTCCGTCCTCAGCGAGATGCCCTACACCCCGCGCGGCCTGGGCGCGCTGCAACGGACCGGCGTGATCGGGTTGCTGGTGCCCGAGCTGTCCAACCCGGTGTTCCCGGCGTTCGCCGAGGCGCTGGAGGTGCGTGCCGCGCGCCTGGGCTACTCGTCGCTGCTGTGCAACACCCGCGCCACCGGCTCGGCCGCGATGGGCGAGGAGGAGTACGTCCGGATGCTGCTGGCGCGTGGCGTGGAGGGGATGGTCTTCGTGTCACCGGAGATCACCAACGTCGAGGTGCCGCTCGGCCGGGCGCCGCGCCCCAGCTACTACGCCAAGCTCCTCGCGGACGGGGTGCGGATGGTGTTCGTCAACGGCGCGACGCCGTCGCTGGACGTGCCGGACGTGACGGTGGACGAGCAGCACGCCGGGTACGCGGCGACGCGGCACCTGGTGGAGCTGGGGCACCGCCGGATCGGCTTCGTGTCGGGACCGGCGCGGTCGCTGCCGTCGCGGCTCAAGCGCGCCGGCTGGTCGGCGGCGCTGGAGGAGGACGGGCTGCCGGCCGGCTCGGAGTACGTGGCGCACGCGCCGTTCGGGCCGGAGGGCGGCGCGGCGGCGGTGGCCGCGTTGCTGGACGCGGTCCGGCCGACCGCGGTGATCTGCTCGTCGGACCACATGGCGATCGGCGTGCTGCGGGAGGCGCACCGCCGGGGTCTCGCCGTGCCGCGCGACCTGTCGGTGGTGGGTTTCGACGACATACCGCTGGCGTCGTACTGCTCGCCGGCGCTGACCACCCTGGCGCAGCCGATCGAGGAGATGGCCACCGCCGCGGTGGACGAGTTGGCGCACCGCCTGGACCCCGATCGGCGGCGTCGGCCGGCGGGCAACTACACGCGCGTGTTCCGCCCTCGGCTGGTCGTCCGGGAGTCCACCGCGCCGCCACCACCCTCCTGATTGGTCTGGACCATGTTCCACGCATGTAACGTAGTCCTACCTGCGGCGATGTCTTTTTTACGGGACGCCGGTCACCCCCACTTCAGTAATTGGTTCTGAACCGTTACGGTCACTTCATGGCGCGGTCGATGCATGTGCGACGCCCCGCGACGCTGGCCTCATTGGCCGCGGAGCTGGGTGTTTCCCGGACAACGGTGTCCAACGCGTACAACCGTCCCGACCAGCTCTCGCCGGAGCTGCGACGCCGGGTGTTGGAGACAGCGAGACGACTCGGCTACCCGGGCCCCGACCCGGTCGCGCGGTCGCTGCGCACGCGGAAGGCGGGTGCGGTGGGGCTGCTCCTCACCGAGAACCTGTCCTACGCGTTCCGCGACCCCGCCGCGATCGGGTTCCTGGAGGGCCTGGCCCTGGCGTGCGAGGACGCCGGGACCGGGCTGCTGCTGGTGCCGGCGAACCCCGAGCGCGAGGACGTGGCGGCCGTGCACCGCGCGGGCGTGGACGGTTTCGTCGTGTACTCGGTGCCCGACGACGACCCGCACCTGGCGGCGGTGCTGGAGCGGCCGGTGCCCACCGTGGTGTGCGACCAGCCGGACCTGGGCAACGTCGACCGGGTCGGCATCGACGACCAGGCCGCGATGAACTCGCTGGCCCGCCACCTCATCGCGTTGGGGCACCGGCGGATCGGCGTGGTGTGCATGCGCCTCGCCCGCGACCGCAACGACGGCTACGTGACCCGGGAGCGGCAGCGCTCGGCGCACTTCCACGTGCAGCGGGCGCGGCTCGCGGGCCTCGCGGAGGCGTTCGCGGAGGTCGGCGTGGAGTGGTCGGCGGTGCCGGTGGTGGAGCGGTTCGACCACACCATCGCGTCCGGCGCGTCGGCGGCGGCCCAGGTGCTCGACCGCGACCCGCAGATCACGGCGCTCATCTGCACCTCGGACATCCTCGCGCTCGGCGCGCTCGGCGAGGCGCGCAAGCGCGGCCTCAACGTGCCGCACGACCTGACGATCACCGGGTTCGACGGCATCCGCGAGGCCGAGCAGGCGGGGCTCACCACGGTCCGCCAGCCCGTCCTGGAGAAGGGCCGCGCCGCGGGCAAGCTGCTGCTCGACCCGGCGGAGCGCACCCGGCCGCGGTCGGTCACGCTGTCCACCGAACTGGTCGTCGGCGCGACCGCCGCCGCGCCGCGCGGCGCGGTCGAGGAGCGCTGGTTCGGCCCGTGACGCCGTGCGGTGGCCGGGCGTCAGGTCATCCGGAACACGACCGGGTCACCCGCCTTCCCGGCCACCCGCGCGATCAGCAGGTAGTCGCCCGGCCCGAGCCGGCTCGGGCTCGCGCAGCCCGGTTCCGACGTGCTCCCGAGCCACTTGACGCCGTACTCGAAGACCTCGCCCGGCTGGATGATCCGGACCTCCGAGCCCTCGGCGGGCGTGCAGTCGTTGCTCGACCACAGCCGCGTGCCGTCCGCGCCGGTCACCACCAGCTCGCGCACGGCGCGGCCGATCTCCCGCGTGCACGGCAGCGGTCCCGCGTTCGACACCGCGATCCGGAACCGCACGGGCTGCCCGGCCGGGAACTCGGCCCGCTCCACCTCCGCCCGCACCACCAGGTGCGCGTCCTCGCACGGCGGCGGCGGGCCCGGCGGCGGCGCCGGTGACGGCGGCGCGGCGGCCGTGGGCCGCGGCGGGTCGGGCGCCGGCGGCGGGGGCGACGTGGTCGCCGACGACGAGGCCACCACGGGCCGCTCCGGCGGTGGCGGCGGGGCGGACGAGGCGGCGGCCGACGTGGTCGACGGGTCGCCCCGCCCGATCAACGCGCCCACCAGCCAGACCGCGAGCACGAGCGACACCACCGCGCCCGCGGCGGCCAGCACGCGCCGCCGCCGGTACACCGCCGGCGGGAGCGGGCCTGTGGGCTCGATCACCCGACCGAAGGTAGCCAAGCCGCCCCCGGAAGCGGGTGAGGCGTGGGTAATCCGATGTGATGAACGTGATCCGCGTCCGTTTGACTTGCCGCCATTCGGGGCGCGGGTTCCAATCCGAAGGAAAGGGAGGTGTCCCATGACGTCTATCGACGAGCTGCTGCGCCGCAACCACGAGTTGGGCAACATCGTGCCCGGTGACCGGTCCTCGCCCAAGCCGTCCATGCAGGTGGCGATCCTGACCTGCATGGATTCCCGGATCCGCGTGTTCGAGATCTTCGGGTTGCAACAGGGTGAGGCGCACGTGCTCCGCAACGCGGGCGGCGTGGTGACCGACGACATGCTCCGCTCGCTGGCGCTGAGCCAGCGCAAGCTCGGCACCCGCGAGGTGCTGCTCGTGCACCACACCAACTGCGGTCTGGAGCTGGTGACCGAGGACGACTTCAAGGACGAGCTGGAGCGGGAGGCGGGTATGCGCCCCACGTGGTCGGTGGAGGCGTTCCGCGAGGTCAAGGACAGCGTGCGGAACTCGATGAACCGCCTGCGGCACAGCCCGTTCGTGCCGCACCGCGACAACGTGCGCGGGTTCGTCTACGACGTCCACACCGGTGAGCTGACCGAGGTCGTCTAGCGCGGGGTCGGGGACGGCCGGGCCGGCGGTCCGGTCGTCCCCGCGTTTCTGGGACACTGTGCGGCGATATGAGCGTGGACGCGCAGACCCTCATCGACTGGTTCGCCGAGACCGCACGCGACCTGCCGTGGCGACGGCCCGAGTGCAC
The DNA here is from genome assembly GCF_019375475.1 of Saccharothrix obliqua. Taxonomy (GTDB): domain Bacteria; phylum Actinomycetota; class Actinomycetes; order Mycobacteriales; family Pseudonocardiaceae; genus Actinosynnema; species Actinosynnema obliqua. The sequence goes on along the minus strand of NZ_JAHXGQ010000005.1, from coordinate 4,797 downwards.
CGCCTGGGGCGTGCTGGTCAGCGAGATCATGTTGCAGCAGACACCCGTGGCCCGCGTGGAGCCGGTGTGGCGCGACTGGCTGGAGCGGTGGCCGAAGCCGTCCGCGATGGCCCGTGCCACGCAGGGCGAGGTGCTGCGCGCGTGGGGCAAGCTCGGCTACCCGCGACGCGCGCTGCGGCTGCACGCCGCCGCCCAGGCCATCGCGAACGACCACGGCGACGTGGTGCCGCACGACGTGGACACGCTCCTGGCGTTGCCGGGCATCGGCGCGTACACGGCGCGTGCGGTGGCGGCGTTCGCCTACGGGCAGCGGTGCCCCGTCGTGGACACCAACGTGCGGCGAGTCGTCGCACGGGCCGTGCACGGCGCCGGTGACGCCGGGCCGCCGTCGACCACGCGCGACATGAACGACGTGGTCGTCCTGCTGCCCGACGAGAACGCCGCCGTGTTCTCGGCCGCGCTGATGGAGCTGGGCGCGGTCGTCTGCACGGCACGCGCCCCCAAGTGCGCCGACTGCCCCGTGTTCGCCACGTGCGCGTGGCAGCTCAACGGGCGACCCGCGTACGACGGTCCGGCGAAGGCCGTGCAGAAGTTCGCGGGCACGGACCGGCAGGTGCGCGGACGGCTGTTGGACGTCCTGCGCGGCACGTCCGAGCCGGTCGACAAGGCCCGGTTGGACACCGCGTGGTCGGACGCGGGCCAGCGGGACCGGTGCCTGCACTCGCTGCTGGTGGACGGGTTGGTCGAGCAGACCGCCGACGGCCGGTTCGCGTTGCCGGGCGAGCACTGATGCACGCGTTGGTGGCCTTCTTCGACGAGGACGCCGACGCGCGCATCCGGGAGCTGTGGCGGCGCGTCGGCGCGAGCTTCCCGTTCCCGCCGCACCTGACGTACGCGGCGGCGGGCGTGATCGGCCCGAAGGTCCGGGCCGAGCTGCGGACCGACCTGGCCCGGCTGTGGCTGCCCGACCTGTGGCTGCACACCCTCGGCGCGTCGGCCCGCGCGGAGGGTGTGCTCCAGCTCGGCGCGGTCGTGGACGCCGAGCTGCTGGCCGTGCACTCGGCCGTCCACGACGTGTTGGCCGGCCGGGTGAAGCACCCCAACGCCCACCACCTGCCCGGTAGCTGGGTGCCGCACTGCGTGTTGCTGCCCGGTGCGGACGCCGCGGCCACCACGCGCGCGTTCGCCGAGCTGCACCCGGTGGAGCCGATCCGGGCCGAGGTCCGCGAGGTGGCCGTGATCGACACTCAGACCGGCGGGATCGACCCGCTGAGGAACGCCTCCACCGCGCCCCGGTAGACGTCCGGCGCCTCGTCGTGCACGACGTGCCCCGACTCGGGCACCAGCAGGTGGTGGCCGCCGGTGCGGCGCGCCACCTCGGCCATCTGCCCCGGCCGCAACCCGCCCCGGCCGGCCTCGATGGTGAGCGTGGGGCAGCGGATGGCGTCCACGTAGTCCCAGTAGGACCGCTCGCCCCACTCCGCGGCGATCTCGTACAGGTCCTCCAGCCGCGCGATCAGGTGCCAGCCGTCGGCGCGTTCCTCGAACATCTCCTCCACCCGCGGCACCGGCACCACCGACCGCACGTGCGCGAGGGATTCGAACACCGGCCACGAGTCGAAGTACCAGCGCCACTCGTCCACCGAGCGGCCCCGGTTGTCCGGCACCACGTCCTCCGCCACCACGGCACGCACCAGGTCCGGGCGGGACGCGGCGAGCGCCCACGCGTGCAGGCCGCCCATGGAGTGCCCGATGACGACGGCGGGCGCGAGGTCGAACCGCTCCAGCACCTCGGCCGCGTCCGCGACGAAGTCCTCCGTCCGGAACGGCCCGCGCCGCGGGTTGCGGCCGTGGCCGCGCGCGTCGGGCGCGACGACCCGGCCGTGAGCCCGCAGCCACCGCGCCGCGGTCCACCAGGTGGAGGCGCGGCTCATCAGGCCGTGCAGCAGCAGGATGCCCGGCCCCTCTCCCCCGAACTCCACGACGGTCATGCGTGCATCATGTCCGCATGGCACTCAGCCCCAAGGCCCGCCCCTACCTGGCCATCGCCGCCGTCGTGCTGGTGATCGCCGGCGTGCTGGTCGCCAAGCTGCCGGGTGCGCCCGAGCCGCGGCCCGTGGCGGACCCGAGCGCGACCACACCGGCGGTGGTGGACGCGCGGGGCGCGGACGGCGCGGGCGACCCGTACTACCCGCAGGACGGCAACTCCGGGTACGACGTGCGTGAGTACGACATCTCCGTCAGCTACGACCCGGCGACCCGCCGCCTGGACGGCAAGGCGTTGGTCACCGCCGTCGCGACCGACGACCTGGGCCGCTTCAACCTGGACCTGTACCAGCTCGCGGTGTCCGAGGTGGCGGTGGGCGACCGGCGTGCCGAGTTCCGGCAGGAGGGCGAGCACGAGCTGGTCGTGACGCCCGCCGAGCCGTTGCGCGCCGGGCGGGAGTTCACCGTCGCGGTGACCTACGGCGGCGAGCCGACGTTGTTCGAGGACCGCGCGCTGGGCCGCAGCGGGTGGCAGGTGTCGGCGTCCGGCGGCGCGTTCGCGGCGGGCCAGCCGCACTCCGCGACCACCTGGTTCCCGGCCAACGACACCCCGCGCGACAAGGCGGCGTTCAAGCTCGCCGCGCGGGTGCCGGACGGCTGGTCGGTGGTGTCGAACGGGGTGGAGGGCGCCACCACTCACGCGGACGGGTGGTCCACGTACCGGTGGCAGGCGGCCAAGCCGATGGCCACCTACCTGACCACGATCGCGATCGACAGGTGGAGCGTCGACCGCTCCGCGCTCGCCGACGGCACACCCGTCGTGGACGCCTACGCGCCGGGCGCCGAACGGGCCCGGGAGCACCAGCGGCGGCTGCCGGAGATCCTGGACTTCCTGGCCGGGCGGTTCGGGCCGTACCCGTTCCAGGCGGCGGGCGGCATCTTCCTGGCCGACGACATCGGCTTCTCGCTGGAGACCCAGACGCGGCCCGTGTACGCCGGTTGGGCCGACCTGGAGACGTTGGTGCACGAGAACGCGCACCAGTGGTTCGGTGATTCGGTTTCCCTCCGGTCGTGGGCCGACATCTGCCTGAACGAGTGCTTCGCCAGTTACGCGCAGTGGCTCTGGGCAGAGGCGAAGGACGGCGAGAACCTGGACGACCGGTACCGCGCGGAGGTGGCCCGCACCGAGAAGTCCGGCGGCTACTGGAAGCGCCCCCTGTACGACATGGGCCGCGGCAACGAGTTCCGCGGTGTCTACGACAAGGGGCAGCTCGCGGTGCACGCGTTGCGCCGCCAGATCGGTGACGACGCGTTCGACCGGGCGCTGCGCACGTGGCTCGAGCAGCACCGGGACGGCAACGCGGCGTGGCCCGAGTTCGAGGCCCACGTGGAGCAGGTGTCCGGCCAGGACCTCGACGGTTTCTTCGCCGCGTGGTTCCGCGGCGCGGAGCGGCCGTCCGACGAGCACCTCTGGCCCGGGTCGCTGCGGCGCTGAGCGCTGCTAACGTCGGTGGCATGGCGGTTGTGAAGATCAACGCGATCCACGTGCCCGACGGTTCCGGTCCGGAGCTGGAGAAGCGGTTCGCCGCGCGCCTCGGCGCGGTGGACTCGTCACCCGGTTTCCTGGGCTTCCAGCTCCTGCGCCCGGTCGCCGGCGACGACCGGTACTTCGTGGTGACCCAGTGGCAGACCGACGAGGACTTCAAGAACTGGCTGGAGGGCAGCGGGCGCGCCGCGCACGCGGGTGAGCGGGCCAAGCCCGTGGGCACCGGCTCGGACCTGCTGGAGTTCGAGGTGGTGCTCAGCTCCGAGCCGAAGCACGACTGACCCGGCCGACCACCGGGGGGACCGGCCCGCGCCGCCGACCGAACCGACCGGCTCCGGTCCGGCTCCGCCGGTTCGGCGCGAGGTCGCCCTCTAGTCTCACTCTCGTGAGAGTCGTGCTTACGGGCTTCGCGCCGTTCGGTGGCGAGGCGACCAACCCCTCCTGGGACGCGGTGCGCCGGGTCGTGCCGGACGGGTACGAGTTGGTGACGGCGGAGTTGCCGTGTGAGTTCGGGGCGTCGCTGGACGCGTTGCGGGGTCTGCTCGCCGAGCACGCGCCGGACGCCGTCGTCTGCGTCGGCCAGGCGGGCGGGCGGACCGGGGTGACACCCGAACGGGTCGCGGTGAACCTGGACGACGCCCGCATCCCGGACAACGCGGGCCGCCGGCCGATCGACGAACCCGTCGTGCCGGGCGGTCCCGCGGCCTACTTCAGCAGCCTCCCGGTGAAGGCGTGCGTGGCGGCGCTGCACGACGCGGGCATCCCCGCGTCCGTGTCCCACACCGCCGGGACGTTCGTCTGCAACCACGTCTTCTACGGGCTCATGCACCTCATCGCCACGGAGCACCCCACGGTCCGCGGTGGCTTCGTGCACGTGCCGTACGCCCCCGAACAGGGCCACGACGACATGCCCAGCCTCGACCTGGACACCACGGCCCGCGCCCTGGACCTCGTCATCCGCACGACGCTGACCCGCACCACCGACCTGCACGTCACCGCCGGCTCCCTGCACTGACACGCGAAAGCGCCCCCCGGAAACCCGGGGGGCGCTTTCGCTACCGCTCAGTCACCGCTCTCAGGCGGACTCGGAGTCCGACTCGCCGGCGTCACCGCCGGACGAGGCGGCCAGGTCGACCGGCGGGGCGTCCGGCACGTTCAGCGGCTTGGTCTCGCCGCGGAACACGAACCGGGCCTTGTCGTCGGCCTCGGACTCGCCGTCCCAGCCCTCGACGTCGGTGATGATGATCTGCCCCGGCTGGATCTCG
>NZ_JAHXGQ010000049.1 GCF_019375475.1 Saccharothrix obliqua | reverse complement strand
GCGCTTGCGGTCCACATCGGACAGACCGCCCGACAACGCGCTCTCCGCCTCCCACAACCCCCACGCCAACGACACCCCGGGCAAACCCAACCCACGACGAAACTCCGCCAAACCATCCAAAAACGCATTACCCGCCGCATAATTCGCCTGACCAGCCGTACCCAACAAACCAGCCACCGACGAATACAACACAAACGCCTCAAC
>NZ_JAHXGQ010000048.1 GCF_019375475.1 Saccharothrix obliqua | reverse complement strand
ACTACTATCGTGCCTACCAGCTCGCGCTGGCGGTTCATCGACGGGCGGAGCCCTGGGTCCCTCTCGCTGAAAGAAACACATGCGTGTTCCCTCAGGACCCAACAGCGTACCGAACAATAACCCTGAACCCTCCAGCGACCCTTCCACTCCCCTAAGGGCTGTACTAACTCGCCGGACAATCCCAAGCACTGCATATAGCCAGCATCCACAATAATGAGCCCCACCAGTCGATCACTCGCCGACCGCGTGGTCCTCCGACCCGACCGGAATCGAGTC
>NZ_JAHXGQ010000047.1 GCF_019375475.1 Saccharothrix obliqua | reverse complement strand
ACCCTGGTTCGCCGGGGTGGAGGACCACGCGGTCGGCGAGTGATCGACCGGTGGGGCTCATTATTGTGGATGCTGGCTATATACAGGACTTCGGATTGTCCGGCGAGCTAGTACAGCCCCGTTTGCGGGGAGTGGAAGGGTCGTCGGAGGGTTCAGGGTTTCTGTTCGGTACGCTGTTGGGTCCTGAGGGAACACGCATGTGTTTCTTTCAGCGAGAGGACCCAGGGCTCCGCCCGTCGATGAACCGCCAGCGAAGGCTGGTAGGCACGATAGTAGC
>NZ_JAHXGQ010000046.1 GCF_019375475.1 Saccharothrix obliqua | reverse complement strand
GCTGGAGTTGTCCAGGTGCATGTACTCCGAACACGGGTTGGACGCCGTGATCCGACCCGACTCCGGCGTGGTGTGCCAATCGTTGATCGTCCCGTCGTACTGGATACCCGGGTCCGCGCACTCCCACGCCGCCTGCGCCAACTTCCGGAACAGGCCCCTGGCGTCGACGTGCTCGATCACCTCACCGGTCTGCCGCGCGCGCAGGCCGAACTGTCCGCCGTTCTCGTAGGCGTGCATGAACTCGTCGGACACCCGCACCGAGTTGTTCGCGTTCTGGTACTGCACCGACACGATGTCCCGACCA
>NZ_JAHXGQ010000045.1 GCF_019375475.1 Saccharothrix obliqua | reverse complement strand
ACTGGAGTTGTCCAGGTGCATGTACTCCGAACACGGGTTGGACGCCGTGATCCGACCCGACTCCGGCGTGGTGTGCCAGTCGTTGATCGTCCCGTCGTACTGGATACCCGGGTCCGCGCACTCCCACGCCGCCTGCGCCAGCTTCCGGAACAGGCCCTTGGCGTCGACGTGCTCGATCACCTCACCGGTCTGCCGGGCGCGCAGGCCGAACCGCCCGCCGTTCTCGTAGGCGTGCATGAACTCGTCGGACACCCGCACCGAGTTGTTCGCGTTCTGGTACTGCACCGACACGATGTCCCGACCG
>NZ_JAHXGQ010000044.1 GCF_019375475.1 Saccharothrix obliqua | reverse complement strand
AGGCCGCCCGACGACAGCAGCTCCTTGGACGACCTGATGCGCGACAGGTTCAAGCCCGCACCCGAACCGCCCTTGAAGATCAAGCCCTCCTCGCGGTACCAGTCGAGGATGGACTCCATCGAGTCGTCGACGGACAGGATGAAGCACGCCGAGACCTGCTGCGGCGAGCTGGTGCCCACGTTGAACCACACCGGCGAGTTGAAGCTGAACACCTGGTGCAGCAGCATCCAGGTGATCTCGTGCTCGAACACCTCCGCGTCACCCGGGGTCGCGAAGTAGCCGTTCGCCGAACCGGCCGCGACGTAGCGCCCGACGACCCGGTCGATCAGCC
>NZ_JAHXGQ010000043.1 GCF_019375475.1 Saccharothrix obliqua | reverse complement strand
GTCCCACCGGAGGACAGCAGCTCCTTCGAGGAGCGGATGCGCGACAGGTTCAGACCCGCGCCCGAACCGCCCTTGAAGATCAGACCTTCCTCGCGGTACCAGTTGAGGATCGACTCCATGGTGTCGTCCACCGAGAGGATGAAGCACGCCGAGACCTGCTGCGGCGAGCTGGTGCCCACGTTGAACCACACCGGCGAGTTGAAGCTGAACACCTGGTGCAGCAGCATCCAGGTGATCTCGTGCTCGAACACCTCCGCGTCGTCCGCCGTCGCGAAGTAGCCGTGCAGCACACCGGCCTCGGTGTAGGTCTTCACCACGCGGTCGATCAGCT
>NZ_JAHXGQ010000042.1 GCF_019375475.1 Saccharothrix obliqua | reverse complement strand
CTCTCCGGCCGCTGCGACGCCCCATCGGGCTGCTCACGTGACTGGGCGATCGTCGGCATCAACGACTTCAGCGGCGACGGCCGCCCGGACGTGCTGCTGTACAACGCTTTCACGGGTGAGGTCTCCGTCTGGCGGCTGGACAGCGCGGGCAACGTCATCGGCACGTTCGGCCTGACCGGCCGCTGCGACACCGCGACGGGCTGCGCCCGCGACTGGAAGATCGTCGCCACCGGCGACATGAACGGCGACGGCCACAACGACGTCGTGCTGTACAACGCCTTCACCGGCGAGGTCTCCGTCTGGAAGCTCAACGGCAGCGGCACCGTCATCGGCACCTTCGGG
>NZ_JAHXGQ010000041.1 GCF_019375475.1 Saccharothrix obliqua | reverse complement strand
GGACAGCACGGAGGGCAGGCTGGCGGCTGGGTCGGTGTCGTGGTCGAGCATCTCCAGGCCCAGTTCGCGCAGTTCGGCGGCGACCTCGGCCAGTGGGACGGCGGTGCGGGCTTCGGCGGTGCGCGCGGTGATCGCCAGGGCCAGCGGGTAGCCGCCGCACAGCCCGATCAGCTCGTTCACCGCCTCGGGTTCGGCGGCGACGCGGTCCCGGCCCAGGCGGGCGGTCAACAACGTGCGGGCCTCGTCGTGGGCGAGGAGGTCGAGGCGTACATGCCGGGCGCCGTGCCGGTCGATCAGCGAGGGCAGCACCTGACGGCTGGTGACCAGCACGGTGCAGGTCGGGCTGCCGGGCAGCAGCGGCACGACCTGCTCGGCGGTGGCGGCGTTGTCCAGCACGATCAGCATCCGCTTGTCGGCGACCAGGCTGCGGTACAGCGCGGCCCGTGCATCCAGGTCGGTCGGGACGCGGTCGGGTTCGACACCGAGGGCGTCGAGGAACGCG
>NZ_JAHXGQ010000040.1 GCF_019375475.1 Saccharothrix obliqua | reverse complement strand
GGGGTTCCTCGACGCCCTCGGCGTCGCACCCGACCGCATCCCGACCGACCTCGACGGGCAGGCCGCGTTGTACCGGAGCCTGGTGGCGGGGCGGCGGATGCTGGTGGTGCTGGACAACGCCGCCACCGTCGAGCAGGTCGTGCCGCTGCTGCCGGGCTCGCCGACCTGCACCGTGCTGGTCACCGCCCGCCACCGGCTCGCCTCCCTGATCGACCGGTACGGCGCGCGTCACCTGCACCTGGACGTCTTGTCCCGCGACGAGGCCCGCGCGTTGTTGGTCGCCCGCCTGGGCCGGGACCGCGTCGCCGCCGAACCCGGGGCGGTGAACGAGCTGATCGGGCTGTGCGGCGGCTACCCACTGGCCCTCGCGATCACCGCGCGCGCCGCCGAGGCCCGCACCGCCGTGCCGCTGGCCGAGGTCGCCGCCGAGCTGCGCGAACTGGGCCTGGAGATGCTCGACCACGACACCGACCCAGCCGTCAGCCTGCCCACGGTCCTCTCG
>NZ_JAHXGQ010000004.1 GCF_019375475.1 Saccharothrix obliqua | reverse complement strand
GCCGTCGAGGTGGTGTCGACGGCTCACCCCGAGGGACCACCCCCGCTGGCGCGGGGAAGACGCGGCCTCGGTAGACGTAGCCCAGAGCGCGCAGGGACCACCCCCGCTGGCGCGGGGAAGACGAGACCCCGCTGCGTCCGATCATCGTCGATGAGGGACCACCCCCGCTGGCGCGGGGAAGACCGGGCCGGTGGCCGTCTGGCAGGACGCACAGCACGGACCACCCTCGCTGGCGCGGGGAAGACAACCATCCGGAGGGCGTCGGGACTCCTCCTCAAGGACCACCCCCGCTGGCGCGGGGAAGACCCGGCGACCCCGTCGGACGGCGTTCCCGGGCCGGGACCACCCCCGCTGGCGCGGGGAAGACCATGTAGGCGCGTGCGGCCCGGCGGCGGGTGTGGGGACCACCCCCGCTGGCGCGGGGAAGACGCAGAAACAAGAAGTCCGATGATGCGTCGATTGGGACCACCCCCGCTGGCGCGGGGAAGACCTGCCCTGTCACGTGGCGCATCTGCTGGCGGACGGACCACCCCCGCTGGCGCGGGGAAGACCGGCCGGAGGTTGCGGACCGCTTCGGGCGGCAGGGACCACCCCCGCTGGCGCGGGGAAGACCGGTTCATTGATCAGATCAGTCCGGTGTCGAAGGGACCACCCCCGCTGGCGCGGGGAAGACTATTCCAGGACGCAGAAGCTCTTGTGAACCCGGGGACCACCCCCGCTGGCGCGGGGAAGACACTTGTTGACCTGTGACCTTATAGCGGCCTGGGGCGGTTTTCATTCGGTTCATCATCGTCTCGTTATGTGTTGCAGGCGCCGTTACTCGGAGCACGCGGCCGGACGCCTCCTCTGCCCCAGAAGACACGCGCTGGGCCACACGCACAGGCGAACCCCTCATGAGGGTGCTCCAAGCACAGCAGCCGTGAACGCGCTTCCTACAGTGACGCTCTCGCCGCTCAGGGCGGCGAAACCACACTCGGGAGGCACCGTGATTCGCAGCGTTCTCTACCTGTCCGCCCGCCCCGGCGGGGGTGCGGAGCTTGAGGAGTTCTTCCGCGAGCACCGGGTGCTGGAACGCGCTCTGGCCAAGCCGGGCTGTCTGGGAGCGGCCCTGCACCGGCCCGTCGGCGGTGGTGACCGGTACGTCGTGACCGCGACCTGGGAGAGCCCGTCCGCTTACGACGCGTGGGTCGACGACCCGTGGCGGCGGGGCAACGCGGCTGAGGTCGAAGCCTTGCTGGAGGGCTCCGTGCCGGAAGGCGGCGTGTTCGAGGTCGTCGAGCGGACCGGGGTTGAGACTGATCAATGAGCACCCGCGCGTGGACCGGCGCGGAACCGCGCGGCTTGCGATGATCGGGGTTCCGGACGAGGTGGAGGCGGGCGGTGCGGATCGGTGTGCGGCTGACCCCCGACCTCGCGCACGGGGCGCTGGTGGCCGGTGGCGCGCTGGTCGCGTCCAGGTCCGGTGAGCCCCGCGAACTGCTCACCCGGCTGGCGAGCGGGTCACGGGTCGACACCGTCACGTGGGACGTCTCCGCCGTCCTGGACGCCTCCCTGGGGTCGGTGACCGGTCGGGTCGCCGCCGTCCGGGTGCTGCCGGGCGTCGCGCGGGGCACCGCGCTGGGCGGGCACCCGTCGCCGCTGGTGCGCTCGCTGGTCGGCTGGCGGGGCCACGTCACCGGGGGACACGACCTGTTCGGCGCGGAACTGGCGCCGTTGGCGCTCGACGACCAGGCCGCCGAGCTGGCCGCCGCGGGCGGTCTGGACACCCTCGTGGTCACCGCGACCGGCGCCGTCGGCCGGGCCGACCACGAGCGGGAGGTCGCCGCCCGGGTGCTCGCCCACCGCCCCGGCCTGCGCCTGTGCCTGTCCTACGAGGTGGGCGGTCCGGGCCTGCTGGAACGGGAGGCGGCGGCCGTGCTCAACGCCGCCCTGCTGGACGTCGCCGACGACCTGGTCGACCGGTGCGCGGCGGCCACGGCGGCGCTGCCCGGCGAGGTGGGCTGCGGGTTCGTCACGGGCGAGGGCGGCCGGGTCTCCGCGGAACGCCTGCGGTCGCTGCCCGTGCTGGCGTTGGGCGCCGACGACGCCACCCGGCTGTCCGGCGCGGCCGTCCTGGGCGGTGCGACCGACGCCCTGGTGGTCCTCGTCGGCCGGGAGGTCGTCGTCGGGCACGTGCGTGACGGCCTGCCCCACGTGGAACCCGACCTGGTCGGACCGCACGGCGTGCGGCTCGCGGCCCCTCGGCCGGTGCTGAGCAGGACACCCGTCGAACCCGCCGGTCACGACCACGTCGTGGTCGCCCTGCTCGACGGGGCCGAGGACGTGGGCGACCTGGCCGGGACGCTGGTCCGGCCCGACGCCGACCTGGGCGCGGTGGGCGCGGCGTGCGCCCGCGCGGGCGCGTGGCTGGACGTCGTCGCGACCGCCGACACCGCCGACGAACTGGACCAGCTGCGGGAACGGGTGCGGCAGCGGGCGTTGACCGTGGTGGCGACCAGCGGCAGCGAACCGGGCGCGGCCAGGGTCGTGGCGGACACCGCCCGCCCGGTGGCCTACCTGCGCAGCGGCGTCTACCGGCTGCACGTCCGGGCCACCGGTGCGTCATGAGGGAGATCTCCGCCGCCGACCTGCCGGCCCTGATGACGGGCAGCCGGCTGCTGAGCGCGTCGACGGGGTTCATCGTGGACGCCTGCCTGGACTGGGTCGCGGAACTGGTGGACCGGCACGGCCCGGTGCCCCTGGTCGGCGTGGCGGACCTGCCGCCGGAGAGCCCGTGCGCGGCGATCGCGATGGTGGGTTCGGTGACCGCGCTGGCGGAACTGCCGCCCACGGGCGAGGAGCCGGAACTCGCCGTGCGGGCGCTGGAAGCCCGGCTCGGCCACCCCCTGCGCGCGGTGATGCCGTTGGCCGCCGCGACGGTGAACGCGTTGTTCCCCATCGCCGCCGCGGCGGTGTCGGGCCTCCCGCTGGTCGACTGCGACGGGATGGGCCGCGTGCTGCCGTTGATCCAGCAGAGCACTTACGCGTTGGCGGGCTTGCCGTTGACGCCGCTGGCCGCCGTGGGCGCGGCCGGTGACGTCGTCGTGGTGGACGCCGCCGCCACCCGCGCCGACCCGTTGCTGCGCGCGGCGGTCACCACGGCGGGCGGCTGGATGCTGTGCGCCATGAACCCGACCACGGCGGGCCACCTGCGGAACGCCGCCATCCCCGGCGCGGTGAGCAGGCTCATCGACGTCGGGCGGGTCCTGCGCACCGCCGCCGACCACACCGCGCTGCTCGACGACCTCACCCGCGTCCTGGGCGCGAAGCTGCTGGGCAGCGGCCGGGTCGTGGAGCTGTCCCACGACACCCGGCCCACCGGACCGGGGCTGCCCGCGAACCCGACCAGCGTGGCGGTCGTGGAGTACACCGGCGCCGGGCGGTTGATCCGGCTGGAGGCCCAGAACGAGTTCCTGCTGGCCACTGTGGACGGTGCGGTGGCCGCGGCGGTGCCCGACCTGCTGTGCCTGCTGGACCGGCGGGAACGGCGGGTGGTCGACCCGGAGAGCGTCGTCGTGGGAGACCACGTCGACGTGCTGGTGATCCCGGCCGCGCCCGTGTGGCACACGCCCGAGGGCCTGCGGCTCGCGGGTCCGCGGGCGTTCGGCTTCCCGGTCGGGCACCCGCGAGAGGGGATTTCCCCGTGACAGCAGGAAAAGCCACCCGGGAACGGCGCACGGAGCACAACTCATGAGCAGTCGCACCCAGGAAGAGCTGTCCGTGGCCGAGTTGGTCCATTATGGACCGCTGAGTCAGGCACGCGCGCTGGTCACCGCCAACCTGGACCGCCGCGTCTCCCACGTCGAGCTGGTCGGCGAACTCGACCAGGTCCGCCGCTGCCGCCCCTACACCGCCATCGTCCTGCACCACGCCGCGGCGCACGGCGTCTGGGCCGTCGAGTCGGCGCTCCGGCTGGCCTGGGAACGCGGCGCGTCCTGCGTGGTGGCGCCCGAGGACGTCGGCGTGCCGCGGTCCACCGTCCAGCTCGCGGAACGCCTGCGGGTGGCGTTGTTCGCGGTGCCCGCCGACCCCGCCCGGCACGCCCTGGACCTGGCGGGCGCGATCGCCAGCCCGTCCGCCGCACGCGCGATGCTGACCGCCCGGTGCGCCGAGCTGTTCGGCGAGCGGACCAGCGCACGGGGCATCGTCGGCGTCGTCAACGCGGAGGTGCCCGGCGTGTCCGCCGCCCTGGTGGCGGCCGACGGTCACGTCCTGGCGGGCCAATCCGCCGCCGCTGCCGCACCCGGCCTGCGCGTGCCCGTGCCGGGACCGGACGGGCGGCCGTGGGCGGAACTGGTGGCCCGCCTGTCCACCGACTCGCCCGGCTGGGTCGAGGTGGTCCGGACCATCCTGCACCTGGCCAGGGCGCCCCTGGCCGCCGCCGTCGCCCGCGGCCGGCTGTCCCTGGCCGACCGCGTCGCGGAGGACCGGCTGATCCTCACCGCCCTGCTCCGCGACGAACCCTCCCCGGACGCCGAGCGGGCCGCGGCCGACGCCGGGTGGCGCACCGCCGGCAACCACGTGGCCGTCGCGCTGCGTGCCGAAGGCGTGTCCATTGTGGACGCGACACCCGGTCTGGTGGCGCGCTGGCGCGAAACCTTCGCCGACCGCCCGCTGGTGCCCACCGCCGACGGGTGGGTGACCTGGTGGACCGGTGACGAGGCGACCGCGGCGACCGTGGCCCGCGTGGTGGAGAAGGGCCTGACCCGCCTCGCCGCGCCCGTCGCCCTGACCGCGGGCGTCGGCAGACCCGGCCGCGACCTGCCCGGCCTGCGTCGTTCGCTGACCGAGGCGGGCCTGGCCGCGGCGGGGCGCGACGAGGGCGCCCGCGTCCGGTGCTTCGCCGACCTCGGCGCGCGCGTGGTGCTGGCGTGCCTGCCGGTGGGGGAGATCGCCGCCGCGTCGGCGGTGGCGTTGCGCGAACTGGTCGAATCGCCCGAGGGGCCGACGCTGGTCGCCACGATCGCCGCCGTGCTGGACTGCGGCGGGTCGACCAGCCAGGCGGCGGCCCGGTTGGGTGTGCACCGGAACACCGTGCTCGGCCGGGTGGACCGGTTGCGCGCCAAGGGGATCGACATCGACTCGGCGGATCGGCGGCTGGCCCTGCACATCGCGTGCTACGCCCTGCTGAACGCGTGGCCCACACCCGAGCCCTGAAACCGCGTCCGCCGGGGGTGGCCGGCACCGGTCCGGCCACCCCCGCGCGGCTCACGCGCCGTAGACGGCTGCCGCCCGCTCCCGGCTCACGTGGCCGTCGGCGATGTCGTCGCGCACCGCGGCGTCGTCGCGCTCGGCGGGGGACCCGTAGCCGCCACCACCACCGGTCATGCAGCGGATCGTGTCACCTGCCTTGAGGCGCAAGCCGTTGCACTTCAGGAGGCGGCGCTCGTCCGGGCGGCCGTGGTTGATCACGACCTCCGGCGGAGCCGCGTCCGAACCGCCGAACAGGCCCCACGCCGGGGTCGTCGAGCGCTCGAACCACAGCGACACCGTGCAGTCCTGCTGCGCCACGTACTCCCGCACGACCCCGTTCCCGCCACGCCAGCGGCCCGCGCCGCCCGAGTCGGGCCGGATGGCGTACTCGGTGATCCGGAACGGGTACCGGGTCTCGAACACCTCGATCGGGATGTCCTTCAGCGAACCGTTGACGTTGTTGATGAGCGCGCTCTCACCATCGGAGCCCTCCCACGCGCCCCAGCCGCCGAGAGTGGCCTCCAGGCTCACGTAGTCGCGGCCGTGCCGGGCATCGCGGCCCGCCAGCAACACGATCATCGAGTCACCGTGGCTCGCCGCCGCCACCCGCTCCGGCATCGCGGGCGCGAGGGCCTTGGCCACCAGGTCGATCAGCAGCCCCAGGTGGGAGAAGTACCACTGGCAGGCGGCTGGCGCCTGCGCGCCGAACACCGAACCCTCGCGCACCCGCACCGACATCGGCCGGAACGAACCGCCGTTGCCCGGCACGTCCGGGCTCACCAGCAGCTTGTACCCGACCCGGCACGCCGACACCGTCTGCGCCGTGCCGCAGTTGACCGGACCGACGGTCTGGTCCGCCGACTCGGTCACGTCGAACTCCAGGCTCTCCCCGGACACCGTGATCGCCAGCTTCACCGGCACCGGCGTGGTCAGGTCCACGCCGTCGTTGTCCAGGAAGCCCTCGGCGCGGTAGACGCCGTCGGGGATGTTGCGGATCACCTCGCGCTCCAGGCGCTCGGTCTGCGCGAAGATCTCGTCACGGGCGGCCCGCACCGTCTCCAGGCCCCAGCGCGCCACGATCTCGGCCAGCCGCGCCTGGCCCATCTTGATGGTGGCGATCATGGCGTGCATGTCGCCGCTCGTCGGGTACGGGAAGCGGACGTTGGTGGCGATGGTGTCGATCACCGCCGCCACCTCCCGGCCGCCCTCCACCAGCTTCTGCGGCCCCAACCGCAGGCCCTCCTGGAAGATGTTCACCGAGTCCATCGACCCGCCGGGGTCCTTGGAGCCCACGTCGATCCAGTGGGCCCGGGTGGCGGTGAACCCGACCAGCGCGTCGTCCACGAACACGGGGCCGAAGATGGTGACGTCGTTGAGGTGCGTGCCACCCAGGTAGCTGTCGTTGAGGATCCACACGTCGTCGGGCTGCCACACCTCCCGGCCGAACCGCTGCTCGGTCGCCAGCGTGCACGTCTCCAGGTTGCCCAGGAAGATCGGCAGACCCGCGGACTGGCCGAGCACCTGGTGCTCGTCGTCCAGCAACGCCACCACGCAGTCGCCGCACTCGTAGATGATCGGGGTGTAGGCCGAGCGGATGAGGGTCGCGTTCATGTCGTCGGCCGCCGACGTCAGCGCGTTGCGGACGATCTCCACGACCACCGGGTCGATGCTCATCACTTCTCCTTGTCCTGCACCAGAAGCGAGCCGATCGCGTCGACCGACACGGTGAACCCGGGCGGCACCACGGTGGTCGCGGTGCTCTCGACCACGATCGCGGGGCCGTCGAACGAGTGGCCGCGGACGAGGTCGTCGCGGCGGACGACGACGGTGTCCCTCGGCTCACCGCCGAAGACCACCGGCACCACGCGGTGCGGGAACTCCGCGCCGCCCTCGGGCAGCCGCTCGGTCTCGGCCCGGCCCAGGTCGCCGAACGCGGTGGTGCGCAGGGTGACGAACTCGATGGGAGCGCCCGGGTTCGCGTGGCCGTAACGGGCTTCGTGCAGCTGCGCGAACCGCTTGGCGACGATCTCCACGAAGTCCTCGCGCGTGGGTTCGTCCGCGTCGTGCACCGGGACGGTCAACGTGTACTCCTGCGCCACGTACCGCACGTCCACCGCGTGCTCGACCCGGCGGCCCGACTCCGGGACGCCCTCGTCGGCCAACGCGCGCAACCCCTCGTCGGCCATGGCGGCCAGCCTGCGCGCGGTGTCCGCGCGGTCGAGGTCCTCGTCCACGTGGAAGTACGGTTCGACGAAGTCCTTGCGGATCTCGGTCTGGAGCATCCCCCACGCCGAGAACGCGCCGGGGAACCGCGGCACGACGACTTCCCCGATCCCCAGTTCCCGCGCCAGGAACACGGCGTGCATCGGCCCCGCGCCGCCGAACGCGACCAGCGTGAACTCCCGCGGCTCGATGCCCCGGGACACGGTGATGGTGCGGATCGCCTGCGCCATCTTGGCGTTCGCGACGTCGCAGATGCCCTCGGCCATCGCCACGGTGCCCAACCCCAGCCGCTCGCCGAGACCGGCCACGGCCCGCTCGGCGGCCTGGACGTCCAACGTCAGCTCGCCCCCGGCGAACCACTCGGCGTCGATGCGGCCGAGCACCAGGTTCGCGTCGGTGACGGTCGGCTCGACGCCGCCCCGGCCGTAGCAGGCGGGACCGGGCGCCGCGCCCGCCGACCGCGGCCCGACGCGCAGGCCGCCCGCCTCCTCCCAGCCGACCGAGCCGCCGCCCGCGCCGATGGTGTGGATGTTGACCACGCTCATCAGCATCGGCAGGCCCTCCAGGGCCGCTTCCGGCGAGATGTCGGGTTTTCCGTCCACCACAAGGGAAACATCGAACGACGTGCCGCCCATGTCGACGCAGATCATGTTCGGCCGGTCGAGCGCTTCAGCGAGCGCGACACCGCCCATCGCGCCGCCGACCGGACCGGACAGCAGGGTCTGGAGCGGGCTGCGGCGGGCGGAGGAGGCGCGGAGGATGCCGCCGGAGGACTGCATCACGTGCAGGGGGACCTGAAGACCGCGGTCCTCCAGGCTGTCCTCCAGCCGGGCGAGGTAGCGGCGGATCACCGGGCCGGTGTACGCCTCGACCACCGCGGAGGACGTGCGCTCGTACTCGCGCCACTCCTTGGCGGCCTCGTGCGACAGCGACACCGTCACGCCGTCACCCAGCTCCTCCTCCAGGATCTGCCTGGTGCGCAGCTCGTGCGCGGGGTTGGCGTAGCTGAACAGGTAGGCGACGGCGATCGCGCCGAACCCCTCGGCGGCGTACCGCTTCGCCGCCGCGCGAACGGCGTCCTCGTCCAACGGCGCCAACTCGGCCCCGGTCGGGTCAAACCGGCCGCCGACCTCCACCACGTCGCGCAACGGCAGCAGCGGCTCGGGCTTGCGGTAGTGCAGGTCGTAGAGCCGCATCCGGGGGCCGCGGGCGATGTGGTAGGTGTCGCCGGCGCCGGCCGTGGCCAGCAGGAGGACCTTCACACCGCGGCGTTCCAGGAAAGCGTTCAGGCCCTGGGTGGTGCCGTGCACCATGAACGAGATGTCGTTCGGCTGGGGGACCAGCGTGGAGAGGGCAGCGAACACGCCCTCCGTGAGGTCGTGGGGCGTGGTGGACGCTTTCGTCGCCCGGTAGCGCCCGGTTTCCTCGTCGTAAGCGACGACATCGGTGAACGTGCCACCGATGTCCATGGAGACCCGGTATCGGCTCATCAGCGCTCCTCTCTGGTGGCGGTCAAGCTAGAGAGGACGTGGCGTGGGGCACTGTGCGTGGTGAACAGTCGCGGCGCGGTTGACAGTGCAGCGGGCCTCTGTGGTCTTCGGCTCCGGTGAGTGGTTCGTGCCGGTGTGGGGTGCTGCTGTGGGGCGCCGCTGTGCCGTCTTCGTGGGTGTGGCTCTCCGTGCTCTGGCGTGCTTGGCGGATGCTGCGGTCGTCGCGGTCGTGCGCGTGGCGCGGTGGTGCCCTCAGGTCCGTCGGACGCTCAAGGCCCCGTGACGGCCCTGTGCCAGGCCCAATCCGCAGTTCTGCGCCGTTCGGACGCGGTTGTTGACGACCGATTGCCGCAGGCATACCTTCATGGGTGATCCGGGTCACACCGTTCGGGTGAAATGGCCAGCACTTCCGGCCACACACCGCAGTCGACTAGGACTTTCGCGGACCACCCACCCCCGCAGAAAACCCACCGCCCTCACGCCATCCGCACAGCCGTTCCCGGCCCACGCCTAACCAGTCCAGCGTGCCCGGATCCCGAAAGACCCCTCCGGCGAACGCTGCGCCCACCGTTGCGCCTCCGATCCATGTCGCCGACACCGCCACGAGCCTGTCGCCGTCCGACCCCCACCCCAGCACCGCCGCGATCCCCCACTCCGACAACCCCGGCGATCCGGCAACAACCCGCCAAACTCGGAGAACCGCCATGCCCACCAAGCCCCGCCTCCACAATCTCCCCCGCCTCCACAATCTCCCCCGCCTCCGCAACCTCCCTCGCCCCCGCGGCCTCTGCGGCTTCCACCCCCGCCTCGGCAGCCTCCCCCGCCCCCGCCGTCCGATCACAGCCCTCGCCACCCTGTTCCTCACGGTCGGCCTGTGCCTGTCCGGTGTCACCGCAGCCCAGGCAGCCCCCGCGGACCTGACCTGCGCCGGCACCAACACCATCCGCTACACCCCCGGCCTGACGCTGACCCCGCAACCCACCAGCCTCACCTCCACCACCAACTACGCGCTGTGCCAACCGCTGGGCTCGTCCGGCGTCACCTCGGGCTCCTCCACCACCACCGCCGCAGGCGGCAGCCTGTCGTGCCTCAACCTCGGCGGCAACGGCGCAGGCCAGGCGACCATCACCTGGAACACCGGGCAGACCAGCACGTTCACCTACAACACCGCGACCCAGACCGTCGCCGGACAACGCGTCGTCACCCAGACCGGCAGCATCACCGCCGGCCTGTTCGCCGGCGACACCGCCGTCCAGACCATCGTCGGAGCCGCACCCAACCTGCTGGACTGCGCCCTCAACTCGCTCACCAGCGTCACCGGCGTCGTTCTGCTCGAAATCACCACCGCACTGCCCTAACCACTCCACGGCGGACGGGCCGCTCACAGACAACACCCCGACGACCCGCCCGCTTACCCGCTCGCTCAACTCGCTCGCCCCACGCGGCCCCGGTCCGACACCCGCGCCCCACCGGGCTCCACGTATCCCAGCAACCGGAGCTGCCAGCACAGCGAGCAGGCAGGGCTCACGGCTTCGCCATGTTCCCCGGTGCCGCCGTGCCAGCACCCGCCGAGCGTTGCGCAGCGACCGGCCGGAGCGCCGGCTCGATGGGTCGGCTCGGCGGCGTATCGGGAGGGCAGCCGTCACCACAGCCCGGCAGGCACATCGCGGTCGCGGGTGCCTGGCCGGTGCCGGGCTTCCGGAAGCTGAACGCTCTTACCTGCTGTCCCAGACCCGCGAGCGCCCCACGTGCTACCGGGCACGAGCGCCCGTACGTCGTGTCGGGTGGGCTGCTCGTAGTCGGTCAGCGAGTCGGCATGGTCTCTGAGTGCAGTGCTGGAGGGAGTGTGCACGCCGGTACCACTCGACAGGCAGGCGCGCAGGCGCTCGTCATCACCTCCTCAGGATCGCCCGGGCCGCCTTCCGCCTATTTAGGCTCATGCTCCGACCGAGCCTCCAGGTTGTGTCTCAACCGGATTCACCTGGACGTGTCCGACGGGTGCCCGGCCAGCCCTGGAAGTTGCCGACTGGAGGAGCAGAGCATGGCTTGCGAGAGGCGAACTAGGTGACCGTGCGATCCAACCGCTGACGGACCTCGTGTGCGCGTTGGTCCTCCAGAACCTCGAAGATCTCCACCGCGGTGGACCACAGGCGTCGCGCGCCGGGGGTGTCGCCGGTCGCCTGGAGCACTTCGCCGAGGTCGGTCAGCGTCATGCCCACGCTGCGGTGGTCGTCGTACCGCTGGAACATGCCGAGAGCCGCACTGAAAGACCGGTGCGCGTCGTCCAGGCGCCCGAGGTTCTGGTAGGCCAGGCCCAGCGTGTAGCGGCCCCAGGCTTCGCTCCACGGGTCGCCCAGGTCGCCGAACGCGGCGACGGCGCGTTCGCACTGCTCGACGGCCTCGGTGAAGCGGTGCGAGTGGCGGTGGCAGTTGCCGATGCTGAGCAAGCACATCGCGACGCCCCGGTCGATGCCCGCCGACGTGAACACCTCGCTCGCCGCGCGGAAGTGCTCGATCGCCACGTCGAACCGGCGGCGTTCCTCGTGCACGAGGCCGGTGCCGCGCAGGCCGAAACCCTGGAGCCAACGGTCGCCGATCTCGCGGGATATCCCGACCGCCGCCGTGTAGCAGGTCAACGCCTCGTCGTACGTGCCCCGCCGCCAGTTGACGTCACCGAGGCACAGCAGGTTCGATGCCTCGCCGTAGCGGTCGCCGGCGGCGCGCGCGGCGGCCAGCCCCAGGCGGTGCACCTCGTACCAGTCGTGCCAGTACGAGCGCAGCTCGAAGAACCCGTCGGCCACGACGGGGAGCTGCCACGCGAAGCGGTGGCGCCCGGTGCGCGTCGCGAGTTCCAGGCAGTCCAACAGGTTCTGCCGCTCCTCCTCGTACCAGGCCATCGCGGAGTCGACGGAGTCGAACTCCACGGTCCGCACCGCGGGCAGGCTCCTGATGGCGTGCGAGTGCGGCAGGATGGCCCGCCGCGCGGCGTCGGCGGTGGTCAGGTACCAGGTGAACAGGCGGTCCACGGCGGCGTCGCGGTCGTTGTCGTGTTGCGCCCTTTCGACCGCGTACAGGCGCAACAGGTCGTGCAGCCGGAACCGGCCGTCCGACGGCTGCGAGAGCAGGTGCGCACCGGTCAACGCGTCCAGCAGCCGGTGCGCCCGCGCGGGAGGCAGGTCGGCCAGCGCCGCGGCGGCCTGCTCGCTGATGTCGGGACCGGGGTGCAGCCCGAGCAGCCGGAACAGCCGGGCGGCATCGGGTTGGAGTTGTTGGTAGGACCAGGAGAAGACGGTGCGGACGTCGCTCAGCTCGTCGTCGTCGGAACCCAGCGCGTCGAGCCGGGCGTGCTCGCTCGACAGCTCCGCGGCCAGGTCCGCCAGGGTGAGCCGGGGTCTGCTCGCCAGCCTCTCGCCGACGATCCGCAGCGCGAGCGGCAGGTGCGCGCACCAGCCGACCACCTGCCGCGCCGCGGGTGGGTCGGAGTCGACCAGGTCGGCGCCGGCGATGTGGCGCAACAACTCCAGCGACTCCTCCGTGCTGAGTTCTTCCAGCGTCATGCGAACCGCTCCCTCACGTACGACGAGGCCGGACAACCGACTTCGGCTGGTGATCACGGCCAGACAGTTCGGTGATGCGGGGAGGAGTGGTCGGACCTGGGAGACCGAGGTGACGTTGTCGAGCACCACGAGCACGCGTTTGCCGTCGAGCAGGGACCGGTACAACGACGCGCGTGCCTCGACGTGGCCGGGGATGCGGTCCGGCGGGACGTTGAGCGCGCGCAGGAAGTGGTCGAGCGCCTGGTCGCCGCTCACCCTCGTGCCCGGCCCGTACCCGTGCATGTCGAGGTAGAGGTCGCCGTCCGGGAACCGGCCCCGGACGCGGTGGCCCCAGTGCACGGCGAGCGCGGACTTCCCGACGCCGGGCGGGCCCGCGATGGTCGACACGGGTACGACGCCGACCTGCGCGTCGAGGGCGACGAGGTTGACCTCGCGGTTGACGAACCGCAGCACGTCGAGCGGGAGCTGCCGCGGCGGCGGGAAGGCGTCCCGCCGCCGCGCGTGCAGGTGCACCCCGCCCTCCAGGGAACCGGTCTGGACGACGAACTCGCTCCCGCCCGAGAAGTCGTTGCCCCCGACCAACCTCACACCACCTCGAACGGGCGCCGGTCGAGGCGGGCGGCGTAATCGCGGTACGGCACCGCCTTCGTCACGGCGAGGTCCCGCCAGTAGTTGGCGCGCACGACCTTGCGCGGGTCGTCCACGAGTTCCGCGTGCTGGAACGTGCCGACCGCGTCGTAGTGCATCTCGACCAGCACCGTCGAGTCGAACAACCAGTAGTCGTAACGGGGCAGGCCGGCGGGCCAGTTCTCCCGGGCCAGCGGGATGACCCGCACGTCCTCACCGGCGGCGACGGTGTGCTCGTAGGCCCAACCGCACTCGAACCGCACGTAGTCCGACAAAGGTTCCTGCACCACGTGCACCCGGTGCACGCGTTTGCCCGCGTTGACCGCTTCGCGCACCGTGCGCACCCAAGCGCCGATACCCGGGAACTCGCCCCGGCTCTCACCCGCGAGGAAACGCCGGAACTCGTCGCGTTCGTAGGTGACGTCGTAACGTTGCAGCGATTCCAGGCGATAGGCCGTGAACTCGAACTCGGTGAAGTGCCGGTTGAAATCCGGGTCGTCCAGGGACAGGTACCGCGCACCCATGTCGGCTCACCCCGCGTTCTGCGCGCGGTAACGCTCCACGGCGCCGAGCACGACTTCGGGCGCTATGCGGACCGCCGTCTCCCCAGGCAGCACGTCCTCCAACTCGGCACTGGTGGCTGCGTCGAGCACGTGGCCCTGCACCACGAACTCACCGCTCTCCGCCACGTAGACGCTCGGACACCCGTTGCCGCCCGAATTCTCGTCCTTGAACAACTTGACAAGCTTCACGGCCACCCCTCCGTCCGCAATTCTGCGGTGCCAGTGAATCGGTGTTGCTTTAAGTTAATGCCGGGTTCGAATGCACGTCAATCCGTCGGCGTGGTACCGGCGCGGCCGGTCCTACGCAGCGCAATTTGAGCCACGAACGGATTATGGCCAACCGGGTTAGGGCGACCTCGGGGTGCATGTACCCCATTCCAGGCCGACGCGCCCGGCCCGAGTTCCCGGCGCACCGCCCACCGCGCGGTCCTCCTCCGGTGTCGCCACGCCGGCGGACGGCGGTTCCGGCGCTTCGACCGCGGTGGTGCGGACCCGGTCACTCGATCGACTGGTCGAGGGCTCGGCTCCGGGTGCCGTTCACACGCCTCGGCGGTGGCGGCCGAGTCCAACCCCTCGATGAACTCGGCCGCCGCCACCTCGTCATCGGCCTACGCGAATGCCGGAACATCTCCGGTCCGCGGGTCGGGGACGGCCGGGCCGCTGTTGTCGCCCGATGCCGACCGCGAAGACGCCCGCACGCGGCCCCTACCAATCACGGTTCCTGCACCGGGGTGCACACCCCGGGCTCGGCACGTGGCGGTCGCCGGATCCGGGGCCTCGACGTGGCGGACCGGCTCCGCCGCGGCGTTGTCGTCCCGGTGTGGCCGATCGCGGCACCGGCAACGCGTTTCGTCGGCTCGGGAATGGCATGAGCAGCCGGATTCCACGTCGGTCGGCAGCGATCAGTGCCGCCGCCGCGTGTTCCCGGTCCAACCCTGCCGGTCGGTGCCGTCCTCGCGGCCCCACGTCCGGGAGTTCTCGTCGCCGTCCATCCTCGCGGTCGTGGCCGCGTCGAGCGGCGACGCCGCGACGTCGAACAGTGGCCGCAAAGACATGTGTTCTCCTTTGCCCGTGCGTGCGCCCGGTGAATCCGGGCAGGACTCGACTTCCGTCGCCGACCCGTGCGCGCGGTGCGGAAGCACGGGCACGGCAGTCGGGTCCAATGGTGTCGTGCCGGCCGGTCGTCCGTCGTTGGCAACCGATGCCCACCGGTTGGCACCGGGCGCACTCCGCTTCGCCCGACCCGGTGTCCGACATTCGGGTTGGTGTGGTCGCCGACGCCCTGCGCCCGGTCGTTGACGCGGCACACTGGGCGCGGGGAGGAGATCACCACAAGGGGGAGTCACCGTGGACGTAATTTTCGACACGGCCGGGATTCCGGCGGATGACCGCGTGCCCGCGTGGGAGGACGCGGCCGGCCAGGTGCCGGTCCGGTTGCGAATGCGGTTCCTGGACCAGGCGTTCAACGCGCGGGTGAGCACCACGCGGCTGGGCGCGGTCGACCTGACGATGGCGACGTCCTCGTCGCTGGTCGTGGAGCGGACGGGGAAGGACATCCGGCAGTCCGATCCCGACCACTACCTGTTCTCGCTGTGCCGCGCGGGATTCCACTCGACCGCGCAGGTGTGCAACCGGCACCTGGCGCGCCCCGAGGACCTGGTCCTCTACGACAGCTCGCGGCCGTTCGTCAGCTCGTTCCAGCTCGGCCACTCGTCGCTGTACCTGCACCTGCCCAAACGGCTGCTGGCCACGCCGTCACGCGTGGTGGACCGCATCCTTGCGGTGCCGTTGCCGGGAAAACAAGGTATGGGAAGGGTTTTGGCGCAGTTCCTGAACACCATCGCCGTCGAGCGGGTGCCCTACAGCGGACCGGACGCGGCACGCCTGGGCGACACCGCCATCGACCTGGTGGAGGCCCTGCTGGCGCACTGCTCGGCCGGTGACCCGGTCCCGGCACGACAGTCGCCGCCGAACGTGCTGTTCCTGCGCGTCAAGGACTTCATCGACCGCAACCTGGCCGACCCGGCGCTCAAACCCGCGCTGATCGCCGAGGTCCACCACATCTCCCTGCGTTACCTGCACCGGGTCTTCCAGCAGCACGGCACATCCGTCGCCGCGCACATCAGAGCCCGCCGCCTCGACCGCTGCCGCCGCGACCTGGCGAACCCCGCGCTGGTCCACGTTCCCGTGCACGCCATCGGCGCGCGCTGGGGCTTCCCGGTGCCCTCGGACTTCAGCCGCGCCTTCCACAGCGCCCACGGCGTTCCGCCCGGCGAGTACCGCGCCCGGTGCCGTTGACTCGTCGAGTCGTGCCGACACGACGTCGGGCGCGATTGCCTGATACGAGACTACGATGATCCGCACGTCGCGAGAACGGTCATCGGGGGAGCTATGGATCAGTCGGCGGACACCGTGGTCTTGGCGTGGTTGGACGCCGAGCGTCGCGCCCTGGGCTCCCCGGGGCGTGACGTGGTGCGGGAGTTCTCCGCCGACCGGACGGAGTGCCGCATCGTCCACGCCACCTGCACACCGGACAACGTCGACCGGGTGATCCGCGACGAGGTCGCCGCCGCCACCGAGTCGGGGTACGTGCTGGAGTGGAAGCTCTACGGCCACGACGTGCCCGCGGACCTGCCCCGGCGGTTGACGGCGGCGGGTTTCGTGGCTGACGACGTGGAAGCCGTGTTGGTGTTGCCGTTGGACGACGTGGGTGCTTTTGATGGTGGCGACGTGCGGACTCGGCGCGTTCGCGACGAGCACGACTTGGCGGACTACGCGGAGATCTCTCGTGCGAGCGGGCGGCGCGATGTGGAGCGGGAGTGCCGGCACCTGGCCGCGGTGTTGCGCGAGACGCCGGAGGAGATGAGCATCCACATCGCTTATGTCGGCGATGAGCCCGCCGCCTGCGGTCGCGTGCACTTCCGGCCCGGTGGCCCGCACGCCGAGCTGGCCGGCGGGCGCACGAAGCCCGCGCATCGGCGGAAGGGGCTGTTCACCGCGGTCGTCGGGGCGCGCCTACGGGAGGCGCGTCAGCGTGGCCGGACGCATGCGTTCGTGGACGCGCTGCCCACGTCCGCGCCGACGTTGCGCAAGCGGGGCTTCCGGTTGGTGACCACGACTCAGCCGTTCGTCTTCACGCCTCAGCGGACAGGGTGATGTGGCAGTACCAGGCGTCGTATCCGCGTAGGGTGCCGTAGCCACACCATGCCGGGGAGGTCCGGGGCACCGCTGACGAGAGCAGACTCCTGTGGCCTGGTCCGCGACCGGCACAGCCGCTGCCGGCGACGACGCCTCAGATGTCCCGCATTGCGGCTGTACTACCAGCCATGCCCCTGCGGAGCACGAGGTGGATCACGATCAGGAACGCGACCAGCGCGGTGCAGGTGCGGGCTGCGTTGAACGCCTCCCACCGTTGCAGGATCTCCAGGTGGTCCGGCGGGGGTCCGCTGACGGCCCACACCTTGATCTGGCCGTTGATCGGCACGTTGCCCAGCCTGGTGACCAGGAACGACGTCACGGCCAGCAGTGCCGCGCCACCCGCGAGGTAACGCGGCGCGGCACGCAGCAGCACGGCTAGCGCCAGCGTGGTGGCGATCGCCGCCGCCATCGCGGTCTGCATGACGACGCCGTTCATCTTCATCAACGCCGCGTGGAAGGTCAGGCGCACGTCCATCGGCACCGCGTTGAAGGTCTGCGCCACGTTCAGCGCGCCGTAGCCGAACGCGCCGGCCAGCAGACCTGTGGACAGCAGTGCTAACGCGTGCGTGAAGCGGAGCAGCATGGGGCCTCGCCGGGTTTACCGAGTGGATACTCAGTATTACGGTACACGGTGTGGGGCCACGGTCGGCAGGAGCGTGTCGACGACCTGGGCGCTGCTCGCGGTGGACGTCCGGCCGGAGAGGTGGCGCAGCAGCGCGCGCTGGTGGGCGACGCCCGTGATGATCAGTGCGACCGCGTCCACGTCCAGGTCCGCTCGCACCCTGCCCAGATCGCGTTCGGCGAGCAGGTAGGCCGCCACGGGGCGCAGCGAGCGCTGTGGCCCGACCTCGCCGTCCAGCTCGGCGAACCGGGTGCGCAACTCCACGTCGGACTGGACGGCGGCGAGGATCGGCGCGATGCGCAGGTAGAACGATTCGAGGCCGTCGAGCAGCGCCACGAGGTTGTCGCGCAGGCTGCCCTGCCCGGCCGGGCGGTCGGCAACCTCCTTGTAGGCCGGCAGGTGCGTGTGCACGACCGCGCGCAGGAGCCCCAGGCGGTCGCCGAAGTGGTAGAAGATGCTCGACTCGGCCACCGCCGCCCGCCGCGCCACGTTCCTGGTGGACAACTGCGCCGCGCCCACCTCGCGCAACAGCTCCTCCGTGGCCGCGAGAACCGCCTCGCGCACACCCGTGCTCGGCCGACCGCGTCGCTTCTCGCCCGTCATGCGCGTGCCCCGGAGGACACGGCGGGTTCCGGCGCGCCGGACGGGTTGGGCTGGACGCGCGTGGTCGCGGCGATCCGCGCGCCGTGGGAGCGCGCCGGGGCGGTGCCCGGCATCCGCCGCCGCGCCGGGCCGCTCGACGTGCCGGGGGGCTGGTTCACCGTGCCGTCCTCCATGCTCGGGATACGGAGTCTCGAGCTGTAAGCATGGCAGTGGAACCAGGGGATCACGCACGCCCGGCACGTCCTGGGGCCGTGCGCGTTGGGCGTCTTACGGAGGCGGCCCGCTCCGGCGGCCTGAAGGGCCTGTCGGACGCTGCCGATACGCTGCGTGCCGGATCGGCTACGGGGCCGATCGGTCGAGTACGCGGGAGGGACGATGCCGGACTTCTACACCGACTCGCAGGGCCGGAGAAGGCCGATCACGCCCGCGAAGGGCGGTGCGGGTGTTGTGGTCGCCGGGGCCTTGGCGTTGGGCGTGTTCGCCTCGGGCGGCGTGTCGACGGTGGGTGGCGTCGCCGGGGAGGTCGCGGGTGAGGTCGCCGGAGCCGGTGGCGGGACTTCGTCGTCGGCGTTACGCGCGCAGCGCAGCCAAGGGCGGAAGGCGGCGCGCAAGGGGGATGCGGACGGCGCGTGGCGGTCCATGAAAGTGCGGCAGGTTCGGCGCACCGGGCGACAACAGGCCGAGTGCCTGGCCGTGTCCTACGGCGAGGTTCAGCAGCTTTTCGCCCGCACGCGGTGCACGTCATTGGAGCGGGCGGTGTTCGCGTTGGTGGATGACGCCGGGAGCACCGCGGTCGTGTCGGTGGTGTGGGTCGTCATGGCCGACGCGGGCGCCGCCCGGCGCTTGAAGACCGTGATGGACAAGCACGGCACCGGGGACATCCGCCCCCTGGGCTCAGCCGCGCTGGAGATGGCCGACGTCGAGTTCACCGGCCTGCGTTACGGTAGCGACCGGGACGGCCGCGCCGTCACGTTCGCCGAAGCCGAGAACGCGCCGGGCGGCAGGTTCGACCACGACACGCTCGACGCCCTGGCGGAGGTCGCCGCCTACCTGCCTCGCGTTTGATCCGCTCGCACCACGCGAGGAGTCGTGGTCCACAATGGACGCACGGCGAGACCGACCCGGTGCACCGGGTCGGTCTCGCGGTGGCGTCACACGCAGGAGTGGCCCACGAGTTCCGGCTGGTCGAACGGGTCGCTCGGGTTCACGAAGCTGACCAGGTGCACGCAGAGGTGGTCGATGGCCGGGGTGGTCTGCGGGTAGACGTTGACGTCGGTCCAGGTGTCACCGCCGTTGACCCACTGGCCCTCGGACGGGCTGCTGTGCGCCACGCCGCCCGCGAACACGGTGACGTCGGCGTGCACGTACCGGCGACTGGTGCAGTCGACCGACCAGCTCGCCGTGCGTGCCGCCGGGTCGAGGCTGATGTCCGTGGCGACGCACGCGGTGTCGAGCGTGGCCGGGCCACCGGCGGCCGCGGCCGGGCCCGCCGTGATGCTGAGCGCGCCGACGGCCATGGCCACTGCGGCGAGGGTACGGACGGTGCGCTTGCGGTTGATGAAGCTCCGCACAGTGCCTCCACTCCACGATTGGTCTGGACCTATCGAAGTCTGCCGAGTGCGGCCGGGGTCACCTACCGCCGTCCGGGGGCGTCCGCCGTCACAGCATAACGCGCTTGCCAAGCAACGCCCTTCTGTGGCAAGGGTATCTTGTTCGTCCATAAAGGACGATGCTGCTTGTTGTACACGGCACCGGTCAGCCGGGGTGCGTGTCGCGGAGAGCGGCGCGGCGGCATCCGGCGGTGCGCGGGGACGTCCGCCCGGTGGGACGAAGTACATCGGGATTCCGATCCAATCGGCTGCCGGTGGACGGGTCCGGTGGCCCCCGCGGCGGGTACGGAACGTGACGGGCCAGGCGCATTCGAGTGTCTTCGAGCACGGATGCCGGAAGGTCGGGCGTCGTTGCGGCACAACCGGATGCGGACGGTTGCCCGGCGTGCCGACCACGTCGGGCCGGGCCGGTGTTGGTGCATTGGTGTGCTCCTCCGCCGGGCACGTGCTTCCGCCGCCCAAGAGCGCTACCTTCGGCTTGGCCGGGTGCCGGGGGGCTTCCGGTCACGAGGGGGGTTTCCGTGAGGGGCAAGGGATTCCTGCCGCGCGCCTTCGGCGTCGCGCTGCTCGTCGCCTCGGTCATGAGCGGGGGGTTCGGCACGGCCGCGGCCGATCCTCCGGCCACGCCGCCGACGTGGGCGCCGCCGCGGGAGGTCAACCGCGATCCGGTCGGTGGTCCGCCACCCGCGCGCGCCCGGACGTCGGCGGACGGCGCGCACCGGTCGGCCGTGGAACCGCTGGCGAGCACGTGTGCGAGCGACTACCTGGGAATCCTGCCGTGGTACGCGATGGACCGCCGACCGGTCAGCGACCGGTTCGAGGTGCTGGTCAACCTGTACCAGCGCAACGTGGTGCTCGCGTACCGCGAGCTGACGATACCGGGAACCGGGCTCGACCTGTCCGTGGAACGCTTCTACAACAGCGAGAACAGCGACGGCAGCTGGCTGCTCAACCACGGCGCGATCGGCCTGTCGCACTACTCGTCCGGCACGGTCCTCCAGGGCCCCAACGGTTACTGCGTCTTCTTCACCCTCAACGCCGACGGCACGTACGCCGCCCCGCAGGGGCTGCACGCGAAGCTGGCCAGGACGTCCGGCGGCTACGTGGTGTCCTTCGACGCGACCGGTGAGAGGTGGCTGTTCACCGGTTCCGGGTGGCTGGTGTCCCGGACCGACCGCAACGGCAACACCATCACCAACCGCTACCACGCCGACGGAACGCCGGCTTCGGTCACCGACACGCAGGGGCGGGTCACGACGTTCGCCCACGACGACCGGGGACGCCCGAAGTCGATCACCGACCCGGCCGGGCAGACCTACGGCGACTACGCGTACGACAGCCGTGACAACCTCAGCGAGTTCACCGACCGCGCGGGCGGGAAGGTCCGGATCACGTACACGTCGTCGTTCCCGTACCAGCCGACCACGATCACGGACAGCCGCGGCGGCGTTTACCGGTTCGAGTACGACGACCGGAACCGCCTGTCCAAGCTCACCACGCCCACCCCGGACGGCGCGGGCGCGACCACCACCTACTCGTCCACCGCGAACACGACCACGGTCACCGACGCGAACGGCCACACCTCGCGGCACGAGTTCGACTCCGCCCGCCTGCTCAGGACGACCGACGCGTTGGGGCACACGCGGTCGCAGACCTGGACGGCCGCCGGCGACCTGAGCACGACCACCAACGCGTTGCAGCACACCACGACCCACAGCCACGACTCCCTGGCCAACCCGACCGGCACGAGGCTGCCGACCGGCGCGCGCACCACCACCGGCTACACCAACCCGGCGCACCCGCACCTGCCGACGCAGTTCACGGACGGCTCGGGCAACCGCACCTCCCGCGAGTACGACCTCGACGGCAACCTGACCAAGGTGCGCTCGACCGACCTGAACGCCGACATCCGGACCTACACGTACAACCGGCTCGGCCTGGTGGAGAGCCGAACGGACGGCAAGGGGGCCAAGACCTCCTACGCCTACGACGGCGCGGGCAACCGGATCAGGACGACCCCGCCCGCACCGGCCAAACCCACCGGCTACACCTACGACTCGCTGTCGCGCGTGACGAGCGTGACCGACGGCAACGGGGTCCGGATCGACTACGGCTACGACAAGCTCGACCGCGTCGTGTCGATCACGCACGGTGCGACGGTGTTGCAGGCCAACACCTACGACTCGAACGGCAACCTGACCGGCACGCAGGTGCCCGGTGCGACCCGGACGTTGGAGTACGACCCGGGCAACCGGCTCACCAAGGTCACCCGCGACACCGAGATCGTGTCCTACACGTACGACAACGTGGGCAACCTCAGGACGTTGACCACGCCCGCCGGCACCGCGACGTACACCTACGACGCGGCGGATCGCCTGACGTCACTGGCGGACGGTGGCACGACGACGTTCGGCTACGACAACGCCGACCGGCGGACCACCACGAACTTCCCCGGTGGCGCGGTGCAGAACACCGGCTACGACAACTCCGGGCGGCGGATCTCCACCACCGCCGCCAAAGCAGGCGTGGAACTGCTCAAAGCCACCTACCGCTACACCAGGCCGGACGGCGGCGACACCGATCGCGTCCAGTCGCAGACCGCCAAGGGCGTCACCACCGCCTACACCTACGACGGACTCGGTCGGCTGACCAAAGCGGGGAACCGCGCCTACACCCTGGACAACGCGGACAACGTGCTCACCGGCGACGGCAACACCTACACCGTCAACGCCGCCGACCAGTACACCGCCGTCAACGGCATGACGGTCGCCTTCGACGGCGCGGGGAACCTCACGTCCACCGCCAACCCCGGGTCGGGTATGACCTACAGCCCCACCAACCAGCTGCTCACCGGCACCGCGGGCGGAGTCGAAGTGCTGAGCCTGCGTTACGACACCGCCGACCAGGGCGAGCCCCGCACGATCACCGAGACCCCAGGCGGCGCGGCCCCGGTCACCCACGTGCTCACCCGCACCGCGCTCGGTGTCTCCGAGATCGCGGACAACGGGCAGCGATCCCTCTACACCCGGGACACCGAGGGGACGCTGGTCGGGCTCAAGGACGCCGCGGGCAACCGGTACGGAGTGGTCACCGACCACCAGGGCAGCGTGTTGGCGTTGGTCGACACGGCGGGGAATCTCGCCGCCGAGTACACCTACGCGCCGTACGGCGCGGTCACGGCGACCGGCTCCGCCGCGGCGGCCAACCCGTTCCGCTACCGGGGCGCCTACCAGTTGCGGCAAGGCCAGTACCTGTTGGACCACCGCGTCTACGAAGCCGGTATCGGCCGCTTCTTCGCACCGGACCCGTCCGCGCGCGACGGTAACGCTTACGGCTACGCACAAGCCGATCCGATCAACACCGACGACCGAGTGGCGTAGCGGGCCGTCGTGGTATCGCCGCTCGCCCCCGAAGCAGTAGTCGCGGTCGGGTGACGGCCCTGGTCCCGGGTCGACCGCGTCACCCAGCATGGGCTCGCGTTCCGACCTTCCGAGGAATGGGTTGCCCATGGGACCAGTGTGGAAATCACGTGCGCTCGTAATCGCCGTCCTGTGCGCGGTACCGGTGCTGCTGACCGGTGGGGCCGCGATGGCGCCCGCCGCGGGGGAAGCGCCCGAGTGCGCGGCGGGAACCGAGGTGCGGACCGCGGACGGGCCGGTGTGCGGCATCGTCCGCGGCGACGTCACCTCCTGGCTCGGCATCCCGTATGCGGCGCCGCCGGTGGGTGAGTCGCGCTGGCGCGCGCCCGCACCGGTGACGCCGTGGACGGACACCTTCCCCGCCACGCGACCGGGTCTGTGGTGCCCGCAACCCGGTGGCCAGGGGCGGCCGACCGGTGAGGACTGCCTGAACCTCGACGTGCGCGTCCCGCGGAACGTCCGCGGTGGACCGCTCCCGGTCATGGTGCAGATCCACGGTGGCGGCTTCCTGTTGTTCGGCCCGCAGGACGCCGGGCACCTCGCGGCCACCGGGCAGGTGATCAGCGTGGAGATCAACTACCGGCTGGGTGTCCTGGGTTTCCTGGCGGCGGACGAACTCGGCGCGCATTCCGGCAACTACGCGTTGCAGGACCAGCAGCAGGCGCTGCGCTGGGTGCGGCGCAACATCGCGGCCTTCGGCGGCGATCCCGGCAACGTCACGATCTACGGCTCCTCGGCGGGCGGGTCGAGCGTGTGCGCCCACCTCGTGTCGCCCGCGGCGCGGGGGTTGTTCCACAAGGCCGTCATCCAGAGCGGGCAGTACAACTCGCTGCTCGGGCACAACACCTCCTGGCAGCCGCAGGACTGCTCGGCGCGGTGGCCCACCGGTCCGGAGGCCCGGCAGGCCGGTGCGCGGTTCGCCGCCGCCCTCGGCTGCGCCGAGAACACCGCCGCCTGCCTGCGCGCCCTGCCGGCGGATCGCCTGGTGGCGCAGGCGGGTAACGGCATGGGGCCGGACAACGGCACCATCGCGCCCGTCGTGGACGGGGTCACCATCCCGAGCCGACCCGCCGCGGCCTTCGCCCGGGGTCGGGTCAACCCGGCACGCGTGATGGCGGGTGTCGCGCGGGACGAGGTGCAACTGGCCCCGGCGGAAACCCCGGCGCAGTACGAGGAGCTGGTCCGGCAGCAGTACGGTCCGCACGCCGCCGAGGTGTTCGCCCGCTACCCGCTGGAGCGCTTCCCCGAACCGTCCGCCTTCATCGCGTACCGGACGATGGTGGCCGACTCCAACTCCGTGTGCCCGTCCCTGCTCACCGCGCAACGCCTGTCGCGGCACCTGACGGTGTACGCGTTCCAGGTGGACAACCCGGATTCGCCACCCGCCGGCTGGCTGGACCAGACCAAGCCCAACGGCGCGTTCCACGGTTCGGAGATGAACTTCCTCTTCGCCACGAACAGCGGCTCCTGGAACGCCAACCAGCAGGCGTACGGCCGGCAGATCATCGCGCAGTGGAGCGGTTTCGCCCGCACCGGCGACCCCACCGCGACGGGCACGCCGCGCTGGACGCCCTACACGCGGTCGGACCCGCGCGTCATGTCGTTGCTGCCCGCGGGCAACAGCGCCATGACCGCCGAGATCGGCCGCACGCACCACTGCGACTTCTGGAACTCGATCGCACCGCGACCGGAGTGACCGGCTACACCGCGGCGACGGCGGCCACGCCGAGCACGACCAGCGCCACCACCTTGACCACCTCCAACGCCACGTAGACCAGGTGCACGCGGGATCTCGGCCCCTCCTCACCCGCCAGCACCCGGTCGGACCGCCGGTTGAGCGCCGGGCGCACCGCGACCAGCTGCACCACCAGCACGACCACCGCGGCGGCCACCGCGACCGGCACCGGCCCGCTCACCCCGGTGCCGGTCGCCGCGGCCACGACGACCAGCACGGCCAGCACCACCTCGGCGGTGTTGAGCGCGCGGAACACGATCCGGCCGATGCCCAGTCCGATCACGACCGTCACGCCGGGCGCCCGGAACTTCAGCGGCGCTTCCAGGAAGGAGATCGCCAGCACCATTCCCAGCCACACGAACGCCCCACCCGCCACCACCGCGGTCACCGCCCGCCTCCGCTCCACGTCCACGTGTCACCCCAAGGGTATGGCGACGTGCCCCGGTGTGAAGCTCGTCCGGGCGGGGTAACCGAGGGCATGAGCGGCGTTCAGGACCAGTTGCTTCGCACGTTGGTGAAAGCCGCCAACGCGCTTCGTGGGCAAGGCATACCGTTCGCGCTGACGGGCGGGTGCGCGGTGTACGCACGGGGTGGTCCGGCGACCGAGCACGACGTGGACATCCTGGTGCGCGAGGAGGACGCCAAGCCGGCGGTGAGCGCGCTGGTGGCGGCCGGGATGCGGGCCGCCGACCCGCCCGAGGACTGGCTGCTGAAGGTGTACGACGGCGATTCGCTGGTGGACCTGCTGTTCCGCCCGAACGAGCTGCCGGTCACCGACGAGACGCTGGCCCGCGCCGAGGACCTGGCGGTCGGCTCCGTGACGCTGCCCGTCATGCCCGCCACCGAGGTGATGGTGAGCAAGCTCCTCGTGCTCGACGGGCACCGGTGCGACTTCAGCGAGCTGCTGCCGTTCGCGCGGGCTTTACGAGAGCAGATCGACTGGTCCCGCGTGGTCGAGGCAACCGCTCATTCCCCCTACGCCGAGGCGTTCCTGGTTCTCGTCGAACGCCTGGACATCAGGAGTGCGCCATGACCGCTGAGCAGTACCTGGCCGCCCGGTTGCGCCGGGCGCTGGCCGAGGACCCGCGCACCACCGAACTGGGTGTGCGGGTGACCGTGCGCGGGGACAACGTGTTGTTGTCCGGCGACGTGGCCTGCGCGGAGCGTCGCGACGAGCTGGAGGCCGTGATCCACGAGGTGGCGCCGGAGCTGACCGTGCTGGACGACGTCCGGGTGGTGCCGGCGGGTGAGCCGGGCGGTCGGGAGGAGTTGCGATGATCCGCGTCGGCGCGGTCG
This sequence comes from Saccharothrix obliqua, assembly GCF_019375475.1. Lineage (GTDB taxonomy): Bacteria > Actinomycetota > Actinomycetes > Mycobacteriales > Pseudonocardiaceae > Actinosynnema > Actinosynnema obliqua. The sequence continues at coordinate 748,584 of NZ_JAHXGQ010000004.1, read as the reverse complement.
GGGACGTGCACCTCGGCGAGGACTCCAGGGGGCTGCTGCGGCCGGCGCTGGAGAAGGTCGGCGAACACGCCGACGTGCTGCTGCTGGCGGGCGACCTGACGCGGCACGGCACGGTGACCGAGGGCCGGGTGGTGGCCGACGAGTTCTCCGGCCTGCCGGTGCCCGTGGTGGCGGTGCTGGGCAACCACGACCACCACTCGGACCAGCCGGACGAGATCACGCGGGTGCTCCGGGACGCGGGCGTGGTCGTGCTGGAAGGGGAGACCGCCACCTTCGACGTCAACGGGCAGTCGTTGGGCGTCGCGGGGGTGAAGGGGTTCGGCGGCGGGTTCGCCGGCAAGTGCGGCAGCGCGTTCGGCGAGCCGGAGATGAAGGCGTTCATCCAGCACACGATGGGTATCGCCGAGAGCCTGGAGAGCGCTCTCGGCAGTCTGGACACGGACGTGAAGATCGCGCTGACGCACTACGCGCCGGTGCCCGACACGTTGCGCGGCGAACCGCCCGAGATCTACCCGTTCCTCGGCTCCTACCTGCTGGGCGAGGCGATCGACGCGACCGGCACGGACCTGGCCGTGCACGGGCACGCCCACTTCGGCGCGGAGCAGGGCATGACGCCGGGTGGCGTGCGCGTGCGCAACGTCGCGCAGCCGATCATCCGCTCGGCGTACACCGTCTACTGCGTCGAACCCGCCGTCGCGGAGGTGTGAGCGCGTTCCGGCGACCGGTCGCCGGACCAGAACCGCAGCACGTCGCGGTTGAACTCGGCGGGCCGCTCCCAGTACGCGGAGTGCCCCACCTGCCGGTACACCACCGTCGCCACGTCCGGCAGGTGCGCGGTGATCATGTCCGCGACCGGCGGCGGCAGGTAGAGGTCGGCGTCGCCGGCGACGAACAGGGTCCGCGTGGTCAGCCCGGACAGCCGCGCCCAGTCGATCGGCGCGGACAACCGCTGGCTCTCGACCGCCGGACCACTCACCGAGCGGTCGGACATCTCCTGCCACGCGCGGGTGCCCGCCTCGTCGGCCGCGCGGTAGGCGGGACCCAGCTCGCGGAACGAGTGCGGCAGGTCGCCGAAGCCCGGCGGGCGCAGCCGCCCGGTCACCCGCCGGAACTCCGGCTCGGAGATGCCCGTGAAGCTGCTCACGATGACCAGGCTCAGCAGCCGCCCGGGGTGCAGCAACGCGTAGTCCGCGGCGTAGGAGCCGCCCAGTGCCGCGCCGAGCAGGTGGAACCGCCGCAGCCCGAGGTGTTCGACCAGGGCGTGCAGGTCGTCGGCGCCCACGCCGGGCGCGCCGGGCGTGGGCGGGGTGGAGTTGTGGTGCCCGCGCCGGGAGTAGGCGATCACGCGGTACCCGGCGCGGGCGAACACCGGCTGCTGGTGCGGCCAGGACAGGGCGCTCCCGCTGGCGGGGTGCACGAGGACGACCGGCGGCCCGTCGCCGCCGGTGTCCCAGAACCACAGCCGGCCGCGGGGCACGTCCACGAAGTCCTCGCGGGCGGGCGCCTGCGCGGGGAGCCGGCCAGAGGGGGTGGGCGCGGAGGGGGTGAGCGCGGAGTGGGTGGGCACGGGGTGGGCGGGCACGGGGTTCAACGGGTCGGTCATGGCTGGGCTCCTCGGGGGTGGTCGGTCGGCCGCGTGATCAGGTTGCCGGCCGGAGGACGTCCGGGTGCCGACCGAACCGCTCGACGGTTGCCCGGAGGCGCCGGCCGAGATCAGCGCGGCCGGGGGCGCCCCGGCCCGAGCACCTGGCCACCCGGCGGTCGCACATCGGGGTCCGCACCGTCACCTGGCTCGGGGGAGCACGCTCCCCGAAGGTCCTCCTCGGTCGTCCCGGCCGGTTGCGGCGACCTTGCGATCCGGTGACGTTCCCCGTCCGGCGTGGTGCCGGGCGGTGGCCGGCGGGTAGTCCTCTGCGAGAGCCGTGGGCGCGCGTGCCGCGGCGGAGGAGGGCGGGGATGGAACCGGGTCCGGTCGGCGGCTTGAGGACGGGTGACACCGAGGTCGCGCCGCCCGCCCGCCCCGCCGGTGGTGTGCGTGCCGGGCTGGGGATGGCGCTGGTGTTCGTCGTGGCCCAACTGGTGATGCTGGTGTCGGCCACGCTCGTGCTGGTGCCGTTCGCCATCGCCCGGCCCGGGTTCCTGGAGGACGGGCGGTTGCCGCCGTGGCCGTTGCTGGCCCTGCTGGTCGTGCCGACCGCGCTGGCGGCGTTGACCGCCGTGGCCGGCACGGCGTTGCTGGGTCACGGACCGCGACGCGGGCGCGTGCGCCGGGAACTGGCCGTGCGGTGGAACTGGCGCGACGTCGGTACCGGTGTGGCGTTCGGGTTCGGCGGCCTGCTGCTGACCATCCCGGCCGCCGCCCTGTGGGCCGCGTGGGTGGGCGACGACCGCGCCGGCTCGGCGGTCGGCGACGCGTTCGCGGGCAGGCAGCTCGACCCGCTGCCGGCCGTGCTGGTGTTCCTCGCGGTCTGGCTGGTCGCGCCGCTGGCCGAGGAGGTCCTGTTCCGGGGCGTGCTGTGGCGTGCGCTGGAGCACTGGCGGTGGAACCGGTGGGTGGTCTTCGCCGTCACGACCGCCGTGTTCTCGTTCGCCCACCTGGAACTGCTGCGCACGCCGCTGCTGCTGGTGCTGTCCATCCCGATCGGCCTGGCCCGGCTGTTCAGCGACAACCTGCTCGCCGGCGTGGTGGCCCACCAGGTCAACAACTTCCTGCCCGCCGTCGGCCTCCTCCTCGCCACGACGGGGGTGGGGTGATCAGCGGCTCGGGGTCGGCGGCTCGGGCGTGCTCGGGTCGGGCGGGTTCGGCGTCGGCGGCACCGGGGGTTCGGTGCCGGGAACCGGCGGGTCGGGCTGGGGCGGGTTCGGCAGGGGTGGGTTCGGCTGGGGTGGGTTCGGCTGGACCACGACGCCTCCTCGGTTGGACCCCGTCCGGGTACCCGGCGCGGTGCGGGCGACACCCTCACCGGCCGGCGTGCAGCGCCCGGTCGACGTCGTCGTCGGTGAGCTGGCGGAAGTCGGAGTACCACTGCCCGACCGCCTGGAAGCCGATGGGCGCGTGCAGGCACAGGACGGTGTCGGCGTCGGCGGTCAGCGCCTCGCGGGCGCGGCGCGAGCAGACCGGCACGGCGAGCAGCAGGTGCCGGGGCCGGTGCTCACGCAGCCACCGCAGCGCGGCACGTGCGGTGACACCGGTGGCCAAGCCGTCGTCGACGACGACGGCGACCCGGTCGGCCGCGTCGGGCGCGGGCCGTTCGCCCCGGTAGCGCAGGACGCGGCGGCGTACCTCGGCCCGTTCCCGCTCGACGGCGTCGGCCAGGTCGTCCGCCACGAGGCCGAGGTGGTCGAGCGCGCGCTGGTCGAACACCGGCGGACCGCTCTCCGCGAGCGCGCCGATGCCGAACTCGGGCCGTCCCGGCGCGCCGATCTTGCGCGCCACGGCGATGTCCAGGTCGCCACCGGTGGCGGCGGCGACCTCGGCGGCGACCGGGACACCGCCACGCGGCAGGGCGAGCACCAGGGGCCGGTCGGTGATGCCGGCGTTCGCCAGGTGGCGGACGACCGCGTCGCCCAGCGCGTGCCCGGCCTCGGTGCGGTTGGTGAACGTGTTCCACGCCATCGCGCCTCCATGCCCGCTCACGTGCCGGTCGGCTCCAGCGCGTCCTCCCGGCGGGTCGGGAGGGGGTGGAGCGCCTTGGTCTCGTCGAACCACAGGAAGGCGTCGTAACGCTCGCCGAGGACGGTGGGCACGTAGTTGCCCCGGCGTTCCCGCTCCGGGTGGTAGACCACGCCGATGGCGCGGTGGTCCAGCTCGGTGCTGAGCAGGTCGGGGTGGTCGTCGCGGGGGAAGTCGAGCACGGCCCGCCCGGGTGCGGCGGCGTGCAGGACGTCCTCCAGGGAGCCGGCACGGGCCGGGGGCACCGGCACCTCCCGCGCGCGGGCGCCCCACGAGTCACCGGCGACGACGGTGCCGCGGTGGCTGCCCGCGCCGATCAGCACGACCTGGTCGGCGCCGTGGCGCTCCCTGGCCAACTGGCCGACGTTGACCTCGCCCCAGTCGGCCATGGTGGTGGCGCGTGCGTCGCCGACGTGGGTGTTGTGGGCCCACACCACGGCTTTCGAACCCGGGCCGTAGTGCGTCAGGAGCCGGTCGAGCGTGTCGTCCATGTGCCGGTCGCGGACGTTCCACGACTCCCGCCCGCCGGCGACCATGGTCCGGTAGTAGCGCTCGGCCCCGGCGACGACCTCGGCGTTCTGCCACGCCCCGAACGCGTCGCCGGTCCCCTCGGCGGCGGCGCGTTCACGCAGCCGCACCAGCAGGTCGACCACCTCCCGCGCGCACCCCTCGGGTACGAAGCGGGTGGCGCGGGCGTAGTTCTCGCCGTGGGGTTCGAAGCACCGGTAGGCCGCGAGGGCGGTCGGCACCTCGGCCGGGTCGTGCTCACGCAGGTGGGCCATGATCTCGCGCAGCGACGCCCACAGCGAGTAGACGTCCAGGCCGTGGAAGCCGGTGCGCCGTTGTTCGTCCAGGCCGGCGTTGTGGGCGCGGAGCAGGCGGGTGAAGTCGGCGACCTCCTCGTTGGCCCACAGCCACGTCGGCCAGCGCTCGAACGTGGTCAGCGCCGTGCGCGGGTCGTCCGGCGTGTCGGTGCGCAGGCGCACGACGCGGTCGACGCGGTCGCAGTCGGGCCAGTCGCCCTCCACCGCGACGAAGGAGAAACCCCGTTCGGTGATCAGCCGCTGCGTGAGCAGCGCACGCCACCGGTAGAACTCGTGCGTGCCGTGGCTGGCTTCGCCGATCATGACCACCCGTGCGTCGCCCACGCGGTCGAGCAGCACGTCGAAATCGCCCGCGTCGGTCAGCGGTGCGGCCAACGCGGCGACCTCCTCCGCGTACCGGCCCATGGCGTCCTCCTCGGAACGTCCGTACGGCAACCGCCTACCCGGACCGCCGCCGCGGAAAACCGGTTCACCGGGCGGAACGGCGGTCCGGCGCGTCCGGCCGCGGCCGGAGGGCGTCGGCGAGCACCCACTGCCCGACCCCGGTCCGCCCCTGGCCGCTGTGGATCGCGAACGTCACGTAGCCGACCCAGTGGCCGGTGGTGGTCAGGTGCCACAGCCGCAACTCGCCCGGGACGGTGGCCTGGAGGTCCATCGCGTCCGGCACGTTGCGCCGGGGAGCGCCCACGCGGTACACCGCGCCCAGGTCGACCCACACCGGGCGCGGGGGTTTCACCACGTGCTGCCACCCCGTCGGGGGTGGTGGCGTGGGCTTCAGGCTGTCGAACATGTGTTCGATTATGCTGCACTCGGGTGGAAAGCCGCGCGTCGCGGTGACCGCGGCGGGACGCGGACCGGGGTGGACAGGGGCTGTCCACCTCCGGGAGGGCCGGTGGCCGAGTGGTGCGGCGTGGTGTGTGGGAGACCGGTGTGGCGGGGGTCGGGTGCGGGCGGTGTCCGGCGCGGGACGGTGGGCGGGAGGCCGGTGTGGGAGATCGGTGTGGCGGGGGGTCGAGGCGTGGGCGGTGCCTGGCGCGGGCTGGTGGGCGGGAGGCCGGTGTGGCGGGGGTCGGGCGTGGGCGGTGCCTGGCGCGGGCCGGTGTGTGGGAGATCGGTGTGGCGGTGGTTCAGGCGCGCGGTGCGGGCGGTGTTCGGCGCGGGCCGGTGGGCGGGTGTGGCGGGGGCGGGCGGTGCCCGGTGTGGCGTGGAGGGCGGGGTGGGGTGGGTGTGGCTCGCGCGGCTGGGGGCAGTGGCGAATTCGGCCGAAAAATGCCACCGTGGCGGGGTGTTCGATCTTCCCTACCGCGGCTCGGGGCCGTACTGCTACACGAACTCGCTGATCATGGTGCTGGGTCCCGGCGCGCCGGAACCGGCGGTCGTGGAGGTGGTGACCGGCAGCCCGTTCGGGATGCAGCTCAACGGGTCGCTGCCGTTCTTCGACCCGGCCGGCTGGGACCCGGAGGTCGGACTGGACGACGCGCTCGCCGCGTTCGGCTGGACCGCCGACACCACCAGCGGCGGGGACGGGGTGGCCCGGTTGGCGGCCCGGTTGGCGGACGGGCCGGTCCTGGTGGGACCGGTCGAGATGGGGCACCTGCGTTACCAGCCCGGCAGCACGGGGCCCATCGGGGCGGACCACTACCTCGTCGCGTTGGCCGTGGACGACGACCACGTCACCGTGCACGACCCGCAGGGGTACCCCTACGCCCGACTGCCGCTGACCGACTTCACCACCGCCTGGCGCGCGGACACCGTCGACTACGGCCGGCCCTTCACGATGCGTGCCGACTTCGTCCGCCGCGAACACGTCGACCCCGACGACGCCATCGCCGCGACCATCCCGCGCGCGATCGCCTGGCTCAGCGGCACGCGCGTGCCGCCGGGCGTCCTCGGCAACGGCGACGCCGCGCTGGCCCTCGCGGAACGGATCGGGTCCGGCTGCGACGACTCCCTGCGCGAGCACCTGATCCACTTCGCGGTCCGCGTGGGCGCTCGACGCCTGGCCGACGCCGCCGCCTGCCTGCGCCGGGTGGGGCACGACGCCGCGGCGGCCGTCGCCGGTGAGCAGGCACGCCTGATCGGCGCGTTGCAGTACCCGCTCGTCACCGGCGACGACACCACCGCCGCGCACGCGCTCCGCGCGCTCGCGCCGACCTACGAAGAACTCCGCGCCGCCCTGGAACGGCCGTAGCTCAACGCACCTCCGCCACGCCGCCGTACCCGAGCGGTCGGGCCGGGCTGTCCGCCTCCACCGGGGTGTCCGGACGCCAGTCCGGCAGGAACACCAGGCCCGGCTCGACCAGGCTCACCCCGTCGTCGAACCAGTCCAGCACCTCCTGCCGGGTGCGGACGTAGACGTGCTCGTCGGCCGCGGCGTAGGCGCTCACGAGGCGGGCGACCTCGTCCTGCAACTCCGGCGCGGCCTCCTCGCTGGCGATGTGCGAGATCGCGAGGAAGCTGCCGGGCGCCAACCGCTCCCGGTAGGCGGCGACCAGCTCGCTCGGGCGGTCGTCGTCCGAGATGAACAGCAGCACGCCGACCATCAGCAGCGCCACGGGTTCGGAGAAGTCGATCAGCCGCCGGGTGTCCGGGTGGTCGAGGATGTCCGTCGGCCGCCGGATGTCGGCGTGGATGATCGTCGCGTTCGGGTTGTCCGCCAACAACTGGCGGGCGTGGGCGTACGCGACGGGCTCGTAGTCCACGTAGACCACGCGCGAGCCCGGGTCGATCTGCTGGGCGATCTCGTGCACGTTGCCGACGGTCGGGATGCCCGAGCCGAGGTCCAGGAACTGCCGGACGCCCTGTTCCAGGCAGAACTTGACCACCCGGCGCAGGAACGACCGGTTGAGCCGGGCCACGGCGGGCACCGAGGGCGCGATGTGCAGCACCTGCTGGGCGAACGCGCGGTCCACGGCGAAGTTGTGGGCACCGTCCAGGAAGTAGTCGTAGGCACGGGCGGCCGACGGCACGTTGAGGTCGACATCACTGCGTGGATCCCTCGGCGAGGACATGGTGCTGCGCCTTCCCCTGAACATGATCGGCATCGGCTGTTCGGGAGCCTAACAACCCGATGTGCCCTCAGTCCCATGCCGACTGTCCACAAGGCCGTCTGTTACGCGCGCCGTGATCAGGACGTGACGGCCAGTCCTTCCGGTTCGGCGCCGACCGGCACCGTGGTGACCGGCTGCGCCGTCACGGCGTCGAGAACCGTCATCAGGTTGGCCCGGCTGTTCGTCACGTACACGAAGCTGTTGTCCGGCGCGGCCGCCGAACCCTCGGGCCGCTCCGCCACGGGGATCTGCGGGCCGGCGGGGTTGCCGTCCTCGTCGAGCACCGAGACGGTGTTGGAGCCCGCGTTGGCCACGAACACCGAGTTCGCCGGCGTGACGGACACGCCGATCGGCGCGTTGCCGACCTCGGTCGTCGCGATCGGGGTGTTGGTCCGGGGGTCGATCACGGTCACGTTGTTGGACCCGGTGTTGGCGACGAAGAGCCGGTCGCCGTCCGGGCTGATCGCGATGCCGGCGGGGAAGCGGCCGACCGGGATGGAAGCGGTCGGCTGCTGACTGGCGGTGTCGATGACCGTGACGGTCTGGCCGCCGCTGTCGGTGACGTAGACCCGGGTGAAGTCCGGGCTCGCCACCGCCGAGTGCGGGAACATGCCCACCGGGATCTCGCGGACGGGGGCGTTCGTGTTGACGTCCACGACGGTGACCGTGTTCGAGCCGAAGTTCGTCACGTAGGCGTTCCGCGGGGTCACCGCGACGCCGAACGGGTGCAGGCCGACCGGAACCGTCGCCACCACGGCGTGCGACCGGGCGTCGATCACCGACAGCGTGTTGGACTGCTCGTTGGTGACGTAGACCCGGTCGCCGTTGGGCGCCGCGCCGACGCCGACCGGTGTTCGGCCGACCGGCACCGTGCTCGTGACCACGCCCATCCGCGTGTCGTAAACGGTTACCGAGTCGCCTCCGCTGTTCGCGACGAACACCTGGACCCGGGACGGATAACGGGCGCCGGGGTCGTCCTGTGCCGCCGCGGGCACCCCTAGAATCGCCACCGCCGTCACGACCGCGACGGCAGGTGTGGCACACCACTTGCGTGCAAGCGCAAATTGTTTGCGGAACCGCTCGCTGTTGCTCGTACCAGTCATCGTCGTCCCTCGACTCGTCGGCTTCGGATTTCTCGACCAGCCGCGGCGCGGTGTGCCGGGTAGGGCGGACGCGCGCCCTCTCCGCTGGTCCAACGGCTCGGCCGGTGATCAGCGCGGGTGGCGCGGTGTTCTCCGGGAACCGCTTCGCCGCCGCGACTGATCGAGGTTAACCGTCGGTATCAATAGTCGCGAGTGGGGGGAAGTCGCGGTCACGTTGGTGTAGGCGGGTTCGCGCGAAAGTGTTTCACGGCCGTTTTTCTCCGGAGGCGGGTGTGACGGTGGAAAAGTTCTGGCGGGTGGTCGCGACCAATCCGTGGTGCGGTTCGTCACGGTCCGATTCCGAGCGCGCGGGCGGCGCGCCCGGAATCGGTTCTCAGGCGTTGTCCGGGGAGCGGTCGACCGGTGCGCCGATTGGTGTTTCGGCGGTGCCCGTCACCCGTTGGACGCCCTCCCGGATGACGGCGGCCAAGCGGTGCGGCTGGTCGCGCAACAGGTTGTGACCCCCGGGCACGCTCACCACGCGGTGATCGGAGGTCACGGCCCGCCAGGCGACGAGGTCGTCCACCGCCACCGTGGCGTCGTCCTCGGCGCGCACGGTGATCACCGGTGCGGGCACCGGTTCGGGCTCGCCCAGTTCCCGCATGTGCCGGTCCACCGCCCGGTAGTCCGCGCGCAGCGCCGGTTCGACCAGCGCCAGGAGGTCCGGGTCGGCCAGCAGCTCGGGCGGCAGGTAGCCGTCCGCGACCACGCGGGCGAAGAACTCCCCGGTGGGCAGCCGCCACGACGACGTCTCCCGGCCCGGCGGCCGGCCGGGTGCCTGCTGCGCCGAGACGACCAGCAACGCCAGTTGTCCCGCCGCCAGCCGCCGGGCCGCCTCGTAGGCGAGGATCGCGCCCGACGAGTGTCCGTAGAGGACGACCGGCCGACCGGCCGCGTGGGCGGTGATCCGCTCGGCCAGGCCGTCCGCCGCGGTGGTCAGGTCCGCCACCGGCGGGTGGTCCAGCAACGCTTCCCGGCCGGGCAGCCGGACCGCGACCGGGTCGAGGTCGCCCGCCAGCGCGCGGCCCAGCGCCAGCACCGCGCCGACACCGGCCCCGGCGTGCGGCACCAGGTACGGGACGGGGGTGCGCGTCGGTGGTCCGGCGATCTCCACGAGCCAGTCCGCGGTGGACGTCCCGGTCACCTCGTTCCTCCCGTCGCCGAACCCATGTCGCGCAGTGCTCCGAGCACCCGCTCCAGCAACCGGTCCGCCTGTTCCGGCGAACCCGCGTGCGCCAGGTCGAGGACCAGCTCGCCGTCGGCGGGCCAGGCGCTGAACTCCCACCGGTACGGGCGGCGGTTGTCCGGCGCGCGGTCGTGCCCCTCCGGCGCGGGCGTCGGCCGGAACCCGCGCCGCGCGGCGGGGGAACCCAGCAGCCCGCCCAGCCGGCCGAGGTAGTTGAAGCTCACCGCGGAGCGCGGGATCGCCGCCATGCGCTCCCGCACCGCGGCGTCCGAGCAGGCGTAGCGCAGCAACCCGTAACCCAGGCCGCCGCCGGGCACCCGGGCCAGTTCCGCCCGCACGTCCGCCAGCACCGCGGGTGGCGGGGCGTCCGGGGCCACCGGGAACGCCACCGGGTACAGGGCGGTGAACCAGCCGATGGTCCGGCTGGGGTCCACGTCCCCGGGCAGCTCCTCCCGCCCGTGGCCCTCCAGGTCGACCCGCACCACGTCCTGCTCGCACTCCCGCGCCACCTCGCGGACCACGCAGGCCAGCACCGCCTCGTGCGGGCGCGCGTCGCCCAGCGCCGCCATGAAGGCGGAAGTGTCCTCGGCGGACAGTGCGCGCCGCACCCGCGAGGTCTGGCCCTCGAAGGTCGGCTCGGGGTCGCTCGGGTCACCGGAGATCCTCGTCCAGTAGGGGAGTTCGGCGCGGACCCGCGCCGAATCGGCGTGCTCGCGCAGCCGCCGCGCCCACTGCTCGTAGGACAGCGGCACGCCGGGCAGCCGCACCGGCTCGCCCCGCTCCCGCTGTTCCCAGGCCGTGGCCAGGTCGTCCAGGAACACCTGCCAGGAGAGGAAGTCCACGACCAGGTGGTGGGCGACCAGCAGGACGCGGGTGGTACCGGCGTGCCGCACCACCGCCGCCCGCAGCAGCGGACCCGCCTCGATGTCGATCCCGCGCTGCACCTCGGCCACGACGCGGGCCGGGTCCGGGTCGTCGTGCTCGGTGACGGCGATGGTCTCCGCGGTCGGGTCGCCGACCTGCCGCCACCCGTCGTCACCCCGCCGGAAGCGCAACCGGAACGCGTCGTGGTGGGCCGCCACGTCGGCCAGCGCCGCGCGCAGGCGCGCCGGGTCCACCGGTCCCGCCACCTCGACCGCCACCGCCTGGTTCCAGTGCGCCACCGAGGTCAGGCCCTGGTCGAAGAACCAGCTCTGGACGGGGGTGAGCGGGATGGCGCGGCGTTGCGACAGGACCCGGTGCAGCGTCGTCGGACCGCCGCGCTTGGCGACCCCCGCCAGCGCGCGCACGGTGGGATGGGTGAACATCTGCCTGCGGGTGAGCTGGATGCCGCGCTCGGCGGCCTTCTTCGCGATCCTGATGGTCATGACGGAATCGCCGCCCAGCGCGTAGTAGTCGTCGTCCGGGCCGACCGAGTCGACGCCCAGCACCTCGGCCCAGATCTCGGCCAGCGCCTCCGCCACGGGGGTGGTGGGCGTCTCCTCGTGTTCCTCCTGTGCCGCCGCCACCGCACTCCACCGGGCCGCCTTGCCGTCGCCCGCGCGTGGCGCCCGGTCGGTGAGCACCACCGCGTCCGGCAGCAGGTGCGCGGGCAGGGCGTCACGCAGCGCGGCGGTCAGCTCCTGCCGGGTGACCGCCGGGTCCGCGGGTTCCACGTGTGCCTCGACGCCCGCCGGCGTGGACAGCACGACCGCGAGCCGGACGCCGGGGTGCGCGTGCAGCGCCTCCTCCACCCGCACCGGGTCGCGCCGGTACCCACCCGGCCCGGCCCGCAACTGCTCGGCGCGGCCGAGCACCGCCAACGTCCCGTCGGGCAGGGTGCGGCCCACGTCGCCGGTCCGGAGCACCCACCCGCCCGGCCGCCCCGGCTCGGGCGTGGCGCGGCCGTCGGCCGGCGGTGTGCCCGCCACGGCCACGCACACCTCGCCGGGCACGCCCACCGGGCACAGCCGACCGGCGTCGTCCAGCACGTAGCAACGCACGTCGGCGCAAGGACGTCCCACCGGCACGACACCCCCGGCGCCCGGTGGCACCGGGCCCTGCGCGACCGCCGGTCCGATCCCGACACCCCCGTACCGGTGCACGACCTCGCCGCCCGGCGCGTGTGCGCGCCAGCGGTCCACCAAACCGGCCGTCAGCACCTCGCCGCTCACCACGAGCACGTCGACGGCGGGTGTCGCGGCGGTGCGGTCGAGGCCGTCCACCACGTGACGCAGCTCGGTGGGCGTCAGCACGGCGGACGTGAACGCGCGGCCCGTGCCGACCACGTCGGGCGGCGCGACGACGGCGGCGTCACCACCGGCCAGCACCACCAGCAGGTCGGCCAGCAGCCGACCCGCCGAGCGGCCGGTCGGCACCAGCACCTCGCCCGGCGTCGCCGGGCCGACCCGGTGGTGCGCGGCGACGGCGAGCGCGTGGTGGTCCACCACCACCTCGCGTGGCGGCCCGGTCACCCCGGAGGTGCGGACCACCAGCGCCGGCGTCCGACCGGCGGGCACGCCGATCGGAGCCCGGCCGGACCACTCGTCGTCCACGCAGACCACCGGCACCGCCACGGGACCGAGCCGGTCGCGCAGCTCGCGGGTGGTGACCAGCGCCCGCGCCGCCGCGGTCGCGGCACGCACCTCCTCGGGCGTCGCCGTGCCGTCCAGCGGGGCGCAGCACGCGCCCGCCCGCAGCACGCCCAACCCGGCCGCGGCCAGGTCGGCGGCGCCGCCGACCCACACGACCACCCGGCTGCCGCGCGCCACCTGCCCGGCGACCCGGTCGGCGTGGGCGCTCAGCTCGCCGAACGTCCGCACGTCGCCGTCCTGCTCGACGGCGGGCGCGTCGGACCGGGCGTCGGCGTGCGCGCGGATCGACCCGATCACCGACGGGAGCGGTTCCGGCAGCGGCTCGCCCCGGGCCGCCGCGAGCAGCAGCTCCCGCTCGTCGGCGGGTGTGGACAGGTCGCGCACCGCGGTGCCGGCGTCGGCCGCCCCGCGCCGCACCACCGAGGTGAACCGCCCGACCAGCCGCCGCACGGTCTCCTCGTCGAACAGGTCGCGGTCGTACTCCCAGGCGATCTCGGGCGAACCACCCGACTCGTGCACCACGCCCGAGAGGTCGAACACCACGCCGCGCTTGCCCAGCGGCAGCGGTTCCAGCACCAGCCCGCCGAGCCGCACGCGGCCGTCGCCCGCGGCGGGGAACGAGTCGCCCACCGGGTCCTGGGTCTTGTTCTGCCCGAAGCCGACCTCCAGCAGCGGTGCGCGGCCCCGGTCGCGCGGGACGCCCAGCCGGGGGAGGAGCTGTTCGAGCGTGACGGGGTGGCGGTCCAGGGCGGACAGCAGCGTCGCGCTCACCCGGCGCAGCAGGTCCGCGAACGACTCGTCGGGGTCGATCGCGACCCGGTGCGCGACGGGGTTGGTGAAGCAGCCCAGGACGTCCGCGAACTCCGGGAGGTCGCGGTTGGCGGAGTTGACCGCGACGGCGCTGTCCGCGTTGCCGGTGTGCGCGTGCAGCACCACGTGGAACGCCGCCAGCAGCACGGCGTACGGCGTGGTGCCGTGCGTGCCGGCGCACGCGCGCACGGCCGCGGCGACGTCGTCGGGGAGCCGGTCGCGCAGCAGCGCGCCGCGTTGGGCGCGCACCACCGGCCGGGGCCGGTCGGTGGGCAGGTCCGCCGGTGGCGGCGGTGGCCGCAGCGCGTCGAGCCACCACGCCAGGGCGTCCTGACCGGTCGGGGTGCTCGCCGCCTCGTCCAGCCACCGGCCGTAGTCGGTGTAGGTGTGGTGCGGCGCGGGCAGGTACGGTTCCGCGCCCGAGGTCTCGGCGGCGTAGCAGATCGCCAACTCGCGCAGCAGCACCATCAGCGACCAGTAGTCGGTGATCAGGTGGTGCTGGGAGATCAGCAGCAGCGGCCCGTCGGCGGACGGGTACAGCCGCACCCGCATCGGCGGTGCCGAGGTGATGTCGAAATCGCGGAACGCGTCCTCCTCCAGCGCCGCCCGCGCGCCGCCGGGTGGCGTGCCGACCACCGCGAAGTCCACCACCGCCCGCTCGGCCACGTGCTGCACGGGAGCGCCGTCCCGCAGGGGGAACGTGGTGCGCAGCGCCGGGTGGCGGTCGACCAGGAGCTGGCAGGCGCGGCGGAGCGCGTCGATGTCGCACGGCGCGGTGAGGCGTGCGGCGAAGGCCACCACGTACACGCCGGTGTCGGGGTTGATCTGCTCGGCGTGCCACATCGAGAGCTGGTTGGCGGACAACGGGAACTCGCCCGCCGAGGGCCCGCGCACCACGGCCGCGGCCGACGCCGAGGGGGCGGCCAGGCGATCGCTGAGCAGTTCCGCGAGCGCGGTGATGCCGGGCGCGCCGAGCAGTTCGAGCAGCTCGACGCGTACGCCGAGGTCGTTGCGGACCGCCATGCGCAACCGGAGCGCGGCCAGCGAGTCGACGCCCAGGGCGGCGAGGGACGTGCTCGGGGCGGTGCGGGTCGGGGGCGCGGTGCCGGGGGTGGTCGGTGGTGTGTCGGGGGAGTCGGTGCCGGGCGGAGTTCGCGGTGTGTTCGGGGAGGTGGCCGGTGCGGTGGCGGCTGGGTCGCCGACGAGGTCGGCCAGGCGCTCCGACAGGTACCGCGTGAGGCGGGCGGTTCGTTCGGGGCGCGGGGCGGTGCGCAGGCGGTCGCGGGAGAGGAGTTCGTCGGTCCGGTCCCGGCCGGTGGTGGTCAGCAGGGCGGTCAGGTGCGCGCGTCGCACCTTGCCCACCGCGCCACGCGGGATCTCCGCCACGAACTCCACCCGGCGCGGCACCTTGTGCGGTGCCAGGTGGGTGGCGCAGTGCCCGACCAGGGCCTTGCCGTCGACGTCGGCGCGTGCCGGCACCACGGCCGCCACGAGCACCGCGCCGCCCTCGGGCAGCGGCAACCCCACCACGGCCGCGTCCGCCACGTCGCCGTGCTCCTTGAGCACGTCCTCCACCTCGACCGGGTTGACCTTGTGCCCCCCGGTGTCGACCAGCAGCCGCTTGCGGCCGACCACGTACAGCCGGCCGGCGCCGTCGACGCGACCCAGGTCGCCGGTGCGGTGGGGACCGCCACCGGTGGCCACGGCCGCGCCCGCCACGGCGATCTCGCCGACCGCGCCGGGCGACGTCGGCGTGCCGTCGTCGTCGAGGACGAGCACGGTCACGCCGGGCAGCGGCCGGCCGACCGACTCCGGCGTCGGCACGGGTCCCAGGTCCCACGACACGCTGCCGGTCTCCGTGCTGCCGTACGTCTGGCGCAGCGGGACGCCGAAGCGCGCCCCGAACCGCTCGGGCACCGCGGGCGACATGAAGTTGCTGCCCGACATGCACAACCGGAGCGAGGAGAAGTCCGCGGGCGCGTCCGGGGGCAGACCCACCAGCGCCTCGAACAGGTACGGCACGCCGAGCAGGACCGTGGCCCGCCGATCGGCCACGGCCTCGACCACCTGGTGCGCGACCGGGTCCGGGCGGCCGTGGTCGAGCAGCACCAGGGCCGCACCGGCGCGGACGGCGGTGATCATGCAGCAGAACTGGCCCAGCGCGTGGAACAGCGGCACGGGGCACAGCACCACGTCGGCGGCGGTGAGCCCGGACCCGGTCGCGATGTTGCCCGCTTCCGCGACCTGGTTGGCCTGGCTGCGCGCGATCACCTTGGCCTCGCCCTCGGTGCCGGACGTCGACGTGGTCACCCACGGCAGCGCGGCGCCGGCCGCGTCGTCCTCCGGCGGTGGCGGCGCGGCGGTGGCGGCCACGTCGTCGAACCTCGTCGCCGGTCCGTCGCCGGTCGCCACCACCCGGCACGCCGGCGGCAGCAGGCGGGCCAGGCCGCTCGCGCGCCGGCCGGTGGTGACGACCACGGCGGGCGGTGTCCGCGCGACGTGGTCGCGCAGCTCGTGGTCGGGCAGCGCCGGGTCCACGGCCTGCACCGTCGCGCCGACCCACGCCGTGGCGAAGTAGGCGATCACGAACTCCGGGCAGTTCGGCAGCAGCAGGAGCACGTGGTCGCCACGCGTCACGCCCAGCTCCAGCAAGCCACCCGCGAAACCCGCCACGCGGGTGTGCAGCGCGTGGTAGTCCAGTTCGCGGTCACCGCACACGACGGCGGTGCCGCGCGGGTTGGTCTCGGCCGTCTTCCGCAGCATCGCGGTGATCAAGTCCGCTCCTCCCGCCCGCACCGCGCGGGCTCCTCGGCCAGCAGGCGTGCCAGCAGTTCCGGGGTGGGGTGGGTGAAGACCTCCCGCACGTCCAGCGAGCGCCCCCACCGCTCGCTCAGCGCGGCGACGACCTCGACGGTCGCGTGCGAGGTGCCGCCGTGCAGGAAGAAGTCGGCGTCCGGGGCCAGGCCCGGCACGCCCAGCACCTCCTCCCACACCCGCACCAGGTCGTCGACCGCCACGGGGCGGCCCTCGCGCCGGTCGTGCGCCCGGGCCAGCGCCGCCCGGTCGACCTTGCCCGCCGGGGTGACCGGGAACGCCGGCACCGCGTGGATCTCGGCAGGCACCATGTGCTCGGGCAGCACCGACGCCAGGTGCGCGCGCAGCCCGTCGGGATCGGGGTCGCCCGCCCACTGCACGAAGCACCGCAGGTGGCCCGCCCGCCCGTGCTGGTCGCGTGCCGCCAGCACCGCGGCACGACGCACGCCCCGGTGGGCGTTGACGGCCCGCTCGACCTCGCCCGGTTCCACGCGCTTGCCGAGCACCTGCACCTGGTCGTCCAGGCGGCGCAGGAACTCCAAGTCGCCGCTGGGCAGCTCGCGCACCAGGTCGCCGGTGCGGAAGCACCGCTCGCCGTCGACCGTGACGAACCGGCGGGCCGTGCGCTCGGCGTCGTGCAGGTAGCCGATGCCGACGGTGTCACCGCCGATGTACAGCTCGCCGGGGCGTCCCGGTTCGACCACGGCACCGCTCTCGTCCCGCACGCTGAGCCTGATGTGCGGCAGCGGTGTGCCGATCGGCGGCGGGATGTCGCGGTCCCGCCACGCGGACACGTCGCAGAACACCGAGCCCGCGACCGTCTCGGTGGGCCCGTACTCGTTGAGCACCCGGCACGGGAAGTCGGCGGGCGGGTAGGCGGCCAGCCGCTCGCCACCGGTGCGCACCAGCCGCACCGCGCCCAGGTCGACCGGCGCGGGCAGCCGGAACAGCGATTCCAGCAGCAGCGGTGGGACGTAGGTGTTGGTGACGCCCGCCGCACGCAGCCAGGCGGCCAGCCGGTGCGGCGCGGACCGGTCGTCGTCGGAGGCGATGACGACCGACGCGCCGGTGGACAGGAACGGCCACAGCTCGTCGATGGTCACGTCGAAACCGGGCGAGCCGATCTGCGCGCCGCGCTCGCCGGGACCGCTGCCCACCAGCTCGGCGTAGGCGGCGACGTAGACGTCCAGCGCGGCCCGGCTGATCAGCACGCCCGACGGGAAGCCGGTGGAACCGGAGGTGAACAGGCAGTACGCCGGGTCCTCCGGCCCCGCCGGGTCCGGGTCGGGCGGCAGCGGCGCGTGCGGCGGGGCGAGCAGGTCCGCCACGTCGACCCGGGGCGTGGCCGCGCCGGGTACGCGGGCCGGGTCGTCCGTGATCACCAGGTCCGCCGCGGCCCGCTCCAGCAGCAGCGCCACGCGGTCGGCGGGCTGGTCCGGGTCGATCGGCGCGAAGCACGCGCCCGCCTTGAGGATCGCCAGCTCCGCGGCGAACAGGTCGGTGGAGCGCGGGAGGACCAGCGCGACCCGGCTACCGCGCCCCGCGCCGCGCTCGCGCAACCGGGCGGCGGCGCCGTCGGTGAGCGCCGCGAGCCCGGCGTGGTCCAGCCGCACGCCCCGGTGGTCCTCCAGCGCCGGCGCGCGAGGGGTGCGCCGCGCCCAGTCCGCCATCGCGGCCAGCAGTGCCATGCCGCTCTCCCGTACTGCCTCGCGCGGTGGCCGAGGCGCGGCGTTCGCGGGCACCCGGGTCACCGCACCCGCACGTCCGTGCCGCCGGCCAAGGGCATGTCGCGCCACACGTCGGCGCGGTCGAACCGCAGCCGCGTCTCGGTCGCCAGGTGCCGGTCGCCGTCTTCCGGTTCGTACAGGCGGTAACTGGTGATGGCGTCGAGGTAGACGTGGACCGTCGCGGCCCAGTGCGCCGTCTCGTTCACCATCATGTGCAGCTGCTCGTCGTCCTCGGGCAGGATTCTGGTGACCTCGGCCGGGCGGATCACCAGCTCGCCCTTCTCGGCCAGCGTGACCCGGCTGCCGACGCGACCGGTGATCTGGTACTTGACCTCCCTGGTGTGGCCGAGCAGCGCGCTGACCGCGCCGACCGTGCCGCTGTGGTCGTGGATCGGGCTGCCCCGGCCCGGCTGCCACAGCACGAGCACCACCTGGAACGGGTCGTCCGATGAGTTGAGCAGGATCCGCATGTAGTTGCCCGCGGGGCGGACCGCGCCGGCGAAGCGCTGGTTCTCCTCCGCCGCGGTGAACTCCGCCAGGGCGACCGCCAGCCGCTCCGCCTGCTGGTGCACCGTGAGCTTCCCGGCCTCCTCCTTGGTCCTGGCCACCTCGTTGATCAACTGGTCGATCTTCATGGTGTGACTCCGTCCGCTCCTCGGGGTAATTCGGGCGCCACCGCGGTGGATGTCCCGGCGGTTCGCGTGGTGGGTGCGGGAAAACGTGTCTGTTCGCGACGTTACGAGCGTCCACATGACACGACAACGGTCGAACCTCGTTGCGGGGCGGCCGATCGAGTGACGTGCTTCGGTGCCCGGCGTTGTGCCGTCCATTGTGGACCAATAGTGGAATTGTTGGCTGCCTTGGAATATTTCCCGCCTTCGTGGCGGGTTGAAGTGCTGTTCCGCCTCGGTTACGTTCGACCCGGCGCGGCTCGACCACGAGCGCGGAGTCCGACGAACCCCGGGGTGCAGCGATGACGACGGTCGTCAACACCGACCAAGCGGAGGCGTGGAACGGTTACGAGGGCGAGCACTGCGCCCTCCACGACGAGCGGTACGACGCCGTGGACGGGGGTTTCAACGCCCTCCTCTTCGCGGCGGCGCCGGTGGCGGCGGGTGATCGCGTGCTCGACGTCGGTTGCGGCAACGGCCAGTTGGCCAGGCAGGCGGCCCGCCACGCGCGCGGCGGGCACGTGCTCGGCGTCGACCTGTCCGAGCCGATGCTCGCCAAGGCGCGCGAGCGGGCGCGTGAGGAGGGGTTGACCACCGTCTCGTTCGAGTTCGGCGACGCGCAGGTCCACCCGTTCCCGGACGGCGCGTTCGACGTCGTGCTCAGCCGGTTCGGCGTCATGTTCTTCGCCGACCCGGTCGCCGCGTTCGCCAACCTGGCCCGCGCGTTGCGACCCGGCGGCCGGCTGGGTTTCGTGTGCCGCGCCAACTTCTCCGGCACCGACCTGGGCTCGGTGTTCGACGCGATGGCGCCGCACGTGCCGCGCCCGACCGGGCCGGACGGCGCGGGCCCCACCTCGCTGGCCGACCCCCGGCACACCGCGGACCTGTTGCGGCGCGCGGGGTTCAGCGACATCGCGGCCACCCGCGTCGAGGTCGACCAGGTGTGGGGCGCGGACGTCGCCGACGCGGCCCGGTTCCTCGCCGAGTGGGGGCCGGTGCGCCACCACCTCGGCCTGGTCGACCCGGCGGCGGCCACCGCGGCACGCGCGGCGTTGACCGCCGCCCTCGGCCGCTTCGCCGACGCCGGTGGGGTCCGCCTGCGCGGCGCGGCCTGGTTGGTCACGGCGACCCGTCCTCAGGCCGCGGTGATCTGACGGCCCGCGCCGCCGGGCAGCACGCCCGCGTCGAGCACCACCCGGCTCAGCGGCAGGCACAACCGCCGCAACCGCTCGGAGTCCGCCACGCCCAGCGCGCGGTAGGGCTCCGCGGCGGCGGTGTTCGTGTCCTCCTCGACCGCGGCGCGCACCGCCCGGCCCGCCTCGGTCAGCACGCCGTCGTCGTCGAGCAACCCGCGCTCGGTCAGCGCCGCCGCTTCGACGTCCCACTGCTCGCCGGACCAGCCGCGCAACGCCTGCGTCTCCTCCCGCGCCAGCAGGCCGTTCCCGGTCGCGCCGTCGGTGATGATCGCGGCCAGGCCGCCCAGCCCGTGGTTCAGCAGCGCCGCCAGGTGCCCGTCACCCCGGTGCTCGCGCAACAGCGTGATGGCGTGCCACAACACCATGTGCGGCGCCTTCGGCCACTCCAGCTCGGCGTGGGCGGCGTAGAGCGCGCGCCCCTCGGGCGTGCACGCCTCGGTGGCCCGCCGGGCGAGCGCGGCGGCTTCCACGACCTCCGCGCTGCCGACCAGCTCGTCGCCCAGGAGCCGGCGCAATGCCTCGTCCACGCCGTCCACGCGCGCGGCGAGGATGTCGGCGGGGGAGGCGATGTGCCACGCGCGGGGCACGATCTCCGCGACCGTGCCCGGGTTGAAGGTGTAGAAAGTCGCGGTCACCACGCCCGCGCCGACCGGGCCCAGCGCGGCGGCCCGACCCGCGAGGTAACGCATTCGCGGGGTGTCCAGGCCGAGCGCGGTGAAGCGCCCGTCGACTTCCGGCGTGAAATAGCTGACGAGATGCAGGGGGTCCATCACCTGATGACACTCGAAGGCGTTTTGTTTCGGTGACATGACCGGCACGTTACTCGCCGCGATTTACCTCGTCAAACAGTTCCGGGTCGGCTGGAAAACCGGCTCCGACCAGCACGTCGAGCATTGTCCGGATAATGGTCACGGCTTCGCCGACCTCACCTCTTCGGCGGATCGGCGGTATTTCCACCCGATATGGCGAAGTGGGTCCGGGGTGGGTCGTCAAGACCTGTTTTCAACTGTGCGACGCGTGGTCCCGGTGCGGTCTTGCTCGTCCGGGAACGGCGCTGCTAATCTGGCGAAGCGGTTTTCGGGATGGGCGCGACAACGCGTCGAACCAGTGCTGCGAGCAGTTTCCCGGTTGTCTCCGACTTCTTGACGTGAGCGTTTCCGGCTGCGCGGAAGGGTGTTCGTGAAACTGTGGACCACGACGTGATAGTGGTGGGCGCGCGGTGCGCCGGCGCGCCACTGGCCAGGCTGCTGGCCGGCAAGGGGTTCTCCGTCCTGCTGCTGGACCGGGGCCGCGTACCGTCCGACACGCTGTCGACCCACTGGATCAGGTGGCCGGGCGTCCGGCGGCTCGACCGCTGGGGACTGCTGGACCGGTTGCGGCGCACCGGGTGCCCGCCCATCCGGCACGTGTCGCTGGACTTCGAGAACCGGGTGCTCGCGGGTGTGCCGCGGGCCGCGGACGAGGTCGCCGAGACCTACGCGCCCCGCCGCGACGTGCTCGACGCCATGCTCGTCGACGCGGCCGTGGCCGCCGGAGCCGAGTTGCGGCAGGGCTTCACGGTGCGCGACCTCGTCCGCGAGGACGGCGTGGTGCGCGGCGTCCGGGGCACCACCGGGGACGGCCGCGAGTCGGTGTTCCGGGCACGCCTCGTGGTCGGCGCGGACGGGCGCGGCTCGACCGTCGCGCGGCTCGCCGGCGCCGCCGTCGTGGACGACCGGGGGGTGCTGGCGCGGAGTGCCTACGCGTACTGGCGGAACGGCGCGGACACCGACCTGCGGGTCTACTTCCGCGGTCGCCGCGGCATCTCGCTCTGGCCGACCAACGACGACCTCACCGTGGTCTCGCTGGTGTTCCCCCGGGAGGACCGGACGGGCGCGGGCCGGGAATCCGCGGTCCGGCACTACGAGGACGCCCTGCACGCCGTTCCGGAGGTCGCGACCGCGTTGGGCGGCGCGGTCCGTGTCGGCGCGGTGCGGTCGGCCGCGGTGCCCAACGCGCGTCGGCGCGCGCACGGTCCGGGATGGGTGTTGGCGGGCGACGCGGGTCACCACAAGGACCCCGTGTCCGCGCAGGGGATATCCGACGCGTTCGCCGACGCCGATGTGCTCGCCGAGGCCGTCGAAGCGGTGTTGCGCGGCGGCGCGCCCGAGGAGGAGGCGATGGCGGAGTACGCGTCCCGGCGGGACCGGGAACGGCTCGCCGCCTTCGACTACACCTGCGACCAGGCGCGGTTGCGGCCGTTCGACAGCGACTTCTCCCGCGAGCTGGCCCGGGTGAAGTCCGAGCCCCGGGGTGTCGAGGGGTTCGTGAGCAACTTCGTCGGCGGCGCCCTGGACAACGGGGCCGACCAGGACGCGGGTTGGCTCGGTGGGCCGCATTAGGCGCGCCACGGCCGATCAGTGCGTCATGCCGGGCGGCAGCCCCAGGAACAGCCCGCCGCTGACCTCCAGCACCTGACCGGTGATCCACCGGGCGTCGTCCGAGGCGAGGAACGCCACCACGTCGGCGA
Organism: Saccharothrix obliqua; assembly: GCF_019375475.1. GTDB lineage: Bacteria > Actinomycetota > Actinomycetes > Mycobacteriales > Pseudonocardiaceae > Actinosynnema > Actinosynnema obliqua. The sequence continues at coordinate 726,409 of NZ_JAHXGQ010000004.1, read as the reverse complement.
CGTCCGGTGGGGTCCCGATCCGGCCGAGCGCGGTCATGTCGATCATCATCTGGCGCATCTCGGGCTGGGAGCGGCGTTCCTCGGCGGTCAGGTCGGTGTCCACCGCGCCGGGTGCGACCGTGTTGACCGTGATCCCCTGTTCCCCCAACAGATGCGCGAGCGTGCGGCCCATGGTGTTCAGCGCCGCCTTGGCCATCGCGTAGGCGACGTCCGCGACGGCGACGCGGGCGGCGGTCGAGGAGATGGACACGATCCGCCCGCCCGGACCCATCAGCGGCAGCGCCCGCTGCACGACGAAGAACGGCGCGCGGGCGTTGACCGCGAACAGGTCGTCGAACACCTCGGGCGTGGTCGCCTCGAAGAACGTGGTGCTGAACCCGGCGTTGTTCACCAGCACGTCCAGCCGCTCGCGGCCCGTGCGGGCACGCAGCCCCGCGCGCAGACCGGCCAGCAGCCGGTCCACGCCGTCCGGTTCGGCCAGGTCGGCGCCCACCTCGAACGCCTGCCCGCCCGCCTGCTCGATACCGGCCACGGTCCGCGCCGCGGCCTCCGGGTGGTGGCCGTAGTGGACGGCCACCAGCGCGCCGTCCCGGGCCAACCGCTCGGCCACGGACCGGCCGATCCCGCGCGAGGAACCGGTCACCAACGCGGTCCTCCCGGCAAGCATCGCCATGCCGACTCCCTCCACGGTGGGAAAGCGCTTTCAACAGCACGAGTGGTGCGCACGGCGCCGGTCGCGGGTCGAATTACCGGGTGCCCGTGATCGGCGTTCCGTCAAGTCGGGGTTCCGCATTCGGCACGACGGGTTCCGCGCCCGGCACCGCGTGCCGGAACGGCGATGCCGTGCTCTTCTCGAATGGCGTGTCGAAATGCGTTGTGGTGACGGGTGCCCGCTAGCGCAGCGCCGGCGCGGCCAATCGCGGTTTCGTGGCGGTCAGCGCGCCGACCACGGCGAGCGCGGCCATGCCGGCGCACAGGACGGACACCGAAACGGACAGCGTCACCACACCGCGCTCGGCCGCGCCGACGAACACACCGGCCAGGCTGGTGCACACCGCCGCCGCCACGACGTCGCTGATCTGGAGCGAGGAGCTGTTCGCGCCGCGCACCGGCTCGGGCGAGAGGTCGAGCACGAGGACACCCGTGGTGGGCACCGCCAGGCCCATGCCCAGCCCGCCGAGCGCCCACAGCACGTAGGTCGGCCAGCCCGGCGCGTCGGGCAGGCACAGCGGCACCAGGCCCGCGACGCAGCAGGCGAGCGAGGCGAAACCCCAGCGCAGGAACACGTCGCGGGACGAGGTCAGCCTGCCCTGCAACTGCGCGCCCGCCCACCAGCCGAGCGCGCCCATCAGCAGCGGCAACCCGGCCGCCACCGCCGAGTACCCGTGCACGGTCACCAGGACCAGCGGCACCGTCGACTCCACGGCGTAGAACGCGCCCGCCAGCAACCCGCGCAACCCCACCACGGCGGGCACACCCGGCCGCAGCCGCCACGTGCCCGCGGGCAGCAGGCCGCGCAGCCCGAGCACCATGACCACCACACCCGCGGCGACCAGCAGCGCACCGGCGGCCGGTGAACCGCCGACCGCCCAGTTGCCGCCGTAGTGCAGCGCCACCACGCCGAAACCCGCCGCCACCGCGAGCACCGCGCGCCGGTGGTCCCACGCGCCGGTCCGGTCGGGCGTCGGCAGCTTGCGCAGCACGGGCACCAGCAGCAGGCCGCCCGCCGCGATCATCGGCACCAGCGCGAGGAACACCCACCGCCAGCTCACGTAGGCGGCCACGGCGCCCGAGACCACCGGCCCGACCAGCGCGGGCAGCACGTAGGCCGCCGAGATGACCGCCAGCGCCCGCGGCCGGACGTGGTCGGGGTAGGCGGTGGCGACGATCAGGAACACCGCCACCGTGGCCAGCCCGACCCCGAAGCCCTGGAGACCCCGGCCCACCACGAAGACCCACATGGACGAGGCGGTGCCGGCCGCGATCAGGCCCGCGCCGAACACCGCCACACCCGCCAGCAGCGGCGGTCGCGCACCGGCCCGGTCGCCCCACTGGCCCGCGACCACCAGGCCCACCACGTTGGTCACCAGGAACGCGCTGAACGGCCAGCCGTAGTACGCCAACCCGTCGAGGTCCCGCACGGCCAGCGGCATCGCGGTGGCGACGGCCATCGCCTCGAACGCGAACAGGCTGATGGCCACCGCGATACCGATGCTGGTGATGCGCCACGGACGTGCGAATGCACCCGAGGATTCCCTCACGAACACCACTCCAAGGTCGACGATCGCGGCCGGCAGTGTAGCGCGGACGGTAAATTCGCCGCCAGGCGCGAGTGGGTTCCGCCGATCGGGTCACGAGCGGTGCGTCACGTTCTTGACCCGGGTGTACCCGTCGATCCCGTAGCGGGACAAATCCTTGCCGTACCCCGAATTCCCGAAGCCGCCGTGCGGCAACTCCGCCGGGAACTGGAGAACCGTGTTCACCCACACCGTGCCGTATTCCAGTTCGCGGGTGAAACGCATGGCCCGGGTGTGGTCGCTGGTCCACACCGACGAGGCCAGCCCGTAGGGGACCCCGTTGGCGCACCGCAGCGCCTCCTCGTCGGTGGCGAACCGCTGGACGGTGATCACCGGCCCGAAGACCTCGGTCGAGGTGATCTCGTCGTCCTGCCGCACGCCGGTCACGACCGTGGGCGCGAAGAAGTAGCCCTCGTCGCCGACCCGGTGCCCGCCGGTGACGACGGTGGCGTGCGCGGGCAGGCTCGCCAGGCACGCCCGCACCCGTTCCAGCTGAACGGCGTTGTTGAGCGGTCCGTAGTCGACGTCCGCCCGGGACGGTGGGCCCGGCTTGCGCTTCTCCGCCTGCGCCACCAGTTCCGCCACGAACTCGTCGTGCACCTCGTCCGCGACCAGGACGCGGCTCGTCGCCGTGCAGTCCTGGCCCGCGTTGGTCGTGGCGCCGGTGACGATCTCGGCCGCGGCGGAGCGCAGGTCGGCGTCGGCGCACACCACCACCGGCGTCTTGCCGCCCAGCTCCAGGTGCACGCGCTTGAGGCCCGTCGCCGCGCGCCGCGCCACGTCGACGCCCGCGGGCACCGAACCGGTCAGCGCCACCAGCTCGGGGACGGGGTGCTCCACCATGAGCCGCCCGGTGCCCGGTCCACCGCAGACGACGTTGAGCACGCCGTGCGGCAGGAACTCCGCGGCCAGCTCGGCGTACATCAGCGCGGTCGACGGCGTGGTCACGGCGGGCTTGAACACCACGGTGTTGCCGGTCGCGATGGCGGCCGTGGTCTTGAACGCCATGATCATCAGCGGGAAGTTCCACGGCGCGAGCTGGGCGCACACGCCCAGCGGTTCCCGCCGGGTGTAGCCGGTGTGGCCGGTGGCGTACTCGCCCGCGGCCACGCCGTCGAGCACGCGTGCCGCGCCGGACAGGAAGCGCAGCTGGTCCACCGCGCCGGGCACCTCGCCCGCCGCGGCCAGGCTGCCGGTGTCGGCGGCTTCCGCCGCGGCGAACTCCTCCTGCCGCGCCAGCAACGCCTCGGCGAGGGCGAGCACCGCCTCCTGCCGCCGCGCCGGCGGCACCGCGCGCCACTCCTGGAACGCCGCCGCCGCCGCGCGCATCGCGTGGTCCACGTCCTCGGGGCCGGATTCCGGCACCAGCAACCGGGGTTTCCCGGTGCAGGGGTCGGCGACCTCCGTGTGCGCACCGCCCACCGGGTCGGCCCGCTTGCCGTCGATGAAGTTGTGCAGCCGGTTGGGGTTCATCGCGTCCTCGACATCGTGGTGGCGGCGCGGTCGTCCCGCTCGGCGGCCGTCGCGGTGACGCGCAGGCTGGTGAAACCGTGGAAGCCCAGGTTGTTGTTCCAGTTCAGCTCCTGGGGCGGCACGCTCAGCGCGGGGAACCTGCGGTACAGGGAACCCAGCGCGATGCGGGTGGTCTGGCGCACCAGCGGGTCGCCGAAGCACAGGTGCCTGCCGACGCCGAAGGTCAGGTGCCGGTTGGGCGCGGGCCGGGTCAGGTCCAGGCGCTCGGGGTCGGTGAAGACCTCCGGGTCGCGGTTGGCCGAGGTGATGTAGAGGATGACCGGTTGGCCGGCTTCCAGCCGGACCTCCCGCCCCTGCCGCGTGGCGTAGGTGAAGCTCTCGCCGACGACCCGGCCGACGAACTGCACCGGCGCGCAGAACCGCAGCAGTTCCTCCACCGCGTCGCCGACGGTTTCGGGCGCGAGCAGCAGTTCCCGCTCGGCCGGCGGCCTCTTGTCCAATTCGTGCACGCAGTTGCCGATCAGGTAGCGAATGGACGCGACGCCCGCGAACAACAGCAGCGCCGCCTGCGCCACCACGTCCCGGTCGTCGAACCGGTAACCGTGCACGTCGGTGGTGCCGAGGTGGTGCAGCAGACCGCCGCTGTGCTCGGCGGCGCGCGCGTTCTCCGGCGACGCCAGGAACTCGGCCAGTTCCAGGGTGCTCCGCCTGGTGCGGCGCACGTGCTCGACGCTCACCGTGGTCGAGCCGAAGAGGTGTGCGATGTCGTCGGTCCAGCGGTTGAGCCGCGCGTGCGCCTCCACCGGGACGCCCAGCACGTCGGCGATCACCATGGCGGGCAGGGGGAAGGCGAAATCACGCAGCAGGTCGAACCCGTCCGGGTCGACGTCGTCCAGCAGTCGGTCCACCAGGCCCTGGATGCGTGGTTCCAGCACGGCGTCGGTGAACGGCACGTAGCTCCGGTTGGCCTGCCGTCGGTTGCGCGTGTGCTCCCGGCCGTCGTGGAACGCCAGCCACCGCTCGTAAATGCCCACCATGTCGCCGAACTCGTCGCGCTGTTCGGGGCCGAGGAAGCGCAGCGGCACCGCCGCCCGCGCGTTGGACAGGCGCTGGTCCTGCATGAGCGCCACGCAGTCCGCGTAACCGAAGAACAGCCAGGCGCCGCCGAATATGCTTTCGGAGAAGTACGCGGGCTGTTCCTCGCGCATTGCGCGGTAAAAGGTGTACGGATCTTCGATGTAGGTGAAGTTGTTGTGCGAAAAATCCTTGTAGGACGGTATTTCGCTGGTCACGTGCGGGTCTCCCGGCAGGTTCCGCGAGTTCGCGTGGAAGGATTGGTCGCGCTGCTCTCGATGGCCCACTGTAGGGCAGTTCGGAAAAGTCCTCAAGACCTATCGGTGGGCGAAGCACCGCCGTGACCTGCCCGTGTGGCAGTGAGCGTGCGCCAACGTGCGCTTGTCTAACGCGATCGGACCAATATTCCGGGGACCTTTGAATAGCCCCGTTCGCCGGGCTGCGGTCGGGTTATAAGGGGGAACCGGGCGCGAGGCATTCTGCCGGACGGGTGACTCGGCCCGCCGGGGGTTGCCCCGGTTGAATGAACCGGGCATCGTCGCTACCGTGGGTGCTGTTTCCCACGTCCTCCGTCCAACCACTTGACCGGAGTGGGGGCAGTGTGGGTGAGTCGTTCGACAACACCTTCCGGCTCAATCGCGACATCTTTTTCGACGACGCCCTGCTCGCCCGCGAGTACGCCCGCGTCTTCTTCCCGACGTGGCAGCTCGTGGGTTTCTCCGACGAGATACCCGAAGCCGGGGACTACGTCGTCCGGCGGCTCGGCGCGGACAGCGTCGTGGTCGTCCGCGACGAGCGCGGGCGGATCGCGGTCCTGCTGAACTCCTGCGGGCACCGCGGCACGCGACTGTGCCAGGCCGCGTTCGGCAACGCCGCGCACTTCCGGTGCAGCTACCACGGCTGGACCTACGCCAACGACGGCCGGCTGGTCGGCGTGCCGGGTCTGCGCACCCACTACCCGCCCGGTTTCCGCAAGTCCGAACGGGACCTGCCGACCGCCAGGGTGGTGTGCCGCCGCGGCTTCCTGTTCGCCACCTGGGACCCGGACGCGCCGGACCTGGAGGACTACCTCGGTGATCTCGCCTGGTACCTGGACGCGTTGCTGGACGGCGCCGGCGGCGAGTGGGAGGTGTACGGCCCGCCGCAACGCGTTGTCGCGCGCGGCAACTGGAAGATCCCCGTCGACAACTTCGCGGGCGACGGCTACCACATGCGCACCGCGCACCAGATCGCGTTGGAGCAGGGCATCTACGGCGACACCCTCGCGGACGGCACCCGCGGTCGCGGACGGTTCGACCTGCTGGGGGTGAACATCGGCACCGAGCAGGGGCACTCGGTCCGCGCCGGCTACGTCGTGGAGAAGGGCACCGAGACGCTCGGGCCGCTCCGGGGCGAGCCGGCCTACCCGGGCTACCCGCCGGAGACGTGGCCGCGGCTCACCGCGGGCCAGACCCCGGAGCAGGTGCGGTTCAACTCCGACCTGGAAGTCGTGCACGGCGCGGTCTTCCCCAACGCCGTGTTCCTCAGCGTCGCGCACGACCGCGCCATCGGCGAGGATGACGACCCGCTGACCCGGTACCTCGTGTGGCGGGTGCACTCGCCGATCGACGCGCGGCGCACCGAGTGCACCTATTGGACACTCGTGCCGAAGGCGATGGACGCCGACTGGAAGCGCCGCTCCTACTCCTACCAGGCGCGCACCCAGTCCGCGGGCGGCATCCTGTTCGAGATGGACGACTTCGAGAACTTCGCGCGCATCGACTCGGCGATGCCCGGCACCGCGGCCGGCGCGGTGGCCGCGGACCTCAGCCTGGGCCTGGGCCTGGGCGAACCCGCGCCGGAGTTCCCGGGACCGGGCCGGGCCGAGTACCTGACGTTGAGCGAGCACAACCAACGCGCCTTCTACCGGCGGTGGGCGCACCTGATGGAGGTCGAGGCGGATGGCTGAGCCGGCGGTCGGCGCGGACCCCACCGCCTTCCCCGAGCGCGGCGCCCGGCGTGCCGACCTCGACCGCGTGGTGACCGCGTTCCTGGTCGAGGAGGCCGCGGCGCTGGACGAGGCGCGCTACGACGACTGGCTGGACCTGCTCGAACCCGACTTCCTCTACCGCGTCCCGGTGCCGCTGCTGCGGGAGGACCCGGCGCTGCCCCGGCACAGCGCGACCGCCGTGTTGTTCGAGGCGACCAAGCGCACCCTGCGGCTCAAGCTCGGTCGGGTCGACCTGCGGCACGCGTGGTCCGACCGGCCGGCCGCCACCACCCGCCACTTCCTCGGCGGTGTCCGGGTGTTCGCCGTGCCCGGCGCGGACACCGTGCGCGTCGACGCCAACCTGCTGGTGACCGCCAACCGGGGCGTCGAGCACAGCGCGCTGGTCACCGCGTCCCGCCAGGACGTGCTGGTGCCGCGTGGCGGGGGTGACTACCGGGTGCGTGCCCGGCGCGTCCTGCTCGACGTCGAGGTGCCGACCGTCGAGCAGTTGTCGATCATCTTCTAGCCCGCTGCCCGAGGAGCACGCATGAGTGGACTGGCCCGGGAACCCGGTGACCCGGAGGAAGTGCGGCTGTGCCGGGTGGCCTGCGAGGGCGCCGCGGTGGTGGTCTCGACCCGCACCACGGGCAACGGCCTGCGGCTCAAGCTCGTCTCCGAGCGCACCCGGCGGCAGGTGCTGCTGGACGCCACCGTGCTGGAGGCGTTGTGCCTGCTCACACCCGAGCAGGCCACCGAGCTGGTCCGCGTGACCACCGAGCGGGACGAGGCGGACCGGCCGTGAAACCGGTCGCCTTCGACCACGTCGCGCCCGTCGACCTGGCCGCGGCGCTGGACCTGCTGGCCGAGCGCGGCACGCGTGCCGCACCGCTGGCGGGCGGCCAGAGCCTGGTGCCGTTGCTGAACCTGCGGCGCGTCCGCCCGGACGTGGTGGTCGACCTCAACCACGTCGTCGGGCTGGCCGGTGTGCGGGTCACCGCCGGTGAGGTGCGGATCGGCGCGATGACCCGGCTGCGGGTGCTGGAGTCCCACCCGGACGTGGTGGCCGCGCTGCCGGTGCTGGCCACCGCCGCGTCCGCCGTGGCGCACCCGCACGTGCGCACCCGCGCCACGCTGGGCGGGTCGCTGTGCCACGCCAACCCGGCCGCCGAGCTGCCCGCGGCGGCGGTCGCGCTCGACGCCCGGCTGGTCCTGCGGCACCGGGGCGGTGCGCGCGTGGTGCCCGCGGCCGAGTTCTTCACGGGACCGCACACCACGGTCCTCGCGCCGGGCGAGCTGCTGACCGAGGTCGTCGTGCCGCGCGTGCCGGAACTGAGGTTCGGGTTCGCGGAACTGGCCCGGCCGGGCGGCAGCGGTTATCCGCTCGTGGTGGCGTTGCTGGGCGTGGCGGTCGAAGGCGGCGTGGTCGTCGCCGCGCGGGCGGCGGCCGGGGGAGTGGCGCCGACCCCGGTGCGGCTGCCCGGGGTGGAAGCGGCGTTGCCGGGCAGGCGGTGCACCGCCGACGACCTGTCGGCCGGGCTCGCCACCGCGCCGGTCGACCACGCGGCGGGCCACCGCGACGCGGTGCTGCGCTCCCTGCTGCGCCGGATCACCGCCGGACTGGAGTGAAGGGGGAATCACGCTGCACACCAGGGAAGTCACCATCACCGTGAACGGGACCGCCCGCACGGCGCGTGCCGAACCGCGGACATCGCTCGGTGAGCACCTGCGCACCGCGCTGGGTTTGACGGGCACCCACCTGGGCTGCGAGCAGGGCGACTGCGGCGCGTGTGCCGTCCTGCTCGACGGCGAGCCGGTGTGCTCGTGCCTCGTGCTGGCGGTGCAGGCGGACGGGTGCCGGGTGGAGACCGTCGAGTCGCTGGCGCGGGGCGACGACCTGGGCCCGGCCCAGCGCGCCCTGCTGGAGGAGCACGGGTTGCAGTGCGGGTTCTGCACGCCGGGGCTGCTGATGCGCATGACGCACGCCCGGCGCACCGGTGCCCCGGCGTCCGACGTGCTCGGCGGCCACCTGTGCCGCTGCACCGGTTACGGCGGTCTGCGTGCCGCCGTCGAACGCCACTGCGCCGTCGAGGCCCGGAAGGAGGACCAGCCGTGACCACCCGGGTCCACATCGGACTGCCGGTGCCGCCGCGCAACCACCCGGCGCTGCTGCGGGGTCGGGGCCGCTTCGTCGACGACCTGCCGTTCCCCGGTGCGCGGCACGTCGCCGTGCTGCGCAGCCCCGTCGCTCACGGCCGCGTGACGGCCTTCGACGCGACGGCCGCCCGCGCGGACCCCCGGTGCCTGCTCGTGCTGGGGCCGGCGGATGTCGCGGAGCTGACCGACCCGATCCCGCTGGCGTGGCTGCTGCCGGACCAGCGGCTCGACCACGTCGAGCTGGCCGTGGACGTGGTGCGTTACGCCGGGCAGCCGATCGGCCTGGTGGTCGCGACCGACCGGGCCGCCGCGGAGGACGTCGCGGAACTGGTCGACGTGCGCGTCGAACCGCTGCCCGCGGTCGCCTCCACCGCCGCGGCGCTCGCACCGGGCGCGCCCCGGCTGCACGCCGAGGCGGAGGGCAACGTCGTGGGGCGCACCCACTTCGGCACGCCCCGGGACCGGTTGGACGAAGCCTTCGCCGAGGCGCACCTGGTGGTCGAGCGCGAGTTCGGCATCCAGCGCGTCAGCCACAGCCCGCTGGAACCACGCGGGCTGGTCGCGGAGTGGGAACCGGGTCCCGGGCTGCTCACCGTGCACGCGAGCACCCAGTCGCCGCACGCCGTGCGGCAGGAGCTGGCGGCGGTCCTGCGCCTGCGCGCCGACCGCGTCCGGGTCGTCGCCCGCGACGTCGGCGGCTCGTTCGGCGGGAAGGTGGCGCTGCACGCGGACGAGGCGCTGGTGTGCCTGGCCGCCGTGGTGCTCGGCGGCCAGGTCAAGTGGGTGGAGGACCGCGTCGAGAACCTCACCGCCGCCTACCAGGGCCGGGGACAGCGGACCCGGGCCCGGCTGGCGGTGGCCGCCGACGGCCGGTTCCTCGCGCTGCACGCCGACGTGGTGGGGGACCTGGGCGCGTTCGCCGTCCAGGCGGGCAGCGGGCCGCTCCAGGTCACCGCCCTGACCATCGAGGGGCCGTACCGGTTCCCCGCGGCGGGCGGCACGGTCACGGCGGTGTGCACCAACCTGGTGCCGGTCGGCGCGTACCGCGGTTACGGGATGCAGGAGTCGACGTTCATCCGGGAACGGCTGGTCGACGAGGCGGCCCGGGAACTGGGTGTCGACCCGGTTGCGTTGCGGCTGCGCAACATGGTCGAGCCGGGGGACATGCCCTACACCACGTGCACCGGGCTGGTTTACGACAGCGGCGACTACTCCGCCGCGTTGCGCTCGGCCGCGCGCCGGGTGGCGCCGCCGTCGTCCGCCGGACCGGTGCGCCGGGGCAGCGCCGTGACGGCGACCGTGGAGATGAGCGGCTTCGCGCCGAGCGCCCTCATCCGGCAGTTCGACATCGCCTGGGCCGGGTGGGAAGGCGTGCGGCTGGTGGTCAACCACGACGGGACGGTGACCGTGCACGCCGGCGTCACCGCGGTGGGCCAGGGCATCGAGACCAGCCTGGCGCAGATCGCCGCCGACGGCCTCGGCGTGCCGCTGCGGTGGGTGGACGTCCGGCTGGGCGACACCGCCACCGCGCCGCACTCCGACCTCGCCTCCCAGGCCAGCCGGGCGCTGGTGCTCGCGGGTGGCGCTCTGCTGCGTGCGGCGGCCCGGTTGCGGGCCCGCGTGCTGGGTCTGGCGGCGCGGGCGCTCGACGTCCCGGAGGCCGACGTCGTGCTGGACGTGCCCGCCGACGTCGAACCCGGTTCGCCCGAGGCGGTGTTCCGCGGTGCGTCCGGCGTGATCAGCTGGCGGGAACTGGCCCACCGCGCCTGGCGCGGCTGGCACCGACCGGAGGGCGTCGAGCGCATCCGGCTGGAGGAAAACGTCGACTTCGACCCGCCGGCCATCACCTTCGCCCACGGTGCCCACGGTGCCGCGGTCGCGGTGGACGTCGACACCGGGGTCGTGACGGTGGAGGACTACTGGACCGTGCACGACAACGGGGTGCTGGTGAACCCCCTTGTCGCCGAAGGGCAGGTCGTCGGCGGTGTGGCGCAGGGCATCGGGCTCGCCCTCTTCGAAGAGGTGCGTCACGACCCCGACACGGCCGAACCGCTGAGCACCACGTTCCGGGAGTACCCGCTGCCCGCCGCGCGGGACGTCCCGCGGGTCGACGTGCGACACCTGTGCACCCCGTCCCCGGCGAACCCCGGCGGGTTCAAGGGGCTCGGCGAGGGCGGCGCGATCCCGCCCGCCGCGACGATCGCCTGCGCCGTGGCCGCGGCGGTGCCGGAGATCGCGGAAGTCCTGACGGCCACACCCATGACACCGGAGCGGGTGTGGGCCGCGTTGCGCGAGGCCGGGATCGAGGGGAGTCCTCAGTGGACGGAGAGGTGACGGTCCGCGAGGCCGTCGTGGACGTGCTGCGGGCACACGGCATGACGACCGTGTTCGGCAACCCGGGTTCGACAGAGCTGCCGATGTTCCGCGACTTCCCGGCCGATTTCCGCTACGTGCTGGGACTCCAGGAGTCCGTGGTGGTGGGCATGGCCGACGGCTACGCCCAGGCCACCGGCGGCCCCGCGGCCGTCAACCTGCACTCGGCCGCCGGTGTGGGGCACGCGATGGGCGCGTTGTTCACCGCCTACCGCAACCGGACCCCGCTGGTCGTCCTGTCCGGGCAGCAGGCCAGGTCGCTGCTGGCGGGCGAGCCCTACCTGTTCTCCGCGCAGGCCGCCGAACTGCCCCGGCCCTACGTCAAGTGGAGCGCCGAACCGCTCCGGGCGGAGGACGTGCCCGCCGCCGTGGCCCGCGCCTGCCACGTGGCGCTCGCCCCGCCCCGTGGACCGGTGCTGGTGTCGGTGCCCGCCGACGACTGGGACCGGCACGCGTCACCGGTGCCGCACCGCGTGGTCTCGGGCGCCGGCCGCGGTGACCCGGAACTGCTGGCCGTCGTGGGCGAGGCGCTGGCGACGGCGCGGCGACCGGTGTTCGTCGTCGGCTCGGAGGTGGACCGCGACGGGGCGTTCGCCGACGTCGTCGCGTTGGCGGAGGCGCACCGCGCCGCCGTGTGGGCCGCGCCGATGTCGCACCGCTGCGCGTTCCCCGAGTCTCACCCGTTGTTCGCGGGTTTCCTGCCGCCGGTGCGGGAGCGCATCGTGGAACTGCTGACCGGGCACGACGTGGTGCTCTCGTTGGGCGCGCCCGTGTTCACCTACCACGTCGCGGGCAGCGGACCGCACCTGCCGCCGTCCGCCTCGTTGTACCTGCTGACCGAAGACCCCGGCACGGCGGCGTGGGCACCGCTGGGCACCGCGGTCGTCACCGGTGTCCGGCACGCCGTGCGCGCTCTGCTGGACCACCCGCCGCGGGGGCCGCGTGCCACGCCGCCACCACGCGACCTGCCGCCGCGGGAAGCGCCGGGCGCCGTGATCACGCAGTCCTACCTGGTGCAGACGTTGGCCGACGTGCGCCCGCCGAACTGCGTGATCGTGGAGGAGGCGCCCGGCACCCGGCCCGTGATGACCGAACGCCTGCCCAACGACCGCCCGGAGAGCTTCTACACCTGTGCCAGCGGAGCGCTCGGCCACGGCCTGCCCGCGGCGGTCGGCGTGGCGCTGGCCAGGCCGCGGGACCGGGTGGTCGCCGTCGTCGGGGACGGCTCGGCGATGTACGCGGTCCAGGCGCTGTGGTCGGCGGCCGAGCTGGGGTTGCCGCTCGCGGTCGTGGTGGTCAACAACCGCGGTTACGCGACGGTCGAGAACTTCGCCCGGCGGTTCGGCGTCGAGAAGCCACCCGGCACGCGGTTGGGCGGTCTGGACTTCGCCGGGCTGGCCCGCGCCCAGGGGTGCGCGGGCGTGGTGGTCGAGCGGCCCGAAGACCTCGCGCCCGCGTTGCGCGCGGCGTTCGCGGCCGAGCGGCCCCACCTGGTGGAGGTGGTGGTGGCGTGAGGGGGCCGGCGCGTGGCCGGCCCGTCGTCGGCGATCCTCTTGGGGTGGGGCGGTCAACGCACGGCCAGCCCGCCGTCGGGGCGCAGCACCTCGCCGGTCATCCCCTTGGCGTGCGGCGAGGCCAGGAACCGGTACAGCGGCGCGATCTCGTCCGGCGCGAGCACCAGTCCCAGGGGGTTGGCGGCGCGGATGTGCTCGCTGATCTCCACCGGGCGGTCGTAGACCAGCGTGCCGCGGGCGTCGCGCAGACCCGTCACCACGCCGCCGGGCGCCACGGCGTTGACCCGCACCGCCGGTGCCAGGTCGGCCGCGAGGTGGCGCACCAGCCCCAGCGCGGCGTGCTTGGCCGCGGCGTAGGCGATCCCGGTGCCGTTGCCCCGCACCACGAACGACGCGTCGGACAGGGTGAACACCATCGACCCGCCGCGGTCGGCCAGCGGACCGGCCGCCGCCGCCGCGCCGAGCAGGTAGCCGACCACGTCCACGTCGAGCACGTGGCGGGTCAGGTCGGCCAGGTCGGCGGCGGGCAGGTCGCGCACGCCGGTCCCGGCGTCGTGCACGCCCGCGTTGCCGACGAACAGGTCCAGCCGGCCGAAGCGGGACAACGCCGCGTCGACCGCCCGTTGGTTGTCCGCCGCGACCCGCACGTCCCCCGTCACCGCGAGCACCCCGTCGGGCGGTTGCCCGGTCGGGTGCTCGCGGTCCAGGACCACCACGTGGTACCCGTGCGCGGCGAGGTCGGCCACCACCGCGTGCCCGATGCCCGACGCCCCGCCGGTCACCACCGCGACCGCTGTCCGGTCCACCAGCTCCTCCTTCGACGGGTGCTCACACCGGCGGCGGCGTCCACAGCCCCGGGTCGGGGGTGCCGCGCAGGAGGGTGGAGACCAGCTCGTCCCGGGCCTTGCCGACACCCCACTGGTCGCTGGTCTGGGCGTTCGCCGGGTACACCTGCGGCGTCCAGTGCTCCTCGTCCTCGATCCGCAGCATGTCCGAGGTGTATTCCAGGATGAATCGCGAGGACGGGTCCTGGAAATAAGTGAACGTGTTCTCGCCCACCCCGTGCCGCCCCGGTCCCCACACCGGCTCGAAACCACGACCACGCATCGCGCCGCTCGCCCGCATGAATTCGTCGACACCACGCAGCTCGAATGCGACGTGGTTCAGCGAAACGTGCGGCGCGCGCGTGAAGGCGATGACGTGGTGGGCGCTGCCGGTGCGCAGGAAGCACATGACGTCCTCCACCCAGTCCGACACGCGGAAACCGAGCACGGCGCCGTAGAAATGGCTCGCACCGATCAGGTCGGTGGTGTTGAGCACGACGTGGCTGATCCCGACCGGCCGGTGCTCGCCCGGCTCCACGGGTCGGAACTCCCGCCGCGCCGCGCCCGCCACGACCTCCACGGTGCGGCCCTCGAAGTCGAGGAACCGCAGGCGGTGGCCGTCTTTCGGGTCGGTCGCGGTGCCGGGCTCCTCGACCAGCGCCGCCCTCGGGTGCCGGATGACGCGCTCGGCGACGGCGTCGACGTCGGCGGGTGACTCGGCGGCGAACGAGAGCACGTCGACCCGGGACTCCGGTGTCGCCCGCAGGCGCACCACGTGGTTTTCCGCGCAGCCCGCGCCGAGGTACACCAGATCGTCGTCGGTGCCCACCAGGTCTAATTGCCAGTGCTTTTCGTAGAATTCGCGGGCGGCGTGCATGTCCGGCACGCCGAGACTGACGCTGCGTACGTGGGTGATCACCGCTACCCCTTGTCCGGTGGATTCGGGAACCGTGTCACCCAGGTTACGCGGGCCGTGCTCCGGGGAAATGAACCGACCGGGGGAAAACGTGTTCGGCGATTCGGGACGCCACGTCGCGCGGCGGCGCCGGGGCTGGACCACACCGGGGCCGGGGCGGCGCGGAGCAGGACGTCGCGGAGTCGGGCGGCGGGTGGTGGAGCGGCGGGTGGTGGGGCGGTGCGTGGTGCGTGGTGGGGCGGTGCGTGGTGGGGAGCGCGGGACGGGGCGGCGCTTCCTCGGACCACGGGAGCACGACCACAGCCGGTCGGTGCGCCTTCGACATCGGACAGTCCTCACCGGACGGTCCTCGTCGCCGGCGGCGGGGCGACCGGCCGCGCGCCCCGCGAACCGGCCGCCGCCCTCGCCGGACTCACCGACGCCTTTCCCGCGCACACGTTGCCCGACGCGGGTGCGGCACCGGGGTCAGCGCCGCGCGGCCGGGATGCCGGCCGCCTCCACGGCCGCCCGCGCCGCGACGACCGCGCTGTTCAACGAGATCTCGCCACGCATACCCGGCGCGGCGACCATGTCGCCGGCCAGGAACACGTCACCGCCCCGCACGATCGCCGGCCGGTCGCGCCACGTCCGCCCCGGCAGGTCGAGCGCGCCGCTGCGCCCGCGGGCGACGGCCTGGCGCTTCCAGGTGGTGCGCTCCCGCCAGCCCGGGACGGCGAGGTCGGCCAACGCCTCCACCCGGGCCATCGCGTCGGCACGCGACTCGCCCTCGCGGATGGGCATGTCGAGCTGGAACAGGGACTGGCCCGCGGGCGCGAGGGACGGGTCCTGCATCGTGTAGCACTCGTGGAAGCCGCCCTGGTCGGCGTCGAACACGATGAAGAAGTCGCCGCGCTTGCGGTGCACCGCGAGGTCGAGCATGGCGCAGTTGCCGCTCTCCCAGGTCAGGGAGTCGTCGCCGAGCAGGGCACGCGCGCTGGCCAGTTCGGTGGCCACGACGGTGGGCGCGTCCGGGATCTCCGAGACCCGTGAGTTCAGCTCGATCCGCACGCCCAGTTCCCGCGCCCGCCGCGCCATCCGGTCGACCACCGTGGGCCAGCCGCCGACGACGTACCGGACGGCGGGCGGTGCCGGTGCGAACACGCGGTGCAGCAGCTCCCACACGAACGCCGCAGACAGCCG
This sequence comes from Saccharothrix obliqua, assembly GCF_019375475.1. Lineage (GTDB taxonomy): Bacteria > Actinomycetota > Actinomycetes > Mycobacteriales > Pseudonocardiaceae > Actinosynnema > Actinosynnema obliqua. Next base: position 710,636 of record NZ_JAHXGQ010000004.1, on the reverse strand, counting down.
TCCGGTGTCGGCGTCGAACGTGACCACGGCGATCGCGTTGGCCGCCGCCCGCGCGGCCTCCTCGCCGTACCGCGCGCCCGCCCAGCTCGCGAAGTCCTGGTCCACGGGCGCGGACCGCCGCCGGTCGCGGATCATGCGCACCAGGCCGGGGAACGGTCGGCGGCGCAGCCTGCCCCCGTACCGGAAACCCGCCACCAGGGCCGCCCGCGCCGGGATGCGGGCCAGGTCGCCGACCAGGTCCCGCTCGACCAGCCACTTCCAGTGCGGGCCGTCGGCGTAGAACACGTGGGCGCCCTCGTGGGCCACGTACGGCGGCGGAGTCGTCCGACCCCGGCCGCCGAGCGTGGCGTGCGCCTCGTGCAACGTCACCGCGGCCCCCGCCTCCGCGCAGGCGATGCTCGCCGCCAGCCCGGCCAGCCCGCCGCCGATCACGACGATCTCTCGTGCCACATCCGCCTCCGTACCCTCGTCGTCAAGCCGTGCACCGGGAGGACGGCGCGGCGCCGCGACACGTGACAGCGCGGTCGGAAAGTGTGCGGGTTCGTCTCTGCCGCGCCGCCCGCCGGCGGTCGGATACTGCGGCCGTGACTGATCTGCTGCGTGGCCCCGAAGTGCCGCTGCCGGACCGGTGCGTGCACGAGTTGTTCGCCGAGCACGCGTCCGCGCGGCCCGCCGCCGTCGCGGTCCGCTGGGCGGGCGGCGACCTCACCTACGGCGAGCTGGAGACCCGCGCCAACCGCTTCGCGCACGTGCTGCGCGCACACGGCGTCGGCCCGGAGGCGCCGGTGGCGCTGTGCCTGGAGCGCGGGCCGGACCTGCTGGTGGCGATGCTCGGCATCCTCAAGGCGGGTGGCTGCTACGTGCCGCTGGACCCCGACTACCCCGCCGACCGCCTCGCGTACATGGTGGCCGACTCGGGTGCGGCGGTCGCGGTCACGCAGCGGTCGCTGGTGGACCGGGTCGCCGCGGCGCGGTCGGTCGTGGTGGTGGACGAGACGGACCTCGCGACCGGGCCGTCCGACGCGCCGCCGGTCCGGGTCGACCCGGACAACCTGATCTACACCATGTACACGTCGGGTTCGACGGGACGGCCCAAGGGCGTCCAGGTCACGCACCGCGGCGTCGTGCGCCTCGTGCACGGCGCGGACTTCGCGGACTTCACCACCGACCAGGTGTTCCTGCTGCTGACCTCCCTGTGCTTCGACGTGTCGACGTTCGAGCTGTGGGGCGCGCTGGCCAACGGCGCGGTGCTCGCCGTGCTGCCGCCGGGCACGCCGACCGCCGCCGCCGTCGGGGAGGCCGTGCGCCGGTACGGGGTCACCACGCTGTGGCTCAGCTCCGGTCTGTTCGCGCACGTCGTGGACACCGGGGTCGAGGCGTTGACCGGCGTGCGGCACGTGATCGCGGGTGGCGACGTGGTGCCGCCGGTCCAGGCCCGGCGGGTCATCGAGGAGGTGGGCGCGGAGATGAGCAACGGCTACGGCCCCACCGAGTGCACGACGTTCGCCTGCGCCCTGCGCGGCATGACCGTCGCCGACACCCTGGGCCCCATCCCGATCGGCACGCCGATCGCCAACACCCGCGCGTTCGTCGCGGACGCCTCCGGCGTGCCGCTGCCCCGGGGCGGTCGGGGCGAGCTGCTGCTCGGCGGCCCCGGCCTGGCCCGCGGGTACCACGACCGGCCGTCGCTGACCGCGGAGCGCTTCGTGCCCGACCCGACCGGCGACGGGGACCGCGTCTACCGCACCGGTGACGAGGCCCGCGTCCGCGCGGACGGGGTGGTCGAGTTCTTCGGCCGCCTGGACCACCAGGTGAAGGTGCGTGGTTTCCGGGTGGAGCTGGGCGAGGTGGAGGCGGCGCTGGTCGCCCACCCCGCCGTGCGCATCGCGGTGGTGACCACCCACGACCGCGACGAGGCCGACCGGGTGCTGGTCGCCCACGTCGTCGGCGACGCCACCGCGGACGAGCTGCGCGCGTTCCTGGCCGAGCGGCTGCCCGACCACATGGTGCCCGGGCTGTGGTCGTTCGTGCCCGAGCTGCCCGTCACCCCGAACGGCAAGATCGACCGGGCCGCCCTCGCCGTGCCCGGCGCGGCGACCGTCGCGTACGTCGCGCCGCGCACGCCGGTGGAGGAGGTCGTCGCCGGGATCTGGCAGGACCTGCTCGGCGTGGAGCGGGTCGGCGTGCACGACGACTTCTTCGCCGACCTGGGCGGGCACTCGCTGCTGGCGACCAGGTTCGTGGCCCTGGTCGCCGAGCGGTTCCCGGTCGAGCTGCCGGTGCGCAGCCTGTTCGACTTCCCCACGGTGGCGGAGTCGGCGGCGCGGATCCACGACGCCGTGGTGGCGCACGTCGAGGGCCTGTCGGACGAGGACGTGGACGCCGTGTCGGTCTGAGGTCAGCCCCGGCCACCAGCTTCCTCCACGACCGCCGCCAGCGCGGCGACGGTGCGCGCGGTGAACAGGTGGCGCAGGGTGATCCGCACGTCGAACCGCTTGCGGAGCCGGGACAGCACCCTGGTCGCCAGCAGGGAGTGGCCGCCCAGGTGGAAGAAGTCGTCGTGCGTGCCGAAATCGCCGGTGGGCAGCACTTCCCGCCAGATGTCGGCGATGGCGCGCTCCACCCCGGACGCGGGCGCGACGCGGGCGGCCCGCTCCGGCGCCACCGGGGCGGGCAGGGCGGCGCGGTCGACCTTGCGGCTCGGGGTGAGCGGCAGCTCGGGCAGCGCCACCCACAGGCCCGGCACCATGTACTCCGGCAGCTGGGCGCGCAACGCCTCCCGCAACGCGTCGGTGTCGGCGTCCGCGCCGGCGGGCACCACGTAGGCGACCAGCTGCGGGTCGGGCAGGTCCCGGGTGACCACGGCCGCCGCCCGCACCGCCGGCTGCGCGTTGAGCACCGCCTCGACCTCGCCCAGCTCGATCCGGAAACCCCGGATCTTGACCTGGTCGTCGATGCGGCCCAGGAACTCCACCGCGCCGTCGCCACGCACCCTGGCCAGGTCGCCGGTCCGGTACAGGCGCGCACCCGGCACGCCGGAGAACGGGTCGGGCACGAACCGGTCGGCGGTCAGCGCGGGCCGCCCCAGGTAGCCCCGTGCGACCCGCCGGCCGCCCAAATGCAGTTCGCCCGGCACGCCCACGGGTGACGGGCGACCGCGGTCGTCCAGCACGTGCGCGGAGGTGCCGGGCACCGGTCGGCCGATGGGCAGCGTCGGCGCGCCCAGGTCCCGTTCCGCCGCCTCGTGCAGGTAGCTGGAGATCGTCGCCTCCGTCGGGCCGTAACAGGCCACGAAACGAGCCGGCGCGCCCAGCTCGTGCCAGCGGCGGGCGTCGTCCACGGTCACCACGTCCGCGCCCACGTTGACCATCCGCAGCGACCGGACGTCGTCGGGGCTGACCGCGGTCATCAGCTCGCGGTAGTAGTGCGGGGTGAGGTTCACGCTCGTGACGCGGAACCGCCGCAACCGCTCGGCCAGCTCCTCCGGCGTCCAGAACAGCGGGTCGCTCAGCAGCACCGTCGCGCCCGCCAGCAGCGGCGCGCCGATCTGCTCCAGCGAGCCGTCGAACGCCAGCGACGCCAACGACAACACCCGGTCGGACTCCGTGATGCGGTACTGCTCGGCGATCACCAGCGAGTGCTGGGCGTAGGACCCGTGCTCGACCACCACGCCCTTCGGGCGGCCGGTCGAACCGGAGGTGTAGATCACGTACGCGGCGTCGCCCGGTTCCACCACCCAGTCCGGGCGGTCGGCCGACTCGTCGGCCACGTCGTCCGGGTCGATCACCGGGCGGCCGGGGAACAGCCCGGCCGCGCCGGACCGGGCCACCACCGCGCCGACCCGTGCGTCCGCGACCAGGAAGGCCAGCCGGTCGGCGGGGTTCGCCGGGTCGAACGGCACGTACGCGGCGCCCGACTTGAGCACGCCGACCATGGCGACCACGGCCTCCGGGCCCCGTTCCAGGCACACGCCCACCGTCGCGCCGCGACCCAGCCCCAGCGACCGCAGCCGGCGGGCCAGGCGCGTGGACCGGGCGTCCAGCTCGCCGTAGGTCAGCTCACCGTCGCCGAACCACACGGCCGGCTTGTCCGGGTGCGCGGCGGCGCGCGTGGCGAACAGCTCGGGGAAGCACCCCGGCACCTCACCCGCCCACGGCACGGCGCCCCACTCGTCCACCAGCAGCCGGCGCTCGGCGTCCGGCAGCAGCTCCAGCTCGCTGATCGGCCGCGCCGGCGTCGCGGCGACGCTCTCCAGCAGCCGCACGTACCGCTGCGCCATCCGCTCGGCGGTGTCGGCGTCGAACAACGCGGTCGGGTAGGTCAGGTAGCCGGTCAACGCGCCGTCCGGTCGGCGTTCGAAGTGCAGGCCGAGGTCGAACGACGAGGCCGTCCACGCGACGTCGACCTCCCGCACCACCAGGCCGGGCAGCGCGAACCGGTCGTCGGCGATCTCGCTCAACCCGAACGAGACCTGCACCAGCGGGTTGCGGGACAGGTCGCGGTCCGGCTCGAACTCGGCCACCAGCCGCTCGAACGGCACGTCCTCGTGGCTGAACGCGGCCAGCGCCGTGTCCGCGACCCGGTCGAGCAGCCGCTCGAAGGTCGGGTCGCCGCCCAGGTCGGTGCGCAGCACCAGGGTGTTGACGAACAACCCGACCAGGTCCTCCACCTCCGCCAGCGGCCGACCCGCCACCGGGCAGCCCACGGCGATGTCCGTGCCGCCGGTGTGCCGGTGCAGGAAGACCTTGTAGGCGGCCAGCAGCACCATGAACGGCGTAGCCCGCCGCGCCCGGCCGAGATCGGCCAGCCGCCCGGCCAACCCGGCGGGCACGGCCACGCGCACGGCCGCGCCCGCGGGGTCCCACTCCGCCGGGCGGGGTCGGTCGGCGGGCAGCTCCAGCGGCGCCAGGCCCGCCAACCGCTCGCGCCAGAACGCGAGCTGCCCGGCCTGGTCCACCGCCGACTCCCGTTGCCACGCGGCGAAATCCGCGTACTGCACCGGGGGTTCGGGCAACCGGGCGCCGCCGTACGCGGCGGCCAGCTCGCGGGCGAACACGTCCCAGGACCACCCGTCGAACGCGATGTGGTGCACCACGAACACCAACACGTGCTCGACCGGCGACAGCCGCAGCAACCGGGCCCGCAGCGGCCACTGCGCCGCCAGGTCGAACCCGTGCGCCAGCTCCGCCTCCACCAGCGCCGCCACCTCGTCCGGTGCGGCGTCGACCACGGGCAGCGCCACCGGGCCCGGCTCGTCCACCACCTGCTCCGGCGTGCCACCGCGGCCGGGGTAGCGGGTGCGCAGCACCTCGTGCCGGGAGACCACGGTGGCCAGCGCCGCGGCGAGGGTGGGCACGTCCAGGTCGCCGCCCAGGTGCAGCGCCAGGGGCAGCAGGTACTCGCTGCCGCCGGGGCGCAGCACGTCGAGGAACCACAGGCGCTCCTGTGGGAAGGACAGCGGCAGGCTCATGGGCGTCAGGGTGACCGCGGGCGGGCCCCCGGCACAGGGATGTCAGCGCGTGAGCGTTGCTGCGTGTTTGTTCCTTGTCGGGGCGCACACCGCCGGGCACGCTCGGCGTCCGACCGACTGGGGAGGACGCATGAGCGACGACGAGCGCACCTACGGCGTGGTGGTGAACCACGAGGAGCAGTTCTCCATCTGGCCCGTGGACCGCGAACTGCCTTCCGGCTGGCGCTACGAGGGCGTCCGCGGCCCGAAGCAGACCTGCCTGGACCACATCGACCGGGTGTGGACCGACATGCGCCCGTTGAGCCTGCGCCGCCGCATGGCGGCCGACGCCTCCGCCTGACGCGCGGGAGCCACCGGGGGATGGGCATGAGCGACGGGTCGAAGGACGCCGCCGGACGACGGCAGGAGTTGCTGGAGCGCTACCTGCGGGGCACGACACCGGCGAAGGTGGACGCCATCCCGGCCGCGGACCGGTTCGGCCCGCTGGAGCTGTCGGGCGCGCAGCGGCGGATGTGGTTCCTGGACCGGTTGCGGCCGGGTGGCGCCGAGTACGTGGTGACCTCCGCGTGGCGGTTGCGCGGCGACCTCGACGTGCCGCGGCTGCGGGACGCGTGGACCCGCGTCGTCCGGCGGCACGAGGTGCTGCGCACCACCTACGTCGAGCACGACGGCGCACCCGCGCAGGTCGTCGGACCGGTCGTGGTGGACTTCCGGGCCGTGGACGTCGAGGACGTGGCGGCGGCGACGCTGGACGAGGCGGCCCGCCCGTTCGACCTGGCCGCCGGACCGCCGGCGCGGTTGCGGGTGCTGCGGCCACCGGCCGGCGACCCCGTGCTGCTGCTGGTGGCGCACCACATCGCCTACGACGGGTGGTCCGCGTCCGTCGTGGCCAAGGACCTCGCCGCCTGCTACGAGGGCCGGGAACGCCCACCGCTGCGGGCCCAGTACGCCGATTTCGCGGCCTGGCACCGGGAGCACGTGACGGGTGCCGCGGTCACGCGCGGGCTCGACCACTGGCGCGCCCGGCTCGCGGGCGCGCCGGTGCTGGCGCTGCCCACCGACCGGCCCCGGCCCGCCGTGCACGACCCGCGTGGCGACCTGGTGCGGTTCACCGTGGACGCCGGGGTGGCCGGCCGCCTCGCCGGACTGGCCTCGGCGCACCGCGCGACGTTGTTCGCCGTGCTGCTCGCGGCGTACCAGGTCCTGCTGTCCCGCTACGCCGGGCAGCGCGACCTCACCGTGGGCACGCCCGTCGCCGGTCGCACCCGCGCCGAGACGCACGACATGGTCGGGTTGTTCCTCAACACCCTCGTGCTGCGGGCCGAGGTGGACCCGGCGGTCGCGTTCACCGACCTCCTCGGTCGGGTGCGGCAGGAGGTGCTCGACGCGCTGACCCACCAGGAGACGCCGTTCGAGCGGTTGGTGGACGAGCTGTCCCCGGACCGCGACCTCTCCCGCTCACCGCTGTTCCAGGCGATGTTCGTGCTCCAGAACACCGAGCGCGCCGACTTCTCCGCCGCCGGGCTGCGTGGCGAACCGCTGCACTCCCCGTGGCGCAGCGCCAAGTTCGACCTGACCCTGGAGATCACCGAGCAACCCGACGGCGCCCTCCACGGCGTCCTGGAGTACCCCGTCGCCCTGTTCGACCGGAGCACGGTCGAGCGGATGGCGGGCCACTTCGCCACCCTGCTGCGTGGTGTCGTGGACGACCCGGCGACCCGGGTCGCCGACCTGCCCTGGCTGACCGCCGGCGAGGAGGCCGAGCTGCGCCGCCTGTCCGGCGAGGTGGTCGACCACCCCGGCGGCACGCTGGTGGACCTGCTCGGCGGCCTCGGCCCGGTGGTCGCCGGGGACACCGCGCTCACCGCCGCCGAGCTGGACGCCCGGTCCAACCAGGCCGCGCACCGCCTGCGTGCGCTCGGCGTCGGCCCGGAGACGGTCGTCGGCGTCCGGTTGGAGCGCGGTGTCGAACTCGTGGTCGCGTTGCTCGGGGTGTTGAAGGCGGGTGGGGCGTACCTGCCGTTGGACCCGGAGTACCCGGCTGAGCGGCTGGACTTCATGGTCGCGGACTCCGGGGCACGCCTCGTGATCACGCCGGGCGACCTGGCGGACCTGGACGAGCCGGACACCCCCGTGGTGTCGGGGGTGGTTCCGGGTAATGCGGCTTATGTGATTTACACGTCGGGTTCGACGGGGTTGCCGAAGGGTGTGGTGGTTGAGCATCGTGCGGTGGTGAACCGGTTGCGGTGGGCGCAGTCGGTGTACGGGTTGGGTGTGTCGGATCGGGTGTTGCAGAAGACTCCTTTTGGTTTTGATGTGTCGGTGTGGGAGTTTTTCTGGACGTTGTCGGTGGGTGCGACGTTGGTGGTGGCGGAGCCGGGTGGGCATCGTGATCCGGAGTACCTGGCTCGGGTGATGGTGGATCGTGGTGTGACGGTGGCGCATTTTGTGCCGTCGATGTTGCGGGTGTTTTTGGCTGGTTCGTTGCCGGTGTTGCCGTTGCGTCTGGTGTTGTGCAGTGGTGAGGTGTTGCCGGGTGATTTGGCGGAGTTGTTCCACCGGGTGGTGGGTTGTGGGTTGCACAATCTGTACGGTCCGACGGAGGCCGCGGTCGACGTGACCGCGGGGCGGTGTGTGCCGGGGGAGAGGGTGACGATCGGTCGCCCGGTGAGCAACACCCGCATCCACGTCGTGGACGAGGAACTGCGCCTCGTGCCCGTCGGCGTCCCGGGCGAACTGGTGATCGCCGGGGTGCAGTTGGCGCGCGGCTACCCGGGGCGGCCGGCGTTGACCGCGGAACGGTTCGTGCCCAACCCCTTCGCGGAGACGCCGGGCGAACGGCTCTACCACACCGGTGACCTGGTCAGGCTCCTGCCGGACGGCACGATCGACTACCTCGGGCGCATCGACCACCAGGTCAAGCTGCACGGCAACCGCATCGAACCCGGCGAGGTCGAAGCCGCCCTGCTGCGTCACCCCGCGGTGCGTGCCGCCGCCGTCGCCGTGCACGACGACCGCTTGGTCGGCTACGTCGTGCCGACCGCCGAGCCGCCGACACCGGCCGAGTTGCGGGACCACCTCGCCCGGTCGCTGCCCGAGACGATGCTCCCCGCCGCCTGGACCGTGCTGGCGGCGTTGCCGCTGACGCCCAGCGGCAAGACCGACCGCAAGGCGTTGCCCGCACCCACCGCGGTGCGCCCGCCGACTGGTTTCGTCGCGCCGCGCACCTCGGCCGAGGAGGTGGTCGCCGCCGCGTTCGCCGAGGCGACCGGCGCTACGCGGGTCGGCGCGGAGGACGGCTTCTTCGAACTGGGCGGCGACTCGCTGCGCGCGATCCGGGTCGTCGGCCTGCTGCGCGCGCGGGGTGTGGAGATCAGCGTCCAGGACCTGTTCCGCCGGCAGCGCGTGGCCGACCTCGCGGCCGGGCTCGCCGGCGCGCCGGTCGCCGCGCCGCTGCCCGGCGTCGCGCCGTTCGCCCTGCTCGCCGCCGGGCAGCGGGCCGCGTTGCCCGCCGACGTGGTGGACGCCTACCCGCTCACCCTGGCGCAGGCGGGGATGGCGCACCTGATGCTCGCGGGCGTCGACCGCGGCCTGTACGTCAACTCGCTCGGTTACCCCGTCCACGACGACGGCGCGTTCGACCTGGCCGCGTTGCGCGAAGCCGTGCGGCTGCTCACGGACAAGCACGAGATCCTGCGCACCTCGATCCACCTGGCCGACGGCGACGTGCCCCGGCAGTTCGTGCACGCCGCGGCCGAGGTCGAGCTGGGCTGCACCGACCTGCGTGGGCTCGACCCCGACACCAGGGCGGCGCGGCTGCGCGACTCCCTCGCCGCCGACCGGGCCCGCCCGTTCGACCTGACCCGGCCGGGCCTGCTGCGCCTGCACGTCCACCGGTTCACCGACCGCGAGTGGCGGCTGACGTTCGGCTACGTGCACGCGATCCTCGACGGGTGGAGCCAGAACTCCCTGGTCGCCGAGCTGCTGGACGCCTACCGCGCGGTGCGTTCCGGTGCGCGGTGGTCCACCACCCCGCCCGCCGTCCGCTTCGCCGACACCGTGGCCCGGGAACTGGTGTCCCTGGAGTCGGCCGAGGACCGCGAGTTCTGGGCGGCCCGGGTCGTCGGCGTCGCCGGGTTCACCGTGCCGGCGGCGTGGGCGGGCGAGGACGACGGCGTGTACCGGACCAGGCGGGTGCCGATCGCGGACCTGCCCGTCGCGGCGGTCGCCGCGGCGGCCGGCGTGCCGCTCAAGAGCCTGCTCTTCGCCGCCCACCTCACCGCGTTGCGCGTGGTGTCCGGCGTGACCGAGGGCGACCCGGTGTTCCACACCGGCTACGTCACCAACGGCCGGCTGGAACGCGCCGACGGCGACCTGGTGCGCGGCATGTTCCTCAACACCGTCCCGCTGCTGGTGCGGTCCACCGCCGGGTCGTGGGCGGAGCTGGCGCGTGACGTGTTCGCGGCGGAGACCGCGTCGTGGCCGCACCGGCACTTCCCGCTGCCCGCCATGCAGGCCGCGTGGGGCGGCGCGACGCCGCTCGTGGACGTCTTCTTCAACCACACCGACATGCACGTGCTCGACGCGGACCTGGTCGCGCTCGACGGCGTGGAGGACAGCACGCCCAACGAGTTCGGGCTCTCGGTGTCCACGACACCGGGCGCGTTCGTGCTGGAGGCGTTCACCCACCGGGTGAGCGCGCACCACCTGGAACTGCTGGCACGCGTCTACCGGCACGTCCTGGAACGGGCGTGCGCGGGCGACGACCCGCGGCTCGTCCGCCTTCCCGAAGCGGACCGGGAAGCCGCGTTGCGCGGCACGCCCGCGCCCCCGGCGCTGCGGGCGACGCTGCCGGGGCTGTTCGCCGCCGCGGTGCGCGACCACCCGGACGCCGTCGCGGTGGAGGCCGGACCGACCACGCTGACCTACCGGGAACTCGACGCCCGGGTGAGCGCGCTCGCCGCGCGGCTGCGTGCGATCGGGATCGGCCGGGGCTCGCTGGTGGCGGTCCTCCTGGAGCGTGGCGTGGACACCCTGGTCGCGCCGCTGGCCGTGCACCGCGCGGGCGCGGCCTACGTGCCCGTGGACCCGCGTTACCCCGCGCGCCGCGTCGAGCACGTGCTGACCGACTCCGGCGCCGACGCGGTGGTGACCGGACCGGCCCTCACCGGCCTGCTCGACGGCACGACCGCGCCCGTCGTCCTGGCCGGTGAGGACACCGGCGACGCGGCACACGTGACACCACGCGAACCGGACCCCGACGACCTGGCCTACGTCATCTACACCTCCGGCTCGACCGGCCGGCCCAAGGGCGTCATGGTCGGCCACGGCGCGCTCGGCAACTTCCTGCTGTCCATGCGCGACCGCCCCGGCCTGGCCGCCGGCGCGGCGGTGCTCGCGCTGACCACCGTGTCGTTCGACATCTCCGCCCTGGAGCTGTACCTGCCGCTGGTGGTCGGCGGCCGGACCGTGATCGCCACGGGTGACGAGGCGGTCGACCCGCACCGGCAGGTCGAGTTGATGACCCGGACCGGCGTGTCGGTGGTGCAGGCGACGCCCTCCGGCCTGCGGGTGCTGGTCGACTCCGGGTGGGTGCCGCCCAAGGGGCTCACCGTGTTGTCCGGCGGCGAGAAGCTGACCGCCGACCTGGCACGCGTGCTCACCGCCGGCGGTGCCGAGCTGTGGGACCTCTACGGCCCCACCGAGACGACCATCTGGTCCACCGTCGCACGCGTCCCCGCCGACACCGCCGACCCGTGGGAACCGGTGGCGGGCACGGACGTGCGCCTGCTGGACTGGCGTGGCGAGCCGGTGCCGCCGGGTGTCGTGGGCGAGGTGCACCTGGGCGGTGTCGGGCTCGCCCGCGGCTACCTCGGCCGGCCCGCGTTGACCGCGGAGCGGTTCGTGCCGGACCCGCACTCGTCGACGCCGGGCGCGCGGCTCTACCGCACCGGCGACCTGGCCCGCCGGCACGCGGACGGGCGAGTGGACGTCCTGGGACGCGTCGACCACCAGGTGAAGATCCGCGGCCACCGCGTCGAACCCGGCGAGGTGGAGGCGGCGCTGCTGGCCCAGCCGGGTGTCCGCGAGGCGGCCGTGCGGCCGTTCCCGACCGCGGCCGGTGGCCTCGAACTCGCCGGCTACGTCGTGGGCGAGGTGTCCACCGCCGGGCTGCGGCGGTCGTTGGCGGGCGTCCTGCCGGACTACCTGGTGCCCAGCGCGCTGGTCGTCCTCGACGCCTTCCCGCGCACCCCGGCGGGCAAGCTCGACCGCGCCGCGCTGCCCGTGCCGGACGGTGTGCCGGAGCAGGCCCACGTGGCACCGCGCACGCCGACCGAGGAACTGGTGGCCGGCGTGTGGGCGGACGCGCTCGGCGTCGCGGAGGTCGGGGTGCACGACGACTTCTTCGACCGGGGCGGCCACTCGTTGCTGGCCAACCGGATCGCCATGCGCCTGCGGTCCGCGCTCGGCGTGGCCGTGCCCGTGCGGGCCGTGTTCGATCACCCGACCGTCGAGGCGTTGTCCGTCGCGATCGCCGACTACCCCCGGCAGACGCCGATCATCGCGGCCCGTCGCCGCGTGACCGTGGGCGAGGACGCATGACGACCCTGCTCGACCTGCTGGACGAGGGTGTCCACGTCGGTGATGTCGCCGTCGTCGCGGGTGACGTCGTGCTGACCTACGAGGAGTTGCACGCCCGTGCCGACGCGCTCGCCGCCCGGTTGCGCGTGCTCGGCGTCGGGCCGGAATCGGTTGTCGGTGTGCGGATGCCCCGCTGTGCGGAGCTGGTCGTCGCGTTGCTCGGGGTGTTGAAGGCGGGTGGGGCGTACCTGCCGTTGGACCCGGAGTACCCGGTTGAGCGGCTGGACTTCATGGTCGAGGACTCCGGCGCCTGCCTCGTGATCACGCGGGAATTCGTCGCGGAAACCACTGCGTCGGCCACGCCCGTGGCCTCGGGTGTGTGTGGGGACAATGCGGCGTATGTGATTTACACGTCGGGTTCGACGGGGTTGCCGAAGGGTGTGGTGGTTGAGCATCGTGCGGTGGTGAATCGGTTGCGGTGGGCGCAGTCGGTGTACGGGTTGGGTGTGTCGGATCGGGTGTTGCAGAAGACTCCTTTTGGTTTTGATGTGTCGGTGTGGGAGTTTTTCTGGACGTTGTCGGTGGGTGCGACGTTGGTGGTGGCGGAGCCGGGTGGGCATCGTGATCCGGAGTACCTGGCTCGGGTGATGGTGGATCGTGGTGTGACGGTGGCGCATTTTGTGCCGTCGATGTTGCGGGTGTTTTTGGATCGGTCGTTGCCGGTGTTGCCGTTGCGTCTGGTGTTGTGCAGTGGTGAGGTGTTGCCGGGTGATTTGGCGGAGTTGTTCCACCGGGTGGTGGGTTGTGGGTTGCACAATTTGTACGGTCCGACGGAGGCCGCGGTCGACGTGACCGCCGGGCCGTGCCTGCCGGGGGAGAGGGTGACGATCGGTCGCCCGGTGAGCAACACCCGCATCCACGTCGTGGACGACGACCTCAACGAGACCGACGGGCAAGGCGAGCTGATGATCGCCGGGGTGCAGTTGGCGCGCGGCTACCTGGGGCGGCCGGCGTTGACCGCGGAACGGTTCGTGCCCAACCCCTTCGCGGAGACGCCGGGCGAACGGCTCTACCACAGCGGGGACCTGGCGTCATGGCTGCCGGACGGCACGATCGCCTACCACGGCCGCCTCGACCACCAGGTCAAGCTGCACGGCAACCGCGTCGAACTCGGCGAGGTCGAAGCCGCCCTGCTGCGTCACCCCGACGTCCGGGCCGCCGTCGCCGCCGTGCGGGACGACCGGCTGGTCGCGTACTTCGTGCCGGTCGGCGAACCACCGCTGGGCGCCGCGCTGCGCACGCACCTCGCGCGGACCCTGCCCGAGGCCGTGCTGCCGACCGCCTGGGTGCCGTTGCCCGCGTTGCCCCTGACACCGAGCGGCAAGACCGACCGCGCCGCGCTGCCCGACCCCGGCGACCACCGCCCGGACCTCGCCGTGCCCCTGGTGCTGCCGCGTGATGACGCCGAACGCGTCGTCGCCGACACCTGGGCGGAGGTGCTGGGCGTGCGCCCGGTCGGCGTGCACGACCCGTTCCTGGACCTGGGCGGGCAGTCGCTGGCCGCGACCAGGGTCTGCGCGCGCCTCGCCGCCGCGTTCGGCCGCCGCGTGACGGTCGCCGACCTGTTCGCCGCGCCCACCCCGGCGGCGTTGGCCGAGCTGATCACGGCGACACCGCCGGACCGGCCCGTCGCCGCCGAGCCCGGTGGGTTGTCCGCGGCGCAGCAGCGCATGTGGTTCCTCGACCAGCTCTCCGGGCCGTCCCCGGAGTATTCGATGTACGAGGCGTACCAGTGCGTCGGCGACATCGACGTGGAGGCGTTGCGCGCGGCCGTCGTCGCCCTCGGCCGGCGGCACGCGTCGCTGCGCACCACCTACCGCGCCGAACGCGGTGTGCCCCGGGCCGAGGTCGGGACCGAGGACCTGGCGCTGACCGTCGTCGAGGGGTCGGCGGAGCAGTTCCTGGCCGGTGCGGTCGCCCGCCCGTTCGACCTGGCGCGCGGTCCGCTGCTGCGGCTGGTCCTGGTGCGGGCGGCGGCCGACCGGTTCACGTTGATCGCGGTGATCCACCACATCACCGCCGACGACACGTCGATGGCCGTGCTGTGGCGCGACCTCGCGGCCCTGTACCGCGGTGAGCGCCTGCCGCCGCTGCCGCCGGTGCCGCCGGAGCGGCCCGACCCGGCGGGACCGGCGTACTGGCGGGACCGGCTCGCGGGCGCGCCGCCGGTGCTGGAGGTGCCCGGCGACCTGCCCCGGCCGGACCGGCGGGAGCACGTCGAGGGGGCGGTGGAGTTCACCCTGCCGGCCGACGTGGTCGACCGGCTGCGTGCGGTGGCGCGACCGGCCGGCGCGACGGACTACGTGGCGTTGCTCGCCGCGTTCGCCCTCTACCTGCGGCGGCTCACCGGGCGGCGTGACCTGGTGGTCGCCACGTTCACCGGCAACCGGGAGTCGGTGGCGGCGGAGGACGCGATCGGCCTGTTCGTCAACACGTTGCCGCTGCGCTTCCGCCTGCCGGGGGAGGGGTACGCGGATGTGCTGCCCGAGGTGCGGGACGCGGTGGTGGGGGCGTTCCGCCACCAGGGCACGCCGTTCGACCGGATCGTCGCGGCGGTCCGCCCGCCCCGCGACCTGACCCGCAACCCGGTGGCGCAGGTCGCGTTCCAGGCCCTCGGCTCCCTGGTCGACCGGCTGGTGCTGCCGGGCGTGGCCGTGACGCCGTGGCGCGTCGGGCAGGGCGGCAACCCGTTCGACGTGATGATCACCGTCCGCGACGCGGCGGGCGGTGTGGCGGGCACGCTGCACTACGACCGCGCCCTCTACACCGAACCCGCCGCCGCGGCGCTGGCCGAGGGCTTCACCGCCCTGGTCCGCGAGATCGCGGGGAGGTGATCGAACCCCTCGTACACTGGCGGTCATGGCCGCCTCGCCCCACCTGTCGGACCGGGACCTGCGGGTCCTCAGCCTCGTCGCCGACGGCCACAGCAACGCGGAGATCGCCGCCGCGATGGGGTGGTCCGAGCACACCGTGCGCAACACCCTGCACGACCTGATGACGAGGCTCGGCGTCCGCAACCGCGCCCACGCCGCCGCGTACGCGGTGCGCAACGGGTTCATCTGACGCCCACCGCGCCGCAGTGGGCGGCACGGCGGCCACCACCGGGAAGCCCGCCGGAAGGGTCGACAGCCCGCCTAACTTTCAGGGAGCCTGCCTGATAGTTCCCGGTCGGCGTATCTCTCAGGGAGCCTGCCTGATAGATCCTGGTCGGCGTATCTTTCAGGGAGCCTGCCTGATAGATCCCGGCCCCGTAACTATCAGGGAGCCTCCCTGAAAGTTTCCGGCCCCCTGACTTCCGGGGAGCCCGCTCGGGTCAGATGAGCCCTTGGCGCAACGCGTAGGCCACCGCGTGAGCCCGGTTCTTCAAGCGCAGCCGGTGGGTGATGTCGTGCACGATCGCGCTGACCGTGCGCGACGAGTACGCCAGGGCCGTGGCGATCTCGGCGGTCTCGTGGCCGTCGGCCACCATCCGGAGCACGGCCTTCTCCCGCGCGTCGAGCGCGGGTGCCGGCGCGCGCATCCGGACCAGGTCGCCGAGCAGGGCGGGCGGCAGCGTGCCGTGCCCGGTCGCGGCGGCGCGGACCGCGGCGACCAGCGTGTCCGGGCCCGCCTGGTCGCGGTGCAGGATCGCGCACGCGCCGGCGCCCAGCGCGCGCACGGCCGCCGCGGCGTCGCGCTCCCGGGTCACCAGCACGACCGCGCCGTCCGCCGACGCGATGGCGTGCAGGGCGTCCTCGTCGATGTCGTCGGACGCCAGGACGGTAACCCCACCGGGCGCGAGGGCCAGGCCCGGCGCCGCCGCTAGCGCCGCTTCGAGCCCGGACCGCAGGAACGGGTCGGGGGCCACCACCCGCACGTGGACGGCCGTCTCCGTGGTCGTCACTCGCCCTTCTCCTCTCCGCCCGGGGCCGCGGCCACCGGATCCTTCTCGGCGGGGTCCTTCGCAGCGGGGTCCTCCTCGGCGTCCTGCTCGTCCACCACCAGGTCCGGCAGGTCCTCCACCCGGCGCAGCCCCGGCCGGGCCGCCACCACGCCGAGCACCACCAGCAACGCGCCCGCCAGGACGAACATCAACGCCATCCCCCGGCCGGGACCGGTGCCGATCACCGCGCCGACCGACCCGGCCAACGCGCCGTCCGCCCGCATCAGCGGTTCGAACACGCCGTCGGCCAGCGGTCCGGCGGTGACGTAGGCCAGCGGTCCGGCCGCCTGGGACACGGCGCGGGAGGTGGCCAGCACCTTGCCGAGGTTCGCCGGGTCCGACTTGGTCTGGAGCAGCGTCTGCGCGGTGCCCGTGATCACCGGCAGGGTGAACAGGAAGAACGGGCCGACGGCGATCACCAGCGCCAGCGACGGCGCGATGGCGTGCGCGGCCATCCCGATCCCGCCGAAGGCCATGAACAGGGCGATGCCGCGCACCTTCCGCTTCGGCCCGCCCCACGCGCCCATCACCAGGCTGCCCGCGAACAACCCCGCGCCACCCGCGAACACCTGGAAACCCAGCTCCGCCGGACTGGCGAAGGACAGCACGAGCGGGCGGATCAAGGTGCCCGCCAGGCCGAAGCAGAAGTAGAAACCCGCCAGCACCGCGAGCAACCCGGTCAGGCCGGGTCGGCGGCGCAGCTCGGCCCAGCCCGCGGGCGCCTGCCGCCAGATCGACGGCCCGCCCGGCTCCGGCGCGGCGGCCCGCACGGCGGCGGCGGGCAGCGGCACCAGCAGCACGACCAGGAGTGACGCGGTGAACGTGACCAGGTCGACCAGGATCACGCCGTGCAGCCCGGCGAAGGTCAGCAGCGCGCCCGCGGCGACCGGCGCGGCGATCTGGGCGCTGAACACCACCTGCGACAGGCCGTTGGCACGACCGAGGTGCTGCTTGGGCACCAGCAGCGGGATCATCGCCGCGAAGGTCACCTGGTGCACCGTGCCGCACATCGCGGTGAGCGCGGTGGCGACGTAGATGTGCCAGACCTGGAGCTGGTCGCCGCCGATCAGCACGGCCAGCACGCCGACGGTGGCGATGGCGATGAGGTCGGCCGCGACCAGCACGCGGCGGCGGTGGAACCGGTCGGTGATCGCACCCGCGAACGGCGCGATCAACACGGCGGGCACCGCGCCGGACAACATGATCAACGCGAACTGCGTGGCCGAGCCGCTGCGCTCGTAGGTCCACACGCCGAGCACGAAACCGGTCAGCGCCGACCCGACGATCGAGACGAGTTGCGCGGACCACAGCAGGGCGAACCCGCGGATGCCCATCGTGGTGTTCATCGGCCCTCCATGGGCTGCGGTGCGGGCAGGTGTCCGGTGCGCACGTAGTGGGTCAGGTACTTGCGCAGCAGCGCGGCGTCGGCGGGCGGGCACGGCCGGCCGACGGTCGCTTCGGTGTGCGAGCAGTCGAAGACCGTGCGGCGGGGCGTGGTGTCCGGCGTGACCACGGCGGCGATGGCGCTCAGCGCCGGGTCGCCCGCGCGGGCCACCGCCTCGGACAGCTCCGCGTGCCACTCGGCGAACGGCACGGCGCGCACCGGGTAGCCGAAGTCCCGCAGCACGTCCACGACCTCGCCGAACCGGATGGTGCGCGGGTTGTAGAAGTGGAAGTCCGCGCCGTACCCGGCGGGTGTGCGGGACAACGTGCCGATGGCGGCGGCGACGTAGTCCACCGGCGCCATGTCCTCCTCGTCGGCGAAGTCCTCCAGCGGCGCGGACCCGAGCACCACCACGGCACGCAGCATGTTGGCGAACCGGTCGCCCACCGGGCCGATCCCGGTCCGGCTGTCGCCGGTGACGCGGGCCGGGCGGTGCACGGTCACCGGCAGCCCCGCCGCGCGGGCGGCGCGGGCCAGCCGGTCGGCCACCCACTTGCTGCGCTCGTATCCCCGGGCCAGGCCGGTCGGGTCGTCGGGCGCGTCGCGCTCGGTCACGACCACGGGCCGGTCCAGCGGGTAGGCGCCCAACGTCGACACGATGTGCGTCGGCACCACGCCGCGCAGGCACGCGAGGCGCAGCACGTCGGTCGTGCCGAGCACGTTGCCGGGCCGCAGGTGGGCGTACGGGCGCACGAAGTTCGCCTCGCCGCCGCAGTGGAAGATGACGTCGAGCCCGTCGGCCAGGGCCGCGAAACCTTCCTCCGACAACCCGAACCGCTCGGTCGACAGGTCGCCCGCGACCGGCACGACGCGGTCGGCGAACTCGTCACGCCACAACCCGTGCGAACGCAGGTTCGCCGCGATCCGGTCCAACCCGCCCGAGCGGACCAGGCAGCGCACCACCACGTCGGGCGAGTGCGTCAGCAGGTCCGCGAGCAGGTGCCCGCCGATGAAACCGGTCGCGCCCACCAGGAACGCGGTCCGCGCGCGCACCGCCCGGTCCACCGCCGCCGCGACCTCGGCGGGTGTCGCCGAGAAGCGGACGTCGGCGGGCAGCGCCGCCTCCGCGCCCAGGTCCGGCGCGTCGCCGTCCTCGACGTGGGCCGGGTCGAACCGCAGCTCGACCGCCGCCGCGAACGAGGTCAGCGTGGTCGCCTCGAACAACACCCGCACCGGCAGGTCGACGCCGAACTTCGCACGCACCCGCGCCGTCACCGTCCCCGCCAGCAGGGAGTGGCCGCCCAGGGCGAAGAAGTCGTCGTCCCGGCCGATCCGTTCCCGGTCGAGCACTGCCGACCAGATCGCGGCCACGTCCTCCTCGGTGCCCGGCTCCGGCGGCGTGTGCACGGCGTCGGCCGCCCGTTCGGCCGGTTCGGGCAGGGCGGTGTGGTCGACCTTGCCGTTCGCGGTCAGCGGCAGCGCGTCGACCACGACGAACGCGTCCGGCACGAGGTAGTTGGGCAGCGCCGACCGCAGCGCGCCGCGCACCGCCGCGGGCTCGGCGTCGCCGACCAGGTAACCCACCAGCCGGCCACCGCGGGCGACGACCAACGCGTCCCGCACCCCGGCGCAGCGGCGGCACGCGGCCTCCACCTCGGCGGGTTCGATGCGGTGGCCGTGCAGCTTGAGCTGCCGGTCCACCCGGCCCAGGAACTCCAGCTCGCCGTCCGCGCGGCGGCGCACCAGGTCGCCGGTGCGGTACATCCGCGCGCCGGGTGTCGACGCGAACGGGTCGGGCACGAAGTGGGCGGCGGTCGTGCCCGGTCGGCCCAGGTAGCCGCGAGCCGGCGCGTCGCCGCCCAGGCACAGCTCGCCCGGCACACCGGTGGGCACCGGCCGCAGCGCCGCGTCCACGACGTACGCCCTGGCGTGCGGCAGTGGCCGCCCGATGGGCAGGTGCGTGCGCTCGCCCAGCTCCGCGCCGTCCACCGTGCGGTAGGTCGTGGTGCAGACCGTGGCCTCGGTGGGCCCGTAGTGGTTGTGCAGCGGCACCCGGCCGTCGGTCAGCTCGGCCCACGTGCGGACGGCGGCGACCGGGACGCCTTCACCGCCGACCATCACCAGCCGCAGCGGACCGGTGACGCGGGCGCCTTCGGCGGCCAGCTCGGCGGTCCACTTCTGCCACAACGCGGACGGGGCGTCCACCATCGTCACGCCGCGCTCGCCGCACAGCTCCACCAGGCCCGGCCCGGTCAACGCCGCCGCGTCGGCCCACGGCAGCAGCGCGGCGCCGGAGACCAGGGCGGGGAAGATGTCGCCCACCGCCGCGTCGAACGTCAGCGGCGGGATCACCAGCACCCGCTCGCCCGGCCCGAAACCGTGCTCCCGGCGGAACGACTCGGCCAGCTCGGCGACGGGGCCGTGCCGCACGGCGACGGCCTTGGCCGACCCGGTCGAGCCCGATGTGTAGATGACGTAGGCGATGTCGTCCGGACCCACGGCCACCTCGGGCGCGGTGTCGGCGGGCGTGATGTCGTCCACCAGCAACGCGTCCGGCTCGAACGCGGCGGCGTGCGCGCGCGAGGTCACCACGGCGACGGGCCGCGCGTCGGCCAGCAGCGCCGCCAGCCGGGCGGGCGGGTGACCGGGGTCGAGCGGCAGGTAGGCCGCGCCCGCGACCAGCACGCCGAGCAGCCCCACCGCGGCGTCCGCGCCCAGCGGCAGGCCGAGCGCGACGACGTCACCGCGGCGCACGCCGCGCTCGCGCAGCACGCGTGCCACGCCGTTGGCCGCGCGCACCAGCTCGCGGTAGGACAGGTCGCCGATCGCGGGCGCGTCCGGCGTCCGCTCCGCCTGCGCGGCGATCGACCGGTGCACGGGCGTGCCGTCGGTGAGCGGGGCGGCCGGTGTCGCGTGGCCGCCGTCGTGCAGCCACCGCAGGTCGGCCGCGGTCAGCGGCGACAGCTCGGCGGCGGGCCGGTCCGCGTCGGCCAGCAACGCGCCCAGCAGCCGGTCGTAGTGCGCGGCCAGCCGTGCCGCGGTCGCCTCGTCGAACAGGTCGGTGGCGTAGTCCAGCCGCCCCTCGATGCCGTCGGGCGCGGTCGCCAGGGCCAGGGTCAGGTCGAACCGGGCGGTGGTCACCGGAGCGTCCAGCCACCGCGCCGCCACGCCCGGCAGGTCCAAGCCGCCGCCCGCGTGGTTGAGCACGAACATCACCTGGAACACCGGGTTGTGGCTCAGGTCCCGCGCCGGTCGCAGCGCCCGCGCCACCAGTTCCCACGGGTAGCGCTGGTGCTCCAGCGCGCCGACGCACGCGTCCTGCACCCGGTCCAGCACCCCGGCGGCGGTCGGGTCGCCGTCGAGCCGCGTGCGCACGGCCACCGTGTTGGCGTACATGCCGACGCAGCGCTCCACGCCCGGCACCGACTCGTCACGCATCGGGGTGCCGACCACGATGTCGTCCTGCCCCGAGTAGCGGGCCAGCAGCAGCGTGAACGCGGTGAGCAGCACCGTGTTCACGGTGACACCACGCGCCCGGCAGAACGCGGCCACCTCGTCGGCGCGCTCGCGCGGCAGGTGGAAGGAGAACCCGCCGCCCCGGAACGACTCGGCGGGCGGCCGGGGCCGGTCGGTGGGCAGCTCCAGCAACGCGGGCGCGTCGCCGAGCCGGTCGCGCCAGTAGCGCTCGCCCGCCTCCAACGGCTGCGCGGCGTGCCACACCGCGTAATCCCCGTACTGCACGGGCGGTTCCGGCAGGTCCTCGCCGCGGTAGACCTGGTTCAGCTCGCGCAGCAGCACGCCCACCGACGCCGCGTCGGCCACCATGTGGTGCAACGTCAGCACGAGCAGCGACTCGGTGTCGGCGGTGCGGACCACGAGCGCGCGCAGCAACGGCGGCCTGGTCAGGTCGAAGGGGCGGCGCAGCTCGGCGGCCACCGCGGCGTCGGCACGCAGGCGCACCCGGTCGAGGTGCCGCAGGTCGACCACCGCCACCTCGGGCACGACCCCCGGTTCGGCGATGACCTGCACGGGTTCGCCGTCCACGTCGGGGAAACCGGCCCGCAGCGCCTCGTGCCGGTCCACGACCACGCCGAGCGCGGCGCGGAACCGGTCGACGTCCAGCACGCCGGTCAGCCGCCACGACTGGGAGATGGTGTAGACGCCGTCCCGCGCGCCGAGCCGGTCCAGGAACCACAGCTGCCGCTGGGCGGGCAGCAGCGGCACCGCGCCGTCGCCGTCCCGCCGGGGCACCGCCACCGCCGCCGACGCACCGCCGAAGCCCCGCGCGCGCAGCGCCTCGGCGAAGCGGGCGACCGTGCGCGCGTCGAACAGGGTGCGCAGCGGCAGCTCGACGGAGAAGCGCTCACGCACCCTGGCCACCAGCCGCGCGGCCAACAGCGAGTGCCCGCCGAGGGCGAAGAAGTCGTCGTGCACGCCGACGTCGGTCACCCCGAGCACATCGGCCCACAACCCGGCCAACGCGCGTTCCACCTCGTCGCGCGGCGCGACCCGGACCGCGGCCCGCCCGGCGTCCGCCGCCGGTTCGGGCAGCGCACGGCGGTCCACCTTGCCGGTCCGGGTCAGCGGCAGCGCCGCGAGGAACACCGCGACCTCCGGCACCATCGAGGAGGGCAGCCGCGTCGCCAGGTGCTCGCGCAGCCGGGGCCACTCCCGCTCCGGCGGCCCGACCACGTAGGCCACCAGCCGCACGTCGTCGGCACGCACCGGCCACGCCACCACCGCGGCGTCGGCCACGCCGGGCGCGCCGCGCAACGCCGCCGCCACCTCGTCCGGCTCGACCCGCAGGCCGCGCACCTTGACCTGGTGGTCGACGCGGCCCAGGAACTCCAGCCGCCCGTCCGACCGCCACCGCGCCAGGTCGCCGGTGGCGTAGAGCCGGCCGCCGCCCTCCTCGGGCACGAACGCGGCGGCCGTCAACGCGGGCCGGCCCGCGTAACCACGCGTCACGCCGGGGCCGCCGATGTGCACCTGACCCACCACACCGGGTGGCACCGGGCGCAGCGCGCGGTCCAGCACCCGCAGCCGCGTGTTGGGCAACGCGGGCCCGAGCAGCGGCCGTCCCCCGCCGGGCGGCACGGCGTGCGCCGAGACGATCATCGTGCCCTCGGTGGGGCCGTAGACGTTCCACACCCGCGCGCCGTCCGTCGACAACGCCCGGACCAGCTCGCGGTCCAGGGCCTCGCCGCCGCACAGCCGCTCGCGCACGGTCGCGGGCACCCCGCCCGAGGCCAGCAGCATCCGCCAACGGGTCGGCGTGGCCTGCGCGACGGTGGCACCCACCGCCGCGAGCCGCGCGGACAACGCCGCCGGTTCGGCCAGGTCCCCGGTGGGCACCACGGCCACCCGCGCGCCGCGGATCAACGGGATCAGCAGCTCGCGCACCGACATGTCGAACGACACCGCCGTGATGGCGGCCCACACGTCGTCCTCGGTCACCCCGAGGCGGTCGGCGAAACCGCACAGCACGTTCACCACACCGCGGTGCGGCACCGCCACGCCCTTCGGCTCCCCGGTGGAGCCGGACGTGTAGATGACGTACGCCAGGTGGTCCGGCGCCAGGTCCACCTCGGGTGGCGTGCCCGGTCCCGGGTGGTCGGCGTCCACGTCCACCGCGACCACGCCGGGCACCGGGTGCTCGCGGTCCACCACGGCCACGCGCACCCCGGCGTCGGCCACGACGTGCGCCCGCCGCTCGGCGGGCCACTCGGGGTCGATCGGCACGTACGCGCCGCCCGCCCGCCACACCGCCAGCACCGCGACGACGGTCTCCACCGACCGCCGCACGCACAGCCCCACCGGCACGTCCGGTCCGACGCCCGCCACGCGCAACGCGTGCGCCAGCCGGTTCGCCCTGGCGTTCAGGTCGCGGTAGGTCGTGCCGTCCACGGCGAGCCGGTCGGAGTCGCGGACCAGCTCGGCCGCGGTGACCACGGCGGGCAGTTCCGCCACCGGGTCGACCGGCTCCGGCGCGGGCAGCGGCACCTCGCCGACCCGCAGGCCGGGCTCGGCCGCCACCGCGGTCAGGAAGGCGACCAGGTTCGCGGCGAAACCGGCGACCGTCGCCGCGTCGAACAGGTCCGTGCGGTACTCCAGGTAGGCGCGCAGCACGCCCCGTTCCTCGCGCACGCCCAGCATGAGGTCGAGCTTGGTGGTGCCGGTGTGCGCGCCGTCGAACTCCGCGACCCGGAGCCCGGCCAGCCGGGGCGGTTCGCCGCCCGCGCCGTGCCCGTTGAAACCCACCTGGTAGACGGGCGAGTGCGCCAGGCTGCGCTCGGGGCGGAGCGCCGCCACCACCCGCTCGAACGGCACGTCCGCCGCGCCGAGCGCGTCGACCAGCGCGTCGACGACGCGTTCCAGCAGCCCGGTGAACGCGGGGTCGTCGTCGAGCCCGACCCGCACCGGGACGGTGTTGACGAAGAACCCGATCAACCGCTCGGTGTCCACCCGGGACCGCTGGCCGACGACGGTGCCCACCACCACGTCGTCCTGCCCGCTGTAGCGGCTCAGCAGCGCCTGGTACGCGGCCAGGACCGTCATGTGGACGGTCGCGCCGACCTCGTCGCCCAGCGCCCGGACCGCCGCGGTCAGCTCGGCGGGCAGGTCGAACTCGTGCAGCCCGCCCGCCGCGGCGGCCACCGGGGGTCGTGGCCGGTCGGTGGGCAGGGTGATCAGCTCGGGCGCGCCCCGCAACGCCGTCACGACCTCCGCCAGCAGCTCGCCGCCCTCGGGCCCGGCCAGGTACTCCCGTTGCCACGCCACGAAATCCGCGTACTGCACCGGCAGCTCGGGCAGGTCGTCACCGCCGTAGGCGAGGCCCAACTCGTCCAGCAGAACCGACATCGACCAGCCGTCGGACACGGCGTGGTGCACGGTCACCACCAGCACGTGGGACTCGGCGGCCTCGCGCAGCAGCAGCACGCGCAGCAGCGGCCCCTCCGCCAGGTCGAACGGCGCGCGGATCTCCGCCTCGACCTCGGCCAGGACGTCGGCCACCACCGGCCGGGCGGCGAACGCGAACACCGGTTCGTCCCGCACCACCTGGACGGGCACGCCGTCGTCCGCCCGGAACACGGTGCGCAGCGCGGCGTGGCGGCGCACCACCACCTCGAACGCCGAGCGCAGCCGCGCGACGTCCACCGGGCCGGTCAACCGCAGCGCGGCGGGCACGTTGTAGGCGGGGGAGCCCGGTTCGAGCCGGTCGAGGAACCACAGCCGCTCCTGGCCGGGGGAGCAGGGGAACACGGCGGTCACGGCGTGCCCACCGCCCGTTCCCGCTCCACCTGGTCGCGCAGCTGCGCGGGCACCTGGTCGCCGAACAGCTCCAGGTACACCCGCGCCTGCTCGGGGTCCTCGCGCAGGAACGGGTAGTCGGTCGGCACCATGTGCCGCATCGCCAGCATCGGCACCGGGCTGCGCAGCGGCCGGAAATCGCGGTTCCACAGGCCGCTCTTGGCCGGTGGTCCGTTGTGGAACTCGCCGATCATCAACCCCATCCGCACGTACTCCGGCTTGAGCAACGCCTGCACACCGTCCACAAGGGACTCGACCGCGTCCGCCGGTATGTCCGGGAACAGCACGAGGATCGTGGTGATCTGCGCCGACGGCTGGTCGCGCGGCGCGAGTTCGAGGAACCAGTCCCGGTAGAACCGCAGCGTCTCGGCCGGCTCCCGCACGTCGGCCGGCACACCCGGCTGCACCGCCAGGAAGAACCGCTCGCGCGTCAACGAAGCCGACGCGAACGGGCACACGCTGCCCGCGCGGCCCAGGTCCGGGTGCGGGTTGGTCAGGTAGCCCCGGCCCCAGTCGAACGTGGCCCGCAGGTGGATCTCGTACCCGCGCAGCTCCGCCGGCAGCGCCAGCGGGTCGAGGTCGCCCCGCTCCACCAGCACGCGGCGGGGATCGTCGGGATGGGTCAGCATCGGCCTCGGCCTCCCTCTCGGCGGGCGCGCCGTGCCGCGGCCAGCCCCGTCACGACCGCGGCCAGCGCGGTCGCCGCACCCGTCCACCCGAGGGCGGCCTGCTGCCGCCGCGCGCGGCGCAACGCGTCCGCGTACGGGGTGTCGGTGTGCGAGATCATCGTGTAGAGCGGCACCCACCGGCCGGGGAACACCCGGCTCAGCAGCAGGTCCGCCTTCTTGCGCGCCAGGAACAGCGGTGACGCCACCCTGGTGCGCAGCTCGTCGAAGTTCGCCTCGGACAGGTCGGCGAGCACGTCGGTGTGCGGTTTGCGCCGCCGCTCGAACTCCCGCAGCCCCGCCGCCCAGTCCGGACCGGTCAGGCAGTCGCGCAGCAACGCGCAGTCCTCCAGCGCGGAGTTCATGCCCTGCCCGTAGAACGGGTACACCGCGTGCGCGGCGTCACCGACCAGCACCACCCGGCCCTCGTGCTGCCACGGTGAGACCCGCACCGTCACCAGGTGGCCCGCCGGGTGGGCGAGGAACTGCTCGACCACGTCCGGCACCAGGGTCCGCACGTCGGGGAACCGGGTGTCGAACAGCTCGCGGACGGCGGCCTCGGTGGTCAGCTCCGCGAGGCTGCCGGGACCGGTCAGCGGCAGGAACGCGGTCGCGGTGAGCGAGCCGTTGATGTTGGGGTGCGCCACCACCAGCCCGTCGTGGCCGGGCCACACGTGCAGCGCGTCGGGCGTGCGGCGCAGGTCGCCGGGACGTCCCGCCGGGATGGCGAACTCCTTGTAGCCCCAGGGGAGTGCCTTCTGGTGCACGTCGGCGGGCAGGCCGCGCACGAGGTGCGCGCGGGTCGCCGAGAACGCGCCGTCGGCGCCCACCACGAGGTCCGGCTCGACCACCAGTTCCGCGCCGTGCTCGTCGGTGAACGCGCACACCGGCCGCCGGTCGTGGCCGCCGCGGTCCAGCGCGGTCAGCCGGGTGCCGAAGTGGACCGCCACGGAGGGGTGCGACCGCGCCTCGGTCAGCAGCACGTCGCCCAGGTCCTCGCGCAGCACCGACCGCAGCACCTGGTCCGCCGCCGTGCCGTAGGGCTGGAACGCCAGCCGCCCGCCGGGCTGGTGCACGACTCGGCCGCGCATGGGCGTCGCCGCGCGCAGCACGTCGGCCAGCACGCCGACCTCGGCCAGGGCCGCGACACCGCGCTGGGACAGCCCGAGGTTGATCGACCGGCCACCCGCGCGAGCGGTCACGCGGGGGTCGGGCAGCCGTTCGTAGACGTCGACGCGGTGCCCCAGCCGGGCCAGGTGCACGGCGGTGAGGGTGCCCGCCAGGCCGGCGCCCACCACCACGACGTGCCGGGCGGCGCTCACCGGGCCCGTCCGCTCGAACGCGTTCCGGGTCGCGTCGGGATTATTGTGCCCGGCGGTTTAGGGCGTAGTCGCCGGGAGGTCATCGGAACCACTTCCCGGTGGCTTTCCGCAAAACGGACGGATCGGGTGTCCCGATAGGGAAACCAAATACCGCGGGCGGCTTCGCCGATCGCCCGGCGCGCACCGGCGGGTGCGGCGGCCGGCTGTTCCCGTAACCGCCGACAAGGCGCTGAACAGGCGTTTCCTCGGTGTATCCGGCCACCCAACCGGGTGGTGCCGACCGTGTGCACCGGTCCCCCTCGTTGTATTCGTTGATTATCTGGGCTGAACGGAGCACATCCGTGCGTGCCGTCAACGGCTGGCTGCGGGACATTTTCGCCAGTAACCTGGCCCCGGCCGCAGGCCATTCCCCCGGGTGCTGTGCGGAGGTCAATCAACCAGGTTCGGGTGGCGGCGAGCATCCGGGAAAACACGGTATCGGTGCGGGAGGGTGGGCCGTGGTCGGTCGGGGATTCGTGGGCAGGGCCGCCCAGGTCGGGGACTGCCTCGCCGGGGAACCCGCGTGGGTGGTGCTGGTGTCCGGGCCGCCGGGTGCGGGGCGCACCAGGCTGCTGGCCGAGGTCGCCGCACGCGGCGCGGGACCCGTGCGGTGGGCGGCGGTGGTCACCGCGGCGGAGGTCGAGCGGTCGGCGGACGAGGGCGGGTTGCTGGTCGTGGACGACGTGCACCTGGCGGACGCGCCGACCCGGCGGCTGCTCGCCGACGTGGTGCGCGACCGGCCGGGCCGGTTGCGGTTGCTGCTGTCCGCGCGTGCCGGGCGCTGCCCGACCGAGCTGGTGCACGCCGTGCTGGTGGCCGGTCCGGCGGCGCGGCACGTGTCGGTGCCACCGTTGACCGACGACGAGGTGGCCGAACTGCTGCCGGAGGTCGGTCCGGTGCTGCGCGGCCGGATCGCGGCGGCGGGTGCGGGCATCCCGCGTTACCTGCTGGCGTTGGCCGAGCTGCCACCGCACACCTGGCCCGCGCGTGGCCCCGGCGAGGGCGTGGACCGGCCGCTGGCCGTCGAGGAGCGCCCCATCCTGGCCGAGTTGGCGGGGCTGCCGGCGGCGGAACGCGCCGTGGTCCGCGCCGCCGCCCATTGCGGGACCACAGTGGACGTGGACCTGGTGCGCGTGCTCAGCGACCGGTCCGAGACCGAGGTGACCGACCTGCTGGAGAGCTTGGTGCGGCACGACGTCCTGGTGTCCGACGACGCGGGCCTGCGGTTCCGGCACCCCCTCGTGCACGCCGCCGCGCACCGCCTCGCCCCGGAGTCGCGGGAGTTCGGCGCGCACCACCGCGCGGTTCGCCACCTGCGTGCTCGCGACGCCCCGCTGCGCGCGAGGGCCTACCACCTGGAGAAGTCACACCGGCACCACGACCTCCGGGCGGTGCGCGAGCTGGTCGGTGCGGCGAAGGCCGTCGCGGACACGTGCCCGGTGACGAGCGCCCGTTGGCTCGGCGTGGCGTTGCGCGACCTGCCGGAGCGGCTGCGTGGCACGCCGGAGCACGTCGAGGCGGCGTTGCTGCACGTGCGGGCGCTCGTGGTGGCGGGCCGACCCGCGCAGGCCCGGGAGCGGCTGGTCGAGCTGTCCGCCTGGCTGCCGCCGGGCGATCCCCGCACCCTCACCCCGCTGGCCCGGTGCGAGCAGGACCTCGGCCGGCCGAGACGGGCGCGGGCGATCCTGGAGGAGGTCGAGGCGCACACCGCGGACCCGGAACTGCGGCTGGAACTGACCGCGCTCCGCCTGGCGGACGACGACCCGCGGGGCGCGGTGGAATGCGCGGAGCGACTCCTCGGCACCACTCCCGGCTCAGCTCCCGCCGCTGGCTCCGCCCTCGCCGCGGTGGCGGGCACCTTCGCCGCCGCTCCCGCGCCCGGCCCCGCCCGCGCCCCCGCGGTGCGAGGCACCGCCCACAGCGTCGCCGCACACGCCCTGCGTGCCCTCGCCCTCCTCTTCCTCGGCCGGGTCGCCGAGGCCCGTGCCGGTCACCGCACCGCCGTCGACGGCTTCGACCTCCTCGGCGACGAAGCACTCCGCGACGTGCTCGAACCGACCACCGCCCTGCACTGGAGCGGGCACTTCCTGGACGACGACCGGCGGGCGGCCGTTCGCGTCGAGCGCGCGCTGCACGTCGCCCGCGAGTCCGGGCACACCAGGGCGCTACCACACCTGCACACCGTGCACGCCCACGTGCTGTGCAAGCTCGGCCGGCTCGACGCGGCCGCCGCCGCGGCGGCCGAAGCGGAGGACACCGCCCGCGACACCGGCCGCCGCGACCTGCTGCCGCTGGCACGCGCGGTGCGGTCCCGGGTTCGGCTGCTCACCGGGGACCGCGCCGACGCCGTCGCTTCCTGGCACGCCCTGGACGAATCACCGCGCCCCGCCGTGCGCTGGTGGTCCCGCCTGGTGGACGAGCACCTGGCGGAAGCCGCGCTCGACCTGGACCCGCGCCCCGCCACCGCGCCGGGCGCGGAGGCCCACGCGGCCGAAGCCGTCCGGGAGGCCACGCGCACCGGCTTGCGCGGTCGGCTGGCCGCGGCACTGCTGCGAAGCTCCGCCTGCGCGCTGGAGCGCGGCGACCACAGCCGCGCCGCGGCCGACGCGACGTCGGCGGCGACGGCGTTCGCCACCGCGTCCATGCCCCTGCACCAGGGCCGCGCCCTCCTGGCCGCCGCGGTGGCCGCGGGTCGGGCGGGCGACTTCGACGGCGCCACCCGCGACATCGGCCGGGCCCGCGAGCTGTTCCACGCGGCCGGCGCGCACGCCCTGCTCCGCGAGGCCACCAGCGCGCAACGCGGACTCGCGGGCCGCCAACCCGCACCACGCGGCCTGTCCCGCCGCGAACGCCAGGTGGCCGAGCTGGTGGTGCGTGGACTGGGCACCAAGCAGATCGCCACCGAGCTGTTCCTGAGCCCCCGCACGGTGGAGGACCACATCAGCCGCGTGCTGCGCAAGCTGGAGCTGACCAGCCGGGCGGGCATCGCGCTCAAGCTCGCCTCGGCCGATACCGCACGGGCGTCCTAGCGCACACCGCGCAGGTACTCCCGAACACGCCCGACGTCCGGGGTGATGAGACCGATGTAGCCGTCGGGCCGGACCAGGACGTTGGTACCCCCGGTCACGTCGTAGACCCGCGCCGGGTCGTCGTCGACGGCAACCGGGTGGACCGCGACCCCGGGACCGAAGTCGGGGGTCGGCGCGCCGCCGAACGCCAGCAACGTCCACCGCGGACCCCGGAACACCTCGAAGAGGCGCCCACCGGTCCGCAGCGGCGCGTCGGGCGCGCGGTCGCCGGCCCGCACGCGCCCGGGCGCCACGCGATCGTCCACGGCGAGCGCGCTGCCGCGGTAGGTGATGTCCAGCTGGTGGATGGCGGGCGCCGTGCCCACGGGTGCGGTGGTCGCCCGGAAACCGTTGCGGTGCAAGGCGGTGCTCACGTCGAGCACTTCGGCCGCCACCGGGAAGCGCTCGTCGTGGTAGCTGTCCAGCAACCCCGCAGGCGCGCCGCCGAGCACGGCGGCGAGCTTCCAGCCCAGGTTGTACGAGTCCTGCACGCTGGTGTTGAGCCCCTGGCCACCGGCCGACGAGTGCACGTGCGCGGCATCACCCACCAGGAACACCCGCCCGACCCGGAACCGCTCGGCCATGCGGACGTTGATCCGGTACAGGGAGATCCACCGCAGGTCATGCAGCCGGATGTCGGTGCGCCCGGACCGCTCGACCAGCATCCGCCGCACCGTCGCGAGCGTCGGCTCCGGCTCGTCGCCCGGGTCGACCGCGGCCACGAACTGGTAGTGGTCGTCGGCGGGCAGGTTCCACAGCGAGAACCGCTTCGCCAGGTCGCCACCGGTGAACATGTGGCAGAAGAAGCCCTCGACCCCCTCGGCCCGCACGTCGCCGATCAGCGTCCGCTCGCTCTCGTAGGTGGTGCCCGCGAACCCGACGCCCGCGTGCTTGCGCACGAAGCTGCGGCCACCGTCCGCGCCGACGAGGTAGTCGGCGCGGACCCGCTCGTCCCGGCCGTCGTGACGCAGCGTCGCGGTGACGCCGTCGTCGTCCTGGTCGAACCCGACCAGCTCGGTGGACCGCTCGACCCGACCGCCGAGTTCCGCCAGCCGGTCGGCCAGGATCGCGTCGGTGCGCCACTGCGGGATCAGCCACGGCAGCGGGTACGGCACGTCCGGGCCGCGCCGGGGCAGCGCGGTGCCCAGCACCTCGCCCAGGTCGCGTTCCCACAGCACGTCCCGCCCGGAGTACATGCGGAACGCCGGGAACGGCGCGCCGCCCGCCAGCACGGCGTCGAGCACGCCGAGGTCCTCCAGCACCTCCAGGGTGCGTGGTTGCAGGCCCTTGGCACGCGAACCGGCGAACGGCCCGGCGGCCCGGTCCACGACGCGGCAGCCGATCCCGCGGCGGGCGAGTTCGACGGCGAGCGCCAGGCCGCTGGGTCCCGCGCCGGCGATCAGCACGGGCACGTGGTCGGTCATCCCGGAAACCCCCTCAACGTCCGATCAAAGGCAGCAGCACGCGGTCGACCACGCGGTCGATGAACGCCGCGTCGAACGGCAGCCCGGTGGTGAGCTGCCGCATGATCAACGCCTCGGCCACGTCGTGCACCAGCGCGGTGTCCACGTCGGCGGGCAGCTCGCCGCGGGCGACGGCGCGCTGCAACCCGGCGGTGAACGGCGACAGCTCGTCGTCCTCCTGGTGCTCCCGCAACGCGGCGGCCAGCACCCGGTCGTACCTGGCGGCGGTGATGAGCCCGTCCAGCAGGGCCAGGTACCGGTCGGTCGCCTTGGCCCGCATGGCTTCCATCACCGCGACGAGGTCACCGCGCAGGTCGCCGGTGTCGGGGATGACCAGGTTGAACCCGGCGTCGTAGGCGTCCAGCGCCGCCTTCACCAGCTCCGCCTTGTTGCGCCATCGGCGGTAGATGGTGGCTTTGCTGGCCCTTGCCCGCGCCGCCACGGCGTCCACGGTCATCGCCTGGTAGCCGACCTCGGCGACCAGTTCCGCGGTGGCGTCGAGGATGGCCCGCTCGCGTGCTTCGCCCCGCATCCCCCGACCCCCGTCGCCGTAGTGTACGAAACCGTACCGTACACCACGGCGGGTTTGCCCCGGCCGGGGCGGGGAAGTTCGAGCGTTCCGGGACCGAGCACATCGGAGGCGCACCGCATGGGCGGCGATTCGGCGTGGGCGCCGCTGCGGCGGCGGACGTTCCGCGCGCTGTGGCTGGCGCAGTTCGCGTCCAACATCGGCACGTGGGCGCAGACCGTGGGCGCGCAGTGGCTGATGGGCGATCTCGGCGGCGGTGCGCTGGCGGTCGCGCTGGTGCAGGCGGCGACCACCGTCCCGGTGTTCCTGCTGGTCGTGCCGTTCGGCGCGGTGGGTGACATCGTCGACCGGCGGCACGTGCTGATCGCCGGCCAGTCGCTGATGCTCGCCGGCGCGGGCGGGCTGGCGGCCCTGACCGCCGCCGGCGGCGCGACGCCGGTGACGCTGCTGGCGTTGATCGCGTTGATGGGCGTGGGTCAGGCGTTGGCGGTGCCGTCGTTCCAGGCGATCCAGCCCGAGCTGGTGCCGCGTGCCGAGATACCCCGCGCGGCGCTGCTCAACGGCGTGAACGCGAACGTCGGCCGCGCCATCGGTCCCGCGCTGGGCGGCCTGCTGATCGCGGCGGCCGGGCCGGAGGCCGCGTTCGCGTTCAACACCGTGTCCTTTTTCGGCGTGCTGCTGGTGTTGTGGCGGTGGCGTCGGCCGTCCGACCACCGGCCGCTGGGTGCGGAGCACGTGACCACGGCCGTGCGGACGGGCGCGCGGTACGTGCGCAGCTCGCCGCTGTTCCGACGCGTGCTGGAGCGGTCGGTCCTGTTCGTCGTGTTCGGCAGCGCGTTGTGGGCGTTGCTGCCCGCCATCGCGCGTGGTCCGCTGGGGCTGGGCGCGGGTGGTTACGGCGTGCTGCTCGGCAGCGTCGGCGTCGGCGCGATCGGCGGCGCGTTCGTCGTGCCGCGCGTGCTGCGGCGGACCGGGAAGAACCTCCTGATCACCTTCGCCACGTGCGCGTACGCGGTGGCGATGGCGGTGGCCGGGCTGACGTCGTCACCGGTGGTGGCGGTGCCCGCGATGCTGGTGGCCGGCGCGTCGTGGATCGCCGTGCTGTCCACCCTGAACGCCACCGCGCAGGTGCTGCTCCCGGCGTGGACGCGGGCTCGGGCGTTGTCCTACTACCAGCTCGTTTTCATGGGCGGGCAGGCCGTCGGCGCGCTGGCGTGGGGCGCGCTCGGCGACGCGTTGGGCGTGCGGGGCGCGATGGTCGTGCCGGCGGCCGGGATGGTGCTGGTGGTGGCGGTGGCGGCGCGGGCGCTGCCGTTGACCGAGCGGCAGCTCGACACGTCGCCCGCGAGCCTCTGGGACGCGCCGCCGGAGATGCCCGAGGTCGCGCGGGGACCGGTGCTGGTGACCGTGGAGTGGCGGGTCGACGGGACGCGGGCGGCCGAGTTCCTGGCGGCGATGCGCAAGGTCTGCCGGTCGCGCCGGCGCACGGGCGCGACGCTGTGGGGCCTGTTCCGCGACACGGCGGACCCCGACGTGTACCTGGAGACGTTCACCGTCGCCACGTGGCAGGAACACCTGCGCCAGCACCTCGAACGCTCCACCACCACCGACGTGGAGGTGGAGCGGGTCGCCCGCGACCTCGCCGCCGCCCCGCCCGTGGTGCGCCACCTGCTGTGGGCGGACCGCCCGTCACCGCCGGGCTGAAAGCCTCACCGCAGCGCGACGGTGAGCAGCACGACCGCGTCCGTCACGGCCGTGAGGCTGTGCCGGGTCGGCGGCACCGGCGCCAACCGCCCCTCGGGTACCGGCTGCTCCCGCCCGTCGCTGTGCAGCACGACGTCACCGATGACGGCCTGCAACGTCGCGGCCAGCGGCGCCTCGTGCTCGTCCATCTCCGCCCCCGCGGCCAACGCGATGAGCGTGGCGCGCAGCGACGTCCCCGTGACCAACGTGCGTGCCGCGCGCCGCGCGCTGTGCCCGCGCGCCTCCTCCAGCAGGGTGGCGGCCAGTGGTGCCACGTCGGTGATGTCGGGGTGGTCGTTCATGTCCGCGGCTCCTCGCTGTGCACGGGGGTTCGTGCCCGACGGGGTAACCGGGCACGCGCCGGTCGAACCCACCGGGGCGACCGGTTTCCGCCGAGTGCCGCCGGGCACTCCAGGTGCGGAGGTGGTGCCGACATGACCGATCCCACGACGCCCCCGCAGGACCCGGAGGAGTTCGCCGAGCACGCCGGTGTGGACCCCACCCCGCAGGAGGTCGACCAGTACGTCGAGCTGGCCGACGAGAACCCGCCGTGGTCCGGTCCGGGAGACGACGGGCCGGAGGCGTGACGCCGCCCGGGGAGCAGCGATGACCCACTCGACACCGGAACCCGACCCGCCGACGGGCCGGGAGGACCGCCCGCTCGACCCGACCCCGATCACCGCGGCCGGGCACCAACCCCTCGTGCCGCCCGAGGGCGGGATGCTGCTGGACGACGCCCGCACGCCCACGGCCGACGGCCTGACCAGCGGGGTGGTGTTCGTGGCCGGCGCGTGGCTGACCATCGCCCCCATCGCTTTGGACTACGCGCCGCCGGGACACGGGTTCGTCGGCTACTGGCACGACATCGTGCTGGGCGCGGTGATCGCCGTGCTGGCGCTGCTGCGGGTGCTGGCCCCGCGCAGCCTGCCGTGGCTGAGCCTGGTGACCACCGCGGTCGGCATCTGGCTGGTGTTCACGCCCGTCGTGCTCGGCTACGAGACCTGGCCGCGCGCCACGGTCGCGGCGGTGAACGCGGTGGTCGTGGGCGTGGTGGTCGCGACGGCGGCCCTGCTCAGCGCCTGGTGGACCTACCGCCGCCGGGACAGCGCCGCCCACCCGCCGGTCAGCGGGCCGCCGCCGCCCGGTCACGCCGGCGAGGCGACCTGAGCCGGGCTCAGCCCCCGAGGCCGTAGAACCGCACCACCGAGTTCGGCTTGAAGCCGATCCGCCGGTAGACGGGCTCCCCGGCGGCGGTCGCGTGCAGCGTGGCGCGGGTCGGCCCGCCGACGCGGTAGCCCGCGTGCAGCGCCTTTCGCGTCACGGCCTCGCCGTAGCCCCGGTGCTGCCAGTCCGGGTCGGTCGCGACGAGGGCGACGAAGAGCCGGCCGTCCGCCTCGATGCTCGCCGCGCACGTCACCGGGACGCCGTCCCGCAGGCCCAGGTAGGCGTGTGCCCGCTGCTGCCACAGCGCGGTGCCGGCGAGCCCGTCGCGACCGTCCTCCAGCGGGAAGCCGTAGGCGCGCGAGTTCAGGTCCGCGTAGGCCCGCAACTGCTCGTCGGTGGTCACGCGGGTGAACGTCAGTTCGGGGTGGTCGGGCTCGGGGACGGGGAGCAGGTCCCCGGCCATGCCCCTGCCGCTGAAGGCGTGCCGGAGACCCACCCGCTCGGCCACCGCGTCCAGCTCGGCACGCGCGTCGTCGGCCAGGAGGTCCTCGAACAACCACAGGAACCCGGGGTGCCGCTTGGCGCGCATGATCTCCGCGACCTCGGCGAGGCGCTGCTCGGCCCGCGCCACGTCCGCGCCCACGTCGGTCAACGTGACGCAGTTCCAGAACGCGAACCGGGAGTCGGCCCAGCGCACGGCGATGCCCGGGAGGTCCCGCACATCGGCGTCCGGATCGCGGTCGAGCACCACGTCCCGCCACGCCGCGGCCAACTGCTCCACCGATTCGATCGAGTCCGCGAGATCCGCCACCGAGCCTCCTCCTGGGTCGCCGGGTCGCGCGGAGACTACCGAGCGGTGGTCGTCCGGTCACCGGCCGCCACCGGAGCCGCGCGCCGCCGGCGGACGTGGTTGACGGCGGCGAGCAGCACGCCGAGGCCGACCAGCACGAGCCCGCGCAACCACACCTCGCCGTCGACCCTGGTGAACAGCAGCAGGCACGACGCCAGCGCCAGCCACGGCACGACGGTGGGCACCCGGAAGTGGTCGGCCTCGCCCTCCTGCCGCCGGAGCACGAGGACGGCGGCGTTCACCGCGGTGAACACGACCAGGAGCAGCAGCACCAGCGTCTCCGCCAGCACCGCGACCTCGCCGGTGAGGGCGAGCACCAGTGACGCCGCCGTGGTGACCAGGACCGCGACCCACGGGGTGCGGCGGCCCGGCAGGACGCGGGTCAACGCCTTGGGCAGGAGCCCGTCCATGGCCATGCCGTAGGCGAGGCGGGAGGACATGATGCCGGTCAGCAGCGCGCCGTTGGCCACCGCGACCAGGGCGACCAGGCTGAACAGCCAGCCGGGGACGCCGCCCGCGGCACGCACCACCTCCAGCAGCGGGCCGTCCGAACCGGCCAGCTGCTCGGTAGGCACCACGGCGCTGGTCACCAGGCCGATGGCCAGGTACACCAACCCGGCGGTGGCCAGCGCGCCGAGCAACGCCCGCGGGTAGGACCGGCGGGGGTCGCGGACCTCCTCGGCGAGGTTGACCGAGGTCTCGAACCCGACGAAGGAGTAGTAGGCCAGGACGGTGCCGGCCAGGACCGCGTTCAGGCCGCCCTCGCCGGTGTCCACCCGCGTCAGCCGCGACAGGTCGGCGTCACCACGCAGCACCACCCACGTGCCCAGGCCGATGACGAGCAGCAGGCCGCCCACCTCGACCACGGTGGCGACGGCGTTGGTCCGCAGCGACTCCTTCACGCCGCGGATGTTCAACGCGGCCAGCGCGGCGAGGAACACCACCACGACGGGCGCGGTGGGCAGGTCGACCACGGCCGCGAGGTAGTCGCCCGCGAAAGCGCGGCTCAGCGCGCCCACCGACACCACGCCGCCCGCCACCATGCAGAAGCCCACCAGCGAACCGGCCGCCGACCCGAAGGCCCTGGTCGCGTAGTGGGACGAGCCACCGGCCCGCGGGAACCGGGTGACCAGCTCGACGTAGCTCGCGGCAGTCAGCCCGGC
Organism: Saccharothrix obliqua; assembly: GCF_019375475.1. Taxonomy (GTDB): domain Bacteria; phylum Actinomycetota; class Actinomycetes; order Mycobacteriales; family Pseudonocardiaceae; genus Actinosynnema; species Actinosynnema obliqua. The sequence goes on along the minus strand of NZ_JAHXGQ010000004.1, from coordinate 673,901 downwards.
CAGGCACAACGCCGTGACCAGCGGCAACCACACCGCACCGCCTACCTCGGCCGCCACGGAGCCGACCAGCACGTACACGCCCGCCCCGAGGATGTCGCCCAGGACGAAGAAGTACAGCAGCGACGTGCTCGCCGCCCGCTTCAAGGGGATCGCCATGGCCTACCCATTCCCCATCGCGGGGCGCGGCACTCCACCCGGTTCGCGTCAGGTGCGGCGACCGTCCCGGGGCACGACGCGGCGGCTCAGCACCAGGCCCAGGGCCGCCATGCCGAGCGCCAGGCCCAGGTGCAGCCAGTTGTCGGCCTCGTTCACCGGGACGAAGTTCGCCGAGCTGCCGCGGTCGATCAGCAGCCCGTAGAGCCAGAGCGCCAGGTAGACGACGGCGCCGCCGAGCAGGAAGGCCCGCGCGCCGCCCGCGGACCTGGCGAGCACCACACCGAGGACGCCGAACAGCAGGTGGACCGCGTTGTGCAGCACCGAGACCTCGAAGATGCCGAGCAGGTGCGCGCCGGAGTGGTGCCCGGCGAGCGTGATCGAGTCGAGGTCGGTGGTCAACCCGGGGATGAAACCCGCGACGCCGACCAGCAGGAACACGACGGCCACCGCGACGGCCGCGGACTGCACGGGCGTGCGGGTGACCTTCTCGGTCGTTCCGGACATGGCGCCTCCTTCGCGTTGTCCCACGGCTACCCGGCGGCGTGGCGACCAACGCGGAATCACCTGAACGAAGCGCATCTCCGGTGGCCCGGAGCAATATGTCCATACTGGATCAAGACAGTCCATTCAGGACCGGGTGCGGGAGGTTCGATGAGTCGGAGCGGGCGCTGGACGGGCTTCGTGGTGGCGGTGTCGGTGGGGTTGACCTTGGCGGGCGGCGCCGTGGGCCTGGCCGGTCCCGGGTCGACCGCCACCGCGGCGGAGCCGCCCAACCTGGGCCGGGCGAAGGCGGCGGTGAAGGAGTATTACGGCGGGCACGTGGTCGACGGTCGCAACCAGCACTCGGAGGACAGCCAGTGGGGTCGCGACACCGGGGCGAAGGTGCGGGAGGCGCGGGAGGCGCTGCTCGACCGGGTGGAACCGGCGGCCGGCCGGGCGATCGTCCTGGACGTCGACGACACCGCCGAGATCACCTACGGCTGGGCGGCCGACCGCGACTTCGGCTTCGACCGGGGCGCGCAGCACGAGGCGATCCGGGCGGGGGTCTTCCCGCCGATCCGGCCGGTGCGCGAACTCGCGTGGGACGCGCACCGCCTCGGCATCAAGGTCTTCTTCATCACCGGTCGCCCGGAGAGCCTGCGCGAGCCGACCGCCCGGCACCTGGCCGAGAAGGGCTTCCCGCCGGCCGAGCTGTTCCTCAAGCCCGACCGCGCCGAGGACGCGCCGCCCTACCTGCCGTGTGCGGACAAGTGCCGGACGGGTGTCTACAAGACGCTGACCCGGGAGCACCTCCAGGAGGCTCGCGGCCACACGATCGTCGTCAACGTCGGCGACCAGGAGAGCGATTTCGAGGGCGGGTTCTCGCGGCACGACATCAAGCTGCCCAACCCGATGTACCACGTGCGCTGACGGGGTGACGTCACCGCGCGGGCAGGCCGTGCAGGGCGATGTGCACGCCGCGCCGGATCGCGTCCCAGAACTGCTCCTCCGGCTGCCCCAGCTCCATGCTGCGCAACGCGGCGGCCTGCGCCGCGCCGGCCGACGCGCCGACCACCGCGGCGGCCGAGACGGGGTCGAGCCGGTCCGGGAAGGCGGCGAGGAGGGCGTCGGCGACCTCGCGCTGGAACGCCAGCGACCGGTGCAGCGCGCGGGCCTGGAGCGTCGGCACCGTGACCAGCAGGCGGCCGTACAACTCGGTCACCCCGGGATCGCGCGTGCCGTCCGCGCGGTAGTCCCGCAGCAGCGTCTCGTACGCCCGCACCAGCACGTCCGCGACGTCGTCGCCGGGAGCGCGCGCGGCGATCACCTCGACCGCCCGCGCGTGGTCGGGCTCGGTGTCGGCGAACAACACGTCTTCCTTGGTCGGGAAGTGGTTGAAGAACGTCTTGGGCACCACGTCGGCGGCCTCGGCGATCTGGGCGACCGTCGTCCGCTCGTAGCCCTGTTCGGCGAACAACCTGATCGCCGCGTCCATCAGGGCCCGCCTGACCTGCTGCTTCCTGCGTTCGCGCCGAGACTCTGCCACCCGACAACCTTACACCAACGGTATGGATGCATTGGCTATATCGCTACATCGAGTGTAAAAACAGGGGCATGAGCAAGTTCGTCATGGCGGGCATGCCCGCCCCCGGACACGTCAACCCGAGCCTGCCCCTCGTGCGCGAACTGGTCACGCGTGGCGTCGCGGTGGCGTACTACACGACCGAGCAGTTCCGGCCCGCCGTCGAACGGGCGGGCGCGGAGTTCCACGCCTACCCGGACGGCGTGCTGACCTCGCAGGACATCGCCGAAGCCACCCGGTCCGGCAGCACGCTGCGCGTGGTCGCCCGACTGCTGCGCGCGACGGGGGTGCTGGTGCCGTTCCTCGTGGACGAACTGCGGCACACCCCGCCGGACGCGGTCGGCTTCGACTCCAACGCCATCTGGGGCTACATGGCGGCGGCGTCGCTGGACCTGCCCAAGGTCTCCTTCATGACGACGATGATGGTCGGCGCGGGGGACATGAAGGTGCTCACCGCGCGCGAGTGGGTCCACACCGCACGCGCGATGCTGCCCGACCTCCCGGCCGCCGTGCGGGCGCGGCGCGAGGTGGTGCGCCGCCTCGGCAAGGAGACCTACCCGCCGTCGCCGACCCTGCCCATGCGTGGTGACGTCACGATCTTCCCGATCCCGCGCGCCCTCCAGGCCCCCAACCCGCTGGTGGACGAGCGCTGCCACTTCGTCGGCCCCGCGTTCACCGACCGGGGCGACGACCTCGACCCGGAACTGGCCGCCCACACCGGCGGACCGGAACCCGTGGTCCTGGTCTCCCTCGGCACCCTGCACGGCGGCACCGCCGACTTCTTCCGCACCTGCTTCCAGGTCCTGGCCGACCTGCCGGTCCGCGCCGTCGTCGTGACCGGCCACCACGCCGGTGACCCGGGGCCCGCGCCCGCCAACGTGCTCGTGCGGGAATCCGTGCCCCAACCGGAACTCCTGCGGCACGCGGCCGTCTTCGTCACCCACGGCGGCATGAACAGCGTCATGGAGGGCCTGAATTGCGGCGTGCCCCTCGTCGTCGTGCCCCAGCAGGTGGAGCAACTCCTGATCGGGCGTGCCGTCGCCGACCGCGGCGCGGGCTTCGTCCTGCGGCACAACCTGTCCCACCGCGCGGTTCCCGCGGCGGAGCTGCGCACGGCCGTGACCGACGCGTTGCACGACCCCGCCGTGCGCACCGCCGCCCGCGCCCTCGGCGACGAGCTGACGGCGGGCGGCGGCGCGGCGGCTGCCGCGGACGTGGTGCTCGACGTCCTGAGGTCGCGCCGGGTGGCCGCGGCGGGTGGTGGGGGTGAGCATGGTGAGGACGATTCGGCGGAACGGAGGAACCGGCGTGCACCTCGATCTGACCGGTAGGACGGCCCTGGTCACGGGCTCGACGCAGGGCATCGGCGAAGCCATCGCCACCGGCCTGGCCCGCGCGGGCGCGCGGACGGCCGTGAACGGGCGCAAGCCCGACGCGGTCGCCGAGGCGGTGGCGCGCATCCGTGCCGAGGCACCGGACGCGGACCTGGTCGAAGCGCCCGCCGACGTGGCCGCGGCGGACGGCGTGGCCGGCCTGCGGGAGGTGTTGCCCGAGGTCGACGTGCTGGTGAACAACGTCGGCATCTTCGACGCGCGGCCCGCCCTGGAGATCGACGACGCCGAGTGGCGGCGTTACTTCGAGGTCAACGTGCTGTCCGCGGTCCGGCTGACGCGCACCTACCTGCCCGGGATGAAGGAGCGCGGCTGGGGGCGCGTGCTCAACATCGCCAGCGACTCGGCCGTGGTGATCCCGGCCGAGATGATCCACTACGGGATGTCCAAGACGGCGCTGCTGGCCGTGTCGCGCGGGTTCGCCAAGGACGCCGCCGGCACCGGTGTGACGGTCAACAGCGTCATCGCCGGGCCCACGCACACCGGGGGCGTGGAGGACTTCGTCTACCAGTTGGTGGACAAGGACCTGCCGTGGGACGAGGCGCAACGCGAGTTCATGCGCCTGCACCGCCCGCAGTCGCTGCTGCGCAGGCTCATCGAGCCGGAGGAGATCGCCAACCTGGTGGTCTACCTCGGCTCGCCGCTCGCGTCCGCCACGACCGGGGCCGCGGTCCGCGTGGACGGCGGCTACGTCGACTCCATCGTGCCCTGACCTCGTGGTTCACCCGGACGGCTGGTGGTCGGTCGGGTGTGGTTCGGCACCCGGCGCGGGGGTAACCGCCCGCCATGGTCCGCATCGGGTACTTCCTGTCGTGCGAGGAGTTCGGGCCGCGCGAACTGGTCCGCCAGGCCGTGCTGGCCGAGGAGGCCGGTTTCGGGGCCCTGTGGATCTCCGACCACTTCCACCCCTGGAACGACGCGCAGGGTGAGAGCCCGTTCGTGTGGTCGGTGATCGGCGCGCTGTCCCAGGCGACCCGGTTGCCGATCACCACGGCCGTCACCTGCCCGACCACGCGCGTGCACCCGGCGATCATCGCGCAGGCCGCCGCCACCGCGGCGGTCCAGTGCGAGGGCCGGTTCGTGCTCGGCGTGGGTTCCGGCGAAGCGCTCAACGAGCACATCCTCGGCGCCGCGTGGCCACCCGCCCCGGTGCGCCTGGAGATGCTGGAGGAGGCCGTCGAGATCATCCGCGCGTTGCACACCGGGGCCGAGGTCGACCACCACGGCCGGCACTACACCGTGGAGAACGCACGCCTGTACACGTTGCCGGAGCGGCCCGTGCCGATCTACGTCTCGGCGTTCGGCCCGAAGGCGGTGCGGGTGGCGGCGCGGATCGGGGACGGGTTGTGCAGCAACAAGCCGGACGGCGACCTCGTCGCGGCCTACCGGCGGCAGGGCGGCGCGGGACCGGTCCAGGGCGGGTTCAAGGTGTGCCACGCCTCCACCGAGGAGGAGGGTGTCCGGGCGGCGCTGCGGATGTGGCCCAGCGAGCAGCTGCCCGGTGAACTGGCCCAGGTGCTGCCGACGCCGCGCCACTTCGAGCAGGCGTCGACAATGGTGACCGAGCAGGTGGTGGCGGAGGCGGTGCCCGCCGGGCCGGACCCCGGGCGTTACGTCGACCACGTCCGGAAGTTCGTGGGCGCGGGCTTCGACGAGCTGTACGTGCAGCAGATCGGCGCCGACCAGGAGCGGTTCTTCGAGTTCTGGCAGCGGGAGGTCGCCCCGCGCCTGGAGGAGGTCGGGGCCGGGCGGGTCTGACCGGGGGTGGGTTCGGCCGGTGAAAGCCGGGTACCCGGTCGATTGAGGAATGTTCACCTATCACGCGTCACGGGGAGCGATCGTGGGCGACAGCGCCGGCCAACCGGCCGACGACCCGACCGGGGGAACACCGGGCGCGGAAGGCGAGAGCAAGACGTGGACGAAGGTCGAGGGCGTCGCCGACGGGCGTGCCGTCCGGGTGCGGGTCGGTGGTGACGTCGACCAGGCGTCCGTCACCACCCTCTCCGACGGCCTGGACGAAGGAGTGCGGCACGCGGTTGACGCGAAGGCCGACCTGCTCGTCGTGGACCTCGACGCGACCGGCTTCCTGGCCTCGGTCGGCCTGTCCGCCCTGATCCGGACCCACCAGCGGATGCAGGACGCGGGCGGTGAGATGGTCGTGGTGCTCGCGGAGGACCACAAGCTGGTCCGTCTGCTGTGGACGACGGCGTTGCACCAGGTGGTGCCCGTGGCGTCGTCCCTGGAAGCCGCCTTGGCCCGCCGTGCCGAACCGAGTGCACCCCAGGAGAGCTGAGACCTGTCCCCCAAGCCGGCGCGCGGCCCGGACCGCCCCACGTGGGTCAGGCGGGGCCTAACTATCAGGCAGGCTTCCTGAAAGTTTCGCGGGGTGGCGGCCCCGAGGCCGACACTCCCGGCAGGCGAAGCTCGCCAAGTCGGGTGCGGGCGTGCGCCGGACCCGCGAGGATGCACCCCGTGCCGCCTCGCGCCCGTGCCGTCGACCCAGGCCGCCTCGCCCAGTGGTGCGAGGAGCACCTGGGCAGTCCTCCGGTGGAGGAGCTGTTCCGGTCCGGCCACCTGTCCGCGGTCATCGGGCTGCGACTGGCCGACGACCGCGAGGTCGTGGTCAAGGTTCGCCCGGACTCGCCGCGGACGGCGGCCTGCGTCGAAGTCCAGCGGCGCCTGTTCGAGGCCGGTTACCCCTGCCCCCGGCCGCTCACCGGTGTCACGCCGTTCGACGGCGGTACCGCCACCGCGGAGACCTGCGTGCCCGGCGGCGACGTGCTCCCCGGCCCGGAGCACGCGGTCCGGGCCTTCGCCGAGGCGTTCGCGCGGCTGATCCGGCTGGCACCCCGACCGGCCGAGGTGCCCGCGCTCGACCCGCCGCCGTCGTGGGCGGCCTGGAACCACGCCGGGGAAGGGCTGTGGCCGCCTTCGGAGGAGGACCCCGACGTCGATCTCCACGAGTCGGCGGGGTGGATCGACGATGCCGGGCGGCGTGCCCGTGACCTGCTGCGGACCGGCGGGTCCGGCGCCGTGATCGGTCACTGCGACTGGCTCGCCGCCAACCTGCGCTGGAACGGCGACGCGCTGCTGGTCGTGCACGACTGGGACAGCGTGATCGCGGAGGACGAAGCCGTCCTGGTCGGCTTCGCCGCCGCGCTGTACTCGACCGCCCGCGTGGACGCGCTCGCCACCGTCGAGGAGACCGAGCTGTTCCTCGCCGCGTACGGCCGGGCGCGCGGTCGGGGGTTCAACGCCGGCGAACTGCGGCGGGCGTGGGCGGCGGGCGTGTGGACCAGGGCCTATGACGCCAAGTACCAGCACGCGGTCGGGCAGCGCGTCACATCGCTGTCCGAGGAGGAGGCCCGTGAACGCCTCCGCCGGGCCGACGCCGGCACGCGCACGCTGTGAGCCCCCTCGGCGACGAGTCGGCGCGCTTCACCCGGTGTGCGGTCGGTGCGCGAGAACGCCCGCCTCCACGGCGACGACATCCGCGCGGACAACGCGCCGGGCGTCGTCGGGACGTTCACCCGCGGGACGTCGACCGAACCGGCCGGCTGCCCGCGCGGTGAGCGCCGCTCAGACCGCTGTCCGGAACAGGGCTTCCGCCGCGGTGACCGCTCGTTCCAGGCTCCCGGGTGTCGTGCCGAGGTCCGCCAGCACCGCGTCGACGCCGCGCAGGCCCGCCCGGCGCAGCAGCCGCTTCTCGTTGGTGACCCACTCGCCGCGGGCCGCGAGCACCGCGTGCGCGGTCGCCGCGGCGGCGGTCGCCAGCGCGCCCGCGACCTCGGTGGCCTGCCCGCGCGGGACGTGCGCGCCCCGCGCGTAGCGCAACGTCAGCGCCGCCCGCTCGCGCCACACCGGCGGAGCCGTCGCGCGCAGCGCCGCGGGGAAGGCGGGGCGGGGCAGGTCGCCGCGCAGCACCCGGGTGACGCCGAGTTCGGCGACCACCAGGTAGCTCGGGATGCCCGCGAGGTGGAACATCAGCGGCTCCCAGTGGAAGCGGCCGTGCTCGGCCTCGGCGAGTTCGTGCTCGACCACGGCCAGGTCGCGGTAGTGGACGTCGACGTGCCGACCGTCGACGGTGAGCCAGGCCCCGCCGTTGAAGACACCGCCGCCCCAGCCGCCGATCGCGGAAACCTCGCCCTCCCAACCGATCGCGCGCAGGTCCGCCGGGTCGAAGCCGTCCCGGTAGTAGACGGCGAAGTCCCAGTCGCTGTCCGGGGCGCCCGTGCCCTCCGCACGCGAACCGCCGAGGGCCACGGCGTGCACGCCGGGCAGGTCCGCCAGTCGGTCGGCGACGTGGTCGAGGAACGTCTCGTCGGTCATGGGTGTCCGATCTCCGCGCCGCGTGATCACTTCGCGACCGCGGATACTACCCCCGGCCGCACGGGGTTCTGCGACACGCTCGCGACCGGCATCGGACGCCGGCGGGACATCGGGCCCCGACCGTGGTCGTCACGACACAACCGCCGGCACCTGCTCGCCGAGTCGGCGGGCTGCTGGACCGGCTTGGCGCGAGCCGGTTGTCGTGCTGCTGATCGTGCGTTCGCAGTTCCGACGGCGTGCACACGTGCCCGCACGGCGCAGCCCGTCACCGAGTGGCCGATGACGGGCTGCGCGAGCGGTTCTCCGGCGTGCCCCGCGGCGACCGGTTCAAGGGCTGCTGAGCGGTCGCGCCGACCGGCGGGTCAGGACTGGGCGCCCGCCACGGCCCGGACCCGCCGCAGCACTTCCTCCGCGCCGAGCGCGCCCGCCACCGAGAACAGGTCCGGGCTGCGGGTGGACCCGGTCAGCGCGACCCGGATGACCTGCGACGCCTCCCGGATGGAACCGGGGTAGGCGTCGGGGTTCTTCTTGTACTCCTTGGCGTTGGGCGCGAAACCGTGCTCCGCGGCCAACGCGCGGATCTGGCCGAACCACTCCTGCGCGTCGTCCAGGACCTGGTAGCGGTCGGCGAAGTCGGCGGCGAACGCACGCACCAGCCGCGGGTCCAGGCCACCGAGCTGCTCGTCGTCGGCAGCCACGGGCTGGAACAGCTCGGCGAAGAAGAACCCGTAGGCACGGCGGAAGTCCGACCACTTGCGCAGGTCCTTGCGCGGGTTCTCCACGCCGTCGCGCTCGACCGCCAGCGCGGCCAACGCCTGCTCGCGACGCGCGTCGAGCACGGGCACCAGGTCGGGGTCGTACCGGGTGGCCCACGCGCGCACGGCGGTGAGGATCTGCTCGCCGGTCAACGTGGCGATGTGGTCGGCGCTGATGTCGTCCAGCTTGACCAGGTCGACCAGCGGACCGGCCACGCCGCACTCGTCCAGCCGGATCGGCGCGGCCAGCGCCTCGGGCAGCGGCGTCTCGGCCAGGCGGCCGTTGGCCAGGCCGCGCAGGTAGTACAGCACCGCCTCGGCCGGGTAACCCTGCTCGATGTAGAAGTCGACGCCCGCCTCGGGGTCCTTGCGCTTGGACAGCTTGCGCTTGCCGCCGGGGATCTGCTTCATCAACGGCGCGATGTGCGCGTAGGTCGGCACCTCGAAGCCCAGCGCCGCGAACAGTTGCAGGTGCGTCGGCACCGAGCTGATCCACTCCTCGCCGCGGATGACCAGCGAGACCCGCATGAGGTGGTCGTCCACGGCGTGCGCGAAGTGGTAGGTGGGCAGCCGCACGGCGTTGGCCGAGGACTTGACGATGACCACGTCGTTGCGGTTGTCCTCGTGCTCCAGGCGACCCCGGATCGCGTCGGTGAACGACACCTTCGCGTCGACCCGCCCCTCCGAGCGGAACCGCACGACGTAGGGCGCGCCCTCGTCCAGCTTGGCCCGGACCTCGGCGGCATCGCGGTCGCGCCAGATCGCCCAGCCACCGTAGTAACCGGTCGGCAGCTTGGCGGCCTCCTGGCGGTGCCGGATGTCGGCCAGCTCCTCGGGCGTGGCGAAGCACAGGTACGCCTTGCCCTGGCGCAGCAGTTCCCGCGCGTAGGTCAGGTAGATCCGCTCGCGCTCGGACTGGCGGTACGGCCCGTAGTCGCCCTGCTCGCCGCCCTCGTCGGGGCGCAGGTCGAAGTAGTCGAAGGCGCGGTCGAACTGGTCCAGCGCGCCCTCGACCTCGCGGGACTGGTCGGTGTCCTCGACGCGGACCAGGTAGGAGCCACCGGTGGCGTGGGCGATCGAGCGGTCGATGGTCGCCACGTAGATGCCACCGATGTGCACGAACCCGGTCGGCGACGGGCCGAAGCGGGTGACCTGGGCGCCCTCGGGCAGGCTCCGCTCGGGGTACTGCTGCTCCCAGTACGCGGGTTCGGGCAGGTCCGCCGGGAACAGGGCGTCGATGACGGCACGGTCAAGCATCAGGTCAGGTCTCCAGCTCACGGCGCGCACAGGTACGCGTCAGGCTAGCAACCTGCGCCCGGCGGTTCCCCCGCAGGCCGCGACGCGTCGCCGCGGGGGACCCGCCCACGCCCGATCAGTCCTTTGCGGACGCTCCGGTCACCGGTCCGCGCGATGCGTGGTGAACCCGGCGAAAACGGGGTTGGTCGTCGCCGCGGCCCAGTAGCCCGGCTCCCGCTCCACCCCGTCCTCCTCGGGCGCGGTGGGCAGCCGCCACGCCGGCGCGGCCAAGCCGCTGCGCGTCAACGCCTCGGCGTAGACGTCGGCGTCCCACTGGTGCACGGACAGCGGGATGTCCGTGGTCGAGGTCAGCAGGGCGACGTCCAGCCGGTTCCCGCGTCCGGCGCGGACGGAGGCGCGTGGTGCCAGGCCGTAGGGAGTCCAGTCCGGACCGGCGACGTCGTACCCGGGGTTGAGGGTGATGGCCACCAGCCGCCCACCGGGGCGCAGGACGCGGCGCACGCCCGCCGCCATGGCCGCCACCTCGTCGGGCGACGCCGCGTAGTTGAACAGCCAGACGGCGGTCACCAGGTCGAAGGTGCCGAGGTCGGGGCCGCTCGCCCGGCCGAGGTCGAGGGCGTCGACCGTGTGGAAGGTGATGCCGGGGGAGGTGGTGGCCTCGCGGGCGTGACGGACCATCTCGCCGGAGACGTCCGTGCCGACCACCTCCGCGGCGCCCAGTTCCGCGGCCAGCCGCGCGTAGAGCCCGTACCCCGTCGCCAGGTCCAGCACCCGCAGCCCGGTCGGGTCGCCGAGCAGGTCGAGGAACAACCGGCGTTCGAGAACGGGTGCGGTCGCGGTCGTTTTGTACTGCCGGTACAGATCGCCAACCGTGTCATAACGCGGGCTTTGGGTTGTCATGGCACCGAGCCTAACCACGCCCGGGGTCCGCGCCCTACCACCGAAAGGGGGCGCGCACCGGCCTGCGCGCGGCAGATTGCCGCTGCATTCGCGGCAATTCCGGTGAACCGGGAAATTGCGGTCACCCGAAGTGTCCCGAGGGGAATGCGCGCGGTGTGTTCGATTGGAATTGTCACCGGAACCGGGTGGGCGCCCCGGGCGCGGTCACCCGTACGGCGGTGGTGTGCCGGTGGCGTGGAAAACCGGGCCGCCGCCCGTCGTCACGCCCGGTGTCGTCGCAGGTCGGCGGACCGGCGTGATTGCGCTGGAAGAGCGACCCGGGTCGGCGGAACGTGTGTATCGCCCGGACCGCCGGTGCGCGCGAGTGACCGCTGAGGTAGTCCTGGGTTGATCGGGTGACCGGGCCGCGTGATCGCCGGGTTCGACGTTGAGACACCCCGGCGCGGTCGCGGGAATAGCTGCCGCGGACAGCATCCGCGGGCTTTGGCGAGTTTGGCTGAACCGCGTTCCGACAGCTCTCGCCAAATCGTGCCGAGTGATGGGATGACGATGACCCTCGCGCTCACTGCCGAACGTTTCTCGCACAACGAATCCGACTACATCAGTGATCCGTTCGACTTCTACGCGAAGATGCGCGCCGAACAACCCGCCTACCAGTCCGACCGGGTGTTCGGCGGCGCGTGGCTGTTCTTCCGCCACGCCGACTGCCGCCACCTCATCCGGGACGAGCGGCTGTCCAACAACCGGTCGGACGTGCCGCTGAGGTTCCTGCCGCCGGACCGGCGGGTGGAGTTCGACGACATGGTCGGGGTGCTCGGCCGGTGGTTCGCCTTCCACGACGGGGAGAGCCACCGCAGGCTGCGCCGGTACGTGCACCGCGGCTACCAGCCGCTCGGCGGCGAGCGGCTGCACCGGAGCATCCAGGCCACGGTCGACGCGTTGCTGGCCGGGTTGCCGGGCGACGAGTTCGACCTCATGTCGGAGCTGGCGTTCCCGTTGCCCGCCATCGTGATCGCCGACCTGCTGGGCGTGCCGGCCGAAGCACACGCGGAACTCATCCGCTGGACCGACGACATCGCGCAGCTCCTCGGCTCGACCCAGGTGACCGAGGAGTTCGCGCTGCGTGCCCGCGCGTCCACGGAGGAGCTGGTGGCGTTCCTGTCCTCGGCGGAATCGCTCAGGTCCTCCGAGCGGCAGGGCGGTCTCCTGCACGCGATGCGTGCCGTGGGCGGGCCGGACGACTCCCTGGACGACGAGGACGTGATCGCCCAGGCCGCCCTGCTGCTGTTCGCCGGCACCGCCTCCATCCGGTACCTGATCGGCAACAGCGTCCGCGCGGTCGACCAGGCCCCGCCCGGCGCCAAGGAGCTGCTGGTGGACCCGCGCACGGCGCCCGCCGCGGTGGAGGAGCTGCTGCGGTACTGCAACCCGGTCCAGTTCGTCGGCCGGGTGGCGCGCGAGGACTTCGCGTACGAGTACGACGACGGCCGGTACGCCGAGATCCGGGCGGGGCAGCCGGTGATGCTGTACACCGCGTCGGCCAACCGCGACTCGGACAAGTTCCCCCGGGCGGATGAACTGGTGCTCACCCGGCCGCTGCCCAACGAGCACCTGACCCTCGGCTCGGGGCTGCACCTGTGCTTCGGCGACCCGCTGGTGCGCGCCACCACCCGGACCGCCCTGGCTACCCTGTACACGCGGTTGCCGCACCTGCGGGTGCCGGACCAGGAGATCGACTGGAACAACAACCTCGGTTTCCGCGGCCCCCAGGCGTTGCGGGTCGTCGCCGCGTAGTGCCGTGCCGCCGCCCCACCGGACGCTGGAGGCGTGATGTCCCGTGAAGTCCACCGAACCGCAGGCGGTCGCACCGGGTGGTGCGCGGCGGTCGAAACCCCGTGCGGGGGCGGCGCGTGAGCGGCGCACCGGCCGGACCCGACCCGCGTCGCGCGGCGGCGGCGGTCATCGACGAGGCGTTGGGGTACCTGTACCCGGCCGCGTTGCGGGCGGCGGCGGAGGTCGGCGTCGCCGACCACCTGGCGGGCGGCCCGCGTGCCGCCGCCGAACTGGCGGAGCTGACCGGGACGGACGCGGACAACCTGTTCCGCGTGCTGCGGCTGCTGGCGACCCGCGGGTTGTTCGAGCAGGACGAGCGCGGCCGGTTCCGGTTGACGGAGGCCGGTGACGCGTTGCGCACCGACGCGCCGGTGTCGGCGCGGTCGGCGGTGCTGATGCTGACCGACCCGACGATGTGGCGGCCCGCCGGCGAGATGGCCCGCTGCCTGACCGGCGGCGGCTCGGCGTTCGACGCCATCTTCGGCGTGCCCTTCTTCGAGCACTTCGCGCGGGACGCCCCGACCGCGGCGGTGTTCCACGACGGGATGGCGGCGTTCTCCGAGACGGAGAACGCGCCCATCGCCGCCTGCTGCGACTTCCCGCCGAACGCCGTGGTGGTGGACGTGGGCGGCGGGCACGGCGGTTTCCTGGCCGCCGTCCTGCTCGCACGCCCGGACCTGAAGGGCGTGCTCCACGACGAGGGGCACGTGCTGGCCGGCCACCGCCTCGACGTCGACGGCACGCGGGGGCGCTGGTCGACGGCGGAGGGCGACTTCTTCGCCGCGGTGCCACCCGGCGACGTGCACGTGCTCAAGCGGATCCTGCACGACTGGACGGACGACCAGTGCGCCACCGTCCTGCGCAACTGCCGCCGCGCCCTGCGACCGGGCGGGCGGGTGCTCGTGATCGACGCGGTCCTCCCGCCCGGCGACGTGCCGCACCAGGGCAAGGCGCTGGACCTGATGATGATGGCGTCGCTGGTCGGCCGCGAGCGCACCGAGGAGGACTTCCGCGCGTTGTTCGCCTCGGCCGGACTGCGGCTGACCCGCGTCGTGCCCACGCCGACCGTCCTGTCCGTCGTGGAGGCCGTCGTCGACGGCCCGGCGGACGAACCCGGAGGGACACCCCGATGACGCTCGCCGAGCGCTGCGCGGCCGCCGCCGCGCGTGGCGCGAACTGGTTGGTGGCGCGGATCGCCGCCGACGGCTCCTACGGGCAGGACGACCTGGCCTGCCACTACAAGTCACCCGCCGCGCTGGCGTCCGCCGGCCGGCCGCGCGCGGCCCGCCGGCTGCTGGAGTTCATCGACGCCCGCTACGCCACCGACGACGGCGATTTCGTCACCGCGCCCGGTCTCAAGAGCGAGAACCCGGTGTACCAGGAGTTCTGGTCCTACCCCAACGGCTGGATCGCGCTGGGCGCGCACCAGCTCGGCCGGTTCGACCTGGCCGACCGCGCCCACCGCCACCTGCGTGCCTACCGGTTCGGTGAATCGGGTGGTCACCGGGCCAACCGCACCGGACCGGCCGACGCCATCAGCACGGCGCACCTCGGCTACCTCGCGCTCACCCTCGGCGACCTGCCCGCGGCCCGCGCCGCGGGTGCGTGGCTGGCGTCCCTGCTGCACGCGCAACCCGAACCGCACAAGCGCTTCTTCCTGCGTGCCAACGAGAACGGCTTGTGCGAGGAAAGCGACTCGCCGCTGCACGCGCTCACCACCGGCGCGCCCGACCAGCCCTACTTCATGATCGGCTACCCGATCGCGTTCCTCACCCGCCTGCACCAGGTCACCGGCGACCCGGCCGAACTCGCCGCCGCCGCCGGTTACGCGGACTACGCCGCCTCGTGCGGCGAGAACCTGCGCACCACCCAGCTCAGCCACAAGGTCGCCTGGGGCGCCGCGCTCCTGGCCCGCCACACCGGCGACCCGCGTCGGCTCGACCTGGCGGTCGGCGTCACCGAGCACCTGCTGTCCGCCCAGTCGCCGGACGGCTGCTGGTCGCCCGGCGAACCGGTGCCCACCACGTTCGACGACACCGCCGAGATCACCCACTGGCTGCTCAGGATCGCGGCGGAGCTGCCCGACTGAGGACAGTCCGGAGTGGACCGGCGGCGGCCCGGGATGACGACGGGTCGCCGCCGACGGCGCTCAGCGGAGGCGCTTGATCTCACCGCGGACGCGGTAGAACGAGCCGCCGGCCGAGGTGAGGACCTCGGAGACCAGGTAACGCGCGCCGGGCACGCGGATGTTCTTCGGGAACTGCACGCCCCAGCTGCGGTCGTAGCCGTCCGAGACGACGTGCACCCGGACGCGGCTGCCCTCCTGCACGCACTCCACGACGACGCCCTCGCCGGCGAGGGCGTGCGAGACGATCTCCACCTCGGCGGTCGCCTCGACGCGGTCGATGCTGCCGGCCTTGATGTCCTGGCGCGGCGGCAGTTCACCCTGCTCGGCCGCGCGCACGGCGGCCGGGCTGGCGTCCAGGCACGCGAGGGAGCCGTCCGTCGTCACCAGGTAGAGGCGTTCGTCCCTGTACTGCATGGAGTACGCCGAGCCGGAGCCGGTGGCGAGCTTCCACAGCCGGGTGCCGTCGGCGGCGAAGCAGTACACCGACGACTGGTTGTCGCCCGCGAAGACGAACTCGCCGTCGGGTGAGGTCGCGCAGGAGAACACGGGCGCGTCGCAGCGGTACTCGCCCGTCGTGCGCCCGTCGGCCTTGGCGAACCGGTGCACCCGGCCCCGGCTGGTGCCCGCGAAGACCTCGTCGCGCTCCTGCCAACCGAACAGCACGTCGCCCGCGGTCCGGGCGTGCCACACCTCCGAGCCGCGACCGGTGTAGTGCGTGACGCCCCGGGAGTGGCCGTGGAACACGCCTTCCGGTGAGCAGCGGACCATCCAGGCGTGGTCGCCGGTGGCCGGGCGGGACCACTGGAACTCGTCCTCGTGGTCCACCACGGTCACCCGGCCCTGCCGGTCGGACACGCCCAGCACGCCGTCGTGGATGTCGAGCCAGTAGATGTCGACGTCGTCGGCGATCTCGTAGGCCACGCGCGGCACCTTGGCGCCGAGGTCGTACACCTGGCCGTCGTCGCACCCGGCGTAGATCCAGAAGTCGTCGGCGACGATGCACTTGACGGAGTCGGGCAACCCGAACCGCCCGGTGACCCGGCCGTCGTGGGTGAGGGTGTAGACGTCGCCTTTCTCGTTGCCGACCCAGGCGCTGTCCTCGCCGATGAAGATGCCGAACGCCGGCGCGCCGGAGGCGAACCGCCACAGCACCGGCGCCTGGTGCGCGGTCGAGCGGGTGCTGACGATCTGCCGCCTGCTCACCGGCCGGCGCTGCCGCTCGCCCTTGACGGCGGGCGCGTAGCCCTTGCGCACCTTCTCGCCGATCTTCTTCTCGGCCGCCTTGAGCGCCTTGGCGTGGTCGGCGAAGGTGGCCGTCCTGACCTGCCCCTGTTCCCCGATGCGCCCGTAGGTGATGGTGACCTCGGTGTCGTCGACGCGCACTTCGTAGAACTTGTGCGCCCCACCGCCCGCTTCGGACAGCTCCAGGTACGTCGTGGCAGACATGCGTTCGCTCCCTCTTCGCGTGATCTGTGGCGGACGTTATCGGGCGGCACCGACAAAACCGGGGTAGCGGCCCGGTGACCAGGACGTCGACCTAGGCTGACGGCCATGATCGCCTCGGACGCGCAGCGCGCGTTGCTGACCACCGAACGCTGGTCCTGGCTGGGTGACGTCGTGGACCGGTGGTACGCCGAGCCGCTGACCGCCGCCGACGGCAGCACGCCCGACGAGGTCGCCGCCGCCGCGGACCGGGCCGGCGGTGGGCTGCCGGTGGGCGTGGCCGAGTGGTTCACCCTGGTCGGGCGGCGGCTGCGGGCCGTCCAGGACGCGGCGTCGACGCCGGGCACGGTGCGCCGGGCCGGCGGCGGCGTGGTGGTGTGGGAGGAGAACCAGGGCGTGTGGGCGTTGATCGCCCGCGCGGACGGTGTCTGCGTGCTGGACGAGGAGGACTTCCCGTTCCCCCCGACGCCGTTGCCGGAGGCGTTGCACGGCATGGTGCTCAGCGACACCCTGGTCGGCGTCTGGGCGGGCACCCGGGTTGGTCCGCTCGGACGGCTCGCCCCCGGTGTGCGTGGCGGCACCGCGCACGTCGGGGCCGGGGAGTCGGCCGCGTACCCGGAGCTGGCCGTGCCCGGCAACCCGTTCTGGGGCACGCCGCCGCGTGGCGACGCCGACACCGTGCTGCGTGGCGACGCGGACCTGGAGTGGATGACCGCGACGCGGGCGGCGTTCGACCGGTTGGCCCGGGTGGTCGCGCTCGACCCGCCGGGCGGGCCGCAGGAGGTGGTGGTCGCGTTCGAGGGCTTGACCGGTGCGGAGCAGGCCGTCCTGACCGACCGGGGCGTCCCCGACATCGACCGCTTCGCGGCGGCCGTGGAGGACCTCGGCCACATCTCGATGGGCGCGGCCTCGGCGGACGGGGTGCGGTTCCACGTCACCACCGACCGGCCCGAGGAGGCGATCGCCGCGTTGCGCGGTGCGGTGCCCGAGGGGTTGGCGGACAAGGTCGTGGTGGCGGTCCGGCCCGAGCGGGTCAGCAGCTTCCGGGTGGTGCACCCGGCCGGTCGGGACGAGTACGTGCTGCCCGACTGAGCGCGTGCCGCCGAAATCCGGGTGACCCGGTGTTTCGGGCGGTTTAGACTGGTGAGCGTGATGCAGCAGCTGTTCTACCTCTGAGGGACGACGCCTCCACCCGGTGCCGTGGACCACGGTGCCGGACATCGTCCTTTTCTGCGCATCACCTCTTGTTGGAGGCAGTTCCGTCATGTCGTCCCACCCTTCGCCCGCGCCTGTGCGCGCGGCGCACGTCCGCCTGTCCGGTGTGCACCTCTCCTTCGGCGGACGCCCGGTGCTCACCGGTGTCGACCTCCTCGCCGCCGCCGGTGACCGGGTCGCCGTGGTCGGCGAGAACGGCCGGGGCAAGAGCACGCTGCTGCGGGTGCTGTCCGGTGAGCTGACCGCCGATCGCGGCGAAGTCCACCGCGCGGGCTCGATCGGCGTGGCCACCCAGCAGATCCCGCTCGCTGGCGGCTCCCGGCCGGGGTTGCCGGGCTCCGGCGGCCCGGGTGTTCCGCCGGGTGCGGCGGCCGGCGAGGTTCCGCCTGGGGCGGATGGCCCAGAGGTTTCGCCGGGTGTGGCGGCCGGCAAGGTTCCGCCTGAGGCGGATGGCCCGGGGGTTTCACCGGGTGCGGCGGATCGGGAGGTTCTGCTGCGGGCCGATGGCCCGGGTGTTCCGCCAGGTGTGGCGGATGGGGAGGTTCCGCTCGGGCCGGATGGCCCGGGGGTTCCGCCGAGTGCGGCGGCCGGCGAGGTTCCGCGTGGACCGGGTGGCTCGCGGGTTCCGCCGGGTGCGGCGGATCGGCGGGCACCGCTCGGAGCCGGTGATCAGCGAGGCCCGCTCGGCACCGTCGGCGATCTGATCGACCTCGAACTCACCGCCGTCCGTGGTGCGCTCAGCCGGTTGGACCGGGCCGGTGAAGCGCTCGCCGCCGGACACCCCGGGGCCGCCGACGCCTACGCCGCCGCGCTGGCCGAGGCCGAGGCGTTGGACGCGTGGGACGCCGATCGGCGGGTCGAGGTGTCGTTGGCCGCGCTGAACGCCGTCGCCGACCGCGCCCGCCCGCTGCACACCCTCTCGGTCGGCCAGCGGCACCGGGTGCGGTTGGCCTGCCTGCTCGGCGCGGGGCACCAGGTGCTGCTGCTCGACGAGCCGACCAACCACCTCGACGCCGACGGGCTCGACCACCTCGCGGAGCGGCTGCGCGCGCACCCCGGCGTGGTGGTCCTGGTGAGCCACGACCGGGCGCTGCTCGGCGACGTCGCGACCTCGGTGCTCGACCTCGACCCGTCCAGCGACGGCAGGCCGCGGCTGTACGGCGGCGGCTACGCGGCGTACGTCGAGGGCCGCCGGGCCGAGCGCGCCCGGTGGGAGGCGGCGCACGCCGAGCAGGTCGCCGAGCAGCAGCGGTTGGCCGACGACCTGTCCGCGGCGCGGAACCGGTTGCGCGACAACTGGCGACCCGCCAAGGGGCACGGCAAGCACGCCCGCGCCACCCGCGCGCCCGGCCTGGTCCGGGCCGTGCACCGGCGGCAGGAGGAGCTGGCCGCGCACGTCGTGGCGGTCCCGCCACCGCCGAACCGGTTCACCATGCCGGAACTGCCCGAGCACCCCGGAACCGGTCATCCCGGCGGCACGCTGCTGCGGGCCACCGGGGTGACCGTGACCGGCCGGCTCACGCGCCCGGTCGACCTGGCGCTGGACTCCGGTGACCGGCTGGTGGTCACCGGACCCAACGGCGCGGGCAAGTCGACGCTGCTGGCGGTGCTGGCGGGCGCGTTGGCACCCGCCGGCGGCGTCGTCACGCGTGCCCGGACCGCGCGGATCGGTTGGCTGGGCCAGGAATCCGACCCGCCGGGCCGGCGCACAGCGGTGGAACTGCACGCGGCCCGCCTCACCCGGTCCGGCCTGCCCGGTCCGGGGTTGGCCGAGCTGGGCCTGCTCGACCGGTACGACGCGCACCGACCGGTGGCCGAGCTGTCGGTCGGCGCGCGTCGGCGGCTGGACCTCGCGCTGGTGCTGGCGGACCGGCCGCACGTGCTGCTGCTCGACGAGCCGACCAACCACCTGTCGGCCGCGCTGGTCGACGAGCTGACCGCCGCGATCGGCTCGACCCCGGCCGCGGTCGTGATCGCCACGCACGACCGGCAACTGCTGCGGGACAGCCGGTCCTGGCCCCGGCTCGCGTTGTGATCAGGCCCGGTTCACCATCCGCGCGGTGCCGGTGCCGAGGGCGGCGATGACGGCGAACCCCGCGAAGAGGTAGCGGGCGGAGGCGGCGGTCTCCGGCACGGCCAGGTTGACCAGGAGGCCGGCGACCGCCGCGCCGAACGCGGTGGCCGTGGTGAGCACGGTCGCGATCGCCGCGGCGGCCCGCCTGCCCTCCTCGGCGTCGGCGGCGCCGGTCATGGCGGCGACCGAGAGGTGCGGCATGGCGATGCCGATACCCGCGCCGCCGACCAGGAGGACGGGCAACCAGGCGACGACGGTGAGCGTGGCCGCGTTCTCGTGCGACAGCAGGGCGAGCGCGGTGAACGCGGCGGCGAGCAACGCCGGTCCGGCGACCCGGAGCCGCCGGACCGCGCTCGCCCGGTGCGCCGAGGAGCCGACGACCTGGCTCGCCGACCAGCCGAGCGACAGCGCCCCGGCGAAGAACCCCGCCGCCACGGGCGGCAGCCCGCCCAGGTTCCGGCTGAACAACGGCAGGAACGTCTCCACGGCCACACCGGACGCGAGGATCGCGATGGTCGGGTAGACCCACCGCGTCACCGAGCCGGGCCGGTACGTCGAACGCGGGAGCACCTGCACGGCCGCCCGCTTCTCCACCACCAGGAACGCCACCACCAGCACCAGGCCCAGCACGATGAACGCCGCCATCGCGACGGGGTCCGCGAGGATCCCGGCGACGCTCACCGCGCCGACCGCCCCGACCACCAGCGCCAACGAGGCGACCGGCACCGGGGCCGCCTGCCCGTCCCGCTCACCGCGTGGCAGCGCACGCGGCACGAACGCCGCCATGGCGACCGCCGCGACCGCCGGCACGGCGAACGCCGGCCGCCACGACCCGAACTGCGCGAAGACCCCGCCCAGTGCCGGGCCGACGAGGTTGCCGACACCGAACATGGCGGAGATCAGGGCGCTCCCGCGGGTCCACAGTTGGGGCGGCAGCGCCGAGTGGATCACGGCGAAACCCAGGCCCGTCAACAACCCGGCCCCGAGCCCCTGGACGCCGCGGCCGACCAGGAGCACCGGCATCACCGGGCTCACCACGCAGACCAGCGACCCGGCGGCGAACACCCCGAACCCGATCAGGTAGGCGCCGACGCCGCCGTACCGGGAGAGCACCCGGCTCACGCACATCGTGGCGACCACCTGGGCGACCAGGAAGGCCGTCATGGTCCACGCGTACAACAACTCGCCGCCGATATCGCCCACCACGGTCGGCAGCAGGCTCGCCGCCACGTAGATGTTGACGGCACCCATGAGCACCCCTCCGGCCAACACGAGCGCGGTGCTCGCATGAGCACCGAGTTCCCGCCATGAGCCGACGTTTTCCTTGTCACGCACGCGCTTCTCCTGGTTGCTGGACGATCTGCGCTCGCATCATGTCGGGGCGCGCGGACCCGGTAACCGGACAAAACGGACGTGAGTTGCAACACATTTCTCCGCGGCGCTCCGGCCGCGGCTCCACATCGGACCGACCCCGTGGAACCGATCAGGAATGGAGAAGCGCCGTCCGCCGGGCCGCGATTAGCGTTCGTGCCATGACCTCGATCGACAGCATCACGCTCGAAGTGGCCGACCCGGAGGCCGCCGAGCGGTTCTACACCGGAGCGTTCGGTTTGGACGGTCGGCTGCGCCTGCGTGCCGCGCGGGAAGCGACCACCGGGTTCCGCGGGTTCACGGCGGCGCTCACCGTGTCCCAGCCGGCGGACGTCAACGCCCTGGTCGACGCCGCCCGCACCGCCGGGGCGACGATCCTCAAGCCCGCGGCCAAGTCCATCTGGGGTTACGGCGGCGTGGTGCGGGCTCCGGACGGGACGATCTGGAAGATCGCCACGTCGGCCAAGAAGGACACCGGCCCGGCCACCGGTCGCATCGACGAGGTCGTGCTCCTGCTGGGTGTCGCCGACATCGGCGCGAGCAAGCGCGCCTACGTCGAGCGCGGGTTCACCGTCGGGAAGAGCTTCGGCCGCATGTACGTCGAGTTCGCCTCCGGGCCGGACTCGGTCAAGCTGGCGCTGTACCGGCGGCGCGCCCTGGCGAAGGTCGTCGGCGTCGCACCCGAGGGCTCGGGGTCGCACCGGATCGCGATCGGCGGCCCGGTCGAGCCCTTCACCGACCCGGACGGGTTCGCCTGGGAGACCACCGCACCGGCGGCCGTGTCCTGATGTGCCGCTACCGCCTGCACGGGCTGACCGCCGCCCGGGACCGGGCCGGGTCGCCGGCGCAACCGTCCGACGTGGACGACATCACACTTCCGCACACCGAAGAGCACCTGGTCAGCGCGGTGAGCGCGACTAGCATCCCGCACACCACGACCCGCGAGAGGAACCCGCGATGAGCCCCGCCAAGAAGAACGCCGACCAGCAGGACGCCGCCGAGACGAGTGGGTACGAGGGATTCACGGCCGAGGAGCGGGCCGCGATGAAGGAGCACGCCAAGGAGGTCAAGAAGGCGTCGCGCCGCGGTTCGGCCGCCGACAAGGCGGCGGAGGCGTTGAAGGACGTGCTCGCGAAGATCGCCGAGATGCCCGAGTCCGACCGGGTCCTGGCCGAGCGCATCCACGCCGTCGTCACCGCCAACGCGCCGACGCTCGCGCCGAAGCTCTGGTACGGGATGCCCGCGTACGCGTTGGACGGCAAGGTGGTCTGCTTCTTCCAGAACGCGGACAAGTTCAAGGCGCGGTACGGGACGCTGGGGTTCAACGACCTCGCGAACCTCGACGACGGTCCCATGTGGGCGACCGGCTTCGCGATCGTCGAGATGACGCCGGAGGTGGAGGAGCGCATCGCCGCCCTCATCCGGAAGGCCGTGGGCTGAGGGGCTCCGCTCGGATCAGGCGGGCGGCCGGCGGCTGGTGGTTCGGGCGGGCACGCGGCGAGAGCGCGGGCGGTTCCGCGCGCACGAGGGGTTCGCTCGGCCGGTCCCCGTGGTTCGCGCGGGCGCCGGGTGAGCGGGGCGCGGTGGGTCGGTTGCGAGCCCCGGCACCGCTCGGCACCGGGGCTCGACCGCTCGGCTACCGCCGGTTCCGGACCGGCACCGGGGCCGGCGGGGCGGTGGACGTGCCCTGCTCCAAGCTCTCGGGCAGGGACGCGCGGTAGATCGGCATCGCGGCGGCCGTGGTGGCGATCGCGACCACGACCAGGATCGCGAACATCTCGGACGTCACCAACCCGTGCGCGAGCCCGATGTTGATGAACATCAGGATCATCAGGCCGCGGGCGTTCATCAGGCCGCCGACCGCCGACGCGAACCGCCACGGGAAGCCCTGGGCACGCACGACCGCGGCGCAGCCGAGGTACTTGCCCGCGACCGCCGCCACCGTGATCACCGCGAGCGGCAGCCAGAGGGAGCCTCCCGCGGTGAAGCCGGAAACCTCCGTGTTCAGGCCGCTGAACGCGAAGAACACCGGCAGCAGCAGGATCGAGTTGAGGTCCGTCAGCTTGGTCTCCAACTCCTTCCGCACGACGGCCGACTGCGGCATCGCCAGGCCGGTGATGAAACCGCCGAACACCGAGAAGACGCCGATGTAGTCGGTGAACCAGCCCGCCGCCAGCACGACGAACAGCACGAGGGCCATCACGTCGCGGCTCATCCGGCCGGCACGCTCCACCCGCTCGCCGAGCCGGCCGAGCAGCTTGCGGCCCGCGGTGAGCATCACCAGCGCGAACACCGCCGCGCCCACCACGGTGTCCAACGCGTCCAACGGGCTGCCCGCCGTGCCGACCGCGATGATCACCGCGAGGAGCACCCACGCCACCGCGTCGTCGATCGCGGCGGCCACCAGGGTGAGGCCGCCGATGGGCGTGTTGGCGATACCGCGCTCGTCCAGGATGCGGGCCAGCATGGGGAACGCGGTGATGGACAGCGCGCCGCCGACGAACAGCATGAACTCCCACGGGCTGGACCCCTCGGGGCTCAGCGAACCGGCGAACAACGCCGCCGCGCCCGCGCCGAGCAGGAACGTGGGCAGGATGCCCGACGCGGCCAGCACCGAGGCGCGCCGCATGTTGCGCCCGGCGGTCCGCCCGTGGTCCAGCGACGCGCCGACCAGGAACATGTAGAACGTCAACCCGATGGTGCTCAACACGTACAGGACGTTCTTGACGTCCGCGGGGAACAGCTGCGCCTGCGCCTGCGGTGCGACCGCGCCCAGCAGGGCCGGCCCGAGCAGGACGCCGGCGACCATCTCGCCGACCACCCTGGGCTGCTTGACCAGCATGGCCAACCGCCCGCACAGGCTCGTCGCGACGAGCACGACCGCCAGCGCCGCGAACACCCGCAACGCGAACTCGATCTGGTTCACCCGGTGACCTCCGAGGTGTGGGGCACCGGGCAGCCCCCGGTGTCGTGCTTGTCGAAGTAGCGCCCGGCCAAGCGCTTCCTGCGCGCGTCGAGGACCATGACCGTGCCGAGCACGAGTTGGACCACGCTGCGCCACACGTCCTCCCACCGGTCGCGGACGCGCAGGAGACCGCCGAACACGGCCAGGCGGCGTGGCGGCAGCGCGTGCCCGACCCGCACCAGCAGGCACGGTCCCCGGTTGGGCAGCGACCGGGTGTGGCCGGCCGTGGAGTGCAACGTGAAGCGGCGCAACACCTCCGCGGTCGCGGCGCGGATCGCCAGCGGGGACAGCCGCCACGCCGGGCACGGCCGGTTGGCGGCGACGCCGAACGGGATGTGGTGCGCCGCCCGCGCCGGGAGGTCTTCCCAGCGGTCCGGGTCGAACACGTCCGGGTCGCGGTAGCCGCTGGCGTGGTAGTCGGGGTAGCTGAAGCACAGCACCGAGCCCTTGGCCAGCGTGGTGTGCTCGTCCAGCACGATGTCGGCCGTGGTGATGCGGTGCGCGATGCCGAACAACGGGTAGCGCCGCATGGTCTCGTCGAGGACGTGCGTGAAGTAGCGGTCGTCGTCCGGGTCGGCCGCCAGCCGGGCCGCCACCTCCGGGTGCTGGGCCAGCGCGAGCAGCAGGTGCGCCATGGCCTCGGACATCTGGACCACGGCCGTGTTGAAGAACGTGCCCTGGAGGTAATGCGCCTGCTCGGCGGGCGTCAGGGTGGTGGGCAGCGGCTGCCGCACGTCACCGGCCGCGACGCGCCGGGCGAGGTAGCGGGTCAGCCGGGCCCGCCGCGCCGGGTGGCGCAGGCCGGTGCACTTCAACGCCGTCACCACGTCGTCGGCGTGCCCCACGATCAGGTCCCGGGCCGCGCGGGGGCACGGCTCGCCGAACACCACCTCGTAGAAGAACTCCGCCCACACCGGCACCATCAGGTCGCGCAACCGCACCAGGGTCACCTGCCCGGTGACCAGCTCGTCCAGCACCCGCCCGGCACAACGCGCCGCCGCCGCCGACAGCGCGTCGCTCGGCCCCGACAGCAGCGCACGCGTCGTGCGCGCCACGTCGTCGTAGCGCGGCCCGTCCTCCAGGTGCTCCTGGTGCACCTCCGCGCCGGGGGAGAGCCAGTACCAGAACAGGTCCGAGAGCCCGGCGCCCCGGCTGCGGCCGTTCGCCGCCGGGTGGCCGTAGACCTCCTCGAACCGGTCCGGCCCGACCACGGCGTTCGGGAACGTGATCGCGTTGTCCCCGTTGACCTTCTCGAAAACCTTGCCGCGCAGGGCGACCACCCGCGCGGGCAGCCAGCGCGGCGCGGTCAGCGCCGCCGCGGCGAGCAACCCCGTCAGCACCCACACCGCGTGGTCACCCCCCGGGTGACGACCTGGTCCCGGGTGAGGTCGGCGGCGTCGCGCCCACCGCACAACGCGAGGACGTGGTCGAACTCGTCGCGCAGCACGTCCAGGACACGGGTCACGCCCGCCTCGCCGGCCGCGGCCAGGCCCCACAGCACCGGTCGGCCGACGCCGACCGCTGCCGCGCCGAGTGCGAGCGCCACGGCGACGTCGCCGCCACGCCGCACACCGCCGTCCAGCACCACCGGCACCCGCCCGGCGACCGCGTCGACCACGGCGGGCAGCGCTTCGACGGCGGCGGGCACCACGTCGGACTGGCGGCCACCGTGGTTGGACACCACGACACCGGCCACGCCGTGCTCGACGGCGAGCACCGCGTCCGCCGGGTGCAGGACACCCTTGAGCCACACCGGGAGCGACGTCAGCTCCCGCAGCCGGTCCAGGTGCGCCCACGACGCCGCCGGCGACATCCCGATGTCCCGGACCGCACCCGGCGGACCGCCCGGCAGGTCCCGCATGTTCTCCGCCGCGAGGCCCGCGGGCAGGTCGTGGAAGCCGTGCGCGATGTCGCGGCGGTGCCGGCCGAACACCGGTGAGTCGGCGGTCACCACCAGCGCGGTGCAGCCGGCGTGCTCGGCGCGGCGCACCAGGCACGCCGTCACGTCCTCGTCGGGCTCGGGGTAGAGCTGGAACCACACGGCCGCGCCCGGGTCCACCGCCCGTGCCGCCGCCACCACCTCGCCGATCGCCACGGTCGAGGCCACCCCGGACACCAGCACCGTCCGGGCCGCCGCGGCGGCCCGCGCCGTCGCCAGCTCGCCGTCGGGGTGGGCGAGCCGGTGGAAGGCGGTGGGCGCGACCAGCACGGGCGCGGCCAGGCGACCGCCCGGCAGGTCCACGGCCGTGTCGCGGGTGGTGCTGCCGCGCAACACCCGCGGCAGCAGCGCCAGTCGCCCGAACGCCGCCTCGTTCGCGCCGAGCACGACCTCCTCGCCGACACCGCCCGCGAAGTAGTCGTAGTGCACGGGGTCGAGCGCCGCGCGTGCCTCGGCGTGCAGTTCGGCCAGCGCGGGGTTCACCGGGCCTCCGCGGTGATCGGGGCGAGCCGGGCGCGCAGGAACGCCAGCAGCGGCGCGCGGTGCCCCTCCTCGCTGTCCCACTCGTTGTCCAGGTTCTCGGTGAGGTGGTGCTCGCCGACCAGCACGCCGCCGCGGTAGTGCCGCACCACGGGGTGCAGGTAGCGGCCGTCGAGCCCGCCGGTGCTGTCCTTCGCGGCACGCCCCTCGGTGATGTCGAACGGGTCCACGCGGTCGTGGCCCTCGCCGTACTCCAGCGTCACCGCCAGGTAGGAGTCGACATCGCCGAACTCGCCGCGCCCGACCGCCTCGTGCAGGTGGTCCAGCGGCACCTCCTCGGCGTAGCGGAAGGTGCCGTCCCGACCCAACAGCACCGCGTCGGCCAGGAACGAGAACATCTGCCACAGCGCCGACGTGCGGTTCACCCTGGCGATGACCGCGTCGGCCACCGCGCCCGGCGTCGGGGGGAGGTCGGCACCCGGCCACGGCACGCGGTGGTAGCGGTGCTCGAGGAGCCGGTGCAGCGCCCGCACCCCGTAGCGGAAGCCGTGGATGAAACCGCTGGTCGACTTCTTGAAGTCGCGGGCCTGCGTGATGGTGCCCGCGAAGAACAGGTCGGGCACGTTCACCGACTCCCACGCCGCGGTCTGGCCCGGGAAGCGGTCGTTGATCGTCAGCTCGGGGCGGCACTCGGGCGCGAAGATCGACGCGTCGAACCGGAAACCGGTCGCGAGGATCACCCGGTCGTAGCGGATCTCCTTCACCCGGTCGCCGACCCGCGCGAAGGCGACCCGCACCGCGTACTCGTCGCCGTCGCGGCGGATGCCCGCGATCCGCCCGTCCAGCACCGCGTTCTGCGACTTCAGCTGGTAGGTGTCGAGGAAGTTGTTGTTGACCGCGCGCAGGTGGCCGACGAAGTGCGTCCGCCACGCCAGCTTCAGCGAGCCCGGCCCGGCGACGTGGATGACCGCCGCCGTCTCGATGAGGTTGTCGGCGGTCTCGAACGCCGAGTTGCCGCGCCCGATGATCAACACCCGCTGCCCGGTGAAGTCGGCCGGGTCCACCGACACCTCGTCGTACCGCTCGGCGTGCTCCACGCCCTCGATCGGCGGCACGTACGGCTTGGTCACGCCGGTGGCGACGATGAGCCGCCGCGCCCGGTAGGTGTCGCCGCGCTGGTCGCGGACCACGAAGTCGTCCGGGCGGGTGATCGACACGACCCTGACCCCGCAGCGCACGGGCAGGTCCAGCTTGGTGGCGAAGTCCGCCAGGTACCGGACCATGACCTCGGCGGGCGGGAAGTAACGGGGCGTGTAGCCGGTGAACAGCAGCGACGGGTCGTCGGACAGCAGCGAGTTCCAGTCGACCCGGAGGTTCAGCTCGGGGTCGTCCCAGCCGGTGTGCACCTTGTTGCTGGAGATCAGCGTGCGGTGGCGGGGGAAGCGGGTGAAGAACGCGCCGGGCGCGTCGCCGGCTTCGAGCACCAGGTGGTCGCGGCCGGCGCGGGAGAGCAGGTGCGACGCCTGCAACCCCGCCGGGCCGGCGCCGATGACGAGGTACTCGGTCGAGATTTCGCTGGGCACGGTTTCTCCTCGGTTCTCAGGGGGTCAGCAGGCGCTTGTCCGGCTTGCCGCTCGGGGCGAGCGGTGGTTCCGCGATCACGGTCAGCCGCGCCGGCGCGCACGCCGCGCCCAGCCGGGCGGTCACCAGGTCGCGCAGCGCCGCCAGGTCGGGCGCCCGGTCGGCGGTCGGCACCACGAACGCGTGCACCGCCTCGCCGGTCTCGTCGTCCGGGACGGCGACCACGTACGCCTCGGCGACGTCCGGGTGCTCGGCGATGACCTGCTCGATGGGGCCGACGTGGTGCAGGTTCGCGTTGACGATCACCACGTCCCGGGTCCGGCCGGTCAGGCGCAGCCGGCCCGTCGGGGTGAAGCGGCCGAGGTCGCGGGTGCGCACCCAGCCGCCGACGAACACCTCCGCCGACCGCTCCGGGTCCGCCCAGTACGACGTGGCCTGGGCCGGGGTGCGGACGAACAGCTCGCCGTCCACGCCGGTCGGCACCGGTGTGCCGGCCGGGTCGCGGATCTCGACGTCCACGGCGGCCGGCGGGACGCCCACCGAGCCCGGCGGGTCGTCCGGGGTCGCCATGGAGATCATCCCGGTCTCGGTCTGGCCGTAGCCGTGGAAGACGACCGGGCCGAGCACGTCCAGCGCCTCGCGGTGCCGGTCGGGTGTGAGGGGCGAGCCGGACACCATCAGCGCCCGCAGCGTCGACAGGTCGGCGGGTGCGCGGCGCTGCGCCGCGACGAGCTTCGCCAATCGCGGCACCGTGATCACGCAGCCCGAGGCGCGCAGGCGCGTGATCGCGTCGGGCAACGCCGGCCGGTCGGCGACGACCGCCGTGCCGCCCGCGGCGATGGCGAGCACGGCGTAGTCGAACACCACCTGGCTCGACAGCGTCCCGAAGACCAGGAAGCGGTCCAGCCGGGACGCCAGCTCGCGGACCGCCGGCGGCCACGCGGCGGGCCGCGCGACCCACGCGGCGGTCAGCGCGGCGTAGGTCTGCGCGCACGCCTTGGGCATCCCCGTGCTGCCACTGGTGTGGGTCAGCCGGGCCACGTCCGCCGCCCGCCCCCCGAGCCGCAACGGGCCGCTCCCGGCACGTGCCTCGCACAGCTGCTCGACGGTGAGCATGAGCGGGGTGTCGCCGTTGGCGGTGCTGCTCGGCTCGGCGGGGTGCGGCTCCGCGATCGCGTGCGAGGCGTGGGCACCGCTCGAATCGGTGACCACCGCGGCGATGTCGAGACCGAGCAGGTGGCGCACCTGCGCGTCGGGCAGCCCCGGCCGCACGCCCACCACCCGGGCGCCCACCGCGTGGGCGGCGAGGATCGTGGCGAACGCCTCCGCGTGGACGCCGAGCAGGAGCGCGACGCCGTCGCCGGGACCCACCCCCGCGCCGCGCAACCCGGCCGCGATCCGCTCGACGAGGTCCAGCAGCTCCGCTCCGCCGACCAAGCGGGCGCCGTGCTCGAACACCGGCCGGTCCGCCGCGGCGGCGAGCGCGTCGAGCACCGCGCGCGGGAACGGCCCGGTGTCACGCGTCGACAAGGCACTCCTTCACGAACGCGGCCAGCGGCTGCCGGTGCACCGCGGGCAGGTCCCAGCGGTTGTCCAGGTTCTCGGCCAGGTGGTGGGTCGCGGTGAGCACGCCGTCCCGGTAGTGGCGGACCACCGGGTGCAGGTAGCTCGCCTCGTGGGCGTTCTCGGCGTCGTTCTCCGCCACCCGCGGCACCGAGATGTCGAACGGGTCCGCGGTGTCGTGGTCCGGCCCGTACTCCAGCGTCGCGACGAACCGGTGCTCCGCCGGGCCGAGCCCGCCGTCCGCGAGGTACGCCACCGGCACCTCCTCCTCGTACCGCGCGGTCTCCCCGGTCACCGCCACCACGTCGCCGATCACCCCGAACTGCTGCCACAGCGCGGAAGACCGGTTCACCCGCGCGATCACCGCGTCGCCGATCGCCTCCGGCGACGGGTCGACCGGGGTGGCCGGCCACGGGACGCCGTGGTGGCGGGCGGCGAGGATGTGGTGCAGCGCGCGGACCCCGTAGCGGAAGCCGTGGATGAAGCCGTTCGTGGATTTCTTGAAGTCCCGCTGCTGGGTGACCGTGCCCGCGAAGTACAGGCCGGGCACGGTGGTCGACTCGTACGCCGAGGTCTGCTCGGGGAACCGGTCGTCGATGGCCAGCGCCGGCCGGCAGCCGTCGGCGAACACCGAGGCGTCGAACCGGAAACCGGTGCACGCGATGATCCGGTCGTACTCCAGCTCCCGCGCCGACTCCACCGTGCGCGCGTAGCGGAACAGGACCCGGAACCCTCCGCCTGGCCGGGGCTCGATGCGTTCCACGGTGCCGTCGAGCACCGCGTTGTCGGACTTGAGCTGGTAGGTGTCGAGGAAGTTGTTGTTCACCGCCCGCAGGTGCCCGACGTAGTGCGTCTGCCAGGCGAGCCGCACCGAGTGCGGACCGGCGACGTGGATGACCGCCGCGTGCGCGATCAGCGAGTCGGCGGTCTCGAACCCCGAGTTCCCCTTGCCCAGCACCAGGACCCGCTGCCCGGTGAACGACGTCGGGTCGGTGTCGAACGTGTCGTAGTGCTCGACGTGCTCGATGCCCGGGATCGGCGGCAGGTGCAGCCGGGGCACACCGGTGGCCACGACGACCCGCGCCGCGCGCCACGTCCGCCCGTCGCGGTCGACCGCGGTGAAACCGCCGTCGTCCCGGGAGATCCGCACGACCTCGGTGCCGTAGTGCACGCGCGCACCGGTCGCCGCGGCGAAATCGGCCAGGTAGCGGACCATGTCGTCGGCGTGGGGGAAGTACCGGTCGCTGTACCGGGTGAACAGCAACGCGGGATCGTCGGACAGCAACGAGTTCCAGTCCGCGCGCAGCCGCCGCTCCGGGTCGGTGTGGGGCGAGTGCACCTTGTTGGTGGAGATCAGCGTGCGGTGCCGGGGGAAGCGGGTGAAGCTGCTGCCCGGACCGGCCGCGCGTTCGAGGACGGCGTAGTCGCGGCCGTCGCGTTCCATCAGGGCGGCGAGCTGGAGACCGGCGGGCCCGGCTCCGATGATCAGGTAGTCGTGCGCCATGCAGTCGGAAGCTACCCACGCGATTTCAGAACACTCTGAGATCGGCGGCCTACCGTCGACGCCGTGACCACGACCGACTCCCGCACCGCGACCGACGCCCCCGTGGACCTCGGCGCGCCGTTGCGCGGCGCAGACCTCCACCGCGCGGCAGCACCCCTGCCGGTGCTCGTCGGCCCCGACGTCCGGAACCGCGTCGACCGGGGCCGCGAGTTCCTGCGCACGGTGCTCGCCGACGACGACCGCCCCGTGTACGGGGCCAAGACCGGGTTCGGCGCGCTGATCGGCTACGCCGGTCGCGCCGACCCCGCCGACCAGAGCGACAACACCCTGGCACACCTCGGCGCGGGCCAGGGACCCGACCTGCCCGCCGACGTCGTCCGCGCCGCGCTGCTGGTGCGCGCGTGGTCGCTGGCCCAAGGCGTGTCCGGGGTGTCCGCCCACGTCCTGGACGGCCTGGCCGCGATGTTCGCGACCACGTTCGTCCCGGCCGTGCCGCGGTACGGCTCGGTCGGCGCGAGCGGCGACCTCATCCCGCTCGCCTACGCGACCCAGGCGCTGCGCGGCCGGGGCCACGCCTACCTGGCCGGCGAGCGGATGCCCGCCCGGGACGCCCTGCGCCTCGCCGGCCTCGTCCCGCTGAGCCTGGACGGCCGCGACGCGCTGGCCCTGGTGAACGGCACGTCGGTGACCACCGCCGCCACCGCGCTCGCGCTCGACTCGGTCCGCGCCTCGCACCGCGCCGTGCGGGACCTCACCTGCCTGCTGGTGGACGTCGTCGGCGCGGACCCGGGTTTCCTCGACCCGCGCCTGATCGCCGCGTACCGCCACCCGGGCGCGGCCACCGTCGCCGACCACATGCGCGAGACGCTGGCCGGCACCGCGCCCAGCGGTTCCCGCGCGCTCCAGGAGCCCTACAGCATCCGGTGCTCACCGCAGCTCCTCGGCGCGGCCGAGGACGCGTTGCGCTACGTGGACGGCGTGGTGGCCGCCGACCTGGCCGGTGTCAGTGACAACCCGTTGTTCTTCCCGGACGACGACCTCGTCGCCCACGGCGGCAACTTCTTCGGCCAGCCGGCCGCGTTCGCCGCCGACGTCCTCGCCATGGTCACCGCTTCCCTGGGCAACCTCGCGGAGCGGCAGCTCGACCTGCTGGTGGACCCGGCCCGCAACACCGGCCTGCCGCCGATGCTGGCCGCCGGACCGGGACGCCAGCACGGGTTGCAGGGCGTGCAGCTGGCCACCACCGCGTTCGTCGCCGAGATCCGCCGCGGCACGCTGCCCGCGAGCACCCAGAGCCTGCCCACGAACCTGCACAACCAGGACGTCGTGCCGTTCGGCACGCAGGCCGCCCTGCGTGCCCACGACCTCGCCGAACTCCTGCGCCTGCTGTGCGGTTCGCTCGCGCTGGGACTGCGCCAGGCCGTCCACGTCGGCGGCAGGCGGCCCACGGCGCCCCGGTGCGCGGAGTTGCTCGACGCCCTCGTCGAGGCGATACCGCCGGTCGACCCGGACCGCCCGCTCGACGCGGACGTCCGCCGCGCCGCCGAGGTCGTCACCGGTGCCCGGTGCTGATCTCCCGACCGTCGTCCGCCGCCGCGGCGGACGACGGTTCGGGCGCGGGCTCACGCACCACCTCGGCCGGCGGCAGGCGCAGCGTGAACCGCGCGCCCCGACCCGGGTTGCCGACCGCCTCGACCGTGCCGCCGTGCGCGGTCACCACCTCCCGCAGCAACGCCAGCCCCAGTCCGAAGCGCCGCTCCGAGCCGCCCGCGCCGCGGCGGAACCGGTCGAACAGCCGGTCCGCCTCGACCGGGTCGAAACCCTCGCCGGTGTCCTCGACGGTCACCTCCACCCAGCCGTCCGGCCCCCGCTCCAGGCGCACGTCGATCCGGCCGCCCGCCGGGGTGTGGCGCACCGCGTTCGCCAGCAGCTCGCCGATCGCGCGCCGCAACGCGGTCTCGACGCCGATCACCGCCAGCGGACCGGCGGGGCGCTCGACGGTCAACGCGATGCGCCGCTCGCGGGCCCGGTC
Organism: Saccharothrix obliqua; assembly: GCF_019375475.1. Lineage (GTDB taxonomy): Bacteria > Actinomycetota > Actinomycetes > Mycobacteriales > Pseudonocardiaceae > Actinosynnema > Actinosynnema obliqua. The sequence continues at coordinate 640,923 of NZ_JAHXGQ010000004.1, read as the reverse complement.
GCCCTCCGTCGCCACGGCGGACTCCGCCAGGCCGCCCAGGTCCACGACCTGACCGGTGGACTCGGCGTTCAGCCGCGCCGACAGCAGGAGGTCGTCGACCACGTCACCGAGACCCCGGATCGAACCGGCGAGCTTGGCCAGGCCGGCGCGGTGCTCGCCGGGCAGGTCGGCCGCCGCCGCGCGCCGCGCGAGGAGCTGGGCCCGCGTGTAGGCCCGTGCGATCGGCGTGCGCAGCTCGTGGCTGGCGTCGGTGACGAACCGCCGCTGCCGCGCCAGCGCCTCCGCCAGCGGCGCGACCGCGCGCCTGCCCACCAGCAGCCCCGTCACGGCCGCCGCGAGCAGGCCGCAGATCTCCGCGACCGCCAGGGCCAGCAGCAGGTGTTGCCGGTCGGCGATCTGGTAGCGGGTGTCGAACACCGCCTGCACCGTGCTGGTGCCGGGACCCGGCTGCGTGAGCACCAGGTACACCGTGTTGTCGCGTTCCACCGTGCGCTCGATCGCGCTGCCCGACTCGCGCGCCGCGGCGAGGTCGTCGTGCAGCGGGAACCCACGCGGCACCGGCAGCACGCCGTCGTCGATCACCCCGTTGTCCTGTGTGAACAGCCACGTGCAGCCCGGGGGAGTGGACGGCGTGCCGTACTTGGCGTTGTACCGCAGCTCGCGCGTCACCTGCGTGCCCTGGGCCTGCACCATCACGGCGTAGGCGATCCCGCCGACGAACCCGACCAGCACGGTGATCGCCAACCCCACCAGCAGGCTCACCCGCAGCCGTGCCCGTCGGATCACCACTCGTTCCGCTTCGGCCCACGAACGGCTCACAGCGCCCCCAACTGATATCCGAGTCCCGGCACCGTGCGCACCACCGAACGGCCGAGCTTGGTCCGCAGGTAGTACACGTAGGTGTCCACAATGGAGTGCGCGGACGCGTCCTGGAACACCGACCGCCGCAGCGCCGACCGCGTGTGCACCCGTTCCGGGTGGGCGGCGAGGATGCGCAGCAGCGCGAACTCGCGGGTGGTGAGCCGCACCCGCACGCCGTCGGGCAGCACCACCTCCCGCTGCCGGATGTCGAGGTGGCCCGCGCCGACGTCCAGCACGTCGCTCAGCTCCAGCGCCCGCCGGCACAGCGCACGCAGGCGGGCGCTCAGCTCGTCCAGGTCGAACGGCTTGACCAGGTAGTCGTCGGCGCCCGCGTCGAGGCCGTCGATCCGGTCGTGCACGGTGCCCAGCGCGGTGAGCATCAACGCCCGCGCCCGCACGGCCCTGGACCTCAAGCGCACCAAGAGGTCCATCCCGTCGAGGGCGGGTAAGCCGCGGTCGATGACCACGACGTCGTAGGGGCGGGTGAGCCCGAGGTGCAGACCGCGGTGCCCGTCCATGGCCACGTCCACGGCATAACCCTCCCCGCGCAGGGCGTCGGAGAGCAGTTCCACGAGTTCGCGGTCGTCCTCGACCAGGAGCAAGCGGAAGCGGTTGGCCTGCCGGAGTTCGGTGGTGCCGTGCACGTCCACCAGAATCCCACTTTGCGGTGTTCCGTCAACGTCACGGCGTGCTTGGCCGGCGTGGCCGAACGCGTTGCGGCATTGGTCGTACCACTACGCGGAACCGGCTATCGGGTGCGGCCGACACTCGTACCGGCCACGCCGCCCGAAGAGGCAAGGGAGCCCCGGCCGGATCCACCGTCGCCGGTGGACCTCTCGCCGAATCGCCGTCCTGAATGGCGAACGGATGATCCGTTCGTGCCGGCGGACGGCCCCATCGCGCACCGGGTTCGGGATCACGCACCGGTGGCGGTGGGCCGAACGGTCCATCGCGACCGCCCCGGCGGTCGGGACCGTCGCCATAGGACTGCCACATCGGACTCCGCTGACACCGCGTCACCGGGAGGCCCGGTCGGCGGGACGGTTCCGCCCGTGCCGGTGACGGGCAGCGGCTCATCGGTGGGCACGGCGGCCCGTGGGTCGACACTGTCGGCGACGGGACCCCCGGTCGGCCCCCGCGTGGTTCGGCCACCCGGCCGCCGGGTAGCCGACCACCATGTCCGAACCGGATGACGCACCGCTCAACCCGGAACCACCCCGCTCGCCGGGCACCCCGGGACTGGACGACCTCGACGTGGAGGTGCCGGAGGTCGCGCGCGAGGAACCCGCGGCGCAGGACGTGCGGGAGGAGGCGGGCACCGTGGAACCGCCCGACTGAGACGGTCCGAACGCGAACGCGGGCACGCCCCCGGCCGCGGCGGGGGCGGCGGCGGACCGGGGGCGTGATCAGGGGGTCGGTGCGGCGGTCACCGCTCGGCGTCGGCCGAACGGCGGCTCACGGCTCACGGACCGCGGGCCGAGGGCTCGTGGCTCGCGGGCTCACGGCTCACGGACCGTGGCTCGCGGGCTCGCGGTCCGTGGCTCGCGGCCCGTGGCTCGCGTTCACGGCCCGCGTTCGCTACCCGTGGCTCGTGGCTCGCGGTCGCGGACCGCGGCTCGCGGCTCGCACTGACCGCTTCGTGCAACGACCGGGGCCGACCCGCTGTTCCGCCTCGTCGGGGTGTCCTGAGCCTCACCCGGTCGAGTGGCGACGGGCGCGGACGGCGACCCGTGCCACCGCACCGGGTGAGAAACCAGCACACCCACGGGGCCGGGTCGATCAGGACCCGCCGGGGTACTCACCGTCATGCGGTTCAGTCGGAAGCCCAAAGGGGCGAAGTTCTTCGAGCTGTTCGCGGGCATCGGGACGAACATCGGCGCCAGCGTCGACGTGCTGAAGCAGTTCGTGGCGGCACCGGTCGAGCGGCGGGCGGACCTGGCCGCGCGGATGCACGAGCTGGAGCACGCGGGCGACGACGCGACGCACGCGCTCGTCGAACTGCTCGACCGGTCGTTCGTGACCCCGTTCGACCGGGACGACATCTACCGGCTGGCGATCCGGCTGGACGACGTGGTCGACCACATGGACGCGGCGGTCGACCTGGCCACCCTCTACCAGGTCGGCGAGCTGCCACCCGGCGTGACCGCCCAGGTGGAGCTGCTGTGCCGGGCCGCCGGCCGGACCGCGGACGCCATGCCGCGCCTGGTCACGCCCCAGGACCTCACCGCGTACTGGGTGGAGGTCAACGAGCTGGAGAACGAAGCGGACCAGGTGTACCGGAAGCTGCTGGCGGTGTTGTTCAACGGGCAACGCGACGCGTTGGAGGTCATGAAGCTGAAGGAGGTCGTGGACGAGTTGGAGTCGGCGGCCGACGCCTTCGAGCACGTGGCGGACGTCGTGCACTCCATCGCGGTCAAGGAGTCCTGATGCCGACCGCCGGGCTGGTGCTCGTGGTCGTGCTCGCCTTGGCGTTCGACTTCACCAACGGCTTCCACGACGCCGCGAACGCCATCGCGAGCGCGGTGTCGACGCGTGCCCTGACGTTGCGCGGCGCACTGGCGCTGGCCGCGGTGATGAACCTGGTGGGCGCGCTGCTGGGCACGGGGGTCGCCGTGACCATCGCGTCGGGTGTCATCGACACGCCGATGGGCGAGGACGCGCTGCACGTCGTGATCGCCGCCCTGGTCGGCGCGATCACGTGGAACCTCGTCACGTGGTACTTCGGCCTGCCGTCCTCGTCGTCGCACGCGCTGGTCGGCGGGCTGGTGGGCGCCGCGCTGGCGTCCACGACCCGGGTGCACTGGTCGGGCGTGCTGGAGAAGGTCGTCGTGCCGATGATCATCTCACCGGTGATCGGCCTGGTCCTGGGTTACGGGGTGATGACCGCGATCCGGTGGGCGTTCCGCGACGCCAACGCGCACCGCGCGAGCCGCCTGATGCGCCGGGCTCAGGTGTTCTCGGCCGCGGGCCTCGCCCTGGGGCACGGCCTCCAGGACGCGCAGAAGAGCATGGGCGTGATCGTGCTCGCGCTCGTGGTGAGCGGCCACCAGGCCGACTACGGCGTGCCGCTGTGGGTGGTCCTGGCGTGCGCGCTGGCGTTGTCGGCGGGCACGTACTCGGGCGGCCTGCGGATCATGCGCACCCTCGGCAGGCGCATCTTCCACCTGACACCGCCGCACGGCTTCGCCGCCGAGGTGTCGGCCGCCTCGGTGCTTTACCTGACGGCGTTCGCGTTCCACGCTCCGGTGTCCACCACGCACGTCATCACCTCGGCGGTGATGGGCGTGGGCGCGACGACCCGCCGTTCGGCGGTGCGGTGGTCCGTCGCGGCGGATATCGCGAAGGGCTGGGTGCTCACGCTGCCCGCCGCCGCCGTGGTGGCCGCAGCCGCGTACGGCGTCGTTGGGCTCGTGTGAGGAAGACGGGGTTGGGTAGCCCGAATGGAGGTATCGAGAGGAGACGGACATGCCCGACCCAGGCAGTCACGCGTACGACGTCAAGCGCACGCGGTTGCGCGGCGAACTCGACAACAGCGGGGTGCCCGACCAGCACGCCGACCGGGCCGCCAACGAGCGGTTGCGGCAGGAGCACCCGCCGCGCCCGGTGGGTGAGCGCGCGGCGGGCCCGGCGGGCGGTGGCGGCGGCGCGGCCGAGGACGGCGGTCTGGACCTGCGCAGCGCCGCGTTCAGCGGGCACACCCTCATCCCCGACCGCTACTCGCGCGACGGCGGCAACACCTCACCGCCGTTGCGGTGGTCGTCCGCGCCGTCCGGGGCGGAGGAACTGGCGCTGCTGTGCGAGGACCCGGACGCGCCCGGCGGCACGTTCACGCACTGGGTCGTCACCGGCATCCCGGCCGACGTGACCTCCGTCGAGGAGGGCTCGACGCCGGACGGCGCATCGGTCGGTCGCAACGACTACGGCGACACCGGCTGGGGCGGTCCGCAGCCGCCCGTGGGCGACGAGCCGCACCAGTACGTGTTCCGGCTGTTCGCCGTGGACCGGCCGCTCGGGTTGGGCGACGGCGTCACGGCCGACGACCTGCGTGCCGCGATCGACGGCCACGTGCTGGCCGGGGGCACCCTGGTCGGGTTGTTCGGCCGCTGAGTCACACCCCGGACCGCTCCCGCGCCGTCGCCGGTCGCTGGAACAGGACGTAGAGGTAGGTCAGGGCGGGACCGAGCACCAGCGCGCCCGCGCACAGGGCGACGAGCAGCGCGAGCAGCGTCGGCCGACCGGCCGCCGCCTGCTCCACGGTCAGCTCGGGCAGCAGCACGTACGGGTACTGGCCCACCGCCCAGCCGACCAGGATCGCGCTGACGGCGACCGCCGACGCGATCCGGGCGGCGGTGTACCGGCGCGTCCACAGCAGGACCAGCGCCACCGAGCCGGCCACCGCGGACAGCAGCACGACCGGCAGGCCGCGGCCGGTCAGCCCGGTGAACAGCAGCGGCGCGTCGGCGTGCAGCACGGCGATGCCCGCCAGCCCGACCGCACCGGTCGCGGCGGCGGTGAGCAGCGCGCGGCGGCGGAACGCCTCGGCCAGGTCGTCCTCGCCGTCGCGCCGCGCGTCACCGCACAGGAACACCGCCGCCAGGTAGGCGCAGGCCAGCACGGCGAGCGTCCCGCCGAGCGCCGACGTGGGGTTCACCCAGCTGCCCACGACATCGCCCCCGCCGACGTCCCGGTGCACCCGCCCCGAGGCCGCCCCGCCCACGACCGCGCCCAGGAAGAACGGCGTGAGCAACGACGACAGGGCGAACGCGGCCCCGAAGAACCGCCGCATACCCGGGGTGTCGACGCTCTTGCGGTAGGCGAACGCCGCGCCACGCGCGATGATCCCGAACGCCGCCAGCGTGAGCGGCACGTACAGGGTCGTGACCGCGGCGGCGAACGCCCTCGGGAAACCGGTCCACAACACCACCAGCACGAAGATCAACCAGACGTGGTTGGCCTCCCACACCGGTCCGATCGACCGCTCGACCCGGTCCCGCACGCGTCGCCCGCGCTCGGTGCCGCCCGCGAGCAGGTCCCACACACCGCCGCCGAAGTCCGCGCCGCCGAACAACGCGTACGCGACGAGTCCGACGAACGCCGCGCCCAGCACGGCTTCCGCGAGGGTCACCGCGCCTCCTCCAGCTCCTGGGGCGCACGCGTGTCGCGGCCCCGCGCCAGCCTGCGCAGCACGATGACCGTGAACACGGTGAGCACGGTGTAGACCGCCAGCACCGCCACCAGGCCCCACCCCAGGCCGGGTGCCGGGCTCACGGCGTCCGCGGTGCGCAGCAGCCCGTAGACGATCCACGGCTGCCGGCCGACCTCGGTGGTGACCCACCCGGCCTCCATGGCGACCACGGCGGCGACCCCGGACACCGCGACCGCGCGCAGGAACCAGTCGGTGCGCGGCAGCCGCCGCCGACGCCACCACACCAGGCCGAACCAGAGCGCGAGCAGCAGCAACCCGGTGCCCAGGCCGACCATCGCGTTGTAGGACAGGTGCACGACGTTGACCGGCGGCCGCTGGTCGGCGGGCACCTCCGCCAACCCCGGCACCACCCCGGACGGGTCGTGGTGGATCAACAACGACAGCCCGTAGGGGATTTCCAACGCGTAGTGGAGCGCGTCGTCGCGGTAGATGCCGCCGAAGGACAGACCCGCGCCCGCCGTCGTCTCGTACTGGGCCTCCATCGCGGCCAGCTTCGCCGGCTGGTTGTCGGCCACGGTGTTGGCGATCCAGTCACCGACACCGACCTGCACCGGGGCCGCGATCGCCGCGACGGTCAGCGGTACCAGCAGGCCCAGCCGGTGGTAGCGGTCGCGCCGACCGCGCAGCATCCCGATCGCGTAGACCGAGGCGACCAGGAAGCCGGTGACCATGAACGCCGCCAACCACATGTGGACGAACTGCGGCCACGTCGACGGCCCGAACATCGCCGCCCACGGCCGGGCGTCGACCACGTCGCCCCGCTCGTCCAGGCGGAACCCGGTGGGGTTGTTCATCCAGGCGTTGGCCGACACCACGAAGAACGCGCCGGCGATGCCGGCCACCACCATCGGCAGCGCGCTGAGCATGTGCGCGCGCGGCGACAGCCGGTTCCAGCCGAACAGGTAGACGCCGACGAAGATGGCCTCCACGAAGAACGCGAAGCCCTCCAGCACGAACGGGAAGCCGAACACCTCGCCGAACCGCGCCATCAGCCCCGGCCACAGGATGCCCATCTCGAACGACAGCAGCGTGCCCGACACCGCGCCCGCGGCGAACAGCACGCCCATCGCCTTGGCCCACGTGTGCGCCAGCCGCGTCAGCGCTTCGTCACCGCGGCGGTGACCCCGCCACTCGGTGAACACCACGATCGCCGGGAAGGCGATCCCGAAGCAGGCGAAGACGATGTGCCAGCCGAGCGACAACGCCATCTGGGTGCGTGCCGGGAGCAGGTTCCCCGCACCCTCGGCGAGCACGAACTCCAGTCCGGCCACCGGACTCCCTCCACGTGGGGCGCACCCGGCGCGGGCCGCCGGTCAGGAACGGCCGCGGGAGGGCGTCTGGTCCGCGACGCCGTGCCTCAGCGGTGTGGTCGGGTCGGGGGAGTGGGCGGGCGAGACCTCCGGCGCCCGCCGGCCCCGGTCCGCGGGCGGGGCGGAGCGCTGGTCGCCGGCCGCCGGTTCCGCGCCGCCCTCCACCTCGGCCAGGCGGGTGGTCAGCAGCTCGGTCACGGGTGTCCGGTCGCCGTGCCGCCGTTCGTGGTCGAGCACTTGGCGCAGCTCCTCGGCCGACAGCGACCTGATCCGGTGGCGCAGGTCGCCGAGCGTGAGGTGGTCGTAGTCCCGGATGGGGAAGGCGTCGTCCATGCGCGCTGGCTACCCGGGCGACCGGGTGCGAAACGGGCAATCCACCGGGCGGGTCACGACCCGTCCAGCAGGTCCTGCTCCCGCACCGCGCGCAGGGACAGCGTCTTGTACCCCACCCGGTCGAACAGGACGGTGATGCGGTCGGCCTCCACCGACATCACGACACCGGGACCCCACTCCCGGTGGTGGACGCGGCTGTCCACGGGGAACGCGTCGGTGCCCGGCGCGACGCGGCGCGCGGTGCCGGCGTCGCACGTGTCGCAGTTGCCGCACGGCTCCGGCAGCCGCTCGCCGAAGTAACCCAGGAGGTGCTGCCGCCGGCACCCCGTGGTCTCGGCGTACTCGCGCACCATGTCGATCCGGGAGCGCACCAGCCGCCGGTACGCCTGCTCGGCGTCCACGGCCTGCTCGACCGCCTCGTCGGGGGTCAGGTCCGGGTCGGTGCCCAGGCGTCCGGAACCGTCCACGGTCACGGCGTCGGCCTGGACCAGCAGGTTGACCGCCCGCGTGCGCCGGGCCGGCGGCGCTTCGACCTCTTCGGCCAGCGTGTCCGGGGCAACGGGGCCTTCGTGCTCGTCAAGGGCCCGGACCACCTGGCCGACGGTCTCCTCCGCCGACTTGCCGGAGGTCAGGAACCGCTGGAGGCCCAGGTCCTCGGGGCGGTAGCAGAGCACCACCTCGGCCGGTTCACCGTCCCGCCCGGCGCGTCCGATCTGCTGGTAGTACGAGTCCAGGGACTCCGGCGCGGACGCGTGCACGACGAACCGCACGTCGGGTTTGTCGATGCCCATCCCGAACGCCGAGGTGGCCACCACCACGTCGACCTCGTCGGCCATGAACCCCTGGTGCACCCGTTCGCGGTCGGCCGCCTTCATCCCGGCGTGGTAACCCTCCGCGCGCACACCGGCGCGGGCCAGCTCCGCGGCGTGGAACTCGGCCTCCTTGCGGCTGGCCGCGTAGACCAGGCCGCGCCGCGTGGCGGGGTCGGCGGTCAGCCCGCGCACGCGCGCGGTGACGGCGGCGCGCTTGGCGGCGTCGTCGGTGAACCGCTCCACCGCGAGGTGCAGCTCCGGCCGGTCGAAGCTCGCCACCACCTCCCGGTGGTCCCGGAGACCCAGCCGCGTCACGACGTCCCGCCGCACCGGCGGCGCGGCGGTGGCCGTCAACGCGACGACGACCGGGTGGCCCAGCCGCTCGACCACGTCACCCAGTCGCAGGTAGTCGGGCCGGAAGTCGTGGCCCCACGACGAGACGCAGTGCGCTTCGTCGACCACGAACAACGACACGCCGAGCTTCGCCAGTTCCTCGACCCGCGCTTCGTCGGCCAACTGCTCCGGTGCGAGGAACACGTACTCGGCGGCGCCCTCCCGCAACGCCTCCCAGGCGTCCCGCCGCTCGTCCGCCCGCTGCGCGGAGTTCACCACCACCGCCTCCGGGGCCCGGCTGTCCTCGATGCCCTCCACCTGGTCGTGCTGGAGCGCGATGAGCGGCGACACCACCACCGTCGGCCCGGCCAGGACCAGCGCCGGCACCTGGTAGATCGCGGACTTGCCCGCGCCGGTCGGCAGCACCACGAGCACGTCGTGCCCCGCCACCACGTGCTCCATCGCCTCGACCTGCTCGGGCCGCAACCGCGTCCACCCGAACTTCGTCGCGGCCAGCCGCCGCAGCTCATCGCTGGAGGTCGTCACCGCCGAGGCGTACCACCGCACGCGTGCCGGAAACGCACCGCGCGCTCACACCAGGTAGATGTTCCACTGCTGGTCGGCGCGGTTGGCGTCGCAGGGCGCCAGCGCCAGTTGGGCCGACAACCCGGCGTGCGTGACGCACTCGCCGGTGGCCGCGTTCGCGAACAGGGACGGGGTGCTGCCGGGGTCGCCGATCGGCCGCCGCTCCCACCGCTGCGCGTCCTCGGCGGCGCACGCGGCCTGCGACAGCGCGCCGCTCGTGGCGGCCAGGCAGTGCGCGCTCGCGGCGTTGCGGAACGTGCCCGCGTCCGGGTCCCAGTACCAGTGCTGGGACCCGGTGTCGGTGAACTCGCGCAGGGTCACGGGCGCGCCGCCGGCCCCGTCCCAGACACCCGTGCCCACGTCGGCGCTGCCGAGGAAGACCAGGTGCTCGACCGCGACGGCCGCGGTCGGCGTCGCGGCGAGCAGCGCGGCGGTGAGGACGGTGGTGGTGGCTGCGGTGAGCGCGCGGTGTGCCATCTGCGGTGCTCCGTTCCACGTCCGGGTGCCCGCGGTGCCGGGCACGTCGCGAGTATGTGCGGGCGTGCCGGCGAGCAGCCATCCCCCTTCCCCCGACCGGGCCCGGGAACCACCTGCCCGGCCCAGTGCGCCCGGCCCCGGCGCGCCCTGCCTGCCCGGCGCGCCCAGCCCCCGGCGTGCCCTGTCCAGCTCAGCGCGCCAACTGTCTGGTCCGGCGCGCCCGCGTGGCCGGCCTGGCACGTGCGTGGTCGGTCCGGCGCGCCCGCATGGTCGGTCCGGCGCGCCCGCATGGTCGGGCCGGTGGTGGGTAATCGGGGTGTGCCGGAGCGCTGGTCGAAAGGGGTTCGCCGTGCCGGATTCGCTGTTCTTCGTCGGCAACGCGACGACCGTCCTGCGCGTGGGGCCGTTCACGTTGCTGACCGATCCCAACTTCATCCACAAAGGACAGTGGGCGTACTTCGGCCAGGGCCTGTTCTCCCGGCGGCGCGCGGACCCGGCGGTGGAGGTGGCCGACCTGCCCGCGCTGGACGCCGTCGTGCTCTCGCACCTGCACGGCGACCACTTCGACCGGGTGGCGGCTCGCGAACTGGACCGCGACCTGCCGGTCCTGACCACCGCGCACGCCGCGAAGTGGTTGGCGCGCCGGGGTTTCCGCGAGCCGGTCGCCCTGGCGAGGTGGTCGGAGCAGGTGCTGGTCAAGGACGAGGCGGTGCTGACCGTGACGGCCCTGCCGGGCAGGCACGCGCTGGGCCGGGTCGCCGCCCTGCTGCCGCCGGTGATGGGCACCATGGTGGAGTACCGCCCCCGACCGGGCGCGCCGCCGCTGCGCGTGTACTTCAGCGGGGACACGCTCGTCCACGACGACCTCCGGGAGATCCGGGAGCGCTTCCCCTCGATCGACGTGGCCGTGGTGCACCTGGGTGGCACCAAGTTCCTCGGCATCCTGCTGACGATGGACGGCACGCAGGGCGTCGACCTGCTGGAGCTGCTGCGCCCGCGGCACGCCGTCCCGGTGCACTTCGACGACTACGGCCTGATGAAATCGCCGCTGTCCGACTTCGTCGCCGAGGTCGCCCGCCGCCGACCCGCCGTCGACGTCACCTACCTGGCGCGCGGCGACACGTTCCCGCTGCCTCCCACCGGTATGTATGGTTAGCCTTACCTACGTAAGATCACCTGCCGGTGGTCGAGGAAAGGCGGTGCCCGGATGTCGGTGGCCACAGCGGTCGAGGTCGAACCCTTCCGGCACTTCGACGCCGAGGTGCTGGCCGTTCGCCCCGTGGGGGCGAGCCTGGTGCGGGTGACGTTCGGGGGGCCCGACATGCGGGACGTGACCACCAGTGGTCCCGATCAGCGGATCAAGGTGTTCCTGCCGGCGGAGGACGGGCTCGCGGTGCCGGTGCCCACGGGGGCGGACTGGTACGCGCGGTACCGCGCGTTGCCGCCGGCGGGCAAGCCGGTGATGCGGACCTACACGATCCGCGCGGCGCGGGACGGCGAGATCGACGTCGACTTCGTGCTGCACGGCGACGTCGGGCCGGCGTCGCGGTGGGCGGGTGCGGTGGCGCCGGGTGACCGCGTGGTGCTCATCGCGCCGGACGGCAGGTACCCCGGCTACCGGGACGGCGAGCGGATCGGCGCCGACTACGCGCCGCCCGCCGACGCCGACTGGCAGTTGATCGCCGGTGACGAGACCGCGTTGCCGGCGATCTCGGGCATCGTGGCGGTGCTGCCCGACGACTGCGTGGCCCACGTGTTCGTGGAGGTGCCCGCCGAGGGTGACCGGGTCGACTGGGCCGTGCCGCCGGGTGTGGCGGTGACCTGGCTGGTGCGTGGCGAGGGCGACCTGGCGACGGCCGTGCGTGCCGCGAACCTGCCACCCGGTGCCGGCTACGCGTGGCTCGCGGGCGAGGCCGGCGTGGTCCGAGCCCTCCGCCGCCACCTCGTGGGCGACCGCGGCCTGGACCGCGGCCGGGTCTACTTCGGCGGCTACTGGCGGCGGGGCAAGTCCGAAGACGCGCCCCACGAGGAAGAGGACTGAGCCGGTCCTTCGGCACCCGATGTCCGAGCGTGGCCACCGGGCAACCGTGATCGCGCGGGTCGGCCTGCCGGCCACCCGGCCGGTGGAGCGGGGCGCGCTGCCGGGTCCCCGGCGGTCAGGCGGTCAGCAGGTAGGTGATGGCGGCGACTGCTCCGGCGACGGGCGGGGTGACCAGCCAGGCGATGGCGAACTGGCCGATGGTCTTGCGGTTGACGCGGTTCACGGCCAGGCCGGCGCTGCCGGCGATCGCGCCCGTGGAGACGTGGGTGGTGGACATCGGCAGGCCGGCGGAGGCGCCGATGCCGACGAGGGCGGCGGTGGTGAGGTTGGCGGTGAAGCCTTCGCGATGACTCATGCGGACGACGTCCTCGGCCAGGCGCTCGGCCACGCGCAGGCCGCCGATCACGGAACCGGCGGCCATCGCGCCGGCGACGACGAGCAGGACCTGCCAAGGGGCGAAGCCGGCTGGCACCAGGGCGAACGCGCCGATGGCGACGATCTTCGGTGCGTCGTTGAGGCCGCGGGCGAACCCGGTGAGGCCGCTGGTGATCCAGTGCGCGACGCCGAGCACGCGGTCCGCCCGCCCGGCCGAGGCCGCGCGGGAACGTCGCCCGGCCAACACCGCGAGCAGTACGGAGACGCCGTAGGCGACGACGACGCTGAGCAGCAGCGGTTGCACCAGCCGCGGCACCACGGCCGACCACACCACCGAGCCCGAGGCGAACAACGCCCCCGCCCCGAGCAGGGAGCCGATCAACGCGTGGGTCGTCGACACCGGTAAGCGCAGGACGGTGGCGAGGGCGACCCACGCGCCGGTTCCCACGAGCACGGCGATCGCGAATTCGGCGGTCGGTGGGGCGGACACGATCCCCGTGGAGAACAGGGCGGTCATCCGGGAAGCGAGCTGCAAGGACACGAGGCACCCGGCCAGGGTCGTGACGGTGCCCCACAGAATCGCGGTGCGGAATCCCGCCACGCCCGCCCCGGCCAGGGTGGCGACGCCTTTGGGCACGTCGTTGCTGCCGTTGACGGCAGCGAGGAAGGTCACCAGGACAAGCACCACGGCCACCGTCATGACGCACTCCCCACGTTTCCCCGGAATTTCCCCAACGTTCACCCGTCGATCGAACGACGCGATCGGCCGATTGCGGGATCTTCCATTCGGCACCGCACCAAAAAGAATGCGCGAGGCAGTGCTCCGGCCGGCTTGCCCGACCGGAGTGCGGGAAATACGGTCACATCCGGTGCACGGGCTCGGGGAACCCGGGGCGGAAGACGTCGCCGGCGCGCGTGCCGCTGTCGGCCCCGGTCGCCGCGTCGGCCGCGGCCAGGCACCGGCCGATCAGGGTGTCGAGGTCGTCGGGACTGGTGCGCACGCGGGCGTTGAGGACGACCTCCGCGGTGCGGGTGGGCACCCAGAGCTGCTCGTCGAAGGTCGGCTCGGCGCCCGCCCCGGTGAGGCTGGCCTTCGTGGTGCCGTCCGGGCTGGTGACGCGGACCTTCACGTGGCCGACGGTCATGCCCGCGCGCGCGGCGGCGGAGCCCAGTTCGGCGAGCAGGTGGCGGACCCACTCGGCGGGTGCGAACGTCGTGGCGGAGCGCAGGGACAAGGACTGGTTGGTCCAGGCGAGTTCGGCTTCGGCGGCGCCGTAACGCCGGTAGTCGACGGCGAACGGCCGGTGTTCGCCGGAACCGGAGGTGGCCCACAGCGCCACCAGTTCGTCCAGCCCGGCTCCGGTCGCGGCGGAGAAGGCGACGACGCGCGCGTGCGGGAACCGAACCTGCACCTGGTCGCGGACGCGGCCGACCTCGACCGGGGAGAGCAGGTCGGCCTTGTTGATCGCGATGATGTCGGCCTCGTCGAGTTGGTGGCGGAACAGGTACGCGAGGTCGGGTTCGGTGGCGGGGTCGTCCCACAGCGGGCTCAGGCCCGCGTAGCGCACCGGGTCCACGAGCACGGTCAGCGGGGCGACGTGCAGGTCGTCGCCGTAGAAGTGGCGCAACGGCCGGATGACGGTGGACTGGAGGTCGGTGCAGCTCCCGACCGCCTCGGCCAGCACCACATCCGGGTGCGCGTCGCTGGTCAACCGGGTGACCACGGCGGCTAAGTCCTCGAACTTGCAGCAGAAACAGCCACCGGTGACCTCGGAGACGTCGCCCAGCGAGGCGGCGGCGAGCGAGGTGTCGACCAGGTCGACGCCCTGGTCGTTGGTGATGACGCTGACCGTGCTGCCGGCGCCCTCGAAGCGGCGCCCGGCGGCGATCATCGTGGTGGTCTTGCCGGCGCCCAGGAACCCGCCCAACGGTACGAAACGCATGTCGTCCTCCTCGTGAAGGCACCCCGAGGAGGACGCGCAAGTCGGACTTCCCCCGGTGGGACGTGCCGAGATGGGTTGAGCCTGGTGAGACCGCGAGTCTGCGTCACCGTCGTCCTTCAATCAAGGTCAATATTCGTAGTTGTCGATACGGCTGTTCCGGACGTCCCCGGCAAACGGCATACTGGGCGTATGCGAGAGCTGCCGATGGTGGACGACCGCACGGCCTGCGACTCCGGGGAGTGCGGTCCCGGCGGCTGCGGTCCCGAGGGCTGCGGCACGGCCGGCGCGGGCAGCCTCGACACCGGCGCGGCCGCGGACCTGGCGGCCAAGCTCAAGCTGCTGGCCGACCCCGTCCGCCTGCGGCTGCTCAACCTGCTGGCGACCGCGCCGGCGGGCGAAGTGTGCGCGTGCGACCTGGTGGAGCCGCTGGGCCGCAGTCAGCCCACGATCAGCCACCACCTCAAGGTGCTGCGTGACGCGGGCCTGGTCGACGGCGAACGCCGGGGCACCTGGATCTGGTACTCGGTGCGCCGCGAGGCGATCGTCGAGGTGTTGGACGCGTTGCGCGCCGCCACCGGCCTGGCCGCGTCGCTGGTCTGACCGATCCCCTTGACAACGCCCTCGGGCGTATCCACGCTTGTCGATATCGACCGTCATCTATGTGGCGGCCCCGTGTCGTCAGGGGGAACTTGTGAGCACTCCAACGGTGTCGGACCTGACGGCGTTGCGCGCCGACTTCCCGACCATCCGGCCGGACGAGGTGTTCCTGGACAGCGTCGCCTCGTCGCTGACGCCCAGGTCCGTGGTCGACGCGATGACCTCGTACTACCTCAACGACCGGGCGAACATCCACCGCGGCACCTACGACCTGTCCATGCGGGCGTCGGAGAAGTTCGACGCGGCCGTCGCGTCGGTCGCCGGGTTCATCGGCGCGCTGCCGCAGGAGATCGTGCTGACGAGCAACACCACGCACTCGATCAACCTGGTCGCGCACACCCTGGACTTCCAGCCCGGTGACGAGATCGTGCTGACCAGCCTGGAACACACGTCGAACATGGCGCCGTGGGTCCGCATGGCGCAGGAGAAAGACCTCCAGCTGCGCTGGTACAACGCCGGCCGTACCGGGCACGTCGACGCCGACGAGCTGATCAAGCTCATCGGGCCGCGCACCAAACTCGTCACCTGCACGGCCGTCTCCAACGTCCTGGGCACGATGCCCCCGATCGCCGCCATCGGTCGGGCCTGCCGCGAGCGCGGTGTGCTGTTCCTGGTCGACGCCGCGCAGGCCGCACCGCACCTGCCGCTGGACGTCGTCGAGCTGAACTGCGACTTCCTGGCGTTCTCCGGTCACAAGATGCTCGGCCCGACCGGCATCGGCGTGCTGTACATCCGCATGGACCTGGCGACTTCGCTGATGCCGGGCATGATCGGCGGCGGCACCCTGGACACCAGCGCGTGCGACTGCCCGTCGCTGGAGGAGTGCAGCCTGGACTACTGCTCCTACAGCGAACTCCCCGACAAGTGGCAGGCCGGGACACCGCCGATCGCCGAGGCGTACGGCCTGCACGCCGCCATCGAGTACCTGCGCGGCGTCGGGTTCGACCGGATCGCCGCGCACGACCGGGCACTGATGGACCGCCTGGTGGACGGGTTGCGGTCGGTGAAGGGCATCGACATCTACGGCCCGGAGGACAACGCCGACCGGCTGGCGATCGTGTCGTTCAACATCGGCGACCTGCACCCCGACGAGGTCGGCCGCATCCTCAACGAGCGCTACCACATCGGCGTGCGCACCGGTCAGCACTGCGCGGTCAACTACTTCAACGAGGTCAACGGCCACGCGGGCTCACCGGGCAACGTCCGGGCCGGTGTCTACCTCTACAACACCGCCGAGGAAGTCGACCGGACGGTGCGCGCGGTCGACGAGATCGCCACCACGCTGCTGCGCTGAACCACCCCTTCGTCCACAGTGGAGTGACAATGGCCGACATCGTCCAGTTCTTCGACCGCCCGTGCTGCGGTCCGTCCGCGGCGTCCAACCTCGCCGACTTCCTGCGCGACCGCGTCGGGGAAGGCGTGGCCGTCGAGTACCACAACCTGAACTCCTCCGGCACTGAGCCGGTGAGCGTGCCCAGTTCCGTCATCGGCCACCTGAGCAGCCAGGGCGCGCTGCCGGTCATGGCCGTCAACGGGCAGATCGTCGCCGCGGGATCGATGCCCAACCTGATGGACGCGCTCGACCTCGCCACCGGTCGCGCCGAGGCACCCGCGGGCACCCTGACCCTGACCCTCGCCCCGGGCTCGTCCGGCTGCTGCTGACCCGAGGAGACCGCGTCGTGGAGATCCGGTTATACGTCACGAACGACAGCGACCAGCAGACCGCGCGCCAGACCGTGGACCAGGTGTCGTCCGAGGGTGTTTCCCTCGACGTCGTACGGGTGCACGACGCGGGCATGGGTGACCAGCGGTTGCCGATGTCGGTGCTCCAGGTCATGGCGCTCAAGGGCGCGGACGCGTTCCCCCTCGCGGTGGTCGACGGCAACCCGGCCAAGAGCGGCGACCTGCCCAACCCGGCCGACCTCAAGGGCTGGATCGCCTCCGGCGTCAGCGAACCGGTCGCACTGGTTACCGACGCGGTCAACGCGGTGGAGTTCGCCGGTGCCAGCCGCGTGCACATCAGCCTGGACGTGACCAGCGTCGAGGCCGCTCTGCCGTTCTACATGCTGTTGTTCGACGCGCGTCCCACCAAGCGCCGCGACGACTACGTGAAGTTCGAGCTGGAAGAACCACGCCTGAACATCACCCTCAACGAGCACGAGGAAGGCCACGCCTCCAGCGGCCACTACGGCATCCAGGTCAAGTCCAGCGGCATGGTGCGCGAGACGGAGAAGCGGCTGCGCGAAGCCGGGTTCGCCATCACCGAGGAGACCGAGACCGCCTGCTGCTACGCGGTGCAGACCAAGATCTGGGTGGTCGACCCGGACGGCAACCGGTGGGAGGTCTTCGTCGTCACCGAGGCCGAGGCCGACGAGGGCTGCGGCGCGGACTGCGTCTGCTACCAGGACCTGGAGCGCAGCTTCATCGCGGGCGCCGCCACCACCGCCGTCGACCCGAGCGCCCGATGACGACCGACTCCGCCTTCATCCGGGCGACCTACGAGCAACTGGCGCAACTCGGTGAGTCCGGGCTGTGCTGCTCGCCGGTCGAGCTGTACCGGCCCGACGAACTGGCCTCGATCCCCGAGGACGTGCTCCGCCTGTCCTCGGGGTGCGGGCACCCGTTGGACGACGTCGTCGTCGAACCCGGCAGCACCGTGCTCGACATCGGTTCCGGCGCGGGTGCGGACTGCCTGCTCGCCGCGCGGCGCGTCGGGCGGAACGGCGTGGTGATCGGCGTCGACCCCTCGTCGTCCATGCGTGCCGTGGCCTCCCGGCACGCCGAGGAGGTGGGCCTGGGCTGGATCGACTACCGGGAGGGAACCGCCGACGACCTGCCGTGCGCGGACGACAGCGTCGACCTGGCCATCAGCAACTGCGTGCTGTCGCTGAGCGCGGACCCGGCCGCCACCTGGACCGAGATCGCCCGCGTACTCGCGCCCGGCGGTCGGGTCGCCATGTCCGACATCATCGGCGGCACGGACCCCGGTCTCGACGCCAAGGCCCGCTGCGAAACCGGCCTGGAGTGGTCGCAGTACCGGGATCTCCTGCGTGCCAACGGGTTCAGCGGCATCCGCCCGATCCGCATCCGCCGAGCCCGCTTCCGGGACGGTGCCCGGGCCGCCAGCGTCACCTTCCACGCCCGCCACGGTATGCCCATCGGGCACGCCGACGTGCAGGTGCTCTACCGCCAGTCCCACCGAGCCGAAGCCGAGCGACTGGTCATCGGGCTCGGCGAGCTGGTCTCGGCGCACCGGTTGCCGCTGGGCATCCGCCTGGCCGACATCGACGAACCCGACCACACCGCCGTCGCCCGTCTCGTGCTCGACGCCGCGGGACTGCCGTTCACCACACCGCTCGCGGTGTCGGTCGACGCGGCCGTCGTGCCCGCGGACGACCTCACCGACGTCCTCGTCCCCGGGAGGTAGCCCGCGTCAACGCGTCGGGCCAGGCTGCGCACGGCGTTCGAGCATGACGGTGTCGCGCCATACGCCGTGGTGCTGCGCGATGCGCTCACGGACACCGACGGTGCGGAACCCCGCCGAGTGGTGCAAGGCGATGCTTGCCCGGTTCTCCGGGAAGATCGCGGTCTGCAACGTCCAGAGCCCGCCTTCGTCGGCGGCGGTGACCTGCTTGTGCACCAAGGACTTCCCGACACCACGCCCCCGGAACCCACCGCCGACGTAGATCGACGTCTCGGCCACGCCCGCGTAGCAGTCGCGTGCCGAGACCGGGGTGGCGGCGGCCCAGCCGGCGACGCGGCCGTCGACCTCGGCGACCCAGCGGTGGTCGGGCAGCCACTTGGCGTCGAGGGTGCGGCGGCTGGCGGTCTCGGTCTCAAAGGTGGCGTTGCGGGTGGCGATGCCCTCGCCGTAGATGCGCCGCACGTCCGCCCAGTCGTCGTCGGTCATCGCGCGCACGGTGACGTCGTCCGGCAGGTCGGTGGGGCAGCAGGGGCGGGTGACGATGGTGCCCATGACCGCGTCGGCGGCGTGGGGCAGGCCGGTGCAGCACGCGGCGTTGACCGTGACCAGGGTGGTGGTGCCCTGCCTGCGCAGGTGGACGAAGCCGACGTCGGCGAGTTTGCGCAGGTGGTGGGTGCAGGTGGGCTGGCTGACGCCGAGCAGTTCGGCCAGGGCGCCGACGGTGGTGCCGCCGGGTTGGACGGCGACGGTGTGCAGCAGCTTCACGCGGGTGGGGTCGGACAGGCAGGCGAACCAGCGGGCGAAGGTCGCGGCGTCCTCGTCGGGCAGCGCGGTGGGCGTCGTCGGCGTCACGACACCGACTATAGCCGCCCCTCCGGTTGCATCCATAGTTGCTCGTCTATAGATTCCCCATCTGCTTGATAGAGAGACTTCTATGGATGAGGTGGATCGTGAACGAGTTCCCGGTGGTCGTGGTGGGCGCGGGCCCGGCCGGTCTGGCCGCGGCGGCGCACCTGTTGGAGCGCGGGCTGCGGCCGTTGGTGCTGGAGGCGGGCTCGCAGGCGGGGGCCGCGGTGGCCCAGTGGCACCACGTCCGGTTGTTCTCGCCGTGGTCGGAGCTGGTCGACCCGGCTGCCCGGCGGCTCCTGGAGGCCGCCGGGCGGAGCGCGGCGGGGGCCGGCCGGTACCCCACGGGCGCGGAGTGGGCGTCGGAGTACCTGGTGCCGTTGGCCGACGCGTTGGACGGGCACGTCCGGTTCGGCACGCGGGTGGTCGGGGTGGCGCGGCGCGGTCGGGACCGGGTGGTGGACGCCGGGCGGGACGGCGAGCCGCTGACCGTGCACGTGGAAACCGCGGACGGGGAGGAGCGGATCACCGCTCGCGCGGTCGTCGACGCCTCGGGCACGTGGACCTCGCCCAACCCGCTGGGTGGCGACGGGCTGCCCGCGGTCGGCGAGCGCGCGGCGGCCGACCGGATCACCTACCGGGTGCCCGACCTGGCCGTGGAAGCGCGGCGGTACGCGGGTAAGCGGATCGCGGTCGCCGGCAGCGGCCATTCGGCGCTGACCGCCCTGGTGGCGCTGGCCGACCTCGCGGAGCGGCACCCCGGCACCCGCGTCACGTGGCTGCTGCGCCGCGGCCGGGTGGGCGACGCCTTCGGCGGCGGTGCGGCCGACCAGCTCCCGGCCCGGGGCGCGCTCGGGCTCGAGGCACGGGCGGCGGCACGCGCCGGGCACGTGGAGGTGGTCACCGGGTTCCGCACCGCGGCCGTCGAGCGCGAGGGCGGGCGGGTGGTGCTGGTGTCGCAGGACGGGCACCGCCTGGACCCGGTGGACGAGGTCGTGGCGCTGACCGGGTTCCGACCGGACCACTCGTGGCTGTCGGAGGTGCGGCTGGAGCTGGACCCGGTGCTCGGCGCCCCGGTCCGGTTGGCGCCGTTGATCGACCCGAACGCGCACTCCTGCGGCAGCGTCCACCCGCACGGGGCGAACGAGCTGCGGCAGCCCGAGCCCGGCGTCTACCTGGTGGGGATGAAGAGTTACGGCCGCGCGCCGACGTTCCTGGCGTTGACCGGGTACGAGCAGGTGCGCAGCGTGGTCGCCGAGATCGCCGGCGACCACGAGAGCGCGGCGGAGGTGGAGCTGGTGCTGCCCGAGACCGGGGTGTGCGGCGGGTCGGGGGTGTTCGACGGACCCGCCGACGGTCCGGGCAGCGGCTGCTGCGCCCCGGCTCCGGTCGAGGTGCTGTCGCTGCCCGCGCCGCCGGCCCGCTGAGCCGGGTGCTGCCGGTGGTCACGCGCTCGTGCCCGGTGGGGGAGCGATCTCGGCGATCAGGCCCTCGACCAGGGTCCTGATCCGGTCGCGGATGGGTCGGACGGCCTCGACTCCCCGCCCGGCGGGGTCGGTGAGCTGCCAGTCCAGGTAGCGCTTGCCGGGGAAGACCGGGCAGGCGTCGCCGCAGCCCATGGTCACGCAGACGTCGGACTCGCGAACCGCGTCGACGGTGAGCACCTTGGGGATCTGGGCGGAGATGTCGATGCCGACCTCGCGCATCGCCTCGACCACCGCCGGGTTGACCTGGTCCGCGGGCGCCGAACCGGCGGACCGGACCTCCACCCGGTCACCGGCCAGGTGGGACAGCCAGGCGGCGGCCATCTGCGAGCGGCCGGCGTTGTGGACGCACACGAACAGCACCGACGGCCGCTGTGCCGCCGTGTCGATCGCGGGCGAGGTGGAAGCGGCGTCGGTCACGGCGTTCTCCCGGTCTCGGGTGCGGGGGTGGCAAGCAAAGTATCGACGTGACTGCCCATCCCACGTGCGGCGGCTGTCGAACAAGTGATCGGACGGGGCCGTGGATCACCGTAGGATTCGGGATCAAGATCCGGACGGGTGAGCTGGGGGGCGCGGTGAGCGGTATCAGGGTGTTGGTGGTGGGGGCGAGCATCGCGGGACCCGCGTTGGCCCACTGGTTGCGTCGGTGGGGAGCCGAGGTGACCGTGGTGGAGCGGATGCCCGAGTTGCGGCCCGGTGGGCAGGCGGTGGACGCGCGTGGGGTGGCCAGGGAGGTCATCGGGCGCATGGGTTTGGCCGCGGCGGTGCGTGCGGCGTGCACTGATACGGCCGGTGCGCACACCGTGGACGCGGACGGGCAGGTGCTGGAGACCTTCCGCGCGGAGGACGACGGTGGCGACGGGTACATCGCGGACATCGAGATCCTGCGCGGGGATTTGTCGCGGGTGCTCTACGACGACACGCGTGACGGCGTCGAGTACGTCTTCGGCGACTGGGTCGCCGAGCTGGCCCAGGACGTGGACGGGGTCGACGTGGTCTTCGCGGGTGGCGCTCGGCGGCGCTTCGACCTGGTGGTCGGGGCGGACGGGTTGCACTCGGCGGTGCGGGCGATGGTTTTCGGGCCGCATGAGCGGTTCCTGCGCCACCTCGGGCACGTGCTGGCCTTCTACAGCGTGCCCAACGAGTTCGGGCTGGACCGCTGGCTGCTCGAGTACCAGGAGCCCGGGCGCTCGGCCCTCCTGCGCCCCGTCCAGGACGCCACCCGCGCGATGGCCATGTTCGGCTTCGCCTCGCCCGACTTCGACGTCGACCACCGTGACGTCGCGGCCCAGAAGCGCTTGCTGCGCGAGCGGGTGGCCGGGCTGGGTTGGTTGACCCCGGACGTCCTGGCGCACCTGGACGACGCTCCGGACTTCTACCTCGACCAGGTCGCCCAGGTGGTGATGGACCGCTGGTCGAGCGGGCGGGTGGGGTTGCTCGGGGACGCGGCGTTCAGCTCGTCGCCGTTGTCCGGCCAGGGCACGGGGCTGGCCCTGGTCGGTGCCTGCGTGCTGGCCGGTGAGCTGGCCGCCGCGGGGTGGGACCCCGACACCGGGTTCGCCCGCTACGAGGCGCGGATGCGCCCGTTCGTCGAGGCCAACCAGGAGATCGGCCGGTTGAACGCCCGCAGCCGCGACGTCCGCGGGCCGGACGCCGAGCCGGGCCCCGACTTCACCGGCGAGTGGTTCGTGGAGCTGGTGGGCCGCGCGCTCAACGGCGTCGAGCTGCCCGACTACGCGGGGGTGCCGGACACCGCGGCCCCGATCAGGTCGTAGGCGGGCGCCTCGGGATCGACGGACCAGCGGTGCCGATCACCCGCGGGACCGGGTCGACTTCGCCGGTCCCGCGGGTGATCGCCTCAGGGGATGGTGATGCTCCAGACCTGGTGGTCCATCGGCGCTCCGCCGGCGAAATCGCTGCGCTGGCCCGGCTTCAGCGTGAACCGCCTGCCCACCCCGTCGGGCAGGCGGTGGAACGTGATGACCTTGTCGGTCCGGTTGTACACCGAGCGCCCGGCCCACGGCAGGTTGTGGTTGCGGCGCTGGGACTGGTGCTTCGCCCACTGCTCGCCCGCGCCCCGGGACTTGGCGTAGGCGCACACGTTCTTGGCCGGGCACTTGGCGTAGTCGGTCGCTGCGGGGTCGGTCGCCGCGGGGTCGGTCGCCGCGTGCGCGGCGGGTGCGAGAGCGGCGGCCAGGACGGCCGCGGGTACGACCGCGGCCAAGCGGATCGCGTTGGGCTTCATGGGAAAACTCCTTCCCGGTACCGCGGGGGTCGAGGTGACCGCTCCTGTCTACTCGCAGTTCCGAACCGCCGCTGACCGGGTCCGCGTGACGTGGTGCCGTCCGTGACCGGCGTGCTGCCGCCACCCACCGGTGTGGTGGTACCGACTCCGCGCTTGTGGGGGACAACGCCGTCACTCCGCCGAAATGGTTTTGCGCCCGGCGCGGTGGTCGGCTAGACCTTGCCGCGCACGAGAGGAGGGACAAACCGATGCGTCCTACGCCCATTGCGGCCGGGTTCCCGACCGAACCCGGAACGCCTGCACCGAAAGCACCCCACCGTGGAACAGAACGACCTGATCGTGCGCCCGCTCACCGGGCGTGAAGAACTCGACCTCTTCTCCCGACTGCCCTACGTCCTCGACGCCGAGATCGCCGACGACCTCGCCGCGGGCCGCCGCCGACCGGAGTGGCTGTGGGTCGCCCTCCGCGGTGACCACCTGGTGGCCAAGGCCGCCTGGTGGGGCCGGGGCGACGCCACGCCACAGCTCCTGGACGTCTTCGACCTCGACGTCGACGCGCCGGATCGCGTCGACGTCGGCGCACGGCTGCTGCGCACCGCCATGGCCGCGGTGGTCCCGCCGGGTGCCCGGCCACCCGGCTACCACCGGGTCGTGCCGCCCGACTGGCGCGCGGCCGGGCCGAGCAGGCAGGTCGTGGAGGACCGCATGGCCGCGCTGGAGCGGACCGGCGCGCGCCTGCTCGTGGAACGCCTGCGCCTGGAGTGGCGTCCCGGCACACCGCTGCCCGCGCCGACGGGTCGCCTGCGGTTCCGCCCGGTCCACGACACCGAGGAGGTCCTGTCGTTGATGACCGGGGTCCTGGACGGGACCCTGGACGCCCACAGCAGGGCCGACCTGACCCGGATGTCCGCCCGCGCGGCGGCGGAACGGCACTACGCGGACGAACTCGCGCACTACCGGAGCCCGCGGGACTGGTGGCGCGTCGCGACGTTGCCGGACGGCACGCCGGTCGGGTTCGTCACCCCGGCCCGCAACGACTACAACCCCGTCATCGGCTACCTGGCGGTGCTCCCCGAGCACCGGGGCAACGGCTACGTCGACGACATCCTCGCCGAGGGCACCCGCATCCTCGACGCCCAAGGCGTGCCCCGTGTCCGGGCGGCCACGGACGTCGGCAACACGCCGATGGCGAACGCCTTCCAGCGCCTGGGGTACGTCAACTTCGAGCGCGCGATCGACATGACCTGGTGAGCGCGGCGGCCGGTCAGGGCATGATGGCCTCCGTGAGCGGTGCGGACCGGCCGGCCGCGACGCGGTAGATCGCGCGGTGGCCGGACCTGCGCCACGCGTCACGCATGACGTACACCAGCTCGGGGTGGTGCTGCTCGGCCTGCTCCACCGCGCGTGCGGCGAGCCGGTCCCACGCCTCGTCCTCCCGGTCGACGGCGTCGGCGAACCGCGCGTGCAGCTCGGCCAGCGCCGCCCGGCGCGGGAAGTCCGCGCGGGAGAAGAGCAGGCACAGGGCGCCGATCCAGTAGCACCGCACCGCGTGTCGCTGCTGGTCCCGGGGCAGGCGGGCGGCGATGCGCTCCATCGCGTGCACCGAGGTGATCAGGTGCAGCAGCAGCGGATCGCCGGGCACGGCCAGGTAGAGCAGGGTGGCGGCGTAGTGCAGCCGGCCCCAGCTCGTGGCCGGTTCCCCGTCCTCGATCCAGGTCGGGGTCCGGTGGATCAGCGGGTGGCCCGCGCCGAGCAGGCTCGCGATCCGGTACTGCCGACCGGCCAGGTCGGGGTGGATCCGCCGGGCGACGTCGGACGTGGTGTCGGCGATCAACGTCTCGACCCACTGGTGCGGCGGATCGCCGTGCCACTCCTCCGCGATGCGCAGCAGGGATTCCACCGCGGACGCCTCGCCGGGTCGGGCGACCGGGGACGACCGCTCCGGGTGGCAGGACACGTGCGCGAACGCCAGGTAGGCCAGGCCCTCGACGGTCATCCAGCGGTTGCCGGCGGCCAACCCGAGTCCCAGGTGGACGGTCGGGTGGCCGAACGCGCCCAGCCAGCCGGAGAGCAGCGGTGGCGCGTAACGCCGCAGCAGCTCCTCCGTGCCGAGTTCCCGCTCCCGCCGGTCGAAGAAGTCGCGGAACCCGGCGTAGTTGACGCGCTTGCCGATGAAGCGCTCCCAGTTCTCGTCGGTGATGACCTGGTCCGCGACCTTGGCCGGTTCCAACGGGTAGCCGTGCGGCGTGAGCACGGCGTAGCTGTCGTAGAACTCCTTGATCCGCTTCGCCGACGCGCCCAGGTCCGCCAGTGCCACGACGGCGTGCTTGGCGTTGTTGCTGAGGTGCCGCGCGGACGGCAGCGACCGGCACGCGGGGAACGCCGGTCCGTTGAGGTCGGGGTCGCTGTTGAACTCGATGTGGTAGGTCCGGTCGTCCAGGACCTGGTCCACCGTGCTGCGTTCGGTCGTCGTCATGGTGCGTGATTCCTCTCGGTGCGAGCCATCGGAGCGCGTGCACCGCGCTCTGGGTGTGGCGGAAGAGGTGTCGCGGAAGAACAGTGCGTCGATCCACAGTGGACTCACTGTGGACGGACGCGGTCGGTCGTGCGACCCGCGTGCTCCGGTCACCGGGACACGCGGGAAGACCACGCGTCGGTGGCGCGGAACGGGCGGACGTCGTGGTCCGCACGCCGAAACGGGCTGGGAGTGCTGTGAAGGCTCCTTCCGTGGGGGCGCCGAGCGGTGTGGTCCGGGGCGCCTCTCGCAAGAAAGTGGAGCATTTCGTCCGCTTAACGATGCTAGCTTACGATCGCTGACACTGTCCAGGTCCGCCGCCCGGCGGACGCCGCACGCGCGCGAGGAGTGAGTGGATGCCCCGGAAACCCCGCCAGGACGCGGAAGACAACCGCAGGCGGATCCTCGAGGCGGCGATCGAGGTGATGCTCCGGGAAGGGCGCAACGCGCCGCTGGCCACCATCGCGGCCGAGGCGGGTGTCGGGGTCGGCACCCTCTACCGCAGCTACCCGGACCGCAGCGCCCTGCTGCAAGCGCTGGAGTACCGCGCGTACGGCCTGCTCGGCGAGATCCTGGACGGGATACGCGCGGGAGGCGTGAGCGGTCTGCCCGCGATCGGCCGGTTCCTGGCCGAGGCGGTCGCCATCGGCGATCAGCTGGTCCTGCCGCTGCACGGCTCGCCGGCACTGGTCACCCCGCCCGCGGTGGAGGCACGCCTGTCGATCCACCGCGGGATCGACGACTTCATCGCCGCCGGCCGGGCCGACGGCAGCATCCGCTGCGCGGTCAACGCCACGGACGTCATCGTCTTCAGCGCGGTCATCACCCAACCCCTGGCGCGCGGCCGGAACTGGGACCACATGGCCCGGCGGCAGATCGCGATCTTCCTGAACGGCCTCGCCGCCGGCGGCCCGACGGAGGTGCCCGGCCCCGTGGTGGAACACGCCGAGGTCGAGCGCGCCTTCCTCCAGCGCACGTTCCTCTGACGGCGGTGTGACCGGCGACACGGCAGCGCCGGTCGGGCTGAGCCCTCATACCGTGCATGACCGAACCGCACTTGACGGGGGTCCTGGCGTTGAGCGACGCCCCCGGTACCGGTCCGCCCACCGGGTCGGACGCGGACCTGTGGCGCAGGATCGCCACCGACGGCCCCGACGCGCACGCGGCCTTCACCGAGCTGTTCCAACGGCACGCCGAGGCCGTGTGGAACTACGCCTACCGGTTGACGGCGTCCTGGGCGCAGGCCGACGACCTGCTGTCCACCGCGTTCCTCAACGCCTGGCGCACCCGCGGCCGAGCGGTGCTCACCAGGGACTCGGCCCGGCCCTGGCTGTTCACCGTCACCGCCCGCCTGGCCCGCGACCAGCGCCGCGCGGGCGCCCGCTTCGCCGCCCTGGTGCAGCGGTTGTCCCGGGCGACGCCGGAACGCGACCACGCCGAAGCGGTGGTGGAGGGAGATTTCGCCGAACGCCGGCTGCGCCGCGTGCTGGCGGCCGTCGAACGCCTGCCGCGCGCGGAGCGGGAAGTCGTGCGGCTGTGCCTGCTGGGCGAGGTCTCCACCGGCGACGCGGCACGCCTGCTCGGCATCACCGAGGCCAGCGTGCGCTCCCGCACCGCCCGCGCCCGTGCCCGACTCCGCGAACTGACCGACGGGGGAACCGATGTCTGACCTCGACCTGCCACCGCGCAAGGCGCTGCCCCACGGGGTGCGGGACGCCGCGCTGGTGCGCCTGCGCGCCGGGCTCGACGAGCACCGGCCACGCCACCTCCCGCTGAAGGTCGGCGCCGCGATCGTCGCCCTCGCCGTCGTGACCACCGCGGTGGTGCGGGTCGCGGACCGGGACGCCGCGCCGGCGGGCGAGAACCGCACGGGCACACCGGAACTGCGGCTGCCGGACGCGGCCGACCGGTACGCCGTGCGCCCGGGTGAAGCACCGGAGGGCGCGGCGGGGCGCTGTCACGCCGGGTCCGCCGACCTGCCGCCGCCCGAGCGCTGGCGCCCGATCGCCACGGCCTCGCGGTTCCGGGTGGACCTGGTGGCGTTCGAAACCCCAGCCGGAGTGGTGTTCTGCGAGACGACACCGGCGACGGTCACCGTGTCGGAACCGCGGTCGGACCCCGGCACGCTCACGGCGGCTTTCCGGACGACCACGGGTTCCTGGGCGGGTTTCACCGGACCCGACCCGCGTCCGTTCGCGCTCCGCGACCGCGGTGCGGGCACGCAGGCGCTCGCGGCCCGGTTCGGCCCCGTTTTCCTCGTGCCGGCGGGTTTCACGGCCGACGCGGTGGTGGCCCGACCGGAGGTGACCGACTCCGCGGAGGTGGTGCAGGAGGTGGAGCTGAGCCCACCGGCCCCGGCCGGGACGGCGACCGACCGGGAGGTCGTGCCGCAGGACCGCACCAGCCCCGAGGGGCGCAGGCTGGGCCTGTGCCTGGGCAGCGGCGGGCAACCGGTCCCGGACCACGCGGCGTGGCGTGCCGGGCAGTTCGTCCGGTTGAGCGAGACGGAATCCGTGCAACTGGGCCACTACGCGGACATGTTGTTGCTGTGCCGCCAGGACCGCACCACGGCGGTGTACGACCTGAACCGCCTCGACGCCCCGGAGTGGGCGGGAACGGCGTTGTCCACCGCCACCCTGCGCGGTGTGCGGATGTACTACGACTTTGTCGAGAACACGGAAGTTTCGGTGCCCTACCGGAGTTCTACCACTTTCGCGGTGATCGCCGAGGTCACTGACGCGCGGGTGGCTTCGGTGAGCGCGTTCATCCCCGGTACCACCAACGTGACGACCGTGCCGGTGGCCGGTTCCGTCGTCCTGGCGGCGTTGAAGCCTGGGGACACCGGGGTGGTGTTGACCGTTCGGGACAGCACCGGGGCGGTGCTGGAGGAGGTGCGTCGGGAGTTCTGAGAACCGCCTAGGACCTGCCCTCAAACCGAAGCGCAGCCCGAACCACCCCCGCCGGTGCCGGGTCCACAACCGCGCAGTCCGCCACGTGCGCCTGGACCCCCGCCGGCGCGGGGGAGGATGGTGGTCGGGCAGGTCCCTATCTATCAGGCAGGCTTCCTGAAAGTTTCGTGGGGAGGCGATAGCCTTCAGGGCCGCCCGCGGGCGCGGGGAAGACAGTCGTCGGGCAGGCCCTAACTTTCAGGCAGGCTTCCTGAAAGTTTCGCGGGCGACAGCTTCCAGGACCCACCCCGGCCGGCGCGGGAGGACCGTGGGCGGGCGGGCGTCCTATCTTTCAGGCAGGCTCCCTGAAAGTTTCCGGGGCGGCAGCCGCGGGATCACCCCGCCTGGCGCGGGGAAGACGTCTGCCGACGGTTCACTCGCCTGCCACTGCTCGCCGGTCAACCCACGCCCGCGCACCACGACCCCGAGATCACAGCAGGCCAACCACCCCACCTCTGAGGACCTAGCGTTGTTGGCCGATGGCCTCGCTGATGTCGTTGGGCGAGTTGAAGTCGTCGCGCGGCAGGTTGCGCAGGGCGTCGATGGTGTCGTTGTCGGCGCCCTGCGACCGGGCGGCGCTCACGATGTCGTCCTTGGTGGCCGGGTAGTCGACCCCGGAGAGGAACTTCTGGACCTGGATCGGGTTGATGCTCATGGCTCGGGAGTACCCCGGCGCACACCGCCTGCACGTCCGCTTCGGGGGAACACCGGTCGCCGCGAACGTGTCGGTGGCTGCGTCGTGTGCCGAGGACACCGCCATGACGAGCACAAGGCCACCCCACCGGGTGACAACGCCGTGCGCGGCCCGCCACCCCGGCCCAGACTCCCCGCGGGAGGCACCCATGAGCGACGAGTTCGACCAGGCCGTCAACATGACGGCGACCGAGCTGGAGCGGTGGCTGGAGACGGACGAGTCGAAGTCGGTCGGCCAGTCCACCGGCGGCGAGTCGGTCGGGCACGAGTCCGGGCGGCGGATCGTGCGGTTGCTGCGGAAGAAGAAGGGCGAGTTGACCGAGGACGACCAGGAGCACATGCGCAAGGTGGTCGGGTACGTCCACCGGCACCTGGCGCAGCGCCCGGACGGGGACGTCGAGCACACGCGGTGGCGTTACTCCCTGATGAACTGGGGGCACGACCCGCTCAAGGGCTGACGCCGTTCAGCGCACGAAGTGGTCGAGGGTCAGCGGCAGGTCGCGGACGCGGATGCCGGTCGCGTGGTGGGCGGCGTTGACGATGGCGGCGGCGGTGCCGACTATGCCGATCTCGCCGATGCCCTTGGTGCCCATCGGGTTGGTGTGCGGGTCGTGCTCCTCGATCCAGTGCGCCTCCACGTCGGGGACGTCGCTGTTGGTGGCGATGTGGTACTCCGCAAGGTCGTGGTTGACCACGTGGCCGAACCGCTCGTCCAGCAAGCTGTGCTCGTGCAGGGCCATGGACAGGCCCATGGTCATGCCGCCGACGAGCTGCGAACGGGCCAGGCGGGGGTTGACGACCCGGCCGACGGCGAACACGCCCAGCAGGCGGGGCACGCGCACCTCCCCGGTGTCGACGTGCACGCGGACCTCGGCGAACTGGGCACCGAAGGCGTGCATGGCGTAGTCGTCGGACGCGGACGACTCGGGCATGGCCACGCACGTCTCGTCGCCGTCGTCGGGGCGGTCGCCGAACTTCTCGCGGAACGCCCGCGCGGCGGCCACCACGGTGGAACCCCACGAGGTGATGCCGGACGACCCGCCCGCCACGGACGCCTTGGGCAGGCGCGTGTCACCGATCCGGAGTTCGACGTCGCCGTGGTCGACCCCCAGCGCATCGGCGGCGATCTGCGCGAGCGACGTCCACGTGCCGGTGCCGATGTCGGCGGCCCCGATCTCCACGCGGTAGCGGCCCGGCGCGGTGAAGCGGATGTTGGCCTCCGAACCGGGCGAGCGGTTGACCGGGTAGGTGGACGCGGCCACGCCGGTGCCGACGCGCCACCCGGACTCCTGGCGCGCGCCGGGCGTGGGGTCGCGGTGCGACCAGCCGAAGCGGCGGGCGCCCTCGCGCAGGCACGCCACGAGGTTGCGGCTGGAGAACGGCTTGCCGCTCTCCGGCTCGACCTCGGGTTCGTTGCGGACGCGGAACTCCACCGGGTCGAGCCCGCACGCGATCGCGAGTTCGTCCATCGCGACCTCGGGGCCGAACATGCCGGGGCACTCGCCGGGCGCGCGCATCCACGCGGGCACGGGCACGTCGAGCGCGGCCAGCCGGTGGGTGGTGCGGCGGTGCGGTGCGGCGTACATGGTGCGCGCGGGCACGGCGGTCTGCTCGGCGAACTCCTTGAACCGGGAGGTCTGCCCGATCGCGTCCACCGCGAGGGCGGTCAGCCGGCCGTCGGCGGAGCCGCCCAGCCGGACCCGTTGGATGGTGGGCGTCCGGTAGCCGACCAGCGAGTACATCTGCTGCCGGGTGAGGGCGAGCTTGACCGGGACGTCGGGCAGGGCACGCGCGGCCATGGCGGCGAGGATCGCGTGGACGTGCGCGGTGCCCTTGGCGCCGAAACCGCCGCCGACGTGGGGCGAGATGACGTGCACACGCTCGGGGGACAGGCCGAAGGTCTCGGCCACGGCCTCACGCGTGGTGTGCACGCCCTGCGTGGAGTCGTAGAGCAGCAGGTTCTCGTCCGACCACACCGCGGTGGTGGCGTGTGGTTCCAACGGGTTGTTGTTGTACCAAGCCGTGGTGTACGTCCGGTCGACCACGTGCGCGGCTTGCGCGAGCCCCGCCGCGAGGTCGCCCTCGGCGGTGTCGGTCTCGAAGCCGCCGTTGACCTGCTCCGGCGCGTAGAGGTCGGCGCGGTCGCCGCTCAGGCGCACGTCGTGCGGCCGTTGCTCGACCACCACCCGGACGAGGGAAGCCGCGTGCCGCGCCGTCTCCGGCGTCCGGGCGACCACCACGGCCAGCACCTGCCCGCGGAAGTCCACGTCGTGCGACTGGAGGGCCGCCAGCTCGGCGTCCTCGGTGGACGCCAGGCGCGGCGCGTTGTCGGGCGTGAGCACGGTCAGCACGCCCTCCTCGGCCAGCGCCCGACCGGTGTCCACCGACGTCACCACGCCACGCGCGACCTCCGCCTGCACCAGCCACGCGTGCACCGGGTCGTGCACGGGCTGGTCGCTCGCGTAGGGTGCGGTGCCGGTGACCTTGGCCGGGCCTTCGACACGGCGTGGCGAGCGGCCCATCGCACGCGGGCGCAGCAGGTCGGTCATCGCTCCTCCCAGGCGAGGTCGCGCAGCGCGGACACGATCACGTTGCGGGCGAGGGGCACCTTGAACGCGTTGCC
Organism: Saccharothrix obliqua; assembly: GCF_019375475.1. Lineage (GTDB taxonomy): Bacteria > Actinomycetota > Actinomycetes > Mycobacteriales > Pseudonocardiaceae > Actinosynnema > Actinosynnema obliqua. The sequence continues at coordinate 609,212 of NZ_JAHXGQ010000004.1, read as the reverse complement.
GGACAACGGCCGGGCGTCCGCCAGCTCGGCTTCCGCGGCCTCCAGGAAGACGTCCGCCGACACGGGACGGCCACGCAGCACCCCCTCGGCCCGCCGGGCACGCCACGGCTTGTGCGCCACCCCGCCCAACGCGATCCGCACGTCCCGGACCACGTCGTCGTCCACGTGCAGCACCAGGGCCACCGAAACCAGCGCGAACGCGTACGAAGCGCGGTCGCGGACCTTCCGGTACAGCGAACGCGTGCCGCGGGGCAGCGGTGGCAGGTCCACCGCGGTGATCAGGTCGGCGGCGGACAGCACGGTGTCGCGGTGCGGCTCGTCGCCGGGCAGCCGGTGCAGGTCGGTCAACGGCACGGTGCGCGGCCCGCCCGGACCGTGCACGAGCACGGTGGCGTCCAACGCGGCCATCGCGACCGCCATGTCCGAGGGGTGCACCGCGACGCAGTGCTCGGAAGCGCCGAGGATCGCGTGCTGGCGGTTGTGGCCGTCGATCGCGGAGCACCCGCTGCCCGGCTCCCGCTTGTTGCACGGCGTCGACGTGTCCTGGAAGTACAGGCAGCGGGTCCGCTGGAGCAGGTTGCCGCCGGTGGTGGCCAGGGTGCGCAACTGGCCCGAAGCACCGGACAGCAGTGCCCGCGACAGCAGCGGGTAGTCCCGCCGCACCACCGGGTGCGCCGCCAGGTCGCTGTTGCGCACGGTCGCACCGACCCGCAGGCCACCGCCCGGCAGCTCCTCGACCCCGTCCAGCGGCAGCCGGTTGATGTCGACCAGCACCTCCGGCGCGCTGACCCCGAGCTTCATCCGGTCCACCAGGTTCGTGCCACCCGCCAGGAACGCCGCGCCGGTGCGGGCGGCCTCGGCCACGGCGCCCTCGACGTCCGCCGCCCGCCGGTAGTCGAACGGGATCACCGGGCACCGTCCCGGACCGCCTCCACGATGCGCACGTAGGCACCGCACCGGCACAGGTTGCCGCTCATCCGCTCGCGGACCTCCTCGGGCGACAGTTCGGCCGGGCCGGTCAGGTCGGCCGTCACCGCGCTCGGGTGCCCCGCCGCGACCTCGTCCAGCACGCCGACCGCCGAGCACACCTGGCCGGGTGTGCAGAAACCGCACTGGAACGCGTCCCGGTCGAGGAACGCCTCCTGCACCGGGTGCAGCCGCTCGCCGTCGCCCAGCCCCGCGGCCGTGACGACCTCCGCGCCGTCGTGCACCACGGCGAACGACAGGCACGTCACCGCGCGCCGCCCGTCCAGCAGGACCGTGCACGCGCCGCACTGGCCGTGGTCGCAGCCCTTCTTCGGCGAGGTCACGCCCAGCCCGTCGCGCAACGCGTCGAGCAGCGTCGTCCGGTTGTCCACTCGCAGCCGCCTGGTCCGCCCGTCCACCCGCAGTTCGACCTCACCGTCCACGACCCGCCCTTTCCGCTCGGCACCTCCCTGGAGTGTTCCCGGGAACCGGCGGGTCAACCCGGTCGAACCCGCCCTTTCACCCGCATCGGGCGTTCGGCGCGGGTCCACCGGCCCGGTCGACGCGTGATCGGCGCGGAATTCCTATTTCGGTCGACGCGGAATTCGCATTGCGCTCGGCGGTCGGAGTTCGGCCGTTTCGTCGATTCTCCGGAAATGCCCGCCGCGCCAGGATGGGGTGCGTCGGCCGAAGGGAGAGGGCATGATCCGGCGAATAGCGGGGACGGCGGTCCTCGTGCTGGGGTGCGGCGTGGTCGCGGCACCCGCGGCGAACGCCGCCTTGAAGGTGCCGTGCGACGCAGCCGCGTTGATCGCGGCGGTCGACGGTGCGAACGGTCAGTACACGCTGGCGGAGGGCTGCACCTACACGCTCAGCGAATCCCTCGGCGGCAACGGGTTGCCCGTGATCGGCGGGTACGTCGCGTTGATCGGGCGCAACACGACGATCAGGCGGGACCCCAACGCGCCGCAGTTCCGGTTGTTCCAGGTGGTGCAGGGCGGAGTCCTCACCCTCGACGGCGTCACGTTGAGCGGCGGGCACGCACCGGACGGCGGCGAGCCGGGCGCGGGTGGCGCGAACGGTGGTGCGATCGACAACGCGGGCCGGGTGCTGCTGGCGCGGTCGACGGTGTCGGGCAACCGGGCCGGTGACGGTGCGCCCGGCGGTCACGGCGCGGCCGGGCAGCCGGGTAGCGGCGGCGGTGCGGGCGGCGTGGGCGGCGCGGTGTTCAACGCCGGCTCCCTGACCGTGCGGCAGTCCGTGCTGGAGGACAACGCGTCGGGCAGCGGCGCGCGCGGCGGTGACGGCGGCGCGGGCGGTGTCGACGGGGCAGCCGGTGGCGACGGCGGTGACGGTGGCGACGGCGGTGCCGGTGGTGCGATCTTCAGCTCGGGCGACCTGGCCGTGGTCGACAGCACCCTGGTGGGCAACCGCACGGGTGCCGGCGGTGCGGCGGGCAGGGGTGGCGCGGGCGCCGACTCGACGGCCGGCGCGGGTGGCGAGGGTGGCCGACCGGGCCGGGCCGGCGACGGTGGGAGCGGTGGCGCCATCGACAGCGCCGGTCCGGTTTCCGCGGTCCTGAGCCGGGTCCTGGGCAACACGACCGGCGACGGCGGTGCCGCGGCCGACGCGGGCGCGGGCGGTTCGGGTGTCACGGGCGGCCAGGGCGGCGGCGACCGGCACAAGCGGACCAGTCGCTCCGGTGGTTCCGGCGGTGCCGGCGGCGGTCTCGCCTTCTACGGGGACGGCTCGGTGACGTTGGAGCGCACGGACGTCGTGGGCAACCACACCGGCAACGGCGGTGTCGGCGCGCGTGGCGGCGACGGCGGCGCGCCCAACGGGCTCGGGGGCACCGCCGCGTACGGCGGCAAGGGCGGCAACGGCGGCGGCGTCGAGATCGGCAGCGGGCCCACGAACCCGATGGTGTGGATCTCCGGTGGTCGCGTGTCCGGCAACCGGACCGGTGCCGGCGCGGACGGCGGCGCGAGCGGGCGCGGCACCTCCGACCTCCTGCACGGCTACGGCGGCTCGGGCGGTGGCGGCGGTCTCGGCGGCGGCATCCACGTGGCGAAGAAGCGCAGTGCCCACCTGGAGGACCTGGCGATCACCGAGAACGCCACGGGCGGCGGCGGGAAGGAAGGGCCGAGCCTGGCGACCGGCGGCGAGCCGGGTACCCCGGGCGCACGGGGCACCGGCGGCGGCATCGACACGTCCTACTACATCGCCGACCCGCCGTCGATCGAGCTGGTGCGCGTCCGGATCAACGGCAACCAGCCCGACCAGTGCGACTTCTGCTGACCGCGGTCGGCACGGCGTGGTGGCGTCGAGCCGCGGCCGACGCCACCACGGGGCACCGCGGCTACTGGTTGCGCGGCGCGTTCGACGGCTTGAACGCCCAGACCGCGCCGCCGCCCTGGTAGTTGCCGCCCCCGAGGAGGACCGTGCCGTCCGGCGTGATCGCGGGCACGGTGAGCGCGGCCGTCGGCCGGTGCGAGTAGTACAGCAACTGGCCGGTCTTGGCCTCGAACACCTGCAACGCGCCGGTGATCTCGCCACTGGTGACACCGCCGACGTAGGCGACGCCGTTCACGACGGCGGGGGTGGTCGGTTGCAGGCCGTTGGTGTCGGCGAGCGCCACGCGGTTGCCGTTGTCGCTGCGCAGGTAGACGAGGTTGTGGTGGGTCGGCACGTACACGATGCCGTCGACCACCGCCGGTCCGTGGATCAGGCCGTTCCAGGTCACGCCGAGGTTCGTCTCGACGTTCCACCGGACCTGGCCCGCCGGCGTCAGCGATGCGACGCGGACGGTGCCCGCGCCCGGCGCGGTCAGCTTGTCGACCGAGACGTAGAGGTTGGCGCCGTCGGTGGCGACCGCGTCCGTGATGCGGCCGTCGAACTTGGCCAACTGGCGGTGCACGGGCGCGACCTGGACGACCCGCCCGTCGTAGGCTCCGATGTAGACCTCACCGCCGGGCAGCGCGGTCGGTGAGGCGTTCACCGGGCGCTGGGCGTCGGAGTCGCCGATGTTGACGGTCCAGCGCCGCGTGCCGGTGAGCGCGTCGAACGCCGCGACGTCGCCGAAGTGGGTCGACGCGTACACCGTGTTCCCGGCGAGGGTGGGGCCGTTCACCCAGCCCTGGTTCGGGATGAAGTGCCGCCAGACGAGCGCGCCGGTCCGGTCGTCGAAGGCGCAGAGCACGCCGCCGGCCGTCCCGACGTACACGAGTCCGTTCCCCACGACGGGATCGGAGTAGATGCCGTTGAAGCACGCGTTGGTGGTCCAGGAGGGCGTGAACGTCGGGGACTGTGCCGCGGTCCCCGTCGCCCACGGCAGCTTGGTCAGGTACCCGTCCGTGTCGCCGATGTAGGCGTAGTCGCCCGCCACCACCGGTGAGGACCGGTACTTGGCGCGGCCGAACGCACTGGTCCACCGGGGCGTCAGGTCGGGTGCGGCGGCCGGGTCGACGGGACCGGCCGGTACCGGTTTCGCGTCGGCGGAGGAAACACCGGCGAACAACGCCGCGATCACCATCGCCAACGCGCCCAGCCGACGGGTGCGGCCGGGTCTCTTCTCGGATTCGGTCATCGAACACTCCTCTGCGCCGGATCTGGCGGGGGACGTGGAGTTGCGTGGAGGCGAATCACCAGGTCGCCCACTGTAGGGCCGGCCACCGCGCCGCGGGGGCGTCGGCGCAATTCTGCGGGCACGAGCCCCGATGTGCCGCCATTCGACGTGGGCCGGGTGGGGGAACCCTTGTACACCAACGATCTTGTGCGTCGACGTGGCGGGTGCCGCTGTTCCACAAGGATTCCGCGGGCGACAACACCTCCGTCAACCCGGTGTTCGACAACGAGCGCGAGATGGCCGCGACGGAGTGGTTCACCGACTTCGAACAGCCCGGTGCGAAGAGGGCGCGGTGGCAGCAGCGCATCCTCCTGCCGGCACACCTGGAGGCATTGCGTGCCCGCGGTGCGGGAGCCGGTCCGGGACGAGGTGAGGCCATCCGCGTCCGCAGTGGACGGTCGTGTCACGAGGGTGCGGCTGCCGGGTCGTCGCCGACCCGGCAGCCGCACCGCTCGCCCCCTTGTTCCCCGACTGGTCGGTCTCCAGCCTCAGCAGCTCAGGTTGTTGCCCGGCGTGACGCCGAGGATGCCGGTGAACCGCTGGTAGGCGTTGACGCGGCTCTGCACCTGCGCCGGGTTGCGGCCGTTGCACTCCAGGGCGCCGTTGATGCTCCGGATCGTCTCACCGAACCCGCGACCGTTGACCATGGCGTCGTGCGGGGTCATGGTGCCGGGGCCCCGCTGGGTGTTCCAGTACCAGAGGCCGGTCTTCCACGCCACGGCCGCGTCGTTCTGCACCAGCCACGGGTTGGTCAGCAGCGGCAGGCCCAGGGCGTCGCCGGCGGCCTTGTAGTTGAAGTTCCAGCTCAGCTGGATCGGACCGCGGCCGTAGTACGCGGCCTGCCCCGCCGGGCAGCCGTACGGCTGGCTCGTGTCGCAGTAGTGCGGGTAGTTCGCCTGGTTCTGCTCCACGATGTGCACCAGGCCACCGGTCTCGTGGTTCACGTTGGCCAGGAACGCCGCCGCTTCCTGCTTCTTCACGGTGTCGCTACCGGTGCGCGCGAACCCGGGGTAGGCGCTGAGCGCGTCGGTCAGGCCGCGGTAGGTGTAGAAGGCGTTGCGGCTCGGGAACATCTGGTTGAACTGGGCCTCGGTCACCACGAAACCGCCGGGGTTGGGCGGGTTGGTGGTGCCGCAACCCGTGTACGGGTCCCAGTACCAGGTGGAGATCACGGGGTCGTAGCCCGGGTTGTCGTGCTCGGCGATGTAGAACTTGCCGTCGGTGTACCGGACGATGTTGCCGGCGGCGTAGAACTGGCCCGCGACCCAGTTGGGGTAGTCGCAGCCGCCCGGCGCGTTCGTGCCACCGCAGGCCCCCTGATCCGCCCAGACCGCCGCCGAACCCGGCGTCTCGTTCTGGGTCCACCACTGGGCCGACCAGTTCCGGCCGTTGTGCGCGGCCGTGCCTCCGGCGGTGTATACGGCGGACGAACTCCAAGCAGGCGCGCAGGCGGCGGCGCTCGCGGTGGTCGCGGCCACCGCGACGGTCATCGCCGCACCGGCCACGATCGCGGCGATGGCCGCGAACAAGCGGATTCTCGACACTGTCCTCTTCTTCCGTTTGAGTTCCCCCCGGATGTGACGGTGGCAACTCAACCGTGGTCGCTCCGCACCGGACAAGGGATTCGAGGGCAAGCTTCCCTCTCGGTGGAGAGCCGCTTGCCGCTCGTGGAATTGACGTGGTGACAGGGAATCCCTGTGGCAGTGGAGTCCACAGGGGACGGTTGTGCGACGGGTTGACCAGCCAGCGCGGCGACCGGCTCCGGGCGCCGCGCCCGGCGGTGGGCGGCGCGGTGTCGGACTTCCTGGCCCCGCGTGGCCCGCGTGCCCCAAAGTGCACAACAGGCCCGGGGTCCGGTCGGGCGCGGTCGACCGGACCCGGTTCGGCGGATTGCGGGTGGGCGGTCCCCGCGCGCAGCACGGTGTCCTCACGACAGCGCTCCGGGCGGGATCGGCACGAGGAGGACCGGGACCACGTCGGTGCGGACCTCGCACGCGGGTGTGGGCGGACCGGACGCGGACGTCACACCGGACGCGACCACGATCGACAGGGACGCGACGGACCCGACCGCGGCCAAGCCGATCCGCCACCACGGCGAACACGACAAGGGAACCTCCGACTGGGGTGTGGTCGGCCGGCGGGTCGGCCGGCCGTCGTGACCCCATCAGCTTGGCCCGGTCCGCGGAGGCCCCTCTACTCGCGAATCCACGTAGCCCGAACGGGTGGACGCCTCAGTCCGGTGAGCCGAAATGCCACGGCTCCTGGAATGCGCGCCCGCCGAACACGCGCAACGCGGCTTCGGCCCGCCCGGTGACGCCGATCTTGGCGTAGACGTTCTGGAGGTGCTTCTCCACCGTGCGCGGGCTGATCCGCAACGCACGCGCCACTTGCGCTGTCGTGCGGCCGTGCGCGACGTACCACAGCACGTCGGTCTCCCGCGCGGTCAACCCGGTCGCCGGGGTCGGCGGTCCCGGTGGTTCGGCCCGGGTCTCGGACAGCAGCAGCGAACCGCGCAGCAGCCGCACCGTCAACCGCCGCTCGCCCCGGGTCACCCGGTACGGGCGCGGCGGGCCGGGCGCGTCGTGGTGGGGGACGCGGCGCTGCTCGGCGAGCCACGACACCAGTTCGTCCGGCAGCGTGCGGCCTTCCGCCACGCGGCGCGGGAAGTACGCCGACAGCAGCAGCCGGCCGGCCCGGTTGACGGTCCGCACCGTCGCGTCGGCGCCCAGCTCGACCACGCCGTAAGCGGTGTCGTCCAGGTCGTCCAGCGCCGCCGTCGCGGCGTCCAGCCAGCGGTGGGCCTCGGCGGCGCGGAGGAACCCGCCGAACGCGGGGCCGGCGAGGTCGAGGAGGTCCCGCTCGGTGTCGGAGAAGTCCGTGCGCGACCGGTTGACCACCACGATCACGTGGGTGTGGGGTGGTGCGGGCAGCGGTCGGAGCACCTGGTGCTCGACCCGGAGCGGGCGGTAGAACTCGTGGTAGATGGCGAGGTTGTGCAGGTGGCCGCGCGTGGTGACGTCGCTGAGCCGCACCGCGCCGCTCGTCGGGTGGTCGCGGATGTGGTGCAGGAGCGGGTGGTCCGGCAGTCCGCGCTCGAACACGGCCTCGCGTTGCGGGTTGACGGTTTCGCTCGGCAGCGCCACCTGCCGGGAGCGCCCGGTGCGTTCGTCGATCACCTGGTAGGCCAGGATGTCGCCGGGCACGACCCGGCCCAGCACGCCGAGGACCCGGTCCGGCACGGCCTGCGCGTTCGCGTCGTGCTCGTGCTCGTGCTCGCGGAGCACCTTGATCAACCGGTCGAGGTCGGCATCGCGGAGTCTCCCCACGGCACCCCACGCTACCGCTCGCGGTAACCCAGCGCGCACGCTTCGACACGACAGGTGGTCGACGGGGTGGGAATCCACTGTGGACGATCTACGGGGTGTCGCGGCAGATCAGCGCTTCGCCCGGTGTGGTGGAAGCGCGGTCGCACGCCGGCCGCGCCCGGGGCTGTCATGCACGGCACCGCCACCAGTGGAACCCTTGCGGTCGTGAGATCGAACCGACGGGCGAACGCGACACCGGCCCGCCCGCACACGCCGCCGCCCGCTGACCCGGAATCCGGCTCGTTGGCCGGTCACGTCCCGGCCGCAGGCACAAGACCTCGGGGAAACCGGTGACGCGCGACGCCGCCGAAGGGGCCGGTGCGGGGGCCGCCGCCGAGAGGACCGACCCGCGGGATGCCGCAGCGGGGACCAACCCGGGGACTGCCGCCGAGGCGGCCGGCGCGGGAGACGTCGGCGAGGAGACCGACTCGCGGGCCGCCGCGGTGAGGGCCGGCACAGGGGCCGCCGACGGGACCGGCTCGGGGGCCGCCGGGGCGGAGACCGCCGGCGAAGGGACCGCCGCGCGGGATTCCGCCGAGGTGGCCGGTGCGGGGGTCGGCGTCGAGGGGAGCGGCCCGCGGGGTTCCGCCCAGGGGATCGGTTCCGGCGAACGGCCGATCGCGCGGGCCGCCGTGTTCGCCGCCGACGCCGAGGTGGGGCCGGACCTGGCGGCCGTCGACTGGGCGGCGACACCCCTCGGACCACCCGGGCAGTGGCCGCAGAGCCTCCGCACCGCGGTGAACATCCTGCTCTCGTCCCGGTTCCCGATGTGGATGGCGTGGGGGCCGCAGCTCACGTTCTTCTGCAACGCCGCCTACAAGCGGGACACCCTGGGGCGCAAGTACCCGTGGGCGCTGGGCCGACCGGCCGACGAGGTGTGGGCCGAGATCTGGGACGACATCGGGCCGCGCATCGACACCGTGCTGACCGTGGGGGAGTCCACCTGGGACGAGGCGTTGCTGCTGTTCCTGGAGCGGTCCGGCTACCCGGAGGAGACCTACCACACCTTCTCCTACAGCCGGCTGCGTGACGATTCCGGCGCGGTGGCCGGGATGTTGTGCGTGGTCAGCGAGGACACCGACCGCGTGATCGGCGAACGTCGGATGGCGACCCTGCGGGACCTCGGTTCCGACCCGAGCGCGGTGCGCACCGAGCAGGAGGTGCTGGACTTCGCCGCTCACCGGCTGGCCGCCAACCCGCGGGACCTGCCGTTCACCCTGACCTACCTGTTCGACGACGACGGCCGGGCGCGGCTGGCGGCGTCGACCGGGATGCCCGCCGGGCACCCGGCGGCCCCGCCGCTGCTCGCCGCGGCGGACCCGTTGGCCCTGGCCGCGGCCGACGCGCCGGCGTTCGCCGCGGCCGACGCGCCGGTGTTCGACTCGACCGACCCGCTGGTGCTCGCCGCGACCGACGCACCGGTGCTTGCCTCGACCGACGTGCCCCCGCACGCGCTGACCACCTCGCCGCTGCCAACCGCGGACGACGCGCCCGTGCCCGCCGCACCGGTCCGGCCAGGGCTCGCGCCGACCGACCCTCCCGCGCCAGCCGATCCGCCGATGCCGACCACACCGGACCGGACCGGGCTCGCCGCGACCGACCCTCCCTCGCCAGCCCCGACCGATGCGCCGGGGTCCGCCGCTGCCGATCCGGCCGTGCCCGCTCCGACCGGCTTGCCGGGGTCCGCGGCTGCCGATCCGGCTGCGCCAGTCCCGACCGATGCGCCGGGGTCCGCCGCTGCCGGCCCGGCCATACCCGCTCCGACCGACGCGCCAGGGTCTGCGGCTGCCGACCCTCCCGCGCCAGCCCCGACCGGTGCGCCGGGGTCCGCGGCTGCTGATCCGGCCGTGCCTGCGACCGGCTTGCCGGGGTCCGCCGCTGCCGACCCGCCCCTGCTCACCCCGACCGACCCCAACACCGCGCGGTGGCCCACCGCACCGGCCGCCCGTGGCGAGGCGGTGGCGGTGGACCTCGACCCCCGCGCGTTCCCCGCGCTCCCCAGCGGCGACTGGGCGCGACCGCCGGTGCGGGCGCTGGTCGTCCCGCTGCTGCGCCGGGGCGGCACGCCGTACGGGTTCCTGGTCGCCGGGCTGAACCGCCACCGGCCGCTCGACGCCGGGTACCGGGGTTTCCTCGAACTGGTCGCCGGGCACGTCGCCGGCGGCATCTCCGGCGCCCGCAGCTACCAGGCCCAGCAGCGCCGGGCCGAGGAGCTGGCCGAGCTGGACCGCGCCAAGACCACGTTCTTCTCCAACATCAGCCACGAGCTGCGCACCCCGCTCGCGTTGATCATGGGCCCGGTCGAGGAGCTGCGCGGGCGGCTGGCCGACACCGACACCGGCGCGCGCGAGGAGCTGGAGGTCATCCGCCGCAACGGGTTGCGGCTGGGCAAGCTGGTCAACACCCTGCTCGACTTCTCCCGCATCGAGGCGGGCCGGGTGCGGGTCCGCTTCGAACCGGTCGACCTGGCCGCGGCCACCGCCGAGCTGGCCGCCGTGTTCCGCTCCGCCGTGGAGAAGGCCGGCCTCGCCTTCCGGGTGGACTGCCCGCCGCTGCCGCGCCCGGTCCACGTCGACCCCGGCATGTGGGAGAAGGTGGTCCTCAACCTGCTGTCCAACGCGTTGAAGTTCACCTTCGACGGCTCGATCCACGTGGCCGTGCGCGCGGACGGCGACGACGCGGTGGTCACGGTGACCGACACCGGCGTGGGCGTGCCCGCCGCCGAGATGCCCAGGCTGTTCGAGCGGTTCCACCGCATCGAGAACACCCGGGCCCGCTCCAACGAGGGCAGCGGCATAGGGCTGGCCCTGGTCAAGGAGCTGGTCGGCCTGCACGGGGGCACGATCACCGCCGAGAGCGACCAGGGCACCCGCTTCACCGTCCGCGTGCCGTTCGGCACCGCGCACCTCCCGGCGGACGCCATCGCGCCGGTCACGCCGCCGACGGGCGCGACCGCCGCCGCCGACCCGTACGTGCAGGAGGCGTTGCGCTGGCTGCCCTCGACCCCGACGGCGCAACGCGTCACGCCTCCCGCGGAAACCGCGGAAAGCGTTGCCGCGGCACACGTGCTGATCGCGGACGACAACGCCGACATGCGCGAGTACCTGACCCGCCTGCTGCGTGGCGCGGGTTACCGGGTGACCGCAGTGGCCGACGGGCGGCAGGCGTTGGCGGCCGTGCGCGCGCAACCCTTCGACCTCCTCGTCAGCGACGTCATGATGCCCCACCTGGACGGGCTGGCCCTGCTGGCGGCGCTGCGGGCCGACCCTCGCACGGCGGCGGTGCCCGTGGTGCTGCTGTCGGCACGTGCCGGTCAGGAGGCGGCCATCGAGGGGCTGCACGCCGGCGCGGACGACTACCTCGTCAAACCCTTCGCCGCCGCCGAACTGCTGGCCCGCGTGCGGGCGACGACGGACATGGCCCGGCTGCGCAACCACCACGCCCGGTGGCGCACGGCGATCGTCGACTCCTTGCAGGAGGCGTTCTTCGTCTGCGACGCCGACGGCGCGGTCATCGAGATCAACACCGCGTTCACCGACATCCTCGGCTACGGGCCGGAGGGGTTGCCCTACCCGCCGGACCACCCGTGGTGGCCGGACGCGACCACCGACCCGGAAGCCCACCGGCAGGTCGCCGAAGCCTTCACCAACCTGATGGCGCGGCACCAGGGCAGCTACACCATCCCCGTCACCCGCCGCGACGGCCAACGGCTGTGGGTGACCGCCACGTTCAACCAGACCCGCGACCCCGACACCGGGCGTCGCGTGGTCGTCGGCACGTTCCGCGACGTCACCGCCGAGCACCACGCCATCCAGCGGGACAACGCGCTGGCGGCCCTGAGCACGTGCCTGTCGGAGGTGACCGGGCTGTCCGAGGCGCTGGCTGCGGCGCTGGGGCAGCTGCACCGGCTCTGGCGCGCCCGGCGGGTGGTCGCCGCGGTGTTCGGGCCGCCCGACGAACCGGCCGTCACCACCACCGACGCCGGGACCGACTGGTCGGACCTGCCCGAGGAGCGCCGGCGGGCGCTGACCGGACTGCACCGCGATTCGGCACGCACGCCGGTCGTCGACCACACCGGCGCGGGCATCCTGCTCGACCACCCGCACGGCCCCCTGGCGCTGTGGGTCGAGCTGGGCGAGCACCGGCCGTTCACCGACCAGGACCGGCTGCTGCTGACCCTGCTGACCGGCCACCTCGCCCAGGGGCTCGCCCGCATCCACCAGATCGACCAGCAGCGCCGGACCGCGATCGCCCTCCAGCGCGCGATCCTCGGCCCGTCCCGGCTGCCCGACGGTTTCGCCGCCCGCTACGAGCCCGCCACGCGGCCCCTTGAGGTCGGCGGCGACTGGTACGACGTCGTCACGCTGCCCGAGGGGCGGATCGGCATCGTCGTCGGCGACTGCGTGGGTCACGGGCTCCAGGCGGCCACCGTGATGGGGCAACTCCGCAGCGCCTGCCGGGCGCTGCTGCTCCAGGACGGCAGCCCGGCCCGTGCCCTGACCGCGCTCGACCAGTTCGCCGAGGGCGTGCCCAGGGCCATGTGCACCACCGTCTTCTGCGGCGTCCTCGACCCCGCGAGCGGACGGCTGACCTACTCCAGCGCCGGCCACCCGCCCGGCATCCTGGTCCACCCGGACGGTTCCACGGCGTTGCTGGACCAGGGCCGCTCGCTGCCGCTGGCCGTGCGCACCGGTCGACCCCGGCCCGAGGGCGAGCACGTCATCCCGCCACGCGCCACGCTGCTGCTCTACACCGACGGCCTGGTGGAGCGCCGCCGCCGGTCGCTCGACATCGGCATCGACCAGGCCGGCCGCGCCGTCCAGGGCGGCCGGGGCCGCGCCGTGGACGACCTCGCCACCGAGTTGATGACGATCCTGGCGCCCGACACGGGTTTCGAGGACGACGTCGCCCTCCTGCTCTACCGCCACCCCGCGCCGCTGGAGCTGACCTTCCCCGCGCGGGCGGACCAGCTCGCGCTGGTCCGCGCAGAGCTGCGTGGTTGGCTCCACCGCTGCGGCCTCGCCGGCGAGCCGGCGCAGAACGTGCTGGTGGCCGCCGGCGAGGCGTGCACCAACGCCATCGAGCACGGGTACCACGACACCCCGGGCCGGAACGTGCGACTGCGCGTGGAGGCGTTCGTGGACAGCCTCCGCGTCACGGTCACCGACAACGGCCGTTGGCGACCCCCTCGCCCCGAGGACCGCCCGTACCGGGGGCGCGGCATCGCGATCATGCGCGCCCTCATGCACCAGGTGACCATCACTCCCGGACCTTCCGGCACCACCGTCGACATGCACACGAGGATCGCCTGATGACTCCGCTCACCATCACGCCCGGTCGGCGCCCCGACGGGACCACCCTGCTGACCGTGGTCGGCGAGATCGACATGACCAACGCCGAAACCCTCGCGGCGGCACTGGCCGGGACCACCGGCCCCCTGGTCGTGGACCTCACCGCCGTGGAGTACCTGGACAGCGCCGGCCTGCACGTGCTGTTCACCCACGTCGACCGCATCCACCTGCTCGCGCCACGCGTGCTGGCCACCGTGCTGACCATCTCCGGCCTGGCCGACCTCACCACCGTCCAGGACGGTCACTGACCGACTGACGGCTACCGGGTCGGCACGCGCGGTGAGGGTTGAACATCGCTCGTTTTGGGGATTGTTAGGCCCGGTGGGCGTTGGGCGGTGCCCGACCGGGAGCCGTGGTCCGAACGGCTACTGTCACTTCGGAAGCGCTGCGTAGGAGGTACTGGTGGTTGGGGTGGGCGAGCGGCGGTTGGTCGTCGTGTTGCGGGAGCGTCGGGACGAGGTCCTGGAGCAGTGGGTGCGCGCCGCCGCGGCAACGCTGCGCGGGCGTGTCACGGCGGCCGAGCTGGAGCGGGAGTCCCGGGAGCTGTACACCGCCCTCCTCCCCGTGGTCGGGGACAACGGCCGCGACGTGAGCGGTGAGCGGTACGCGGAGATCAGATCGCTGCTCGCGGAGCTGTCCCGGACCCGGGCGCGGGCGGGCTACACGCCGTCGGAGACCGCGTCGAGCGTGTTCGCGCTCAAGCGGGTCGTGTTCGAACTCACCGAGCACGACGCCGACCCCGACCTGTTCCGCGAGCTGATGGACTTCTCGTCGCTGCTGGACGCGTTGGGCCTGTTCACCTTCGAGACGTTCGCCCGCGCCCGCGAGGAGATCATCGCGGAGCAGTCGGAGCAGCTGCTCGAACTCACCACACCCGTGGTGAAGCTGTGGGAGGGCGTGCTCGCCGTGCCGCTGGTCGGCACCCTCGACTCGGCACGCACCCAGGTGGTGATGGAGAAGCTGCTGGAGAGCCTGGTCGAGACCGGCGCGGAGCACGCCATCATCGACATCACGGGCGTGCTGGCGGTCGACACGCAGGTCGCGCAGCACCTGCTCAAGACCGCTTTCGCGGCGCGGCTGATGGGCGCGGAGTGCACCATCTCCGGCATCCGGCCGCAGATCGCGCAGACCATCGTCGCGCTGGGCATCGAGTTCGGCGACATCACCACCAAGGCGTCCCTGGCCGACGCGCTGCGGCACGCGTTGCGCAGCGAAGGCGTCGAGGTCGTCGCGGCCGACCGGGTGCGCTGATGGAACGCGTACCCATCCTGGAGATCGGCGGGGTGCTCCTGGTGTCGATCCAGATCGACCTCCAGGACCAGACGGTGCTGGCGCTCCAGGAGGACCTGGCCCAGCGGATCTCCGACACGGGCGCGCACGGCGTGGTGATCGACATCTCGGGCGTGGAGATCGTCGACTCCTTCATCGGCCGGATGTTCGCCACGATCGCCTCGCTGTCACGCCTGTTCGACGCGACCACGGTGGTCGTCGGGATGCGCCCGGCCGTGGCGATCACCCTGGTCGAACTCGGGCTCACGCTGGGCGACGTGCGCACGGCGCTGAACCTGGAGCGCGGCCTGAAGATCCTCGGCGAGCAGCGCCGGGGCCGGCGGTGACCGCCGCCGGCGGTGAGCCGGAGGAACTGCCCATCGCCGGCGACGACGACGTGGTGCGGGTCCGCCAGCTCGTGCGGACCTACGCGCAACGGGTGAAGCTGTCCCTGGTGAACCAGACCAAGCTGGTGACGGCGGCGAGCGAGCTGGCCCGCAACACCCTCGTCTACGGGGGCGGCGGGGTGGCCCGCATCGAGGTGGTCACGGACGGGGTGCGGCAGGGCGTGCGTGCCGTGTTCCACGACGACGGCCCCGGCATCCCGGACGTCACGCTCGCCCTCGCCGACGGCTGGAGCAGCGGCAGCGGCCTCGGGCTGGGGCTGAGCGGTTCGCGCCGGCTCGTCGACGAGTTCGACCTCGACACCGAGGTCGGCCGCGGCACGACGGTGACGGTCGTCAAGTGGCGGGGGTGACCGCGCGCCTCCCGGTCGCGGAGGACGTCGCCTGGGTGCGGGTGGAGGACGCGGCCCACGTCGGGCGCGCGCGGCGGATCGCCACGTCGCTGGCCGAGCGGTTGGCGTTCGCCGAGTCGCGGGTGGCCGAGATCGGGCTGGCCGTCACCGAGATCGGCACGAACCTGCACCGGCACGCCGGTGGCGGGCACGTGCTGGTGCGGGTGCTGCGCGCGGACGACCTGGCGGCGGTCGAGGTGGTCTCCGTCGACCGCGGTCCGGGCATACCCGACCTGGACCGCGCCATGCTCGACGGCGAGTCGACGGCGGGCACGCTCGGGATCGGCCTGGGCGTGGTGGCGCGCAGCGCCGACCACCTGGACGTCACCACGGACCGGGGCCGCGGCACCGTGCTGTCCGCCCGGTTCCAGCGGCGGGTGCGCGGGGTGCCCGACCTCGTCGTGGACCCGGGCGCCGCGGGTGTCACGCGCCCGCTCGCGGGCGAGGACGTGTGCGGTGACGCCTACGCCGTGCGCCGGGTCGACGGGAAGCTGTGGCTGATGATGTGCGACGGCTCCGGGCACGGCCCGCTGGCAGCGTCCGCGGCGCAGGCCGCCGTCCGCTCCTTCCGGGCCGAGGAGCCGACCGCGCCGGAGGCGGTCGTGGCGCGGCTGCACCGCGAGCTGCGCGGCACCAGGGGCGGCGCGGTGGCCGTGGCCGCGGTGGACCCGGACCGCGCCTCGGTCCGGTTCGCGGGGCTGGGCAACATCGCGGGCGCGGTGCTGGCCGGTGGCCGCAAGCGCGCCATGGTGTCGGTGCCGGGCATCGCCGGGTACCAGGCGCGGACGATCCAGGCGTTCGAGCACGAGCTGCCGCCCGGCGCGCTGGTCGTGCTGCACTCCGACGGCCTCACCGAGCGCTGGACGGCCGACGACGTCGTGACCGTGACCGACCCGCTGCTGCTGGCGGTCACGCTGGTCCGGGACGCGGGCGTGCGCAAGGACGACGCGAGCGCCCTCGTGGCGGCGACGTGAGCCCGGACGAGCTGCTGCGGTTCACCGTCGCCCGCGAAGCGGACGTGTTCCTGCTGCGCCAGTGCGGTCGCGAGGTCGCGGCGGTGGTCGGCCTGGACCCGCAGGACCAGATCCGGGTGGCGACCGCGCTCAGCGACGTCGGCCGGGAGCTGATCGCCGCGCGGCCGACCACGCGACTGGTGTTCCGCCTGCCCGCCGCGCCCGCGCCGGCGCTGGTGATCGCGATCGACGCGGTCGGCACGTCCGGTCCCGGCTGGGACACCGCGCGGCGGCTGCTGGAGGAGGTGGTGGTCCGGGACGACGGCGTGGAACTGGTGAAGTCGTTGCCGCGCACCCACACCCGCCCCACGCCGGAGCAGGTCGCCCGCCTGCGGGACATGCTCGCGCTGCCCGACGCGGACGTGCTGGAGCAGTTGCGCGCGCAGAACCGGGACCTGTTGGAGACCCTGGAGTCCCTGGAGGCCAAGCGCCGGGACCTGGTGCGCCTCAACGCGGAGCTGGAGGAGACCAACCAGGGCGTCCTGGCGCTGCACAAGGAGCTGTCCGACGAGCTGGAGCAGACCAACCGGGGTGTCGTCGCGTTCTACACCGAGCTGGAGGAGAAGTCGAACCAGCTCCGCGAGGCCGCCGAGGCGCGCACCCGGTTCTGGTCGAACATCAGCCACGAGCTGCGGTCGCCGGTGAACTCCGTGATCGGCCTGACCCGGCTGCTGACCGCGCCGGGCGGCGACCCGCTGACCGACGAGCAGCGCCGCCAGATCGACCTCGTCAACGACGCGGGCAGCACGCTGCTGGCGCTGGTGAACGAGCTGCTGGACACGGCCAAGGCGGAATCGGGCAGCCTGCGGCCGAAGTACGCGCCGGTGGACGTGGCGCTGGTGCTGGCCCAGTTGCAGGGCGCGTCCCGCCCGATGGCCCGCAGCCCCGAGGTCGAGCTGGTCTTCGACCAGCGGCCGACGCCGTTGCCGCTCGTCTCCGACGAGGTGCTGCTGCAACGCATCCTGCGCAACCTGCTGTCCAACGCGCTGAAGTTCACCGAGCGGGGCACCGTGCGGTTGAGCGCGCGGACCGACGACGACAGCGGGACCGTCAGCTTCACGGTCACCGACACCGGCATCGGCATCCCGCCGGAGGAGCAGTCACGCATCTTCGAGGAGTTCTACCAGGTGCCCGGACGGCTCCAGGTCGGTGTCGCCGGCACCGGGCTCGGCCTGCCCTACGCACGTCGGCTCGCCCGGCTGCTCGGCGGCGACATCGCGTTGCGCAGCACGCCCGGCGAGGGCACGGAGGTGACGTTGCGCCTGCCCCGCTCGGAGAACGACGTCGTGAACGCGGGCGTGGCGCTGGTCGTGGAGGCCGACGACGCCGTGCGGGCGCGGGTGGTGATCTCGCTGGACGGCGTGGCGGACACCGTGGTCCAGGTCAAGGACGGGCGCGAGGCGTTGGAGCGGGTCCGCGAGCGGCGGCCCGACGTCGTGGTGCTGGCGGCCGACGTGCCGCGGGTGAGCGGGCCGGAGATCCTGGCGTTCCTGCGGTCCGACGAAGCGCTGCGCGCGGTGCCCGTGGTCGTGGTGGCGGCCGGCGGTGACGCCGACCTGGAGCGCGTCGCCGCGGGGCTGTCGGCCGTGGTGCTCAACTCGACGGTGATCGCGCCGTCGACCCTGCGCCGGGCGCTGCGCGAAGCAGGCCGGGTGGCGCGATCGGAGGCGACCCGGTGACCACCGAGAGCGCGCACGTGCTGGTCGTGGACGACATCGAGGCGAGCCGCTACGTGCGGGCGAGCTGGCTGCGTCGCGGCGGGCACCGGGTGACCGAGGCGGTGACCGGCGGGGAGGCGCTGGACCTGTTGGCGGAACACGACTTCGACATCGTCGTGCTGGACGTCGACCTGCCCGACATGAGCGGGTTCGACGTCGCCGAGCGGGTCAAGGGCGATCCGCGCACGGCGGCGATCCCGGTCGTCCACGTGTCGGCCGCGTTCCGCGAGGCGGAGGACCGCATCACCGGGCTCAACCGGGGCGCGGACGCCTACCTGACCGAACCGGTGGACGCGGGCGAACTCATGGCCACGGTGGAGGCGGCGTTGCGGTACTACCGCGCCCGCGCGTTGGCCGAACGCCTCGCCGACCGGCTCGCGAAGCTCACCGCGGGCACCATGGCCATCAACGCCGCCACGCGTTTCGACACCCTGGTCGCCGAGGCCGCGCGGGCCGCCTCGACCGTGCTGTCCAGCCCCGCCGCGGCCATCGGCCCGACCGTCGACGGCGGCGGCCGGTGGTTCGCCCGCACGTCGGGTGACGGCGAGGTGGCGGTGGGGCGGGGCACCGAGTTCGAGGACCTGCCCACCGGGGTGTCGGTCGTGGCCGACCCGCCGTGGGACCCCGGCACACCCGCGGCGGTGGTGGTGGCCAGGAGCGCGCCGAAGCGCGCGGTGCTGCTGGCCGTGCCGCCCGCCGCGGTGGGCACCGACGAGGACCGCAACCTGCTGGTGCAGCTCGCGCAGGCCACCGTGCTGGCCGCCGAGGGGCTGCGGGCGTACACCGAGGAGCACAAGCTGGCCCTGGTGCTGCAACGCAGCCTGCTGCCCCGGGAACTGCCGAGCGTGCCCGCGTTGCCGATGACGGCCCGCTACGTCCCGGCGTCCGCGCACGCCGAGATCGGCGGAGACTTCTACGAGGTGACCCGCCTGGGCGACCGGCTGCTGATCGCGATCGGCGACGTGTGCGGCCACTCCATCGGCGCGGCGACCATCATGGGCGAGGTGCGGCACGCCCTGCGCGCGTACGCCGTGGAGGAGGAGGACCCGGCGACGATCCTGCGCAAGCTCGACGCCATGCTGTCCCGCTTCCACGCCATCAAGGGCCTGACGACGATGTGCCTGCTCCTGGTGGACCCGGCGGACGGGTCGGCGATCGTGGCGAACGCGGGCCACATCCCGCCGCTGGTCGCGCACCGCACCGGCTCGCACTACCTGGAGGTGCGCGGTCCGATCCTGGGCATCGGGCTGCCCCGCCCGCCGTCGACGCGCGTCCACCTGCCGCCGGGCGCGCTGGTGCTGCTCACGACCGACGGCCTGGTGGAGCGCTCGGGCGACGATTTGGACGACGGCATGTCCCTGCTGCTCGACGCGGTCCACCCGGACACCGACATGGACGTCCTCTGCGACACCCTCCTGGACCGCTTCGGCCACAACAAGAAGGACGACATCGCGTTGTTCGCCTTCCGCCTGGCCACCTGACCCCCGGCGCCGCCCGCGGTCAACGCCGGTGCGCGGCCAGGGTGAACGGGACCTCCGGTTCCGCGAAGTGGGCGGCCACCACGTGGTCGTCCACTTCGGACAGCGCGGCGGGCTGCCAGCGGGGCGTGCGGTCCTTGTCGATGATCTGCGCCCGGATGCCCTCCACGAGGTCGTGGCCACGCAGGCACGCCGCCGACACGCGGTATTCCTGCTCCAGCACGGACTCCAGGTCCGGCAGCGCGCGGGCGCGGCGCAGCGCGGCCAACGCCACCTTGAGCGCGGTCGGCGACTTGGTCCGGATCTCGGCGGCGGTGGCGTCCTGGCCGCACGCGGCCAGTCGGTCGAGGACCTCCTCCACCGAGTCCGCGGCGAAGCACTCGTCGATCCACGGCCGGAACCGCGTCGGTCCCGGTGTGCCGGCGTGCGCGGCCACCGCGTCGAGGTCGTCGGCCAACGCCGTCAGCAGCGCGGGCAGGCGGTCGGCCGGGACCAGGTGGTCGGCCAGCCCGCAGGCGATCGCCTCCGCGCCGGTGAGCGTGGTGCCGGTGAGCGCGGCGTAGGTGCCCAGTTCGCCGGGCGCGCGGGAGAGCAGGTAGGTGCCGCCGACGTCGGGCGCGAGCCCGATGCCGACCTCCGGCATGGCGAGCTTCGTGCGCTCGGTGACCACGCGCACCGAGCCGTGGGCCGACACCCCGACACCGCCGCCCATCACGACGCCGTCCATGAAGGCGATGTAGGGCTTGGGAAAACGCGCGATGCGGGCGTTCATGCGGTACTCGTCGGCCCAGAACGCGAGCGTGTCGGCGCCGCCGCCGGCGCGCACGTCGTCGTGGATGGAGCGGATGTCACCGCCCGCGCACAGGCCGCGCTCGCCCGCACCGTCCACGACCACGGCGCGGACACCGTCGTCGTCGGCCCACTCGACCAGGGCGGCGTCGATCGCACGCACCATCGCGTGAGTGAGGGCGTTGATCGCCCGCGGGCGGTCGAGGGTGATGCGGCCCAGGCCGCGCTCGACCCGGATCAGCACGTCGTCCACTGCGCCACCTCTGGTTCCCGCGTGTCGGTCCTTCCCCGGCGATCCTCTCAACCCGGCGCGCGGTGGCACGCGACCGGGTCCGCGGCGGCCACCGGTCCCCGCCCGGCGGACCAGTGCTCGGTGACGGTCTTCGCCCTGGTGCAGAAGCGGATCACGGCCAGGCCGTGCTGCTCGGGGTCGCCGCAGCCGCTGAACGCGTGGTACGTCGTCGGGGCCACCACGTTGACGCCGACCACGCCGGTGTCGACGCGGGAGGAGAAGTCGTGCGCGGCGTCCCGGTCGCGGGTGAAGATCGCCGCGCCGTCGCCGTGCTCGCCGGCCAGGCGCACGGCGTGCTCGTAGTCGTCCGCGCGCACGACGGTGAAAACCGGTCCGGACACGTCCTCGTGGTGGACGCGCATGTCCGCGGTGACGTGGTCGAGCAGCACGGGGCCGAGGTAGTAGCCGTTGGCGTAGCCCGGAACCACCACGTCACGCCGGTCCACGACCAGCTCCGCGCCTTCCGCCACACCGGTTTCGACGTGGTCGCGCGCGTGGCGCACCGCGTCGGCCGACACCAGCGGGCCGAGGTCGGTCGCACCGTCGTGCGCCGCGCCGACCGTCAGCTCCCGCAGCCGGTCGGCGAGTGCCGCCACCAGTGCGGTCGCGGTCGCCGCGCCGACCGGGACCGCCGTGCACCACCCGCCGGTCGGCCCGCGCCCCGCCTGGAGCAGCGCCGTCACCGCGGCGTCGAGGTCGGCGTCCGGCATCACCACGAGGTGGTGCTTCGCCCGGCCGGAGCACCGGGCGCGCTTGCCCGCCGCGGTGGCGATCCCGTGCACGCGGCGCGCGTCCGGGGCGGCGCCGACGAAGCCCACCGCCGCCACACCCGGGTCGACCGGCAGCGCGTCGGCGGCGACCGAATCGCCGTTGACGACGGTGAACACCCCCGGCGGCAGGCCGGCCTCGGTGAGCAGGGACGCGAGCAGCAGCGGCACGGTCGGGTCCCGCTCGGACGGTTTCAGCACGAACGCGTTGCCGCAGACGAGAGCCGGGGCCGCCTGCCACAGGGGAACCATCGCGGGCGAGTCGGCCGGCGTGATGCCCGCGACCACCCCGAGCGGTTGGCGCACCGAGTGGACGTCGACGTCCGCGCACTCCGCGAACTCGCCCCGCAGCAGGTGCGGCACGCCGGCCGCGAACTCCACGGCCTCCAGTCCGCGCTGGACGTCGCCCTCGGCGTCGGCGACGGTCCGGCCGTGCTCGGTGGCCAGCGCGGTGGCCAGGTAGCCGACCTCGTGACGCACCAGTTCCAGGAACCGCATGAGGACCCGCGCCCGGCGTCGCGGGTGCCACGCGGCCCAGTCGACCTGGGCGCGCTCGGCCGTCGCGACGGCGTGCCGCACCTCGTCGGCCGACGCCAGCGGCACCCGCGCCACGACCGCGCCCGAACTGGCGTCGTGGACGTCGGCGAACCGGCCGGACGCACCCCGCACCGGCTGTCCGCCGATGTAGTGGCACAACTCGCGTGTGCTGGACATGCGCGCTCCACGTGGACAGGGCGCCGGCGCTTCCGGGGCGCGGCGCGGGAGGGACCGGTTCCGGCCGAGGAGAGCCGCCACCGGTGGCATGAGTCGGTTCGGGGGACGGGGGCTCCCGGGGCGGCCGCCGGAGTACCGCATGGCGGCGACCCGAAGCCTCGACCCGTGGCGACCAGGAGCCGCTACCCGGCGGCCGGGAGCGCTGTCACCGGTGTGCCCAGCAGCAGGCGCGCCGGGAGGCGGCCGCTACCGGCGGCGGTCCGGGGAGCCGCTCACCGGCGGCGGTCGGGCGGCGTCTCGATCGCGGCGTTCGCGACCGGCGCGGTTGGCCTTACCGGGGTGGTCGGCGGTGGCGCGAACCGGGGGAGTGGCGGGGCGAGACCGACATGTGTGCGCTCCATCCTCGTGGACTACACGGGCATCCGCGGCCGGTGTCTGACTCCCGGATCACCGCGCGACCCCGGCTTCCCCGACCGACGTCGTCGCGGTCTCGCGCTCCCCGGTCACAGTGGCGGGACCGTGCCGGATTCGCACCGGCTTCCCTGCACCGCGGACCTGGAGACACCATAAGGTAGGACGTCCGAGCATGTCGACCAGCGACATGATCCCGGTTTCCCATTCGCTGCGCGGCGGGCGGAGCCGCGGGCCGCCACGTGGGCGGAAACCGCGTGGCGCGGGCCAGGAGTCGGTCCCGTCCAACACGTTCTCCTACTACGACCACGTCCTGGACACCGATTTCCTGGTCGGCGCGGTACCGGAGCGCTGGACCGGCGCGGCGCTGGAGGTGTCGGCGCGCACGGCGGTCGAGGCCGTCTCGGCGATGCCCGCGTTGCGGGGTTCGGCCGGGGCGTCGGGCCGGGCGTGCACGACATCCACTCGCCCCGCGTGCCCGGTGAGGACGAGGTCGCCGAACTCGTCGCCGCCGCGGCGTGGTCCGTGCGGGCGACCGGTTGTGGGTCGGCGCGGCCCGCCGCGTTCGCGCGAGCCTCGGCACGCCGAACGGCTGATTGACGCCTGCCGCCCGGGTGACAAGCTGGGCGGACCAACCGAATGCGTGGTGGCGGGGGAAGTCCGGTGCGAACCCGGCGCTGACCCGCAACGGTGTGCCGCCCCCTCACCGGGGGCGGCGAGCCCGAGTTCCCGCACCACGCCTGCCCACCGACTCCTGTCGTGGTTCGCGGGAAAGGGTTCAACCGTCCATGAGACGTGGTCTTCTCGCCGTTGTCGCACTCCTGCTCGGCCTGGCGCTGCCGGCTCCGGCCGCCGCCACGCCGAGCACCCACAACCACGCCGACGCCGCCGCCGGGTGGCTCGCCCGTCAGATGGCCGACGGCGAGCGCATCGAGGTCGACTTCGGCGGCGTGCGCTACCCGAGCCAGGGCATGACGATCGACGCGGTCTTTGCGTTCGCCGCCGCCCGTACGGCCGACGATTACGCCGATCGCGCGATCGCGTGGCTCGCCCGACCCGACGTGACGACCGGCTACGTCGGTGCCGACGGTGAGGCGTACGCCGGTGCGCACGCCAAGCTGATGCTCGCCGCGCAGGTGGCGGGGAAGGACCCCGCCGCGTTCGGCGGCGTGGACCTCGACGCCGGGTTGCGCGCGTTGCTCACGCCTTCCGGCCGTTTCTCCGACGTCTCCGCGTTCGGCGACTACAGCAACGCGTTCAGCCAGTCGCTGGCCCTGCTCGCGCTGGACCGCACGGCGGCGGGCGTGCCGGGGTCGGCGGTGGACTTCCTGGTCGGGACGCAGTGCCCGGACGGCGGCTTCCCGCTCGACCTCGCCGCGACGCCGTGCGTGAGCGACGTGGACTCCACCGCCATGGTCACCCAGGCGTTGCAGGCGGTGGGCAGGCACGGCCGGGCGCAGCAGGGCCTGTCCTGGTTGGTCGGCGTTCAGCACGCCGACGGCGGGTTCGGGATCGGCGTGTCCAACGCCAACAGCACCGGCCTGGCCGGTCAGGCGCTCAAGGCGGGCGGGCGGCTGTTCGCGGCGCACCGGGCGAAGCAACTCCTGGTGGGTCTCCAAGTGGGTTGCTCCGGGCCGGTCGAGCAGCGGGGCGCGATCGCTTACCAGGCGACGGGAGCGGACCCGGCCACGATGGTCAAGGCGACGACGCAGGGCGTCCTCGGCCTGGCCGGTCGGCCGTTGTTCCGGTTGCACAGCGGCGGAACGGCCGACGCCCCGGTGCTGGCCTGCCCGTGACCTGGCACAAGTCGAACCGCAAGACGCTGCGGGCCAACCGAACCACCCGCACGGTCGAAGACCTTCCTCAACGCACGCGAGTCCAGCCTCGGGTGCTGAAGGTGGTCGCGGCGCGGTAGGCGTGGATGCCGGCGGCCGGGTAGTCGATGAGCCGGTCGGGCAGGTTGTCGAGGGGGAACCAGCGGACCGCGGAGCACTTGTCGGGTTCCCGGTTGGTCGGTGCCCCGACCCAGCGGCGGGTTTCGAAGAAGAGTCCGAGGCGGGGTTCGGGACCCGAGCCGTTGACGTGGAGGGTGTGGACCAGGCGCAGGTCGGCGGGGTCGAGGTGGACGCCGACTTCCTCTTCGGCTTCGCGGGCGGCGGCGTCGAGGACGGACTCTCCCGCGTCGAGCTTGCCGGAGGGCAGGTGCCACAGGCCGTCGAAGAGGGGGTTGGTGTCGCGGCGCCGGGTGAGCAGGATGTCGTCGTCGCGGACGAGGAGGACGTGGACGTCGATCAGGTGTCGGTCGGCCATGGGTCCTCGTAGATCGCGGTTCGAGACCCGGCGCAGCTTACGCGGTCTGTGATTCGCCTGGTGGACCGGCCGCCAGTTGTGCGATTCGTTGGGTGATCATGTCGACGACCTGCTCTGTCGTGGTTTTCGTCGTATCAATCGCGAATACCGGGTAGTCGCGTTGGATCAGGCGGTGAGCGGTGTCCGCGTACAACTCGGCTTCCGCCCGGCTGGTGGTGATGCCGGCTTCGAAGCGGCTGTGCGCGCCGCGCTCGTGGATGCGTCGGACGGCGAGGTCGGGGATGTCGGCGGCGGCTACCGGTTGTCGGACAATCGCCCTGTCGTCGAAACGATGAGGTCAAGACCAGGAGATCCTGCGGAAATCTTGAGGAGAACCTTCTACCCTGATTGAGTGGTCAATCGTCGGGAAACGCTTGCGGCCTGCTGATCTTTTCGTGCTTGGGCTAGCGTGTCCGCTCCGGGAACTGGAGGGGGCGTGATGGGACGGCGGGAGTCGCTGCAACGGCAGCGGATCAAGGTCGGGCTCAGCCAGGAACGCCTCGGCGAGGCGGTCGGCGTCAACGCCCGTACTGTCCGCACTTGGGAATCCGGAACTAGTACCCCGATGCCCGAACAGCGCCAACCCCTCGCCCACGCCCTCCAAGTCGACGCCGATCAACTAGACCGACTCCTCGCCGGACAACCCGTCGATGACAGTTCGGGACATGTTGAAGGCGGGCCTGTCGAACAACTACGGATGCGGTTGGATCAGGCGTTCTCGGACACCACGTCCGCTGCGAGGTTGGAGGTGGTCGAGCAGCAGGTTCTTGACCACCTCACGGCATACACGCGTATCGGTCCGAGCGAGGCGTTGGCTTCGTTGATCCCCGATCTCACGGAGGTTCATGCGCTGGCCGTGCGCCGCCTTCCGCTCGCGGTGCACCGAAAGCTGTCGGTTGTCCTCACCATGTTGACCTTGCTGGTGGCCGACGCCCACATGAGGCAAGGGTGTATTCCCCGAGCACGTCGTTGGTACCGCACGGCGTTGCTGGTCGCTCATGATGCCGAGGATTCACTGCTGGCAGCGCTGGTGTTGGCCCAGCAGACGATGTTGGCGTACTACTACCAAACGCCGGATCAGGCAGTGGTCTTGGCGCGCCGGGCGCGTGAGCTGACCGCCGGTCGGGTCTGCGACGCAGCCGCGTTGGCCGCTGCCGCCGAGGCTCGCGCATTGGGCAGGCTCGGTGACGCACGCGGTGTGCACGAAGCGCTCACCGACGCCCGCCGCCTGACCGACCAGCTCGACTCGCGCACGGGCGACGATCCCCACGCCGCCTACCGCTTCAGCCACGGCCGGCTCGCCCTCTACACCTCCGGCGCGCTGTCGAACCTCGGCGACGTCGCACGGGCCCGCGCCGCCCAGGATCACGCCTTGACGACCTACGCGGCCGAGCCCCGACTGGTGATCGACCCGGCACTGATCCAACTGGATCGCGCGGTGCTCGAAGCCACCACCGGTGACCCGCTCGATGGCGTCACCTTGGCCTTGACCACCCTCTCCGAGCTGAAGCCGGATCAGCGGACCGCGGTCGTGCTCACTCGCGCCCGCGACGTCGTCACCGAGGTCTCGCCCCGTACCTACGGTGCGATGGGAGAGACCGTGGAGCGGTTGCGTGAACTCACCGCGTGGTGACGGCGTCGAGGTCGCGACCGTGCACACCGCCGGTTGTGCGGTCGGCTCCCTGCGCCGGGTGGTCTTCGGGACACTGGGTGTGTGACCTCACGGCCGTACGAGGCGACCGAACACGACTTCACCGTCGACACCACCCGCCCGGTGCTCGACCGGGCGTGCCGCGCCGCCGGTCTGAACAACCGGCACGTGTCCCTGCTGCGCCACCACAGCAACGCCGTCTATCTGGTCGGCCAACCGCCTCGTCAGGTGGTGGTCAAGATCGGCAGGCCCCGTCCCGACCGCGCACGAGACCTCCACGACGCCCGGGCGATGGTCGAACTGACCGGCTGGCTGAGCCGGCATGGCGTCCCCGCGACCGGACTGCTGGACACCATCGCCCAACCGCTGCACATCAACGGCCACGTCGTCACCCTCTGGCACTACCTGCCTCAACACCGACCCATGTCCACCGCGGCCATGGCGGCCCCGCTGAGGGCACTGCACGAAGCACCCCTACCGCCGATCGCCCGACCTCGACTCGATCCCCACGCGGCGATCACGCGGTCGATCGCCGCCAGCCGCATCCTCAGCACACGCCAGCAAACCCTGCTCCTCGACCGGCTCGACCGACTGACACCCGTAGCGGCGGCCTTGCGAACCACGCCTCCTCGACTCATCCACACAGACCCCCAACACCGCAACACGCTATGGCGGGCCCATGACCAGGCCGTGTTGTGCGATTTGGACGATGTCACCGTCGGTCCCGTCGAATGGGACCTGGTGACGATCGAGATCCACTGCCGGAGGTTCGGTCACTCCGACTACGACGCCTTCTGCCGCGCCTATGGACGCGATGTGCGTGACTGGTCCGGCTACCGCGCCCTGAGGGACCTGCGGGAGCTGCGCATGGTCACCACCAACGCCCGCAAGTCGGCGCCGAACACCCACCAAGCCGCCGAGGTACTACGCCGCATCGAACGACTGGACGGCGCAGCGGACGAACGCTGGCGCATCCTGTAGCACCGACAAGGGCGGACCCGTACACCGCACCCGGCGGCTGGTCGCCAACGTCGCCGGCGCCCGGCGCGCGCGGGAGCTGCTGGGCGTCTTGATCGGCGCGTCCACGGCTACCCGATCGCTACATTCGAGCGGTGATCCCACCTGACCCCACCCGTCTTATGGTGGGCGGCGCAGCGCGCGGATTGGGCCTGGACGCTGGTGGGTTGCGGCTGCTGCACCACCACGCCACCACGGTGTACCTGCTGCCCGCGGCCGACGCCGTCGCTCGGGTGCACATCGGCGACCCGGCCGCTGCCCAACGCGGCGTGGCCGTCGCCCGCTGGCTGACCGACCAGGGCTACCCCGCTGCCTGGCAGCCAGCCGATCGTCGTCAACGACGGTCTGGTCACGTTCTGGACCCACTACCCGCAACCGAATCCGGTGCCACGCCCCGATCCCGCCGAGTTGGGTGTCCTGCTGCGCCGGTTGCACCGCCTCCCGCCGCCGCCGGTCGACCTGCCCGCCTACCGGCCGCTGGCCTCCCTCCGTGCCGTGGTCGCCACGGCCGCCTGCCTGTCCGCCGACGACAGGGCTTGGCTCGTCCACGCCGCCGACAGCCTGCTGGCCTACTACGGCACCCTTGAATTCGGCTTGGGCAGTGGTCACCTGGGCAATCTGTTGTTCGACACGATCGGCGGTCGGTGGCTTCTGGGTGACTGGGACGAGACCGCCACCGGTCCACGCGAACTGGATCTGGCCAACACCTACCAGGGCATCCGCATGGGCCGCACGACCGCCGAACTGGACCGCTTCGCTCAAGCCTACGGACACGATTTGCGTGACTGGCCCGGACTCGCGACCCTGCGCGGCCTGCGTGACCTGCACAGCCTCGGCGCCTTCATCCGCCGCGCCGACCACGGCGACGACCAAGCCGCCGCCGTACTGCGTCACCGCCTCCACCTCCTGCGCAACGGTGACACCACCACCCCATGGCCCACCCCGTGACGAGCCGGACACTGCTACACCATGCTGTGTCCTACCTCGATCGGGTGGTCAGAACTCAAGGGCCGCCTTGAGACGTGCCAGCTTCTTCGTGTCCGGACTAGCGTGTTCGGCTCGGGAGGCGGAGGGCCGTGATCATGGGACGGTGGGGCTCGCTACAACCGTTCGGCAGGAAGCCCGAGGCCGCTTCGTGAGCCGTGTGGCTCGGTTGGGTGCGGTCGAGCGCAAGGCGGACGAGGCGGTTGCGGTGCTGTGGCAGGCGGAGCAGCTGTGGGTCGAGGCGTACGCCGGTTTGGCGCGGGCGCTGCACGGTTCGACACGTCACGACCTGGCCGCCGAGTGGACCGCTGTGGGCGGCGTCGCGCCCGAGGATGCCTTCACGGCGTTGCAAGGCGTGTTTGTCGCGTGGAGGCAGGCGTTGGACGTGCTCGCCGACCGCCTCCGGGAACCCGCGGCTGTACCGTCACCAGCTGGCCACACGCCCGTGCGAAGGGATCCATCCCCGCCACGGCGGAGTGCCGAGACAGCGGCCGATGTGCCGGTGCCAGGCGGGAACAGCGACGGGCACGTCATCGCCCGTGACGGATCCCGTTACCCCGCACAGGCCCGGTGGGCCGTGGAGGACCTGCCGCGCCGGGTGGCCCGCGGGAATGAAGGGGAGAAGACCGTGGGCCGCGTGCGCGTGGGCGCCGTCGACCAGGGCGTGATGACCTCGGGTAGGGACGGCACCTGGACTCCGGCCGTCGATGCCCGCATGGCGCAACTCGGCATCGCCACCCCGCTGCGGTTGGGCAGGCACGTGGAGATGAAGGTCGCCCACCTGCTGGTGGACACGCCCGCCACGCACGCCGAGGTCGTGATCAATCATCAGACCTGCGGTTCGCCGGGCTTCGTGCTCGGCGCGGCAGCCTGTTACCAGGTGCTGCCGAGGTATCTTCCCCAGGGCAAGGTGCTGACCGTGTACGGCACCACGGCGAACGGCGAACCGTTCGTCCGCACCTACGAAGGACAGGCATGACCGGACACGCGCCCTTGTGGGGCGAGCAGACCGGCCGGGTCTTCGTCGACGTCACCGCCTACGACACACCCGACGAGTTGATCGCGCTGCTGCTGGCCGCCAATCCCGCGAACGGCTCGCAAGTCGGGCGCGCGTGGTTCCTCCGTGCCGGCACCGAGGAGAACCTGCCCACGCTCACGGTCGGGATGCGCGGCGAGATCGGCGCGGCGGAGTGGACCGACCTCGCGGCCGGTACCCGGTTCGTGCCGGCCGACGGCCTGAACCCCGACTGGGTGGACTACTTCCTGTGGGGTGGCATCGACCAGGGAATGCCCCCGCGGGCGGAACTGGCGACCGAACGGATCCTGCCGATCGTGGCGGAGTTCGCCCGCACCCGGCGGAAACCGATGTGCGTGCAATGGATACCCGAGGAGAGCTGAGCGTCCGGCTGTTCGGGATGCACAGGACCCTCTTCGGAATAGGTGTGGACCCGCCCGGTGACGGCGTCGAAGCCCAATCCCGGTGAACAGTATTCTCTGCAAGATCACCGGGTTATCGCCGCTTGGTGACCTCGTCCGGCCGCGCTGCGAACGGTTGACTGTGAATCAACGGCACCCGACGCCGCGCGTGTTTCCGGCAGACCGCTCCTGCCTCCATGTTCGACACAGCGGTAGCCATATCCCTGCGTCGGGTGCCTCCACAATCACTCGGAGGTGGGCACAGTGGTCGCTATCGCCGTTGACGATTCACCGTCGTCCCGCCCGACGAACACCAAGGATCCGCCCGACCAGGCACCGGCGGTGAGGGGCATCGGCGTCGAGCCGCCCGACAGCGACCAGGTACCGGCCGCCCTGATCCGGCGGCGACGGAGCCGACCGTGATCGGGTCAAGCGAAGGGTACTGGGACGCGAACGGACTCGGGACCGGCGACCGTCCGCGGCCGGGAACACGGGTCACGATCGTAGGCGGCCCGTACACGGGAAAACCCGGCACCCTCACCAGCAACCTGTCTGCCAACCGACGCGCGACCAAGCAGCAGCTGGAGGCGGTATGTCAAGCGCCCGGAGATACGGCCATGCCGCCGTGATCGCGTCGTGAGCACCGCGCACAGCGCCGCCGCCGTGGCCGTGCCGGCATTCCGGGGGACTTCGGCAGATCACCATCCTCCAATTTCAAACTCGACTGCCTACGGAAAGGCACAGCAGATGAGCCGGGAAACCACGCCGAGTGAGTCCGCGGGCTTGACCCCGCGGGCGCTTCGTCCCCAGTTCGCAGCGGAGGCTCCGCGGTTGTTCGCCGTCGCCCAGGAGTACGACGCCCGCGAGCCCCGGGTGGTCGCGTGGGGGATCGCGTTCACCGACCGGGCGGAGATCGTGTCGGCGAGCGGCGGGTTCCGTGTGAGCACCGACCGCCCCGAGGGTGCGTTGAGGTACTTCGCAGATGACCACGGCGACGTCGTCGGCACCTACCTCCTCCTGGACGCGAGCTTCGAATGCACGGGAGTTGCCTAGCCCGGGCGACGTGATCGCGGCGCTGTCGAACGCCGACGACGCCGCGATCGCGTTGTGGGAGCAGCTCTGGCGGGCGCTGCCCGCCGACGCGGACGAGTCCTGGTGCCGCTGGCTCTACGAGTGCTCGGCCCCGCTGTCGGCGGCGCACTCCTCGTCCCGGGAACTCGCGCGGGCACTGCGGGCGGGCGCCGAGATGTTGCGGGACCGGGGAGTGCTCCGGCAAGCCGCCGCGCTCGGGGTGCGGGAACTGGCGATCCGGCGGCTGCTGGACGAACCCGACCATCACACCGACGCACTGGACTCCCTGGCCCGGACCTACCGGGCGCAGCACCGGATGCACCGGGCCATCGGGTGCGCCGACGAGGTGCTGGAACTCAACATCCGCCACGGCCGCCCCACCGGAGTCGCGCACGCGCTCGCCCGGCTCGGTGCGCTGATGATCGAGGTGGGTCGGGCGGACTCGGCGGTGAACTACCTGACCCGCGCGGATAAGGCGTTCGGCACTCTCGACGCCGAGGAGGAGCGGACTCGCATACGGGTCGATCTGGGTCGGGCACTGTGGCTGGGCGGCGACGAAGCCGCCGGCAGACGCAGACTCCGCCGCACTTTGCCCTACCTGCCCACCTCCGATGCGCACCGCGTCCGGCGACTTCTCGACCTGCCCACCGGCAGCACGCATAACCGACGCGAGCCGGGCGGTGGCTGACCGAACCGGTCGCCCTGTCAGTCTCCAGCGAAGGACCTCGGCCATGCACGGCGCGACCGCCGACACCCAGAGCCGGGTGTGGACGCACCTGTGCCCGCCGGCCGGCGATGGCTGCGCGAGGAGGCGTTGCCCACAGGCCCCGCCTGGCCCTCCGTCGAGTCGTGCGATACGTCGGCGTGGTGGACGGCTGCGGTCACGTCGTTGGGGCACGGTCGTGGACGGATTCCAACCCGACCGCTGGGACTACCTCGAAACCCCGAATCAGCCTGGCCGGCGTCGCCGTGAGCACGTACGCACCCCGCTGACTTCCGCCGGAACGGCCAACCGCGCGCACGTCGGGGGTGCCGGACGCGATCGGTGTCTCCGACGAGCACGGCGGCGGGGTACGGCGCGGCGACGAACGCCGCGCCTGCCCCGTTCGCTACGGTGCCGGCGATGCCTGACCGGTGACCTCGTTGGTCGACCGGCTCACCGGAATGTCGTTACAGGCCGCCGCGCTTGGAGGGGAACGCGGTCAGCCGGGCCACGACGGTGTCGGGGTCGTCGGCGGCGACCAGTTCCACCGGTTCGTCCAACTGGTAGGAGTCGCCCCGGGATGGGAACCCGGTGAGGGTCGCGGAGGTGCTCATGGGTCGCCGGGTGACCAGGATGATCTGCTCGCCGTCCACGACCAGGGTCGCGGTGAAGTCGAACAAGTCCTGGTGCTTGAGCCTCGGCGGGTACCTCTGCGCGTACCGCAGGCTGCTCATCGGGTCGGTGTCCTCGTCGGTCTGCTCCAGCACGAACTCGCCCTCGTCGGTGTCCGCGGCCATCCTGAACCCGATCATCCGCAGGCCCACCGCCTCGTACGCG
The DNA here is from genome assembly GCF_019375475.1 of Saccharothrix obliqua. Lineage (GTDB taxonomy): Bacteria > Actinomycetota > Actinomycetes > Mycobacteriales > Pseudonocardiaceae > Actinosynnema > Actinosynnema obliqua. The sequence goes on along the minus strand of NZ_JAHXGQ010000004.1, from coordinate 576,630 downwards.
CCGTCGGGGTGCACCTCGACGCGGTACTTCATACCGCCCCTGAAGGTCAGCGTCCGGGACGTGCCCCCGATCTCCAGGACGCTTCCCTCCGCGATCGCCGAGCAGGGGATTTCCGCGCCGACAGGCGGCAGACCGCTCATTCGGTTCCTTCCGGTGGAGACGGGTCACGCGATGTCGATCTTATTCAAGCGGTCGTCCCGCCCACCGCGACTAGCTTTCCGACGGGTTCACCCGATCGGCGCGCCTGGCACGGGTGGGCACGGCACACGGGGGCCGATCCCGTGTGCCGTGTTGCCGACGGCCAACACGGCCCGTCGCAGCTCTTGATCGACCCGGACGCCCTCACCGGTGAATTCTCCGACGTTGGCAGGGCCTCCGCCGACGCCGGGCTGGTGTGCCCTGGTCCACCCGGCGCAACGGGGGGGTGCGCCGCTCACCACCCGGTTTTCTGCCCAAACGGTTGCCCGGCGACCTGCTGCGGGTAGCGGTGTGCCAGCGCGGTTCGGGAAGACCGCGGGCGGTGGCCGGGGTGCAAGGACGCCGCCCGGCACCGGTGGTGCCGATCACCGCGTCGGGGAAGCGGCCTTACACGTGGACGTCGCCCTCGACTTCCGCACCGACCGCCCCATCGGGCTGGGCGTCCAGGGTGGTGAAGCCCGGCTCGGCGCAGGTGGTAGCCGGCGGCCGGTCCTGCCTGGCCGCTGCCGAACACAATCCCTAACCGAGGGCCACGGTGAGCAGCACGACGGAATCCGTCAACGCGGTGATCCCGTGCCGCAGCCGTGGCACGGGCATCAGGTGGTTGCGGTTGAGGAGCCACTCCGCGTCGTGCGTGTGCAATCGGACCTGGCCGGTGATGATGTAGAGGGTCGCCGCCGGTGGTGCGTCGTGTTCGCCGAGTTCCGCCCCGCCGGCGAGGGCGATGAGCGTCGCACGCTGCCGGACACCGGTGACCAGGGTTCGGGCGGCGCGCCGGGCGTCGTGCGCACGGGCTTCGTCGAGCAGTTCAACGGACAGCGCGCCGATCTCCGCGACGTCGGGGTGCGCCGTCATCGCACGCGCTCCCAACCACGCCGCGGCGCGCGGTTGCCGAGGTGCTGGTCCCGGCTGCGGTAGACGATGTACGGGCGGGTGAGGTAGCCCAGCGGCAGGGAGAAGACGTGCACCAGGCGGCTGAACGGCCAGAACGCGAACAACGCCCAGGCCGCCAGGGCGTGCAACCGGAAACCCAGCGGTGCGGCGGCCATGAGGTCCGGGTCGGGTTGGAAGTAGAAGATCGACCGGAACCACGGTGACACGGTTTCGCGGTAGTCGTGCGGCTGGTCGGTGAGGTTGCCCAGCACGGTGGTGCCCAGGCCCAGGAGGATCGTGCCGAGCAGCAGCACGTACATGACCTTGTCGTTGCGCGTGGTCGCGGAGAACACCGGGCCCACGGTGCGGCGGCGGTAGACCAGGATCGCCGCGCCCACGAGCGTGCAGAGCCCGGCCAGCGCGCCGAGACCGACGGCCACGACGTGGTAGGCGGTGTCGCTGACGCCGACGGCCTCGGTCCAGGACTTGGGCACCAGCAGGCCGCCGACGTGGCCGAGCGCCACCAGCAGGATTCCGAAGTGGAACAGCGGGCTGCCCAGCCGCAGCAGGCGGCTCTCGTAGAGCTGCGAGGAACGGGTGGTCCAGCCGAACTTGTCGTAGCGGTAGCGCCACACGTGACCGACGATGAACACCGCGATCGAGGCGTAGGGCACGGCGACCCACAGCAGGACGTCCCACGCGTTCATCGACGGCCTCCGGGGAACAGGCGGTCGGGCGCGATCGTCGGGGCAGTGAACGGAGCCAGGCCGACCTCCTCCTCCGGCGGTCCCGCGGCGGCCAGCCGGGCGACTGCCTCGTGCTCCTCGCCGCCCAGCGGCGGGAGGGTCGCCGAGACCGAGGCCAGCACGTGCGCCCACGGCGACCGGCTCTCCCGCAGCCCCAGCCGCATCAGCTCCAGCCCGGCCCGGTGTTCCAGCAACAGGCGCTCGCCCGCGGTCGCGTTGCCGGAGGCGGCGAACTCCAGGACGACGGCGAGGTGGTCGGGCAGCTCGTCGTCGCCCAGTTCCAGGCCCGCGGCGCGGTAGGTCTGCTTGAACCGCAGCAAAGCCATGCCGCGCTTGCGGGTGTCGCCGTACGCGAAGTACGTCAGGTACGGGCTGAACCGCTTGCGGTGGTCGAAGGTCGCCACGTAGTCGGCGGCCAGTTCGGTGAGCGGTGTGGCGGCGGCGTGGTCGAGGAAGGCACGCAGCGGGGCGCCGAGCGGCGCGGGCAGCGTCGCGGTCGCCGCGCGCAGCAGCGGGAACCGGCCGAGCAGCTGCTCGTCCGGGTAGCCCATCAGCAGCGACTGGACCTGCCAGGCGGTCGCGCGGTGCGCGTCGGGCGGTGTCACGGCCGGGGCTCCACTTCTCCCGCGGGGTCGCCGCCACCGGGACGCTCCGCCGGTCGCGGTGGGAACAGGCCCTCGGGGTGGCCCTTGCCGTCCCAGTTGAGCAGGTTGACCCGGTTCTCCTTGTCCACCGGGCCGGCGACGGTGTCGGCGGTCTGCCGGTTCCGCAGCATCCGGAAGTTCTCCACCGCGATGGGCGGCGCGCCGCCGGAGTTCTCGCCGAACGGCCCCCAGCCGCCCATGCCGGGCCCGCCCTCGTAGTCCAGGCTGCACTCGGTGGCCAGCTCCTCCAGCCCGTGCGCCAGTTCGGCGTGGGCGGGCGGGATGACGTACCGCTCCTCGTACTTGGCCAGGGCGAGGAGCCGGAACATGTCGCGCACCTGGTCGCCGGTCATCCCGACGGAGGCCGCGATCGCCTCGCGCGGCGCGCGGCCCAGGTTGATGTCGCGCATGTACGACCGCATCGCGGCCAGCTTGCGCAGCACCGCGTCGACCGGCCGCACGTCGCCCGCGGTGAACAGCCCGGCCAGGTACTCGACGGGTATCCGCAGCGCGTCGATGGCGGCGAACAGGTTGTCCCGGTCCTCGGCGTCGTGCCCGGTGTCGCGGACGACGTCGACCACGGGGGACAGCGGCGGGATGTACCAGACCATCGGCATCGTGCGGTACTCCGGGTGCAGCGGCAGCGCCAGCCGGTACTTGCTGATCAACGCGTGGACCGGCGAGCGCCGGGCCGCGTCGACCCAGTCGTGGGGTATGCCCGCGCGTTCCGCCTCCCGCACCACGACCGGGTCTTCGGGGTCGAGGAACACCCGGCGCTGCGCCTCGTACAGGTCCTTCTCGTCCGGGGTGGACGCCGCGGCCGACACCCGGTCGGCGTCGTAGAGCACCAGACCGATGTACCGCAGGCGGCCGACGCAGGTTTCCGCGCACACGGTGGGGATGCCGACTTCGACGCGGGGGAAGCAGAACGTGCACTTCTCGGCCTTGCCGGTGCGGTGGTTGAAGTAGACCTTCTTGTAGGGGCAGCCGGAAACGCACATCCGCCAGCCCCGGCAGCGGTCCTGGTCCACCAGCACGATGCCGTCCTCGCTGCGCTTGTAGATGGCGCCCGAGGGGCACGACGCCGCGCACGACGGGTTGAGGCAGTGCTCGCAGATCCGGGGCAGGTAGAACATGAACGTCTGCTCGAACTCGAACCGGACCTTGTCCTCGATGCCCTTGAGCACCGGGTCGAGGTGCCCGTGGTCGGGCGCGCCGCCGAGGTCGTCGTCCCAGTTGGCCGACCACGTGATCTTCGTGTTCTCACCGCTGATCAGGGAACGCGGCCGGGCAACGGGCGGGTGCCGCTGGAGCGGGCTGTTGGTGAGGGTGTCGTAGTCGTAGGTCCAGGGCTCGTAATACTCGTCGATACCGGGCAGCTTGGGGTTGGCGAAGATGGTGAGCAGCTTGCGCAGCCGCCCGCCGCCCCTGAGCTTGAGCCGCCCGCGCCTGCCGAGCACCCAGCCGCCGCGCCAGCGCTCCTGGTCCTCGTAGTCGCGCGGGTAACCCTGCCCGGGGCGGGTTTCCACGTTGTTGAACCACACGTACTCGACGCCGGCGCGGTTGGTCCACGCCTGCTTGCAGGTGACCGAGCAGGTGTGGCACCCGATGCACTTGTCGAGGTTCATCACCATCGCCAACTGGGCCATCACGCGCATCAGTAGGTCACCTCCTGGTCGCGGCGGCGGATGACGGTGACCTCGTCGCGCTGGTTGCCGGTGGGTCCCAGGTAGTTGAAGGCGAACGAGAGCTGGGCGTAGCCGCCGATCAGGTGGGACGGTTTGATCAGCAGGCGGGTCAGCGAGTTGTGGATGCCGCCCCGCTCGCCGGACGCCTCCGCGATGGGCACGTCGATCAAGCGGTCCTGGGCGTGGTGCATGTACACGGTCCCCTCGGGCATCCGGTGCGACACGACGGCGCGGGCGACGACGACGCCGTTCCGGTTGACCGCCTCGATCCAGTCGTTGTCGGACACGCCGATCCGCTGCGCGTCCACAGTGGACAGCCAGATGGTCGGGCCGCCCCGGGACAGGCTGAGCATGAACAGGTTGTCCTGGTACTCGGAGTGGATCGACCACTTCGAGTGCGGCGTCAGGTAGCGCACGGCGAGCCCGGCGCCGCGGGCCGCGCCCTCCCGCCTGCCAAGCGGTGGTTCGGCGAACAACGCGGTCATGTCCAGCGGCGGCCGGTACACCGGCAGCTGCTCGCCCAGCTCCGCCATCCAGTCGTGGTCGAGGTAGAAGTGCTGCCGCCCGGTGAGCGTGTGCCACGGCTTGAGGCGTTCGACGTTGATGGTGAACGGCGAGTAGCGCCGCCCGCCCGCCTCCGAGCCGGACCACTCGGGTGAGGTGATCACCGGCACGGGCGCGGACCGCGTGTCGGCGAACGTGATCCGCTTGCCCTCGTGCTCGGCGGCGAGGTCGGCCAGCCGGGTGCCGGTGCGCTTCTCCAGCACGCGGAAGCCCTGTGCGGCCAGGTGCCCGTTGGTGGTGCCGGAGAGCGCCAGGATCGCCTCGCACGCGTGCACGTCCCGGACCAGCGAGGGCCGGCCGTCGGCCGGGCCGCCGCGGACCGCGCCGTTGAGGTCGCGCAGGCGCTCGACCTCGTGTCCCACGTCGAACGTCACGCCCTTGGTGGTGGCGCCGAGCGATTCGGCCAGCGGACCCAGCGCGCCCATCTTCGCCGCGACCGCGGGGTAGTCGCGCTCCACGACGGTGATCCGGGGCATCGTGACACCGGGTACGGGCGCGCACTCGCCCGCCTTCCAGTCACGCACGCGGCCGTGCGGGTTGGCCATCTCGTCGGGCGTGTCGTGCATCAGCGGTGTCGCCACGACGTCCTTGCGCACGCCCAGGTGCCGTTCCGCCAGGGCGCTGAACGCCCGCGCGATCGTCTGGAAGGCGTCCCAGTCGGTGCGCGTCTGCCACGGCGGGGCGATGGCGGGGTTGAACGAGTGCACGAACGGGTGCATGTCGGTGGTGTTGAGGTCGTGCTTCTCGTACCAGGTCGCCGCGGGCAGCACGACGTCGGAGAAGATCGTCGTGCTGGTCATCCGGAAGTCCAGCGTCAGCAACAGGTCCAGCTTGCCGACCGGCGCTTCGTCGTGCCACACCACCTCCTTCGGCCGGGCGTCGGGCGGCGCTTCCCCGGCCCGCAGCGAGTTGTCGGTGCCGAGCAGGTGCCTGAGGAAGTATTCGTTGCCCTTCGCGGAGGAACCCAGCAGGTTGGCCCGCCAGATGCTGAGCACGCGCGGGAAGTTCTCCGGCGCGTCCGGGTCCTCGCACGCGAACCGCAACCGCCCGGCGGTCAGCTCCCGCACGACGTGGTCCGCCGCCGACGCGCCGGAGCGCTCCGCGTCGTCCGCCAGGTCGAGCGGGTTGCGGTCGAACGTCGGGTAGGACGGCATCCAGCCCATGCGCGCGCTCTGCGCGATGACGTCCGCGGTCGTGCGACCGGCCAGCCGCCCGCCCGCGGTGGCGGCGGCCAGGGCGTCGGCGGCGAAGTGGTCGTAGCGGAACTGGTCGGTGTGCAGGTACCAGTAGGCGGTCTGCACCATCTGGCGCGGCGGGCGCGACCAGTCCAGCGCGAACGCCAGGTGCGACCAGCCGGTGACCGGGCGGCACTTCTCCTGCCCGACGTAGTGCGCCCACCCGCCGCCGTTGACGCCCTGGCAGCCGGTCAGCGCGGTGAGCGCGAGGAACGCCCGGTAGGCGGTGTCGGCGTGGAACCAGTGGTTGACGCCCGCACCCATGATGATCATCGACCGGCCGCGGGTCTCCTCGGCGTTCGCGGCGAACTCCCGCGCGATCCGCGCCGCCGCGTCGGCGGGCACCCCGGTGATCCGCTCCTGCCAGGCGGGCGTGCCGGGTTCGTCGCCGTCGTCGTAGCCGGTCGGCCACCGCCCGGGCAGCCCCGCGCGCTGGACGCCGTACTGGGCCAGCAGCAGGTCGAACACGGTGGTGACGAGGTGCCCGCCGACCCGCTTGACCGGCACGCCCCGCCGCACGACACCGGCCCGGTCGAACCGGGGCAGCTCCAACTCCACCACCTGGTGCGGTTCGCGAGCGCAGGACAGCAGCGGGTCGACGTCGCCCAGGTCGAGGTTCCAGCGCCCGACGCCCTGCTCCCCGAAGCGGAAGCCGAGCGAACCGCCGGGCACGACCGGTTCGCCGGCCGCGTCGAGCAGGACGGTCTTGAACGCCGCGTTCTCCACGTCCGCGTGCTCGTCGAGGTCGGCGGCGGTCAGGAACTTCCCCGGCACCCGCACCCCGTCCCGCTCCGCCACGCGGACCAGGAACGGCAGGTCGGTGAACCGCTTGACGTAGTCGGTGAAGTACGGGACCTGCCGCTCCACGAAGAACTCGCGCAACACGACGTGACCCATGGCCACGGCCAGCGCGCCGTCGGTGCCGGGCCGGGCGGCAAGCCACTCGTCGGCGAACTTGACGTTGTCGGCGTAGTCCGGCGACACCGCCACGACCTTCTGGCCGCGGTACCGCGCTTCGACCATCCAGTGCGCGTCCGGGGTGCGGGTGACCGGGAGGTTGGAACCCCACATGACCAGGTAGCCGGCGTCCCACCAGTCACCGGACTCCGGCACGTCGGTCTGGTCGCCGAACACCTGCGGCGACGCCACCGGCAGGTCGGCGTACCAGTCGTAGAACGACAGCATCGTGCCGCCCAGCAGCGACACGAACCGCGCGCCCGACGCGTGCGACACCGGTGACATCGCGGGGATCGGCGAGAAGCCGGCGACCCGGTCGGGCCCGTACCGCCGGATGGTGTGCACGTGCGCCGCGGCGACCAGCTCGACGGCCTCGTCCCACGAGGCCCGCACCAGACCGCCCTTGCCCCGTGCCGCCTTGTACCGCCGCGCGCGCTCCGGGTCCGACACCACGGACTCCCACGCGGCGACCGGGTCGCCGGTGCGTGCCCTGGCCTCCCGGTACATGTCCAGCAGGACGCCGCGCACGTACGGGTAGCGCACGCGGGTCGGCGAGTAGGTGTACCAGGAGAAGGCGGCCCCGCGCGGGCACCCGCGCGGCTCGTACTCCGGGCGATCCGCGCCGACCGAGGGGTAGTCGGTCTGCTGCGCCTCCCACGTGATGATCCCGTCCTTGACGTAGATCTTCCAGGAGCAGGACCCGGTGCAGTTGACGCCGTGGGTCGAGCGCACGACCTTGTCGTGGCTCCACCGGTCCCGGTAGAACTCGTCCGCCTGCCGCCCGCCCACCTGGTACAGCGCGCGCAGGTCGGGCGAGACCTCGGCGCGGGTGAAGAACCTCCGGGTGCGCACCAGCGCCTCGGCGGGACCGGGTCCGGGGGTGGGCTGGGCTTCGGTGCTCACCGGGTGGCTCCTGGCGGTCGCGGCACGGGTCCGGGCGAGTGCTCGGTCGCGGTGGTGGTGGCCAGGCCGCGCCGCACGGTGGTCACGGTCAGCACGAGCGTGGCGGCGGCTACCGCGGCGAGCGCGGCGAACCCGAGCGCGTAGGAGTCGAACGCCCCGTAGAGGGCGCCCATAACCAGCGGGGGCAGGAAGCCGCCCAGCCCGCCGGCGGCGCCGACCACACCGGTGACCGAGCCGACCTCGTTACCCGGCACCAGCAACGCCACCAGGGCGAACACCGCCCCGCTGCCCGCGCCCAGCGCGGCGGCCATGGCCAGGAAAGCCGTGGTGCCGACCGGTGCCAGGGGCGGCGTGAACGCCTGCACCGCCGCCGCGACGGCGACCACGGCGAACACCGCGACCAGCACCCGCACCGGGTCCAGCCGGTCGGACAGCCAGCCGCCCACCGGGCGCATCACCACGGCGAGCAGCACGAACCCGGCCATCCGGTTCGCCGCGTCGGCCTGGGTGAGCCCGTACGCGGCCTGGAGGTACGCGGGCAGGTAGACCGAGAACGCCACGTACCCGCCGAACGCGACCGCGTACAGCCAGGACGCCTGCCACGTCACCGGCATCCGGGCGGTGTTGCCGAGCCGGCGCGCCACCGAACCCGCCGGTGCCGTCCGCCCGGGCGCGTCCCGCAGCAGCACCGCGGCGACGACCGCGTAGACCGCCAGCACCACCGCGGTCACCACGAACGGCGTGGCCACCCCGCCGGAGTCCACCAGCCGCACGGTCGTCAGGGCGCTGATCGCGGTGCCGCCCATGCCCGCGCCGAACACGCCGATCGCCAGCCCGCGGCGGTGGGGCGGGAACCAGGCGTTGACGAACGGCACGCCGACCGCGAACGCCGTGCCGCCCACACCCAGGAAGAAGTCGCCGACCAGCAGCGCGGCCAGCGAACCGTGGCCGACCAGACCCAGGAACAGCACCGGCAGGATGGTGACCGCCGAGACCACCGGGAACACCAGCCGCCCGCCGAAGCGGTCGGTGAGCGCGCCGACGGGTATCCGGCCCACCGACCCGACCACCACGGGGACGGCGACCAGCAACGCCTGCTGGAAGCTGCTGAGCCCCAGCGAGTCCTTGAACAGCGGACCCAGCGGGCTCAGCAGCGCCCACGCCCAGAAGTTGACCGCGAACCCCACCGTGGCCAGCACCAGCATCAGCACCCGCGGCCCGGTCGAGCCGGGCGCGTCGTGCGGTGCGCGGCGTGCTGTCGTCATCGGTGTCCCCGGCCGTCGTCCACGTGGTCGCCCGGAGCGGGCACACCCCAGCGTGAGCCACTGGCGGGCAGGCGCAACAGGACCGACGACCTTGCACCCAGGAGGACGACGCGCCCAGGAGGACGACGTGCCCGGGAGGACGACGGCCTCAGCCCTCGACGTCGATGACCGCCTTGCCGCGCAGCTCGCGGTTCGCCAGCAGGCGCAGCGCGTCGTCCGCCCGGTGCCACGGCACCCGGTGGTCGACCTGCGGGTGCAGCCTGCCCGCCGCCGTCAGGCGGACCAGGGTCGCCAGGTCGTCGTCCCACCGGTCGCCGGTGCCGTAGACGGTGAACTGGCGCAACGCGACCGACTCGTACCCCTGGAAGAAGGCGAAGAAATCCAGGGTGACCGGCGTGCCGGACGCCTGCCCGAACCACAGCGCGAGACCACCCCGGCGCAGCTTGGCCAGCGCGGACGTCAGGTGCGTGCCGCCGACGGACTCCAGCACCACGTCGAACGGCGCGCGGGCGTCCGCGACGTCGTGCACCACCTCGGCGCCCAGTTCCGGCAGCCGCTGCCACGGCTCGGTGGGCGCGGCGACCGCGGTGACCTCCGCTCCCGCCGCGGCGGCGAGTTCCACCACGTAGTGGCCGACCCCGCCGGTCGCGCCGGTGAGCAGCACGCGCCTGCCAAGTAGCGGACCGGCCGCGCGGACCAGGCGGGCGGCGGTGGTCCCGGCGGTCGGCAGCGCCGCCGCGGTGGCGAAGTCGACCCCGGGCACCAGCGCGGCGACGCGGTCGGTGGCGACGGCCGCGTACTCCGCCCACCCGCCGCCCGCGGGGGAGTGGCCGACGACCCGGTCACCGACCGCCGGGCCGCTGCCGTCGGCCGCGGCGGCGACCACCACGCCCGCCACGTCGTCACCTGGCCGCCACGCCTCGTGCGGGCGCAGGCGGGGCGCGCTGGTCAGGTACAGCAGGTCGGCGCGGTTCAAGGACGACGCCACGACGCGCACCACCGCCTCGTCGGCGGTGGGCGCGGGATCGGGCACCTCGGCGGGTGCGACCAGCACGTCGGGCTCTCCAGTGGGGACCAGGGCACGCATGGGCAACGCTCCGTTCTCACTTGCGGATACCTGGTCACCGTAGGAAAGTGGCGCACCACCAGGAAGAACGCACTTTTCGGCACGAAAGGCACCCCGAGGTGAGCAACCAGGTCGAGAGCCCGGCCGAGGCGCCGGACGTGATGCGCGCCAACACGGTGGCCCGCGAGATGTTCGACCGGATCGCCGACCGCTGGGCGCTGCTGGTGATCAACGCGCTCGGCGCGGGCACCCTCCGGTTCTCCCGGCTCCACGAGGTCGTGGAGGGCGTCAGCCACAAGATGCTCACCCAGACCCTGCGCGGCCTGGAGCGCGACGGCATCGTGCGGCGCCGCGTCCACCCGACGTCGCCGCCGCGGGTGGACTACGCGTTGACCGGACCCGGCGCCGAACTGCTGCGCGCGGTCACCGCGATCTGCGGCTGGACCCGCGACCACATCACGCACATCGAGACGGCGCGCGAGGAGTTCGACGCGCGGCGCTCCGCCGAGGTCAGGTGACCGGCACGATCCGCGCGTCCACCAGCACACCGTCCCGGATGTCGAGCAACCCGATGGTGCCGTGCGGCTGGCGGCGGCGGTCGGTGGGCGAGCCCGGGTTGAAGATCCGCACGCCGTCGCCGGTCTCGTCCAGCGGGATGTGGGAGTGGCCGAACACCACCAGGTCGGCGGTCGGGAAGCGGCGGCGCATCCGGGCCGTGCGGCCCTTCGCGGGGCCGCTGTCGTGGATCACCGCCACCCGCACGCCGTCCAGTTCCACCTCCGCGGTCTCCGGCGCGCCCCACGCCGCCACGTCCGGCCCGTCGTTGTTCCCCGACACCGCGACGACCGGGGCGTAGTGCCGCAACTCGTCCAGCACCGAGGGCACGCACACGTCACCGGCGTGCAGGACGAGGTCCGCGCCCCGCAGGTGCTCGGCCACCGCCGGCGGGCAGGACTTCCAGCGCCGGGGCGCGTGCGTGTCGGACAGGACGACCACCTTCATGCCCACGGTGGTACCCGCGACGGGGACCGCCCACGCACGGCGGAACAATCCGGTGTGGACTATTCCCACGTTCGTCGTGTTAGCGTCACGGCGCCATTTCACGCCGTGGAGGAGCTATATGACGTCCCCGCCCTGGGTGGTCGACCCGGAGTCCTGCGCGCTCCTGGTCATCGACATGCAGAACGATTTCGTGCGCGAGGGCTTCCCGATGGCCGTGCCGATGGCGCGTGAGCGGGTGTCGACCATGCGCGACGTCGTCGACACGTGTCGGGGCGCGGGAATCCCCGTGATCTACACGCGGCACATCCTCTACGACACTTTCGACGTGTCGCCCCTGGAGACCGCCTACATCCCCCGCCTGCGGACCGCCGGTATGCGGGCCGGCAGCCACGGCGCGGAAATCATCACCGAACTGGCGCCGGAACCGGGCGACGTGGTCGTGGAAAAACACCGCTACGACGCCTTCCACAACACGCCGTTGCAGAGCGTGCTGAACACCGTCCGGGGCCTGCGCCGGATCGACACGGTGATCATCATCGGGACGTTGACCGAAGCGTGTTGCGAGTCCACGGCGCGCAGCGCGTACATGCGTGATTACAAAGTCGCATTCATCGGCGACGCGACCGGCGCCCTGTCGGACTCGGCCCAGGAGGCCACGCTCCGCTCCATCCGCACCTTCTTCGGCCGGGCGCTGTCCGCGGCCGAGCTGTCCGCCGAACTCCGCGGCTGAGCCGGGTCATCCGTTCCGGTGACGTGCGCCCGGTTCCGTTTGAACGGGCGCGGTGCGGGGACGCCGTGGAGGCGTAGAGCGCACGCTCGGGACGAGGGGTGTCCGGATGACGCGAACGGGCGGGTATTCGTTGACGCCGCCGCTGCCGGCCGAGTTGCAGGTGGAGGTGACCGGGTCGTGCAACCTCCGCTGCCGGATGTGCCTGGTCCGGTACGCGCCCGCCGTGGGCCGGGCGGAGGGCGCGCTGTCCTACGAGGACTTCCGGGACCTGGTCGACGGGTTGCCCGAGCTGACCAGGTTGACGTTGCAGGGGTTGGGTGAGCCGCTGCTCGCCCCGCACCTGCTGGACATGGTCCGGCACGCCACCACGCGCGGCGTCGAGGTGGGGTTCAACACCAACGGCGTGCTGCTGGACCGGCGGTGGGCGCGGGACCTGGTCGCGGCGGGCACCGGCTGGGTGCACGTGTCCCTGGACGGCGCGACCGCCGCCACCTACGAGGACGTCCGGCACGGCGGCGCGTTCGAACCGCGGCCGGGCCAGTTCGACCGCGTGGTGGCCAACCTGCGTGCCCTGCTCGCCGAGCGCGCCGCGGCGGGCGCGGCCCGGCCGGTGGTGAAGCTGGTGTTCGTGGCCATGCGCCGCAACATCGCCGAGCTGCCCGACCTGGTGGCGCTGGCGGCCGACCTGGGCGTGGACGAGCTGTGGGTGCAGAACCTCAGCCACTCCTTCAGCGACACCGACCCCGCCGGGCAGTACGCCGCGATCCGCCGGTACGCGGCGCGGGAGAGCCTGGAGACCGATCCCGCGTTGTTCCGGGGCAGCTTCGACGCCGCGGCGGCCGTCGCCGCGGCGCGGGGTGTGCCGCTGCGCCTGCCGCGACTGGCGGAGCACGTGCCCGCCGACCCCGACCGGCCGGGGTGCACGTGGCCGTGGCAGTCCGCCTACGTCACCCACCGCGGCGAGGTGCAGCCGTGCTGCATGGTGATGGGCAGCGACCGGGCCACCCTCGGGCGGCTCGGCGCGGGGTCGTTCGCCGACATCTGGCACGGCGAGGCGTACCGGGCGTTCCGCGCCGGGCTGCGGGACCACCGGCCGGCCGACGTGTGCCGGGGGTGCGCGATGTACCGGGGCGTCTTCTGACCCGGCGGTCAGCTCCGGGCGAGCACGCCGCGCACGAAGGCGGCCTGGCCGACGTGCTGTAGGTCGTCCTCGATCACGCTGACCAGCCGCACGGCCAGCGTCACGGGCGGGTCCCACGACTCGTCGACGACCACGCCGAGGTCGTCCGCGCTCAGGCCGCCCAGGTAGGCCGCGGTCCGCTCGTGCACCGCCCGGTGGTAGTCGAGCAGCAGCCCGGCGGGCACGACGACGGCGGCGACCTCCTCGCCGCGGTGCCCGTAACCGGTGTCGCCGGTCGGCAGCGGCAGGTCGAACCGCGCGGCCCAGCCGTCCGCCGTCCAGACCTGCTCGGTGCCCGCCACCTCGGCCACGTGGTCGTCCTGCACGCGGGTGAGGTGCCAGACCAGCCAGGCGATGGAGTTCGCCGAACCACCGACCCGGTGCGCGAGCTGCTGCTCGGTCAGCCCGTCCAGCACCTGCTCGACGGACTCCCGCACCCGCCCGAACCCGTCCGCCAGCACGTCAACCGCGGTCACCCCGGTCATGAACACCGTCCTCCCGTATGCGGTCACCCACCGCCACGCTACCGGTCGGCGGCACCGGGCGGTGGACAGTCCTTTGTGGATGGTCGGGCGGCCTTCGCCGCCCCGCCCGGTTTCCAGGCCGTTGGACCGCGGCCGAATCCGCCGCGACCTGTGCGCGGAGGATCTATCTAATCGCTTAGAACGTTGCTAGCCTCGGCGGAACGCTCGGGGAGAGCAGGGAAAGTGCACTCGGAGGAAGAGGGACGATGACCAGCCCGTACGAACGCCTGTTCGTGAGGAAGATGCCGAACTGCCTGGAAGACCTCGTCAACGAGGGCGAGGCGGCCGGCGTCGTGGAACCGGACAACGTGGGCCCGGCGCTCGCGCTCATGCGGTCGGCCGAGGTGCCCGAGAGCAAGGTCCACTTGACCTACACGTGGATCAACGAGTGCGACACGCCCGTGGAATGGGTGAAGGAGCACGTGCACGACTACGACGAAGTCCTGATCTGGCACGGCAACGACCCGAACAACGTGGACGACCTCGGCGCGGAGATCTACTTCGACATCGAGGGCGTCCGGCACACCGTCACCACGAGCGGTTCGGTCTACATCCCGGCGGGCACGCGGCACTGCCCGCTCGGCTTCACCCGCGTCGACCGCCCGTTCCGCTTCAGCGCGCTGTCGTTGAGCCCGAACTACGGGTCCGAGCGCCAGGAGTCGTAGGCACGTCCCACCACACCGGCCCCGCCGACCTCACGCGGCGGGGCCGTGTGCCGCGCAGCCGCAGGTCACGCCGATGCTGAGCGTGCCGTCCAGAACCGTCGAGGGCGTCCCGGCGGTGTCCAGGGCGTCGAAGGCACGCGCCGCGAGGTCTTCCAGCGGCAGGCTGACGGTGGTGAGCGGGAAACCGCCGAGCCGTGCCTCGCGGATGCCGTCGAACCCCACCACCGCCAGGTCCTCGGGCACGCGCAGACCGAGGTTCGTCGCCGTGCGGATGGCCACCAGCGCCTGCTCGTCGGTCGTGGCGTAGATCGCGCGGGGCCGGTCCGCGCCGCCGAGCACCTGCCGCACCACGCGCTCCATCCCGACCCGGTCGAAGGACGACCGGACCAGCCTGCCCGCCGTGGGCAGCCCCGCGTCCGCCATGGCCCGGCGCCAGCCGCCCTCGCGGCCCTTCGCCGGTCCCGCGTCGATTTCCCCCGCCAGGCAGGCGATGTCCCGGTACCCGTGCTCCAGCAGGTGTGCCACGACCAGCCGCGCGCCCCGGAAGTCGTTGAACGTCACGCTGGGCGAGGTGGTGTCGGGCGCGGCCCACTGGACGTAGACCCGCGGTGTCCCGTCCTCCTGGTGCGGTGGCTCGCCCGTCGTCACGAAGATCCCGCGCGGGCGCAGCTCGGAGAACGCCCTGCCGTAGTCGTCACCGAGGGACGACTCGTAGCCGGTGTTGCCGAGCAGCGTGAGCAGGCCCCGACGACGGCCCTCGGCCTCGATGAAGCGCGACAGCTCGCCGAAGAAGGCGTTCGCGGTGTCGGGCACCAGCAGGCCGACGAGGTTGGACCGGCCGCCGCTCAACGCGCCGGCGAGCGGGTTGCGGCGGTAGCCGAGCACCCGGATGGCTTCCTCGACCTTGACCCGGGTCTTGTCCGACACCGGTCGGGGTCCGCCGTTGAGCACGTAGCTGACGACGGCTGTCGATGTACCCGCGAGGCGTCCGACGTCCTGGAGCGTGGGCTTGCGCGCGAGATGCGTTGTGCTCTTGGCTGCCACGCTCCTGCTCCCTGTCACTTATGTGCCTGCGGCGTGGTGACCCCTTCACTCTAGGCCAAGCGAGGTGGCTCGCCGGAGCGGTTGTTCGGCGGGTGCGGGAGAAGCCGATCGATGCTCATGTGCGCACGGCCCGAGTCGCTGCGGAGCACCCCCGCGACCACGGCGGAAAACCACGTCCGCGCCAAACCAACACTCACCGATGGGAAGCCGAAAGCATTGCCCGCCAAGGGAAACCCGCGGCGGCTCGCGTGTCGGGCGGCCACTCGCGGCGGCCGGCGCGACAACGACCGGGAGGAAGCCACCGCCGGGATGACGGGTGGTCGCGGGCCGGGTGCCGGAACACCCGTGCGTCAACCGTGAACACCGACCGGCCGCGTGGCGGTCTGGCACAGAGGTCGGGTGTCACGGTCCGACGAGCGCGAGCACCGGACCGGTGAGCACGCCCAGCAACACCGACGCGCCTGCCGTCACGTACGCGGTGACCTCCGCCCACCGGTCGGTCGTGAACCGCGTGGTGGCGTCGCCGCGCACGGCGGGGCCGATCCACCTCAGGTAGTAGAAGACGCTGGCGACCGTGTTCACGGCGGCCAGGACCACCAGCCAGCCGAGGCCCGCGTCGAGCGCGGCCGTGAACACCAGCAGCTTCCCGGCGAACACCGCGGTCGGCGGTGTCCCGACCAGGCCCAGCAACAACACCACGAGGCTGACCGCGAGCCACGGGCGGCGGCGGACCAGGCCCCGGTAATCGGTCCGGAGCGCGGCGGCGGGCAGCGCGCAGACCACCGCGAACGCGCCGAGGTTGGTCACCGCGTAGCCGAGCAGGTAGAGCAGCACGCCCGGCAGCGCGAGGTCGCCGCGCCCCGCCGCCACCCCGACCAGGAGGTAGCCGACCTGGCTGATGGTCGAGTACGCGAGCAGCCGCCGGACGTTGTCCTGGAAGAACGCCGCCAGGTTGCCCAACGTCATGGTGACGGCGGCGATGACGGCCACCAGCATTCCCCAGTCCACGGGCGACGAGGCCATCGGCGTCGTGATGAACCGGTGCACGGCCACCACCGCGCCGATCTTCGGCACCGTGGTGACGAGCGCGGCGACCACGGGCCGAGCGCCTTCGGTCACGTCGGGCACCCAGAAGTGGGCGGGCACCGCACCCGCCTTGAACAGCAGCCCCGCCAGGACGGCGACCCCGCCGACCGCCACGGCGGCGCGTGGCGCGGCGTCCAGCCCGCCGCTCAGGCCGGCGTACCCGGTGGTGCCGCCGACGCCGAGCAGCACCGCCACCCCGGCCGGCACGACGACCCCGGGCAACGCGCCCATCAGGTAGAACTTCAACGCCGCCTCGGTGCCCGGCGCGTCCTTCGCGAAACCGGCCAGCGCGTAGAGGGGGATGCTCGCCAGCAGGTAGCTCGCGGCGAGCAGCAGCAGGTCGTCGGCCCCGGCCAGCAGCACGGCGCCCAGCGCGGAGAGGAGCACGAGGACCACGAACTCGGCCTCCCGCCGTGCCCCGCGCAGTGGTCCCACCGCCAGGCCGAGCACGAGCACGACCGCCACGAGCACGGTCACCCGCGTCGCGTTGGTCGCGACGTCCACCACGTAGGAACCGCCGAACACCGCCATGTCCGCGCGGAACCACACCACGGCGGTCGCACCGGTCCCGGCGACGCAGGCGACGAGTGCGAGCACCGCGACCAGCCACTGCCGTCGCCTCGGCAGGTGCGACCCGAGCAGCAGGCCCACCACCGCCGCGCCGGCGAGCAGGATCTCCGGCAGCAGCGCGAGCGGGTCCATGTCCACGTCGTCACCCGCCGAGCACGGTGTTCAGCGCACGCGCGGCGGGTTCCACGACGTCGAGCAGGAAGCGGGGGAACACGCCGATCACCGCCGACAGCACGACGAGCGGCGCGGTGGCGGCCAGCTCCGGCGTGGTCAGGTCCGGGAACCGGCCGCCCGGCGCGGCGAACGGCCCGAGCAGCAGGCCCTGCACCGCGCGGAGGAACAGGGCGGCGGTGATCAGGATGCCGAGGAGCGCCACGCCGGTGGCCACCGGCACGCCGCCGAGCGCGCCGGTGAACACCTGGAACTCGGCGATGAACCCGGAGAACCCGGGCAGGCCCAGCGAGGCGAACGAGGCGGTCGCGGTGAGCACCGCGAACCGCGGCGCACGTGCGGCGAGACCGCGGTAGTCGGCCATCCGGTAGGTCGACCCGCGCTCGTGCAGCACACCCGCGAGCAGGAACAGCGCGGCGGTGATCAGACCGTGGCTCACCATCTGCGTGACGGCTCCGGTGACCGCGAGGTCACGGGCCTGTTCGTCGGTGGACGCGATCACCCCGGCCGCGCCGACACCGAGGACCACGTAACCCATGTGGTTCACCGACGTGTACGCGATCATGCGCTTGAAGTCGCGCTGCGCCAGGGCGACCAGGGCGCCGTAGACGACGCTCACCACACCCAGGACGACGAACACCGGCGCGTAGTCCCGCCACGTGCCCGGCAGGGTCGGCATCACGATGCGGACGAAGCCGTACGTGCCCATCTTCAGCAGGATTCCGGCGAGGATCGCCGATCCGGCGGCGGGTGCTTCCGTGTGCGCGGGCGGGAGCCACGTGTGGAACGGCACGACCGGGGTCTTGATCGCCAGCCCCAGGGCCAACGCCGCCAGCACCAACGCGCCGACCGCCCCCTTGCCCGCCAAGGGTTCTTGCCCGGTCAGCGCGACGACGTCGAACGTGTGCGGCGTGGAGGCCAGGTACAGGCCGATGAAACCCAGCAGCAGCACCAGCGAGCCGAGGAACGTGTACAGGAAGAACTTCAGCGCCGCGCGGGCCGCGTCCCGATGTCCCCAGCCCGCGATCACGAAGTACATGCCCACGATCGACAGGTCGAAGAACACGAAGAACAGGACCAGGTCGAGCGCCACGAACACGCCGAGGCAGACCGTCTCCAGGAACAGGAACAACGCGGCGTACGAGCGCACCCGCCGCGTTTCGCGCGCCGAGTAGATCGCGCAGGAGAGGAACAGGACGGTGGTGAGCGCGACCAGCGGCAGGCTGAAGCCGTCGACGCCGACGTGGTACCCGGCGTCGACGGTGGGTATCCACCGGTGGTGGACCTCGTGGTCGAAGCCCGACGGGCCCGGCCGGTAGCCGATCCACAGCACGACCACGAGCAGCAGTTCCACCGCGCTGGTCGCCATCCAGACCACGTGCGCGAACCGGTCGCCCGTACGTGGTGCCACCAGCAGCACCACCGCCGCGACCAGCGGCAGGAAGACGACGGCGGTAAGCACCTTCACCCCCGTCCGACGACGATCGCCAGGACCACCAGCACGGCGAGACCGACCACGGCTTGCGCGTAGTAGTGGTGCAGCTGTCCCGTTTGCGGTCGTCGGGCCGCACGGCCGAGCGCCCGCGCCACGTCCGCGACGCGTCGCACGACGCCGTCCACCCACCGGTCGACGCGCACGTCCGCGACCCTCGCCGCCGCGTCACCCGCCCGTGCTGCCAACCGCACACCGCCGGCCACGAAGCGGTCGTCGAACCACGCCACCCGGTCCGCCACCGCCAGGGCGGGCCGGCCGACGAACCGCCGCGCCACGGCCTCCAGCCCCAGCCAGTCGGCCAGTGGGCCACTGGTCCTCGTCAACGCGTCGCCAGCGGGTCGTGCCAGCGCGACCGCGCCGACCGCGATCACCCCGGACAGCAGCGCGTCCCGCCCACTCGCGTCGCCGGAACCGAGCACGAGGCCCAACCCGGCCGCCGCGACGGCGAGGACCGGCAGCGGTGCCTGCTGGAGCACGGTCACCGTCCTCGTGCCCCGCTCCTCGGTGTCGAACGCCGGGTGGGCGGGGGAAGGACCCCATACCGACCACAGCGCGCGCCCGGCGTACAGGCCGCTCATCACGGCCGCCGCCAACCCCACGACGTACAGCGCCGACGAGTGGTGTGCCGCGACGCCGAGGACCGCGTCCTTGGTGAACCAGATGGACAGCGGAGGCACACCGGCCAACGCCAGCGCGCCCGCGGTGAAGGCGACGCCGACCACCTTGTGCCGGCGGGCGACTCCACGCAGCCCGTGCAGGTCCTTGGTGCCCCACGCGGTCAACCACGCGCCCGCGCACAGGAACAGCAGGCTCTTGGTCGCCGCGTGCGCCACCAGCTGGCCGGTGCCCGCCGCACCACCGCCGACCCCGGCCGCGAGCACCGCGAACCCGATCTGCGCACACGTCGACGCCGCCAGGAGCTGCTTCAAGTCGCGCTGCACCACGGCGACCGCGCCGAGCGCCAACGCGGTCGCCGCGCCGGTCCACGCCACGACCGGGCCCGCCCAGCCCGTGGCGGTCACCAGGGGTTCGACGCGCAGCAGCAGGTACGCGCCGGCGGCGACCATCGTGGCCGAGTGCAGCAGGGCCGACACCGGACCGGGGCCCGCCATCGCGCGGGACAGCCAGAAGCTGAACGGGAGCTGCGCGGACTTGCCGAGGGCCGCCACCACCAGACCGGCCGCCGCGACGTCCCGCCACCCGCCGGACAGGTCCGCGAGGCCCGCCAGCTCGGCCGCGCCCGACCCGCCGGCCACCACCGCCCCGGCGGCGAGGTACAGGCCGAGGTCCGCCGCCCGCGTGGTGAGGAAGGCGACGGTGCCGGCGGTGACCCGGTGCTCGTCCCGCCACCGGAACCCGATCAGCGCGTACGACGCCGCGCCCATCACCTCCCACGCCATCAGCAGCGCGGGCACCGTCGTGGCCGTGACGGTGACCAGCATGGCCCCGGCGAAGACCAGCAGCAGACCGAAGAACCGCGCCTGCTCGGCGCGGATCTCGCCGGCGGCGTGGACCACGACCGCGAGCAGCACCCCGGCCACCGTCACGACCATCACCGCGGACAGGCCGTCGACCGCCAGCCCGAAGCGCAGGCCGCTCAGGAGGGGAGCGGACGTGGCCGGCCGCCCGACCGCCACCCCCACCGCCGACACCAGGACCAGCGCGGCGACCCCGCACGCGACGGCGGGCGCGACCCGGTCCGCCCGCCGGCCCGCCGACGCCAGTGCCGTGCCCGCCACCAGCGGCACGGCGACCAGCGCCCACAGCACGCCGTCAGCCCCTCAGGTCCGCGGCCCGGTCGGTCATGTCCACGTCCCGGCTGCGGAAGATCGCCGTGGTGACCGCGAAACCGACCGCCATCTCCACCGCCATCGCGGTGACCGCGAGCAGCACGAGCACCTGGCCGTCGGGTCGTTCCGGCGAGGTGTGCCACCAGAACGCCGCCGCGCCGACGATCACCGCGTTCACCACCAGCTCCAGCCCCATCATCACCATCACGACGGACTGCTGGGACAGCGCGCCGTACAGGCCGACGGCGAACAACGCGGAGGCGAGCAGGAGGAAGCCCTGGAGCGTCATCGGCCGAGACCCCCGCTGGTCGGGTCGTGCGGGTGGTCGCGGTCCAGGCGGTCGCCGAACCGGTCGTAGCGGCCCCGGTCGGTGGCCAGGACGACGGTGCTCACCATCGTCGCGAACAACGCCAGCCCGAGCACGATCATGGTCGGCATCCGGTCGCCCATCAACGCCTCGCCCAGCTGCCGAGCGGGGTCCGCGGGCCGCGGGGCCGCCGACTCGGGCCACGGCGTGACCAGGACGCCGGTCGCCAGCAGGAGGAACACGCCGGTCGCGATGGCCAGTGCGCCCCGCTGGTTGTGCACCATGGTCATCGGCATGAGGCCGGCCGGGTTCATCATGTACATGACCATGAAGACCGCCATCACGACCATCTCCATGACCATCATCAGCACGACCAGCACCCCGAGGTACGCCAGGTCCAGCAGCAGCACCGTCACGGCCGTGGCGATGAACGAGGCGAGCAGGGCGAACGTCGCGCGTGCCATGGAATCGACGCGGAACACGGCGACCGCGGCGCCCACCGCGAGCACCGCGCACGCCCAGAACACCACGTCACGCCACATCGCATTCACCTCGCGACCACGACCAGGGAGACGAACAACGCCTGCACCAGCGTCGCCGGCAGCAGGACCAGCCACGCGACCTCCTGGAAGCGGTCGACCCTGATCGTCGGGAACCGGCGTCCGGCCCACACCAGCAGGGCGAGCACGGCGGCCGTCTTGACCACCGACCACGCCCACCCCGGCAGCAGCGGGCCGCTGCCACCGCCCAGGAACAGCGGGACCGCCATCGCCGCGCCGGACACCAGCAGCAGCCACCGACCGGCGATGAACACCAACCGGTCCACCCCGGACAGCTCGGCGAGCACACCACCGCCCGCGTCCGCCCCCGCGGCCTGGTCGAACGGGCGGAAGAACGCCATCGCCGGCACCGAGACCAGGTACACCAGGAACGCCACCGGCATCCACACCACGAACCACACGTCCCGCTGCGCCGCGACGACGTCGCCCACCCGCAGCGAGCCCGCGCCGAGCGCGGCCGTGATCAGGGCGAACATGTGCGGCAACTCGTAGGCGAGGCCCTGGGCGACGAACCGGTAGCCGGAGACGAGCGGGAACGCCGAGTTCGACCCCCACCCGACGAGCCAGACCGCGGCCCAGGCGACCACCTCCATGGCGTTGAACCACACCACGCCGACGGACAGGTCGCCGACCACGTGGTGACCGAGCGGCGTGGCCGCGGACGCCAGCACCGCGGCCACCACGAGGGCGATCGCGCCGCCCCGCCAGAGCAGCGCGTCGGCGGCCGCGGTTCGCCTCCGCCGCTGCGCGAGCAGACCGACCACCGACCGCAGCGGACGTGCCGGCGCACCCGCCGCCCTGGCCGTGAGCACCGAGTCGAACGCCGCGCCCGCGACCGCGAAGGCGACGAGGACCGGCGGCAGCAGCAGGCCGCCCCACCAGGTCTCAACCACCCGCCCGCACCTCCTCGGCCAGGCTCGCGACGGTCAGCCGGGCGGCGGCCAGCTCCGTGCCGACGAGGAGGTCCGGCAGGACGTCGACCGGCACCGCGGCGTCGTGGCCGGCGAGCCACCCGTGCAGGCGGGTGAGCGCGTCGCCGCCGTCGTGCCCGCCCACCCCGGCCAACGTCCAACGCAGGACCCGGGACCGCCGGACCCGCCGCGCCCAACCGTCCACACCGGACGGTGTCGCCCCGTCGACGGCCCGGTCGCGCAACCGGCGGCCGGTGGCCGCGGCGTCGGCCCAGCCCGCGACGGCCAGCAGGCGGGCGGCGTGGTCCAGCCGGTGGACCAGACCGGGCACGGCGGCCCGCCACGAGGTGCGGTCACCGGCGAGCAGTTCGACCCGCGCCGCCCGGATCACGTCGCCCTGCACCGTCGTGTGGACCACCAGACCCGCGGGCCAGTGGGGGAGGGCCGGGCCGAGGGGGACGTGGAGGACGTCCAGCCTCAGCCCGTCGCGGTCCTCGCCCCGGTCCGCCATCGGTATCCCGCCGGGCATCTCCATGTCGGACATGTGGTGTCCGTGTCCACTGTGGTCCGCACAGGAGGCGCTGTGCTCCATGTCCGAGCCGGACGATGCCGTTCGCCGCGGTGTCGGGGAGGGTGAATCCGCTTTCTGCCGCACGACATCACGCATCCGCGCCGCCGCCTCCGCGAGGGCGTTCGCGGCTTCGGACGCCTCGGTGATGTGCGTCCGGGCGCGTGGACCGGGCATCGACTCCCACACGCGTTCCACGTACTGGTCGAAGTCGGGGGTGCGCGGACCGGCGACGGCCAGGACGTTCGCCTCGGCCGGGCTGTCGGCCGCGCGCCAGCCCCGTTCCCGCACCACCCGTTCGACGGCGAAGCGCACGAGGTCCCCACCGGGTGTCGTGAGCACGAAGACGCACGGGGGAGTGCGTCGCAGCAACCACGCGGTCAGGTCCACCGGAACACGCCCTCCCGCCACGCGTACCAGACCCCGGCGAAGAGCACCGCCAGGAACAGGAACATCTCCACGACGGCGGACATGCCGATCTGCGCGACGACGAGGGTCCACGGGTACATGAAGACCATCTCCATGTCGAACGCCAGGAACACCATCGTGATCGTGTACCAGCGCACGTGGTACCGGGACACCGCGTGCTCTTGGGCGGCGTGGCCCGACAGGAACGGCGGGACGTCGATGCGTGCCGGGCCGAGGCGGACGAGTGCGGCCACCCCGTACAGCGCGGCGACCAGGGCGGTCGTCGCCACCAGCAGCGTCGCGATGCCGGTCACCGGCCCGAGCCCGCCATGCCGGCGAGCATAGGCAGGTTGCCGGCACCCCGCGACTCGTCAGCCGGTCGTGTCCGGCAACCGCTCCAACGCCCGTCCGACGCGGTGCGCGGCGAGGTCCGGCCGACCACCGGGGTGGGTCGCGGTCACACCGGCGGCGGCCACCGCGAGGCGGGCCGCCCGCTCCGGCCGGTCACCCCGGCTGAGCGCGCAGGTCAACCCGGCGACGAACGCGTCACCGCCGCCGGTGGAGTCCACCACGTCGACGTCGACCAGCGGCAGCACGAGATCGCCGCCCTCCCACGCGAAGACGTTGCCCGCACCGCCGACCGCGAGCGCCACCACGGACGGGCCACGCGAGAGCAGTTCCCGAGCCGCCCGCAACGCGGTGCCCACGTCGTCCAGGCGGTACCCGGTCAGCAGTTCCGCCTCGTGGTGGTCGGCGCGGAGGACGTCGGCGCGGGACAGCAACTCGTCCCGGCGTCCGTCGTCCGCGGGTGCGCCGTCGAGCACGACGCGGCGGCCCGCTCCCTTGGCGAGCCGAACCGCGGCGAGCGCCGCCGCGGGGGGCTGCTGGAGCTGCACCACGAGCCAGTCGGCCGCGGTCAACGCCGCCTCCGCCGCGTGCACGTCGTCCTCGTGCAGTTGGACGGCGGGCGGCAGGTCTTCCAGGTAACGCCACCGACCGCCCCCGGTGAGCACTTCCACGATCAACCCGGTCGCCGTCCCGGACCGGCGGACCACGGCACCCGTGTCCACGCCGTCGTGCCTGAGCCGTTCGGTCAACCCCTGCCCGACCGCGTCGTCGCCGACGACGCCGAGCAGCCCGACCCGCACCCCGAGCTGGGCGAGGCCGACGGCGATGTTGGTGCCCTTGCCACCCGGCACCTCGCGTCGCGTGCGCACCGGGGCCGTGCTGCCCGCGTCCGGCACCTCGGGCACCACGAGCACCAGGTCCCGGGCGACCTGCCCCATGACGATCACGTCCACGGAGGAGCCGTACCCGGCCGTGCCCGGTCGAAACGGTGTCCGCCCGGCCTGATCGGGGTAGTCCACGTCGGAACGCGCCCCCGAGCCGCGGAGGATGAGATGCACCCGTTGTTCGCCCCCTGGACCTGGCGCGACGCGTCGTGGTCGGATGACCGAGCGTCCGACCACGACACCGCGGGCGCGCACCCGGGCGTCCTGGTCGGTTACGAGGTCGAGGCGACCGACGGCGGGATCGGGAAGATCGCCGAGAGCGACGCCGACGCGCCCGCCGACTGCCTCGTGGTCGACACCGGCCCGTGGATCTTCGGCCGCGAGGTCGTGCTGCCGGTGGGCACGGTGCGGCGAGTCGACCACGACGAGCGGAAGGTCTACGTCGACCGCACCCGCGAGCAGATCAAGAACGCGCCCGAGCGCGACCCGGACGAACCCGACCACGAGGGCCACCGCCAACGCATCGGCGACTACTACACCGAGAGCTACCGGTTGATACCCCCGATGCTGTGACCGCACCGCTCGCCGGGTCCGGCGACGCGCGGTAGGTTCGGCGCGTCGCCGCCGGGGCAGGTGGCGGCACGGGACACCCGACCGGAGCCGCTACCGTGACCGCCGACCCGGGTCCGATCTACCTGGACCACAACGCCACCACCCCGGTCGACCCCGCGGTGCTCCGGGCCTGCCTGCCGTACCTGCGCGACCGCTTCGGCAACCCGTCCAGCGGTCACGCCGGCGGTCGGGTCGCGCGTGCCGCCGTGGACGCCGCCCGCGCCGAGGTCGCCGCGCTCGTCGACGCCCACCCCGGGGACGTGGTGTTCACCGGGGGCGGTTCCGACGGCGTCACCCTGGCGGTGCGCGGCGCGGTGCTCGCGCACCCGGAACGGGGTCGGCACGTCGTCACGCAGGTCACCGAGCACCCCGCGGTGCTGGAGAACTGCGTGGCGCTGACCCGCCTGCACGGCTACCGCGTCACCCGCCTGCCGGTCGACCGGCACGGGTTGGTCGACCCCGCCGACCTGGCCGCCGCGATCACCGGCGACACCGCGCTGGTGTCGATCATGCACGCGAACAACGAGACCGGTTCCGTGCAACCGGTGCGCGACCTCGCGCGGATCGCCCACGAGCGGGGCGCGTTGTTCCACTGCGACGCCGCCCAGTCGGTGGGCAAGATCGCGGTCTCCGCGCGTGCGCTGGACGTGGACCTGCTCAGCTTCAGCGGCCACAAGCTGTACGCGCCCAAGGGGATCGGCGCGTTGTACGTCCGGAGTGGACTGCGGTTGGAACCGTCGACCTACGGCGGCGGGCAGGAACGCGGGTTGCGCGGCGGCACGGAGAACGTCCCGCACATCGCCGCCCTGGGTGAGGCCGCCCGCCTGGCCCGCACCCGCACCGCGACCGAGCCGGCGCGGCTGCGCGCGTTGCGCGACCTGCTGCACCGCCTGCTGGTGGAGCTACTGCCGGGCCGGGTCGTCCTGCACGGCCACCCCGTCCGGCGGTTGCCCAACACCCTCAACGTGGCCGTCGTCGGCACGCGTGCGGACGCCGTCCTGGCCGCCGCGCCGGGGCTCGCGGCCTCGGCCGGGTCGGCGTGCCACGCCGGGCTCGACCGGCCGTCGCCGGTGCTGCTCGCGATGGGCGTGCCCCAGGCGGCGGCGATGTCGGCGGTGCGGCTCAGCGTCGGCCGGTGGACCACCGAGCACGACGTGACCACGGCCGCGCGCCTGCTCGCCGACGCCGCCCGTTCGGCGGGCTGACCCGGTCAGCGCACGACGACAGTGCGCGTGCCGCGGGGCACCAGTTCGCCGATCACCGGCGCGCCCGGCACCTCGCCCGCCACCAGCAGGCCGCCCGAGGTCTGGGCGTCGGCCAGCAGCAGCGCCTCGTCCTCGGACACCGCGGTCAGGTCGGCGTGCGAGCGCACCCAGTCGAGGTTGCGCCGCGTGCCGCCGCTGACGTAACCCGCGCGCAGGGACTCCCGCGCGCCGTCCAGGTACGGCACCGCCGCGGCGTCCACCACCGCCGTCACACCGCTGGCCCGCGCCAGCTTGTGCAGGTGCCCGAGCAACCCGAAGCCGGTCACGTCGGTCGCGCACCCGGCGCCCGCGTCGAGCGCCGCGCGTGCCGCGTCCCGGTTGAGCCGGACCATCGTGGCCACGGCTTCCGGGAACACCTCGCCGGTCGCCTTGTGCCGGTTGTTGAGCACGCCGAGGCCGAGCGGCTTGGTCAGGGACAGCGGCTGCCCCGGTCGGCCGGCGTCGTTGCGCAGCAGGCGGTCCGGGTCGCCGACACCCGTGACGGCGAGCCCGTACTTGGGCTCCGGGTCGTCCACGCTGTGGCCGCCGGCCAGGTGCGCCCCCGCCGCCGCGCACACCTCCTGCCCGCCGCGCAGCACCTCGGCCGCCAGCTCGAACGGCAGCACGCCGCGTGGCCAGGAGAGCAGGTTCACGGCCACCACCGGCTGCCCGCCGGTGGCGTAGACGTCGGACAGGGCGTTGGCGGCGGCGATGCGCCCCCAGTCGAACGGGTCGTCCACGACGGGCGTGAAGAAGTCGGTGGTGGCGATCAACGCGAGGCCGGGGCGGATGCGCACCACGGCGGCGTCGTCGCCGTGGTCCAGGCCCACGACCAGCTCGCCGGGCGGATCACGCGGCACGACCCCGACCAGGCCGCGCACCACCTCTTCCAGCTCGCCAGGCGGGATCTTGCACGCACACCCGCCGCCGTGGGCGTACTGGGTCAACCGGTACCCGGCCGAGATCGTCACCCGTCCAGCGTGGCCGGTCGTCGCACGCCCCGCACGGTGACGAGGCGGTCCGGGCACCCCGCCCGACCCGCTCGGGCGACAGCACGGCCTGCCGGCGGGGGTGGTGGGTCAGGTCGGCGACTTCGGCGTGCTGTCGGGTGGCGGCTCCGGCTCGCTGCCGGGCGGGTCGGCGGCGGCGCGGCGGTTTGGTCGGGCGGCCCCGGGTCGGTGGGGGCGACGGCTCGGCTCGGCGGTTCGCCGACGGGCAGGGCCGGACGTCCGCCGGCAGGATTGGGCGATGGCGCGAGGAGGCGTACCCGGCCTGGTGGCCGGCGCGGTCTTCAACACCGTTGAGCGGCAGGTGCTGTCGCTGGCGGGTTCGATTCCCGTCCGCCTCCGCCACGGCGGTGCGTGGTGACGGACGCCCGCCGGGCCATACCGCGCACCGACGCGGTGCTGGCCGACCCGAGGCTCGCGCCCGCCGTGGCCGAGCTGGGGCGGGCGCTGGTGAAGGACGTCGTGGTGGCCGCGCAGCAACGCGCGCGGTCCGGTGGCATCGCACCCGCCGGTGTGGTGGACGCCGTGCTCACCGCCTTGCCGGCGCGGGCGTCCTCGCTGCGGCCGGTGATCAACGCGACCGGCGTCCTCGTGCACACCAACCTCGGCCGCGCGCCGCTGTCCCGGGCTGCCGCGGCGGCCGTCGCCGACGCGACCGGGTGCACCGACGTCGAGTTCGACCTGGCGGACGGCGAACGGGCCCGGCGCGGGCGGGGCGCGTTGGCCGCGCTGGCGGCGGCGGTGCCGGACGCGGGTGACGTGCACGTGGTCAACAACAACGCCGCCGCGCTGCTGTTGTGCGCGTTGGTGCTGGCACCCGGCCGGGAGATCGTGCTCAGCCGGGGCGAGCTGGTCGAGATCGGCGACGGGTTCCGCATCCCCGAGCTGCTGGCCTCGACGGGCGCCCGGCTGCGCGAGGTCGGCACCACCAACCGCACCCACCTGCGTGACTACGCCGACGCGATCGGCCCGGACACCGGCTTCGTGCTGCGCGTGCACCCGTCGAACTTCCGCGTCACCGGCTTCACCAGCACGCCCGACGACGCCGACCTCGCCGGGCTGGGTGTGCCGCTGGTGGTCGACATCGGGTCCGGCCTGCTCGCGCCGCACCCGCGGCTGCCCGGCGAACCGGACGCGACGACCGCGTTGCGCGCCGGCGCGGCACTGGTCACCGCCAGCGGTGACAAGCTGCTCGGCGGCCCGCAGGCCGGGCTGCTGCTCGGCGCGGCCGACCTGGTCCGCCGGCTGCGCAGGCACCCGGCGGCCCGCGCGCTCCGGGTGGACAAGCTGACCCTGGCGGCGCTGGAGGCCACCCTGCTCGGGCCGCCCACGCCCGTGGCGCGGGCGCTGGCGGTCGACGTGGCCGAGCTGAACGCCCGCGCCGAACGCCTGGCCGGCTCGCTCGTGGCGGCGGGGGTCGACGCCGCCGCCGTGCCGAGCGCGGCGGCCGTCGGCGGCGGTGGCGCGCCGGGCGTGGAGCTGCCCAGCGCGGCGGTGAGCCTGCCGGCGCGGTGGGCGCCCGCACTGCGCACGGGTCGCCCGCCGGTCGTGGGGCGCGTCGAGCGCGGCCGGTGCCTGCTCGACCTGCGTGCCGTGGACCCGACCGACGACGACCGGCTGCGGGAGGCCGTGCTGCGATGCGCGTGATCGCCACCGCGGGCCACGTCGACCACGGCAAGTCCACCCTGATCAGGCGTCTGACCGGGATGGAACCGGACCGCTGGGCCGAGGAACGCGCGCGCGGCCTGACCATCGACCTGGGCTTCGCCTGGACCGAGCTGCCGAGCGGGCCCGTGGCGTTCGTGGACGTGCCGGGCCACGAACGGTTCACCACGAACATGCTCGCGGGCGTCGGACCGGTGCCCGCGGTGTTGTTCGTGGTCGCGGCCGACGAGGGCTGGATGCCGCAGTCCGCCGAGCACCTGGCCGCCCTGGACGGCCTGGGCGTGCGGCACGGCCTGCTGGTGGTGACGCGTGCCGACCTGGACGACCCCGCGCCCGCGCTCGCCCAGGCCCGTGCGCACCTGGCGGCCACCTCCCTGCGTGACGTGCGTGCGCTGGCCGTCAGCGGGCGCGGCGGCGCGGGGATGACGGACCTGCGTGCCGAGCTGGACGTGGTGGCGCGGGCGCTGCCCGAGCCGGACCCGGCGGCCGACGTGCGGCTGTGGGTGGACCGGTCGTTCACCGCCCGTGGCGCGGGCACGGTGGTCACCGGCACGCTCGGCGCGGGCACGATCGAGGTGGGCGAAGAGCTGGACCTCGGCGGCCGGCACGTCCCGGTGCGCGGGTTGCAGGCGCTGGGCGAACCGGTCGACCGGGTCACCGGTGTCGCCCGCGTCGCGGTCAACCTGCGTGGTGTCGCGCGTGACCGGGTGCGGCGGGGCGATGCGCTGGTCACGCCGGGCGCGTGGTGGCCGACCCGCGAACTGGACGCCCGGCTGACCACACCCGCCGCCCCCGGACCGACCCCGCCCGTGCCCGCCCGGCTCGTGCTGCACGTCGGCTCGGCCGCCGTGCCCGTGCACGTCCGACCGCTGGGCCCGGACACCGCCCGGCTGACCCTGGCGCACCCGCTCCCGCTGCGTGCGGGCGACCGCGGTCTGCTCCGCGACCCCGGCCGCCACCGGATCGCGGCCGGGGTCCTCGTGCTCGACGTGCGCCCGCCCGCGCTGACCCGGCGCGGCGCGGCGCGGCGGCGCGGACTGGAGCTGGCCGCCGGCGCGGTCCACGCCCACCTGCGGCAACGCGGTCCGGTGCCGGTCCGGGAGCTGCACGTGCTCGGCTTCGACGACGTCGGCGTCCCGGTGGGGGAGTGGCGGTTCGACCCGGAGCACTGGGCGGGGCTCGCGCGCCGGGCGACCGAGGTGGTCGCGGCCTGGCGGGCCGACCACCCGCTGACCGCGGGCACGCCGGTGGACGTCCTGGCCGACCGCCTCGGCGTGCCGGCCGACGTCGTGCCGGCGGTGCTCGGCCGGACCGGCGCACGCGTGGTCGACGGGCACGTGCCCGCGCCGGCCGCGTTGCCGCCCGCGGTGGCCGGCGCGGTCGCCGCCGTGGAGGCCGACCTCGCGGGCGCGCCGTTCCGCGCGCCGGACGCGGCCCGGCTCGCCGAACTCGGGCTGGGCACGCGGGAACTCGCGGCGGCCGTGCGGGTCGGCAGGCTGGTCCGCGTCGCCGACGGCGTGGTGCTCGCCGCCGACGCCCCGCGGCGGGCGGCGGGTGTGCTGGCCGGGCTGCCCGGCCCGTTCACGGCGAGCCAGGCGAAGGCCGCGCTCGGCACCACGCGCCGGGTCGCGGTGCCGCTGCTGGAACTGCTCGACTCACTCGGCCTGACGCGGCGGCTGCCCGACGACACCCGCCTCGTCCCGTGACCGCGCGATCCGTTCACGCTGGGGCACCACCACGTACTTCGGGTCACGCGTGGACGCCACCCCGGCCTCGAACACGGCGAACCGCTGCAACGCGCTGCCCGCCAGCAACGCCGCGCCGGACAGCACCGCCACCGCGCGACTCCGCCGCGCACCCAGCGCCGCGCCCAGCACACCACCGGCCGTGAGCAGTTCCGCCCAGTGCCGCAGCCGACCGGCCCGCCCCGTCCCGTACGCCTCGCGCACCAGACCGAGCCGGGCGTCCAGCACCCGCGCCGACACCAGCTCCGCGACCCCGCCCAGCACGGCGAACGCCCGCGCCGGACCGGCTTCCGGGGTCGGCACGCACACCATGCCCAACCCGCCCGAGGCCGCCGCCGCCGACCCGGTGAACACGAACGGCAGCTCGGGGTGCGCCTCGTGCCACGCGGGCACGGCCGTCTGCGACAGCAGCACGGCGGTGTAGGCCGCGACGCCGGGCGCCACCACCGCCGACGACAGGCCCGCCGGGCGCGCCAGCCACCGCAGCAGCCTGCCCAGCCGCCACCGCGCGGGCAGCACCTCGGCCGCCGCGGCCACGCCCACCCCGGGCCCGTACGCGACCAGGAACCACGTGCCCACGCTCATCGGCGACGTGGGCTTGGCGACCCGCAGCATGTGCAGGAACCGCTCCGGCCGGCCGAGGTCGGCCACCAGGAACACGGTGCCCGCGCCGAGCGACACCAACGCGCCCAACCGCCCGGCGCGCCGCAACGCGGGCCGACCGGTCAGGTCCGCGCCGACGGCCAGCAACGTCGAGCCCGCGGACACCCCGCCCGCGAACAGGTACGCGGGCACCGGCCACTCCCACGCCGGCTCCTGGAGCACCGGTTGGCCGTAGTACGAGCGGAACCGCGCCTCTTCGGGCATCAGCGCCCACCCGCGAACGCCACCGCGGCCGCCGCCGCGAACGCGACCGCGGCGAGCCCGGCGCGCTTCCACATCGCGGGCAGGTCGCGGGTCGGCACCACCGGGTCCGGTGGCAGCCCGTAGACCTCGGGTTCGTCCATCAGCAGGAAGAACGCGCCCGTACCGCCGACGCCGTCGTCCGGGTCGGCCCCGTACAGCCGCGCGCCCACCTCGCCGCGCTCGTGCAGCGCGGCCACCCGCGCGGCGGCCCGGTCACGCAACTCGTCCACCTCGCCGAACTGGATGGAATCGGTCGGGCACGCCTTCGCGCACGCGGGTTCCTCGCCCGCCCGCAGCCGGTCGTAGCACAGCGTGCACTTCTGCGCCCGGCCGTCGCCCTCCCGCCGCTCGATCACGCCGTACGGGCAGCCCGACACGCAGTAACCACACCCGTTGCAGATGTCCTGCTGCACCACGACGGTGCCGAACTCGGTGCGGAACAACGCGCCCGTCGGGCAGACGTCCAGGCACCCGGCGTGCGTGCAGTGCTTGCACACGTCCGACGACATCAGCCACCGGAAGTCCGTGCGGGACTCCGGCCCCGACCCGTCGCCCGGCCGGTCGAACGACGGCATACCCAGGTCCTGCGCCCGCTGCTCCACGAACGCCACGTGCCGCCACGCGTTCGCGCCCAGGTGACCGGTGTTGTCGAACGACATGCCCAGCAGGTCGAAGTCGTCCGCCGGGACGCCGTTCCACTCCTTGCAGGCCACCTCGCACGCCTTGCAGCCGATGCAGACCGAGGTGTCGGTGAAGAACCCCATGCGCGGCGGGTGGTCGTCGTAGCCGGCCTCGCCCGCCACGTCGTCCAACGGCCCGTACAGGCTGTGCTCGGTCACGACTCCTCCTCCGTGTGCGCCGGACCCTCGGCCCCCGGACCGGCGGTGAGGACGTGCGTGCCGGTGTCGGCGGTGATGCCCGCACGCCGGCGGTACCCCGCCAGGAAGTCCAGCAGCGCCGGTCCGCGCGGGCGCCGACCCGGCCGCACGTCGCAGGTGGCGACCTTCGTCTCCTGGATGAACACGTTCGGGTCGACCACCACGCCGAACAGGTCGTTCGCCGAATCGCCCCGGACCAGGCCGGTCGTGCCCCAGTGGTAGGGCAGCCAGACCTGGTGCACGACGCGGTCCTCCACGCGCAGCGGCGGGATGCGGTCGGTGACCACCACGCGTGCCTCCACCACGGCCCGGCTGGTGACCAGGTGCGCCCAGCCCAGGTGCTCCAGCCCGCGTTCCCGCGCCAGCCGGGGCGACACCTCCACGAACAGCTCCGGCTGCAACTCCGCCAGGTGCGGCAGGGTCCGGCTCATGCCGCCCGCGGTGTGGTGCTCGGTGAGCCGCGAGGTGGTGAGCACGAACGGGAACACCTCGCCGTGTGGTTCGGGCGGCGCCGGGTTGGACGGGTTGTCCGGCCGCCCGTACACCTTGCGGGTCGGGTTGCCCTGCTGGCCGTAGAGGGGGTTGCGCACCGGCGACTCGTGCGGCTCGTAGTGCGTCGGCAGCGGCCCGTCCTGGAGGCCGCTGGGCGCGAACAGCCAGCCCTTGCCGTCGGCCTGCATGATGAACGGGTCGTCGCCGCGCAACGCCTCCACGCCCACCGAGCCCTCTTCCGGCACGTAGTCCGGTGGCTTGTCGCGCTCGAAGTCCGGCACGTCGTGGCCCACCCACCGGCCGTGCTCGGCGTCCCACCAGACCAGCGCCTTGCGCTCGCTCCACGGCCGGCCCTCCGGGTCGGCCGAAGCGCGGTTGTAGAGCACGCGGCGGTTCATCGGCCACGCCCAACCCCACTCGGTGGCGTAGAGGTTCTGCTCGCGCCCGGGTTTGCGGCGCGCGGCCTGGTTCACCTCGTCGGCGTAGACGCCGCTGTAGATCCAGCAGCCGGCGGCGGTGGTCCCGTCGGCCTTCAGCTCGGTGTAGCCGCCCACCGCGCGGTCGGCGGTGAGGTCCACGCCGTTGACGCGCCGCAGCACGTCCGCCGCCTGCGGTTCGTCGTCCACCACCGCGTAGTCCCACCACAGGTCCAGCAGCGGCCGGTCGCGCTCGTCGGTGGAACCCGCCAGCCGCTCGCGCAGCCGCCGGCCGAGGTGGTAGAAGAACCACAGTTCCGAGCGCTGGTCGTCCCGCGGTTCCACGGCCTTCTCGCGCCACTGGAGCATCCGCTGGGTCTGCGTGAACGTGCCCTCCTTCTCCACGTGCGAGGCCGCCGGGAAGAAGAACACCTCGGTGCGGCACCGCTCGGGCGCGATCTCGCCGGTCTCCACCTCGGGCGAGTCACGCCAGAAGGTGGCCGACTCGATCATGGTCAGGTCGCGCACGACCAGCCAGTCCAGGTTGGCCATGCCCAACCGCTGGAGCCGGCCGTGCGCCGAGCCGACGGCCGGGTTCTGGCCGAGCAGGAAGTAGCCGAACACCTTGCCGTCGACCATGTCCATCACCGTGCGGTACGTGCCGTGGTCGCCGGTGATCCGGGGCAGGTAGTCGAAGCAGTAGTCGTTGTCGGCGGTGGCGCGGTCGCCCCAGAACTCCTTGAGCAGCGACACCGCGTAGGTGTCGGCCGCGCGCCAGAAACCCTTCTGGTGGTCGGCGCGGATGCTGTCCACGTAGGACGACAGGTCGGTGTGCTCAGGGGTCGGCATCGGCAGGTAACCGGGCAGCAGGTTGAACAACGTCGGGATGTCGGTCGAGCCCTGGATGCTGGCGTGGCCGCGCAACGCGAACACACCGCCACCGGGCCGGCCGATGTTGCCCAGCAGCAACTGGACGATCGCGCCCGCGCGGATGCACTGCGAGCCCGTGGTGTGCTGGGTCCAGCCCACGCTGTAGACCAGCGCCGCGGTGTGCTCGCGCCCGGAGTTGGCCGTCCACGCGTCGCACACCGCGCGGAACACCTCCTCGGACACGCCGCAGACCCGTGCCACCATCTCCGGCGTGTAGCGGGAGAAGTGCCGCTTCAGCACCTGGTACACGCACCGGGGGTGCCGCAGCGTCGGGTCGGCGGCGATCCGGTCGCTGCCGCCCTCCACCCGCGGCCCGCCCGAGCCGTGCTGGTAGGACGAGGACTGCTCCTTGGCCGCCGAGTCCGCGTCCCGCCCGGCGTGCTTCTCCTCGACGGACTCGTACTGCCACGACGCCGGGTCGTACGCGCCGGTCTCCGGGTCGTAGCCGCTGAACAGCCCGTCCAGGTCCTCGGTGTCCCGGTAGTCCTCGCGCAGCAGGAAGGACGCGTTCGTGTACGCCACCACGTACTCGCGGAAGTCCAGTTCGTTGCTCAGGATGTGGTTCACCACGCCGCCGAGGAACGCGATGTCGGTGCCCGCGCGCAGCGGCACGTGCAGGTCGGCGTGCGCGCTGGTGCGGGTGAACCGCGGGTCGATGTGGAACACCGGCGCGCCCCGCTCCTTGGCCTCCATCACCCACTGGAAACCCACCGGGTGGGCTTCCGCCATGTTCGACCCCATGATGACCACGAGGTCGGAGTTGACGAGGTCCTGCTGGTAGTCCGTCGCCCCGCCGCGACCGAAGGAGGCTCCCAGACCGGGAACCGTGGCGGAGTGTCAAATGCGAGCCTGGTTCTCGATCTGGAGCGCGCCCAACGCGGTGAACAGCTTCTTGATGAGGTAGTTCTCCTCGTTGTCCAGCGTCGCGCCGCCGAGGCTCGCCAGGCCGAGGGTGCGGCGCACGCGTGCGCCGTGCTCGTCGACGTCCTGCCAGCCCTTGTCGCGGGCGTCGAGGACCCGGTCGACCACCATGTCCATCGCCGTGTCGAGGTCCAGCTCCTGCCACTCCGTGCCGTACGGCTCGCGGTAGAGGACCTTGCGGGCGCGCTGCGGACCGTTGACCAGTTGCGTGCTGGCCGACCCCTTCGGGCACAGCCGGCCGCGGGAGATGGGGCTGTCCGGGTCGCCCTCGATCTGGAGCACCCGGTCGTCCGCGACGTACACGCGTTGGCCGCAGCCCACGGCGCAGTAGGGGCAGATGGACTTGGCGACGTGGTCGGCGCCCTCGGTGCGGGCGGTCAGCCCCGCCGACCGGGGCGACTGGGCGGCGTGCCCCCGGCCCAGCGGGTCACCGCCGGTGAGCTGCCGGTACACCGGCCACAGCTCCAGCCACCGCTTCGGTCCCACGCCCGCCTCCCTCCGCCGCTCCATGCTCACACCGGCGGCGGCGGCGCGCATCCCGGCGGGGGTCACCGGCGTTCCACGCGCGCCAACTTGTCGTCGAGCCGCCCTACCCGCCTCCGCACGCCCTTCAGGTCGTCCAGGCAGTACGCCAGGAGGCAGGTGCGGTCCCGGCCGGACAACCCGTCCCAGGACTCGGCCTCCTCGGCGCGCTTGCGGAGCGCCCGGCGGATGTCACCCAGTTCGTCCGCCACGTCCTGCGCGATGTCCAGGAAGCGCTTCTGGGCTTCGCGGACCTCCCGGTTCCGGGACTTGCCGCGGAGCGCGGTCTTCAACTCCTCCACCTGCTGCCTGGCGTCCTCGTGCACCGCCCGCGTGGTGTTCCGGACCTCCTCCAGCTTCCCGGTGATCTTCTTGACGTCGACCAGGGAGAGCGACGCGTACTGGTCGTCCACGTGGTAGTCCAGGCCGAAGTTCTGGGAGATGTCCATGACCTCGTGCAGGGTGTGGTAGGCGTACTCGGTGGTGTGGTCGAAGTCGACCCGCCAGAACGAGAAGATGCCCCAGGCGACCGCCGCGATCTCCTCCTGGCTCGCCCCGAACTCCTCGGCCATCTTGAACATCCGGGCGGCGGTGTAGGACTGGCCCGCCCACACCGGCAGGTTCCGGGAGCGGGCGAGCCTGGTGGTCGGTGAGTTCTCGTTGCGCGTGGACGGGTGGACGGCTACCTGGCCGCGGTCCTTCGCGGTGATGCGCGTGCCGTCCTCCCGGTAGCCCGTGGTGCTGGCCTTCTCCCGGTCGCCGATCTCCGGGACCAGCGTCTTGCCCATGGTGGGCGGGGTGTGCCGGGAGTGGCCGAAGTATTCGGACAGGTCGTGCAACGCGATCAGCTTGTCCCGGAACGAGAAGTCGTGCGGTCGCCTCAGCAGCGCCCAGACACCGCCCTTCTCGATCAGCTTGCTGCGCAGGGAGCTGCCTTCGAACTTCGGGTCCATGGCGAAGTAGGCGAGGTACGAGCCGATGGGCTTCCCGGCCTGCGCGGGGTCGTGGTGGCTGCGGCGGTCCCCCTTGTCGCGCACCTTCGGCTGCGACTCCAGGTGGGACAGCCCCGTGGTCAGCTCCTCCTTCAGGATCTCGAACTTCCGCTTGGACAGCGGCTCGCCCCGGACCTCGACCCTGCCGTCCTCGATGTCGTCGATCCGGTGGCGGATGCGCCGCAGCAGCACGTTCAGGACCTGCTCGACCTCACCCTCGTCCTGGATGCGGTTCGCCGCGGCCTTCTCCTCGCGGCGCTTGTCCTTCGCGTACACCCATCCCATGAGGTTGCGTGCCAGGTCCGTGTAGTTGGCGACCCGGATGTCGTGGTTCTTCGCGCCGAAGGCGGTGTTCGCGCCGACCGGGCGGGCGAGCACCGGGTGCGTGCCCCGGTGCCCGATCGGGGACACGATGGCCTTCTCCAACTGGTACCTGATCCGCGCTCGCTCCTCCCAGAACGCCTTGCGCTCCTCCGCCGTGAACTCCGGTTTGACCACCGTCATGAACTGGTTGACGACGTTCTGCACCATCTCGTTGAGCAGTACCCGCTGCTGCTTCGGTGGCAGGTTCTCGGTGCGGCTCCGGTAGCGCTGGGACAGGTCGTCCGTGCCCACCAGCAGCGCCCGCTGCACCGCTCCGGTGGTCGGCTCCCCGTTCCCGCCCTCCACCGGGCGGTCGGGCAGCGGCCGGGCGAGGCTGGTCCGGGCGTTCTCCTCGGCGGCGCGCTCGAACCGGTCGCCGGGATCGCTGACCCGCAGCCCGGAACCGTTGTCGGTGCCCGACACGGGGCCCTCGCGCTGCTGGATGACGTGGGTCAGCTCGTGGGCCAGGGTGTGCCGGTCCCCGCCGCCGTCGCCGATCACGACGTGGTCGCCCGAGGTGAACGCCCGAGCCCCGAGCCCGGCCGCCGCCTCCCGGGCCGCGTGGTCGTCGTGCACGCGCACCGAACCGAAGTCCGCGCCGAGCCGGGCCTCCATCTCCTGCCGCACGGGTGTCGCGAGCGGCCGACCCGCGGACCGCAGCACGTCGACCGCACCCGAGGTCGCCGGGTCCGCGGCACGCGTCACCAACCCGGCCACGGCCGCGTTGCCGACACTCCGCTGCAACGCCGCGAGCAGTCCCGGCGACAGACCGGACGGCGTGCGCACCTCCTCGGCCCGTTCCGCGGCACGCCGCGTGCGTTGCTGTTCCGGTTCTTCATGTGCCCGCATGTCAGTTCCCATCACGCCAGCGGGTGTCACGCCCCGTCACTCGATGCTGGCCCGGCGAGGCCGCCGCGGGAACGCCCGCGAGGGCAGGGTCCCGGCAGAATTCCTGCCCGTGCGGGATTTCGATGATCCCTCAGGCGGTGTAGGAGAAGCGGCGGACGTGGGGCGCCCAGGACTGGAACGCCGTGAGGTCGGGCAGCGCGACCTTGGGGGTGATCGAGCGCAAGCCCTGGTGGAGGCGCAACCACGGTTCGGCCTGGTCCGGCGTCAGCGCCCCGACGACGGGTGAGCGGCCGTCGCGGGGCAGGAGGTCGGCGGCGAACGCCGACCACGCCTCCCCGGGAGGGCGGTGCAGCAGACCACCCCGGACACCGATGTCCACCGGGGCGTCCAGCACGGCCGGTACGAGCGCCGGCGCGGCGGCGATGATCCCGAGCAGCACCACGACCGCCTGGAACTCACCGGCGGCGGTGTCGTCGCCGAGGAAGCGGGCGGCGGTGCCGAGGTCCCGGGTGGCGCGGATCATGCGGTAGACGTTGAACAGGCGCTTCGCCGCCCTCGGCGTGGCGACCAGGGGTTCCGGGGCGTCCAGGAACTCCGGCTCCGCGGTCGTCAGCGGCCGGGCCGGTGCCGACGGGGCCCGGTCCGCCAACGGCGCGCCGGGCTCGATGGACAGGTCACCGGCTGCCGGCGGCACGCGGGTCGCCCGTGGCCCGGCCGCCGGGGGCTGCTCGGTCTCCACCATCGAGCGCAGCACCGAGCCCAAGCCCCCCGAACCCGTGCCGGGCAGGGTGAACGGGATGTTGATGATCTTCTCCAGGTAGTCCTCCGGCAGTACCCGCCACGGGGCGGGGTCGTCGCCGGGGCGTGCCACGAGTTCGGCGTAGTGGCTGCGCACCGCGCCCACCAGCCGGCGCGGGTCCACGCCGACGACCACCACGAAGAGGTCCATGGCCAAGAGCAGGTGGACGGCCTCCAGCACCTGCACGACCTGCTCGGGCTCGCAGCGGTCCAGGTCGTCGATGTGCAGGACGATGCGGTCGACCGGGCGGACCTCCGGGTCGGCGTCCGGGTTGGCGCGCCAGTCCGCCAACAGGGTCACCAACTGCTCGAAGTCCTTGCGCAGCCGGGACACCACGCTCAGGTCCCGCGTGTAGGTGTCGCCGTGCTCGCGCAGGAAGGTGGACATGCGGCGGGACGGGTTCAGCTCGGCCGGTTCCCGGCCGAGTTCGCCGACGCGGGCCACGACCTCGGCCAACTGCGCGCGGGCCACCAACTGGTCCGCTTCGGCTACGCGGAGCCGGTCGACGACGTCGGCGACGTGCTGCCGGACGTGATCCTCGTGTATCCGGTCAAGGCCACCGCGCAGGTCCTCGCTCAACGTCCGCAGCTCGCTCAACCCGTTGCGGGCGCGGAGGAGCAGCCCCGTGCCCAACGCGCCGAGCGCGACACCCGCCGCACCGCCCAACCAGCCGAGCAGGGGTGCGGCCGGCGCGGCGGCGGCGCTGACGCCCAGCACGGTCGCGGCGGTGACCAGGGCGACCTTGCCGGTGCGGTCCACCGGTAAGCCCCGCAGGGTCACCGCGTCGGAGTGGATGCCACGCAGCTCCCGGGACAGCAGCCGACCGCGCTCCACGTCGTCGGTGACCCCGATCCTCCGCCAGACCCGGTCCAGGCGCTCGCGGAGCGCGGTGGAGGACCGCAACGCCGCCAACAGGTCACGGGTACCGATGACGTGGGCGCCGTCGGCTCGGTCGATCTTCGCCCGGAGGCGCGCGACCTCGGCCTCGGCGCGGTCGTTCGCGTCGGCCAGTTCGGCGCGGTGGTCCACCTTCTCGGCGAGCACGCGCCGGAGTTCGCTCCGGTGCCCCGCCGGCGTCGGGTCGGGCCCGGCCAACGCGCGGAAGATCACGTCGGCGAGGCTCACCCACAGGTTGGTGTCGGCGTAGTGCCAGGCGTTGAAACCGATCTGCACCACCCGGTGGCAGAACCTCGCGGAGCCCGAGCCCGCGAGTTCGTCCACCTGCCCGCGCACCATGCCCATGAAGAAGCTCTTGCCCGAACCCCATTCCCCGAAGACACCGATCGACAGCGGGGTCGGCGTGGCGCGTTCGGCGATCACGGTGGCGAGCATCGACACGTACGTGCCGACACCCAGCCGGTCGTGCGCCAGGGGTATCGACGCGGCCGGCACGAGGTCGCTCGTCACACCGCCCGCGAGGTCGTCCTCGGGCGGCGGCCCCGCCGCGCCGGCCGGGCCACCGCTCTCCGCACCGCCGTCCGGGTCGTGATCACCGCCAAGAGGTCCGGTTGCCTGCCGACGAAAACCACCCGGCGCAACGACCGCGGTGCCGACCGCAGCGCGTCCCGGAGCGCGGGCACGGCCACCGCCGCCACGGCCTCGTGCGGTGCACCGAGCGCGCCCGTCGCCGGCAGCGGCAGGGCGACGCTCGCCGCACCGGTCCGGGCCGCGGCCAGGACGCCCGCCCGCGTCGCCACCGCCACGGCGCTCAGCACGCCTTCACCCGTCGCGCTGTGCGGTGAGGCGAGCACCACGTGGCGCAGCGGCTCGCCCGGGTCGAGCGCGCGGCCCCGCGGCCGGTCCGCCGGGATGCCGGCCAGGTCGACTCCGTCCACCCGGAAGCTCTTGACCTGCTGCGCCAACGCCAGGCCCAGGTCGCCGAGTCGGCTCCCGACGGACACCACCAGCACGTCCACCCCGAGTTCCCACGGGGCGTCCGTGACGGCCACCGCCACCTCGACCCCGTGGAGCGAGCCGATCACCCGTACCGGGTCCACCCCGACCTCCCCACCACGACACCAGCGGTCGGGACGACCGCATCGGGGTCAGGGCGTGACGGTGAGGCGGATGGGGATGCCCACGCGCGGTCGGCCCGGTGCGACCGTCGCGAGGTGCAGCGCGGCCGGGTGGACGCCGGGGCTCAGGGTGGTCGCGTCCACCGTGAAGTCGACGTCGCCGGTCGCGCCGGGTGCGATGGTCACCGGCGCGCCCGCGGCGAGCCACGGCACGTCCGAGTAGGTCGGCAACGGCGTCTGGAGGTGGGTCACCTTCGCCGGGCCCGGCCGGCCGGTCGGGGAGTACGAGTACACCTACAGGTTGCCCGCCGCGTCGGTTTCCAGGCCCGCGCCCGTCCGGTCGCCCGGCACCGGGTCGGGCAGGGTGGCGCGGCTCGCGCACCCGTCCGGGGTGACCGCGCTCAGGAAGCTCGGCAGCGGTGGCCTGCCGGAGTCCGCGCTGACCAGGTAGAGCCACAGCAGCCCGGGACCGGGGCCGTTGGGCGCGTACGCGATGCCCGCGACGTGGTTGTGCCGGTCGTGCCCGCTCAGGGAGCACGAGCCGACCAGCGCGCCGGCGTCGGGGTGCGACGGCCCCTTGACGCTGTGGACGGTCTTCCCGTCCACCAGGTAGAAGATGTCGTCCCGCGCGTTGTGGGCCAGGCCGTGGTCGCCCGCCCGGATGCCGGTCGTGGTGGTGGTGTGCACCACTTCGCCGGTGAGCGGCCGGATGCACCTGGTGGTCGACGTCATCGGGTCCCACTGCCGGTCCGACACGTAGCAGAGCGCGTCGCCGACCGTGGTGAGGTCGCCGAGCAGTTCGGTGGCGGGCAGCCGGTGGTGCTGGAGCGCGACGCCGTCCGGGGTCAGGCGGGTCAACGTGTGGTCGCGCCGGCTGGAGACCCAGACGTCACCGCCGAGTTCGGCGATGCCGTAACCGGCCGGGACGCCGGCCGCCTCGGGGTTCCAGGTCCGCAGCGTCGCACCGGGCCGGTCCGGCCGCGGGACGGCCGTCCCGCTGGCTATCTCGGCCGCCGCGCTCCACGTGCCGGGAGCGGTGCCCCGGTTGTGGATCGGCGCGGTCGCGGTGCGGCCGGTCCCGGCACGCACGGTGATCTCCACCGGCTCCCCCGACACGAGCACCGGCGCGTCGAGCACCACATCGGCCCGCACGAGCGTGTTCTCCGCCGGCGGCGCGGGTGTCGCGTGACCCGCCGCGTAACCGTCCGAGGTGATCTCGATCGCGGCCTTCCGCGCCGGGACCTGCACCTGGTACTCGCCGTACCAGTCGGCCTTGGCGGCGTTCGCCGCACCGGCCACCCGCACGGCCGCGTAACGCACCGGCTCACCGGTGTTCGCGTCGGTGACCTTCCCGCGGGCGATCGCGGTGCCGGGCACCCGGAGCTGGACCGCGACCCCGTCGGACAACGCGGGCCGCCACGCGGACCACGTCAGCGCACTGGTGCCCGCGGCGTTCTCGATACCGACGACGGCGCCCGCGCCCGCCTCGGCGGCCTGGTCGATCCCCCGGTACTGGAGGACGATCCGCCCGCCTTCGTGGAACACGGCCTCGGCGCTGAACCGGGTGCCCGGCACGGCTTTCACCGTGACGTCACGCCACTCCACGACGAACCGCCGGTTCGGCGTGACGCCGTCGACCCCCGTCCACACCCCCGCCTGGTCGTCCACGACCAGGTCGTCCCAGAACGCGTAGACGGCGGCGTTGGGCGGTGTGGGTGACGGGAGCGGACCCGGTGGGGGAACGGGGTTGCGGTCCTCGAACGTGAGGTACCCGTCGTCGTAGATCGACGCGCCGGTGTAGGTGTTCCCGTAGAAGGTGACGGGGAACGGGAAGTCCTGGTGCCGGCCGGTGAGGTCGCCGCGGAGGGTGGTCCGCGTGCCACCCTCCACGTAGGACGACCGCATCGCGGTCGCCGTGTAGCCGTAGGCGTCACCCGCCGGAGCCGAAGCCGAAGCGACCGGAGGCGCGGCGGCGGTGGCGAGGACCAGTACGACGACGGCGAGCCACGGGCGCATCGCACACTCCTGTCGCGGGGGTGGCCGGACCCGACCAACCGTGCCGAGCGCACCCCGTGATCACAAGTCACCCGTCGGCCGACGTCGAACCGCCGAAAGCACACCGGGTCGTGCCGGATGGGCGTACCGGGACCGACCGCTCACTGGAAACCACGCTCGGCGGCGGTGACCTCGGCGGTGGGGAACACGTCCGCCAGGGACTCGACGGCCTGCTCCGCTTCCGCGCGCGGGGTGGGGATGTCGGTCCAGGAGTCCTTCCGCTCCAGGACCGCGGCCAGCCGGTCGATGAGTTCCCGGTCCACGTGCGGCATGGTGAACAGGTGCGCCATGCGGATGGACGGCATGGTCGCCAGGGAGAACTTCCGGACGACGTGCTCGGCAGGCAGGCTGAACACCACGCTGAAGGCGAGCGGACCGCGGCGGACGACGAAGCGCGGGATCTTCTCGCGCACCCGCCCCAGCCGCTCCACCGCGTACCGCGCCATCTCCTGGGTGCGGACCACCGCGGCGACGTGGTCGTCCAGGGACCGGCGGGCCAACGCGTTCCACAGGATGATCGGCGCCAGAGCGCTGCGCGACCCGCCGAACGTGGTGTCCGGCGAGCCGATGTACTCCGGGTTGTCGGGCGGGCTCATCTGGTTGCCGACCTTGGTAAGGTAGATCCCGCACGGCACGGGCGAGCCGAGGTACTTGTGCCCGCTGCACACGATCGAACTCACGTGCGTCTTGACCCCGCGGTAGGCGAACCGCAGCCTGGGCACGGATTCCCCGTCCGGCGGGTCGAACTTCCCCAGCTCCACGGCCTTCTCCAGGTACGGCAGGTACGACGCGCCGAGCGCGCCGTCGACGTGGAGCCAGTAACCGCGCCGCCGGTCGACCAGGTCCTTGCCG
Organism: Saccharothrix obliqua; assembly: GCF_019375475.1. Taxonomy (GTDB): domain Bacteria; phylum Actinomycetota; class Actinomycetes; order Mycobacteriales; family Pseudonocardiaceae; genus Actinosynnema; species Actinosynnema obliqua. Next base: position 532,985 of record NZ_JAHXGQ010000004.1, on the reverse strand, counting down.
TCCTTGCTGCCGTACTTCACCGGCCGGTCGTGCATCCCGTACCGGCGGAACACCGGGTCGAGCCGGTGGCAGATCTCCTCGACGTCGTCGTAGCCGCCCTTGAAGGTGGTGCCGACGTTGAGGATGAGCAGCACGGGGTGGCCCATCCGGACGAAGAACTCCACCAGGGTGACCAGCTGGTTCACGTCCACCGCGCCCGGCCCGTCCGGGTGGTCGGCGGAGGGCACCTCCTGCGGCCACGGCTTGCCCGGGTCCAGCGGGTTGGCGTGCGGGTAGCGCCTGCTGCCCGTCTCGTGGAAGGTCGGGATGCCGAGCACCCGCACCGCCTTGGCCATCGAGTAGTGCGCGTCCTGGGAGTAGAAGGCCACCGGGTGGTACGCGTTCTCGTTGTCCTGCGGCGCCTGGGCGTCCACCCACAGCTCGGTGGGCGCGTGACCGGGCGCCTGCGGCGCGTTGACGATGCGCACCTTGCCCGCCAGGTAGTCCCGCGCGTTCCACAGCGCGTAGACGTTGCCCTCGGTGCCGCCCATGGAGAGCACGTAACCCCAGTAGGACTCGGGATCGGGTTTCTCGCCGCTGCCCAGCTGGTCCTCGGGTTTGCGCAGCTTCCCGCCCCACAGCCGCGCGTAGTACCGCAGCACCGCGCGCTCGGCGGCCCGCGAGTGCATGGTGAAGTTGCTGTCCCGGAACGGGTCGCCGATGTTGTTGGTGCTGTAGTCCAGGAAACGGCCGAGGTCTTCCGCGCTCCGCACGTCGCCGTTGACCTGGTACCCGACGAAGTTCTTCTTCTGCTGCGCGAAGTAGTCCTCCAGGCGCTTCAGGCGGGCGAGTCGTTCGGCGTCGGGGAGCCGGTCGTTGGCGGACAGCTCGAACTCCTGGTCGGTCGGCGGGCGCAGGCCCTCCTCCCGCTGGACGGGCAGGTCTTCCGTGGTGCTCATCGGATCGGCTCCTCACTGCGATGACGGTCGCCGCCCCGCGGCGGGGCGGCGGTGGCTCAACTGCCCGGCGCCTTCGCGACGCCCCCACCGGCGGCCGTCGCGGGCACGCTCTCGTACGGCGGGGTGAACCTGATGTTGCGCTGGTTCTTGATCTCGGTGATGTACCGGATGTGGTCCGGCACCACGACGCCGGTTTCCAGGTCCGGCGCGGAGATCGGCGGCCCGTAGACCTGGCGGACGGGGATGATGCCCGCCCAGTGCTTGCTGTGCTCGTCACCGGGCGCGACGTTGGGCCCACCGTTGCGCACCTTCGCCGTGGCCGTCTCGATGCGGACGCCGACCAGCGCGGTGTGCTTCAGCTCCTCGGCCGACGCCTCCCGCGTGCCCTGGGAGCGGCCCGAGATCACCTGCTCCACCAACGCCTTCAGCCCGGCGGTCTTCTCCTTGGCGTCGGTCACCAGGTACGCCTTGCCGTGGATCATCGCCGACCGGTAGGACACCGCGTGGTTGAACGCCGAGCGACCCGCGACCAGCGCGTCCACGTGGGTCACCGCCACGCACACCGGGTACGTGGCGGTGCTCTCCAGGTGCTTCGCCAGTCGCGAGTTCGGCGAGCCGTGCAGGTAGATGGTCTCGCCGACGCGGCCGTACAGGTTCGGCACCGCGACCGGTTCGCCGCCCGGGTTGTTCCCCCTCTTGGGCGCGATGAAGGCGACGTGGCAGAGGTAGCCGTCGTCCAGGATGGAGCGGACCAGCGACCTGTCGCGCGTGATGAGTGCCCGGGAGTAGGTCGGGGAGGTGGCGGTCCGCTGGTCGTCGGGGTAGTCGCTCACCGGTCGGACCTCCGCCGGCGGCGGGTCCTGCGGTTCGTGGTCGTTCATGGTTTCTCCCATCGGGTCAGGGAAGCGGGCCGGTGACCGTGGTGATCCAGTCGCGGTGACGCGTGGCGTCGGTGTAGATGGACGGCCGCGCACCGCAGAAATCGGTGGTGAGCCGGCTGCTGACGCCGAGGAGCCGGTGCTCGGGGTAGGTGATCTGCGGGCCACCCGAGTCGCCCCAGCAACTGCCCGCGTTGCCGTTGGGGTTGTGGGTGCACAGGTCCTTCTCCCGCAGGTCCGCGCCGCACCCGGCCGGCTCGGTGATCGACGTGTTGAGCCAGTGCAGGGTGACGGGGGCGCCGCACTGCGCCCACTGGCTCGCTTCCGGGTTGCCCCACCCCAGCAGCCGGGTCGGCGTGGTGGGCACCGCCTCTTCGGGTGGCGCGATCCGGATGGGTTGCTGCGGTGCCGATCCGTACAGCTTCGCCAGCGCGATGTCGTTGCCCGCGGAGACTTCCGTGTACGCGGGGTGCACGTGGGTCTCCAGGACGCTGAGCACCGTGCCGCCGGTCGTGCGGTCCTGGGTGCCGATCCGGGCCTGGTGGTGCAGCGCGCCGTCCCAGTCCCTCACGCAGTGGGCCGCGGTGAGCAGCCACCGCGGTGCGATCAGCACCGCGCCGCACGAGTGCTCGCCCGTGGCGGCGTCCTGCAACGACGCCATGAACGGGTACACCTGAGTGGACGGTGCGCCGTTGACGATGCGCGGTCGTGCCGCGTCGGACGGCGTGGCGGAGCCGTTCGCCGGAACGCCCAGCGCGATGAGCAGGGCGGTGGCCGTGCCGAGGGCGGCCCGAATGTGCGGTGGCATGGTCGATCGGTTCCCTCCGGGATCGACTGCGGATGCGCGGCTGCTCGGTACCGGCACCGGGCCCGCCCGTCGGACCGCGTCGCGCGGGTCCGCTCCCCGGCGGTCACCACGTGGGCCGTGCGGGGCGTCGCCGCTCCCGGTGCTTCCCTGTGGGAGCGTAGCCGGATCGCGAACCGCGGTCCCGGGGTCGACCGGCACCGCGGGAAACTCCACTCGGTCGAGCGTCCCCCGTCGGTAGCAGTACGAGGACTTCCCAAATCCACCGGGTTCCGCTACTGCCTGCCGTCCACCGTCCTAAGTGGACTGTCTATTCTTGCTGGTGTGGAATGATTGCCGGAGGTGGGCTCGCTCATCACACGGTCAGGTGGTTCGGCGGTCGGGCGCGGACGGGGGCTTCGCACGGCGATAGCCTTGGCACAGGCCATTTCCACCCTCGGGCGTCGAGTTCGCAGGCCGACGAGAGGCTGGTTCTCCATGACGGGCAACACGGTGCTGCTGGCGCTGGACGCCGGCACGGTCAAGGGCACGGCGGCCGTCGAGCGGGTAGGCGAGCTGGTCTCGCTGCTGTCCGGGCGGGGCTACCGGGTGACCATCGCCGACTCGGCGCACGACGCCGCGGCGGTCGTCACCTCCCGCGCCGACCTCGGCGCGGTGCTCGTGAGCTGGGACCTCCCCGCCGGGACGGAGGTGGGGGGCGAGCGGGCCCGGCCGGTCGAGGCGGTGCTGCGGACGCTGGTCGGCCGGTTCTCGCCGCGGCTACCGGTCTTCCTGGTCACGAGCGACGGCATCGCGGACGAGTTGCCGCTGTGGGTGGCGGAGTTCGTCAACGGGTGGATCTGGCTGCTGGAGGACACACCGGGTTTCATCGCGGGCCGGGTGGACGCGTCGGCGCGGCGCTACCTGGAGAACGTGCTGCCCCCGTTCTTCCGCGCGCTGCGGCACTTCGACGACGCGCACAAGTTCTCCTGGCACACGCCCGCGCACGCGGGCGGGGTCGCCTACCTCAAGTCACCGGTGGGCAAGGCGTTCTACGACTACTACGGCGAACGGCTGTTCCGGACGGACCTGTCCTCGTCGGTGGGCGAACTCGGCTCGTTGTTCGAGCACCACGGCCCGATCGGCGACGCGGAGCGCCACGCGGCCGAGGTGTTCGGCGCCGACCTGACCTACTTCGTGGTGCACGGGACGTCCAGCGGGGACCGCATCGTCATCCACGCCTGCGTACCGCACGACCGGCCGGTGCTCGTGGACCGCAACTGCCACAAGGCGATCAACCACGGCATCATCATGTCCGGCGCGCGACCCGCGTACCTGAAGCCCACGCGCAACGGCTACGGGTTGACCGGCCCCATCCCGCCGAACCGGCTGAACACCGGAGCCGTGCGCGACCTGGTGGCGCGCACGCCCATCATCGGGGCGGACCCGGCGGAACCGCTGGTGTACGCGGGGATCACCAACTCCACCTACGACGGCCTCTGCTACGACGCGGTGCGGGTCGCGGACCTGCTGGGCGCGTCCGTCCGCAACCTCCACTTCGACGAGGCGTGGTTCGCCTACGCCCGGTTCAACCCGCTCTACGCGCGCCGGTACGGGATGGCGATCGACACCGGCGTCCTCCCGGCCGCGGCCGTCGCGCCGACCGTGTTCACGACCCACTCCACGCACAAGCTCCTGGCGGCGCTGTCGCAGAGCGCCATGGTCCACGTCAAGAGGTCCGCCCACCACGAGTTCGACCCGGACCGCTTCAACGAGACGTTCATGATGCACGCCACCACCTCGCCGCTCTACCCGCTGATCGCCGCCAACGACGTCGCGGCGGCCATGATGAAGGGCACCGGTGGCGAGTGGCTGACCACGGAGGCGATCACCGAGGCGATCCGGTTCCGCCAGGCGCTCGTCCGCCTGGGCCGCCGGATCGCGGCGGCCGGCGACCGGCCCCCGTGGTTCTTCGGCGCGTGGCAGCCCGCCGAGGTGCACGACCCGAAGGCGAAGAAGCGGGTCCCGTTCGACCGGGCCCCGCTCGAACTGCTCCAGGCGGAACCGCGGTGCTGGACGCTCGCGCCCGGCGCGGCGTGGCACGGGTTCCCGGACCTGGAGGAGGACTACTGCCTGCTCGACCCGATCAAGGTCAACATCACCTGTCCGGGCATCAACGCCGGCGGGCAGGTGGACGACGGGTTCGGGATACCCGCCCGCATCGTGACCGCCTACCTGGAGACCCGCGGCATCGTCGTGGAGAAGACCGACGCGTACACCTTCCTGCTGTTGTTCTCCATGGGCATCACCAAGGGCAAGTGGGGGACCCTGCTCGACGCGCTGACGGATTTCAAGCGCGCGCACGACACCGCCGCGCCGCTGGACGAGGTCCTGCCCGACCTGGTCCGCGCGCACCCCGTCGAGTACCGGGGCAGGACGCTGTCCGCCCTGTGCGCGGAGATGCACGCCGCGCTGGCCGGATCCGGGTTCATGGGACTGCTGCACCGGGCGTTCACCGAACTGCCCGAGCAGGTGTTGAGCCCGGGGGAGGCGTACCAGGAACTCGTCAACGGGCGGACGGAGATGGTGCACCTGGACGGGCTGGAGGACGACGACGTGGTGGCCACGCAGGTGACCACCTACCCGCCGGGGATACCCGTGCTCATGCCGGGCGAGCGGGTGGGCGCGTCGAGCGGTCCCATCCGGTCGTACCTCGCCGCGATGGAGCGGTTCGGCCGGGCGTTCCCCGGTTTCGAGAGCGAGACCCACGGCGCGCACCCGGATGCCGAGGGCCGGTACCGCATCACGCGGGTGACCCGACCGGGCCGGTGACCGATCCCGTTCGGAGCGCGGCGATGCCGGAGTTCCGGCGGTAGGGGAGGCGCACCGCGTACGTGCTCAGCGGCCGGGTCCTGCTCCACCCGCAGGACCCCGTGATCACCACCGCGTTCCACCGCGACACGCTCGACCTCGTGGTCTATCGCGAGTTCCCGCGAACCGCGTCGGGCGCGGCCGGGAATGGCGTCCGGGCACCACTGCGGTAATTGTGCGCGCAATAGGTCGCGCGTGATCGGGTCACACCCGTTTCAGGGGTGGTGCGCCCACCTTGGCTGATATGTCCGGTTTCCTGGTCCGAGACGAATGGAGAGCAACCCTCACAACAGGGCGCGAGCGGTTTTCGCCACTTCTGCCGGATTGTCCGGTTGAGCCCGTCGAGAGGCTTTTCGGTAAGGCGTCTCAACCGGTGCTGGTCCATTGCCGTGAAACGCTCGGCGGCACGTGGACGAACTGGCCCCGGTATCGGGAGGCTGAGGCCATCGGAGAGGTGGCCGGATGAATTCAGCGGGTCTTGCGGCGGCGACCGCGACGCATTGTCCCTATTGTGCGCTGCAATGTGGAATGACCGTGGAGGTGACGCCCGAAAAGGTCCGGACGCGACCTCGGGAGTTCCCGGCCAACGGCCGCGGCATGTGTCAGAAGGGCTGGACGTCGGCGGCGGTCCTGGGTACGCCGGGCCGGTTGACCGCGCCGCTCGTCCGCGCCGGCTCGGCCGACCTGCGGCCCGCGTCGTGGGACGACGCCCTGGACCACGTCGCACGCCGGCTGACGGAGATCATCGCCGAGCACGGCCCCGGAGCGGTGGGCGTGCTCGGCGGTGGCGGGCTGACCAACGAGAAGGCCTACCTGGTGGGCAAGCTGGCGCGAGTCGCGCTGCGCACCCCGCACGTCGACTACAACGGCCGGTTCTGCATGTCGTCGGCCGCCGCGGCGACGATCCACGCGTTCGGCGCGGACCGCGGCCTGCCGTTCCCGGTGACCGACCTCGCGGAGGCGGACGCGGTGCTGCTGGTGGGCGCGAACGTGGCGGAGACGATGCCGCCGTTCGTCCAGCACCTCCGCCGCGCGATCAACGCCGACGGGCTGGTGGTGGTCGACCCCCGCCGCTCGGCCACGGCACGGCTCGCGGGCCTGCACCTGCGGCCCCAGCCGGGCACGGACCTCGCGCTGGCGTTGGGGCTGCTGCACGTCGCGGTGACCGACGGGCACGTGGACGAGGCGTACGTGCGGGACCGGACCACCGGTTTCGACGCGGCGTGGCGGCTGGCGGCGCGCTGGTGGCCGGAGCGCACCGAGCGGGCCACCGGGGTCTCGGTGGCCGACCAGCGCCTGGCGGTCCGGCTGCTGGCCCAGGCCGACAACGCGTACGTGCTGACCGCACGCGGCACCGAGCAGCACGCCAACGGCACCGCCATGGTCTCGGCGTGGGTCAACCTCGCCCTGGCCCTCGGCCTGCCGGGCGTCGCCGGCTCCGGGTACGGCACCATCACCGGCCAGGGCAACGGCCAGGGCGGGCGGGAGCACGGGCAGAAGGCCGACCAGCTGCCGGGCTACCGCAAGGTGGACGACCCCGTCGCGCGCCGGCACGTGGCCGAGGTGTGGGGCGTCCCGGAGGCCGGGATACCTGGTCGGGGCAAGTCCGCCTACGAGATCCTCGACGCGGCCGGGCGGCCGGGCGGCATCCGGGCGCTGCTGGTGTTCGGCACCAACCCGGTGGTCTCCGCGCCCGACGCCGGGCGCATCGCCGAACGGCTCCGCGAGCTGGACCTCCTGGTGGTGTCGGACTTCGTGCTCTCGGAGACCGCGGAGATCGCCCACGCGGTGTTCCCGGTGACCCAGTGGGCGGAGGAGGACGGCACGCTGACCAACCTGGAGGGCCGCGTCCTGCTGCGCCGCCGCGCCCTCGACCCGCCGGACGGCGTCCGCAGCGACCTGGACGTGATCAGCGGTATCGCGGTGCGGCTCGGCCAGCCCGCGGAGCGGTTCCCGACCGCGCCGGAGGAGGTCTTCGCGGAACTGGGCCGGGCGGGTGCGGGCGGTCCCGCCGACTACTCCGGCATGAGCCACGAGCGGCTGCGGGCCGGTGAGAGCCTGTACTGGCCGTGCCCCTCGCCCGACCACCCCGGCACACCGAGGATGTTCCTGGACGGCTTCCCGCTGCCGGGCGGGCGGGCGAGGTTCGCCGCGGTCGACCACGCGCCGCCGCCGGAGACGACCGGCGACCGGTTCCCGCTGTGGGCGACCACCGGACGCCTGCTGCCGCACTACCAGACGGGCACCCAGACCCGCCGGGTCGGGGAGCTGACCGAGGCCGCGCCGGAGGTCTACGTCGAGGTCCACCCCGACACCGCCACCAGGGCGGGCCTCGCCGAGGGCGACCGCGCGAAGGTCACCTCGGCACGCGGCAGCACGTCGGCCAGGGTGCGGTTCGAACCGGGCATGCGGTTGGACACCGTGTTCCTGCCGTTCCACTTCCCCGACGCGCAGCGGGCGAACCTGCTCACCAACCCGGCGCTGGACCCGATCAGCCGCATACCCGGGTTCAAGGCGTGCGCGGTGCGGCTGGAACCAGACCTGTCGACCGAAGGGGGAAGCGGGCGGTGACCGTGCGAAAGGTCGTCATCATCGGCTACGGGATGGCGGGCGCCCGCCTGGCGGAGGAGATCCGCACTCGCGACCCGGAAGGCGCGCGGGTCGCGCTGACCGTGGTCGGCGCGGAAGCGCACCCCGCCTACAACCGGGTGCTGCTGTCCAGCGTGCTGGCGGGCGGGCTGGACATCCGGTCGGTGCTGCTGCACGAGCCGGGCTGGGCGGAGCGGGCCGGGGTCGACCTGCGGGTCGGCGTCCCGGCGACGCGCGTCGACCGCGTGGCGCGGGTGGTGGAGCTGGCCGACGGCACGCGGCTGCCCTACGACGCGGTGGTGCTGGCGACCGGCAGCAACCCGTGGCTGCCACCCGTGGAGGGGCTGCTGGACGAGAGCGGCCGGCCGGCGGACGGCGTGGTGGCGTTCCGCGACCTCGACGACTGCGCCCGCATCCTGGAGGCGGCCCGGCCCGGCGCGCCGGCGGTGGTGCTCGGCGGCGGGCTGCTCGGGTTGGAGGCGGCGCGGGGACTGGTCGCACGGGGGAGCATGGTGACCGTCGTGCACCCGCTGGGTCACCTGATGGAGCGCCAGCTCGACCCCGGCGCGGGTCGCGTGCTGGCGGACGCGTTGAACCGCACCGGCGTCGAGTTCCGGTTCGGCCGGTTCGCCCGCCGGTGCGTCCCGGGTTCCGAGGTGGAGCTGGACGACGGCACCCTGGTGCCCGCCGAACTCGTCGTGGTGTCGACCGGGGTGCGCCCGGCCGCCGACCTCGCGCGTGACTGCGGGCTCCACGTGGAGCAGGGCGTCGTGGTGGACGACGCGTTGCGCACCAGCGACCCGCGCATCCACGCGCTCGGCGACTGCGCGCAGCACCGCGGCGTGGTCAACGGGCTGGTCCAGCCGGCCTGGGAGCAGGCCACCGTGCTGGCCGACCTGCTCACCGGCGCGAACCCCGGCGCCCGCTACCGGGGCACCCCGGTGGTGACCAAGCTGAAGGCACGCGGCATCGACCTGGCCTCGCTGGGCGAGGTGCACGTCGAGCTGGACGAGCCGGGCGCCGAGGTGGTGCGCGTGGAGGACCCGACCCGCGGCCGGTACGCCAAGGTGGTGTTGCGCGACAACGTGATCGTCGGTGCGATCCTGCTCGGCACCCCCGACGCCGCCGCCACGGTCGTGCAGCTCTTCGACCGCGGCCTGCCCGCGCCCGACGACCGGGTGGCCCTCCTGCTGGGCCGCTCCCTCGCCGAGGCGACCACCGTGAACCCGGCCGACCTCCCCGCGTCGACCCTCGTCTGCCGCTGCAACACCGTGCGGAAGGAACAACTCGTCACGGCCTGGAACGGCGGGGCACGCGCCGTCGACACCCTGGTCGCCGAAACCAGGGCCACCACAGGCTGCGGCACGTGCCACGACCTGGTCAGCGCCATCGCGGGCTGGCTGGCCACGCGGAAGCCCGCGCCGGCCTGAGCCGGTGCCCGACGTGGGCGGTTCAGCACGCCGGCCCACCGCCGCCACGCCCACACCGAACCCGGGGTCCTCGGCGAGCCGGCCGGAACCCGATCGCCCCGGCCACCGGGGGGATGATCGTACGTTCGTGTAGTCGAAGTGGGCGCGCTACCGCGGAACGGCGGTGAACAGGCAGACTCGGGCCCATGCGGACGATCGACTGGGTGGACGGGCGGATCATCGCGATCGACCAGACGCTGCTGCCCGACGCGTTGACGACGTTGCGCATCGACACCGTGGACCAGCTCGTGGACGCGATCCGGCGGCTCGCGATCCGCGGCGCGCCCGCCCTCGGGGTGGCCGGTGCGCTGGGTGTGGCGCTGGCCGCGCGAGGTGGCGGGGACGTGCGGGCGGAGGCGGCGCGGTTGCGCGTCGCCCGCCCGACGGCCGTGAACCTCGCGTGGGGCGTGGAGCGGGTGCTCGCGCGCCTGGACGAGGGCGTGGACGCGGTGGTCGCGGAGGCGGTCCACGTCCTGGAGGAGGACGTCCGCCGCAACCGCGAGCTGGGCCTGCGGGGCGCGCGGTGGCTGGTCGACCGGCTCGGCGGACCGGTCAACGTGCACACGCACTGCAACGCGGGCGCGCTGGCGTGCGTCGAGTGGGGCACCGCGCTCGGCGTGGTCCGGGCGCTGCGGGACGCGGACGCGCTGGGGCACGTCTACGTGGACGAGACGCGGCCGTTGCTCCAGGGCAGCCGCCTGACGGCGTGGGAGCTGGCGCGGATGGGTGTCGCGCACACCGTCGTGGTCGACTCCGCCGGGCCGACGGTGATCGCGCGGGGGCTGGCCGACGTCGTGGTGGTCGGCGCGGACCGGATCGCGGCCAACGGCGACGTGGTCAACAAGATCGGCACCTACCCGCTGGCCCTGGCGGCGGCGCGGGCCGGGGTGCCGTTCGTCGTCGCCGCGCCCGAGTCGACCATCGACCCGGCCACGCCCGACGGCGCGAGCGTGGAGATCGAGGTCCGCGACCCGGCCGAGGTCGTCGGCGACCGCCCGACCGCCGCGTTGAACTACGCCTTCGACGTCACCCCCGCCGACCTGGTCACGGCGATCATCACCGACGAGCGGATCATCAGTGGAAAACCGTTGGGCTGAAGCACATCCGGACCCCCTCGACGCCTGCGTGCGCGCTTCCCGGCTGCTGGGCCGCGAACCGGACCTCGTCCTGCACGGCGGCGGCAACACCTCGGTCAAGACGACCGTCACCGACATCACCGGTCGGCCGGTGGAGGTGCTGCACGTCAAGGGCAGCGGCTGGGACCTGGCGGACATCGAGCGGGCCGGGTTCGCCCCGCTGCGCCTGGAGCGGCTGCGAGAGCTGCTGACCGTCCCGAGCCTGCCGGACGACCGGATGATGAACGAACTCCGGTGCGCCCTGCTGGACGCGAGCGCGCCCGACCCGAGCGTGGAGACGCTGCTGCACGCGGTGCTGCCGCACCCCGTGGTGCTGCACACCCACGCCGATGCCGTGGTGACGCTGACCAACCTGGCGGAGCCGCGGGTGGCGGAGGTGTTCGGCGACCGCGTGGTGGTGGTGCCGTACGTCATGCCGGGGTTCGGGTTGGCCCGCACGTGCGCCGAACTGCTCGCGCACCACGCCGGTGACGACATCGTCGGCGTGGTGCTGGCCAACCACGGCCTGGTCACCTTCGGCGAGGACGCCGAGCAGGCGTACACCCGGCACATCGACCTGGTCAGCGAGGCGGAGGCGTACCTGGCGCGGCACCGGCCGCGCACGACGCCGGCGACGTTGCCGCCGGCCGACCCGCGGGTGCTGGCCGCCCTGCGGGCGCGGATCGCCGGGACCGCCGGTCACCCGGTGGTCGTCAGCCGGCACGGCGACCCCGTCACGGCGGCGTTCGTGGCCAGGCGCGACCTCGCCGACGTCGCCGGCCGCGGCCCGGTGACGCCGGACCACGTGATCCGCACCAAGCGCGTGCCGCTGGTCGGTCGGGACGTCGCCGGTTACGCGGACGAGTACCGTCGTTACTTCGCGGAGCACGCGCGTCCGGGTCTGACCGCGCTCGACCCGGCTCCCCGCGTGGTGCTCGACCCCGAGCTGGGGATGCTCACGGTCGGCAGGCGCGCGCGGGACGCCGACATCGCCCGCGACATCTACCTGCACACGATGACCGTCATCGAGCAGGCCGAAGAACTCGGCGGGTACCGGGCGCTGTCGGCACGCGAGATCTTCGAGATGGAGTATTGGGAGCTGGAGCAGGCGAAGCTGCGCCTCGCGGGGCCGCCGGCGGAGTTCAGCGGCGAGGTCGCGCTGGTCACCGGCGCGGCGTCGGGCATCGGCCGGGCGTGCGCCGACGCGTTGCGCGCCAGGGGCGCGGCCGTGATCGGCCTGGACCTGACGGCGACCGAGAGCCGCGCGGACTACCTCGGCCTCCAGGTCGACGTCACCGACGCGGCGGCCGTGGAGGACGCGGTGCGGCGCGGCGTGGAGCGGTTCGGCGGGGTGGACGTGCTGGTCGCCTCGGCGGGCGTCTTCCCGGGCAACACGCCGATGGCGGGCTCGACCCGGAGACGTGGCGGCACACCATGTCGGTCAACGCCGACTCGACGGCCGGGTTGTTCCGCGTGCTGCACCCGTTCCTCAAGCTCGCGCCACGCGGTGGGCGCGTCGTGGTCGTGGGGTCGAAGAACGCGCCCGCGCCGGGACCGGGGGCCGCGGCCTACTCGGCGTCGAAGGCCGCGGTCACCCAGTTGGCCCGGGTCGCCGCGCTGGAGTGGGCCGCCGACGGCATCCGGGTCAACACGGTGCACCCGGACGCGGTGTTCGACACCGGGCTGTGGAGCGTGGAGGTGCTGGCCCAGCGCGCCGCCCACTACGGGTTGAGCGCGGAGGCGTACAAGCGGCGCAACCTGCTGGGCGCGGAGATCACGAGTGCGGCCGTGGGTCGGCTGGTCGCGGAGATGTGCTCGGACACGTTCGCCTGCACCACGGGCGCGCAGGTGCCGATCGACGGCGGGAACGAGCGGGTCGTGTAGGGGCGGCGGCCCGGGGTCTCGCGGACCCCGGGCCGCCGCACGTGGCTCACTCTCCGGTCAGCGAAACCTCGGCGACGCCGAGGTCGACGCCGACCGTCGCGGAGTCGACGGGAACGGCCACCGGTGACTCGGCGGACACCTCGGTGGCCCGGTCGCCGAGCACGGCGACCAACTCGGCCTTGGTCATGGCCGACGCGCTGCCGGTGCCCAGGAGTTGGCCGGCCAGGACGAGTCCCAGCGCGGTGACCGCGCCGATCGCGGTTCGGCGAAGTGCGCTCATGACTGCCTCCTCGTGTGATTCTCGGTCTTTCGTGGTGTGCGCGGTTCACGGAGTGGTGAACGCGCCGACAGCGGCGCCGCTGATGTGGCGGACCCCCGCCTCGTCCAGGCAGGTCTCACCGGGACCGACGGTGGGGCCGACCCACTCCACGGTCAGCATGTCGTCGCGATACCGGCCACCGGTCACGGTGCCGGTGAACAACACCTGGTTGCCCACTTGGACTTCGATCCCGTCGAGCACCAGTTTGCTGTTGCTCGGCCCGGCACCGCCGTTCCAGGTGATGGCCACATCGGCGTTGACGTCCTCACTGAACAGGCAACTGTTGTTGCCCGAGCCGTTCGTCACGGTGACGTCGCCGCCGAACACGACGAGCGGGTTGGCCGTGTCGACGCAGCCGCCGAGGCTGCCCGAGCCGGAGAACCGCACCGGTTGCTCCTCCAGGGTCAACCCGGGGGTGAAGGTCAGCTCCAGGACACCGCTCGCGCACACGACGTGCGGCAGGAGGTCCGCCTGAGCGGTGGGTGCGGCGGCGATCGCCGTGCCCGAGGTCAGCAGCAGCGCGGCGATCACCGCGCCCACGCGTCGTGGTGGTCTGGACAGTTGCATGACGTGCCCGTCCTCTCGTGCGCGGGGTCAGGTGATTACGAACAGGCCGGTGCCGTTGTTCTTCTCGATGCCGGACAAGCACTCCAGCGGGTGCGTGCCGACTTCGGCGGCGTACGTGAAACCCTGGCCGGAGAACGTCCCGGAGGTGAACGTGCCGGTGAAGACCCAGACACCCGCGACGACGGCGAGCGACCAATCCGCTTGGGAGCGCAGGTTCGCACCGGACAGCGTGGTCCAGTCGACCGTCGCGCGACCGCTCGCCTGGTTGAGCTGCGAGCAGGTCAGGACGCCGGAACCCGCTCCGGTCAGCTTCATCGAGGTGACGTCGGGGTTGCCGGATTCGGTGCAGACCGCACCGTCGATGCGCAGGTCCTGGACGGCGACCTGCCGCACGGCGAACGTGATGGGCGGGTTGAACTCGGCGGTGACGCTGGTGGGGTTGCACTGGCCGGCCGCCGACGCGGGGGAGGTCGGGCCGAGCACGACCGCGGCCACCACGACGGTCACCGCGGCGAGCGCGGGGAATACGCGTTTCATGGGATGCCTTCCGGATTCGGGTCGCGGATCACGCCGCGACCTCGCGAAGCCCCCCGGGTGGTGTGGACGCGGTGCCGGTGCGGCGAACCGTCCACTTGCGACAGTTCTGGTCAGAGGATGGCGAACACGCCGGGCCCGTTGACCTTCTCCACCCCGGCCGCGGCGCATTCCAGCGGGTTCGTGCCGGTCACGGCGACGAACCGGAAGCCCTGGCCGGAGAACTCACCGGAGGTGAACGACCCGGTGAAGGTCCACACGTCGGCGCCGGCGACGCTCGCCTTGTCGACCGTCCACTCGGCACCGGAGTGCAGCGTCGTCCCGAGCAGCGTGGTCCAGCGGAACGCCCCGTTCCCGTGGGCCGTGCTCGATCCGGCGCAGCTCAACAGGCCCGTGCCCGAACCCTCCATCAACATCGAGGTGATGACGGGATTGGTGGTCGTGCACGCGCTGCCCACGATCGTCACGTCCGTCATCGCGGTGTTCCGCGGTGTGGCGACCAGCGGGGGCTGGAAATCGGTGCTGAAGCTGTTCGGCTCGCACTGGCCGACCGCCTGCGCGGCCGGCACCGGGCCGACCACCACGAACAACGACGCCGCGACCAACGCCGCGGCGCTCGGGAGCCACCGTCTCATACCGCTCTCCTCACGCGCAGGGTCGATCGACCGGGCGGTGATCCCCGGTTGCCGGTGTGGAGCGGCCTGATCGACCCGAACTGTGACTGGGGTCACTGAACGATACGGCTTAGCCCATTCGAGGGGCAACGGGCTAGCCCGTTCGGGCGCAGAATTGCGGATTGCCACTCACTGTGACCAGGCGGGCCGGTGGAGAGGATGACGGCGTGGAGGCGTCCCCGGCGCGTCGGGCGTCCGCCGGAGGAGCCGCGGCCACGGCGGTGTGATCACCGAAGCGCTGGACTCGCGCGGCGGAAAGCCGCGATCGCCGCCCGCTCCCCGGCCGGAGGGCGGACGGCGATCACCGGGCTCGCGCGTCGAAGTTCAGCGGATCGTCCAGCGGAACGCGTGCCAGGCGCCGGACTCCTCGGAGTTGGCGATCACCGCGCCCGTGTTGCTGAGGCCCACGGCCTTGGCGAAAACACCCGAGGGCGGGGTCAGGCGGGTGAGGGTGCCGGCACGCCAGAAGAAGGGCTCGCGCTTCTGGTCGATGGTCTGCCAGCCGGCGACGTCCCCGCGGTCGTTCACGGCGACCGCCTCGCTCGGGCCGGTCGTGCCGAGGTCGATCAACGCCCCGCCGCGCCACAACGTGGCTTTGTGCGCCCCGTCGACCACGCGCCAGCCGGCGACGTCGTTGCTCTCGTTGATGGCGTGGGGGTTGTCGGCGACACCCGCGTCGTCGCCGGGCAGCGCGGTCACCCTGTCCCCGGTCCAGAGCACCGCGCGGGTGGTGCCCTTGCCGGACCACCAGGTGCCGGCCAGCACGTCGGACTCGTTGAGCGCCTGCGGGGAGTAGGCGCCGCCGGTGGTGTGCCGGGGCAGCGTCGTGCACCGGGTCCCGGTGCAGCGGAACACGTAGTCGTCGCTGTCGGCGGGCCTCGCGTCGCCCGCGGTCGTCCCCCGGTTGTTGACGATCCTGTGCGACACGATGAGCCCCTTGGGCATGGGGATCTCGACGAACACGCCGTTGCGCCACACGCCGGCGCGATTGGGGTAGCGGAACCCGTTGTCGGAAACGCTGTACGACATGGGGATCAAGCCGGAGTCGTTGATGTCGCGCATCGTCTGGGAGCCGGCGGTGGGTCCGTTCGGCGACCGGTCCACGACCTTGCCGTTCTCCCACGCGGAAACCCTGGTGATCAACGCGCCCGCCGACTTCCAGGCCACCGCCATGAGCACGTTGCCCCGGTTGTTCACGGCCATGCCGTACCCCTCCTGCTTCCCGAGCACGGTCGGGTTGGCGTCGCCCCGGCCCGCCGCGGGCTCCCAGCGCACCGTGGTGGGCAGGGCGCCCGGCGAGTAGCTGCCGCCGGTCACCTGGCCCGAATCGTTGATGGACGACACGATGACGGCCCAATCGCCGGGCGCGGGCAGCAGTTCCTCGTACTCCACGACCGCCGCTTCGGCGACCGGGGTGAGGAGTAACAGCGTCGCGATCGCGGTTGGCAAGGACAACCAGCGCATGGGTGCTCCCTATCGGTCGAGTCGACGCATGAGGCCCCGGAGTGCCACCGTAGCGAGCAGGACCGGGCCGGTGGTCCCACTGAGTGGTTCAACCACCGGCGATCCGTTCGGCTGCGGGGCACGCCGACGAGTGGGTGCGACCGTCCACTGCGGACTCTTCGTTTCATGAGAGGTGTTCACTCCGCACTACCGCGGCCTTTGTCGGTGACGGTGTCCGGCGATGGATTTCCGACCGTTGTACTCTGCGTCGAGTGCCATCGGCGAACCGTTCCGACGTGCCGGCGACACCGCCGGTGCCATTAGGGGGGAAATGTCGCACCCAGCCGTGCACCGCTCGATCGTGGTCGTGGACGTCGAAGGGTTCGGAGACCGCCGGCGGGACTCGTCCCAGCAGGTCACCGTGCGAAGAGGGCTGTACCGGGCACTGGCGGGCGCGTTCGGCGAAGCAGGCATCCCGTGGGCGGAGTGCGACCACGAGGACCGGGGCGACGGCGTGTTCGTGCTGGTACCGGAACGGATCGTCAAAGCGCGACTGGTCGACGCGCTGCCGCGTGCCCTGGTCGCCGCGCTCGACAAGCACAACGCGGAACACGGCGACGGGGCGCGTATTCGGCTTCGAATGGCGGTGCACGCCGGAGAAGTCGTGTACGACGAGCACGGGGTGACCGCGTCTGCCGTCAACCTGGCATTCCGGTTGCTCGACGCGCGGGCCGCGAAGACCGCGCTGCGTGAATCACCGGGCGTGCTGGCGCTGATCGTTTCCGAGTGGTTCTTCGAAGAGGTGGTGCGGCACTGCGCGGACGCCGGTCCGAGCAGCTTCCGCCGGGTGCGCGTCGAGGTGAAGGAAACGGCGGCGGACGCCTGGCTCGCGCTGCCCGACCACCCCTACGCCGCCGACCCGGCCCAGCTCGCGCTGCCGCCCGCCGACCGGGCGGCGGGCGTCGTGCCGCGCCAGTTGCCCGCCGCGCCGCGGACGTTCGCGGGCCGGGAGCACGAGCTGGCCGCGCTCACCGCCGCACTCGGCGACCACGCCGGTCGGGGCGGTCCCGTGGTGATCTCCGCGCTCGGTGGCGCGGGCGGCATCGGCAAGACCTGGCTCGCGCTGCGCTGGGCGCACCGCTACGCCGACCGGTTCCCGGACGGCCAGCTGTTCGTGGACCTCGCCGGGTTCAGCCCCAGCGGCACGCCGTTGACGCCGGCCGACGCGGTGCGCGGGTTCCTCGACGCGCTCGGGGTCGCCCCGGACCGCGTCCCGGCCGGGCTCGCCGCGCAGGTCGGGCTCTACCGCAGCCTCCTGGCCGGCCGGCGGCTGCTGGTGGTGTTGGACAACGCCCGCACCACCGACCAGGTGACACCCCTGCTGCCCGGCAGCCCGACCTGCACCGTGGTGGTGACCAGCCGGGACCGCCTGGCCTGGTTGGTCACCGGGCACGGCGCGCGCCCGCTGGCGCTGGACGTGCTCACCGACGACGAGGCCCGCGCGCTGCTCGCGGTCCGGCTGGGCGCGGACCGCCTCGCGCGGGAACCCGACGCGGTCGCCGAGCTGGTCGCCCGCTGCGGCGGCTACCCGCTCGCGCTGGCCATCGTCGCCGGGCGGGCCGAGGCGTTCCCGGAGATCCCGCTGGCGGCTTCGGCCGCCGAACTCCGCGACGCGGGCACCCGGCTGGGCGCGTTGGACGACGGGGACCCCGCCGCCAGCCTGCCCGCCGTGCTGTCCTGGTCGCACCGGGCACTGACGCCCGCCCAGGCCGAGCTGTTCGCGTTGCTGGGTTCCGCGCCGGGACCGGACATCGGCCTGCCTGCCGCCGCCGCGCTCGCGGACCTGACCGCCACCGGTGCGCGGACCGCGTTGCGCGGGCTGGCCGACCTGCACCTGGTGCGGCAGCACCACCCGCACCGCTGGCGGATGCACGACCTGGTCAAGCTGTACGCGGCGGAGCACGCGGGCGACCGGCGCGCGGCGACGACCCGGCTGCTCGACCACTACGCCCACACCGCGCTCGCCGGCGAACGGCTGCTGTCCCCGCACCACCCGGCGGTCGAGCCGGGCGAGCCCGCGCCCGGCAGCCGACCGGTCCCGCTCGCCGACGCGGCGGCGGCGCTGGACTGGTTCGCGGCCGAGCACGCGAACCTGCTCGCCGCCCAGCAGCACGCCGTCGACCACGGTTGGGACCGGGCCGCGTTCCACCTCGCGGCGGCGCTCACCACGTTCCACACGCGCCGGGCGCGGTTCGACGACCAGTTGAGCGTCTGGGAGAAGGCCCTGGCCGCCGCCGAACGCCTGGGCGACACCGGTATGCGTGCCGTCGCGCACCGGTGCGCCGGCGACGCGTGCGCCCGCCTGGACAGGCACGACGACGCGGTGGACCACCTCGAACGCGCGCTCGCGCTGAGCCGCGAGACCGGCGACGTGCACGGCCAGGCCACCGCACACCAGGTGCTCGCCGTGATCCGCGGCCGGCACGACCAGCACGAGGCGGCGTTGCGGCACGCCGAACTCGCGCTGGGCCACTACCGCGAACTGGCGAACCCGGTGTGGGAGGCCGTCGCGCTCAACGGGGTCGGCTGGCTGCACGCGCGACTCGGCCGGTACGCGGAGGCCCGCGAGCACTGCGTGGCCGCGCTGGACCTGCACCGGCGGCACGGGTACCGCGGCGGTGAGGCGGGCACCCTGGACACGCTCGGTCTGGTCGCCCAGCTCGAAGGCAGGCACGTGGACGCCGTCGACCTCTACCGGGAGGCGGTCGACGTGATGCGCGAGATCGGCAACGCCTACTTCGAGGCCGAGGTCCTGGAACGCCTGGGCCACTCCTGCGCCGCGCTCGACCGGCCCGCCGAGGCCGCTGCCGCGTGGCGGCAGGCGCTGGAGCTGTTCGAGGCCCAGAACCGCACCGAGGAGGCCGCGGCGGTCCGCGAGCGGCTGCGTGGATGACGCCGGTTACGGTGCCCGATCATGAACGCCTGGCTGGAGGACACCCGAACCTCTTACGACACCGTCGCGGACAGCTACGCCGAGTACGTGCGGGACTCGCTGGCCGGCCGGCCGCACCTGCGGGCGGCGCTGGTGTCGTTCGCCGACCGGGTGCGGGCCGCCGGCGGCGGCCCGGTCGCGGACGTCGGCTGCGGACCCGGCCTGATCACCGCGCACCTGCACGGGCTCGGTGTCGACGCCTTCGGCATCGACCTCTCGCCCGGGATGGTCGCGCGGGCCCGGCGCGACCACCCGGGCCTGCGGTTCGAGGTCGGCTCGATGACGGACCTCGACCTGCCCGCCGGTTCGGTGGGCGGCCTGCTCGCCTGGTGGTCGTTGATCCACGTGCCGGACGACGAGGTGCCCACCGCGCTGGCGCACTTCCACCGGGTGCTGCGGCCGGGCGGCCCGGTGCAGGTCGGCTTCCACGTGGGCGACGCCTCCCGGCTGAAGACGGAGGGCTACGGAGGCCACCCGATGAAGCTGCACGTCCACCGCCGCACGCCGGAGCGGGTCGCGGCCTGGCTGCGTGCCGCCGGGTTCGCGCTCGACGCCCAGCTGCTGATCGACCCGGACGCGGACGTCCCCGGCGCGGTCCTCTGCGCGCACAAGCCCTGACCGACCCCGTTGGTCACCGCCCCGGTGCGGTGCGCAGCAGCGCGTACTGCGTGGTGCCGTGCCGGGTGGTGTGCGTGCGGACCAGGTCGGAGAACTCGTGCACCAGCAGCAGACCACGCCCGTTGGGCAGGTCGCGGGGACGTGGGCGGCGACCGGCCAGCGGGTCGGTGAGGTGGCCGGTGTCGCGGACCTCGCACACGACGTGCCCGGCGTCGCGCCAGATCCGCACGCGGCAGCCGCCGGGCGTGTGGCGCAGGCTGTTGGTCAGCAGCTCGGTGGCGATCAGCTCCAGGTCCGCCAGCCGGTCCGCGCCCAGGCCGAGCAGCCGCGCCCGCTCGGCCGCCCAGTGGCGGGCGGGGCGGATGTCGGCCGTGGTGGCCACCGGGAACTCGGCGGCGCCCGGCGCGTCGGGCAGGGGCTGGTTGTAGCGGTCGATCACGTCGTCCGGCGCGTACGCGGCGCTGGGGTAGCGCCGGTCGACCTCCCACACCACCGGGTGCGTGGCGCGCGCGTCGGCGACGGCGAACGGGTCGAGGCCGCTGGTGTCGTACGGGCACACGATGCTCACGTCGCGCCCGGCGAACGCGTGGTTGATCAACGCCTCGTGCTGCGCGCAGGCGGGGTACTCGGTGGCGGTGCGGCCCGGCCAGATCGGCTCGCCGATGATGCGCACGTGCCGGTCGCGGTGGGCGTCGGCGAAGCGCAGCAGCACCGAGGGGATGATGCGGCCCGGGTTGCCGCCCGCCACCGCCATGTCGATCAGCTCGACCCGCCGCGCGGCGTCGCCCAGCGCGGCGCGCAGCAGCCGCAACCGGTCCGGCGGCAGCGCGGCGGCGACCGGGTGGCCCAGGGCCAGGCCGTCGGTGACGAACGGCACCAGCACGCCCAGGTACTCCGCGTCGTCGGCGTAGAACAGCGCCGGGTGGACGAACGGGTTCGCGGTGGAAGTCTCGGGGATGGCGCTCATGCGGCGGTCTCCACCTCGACGCACGTGAGGTCCAGGGCGTCGACCAGGCGGGCCGCGCCCGGCCACGCGGTGCGCAGCACCAGGGTCGCGTCGTGGCGCGCGGCGTGCTCGGTCAGCCGCAGCAGGCAGTTGTGGTCCAGGAAGCGCAGCCCGGTCGCGTCCACGACCAGGCGGCCGGCGACGGGTCGCGGATCGGCCAGCCGCAGCGCTTCGGCGAACAGGTCGCCGGAGGAGCAGTCCAGTTCGCCGTCCAGCGCGAGGGCGGCCTCGGTGGAGCCGAACAACCGGAAGCCGGCGGCGGTCGCGTTGCCGATCGGGTGCAGGCACGCCGCTCGGGCGACGACGTCCTCCCCGACCTGGTGGTGGTAGGCGCACATCGCGGAGAACGGCAGCGCGGCGGTGTACTGGTCCAGCACGTGCTCGTACCGGGCGAACGCCGCCGCTTGGCGGGCGTTGCGCACCAGGGTGGTCCAGTCCCGGACCACCCGGAGGCCGGTGAAACCCGCGGTCACGGCGTTCCTGGTGGCCGCCGCGTAGTGCCCGGCCTGGGCCACCGGGTCGATCACCGCGTTCGCGGGGTGCGTCGAGTCCAATGACACCACCTTCGCCGCGCCGATGCGCAACGCCTCCTCCACGCCGTCGATGCCGCGCAGGTCCGCGGCGAGCGCGGACGTGTCGCCGGGTGCGACGTACCAGACCTGCTGCCCGAGCCGGAGGCCGTCGCCGATGAACTCCCGGGCGTGCCGGTGGAACTGCCCATGGTCCTCGTATGCCCAGTACACGTGGTCGTGAAGCCCGAGACCTCGCGCATGTTCCACAACCCCGGCACGCCGCACAACCCCGTAGCGTAGTCGCGTCGTTCGGCGCACCCCACGACCGGGACCGCGGCGGCGTGCTCGCCGCCCGGTGCGCCCCGTGCGGCGCACTCATCACATCGAGTCCGGAAATCACCCGCCGGTCCCTCTCTTCCGAGTGGGCTCCGAAATGCAGGACCACCGGGTGCGCGTGTTTTACCGGGTCGAGGGATCGCCAGGACGGCGGACCGCTGCCTACCCTCGACCGGTGTCGGGCGGGAAATCGGTCCGATATGTGAAGCGGTATCACGTCGTATTCCTCTGCACGGAACGAGGCGATGGAAATGCGTGTCACGACCCGGCTCGCCGGAATGGTCTTCACGATGCTCCTGGTGGTCAGCGCACCGGCCTACGCGACGAACTCGCCGGCGGATTCGTCCGCCGGCGGCGACCCGCGGGTGAAACACCTCTGTTACAGCGCGCACAAGTGCGCGGGCAAAATCCTGAGCAACCGGGACAAGCACAACTGCAAGGTCAAGAGCAAGGGCAAGAGCTGGCGCTTCCAGGCCGGCGCCGCCTGCGAAGAACTCTGACCGCTGACCGCGGGCGCGTTGTTCCCGTCGTTACCGGCACGCACGCCGGGAACGACGGGAACAGCGTGGCGGGGCGGGGTCGTGCGCACTTTTGTCAAGGGGCTGGCCGGGTGTGTGCCCCTCCGTGCAACGCGCCGGCCACCGGTCCGCACCCGGGCATTGCACCGGTAAATCGGGGCGCGGTAGTGTCGATCACCAAGGGGAGCGGTGGTCCGGAGCGGCCTGCGGTGTGGTTTCACGGCGTGGATGCGGAGGGCGATTTGACCGGTCGGGTGATCTACGCCGGATTCGAGACGCAGCACCCGATCGGCGGAATTCGGTTGCTGACCGAGCACGTTTCGCTGCTGGTGGCGGCGGGGGTGGACGCGTACCGGTGGTCGCCGACGCCGGGTTTCCGGTACTCGTGGTTCGCGGACGACGTGCCGACGTTGTCGGGTGTGGAGCTGGACCTGGGCGCGGACGACGTGCTCGTGGTGCCGGAGGTGGCGGTGCTGCCCGACCGGGACCCGGCGCCGAGGGGTCGCCGGGTGGTCTTCGTGCAGGGCCACTACCTGACCTTCCTCACCTGTCCCGACGTCGAGCGCTACCCCGGCTGGGACACGCCGCCCGCGTTGTGGGCGGTGTCCCGTGACGGTGTCCGGGTGCTCGCCCGAGCCGTACCCGACCTGCCCGCGCGCCTGGTGCCCAACCCGGTCGACGCGGGGGTGTTCCGGCCCGGGGTGAAGGTGCCGAGCATCGCGTGGATGTCGCGGAAGCGGCCGTCGGAGAGCGCGTTGTTGAAGCAGATCCTGCGCAACGACCCGCGGAGTGCGGGGGTGGAGTTGCGGGACGTGCGGGGTCTGTCGCACGGGGAGGTGGCGCGGGTGTTGTCGGACACGTCGGTGTTCGTGGCGTTGGGTGCGCCGGAGGGTGAGGGTTTCGGGTTGCCGGTGGCGGAGGCGTTGGCGAGTGGGTGTCTGGTGACGGGGTACGGGTTGGGTGGTGGTGACGAGTTGTTCGAGGCGCCGTCGGCGTGGCCGGTGGCGAATCTGCGGACGGTGGAGTTGGCGGATCGGGCGTTGGAGTTGGTGCGGTTGCCCGACGCCGACCGGTTGCGTGCGGCGGGTCGTCAGTGGTTGGTCGACCGTTACAACGCGGAGGTGACCACGAAGGCGTTGCTGACGGCGGTCGAAGCGGCCCGCGCCCTGCCCGGCGAAGCCACCCGCGCCACCCACCCGGCCGCCTGGCAGGACGAGATCATGCGTGCGATGGCCCCGTACACGGCGACGATGCGCACCGCCGAACCCGGGTCCGTCGCCTTCTGAGGGGAGTGGTGTCGACGATGTCTTCGCCGAAGAAGGTCAAGAGCAGGTTCGTGTTCGACGGCGACCCGGCCGCCGACGGGTCGTCGCGGGAGTTGTTCTCCCGGATGTACGAGACGGCGGCCTGGACCATGGGGGACAAGGCCGGGCTCGGCGTGACCACGTCCCGGTCCGGTTTCGGCTCGGACCTCGTCCAGACCGAGGCGTTGCGCGCCGAGCTGCCGCGCCTGGTCGCCGACCTCGGCGTCCGCAGCTTCCTGGACGCGCCGTGCGGCGACTTCTTCTGGATGTCCCGGGTGGACCTGGGCGTGGACACCTACATCGGCGCCGACATCGTGCCCGAGCTGGTCGAGCGCAACCGGGAGGCGTTCGCCGGACCCGGCCGCGAGTTCCGCGTCCTCGACCTCGTCGCCGACCCGCTGCCCGAGGTCGACCTGGTGTTCTCGCGGGACTGCTTCGTGCACCTCTCCTTCGCCGACATCCGCGGCGCGCTGGACAACATCAAGCGCAGCGGCTCGACGTACCTGGCGATGACCACGTTCCCCGGCCGGGACGGCAACGTCGACATCGCGACGGGTTCCTGGCGCACGCTCGACTTCGGCCTCCCGCCGTTCGACCTGCCCGAGCCGGTCCGCCTGATCAACGAGCGGTGCTCGGAGGTGTACGTGGTGGAGGAGGACGGCGAGCAGGTCGAGCTGAGCTTCACCGACAAGTCGATCGGCGTCTGGCGCGTCGCCGACCTGTGACCCGCCCGCCGGTTCAGGCCGACCAGGTGACGTAGAGGAGGGCGAGGAAGCCGCCGTCCGCGCTCCGCGCCTCGAAGGCGTTGTTCGTGCCGTCCCACACCGGGAACGACACCATGTTCGCGCCGGTCTCGGGGTCGACCACCTCGTTGGTCCAGGTGAGCCGGTCGGTCGGGGCCGACGTGGACCGGAGCCGCCGTTCCGCGCGGGTGATCGCCGGGTGCCGGTGCTCGCCCCGGTGCGGCAGCGCCATGCGTTGCGCGTGCCCGCTCCACAGGGTCGCGTGGTCCGCCAGGTCCGCGCCCATGTCGCCGTAGCCCTCGTCCCAGGCCGCCTCGGCCAGGCGTGCCGGTTCCGCGACCGGGACGAGGAGCGCGGTCACGTGGCGCCGCACCGGTTCCGCGGCGCTCCCACCGCCGGAGGCCCGGACACCCGCGTAGACCGGGTGCGTCCCGTCCGGGACGTCGTGCGTGAACACGCCGTTCCCCTCGCGGCCCGGGGTCGCCCAGCTCACCGCCCCGCCCACCACGACCAGGTCGTCCACCCGCTCGACGGACGGCGGTGGTGGGCCGCACAGGTGCTCCAGTTCCAGGTCCTCCCAGGTCTTTCTGATGAAGTCCGGCACAAACGCGTCCATGGGTGCTTCCGTACTCCCCGTCCGGGCGGTGATCCGTGCGTCAGGCTATCGCCGGTCGTCACCGGTGAAGACCGCGACAGCCGGCTGATGGACGGTGTTCGAATGTCCTAACTGGACGTATTCCGCAGGCCGGTCCCCTTGTTTTCCAGCGAGTTCAGCTAACCGTGTGCGCATGTCTTCGTCGCCCATGACCGCCAGACGTGGTTTGCCCTTTCGGGCAGCCGTGGACGGGGGAGGACGAGTCGGCCGCGCGCAAGTATGGTTGATCGCAAGGGGTGGGGGTGTGCGCGTGTTCCGACGTGCAATGTGATGGGGGCTCAAGAATTTCTCGGGTGTGCCGCCGCGTGGCCGCGTGCTGCCCGCCGGTCGGGCCGTCCGACCTCCACCCCGCCGGGCCGACCGCGGGCACCGGGGTACCGCGGGAACCAGTTCTCCCAAGGAGGATGCGATGAAGACCGTTGTCATCACAGGTGGCACTTCCGGCATCGGGCGGGCGCTCGCGCACACCTGCCTGGACCGCGGTGACCAGGTGGTCGTCGTGGCACCGAACCCGGCCAAGGGCGAGGCGTTCCTCGACCGGGCGCGGCAGGCGGGCGCGGGCGACCGGGCGCACTTCATCCAGGCCGACCTGAGTTTGGTCGCGGAGACGCGACGCGTGGTCGCCGAGATCGCCGGGAAGTTCCCCGTGGTGGACGCCCTCGTGCTGTGCGCGCGTTACTTCCGCAGCCACCGCGCCGTCACCGCCGAGGGTTTCGAGCACAACTTCGCGCTGTACTACCTGAGCCGGTACGTCATCGGGTACGGCCTGGTGGACCAGTTGGACCGGGCGGCGAACCCGGTCGTGGTGAACGTCGCGGGTCCGGGCGTGGTGAAGGAGGGCGTCCGCTGGGACGACCTCCAGCTGGAGCGCGACTACGACGGCTGGGCGTCGATGGAGCACGGTGGCCGGCTCAGCGACCTGCTCGGCGTCTCGTTCGCCGGTCAGGGGCACCGCGCCCGCTACGTGCTGCTGTTCCCCGGCGGGATCAGCACCGAGTTCGCGGGCGAGTTCGACCCGGCGAGCGCGGTCACCGCCGAGGAGAAGAAGCGTGCCGGTGATCCCGTCGAGTCGTCCATCCCGCGGATCGTCGACCACATCGACTCGCCGCCGCGTGAGCCGTTGAGCGCGTTCATGGAGGACACGCGGCTGGAGATCACCGGTGAGGCGTTCGACCGGGACGCCGCCGCGCGCCTGGCGGACATCACGCGGGACCTGTTGCGGGACAAGCTCGGCGTCTCGTGAAGCGGTGCCGCCGCGGCACCGGGCTCGGTGCCGCGGCGGTGGACCCGGCGCTCAGCGCGTGGACAGCGCTCGCGCGGGCCGGTCGGTGATCCGGTCGAGCACCCGCACGAGGACGTCCGCGTCGGGCCGCTCGGCGGTCCGCCACGCGATGAAGCGGTCGGGTCGGACCAGCACGGCGCCCGCCGGGGGAACACCCACCACCCGCGCCACGTCGGCGGCCAACCGCTCGGCGGGCAGACCGGCCGCCGCCGCCGCGCCGCACCAGCCGGCCGCGTCCGGTCCGGCCAGCAGCGTCCAGCGGGACGCGACCAGGTCCAGCGTGGACACACCGGGTCGCACCCAGTGGTGCCGCAGCGGTGATCCCGGCGCGCCGTCCAGGCTCGCCGACAGGTCCTCGGTGGACGGGGGCTCCGGCACGGCGTCCACGACGGCGCTGGAGTCGTACCGGTAGCCCATGACGACCATGGTCCGCTCCCACGCCCCGACCGCGGCGCGCTCGGCGACCGCGGTCGTGTCCCAGTGCAGGCTCGGGTCGGCCCAGCGCAGCTCCGCCTGGCGGCTCACGAACCGGGACACCGCGTGCCGTTCGTCGTGGTAGGTGTCCAGCAGGCGGTCGCCGGCCGCGCCGCGCCGCACGGCCGCGAGCTTCCACGCCAGGTTGTGGGCGTCCGCCAGGCCGGTGTTGAGGCCGAACGCGCCGAGCGGCGAGATGGCGCGGGCCGCGTCGCCGACCAGGAACACCGAGCCCGCGCGGAACCGCTCGGCCATCCGCGCGGTGGCCCGCCACGGGAGCGCGCCGACGATCTCGAACGGCACGTCGGCTCCGATCGCGGTGCGCACCTTCGCGGTGCACTCCTCGTCGGTCAACGGCCCGCGGACGTGCAGCGCCCAGCGGTTGTCGCCCACCGACAGCAGGACGCCGGCGGCGTCGGGGTGGCCGATCGCGGTCATCACGGGCATCGGGCCGAGCGCGTCGACCAGGTCGGCGTGGAACAGGATGTTGACCGTCGTGTCGCCGATCTCGCCCGGCCCGGTCGTCGGGATGCCTAGCGCCGAGCGGACGCGGCTGTGCACCCCGTCCGCGCCGACGACGTACCCGGCGTCGAGCACCCTCCCGTCGGACAGCGAGACGCGGCCCCCGGGCGTCACGTCGGTGACGGTGACGCCGAACTCCACCACCGCGCCGCGTTCCCGCGCGGCGGGCAGGAGCACGGCGTCGAGGTGGTCCTGCGGGTAGTGGCCGGCCGGGGTCTCCGGCGACAGGTCGAACGGCACCACGGGCTCGGCACGCAGTGCCGTGCGGTCGATCTCGGCGGCCGTGCGGGCGTCGGCCCTCAGCATCAGCGTGGAGCGCACGGCGGCGTTGGCGACGGCTTCGCCGAGGCCGACTTCGCGGAAGATTTCCAGCGTGCGCGGGCTGATGCCCATCGCACGCGGGTGTGCCGAGAGCGCGTGTCGGCGTTCGAACACCAGCGACGGCACGCCGTGGTGTCCGAGGAACACCGCCGTGGCCAGGCCGACGGTGCCGCCACCTGCGATGACTACGGGTAGCACGATGATGACCTCCCCCAAGTTGGGAACACTGTTCCCGCTCTGGGAACACCGTACCCGAACGGTTAGGATGCAGCCATGCCCCCTCCCACGCTGGTCTGGATGCGCGACCGCGGTGGCCGTCCCGCGCTGACGGAGGAGCGCATCGTGCGCGCGGCGACGCGCATCGCGGACGCGGAGGGCATCGACGCGCTGTCGATGCGGCGGGTGGCCGCCGAGCTGGGCACGGGGACGACGTCGCTCTACCGGCACATCGTGGGCAAGGACGAGCTGATCGAGCTGATGGTCGACGCCGTCTACGGCGAGGACCCGCTGCCCGAGCCCGGTGACGGCGACTGGCG
Source organism: Saccharothrix obliqua (assembly GCF_019375475.1). GTDB lineage: Bacteria > Actinomycetota > Actinomycetes > Mycobacteriales > Pseudonocardiaceae > Actinosynnema > Actinosynnema obliqua. The sequence continues at coordinate 505,101 of NZ_JAHXGQ010000004.1, read as the reverse complement.
CGGGGAACTGGCCGACATCGCGCGTGCGTTCCGCCGGTCGCTGCTCGCGCACCCGTGGCTGGCGCAGCAGGCGAGCCGCCGCCCGGCGCTCGGCCCGAACGTGATCGCGCGCTCGGACCACACCCTGTCCGTGGCCGCCAAGGCGACGCCGGACGCCACCAAGGCGGGCATGATCGTGGATGTGCTGAACACCTACGTGCTGGGTTCGGTGTCCGGGGAGCTGGCCGAGGCGGAAGCGCGGCGCACCACCGGGATGACCGAGGACCAGTGGCGGAACTCCGTCGGGGAGTACGTCGCCCAGGTCGTCGAGTCGGGCCGGTACCCGCACTTCAACCGGCGCGTGATCGAAGCGGGCGACCCGGACGCGGAGACCCGTTTCGAGTTCGGCCTGTTCTCCCTGCTGGCCGGTCTGTCCGACGTGCTCTGAGCCGGTTCACCGCGGACCCGTCGCCGCGGTCCTGCCCGGCACGGCCACCGGCCTGTCCGGCCGCACCTCGGACCCGACCAGGTGGCGGGGGTCCTGGACGCCCACCTGGACCTGGTCCCGGGCACGGCGTGACCGGCGGCCCGTCCGGTAACTTCGGCGTCCGGACCTCGTTCTCCGGCGAGTACGACCCCGCGATGGCCGAGCAGGTGCCGGCCGCCCGGCGGGTCGCGAAACCCGTGGAGGAGGGCATCCGGCCGGTGCTCGTGGTCCTGGACGACGCTCGCGGGCTGCACGAGCTGACCACCGGGTCGCCCTCGGGGGTGACCGGTACCCGGAACCGGTGACGGACCCGATCGGCGCATTCGCCGAACCCGGCACCCGTGCCAGGCTCGGCGGTGGAGCCGACCCCACGGGGGAACCATGAAGTTCAGCTACGCCATGCTGCCGGACCTGCCGCTGCGGGACTCCCTCGCGGCCATCCGCCTGGCGGACGAACTCGGGTACCACGCCGTCTACGCCGCGGACGAGACCTGGCACAAGGACATGTGGCTGCTGTTCGCCGCCGCCGCGGACCAGACCCGGCACATCCGCCTCGGACCCTGCCTGTCACCGGTGGTGCTGCGTGAACCGACGTTGATCGCGCAGGCGGCGGCGACGCTGGACGAACTGACCGGCGGCCGGGCGGAGTGCGTGATCTCCAGCGGCAACTTCGGCCTGCTCGCGCAGTACGGGATCGACTGGACCAGGAACAAACCGCTGTCCCGCGTCGCGGAGGCGCACCACGTGATGCGCACGTTCCTGGACGAGGGCACGATCACCCACGACGGCGAGCACTTCCACTACCGCGGCCTGTTCACGTCCGCCCGCCCGGTGCAGCGACGCCTGCCGCTCAAGCTCGGCGCGATGCGCGGCCCCCGGTCGTTCCGGTTGGCGGGTGAGGTCGCCGACGGCGTCCACCACTCGCTGAGCTATTCGTTGCGCGCCTACGAGTACATGGTGCACAACGTGCGCGTGGGCGCCGAGCGGGCCGGACGTGACTGGCGAACGCTCGACCTCGGCGCCTGGGTGGTGTTCGCGGTCGCGGAGGACGGCGCGGCGGCGAAGCGGGCGGCGCGCGCGATGGTCGCCCTCTACGCGTCGTCGATGTCGGAGGAGCAGCTGGCCCGCAACGACGTCGACCCGGCCGACCTGCGCCCGGCCATCGCCGCCGCCGACGCGGGCGACCTGCGCCGCGCCTACGACCTCACCCCCGCGCCGGTGGCGGAGCGGCTGTCGATCGCGGGCACGCCCGCGGAGTGCGTCGACAAGCTCAAGCGCGAGATCGAACCCGCCGGGATCAACCACCTGATCCTCGCGATCACCGATTCCGCGCTGGTCCACGCCCTCTCCGGGCTGGACCTGCCCGGCGTGCCCGACGCACAGGCGCAACTGCGCCTGGTCCACGACCAGGTGATGCCCGCCTTCGGCTGAGCGCCGGGGTGGGCGCGGGAACGCCCACCCCGGTCGGTCAACGCCCGAGCACCGTGCAGGTGGCGGTGGACGTCTTGGTGGGGTCGCTCTCCGAGGTGGCCTTCAGGGTCACCGTCGACAGCAGCGCGCCCCCGTCCCGCTTGACGTGCACCGGCACCTCCACCGCGCGGCCGAACCGCGCCGTCGCCAGCTCGTTGGGCACGGAGACCGCCCAGCCGCGACCGCCGGTGGCGGACAGCCGGTAGACGTCCCCGCCGAGGTACTGGCCGACGTCCTCCGGGTGCTGCCCGGCGGGAGCCGCGCTCCGGCCGGTGTTGAACAGCGGGAACCGGCAGGTCGCCACGCCGTCCGAGCCGGTCCGGCCGGCGGTCGGCAGCACGCGCACGCCCCGCTGCTGCGGGCCCGCGCCGTCCAGCGACCGGATGGCCACCACGTAGGACAGGACGCCCTGGCGGTCGCGCTTGACGTCCAGCACGTAGAAGTGCAGGCGGTTGGCCTGGTCGACGTACTCGTACTCGCTGCCCGAGCCCGTGCCGGCGTGGAACAACGCGTCCGAGAGCTGCCGGTAGTCGCCGATCGTGATGGGCACCTTCCGCCCGTCCGGCAGGACGTAGTCGGTCATGCCGATGTCCTGCGGGTTGGCGTCGACCACCCACGCGAACGGCGCGCGGTCCTCGTTCTTGGTCTTGGCGAGCAGCACGCCCGCGTCCGGCGTGAACGAGTCCGCGCCCATCCGGTCGACGACCTCGACCGTGTAGTTCTGGTAGCCGCCGCCGTCGCACAGCGGGTTGGTGCGGACGTCGCAGGCGGGGGAGAGGTCCCCGCCGCCGAGCGCGATGTTCACGCCGGAGAGCCCCTTCGGGCCCGGCTGGACCGCGCGTGCGGTGATCTCGGCGATCACCACGCCCGAGTCGGCCAGCGCCTCGCGGGACAGGCGCAGCACGTTGCGCTCGTCCACGATGCCGAGCTTCATCTTGTTGCGCAGCACGTGTTGCGCGCCCATCGAACCACCCGCGGTCGCCGGGACGACCCAGCGGGAGTGCGGACCGCCGGGCCCGTTGAACGAACCGCGGGACAGCATGTCCCAGATGCCGGTGTACGCGCGGCGCGGCGGGTTGCCGTACGGGTTGTTGTAGTTGTCGCCGATGCCGAGCAGGTGGCTCAGCTCGTGCGCGTACACGCCCTGGCCGGAACTCTCCGCCTGCGTGGACGATCCGCCGCCCGCGTTGGGCCACAACGCCGAGCCCGCCGCCCACGACGTCCAGTCCACGTACCGCGTGGCGGACCAGTTGGGCAGGGCGGGGTCGGGCGGCCCGAACTCGTCGGGCACGTCCTCCTTGGTCGGGAACTTCATCGTCCCGAACTCCTGCCAGGTGCCGGACTCGTCCTGGCCCGCCGACAGGAAGTACACGAAGTCGAAGCCCGCCGGCACCTGTGCGCCGACGTCGGCGACCCACGCGGCGCGGCCGTCGGTGCGGATGTCGCGGTCGCAGCGGTCGCCCGCCGGGCAGTCGCCGTCCGCCTGGAACTCCATGGCGTACTCGTGGTCCTTGCCCGGCATGGTGTACGGGCCGAACGCGGTGAGGTCGACGCCGTAACGCCCGCCGGAGTCCTCCATCCAGTATTCGTGGACGGTGTGGCCGCGGTTGAGGGCGTTGGGTTTGTTCAGGAAGTCCTGGTAGAACCGCGCGACCTGGTCACGCGGGACGTCGTGGGCCTCCGCGCTGGGGTTGGCGAACACCGTCGACCCCTGCGGTTGGGTCACGACGAACGGCTGGTTCGGGTAGTCCAACAGGACCAACGCGCCCTTGAAGTTCTTGACCGATCCCCGGACCGCCGGGTCGGCCCAGTTGGTGCCGGGGATCTTCCGGTAGTCCCGCTCCCACGTCATGTGGTCCGGGTTCACCCAGTTCTGCGGGTCGATGGGGCCGGGGAACGCGCCCCGCGCCATCACCCGCGCGTCGTCCCGGCTCTGCTGCCACGGTTGCTGCTGCGGCCAGTGGTCGTACTGCCAGGGGTGCGGCGGCACGTCGGGGGAAGCGGCGAGCGCGCCGGTGTTGCCCGCGGCCAGGGCCGTGATCGAGAACAACGCGGCGACCAGGAGCAGGGGGCGCCTGCGCCGATGAGGAACCCGAGCGAGGTACATGTCACCTCCGAAGCGTTGATCCGCACACGCTAACCGCCGCCGACGTTTCCTCACGTCTCCTCGCGGGCTTTGTCAGTTGACGGTGCGAACGGCGCCGTCACGGTGTCGGAGCAACCCTCCCCGTCCTAGACGAACGGCGTCGTGGGCGCGATCCCGGCGAGCGAGCGGCCGAGGAGTTCCAGGTTGGTCGTGGGCGCGATGAGACCGTGCATGCTCAGGGCCCGGACGTCGCGGGTGATGCGCTGGATGGGCGCGGTCGTGCGCAGGGACGAGCCGCCGCTGGCCGAGCCGACGATGTCCACCGCCTCCCGCGCGAGCCGGGCGACGTAACCCATGGTGGCGCGCGCGTTGACTCGGTCCCGCATGGTGGGCGTCGTGCGCCCGGTCTCGTCGGCCTCCACCCCGCGCGCGATGTGGGTGGTGAGGTGGCGGGCGCAGGCCACCTTCATCGTGGCCTCGGCGAGCTGGAAGTGGGTGACCGGCGCTTCGTGCTGCGCGTGGTGCTCGGTGTAGGCGATGCCCCGGTGGTGCATCCGCTCGGTGAAGTCGGACAGCGCGCCTTCGGCCATGCCGAGGAGTGTCGCGCTGCTGGTCGCGCAGAGGAGGGGCACGATCGCGATCCGGTAGAACGGGTCGGTCGCGTTGGCCACCGACCGCAACCGGCCCTCGGTCAGGGTCGGGAGCACGTGCAGGGTGCGGTGCTCGGGCACGAACACGTCGTGCGCGACGACGGTGTTGCTGCCGGTACCGGAGAGCCCGGTGACGTCCCAGTCGTCCAGGACCTCCAGCTCCGCCAGGGGCACGAGCACCCACATCGGCTCCGGCGGCCGACCGTCGACCGGTGCGGTGGTGGCGATCATGACGTCCCACCGCGAGTGCCGGCAGCCGGTGTTGAACGGGCACCGGCCGTTGACCACGTAACCGCCGCCGGTGGGCACCGCGGTCAGCGTCGTGGTGAACGCGCCGCAGATCCGCACGTCGGGGTCGGCGAACACCTCGTCCTGCGCCTCGTCGGTGAACAACGACACGATCCGGGAACCGGCCTGGTGGATGGCCTCGACCCACGCGGTCGACCCGCAGGCCCCGGCGAGCGCCGCCATGACCTCAACCTGCGCGGTCGCCGGGGTCTGGTAGCCGCCGTAGCGGTGGGGCACGTTCATCCGGTGCAGCCCGGTCGCGTTCAGCGCCGTCACGACCTCGTCGGTGAGCCGTCCCTCGCGTTCGGCGCGCAGCGCGTTGTCGCGCACCAGGCCCAGCACGTTCGCCACGCGCTCGCGCAGCTCCTCGTTCGACGGTTCCTGGAGGGTCATCGCGTTCCCCGGGTCGGGTGGCATCGGCGCTGGTCGTAGCGTAGTGCCTACCCGTGTGGTCGCGGATGCACCGATTGAACGAATCGCCACGCCAGTCCACAGTGGACTGGTGTGAGGCGTCCCGATTGTTGCGGACGCGGTCGCGTCTAGTCCGGCCAATCGGGTGACGCTCTTTGTCCATAGTGGACTCAGCCGTTGGCTCCGCCACGCAGTTCGAGGGTGATCTGGGCCGCGTCGATGTTGCGCAGCGCGGCGGAGAGGGCGTCGGCGTCGTACACGCCGTCGTCACGGGCGTCGAGGAGCGCGTCGCGCTGCGCGTTGAGCACGGCGATGTAGTGCTGCTTGTTGGAGGTGCCCGGTGGGCGCGGGGTGTCGTGGGCCGCGTCGCGCAGCAGCGCGAGGATCTGCTCCCGCTCCTCCTGCTGCTCGCGTGCCTCGTCCTCGTCCACGCGGTCCGGGAACAGGCGCTTGACCAGCGGCCCCACCGTGCCGCCCTGCACCAGCAACGACATGGTCGCCACGGCGAAGGCGATGAACACCAGCAGCGGCCGGTGCGGGGTGTTCTCCGGGAGGGTCTGCGCGGCGGCCACGGTGATCGCGCCACGCATACCCGCCCACACCACGACCGAGCCCTCGCGGACGCCGAGCGGCTGGCGCAGCAGGTAGTCGATGTCGGCCAGCCCGCGGCGGACGCGGGTGGCGAGGCGTTGCAGGTCGCGCGGCGAGGGCTGCCGCCGCCACCCGACCGGTTGACCTGCTTCGAGGCGTTCGTTCACGGCGGCGATGCGGGGTTGGATCGCCTCGCCGCGTGACGCGCGTCGTCGCAGCGCCCACAGCAGGGGTGTCACGTAGGCGGTGCGGACCAGCAGCGTCACGGCGAGCGCGATGGCCGCGATCCCGATCGCCGCGCCGAGGCCGGTGTGCTCGCGGTGCACCTCGGTGAGGATCGTGGAGAGCTGGAGGCCCATCGCGAGGAAGACCACGCCTTCGAGGACCAGTTCCACGGACGCCCAGTTCTGCGCGTCCGAGACGCGGTGCTGGGGCGGCAGCACGCGGGGCGCCCGGAAACCGGTGATGAGGCCCGCGACGACGGCGGCGACCAGGCCGGAGCTGCCGAGCGCTTCCGCCGGGACGGCCGCCACGAACGGGACGGTGAACGACAGGATCGTGTTCACGGTCGCGTCGCCCACGCGTCGGCGCACCGCCAGGTTGCCCCAGCCGACGAGCGCGCCCACGACGACGGCGACCGCGATGGCGTAGGCGAAGGTGCCCAGCGCGCCCCAGAACGAGAACGCCGCCGCGGTGGCCACGACGGTCGTGCGCAGCAGCACCAGGGCGGTGGCGTCGTTGAGCAGGCTCTCGCCGTCGAGGAGGACCACCACGCGGCGCGGCAGGCCGGTGCCCTTGATGATCGACGTCGCCACCGCGTCCGTGGGGCTGATGATCGCGCCCAGCGCCACGCCCCAGACGAACCCGAGGTCGGGGACCAGCCACGCGAACAGACCGCCCAGCACCAGGGCGGTCGCGACCACGAGCAACACGGACAGGCCGCTGATGGCGCGGAACTCGCGGCGGAAGTTCATGGCGGGCATCGACACCGCGGACGCGTAGAGCAGCGGTGGCAGCAGCCCTTCGAGGACCCACTCCGGGTTGATGACGACGTCTTCCAGCACCGGCGCCAGGGCGGTGGCGATGCCCACCAGGACCAGCACCAGCGGGGCGGCGACACCCAGGCGGGGCGCGAGCACCGCGGCGGCGGCGATGATCACAAGAGCCAGGACCGCGACGGTGATGACCTCCAGCACGCGCCCTCCTTCGACCGGTTCGCGCCCACCATGCTGGGACAAGAACCGCGTCCCCGCCCCCCGACGCCTGCCGCCGGGTCGGGCCGCGCATCGCCGCCGACGCGTTGTCGGTTGGGGCCGGGGCGCAAGCCGCCGCCGCGTCGTTCGGGGCGAGGTGTGGGCCGCTGTCGCCGTGGCCGGGGTCGGATGCGGGGCCGCTGCCGGCGCGTCGCCGATGGCATCGGTGGCAGGCCGGCCGAGGGCGGCTCGCGGGTGGCGGGCCGGTCCGCGATGCGCCGAAACCCTCCGGGAGCCCGCCTGATGGGTAGTCGTCGCGGCCAAGCGGTGACCGACGTGGCGCGTGCCGCTCGCCGGGGCGCCGCCGGGCCGGGTGACGCGGTCGCCGAGCGGCTGACCGCTCGACGGGTTGGTCGGCAGCGGCGGACCGGTTGGGTGCGGCGAAGGCACGCCCGTGCCGGACCTGGACGCGCCGCGCCGGGCGGGATGTGCGGACCTGCCCCTGTCCGGCGAGGCCGAGGTGCTGCACATCGCGTGGGCGACGATCGCCCTCGGCACCGCGGTTGGCGACCTGGTGCACCCGGTCACCGGGAATCCCCCGCCGGCGATGCCGGGTTGTCGACCCGGGCGTACTACGGGGGTGACGGCGGGGACTGGTAGCCGACCGGTGCTGCACCGAGCCGGGTGGGCGGCCCACGTTCGGCTGAAACCTCGCCGTACCGGCCGGTCGTCGGGGTTGACCCGGTCGGGCGCGGGTACCTGCCGCTCATGACTGGCGGTCGTGGTGTCCGTGCACAGGGCCGGACCGAATGGAGCGCGGGCCTGCCCTTCCGCAGGGTGGACGACGGCGAGCGCGCCGACGTGGCCGCCGCCTTGGCCGAGGTGTTCGGCGACGACCCGGTCGCCCGGTGGCTGTTCCCGGACGACGGGTCACGACCCGGGTGTCTGGTGGAATTCTTCGCGGCCACTGTGGACTGGACCGCCGCGCACGGCGGCGTGGTGATGGCCTCACCCGGTTACGAGTGCGTCTACACGGCCTGTCCGCCCGGCGGTGAGCCCACCGAGGACGACGTGATCGACCTCCCGGTGCTCCACGCGCGGATGGACGCGATCCGGACGTGCAGCAGGCTGGCCGAACAACGCCGCCGCGCTCTGCCGCCGCACCTCTACGCCATTTACGGCGGTGTCGCGGCGGGGGCGAGGGGGCGGGGCCTGTTCAAGGCCGCGCTGTCGCAGGTCGTGGCCTGGTGCGACGACAGGAGGACGCCCTTCTACGGCGAAGCGACCTCGGCCCGCAGCGCGGCCCTGTACGAGCGAGCCGGGTTCTCCAGGCTGGAGCCGCCGATCGCCCTGCCCGACGGACCCTCCCTGTACCCGATCTGGCGTGACCCGAGGAGTTCCACCGGCAGGGGCGCGCTGTCCACCGGCAGGTAGCCGCGACATCGCGGGTGGACCAGGCGGAGCGCGCCCGCCGCCTCGCCGACCGGAACACCGGCCCCACCGGGGAAGCAGGCGACCACCCGCGTGCGAGGCGGTGCCGGTGGACGTGCGGTCGACCGCCGGAGGGCGGGGCCGGGCCGTCGCGATCGGCTGCCCCGCGGCGACCGGGCGCGGGTTCAGGTCGTCCGGCCGGCTTTATCCTGATCGCCATGATCTTCTACACGGACGCGGAGAGCCGGGCCCTGCGCAAGGCGGTCTTCGGGGTGATGGTGCTGGTGTCCCACGCGGACCCCGGGCCGGTGATCCAGGAGCGCTACGCGGGACTCAAGGCGCTCGCCCACCTGTCCGCGGAACTGCGCGGCGTCCTCCACGCGTCCCGGGTCGACCTCTCCACCACCCCCGAAGGCCAACTGGAGGAGGAGGTCCTGGAGGCGCTGCGGGTCTCCATGAAGGTCCTCACCGCCAAGTCACCCGCCGAGGCCGCCTCCTTCCCCGACGCGGTGGAGGCGATCTGCCACGAGGTCGCCGCCGCGGACGGCCAGGTCGCCGAGGTCGAGACCGCCGTGATCGCGAAGGTCCGGGCCGCGCTGGGGCGGTGACGGCTACCCCTCCGGGTCCTCGGTCACCGGGCGCAACGGCGTGAGGGTGGGGTGACCCGCCGCGAGCAGCGCGGCATCGCTACCGGGCGGCTGGTCGCCCTCCACGAACACCGACGTGAGCGTGATCGAGCCGTCGTCACCCTGCTTGACCCGGCTGCGCACCGCGCCGAACTCCGCCAACGACGCCCGGCGCGGCGCGCCCGCGTGCGGCTGGTTGGGCACGTTGAGGTTGAGCGTCGTGCCCGGCGGCAGCGCCGCGAGCCGGTCGAACAGGCTCGCGGCGACCGCGGTGGCGGTGGTCCAGTGCTCGACCCCCGGCTCCAACCCGACGTCGAGCGACACGGCCATGGCGCGCGCACCGTTGATGGCCCCGGTCAGGGCAGCGCCCACGGTGCCGGAGTGCAGCACCGCGCGACCGACGTTGGCACCCCGGTTCACACCGGACAGCACGATGTCGGGCACGTCGCCGAACGCGCCCTGTGCCGCCACGAGGACGATGAAGGCGGGGTGCGCCGCGACCGAGTAGGCCGGGACGCCGGGCAGGCCGGGCAGCTCCCGCCGGTCCACCTCGACCCGGCGGTCGTCCTCGGCGGCGGTCAGGCCGGCGCTGGTGCCGCTGGACTCCCGCGCGGGCGCGGCGACCGCGGTCTGCCAACCGTGGTCCACCGCGGCACGGGCCAAGGCGGCCAGGCCCGGCGAGTCGATGCCGTCGTCGTTGGTGATGAGCGCTTTCACCTGTCTTCCTCCCACCGCGTGAGCCGCACCCGTTCGGCCAGTTCCCGGACCACGTCGCCGCCGCCGGAACCCAGCCCGTGCCGCATGACGTTGACCGCGCCCGCCGCCGCACCCAGCTTGAGCGAGTCGTGCGCCGACCGGCCGAGGGCCAGGCCGGCGGCGAGTCCCGCGGTCATCGAATCACCACCACCGCGGGTGTCGACGGTGCTCAGCCTCGGCACCTCGACCAGGAAGAACTCGCCGTCGACCAGGGCCAGGGCACCGTCCGCCGCCCTGGACACCACGACCGTGCCGACCCCGGACGAGGCGATCCGCCGGCACGCCCGCGCCAGGTCGGGCAGCGCGTCGGACTCGCTCAGCCCGTCGGCCAGCAGCTCCTCGTGGCTGACCTTCACCACCGCCGGCGACCCCTCGAGGGCGGCGGCGAGCCGTGCGCCGGACAGGTCCACCACGACCCGGCACCCGTTCGCGCCGAGGTCCTCGGCCAGCCGCCGGTAGACCGAGTCCGGCACGGGCTCGTCGTCGGCGGCGGGCCCGCTGAGCACGGCCACGCCCGCGTGCAGTCCCTGGACCAGGGTCATCTCGTACAGGTCGTCCAAGTCGTGACGGGACAACGCGTCGGCCGGCATCACCACCACCGGGTCCCGCACGCCGTCACGGCGGTCGTGCACGTACGCCCCGTTGCGGGCGGTGACGTCCAACGCCTTCAGTTCCACACCGATGAGGTGACGCAGCACCGACCCGGTCTCACCACCCAGCGCCGCGCACAACACGACGTCCACGCCCAGCGAGTCGATCATCCTCGACTGCCACACGCCCTGTCCGCCCGCGTGGACGTGGATGTCCGGGTTGCCGTCCAGCACCTCGACCGTCACCGTCAACTGGGGAGACGGCGCGAACACCGTCACTAGACCTCTCGCCATGATCTCTTTTACCCGTTTTGCCGGTTTCCCACCCGTTCGTGTGACGTCGTCACTCCCGCGCGCGCCGAGCGGCCGGGATGCCGAGCGCCGGGTGGGCGGCGGCGGGCGCCGACAGGTACAGGTCGGCGTAGAAGTGGCCGTCGTCCTCGTGCCCCGTGGGGTCCACGCCGAGCCGGTCCAGCGCGGCCAGCGCGTCCGCCTGCTCGGCGGCGTCCCGGAACCGGCGTTGCGGCACGGGCGCGCCGAGTCGCCTGGTGGTCAGCCCGTACCGCGCGAGCGTCCGCGCGATCCCGTCGTAGGGGAACACCCGGAGCACCACGGCGGCCACCCACGGCACGGACCGCCCCGGCGTGGCGGGCAGCGCCCGGAAGAGGCGGTCGAACGTCCGCTCCGTGATGTACCCGACGCCACCGGTGGTGGTGACGAGGTCGACGCCGGCCATCGTGGCGACCAGGTCGCCGGAGGGCTCGTCCCGCTCCAGGTCCCGCACGTGCCCCGCGTCGAGCAGCCCGGCCTCGCGCCCGTACGCGATCGCGGCGGCCGACGTGTCGAGCCCGGTGACGTGCGCCCCGGGCGAACGCCCGCGCGGGCCGAAGAACTCGCGGTCCCGGCGCAGCAGCCCGTCCACCGGGAGGTCCGCGGCGTCGGGGGCGCAGTAGTGGTCGTACAACTCCTCGAACTCGACGTCGTACTTGAGCAGCGCCCCGTTGATGCCGTACGAGCAGCACAGGTCCAGCACGCGGGGCACGCGGTCGCCGACCGGCAGGCGGGCCAGCACGGACCGGAAGAACCCGCTGCCGTGGTGCGGGACGCGGTAGTCGAGCGGGCGCAGCGCCCGGTAGTAGGCCCGCGGGTCGGGTGACGTGTAGAGGTCGTCGAAGTTGGCCTTGCGCAACCTCTCGGGCGGTTCCACCGAGGTCATCGGCGTTCGTCCCCCTCCTGCGCGGCGAGGTACGCGGGAAGCTGCCGCTGCCGCACGTCGTCCAGGTACTCGTCGACCCAGTCGAAGGTCGGGTTGTCGGCGGCCAGGTAGTACAGCGGGTTGTCGTCCACGTAGGGCCGCTCGGCGGACCTGAGGTTGAGGTTGAGGCTCACCCGGTACCCCCTCGTCATGGGCGCGGTCCGGTGCAGGACGCGCATCAGCTGGGCGACCGTGCGGTGGCCGACCCGGTGCGGGAACACGGCCAGTTCCGCCGGCGTGAACTCCTCGCCGTCCGCCAGCCTCGCCATGCCCTCCTCGTAGTTGCCCCGGAAGACGGTGAGTTCGCCGCCCTCGACGTCCTCCATGGCCAGCGGGATGATCTCGGTGACCGGCACGCCGTCCGCGTGCCAGTCCACCGTGCCGTCCTCGGCCGAAGCGCCCATGAACGTGATGGTCGTGCTGATGACGGAAATCGGGTAGGGCTCCAGCCGGACCCCGGCCAGTTCGCTCAGCGCCGCCAACCGGCCCGGGTGGTGGACGAGTTCGGCGACTTCCGGGATGTGCTGGTGCGCGCCCCGGATGTACCGCAGGTTCAGGTGCCGCTTCTCGGCGGCGGACTCCTTGATGGCGATCGCCTTCGCGAGGATCTCGCCCAGCAGGTCGGCGGGGTAGTCGTGCGGGGTCTGGGTGACGCCCAGGTCCGATACGCGCCACACGGTCGGTCGACCGAGCAGTTCGGTCCGGGTGATGCCGGCGGGCGGGTTCTCGGGCATTGCGGATCCCTCCTCGTGGCTGTGCGCGGGTCGTCAGGACTTCCCGGGTGCGGCGGTGTCGCGTGACCGCCGGTGGCCGTCCAGGAGGACGCCGGCGCCGCACGCGAGCACGAGTGCCGCGCCGGTCAGGAGCGGGCCGGTGACGGGCGCCCCGGTGGCGACCAGCAGGGCGGTGGACAGCAGTGGCGTGGCGAAGCCGAGCAGGGCGAGCCGGTCGGTCCCGTTCTTCATCGCCGACGTCCAGAGCGCGTAGCCGGCCGCCATCGGGCCCAACCCGACGTAGCAGGCGAGCGCCACGGCGGGCAGCGGCGGCCAGGTGGCGTCGCCGAGCGCGAGCAGCACACCCGCGACCACGGCCCCGGTGGCGGTCGCGGGCACCAGCATGTCGACCGTCGACGCCCGGACCCGTCCCGCCGCGACGGTGAAGAACGCCATGCAGGCCGCCGAACCGAGCGCCGCCGCGTAGCCGAGCAGGCTCCCGCCCGCCGACGTGGCCGCCTGGTCGCCGACGATCAGGGCGACCCCGGCGAAGCCCACGACGCCCAGCACCACGCCGGGAACGGCCTGCCTGCTGCGCGTCAGCGCCATCACCGCGACCGCCGCCAACAACGGCCACGCGTAACTGATGACGCTGGCCGCGACGATGGGTGTCGACGCGAACGCGAAGTATTGCAGGAAAATCGTCCCGGTGAGCCCGACGACACCCACGACGAGTGCTTTACCGGTGTTGCCGGGTGCTTGTCCGGATGCGCGCCGCCGCTGTGCGGCACGACCGATGAACAACGCAGATGCGGCCGATCCGAATTGCACGAAGAGCAGTTGGAGAACGTTCATCCGGGTCAGGGCGACCTCGGCGGCGAATGCGTTGGTCGCCCACAGGGTGACTGCCAGAATAGCTGCCAGGGAACCCCTCGTGGGAGACACCCCCTTTATTCTGAAGATCTCCACCGACTGTAGCAGCCTCCCGTAATGGGTGCGACCCGGCCGGATATTCCACGTCCACCGGCCAGGGCGGGAATGCGCGCGAATACCGCGTCCCCATTCGGTGAATTCGCGCGGCGGTGTGCCCGCCGGGTCAGGAGCACTCCTCCTCGGTGCGGTGGACGGTGACCACGGAGCTGAACTCGTCCTGCTCGTCGTTGCCGTTGAACACCACGACCTGCGTGGGCGCGCCCCCCTCGCCGAAACCGGTGACCGGCACCCGCCAGGTGACGACCCGCCCGTGCTGCTCCGGCTCGACCACGAGCACGGGCTCCCACGCCCAACCCGGGCCGGTGTAGCGGTAGAGGACGTTGTTCTCGATCATGTGGTCCGCGCCGGAGGGCAGGCCGGGCGGCAGCGGCCAACCGGTGGCCGGGTTGTCGTCGGCGTCGATGAACACCCGGCGGTGGGGGAAGTCCCTGGTGAAGGTCGCGTCGTAACGCGCGGTGGTCGGGCCGAGGCACGCGTGCGGCGCCAGCACCGCCGCGGGCGGTGTGGTGGCGGTGACCGGCGAGCCGGGCGCGGAGGCGTTGCCCGCGACGTCGCGGGCCCGGACGGTGAACGCGTAGGAGGTGTCGGGCAGCAGGCCCGTCGCGGTGAACGCGGTGTCGTGGGTGGTGCCCACCGGGACCCCGTCCTGGAACACCTCGTAGTCCGACACCGCGACGTTGTCCAGCGCGGCCCGCCACCGGAGGACCACCTGGCCGGACGTGGCCGTCGCGGTCAACCCGCGCGGAACCGCCGGCGGCGTCGTGTCCGCCACGCCCGCGATCTCACGCAGCTCCGCGTCCCAGTAGGAGGGCAGCGAGTCCCATGTGGACGGACTGAAGGGGCGGTCGCCGACGTAGACGTAACCCGGCCGGTTGGACCGCGCGCGGGCGATGACGGCGGACATGCCCTCCGCGTCGGGCACGCCGTAGACCAGGTGCCAGAACTTCTTGCGGTCCTGGTGGGTCGCTTCCCACTCGGGCGGCACGTGCGCGAGGTACGAGGCGTGGTCGCCCTCGAACGACAGGATGGTGTCGGCGACGTCGTCGTAGCACTGCTCGGTGCCCGTGCCGGGGTTGATGGCGAGCCGGGCGTGCGGTTGCGTGGCGCGGAGGTGGTCCCGGATCGCGGCGTAACGCGCGGCGTACTCGCCGTCCGGGCCGCACACGTGCAGGACCTGGTCCAGGAACACCCCGTCCACGCCGTAACCGCCGTACAACGCGTACCACTCGTCGATGTCCTGCCGGACCTGCGCGGCCCACGCGTCGGCCGACGTCTCGCCGCCCCTGGTCCGGTGCGCGCCCTGGCCCAGGTCGACCCCGAAGTAACCGGTGTCGACGTAGACCAGCACGCGTGCGCCGGAGTCGTGCACCGCCTCGATCGCGTCGGCCCACCCCCGGGAGAACGGCGCTTCGGGTCTGCTGAGGCTGCCGTTGACCACCACGATGCCCGTGGTGGGTCGGTTCTGCGCCAGGCGTCGGAACGCCGTCAGACCATCCGGGTCGGCCGGGCTCCAGTAGGCCGGCACCGCGGCCTGCTGCGCGGTCGCCGCCGTCGCGGGGACCGGGGTCAGCAGCGAAACCGCCGTGACCGCGACGCCGACTCGGGCCAGAGCGGAACTCAGGCGAGCCATGCCAGCCAGTCTTGGCCACTGCCGACGGCTGGGCAATCACGCGGAAGGCTGGGCGGCGGCTGGACCGCCCGTCGGTACCCGGGCGGGCAGCGGGCGCAGTCGTCACCCGACCGGCCCGACGCGCGGGTGACGGCGACCCGGTTCGCCACCGCCCCGTCACCTTCCGGCAGAGTGGGGGACACCTGGATCAAGTGGAGGTGTGCGCGACATGAGCCGAGGGGTGCTCGTCACCGGCGGCAACCGTGGCATCGGCGCGTCGATCGCCGAGGCGTTCCGGAACCTCGGCGACGAGGTGGTGGCGTTGTCGTCGGCGGACGTCGACCTGGCCGACCCGGACGCGATCGCACGTGCCGTCGACTCCGCCGTGGACGTGCTCGGCGGAGTCGACGTGCTCGTGAACAACGCCGGGCTGGTGGAGTTGGGCTCCGTGTCGGACCGGTCGTACGCCGAGTGGCAGGCGTTGTGGCGTCGGACGTTCGACGTGAACGTGTTCGGCGCGGCCAACATGTCGTACTGCGTCGCGAAGCACATGGTGGACCGCGGTGTTCGCGGGCGGATCGTGAACGTGGGTTCCCGTGGTGCTTTTCGCGGTGAACCCGACATGCCCGCGTACGGCGCGAGCAAGGCGGCGTTGCACGCCATGGGGCAGTCGCTGGCGCTCCACCTCGCGCCGCACGGCATCGCCGTGGCGACGGTGGCGCCCGGTTTCGTCGCGACCGAGCGGGTGGCGGACATGGTGACCGACGAGGTGCGCGAGCAGAGTCCGTTCGGCCGGGTGGCGCGGCCCGAGGAGGTCGCGGCGGCCGTCGTGTACCTGGCGTCGCCGGCCGCCGAGTGGGCGTCCGGTGCCGTGCTCGACCTGAACGGCGCGTCCTACCTGCGGACCTGAGCCGTCAGGCGGTCGCCCGGCGTCGCGCGACGGGGATCAGCACGGCGGGCAGCACGACCGCCAGCGCCAGCGTCACCACGTTGCCGACCTGGTCGATCACCGGCATGTGGTCGAGGTGCCCGAGGTGGAAGACCATGTGCGGGACGGCGAACGTCAGGTACGAGACCAGGACGACCTGGACCAGCAGTCGGTTCGCGGTGACGGCGGCGAAGGCCAGCGCCACCGCGAACCCCAGGTTGAGGCTGCCGAAGTCGCGCACCAGGTGTTCGTTGAAGGGCGGGAACATGGCGACCCAGTGGTGGCCGGGCGCGGGGAAGCCGTCGTAGAAACCCCGCGGCGCGAACAAGGCCCAGCCTCCGACCCCGACCTGCGTGGCGGTCAGGAACCACAGTCCGATGCGTAGGAACGTCATGCCCCCAGGACGACACCGCCGCCGCGAACGTGACAGCCGGGGTGGGGTGCGAAGGGCCGCGCCGGGCGGGCAGGGGCGGCGTCGTGAGAGAGGTCCCCCGTGGCGGTGTCGCACGTGAGGTCCCGTGGCGGTGTCGCACGTGAGCGGTGCGGACGGCCGCGTGCTCCCGAGGCGGTCAGTCCTTGCCCATCGCCCGGCGGATCTCGGCGAGTTTGGCGCGGCCCGCTTCCTCCCGCTCCGCCTGCTGCTGGTCGAGCGACTGGACGTCGGGCCCGCCCACCCCGGCCAACTCGGTGAGCCCGGTCGCGGTGTGCGCGCGGTTCTCGATGCGGTCGCGGACGTAGTCGAAGCTGGGCACGCCCGTGTCCGAGTAATCCGGGGTGAACGAGGGCTGCACGACCGTGCCGTCCACCTCGTTCGGCTCGTCGCCCTGGTGCGTGGTCATCGGTGCTCCCTCTGCTGTGCGCGGTCAAAGCCCAGCATAGGCGGCACACGGGAGGTGTGCCGCTGGTCGTGGTTCCGACAAGTCGGTGTGCGGAGCTGATCGCGGTACGAGCTTTGACCAACATGGAAACGCCTGGCCCGCAACGGTTTTCACCGCAGGTGTCCACGCAGCGGGAAAGCGGATCAGTGGCCACGTGGTTCGGTACATTCGCCGCCGTCCCGTCCCCTCCGCCCGGAGCACCCATGGCGCAGAACGAACCGCGGCGCACGCGCCCGGTGCTGCTGCGGGTCGCGGCCGTGGCGGTGTTGTCGGCCATCTGGCAGGCGCTCGTGCTCGCCGAGTTCTGGCCGCCGGTGGTGCTGCCCGGACCGGCGCAGGTGTGGGACCAGCTCCTCGCGGCGTCGGACAGCGGCAACGGGCAGGGCGGGTACGCCGGGTCCACGGTGGCCGAACGGCTCGGTGTGAGCCTGCGCCGGGTCGGCCTCGGCTCGGCGTACGGCGTGCTGGTCGGTGTCGTCCTCGGCCTGGTGATGGGCTTGGCGCCGCTGGTCCGCGCGGTCGCCGAGCCGTTCGTCACGTTCCTGCGCGCGCTGCCGCCGCTGGCCTACCTGAGCCTGCTGGTGATCTGGTTCGGCATCGACGAGGAACCGAAGGTGTACCTGCTGGTGGTGGCCGCGTTCCCACCGGTAGCGGTGGCGACCGCGGCGGCCGTCACGGGCGTGAACCGGCAGTACGTGGAGGCCGCGCGCGCGTTGGGCGCGGGCCGCGCGGGTGTGCTCGCCTCGGTCGTGCTGCCCGCGTCCGCGCCGGAGATCCTGACCGGGGTGCGGCTGGCGGTGGGCGTGGCCTACAGCTCGGTGGTGGCCGCCGAGACGGTCAACGGCGCGGACGGCATCGGCGGCATGGTCCTCAACGCCCAGCGCTACAACCAGACTTCGGTCGTCCTGCTCGGCCTCGTCGTCATCGGACTGACCGGCTTGCTCATCGACACCGCGATCCTCGCGCTGCAACGCGCCGTCTCGCCGTGGCGGGGCCGGGCGTGAGCGCCGACAACGGGAGCACACCCATGCCCGTCACCCGCCGGTCCGCCCTGTCCCTGCTCGCCCTCGCGCCCGTGCTGGCCGCGTGCGGCGTCGGCGGCTCGTCCGGCACCCGGCCGCGGGTCCGCGTGGCCTACCAGAACTTCGCCGACAGCACGCTGCTGGTGAAGGACCGGGGCGTGCTGGAACGGGCGCTGCCCGGTCACGACATCACGTGGACGTCGTTCGACTCCGGCGCGAGCATCAACACCGCCTTCCTCGGCGGCGCGGTCGACATCGCCGTCATCGGCAGCAGCCCGGCCGCCGCCGGGCTGTGCCCGCCGCTGGCGATCCCGTACCAGGTGATCGAGCTGCTGAACGTGATCGGCGACAGCGAGGCACTGGTGGTGCGCGCGGGCAGCGGCATCACCGACGTCCGGGGACTGGTGGGCCGCAAGGTCGCGACGCCGTTCAGCTCGACCGCCCACTACAGCCTGCTGGCGGCGTTCCAGCAGGCCGGTGTCGACCCGGCGTCGGTGACGCTGGTGGACCTGGAACCCCAGAACATCCAGGCCGCCTGGCAGCGCGGCGACATCGACGGCGCGTACGTGTGGACACCGGTGCTCGGTGTGCTCCAGCAGGACGGCGTCACCCTCACCGACAGCGCCAAGCTCGCCGCCGCGGGCCGTCCCACGTTGACCTTCACCGTGGCGCGCAAGGAGTTCATCGAGCGGAACGGCGACGTGGTGGACGCGTGGCTGGCCGCCACGGACGAAGCCCTCAAGAAGATCAAGTCGGAGCCGCGGGTGGTCGCCGAGGCCGTGGCGCGGCAGATCGGCGCGAGCGTGGACGACGCGCTGTCCCAGCTCAAGCAGAACATCTACCTCGACCACGCGGAGCAGCGGTCACCGGAGTTCTTCGGCACGCCCGAGGCGCCCGGCGAGCTGGCCGCCCGGCTGCGGTCCACCGCGGAGTTCCTGCTGGGCCAGCGGAAGGTGGACTCGGTGCCGGACCTGGCGGCGTTCCGCGCGGCGCTGCGGACGCCCCGTGGCTGAACCGCTGGTGGAGCTGGCGGGCGTCGAGCACCGCTACCGGGCGCGGAAAGCGGACGTGCCCGCCCTCGGGCCGCTCGACCTGCGGGTCGGGGCGGGGGAGTTCCTGGTCGTCGTCGGGCCGTCGGGATCGGGCAAGAGCACGTTGCTGCGCTTGGTGAGCGGGTTCGAGCGGCCGACGACGGGCGTGGTCCGCGTGCTGGGCGACGCGCCCGTGCCGGGTCGGGACGTCGGCGCGGTGTTCCAGCAGCCACGCCTGTTCCCCTGGCAGGCCGTCGCGGGCAACATCGGCACGGCCCTGCGCTGGGCGGGCGTGCCGCGCCGCGACCGCCCGGAGCGGATCGCGGCGTTGCTGGACCAGGTGGGCCTGGCGGCGCTGGGCAAGCGCCGCACGTGGGAGATCTCCGGCGGCCAGCAGCAGCGCGTGGCGATCGCGCGTGCGCTGGCCGCGCGACCCCGGCTGCTGCTGATGGACGAACCGTTCGCCGCGCTGGACGCGTTGACCCGCGAGCGGCTGCAAGAGGACGTGCGGTCGTTGACCGGCGAGGAGCGGGGCGTGGTGTTCGTGACGCACAGCGTGGACGAGGCGGTGTTCCTCGCGACCCGCGTCGTGGTCCTGTCCGACCGCCCGGGACGCGTGGCCCTGGACCTGCCCATCCCGCTCCCGCGTTCCGGGGTGCCCGCCGACGAGCTGCGCGGCTCGGCGGACTTCGCCGCGCTGCGCGGCGAGGTGGCCGCCGCCCTCCGGGCGGTCGCCGCCTGACGTCACGCGGCCGAGTGCCGGGGCCGGGCGGTCAGGATCTCGCGCAGGGCGGCGAGCCCCTTGGCCGCCTGGCTCTTCACCGTGCCCTCCGCGCACCCCAGTCGCCGCGCGGTCTCGGCCAGGCTCAGGTCGGCGCAGTAACGCAGCACCACCACGGCCCGCTGACCCGGCGGCAGGCGCACCAGCGCGGCGCGGACGTCCAGCACGTCCTCCACACCGGCCGGTGGCACGGCCACCGGCGGCAGCTCGGCCACGACGGCCTCCCGCTTGCGGTGCAGCCGCTTGCCCTCGTCGATCGCCGTGCGCAGCAACACCTTCCGCGCGTAGGCGGTCAGGTTGACGTCCCGCCCCAGCCGCGGCCACACCGCGTACAGCTTGACCAGCGTCGTCTGCGTCAGGTCGTCCGCGACGTGCCGGTCGCCGCACAGCCGGTACGCGATGCGGCGGATCATCGCGGTGTTCGCGGTCGCGTAGCGCTGGAACTCGTCGTCGGTCACACCCGTTGTCCGCCGCAACACCCGTGCGCGTCCCCGTGAACCGGGTCACACCGGGTCGAAGAGCGGGGTGAGCGCCGCGACGAGGGCGGTCACCGCCTTACCCGCCTCGGCGTACCCGGTGGAGCGGGGCTGCTCGGTCAGCACGGCCACCACGTAGCGGTCGTCGACCAGGCCCGTCGTGTTCAACGCCCGCAGGCCGCCGTAACAGCACGCCCAGCCCTGCTTCACGGCCCACCGGTGGTCCTCGACGGCGTCGGGGATGCCGAAGGTCTGGTCGAAGCCGTCCGCGCCGAGGGGCGTGGCCGCCGCCAGCGCGTCGATGATCACGTCGGCCTGCGGCGAGTCGAGCACGTGCTGGTAGATCGCGATGACGTCGTGCGCGGTCATCAGCGTGTCGCCCCACTTGTTCGGGTCCGGCGCGGGCGTCAGCCCGGCCAGCCCGAGCCGTGCGGCCCAGGTCCGCGGTATCGCCTGCCGCCACAGCCGGTTGGCGATGTCGTCGTCGCTCGTGGACAGCATGTCCGCCACCGCGCTCGGCGAGGCCGCGTGCCGTTCCAGCGCGTCGAGGGCGATCAGCAGCTTGATCACGGAGGCGGCCGGGAACGGCTGGTCGGGCTGCTCGGCGAACACCTCGCGCCCGGTCCGCCGGTCGAGCACGGCGACGCCTCGCCGCACCGCCGGCACGACGCCCTCCAGGCTGACCTCCACCGGTGGTTCGGGCGCCGGCGGCATCGTGGAGACCGTCGGCTCCTCCAGGATCGGCGGCTCCGGCAACGCCACCACCGTCGTGGTGGACGACGTCGTCGTGACCGCCACCGCCACCGCGGCCGGCTGCCGCCGGTCCGCCTGCCCCACCGTCGTCGCGGCGGTGACGGCCATCGCGACCACCGCGCCGACGCTCATCGCCACCAACCCCACCCGCATGCTCCTCACATGAGCAAAGAAGGTTCAGGGGGTGGGTGATGTTGCTTTCACGGCAAGGCAACGTGGCGACGCCCGGCGACGTACGCGCGCGGTTCCAGATCAGCCGAACGCGGGTGTGGTGACGATCACACGTTCGCCCCTACCGGTACTGGGCGATCTGGATCAGGTTGCCGCAGGTGTCGTCGAGCACCGCGGTGACCACCGAGTCGGCCTCCAGCGGCTCCTGGGTGAACCGAACGCCGAGCCCGCGCAGCCGGTCGAACTCCGCGCGGACGTCGTCCACGGCGAAGGAGGCGGCCGGGATGCCGTCGCCCGCCAACGCGTCCTTGTACGGCTTCACGGCGGGGTGGCCGTCCGGTTCCAGCAGCAGTTCGGTGCCGTCGGGGTCCTCCGGCGACACCACGGTCAGCCAGCGGTCCGCGCCCACCGGGACCTCGGTCTTCTTCACGAAGCCCAGCACCTCGGTGTAGAAGCGCAGGGCCTTGTCCTGGTCGTCGACGAAGACGCTGGTCAGGTAGATCCTCATGGGGTGTTCTCCGGTGAGTCGGGCCTGAGCCACCGCGTCACGATGTGCTCAAGCGGTCGGGTGTCCAGCTCGTGGAACTTGTAGCGGCCCTGGCGTCGGGAGCGGACCAGGCCCGCGGCCTCCAGCACGGCGAGGTGCTGGCTGATCGCCTGGCGGGACAGGCCGAGGCCGTGCTTGGTGGCCAGGCGCGCGCAGATCTCGAACAGGGTCTGGGAGTCCCGGTCCACCAGTTCGTCGAGGATGTGCCGGCGGGTGGGATCGGCCAGCGCCTTGAAGAGGTCGTCCGCCACGCCGTCCACGATAGGCAAGTGACGACTTGCAGGCAAGTGATGGCTTGCCTGTTGTTCGGAGAACGCGCGAACCCCCTCGTCGGTTGTGCCGACGAGGGGGACGGGCTTCGGGCCTCAACGCGCGACGGCGAAGTCCTGCACCCACAGCGGGCCGCGCGAATTCTTGTTCACGCCCACCCCGATGACCTGGAACGAGCAGTCGACGATGTTGGCGCGGTGCGCGCCGCTGTCCATCCAGTCGCGCATGGCCCGGTCGGCGTTGGACGGTCCTTTGTGGATGTTCTCGCCCCACTTCTGCCAGCTGTAGCCGGCCGCGGTGAGGCGGTCACCGCCGGTCTTGCCCTCCGGGCTGTTGTGCTCGTAGTAGTTCCGCGCGGCCATGTCGTCGGCGTGCGCCTGGGCCGCCGACTGCACCCGGCCGTCCACGGTCAGCGCGGCGCAGCCGGCCTTGGCGCGTTCGGCGTTGACCAGTTGCACGACCCGTTCGGCGTCGGATGCGCCCAGCGCCGCGGACGGCTGCCCGAGCGCGCCGATCCCCGCGCCGGCCAGCACGGCCGCGGCCGTCCACGCCAGCACGCGCCGGTTGCGTCGGGCGTGCGGGGTTGTGTTGCCCGACAACCGGTCCGGCGTCGGAGCATCGTCGTAGCGTTCCATGGTGGCTCCAGTTCTCCGAAGTGCCGGTCGGATACCCGAGCGCCCGATCGTGGAACGAACCCGGATGACATTCACCGGGTCAGGTGGTGGGGGAATGGCGGGGCCACCGCTGGGTATGCCCTGTCCACACGGGATCTCTTGTCACTGCGAGTCACGCATCGGTCTCGTACGGTTACCGGCATGAGACTTCACCGCATGACGTGCGTCGCGTTGGTCGCCGTGACCCTGCTCGGGAGCACCGGCGTCGTCGCGCAGGCGGACATCGGCACGCGGTTGCAGCAGGACGCCGACCGCCTGCTGGGTTACGGCGCGCCGGGTGTCCTCGTGCGACTGGACACCCCCGACCGCGCCTACCGCGTGCGCGGTGGCGTCGGCGACCGCGTGGCGGGCACGCCGGTCCCGTGGGGAGCCCGGTTCCGGATCGGCAGCCTCACCAAGACGTTCGTGGCGACCGCGGTGCTGCAACTGGTCGGCGAAGGGCGGCTGTCCCTGGACGACGCGGTGGCGAACCTGCTGCCCGGCGTGGTGACCGGCGGCCACGACGGCGGCCGGGTCACGTTGCGGCAACTGCTCCAGCACACCAGCGGTATCGCCGACTACACCAGGCGGCTGGACGACCTGGAGACGCGCGAGGGCTTCCAGCGCCACCGGTTCCGCCACCTCGTGCCGCGCGACCTGGTCGGCCTCGCCATGACGCTGCCGCCGGACTTCGCACCCGGCACCGACTGGGGCTACTCCAACACGAACTACGTCCTCGCCGGGATGATCCTGGAGGAGGTCACCGGGCGGCGGTGGCGGGAGGAGGTGCACGCGCGCGTCCTCGCCCCGCTGGGGCTGCGGAACACCTCGACCCCCGGCGCCGTCCCGGTCCTGCCGCCGCCGCACGCCCGCGGGTACCACCGGTTCGCCGCCGGGGAGCCGGAGGTCGACGTCACCGTGATGAACCCGTCCTGGGCCGACGCGGCGGGGGAGATCGTCAGCACCGCCGAGGACGTCAACCGGTTCCTGCGCGCCCTCGTGCGCGGTGAACTGCTCGCGCCCGCCCAACTGGCCGAGATGCGGACCACCGTGCCCGCACGGCGATTCGAGGCGGTCTGGCCCGGTGTCCGCTACGGGCTGGGCCTGTTGTGGATACCCAACTCGTGCGGCGGCTCGTGGGCGCACGGCGGGGACATCCACGGCTTCCGCACCCGCAACGGGGTGAGCCCGGACGGCAGCCGCAGCGTCGTCGTGTCGCTGAACACCGACAACCCGGCGCGACCCGGTCCCGGCGTGCCCCCGCCCACCGGTGACGTCTCCGCCGCGCTGGTGGACCACGCGCTGTGCGGCTGAACCGGCGACACCGCCCCGGCCGGGGCCGGGGCGGTGCGGCGGATCAGACCAGGTCGTACCGGTCGAGTTCCATGACCTTGACCCACGCGGCCACGAAGTCCCGGACGAACTTCCCGCCCGCGTCGTCGGCGGCGTAGACCTCGGCGACGGCACGCAGCTCCGAGTTGGAGCCGAAGACCAGGTCGACGCGTGAACCGGTCCACCTGACCTCGCCGGTCGCCCGGTCGCGGCCCTCGAAGGTCTCCGCCTCGCGCGACGTCGGCCGCCACTCGGTCTCGATGTCGAGCAGGTGCGCGAAGAAGTCGTTGGTCAGCACACCCGGCCGTTCGGTGAGCACGCCCAGCGCGGACCTCTTGTGGTTGGCGCCCAGCACGCGCAGGCCGCCGACGAGCACGGTCATCTCGGGCGCGGTGAGGGTCAGCAGGTTCGCGCGGTCGACCAGCAGGAACTCCGCCGGCAGGCGGTGGCCCTTGCCGAGGTGGTTGCGGAACCCGTCGGCGGTGGGCTCCATCGCGGCGAACGAGTCCGCGTCGGTCTGCTCCTGCGACGCGTCGGTCCGGCCCGGCCGGAACGGCACGACGACGTCGTGGCCCGCTTCGCGTGCCGCCTGCTCGACCGCCGCGCCACCGGCGAGCACGATCAGGTCCGCGAGCGAAACCCGCTTGCCGCCGGTCTGGGCGTTGTTGAAGCGCTCCTGGACGCCCTCCAGCACACGCAGCACCGCCGCCAGCGCCTCGGGCTCGTTGACCTCCCAGTTCCGCTGCGGCTCCAGCCGGATGCGCGCGCCGTTCGCGCCACCGCGCTTGTCGCCGCCCCGGAACGTCGAGGCCGAGGCCCACGCCGTGGTCACGAGCTGCGCGACGGTCAGGCCGGTCGCCAGGACCTCACGCTTGAGGGCGGCCACGTCGTCGGCGTCGACCAGCTCGTGGTCCACGGCGGGCACCCGGTCCTGCCAGATCAGCTCCTCCCGCGGCACCAGCGGGCCGAGGTAGCGCTGGATCGGGCCCATGTCGCGGTGCGTCAGCTTGAACCAGGCCCGCGCGAACGCGTCCGCGAACTGGTCGGGGTGCTCCAGGAACCGGCGCGAGATCGGCTCGTAGACCGGGTCGAGCCGCAACGCCAGGTCGGTGGTGAGCATCGTCGGCGGGCGGGACAGCGAGCCGTCCTCCGGGTCCGGCACGGTGTTCGCGCCCGCGCCGTCCTTGGGCTGCCACTGGTGCGCGCCCGCGGGGCTCTTGGTCAGCTCCCACTCGTAGCCGAACAGGTTCTCGAAGAAGGTGTTGTCCCACCGCGTCGGCGTGGCCGTCCAGGTGACCTCCAGGCCGCTGGTGATGGCGTCGCGACCCTTGCCGCTGCCGAAGGTGTTGCGCCAGCCCAGGCCCTGCTCCTCCAGCGGCGCGCCCTCGGGTTCCGGGCCGACGTGCTCGCTCGGGTCGGCCGCGCCGTGCCCCTTGCCGAACGTGTGCCCGCCCGCGATCAGCGCGACGGTCTCCTCGTCGTTCATCGCCATGCGGCCGAACGTCTCGCGGATGTCGCGGGCGGCGGCCAGCGGGTCCGGGGTGCCGTTGGGGCCCTCGGGGTTGACGTAGATGAGACCCATCTGCACGGCGGCCAGCGGGTTCTCCAGGTCCCGGTCACCGGTGTAGCGCTCGTCGCCGAGCCAGGTGCGCTCCGGGCCCCAGTACACGTCCTCGTCGGGCTCCCACACGTCGGCCCGGCCACCGGCGAAGCCGAACGTCTTGAACCCCATGGTCTCCAGGGCCCGGTTGCCCGTGAAGATCAGCAGGTCCGCCCACGAGAGCTTGCGGCCGTACTTCTTCTTCACCGGCCAGAGCAGGCGGCGCGCCTTGTCCAGGTTGCCGTTGTCCGGCCAGCTGTTCAGCGGTGCGAAGCGCTGCATACCCGCACCCGCGCCGCCCCGGCCGTCGTGGACGCGGTAGGTGCCCGCGCTGTGCCACGCCATGCGGATCATGAACGGCCCGTAGTGGCCGAAGTCCGCGGGCCACCAGTCCTTGGAGGTGGTGAGGACCTCGTCCACGTCCCGCGCCAGCTCGTCCAGGTCGAGCGTCCGGAACTCGGCCGCGTAGTCGAAGTCGCCGCCCATGGGGTTCGCCTCGGCGGGGTGCTTGCGCAGGATGCGCAGGTTGAGCTGGTTCGGCCACCAGTCGTGGTTGCCGCCGCCCTCGGTCGGGTGGCTGATGCGGCCGACCGAGACCGGGCAGCCGCCCGCGTCCTCCTCGTTCATCTCTCCAACGACGGCGTTCGGGCTGTCGGACACGGGAATCCTTCCGGAAGGTCAACGGGACATCGCGGAGCAACCGGGGCACAAGCCCCGGTAGACGACCTCGGCCTCGTCGATGACGAAGCCGTGGTCGTGGGAGGGCGTGAGGCAGGGTGCGGTGCCGATCGCGCAGTCCACGTCGGCGATGGCGCCGCAGGACCGGCACACCACGTGGTGGTGGTTGTCCCCGACTCGCGCCTCGTACCGGGCCACGGAACCCGGCGGTTCGATGCGCCGCAGGAGGCCCGCGGAGGTGAGGGCGCGCAGCACGTCGTACACGGCTTGGTGGGACACCGTGCCCAGCTTCTCCCGCACGACGCCGATGATGGAATCGGTGTCGGCGTGCGGTCGCTCGTGCACCGCGGACAGCACCGCGAGCCGAGGACCCGTCACCCGCAGCGAAGCGCCGCGCAGCATCTGCTCGAACTCGGTGGCCGTGGGCACCTGCCGAAGTGTCGACCAATAACTGGACTGAATCAAGTGTGCGCGCAACCAAATCCGGCCCGGTTCCTGGGGGCAGGCGGTGCCGCACAACCGTTGTCCGCCAACGGATCGTCCGGTTTGAGCACTTCGACCACCACGAGGACCGCCTGCCGGAGGGCGCCGTAGCCGTCCGGGCACCCCGGCCCCTGCCCAGCCGAGGGCTTCCGCGATGTCCGCTTGGTGCGGCAGCGTCCGGTTCTGCGGTACCGGACGGGCGTCCCTCGGACAGGTGACGGCCTGGCGTCGGGCCGTGCCACTGGAGTGCTTTGGTGGGGCAGGACGAGAGGGGTGGGCGATGGCAGCGGAACGGGGGCCCGTGGTCCTGGTGAGCGGTCCGGCGGGAGCGGGCAAGACCAGCGTGGTGGACCACCTCGCGCGGACGATGGGCCGTCCCGCGGTGCACGTTTCGCTCGACGACGTGCGGGACATGGTCAAGTGCGGGTACGCGAACCCGGAGGACGGGTGGTCGCCGTCGGCCGAGCGGCAGTACGAGCTGGCGCGCGCCACCTGCGCCGACCTCGCCCGCCGGTACACCGCGGCCGGCTATTTCTGCTTCGTGGACGACGCGGTGTTCCCCGACTGGCCGGAGGTCGGCCTGGACCGCTGGCGGTCCGAGCTGGCCGGCCTGGAGGTCGGGTTCGCGGTGTTCCTGCCGCGGTTCGACGTGCTGGTGACGCGCAACGCCCACCGGCGCGGGACCCGGCTGCTGTCCGAGGACGTGCTCCGGATCATCCACGACCGGATGCTGCCCTGGCGCGACCGCGGGGTCCCGGTGATCGACAACTCGGACCTGTCCGTCCCGGAGGCGGCCGAGGAGTTGCGCCGGCTCGTGCGGACCGGGGAGGTGTTCGCCCCGTTCAACGGCCGCACCACCCTCCCGTGACCACTTGCCCGTACCCTTGGCGCGTTTTCTCCGTCGAAGGGGTGCGTGGACGTGGCTGGAACCGGTGCCGACCTGGACGGGCGGCTCGCGGACGCGCTGGAGCGGCTGGGGCGCGGTGTGCGCTCGTTGGCCCAGCGCAGCGCCCGAACCCACGGCCTGTCGCCGCTCCAGCAGCAGGCGGTGCTCGCACTGGCGGCCCTGCCCGCCGCCCGTCGGGAGGTGGGCGCGCTGGCCGCCGAGTTCGACGTGACCACGCCGACGATGTCCGACGCCGTGAGTGCGTTGGAGCGCAAGGGACTCGTGACGCGGTCTCCCGGTGCTGACGGCAGGCGGCGGCTGTTGACCCTCACCGGTGGGGGTGAGGAGGTCGCCGACGAGTTGGCGTTGTGGGACGGGCCGTTGTCGGCGGCGTTGGCCCGGCTGCCGGTCGAGGACCGCGCCACGACGTTGCACAGCGTGCTCCGGGTGATCGCGGACCTCCAGCGCGCCGGCGTGGTGGGTGTAGCGCGCACCTGCACCACGTGCCGCTTCTTCCAGCCCGACACCCACCCGGACCCCGCCGCCCCGCACCACTGCGGCCTGCTCCGGGCGCCGTTGCCGTTGGTGGACCTGCGAACCGACTGCGCCGACCACGAGCCGATCACGGCTTAGGACCTGTTCTCGTGGTCCGGGGAGAGGGTGGCCGGGACGACCCGGGGGCTTGACGAGTCGTGTTGGTGCACGCACCACTACTAGGTAGGACTCCTAGCTATGTGGCATGATCGTCGCGGCAACGAGGAGGCGCGGGGTGGTGGACGAACGCCCGGGTGAGGTGCTGGTCGTATCGGTGGGCGCCGCGCGTCCGCTGTCCTGGCGCGGGCGGACGGTCGTGTCAGGCATCCGCAAAGCCCCGGTGCGCGGGCCGGTCGGCATCACGTCGCTCGGCCTCGTGGGTGACGAGCAGGGCGACCGGAAGCACCACGGCGGACCGGACAAGGCGGTCCTCGTCTACCCGGGCGAGCACTACCCGGCGTGGGCCGCGCAGCTCGGTGACCTCACCGCGCCCACGTTCGGGGAGAACCTGACCACCAACGGCGTGCTGGAGACCGACGCCGTGCTGGGCGCGGTCTACGCGGTCGGCACCGCTGTGCTCCAGGTGACCCAGCCACGCCGGCCCTGCTACCGGTTGGCCGTCCACCACGGCGTCGCGGACATGGCGGTACGCACCCAGCGCACCGGCCGCACCGGGTTCTACTGCCGGGTGCTGCGCACCGGTCACGTCCAGGCGGGCGACGGCGTCGAACTGCTGCACCGCCCCCGACACGGCATCACCGCCGCCGAGGCGCACCGGGTGCTCAACGTCGACCGCGCCGACCTGGCCGCCGCGCGTCGCCTGCTCGACCACCCCGACGTGCTGCCCGCAGCCTGGGCGCGCCTGCTCCACGACCGCCTCGACGGGCGGCTGGACGACCAGACCGCACGACTGCACGGCTCAGCCCAACCGTGATCTCCCGCCACGACAAGCAACCAACGAGTGTCCTTTTCGGACGGATGACCGCTGAAGACGGCCGCGTTCCAGGCGTGGTCCCGCTTGTGGTCGCAGCCCTACGCCGGGAACGGCTGGTGCGAAGCGACCCCGCCCAGCTTGCTCGGGTTCATGATCCAGAAGATCCGGTCGATGCCCTCCTCCGACGCGGCCACCGCCAGCACCGTGAACGTGACACCGTCCCGCCGCAGCAGCGCGGCGGTCCGGCCGTTGACCTCCGCCCAGGAAACCTCGACGCCGGTCCAGAAGTGGCCGCTGAACGCGCGGACGTACTTCGCCACGGTGGTCGCGCCGTGCACGGGGATGCGCGACGCACGCACCGCGCCGCCGCCGTCGGAGTAGCTCACCACGTCGGCGGCGAACAGCTCCTCCAACGCGGCCAGGTCGCCCTCCCGGGCCGCCGCCACGAACGCCGCCAGCAACCGCCGCTGCTCCGGACCGCCCACCGGGGCGCGGCGCTCGTCGGCGAGCTGCCTGCGCGCGCGGCTGACGAGTTGGCGTGCCGAGGTCTCGGTGGCCTGGACGATCTCCGCGATCCGGTCGTAGGAGTAGTCGAACGCCTCGCGGAGCACGTACGCCGCCCGCTGCGTGGGCGTCAGCTTCTCCAGCAGGAACAACACGGCGACCTCGAGCGCGGCGTCCCGCTCGGCGCCCAGCTGGGGGTCGGCGGACGTGTCCACCGGCTCGGGCAGCCACGGCCCCACGTAGACCTCGTGCCGCGCCCGCGCGGTGCGGCTCGCGTTGATGGCCAGGCGGGTGGTGGCGGTGGCCAGGTAGGCGGCCGGCTCCCGAACCGCTGACCGGTCGGCGGCCTGCCAACGCAGCCACACCTCCTGCACCAGGTCCTCGGCGTCGACCGCGCTGCCCAACATCCGGTAGGCGATCCCGAACAACCGCGGCCGAGCCGCCGCGAACACGGCCGCCGCCTGGTCGAGGTCCACACCGGCGGCGTCCGCCATGGTCGGGTCGTCCTCCTGCTCGGTGGCCGCACTGTCCCGCCGGCAACGCGATCCGACCCGATCCTAGGGTGCCGGCCCCGAAGCCAGGGGAGGAGTCCACGCGAGCGTTCCGCCAAGCTCGGGTCTTTCCCGCACCAGCGGGGTCCAGCCGCGCCGATCGCCCCCGGAGCGCGTCCGGGAGCGATCGGCGCGGTCGGTCAGGGGCGCGGTGCGCGGCGGTCGCGGCGTGCGGCCAGCTCCTCCGGCTCCACCGCGGTGAGCATCGGTTGGCCGGGTGCGCAGAACATGGTCACCACGAACACCGATTCCGCGTCCCGGAGGTTGTTGCCGTCCTGGTAGTGGATCACGTCACCGCCGGGCTCCCAGAACGCGTCGCCCGCCCGCAGCACCCGTTCCGGCTCGCCCTCCAGCTCGAAGACGATCTCGCCTCGCACCACGAAACCGTAGGCGGGACCGGAGTGGCGGTGTGGTGGCGCGCCGGGGCTGCCCGGGGGCAGGGTGACCCGGATGGTCATCGCCTCCGCGCCCGCCGGGATCGGTGGTGCGTCCGGCACGGTCCCCACGACGTCGATCTGCGGCGGCGGCCCGACCGCGTCGGGGTTCTCCAGCACGTGCTCGTGGCTCATGTTCCCTCCAAGTGCGTCGTTCCACAGCTAGGACAAGGCGCCCCCGGCGTTTGTGACCGGCGGCCACGATCGGGCGAATCGACATCGGCTGTCACAAACCGGCCCGCCGCGTTGTCTTCGCTGGACGTAGGGCGTCCCGGAACGGCCGGGCGCCGACGGGAGGAGTCACCATGAAGGTCGTCGTGATCGGCGGCACCGGCCTCATCGGGTCGAAGGTCGTGGCGTGGCTGGGCGAGCACGGGCACGAGGCGGTGGTGGCCGCGCCCTCCACCGGCGTGGACACCATCACCGGCGAGGGGCTGGCGGAGGCGGTGCGCGGCGCGGACGTGCTGGTCGACGTGTCGAACTCGCCGTCGTTCGCCGATGACGACGTGCTGGCGTTCTTCCGCACCGCGACCACCAACCTCACCGCGGCGGCGGAGGACGCCGGGGTCGGGCACTACGTCGCGTTGTCGGTGGTGGGCGCCGACCGTGCGCCGGATTCCGGTTACCTGCGCGCGAAGGTGGCGCAGGAGGAGCTGATCCACGCGTCCGGGCTGCGCTTCTCGATCGTGCGGGCCACCCAGTTCTTCGAGTTCGCGGCGGCGATCGCCGACTCCGCGACCACCGACGGCGTGGTGACCCTGCCGTCCGGCGGCGTCCAGCCGGTGGCCGCCGCCGACGTCGCCGCCGCCGTGGCCCGGACCGCGGTCGGCGACCCGGTGGGCGGCGTGGTGGAGATCGGCGGTCCCGAGGTGTTCGGCATGGACGAGTGGATCCGCACCGCGCTGGCGGCGAAGAACGACCCGCGCGAGGTGGTCGCCGACCCCGAGGCGCGGTACTTCGGCACGCCGCTGGACGAGAAGACCCTGGTGCCCGGCCCCGACGCGTTGGTCGGCGCGACCCGCCTGGCGGAGTGGTCAGCCCGGTGACCCGCGTCCGCACGGGTGGTGGGAGCGCTCCCACCACCCGTGCGGGCATCGCCGGAGAAGCACGCGAGACGGGGCCGCCGGGCGAGCGAGCGGTGCGGGTGTGGTCGGCGGGGCGAGCGGTGCGGGTGGCCGGCGGGGGCGAGCGGTCCGGGGTGCCTGGTCGCGCGGAACCGGTCGTGTTCCGGGGCGGTCCGCCGTGGCCTCGTAGAATCACGCACCGTGCAGCCCCGAGCCGACCCGCTGTTACCCGGCAAGCGTCACGCGTTGGTCATCGCCAACCACGAGTACGTCACCGAGGGGTTGAGCCGGTTGCGCGCCCCCGCCCGCGACGCCGCGCGGCTGGCCGCCGTGCTGGGCGACCCGGAGATCGGCGCGTTCGACGTGCGGGTGCTGGAGAACCAGGACACCGCCCGCACGCGGGAGGCCGTGGAGGACTTCTTCGCCGACCGCGCCCACGACGACCTGCTCCTGCTCTACTTCAGCGGGCACGGCGTGCGGGACCAGGTGGGCGACCTGCACTTCGCCACGGTCCGCACCAGGCTGAACCGGCTCCAGGCGACGGCGGTGTCGGCGGAGTTCGTCCGCACGCTCATGAACCGCACCGTCGCGGGCACGGTCGTGCTGCTGCTGGACTGCTGCTACGCCGGTGCGTTCGGCAACGGCATGACCGCCAAGGCGGGCGGGGAGGTACCGCTCGACAGCCAGCTCGGCGGGTCCGGCCGGGTGATCATCACCGCGTCGCGGGCGATCGAGTACGCGTTCGAGGGGTTCGACCTCGCCGACCGCAGCGGCGACGAGAGGCTGTCCCTCTTCACGGCCGCGCTGGTCGAGGGGCTGGCCACGGGTGACGCCGACCGGGGCCAGGACGGCCTGGTCGACGTGGACGAGCTGTACGACTACGTGCGCGAGCGGATCGCCCGGCGGACCCGCGACCAGACGCCCACCAAGTGGGTCTTGGACGCCCAGGGCGCCATCCACATCGCCCGGCGCGGCAAGCCGGTCGCCACGCCCGCCGTCCTCCCGGACTCCGTGTTGCGGCACGTCACGGACCCGGTCGCGGCGATCCGCGCGGCGGCGGTGGACGAGCTGGTCGACATCGCGGGCCGACCGCACCAGGGGCTCGCCCTCGCCGCCCGGCTGGTGCTGGCGGACCTCGTTGACGACGACAGCCGCCGGGTGTCGGCGGCGGCGGCCCGCGCGCTCGGCCGCGACGTCCCGGACCGGGACCGGCCCGCACCCGGCGTCTGCCTGGTCGTCGGCGTGCGCGACGGGTTCGCGCTCGACAGCGGCCAGAGCCGGCGGCAGGGCGAGCCGCCGATGATGTGGCCGGTGCACGGCGGACCGCACCAGCTCTGGCGGATCGAACCCGCGGGCGCGGGCGAGCACACCATCACCTCCGTCGCGACGGGCCTCGCGCTGGAGCACCAGTACGGCGGGGTGGTGCTCCTCGGCCCGCGCGGGAAGACACCCGACCAGCGGTGGCGCCTGATCGGCGACGACGGACTGGGCCGCTACCGGATCGCCACGCCGGAGCGGGTCCTGACCGCGGACGGCGCCGCCGGCGCCGCCCCGCGCCTGGACGCCGAGCGGGGCACCGAGAGCCAGCGCTTCATGCTGCTCACCGCGACCGGGGCGGAGGTCGACGACCTGACCGCGCGCCTGGCGCGGGAGGAGGACCTGCGCCGGCGGTTCGACGTCGACGTGCAGGGGATGTCGTACCCGGACGACGACCTGCTGCCCCGGTACCTGGAGGCGACGTACCTCGCCGACGCGTCCCCGGTGCTGGTCGCGGACCTCTGCGCGCACGTGTGCGAGTCGACGCTCGCACCGAACGCCTCGATCTTCACCCGGTGGCGTTTCGCGCGCACCGCGCGCGTGCTGGCCGAACTGGTGCCGGAGGTGTTCGCGCGGGTGGTGCGGCAGGTGTTGGCGAGCCGTGAACCCGACTTCACCGATGACGACCTCATGCTGCTGGCCAGCGGTCTGTGCTACGTGCGCGGCACGTGGGATGCGTTGGCGGAGAACACCCGGCGGCGCCTGTTCCAGCACCTCGCGACGACCAGCACCGACCGCCTGCTCCGCCGGTACGAGCTGTACAGCCCGATGCCGCTGGAACCGGTCAGCGACGTGCTGCTCGACCGCATCCCGGACTTCGAGGCCGAACGCGGGGCGCACCAGCTCTTCCTCGCCCACATCGGCAGCGGTCCCGACCCGCGCCTGGTCCCGTACTTCCTGAACCGGCTGGGTTCCGCGCAGGACCTGCCCCGGGTGATCGCGGCGTTGTCCGGGTTGCACGCACTCGGCGTGCTCCTGGGAGAGGAGCACGTCCGGCACCTCGTCGCCGCCATCCCGCCGGCGATCCGCGGGCGCGACGACGTGCGGAAGCTGTTGTGGGACCTCGGGATCTCCGGTGACGCGTGGGCGGAACGCGGATGACCTCGCGACCGGGCCCGATCGCGAGGTCACCGCGGCTCAGCGGCGCACCGCCGTCACGCGTACGTGTACAGACCGCTGTGGTCCAACATGTCGCGCGGTGTCGTGGCCCACGGAGCCATCGGCTCGTCGATGTCGGCCACGTCCGCCGTGCCGAATGCCGGTTGGTAGGTCGCAGTCGGGTGCTGCGCCTGCCACTCCGACCACAGGCGGTCGACGTTGCAGTGGT
Source organism: Saccharothrix obliqua (assembly GCF_019375475.1). GTDB lineage: Bacteria > Actinomycetota > Actinomycetes > Mycobacteriales > Pseudonocardiaceae > Actinosynnema > Actinosynnema obliqua. The sequence goes on along the minus strand of NZ_JAHXGQ010000004.1, from coordinate 470,819 downwards.
GCAACCAGAAGACGGGGTCGTTGGGCGATCCCGCTCCGGCCATCGTGCCGCTGACCCAGTTGTGCACCCGGTTGTGCAAGTTCGGCCCGCGGAAGCCCTCCAGGTAGTTCCGGAAGCTGTTGAGCGACGTGCTGTTCCACGGTGACGTGTCGTACGTCGTCAACCCCATGACGGACGCCAGGTCGAACGACGAGGGCAGTTGCAGACCACCCGCACCGAGGTTCCGACGCAGGTAGTTCGCCGAGTCGCTCCGCACGGTCAACGTCCACGCACCACCGGAGTAGGCGAACGGGCCGGTGGGAACCCGCCAGTTCGTCCCGGAGGTCCCGGTGGGGCCCATGAAGTCGTTGGTCCACAGCGTGGTGGTGGCCACCGTCCAGTCCCAGTAGGGGATGGTCACCGACGGGTTGATCGATTGGAGCGCCGCCTCGAAGTCGATCAGGTACTTGCGGTGCCACGGCAGGAACGACGGCGCCCGGTGACCGATGCGCGTGGACCAGTCGCTGTCACCGTTGGCCCGCACGATGTGCTGCTGCACGAACTGGTCGTAGGTGCCGTTCTGCTTCAGCGCGAGGACCGCGTTGACGAAAGCCGTCCGCTCAGCGGGCGTGAGGCTCGCCTGGTTCTTCCGGATACCCATGAGCTACCCTTCCTCCGATACCCGGCTCAACGACCGTGGTGGGCCGACTGCGACTCAGGCCGCAGGTCACCGAGTGTTTCCACCGCGCGTCGCGTGGCGTCGCGCAGGGTTTCGAAGGACTCGTAGTGGTTCACCGACGTCGTGAACGTGCCGTCGCCGTTGCGCATGACGTGCAGCGCGTCGCCGTCGATGGTCGCCTCGCAACGAGGGTTCACACCCTCGTTGACGGCCCACCCCTTGATGTGCCGCTTGAGGTAGATCTCGTCGAACTCCTCCAGGGTGACCGCCTGGGCGTTGCCGCTCAGACCGATCAGCCCGGCTCCGGCCGCCACGGCGACGCCGCCGCCGACCAGACCGCGGACGAGGAACCTTCTTCGGCCCAACACCCGCGCGTTCTCTTCTTCGTGCACATGCATGTTCGTGCCACCCGTCTGCGTTGTGAACGCGACGCGAACAATTCGGAGGCGGGCTCCTCCCTGCCCCCGGAAGCGCCGCGGTTCCGACGCTAGCAGTGGACAATTCGCCGATTCGGCCGCCAAACAGGCGATCTTCGGCCGGAAACCCCCGGTTCCCGTGGGCACGGTCACGTTGTTCTCCCGCATCTCAATCGGTAGAAGTGCGCACGCGCGTGCACCGGACTGCGGGATGCCGATTAAGGGGGCGTTTCTCGGCGATGAACGTGCTGGTCGGCGCGATGGGCCGGTCATCTCGACGCCGGGCTGTGACTGTTTTTTGGTAGAATGCGCGCACCACTCCGGCCGGGGTACCGCCGATGACTTCGGAAAAGCGCAGCAGGTGCTTGAAGGGGTGCTCGGTTTCTGTTAGGCAGGAGTTGCCGACCACGTGCGGAGCGTTGTCCCGAAATCGAGCCCGGTGTTCTGCGCGGCATCGTGCGGGCGTGTGCATTTCCGCCCGCGCCCGGGAATCGGGGTGGGCGCCGCCGGATCGTGCGCCCGCGAATCGGGGTGTGCGCCGCGCCGATCGAGTGCGCGGAATACGGGTGGAGAACGCGTCCGATCACGCGCCGGGGAGCCGGGTGGCGACGCGCTTGATCGCGCGCCGGGGGACGCGTCACGGGCCGGCCCGACCGGCGTTCGGTCGTCCAGGTGAACGTGATTGACATTCGCGTGCGACGCGCAGTAGCCGTTTTTCCTTCGATCGGGGAATTGCTGGTCACCACGGTCGGGTTGAACCATTCCCTCCGATCGGCCCGAGACGCCGCCGGGCCGCACCCTGGTAGGTGAGCACCTCAAGGCGTCTGGAGCGACCCCGTGACCGGAACTTCCCGCACACCGCACACGAAAGCGGAGGACGCGCTGCTGTTCGGCGCGTTCGCCGAGCACGCCGCGCGGAACCCGGGCGGTGTCGCGTTGCGGTACCCGGCGGGGCACGGGCGTTACGCCGGCACCACCTACCGGGAGCTGGCCGAGCGGGTGGACGCGTGCGAGGCGGCGCTCTGGCACGCGGGCGTGCGCCCCGGTATGCGTGCCTGCCAGCTCGTGCCGCCCGGTCCGGAGCAGGTGGCCCTGCTGTTCGCCCTGGGGCGGCTCGGCGCGGTGCCCGTGCTGGTCGACCCCGCCATCGGTCCGCGCGCCCTCAAGCGCTGCCTCGCGGAGACCGCGCCCGAGGTGCTGATCGGGGTGCGCCGCGCGCACGTCGCCCGGCGGGCGCTGCGGTGGCCGGAAGTGCGCATCCCGATCACCGTGGGCCGCGGCTGGCCGCGTGCCGCGGACGTGCCCGGCCCGCGGGTGCCGCCGGAGCGCGCCGGTCCCGGTGGCCTGATCGCGTTCACCTCCGGCTCGACCGGTCCGCCCAAACCCGTCGAGTACCGCCCGGAGCACGTGGCCGCGCAGCTGCGCGCGGTCCGCCGGCTGTTCGACGCGGAACCCGGCACGCCGGTCGTGTCCACGTTCGCGCCGTTCACCCCGGGCGGTCCCGCCCTGGGGCTGGAACTCGTCGTGCCGGACGTCGACCTGCTGCACCCGGCGCGGATCGACCCGGCGAAACTGGTCGACGCCGTCGAGCGCTTCGACGTGCGCGGGCTGCTCGGCTCGCCGGTCGTGCTGGACGCGCTGGCGCGGCACTGCGCGGTGCGCGGGCTCGTCCTGCGCACGCTGCGGGTGGTGGCCTCGGCCGGCGCGTCGCTCGACCACCGGCTGGCCCGGCGGTTGCGCCGCTGCCTGCCCGACGACGCGGAGCTGCACTCGGTGTACGGCGCGACCGAGTGCCTGCCGATCAGCGCGGTGGAGAGCCGGGAGATGCCGCCCGCGTCGGCGACCACCGAGCGCGGGCTCGGCACCTGCCTGGGCCGCCCGCTGGAGGACGCCTCCGTCCGCGTGATCCGCGTGGACGACAGCCCCATCGAGCACTGGAGCGACGACCTGGTGGTGCCGACCGGCACCGTCGGCGAGATCACCGTCTCCGGTCCGACCACCAGCACGCGCTACCCCGGCCGGGTCTGGGAGAACGCCCTGGCCAAGATCCGCGACGGCACGCGCGTGGTGCACCGCACGGGCGACCTCGGCCACTTCGACGAGGACGGCCGCCTGTGGTTCAGCGGCCGGAAGTCGCAGCGGGTCCGCCCGCCGGGCGCGGAGCTGCGCACCGAGGAGGTCGAGCCGATCGCCGACGCGGTGCCCGGCGTCCGCCGCAGCGCCCTGGTCGGCGTCGGCCGGCCGGGCGCGCAGGTGCCGGTGCTGTGCGTCGAGGCGGAGCGCGGCGTCAACCGGTGGGCGGTCCGCCGGCGGGTGCTCGACGCCCTCACCCACCACCCGCACACCCGCGCCGTCCGGCACGTCCTGTTCCACCGCGGGTTCCCGGTCGACCCGCGGCACAACTCGAAGATCGTGCGCGAGCGGCTGGCCGACTGGGCGGCCGGGAAACTCCGGTGAGGCGGAGACCGGACCGCAATCCCAGGAGCATTGTGGAATTGCTGTTTTCCTGATATAGTAAGGAAAACTGGGGTTAGTGTCGGGTCCGTGCCCAATGGACAACCCAGTCACACCGCCGCCATGGCCGCCGCCGCGCGAGCCGCGCACCTGGTCGTCGACCACGAACCCCGGATCTTCACCGACCCGCTCGCCGAGCGGGTCCTCGGCGAGCACGCGGCCGAACTCCTCGGCTACCACCGGGCGCACGGCGACCTGCCCGTGCTCGCCGGGGCCCGCGCCCAGGCCGTGGTCCGCAGCCGCTACGCGGAGGACCGCCTGGCCGCGTCCCGCGCCACCCAGCACGTGGTGCTCGGCGCGGGGCTCGACACGTCCGCCCACCGCTCGGACCGCACGGTGTTCGAGGTGGACCACCCGGCGACGCAGCGCTGGAAGCGGGAACTCCTCGCCGCGGCCGGTGTGCCGGAACCGCCGAACGCGCGGTACGTGCCGGTGGACCTGGCGGCCGAGCCACTGGCGCCCCGGCTGACCGCGGCCGGGTTCGACGTGACGCGACCGGCGTTCGTCACCTGGTTGGGTGTCACCACCTACCTGTCGTGGGCGGCGATCGACCACGTCCTGGCCGGGCTCGCGGGCTGCGCGCCCGGCACCGAACTCATCTTCGACTACCTGCTCCCGCCGGGTGCGCGTGACGGGGCCGGTGAGGACTACGCCGCCCTCGTCGGCAGGGCCGCCGCCGAACGCGGCGAACCCTGGCTCACCTGCCCCGCGCCGGTGGAGGTGGACGCGCATCTCGTGGCCTGCGGCTTCACCGCCGCGCACCACACCGCGCAGCGCGACGCCGTGGCCCCGGAATTGTGGCGGCGCACCGACTCCCTCGTGCCGACGAGACTGGCGGTGTTGGCCCGGACCACCCTTTCGAGACCTTTGTAGACGGTTGCGGCGTGTGTCCGAAGAGGTCACCGCGGTAGCGCTACGATCCCGCCGGGAGGTGGCGACGTGCGGATGCCGTTCGCGGTGCACGCCTCGGTGCGGCCGGAGTTCGAGCAGCGGTGGTCCCGGGCCCGCGTGCCCCTGTGGTGCGGCTTCCTGGGGCCGCCCGCGGTCAGCCTGGCGGTGGCCGGGTGGGTGACGTGGGCGGGTGCGGTGGTGCCGGGCCTGGTGGTGGCGGTGGCCTCGGCCGCCGTGCCGGTGTGGTTCGTGGCGAGCCGGGCCCACCTCCGGCACACCGCCTGGTGGCGTCGGGTGGTGGCGTGGAGTGCGGCCGGCCAGGCGGTCGGCCTGGCCGTGCTGACCCGCGAGCCGTGGCCACCGCTGGCCGCTGTCGCGGCGGGCGTGCTGGGCGTGTTCGCGGTGGGCGCGGCCCAGGCCGTGCTGCTCGACGCGGCGAACGGCGCGATCGCCGCCACCACGCTCGGCGTGCACAGCGACTCGCGCCGGGTTCGCGGCCCCACCGGCCGCTTCCTGCTGGCCCACGCCCGGTTCGACGACGACCTGCTGCGCTGGCGGATCAGCCCGGGTGTCACGGCGCCCGACGTGCTCGGTGGCGAGCTGCGCCTGTGCGAGGTCACCGGCGTGTGGGTGGCCGAGGCGGCCGGCGCGCCCGGTGGTCCGGTGGTGGTCGTCCGCACCGCCGCCCGGCACGCCCAGCTGGTGGTCGGGGACCCGCACGCCTTCGCCACGCTCCTCGACCGCCGGCTGCGCCTGCTCGCCCACCCGGACTGGTGGTGCTGACGGAGCCGCCGGGAAGATCCACAGTGGACCGGTGCGCCCGGCCTCCGCCGGGTCCGCGGCGCGGCCCCGCGAGGTGTGGTCCGCGGGTCGGGGTGTACCGTGGTCGGCATCGGCGGGGCCCGCTCTGGACCCTCCGAACCATCGCGCCGGTGGCCGGCCCCGGATCTCCCCGTGGTCGACGGCCGCGGCGGGCGCGGAGAAAGTCGGATGGAAACATGTTCTCGCACCACCCCTCACGCCGTGCCGCGCGGGTCGTCACCGCGAGCCTGCCGGAGCACGTCCGATGACGGCGCAACCGGCGGAGTCGCTGTTCAGCCACCCGGACACGCACCGGCCCACCACGCGGGGCGTCCGCCCGGACGAGGTCCAGCGGTCCTACACCGACCTGTTCCGCGAGCCCGCCGACACCCCGCCGCCCACCAGCCGGAACGACTGACCCCCGGCGACCTCCCGCGGGTCACCGGAACGCCGCTTGGGCCGTTGGGGTGGTTCCGGGTGTGAACCCGCCTTCTCCGGGTACCGGGAGCGTGTCCCGGCCGAGAGGTGGTTGCGGTGCGCGTGCTGGTCGTCGTGGCGGTGGTGCTGCTGGTGGTCACCGGCTGCGGTGGTCTCGGCGCGGAACCGGCCGCGAACGCGTTGGTGACCATGGGGTTCGGCCAACCGGACGAGCACGCGACGGCACGCGTCGCGGTGTTCCGGGCCGCGAACCCGGACGTCGACGTGCGGATCAACGAGGGCGCGTTCGACGAGCAGCAGTTCCTGTCCGCGGTCGCCGCGGGCGACCCGCCCGACCTGGTCTACGCGGAGCGGCGCAAGCTCGGGAGCTACGCGGCACGTGGTGCGGTGCTGAGCCTCGCGGACTGCGTGCGCGAGCACCACGTCGACCTAGGCCAGTTCCGCGCGGCGGCGCTGCGGCAGGTGACCCACCGGGGCGAGGTGCACGGCCTGCCCGATTTCTCCGTCGTCCGGCTGCTCATCGTGAACAACCCGGTGGTGCGTGCCGCCGGTCTCGACCCCGCCGCGTTGTCCACAACGGACTGGACCGCCTTGGCGGAGGCGACGGACCGGCTCGCGGTGCTCGACGGCAACCGGCCCCGGCGCATCGGCTTCGACCCCAAGGTGCCCGAGTACCTGCCCTTGTGGGCCAAGGCGAACGGCGTCGACCTGGTGCGTGGCGACGAGGTCCACCTGGACGACCCGGCCGTGGTCGAGGCGGTCCGCTTCACGACGGACCTCGTGCGGCGGCAAGGGGGTTGGGCGTCGTTCAAGGCGTTCCGGGACACCTTCGACCAGTTCGGCGCGGACAACGCGTACGTGACGGGCCGGCTCGCCGCGATGCCGATGGATTCCTGGTACCTCAACACGTTGGCCGCGAACTCGCCCGACGTCGACGTGACCGTCGCGCCGTTCACCGACCGCGCGGGCACGCCGATCACCGAGTCCTCGGGGCAGGCGTGGGCGATACCCAAGGGCGCGCGGCACCCCGACCTGGCGTGCCGGTTCCTGACCACGATGACGAACGCGGACACGTGGGTGCTGGCGGCGACCGCGCGCCGCGATGCGTTGGCACGTGCCGGAAAGCCCTACGGCGGCACGTTCACCGCCAACCGGGTGGCCGACGAGCGCATCTTCCGCGAGGTGTTCGCACCCGGCGGCAACCGCGTCCTGGCGCGCGCCGTGCCGCAGGTGCTCGCGTTGCAGGACAAGGCGTTCGTGGTGGAGCCCAGCCCGGCGGCGAGTGAACTGGTGCGGGCGTGGGAGGGCGGCGTCAACCGCGTGCTGACCGGTCGGCAGCCGCCCGACGAGGCGATGGCGCAGGCCCAGCGGGAGGCCGAGCGGGCGCTCGACCGCGTGGGCGGGCGGTAGCCGTGGTGACGGCGAGCCGCCGCGAGGCGCGTGCCGGGTGGCTGTTCCTGCTGCCGTGGGTGGTGGGTTTCCTGGCGTTCACCGCCGGGCCGATGCTGTTCAGCCTGTGGCTGTCGACGACGCGCTACGACATGCTCAAGCCACCCGAGCACATCGGCCTGGACAACTACCGCGAGGCCCTGACCGACGACCGGGTCGCGACCGCGTTGTGGAACACGCTGTTCTTCACCGCGTTGCACGTGCCCGCGCAGGTCGTGGTCGCGCTGGGCCTGGCCGCGTTGCTGCGACGCGCCGGGCGGGCGGCGGGTTTCTTCCGGACCGTGGTGTACCTGCCGGTGATGACGCCGCCGGTGGCGCTGGCCGCGATGTTCCTGTTGCTGCTCAACGGTCAGAACGGTGCGATCAACGCGCTCCTGGGCTGGTTCGGCTTCACCGGGCCGAACTGGACGACCGACCCGGTGTGGATCAAACCCGGCCTGGTGCTGATGAGCCTGTGGACGGCGGGCAGCACCGCCGTGCTGTACTTGGCGGCGTTGACCCGCGTGCCCGCCGAGCGCTACGAGGCCGCGCGGCTGGACGGCGCGAGCCCGTGGCGGCAGTTCTGGCACGTGACGCTGCCGGGTATCAGCGGCACGATCTACTTCACCGCAGTGGTGAACACGATCGCGTCGCTCCAGGTGTTCACCGAGGCGTACACCATGTTCTTCGGCGCGCGTGGCAAGGAATCCGCCGAGGGCGACGCCGCGTTGTTCTACGTGATCCACCTGTTCCGCGAGGCGTTCGAGTCGCTGCGCATGGGGTACGCATCAGCGTTGGCGTGGGGGCTGTTCGTCGTCATCGCGGTCGTCACGGCGGTGCAGGTGCGGCTGTCCCGCCGGTACGTGCACTACGAGGGGGAGCGGTCGTGAAGCGCGTCGTCCCGGTCGTCGGGCTGCTGGTGGTCGCCGCGTTGTTCGGGTACCCGTTCGCGTGGTTGGTCAGCGCCTCGCTCAAGGACCGGGCGCACGTGTTCGACAACTCGCTGCTGCCCGTCCCGTTCTCCCCGGGCAACTACGCGGAGGTCTGGCGGGCGGTCCCGCTGACGACGTGGATCGCGAACAGCGTCGCGGTGGGGCTCGCCGCCGCGGTGGCGGCCACCGTCGCGAGCGCGGTGGTGGCGTTCGGGTTCGCGGCGTTCCGGTTCCCGGGTCGGAACGCGTTGTTCGGCGTGGTGCTGGCGACCATGATGCTGCCGGGTGCCGTCACGATGGTGCCGGTGTACCTGGAGTGGCACGCGTTGGGGTTGGGCACGACGCAGATCCCGCTGTGGGCGCAGAACCTGTTCGGCTCGGCGTTCTACATCTTCCTCCTGCGGCAGTTCTTCCTCGGCCTGCCGCCCGACGTGCTGGACGCGGCCAGGGTGGACGGCGCGGGCCCGTGGCGGCTGTTCACCCGCATGGCGTTGCCGCTGGCCAGACCCGGGTTGATCGTGGTGTTCGTGTTCGAGCTGAAGGCGGCGTGGACGGACCTCGTCAAACCGCTGATCTACCTGCGCGAGCCGGAGCTGTACACGTTGCCGCGCGGGCTCAAGACCGTGCTCGACCGGTACGGCGAGGGCGGTGAGGCGCAGTGGGAGCTGGTGCTGGCGGCGAGCGCGGTCGCCACCGCGCCGATGGTCCTGGTGTTCCTGGTGGCCCAGCGGTACTTCGTCCGCGGCGCGGTCACCCAGCACCTGGAATAGCCGTCAGCCGCCGAACATCGCCGCGGCTTCCCGGCCCTTCGCCTGGTTCTCGGCGACGTACGGTCGCAGTTCCGCCTCGTAGGCGGCGAACGCGGCGGTGTGGTCGTCCGTCGCCGCCAGTCGCCGGGCCAGGGCGCGTGCGCCGATCAACGCCTGGGACGTGCCCATGCCGCTGGTCGGCGCGGCGCCGTACCCGGCGTCGCCGACCAACGCGACGCGGCCGTCCCACCAGCGGTCCAGGTGGACCTGGCAGGACGAGGCGAAGTGGAAGTCGTCGGCTTCGGCCATCGCGTCCAGCAGGCGGGGCACGAGCCAACCGCGCCCGGCGAACGCCGCGCGCACGGCCTGCTCCTGCCGGTCCCGGTCGCACCGGTCCAGGTCCGGTGCAGCGGTGGCGAAGGAAAGGCTGACGGTGAGCCGGTCCGGGTCCTCGGCGCTGAACAGGTAGACGGCCGCGCCGTCGGCGGTGTGCAGCAGGCCGGTCCGGTCGAGCCCGGGGAAGTTGGCCGTGCTGAAACCCGCGCCGGACATGCCCAGGTGCCGCAGCGCGTCCTCGTGCGGGCCGAAGACCAGCCGCCGCACGTTCGAGTACACGCCGTCCGCGCCGATCACGAGGTCGAACTCGCGGGTGCCGCCGCGCTCGAACTCGACGACCACGCCGGACTCGTGCCGGGTCATCGCGGCGATCGAGTCGCCGAAGACGTACTCCACGTCGTCGGCCGTGATCCGGTGCAGGACGCGGGTCAGCGCGCGTTTCGGCACCTCCAGCCCACCGGCGAACGCCTCGGCGGGCAGCCGCCCGACCTCCGCGCCGGTGGCGTCGACCAGCGTGGTGCCGCGCATCCCCGTCTCGTGCGCGCGGATCTCCGCCAGGACACCCAACTCGGCCAGCACGTCGAACGCCTCGCCGCGGAAGTCCACCGCGTACCCGGTGTCCCGGAGGCGTGGGGCGCGCTCCACCACCGTCACGGCGCAGCCCGTGCGGTGCAGGTAGTGGGCGAGGGTCGGGCCGGCGACGCTCGCACCCGAGATCAGGACCTTCGTGTTCGTCATGACCGGAACCGTAACCACGTCTTGTCCATTTGGTCAAACCATGTGGATGAACCGTCCGGTCAAAACCTCGGGTAGGCTGTTCGTCATGGGCAATCGCGAAGACCTGCTGGCGGGCGCCAAGAAGTGCCTGGTCGAACGGGGCTGGGCGCGGACCACCGTGCGCGACATCGCCGCCGCCGCCGGTGTCAGCCACGCCGCGATCGGTTACCACTTCGGTTCCCGGGACGCGTTGCTCACCCGGGCGCTGGTGGCGGCGGTGGACGAGCTGTCCGACGAACTGGCCCGCCGCGCACCCGGTGACGCGCCGGAGCAGCGCTGGCAGGCGTTGATCGACAGCTTCACCACGCACCGGGCGTTGTGGGTGGCCCAGCTCGAAGCCGCGGTGCAGGCGGAGCGCTCACCGGAGGTGCGGGAACACCTGGCCAGAGGGCAGCGCGAAGGCCGCGAGGGGCTGGGCGGGTCGGTGCCGCTCGCGTTGTTGAGCGGGCTGATGCTGCAATGGCTGGTCGACCCGGAGCACGCGCCGTCCGGCGCGGACGTGGTGGCCGAACTCCGGGCGCTCGGCGCCTCGGGCGAGCCGGCCTGAACCTGGTGCGGTCCCGCGGCTGCGCTCCAGCCGTCTGGACCACGTGTCGGCCGCCGGAGCACCCGCGGGAGGTGTTCCGGGCGGCCGGTGCGGCTGGGCCGCGGTGGTCAGTAGGCCATGAAGAGGATCTCGTCGCGGGAGTAGTCGTGACCCGGGTGGTTCTCCTTCAGGTGTTGCTGGGTCTTGGCCACCAGGTCGTCCTCGTCCTGACCGGTGATGTGCTCGCCGCAGGGGCAGGTGATGTTCCGCTTCATCGCATCCTCCGTCACCAATCTCGCCACCGACTCTACTGATCCCGGCGGCCTCGTGGACGGCGATCCGGGAACCCGGCCTTCGGTGGTGTGGGTCACACCGTGCCGTCCGGGTCCATTGTGGACCAAGTGTGTGCACAGTGGACTCGTGCGGTGTGTCCGTGCAGTTCAACGGGGTGTTACGCCTTGGTCGAGGAGGGATGATCAGGGCCTCGGTACGCTCGTGGCATGGGGGAGATGCCCGACCTCGCGGCCGAGTTCGAAGCACAGCGCCCGCGGCTGTTCGCGCTGGCCTACCGCCTGCTCGGCGTGGCGGCCGAGGCCGAGGACGCCGTCCAGGACACCTTCCTCCGGTGGAGCGCCGTCGACCGCGCCGGGGTGGTCGCGCCCGCAGCCTGGCTGGCCAAGGTGCTGACCAACCTGTGCCTGAACCGCCTCACGTCGGCCCGTGCCCGGCGCGAGCGGTACGTGGGGCCGTGGCTGCCGGAACCGGTGCTGACCGACGACGCCGCGCTCGGCCCGCTGGAGTCCGTCGAGCAGCGTGAATCCGTTTCCCTCGCCCTGCTCGTGCTGCTGGAGCGGCTCACGCCCGCCGAGCGCGCGGTGTTCGTGCTGCGCGAGGCGTTCGGGTACACCCACCGCGAGGTCGCCGACGTGCTCGACGTCAGCGAAGCCGCCTCCCAGCAGCTCCACCGCCGTGCTCGTGCCCACGTCGACCGGGCGCGGCGGCGGTTCGACGCCGATCCCGTGCGGGGCGAGCGGATCGCCCGGCGGTTCCTCGCCGCCGCGCGCACCGGCGACCTGGCGGATCTCGAACGGTTGCTGGCCGCCGACGTCGTGGCCTGGGCCGACGGCGGCGGCAAGGTGACGGCCGCGCGGCAGCCGGTGCGGGGCGCCGCCAAGGTCGCCCGCTACCTGGCGGGCTGGATGGGCCGGCCGGTGCCCGACCTGGAGATCACCGTGCGCGAGGTCAACGGCGAACCGGGCATCGTGGCCGTCGTCGGCGGGCGGTTGTCGGGCGTCATGGCGTTGGAGGTGGTGGACGGGCGGGTCACCGCCGTCCGGACCGTCGTCAACCCGGACAAGCTCGCCCACGCCGAAGGGCGGCTGCGCGCGGCGGCGTGACGCACGTCACCGCCAGGGCCTGTCAGGAATCGGCGCGCTCGCCGGTTCAACCCCCGAAACCCGGCACACGGGTGAGGGAGGGAAGACCGGTGGCACATCGCATCGTGGTGGTCGGAGCGGGTTACGCGGGGCTGTCCGCCGCTCAGCGGGCGGCTCGCGCGCTGGGGGACCGGGCGGACATCACCGTGGTCAACCCGGCTCGGCGGTTCGTCGAGCGGGTGCGGCTGCACGAGGTGGCGGCGGGCGCGACGCCCACCAGCCTGGACATCGCCGAGGTGCTGGCGCGGCGGCGGGTGGGGTTCGTGCGGGGCGCGGTGACCGCCGTGGAACCCGACGCGCACCGCGTCCGGGTGGAGACCGCGGACGGGGCGCGTGACCTGACCTACGACACGCTCGTCCACACCGTCGGCAGCACCGCCGACACCGACGGCGTGCCCGGCGTCGCCCGGCACGCGTTGACCGTCGCCGGTGCGGCCGACACCGAGGCCACCCGTGCCCGGGTCGCCGAGCTGGCCGACGGCGGTCGGCTGACCGTGGTGGGCGGCGGCTCGACCGGGGTCGAGCTGGTCGCGGAGCTGGCCGAGGCACACCCCCGGCTGGCCGTCCGGCTGGTCACCGGCGAGGAGTTGGGCGGGTGGCTGTCCCCGCGCGGTCGGGACCACGTGCGGGCGGTGCTCGACCGGCTGGGCGTGGAGGTGCGGGACCAGACCAAGGTGGTGGAGGTCGGCCCGGACGGCGTGGTGCTCGCCGACGGCGGCACGATCGCCGGCGACGCCGTGGTGTGGGCGGCGGGCTTCGGCGTGCCACCGCTGGCGCGGGACGCCGGGCTGGCCGTCGACCGGCAGGGCCGGGTCCTGGTGGACGACACCCTGCGGTCCCGCTCGCACCCGGACGTCTACGCGGCGGGCGACGCCGCCGTGCTGCACGGCGCGCACGGCGGCGAACTGCGCATGGCCTGCGCGACGGCCCTGCCGTCCGGTCGGCACGTCGCCGACGTCATCACCGCCCGGCTCACCGCGCGGACGCCCGAGCCGATGCGGTTCGAGTACGCGTTCCAGTGCCTCAGCCTGGGCCGCCGCGACGGGTTGATCCAGTTCGTCCACGGCGACGACCGGCCCCGGCCGCGGGTGCTGACCGGGCGGGTCGCGGCGTTGTTCAAGGAGGGCGTGGTGCGCTCCACCCTCTCGATGGCCCGGCGGTCCGGGTGACGGTCGGGGCGTTCCGGTGGCGGAACGCCCCGTCAGCCCAGTTCGCGGTGCCGGGCGAGCACCCGGTCCACGAGGTCGTCGGCCGCGCCGACGTAGTGCGCCGGGTCCAGCAGGTCGGGCACCTCGGCGGGGTCGACCTCCGGCGCCTCGCGCAGCAGCTCCTCGAACGACCGGCCACCACCGGCGGCCTCGCGGGCGATCCGGCCCAGCAGCTCCTTCGCGCCCGCCTTGCCCAGCCGGGGCGCGAGGACGACGTTCAGCCGCTCGGCGACGATCGCGCCGCCGGTGAGGCCCAGGTTCGCCCGCATCCGCTCCGGGTGCACCTCCAGGCCCGCCAGCAGGGTGACGGCGGTCCGCGCCGCGCCCTCGGTGGTCCGCAACGCCTCGCGCAGCGCCTGCCACTCGGCGTGCCACGCGCCGGGCGCGCGCTCGTCCTCGGCGAGCACCGCCTGGCCCAGCACCCCGGCCTGCGCCTGCACCGACCGCGCGCCCGCCACCAGCAGCGTGGCCAGCACGGGGTTGCGCTTCTGGGGCATGGCCGACGACCCGCCCCGACCGGCCGCGGCCGGTTCGGCGACCTCGCCGACCTCCGTGCGGGACATCAGCTGCACGTCGAGCGCGATCTTGCCCAACGCGCCGGTCACGCAGGTCGTGGCCCACGCGAGGTCCACCAGCGGGGTGCGCCGGGCGTGCCACGGCGCGTCCGGTTCGCGCAGACCCAGCCGCGTGGCGAACTCCCGCAGCAGTCGCACGCCGTGGCCCGGTTCGCCCGCGTACTCCTGGTAGGCGGCGAGCGTCCCGGCCGCGCCGCCGAGCTGCGCGGGCAGCGCGTCACGCGTGCGGCGGACCCGTTCCGCGGCGTCCAGCAGGGACGCCAGCCACCCGGCCGCCTTCAGGCCGAACGTGGTGGGCACGGCGTGCTGCGTCAGCGTCCGCCCGGCCAGCACCGTGCCGCGGTGCTCCTCGGCGAGGCGGGCGAGCGCGGTCCGCGCCGCGCCGAGGTGGTCGTCCACGCGGCGCAGCGCGCGTGCGGCGAGCAGCATCGCGGCCGAGTCCATGACGTCCTGGCTGGTGCCGCCGCGGTGCACGTGCTCGGCCGCGGCCGGGTCGACGGCCGCGACGGCGGCGGTGAGGTCCTTCACCAGCGCGACGACCGGGTTGCCCGCGTCGCGGGCCCGGACCGCGATGTCGGCGACGTCCGGGTCCAGCCCGGCGGCGACGTCCGCGATGACCCGGGCGGCGTGCTCCGGCGCCACGCCCAGCGCGGCCTGCGCTTGGACCAGCGCCACCTCGACCTCGAGCATCGCGGCCAACCAGGCGCGGTCGGACAGCGCTTCACCGCCACCCGCCCACACCGGGGACAACAACCCGGAATCCACGTCAACACCGCTCACGGCGGTTACGTTACTGCCCGGCGCCCGTGCCGCCGACCAGCCGCCGGACCTCGTCCGCCACGAGGTCGGGTTCGGTGAGGACCACCATGTGACCGGATTTCCGCGCCACCACGTGCCTGCCACGCGTGGAGCGGCCGGCGCGGTACGCGTGCGCCTCGGTGGTGGCCCGGCGGAGCGCGGCCGACATGCCGGTGTCCGCCCGCCCACCGGAGATCGAGGTCACCGGGAGGTCCGGCGGCAGCTCGGGTGACGCGACGCGGAACGCGTTCATCGCGTCGACCAGCGCCGCCAGCTCGACGCCCCGCGTGCGCATGGCACGGGCCGTGAAGCCCTCGGCACGCAGGTCGGCGGCGCAGTCGGCGGGCAATGTCGCGAGCTGCGCGCGCATCAGCACCGGCAGCAGTCCGATCCGGGCGAGCCCGACGCCGGCCACGTGCGCCACCCGCTCCAGCCGGCGGAACGACCGGTCGAACATCGGCGTGCACGCCTCGTCGGTGGTGTCCACCAGCACCAGGCCCGCGATCCGCGCCGGGTCACGGGCCGCCGCCGCGCGCACGACCGGCCCGCCGCCGCTGTGCGCCACCAACACGAACGGGCCGTCGCCGAGGTGGTTGAGCAGCGTGCCGAGGTCCCGGACCAGCCGGTCGAACGACCCGTCGGCGGCCGGCGTGCTGCGCCCCAACCCGGCCCGGTCGTAGACGACGGCGCGGGCGAATCCGCCCACCCGGGGCTGCACCAGCCCCCAGAACGACCGACTGGCCGCCAAGCCGCTCTCGAAGACCACGACCGGACCGCTGCCGGGCAGTTCCGCGTAGTGCAGCTCCCGGCCGTCCCCGACCTCGACGGTCCTCGACTCGCCCTGCGTGTGCCCCACGTCGGGTCACCCTAGGGCCTGCCCTCAAGGCAGGGGTGCGGCTCGGCCTCCCGCCGGCGCGGGGCGGACGGCGGTCGGGCGGGCGCTAATTATCAGGCAGGCTCCCTGAAAGTTTCGGTGTGGCGCTAACTATCAGGGAGGCTCCCTGAAAGTTTCGCGGGCCAGCAGCTCGCCGGACCGGCCCGGCCGACGCGGGGAGGATGGCGGTCAGGCCGGGGGCTAATTATCAGGCAGGCTTCCTGAAAGTTTCGCGGGCGGCGACAGCCTTCAGGACACCTGCCGGCGCGGGGAGGACGTCCGCCGTCGGTTCACGCGCCTGCCGCTGCTCGTCGGTCAACTCCCGCGGTACGGGCCGGGCGGTGCCTGGGCGTCTTCCCCGCGTGAGCCATGATCGGCCTGGCCGCCACGGCGGCCTCATGCGCCGATCAACCCGACCACGAGCGGTCCGGTCAGCGGCAGCAGGATGCTGGAGATCGCGTACGTCACGGTGTACCCGATCAGCGGGACGGAGTTGCCCGCCACACCGGTCACCGCCGAGATCGCCGGCGTGCTGCACTGCTGGCCCGCGATCGCGCCCACCAGGATCGGCGGCTCGATCTTCAGCAGCCGACGGCCCGCGTAGAGCGAGAGCAGCGCGGGCACCAGCACCATGCCGATGCCCGCGAACGGCAGCAGCACGCCGTACCGGGCCAGCAGCGGACCGGCCTGCGGTGCGGCGGCCAGCCCCGTGGCGGCGATGAACGTGGCCAGGCCGAGGTCCTTGGTCAGCGTCGCGGCGGCGGGCGGGAAGCTCCCGATCGCGCGGTGCCGGGACCGAAACCAGCCGAACAGCAGGCCGGACACCAACGCGCCGCCGCCGGTGCCCAGCGACAGCGGCACCGAGCCGAGGTGCACGGTGAGCTTGCCGATCAGCATCCCGAGCGTGACGCCGAGACCCAGGTAGATGAAATCCGTGGCGATGGTGCGCGGCACGGCGTACCCGATGCGCTCGACGGCCCGGTCCACGTCCCGCGGGCTCCCGACGACGGTCAGCACGTCGCCCCGGTGCACCCGCGTCGAGTCGGTCAACGGCATCCGGTGCTCGTCGCGCGACAGCGAGGTGAGGAACACGCCGTGCACGCGCAGCTCGGACAACGCCTGCTCCGGCTGGGTCATCACGACCTCGCGGGACACCAGGGTGGCCTTCGTGTCCCGCAACGCGCGCTCGGTCCCGATCCGCGACTCGGCGTCGACCAGCGCGGTCCGCTCGCCGACCACCTCGATCACGTCGCCCGCCGCGAGCACCAGGCCCGGTCCCGGGTCCAGTTCGTCACCGTCGCGACGCACGCGTTCCACCGTGACGCGGCCGGGCAGCGCGTCCTCCAGACCCGCCACGGTCCGCCCGGCCGCCGCTTCCACCAGGTAGGCGCGGCCGACCAGGTCGGGCAGGGCAGGCGAGGTGTCCGGGTCGTCGTCCCCACCGCCGAGCTTGCGCAGCAACGCGGTGGACGCGTCCTTGAGGTTGATCCGCATCAACGCCGGCGCGAGGCCGCTGGTGAACAGGACGATGGTGATCAACCCGAACAGGTAGCAGACGGTGTACGCGGTGGCCACGTTGCCCTGGAGCGCGGTGGACGTCCCGACGGGCAGCCCCAGCTTCCCGATCGCCTCGGTGGCCGTGCCGACCACGGCGGACTCGGTGGCCGCGCCCGCGAGGATGCCCGTGGCCGTGCCGACGTCCAGGCGCAGGGCGGACGCCAGCAGGAGCACCAGCACCACCACCGTCACCGCCTCGATGAACGACAGCACGCCCAGCTTCAACCCGGACCGGTTGAGGTTGGCGAAGAACTGCGGCCCACCCCCGAAACCGAGCGCGAAGATGAACAACGCGAACGCGATGGTGCGCACCTGGTCGTTCAGCGACACGTCGAGCAGGCCCACCACCAGCGCGACGATCAGCGTCCCGCAGATGCCGCCCAGCTGGACCGGTCCCACCCGCAGCTTGCCGAGCAGGTAACCCAGGGCGAGGCACACGAACAACGCGATCTCCGGCGTCCCCTGGAAGAACTCCCGCAACCAGTCCATGCTCCCGCCTCACACCGAGGGAACCGCCCGTCCCGCGCCGCCGGGCTCGCCCGTCCCGCGCCGACCTCTGAGGACCAACAGCCGTCGCGTCCGACCGTGTCGGCCGTACGACACCGTTCGGGCCGTGCCCACGGCACGACACCGCGGTCGGGCCCGGTCGAACCGGTGTCAGCCCGGCGCGCGGCTGCGACGCGTCGCCCGCGCACGCCGCGAACCTCCCGTTCGGACTATGCACCGGCCGCACCGGGCACGCCGGGTGAGCGACCCGCCGGGTCACCCGGATCGGGGACATGAGCCGGGCACGGGCGCGATTCCCGACCTAGTCTCGGCGCAGCGTCCGGTGTGGACCGCTCCGCGGAGGACAGATGAACTTCCTCAGGGATGAGATCTTCAAGCCGCACCCCGAACTGCTCGTGTTCCTGACCGTCGCGGCCGGCTTCCTGCTGGGTCGCATCCGGCGGAGGTCGATCGCCCTCGGCTCCGTGACCGGCTGCCTGCTCGCCGGGCTGGGCCTGGGTTGGCTGTTCGAGGTGCCGGTGGACAACACGGTGAAATCCCTGTTCTTCATCATGTTCCTGTTCGCCCTCGGCTACCGCGTGGGCCCCCAGTTCTTCCGCGGTCTGCGCAGCGACGGCCTGCCGCAGGTGCTGGTCGCGCTGGTGGTGTGCGTGTCCGGCCTGCTGGTCTGCTGGTTGTTCGCCGCGCTCCTCGGCTACGGGCCCGGCCTGGGCGCGGGACTGCTCGGCGGCGCGCTCACCCAGTCCGCGGTGATCGGCGTCGCGGGCGACGCGATCGGCAGCCTGCCCGGCCTGTCCCCGGACCAGGTGACCGAGCAGCAGAACCTGGTCGCCATCGGCTACGCGGTGACCTACCCGCTGGGCACGGTGCTGTGCGCCGTGCTGCTGGCCAACGCGCTGCCCCGGCTGATCGGCCGCGACCTCGCGCGGGACAGCGCCGACCTGGCGCGGGAGCTGGACGCGGGCAGCGACGACCCGGACGCCGGCGAGGGGTACTACGAGGTCGTGCTGCGGGCGTACGCGGTGGCGCACCCGGCGGTCGTCGGCCGGACCATCGCCGAGTTCGAGCGGCAGCAGGCGGAACTCGGTCGGCGCATCTACATCACGCGCGTGCGCCGCGCGGGTGAGCTGCTGCCGCAGGACCAGGGCATCGTCCTCGCGGAGGGCGACGTGGTGGCGGTGAGCGCCATCCGCGGCGACGTCGTGGCGTACGACCCGGAGGCGGTCATCGGCCCGGAAGTCGACGACGTCGAGCTGCTGGACTACCGGACGGAGTCCCTGCACGTCGTGGCGGGCGCCAAGGCGCAGCTCGGCAAGTCGATCGCCGACCTGCGGCGCGAGCCGTTCATGGCGGGCGTGTACGTCACCGAGCTGCACCGCTCCGGCGCGCGGTTCCCGTTCCGGCTGTCCACCGCGATCGAACGCGGCGACACGTTGCTGCTGACCGGACCACGCCGGCTGGTGGGACCCGCCGCCGCGGAGATCGGCAAACCGGTCCCGACCAGCTTCGCCACCGACATGGTCTGGGTGGGGCTCGGCATCTTCCTCGGCGGCTGCATCGGCATACCCGCGCTGCACGCGGGTGGTGTGCCGATCAGCCTGTCGACGTCCGGCGGCGCGTTGATCATGGGCCTGGTGTTCGGCTGGCTGCGGGCCAAGTACCCCACCTTCGGCAACGTGCCGGGCGGCGCGCAGTGGTTCATGGACACCCTCGGGCTGTGCCTGTTCGTCGCGGTCGTCGGCATCAACGCCGGACCCGGCTTCACCCGCGGCCTCGAACAGGCGGGGTGGGGCCTGCTGCTGCTCGGCGCGGTCGCCACGGTCGTGCCGCTGCTGGTCGGCTTCACGCTCGGCCACTGGGTGCTGAAGATCCGGTTGCCGATCCTGCTGGGCGTGCTCGCGGGCGCGCAGACCACGACCGCGGCGATCGGCGCCGTCAACGAGTCCGCCAAGAGCCAGATCCCCACGATCGGGTACACGATCCCGTACGCCGTCGGGAACGTGCTGCTCACGATCTGGGGCGCCGTCATCGTCCTGCTCCACCACTGACCATCCGGGCAGAAAGGCCGTCGTCATGCCGAAGTCGTCGATCAGCAGGGCTCGGATGGAGCAGTTGGCCGCGCTCAGCCCGTTCGAGCTGAAGGGCGAGTTCATCCGGCTGGCGCAGGAGCACCACGACCACCAGCAGGCCAAGTCCGCGACCCTCATGCTGAACGCCGGGCGCGGCAACCCGAACTGGATCGCCACCGGGCCGCGTGAGGCGTTCTACGCGCTCGGCGCGTTCTCGCTGGCGGAGAGCAGGCGCGTGTGGCACGGGGACGACCTCGGCGGGATGCCCGCGAAGGACGGCATCGCCGCGCGGTTCGAGCGGTTCACCAGGGCGCACCCCGACCTGCCCGGCATCGACCTGCTGGACCGCTGCGTGCGGCTGGGTGTGGAGCGGTTCGGGTTCGAGCCCGACGCGTGGGTGCACGAGTTGACCGACGGCGTCGTGGGCGACAACTACCCGGTGCCGCCGCGGATGCTGGCGCACCTGGAGCAGGTGGCCCGCGCCTACCTGCGGCAGGAGCTGTTCGACAACCACGCGCCCGAGGCCGAGCTGAGGCTGTTCGCGACCGAGGGCGGCACGGCCGCCATGTGCTACATCTTCGACTCCCTGCTCGCGAACGGCGTGCTGCACAAGGGCGACCGGATCGCGATCATGGTGCCCATCTTCACGCCGTACATCGAGATCCCGGACCTCGACGAGTACGACTTCGAGGTGGAGCTGGTGCACGCGGACATGTTCGTGTCCGAGGGTGTTCGCGAGTGGCGTTACTCGACCGAGGAGGTGGCGAAGCTCGCCGACCCGTCGATCAGGCTGGTGTGCCTGGTGAACCCGAGCAACCCGCCGTCGCTGGCGTTGTCCGACCGGGTCCGCGAGCAGATCCGGGACATCGTCGCCGAGCGGAACCCGGAGCTGCTGATCGTCACCGACGACGTGTACGGCACCTTCGTCAACGGCTTCCGCTCGCTCGCCGCCGACCTGCCCCGCAACACGTTGCTGGTGTACTCGTACTCCAAGCACTTCGGGGCGACCGGCTGGCGGTTGGGCGTGATCGGCCTGCACGACGGCAACGTCGTCGACGACCGGATCGCCGGTCTGCCGGAACCGGACCGCGCCCGGTTGCGCAAGCGCTACGGCACCCTGACCCTGGAGCCGGACGCACTCCCGTTCATCGACCGCCTGGTGGCCGATTCCCGCCGCGTGGCGCTCAACCACACGGCGGGCCTCAGCCTGCCGCAGCAGGTCCAGCTCGGGTTGTTCTCCTTGTTCACGTTGCTGCCCGACGGGCAGGCGTACAAGGCACGCGTGCAGGAGATCGTCCGCACCCGCCTCGGGCTGCTGGTCGAGGGCGTGGGCATGAAGATCGCCGACGACCCCCAGCGTGCCGGGTACTACCTGGAGCTGGACCTGCTGGCGGAGGCGGAGCGCGTGCACGGCGCCGAGTTCGCCAAGTACCTGGAGGACACCTACGAGCCGATCGACCCGTTGTTCCGGTTGGCGGAGCACGCCTCCGTCGTGTTGCTCAACGGAGGCGGCTTCGACGGGCCGAAGTGGTCGGTGCGGGTGTCGTTGGCGAACCTGGACGACCTGGACTACCTGAAGATCGGCCACCACCTGCGCACGGTGTTCGCCGAGTACCACGACGAGTGGAAGGCCGGCGGCTAGGCCGGCCCTGAACCGGGAACCACCCCCGCCGGCGCGGGGAAGACCGCGGCTCGGCCAGGTCGCGCGTGACCTTCTTGGGACCACCCCCGCTGGCGCGGGGAAGACCAGGGGCCTGGCGTGATCGGGGGCGTGGGCGACGGGACCACCTCCGCTGGCGCGGGGAAGACGCGATCAAGTCGGAGGACCGGACGGCGGCGGACGGACCACCCCCGCTGGCGCGGGGAATACTGTGCCGCGGACAGCGTCAGCGCGCCGGTCGAGGGACCACCCCCGCTGGCGCGGGGAAGACCTGCCCGAGGACCACACGGCTCGGGTCGAGCTGGGACCACCCCCGCTGGCGCGGGGAAGACCTCACCCTCCGACAGGCGGCGCGTCGACTCAAGGGACCACCCCCGCTGGTGCGGGGAAGACGCCAGGTAGGCGAGGGCCTGCGCCATCACGTCCGGACCACCCCCGCTGGCGCGGGGAAGACCCAGGCGACCTCAACCGCGAAGTCGTGGGCGAGGGACCACCCCCGCTGGCGCGGGGAAGACACCCCGACCCGCACGATCAAGCTGAACCGGTGGGGACCACCCCCGCTGGCGCGGGGAAGACACTTGTTTACCTGTGACTTTACCGCGGAGTAGGGCGGTTTTCATTCGGCTCATCATCGTCTCGTTATGAGGCACGGGCACCGTCCGCGCCTCACCCGAGCCGGTGCTCCGCCACGACCGTCGCGATCGTCCGTTGCACCGGGTCCACCACGGGCTCGCCGTCCTCCACGTCCCACAGCACGTTCTGGAGCACGCGGCCCAGGGTCCAGTGTGCCGCGCGGTCCCGGTCGAGGCCCATGGTCTCGGTCAGCTGGTCGAAGCGGCGGAGGGTGGTGTGGCGCGCGTCGGACCCGTCCCAGCGGTTGTCCAGGGCCGGGAGCAGGTCGAACGCCGGGTCGCCCGCCAGCGGTTCCGGGTCGATGGCCAGCCACGGTTCGCGGTCGCCCGCCAGGACGTTGTCGTAGTGCAGGTCCCAGTGCAGCAGCCGGTCACCCGGTTCGGGCAGGACCTCGGCCAGGGCCGCCGCGCAGTACCGGAGCAGGTCGCGGTCCGCCGGGTCCACCAGCCCCGCCTCGGCCTCGGGCACCTCGGCGAGCATCGCGGCGCCGACGTCGGCCAGGTGGCGGGTGCCCGCCGGCGCGGGCACGGCCGTCAGCCGGGCCAGCAGTTCGGCCACCACGGCGACCGCCTCCGCGTCGTCGTCCACCACGGACAGCGGACGGGTGGCGTCGAGGCGTTCCAGCAACATGGAGCCGCTGACCGGGTCGTGGTCGAGCAGGTGCACGATGCCGTCGCCGCGCCAGGTCAGCAGACCGCGGACGGTGTCCCGGTTCTCGGCGGTGACCGGCTGGAGCCGCAGCACGGCCGGGGTGCCGTCGACGCGGACCACGGGCAGCACCAGCGACGCCATGCCGTTGCGGGTCGGGCCGTCCGGGCGCAGCGACCAGCGGTCCAGCAGCTCGGCGGTGAGGGTCGGCAACGCGGCGATCCAGGCGCGGCCGTTCTCGTTGTCGTGCGACGTGCGGAGCACGTCGGGGACTTCGATGGGGAACAACGGTGATCTCCTTCGTGAGCGGTGGTTTCGGCACGAAGGAGGTGCGGGGGCGCCCGGCTCGCGGGCCTGCGTCAAAGCATGATCCCACCGTACCCGATCACGGGACCGCCCAGAGGGCGGCGGCCAGGTCGTCGGGCTCGGTGAAGCCGGTCAGGTCGTGCGGGAAGCCCTCCAGCACGTCGAAGTCGTGCAGGAGCGTGAAGGCGAGCATGTCGCGCGGGTCGACCTCGATGGCCATGCCGTCCAGGCAGGACGCCAGGAGACCGCGGTCGCCGCGGAACGCGTTGAGGTGGAGCTGGACCAACGCGTACCTCGGGTCGCCCGCGTAGACGTCGGTGAAGTCGATCAACCCGGTCAACGCGGGTCCGGCCGGGTCGGCGAAGATGTTGCCGCCGTGGAGGTCGCCGTGCACGAGCACCCGCGTGCGGGCGAGGTGGTCCGGGTCCGGCAGCTCGACCCGGTCCAGCAACGCCGGGCCGAGCCGACCCCACCGCCGGTGGTCGGCGAGCGCCGCCGACCGGCGGGCGCGCAGGAGGTCCCGGAACGCCGTGCTGTCCGGACCGAGCAGGCCGCCGGTCAGCGGAACCCCGGCCAGTTCCCGGATCGCTTCGCCCAACCGGTGGGCCAGCGCGTGCCGAACGCCGGCGGGAACCGCGGGCCACGGCACGCCCGGCACGCGCCGCAGCACGAGGAACGGCCAGGGCCACCGCGAGCCGCGCGGGCGCAGTTCGCCGCGGTGCACGACCTCCGGCACGTACCCGACGCCCGCGAGCACCCGGTACGCCTCGCGTTCGACGGCGTGGCTGTCCGGGCCGCACCAGTGCTCGCCGTAGAACTTCACCACGAACCCGTTGTCCGCCAACACGACCGGGTAGGTGCTCCCACCCGTCACGGTCAGCGCGGACGGCGTCGGGAGACCGGCGAGCCCGAGCGCGTGCCGCGCCCACGGCACCCACAGCGCGGGGTCGTGGCGACGTGCCTCGTACACCGCTTCGGAGTCGATGACGTCGAGATCGGGCAGCACCGGGCCAACCTAGGCCCTGGCGGGTTCGGGCTGCTCGTCGCCGAGCCACGCGTCCGGCCCGAACACCTCGTACTGGATGTTGGCCGCCGGCACACCGCGGGCCAGCAGGCTCCGCCGGACCTCCCGCATGAACGGCAGCGGGCCGCACAGCAGGGCGCGGGTGCCCGGGTCGGCGGGGATCACGTCGGGTTCGACCAGGCCGGGCGCGGCGGTGGTGCGCTCGGGCAGCGCGATCGCGGCGGGCGCCTCGTACCAGAGCCGCAGCTCGGCCGCGGGCAGTTGCGCCACGGCGGCGAACAGGTCGGCGCGCAGCGGGTGGGCGGCGGGGGAGCGGTCGGCGTGCACGACGGTCAGCGGTCGGGTGCTGCCGGTGCGGGCCAGGTGGCGCACCGCGGCGACGATCGGCGTCGTGCCGACGCCCGCGCCCGCGAGGACCAGCGGGCCGTCGCCGTCGGGCAGGTGGACGTCGCCGAACGGCGGGCTCACGGCCAGCCGGTCGCCGACGCGCACGTGCTCGTGCAGGTAGGTGGACACCATCCCGGCGGGCCTGCCCTCGGCGGCGCGGTGCCGCTTCACGGTGATCCGCAGCGTCTCCTCGCCGGGCGCGCCGCTGATCGTGTACTGCCGGATCTGCCTGCCCACGCCGGGCAGCTCGACGGCGACGCTCACGTACTGCCCCGGCCGGTGCGGGTTGCCCGACCCGGTGACCGGGCGCAGGTGGAACGTCCGCACGTGCTCGGTGTCCCGGTCGACGGCGACCACCTCGTGCGGGTGGAACGGGCGGCCGAAATCACTGCCCGCCACCTGGTAGAGCCGCGCCTCCTCGGCCACCAGCAGGCACGCGAACAGCCAGTAGACCTCGTCCCACGCGGCGAGCACGTCCGGGGTGGCCGCCTCGCCCAGCACCTCGCCGATCGCGGCGGTCAGGTGGCGACCCACGACGACGTACTGGCTGGGCGAGATGCCGACCGAGGCGTGCTTGTGCGCGATGCGGCCGACGACGGCCTTGAGCGGCACGGGCTTGAGGCCCGCGAAGTGCGCCGCCACGGCGGCGACGGACACGGCCAGCGCCTGGCGCTGCGCGCCGCTCGCCTGGTTGCCCCGGTTGAACAGGTCGAGCAGTTCCGGGTGCGCGGTGAACATCCGGTCGTAGAAGCGGCCGGTGATCTCCTCGCCGTGGCGGACCACGGTGGCTGCGGTGGCGCGGACGATCCGCACCGACTCGGGGGCGAGCATGGGGTTGGCCTTCCGTGGAGCGGGTGGGACGCAAAAAAAGGTATCAACGATACCTCTTAACGAACCCTCTTCGCGTGCTATGCGCTTGATCACGGGGGAATAGGGACCTTTGGTCCTGGGAAAACCGGTATCGACAACACCCCTTGGTAGGGTGCGGTATGCAGTTGACCCGGGCCACCGACATCGCCCTCCGGGTGCTGATGCTCACCGCCACCCGCAGCGGCCTGTCCACTGTGGACGACCTGGCGACCGCGCTCGCCGTGCCCCGCAACCACCTCGCCAAGGTGGTGCAGAAGCTCGCGCACCGCGGGCTGCTGGTCACCGTGCGCGGCCGGTCCGGCGGGCTGCGCATCGCGCCCGAAGCCCTCCAGTGGACGGTGGGCCAGGTGGTCCGCGACTTCGAGGGTCAGGCCGAGGTGGTGGACTGCGACGAGGTGCCGTGCCCGCTGCGTGGCGCGTGCCGGTTGCGCGGCGCGTTGCGCCGGGCCCACGCGGCGTTCCTCGCCGAGCTGGACGACGTCCCGCTGCACAGCCTGGTCGGTCCGCCGACCGGCGACCTGCTCGCCGCCCTGATCCCCGGCTGAACCGGTCCCGACGCCCGGGTCCCGGCGCCACTCCCGGCCGAGTCGACCATCACCGAGCGTGATGAACCGGACACGCTTGGTTTCGACGCCCTCCGGGGTCCGCCGTCCCCCGACCGCCACCCGGCTCGATACCATTCCCCTTCGACGAGGGTCGAAGAGAAAGGACGAACGTGGAAACGCTCGCGTTCCAGTCGGAGGCGCGTCAGCTTCTCCAGCTCATGATCCACTCGATCTACTCGAACAAGGACACGTTCCTGCGCGAGCTGGTGTCGAACGCCTCGGACGCGCTGGACAAGCTGAAGCTGGAGACGTACCGCGACAAAGACCTGGTCGTGGACACCTCCGACCTGCACGTGGCCATCGAGGTCGACCGGGAGCGGCGCACGCTCACCGTGCGGGACAACGGCATCGGCATGACCCGCGAGGACGTGATCGGGCTCATCGGCACCATCGCCAAATCGGGCACGGCGGAGTTCCTCCAGCAGCTCAAGGAGTCCAAGGACGCCGCCGCGTCGCAGGACCTGATCGGCCAGTTCGGCATCGGCTTCTACTCGACGTTCATGGTGGCCGACAAGGTCACCCTGCTGACGCGGCACCCGCGTGCCGAGGGCGTGCGCTGGGAGTCCGCGGGCGAGGGCACCTACACCGTCGAGGACGCGCCGGACGCGCCGCAGGGCACGTCGGTGACGCTGCACCTCAAGCCGGTGGACGAGGAGGACCACCTCCCGGACTACACCGCGCCGGCGAAGATCACCGAGATCGTCAAGCGGTACGCGGACTTCATCACCTGGCCCATCCGCCTGGCCGCCGAGGACGGCGGCGAGCCGACCACGATCAACTCGCGCAAGGCGTTGTGGGCCCGGCCCGCGAGCGAGGTCACGGAGGACGAGTACGCCGAGTTCTACCGGCACGTCAGCCACGACTGGAACAAGCCGCTGGAGACCATCCGCATCCAGGCGGAGGGCGCGTTCGAGTACCAGGCGCTGCTGTTCCTGCCCGAGCAGGCCCCGATGGACCTGTTCATGCGCGAGCGCAAGCGCGGCGTCCAGCTCTACGTCAAGCGCGTCTTCATCATGGACGACTGCGAAGAGCTGATGCCCGAGTACCTGCGGTTCGTCAAGGGCGTGGTGGACGCCCAGGACCTGTCGTTGAACGTCTCGCGGGAGATCCTCCAGCAGGACCGGCAGATCCAGCTCATGCGCCGCCGCCTGGTGAAGAAGGTGCTGGCCACCGTCCGGACGATGGCGGCGGACCGGCCCGAGGACTACCGCAAGTTCTGGCGCGAGTTCGGCGCGGCCGTCAAGGAGGGCCTGCTCTCCGACACCGAGAACCGGGACACCATCCTCGGCATCGCCTCGTTCGCCTCCACGCACGACGCGGAGGAGCCGACCACGCTGGCCGGCTACGTGGAGCGGATGAAGGACGACCAGCGGCACATCTACTACATGACCGGCGACTCGCGGGCCACCATCGAGCACTCGCCGCACCTGGAGGCGTTGCGCGCCAAGGGGTACGAGGTGCTGGTGCTCACCGACCCCATCGACGAGATGTGGGTCGACGCGGTGCCCTCCTTCCAGGGCAAGGAGTTCCAGTCGATCGCCAAGGGGCAGGTCGACCTGGGCACCGAGGAGGAGAAGAGCGCGGCGGAGGAGCGCGAGAAGGAGTTCGCCGGGCTGCTGGAGTGGATGACGACGACCCTGGCCGACCACGTGAAGCAGGTCCGGCTGTCGACGCGGCTCACCACCTCGCCCGCGTGCGTGGTCGGCGACTCGTTCGACCTCACCCCGACGCTGGAGAAGATGTACCGGGCGATGGGGCAGGAGGTGCCGCACGTCAAGCGCATCCTGGAGCTGAACCCGGAGCACCCGCTGGTCACCGGTCTGCGCACCGCGTTCGAGGGCGCCGAGGACCGGGGGCCGCTCGCGGAGACGGCCGAGCTGCTGCACGGCATGGCGGTCCTCGCCGAGGGCGGCGACCTGCCCGACCCGGCGCGGTTCGCGCGGCTGCTGTCCGACCAGTTGCAGCGCTCCCTGTGACCACCGGCCCGGCCCCGTCCACGCGGACGGGGCCGGGGGTCACATGCGCTCGGGCGCGGCGATGCCGAGCAGGCCCAGCCCGTGGCCGAGGGTGCGTGCGGTGAGGCGGCACAACGCGAGCCGGTTGCCGCGCACCGGCTCCGCCGCCCTGAGCACCGGGCACGCCTCGTAGAACCCGGTGAAGGCACGCGCGAGGTCGTAGAGGTAACCGCAGAGCCGGTGCGGCTCAAGGGTTTCCGCGACTTCGGCGAGCACGCCGCCGTACCCGTCCAGCGCCAGGGCGAGGGCGCGCTCGGCCGGCTCCAGCGGCACGTCGGCGACCGCGGTCGCACCGCTCGCGCCACGCAGGATCGAGCAGATCCGGGCGTGCGCGTACTGGAGGTAGACGCCGGTGTTGCCGGTGAACGACACCATCCGCTCGACGTTGAACGCGTAGTCCTTCGCCCGGGACGTCGACAGGTCGGCGTACTTGACCGCGCCGATGCCCGCCTGCTCGGCGATCCGGTCGAGTTCGGCGGGGTCCAGCCCGGGGTTCTTCTCCGCCACCACCGCGCGGGCCCGCGCCACGGCGTCGTCCAGCAGGTCGGACAGCCGCACCGCGCCACCCGCGCGGGTCTTGAACGGCCTGCCGTCCGGGCCGAGGACCGTGCCGTACGCCACGTGCTCGGCGGTCACGTCGTCGGTCAGCCAACCCGCCCGCCGGGCCGTCTCAAACACCAGCCGGAAATGCAGCGCCTGCCGCGAGTCGGTCACGTAGACGAGCCGCTGCGCGCCCAGCTCGCGGATGCGGTGGCGGATCGTGGCCAGGTCCGTGGTGTCGTAGCCGTAGCCGCCGTCGCTCTTGCGCACCATCAGCGGCACCGGTGCGCCTTCTGGGCCGGTGACTTCCTGCGAGAACACCACCACGGCGTCGTCGCTGTCCACCGCGATGCCGGCGGCCCGCAGCTCGGCCACGACGTCGGGGAGCACCGGGTTGTAGAACGACTCGCCCACCGAGTCCTCGGGGGTGAGCAGCACGCCCAACCGGTC
Source organism: Saccharothrix obliqua (assembly GCF_019375475.1). Lineage (GTDB taxonomy): Bacteria > Actinomycetota > Actinomycetes > Mycobacteriales > Pseudonocardiaceae > Actinosynnema > Actinosynnema obliqua. Next base: position 442,191 of record NZ_JAHXGQ010000004.1, on the reverse strand, counting down.
GTACAGGACGCGGAAAGCGCGCTCCGACTCGGCCACGATCCCCCGCCACGCGGCGACCGTCTCCGGCTCACCCGCCTGGAGCGCCACCACCCGCGCCCGCGCGCGGGCGGCGAACGCCGGGTCCGCGTCGAACTCCGCGCGGGCCGCCCGGTACCGGTCGTCCAGCGCGGTCACCGCCGAACCGCCCGGGTGCTCCCAGAGGTGCTGGATCAGCATGCCGAACTGGGTGCCCCAGTCTCCGAGGTGGTTCTGCCGCACCACGTCCGCGCCGAGGAACCCGAGCACGCGGGCGAGGCTGTCGCCGATGATCGTCGTGCGCAGGTGGCCGACGTGCATCTCCTTGGCGATGTTGGGCGCGGAGTAGTCGACCACGACCTTCCGGCCGCGTTCCGGGCGGCCGATGCCCAGGCGCGGCCCGCCGCGGGCCGAGACCTGCTCCCAGATCACCCGGTCGGGCAGCGTCAGGTTGAGGAAACCCGGCCCCGACACCTCCGCCCGCACCCCGGTCACGGACCCCGCGATCTCCCCGGCCAGCGCGGCGGGCGCGACCCCGAGCCGCCGACCGAGCGCGAGCGCGGCGTTCGACTGGAAGTCCGCGTGGCCGGATCGTCGCACCACGGGGTCCGCACCGGCCGAGTCCGGGCGGACCCGGCCGATCGCCTCGGACACCGCATCCGCGGTCCGTGCGAGCAACGGTTGCACCACGTGGTCGTCCACGATCCTCCGTTCCGAGCTTCGGCTGTGGGTGCCATCTCTGCGGCAGCCGCGGTCGGCACGCCAATCCGTTTCGGCGTCGCGCTCCTCGTCGCTAGAGTCCAGCCACTGTGGAGCGCGACATCGTGATAGCGGGTGATCGCGTCCACCGCCCGGTCGGGTGGTGGACGCCGACGGTGCACGCGTTGCTGGAGCACCTGCACGACGTCGGCTTCGACCGGGTGCCCAGGCCGCTGGGCGTGGTCGGCGACCGCGAAGTGCTCACCATGATCCCCGGCGACTCCGGCGCGGCCGGGTGGTCGCGGGTAGTGCCGGACGAGGGCCTGCGCGCGTTCGCGCGGCTGTTGCGGGACTACCACGAGGCGGTACGTGGTTTCGTGCCGCCGCCGGACGCCCGGTGGGCGTTGTCCTACCCGCGGCCCGCGACCGGTGCGGTCGTCTGCCACGGCGACTTCGGGCCGTGGAACGTGGTGTGGGACGGGCTGACCCCGGTCGGGTTGCTGGACTTCGACTTCGCGGGTCCCGCGGACCCGCGTTACGACGTGGCGTACGCGTTGGAGTACGTCGCGCCGTTCCGCCCCGACGCCGACGCCGTGCGGTGGCTGGGTTTCGCCACGCCCCCGGACCGGCGGCGGCGGATCGAGGTGTTCGCCGAGGAGTACGGCCTGCCGGACACCGGCGGGCTGGTCGACGCGGTGATCGACCGCCAGCGCCTCGACGCCGTCCACGTGGCCGCTCTCGCCGCGCGGGGGCTGGAACCACAACGCACGCGCGTCGAGAACGGCGGCCTGGACGAACTGGCCGACCGGGTCCGGTGGTCGCGGGCGAACCGGGCCCTGGTCGAGTAACGCGGTTCAGTGCGCGTCGGCCGCGCCCAGTTCGAGGGCGACGACGCCGCCGATGACCAGGGCGAGCCCGCCGAACTGCACCGGCGTCAGGTGTTCTTCGAACGCGAACACGCCGATCAACGCGACCATCGCCACGCCGACCGCCGCCCAGGTGGCGTACGCGGTCCCGATGCCCATGCCGCGCTTGAGTGCGAACGAGAGCAGCACGTACGCGCCGACCACACCGACCACGGCGACAACGGAGGGCACCAGTTTGCTGAACCCGTCGGAGAGGCGGGTGGCGATCGCGCCGATCAACTCGGAGAGGATCGCGCCGAACAGGAACAGGTAAGCCATGGGGACCCCTCGCCAACAAGTACAACAAATGTTCAACTAGTTGGTCAGCGTAGCGACAAGATCGGGGAGTTGTCCACGTGGTTGGTCATCACGCGACGCCGGGCACACCGGGGCGCGGTGAACGCGCTCGGGCCGCTCGGCGGATGCGGTGACGGGGCCGCCTTCGGGGACCACGCCGGTGCCGGTCGGGGGATGCCGCGGTGGGTCTGCGCCGGGAACTGCGCCGGTGGCGCTCGGCGGATGCCGTGTCGGGTCTGGCTTCGGGGGTCCAGGCCGGTGCGGCCCGCGTCGTGGCGAGGCGGCTCCGGCTACGCCGGTGCGGCTCCACCCAGCGCGCGGCGCAGCAGGTCCGCCACCTCGTGCTCGTCCAGCACCAGTTCGCCGAGCAGGAGCTGGTTGCACAACCCGTCGGCCGTGGAGACCACCTCGCGCACGCGGGCCGGGTCGTCGGTGTACCCGCGTGCCATCTGCGCCACCCGGTCCCGCCAGTGCCGGGCGGCGGGGCGCAGCGCCGGTCGGCGCGCGGCCATGAGGTTCAGCTCCCGCTCGGCCAGCGCACGGGTCCGGCCGGGGCCGCCCGCGTCGGCGATGAGCCGGGCGACCGCCTCCAACTCGCCGACGCCGCGCTCCACGACCGCCTGCAACTGCTGCCCGTAATCCTCCGACGCCGCGGTCAGCGCCGCCTCCAGCAGCTCGTCCAGCGTGGCGAAGTAGTACGTCGCCGAGCCGGTGGACACCCCGGCCTCCCGCGCCACGGCCCGGTGGGTCACGCTGCCGACGCCGTCGCGCTCGACCACCCGCAACGTCGCCTCGATGATCGCCGCGCGCTTGAGCTTCCCACGCGCGAGCCGTCCGTCGACCGGTTCCTCGGTCACGTCCGCAACCCTCCTCCACCGGTGCCGACGACCGGTGGTCCCCCGGGATTGTGCCACCCGGCGGCGTCACGCGGGTCCACAGTGGACCCGGGGTCAGCGCCCGTCCGCCCAGGCCGTTTCCAGGGCCTGGCGGAAGGTCTCCTCGGGCTGCGCGCCGGAGACGCCGTACCGGCGGTCGAGCACGAAGAACGGCACACCGCTCGCGCCGAGCTGGGACGCCTCCCGCTCGTCGGCGCGGACGTCGGCCAGGTGCGCGTCCGGGTCGGCCAGGACGGCACGCGCCTCGTCCGCGTCCAGACCGACCTCGGCGGCGACCTCGGCCAGCACCTCCCGGTCGAACACCGAGCCCGCCTCGCCGAAGTGCCACCGGAACAGCCGCCGCACCAGCTCGTGCTGGAGCCCGCGGGCCTTGGCCAGGTGCAGGAGGCGGTGGGCGTCCAGGGTGCTGCCCACCTCGCGGTCGGACCGGTAGTCCAGGCCCTCGCCCCGCGCCAGTTCGCCGACCTGCCCGTCCATGCCCTCGCCACGCGCGCCGAACTTGTCGGTCAGCATCTTCTCCACCGGCTCGGTCGCCCCGGGTTCGCGGGACGGGTCGAGTTCGAAGGAGCGGTGGACGACCTCCACGTCCTCGCGGTGGGCGAACTCCGCCAGTGCCCGCTCGAACCGGTTGATGCCGATGTAGCACCACGGGCAGACCAGGTCGCTCCAGATTTCAACGCGCATGTGGCAGTTCCTCGGGCAGGAAGGGGGTGTCGGCGTCGACCATACACTAACTTTTTGACAGCGCTGACTTATCCACAGTGCTGTAGGCTGGCCCGGTGGACTTCGACGTCTTCGCCAAGGACTGCCCGTCGCGGTCGGTGCTGGAGCACCTGACCGGGCGCTGGGGCGTGCTGACGCTGGCGGGGCTGCGGAAGGGACCCGCCCGGTTCAACGCGTTGCGCCGCCGGATCGACGGCGTCAGCGAGAAGATGCTCGCCCAGACCCTCCAGGCGTTGGAGCGGGACGGGTTCGTGCGGCGCGAGGTGCTGGCCGCCATGCCGCCGAGCGTGAACTACTCGCTGACCGACCTGGGCGAGACGACGGCGGACCACCTGCTGGCGCTCATCGGGCACGTGGAGGCGCACATGCCCGCCGTGCTCGAAGCACGGGCGACGGCGTCGCGGTAACCACGTCAGGGTCGGTCGCCGACGATCCGCAGGAGACTGTCGACCATCGCCGTCGCGTCCGGGGTTTCCGGTGAGCCGCCGAGGGTGTGCGTCACGCGGTTCATCGCGGACGTGATGGCGCGTGCCTCGTCCGGCGTCACGTGGCGGCCGAACGCCTCGCGGATCGCGTTCAGGAACGTGGTCGTGGACTTGCGCAGCACGGCCCGCCCCTCGTCGGTCAGCACGGCGTAGGTGACGCGGAGGTTGTCCGGGTCGCCCTGCCGCGTCACGAGCCCCCGCCCGGCCATCGCGGTGACGACCTGGCTGATGCCGCTGCGCGACACGAACACCTGTCGCGCCAACTCGTTCATCGGCAACCGGTGACCCTCGGCGGCCCCGAGCCGGGACAGCACCTCGCCCCACGTCAGGCTCAGGCCCGCGTGTTCACGCATGGCGTTCTCGATCCGCCGCGCCGCGAGGGTCTGCGCCTTCCACGTGGCCATCCACGCGAAGAACCCGTCGTCGACCAGTTCCGCGATCTCGTGCTCCATGCGGCCCACCCTAGCCGGAAACCGTTCGACCTGAATGGTGAAGCTCTGTACGGTTTAGCTGTGAACTCAATCGAGGAGGGTCGGCTGCGGTGGGCGCTGCCCGCGATGCTCGCCGCGGCCGCGATGGACCTGATCGACACCACGGTGGTCAACGTCGCCGCCCCGGAGATCCGCGCCGACCTCGGCGCGAGCGCCGCCGAGGTGGAGTGGGCGGTCGCGGGCTACGCTCTGGCGTTCGGTGTCCTCCTGATCACCGGGGCGCGCCTCGGCGACCGGTGGGGGCGGCGGCCGGTGTTTCTCGCCGGTGTGGCGGGTTTCGTGCTCGCCTCGCTAGCTTGCGGGCTCGCCCCGGGTCCGGGCGCGTTGATCGGCGCGCGGGTCGCGCAGGGCGCGGCGGCGGCTGCGATGATCCCGCAGGTCCTGACCGTCATCCAGGTCGCGGTGCCCGCCGCGCGGCGGTCGCGGGCGTTCGCCGCGTACGGCGCGACCGCCGCGATCGGCACGGTGTCCGGGCCGCTGCTCGGCGGCGTGCTGGTGGCGGCGGACCTGTTCGGGCTCGGCTGGCGCGCGGTGTTCCTGGTGAACGTCCCGATCGGGCTGGCGGCGCTCGCCGTCGCGGCGGCCACCGTGCCCGACTCGCGCGCACCACGCGCGGCACGCCTCGACGTCACCGGTGTGGTGGTGCTGACGGCCGGGTTGCTGGCGGTGCTGTTCCCGCTGGTGCAGGGACCCCAGTCGGGTTGGCCGTGGTGGTCGGTGGTGCTGCCGCTGGTGGCGTTGCCGGTGTTCGGCGTCTTCGTGGTGCTCCAGCGTCGTGGTGCCGCACCGCTCGTGCCGCCGGACCTGTTCCGGGAACGCGGGTTCGTCGGCGGCGTGTGCGCCCAGTTCGCCCTGTACGCCGGGGTCACCGGGTTCTTCCTGGTGCTGGCGCTGGAACTCCAGCAGGAGCGTGGTTTCACGGCGCTGGGCACCGGGCTGGTGTTCGTGTCCTGGTCGGTCGGCATCGCGGCGGCGTCCGGGCCGGCGGGCGTGCTCACGCCGCGGTTCGGCCGGCGGGTGCCGATCACCGGCGCGCTGGTGGTGGTCGTCGGGATGGGCGGGTTGCTGCTCGCGTTCGGCTGGTCCGCGCACGCGATCCCGCCGTGGTCGCTGGTGCCGGGCCTGTTCGTCGCCGGACTGGGCATGGGGTTGGTCGCCCCGACGCTGGTGGACGTGTCGCTGCGGGGCGTGGCCACCGCGCACGCCGGTTCGGCGTCCGGTGTCATCGCCACCGCCGGGCAGGTGGGCGGCGCGCTCGGCGTGGCCGTGCTCGGCGCGGTGCACCTCGGCACGGGTGGGATCGCACCCGTGCTGTGGTGCGAGGTCGTGGTCCTCGCGGCGGCTGCCGCGGCGGTGCTGGCCGTGCCGCGCCACGACCCCGGCGGACGGGTCCGGGATCGGACCCGTCCGCCGGGGTCGAACGGCTAGCTGATGGTGAAGTCGTCCGCGTGGATCGGTGCCTGGCCGTACCAGCCGTGCACGTAGACCGTGACCGTGCCGGACGCGCCCGTGGTGAACGGCACCGACAGTTGGGTCCAGTCGGCCGCCGACGTCCAGGCGCTCGCCGTCGCGCCGCCGCTCACCCCGATGAACGCGTAGTTGCCGCGCACCCAAGCCTTGAGCGTGTACGCCTTGTTCGGGGCGAGCGTCACGGTCTGCGACGCCTGACCGTTCCCGTTGCCGCTCGGGGCGACCTGAAGGGCGTGCGTCCCCGAGTGGGTCGGGGAGCCGACGACGGTGTCGCCCGCGCCGGTCCACGGTGCGAGCCCGCCGTCCTCGAAGCCCGCGTTGGCGATCACACCGGTCGGCGGGGTGCCCTTGACCTTCACCGAGAACGTGGCGGTGTGCGTCGCCGAACTGCTCGTGCCGGTGATGGTGAACTGGTAGTCACCCGGTGTCGCGTTCGCCGCGGCGCTCACGGTCAACGTCGACGAGCCGCCCGCCGTGACGCTGGTCGGCGAGAGGGCCGCGGTGAGGCCGGTGCGTGCCGGGCCCGCGGTGAGCGCGATGGTCTGCGCGTTGCCCGCGGTGACGGCCGTGCCGACCGTCGCGGTGGTCGACGCGCCCGGGTCCACGGTGGCCGACGCGGGGTTCACCGCGAGCGAGAAGTCGTTGTCCGGGTTCGGGTTCCCGTCACCGCTGAACGGCGCGAAGATGTGCGTGAACTCCCACGTCTGCTGCGCGATGCCGGAGCAGTTGTCCGCCGCCGAGCCACCCGGGCAGTTGCCGTTGTCGCGCTGCAAAGCCCAGAACGACAACGTGTTGATGCCCTTGGCGACCGCCCAGTCGTAGACCGTGCGCGCGTCGGCGAGCTGGAACGTCTCGGCGGGGCCGTAGTCGTCCACGCCGATCATCTCGGTGATGCCGACCATGGACCACAGCTGCTGCTGGGTCTTGCCGGGGTAGAGCTGGGCGAGCTGGTCGACCAGGCCCTGCGCGGCGGTCTTGGTGTCGTCGGCCATCTGGTGCGTCGCGCCGTCGTAGTAGTCGAACGTCATCATGTTCACGACGTCGATGCGGGCGTTGTTGGTGACGGCGTTGCGCAGCACCGCGAGACCGCTCGGCGCGAGGCCGTGCGGCGTGGTGGGCAGCGTGTAGGAGAACTGGACCGTGCGGCCGTTGGCGGCGGCCCAGTCCTCGGTCATCTTGATGGCCTTGTTGCGGCGGTCGATGCCCGCGGTGTTGGTGAGCGAGTTGTCCTCGATGTCGAGGTCGAGGCGCGTCACGTCGTAGGTGGTGATCACGCTCTGGAACGCGGCGGCGATCTTCGCGACGTCCGTGCAGCTGTCGGCGATCTCGGTGCCGGTGTTGTCGGCCGTGTAGCCGCCGAAGGACGGAATGGCGTCGCCGCCGTTCGCGCGCAGCGCGTTGATGTCGGCGCCGAACACGGAGGAGGAGACCGGCATCCCGGGGTCGCCGCTCCACAGCGGTGTGCAGGAGCCCTTGGTCGCCGTCTGGAGGAACGCGAAGGTCAGGTACTTCGCGCCGGACTGCTGGGCGAGCGTGGCCGGGTTCTCGCCGGTCCACGCCTCGAAGTAGGGCGCGAACACGTGGGCGGGCAGCGGCTTGGCCGCGGCGTGGGCGGCGGTGGGCATGAGTGCGGCAGAGGTGAACAAGGCCACCAGAAGCACGAGGACTCTGGACGAACGCATGTGCGCTCCAGGCAGGGGAGGGGACGCGGGCCCGGTGGGACCCGGCGGTGGCGACCGGCCTTCAGAATTGGACTAGACCACAGGGGTTGTCAAGACGTCCGGGTGCGGTGGCGCGGTATGCGGCAAAGGTCGGGAATCACGGGAATCGCCCGCTGTGGCGGGGGAAGTCCGACCTGTCCGTCCGATGTGGACTTGAGGTGCGCGGGGCTGTCGACGGTCCGATCGACACGGTGCGTCACCGAGGGGGCTCCCGGGATGCCGCCTGCGATGTGCGGCGCGAAGCGCGAGGGCGCGGCACCGGCGGAGCGGTTCGCGAGCGGCGAGGTCCCGTGCCGACCCGGTGGAGCAGCGGCCGATGCCCCGCGAGGTGGATTCGCGGTATCCCGCCGCCCCGATCCCGCCGCCGCGACTGCCCGCCGTCACGGGCGGCGGCCCCGCCGCGATCCGCCCGCCACGCGGATAAGTGTCGCCGCGCGACAGATTTCACCGCCCCCGCGACCGCCACCTGCCTCGCGACGCCCGCCCCTCGCGCGACGCCCGGCCCCGCGTGACACCCCCGTTGGGCGACACCTGCCCCTCGTGACCCGCGCCCGTCGGGCGATGCCCCGCCTCCCGCGACCTTCGCCACCGCGGCCCTCCGCCTCGCCTGCCGCGCGTGGCGGTTCGTCGGGCGGGGTCGATCTCCCGCAACCCGTGCGCCACGCGAGCACCGCCGCCCAGTCCCGAGTGGACACGGCGGGGTGGGTCGGGTGGCCCCTCCAGGGTGTGATGTCCGCATCGCGGCGGTCCGGGCGATTCGGGGTCTTGTACCGTGGGTATATAAGCGGTAACCATGAGTGCATGGAACCGTTTCGGCTCGACCTCACCGGCCGCGACATCCACGCGGAAGGAGCACTGCTGCGGGAACGCGGGGCGGTGACCCGCGTCGTGCTGCCCGGTGGCGTCGTCGCGTGGTCGGTCAACCACCTGGAGGTGCTCCGGCGCATCCTGTCCGACCGACGCGTGTCCAAGGACCCGGAGCGGCACTGGCCCGCCTGGTCGGCGGGCCGGATCCCGGACGACTGGCCCCTGCACATCTGGGTGTCGGTGCGGAACATGTTCACCGCCTACGGCGACGAGCACCGCAGGCTGCGGTCGCTGGTGGCGAAGGCGTTCACGGTGCGGCGCACCGAGGCGTTGCGCGGCGACATCACCGCGATCACCACCGGTCTGCTGGACGACCTCGCCGCCGGCCCGGACGTCGCCGACCTGCGTGCCGGCTTCGCCAACCCGCTGCCGATCGAGGTGATCTGCCGCCTGATCGGCGTGCCCGACGACGTGCGCCCGGCCCTGCGCCACGCGGCGGACGTCATCTTCGACACCGCCGCCACGCCCGAGGTCGCCACCGCGAACCAGGCCGACCTCTACCGCATCCTGGACGACCTGGTGGCCTTCCGCCGCCGCACCCCGGGCAACGACCTGACCAGCGCGCTGATCGCCGTGCGCGACGAGTGCCGCGACCAGCTGGACGAGACGGAACTCGTCGGCACCCTCCTGCTCCTGCTCGTGGCGGGCCACGAGACGACGGTGAACCTGCTCGACCACGCCATCGCCGCGCTGCTGGCCCACCCGGAGCAGCTCGCGCTGGTGCGGTCCGGCGAGCGCACCTGGCGGGACGTCGTGGACGAGACGCTGCGCTGGCAGGCGCCGGTGGCCCACCTCCCGCTGCGTTACGCGGTCGACGACATCTCGGTGAACGGCGTGATGATCCGCCGCGGCGAGCCGATCCTCGCCTCCTACGCGGCGGCGGGTCGCGACCCCGGCTTCCACGGTCCGTCGGCCGACCGCTTCGACGTGACCCGGTCGGACAAGACCCACCTCTCCTTCGGGCACGGCGCGCACTACTGCCTGGGCGCGCCGCTCGCCCACCTGGAGGCGGAGATCGCGTTGCCCGCGTTGTTCGACCGGTTCCCGGACCTGGCGCTCGCCGTGCCGCCGTCGGAGCTGCGGCCGGTCCGGTCGTTCATCGCCAACGGCCACGACGAGCTGCCGGTGCGGCTGCGGGCCTGACCTACCGCGCCGGCCGCTCGAAGACGTGCTCCAGGCCGTCCTCCTCGTCCCACTGCTCACCGGTGCGGACGAAGCCGTGCCGCGCCGCCAACCGGCGGGACACGGCGTTGTCCGGCCTGATGGACAACCGCACGGTCCGCACGGCCGGGTCCTCGGCGACCCGGCGCAGCAGCACGGCCAGTGCCGCGCCGGCGTACCCGCGCCGCCGGTGCTCCGGGTCCACGGCGTAGCCGATCTCCACCAGCCCGTCGTCGTCCGGCGGGCCGTGGAAACCGGCGTGACCCACGGCCAGCCCGATCGCCTCGGCCCAGATGACGCCGGTCCACCACCCGGCGCTCGCCGGGTCGGCCGTGAGCTGCCGGACGCGCAGCCGCCACAGCGGGCGCTGGTCCGGCGCGGCGAAGTACGGGGTGAGCGGCACCGGGCCGACCGCGTTGGCCGCCGCCAGGTCACCCGCGGCGAGCGCGCGCAGCACCGGGCCGGTCAGGTCCACGACCCGGACGTCGACCACTCAGGACTCCCGGCCGAGGCGCCGGGGCCGGTTGACCTTCATCAGGTCCAGGTCGGTCGCCGACGCCTTCATGTCGCGGAAGTCGACGCCGAACGCCTCCACGGCCCGAGCCGCCAGCACGCGGGCGCGGTCGCACACGGCGCGGTCGGTGTCCTCGACCTCGCCGCGCAACTGCACGCGGTAGCTGAAGAAGTCGAGGGAGCGGTCGTAGGACAACGCGCCCTGCTCGGAGAAGCCGTTGTCCAGCACGCCGTGCCGCTCCACCGCCGCCAGCAGCCGCGCGCGCCCGGCGTCGTCGAGGTCCGTGAACCGGCCGCGGACCATGACCCGGTAGGTGTGCTCGACCATGTGCGCGCTCCGACTGCCGACGACGTCTGCCGGGGTCATGTTCGATCAGCGACCGGCGGCTGCGCAAACGATATGTCCGGCGGGCGCCACAGCGGGTAGGGCACGCCCGCGAGCCGGTTGAACACCCCGCCCACCACGGTCAGCAGCACCACGCCGACGGCGATCACCAGCAGTTGGCCCGGCGTGTGCAGCACACCGAGCGCCACGATCAACGTGGTGGCACCCGCCGGCGGGTGCGGCAGCCCGGTCCACACCATGCCGCCGCAGGTGATGGTCAGCGCGAGCGCCGACGCGCCCGCCCGCGCCCACGACAGGTGCCCGAGGTCGGCGGGCAGGTCCCACAGCCCGAACGCGGTCAACCCCGCCGCGCCGCCCAGCAGGCCCACCAGGTGACCGGCGAACGCGTTGCGCGGGCTGGCCGCCGGCTGCGTCGGCGTGGCCAGCAGCAGGTACGCGGTCGGCCCCAGCGACGGGAACAGCAGCGGTTCGCCCGTCACCGCCGCCAACCCGCCGATCAGCATCGTCACCAGCAGCGCGCCCAGTGCCGGGTGCAGCGCCGCCCGTGCCCGGCCTGCCGTCACCGGTCCTCCCACCCGCGCCGGGCGGGACGCGCCGCCAGCCGGTCGTCCCGGCTCCGGTAGACGATGTACGGGCGGACCAGGTAGCGCACCGGCGCGCTGAACGCGTGCACCAGCCTGCTGAACGGCCACAGCGTGAACAACGCCATGCCGAACAGGACGTGCAACCGGTACGACAGCGGCACGTCCGCCATCAGCGCCGGATCGGGCTGGAGCAGCAGGACGCCCCGGAACCACGGCGACACGGTGGCCCGGTAGTCGTAGCCGCCGCCCATGCCGTTGGTGACCAGCGTGGTCACCATGCCCAGCAGCAGCGTGCCCACCAGCACCGGGTACATCAGCCGGTCGTCACGCGTGGTCGCCGCGCGCACCGCGGGCGTCCGCCACCGCCGCAGCAGCAGCACGCCCAACCCGGCGACGGTCGCCGCGCCGGTGAGGCCGCCCGCGGTGAGCGACGCCAGGTGGTAGGTCTCGTCGGCCACGCCGAACCAGCGGGTCACCGACGCGGGGACCAGCAGCCCGGCGACGTGCCCGCCGACCACGAACAGCAGCCCGAAGTGGAACAGCGGGCCGCCGACCCGCAGCAGCCGCGACTCGTGCAGCTGCGAGCTGCGGGTGGTCCAGCCGAACCGGTCGTGCCGGTAACGCCACACCGTGCCGCCGACCAGGACGGCGATCGTCAGGTAGGGCAGCACGCCCCACAGCAGGAGGTTCATCGGGCGCGCTCCGCGTGAGAGGTCGGGTACCCGAGCAGGACCGGCTCCCGGCCGACGAACTCGACCTCGTCGCCGTGCAGGGCGCGGGTTTCGACGCGTGCCGGGAGGGTCGCCAGCACACCCGCCACCACCGGCGCGTACGGCGTGCCGAGCGCGACGAGGTTGCGGTGCAGCAGGTCCAGCGCCGGGCGGAACCCGGCCAGCGACCGCACCTCGCCGGTCAGGGCGGCGAACTCCAGCAGCACCGGCAGGTAGTCGGGCAGCTCGCCGTCGGCGAGCCGGAGCCCGTGCCGCCGGTACTCCTGCTTGAGCGCGGCCAACGCGCCACCGCGGCGGCGGGTGTCGCCGTCGGTGTACCAGGTGAGGTGCAGGCAGCGGTCGGCCTTGGTGTCGAACACCTCGACGTAGTGGCGTGCGGCGTCGACCGGGGAGGTGCGCTCCAGGTGGTCGACGAGGGCCGCGACGCCCGGCTCGGGCACCTCGGCCAGCCCGCCGCGCAGCAGGGGCAGGCGGTCGCGGACGTCGTCGGGGTAGTGCAGGCACAGCGACGCCATCCGGTGCCGCACCCGCGTGTCGCGGCGGCTCACGACTTCCGCCCCACGGTCGGGAACATGCCGGCGGGCCGTTCCCCTTCCCGCCACACGAACAGGTCGGTGCGCCCTTCGCCCGTGCCGGTACCGCCGTCGCCCATGCCGGGACCGCCGTCGGTGTCCAGGCTGCACTTCGTGGCGATGCCCTCCAGTTCGTGGGCGCGGCCGATGCCCGCGGTCGGGATCACGTACCGGTCCTCGTACTTCGCGATGGCCAGCAGCCGGTACAGCTCCTCGGTGGTCTCGGCGGTCATGCCCACCGCGGCCGGGCCGTGCGGGTCGGGCGGCTCGCCCAGGTTGACCGACCGCATGTGCGACCGCATCGCCGCGAGCCGCCGCAGCGCGAGCCGCACGGGTTCGGGGTCGCCCGCGGTGAACAGGCCCGCCAGGTAGTCCAGCGGGATGCGCAGCGCGTCGATCGCGCCGAACAGGTTGTCCGCGTCCTCGCCGTCGAACCCGCTGCCCGCCACCGCGTCCACCACCGGTGACAGCGGCGGCACGTACCAGACCATCGGCATGGTCCGGTACTCCGGGTGCAGCGGGAGCGCGATCCGGTGCTTGACGATCAGGTCGTACACGGGGGAGCGGCGCGCGGCGGTGAGCCAGTCGTGCGGGATGCCGGCGCGCTCGGCGGCGGCCACCACCCCCGGGTCGCGCGGGTCGAGGAACACGCCCAGCTGCGCCTGGTACAGCCGCTGCTCGTCCTCGGTCGCGGCGGCCTCGCCGACGCGGTCCGCGTCGTACAGCAGCACGCCGATGTACCGCAGCCGGCCGACGCACGTCTCCGCGCACACGGTCGGCTGCCCGACCTCCAGCCGCGGGTAGCAGAACGTGCACTTCTCGGCCTTGCCGGTCTTGTGGTTGAAGTAGACCTTCTTGTACGGGCAGCCGGAAACGCACATCCGCCAGCCCCGGCAGCGGTCCTGGTCCACCAGCACGATGCCGTCCTCGGACCGCTTGTACATCGCGCCGGACGGGCACGACGCCACGCACGACGGGTTGAGGCAGTGCTCGCAGATCCGGGGCAGGTAGAACATGAACGACTGCTCGTAGGAGAACTTGATGTCCCGGCCCAGCTTCTCCACCACCGGGTCGGCGGGCGCGTGCTCCGGCGCGCCGCCGAGGCTGTCCTCCCAGTTGGGGCCCCAGCGCACGTCCGTCGGCGCGCCGGTCACCGCCGACACCGGCCGCGCCACGGGCGTGTCGTCGCCGAGCGGCGCCTCGGTGAGGTTGCGGTAGTCGTAGGTCCAGGGCTCGTAGTAGTCGTCGAGCCGCGGCAGGTCCGGGTTGGCGAACAACGACAGCACGCGCCGCAGTCGCCCGCCGGAGGCCAGTTCCAGCCGTCCCCGGCGCAGCTTCCACCCGCCGTGCCAGCGGTCCTGGTCCTCGTACCGGCGCGGGTAGCCCTGGCCGGGCTTGGTCTCCACGTTGTTGAACCAGGCGTACTCGACCCCGGACCGGTTGGTCCAGGTCTGCTTGCAGGTGACCGAGCAGGTGTGGCACCCGATGCACTTGTCGAGGTTCATCACCATCGCCAACTGGGCCATCACGCGCATCAGTAGGTCACCTCCTGGCTCCGCCGGCGCAGCACGGTGACCTCGTCGCGCTGGTTGCCGGTGGGGCCGTAGTAGTTGAGGGCGAAGCTGAGCTGCCCGTAGCCGCCGACGAGGTGCGTCGGCTTGATCTGGAGGCGCGTCAACGAGTTGTGGATGCCGCCGCGCTTGCCGGTGGTCTCGCTCTTGGGGACGTTCACGGTGCGTTCCTGCGCGTGGTACATGAAGACGGTGCCGGTGGGCATCCGGTGCGACACGATCGCGCGCGCCACCACCACGCCGTTGCGGTTGACCGCCTCCACCCAGTCGTTGTCGGACACGCCGATCGCCGCCGCGTCGGCGGGGCTGATCCAGAACGCGGGCCCGCCCCGGGACAGCGTCTGCATGATCGGGTTGTCCTGGTACTCCGAGTGGATGGACCACTTCGAGTGCGGCGTCAGGTAGCGGACGGTCACCTCGGGCCCGTTCGGGCCGAGCCGCGGTTCGCCGAACAGCCGGTGCAGGTCCAGCGGCGGCCGGTACACCGGCAGCTGCTCGCCGATCTCGGCCACCCAGTCGTGGTCGAGGTAGAAGTGCTGGCGGCCGGTGAGCGTGTGCCACGGCTTGAGCCGTTCCACGTTGATGGTGAACGGCGCGTACCGCCGCCCGCCGGACTCGTCGCCGGACCACTCCGGGCTGGTCACCACGGACGCGGGCCGGGACCGGGTGTCGGCGAAGGTCACCCGGTGCGCCCGGTGGTGCTCCACCATCGGCCGCAGCGGTCTGCCGACGCGCTCCTCCAGGGCGCGGAAGCCCTCGTCGGCGACGCGGCCGTTGGTGGTGCCCGACAACGCGAGCACCGCGTCGGCGGCCTTGCGGTCGGTGTCCAGCAGCGGCCGGCCGGCGGCGGGCCCGTCGGCGGCGATGCCGTTGGACTCCGCGAGCCACGCCAGCTCGGGACCCACCTCGGCCGTCCAGCCCTTGGTGGTCACGCCCCGCTTGTCCAGCACCGGCCCGAGCGTCGCGAGCTTCGCCGCCACCGCCGGGTAGTCCCGCTCCACCACGGTGAGCGTCGGGAACGTGCGGCCGGGCACCGGGTCGGACCCGTCCTCCCGCCAGTCCCGCACCACGCCGCCGGGCTGCGCCACCTCGCCGGGCGTGTCGTGCAGCAGCGCGGTGGCCACGACGTCGCGCCGCACGCCCAAGTGGGTCCGGGCCAGTTCGCTGAACTTCGCGGCGATGGTGTGGAACGCGTCGAAGTCCGTGCGCGCCTGCCACGGTGGGTCGACGGCCGCGTTGAACGAGTGCACGAAGGGGTGCATGTCCGTGCTGGACAGGTCGTGCTTCTCGTACCAGGTGGCGGCGGGCAGCGTCACGTCCGCGAACAGGGTGGTGCTGGTCATCCGGAAGTCCAGCGCCAGCAACAGGTCCAGCTTGCCCTCGGGCGCCTCGTCACGCCACCGCACGGTGCGCGGGCGCTCGGCGGCGGGCGTCTCGGCCGCACGCGGGTTGCCGTCCGCGCCGAGCAGGTGCCGCAGGAAGTATTCGTTGCCCTTGGCGGACGAGCCGAGCAGGTTGGCCCGCCACACGGTGAGCACGCGTGGCCAGTTCTCCGGCGCGTCCGGGTCCTCGCAGGCGAAGCCGACCTCACCGGACCTGACCCGCGCCAGGACGTGCGCCACCGGGTCCGCGTCGCCCGCCTCGTCGGCGAGGTCCAGCGGGTTGCGGTCGAACGTGGGGTAGGAGGGCATCCAGCCGAGCCGCGTCGAGGTGCCCAGCAGGTCGGCGACGGCCTGCCCGGCGATCCTGCCCGGCGCGCCCGGCCACGTGAGCGCGTCGGCGGTGAGGCGGTCGTAGCGCCACTGGTCGGTGTGCGTGTACCAGTAGGCGGTGCCGATCATCTGGCGTGGCGGGCGGTGCCAGTCCAGCGCGCCCGCCAGGGTGGCCCAGCCGGTCAGCGGGCGGACCTTCTCCTGGCCGACGTAGTGCGCCCAGCCGCCGCCGTTGCGGCCCTGGCTGCCGGTGATCAGCAGGAGCGTGAGGAACGACCGGTAGACCAGGTCGGAGTGGAACCAGTGGTTGGTGCCCGCGCCCATCACGATCATGCACCGGCCGCGGGAGCGGACGGCGGTGTCGGCGAACTCGCGGGCGATCCGCGCGATCCGGTCGGCGGGCACGCCGGTCAGCCGGTGCGCCCACGCCGGGGTGCCGGGTGCGTCGGGGTCGTCGTAGTCGGCGGGCCAGCGCCCCGGCAGGCCGGGCCGCCCCACGCCGTACTGCGCGAGCAGCAGGTCGTGGACGGTGGTGACGGTGCGGCCCGCGACCTCGGTCACCGGCACGCCGCGCACGACCGAACCGGCGCTGCCGTCGGGCTCGTCGAAGCGGGGCAGGAGGACTTCGACGCCGCGTCCACCGGGGACGGTCAGCGCCGGGTCGGTGTCGCCGAGGTCGAGGTTCCAGCGGCCGGGCTCGTCGTGCCAGCGGAACCCGAGCGAGCCGTTCGGCACGACCGGGTTCCCGTCGCCGTCCAGCAGCACGGTCTTCCACTCCGCGCCGGGCGTCCGGTCGCCGAGGTCGGCGGCGGTGAGGAACTTGCCGGGCACCAGCGCGCCGGCGCGCTCCTCCAGGGTGACCAGGAACGGCAGGTCGGTGAACCGCTTGACGTAGTCGGTGAAGAACGGCGTCGGGCGGTCCACGAAGAACTCGCGCAACACCACGTGGCCCATGGCGATGGCCAGCGCGGCGTCCGTGCCGGGGTGCGGCGCCAGCCACTCGTCGGCGAACTTGGTGGCGTCGGAGTAGTCGGGGGAGCAGACCACCACCTTCTGGCCGCGGTAGCGGGCCTCGGCCATGAAGTGCGCGTCCGGGGTGCGGGTGACGGGGACGTTCGAGCCCCACAGCACGAGGTAGGCGGCGTCCCACCAGTCGGCGGACTCCGGCACGTCGGTCTGGTCGCCGAACACCTGCGGCGACGCGGGCGGCAGGTCGGCGTACCAGTCGTAGAAGGAGAGCATCGGCGCGCCGATCAGCGCCATGAACCGGGAGCCGACGGCGTGCGACACCATGGACATGGCGGGGATGGGGGAGAACCCGGCGATCCGGTCCGGCCCGTGCCGCGCGATGGTGTGCACGTGGGCGGCGGCGACCATCTCGACGGCCTCGTCCCACGTGACGCGCACCAGGCCGCCCTTGCCGCGGGCCCGCTGGTAGGCGCGGCGCTTGAGCGGGTCGTCCACGATGGACCGCCAGGCGTCCACCGGGTCGTCGTGCGCGCGCCGCGCCTCGCGGTACATCTCGACCAGCACGCCTCGCGCGTAGGGGTAGCGGACGCGCAGCGGCGAGTAGGAGTACCAGGAGAAGGACGCGCCGCGCGGGCAGCCGCGGGGTTCGTACTCGGGGCGACCGGGCCCCGTGGACGGGTAGTCGACGTCCTGGGTCTCCCAGGTGATGATGCCGTCCTTGACGTACACGTTCCACCGGCAGGAACCGGTGCAGTTGACGCCGTGCGTGGACGGCACGACCTTGTCGTGGCTCCAGCGGTCCCGGTAGAACGCGTCGCCGTCCCGGCCTCCCCGGTGGAAGGCGGCCCGCGCGTCGGCGGAGACCTCCGCGTCGCTCAGGAAGCGGCCCGCGGCGAGCAGGAGGTCGGTGGCCCGGTCGATCGTTTTTTCCGCGCGATGGAATGCCGCGCACATGAGTGGATCCTTCCCCCGACGAGACAGGCGATTAAGGCGCGAGATAACGTCATATAACTCTCGGTGATGGAGCCATTACAGTGCTATGTGATGCAGGTCACACCCATTGTCGATCGTTGTCTGCACAATCATCGGCGGGTGGTCATTCCCTTGGGCCGGTTCGTCGGAATTGACCGTCCCGCGTCACTCGAACCGGTGACGAGATCGGGGCGTTCGGGGCATAGGATCGACTTGCGGCGCGAGACCCGTGGAAAGGGTTGGTCATGAGCGCCGAAGCACGTCTGCACGTCCGCGCCGCCGTCTGGGGCCGCGCCGACAACCGCATCGCCGTCCTGCTGCTGGAGGGTCACGTGCCCTTCGGCCTGGAACGGCTCACCGCGACCGGGCTGACCGCCGTCGCGGACCTCGACCGGATCGTCCTGCCGACCGCCCGCGCGTGGCGTGTCCAGGTCAAACCCGGTGGCGAACTCACCGTCCGGTGGCCGCACCGCACCCCGCTGGTCGCCGACGCCCCGGTGCCCCTGCCCGACGTCTGGCGCTGGGCCGCACGCCGCCGGGGCGCCGTGCTGGTGCTCCTCGGCGACGCGCTGGGGCTCGTCCGGCCGGAGCCGGGACCACGTCGCGCCCACCTGCTCGCCGCCGCCGCGGCCGGGTGCCTGGCGGGTGGCGCGGTGGTCTTCGAGGAACTGCCCGAGCCGGCGTTCCCCGCCCGGTGAGAAAGATGTCCGATTTATCGGCGAGTGCGGAAGAATGCGCGTTCCGCCGGAAATGGTGGCGGTGTTTCGAACCGCCTGGGCGATTTGGTCCGATTTCCGGGGCACGACCACCGGGATTCGTTGATCGGAAGGGTGGCGGGCGGCCCCGAGGGGTTGGGCCGCCCGCTGCACCACCGGCGAGGCTTGGGGGAGGCGCTCACCGGTATCCGTGGTGTACCCCGTGAACCGGTGCGGGAAACCGCGGTGCGGTGTGATCCGAGCCGCACCGCGTGGAACCGCCGGGCGCGGGCGGGAAAGCGCTTCCGCCTACCGCCGCGGCGTGACCGCCAGCGACGCGCTGAACGGCGTGGACACCGGACCGGCGGTGACCTGACCGCTCACCACGCCGTCCGCCGACCCGGGTCCCGCCAGCAGGCGGAACACGAAGGTCACCGACTCGCCCGGCGCGAGCACCCCGTCCGCCGCGCACGACACCACGCCCCGGCCCGCCGGGCACCCGATCGTCCCGCGCGTGGCGGCCGAGCTCGCCGGCTCGGCGCGCCGCGCGCCGTCCGGGCGCAGCAGCGGTTCGGCGCGGAGGCGGTTCCCCGGGCCGACCACCTGCACGCCGTCCGGGAGCGTCAAGGACATGGTCGGCGCGGGCGCGGGCGCCGCGCCGGTGTTCCGCACCGTGACCGGGAAATCGGTCGGCGGTCCGCCCGAGGTCAACGCGAACCCCTCCGGCGCGGTCGGTGCCAGGTGGGACTCGGCCGGTGCGGTGGTGGCCACGCCGGTGGCCGCACCGGTGGCCGTCGTGCCCTCGGTCGTCGTCGTGCCCTCGGTCGTCGTGGTGCCGGAGGTCGGGGAGCCGGCGGGTGAGGCGCCCGGCGTGGTGGGAGACGAGCCGACCGCGCTCGGGTCCGGCGCGGCGGAGGTCGTCGGTGTCGTGCCGGGTGTCGCGCCCGCTTCGGGCAGCGCCACCGGTCCGGTGCCCGCCGTCCACACCACGGCCACCGCCACGGCGACGGTGGACGCCGCGGCGGCGAGCCAGTGCGCGGCGGCGGGTGCGGCCGTCGCACCCGCCTTCGCCGGGCCGACCGCGGCCAGGTAGCCCGCGGTGCCCGCGCCGAGCACCAGGGGCGCGACGACGGCACGCAGCGTCCCGTTCACGTCGGCCAGCTCCGCCGCCAGCGCGCGGCAGTCGGCGCACCCGTCCAGGTGCGCCTCCACCTGCGCGGTCTCCCGCCGGGTCAGGCCGTCACGCGCCCACGCGCCGAGCCGGTCGACGACCGCGCGGCAGCGCCCGGACGAGTCGTCCGCCAGGTGCGCCTGGAGGTACGCCTTGCGCAACCCCTCCCGCGCGCGGTGCGCGAGCGCCGACACGCCGTTCACGGTCAGCCCCATCATCGGGGCGACCTCGGCGTGCGTCTGGCCCTCGATCTCCGTCTGCCACAACACCGCCTGCCACCGCTCCGGCAGGCTGGCGAACGCCTTGGACGCGAGGAACCGCTCCAGCGTCGCCACCGCCGGGTCGTGGAACGGCACCGCCGTGCGCTTCTCCACACCGGACACCGCGGCCACGTCGTCGGCCAGCCGGAGCCTGCGCTCCTGCCGGGTCCGGTCGTACGCGACGTGCCGGACCGCCGTGAGCAGGTAGGCGCGGAACGCGGGGCCCGGCCCGCCACCCGAGCGCAACACGTCCAGCACCTTCGCGAACGCCTCGGAGACCAGGTCGTCGGCCTCCGCGCCGGACCGCGCCAGGGACCGCGCGAGGTTCCGCGCGGCCCGCACGTGCCGCTCGTAGAGCCGCCCGTACGCCTCGACCCGGCCCTGCCGCACGGCCTCGGCGAGGTCGGCGTCCGAACCGCCCGGCGCCTCCTCCTCGCCGTGCGGCGGCGCCCCGTCGGGGTCGGCGCGCCACCGGCGCTCCAGGTCCTGCTCGTCGGGCTGGCCGATCACCGGACGTCTCCCCCCAGGCACGATGGGTGATGTTCGTCCGGGAACGATATAGAAGACCTCCGCCGGTGTTCCGGCAACACCCACCCGCCTACCCCGCGCGGGGGAGGGTCACCGCTCGAAGACGACCCGACCGCCCACGACCGTCATCGCCACACCGACGTGCGGCATGTCGGCGGGCGCCAGCTCCAGCGGGTTCGCGTCCAGCACGCACAGGTCCGCGACCTTGCCGACCTCCAGCGTGCCCTTCCACGACTCCGCGCCGTCCTGGACAGCCGGCGACAGCGTGTAGGCACGAAGCAACTCGCGCATCAGCCCCGGCCCGCCGCCGACCCGCTCACCCGCCGCCGCGACCCAGCGCCGCCAGTCCGGCTCGATCACCGGCGAGTCGGAACTCAGGCACACCGGCACGCCGCGCTTGAACGCGTCCCGCAGCGGCCACGCGGTGCTCAGCACGTCCTCACCGAGCGCGGCGGCCAGCCACGGCCCGGTGGTGGCGGCGATGCCGGGCTGCACGTTCAGGCCGATGCCCAGTTCCGGCAGGCGGTCGAGCACGTCGGCGGGCACCAGGTCGCCGTGGATCAGGTAGTGCCTGCCCGCCGGGCCGTGCACGGCGATGGCGTCGGCCATCGCGGAGACGACGACCTCGATCGTCCGGTCACCGGTCGCGTGGACGCCGATCTGCGCGCCCGCCCGGTGGGCGAGGTCGATCATGCGGCGCAGGTTCGCCTCGCGCTCGGCGTCCTGCGCGCCCGCGACGAGCAGGTGGCCGGACGTGCCGTCGGGGTAGCAGTGGTGCGTCCACGACGAGCGCATCGGCGGGATGCCGTCGGCGAAGATCTTCACCCCGGCGACGTGCAGCCACCGGGGGTCGGTCGCCGGCACGGGCGAGGCGAGCCCGCGCTCGAAGTCCTCCGGCGTGCTCCGGCCGTCGAGTTCGCCGAACAGCCGCAGCACGGTGACGCGTGCCTGGAGCAGACCCGCGTCGGCCAGCGCCGCGTACTCCTCCAGCACGGCGGTGGAGAAGCAGCCGGTGCGCCCGGCGTCCTCGCCCGGTCCCAGGCCGGGTTCGGTGTAGCTGGTGATGCCGAGTTCGGACAGCACCTCGCCGGTGCGCATGATCGCCGTGCGTCGTGCTTCGGTGTCGGCCAACAGCGTCCCGGTCTCCTCGCCGCCACCGTTGAACAGGGTCTTCGGCCACAACGCGCCGAGCCACGCGCCGTGCAGGTGCGAGTCGTTGATGCCGGGCATCGCGGTGCGGCCGGCGAGGTCGACCACGCGGGTGTCCGGCCCGATCAGCTCCGCGACGTCGCCGACCCGGGCCACCACGCCGTCCACGACGGCCAGCCCGTCCGCCACGCGGTCCCGGTCGTCGAAGGTGAGCACCGTGCCGCCGATCAGCACGAGGTCGGCGGTCCTGGTGGTCGGCACGGGTCCTCCGTCAACGGGTGTAGAACGCACAGGTTCGACTTCGGGCGCAGCATACGGGGAACTGCCCTGTTTTCGTCTATGTGTGTAGACTATCCCCAACTTTTCGCGGCTAGTTGAGGAGCGTTCATGACTGAGGCGCCCCGCGTCCCGATCCGGCGGTTGGGCCCCGGCGGCCCCGAGGTGCCGCTGTTCGGGCTCGGTTCGTGGAACACCTGGGACCGCATGGAGTTCGACGACGCCGTGACCCTGCTGCGGCGGGCCGTGGACGCCGGCGCGGCCATGTTCGACGTCGCGCACTACAACATGGGTCCGCACGCCGAGCAGGCGCGCACCGACATCATCTTCGGCGAGGCCGTGCGTGCCGCGGGCATCGCCCGCGAGGACTACCACCTGTGCGGCAAGCTGTGGCTCTGGGAGTACCCGACCACCAGCTTCACCCAGCAGATGGACACCTCGCTGGAGCGCATCGGCGTCGAGAAGGCGGACAGCGTCGTCGTCGGCGACTACATGTCGCCGCCCGACATCCCGTCGATCGTCACCGACGTGGCGGAGCAGATCCGGGCCGGCCGGTTCGACAGCTGGGGCGTGAACAACTGGGTCGCCGCCGACCTGGAGACCGCGCTGGAGTTCGCCGACCGCGAGGGCCTGGTGCCGCCGTCGTTCGCGCAGCTGAAGTACAGCATCGCCCGCCGCTCCATGGCGGAAGGGCCGTACTACGGCGAGCACTTCTCGGCCGGGCGCCTGGCGCTCCAGGCGTCCGACGTCTTCGAGGGCGGCATCCTCGCCGGCCGCAAGTTCCCCGAGCGCAAGATCGGCGCGGACCCCGGCGGCATCCGGGACGCCATCCGCGAGGCCGCCGACCGCGTCGCCGAGATCGCGGCGCGGCACGACGCCACGGCGGCCCAGGTCGCCATCGCCTTCTGCCTGACCAACCCGGCCGTCGCGAACGTGTTGTTCGGCGTCAGCAGGCTCGCCCAGTTCGAGGAGAACCTGGGCGCGATCCGCCTGGCCACCGAGCACGGCGCGGAGCTGCGTGCCGAACTCGATCCACTGTGGACGGACCGCGCGGTCAACGCCGACGGCTCGTGGTGACCACCGACCCGTTAAGGAGAGCGGACGCCATGCCCCTCGACCCCGCCGCCGCCGCGCTGCTCGCGTCCGCGCCACCCGCGGGCACCACGCCGCGCACGGCGGCGGAGATCCGGGCGGCGTTCGCCTCCGCGTTGGTGGCGCCGGTCGACCCGCCGGAGGTCCGCTCGGTCGCGGACCTCGCGGTGCCGGGTCCGGCGGGTGGGCTGCGCGTCCGCCTGTACCTGCCCGACGCGGCCGGACCGGTGCCGCTGCTGCTGTGGATGCACGGCGGCGGTTGGACGTTGGGCGGCATCGAGGAGAACGAGGTGGCCAACCGCCGCGTCTGCCGCGAGGCGGGCGTGGCGGTCGCGTCGGTCGAGTACCGGCTCGCGCCGGAGAACCCGTACCCGGCCGCGCCGGACGACTGCTACGCGGTGCTGGCCTGGTTCACCGCCAACGGCGTGCGGTACGGGATCGACGCGTCCCGCATCGCGGTCGGCGGCGAGACCGCGGGCGGCAACCTGGCCACCGTGCTCACCATGCTCAGCCGGGACCGCGGCGGGCCGCGGATCGCCGCGCAGGTGCTGGTCTGCCCCGTCACCGCGCACCCGGAGGACCCCGACCTAGCGTCCTACGCCGAGTGCGCCGAGGGTTACGGCATGACGGCCGACTCGATGCGGTTCTTCTTCGCGCAGTACCCGTCCTCGCCTGCCGACCTGGACGACCCGTACCTGCTGCCGTCCCGGTCGCGCGACCTGACCGGCCTGCCGCCCGCGTTCGTCCTCACTGCCCAGTACGACGTGCTGCGGTCCGAGGGGGAGCAGTACGCGACCCGGTTGGCGAAGGCCGGGGTGCCGACCGACTACCGGTGCTACGACGGCCAGATCCACGGTTTCTACGGCCTCTACCCGGACCTGCCCGCCTCGCCGGTGGCGCACGCCGACGTGGCGGCGTTCCTCGACCGGGTCCTGTGACGTGGTGGGCCGCCCGCGGGCGGCCCACCGCTCAGGGGCGGGTGAGCCGTTCGAAGAACGAGTCCAGGTGCTGCCGCTGGAGCTTGCGGGTGGAGAACCGCGCGCCCACGAGGCTCATCACGTTGGCGCCCGCGTTCATCACCACGATCTCGTCCACGAGCTGGTCGTCCGGAGTGGACGTCCGGATGTCGCCGTCCTCGCGCCCGCGCCGGATGTGCTCGTGCAGCACGCCGCGCCACGACTTCAGGTGCGCGGCGTACCGGTCGCGCAGGTTCTTGTTGGCCAGCGACATCTCCCAGAACGCCATCAGGACGCGGCCCGCGGTGACCCGCTTGGCGTCCAGCGGCATGGTGCCGTAGCACATGGCGCGCAACGCCGCCACGCCCGACTGCTCACCGGCGGCGCCGGAGATGTGCTTGTGCACCATGGTGAGGGCGCGGTCGAACGTCGCCTCCACCAGTTCGTCCTTCGTGGCGAAGTACCGCTTCAGGGCGCCGTTGGCGAACCCGGCGGCGGTGGCGATCTCCCGCATCGTGGCGGCTTCGAGCCCGCCGCGCACGATCAGGCCCCAAGTCACGTCCACGATGTGCTCGCGACGTTCGTCGTGGTCGATGACCTTCGGCATCGTGCTCCTCGCGGTGCGGCGGTTCGTCTACGGCCGTAGTGTATCCGGCGGTGCCCCGTCCGCGCGGCTCGTGGAACGCCCGTGAGACCGGGGCAACACGCCTCAGAGCGTGAATTCCATCTCCACGCCCGACAGGACCACCCCGTCGGGCATCGGCACCTCCAGCCGGTCCAGCTCGCGGAACCCGTACGCGCGGTACAGCGCTTCACCCGGCAGCGTCGACAACAACCGCAGCGACCGGAACCCCTCGTCCCGCGCCGCCGCCGCGCACCGGTCCAGGATCGAGCGCGCCAGGCCGCGCCGCGTCCAGTCGCCGCGCACGAACACCGCCCGCACCCGCGCGGGCTCGGTCGCGGGGTCCAGCGGTCGCGCGTCGTCCGGCGAAGCCTCCGCGCCGATGAACAACTTGCCCCGCTTGCTCCACCCGCCGCAGGCGACGACGTCACCGGCTGCCTCGTGCACGAAGTACGTGCCGTCGTCGATCAGCACGGTGTCCGGCACGGTGAGGTGGTCGGCGGCGGAGGCCGTTTCGCGCTCGTCGTGGTAGCGGGGGAACAGCTCCAGCACGGAACTCCGCATCAACGCGGCGATCCGCGGCACGTCCTCCCGCGTCGCGGCACGCAACACCGGCACCACGGCCACCCCTCCCCGATCCGGCGGTCATGGTAACGGGCGCGGGTGCGCTCGTGCGGGTTTCGCCGGGGCGCGGTGCGGTGTCGGGCAGGGGCCGGGGGCTGGTGCGGCACCACGCGCTGCCGACCGGGCGAGGCCGAGCGGCGGCACCCGGCCCCGGACACCGGCCGTGAGCGGCAGGTGGCAACGCCTCGGGTGGAGAGCGGGCTCGGTGCCCGGCGTTCGCGGGTCGGGCGGGGGCGGCACGTCCACGGCGCCACCCCCGCCGACCGGGGCGAAATGGTAGGTCGCGCGAGCCGGCCGCGGAAGTCGCCGCCGATCGTCCTATCGGGATTACCGATGACCGCCGAAGGGCGGTCGCCCGGCGCCGGGTTAGGGTCGCCCCGTGGTGGGGCAGGTCGAAGCGGAATTCCTGGCTGCCGTCGGTCGGCTGGTGGGTCCGGTCCGCGGCGTCGGCGTGCTGCTCCTCAGCGCGTTCGGGGTCTGCTCCGTCTCCGACGAGGGCCTGCCGCTGGGCTTCGCGCTGCTGGCCCTGGTGGCGGTCGGCGCGGTCGCGGACTTCGGTGATCGGCGGGTGTCCCTGGTCTTCGCCGTGGCGCGGGTGGTCGCGGTGTGCGTGGCGCAGGACGCGCTCGGCGGCCACGCCGAACTGTGGGCGCTCAACGTCCTCACCACGACGGCGATCACGCTCCAGTGGGAGTGGGGACCCGCGGTGGCCGTCCCGGTGACCGCCGTGCTTCTCGGCGTGCAGGTGGGCGTCGCCGGGTTCGACGCCGGGGTGGTGGTGCGCACCGCGTTGGAGAGCGCGCTCGCCCGACCCGCGTTCCTGGTGGTGCGGCGGTCGGCCCGGCGGGTCGACGTGTCGCGGGTCCGGCGTGCCGAGGCGGAGCGTGCCGAGGCGTTGGCGGCCGAGCGCCGCGCCCGCGAACGGGAGTACATGGCGTTGCTGCACGACACCGCGTCGGCGACCTTCCTCGTGGTGGCGACGCAGGACGTGGACGCCGCGGCGGTCGCCGGGTACGCGCGGCGCGACCTCGACCTGCTCACCAGGACGCCGGAGTCGCGCGACAGCCTGGTGGACGTCGGCGCGTCGCTGCGCGCGGTCGCCGACGGCTCACCGCTGGACGTGCGGGCGAGCACGGTGCCCGCCTCCGTGCCGGCACCCGTCGCGCTGGCGCTGGTGCGCGCGGTGCGCGAGGCGTTGCGGAACGTCGAGCGGCACGCGGGGGAGGACCGCGCCGAACTCGCCGTGACCACCGGACAGGGCCGCGTCACCGTCACCGTCACCGATCACGGGTGCGGGTTCGACCCGGCCGAGGTGTCCGGGCACCGGCGCGGCATCAGCGGGTCGATCGTCGCGCGGATGGCGGCCGTCGGCGGCGACGCCGAGGTGACGTCCGCGCCCGGCGGCACGACGGTGCGGTTGACGTGGTCGGCGTGACGGCGGAGGAGCAGGTCTTCGGCGGCGTGCGGCTCGCGCTGCTCGGCGTGGTGGCGATCATCCAACTCGGGCTCGGGTTGCGGCCGTTGCTGACCTACGAGTACGGACCGGGCGCGTGGCCCGCATACGGTGCGTTGGCGTTGGTCACGGTGGCCTGTGCGCCTTGGGTGGTGCGGCGGCGTCCGTTGCCCGTGCCGCTGGTGGTGGCGGGCACGGTGACGGTGGTGACCGCGTCGGTGGTGGCGACCTCCTCGATACCGCCGGACGCCCACTTCGGTCCGCCGCACTGGTCGTTCGGCCTCGTCAGCTGGCACCTGCTGGTGCTGCTCGCGGACCGGGTGCCGTGGTTGCTCGGCGCGCTGGGCGCGCACATCGGCGGCGACCTCGTGTTGTTCGCGCTGGCCGGCCCGCCGGACCGGACGGAGGTGGGCGCGGCGGGTGTCGTGGTGCTCGGCGTGACCAGCTTCCAGCTCGGCCTGCTGGTGCTGATCCGCGTGCTGCTGCGCACCGCGCGCCAGGCCGCCGAGGTCGCGGCGGCGGAGGAGCGGGCGGCGACCAGGGTCGCGCTCGCCGAGCAGTGGGCGCAGGACCTGCGAGCCGGGTTCGCGGGTGGCCTGGGCACGACGCTGCCGCTGCTGGCCGACCTGGCGGACGGCGTGGCCGACCCGCGTGCCGAGGAGACCCGCCGGCGGTGCGCGTTCGCCGCGACCCAGCTCCGCCGGCTGTTCGCGGAGCACGACGAGGTGCCCGACCCGCTGGTGCACGAGGTGGCGGCGTGCGTGGACGTGGCGGAACGGCGTGGGCTCGCCGTGTCGCTCGCGGTCAGCGGCGGCGCGGTGGACGTGCCGACGGACGTGCGCCGGGCGTTGACGGCACCGGTGGCGGCGGCGTTGTCGGCGGCACGCGAGCGGGCGCGGGTGAGCCTGCTGCGGACCGGCGACGAGGTGCGGCTGGCGGTGATCGCCGACGCCGGCGTGCCGGTCCACGCCGAGTCGGGGCAGGTGGAGGTGCGGTGCGACGCGTACGGCGAGCGGACCCGGACGGAGGCCAGATGGCGGACCAGCTGAGCGTGGTGGTGGTGGACGACCACCCGGCGGTGCGGGCGGGGGTGGCGTACTGGCTGTCGTCCGGTGAGCCGCCGATCCGGGTCGTCGCGGACGGCGAGGACGTGAAGGCGGCGTGGCTGGGCGCGGGCGCGGACGCCGACGTGGTCGTGCTCGACCTGCACCTGGGCGGGCCGACACCCGCGCTGGGCGACCTGCGGCGGCTGGTGGAGGCGGGTCGTCGGGTCGTCGTGTACTCGATGCGCGCCGACGACGAGATCGCGCTCCAGTGCCTGGAACTGGGTGCGCTGTGCTACCTGACCAAGGCGGAGGGCGCGGAGCACCTGGTGCCCGCGGTGCGTGCCGCCGCCGAGGGCCGCCCGTACACGCCGCCGTCGCTCGCGGGCGCGCTGGCCGGCGACCGGTCGGACGCCCGGCCCGCGTTGTCCGCCCGCGAGGCGGAGGTGCTGGTCGAGTGGTTCCAGTCCGAGTCCAAGGACTTCGTGGCCCGGCGGCTGGGCATCTCGGTGAGCACGGTGAACTCCCACCTGGAACGCATCCGGATCAAGTACGCCATGATCGGCCGCGAGGCGCCGACGAAAGCGGCGTTGGTGGCGCGGGCCATCCAGGACGGGCTGATCGGCGTGGACGACCTCTGAGCCGTGTGGTGCGAACGACCCACACCGCAATCGTGCGGACCGGGCTAGCTTGCGGGGACATCCCCGTCCGATGAGGAGCCCTGCCTTGACCCACGCCCGTGCAGCCCTGTTCGTCGCCGCCGGCTCCGCCGCGGCCCTGCTGCTGTCGGCGTGCGGCAGTTCGACGGACGGTGTCGCCACGCCCGGCACGACGTCCGCCGCCGCCACCACCACGACCGCGGAGACGACATCGAGCAGCGCGAGCACGCCGACCCAGCAGGCGTCGGGCGACGCGACCAAGCCCGGCACCAAGCTGAAGGTCGGCGACCGCGCCGTCGTGCCGTTCAAGTACGGCACCACCAAGACCGGCACCGTCGCGATCACGGTGACGGCCATCGAGGAGGGCTCGAACGCCGACCTCGCCAAGTACGGCGACAAGGCGAAGGGCATCACGCCGGTCTACATCCGGGCGACCGTGGAGAACGTCGGCGGCACCGACCTGGCCAACAGCACCGTGAGCCTGCGGGCGCTCGGCGCGGACGGCAAGAGCACCGGCGTGATCATCACGGGTGAGACGGACAGCTGCAAGTCCGAGAACGCCGGGCGCGACTTCACCACGGCGGGGGCGAAGTTCGAGACCTGCGTCCTCCAGGGCACCCGCGAGGGGACGAAGGCCGGCGGCGCGAGCTTCGACAAGGGCGACGGCTACGACAAGTCGCCCATCGTCTGGGAGAACTGACCCGGGTCGGGCCGGCTCGGGGCAGCGCGGGTCCGAGCAGAACAGACCGCCCGGCGGAGCAGGTCGGCGGAGCGCCCGCCTCGGGGGTCGGGCGCTCCGCCGGACCGGCGTGGTTCGGGCTGCCGGCCGCCACCGGCCGCTCGGCGGTGCGGCTGGCTCGACCACGCGGACGACTGGCCGCTCGGCGGCTCGCGTGGCTCGACCGCGCGGACGACCGGCCGCGTGGCGGCTCGCGTGGCTCGACCACGCGGACGACCGGCCGCGTGGCGGCTCGCGTGGCTCGACCACGCGGACCACCGGCCGCGTGGCTCCGACCGGATCAGCCGCGAGCGGCGGCGACGAAGGCTCTCATCAGGGCGTGGTCCTTCACGCCCCGGCTGGACTCGATACCGCTGGACACGTCCACGCCCCACGGGCGCGCCCGCGCCACGGCCTCGGCCACGTTACCCACCTCCAGCCCACCCGCGAGCAGCCACCGGCCCTGCGGGCGGGCGGCGTTGAGCGCCGACAGGTCCCACCGCTCGCCCGATCCCGCGATCGGCGAGTCGAGCAGCAGCATCTCCTCCCCGAACGCGCCGACGCGCACGTCCGTGTCGGGCTTGAGCGCCACCGCGCGCAACAGCCGCAACCCGGACACCGCCACCTCGTCGAACGCCGCCTTCGGGTAGTCGCCGTGCAGTTGCACGGCGGCGACACCGGACGCCTCCGCGAGCCGCCGCACCTCCGCCGCGCCCATCCTGGCGAACACGCCCACGGTCAGCACGCCGGGCGGCACCTCGCGCACCAGCCGCCGCGCCGTCTCCAGGTCCACCTGCCGCGGACTCGCGGCGAACACGAAACCGACCGCGTCCGCCCCGGCCTCGACGGCGACCGCCACGTCTTCCGCGGTGCGCAGACCGCACAACTTCACGTACACGGGCACGACTCTATCGCGCGGCCACCCGCCGATCCGCGTTAGGCCGTTTCGCGGGACTTCTCCGCAATTTCGCGAACGCTTCTTCGACGGTGCGTGGGGAACAGTTCCGGGAACCCGTTGTTTCGGGTTGCCGGCTGGGCCATCAGTGCAGGCCGGACCGCCACCGGGGTGAGGGCTGTTGTCCGGGGTGATCGGCCTTCCTAGCGTTTCGGTGCGGGGTTCCCGGCCCCGTTGGAAACGAGGGGAAAGTCATGCGAAGAAGCCTTTTCCGAACCGCGTGCGCGGCGGTTCTGCTCGCCGGTCTGGCGGTGCCGGTCGCGAACCCGGCGGCGAGCGCGGAACCGCTCGCCGCGTCGACGCTCACCAAATCGGTCCGCACCGCGACCACCCCGGCGGACCACGGCGGCACCGCGTCGTGGGCGGTCTCCTACGACAACAACTCCGCCACCACCGGCGCGGCGACGATCACCGACCAGGTCGGCTCGTCCGCGCACACCTACGTGCCCGGTTCCCTGCGCGTGCCGCCGGGCTGGACGCCGCGGTGGTCCGCGGACGGCACCTCGTTCGGCGACGTCGAGCCCGCGTCCGACGTGGTCGCGGTGCGTGCCGCCAACGCGGCGGCCCGGCCCGGCGGCACCGCCCTGGACGCCGAGCTGACCCCACCCGTGCGGGCGGCCACCACGGCGACCGGCGGCGACGGCTTCACGCCGTTGCTGCACCGCACGCCGAGCGGCGCCCTGCAGGCGTGGAACATCTTCCACCACGCGTCCGCCGCGCAGCCGAAGGTGGTGTGCAGCGAACTCCCCACCGGCTCGCTGTGCGCGGGCGGTCCGTGGCCGAAGACGCTGAACACGGCGGTCGGCCCGCTCCAGGGCGGTGCGGCCGGCGACATCTCCAGCCCGCTGGAGCCGCAGTACGTGCGGGACCCGGCGAACTCCGCCCTGGTCTACTACGCCGCCATCACCGCGTCCTCCGTCGGCGTCGGCTGCCTGGACCTGGCGAACGCCGCGAACTGCGGTTACTGGCCGCTGGCGGCGATCGGCGGTTCGCCCGCCGTCAACAACCTGGCGGGCCTGGTCGAGGTCGACGGCAACCTGTACGGCGTCACCACGGCCGGTTCGGTGACGTGCTGGGCGGTCACCACCAAGGCGGCGTGCCCCGGCCAGCCGTTCGCGCCGGTCGTGCCGCCGAACGGCACCACTCCCGGCTCGATGTACCTCGGCGCGATGACCGCGGTGGCGGGCAAGGTGTTCGCCTCGTCGTCACCCCGGGCCGGCCTGCCGCCCGCACTGGGCTGCTTCGACCCGGCGACCGGCACGGCCTGCGCCGGCTGGGCGACTCCGCGCCCCGTCGGGCCGGCCGACAACTACGCCTACAACGCCTACACGGCGTACGACACGTCCGGCGCACCGGTCGGCGCGTGTGCCGGCACGACCGGCGGCACCAACGTCACCACCTGCTACACGACCGCCGGCGGCGCGCTGGCGTCCCCGTCGTCGTACGCCGGCCTGCCCGGCGGCGTGCTGGTGTTCAACCCGGAGGTCGTCGTCGGCGTGGACGGCCACACCCGCGGCTACCTCCCGATCTGGGGCGGCCCGTACCCCGGCGCCGCGATCTGCCACGACTGGACCACCGGGTCCGGCTGCGCGGGTTTCCCCAACCCGGCCGGGCACCCGACGGTGAACGGCGGCGCGACCCGTGACTACGGCTACGCGTTCGACGGCACCACGCAGTGCCTGATCGGGCTCGGCGACGCGGGCGTGTTGTTCTCCATGGACCCGGCCACGGGCGGCACGCCCTGCGTGCGCAGCGGCGCGGCGGTGACCCTGACCCCGGCCGACTTCTACTGCGACGGCGGCACGAACCACGTCACCGGCTACGGCTCGGCGCGGCTGGAGGGGATCACCCCGGCGAACGTGGACTTCGGCGCGTCCAGCGTGACCGCGGTCGACCAGGACGGCGCGACCGTGCCCACGCCGGGCTTCGCGCCGGACGGCACGGTGGACCTGAGCGGCGTGTCGGCCACCGCCCACACCTCGCTGACGGTGACCACGCGACTGGTGCTCACCAGCGGCGCGGACTTCACGGGCGGCGCGAAACCGCACCTGGTGGTCGACTTCACCGGCGACCCGCCGCAGGTCTGCTTCCAGACCACCATCGCCACGACCTGCGCGGTGACCGACGTGGCCAACACCGCGTCCGGCGTCGACGGTTCCGGCTCGTTCACCTCGAACACCGCGTCGGTGCCCGTCGCGCCGGGCGCGGCGTGCCAGCCGGTGGTGCGGGTGGACAAGGAGATCTGCGCGTCGCACAAGGCCGCCGACTGCGGTCCGGGCGGCGCGGGACCGTGGGTGAAGCGGACGCCGGTGGGCCTGCTGGGCGCGTTGCTCGGCACGGCCCGGTGGCGCATCACGGTCACCAACGACGGTCCGGTGCCGGTCGACGACGTGAGCGTGTACGACCTCCAGGAGCCGTCGTGCGAAACGGCGGGCGGCACGTTCAGCCTCGCGCCCGGCCAGTCCAAGCAGGTGTACTGCGCCACCTCCGCGGTGCTGACGTTGTTCCCCATCACCAACTACGCGAAGGCGCGGTACACGCCGCGCAACTCGCCGTCGGGCACCCCGGCGTCCTACTCGCCGTACTCCTCGGCGATGGCGTGCGCCCTGCTCTGCAACCTGTGAGCCGTCCGGGATTCCACGCCGGTCCGCGCCTTCCCGCGCGGACCGGCCCGGGTGGCGCCCGCGAAATTGCGGGGGATGGGTCGTCCGGGCTCCCTACGATCGAGGCGATGATCCCCGTGTGCGGTCGCTACGACTACGCCGTCGAACTGGTGCCTTACGACGACGGCGTGGTGGCGCGGTTCGAGCAGGACCGCGCCGAGGTGGCGAACGCCCTCGGCCTGCTGGCCCGCGCGATCGAGCCGATCGGCAGCAGGCTGGTGCCGGGCATCGTGGCCAAACCCATCACCGACCTGCTGGTGCTGGTCGGCGACCGGGACGCGCCGCACGCCGCGGCCCGCCTCGCCCGCCGGGGCTTCCAGCCGATCCGGCTGGACGAGCTGTCCCGCACCATGCTCCGCCGCTACCGCGCGGGCACCGCCGTGCCGGACCTCCACGTCCACCTGGTCGGGCCGCGGGTGTGGGCGGCGAGCCCGGAGCGCGCGTTCTACCGGCTGCTGCGGGACCACCCCGAGGTGGCCGAGGCGTACTCGGCCGTGAAGCGGCTCGCGCTGGGCCTGAGCGGCGGCGACCCGCGGCGGTACAGCGCGGTGAAGGGCGAGTTCATCGAGTGGGTGGCCACCACCGTCGGCGAAGCACGCGGTTGACCGGAGCCGCGGTCGCGAGACGACAGCCACGTGGCCGGTGATAATTTCGCGTGGTGCGGCACCTGGTACGACTCACCGACTGGACGCGAGCGGAGATCGACGCGGTCTTCGCGCTGGCCGACGAGTACAGCGCGGGGAACGGGCCGCGTCGATCCGGGTCCGCGGTGATGTTCTTCCCCTCGTCGAGCCTGCGCACCCGGGTGACGTTCGAGCGCGGCGCCCACCTGATGGGCCTGCAACCGATCGTGTGCCCGCCCGACGCCCTGGAGAAGCCGGAAGCGCTGTCGGACGTGGCGGGTTACCTGGCCCCGTGGACGGCCGTCCTGGTCGTCCGGCACCGCATGGAGATCATCGAGGGCATCGCTGCCGGAAGCCCCGTGCCGGTGGTGAACGCCATGTCGGAACTCAACCACCCCTGCGAAGTGCTCAGCGACGTGTACACGCTCGGCAAGAAGCGCGACCCGCGGGCACTGCACTACCTCTTCGTCGGTGCGGACGGGAACATCGCGGGCGCCTGGCGGGAGATCGCGACCGTGCTCGGGCTCGACCTCACCCAGTGCTGCCCGCGCGAACTGGCGACCCCGGGCGGCGACTGGACGGACGACCTGGCAGGGGCGATCAGGACCGCCGACGTGATCATCACCGACGGTCCCGGCCCCCACGCCGACCGGCTCGCGCCGTTCCGGATCACCGCCGACCTCCTCGACACGGCCCCACCCGGCGCGCAGTACGCACCCTGCCCGCCGCACGTGGCCGGCCGCGAAGCCACCGCGGACGCGTTCAAGCACCCGGCCTTCGCGGGGCACGGGTTCAAGCAGGCACTCCTGCCGGTCCACCAGGCGGTCATGGAGTTCTGCATGTCCGCCTGAGACCCACGGCTCAGCCGCCCCAGCCGTGGCAGACGAACGGCATCAGGGACTCCGTCTCGGTGGCGTCCGCCAACGCCTTGCCCGGCGGCACGCCGCGGGTCAGCGCGTGGTGGTACGCGGTCATCACGTCCACCGACGCCTGGTCGTCCACGCGGGCGACGCTGGACACGACGGTCCGGCTGCCGCTGTAGAGCAGCGCGGCGGTGAAGCCGAGGATTTCGTCACCGGTGCGCACCACGGCCTGCCCGACATCGCACGACGACAGGACGACGTGGTCCGGCACGGCCGCGAGCTGGTGCACGTCGTGTGCCATCAACGGCCCGTCCACCAAGTCCAGCCGGGAGAACAACACGTTCTCCTGCTCGTGGTGCCCGTGCGAGGCGAAGTGCACGAGAGTGCTGCGACTGACTTCACGCAGCGCGTTGGCGACCGTCGCGTCCGTGCCGTCCAGCACGGTGCTGTCGGGGTACAGGCGCGCCAAGCGGTTCACCTCGGCCGACGCGTGGTCCAGGTTGGGGCCGCTCACCAGCAGCACCGAGCCCGGCGGCCGGATGACGCGCTTGGCCGACACCCACGACGACGGCGACGGCGTCACGGTGACCGGTCGGCCCCGCAGCCGGTCGAGCAGGCCCCACGGCATCGCCGACAGCCCGCCGGTCGGCACCAGCACCACGTTCCGGTCGCCGATGACCCGGGCCAGCGGGTCGAGCAGGTGCTCGGACAGCGTGGCGAGCTGCCGCCGGATCGACGTGCGGATCACGTGCTCCAGCGCGCCCGGCAGCCGCCGCCCGCACGCCGCGTCCAGGTCGCTGCGCAGGCGGGCGATGGCCTCGAACACGGTGGCGGTCTCGCCGAGCCCGAGCAGTTCGGCCCGGTCCGCGCCGATCACCTCGGCGAGCAGCCGGTCACCGGACGCCAGGAAGATCACCATGACGCTGTCGGCGTCCGCCAGCTCCGCCTTCACCTCGGCGAAGCCGACCTCCACGTGCCGCTCGCCCGCGCCGTCGGTGCGCCAGCCCTTGGCCCGGATCTCGCGCTCCAACTGCCGGGCGCGGCGCAACGCCTCCTGGTCCTGCGCGCCACGCAGCTCGGCGGCGCGGACGTCGAGGGAGAGCTGCCGCAACTCGGCGACGGCGTCCACGGTGTGCTCGTCGGCGGGCGTGCGCACGGGCGGGAACCGGAACGCCTGCGCGCGGGAGCGCTCCAGCCACCGGTACACGACCTCGGGTTTGCCGTTGTCCAGCGCCGCCGCGAGACCGGCGCGGGCCAGTTCGCCGCCGAGCGACGTGGTGCCGGTCTGGAGGTCGAGGCTGCCGAACCGGGCGCGGTGCTCGCGCAACAACGCCAGACCGGCGCGGGCCTCGGCGAACGCGCGTCGCTGGTCGCCGCTCGCGGAACCGAGTTCGGCCAGCGCGAGCCGCCGCAGCAGCCGGTTGGCCAGGGGCGCGCCGGGCCGGTCGCGCCCGGCCAGCTCGGCGCGGGCTTCGGCCGGCGCGCCACGCGCGATGAACACGCGGGCGGCCAGGAGGGCGGCCTCGTCGGCGTCGTTGGGCAGGCCGAGCGACCGCAGCCGCTCCGCGAGCCGGGACGCGGCACGCGCCACCCGGCCCGTCGTCCGGCCCGCCGCGAACTCCGCCCGCAGCGCCACGAGTTCCGCGACGCCGGCCCACGTCTCGTTGCGGCG
The DNA here is from genome assembly GCF_019375475.1 of Saccharothrix obliqua. GTDB lineage: Bacteria > Actinomycetota > Actinomycetes > Mycobacteriales > Pseudonocardiaceae > Actinosynnema > Actinosynnema obliqua. Next base: position 406,469 of record NZ_JAHXGQ010000004.1, on the reverse strand, counting down.
GCGGCGGAAGTGCAGGCGGGCACGCCGCGCCCACCGCAGCGCCTCGCCCGGGTCGCCCGCGGCCAGCCGGGCGCGGGCCATGGTCAGCTCCGCCTCGGCGTGCTCGTGGCCCATCCGCAGTTCGGGCACCTGCCGCAGGAACGTGTCCAGCTCGGTCGCGGCCTCGGTCGGCAGACCCGCCGCGAGCAACGCCCGCGCGCGGTCGCCCGCCAGCACGGCGAGCATCCCCTGCCCCTGGTCGGCGTACACCTCGGCGGCGATGTCGAAATCACGCAGCGCGCCGGGGATGTCGCCGGTCAGCACCCGGCACTGGCCGCGGCCGTGCACGGCTTTCGCCACGGTGCGCGGCATCCCGTCGTCGGGGCCGAGCGCGGACCCGAGCTGCGCGCACTGGTCGAGGTCCTGGAGCGCGAGCCGCACCCGGCCCGCGATCTGGTGCAGCATCCCGCGGTTGAGCAGCACCCGGGCCAACGCGGCCTTCTGGTCGGTGCGGCGCAACCGCAGGATGGTGTCGTCGAACAACACGAGCGCGTCGTCCAGCCGCCCCGACATCATGAACACCAGGGCGCGCTGGGACAGCAGCAGGTGCCGGTCCTCGGGCGCGACCACCCGCTCCGCCTCGTCCAGCAGCTCCAGCGCCCGGTCGGTGCCGCCCCGCGACACCTCCGCGGCGGCCAGCGTGCCGAGCATCCGGGCGGTCCGCGACGGGGACGCCTCGCCGAGCTTGAGCGCTTCGCGCAGCAAGCGCGCGCCCACCGCGGGCCGACCGCTGTTGATCTCCTCGATCGCGCGCTCATGCAGGGTCCGCACCCGGTCGCTCACCGGGCCTATAGTGTCATCGTCGGTGTGCTTACGGCACTGGTTCGGCCGGTCGGCCGGATGACGATTTGCATGAGGCCGCAGGGAACCCGGTCGAACGCGAACCGCCCCTCCTCGTTCGCCGAGGTGTGCAGGGGTGGTCCTTCACCGGTCCGCACCTCCACGGGGTGCGCGGCGGGCGGCGAGATCCAGCCGTCGATGCGCACCGTCCCGTCGTTGCGCGGCTGCACGTTCACCATGAAGTCCAACGTGTCGCCGGAGAACGTGATCAGCTTCGACCGCACGTCGCCGCGCACGCCCGCGACCTCGCGGTGCTCGGTCAGCCGCACGACCTCGACGTCCACGTCCTCCAGCTGGATCGCGAACTTCACCAGGTCCGCCAGTTCGGGGGGAGCCGGGTCCACCGACTCCCACATCCACCGGACCTCCCGCAGGATCGCCACGTCCAGCTCGTCCAGGTCGCCGCTGGGACCGTCCGGGTCGGCCGTGTTCACCGCCAGCTCCCCTCGTCGTCGGCGAGCAGCCGCTTGCGCAGCTGCGCCAGGCACCGGCCCCGGGTCGGACCGATGCTGCCCCGGGGCATCCCCAGCGCGGTGCTGATCTCGCCGTACTCGGGTCGCGCCACGAACGCGATCACCCGGAGGAGTTCCCGGCAGCGGTGGGAGAGCTGGTCCACCGCGGCCCACAGCCGGGCCCGCCGGTCGGTGAACACGGCCTGCTCGTCGGGTAGCGGCTCCGGGTCGGTCGGCTGCGCCTCGGGCGGCACGCCGACGAGTTCCGCGTCGCGCTGCTCCTCCCGCATCCGCCACGCCGTCCGCTTGGTCACGGTGACCAGCCACGCGGTGAGCGCGCGTGGCGAGCGGATGTCGTCCAGCGCGCCGAGCAGGCGCAGCCACGCCGTCTGCACGGCGTCGGCGCTGCGCTCGCGGTCCAGCCCCTGCGCCCGCGCGACCTGCCAGAGCAGGGGCGCCAGGGTTTCCGCGATCCGGCCGAGCGCCACGCGGTCACCGGCGCGCGCGGACTCGAACAGCTCGGCAAGCCCTTCGTAGTCCTCGAAGGGCTTGCCGTCCGCCGCGTGGCGGTCAGACCTCGTACTGCTCATAGCACCGCTCTAGCGCCGCCCACGCCCGCTTGACCACGGTCTCCGGCCCGACGTCGGCCAGGCTGAGCCCGGTGTCCTCGGCCGCCACGTCGATCAGCGCGTTCGCCACGGCCGCCGCCGCGAGCGGCGTGGCGAAGGACGTGCCGTCCCACACCGCGAACCCGCCGTGGAAGTCGTCCGGGTCGAGCCCGGCGCGGTGGCTGTCGGCCATCTCGGGCTGGCGCGGTCCGCGGACGTCGGTCGGGAACGTGCTGACGACGCCCGCTCCGGTCGCCCAGCAGGTGACCCACGCGCCGTCGTTGGAGAAACCCGCCTTGGTGTTGTTGGGGTTGAGCGCGCCGACGCTGATCACGCCGGGACCCGCGCCCGGCACGTCCGGCAGGTCCGCCAGCGCCGCCGGGTAGAACCGGCGGCTGGTGGAGTTGTTGCCGGACGCGGCGAGCACCAGCACGCCCTGCTCGGTCAGCCGCCGCACGACTTCCGCCAAGTGCGAGGTGTAGACGTCGTCGTCGGGCGACTCGTCCAGGTAGCCGAGCGACAGGGACACCACGTCCACCATGTCCTCGGGCCGGTCGTACCGCTGGGCCCGGTCGACGCGGCGGGCGATCTCCTCCAGCGCGGCGATGACGTCCGAGCCGTAGGCGATGCCGTCGCTGTGCATGACCCGGACGGCGAGCACGTCGGCACGCGGCGCGGCCTGCCGGATGATGCCCGCGATGAACGTGCCGTGCCCGGTGTTGCTGTCCACGTCGCGGATCAGCGCGTCGGACACGACCGGCGCGTCCCAGTAGTCCATCAGGCACGGCGACGCGCCGGTGGTCAACGCGTTCTCGCGGATGCGCTCCTGCGCCTCGTGCAGCACCGAGATGAACCCGCCGGCGGGCGGCGGCGTGGACCGGTCGTGGATGTCGAACCACGGGTGCGGCCCGATGCCCGAGTCGAGCACGGCGACCACGGGCCGCCGGGTGAAGCGCTCGTCGTCCAGTCGGCCGCGGGCGGGCGGCGCGGCGGCGATCGCCACCGGCACCCGCGCCGAGCCGCCGGGCGAACGGCGGTAGGAGCGGTCGACCAGGCTGTTGGTGTCCCACGGCGTGCCGGTGAAGGTGACGGCGCTGAACACCAGGTGTTCGAGCGTGATGCGCCGGACCACGTCGCGGTCCGGCCCGGTGTCCGGGTCGTCCGCCGCCGCGCGCAACCGCTGCAACGCGGCCCACGAGTCGACGTTGTCGCGGTCCCGCCCGTTCCGCGCGCGCAGCCGCACCGGTCGCGGCGTGGTGCCGCCGCCGGGCTCGGGGTGCTCCACGTCGATCCCCTCGCCGTCGAGCACCGCGCGGACCGCGCCGAGCGCCGTCTCGTCACGCAGCACGTCGTCCGGGATGAGCAGCACGTCCGGTCGGTACGCGGTCGAACCCGGCCGCGTACCGCTCGCCGCCTCGGCCCGGACGGGGTCGAGCACCCGTCCGCCGTGCCGGTCGAGCAGTTCGGGCGGCACCCGCAGCTTCGCCGCGGGCCGGTAGTCGGATCCCCCCGCCGGTCGCGCGCCCAGTTGCCTTCGAATGAACTGGATCGCCACTGGCCCTCCTTCTCGCGATTGACACGATCCCCCGTCCCCGCTTGTCACGTGCGTGGTTTGGGTGGAGCCGATACGCCCGTCCGATAACGAAACGGTAACGGGGGCGATGCGGGAGGGTGCGCACTCTTCCCCAGTGATGCGAGCAAGGTTCATGTCTGGTTCGTCGCGTGTTGCGTGGTCGTGCCTAGCATCGCCGGCCATGACCTCCCGCCGCACGTTCCTGCTGGGCTCCGCCGCCGCGGGCGCCCTGGTCCCGGTCGCCGCGACAGCCCTCGGGCCGGTCGCCGCGTCCGCCGAGCCCGACGTCCGGGCGGCCGGTCACCGGCCCGACCCGAACCGCGACCGGTTCACCATCGCCGTCATCCCGGACACCCAGTACCTGTTCGACCAGGACCGCGGCGACGCCGCACCGCTCGACGCCGCGTTGCGGCACCTGGTGGACAACGCCGCGCGGGACAACATCGTGTTCATCGCCCACCTCGGCGACCTCACCGAGAACGGGCAGCGTGCCGAGATCCAGGACGTCGGCCGGTCGTTCCGGGCGCTCGACCGGCGGCGCGTCGGGTACAGCGTGCTGGCGGGCAACCACGACCTCGACTCGCGCACCGACGACCAGCGCGGGCGCACGCCCTACCTGGAGGAGTTCGGGCCGCACCGGTTCCGCGACTCGCCGACGTTCCGCGGTGCGAGCCCGGACGGCTACAACAGCTACCACGTGTTCCGCGCCGCCGGCCGCGAGTGGCTGGTGCTCGCGCTGGACTGGCGCATGTCGGCAAAGGGCTTCGCGTGGACCCGTGAGGTGCTGGCGAAGCACCCGAAGCTGCCGGTCGTGCTCACCACCCACGAGCTGGTGCACGCGGGCGACGGCGGGCAGGCCGAGCTGTCCGGCTACGGCCGTCGCCTGTGGGACGAGCTGATCAAGGACCACGACCAGATCTTCCTCACCGTCAACGGGCACTTCTGGCCCCCGGCGCGGACCGTCCTCACCAACGCCGCCGGCAACGACGTGCACGTCCACATCACGAACTACCAGGACCGCTACTACGGCGGCAGCGGCATGATCCGGCTCTACGAGTTCGACCTCGCGCGCAAGGTGGTGGACGTCCGCACGTTCTCGCCATGGCTGCTGGCCAAGCGGTCGCTGAACGCGTTGGAGCGGCGCGAGGTCGAGCTGACCGGCGCCGAGGACCGGTTCAGCGTGCCGATCGACTTCGACCGCCGGTTCGCCGGGTTCGCGCCCGTGCCGGTCCGCCCGGAGCGGCCCGCGCGGCAGGTGCTGGTGCCCGGCACGGTCGCGTACTGGCGGTCGGACTCGCTCCAGGACCTGTCCGGCAACGGCAACCACCTGCGTCAGGTGGGCGCGCTGGAGGCCACCGCCGACCACCACCCGGACTCGCCCGGCCACGGCAGCCGCTTCTTCGGCAAGCAGGGCTACCTCACCACCGCCGACAACGCGCCGCTCAACCGGATGACGTTCGAGCGCGGCTACACGTTCGAGGCGTTCGTGAAGCTGCCCAAGGGTTTCAACCACCCGTGGTCGGGTCTGCTGACCAAGCTCGCCCCGGGTTCGGCCGCCGGCAAGACGGGCGACGACCCGAAGGAACCGCTGTGCACCCTCAACGTGGCGGGTGGCGGTGGGTTGCAGTGGGCGGTGTTCCCGAAGAACCGGCCCGGCATGTCCACCAACTGGGGGCACGAGATGGACGAGGAGGTGTGGTGGCACGTCGCGGTCGTCAACGACGGTCGGCGCACGAAGCTCTACGTCGAGGGGTCGGAGCTGCTGCGCAACCCGTCCACGCCGGCGACCGGCATCGCCACGGCGAACGACCCGTGGCTGATCGGCGCGTACGCCTACGACCGCGTGGTGGAGAAGTCGTTCCACGGCTGGCTGGGTGACGTGCGGATCGTCGACCGGGCGCTGCCGGTGGACAGGTTCCTCACCGCGCGTTGATCAGTAAGGTGTAAAGTCCAGCCATACCTATTACGTAGGAGGGTGGCGTGGACGTACCGCTCGACGACTACCCCGCGGGGGCGGCGCTGGCGACCGAACTGGTCATCACGTCGCCCACCGTGCGGGGTGTCGAGGAACTGGCCGACCCGGTCGTGCTGGCGGCCCTGCTGGCGCGGCACGGGGTCGTGGCGGAGCCGACCGACGACGACGTGCTCGCGGTGCGGTTGCTGCGCTTCGACGTGCGCGGCGTGCTTGAGACCGAGACGGCGGAGCAGGCCGCGGCGGGCGTGGCGGAGCTGGTGCGGCGGGCGGCGCTGGGACCGGTGCCGGTCCGCGCCACCGACGGCCGCTGGCAGTGGCGCGTGCCGGTCCGCCCGGACGCCCCGCTGGCGGACCGGCTCGCGGCGCGGATCGGCCTCGCGCTGGGCGGCGTGCTCCGCGCGCTCGGCCACGAGCGCTTCCGGGCGTGCGAGGCACCCGGCTGTCGAGGCGTGTTCGTGGACACCAGCCGCGCCGGCCGCCGCCGTTACTGCACACCCGGGCTGTGCGGCAACCGCGTCCACGTCGCCAACCACCGCTCCCGCCGGGCGGTGGCCGGGTGACCGGCGTGCTGGTGCTGCCCGACGGGGTCGCCGTGCGCGCACGCGGCCTCCGCCACCCGGCACCCGCCGACGACCCGGACTACGGGCTGTACCTGGGATCGCCCCGGCTGCGCCGCCGACACGACGCCGAGCTGCGGTGGCCGCACGAGTGGGTCGTGTGGCCGGACTTCCTGTTGCCCCGCGACCGGGCGGAGGCGGTCCGGCTGATCCACGACCTGCACGCGCGGGCCCGTGCCGGTGCGGTGGTGGAGGTCGCCTGCCACGGCGGCGTCGGCCGCACCGGCACCGTGCTCGCGTGCCTGGCCGTGCTGTCCGGCGTCGACCCGGCGGACGCCGTCGCCTGGGTCCGCGCGCACCACCACCCCCGTGCCGTCGAAACGCCGTGGCAGCGGCGCTGGGTGGCGGCGTTCCGCTGAGTCACAGCTCCGGGACGAACCACACGGCGTCGACCTCGTCGGTGTGCGCCGGGTCCAGCGGGAAGTAGCCGGGGTTGCCGGGCGTGCGCCGGGTGGTGGCCGTCGGCAGCCCGGCGGACGGCACGAGCCGCGTGCCGCCGCCGGCGGCCAACAGCAGCCCCTCGACCGAACCCGGCTCCGGCTCGGCGATCCCGTGCCGCTCGGCGCGGCCCACCGCCGTGGCGATCACGGCGTAGGCCGGGCCGAGCCGGCGGGCGACGTGCGCGCCCGCGCTGTGCCACCGCAGGTCCATCCCCGCCAGGTCCCAGCGGACGGCACCGGCACGCAGGTGCTGGTTGTGCGCGAACACCAGGGTGGGTCGGGTGTCGCGCTCCGCCAGCGCGCACAGGTTCTCGGCCATCATGGCGTCCCGGACGCCGAGCAGCCGGGACACCCGCCGCGGCGAGTCGCCCGCCATGCCCGCGTGGTAGGCGAGCAGCCCGGTGGCGGTGCGGGCGGCGAGTTCGGCGTCCCACCGGGCGTCCGGGTCGTCGGCCAGGCCGGGCGACTCGGCCGTCAGCAGCCACCGCAGGTCGTCCGCGATCAACCGCAGCTCGCGGGCCTCCGGCGTGTCGCCGACCGACCGCGTGTGGTCCATCGCGGCGGCCGGGTCGCTCCAACGGGCGTCGTCGCCCAGCAGCGCGTCGATCCGCTCCCACGGGAGGACGTGCCCGACACGGGCGGTCAGGTAGCCGTGCACGATCGCCAGCGCCCCGCGTGGGCTCTCCGCGCCCATCATCTCGACTGGGGCGTCGAAACCGTGGAACCGCACGGGTTCGGCGGCGGTCCGGTTGTGCTCGGCCAGCCACCGCACCAGGTCCCGGTCGGCGGGCGCGGTGCCGAAGCCGTGGCTGAAGCCCGTGCGCAGTACGTCGTCCAGCACGCCCTCGCCGGTGCGGACGTGGGCGTTCACCACCCGGCCGCGCAGGCAGTCGCTCTCGACCGCGATGGCGCCGAAACCGGCGTGCTCGACCAGGTGGGCGAACAGCTCGTTGCGGTGGCGGAGGAACCGCTCCTCGCCGTGCAGCGGCTCGCCGAAACCGAGCAGCCGGGTGCCGGCCGGCAGCCACCGCGCGACCTCCTCGGCGATCGACCGGGCCGGGTGCGCTTCGTTCTGCTTCGTCGTCACTGCTTCAACGGTATCGTTGAACAACTCGTTGAAAGTTCTGGGAAGACCACCTGGGCCTGTGGCGGCCGGACCCTCAAACAGGGCTGGGTGGTCCCGGTCGGGGGGCGGGCATGGGCGATCTCGCGGCGCCGGGGGCGCTGGTCTCGCCGGGCGTCGGGCAGCGCCTGCGGTTCGGCGGCGGCGCGACGGGCATCGAGCGGATGGAAGCGGCGCTGGTGGGCACGGCGTTCGCGCCGCACCGGCACGACACCTACGCGGTCGGCGTGACCCTGGCGGGCGTGCAGGCGTTCCGCTACCGCGGCGAGCAGCGGCACTGCCTGCCCGGCGAGTGGCACGTGCTGCACCCCGACGAGGTGCACGACGGCGCGGCCGGCACGGACTCCGGTTTCGGCTACCGGATCATCTACCTCGACCCGGCGCTGGTGCGGGACGCGCTCGACGGGCAGCCGCTGCCGTTCGTCGCCGACCCGGTGCTCCGGCCCTCCGGGGTGGGCGGCGCCGTCGCGGGCTGGTTGCGGCACATCGACCAACCGCTGGACGACGCCGAGGCGGTGGAGGTGACGACCGCCGTCGCGGACCTGCTGCACGCCCACTCCGCCGCACGCCCCGGCCGGGTCGCGCTCGACCTCGCGGCGGTGCGCCGGGTGCGTGCCCTGCTGCTGGACGACTTCGCGCACCGGCACACCGCCGCGGACCTCGAACGCGTGTCCGGGCTGGACCGCTGGTCGGTGGCCCGCCAGTTCCGCGCGGCCTTCGGCACCAGCCCCACCCGCTTCCGCACCATGCGCCAACTGGACGCCGCGCGTCGGCTGATGGTGGCGGGTGTGGCGCTGGGCGAGGTGGCGGTGGTCGTGGGCTTCGCCGACCAGAGCCACCTGACCCGGATGTTCAAACGCGCCTACGGCCTCACCCCGGCCGCCTGGCTCGCCGCCACGGCACGGGTGTGAGGTCGCTCAGCCGCGTGCGTGGATGGCGTGCACGACGGAGGCCATGTCCTCACCGCCGCGTCCCAGTGCGACGGTTTCGCCGAACAACGCGTGGCACACGTCGAGCAGCGGCGAGGCGATGCCCGCCGCACGGGCGGCTTCGGCGATGAGGCGGTTGTTCTTCAGCACGTCCGCGCTCGCCGCCTGGACGGTGAAATCGCCCGCGAGCAGCTTCGCCGCCTTCGCCCTGGACACCTGCGACGCCATCGGTCCGGCGTCCAGGATGCGCGTGAGCACCTTCGGGTCGAGGTCGTGGCCGTCGGCGAACCGGTACGCCTCGGCCAGGCCGGTGACCATGGTGATCAGGAACAGGTTCACCGCGAACTTCATCAGCAACGCGCCCGGCACCGGGCCGCAGTCCACCACCTCCGCGCACAGGGGCGCGAGCAGCGGCCGGACGAGGGCCACGTCGTCCTCCGCGCCGGACACCATCGCGACCAGCGTCCCGGCCTCGGCGGGTCCGCGCGAGCCGGACACCGGCGCCTCCACGTACCGACCGCCGACCGCCGCCACGTCCTCGGCGAGCGCGCGCGAGTACGTGGCGGGCATGGTGCCCATCTGCACCACCACCCGGTCGCGGCAGCGGGTGGCGAAGTCCGGTCCGCCCCGGTCCAGCACCGCGTCCACCGCCGGTTCGTCGGCGAGCATCAGCAGCACGACGTCGGCGCGCGCGAACACCTCGCCCGGCCCGGCGGCGACCTGCGCGCCCGCCGCGGCGAGCGGCGCGCACCGGCCGGGTGTGCGGTTCCAGACGGTCAGCGGCACGCCGGCGCGGGCCGCGTTGAGCGCCATGGGTTGACCCATGACACCGAGTCCGATGAATCCCAAGTCGACCACGACCGGTTTCTAGCCGGTGCGCGAAGGCGCGTCTTGAACGTCTGTGCGAGACACCCACCGCACCCCGCCCGCCCCACCGCACCCCGCCCGCCCCGCCACACCCCGCTCCGCCCCGCCGCACCCCGCTCCGCCGCACCCCGCTCCGCTCCGCCCTGCTCCGCACCGCCCCGCACCGGCCCCGCCCTGCACCGGCCCCGCTCAGCGCCGCCCCGCGTCGCTCCGCGCTCCGCCGCCTGCCCCACGCCGCCCTGCGCCGCTCCGCTCCGCCCTGCCCCGCCCCGGCCCGCGTCCTGCCCTGCCCCGCTCCGGCCCCGCGCCTGCCGCACCGCCCGCCGCACCGCCCGCCGCGCCCCGCCTCACGCCGCGCTTCCGCCGCCCCGTGCCTCCGCTGCCGCGCGCCTCGCCCCGCATCTCCGCCCCCCACCGCACCGCCCGCCGCCCCCCACCGCGCCGCCCGCCGCGCCCCGCCGACGCCGCGCCGCCCCTGTCCCGTCGCCGCCATGCACCTCCGTGACCCGCGCCGCTCGCCGTGCCCCTCCGTGCCCCGGCAGCCTCCTCGACGGACCGGTGCGCACCGACAACCCCGGTGTCGCCGGACGTCGCGGCCACGGCGTCCTCGCAACCGCGGCCGGCTCAACGTGCGAATCCGACTGCGGGAAGATGCCCCATGCGCTTACCACCCCTCGGCCGCCGAGCGCGGCGGCTGACGATCATCACCGCCGTGGTGGCCCTGGTGCTGCCGCTGAGCGGGTTCGGGCTGTCCGCGTTGGCCAACTCGCGCACGTTCCAGTTGTTCGGCGACCTCACCGACCGGGTGGAGACCGACGACCGCGTGGTGGCCCTGACGTTCGACGACGGACCCGACCCGGCGGGCACGCGGCCGTTGCTGGACGTGTTGGCGCGTGAGGGCGTTCGCGCCACCTTCTACCTGACGGGCCGCGAACTCGCGGCGCACCCGGCGCTCGGCGCGGCCATCGCGGGCGCGGGCCACGAGATCGGCAACCACTCGTACTCGCACGAGCGGATGGTGTTCGTGTCGCCGGACCGGGTCGCGGAGGAGGTCGAGCGGACCGACGCCCTGATCCGCGCCACCGGCTACGCCGGCGAGATAACCTTCCGCCCGCCCAACGGGAAGAAGCTACTGGCGCTGCCGAAATACCTGGCCGAGCACGGCCGCCGGACGGTCATGTGGGACGTCGAGCCGGACTCCGGGCCGGACCTGCCCGCGAGTGCCGACGAACTCGCCCGCCGCACCGCCGACGAGGTGCGGCCCGGTTCGATCGTGCTCCTGCACGGCATGTACCCGGGGCGGGCGTTGACGAGGGACGCGCTCGGCCCGGCCGTCGAACGCCTGCGGGAGCGCGGTTACCGGTTCGCCACGGTCTCCGAACTGCTCGCCCACCCCGAGACCTGATGTTCCGTCAAGTGCGCGGCCTGTCGACGGCCGTGGTCGTGCTGGTGGCGTTGAGCGTGCTGTCCGACGTCGTGGTCGGCTTCGGCGCGGCGTACGCGGCGAACACCGTCACCGGCTACGTGAACGGCGTGGTCGGCGATGCCGAACTCGACCTCATGACCACTGTGGTGACCGCGATCGAGTACGTCAGCCTCACGTTGTTCATCGCCTCCGCGGTGGTGTTCCTGGTGTGGTTGTGGCGGGTACGGGCGAACGCGGAGTCCGTCAACCACACGTACGGACAACGGGCCGTGCTGTGGGGTTGGCTGCCCGTGGTGCAGTTGTGGGTGCCACGCCGGGTGGTGCTCGACGTGTGGCGGGCCAGCGCCCCGGTCCCGGACCTCTCACGGGCCGCCGTGAACTGGTGGTGGGGCCTGTGGCTCGCGACGCTCGTGCTGAACCGCGTCGTGAGCCGGATGGTCGACCGCGCCGGTTCGGTGGACGACTACCGGAACGTGGCCGTAGCGGTCCTCGTGGTCGCGATGCTGGACGCGGCGGAGGGCGTGCTGCTGGTGGTCGTGGTCCAGCGGATCACCGGTTGGCAGTCGGCGGCCGACTTCCCACCGGCTCCGCACCCCGCGCCGGTCCAACCGGCGGAAGCGCCACCGCGGGTGCTCCCGCCGCCGCCCGCGCCCGACCCGCGCTGGGCGAGGCCGGAGTGATGATCAACGGAACGTAAGGTTGGCGCATGAGGGGATACACGGACGAGGAGAGCCGCACTCTGCGGACCGCGGTGTACGGGGCGATGGTGCTGGTGTCGGTCGCGGAGGAGGGCGCGCTGGACGAGGAGAGCCACGCGGGCATCCGGGCGATGTCCACTTTGCCGCCACGCGTGCGTGAAGCGGTGGCGGCCGGTGCGCCGGAGTTGCCCGCCGGATCGGTGGCGGACGTGGAGCGCGGCGTGCTGGCGGCTCTGCGGGGCTCGATGGCGTTGCTGGGTGAGCGGTCGGCCGACGAGGCGGACGCGTTCGCGCGGGCCGTGGTCGCGATGTGCGAGCGGGTCGCGTCTGCGGACGGCCGGGTCGGTCGGGGCGAGGGCGCGGCGGTCGGCCGGGTGCGGGCGGCACTGGGTCGCTGAGCGCCCGCTCAGGACGACCGGGCGGCGATCAGGGCCGCCACGCCGTCCAGCAGGCGTTGCAGGCCGAACTCGAACTGGTCGCCGGTCCACGGGGCCACCCCCGCCCGCAACACCTCCAGCAACGCCGGGTAGCGGGTGAAGTCGACCAGCTCGCCGAGGACCTCCCGGTCGGTCTCGGCCTGCACCGCCTCCTCCACGTGCAGGCGCGCGAGCCCCCGCACGTAGGCGTCGACCGTCTCCACCACGGCCACCCGCTCCGGCGCGGTCAACCCGGTCCCGTCCAGCACGGACAACGCGGAATCCAGCCACCGCAACATGTTCGGGCCCGGCACGGCGGCGGTGGCGACGAGCTGGAGCAGCCACGGCCGGGCGCGGAACGCGGCCCAGTCGGCGCGGGCCCACGCCTCGGTCTTGGCACGCCAGTCGCCGGGGTGCTCGTGCGGCAGCGGGTCGTCCGCGCCCACCGCGTCCAGCATCAGGGCGGCCAACTCGGCTTTGCCCGGCAGGTACGTGTAGAGCGACGCGGTGCCAACACCGAGCTTGGTCGCGACGCGCCGCATCGACAGCGCCGCGAACCCCTCGGCGTCCACGACCTCGATCGCCGCCGCCACGATGCGCTCCGTGGTGAGACCGCGCTGCGGCCCGCGACCGGGTCGGCGATCACCGGTCCAGAGCAGGCGTAGCGCCTGGTCCTTTGCGTTCATGACGAAACCCAGTATACCGTTCGGAGTAGATCGAACGGTGTTCGGAGTTTGGGGGATCAGGGTGACCACCGCACGTCTCCGGCGGGAGGGCCGGACGTTGTGGGCGGCGATGCTGGTGAACGGGCCGGCCGAACTGCTCGATTTCGTGCTGCCGCTGTGGGCGGGTGTGGCGTTGGGGCTGGGCTCGGCCGAGGTCGGCGTGCTGCTGGCGGTCGAGATGGCGGTGTCGGTGGTCGTCCGGCCGGTCGCCGGCGTGTTGGCCGACCGCTGGGAACGCCGCACCGTCGCCGCCGCCGGTGCGCTGATGTACGCGTTGTCGTGCGTGGGCTACGCGTTGGCGGGCAACGTTTCCGTGGCGTACGTGGCGGCGGCCGTCGGGGGAGCGGGCGGCGCGTTGCTGTGGGTGTCCGTGCGGGCGATCGTCAGCGAACGGCTGCACGAGGACTCCGCGGTGTTCCCCAAGCTGCTCACGGCCGAGGAGACCGGCGCATGGGTGGCGTTCGTCGCCGGGCTGACCGGGCTGAGCCTGGTCGGGTTCACCGGGTTGTTCTGGGCGTGCGCGGCGGCGTGCCTGGTCGGGGCCGGTTTCCTGCTGGCCGCACCCCGTCGCGACGGCGACGCGCGGCGGACCGCCGGCGCGGAGGCCGCCGGGCTGGGCGCGATCGGGCGCAGGCTGCGCCCGGTGCTGTTCGCGGTCGCGATGACGATGGCCGCCGAAGCGGCCGTGTCGTTGCTGCTCCTGCTGCACCTGCAACGCGGGTTCGGGCTGGAGGTCGTGCAGGTCGCGTACGTGTTCCTGCCGGGCGCGATCGCGATGAGCCTCGCGGCCGAGCGGCTGCACCGCTACGTCGTCCGGTTCGGCCGGTCCCGCGTGCTGGTGACCGCCTCGCTGGCCAGTTGCGTGTTCGCGGTCAGCCTGGCGTGGGCGCCGAACCCGTACGTGATCGCCGCGCTGTGGGTGCTCAGCGGCCTGGCGTGGGCGGCGGTCGTGCCGATCCAGCAGGCGGTGGTCGCCGAGGCGTCCGGCGCGCAGGCCGGGCGCGGCATGGGTGTCTACGAGTCGGCGTGCCTGGTCGGCGCGATGGTGGGCAGCCTGGTCGCGGGCGCGTTGTACGACGGGGCGAACTGGTCCGTCGCCTGCCTGGTGGCGGGCGCGATGATCCTCGCGGGCGCGGTGGTCGTACCGCGCGCGGTGCGCCGCCTGGGCGTGGCGGACGTCCCGCCGCCCGCCCCGGAGATCCCGGCGGTGGAGGAGGTGCGGACTCCCGAGCGCGTGCCGGTGGCCGCGCCCGCCAAGGAAACCGAGGGCCGGCCACTGGTGAACCTGGGTCGGCACGCGGGGTTGTTCGCGGCCGTGCAGGCGGGCCTCGCGTTCGTGGACCTGTCGTGGGTGTGGGACCTGCTGACGCGTGACCTCGGGACGGTGCTCCTCGGGCAGGTGCCGCGTGAGGGCGTCGGCGCGTTCGTCTACGGCGCGGGTCGCGTCTGGGCGGTGGTGTTGCTCGTGGACGTCGTGTGGACCGGGTGGCGGGTGCTGCGCGACCGGGCGAAACCCTGACCTCAGCCGGAAACCACGCGCTCGCCGTACGCGCGGGCGGGTTCCTCCAGGCGGTCCTGGAGGGCGAAGAACAGGTCGGCGGCGCGGATGCCGATCCAGTCCGCGGGCAGCAGCTCCTCGGGCAGGCCGGGGTCCAGGTAGGGCAGCCGCCGCCAGTCGGTCAGCAGCCGCAGGTAGTCCGCGAACGCCGCGCGCTCGTCCACCGCACGCGCGTGCCGCCACCGCTCCCGGACGGGGTCGTGCTCGGTGAGGAACGCCGAGTACAGGGCCGCCAACCCGGCCAGGTCCCACCAGCGGCCCACCTTCGCGGCCAGGTCGCCGAACGCCAGGTGGTCGGCGCGGAACAGCTCCGCGTACCCGTGCAGGCCCTGGCTGCGCAGGACGTCCGCGGTCGGCTCGTGCAGGTGCGCGGGCGCGATCCACACGCCGGGCGCGGCGGTGCCGAAGCCCAGCCTGCTCAGCTGGGACCGCAGCAGGTGCCGCTTGTCCCGCTCGGACTCCGGCACGGAGAACACGGCGAGCAGCCAGCCCTCGGCCGGGGTCGCGCGCTTGCGGCGGAAGATGCGGTGGTCGCCCTCGCGCAGGATCGCCAGCCCGGCGGGGGACAGGGCGTAACCCGCCGCGCCGTCCCGCCGCTGCGCCTGGAGCACGTCGCGCCGCTTGAGGCGGGAGATGGACGACCGCACGGCCGGTTCCTCCACGCCGAGTTCGCCGAGCAGCGCCACCACCGAGGCCACCGACAGCCAACCGCCGTGGTCGCGGGAGAACAGCCCGTACAGCGTCACGATGAGCTGACGGGGCTGTGGCGCCCGGGGATAGCCCTCCCCGTCGGCGAACCCGACCCCGTCCGAACCGCTCGTCACGGCGTCACGGTAGCAGTGCGCCACCTCGCCCGACCTCGTGCCGCGCCGCCGCGCGGACCCGTTCACGCAGCTTGAACCGCTGCACCTTCCCGCTGGGCGTCTTGGGCAGCTCGGCCACGAAGTCCACCCGCCGCGGGTACTTGTACGGCGCGATCACCGCTTTCACGAACGCCTGGAGTTCGGCGACCTTCTCCGGCCCGGCCGCCACGCCCTCGCGCAGCACCACGAACGCGTGCGCCACGGAGCCCCGGTCCGCGTCGGGCGCGGCGACCACGGCGGTCTCCGCGACGTCCGGGTGGTCCAGCAGCACCGCCTCCACCTCGGGACCGGCGATGTTGTAACCGGCCGAGACGATCATGTCGTCGCTGCGCGCCTGGAACCAGAAGTAGCCGTCGGCGTCACGCAGGTAGGTGTCGCCGGTGAGGTTCCAGCCGTCCCGCACGTAGTCGGCCTGACGGGCGTCGGCGAGGTAGCGGCAGCCGGTCGGCCCGCGCACGGCGAGCCGGCCGGGCGTGCCGTCCGGCACCGGTGCGCCGTCGTCGTCCAGCACGGCCGCGCGGTAGCCGGGCACCACGCGCCCGGTCGCGCCCGGCCGGATGTCGTCGTCGGCGGAGGCGATGAAGATGTGCAGCAACTCGGTCCCGCCGATGCCGTTGATGATGCGCAGCCCGGTGGCCCGGTGGAACAGCTCCCACGTGGTCGCGGGCAGGTGCTCGCCCGCCGACACGCAACGCCGGAGTCCCCTGAGCGACACCGCTTTCCCGGCGGCGAGCATCGCCTTGTACGCGGTGGGCGCGGTGAACAACACCGTCACGCCGTGCTCGGCCACCACGTCCGCGAGTTCGCCGGGTGTGGCGCGCTCGACCAGGAACGCCGACGCGCCGAACCGCAGCGGGAACACCACCAGCCCGCCGAGGCCGAACGTGAAGCCGATGGGCGGTGTGCCCGCGAAGACGTCGTCGGGCTCGGGTTTGAGCACGTGCCGGGCGAACGTGTCGGCCGACGCGAGCACGTCCCGGTGGTAGTGCATGGTGGCCTTGGGCCGGCCGGTCGTGCCGGAGGTCGGCGCGAGCAGCACCACGTCGTCGGCCGCGGTGTCGACGCTCGCGAAGGAGTCCGCTTTGGACGCCGAGCGCGCGACCAGGTCGTCCGGCGCGTCACCGCCGTAACGCAGGTGCGGTACGCCAGGGGGCAGGTCGTCGGCGAACCGGTGGTCGGCGAGCACCAGCGCGGGCCGGGTGATCCCGACCAGCTCGGTGATCTCCCGGACGCGCAGCAGCGGCATCGCGGTGACCGCCACGAGGCCCGCCTTCACGATCGCCAGCCACGCCGCGACCGTCCACGGGTTGTTCGGCCCGCGCAGCAGCACCCGGTTGCCGGGCACCAGGCCGAGGTCGTCCACCAGCACGTGGGCGATCCGGTTGCTGTGGGCGGACAACTCGCCGTAGGTCCACGTGCCGCCGGTGGTGCGCAGGCACGGCCGGTCCGCGCCGAACCGGTGGATCGCGCCCGCCAGCAGCACGTCCGCGCAGTTGAGCCGGTCCGGGTACCGCAGCTCGGGCAGGTCGAAGAGGAACTCGGGCTGCTGCTCGACCGGCGGGAGGTGGTCGTGGCAGAACGTGTCGACGTGCGCCGATCCGGGCATCAGCGACGCTCCTTCGCGGGCCGTGTGCGCGTGGTGCGGCAGGACCTCATCGGACGTCCACCACCGGGTTGCGCAGCGTGCCGATGCCCTCCACGGTGGCCTCCACGACATCGCCCGGCCACAGCCACTCCCGCGGCACGCGTCCCGCGCCGACACCGGCGGGCGTGCCGGTGGCGATCACGTCGCCGGGTTCCAGGGTGATGCCCGCGCTGATGTCGGCGATCAGCTCGGGGATGCGGAACAACATGTACCGGGTGTTGGACTTCTGCTTCACCACGCCGTTCACGCTCAGTTCGAGGTCCAGGGCGTGCGGCCGGGGCACTTCGTCGGCGGTGCGCACGGCCGGTCCGAACGGCGCGTACGTGTCCTGGCCCTTGGCGTAGAACCAGAGGCCGCCGCGCCGCTGGTCGCGGGCGCTGATGTCGTTGAGGACGCTGTAGCCGAACACGTGGGCCAACGCGTGCTCCGGCGGCACCCGCTTGGCGGTGCGCCCGATCACCACCGCCAGCTCGCACTCCCAGTCCAGTTGCCGGGTGAGGTGACCGTTGTGCTCGATGGGCTCCTCGGGTCCGATCACGGCCGTGGTCGGTTTGGCGAACAGCACCGGCCGGCGCGGCAGCTCGCCCGCCGTGTCCAGGGCGCGGGCCGACTCGGCGACGTGCTCCGTGTAGTTCAGCCCGACCGCGACGATCTTGCCCGGCCGGAACGGGGCACGCAGCGCGACCCGGTCCAGCGGGTGCACCGCGTGGTCGGGGACCGGGCCGGAAAGCACGTCGGCCACGGCGTCGGCGGCGTTGTCGCGCACCACGTCCCAGAGCGTGCCCGGCCCGCCGAGCACGCCGACGTCCACGACGTCGGACTCCCGTCGCACGCCGAGGCGGGCGCGGTCGTCGTCCACGGAGAAGGTGACCAGCAGCACGGGTCCTCCGTCCTGGCTCAGGCGACCGGCTGGTGGCCGTCGTGGTCCGGGTAGGGCTCCTCGCGGAAGAAGCCGAGTGCGCGCATCACCGGGAAGTCGTTGAACGAGAACAGGCACGCGTCGTCGGAGCGGCTGGCGTTGGCGTGCTCGTGCCACGCCCACGACGGGACGCAGAAGATGTCGCCCTCGGTCCAGTCGATGCGTTGTCCGGCGACGATGGACGTGCCGCTGCCCTTGGCCGCCGTGTAGACCTTGGAACCGACCTGGCGGTGTGCGAGCGTGGCCTCGCCGGGCCGCAGCAACTGCATGTGTGCGCTCATGGTCGGCATGACGGAACCGCCGGTCAACGGGTTGCTGTACTCCATGATGATGCCGTCGTACGGCGAGCCGTCGGTGGCTCGGGCCGCGTTGAGCAGTGCTTCGTACGTCGGTTCCCAGGGGTAGGCGAGCAGTGGTGAGTGGTTCTTGTGCCACGTGTCGCCGAACGGCCGCAGTTGTCCCGCGCCGTAGACGTGCAGGGAGGAGTTCGTGATGCCCTCCTGCTTCTGGTAGACGTCCGGGTGCACCTCGTAGAACCCGGCGTCCATGGCGTTGACCAGCGGGATGTCCAGGCCGTCCTGCCAGATGACGGGTCCGTCGTCGCCTTCGTTGCCGTGCTCGTGCCACGTCCAGTTGGGCGTGATGGCGAAATCACGCGGCCCGACCTTGAGCTTCTGCCCGTCCACGACGGTCCACGCGCCGGTGCCCTCGATGACGAACCGGAGCGCCGCGGCCTGGTGGCGGTGCGCGGTCATCGACTCGCCGGGGCCCATCACCTGGAGGCCGCTGTAGAGCAGGCCGACCGTCGCGGCGACGTCGCGTCGCAGCGGGTTGTAGAGGGCGACCACGCGGCGGCCCGCGTCGTCGCCGCTGACCAGGCGCAGTGCTTCCAGGACGAGGGGGCGCAGCTCCCGGTAGCCCCACTTCACCGGCACGGACCGGGGTCGCGGGTACCAGGGCTCGATCTCGTTCGCCACGGTCCACAGCGCGCCCGCGTCGTGGCGCGCCAGCCGCTCGTAGTAGGCACGCAGGTCGGCGTTGTCGGTCACGCGGGCCCGGCCAAGCACGTCATCGCCGTAGGTGGTCATGGCAGCTCCTCGCCGCATCCCTCGCGATATTTCGTTGTCTTGACGAGCGTCAACATCTCGCAATACCGTTCGCCGTGTCAAGAGTGCGGGAGGAGCGGTCATGGCGACACCCGACCCCCGTTCCGGGGTGACGATCGAACGGCGCGTCGAGTGGTACGACACCGACGCCGCCGGCCACCAGCACCACTCCGCCGTGCTGCGCTGGGTGGAGCAGGCCGAGGCGGAACTGCTGCGCGGCCTCGGGCTCGCCGGGTTGTTCGGCCGCACCCCGCGGGTCCGGCACGAGGTCAACTACCGGAGCCGCCTGCGGTTCGGCGAGGTCGTGCGCACCAGCCTGCGCGTGGTGGACCTCGGCCGGACCTCGCTGCGTTACGAGTTCGCCGTGCGCGGTGCCACCGGTCCGGCCGCCGACGGCGTGCTGGTCGTCGCGCACGCCGAGCCCGACGCGCCCGGTGCGACGCCCTGGTCCGACGACGTGCGGGCGTTGCTGGGAGCGGGTGGCCGGTGAGGATCGCGGTCGTCGGCGGCGGACCGGGCGGGCTGTACTTCGCCGCGTTGGCCAAGCAGTCCGACTCGACGCACGAGATCACCGTGTGGGAGCGCAACGCCGCCGACGACACGTTCGGTTTCGGCGTCGTGCTCTCCGACGAGACCGTGGACGGCATCACCGGCGCGGACCCGGTGGTGGCCGCCGCGCTGGAGGCGGAGTTCGTCCGCTGGAGCGATGTCGAGGTCCACTACCGCGGGTCGGTGCGGACCTCCGGCGGGCACGGTTTCGCCGCCGTCGAGCGCGAGCGGCTGCTGCGGCTGCTCCAGGACCGCTGCGCCGGGCTCGGCGTCGACCTGCGGTTCGCCGCGGTCGCGCCCGACGTGGACCGGCTGCGGCGCGACCACGACCTGGTGGTGGCGGCGGACGGGGTGCACTCGGCGATCCGCGCCAAGCACGCCGACGTGTTCCGGCCGTCCCTGGACGAACGCGGCTGCCGGTACATGTGGCTCGCCCTCGACCGCGCGCTGCCCGCCTTCACGTTCATCGTGCACGAGACCCGGTTCGGGCCGGTCCAGGTGCACGCCTACCCGTTCCGCGCCGACCGCAGCACGTTCATCGTCGAGCTGACCGAACGGGTCTGGCGCGCCGCCGGTTTCGCCGGTGCCGCCGCCGACCCGCCGCCGGGCCGCAGCGACGACGCGGGCGTGGCCCGGTGCGCGGAGCTGCTGGCCGACCACCTGGGCGGCGACCGCCTGCTGACGAACAACTCCCGGTGGGTCCGGTTCACCACCGTCCGCAACGCGACCTGGCGGCACGGCAACGTGGTGCTGCTCGGCGACGCCGCCCACACCGCCCACTTCTCCATCGGCTCCGGCACCAAGCTCGCGATGGAGGACGCGGCGGCGCTCGCCGCCGCGCTCGGCGACCTCACCGACCTGCGCACGGCCCTCGACCGGTACGAGGCCGAACGCCGACCCGTGGTCGAGTCCACCCAACGCGCGGCGCAGGCCAGCCTGGAGTGGTTCGAGGACATCGAGCACGCCGTGGGCCAGGAACCGGAGCAGTTCGCGTTCAACCTGCTCACCCGCAGCCGCCGCGTCACCTACGACAACCTGCGCCGACGCGACCCGGCCCACGTCGCCGCCCTGGACCGCTGGTTCGCCGCCGGGCGGGGCGCACCCGGGCCGCCGCTGTTCCAGCCGTTCCGGCTCGGCGGGCTGGAGCTGCGCAACCGGGTGGTGACCGCGCCCGTCGCGGTGTACGGGGCGGTGGACGGCGTGCCGGGCGACGCGGAACTGCTGCACCTGACCGGCAAGGCCGTGGGCGGCAGCGGGCTGGTGCTCACCGGCATGACCGCGGTCAGCGCCCACGGCCGCGTCACACCGGCGTGCCCCGGCCTCTACGCGGACGAGCACGTGGCCGCGTGGCGGCGCATCACGGACCTCGTGCACCGCAACACCGGCTCGGCGATCGGCGTGCAGCTCAACCACGCCGGCCGCAAGGGCGCGACCGGCGTCCCGGACGGGGGACCGCTGGGCCGCCCGCTGCCGGGCGGGTGGCCGACCGTCGCGCCGTCTCCGGTCGCGTACCGGGGCCTGCCCGTGCCACGCGAGCTGACCGCGTCCGAGCTGACCGCGTTGGCCGAGGACTTCGCCGCCGCGGCGGCCCGCGCCGACGCCGCCGGTTTCGACGTGCTGGAAGTCCAAGCGGGGCACGGCTTCCTGCTGTCGCAGTTCCTGTCACCGCTGACCAACCACCGCGCCGACCGCTGCGGCGGCGACCTCGCGGGCCGCCTGCGGTTCCCGCTGCTGGTGCTCGACGCCGTCCGCGCGGTCTGGCGGAAACCGCTGCTGGCGCGGATCTCCGCGGTCGACTGGGCGCCCGGCGGCACGACCGTCGAGGACGCCGTCCGGATCGCCGCGGCGTTCGCCGAGCACGGCGTGGACGCGGTCGACGTGTCCAGCGGCGAGGTCGTGCGGCACGAGCGCCCGGCCCGCGGGCGTGGCTACCAGACCCCGTTCGCGGCACGCGTCCGGTCGGCGACCGGCGTGCCGACGATCGCGGTGGGCGGGATCTCCGGCCACGACGACGCCAACTCCGTGTTGCTCGCCGGTCGCGCGGACCTGGTCGCCGTCGGTCGCGCCCAGCTGCACGACCCGGCGTGGGCGCTGCACGCCGCCGCCGACCTCGGCTACACCGGTCCGGGCGCGCACTGGCCCGCGTTCCACGCCGCCGGCCGGGTACGACCACCGGCCACGCACCGGCCATAGGAGCGATCGTGGACTTCCCGCGCTTCACCGCCGCCGCCGTGCAGGCGTCGCCGGTCTACCTCGACCCCGCGGCCACCGTCGCCAAGGCCGCGTCGATCATCCACGAGGCCGCCGACCGCGGCGCGTCGCTGGTGGTGTTCCCGGAGGTGTTCGTCGCCGGCTACCCGTACTGGAACTGGACGATGAGCCCCGTCGCCGGTTCCGCGCTGTACGAACGCCTCTACCGGGCCTCGGTGGACGTCCCGGGACCACACGTGGACGTGCTGCGCGCCGCTGCGGCGACCACCGGCGTCACGGTCGTCATCGGCGTGAACGAGCGCGGCAAGCACAGCTTGGGCGTGCTCTACAACAGCGTCCTGACCATCGGGCCGGACGGCTCGGTGATCGGCCTGCACCGCAAGCTCATGCCGACGTGGGCGGAAAAGCTCACCTGGACACCGGGCGACGGCAGCACGGTCCTTGTGCACCGCACTCCGGTCGGCCCGCTCGGTGTGCTGGCGTGCGGCGAGAACACCAACACGCTCGCCCGGTTCTCGTTGCTGGCACAGGGAGAACTGGTGCACGCCGCGAACTACGCCGCGCTGCCCGTGGCGCCCGCCGACTACGACATGGCGCAGGCCATCGCGATCCGCTCGGCCGCGCACGCGTTCGAGGGCAAGCTGTTCTCGGTCGTGTCCTGCTCCACCATCACCGACGAGATGGTGGAGGTCGCGGCGGCGGGGGACGAGGAGGTCGCGCGGCGGATGCGCCGGCCGCGTTCCGCGTTGTCCGGGATCTTCGGCCCGGACGGCAACCCGGTCACCGAACCGCTGGTGGACGTGGACGGCGTCGTCTTCGCGGAGGTCGACCTCGCGCGCTGCATCCAGCCCAAGCAGATGCACGACATCATCGGCCACTACAACCGGTTCGACGTGTTCCGCCTGCACCACCACACGGCACCCACCACACCCCTGGTCCGCGAGCCGGACGACGTGCCCGACCCGGTCGTCGGCCCGTGGTCGCCGAACGGCGGTTGAGGTCCGCTGTTGCCCGCTCGGCCGATCCCGCTGATAGTGATCGCCGTGAACCTCGCCGACCTGTACCGCGACCTCCACCAGCACCCCGAACTCGGGTTCGCCGAGACGCGCACCGCGGCCATCGCCGCGCGCGAGCTGCGCGCCGCGGGCTTCGAGACCGCGGAGGGGGTGGGTGTCACCGGCGTCGTGGGCGTGCTGCGCAACGGCGACGGGCCCACCGCCCTGCTGCGGGCCGACATGGACGGCCTGCCGATGGCCGAGCGGACCGGCCTGCCCTACGCGAGCACCGCCACCGCCGACCGCGACGGCGAGCGGGTGCCGGTGGCGCACGCGTGCGGTCACGACGTGCACGTCACGTGCCTGGTCGGCGCGGCGCGGGAACTCGCGGCGACCCGCGACACGTGGCGGGGCGCGGTGCTCGCCGTCTTCCAGCCGGCCGAGGAGCTGGGCGGTGGCGCGCAGGGCATGGTCGACGACGGCCTGTTCGAGCGGTTCGGCACCCCGGACGTGGTGCTTGGCCAGCACGTGGCCCCGCTGCCGGCCGGGATGATCGGGCTGCGGCCCGGTCCGGCGTTCGCGGCGGCCGACACGCTTCGGGTGACGCTGTACGGGGAGGGTGGCCACGGTTCGCGCCCGGAGTCGGCGGTGGACCCGGTGGTGATGGCGGCGGCGACC
Organism: Saccharothrix obliqua; assembly: GCF_019375475.1. Lineage (GTDB taxonomy): Bacteria > Actinomycetota > Actinomycetes > Mycobacteriales > Pseudonocardiaceae > Actinosynnema > Actinosynnema obliqua. The sequence goes on along the minus strand of NZ_JAHXGQ010000004.1, from coordinate 383,217 downwards.
GTGCTGCGGCTGCAAACCGTGGTGTCGCGCGAGGTGTCGGGCCTGGACACGGCCGTGGTGACGGTCGGCGCGATCCGCGCGGGCACGGTCGCCAACATCATCCCGGACGAGGCGGAGCTGCTGCTCAGCGTGCGCACCTACGAGCCGGCCGTGCGGGAACGGGTGCTCGCGGCGGTCGAGCGGGTCGTGCGGGCGGAGGCGGCGGCGTCCGGCGCCGCTCGCGAACCGGAGATCGTGCGGCTGACCGGTTACCCGGCCGTGCGCAACGACCCGGACGCGGCGGCCCGCACGGGGGCGGCGCTGGCCGGGGTCGCCCGCGTGGTCGACCCCGGCCAGGTGACCGGCAGCGAGGACGTGGGCGTGTTCGCGACCGCGGCGGGCGTGCCGCTGGTGTACTGGCTGCTCGGCGGCGCGGACCCGGCGGCGTTCGCGGGCGCGGGCACGCCCGGCACGCTGCGCGAGCTGGCGGCCGTGCTGCCCGCCAACCACTCCCCGAAGTACGCGCCGGTGATCAGCCCGACGCTGGACGTCGGCGTGGCGGCGCTGGTGTCGGCGGCCCGCGCCTGGCTGCCGGTTTGACCTTGACCCGGGGGCAGGCCGCACGGTGGTGGCACCGGGCGGTCCCGCCCGGCGGGGGAGGGGTGGGGTCGTGGAGCTGACCATCGGCGAGTTCGCGCGGGCGTCCAGGTTGACGCCCAAGGCGTTGCGGCTCTACGACGAACTCGGCCTGCTGACGCCCGCCCGGACCGATCCGCGGTCCGGGTACCGGTTCTACTCGCCCGCTCAGCTCGACCAGGCACGCCTGGTGGCGTGGCTGCGCCGGCTGGGGATGCCGCTGGCCCGCATCCGGCAGGTGTGCGCGTTGTCCCGCGCGGACGCCGCGGCCGAGGTGCGGGCCTACTGGGCGGGCGTGGAGGCGGACACCGCCACGCGCCGCGACCTCGCCTCCTTCCTCGTGGCACAGCTCTCCGAACGGGAGAACACCACCATGACGCTTGCTTTGCGCTACGCGCTGCGCACCGACCGCGGTCTGGTCCGCGAGTCGAACCAGGACCGCGGTTACGCGGGTGACCGGCTGCTCGCCGTGGCGGACGGCTTCGGCTCGCGGGGCGAACCCGCGAGCGCGTCGGCGATCGACGCCTTGAGCGCCCTGGACGGCGTGATCCCGGCGGGCGAGCTGCTCAACGCGCTCGCGGACGCCGTGCACCGGGCCGGGACGGCGGTGGCCGACGTCGTCGCGGCGAACCGGGACGACGGGTGCAGCGGCACGACGTTGACCGCCCTGGTGCTGTCCGGTTCCCGGCTGGGCCTGGTGCACGTCGGCGACGCGCGGGTGTACCTGCTGCGTGGCGGCGAGCTGTTCCGCATCACCCACGACCACACCGCGGTGCAGAGCCTGGTGGACGAGGGTCGGTTGACCGAGGAGGAGGCGGTGAGCCACCCGCGGCGGTCGTTGCTGGTGCGTGCGTTGAACGGCCGCGACGTGCGGCCGGACCTGGCGCTGCACGACGCGTTGCCCGGCGACCGGTACCTGCTGTGCACCGACGGCCTGCACACCGTGGTGCCGCGGGAGGAACTGGCCGCGGTGCTGCGCGAGGTGGTCGAGCCGGAGGACGCGGTGGAGCGGCTGGTCGAGTCGGCCAACGAACGCGGCGGGCCGGACAACGTGGTCTGCGTGGTGGCCGACGTGGTGACCGGTCCGCAGATCTGACGCAGGGTAGCTGATCCACTCCTCGGTGTGCACCGGATCGTGATCTATTAGACACTCCGTGATTGGACATGGACGGAGCGTGCATTTCGGGCAGACAAACGGGTGGGTCGGGGTGTTTCATCTGGGATGCCAATAGTTGTGCTTGCTAAGCAGTTTTTGGGGGCGGGCATGTGCGGTATCACCGGGTGGGTCTCCTACGACACCGACCTGACGCGCAGACAGGACGTCGTCGACGCCATGACGCGGACCATGGCGTGCCGAGGACCGGACGACGTCGGCACGTGGGTGCGACCCCACGTGGCGCTGGGACATCGGCGGCTGGCGATCATCGACCTGCCCGGCGGCCGGCAGCCGATGTCCGTCCGCACCGCCGGCGGCGACGTGTCCCTGGTCTACAGCGGTGAGACCTACAACTTCACCGAGCTGAGGGAGGAGCTGACCCGGCTCGGCCACGTCTGGGAAACCGACAGCGACACCGAGGTCGTGCTGCGCGGCTACCTCCAGTGGGGCGATGCCGTGGTCGACCACCTCAACGGCATGTACGCGTTCGCCATCTGGGACGAGCGCGACGAGAAGCTGGTCATGGTCCGGGACCGGATGGGCGTCAAGCCGTTCTACTACCACCGGACACCCGACGGCGTGCTGTTCGGGTCGGAGCCCAAAGCCGTCCTGGCCAACCCGATGGCGTCGCGCGTCGTGGACGCGGACGGCCTGCGCGAACTCCTGGCGTTCACCAAGCGGCCCGGCTGGTCGTTGTGGAAGGACATCGTGGAGGTGTTGCCGGGGACGGTCGTCACGGTGACCCGCGACGGCATCCGCGCCCGCACCTACTGGAAGCTCGAAGCCCGGCCGCACACCGACGACCGGGAGACCACCGTCGCGCGGGTGCGCGAGCTGTTGACCGACACCGTGCACCGGCAGTTGGTGGCCGACGTGCCGCGGTGCGTGCTGCTGTCCGGTGGTCTCGATTCCAGTGCGGTCACCGGTCTCGCCGCCGCGCACCTCGACGAGCGGCTGCGGACGTTCTCGGTCGACTTCCTCGGCCAGGAGGAGAACTTCCGGCCCGACGAGATGCGTGACACCCCGGATTCGCCGTACGTGCGCGACGTCGTCCGGCTGGTCGGTTCGGAGCACCGGGACGTGGTGCTCGACCCGGCCGCGCTGACCGACCCGGCGGTGCGCCGTGCCATGCTCACCGCGCGCGACATCCCGGTCGGGCAAGGCGATATGGACACCTCGCTGTACCTGTTGTTCAAGGCGATCCGGGAGGAGTCGACGGTCGCGTTGTCCGGCGAGTCGGCCGACGAGGTGTTCGGCGGCTACCGCTGGTTCCACGACGAGGCGGCGGTCAACGCGGACACGTTCCCGTGGTTGGCGTTCCGCACCGCGCTGACCGACGACCGGCCCGCCATGATCGAGCCCGACCTGCTGCGGCGGTTGCGGTTGTCCGAGTACGTGGGCGACCAGTACCGGTCCGCCGTCGCCGAGGTCGAGCCGCTGGACGGGGAGTCCGCGCGGGAGGCCAGGATGCGGGTCGTGTCCCACCTCCACCTGACCCGGTTCGTGCGGATGTTGTTGGACCGCAAGGACCGCGCCTCCATGGCGGTCGGGCTGGAGGTGCGGGTGCCGTTCTGCGATCACCGGTTGGTCGAGTACGTGTACAACGCGCCCTGGTCGCTGAAGGCGTTCGACGGCAGGGAGAAGAGCCTGCTGCGGCACGCGACGGCGCACGTGCTGCCCGCGTCCGTGCGGGACCGGGTGAAGAGCCCGTACCCGTCCACCCAGGACCCCGGGTACGCGGCGGCGTTGCAGCAGCAGGCGAAGGAAGTCCTCGCCGAGCCGGGGAACCGCGTGTTCGACCTCGTGGACCGGGCGTGGGTGGAGCGGGTGGTGGCGCTCGACCCGACCGCCATGGACGGTGGGGTGCGGGTCGGCCTGGACCGCGTGCTCGACTTCTACCACTGGCTCGACCTGTACTCGCCGGAACTGCGCCTGTCGTGAGCGGGGTGCGCCGACCGGGTGCCGCACCCGGTCGGCGCACCCCGTTCAGTCGGCCCGCAGCACGCTCGCGAACAGCACCAGCCCGAACGCGAGGGCGGTGACCACGAGGAACGACGTGGTCAGGCTGGTCAGTTGCGCGATGCCGCCGATCAGCGACGGCGCGACGAGCCCCGACGTGTAGGTGATGGTCGCGACGCCCGCGATGGACCGGCTGGTGTTCGGCCCGCGGTGCCCGGCGGCGGCGAAGGCGAGCGGCACCACGACCGCGATGCCCAGCCCCAGGAGCCCGAAGCCGGCGATGGCGACCGCCGGGTGCGGGGCGAGCACCACGAGGAGCCCGCCGAGCGCCGCGACGACGCCGCCGGTTCGGACCGCGCGTACCGGGCCGAACCGGTTCACCACCGCGTCGCCTGCGAACCGGGCGACCACCATGGTCAACGTGAACCCGGTGGTGGAGGCCGCCGCGAGGCCGGCGGAGGTGTCCAGCACGTCCCGCAGGTAGACCGCCGACCAGTCCAGGCTCGCGCCCTCCGCGAACACCGCGCAGAACCCGACCGCACCGATCAGCAGGGCCGACCTGGGCGGGAACGCGAAGTGCGGCGGTGGTTCCTCGTCGTGCGCGGGGCGCAGGTCGAGGACCTGGTGGACGGCCACCAGCCCGGCGGCGGTGAGCACGAGTGCCGCCGCGATGTGGTGCACGCGCGCGCTGACGTCGAAGTGCGCCGCGAACGTGCCCGCGGTGGAGCCCACCAGCGCGCCGACGCTCCACATCCCGTGCAGGCCCGACATGATCGACCTGCCGAGCCCGCGTTCCACCTCGACGCCGATGGCGTTCATCACGACATCGGAAGTCCCCGCCGCCGCGCCGAAGGCGAGCAGGGCCAAGCAGAGCGTGGGCAGGTTGGGCGCCAGCGAGGGCAGCACCAGGGACAGCGTCCACAGCGCGAGCAACCCGCGAAGCGCCGCCCGGCTGCCGAACCGGTGGCTCAGGCGTGCCGCGAACGGCATCGCCAACGCGGACCCGATCGCCGGGAAGGCGAGGGCGAGCCCCAACTGCCCCGCCCCCACGCCGGTGTGCTCCTGGACCCACGGAACCCGAGTGGCGAACGACCCGAGAACCGCGCCGTGCACCCCGAAAACCGCGGCCACCGCGACCCTGGACCGCCGAACAGCCGGGGCGACCTCAACACCCTCGCGACCCACCGCTTCCCCTCTCCACCCGCCCAGCCTCGTCTGTCCTGGTGCGCCTGTTGCGCTGTTACGCCTGACTACGACCTATCGCGACCGCACAACCACCCGAGAAGCCACCGGCGTCGACCCTTGGCCGGTGACCGCATTCGCCGATGACCACGTCGTTGTGGCCGCGGTAGTCACACCCACCGGTGGCCGTGCGCTGTGGATGTCGGTGGCTGCCCCGTTGCGGCCGCCGGCGTTCCCGACCGCGGTCGGCCGGGACGGCTCGAAGGCTGGGTGATCGGCTCCGCTCGGTGTGTTGGTTGCCGTGTTCGCGGTCGGCGGGGGACTCCCGCTGGCCTTCCAGTGATCGCAGTGGTCCGGTCGCTGAAATTATCAGGCAGGCTCCCTGAAAGATAGAGGATGCCTGGAGGATGCATCGGGGGCGAGCCGAGCGAGGTGGGTTGCGGACGTTTCCGCAGGTAGGAGCGATGCGGTCCGGGTGGTGGCGGTTACGGGGCACCCAGGTGGGTTATCTTTCAGGCAGGCTCCCTGAAAGATAGATGGCCGCCAGGGCGGTCTGGGATGATCGCGCCATGCCCGCATCGCCGAGCGCCGCGCGCGCCATCAACAACCGGGAGACGCTGCTCCTGCTCCGTGACGGTCCGCTGACCGCGGGCCAGGTCGCGCGGCTCACGGGGTTGTCCCGACAAACCGTCGCCGACCTGCTCAAGGGGCTCGGCGAGGCCGGCTTGATCGAGGTCGTCGGGCAGGACGACGTGCGCAGGCGCGGGCCCAACGCCCAGCTCTACGGCATCGTCCGCACCCGCGCCCACGTGGCCGCGCTGGACGTCCGCACGCACAGCGTCGCCGTGGTCGTGGCCGACCTGCTCGGTGACGTGCTGGCCGAAGCCTCCACGCCGATCGCGCCGGGCATCCCCACCACCCGCGCCGTGGCACGCACCCTCGACCTCCTCACCGATGCCACCTCCGAGGCGGGCGCGCAGACACTGCACTCCATCGGCATCGGGGTCCCGGGCCTGGTCCAACCGGGCACGGGCGAACTGCGCGGCACCCCCGGCCCCCAGTGGCACGGTCGGGTCCTCACCGAACTCCGCACCCGCCTCCACGGCAGGCTGGTGGTGGAGAACGAGACCAACACCGCCGCCGTCGCCGAACACCGCCTGGGCACCGCCCGCGACCGCGAGGCGTTCGCACTGCTCTGGCTCGGCCACGGCACCGGAGCCGCCCTGGTGCTGGGCGGGGCGCTGCACCGGGGCGCGTCCGGCGGCGCGGGTGAACTCGGCTACCTGCCCGTACCCGACCAGGGCCTCGCCGATCGGGTACGGGCGGCGGCCCCGGACCGGGCAGCGCCCGACCCGGAACAGCCGAAGGGCTTCCACGCTCTGGCTGGCTCACCGGCCGTGGTCGAGCTGGGTGCGGCGCACGGCATCGTCGTCGAGCCGGTCGACCACGAACCGCCGGCCGCGGCGGTGGTGCGGGCGGCCGTGGCCAACGGGCAGCACGCCTTCCTGGACGACCTCGCCGACCGGGTCGTGGTGGCCGCCGCTTCGGTCGTCGCGGTCCTGGACCCCGGTTGTCTCGTGCTCGGCGGCGAGATCGGGCACGCGGGCGGTGACGCGCTGGCCGGTCGGGTCGCCGATCGGCTGGCCGCGCGTTCGCCCGCGCCGACCGCCGTGCGGTACAGCGCGCTCGGTGGTTCCGCCGTGCTGCGAGGCGCGTTGCTCGCCGCCTGCGACGCGGCTCAGGAGGAGCTGTTCGAGGAGGGCTGACGCAGCACCCTGCACAACCACCAACCCCGGGCAGTGCGATCAGCACACTGACGCGGGCCCGAAGTGCACCTACGGTACCGCCATCCGCTCCTCCCGCAGACCGAGGAGGTTGGCACGGCCTCGTCCGCCGGCGCCGACGACCACGCCCTGACCAGGGTGGTGGTCGATCGCCGTGCGGCGGTTCGGGCAGGTCGCCGCCCCCGGCGCCGGCCGTCGTGAACGCAACAGAACCTGGAGGTCCAGCCGTGCGCATCGGCATCGACGTCGGCGGCACGAACACCGACGCCGTCCTGCTCGACGGCACCGACGTGCTCGCCGCGATCAAGACCGGCACGACACCCGACGTCACGTCCGGCATCGTCGCGGCGGTCGAGGGGTTGCACCGGCAGCACGCGTTCGACCCGGCGGCGGTGCGGGCGGTGATGATCGGCACCACGCACTTCATCAACGCGCTGGTGGAGGCACGCCGGCTCGCGCCGACCGCGGCGGTCCGGCTCAGCCTGCCCGCCGGCTCGTCGCTGCCGCCGATGGTGGACTGGCCGCGACGCCTGGTGGACGCGGTCTCCGGCCGCGGTTACCTGGTGCACGGCGGTCACGAGTTCGACGGCAGGCACATCGCGGAACTGGACGAGGCGGAGCTGCGCAGGGCCGCCGAGGACATGGGCCGCGCCGGCATCCGCAGCGTGGCGATCACCTCCGTGTTCTCCCCGGTGAACGCCGAGTTCGAGACCCGCGCCGCCGAGATCATCGCCGCCGAGCTGCCGGGCGCGGCGATCTCGCTGTCCCACGAGATCGGCCGGATCGGCCTGCTGGAGCGGGAGAACGCGACCATCGTCAACGCCGCCCTGCGCGAGCTGGCGGCGGGCATCGTGGACGGCCTCGCGGCGTCCGTGGCGGGCGCGGGCATCAGCGCGCCCCTCTACCTCAGCCAGAACGACGGAACCCTGATGGACGTGGACTTCGCCCGCCGCTACCCGGTGGCGACGTTCGCGTCCGGCCCGACGAACTCGATGCGCGGCGCGGCCGTGCTGTCCGGCCTGGACACCTGCGCGGTGGTCGACGTCGGCGGCACCACCAGCGACGTGGGCGTGCTCGACCGGGGTTTCCCGCGCGAGGCGACGACCGAGGTGAGCGTGGCGGGCATCCGCACCAACTTCCGGATGCCGGATGTGCTCTCGGTGGGCGTAGGCGGCGGCAGCCTGGTGCGCGGCGGACCCGCGGACGTGGCCGTCGGCCCCGAGTCGGTGGGTTACCGGCTGACGTCGAAGGCCCTGGTGTTCGGCGGCGACACGCTGACCGCGACGGACATCGCGGTCGCCGCCGGGCGTGCCGACATCGGCGACCGGAGCCTGGTCGCGCACCTGGACCGGGACCTGGTGCGGGCGGCGCTGGACCGGATCGCCGCCGAGACGGCGGAGGCGGTGGAGCGGATGCGGACCTCCGCCGAACCGCTGCCGGTGGTCGCGGTCGGCGGTGGCTCGGTGCTGCTGCCCGACGAGCTGGCGGGCGTCGGCCCGGTGCGGCGGCCGGAGAACCACGCGGTGGCCAACGCGATCGGCGCGGCCATCGCGCAGGTCGGCGGCGAGGTCGACCGGGTGTACGCGGTCGAGCCGGGCCGCCGCGACGCCGTGGTGGACGAGGCGAAGCAGGAGGCCGTCGACCGGGCGGTGGCGGCGGGCGCGCGCCCGTCCACGGTGGCCGTGGTCGACTTCGACGAGGTCCCGATCCCCTACCTGCCGGGCAACGCGACCCGGATCAGGGTGAAGGCGGTCGGCGACCTCCAGGTGGGGAGCTGAGGGATGCGGGAGATCACGGAATCCGACCTGGCGGACGTGGCACGCGGCGCGGCGGTGCTCGGCACGGGCGGCGGCGGCGACCCGTACATCGGGCGGCTGCTCGCGGCGGCGGCGGTCCGCGCGCACGGCCCGGTGCCGCTGGTGGCGCCGGCCGAGGTGCCGGACGACGCCCTGGTGCTGACGGTGGCGATGATGGGCGCGCCGACGGTGATGGTGGAGAAGCTGCCGTCCGTGGACGAGATCGCGACCGCGGCCCGCACGCTCGCGCGTTACCTGGGCCGGGAGCTGACGCACATCGCGTGTGCCGAGGCGGGCGGCGTCAACTCGCTGATCCCGGTCGCCGCCGCCGCGCAACTCGGCCTGCCGCTGCTGGACGCCGACGGCATGGGCCGGGCGTTCCCGGAGATCCAGATGGTGCTGCCCACCCTGTACGGGGTGCGCGCCACGCCGATGGCGATCGCCGACGACAAGGGCAACAAGGGTGTGCTGGACACCGTCGACAACCACTGGGCGGAACGGCTCGCGCGCAGTGCCACCATCGACATGGGGTGCTCGGCGATGATCGCGTCGTTCGCGATGACCGGCGGTCAGGCGCGGGAGGCGTTGGTGCCCGGCACGCTGTCGTTGTGCGCGGAGCTGGGCGCGCTGGCCGCCTCGGCACGCGACGACCACACCGACCCGGTGGACGCCCTGGTGCGGCGGCTGGGTGGGCGGCGGCTGTTCACCGGCAAGGTGGTGGACGTCCGGCGGCGCACCGCGTCGGGCTTCGCGCGCGGTGACGCGCGACTGTCCGGTATGGACGGTGACGCGGGTGCGGAAATGGTGCTGCGCTTCCAGAACGAGCACCTCGTCGCGGAGCGCGACGGCGTGGTCCAGGTCTCGGTGCCGGACCTGATCTGCGTGCTGGACCGGGAGTCGGGGGAGGCGGTGACCACCGAGCGGCTGCGGTTCGGGCAGCGGGTCGCGGTGATCGCCGCGCCCGCCGACCCGCGCTGGCACACCCCGGAGGGCTTGGCGCTGGCCGGTCCCCGGTACTTCGGGTACGACCACGACCCGGTGCGCGTGTCGGCGTGAGCGAGCGGACCGCCGTGGTGATCGGCAGGTCACCGGAGCGGTGTTCGCGAAGGCGGCGTGCCCGCTCGGCCCGGCACGCCGTGGTGGACACCGGCGACCGGTGAGGGCGCCGGCCCGGACGGCGGTCGCGCGCTGCGCCGAGCGGGATGGGCGACACTGTCCACATGCGCATCGACCGCGACGACGTGGCCGCCCTGGAGCTTGGCGTGACGTTGCTCGGCTCCGGTGGCGGCGGCGACACCGCGTGGGCGGGCGCGGTGCTGCGCGGGCGGATCGACGCCGGGCGGCGGCCGACCGCGATCCCGCCCGGCGACCTCCCGCCGGACGCCCTGGTGGTGCCCGTCGGCCTGGTCGGCGCGACCGCCGTGCTGGCCGAGAAACCCATGGGCGGCCACGAGTTCCGCACGGCCGTGGACGCGATCGCCCGGTGGACCGGCGACCGGCCGGACGCGGTGATGAGCATCGAGGTCGGCGGGTTGAACGGGCTGCTGCCGGTGGTCGCCGCCGACGACCTCGACCTGCCGTACGTGGACGCCGACCTGGCCGGACGGGGCCTGCCGCGGCTGGACCAGCTGTCCACCGCGGCGGCCGGCCGGGGTGTCGCGCCGGCGGCGCTCGCCGCGCCCGGCGGCCAGGTGCTGGTCCTGGCCACCGGCACGCCCGCGGACGTCGAACGGGCGGTGCGCGGGTTCCTCACCGTGGTCGGCGGGTGGGCGGTGCTCGCGTTGAGCCCGGTCCGCGTGGCCGACCTGCCGGGGTGCGCGGTGGTCGGCAGCACGTCCGGCGCGCTGGAACTGGGCAGGCGTGCGGTGACGGGCGTGCCGGGCGACGTCCTGGCCACCGGCCGCGTGGTGGACGTGTCCCGCCGACGCGGCACGGGTTTCGGCCGGGGCAGCGTCGCGGTGCTGGACCACGCCACGGGCGCGGTGCTGCGCCTGGAGATGGAGAACGAGTACCTGCTGGCGCTGCGTGACGGCGCGCCGGTCGCCGCCACGCCGGACGTGCTCGTGGTGCTGGAGCGCCGCACCCGCGCGCCGATCTCCTGCTACCACGTGCGGCCGGGGATCGAGTTGGTAGTGGCCCGGCTGCCCGCCCCGGCGTTCTGGGCCGACCCGGCGCACCTGCCGGTGGTGGCGCCGCGTGCGTTCGGCATCGACTGCGACCCGGTGCCCGCGTGATCGCCGTGCGGGGGCTGCTGGCCCTGCCCGAGTGGTCCGACGTGGTGGTGCCGGCGGGCGCGGACGGCTTGGACCGCCGGGTCACGGCGGTGCGCGCGGTGTTCGACCTGCGCCCCGAGGTGGCGGCCGGCGAGCTGGTGGTGCCGGTGCACCCGCCGCCCGCCGCGGACTGGCGGGTCGACGCGTTGTTGCGCCGGGTCGCCGACGCCGGCGGCGCGGGTGTGCTGCTGCCCGGCGGGCTGCCGCCGGCCACGCGGTTGCTCGGCGACCGGCTGGCGGTGCCGGTGCTGGTCACCGCCGCCGAGCCGCTGGACCTGGTGGTCGCGGCCCGGCTGGCGTTGGCCGCGCCGGACCTGGACCGGGCGCGGCTGGTGCTGGCGGCGCAGGCCGCGCTGGGCGAGCGGCTGCGGCCACCCGAGGAGGTCGTGGCGGTGCTGCGTGACCTGCTGGACGCGCCGGTCGCGTTGCTCGACGACCGGGGTGCGTTGCTCGCGGGGGACCCGGTGCGCGGCGCGGTGCGCGTGGACGAACCCGTGCCGCAACGCATCGACGTGCCGGGCGGTGTGGTGCTGGCCCACCCCGTCGTGCTGCCGCGTGCCCGGCCCAGCGCGTGGCTGGCGGTGGAGCTGTCCGGTCCGGCCGCCGCGCGTGCCGAGGTGGCACCGCCCGCGTTGGCGCTGACCGGCGGCGCGGTGCAGCGGTGGCTGCTGGCCAACCGCCTCGAACTGGAGCGCGACGCGCGGTCTCGCACGGCGTTGCTGGGCGACCTGCTGCGGTTGGACGGCGAACCGACCGCCGACCTGCGCCGCCGCGCCACCGACGCGGGGTGGCAGCTCGGCGGTTGGCACGTCGGCATCCGCGTCGGCGTCCCGGCCTCGGTGGACGTGGTGGCGCGCGGGCCGGACGTGGTGGCTGCGCTGCGTGCGGCGGGTGTGGCGGCGGTCGTGGTGGAGCACGGCGACGGCTGGACCGCGTGGACCTCGTTCGACCAGGAACCGACCGCCGCCCGCGTGCGGGCGCTGGGCACCCGGCTCCGCGCGGCGCAGCGCGACCTGCGGCGGACCGTGCGCGCGCACATGGGTGTCGGTCGCCCGCACGCCCGGTTCGAGGGGTTGGCGAAGACCGTGGCCGAGGCGACCGACGCCGCCCGGCTCGCCGCGACCCGCGTCGAGAGCGGCAACTTCCTGCACGTCGACCAGCTCGGCATGGCGCAGCTGCTGCTGGAGTGGACGCGGACCGACACGTTCGAACCGGCCGCCCGCGCCCTGCTCGCCCCGCTGCGCGGCCTGCCCGGTGACCTGGTGCGCACCCTGTCCGCGTACCTGGACGCCGAGTCGTCGATCGCCGAGACCGCCGCGACGCTCGGCGTGCACCGCAACACCGTGGCGGCCCGCATCGCCCGCGTCGAGCGGGAACTGGGCGTCGACCTCGCGCACCGCGACGAGCGGCTGGCGCTGCACCTGGCGTGCCGGACGGTGCTGCCGACCGGGTGAACCCGGGAACCCCGGCGGCCCGAGCGGTGTAGGACCCGGTGGGAGGGCGAGCCGAGGGGAGCGGTCCTGGACGAGGGGCGGTTGGTCGACCGGTCGCGTGCCGGTGACGTGGAGGCGTTCGGGGAACTGGTGCGGCGGCACCACTCGGACGCGGTGCGGGTCGCCCGGCTGCTGGGCGCGGCCGGCGACGCGGACGACGTGGTGCAGGACGCCTTCGTCCGTGCGTACCGGGGTTTCGGCGACTTCCGGCGCGGCGCGCCGTTCCGGCCGTGGTTGCTGCGGATCGTGGCGAACGTCGCCCGCAACTCCCACCGCGCGCACGGCCGGCGGGTCGCGTTGGCGGGGCGGGTCGCGGTGCTCGGCGGCGGTCCGCCGCCCGTCGAGCCCGACGAGGTGGTCGTGGCGGACGAGCGGAAGCGGCGGCTGCTGGCGGCGTTGCGGCAGTTGGACGAGCGCGACCGGCAGGTGCTGGAGTGCCGGTACCTGCTGGAGCTGACCGAGGACGAGACGGCCCGGGTGCTGCGGTGGCCGCGGGGCACGGTGAAGTCGCGTGGCGCGCGTGCGCTGGGGCGGCTGCGCGATCTGCTGGGCGTGGCGCGGGAGGACGAGGTCAGGCGTGGCTGAGGACGTGGAGCGCGAACTGCGCGAGCTGGGGCGCGAACTGCGCCGGGAGCCGTCCGAGGAGGTGGTGGCGGCCGTGGTGGACCGCCTGCCCGAGCGCCCACCGCGCCGCTGGGCCGGACCGTTCCTGCTCGCCGCGTGCCTCCTGGTGTTGGCGCTGGTGTCGTTGGCGCTGCTGCGGAGGGAGGCGCCAGGGGGGACCGTCGAGGCGGCGGCCACCTCCTCGGCTCCGACGACGTGGTCCGTGCCCGAGGAGAGCACACCGTTCTGCGGTCGGATGCCGCGGCTCTCGGACGCGGGCGTGGTCGAGAGGTGGCTGGCCTGGCGCCCGCCCGTCGACGCGCCCTGGGCGTCGCCGGAGCGCGTTTTGTTCCAGCCGTTCGGGCAGGGTCGTGGGGTGGTGGCGGTGACGTACTCGACGCCGAAGGCGGTGTGGACGCTGGAGCGCTACTCCGAGGACTCGCAGGTGGCGGTCGAATCGTCGGCGCGGCCGGATGTGGTGGAGTTGGAGCCGGACATCAACGGCCGGCGTGGGCAGTGGGCCCAGGGGCCTTTGGTGCTCAGTGTGCAGTTGGTGGCCGTGACGAAGCCTGAGCAGACGAGCACCCACCAGTGCACCGGCCGTCGTTTGACCTGGACGACGAGCACGGGCGTCGTCTACGCGATCACGTCCAACACGTTGACCGAGGCCGACACGCTCGCACTGGCGAGGTCCCTCGGCTGACCCGGGCCGGTTCCGAGGTCCACCAGGGGGGTGCCTCGGAACCGGCCCCGCTCTCTGGTTCGCGAAGTCTTGGCGGTACGAGCGTGCTGCGGGCGTTGCGGGTTTCGGCCGGGGCGAGCCTCGATGTGATGGCCGCGCGTGCCGGCTACCCGGCGGTGTAGTGGAGAGATGAGCAGGCAGTTCTCCCGAAGCGCGTCGTGGGGTACGAATGCGCTCTTGGCATCGGGCTTGGCGTTGACGCCCCCTGGTGCGGTGGACCGGTGGCCGCGGTCCTGCCCGCTGTCGTCACGTTCGAGCGCATCAGCCGCCGGTGGGCGTCATCGGGGCTCATGCCGCGGTCTTGCCGAGTACCGCGGGTGGCCGGACTCGCGGTCGAGAGCCCGGGGGCCGTGCGCAGCCTGGAACGTGCCATAGCGTTGGCGCGCCATGCCTGGGACGCTCGCGCATGGCCTCAGCTTTACGCCACTCTGACACACGGCGACCGCGCGCACTGGCGGCCCAGGGGTACGCGCCCATCGGGCGCTGAGCGTGGCGGACGCGGCGCTGTCGCGCGCTGAAGGCGAACCGCCTCCCGACGCCTACAGCTCATAACGAGACGATGATGAACCGAATGAAAACCACCCCACCCCGCAGTAAAGTCACAGGGGTCATGAAGTGTCTTTCCCGCGCGAGCGGGGGTGGTCCGGCTCAACCCATACTTGACCCACACTTCGCTCTGGTCTTCCCCGCGCGAGCGGGGGTGGTCCCTACCCGGGTGGGGAGACCGTCGCCTGGGCCGAGGTCTTCCCTGCGCGAGCGGGGGTGGTCCCAGCCGGTGGTTGCCGGACTGCTGCGGCTTCGCGGCTTCCCCGCGTTGGCAGGGGTGCTTCGGGAACCTCGACCGGCCCGACGGCCGCACCCGGTCTTCCGCCCACGCGGGTGCTCCCCGCACGACCCGCGGTGCACGGCAGACCGGGCGCCCCAGCGACCCCGGCACCGCCGGGTGCCCGGGACAAGGCCGTGGTGATCCTCGGCGCGAACCCGAGGATCACCACGCAGGTCACCGGGCGGCGTCGGTCAGGGGCTCGTCGGTGAGGAAGCCGCCGGACTGGTGGTGCCACAGGCGGGCGTAGGCGCCCTGTGCCCGGAGCAGTTCCTCGTGCGTGCCCTGCTCCACGATCCGACCCTCGTCCAGCACGATCAGCCGGTCCATGCGGACCACGGTGCTGAGCCGGTGCGCCACCACGATGGCGGTCCGGTCCTCCATCAACCGCCACAGCGCCTCCTGCACCAGGACCTCGTTCTCCGAGTCCAGCGCGCTGGTCGCCTCGTCCAGCAGCAGGATCGGCGCGTCACGCAGGATGGCGCGGGCCAGGGCGACCCGCTGGCGCTGCCCACCGGACAGCTTGACGCCGCGCTCGCCGACCAGCGTGTCGAAGCCCTGCGGCAGGGAGTCGGCGAAGTCGGTCACGTGCGCGGCCCGCGCGGCGCGCTCGATCTCGGCGGCGGTGGCGCCCGGACGGGCGAAGGCGAGGTTCTCGCGCAGCGTCCGGTGGAACATCGCGGGCTCCTGCGGCACGTAGGCGATCAGCCCGCGCAAGTCCTCCTGGCGCAGCTTCGCGATGTCCTGGCCACCCGCCAGGATCCGCCCGCCGTCGACGTCCATCAGCCGCAGCAGCAGCCGGGTCAACGTCGTCTTCCCACCACCGGACCGCCCGACCAGGCCGACCTTGTGCCCGCTGGGGATGGTGAGGTCGAGCCCGTCGAACAACGGCCGGCCGCGGTCGTGCGCGAACACCACCCGCTCGAACCTGACCTCCGCGCCCGACGGCGCGAGCGGTTCCGGCGCGGGCGGGTCGACCACGGTCGGCGGCGTGAGCAGCAGCTCGGTGAACTGCGCCGCCTCGGTCAGCGAACCCTCCAACCGCCGGTAGATCTGGTTGAACTCGAACATGATCCGCGTCGCGTTGGCGAAGTACGTGAACGTCACCACGATCGCCTCGATGCCCAGCGCACCGCCACCCAACCCCACCGCGACCAGCAGGCCGAGCGCGTTGGTCAGCACCGACATGGGCGCGACGACGGTGTCGATGCGGAGGTTCCCGTAATCCCACGACCGCAACGTCAGCCTGCGTTGCTCGGCGACCCGCGACCGGTGCTCCGCCGCCTCGCGTTGCTCGGCGGCGAACGCCCGCACGGTCTCCATGTTCGTCAACGTGTCGGACACGTGACCGGAAACCCGCGCGATCGCCGCCTCCCGGTCGTTGACCAGCAGCTGCCTGCGACGCACCAGCGGCGCGATCACCAGACCGGTGAGCAGCAGCAGGCCGACCAGCACGAGCACCAGCACCGGGTGGTAGCGCCACAGCACGACCGACGCGAAGACCAGCGGCACGACGTTCGCCGCCACCTGGAACACCAGGGTGTCCACGAACTCCTCGAACTGGCGGGTGAAGCCGAGCACCCGCTTGGTCAGCGAGCCCGCGAAGTTGTCGTGGAAGAACGCCGCGTCCTTGGCCAGCAGCTCCTCCATGCCGCTCACGCACAACCGCTCCATGCCGCGGCTCTCCGTGCGGTTCAGGCAGTGCACGCCGACCCGCCACAGCGCTTCGGCGACCAGCATCAGCACGGCGAAACCGAGCACGTAGGGCAGCACCGTCGACACCTCGGCGGGCGCGCCGCCGGCCAGCGCGCCCACCAGCGAGGCGATCACCAGCGGCGTGAGGTAGAGCAGGACGGTGTTGCCCAGGGCGGGCAGCGCGAACGCGGGTATCGCGAGGCGGCGCTGCCGCCACAGTTCCCGCCCGTAGTGGCGCAGGACGAGCCCGACCGCCGGGCGGCGGTCGGGTGATCGTTCGGCGCCGGGGTTCCCGGGCACGGTCATCCGTCGTCCTCCAGGACGTGTCGGCGGTGGGGTGACGCACCATGTTCCCGCACCGCACGGGTCCCGGCGATCGAATATCGGCGGCGTCCGAAGTGGACGGAACCGGGGAGCGCCTACTCGGCGCGCAACGCGGTCGCGGTGCGGGTGCGTGCCGCCCAACCCGCGGGTGGCAACGCGCCCAGGACCGCGATCACCAACCCCCCGAGCGCGAACAGCACCAGCCCCACCGGGTGGTAGGCGGCGTGGGCGGACGCCGGCAGCGCGGTGCCCGCGCCCTCGGCCATCAGCGGCAGCACCGCCGAGTGCAGCGCCACGCCGGCGGGGACGCCCAGCACCCCGCCGACCACACCGGTCACCGCCACCGACGCGACCACCAGCGCCGTGGTCTGCCCCGGTGTCATGCCGACCGCCTTGTGCACGCCGAGGTCGCGCACCCGTTCCCGCGTGTCCAGCAGCACGGTGTTGAGCACGCCCAACCCGGCGACCGCCACCAGCAGCAGGGTGAGGAGCGCGGTGAGCCCGGCGATCAACGCGAGCATGTCGCTGAACCCGCCGTCCCGGCCCTCCCGCGGCTCGACGCCCAGCGGTCGCAGCGCCGCCGACAACCCCGCCAGGTAGGCGGGCAGGTCCGTGCCCTCGCGCACCGAGATGTGGTACATCGTCGGCCGGAGACCGGGCAGCGACGCCGCGTCCACCAGCACCTGCTTGCCGTCGTTGCGCGTGTCGAACACCTCGCCGACGATCTTCAACCGCACCGACCGGCCGCCGTCCTCCAGCGTGACGGTGTCGCCGATCGACGTGGCCGTCGCGGTGAGGAACGTCGTCGGCACGACCGCCTCGCCCGCGCCGCGGAACCACGTGCCGGAGATCAGCTGGTAGTTGCTGCGCGACGTGTCGCCGCTGAACGCGAGCGCCACGACCGAACCGCTCATGCCGGCGACGGCGGCCCGACGTCGCGCGATGCCGTAGTACCCGGCGGTGCCCGCCTGCGCGTCGATCGCCGCCGTGACGGCCGCGCGGTCGGTGTCCGGCCGCAGCGCCGCCGTCGCGCCCGTCGGGATCGGGTCGCCCTCCGGCGCGCGCACGCCGATCACCACGTCCGTCGCGTCGGGTTCCCGCGCGGTCTGCACCGCGCCCAGCGACGTGCCCAGGCCGACCGCGAACGTGACCGCCGTCGTGCCGAACACGACGGCCGCCACCAGCCCGAGGGCGCGCACCGGCCGCGCGAACGGCCGCGCCAGCCCGAGCGCCACCGGTACCGGGACCGGCAGCCGGGCCGCGACGCGGGTCGCCGTCCGACCGCGGCGCGGGCGCGGGGTGCGGCCGACGGCCAGCGCCTCCACCGTCCGCAGCCGCCCGGCCCGCGCCGCGCCCGCCCACGCGGTCAGCGCCACCACGCCCAGCACGCCGACGACCACCAGCAGGTCGACCACCGGGTCCACGCCGAGCGCGCCCGTGCCGTACACCTCGGTCGTCTCGGCCAGCACGGGCACCGCGAGCAGGTTGCCCGCGAGCACGCCGACCGCCGTGCCGACCGCCGCCGGCACCAGCGCCTGCGCCACGTGCGCACGCACCACCTGCGCCGGGGTGAAGCCGAGGGCCTTGAGTACGCCGATGCGCCGCGTGCCCGCGCTCACCGCGCCCGCCACCACGTTGCCGACGATCAGCACCGACATGACCAGCCCCAGCAGGCCGAACGCGACCAGGAACGGCACGTACACGGCCGTCTCCCGGACCGCCTCCTCCTTCACCACCAGCCACGACTGGGCGCCCACCACCTCGCCGACGCCCCTGATCGCGGCCACGGCGTCGTCCACCCGGTCGGGCTCGGCCAGCCGGTACAGCACCTGGTAGCCGGTGGGCGCGGGCAGCGCGGCGGGCAGCACCCAGGCGTCGGCCGTGCGGCTGACCGACCGGGCCAGGCCGACCACGGTGAACGCGCCCGGCCGGTCCACCAGCCGGATTTCCTGGTCGAGCAGCCGCTCGGCGAACGGCACGTCGGCGGACAGCACGACCTCGTCCACCGCCGCGGCCCACCGACCGCTCAGCACGGCCACCTCGTCCACCGGCCCGCCGGGGTCGGCCCGCCCGACCAGCGCCAGCGGCGCGCGCTCCAGGCCGCGGCTGTCCGGCACGGCCGTGCCGAACGGGAACGGGCCCGCGCTGTCGGTGACCCCCGCGACGGCGCCGGCCCGGGGCGGTGCGGCGAACCGCGCCGCCACGTGCGCACCGCGTTGCGCGGTGAACGCCTCGTCGAACGGCGCGCTCGACACCACCAGCAGCGACCCGCCGAGCACGGACGCCGTCACCGCCATCATCGTGGCCAGCCCGATCACGGCGGTCTGCACGCGCTTGCGGCGGACGCCGGCACGCACCACGCGGCCCAGCGCGCTCACCGGCCGTCCTCCGCGACGCGGCCGTCGGCGATCCGGATCGTGCGGCCGGTGCACGACCGGGCCAGGTCGAGGTCGTGGGTGACCAGCACGATGGTCTGGCCGTCCGCGTTCAGCTCGGTGAGCAGCTTGCCGACCTCCTCGCCCGCGGCCGAGTCCAGCGCGCCGGTCGGCTCGTCGGCCAGCAGCAGGGCGGGTCGGTTCACCAGCGCGCGGGCCACCGCCACCCGCTGCCGCTCGCCACCGGACAACCGGCCGGGGTAGGCGTCGGCGTGGCGCTCGACGCCCAGCGCGCCCAGCAGCTCCGCGCCACGCCGCCGCGCCTCGGCGCGGGACCGGCCGGCGAGCAGCGCGGGCAGCGCCACGTTGTCCGCCACGGTCAGGTCGTCGAGCAGGTTGAAGAACTGGAACACCATGCCGACCGAGTCCCGGCGGTAGCGCGCGGCGGCGGCCTCGCCGAGCCGGTCCACCCTCGTCCCGGCGACGGTGACGGTGCCCGAGTCCGGGCGGTCCAGCCCGGCGATCAGGTTGAGCAGCGTGGATTTCCCGCTGCCGGAGGGGCCGAGCACCGCCACCGCCTCACCGGGCGCGACGGTCAGCGACGCGTCCTTCAGGGCGGGTGGTCCGCCGTCGTACCGGCGGCTCACGTCGCGCAGCTCGATCACCGGCGTGGTCATGCGATCTCCTCGGTCCGGGTTGGTGTGCGGGCCGAAGCTAGGGCCGGCGGCGGCGTGGTCGCGTCGGTCGGCGGAGCGGTTTCCGGTACCGCGTCCGGATGACGCGCCCCGGTGTCATCCTCGCGGTGTAGTCCGGCGGGTGGTCGGAACCGGCACCGGTGCCGATGTTCCGCCGATCGGGCGTCGGTGAGAATGAGCCGGTGGAGAACCGGCTGGTGGACCTGCTGCGCCCGGTGTGCGCGTGGCTCGCCCGGCCCAGCGGACCGCCGCCCCGGCCGACCAGGTGGAACCTGGTCTTCGACGTGGTGCTGGCGGTCGCGCTGTGCGTGCTGTCCGTGGAGTACGCGCTCAACCGCCAGGACATGTCCCTGCCGATGCCGCCGGTGTGGCCGGACTTCCCCGCCGACCTGCCGGACCTGCCCGACCTGTCGGACGTGCCGCTGCCGCCGGACCTGCCGAGACCGCCGGAGGAACGCCTGGCGCCACGCGTCGACACGTTCGGCTCGGTGGTGGTGGCGTTGGTCGCGTCGCTGGCCATCGCACTGCGCCGCCGGTTCCCGCTGGGTGTGTTGTGGACGGTGGCGCTGGTGACGTTGGCCGCGCCGCAGGTGTCGCCGCGGTTGACGTTCTACGCGATCGTGATCGCCGTGTACACGGCGTCCGCGTACAGCCAGTACCGGGTGCCGGCGTTGCTCGGCGTGACCACGGCCGTGTTGTCGGTGACCACCTTCCGCAGCTGGCCGCTGCCCGTGGTGCCCTACGAGTTCATACCGCTGTTGGTGCTCATCCCGATCGCGTTCGCGGCCAACGGTTTGCGGACGTGGAAACTGCGCACCGACGAGCGCACGGCACAGGTTTCGGCGATGGAACGCGAGCAGGCCGAGGCGTTGCGACGCGCTGTCGAGCACGAACGCGCCCGCATCGCCCGGGAGTTGCACGACGTGGTGACGCACAACGTGAGCGTGATGGTGATCCAGGCGGGTGCGGCCCGGAAGGTGATGGAGGTCGACGCGGACCAGGCGCGGGAAGCGCTGCTCGCCGTGGAATCGGGCGGCCGGGCGGCGATGGCGGAGCTGCGGCACGTGATGGGGCTGCTCACCGCGGACGGCGCGGACGCGGACTCCCTGGCGCCGCAGCCGGGGCTGGACCAGCTCGCGGCGCTGGTGGCGCGGGTCCGGGACGCCGGGGCGCCGGTCGAGCTGTCGATCGTCGGCGAGCCGCGTGACCTGCCGTCCGGAGTGGAGTTGACGGCGTACCGCGTGGTGCAGGAGGCGTTGACCAACACGGTGAAGCACGCCGTGGGCGCGTCGGCCGCGGTCGTCGTGTCCTACGGCGACGACGAGTTGACCGTCGAGGTGACCGACACGGGCGGCCGGCCGGGGGAGGGGCGGGGCGGCGGACGCGGCCTCATCGGGCTCCGCGAACGGCTCGGCGTCTACGGTGGCACCCTCCGCACCGGCCCGCGCGTCGGCGGCGGTTTCCGCGTGACCGCACAGATTCCCCTGGAGGCTTCGTGACCCGCGTGGTGATCGCGGACGACCAACTGCTGGTGCGCACCGGGTTCCGGATGATCCTCACCGCGGACGGCGTGGACGTCGTCGCGGAGGCGACCAACGGCGAGGAGGCGGTGGACGCCGTCCGCCGCACCCGGCCCGACGTGGTGCTGATGGACATCCGGATGCCCGTCCTGGACGGCCTGGAGGCGACCCGGCGCATCCTCTCCGGCGCGGCGGGCGAACCCCGCGTCCTCATGCTCACCACGTTCGACCTGGACCACTACGTCTACGCGGCGTTGTCCGCGGGCGCGAGCGGTTTCCTGCTCAAGGACGTGACGCCCGAGCACCTGGTGGCGGCCATCCGCATGGTCCGCGCCGGTGACGCCCTGCTCGCGCCGAGCATCACCCGCCGCCTGGTGGAGCGGTTCGCGCGTCGCGACGAGGGTGTCGCGCACCGCGACCTGGCCGCGCTCACGCCACGCGAGCTGGAGGTGCTGCGGTTGCTGGCGCAGGGGTTGAGCAACGCCGAACTCGCCACGCGCCTGCACCTGTCGGAGGCGACGGTGAAGACGCACGTGGCCCGCATCCTGGCCAAGCTGGACCTGCGCGACCGGGTGCAGGCGGTGATCACCGCGTACGAGACGGGGTTGGTCAGCCCGCGCGACGAGGCGTAGCGGAGGATGGCGGCATGGCGGTCAACCGGGTGGTACCGAACCTGAAGAGCACGTCCCTGCCCGCGGCGGTGGAGTTCTACACCCGCGTGGTGGGCATGGAGGTCGTGATGGACCTCGGCTGGATCGTGACCCTCGCCGACCCGGCGCGGCCACAGGTCCAGCTCAGCCTGATGACGCGCGACGAGACCGGACCGGTCGTGCCGGTGGCGTCCATCGAGGTCGACGACGTG
Source organism: Saccharothrix obliqua (assembly GCF_019375475.1). GTDB lineage: Bacteria > Actinomycetota > Actinomycetes > Mycobacteriales > Pseudonocardiaceae > Actinosynnema > Actinosynnema obliqua. Next base: position 361,320 of record NZ_JAHXGQ010000004.1, on the reverse strand, counting down.
GAGGCGTGCCACCGGGCGGCGGTCGCGGCGGGTGCGGAGATCGTGCACGGGCCGACCACCGAACCGTGGGGCGTGCGCCGGTTCTTCGTCCGCGACCCGGGCGGCAACGTCGTCAACGTCCTGTCCCACGGGGAGAACCCGCCCGCGCACCCGACGCGGTGACCGGCCGGTGCGCGGGCGGGCCGCTCACCGCGCGGGGTTGACGGCGAGGAGCCGGTTCGGCGCACCCCTCGGGTCGGACACCGCGTTCTTGGTGGCGTCGTTCAGAACCGCGGTGGCCACCTGGGCCGGCGTCAGCGCGGGGTCGCGGGACAGCAGCAACGCCGCCGCGCCCGCCACGTGCGGTGTCGCCATGGACGTGCCGGACAGGTCCGCCCAGTCGTCGTCGCTGCCGTTGCCCGCCGAGACGATGCTCTCGCCGGGTGCGAACAGGTCCACGCACCCGCCGTAGTTGGAGAAGTACGACCGGCTGTCGTACCCGCCGGTGGACGCGACGGTCAACGCCTCCCGCACCCGGGACGGCGAGTGCCGGCAGGCGTCGTCGGACTCGTTGCCCGCCGCCACGACCGCCACCACGCCGTCGGCGACGGTGCGGCGCACGGCGTCCTCGATCACGCGGTCCGGCGCGTCACCGCCGAGGCTCATGTTGGCCACCGCCGGACCGGAGACGTGCTGCGCCACCACCCAGTCCAACGCCTCGGCGACGTCCTCGCTGCTGCCGTTGCCGCCGCAGTCGAAGACCTTCGCCGAAACCAGCCGAACCCCTTTCGCCACACCGTAGGTCAGGCCGCCGACGGTGCCGGCGACGTGCGTGCCGTGCCCGTGGCAGTCCTCCTGCTGGTTGTCCACCGTGTTCGTGCCCCAGACCGCGCGTCCGCCGAAATCCCGGTGGCCGACCCGGATCCCGGTGTCGACCACGTAGACGGTGACGTTCGACGCGGTGTCGGGGTACCGGTAGACGTCGTCCAGCGGTAAGCGCCGCTGGTCGATCCGGTCCAAACCCCACGAAGGCGGGTTCCGCTGCTCCCCGGAGACCCGCACCCGCTGGTTCTGCTGCACGTAGGACACCGCCGGGTCGGCGGCCAGCCGACGGGCGTCGCGAGCCGCCATGCGCACCGAGAACCCTTGGAAAACATGGGAGAACGTGTGCACGACCGTGCCCGAGTAGCGGGCCGCCAAGCCGTGCGCGGCACGATCTCCCTTGAGCACGACCACATAACTGCCGTCGATCGCACCGGGCGCGTCCGCGCCCAGCACCTCCGCCGCGGCGACCGGTGGAACACCCACCAGCCCACCGGCCAACACCGCCGCCGCGGTCAACAGGGGTCCTGTCCTCATCGCACCTCCCGTGCGTCTGCTGGACAACCGCAGGCTAGGGCGAGCGCGCCGCGCCGAGCGGGCGCCGGGGAGCCGATTGCTCCGCACCACGCGGAAAAGACCCCGAACGGCCGCCCTACCATCGTCGCGCGAGCCGATTTCACCGGTCGGGAAGTCTTGTGACACAGGGGGTCCGGCTCCCGACGCGAACGGGCCGGGCGCATCACCGCGCCCGGCCCGTTGTCCGGTGGTTCTACCCGACGATCACCCCGTGGTTTCCTGCTCCTGCTCCACCTGCCGGTTCCAGTCGGACTTGGTGGACTGCCAGCCGTCCTCGTCCTTGCCCAGCCGCCAGTAGCCGGAGATGGACAGCTGCTCGCGCGGCACCTCGCGCTCCTTGCGCAGGTGACCGCGCAGCGCCTTCACCATGTTCGCCTCGCCGTGCACGAACGCGTGCACCCGGCCGGGCGGGAACTCCAGCTCGCGGACCGCCGCCACGGCGGCGTCGCCGCGCGGACCGCCCGCGCGGTGCAGCCACACCACGTCGAACGGCGCGTCCTGCTCGTCCTCGGGGCCCTCGACCTCCGCGAACACCCGCACGTTCGCGTCCTCGGGCAGCGCGTCCAGGGCCGCCGCGATCGCGGGCCACGCGCTCTCGTCGCCGACCAGCAGGTGCCAGTCGGCGGTGGGGTCCGGCGCGTAACCGCCGCCGGGTCCGGCGAAGTGCAGCACGTCACCCGGCTGCGCCTTCGCGGCCCACGGACCGGCCACGCCCGAGTCGCCGTGCACGACGAAGTCGATCCACAGCTCGCGTGCCTCGGCGTCCCACCGCCGGATGGTGTACGTGCGGGTCAGGGGCCACTGCTCGCGCGGCATGGTCTCGCGGATCGCCGACGGGTCGAACGGCTCCGGGTACACCACGTCGGCCTGCGGGAACTGGAGTTTCACGTAGCTGTCGGTGAACGGCCCGACCACGAGGTCGGCGAGCCCGTCCCCGCCCAGCACGACCCTGATCATGTCCGGTGAGATGCGCTCGGTGCGCACCACCCGCCCGCTCTTGCCCCGCGACCGCTCGGCCATCGGCCACTCCTGACCTCGGAAACCACTTTCGCGCTCCACCGTACGTTGATCGTCCCCCGTCTGGCGTAACGTGCCGCGCACGACTTGCCCGCAGGCCGTGATCCCGGTCACGTCAGCCGGTGCACTGCTCCGATCGCGGTCCAGCCCTCCCCGTCCCTCCGGCGACCGTGGGAGCATCGCCGGCTGGGGAGGGAGGTCCGGTGACGCGTGAGATCCGGCGGACCGCGAACCAGGTCGGCGACGTCGTCGGCGCTTCGGTGCAGGCGGGTGAGATCCACGGCGGGGTCCACGTCTACGTCACCGAGAGCGGGGCACGGGCTTCCGGGCTGCCCGACGGGATCGCCTCGCTGCTGCGTGCCCAGGTGCGTGCCGCGCGGGACCTGCCGTACCGGCTGCCGGGTGCGCGCCGCCCGTCGTTGGCCACCGTCTACGTGCGACAGGACTTGGGCAGCGGCTCGGAGGAGAGCGTCACCGAGCAGCCCGCACCGATCCTGGACGGGCGTGGTCGGCTGGTCGACGTGCCCGCCGCGCCCGTGGTGCGCCCGGCGGTCCGGCCGCCGACCAAGACCGTGCGGGCGGCGCTCGACGGCGACGACCACCTGCTGATCACCGGCGGTCCGGGCCAGGGCAAGTCCACGTTGTCGCTGCGGCTCGCGGCCGACATCGCGGCCGGCGGACCGGCCACGCCCATCACCGAGCCGGTGGTGCCGCTGCGGTTGACCGCCCGCGAACTCGCCGCCCGGCTCGACCTGCCGTTCACCCGGGCGCTCGCGGACGCCGTGCTGGCCGAGTACGGCGCCCACCTCGACGCCGCGGTCGAGGACCGCACCCTCGGCGGGCGCGTCGCGGGCCTCCGCTGGCTGCTCCTCGTGGACGGCCTGGACGAGGTGGCGGACGCGACCCGACGTGACCGCCTGGTGTCCGTGCTCGCCGGGTGGGCGTCGCCGGAGTCCCCGTACCGGGTCGTGGTCACCACCCGGCCGATCGAGGGCGCGGCCCTGGCGCCGTTGCAGCGGATCGGCGCGGCGCGCTACGAGTTGCAGCCGTTCGACGAGGAGGCGTTGCGTGGTTTCGCCGACAACTGGTTCGACGGCGACGCCGACCGCGCCTACCGGTTCGTCCGCCAGATCCGCCGGGCACACCTGGACGAGTTGGTCCGGGTGCCGCTCCTGGCGACCATCGCGGCGATCATCTTCGAGCACGACGACCGCCCGTTGCCGGACAACCAGTACGAACTGTACGAGGCGTACCTGAAGTACCTGCGCTCCGGGCACACCGGCCCGTTCGAGGAGCACCGCGACGGCCTCCTGGAACACCTCGGCCGCGTCCGCCTGGAAGCCGACACGTCCCTGCTGACCGCCGCCCGCGAATGGCTCCGCGACAACTCGGCGGCGGTGCCCGACCCCGACGACGTCGCGGCCTACCTGACGTCCGTCGGTCCGCTCGCCCGCCGTGGCGACGACCTCCGCTTCCTGCACCACAGCTTCGCCGAACACCTGGCCGCCACCGCCCGCGCGCCTCCTGCCGGACCGCTTCGACCCGGCGGACACCGGTTTCGCGCACCTGGTGCACGCCGCCCGGCCGGGCGAGCGCGGCCGGTACGCACGCATGGTGCTGCTCCACCACACCCGCCTGCACCCGACCGAGGCCGACCGCCTGGTCCGCCTGCTGCACCAGGGCGATTCGGGCCTGCACCTGCTCGCGGCCCGCCTGCTGGCGGCACACGTGCCGGCGGGCGCGGACGTGGTGGACGCGTTCCTGGCAACCGTCCGGGACTGGGCGATGACCACGCAGCACCCCGGCGGCGACATCCTGGCCGAGGCGTCCCGGGCCGCCCACCACCCGGGCCTGCCGTCCTGGTTGGCCGACCTGATGGGCGACGTGAACGCGCCGTGGTCGTCGCGGGTGACCGCGGCGGCGGCGTTGGCGACCCGCCTGCACGGCCCCGAGTCCGGTGCGGCGGTCGCGGTGCTGCGTGGCGTGGTGGACGACCCGGCTGTCTCGTCGGACCACCGCTTGGCGGCGGCGGAGGCGTTGGCCGAGTGCGGCGGGTCCGAGCGCGACGCGTCCGAGCGTGGGTTGCGTGCCGTGCTGGCGGACCCTTGGACCAGCGCGGCGAACCACCGCACGGCGGCGGTCGTGTTGGCGGGCTTCGGCCCTACCGCCCGTGCCCATGCGGTGCGTGCGTTGATGGAGCGGTTGGACCACCCGGATACCCCGGACGCGGACCTGGCCGTGGCCGCGACGGGCTTGATCGAGATCGGCGTTGAGCACTACGAGCGAGCGGCCGACGTGTTCCGCCACATCTTGCGCACCCGGACCAAGGAAGGTGTCCGGGACGCGGCTCTCGGCCTGTCCGCCCTCGGACCACAGGAGGCCGCGGAAGCGGTAGCCGCTCTCACGCGCCTGGCCACCGATCGTGCTCTTGAAATCATCACTCGCGTGCCCGCCGCCAACACCCTGGCGGCGCTGGGCCCGCAGCACCGGGCCGCGGCGGGTCAGTTGCTGGTCGCCCTGGCCGAAGATCCGAGCACCGCGATTCACGGTCACTGGATCATCGCGGAATCGCTGGCCCGATTCGGTCCTGACTTCCTCCGGCCGGCTGAAAGGCTGCTGCGTGCCACGATCGTTCACCCCGAGAGCAACGCCCACGCACGCCACTGGGCGGCCAAGACGCTCTCCGATCTCGGTTCGGAGTACCAGGACGAGGCGGCACAGGCGTACTGGGAAGTGGCGGCTGACCCGTTCGCCAGCGGCTACGACAGGGCGGCTTCGCTTGCGCAGCTCGCGATGTTCGGTGATCCGTACCGAGCGGAAGCGGTCGTGGCGTTGCGCGCATTGGTGGCTGATGAGGTCTCCGACCAGAGCGCCCGGTGCTATGCGGCAGGAGAGCTTGCTCGACTGGGGCCGGAGTACCACGCCGAGGTGACGCGCACTCTGGTGGCGATCGCCGAGTCGAATCCCGAACCGGGCGTGGCCAGGTGGGCTTGGCGCAAGCTGATGGACCTCCGCCCGGACTTGCGCGGGAAAGGGAAGCAGGCCCTCTTGAGCATTGCGCTGGACGACGACTTACCATGGCATCGCAATCTGCCGATGTCTCAGCCGGACACCGACGATGCGCCGGCCACCGGCCGGCTGCTCGCGGCGGCGTTGTCGGACCCCAGTCGGTTCACGTGGTCGCGGGTCGGAGCCGCACGCCGCCTGCTTGATCTGGGGACCCCGCTCCACCGGCAGGCGGTGGAGAGTTTGATCGACCTGCTCCGTTCGGAAGCCATAACGGTTCGTGATGTGGATTTGCTGTCGGCCTATACCTCGCGCGTGAGTCGCCGGCTGCGTGCCCACATCATCGCCGCAGTGAAGGCCGTGGTGCTGGTGCCGGACGCCACCGAGGACCTGATCGTCGCGTTGGCCCACTGCCTGCACAGGTTGGACCACCGAAAAGATCCCGATGTGCTCGCCGCCCTGTCCACCGTGGTGGGCGACCGTGCCGCACCCGCGAGTACCCGTCTGGCCGCGACCGTCGCACTGGCGCGAGCAGTGCCGGCCCGCCGTCAGGACGTTGTCCAGAAGTACCCGGTTGTGTGGGCATTCCGGGTCCGTGAACTGGCCGCGCTGGGTGCTGATGTGGGGCCTGCGTTGTTGCGCGAACTCGACGACCGAGTGACGCCTGCGGCGGTGCGGAGCGATGCCGCGTTTCTCCTCGGCCAGTTGTGCCCGGATCTTGCAGGTCAGGCGGTAGGAGAGCTGCGGTCCCAAGTAGCCGACAAGTGCGCGCCCAACACCGTCCGCGCGGTGGCATACCGCCGGTTGGCGATCCTCGACCCGGCGGCAACCGATGAGGCCGCGGCGTTCTGCCGGGCGGTCGTGACCGATCCGGGAGAGACTGCCGACAGCCGTGTCTCGGTGGCTGATGAACTGCGCCGACTCGACCGGACGGCCGGTCCAGCGGTAGTGGCTCTGCTCAGGAGGATGGCGAGCGATCCTGAGTGCACCGCGGCGGAGCGCGGTTCGGCGCTTGACTCGTTGTTGTGGGAATCGACTGCTGAATCCGGACGGCTCGCCGGCGCGGTCGTGCGGTCGCCGGACGCCGACAGCGCTGTGCGGAGCCGGATGGTGAGGTTGCTCCGGGAGAGTGAGCGATTCGAGATCGAGCTGGCGTTGCTGGCTGACCACACCGCCGCGATCAGTGATCGGCTGCCGGGAAGCGGCTGGCTTGGCGAACGGTGGTTCGTAGCCGAGACGGAAGAGATGCTTCGGGATGTGTTGGCTGCCCCGGAGTTTTCTGTTGAGACCAAGATCGACGCGGCTGCCGCGCTTGGGCGGATCGTGCCGGAGTTCGCGCTCGAGGCCGCAGTTCTGCTGGAGAGGTGGCACCAGTGGTACGAACTCGCAGCGATGGGTCCCGCGTGGCGGCGGCATGCTGTTGAGCTTGCGCGGCAGGAGTTTGATGACTGCGGCCTTCCGTTGCGCAGACGGTTGGCTGCTGCGCGGCTCTTACTTGACTACGCGCCGGAAGAACCGCATGAGGTGCTGGATTTCCTGCGTGGTGTCGTCCGAGTGGATGCGCTCGACATGTTGCGCCGGACGGATGGCGACAGCGCTCTGCGCTCGTTGTTGCATGACGAAACGGCCAGTCCGGCTGTGCGGTGGGCTGTCGCCAACAGGTTCCGCGAGTACGGGGCGGAGGACCGCGCGACGAGTGTCCGGGTGTTGGCGGAGATTGCCGGTAGCGGCACCCGGGTTGCGTTGCGGTGGCGAGCGGGGCGGGACCTGATGGGGTTCGGTGTGCGGGGGCGGGAGCTGGGGGTTGCCGCGTTGCAGGCAGTTGTTCAAGACACCGAGGTCGTGGTTACCGCACGGGCGAATGCGGCTGAGGTGATTGGCTTGCACCGGCCCGATCTGCGTGCCGGGATGGTGCGGTTCCTGCGCACGTTGCGGGCCGACCGGCCGTTGCACCAGGTGGTGGTGCTCAAGTCGCTGGGCACGTTCGCGCCGCACGAAGCGGCGTTGGCGTTGCGGGAGGTGGCGGCCGACCGGTCGGTCGGAGCCGTGGTCCGGGTGCGGGCCGCGGAAGGTGTGGCGGAGTTGTGGCGGGACTTCCGGGAGGCCGCCGCCGTGGTGGTGCGGGAGGTCGCGCGGGACGGTGCGGTGCCGCGGCACGTCCGACGGCGTGCCGCACGGGACCTCGCCCTGTGGAGCGAACTGTGCCGGGACGAGGCGCGGGAGCTGCTGGTGGTCCTCAGCGGAGTTCGGCGGTGGTCAGCAGGCGGATCTGGGCGGTGAGCCAGGTTTCCCGGTCGGGGTTGGCGGCCAGGGCGTCCACGGTTCCGGCGGCGGTGGTGAGGCCGACTCGGCGCAGGCCGCCCGCGACCTCGGTCAGGCGTGCCACCAGGCTCGGCGGGAGGTGGGCCAAGCCGCGGTGGGCGGCCTCGGCGGTCGCGGCCAGGGCTTCGTCCAGGGCTGCCGTCAGCAGGTCGGGGGCTGACCAGTCGGTGTCGCGCAACGTGGCGCCGCCGCCCGCCGCCAGGTCCGGCACCACCAGGCCGTCCGGGGTGAGCACGGCGATCGGGTCGACGACCAGGCGTCCACGCACCCGCCGCAACGCGCCGCTGAGGAACTCGGGACCGGCGGCGAGCGCGGCGGCCAGGGCGTCCAGCGCGCCGGGCGTGACCGATCGGTGCACGGCGGACACGGTGGCCGAGTTGCCGTGCCGGTCGGTGATTTCCGCGATCAACCGCTGCGCGCCCGGGTCGTAGCCGACGCGCCGCACGTCGCCGACCGGCACCACCCGCACGCTCTCCGCCTCGACGCGTGCCCGCACCAGGCGCGGCGGCTGGTCGCGCAGCGACTCCGCGACCTCCGCCAGGTCCTCCGCCAGCACGGCGGCGGGCAGCCCCGCCCACGACCGGCCGACCGGGGTGATCGACGTCCGCGACACGCGGTTCGACGTCAGCCGCACGGCCCGGCTGGCGCTGCGCACCGCCGACTCCGACACCACGCCCGCCGCCGCCAGCACGCCCAGCGTGCTGCCCGCGAGCCGTCGCCCGGCCAGGTCGTGACCGGTCGGGTGCTCGTCCTCGCCCACCGGCCAGCGGTGCCGTAGCACCAGGACCGCCGCGTCACCGGCGAAGAACACCTCGGCGGTCCGGTCTTCGTCGGTACCGCGGACGCGGCAGCCGAGCGCGGTCAGGCGCACCCGCCGCAACGGCGTCTCGGCGGCCTCCTCGGTGCCCAGCACCTGCGACCGCCGCCCGGTCGCGCGGTGCCGGGCGTGCAGCTCGGCGATCAGCTCGGCCACGCGGTGCGGCTCGTGGCGGGCGCTGCGCTGCCGGTGCGCCGCCACCTGCTCGACCAGGTCCGCCACGGCCGCCGCGGGCCAGTGCAGGCCGGCCGCCGCCAGGTCGTCCCGGGCACGGCGCAGTTCGGCGTCCAGCACGGGGGTCGTGTGCACGGCGCCATCCCGCAGCAACTGGTCCGCCAGGTCCAGCACGTCCGACATGTCGTCGGCCCGCTCCCGCCCGCCGCCACCCACGTCGAGCCGGGGCCGCGGTTCGACCAGGCCACGCGCGTCGGCCTCCCGGAACGCCCACACCGCGAGCACCAGCACCTCGTCGCGCTTCGCCGCGCTCGCGTCGGTGTGCACGTAGCCGAGGTCGTCGGGCACCAGGAACCGCACCGTGCACGCCGGGAGTTCCGCGCTCGCCACCGGGTCCTCGGCGGTCGGCCGGACCAGCTTCACCGGGTACCCGGCACGCCACACCCGCCGCGCCGCCGCCACCGCCCGGTCGCCCACCAGCGCCGTCAACGCCTCGTCGGTGGTGTCACCCGGCGACCACGGCGTGAAACCCACCGCCTCCCGCTGCCGCTGGAAGGCGAGCACCAGGGCGATCAGGTGCCGGCACACGCCGGGCGCGCCGCACGTGCACGTCGCCGCGTCCAGCGCGGCGCCCGGCGGCAGGACCGACTCGACGCCGTCCGGGAAGACGCCGCGCACGGTGCCGTCGTCGGCCGGCCGCACGTCCGGTCCGGCACCGGCGTCGAGTTCCTTGGTGGCGCGCTTGACCAGGCCCCGGTTGGCCAGCGCGGCGAGCGCGTCCGGGGTGAGCGCCAGCAGGTCGGTGCGCATCAGCCGAGCCTCTCCGCGACGAACTCCGCCAGCTGCCCGGGTGTCATCGCGCCCACGTGCGCGCCGACGTTCGCCAGCCGCTGCGCCAGGTCCCGGTCGTAGTGGGGGTTGGCGTCCTCGTCCAGCGCGGCCAGGCCCAGCACGTGCGTGCCCTGCTCGACCATGCCGCGCACCGCGCGGATCAGGCGCTGCTCGTCACCGCCCTCGTAGAAGTCGGTGACGACGGCGACGATCGCCCGCCGCGGGTTCTCCACCAGGCCCGCCGCGTACGACACGGCCCGCGCGATGTCCGTGCCGCCGCCCAGCTGCACCTTCATCAGCAGCTCGACCGGGTCGGTGACGTCGGAGGTCAGGTCGACCACGGTGGTGTCGAACGCGATCAGGTGCGTCTTGAGGCCCGGCAAGCCCCACAGGCACGCGGCGGTCACCGCCGAGTGGATCACCGAACCCGCCATCGAACCGGACTGGTCCACGACCAGCACGAGCTGCCACCGGTCCAGGTGGCGGCGGGTGCGCGAGTGGAACCGCGGCTGCTCGATCAACACGCGCCGCTGGTCGGGCTGGTAGTGCCCGAGGTTGGCGCGGATCGTGCCGTGGAAGTCGAAGTTGCGGGCCTGCTTGAAGGCGGTGCGCCGCCTGCTGCGCGTCCCGGTGAACGACTGGCGCACCTCGCGCGCCAGCTTCCGCACCAGTTCCGCCACCACCGCCGCGACGATCCGCCGCGCCATCGCCAGCACCGAGGGGTTCATCAGGTGCTTGGTCCGCAGCACGGCACGCAGCAGCGCCGCGTTCGGCTCGATCCGCTCCAGCACCGCCGGGTCGGTCACCACCTCGGTGATGCCGTACCGCTCGACGGCGTCGCGCTCCAGCCGTTCGACGGTCTCCTTGGGGAACAGCCGGTGGATGTCGTCCAGCCAGTCCACCGCGGTCAACGCCGACTCCTCCGCGCCGCCGCGCCGCACGTCCCGCCGCGACAGCTCCGGGTCCCGCCCGTACAGCCAATCCAACGCGGCGTCCCGCCCCCGCGCGTCGTCCGGGAGCTGTCCCGTGTGCCGGCTCGCGGGTTCACCCAGGATCAACCGCCAGCGCTCCAACCCCGTCACGCCAACCCCTCCCGCGCCAGCACCCGGTCCACCGCCGCCTCCACCGCTCCCGCCTCCGCCACCAGCACCGGGTCGACCGGCGTGCGCAGCAGGGCGCGTGCCGAGCCCGTCACGCCACGCAGCTCCAGCAGCATCCGCGCGATCGCCTCCCGCTCGGCGGGCGGGAAGAACGCGAACGCCTGCCGCAACGCGGGCAGCGCCACCAGGAACTCGTCCTCGGTCAGCGCGTCGACCACCTCGTCCAGCACGCCCACCACACCACCGGCGGTCAGCACCTCGTCACGGGCCAGGGCGAACAACCCGGCCAGCCAGTCACCCATGGTGGCGGGCGCGGCCATGCCGCGGACCGCGCCCGCCGCGTCCACGGGGCAACCCAGCGACCAGCCGAACCCGAACGCCGCGCCACGCAGGTCCGGCGGCACCCGCCGGTCGGCGCTGACCCGGCTCAGCACGGCCACCGCCTCGGGCACCCCCGTGGTGACGACCGGACCGGCGTGCCGCACCGCGTCCCGCACCGCGACGATCGCCCGCAGCCGACCCGGTTCGGCCGGCGCCGGACCCCCGTGCACGCCCTCGGCGAGCCACAGCAGCCGGGTCACGGCCGCGTCGACCACCGCGCCCAGCGCGGGACTGCCCGCCGTGCCCAGCAGCCGGTCGTGCCGCCACAGGCTGAGCACGTCGGCCAGCACGCGCCCCAGTGCGACGAGGTCGCCCACCCGGCCGACCTCGTCGGCGAGGAGCGCGAGGACCCGTTCCGCGCCGACACCGCACAGGGCGGCGTCGAACAACACCGCCGACAGCTCCGCGACGTCCGCGCCGGGCAGCCGCGCGGCGAGCTTCGCGCCCGCCGCGTCGCTCGCCGTCGCACCGTGCGCGGCGGCCTCGATCAACGCGGGCACCCGGTGGTCGTCCGGGCGAAGCAGCCACCGCTCGCGCGGCTCCGGGTCGCCGCCGCCACGCGGGCCGGTTTCCCGGGCGAAGCCCGGCACGCCCAGCACCCGCAGCCGGTGCAGCAGCCGCGAGCGGTCGAGGTCGACGGGGTCGGCGAGGTCCAGCCCCACCAGCCCCGCGCCGTCCAACCCGGCCGCGAGGAGTTCCGCCTGCACGGCCGCGACCAGCGGTGGGGCCGGGGTGTCGGCGTGCAGCCTGCCCACCCGGTCACCGCTGAGCGCGGCGACCATCTCCACGATCGCGGGGTGCGTGCCGGGTTCCAGCGGACCGCGCCGGGCCCACGGCGGCGGCCGGTCCAGGTCCTCGGACACCAGCGCGCCGGTCAGGCCGTCCAGCACGTCCACCCGCGCCGGGCGGTCGTGCCCGCGCAGCCGCGCCAGCCCGTCCGCGAGCGTGCGTGCCGCGATGAGGTCCGCGGTGGACACCACGACCTTCCGCCCGCGCAGCCGCGTGACGACCGAGCGGACCAACTCGTCCGCCGCCGCGCCGACACCGCGGTGCCAGAGCCAGTGGTAATACTCGGGCGACGGCATCCCGGACTCGTAGCCGGTGAACGCGTCGAGCCTCCGGTGCGAGTAGGGCACCAGGTAACTCGCGCCACCGGTGGACCGCGGCACCTCGGGCCACCCGTCGGCGGAACCGCCCACCTCGCCGCTGTGTGCTCGGCCGGCGCTCGGCTCGCTGCCGGCCGGTTCGCCACCACCGGCTGTCCGGTCGCGGTCGGTCGTGCCGGTGGTCGCTCGGCCGCCGCCCGCTTGGTCGGCTGGTCGGGTCCACCCGCGGACCCCGTCGGCGACGAGGGCACGCAGCGCGGGCGTGTGGAACCCGCCCGTCACCACCAGCACCGGCCCGTCGTCGCGGGCCAGGGCGGCGCGGACCCAGCGCGCCATGTACTCCTCCCGGGCTCGGTCGTCGGGGCTCGCCGCGCTGTCGCCACGCAGCAGGTCGAAGTACGCGGTCAGCCGCTCGGCCAGACCGTCCTCGGGCGCGGCCTCGAAGAGGTGGTCCCAGAGGGTGTCCACGTTGTCCACCGCGAACTCCCGGCACAGCCGCTCCACGGCCTCCGCGTACCGGATCTCCGCGTCGGCGTACCGGTTGTCCCGGTCGGCGAAGGCCGGGTGCCACGCGGGCAGGTCGATGAACCGCACCCGCGCCCCGACCTCCCGGCCCGCGGTGAGCGCGACCCACTCCGGCGAGTAGTCGCAGAACGGCGTCCACGACGCGTGCGCCCCGCCGTCACCCCGGTGGTACGTGTAGAGCGCGATCGGCAACTCGTGGCCCAGGAGCAGTTCGCCGAGCCGGTCGTTGACGTCGGCCGGCCCCTCGACCAGGACGTGCGCGGGCCGCTGGTCCAGGATCGTGTCCCGGACCAGCCGCGCGCACGCCGGGCTGTGGTGCCGGACGCCCAGGAACGTCGCGCCCATCAGCCGGGCAGCAGGTGCCGGGCGAGGTGCAGTTCCCGCCACTGCGCCCCGGTCCGCCGGGGCACCTGCTGCTCCAGGTAGCGGCGCAGGCGGGCCAGGTCCTCGGGGCTGTCCTTGGCGGCCGTGCCCGCCAGGCACTCCACCACGTCGGCCGCGCTGCCCGCCTCGCCACGCAGGTACCAGCCGCGCAACCCGACCGCGTGCGCCACCGACACCGCCTCCGCGGTGCTCATCACCGTGGACAGCCGGTCGGTCGACGACACGCCGCCACGCAGGTCGCGGAACGTCCGCACCAGCACCTCCAGCACGTCGCGCCGCGGTGGCGCACCGACCCCGGAGCGCTCCAGCAGCCTGCCCGCCTCACGCTCCACCAGGTCCAGTTCGGTGGCGAAATCCGCGATGGGGAACACGGTCTCGAAGTTGAACCGGCGCTTGAGCGCGGCGCTCATCTCGTTCACGCCCCGGTCCCGCGTGTTCGCAGTGGCGATCACGTTGAAGCCGTCGCGGGCGAACACCATGCCGTCCGGCCCGGTCAGCTCGGGTATCGCCACGACCCGCTCGGACAGCAGCGACAACATGCAGTCCTGCACCTCCAGGGGGCAGCGGGTGATCTCCTCGAACCGCACCACCTTGCCCTCGGCCATGCCGCGCAGCATCGGCGCGGGCACCAGCGACCGCGGTGTCGGGCCCTCGGCCACCAGCAGCGCGTAGTTCCAGGAATACTTCACCTGGTCCTCGGTGGTGGCCGCGCCGCCCTGGACGGTCAACGTCGACTCACCGGACACCGCCGCCGCGATCAGCTCCGACAGCAGCGATTTCGCCGTGCCGGGCTCGCCGACCAGCAGCAGGCCGCGGCTGGTCGCGAGCGTCACGAGGCAGCGGTCCACCAGCGACGGGTCACCGACGAACTTGCGGCTCACGTCGCGGCTCTCGTCGCCGACGATGAACCGGCGCGCCGCCTCCAGGCTCAGCGCCCAGCCCGGCGGCCGGTGCGCGGTGTCGTCGGCGCGCAACCGCGCCAGCTCGTCGGCGAACCGCACCTCGGCGGGCGGCCGTTGCAGGTCCTTCTGGTCGGACATCGGGATTCGCCTCCGCGGTTCAGCTCGTCAGGCCGGTCAGTTCGGCGATCAGCTCGGACGCGGTGACCGGGTCGAGCGTGCCGAAGGTCAGCTCGCCGCGCGGGCTCCACGCGCCGTCCTGCTCGTCGTGCACCCAGATCTCGGTGAGCTTCTGCTCCGGGAACTCGTCCACCATGCCGACCGCGATGCCCGGGTCCAGGTTGACCACCACCGAGCCGCCGCTCGGCAGCGGCCGGAGCACCCACGCCTCCATGCCCGCGTCCATCGGCGTTCCGCGTTGCCAGCCGCGTTGGGTGAGGCCGAGGATGCGGCCGGTGGGCACGAAGACGTCTTCGAACCTGGTGAGGCGTTGGGCGGTGCGTTCGGTGGTGGTGAGGTGGTGGACGGGGCGGCCGAGTTGGGGGAACGGTTGGAGGATTTCGTAGTCGGCGAACAGTTCGGCCCAGGCGGGGAGGTCGTGGCCGAGGTGGAGGGGGTGGGCGATGCCGACGTGTGTGTTGTCGGGGAGTGTGTAGGTGTTGTCGTGGACGTCGGCGAGCGTGCGGTCCTCGGCGGGGCGGAAGGAGTGTCCGTCGGTGGTGGTCCACACCAGGCGGCGGACGATGTGCCAGAGCAGGGGGTGTCCGGTGAACAGCTCGCGGAACTCGGTCGCCGACCAGCGGCGTCCCCGCACCATCGCCGCTTCGAGCCGGTCGATCTGCTCGGCCGCGATGGCTCGGACGTCCTTTTTCAACTGCGCGAACCGCTTGTGCTCGGCGGGTGCCAGTTCCGGGTCGTCCTTCGCGCCGGGTTTCGGCAGGTCCTTGCGGCGTTTGCCGGTGTCGTCCACGACGTGGGGCTTGAGTTGCTCGTCGAAGCCGACCAGGAACCGGCGCGTCCCGTAGTCGATGGTGAGCGTCGCCGCGTCGTCCAGGCCGAAATCCGGCACGAGGCGGTCGGCGAGCTGCTCGGCGCTGAGCCCGAGACCGGCCGCGACCGATTCGATCTTCTCCTGCGCCCGCTGCTTGAGGCCCTTGAACTTCGCCTTCACGGCGATGCTGTTGAGCTGCACCAGCGCCACGTCGGTGCCGATCGCGGCCAGCACGTCCAACCCCGCCACGGCCCGCGCGTGCCCGCTCTCCCCGGGCCACGCCTTGATCAGCGGCGCGAGCAGGCGGGCGGTGTCGTCGTCGCCGAGCAGCCCCAGCGCGCCCAGCGCCCAGCCGTCCTTCGACGGCATCCCGGCGCCACGCCACCGCTCGAACAACGCCCACGCGAACTCCGCCAGCGACTTCGGGTCGCACAGCTCCCGCACCACCGGCACGCCCGCGTACACGTCGTCCGGAGTGGACATGGCGAGCATGGTGATCACGTGCCCGACGGCCTCGTGCGGCAGGGCGTGCCGCCGGTCCGCGAGCAGGACCTGCGGCAGCATCCCGGGATCGGCCCAGTCGCCGGGCGAGGGCAGCTTCACCGGCAGCACGTCCAGCGGGTCGACCGTCGTCAGCGCGTGGATCGCGGCCTCCGCCGCCGGTCCGTGCGCACCGGCCGCCGCGACCGCCTCCGCCGGGATCAGCCGCAGCGCGGCCTCGGCGGACCGGCGGGCCGCGCCGGGCGCGCCGAGCGCGGTCGGCACCAGGTGGCGTGCGGCGTCGGCGGCGTGGCGGCGCAACCATGTGATCGCCTCCGCACGGGCCGATTTCGAGCGCACCAGCCAACCCGCCATCAGGTGCGCGACCCGGCCGTCCACGAACGGCATCAGCAAGCCGACCGCCACCGCGGGTCGGGACTTCGCGACGTCCAGCAGCGCGGGCAGGGCGTCGGCCTCGAACCGGGCGGCCAGCAGGCGGCCCCACTGCTCGGCGTTCCAGGTGTACTGCGACCGCCACTGGGCCAGCAGCGGCCGGGCGTCCTCCACCGGACCGTGCAGGAACAACGACATCCGCTGGTGGTCGCTGTAGTGCGCGCTGGTCTGGAGGTGGCGTACCAGCTTCGGCCAGTCCGCGTCGCGGAGCTGGAAGTAGGTGTCCCTGGTGGCCAGCCACTCCTCGCGCTCACCCGGCGCCCACGCCACCCGCGTGTCCCGCGGGGCCTCGATCCCCTTCAGGACAACGGGTTTCGCCACGTCGTGCCCAACCGTCCACGGTGGCCGCACCAGCAGCGCGGGCAGCGTCGCCGGGTCGGCGGCCGGGGCCTGCCGGTAGTCGGCCTCGACCTCCGCCACGACCTGCCGGACGTCCTCCGGCAGCTCGGCCACCAGCTCGCCGTGCGCCCGGACGTGGGCGTGCAACACGTTCCGCACCACGCGGTTCCCGGCGTGCGCGGCGAATCGGCGCAGCGCGCGGCGCGGGAACCGCCGCGCGGCGTCGATGACCGCGCTCTCCGCCGACGGCTGGTCGACGCGGGCCAGCAGCAGGTCGAACGCCTCGTCGGTCGGCAGCACGGCCAGGGTCTCGACCAGCGGTCGCCGTGCGTCGCGCTGCTTCTCGCCGTCCAGCAGGCGGGCGAGGACCGGTGCCGCGGCGGGCCCCACGCCGTCCACGACCGTGCGGAGGACGTTCGTGTTGCCCAGGTTGCAGGCGACGTAATCGTGGTCGAGGACCCGGCGGAACTGCTCCACCGTGCCGATGCTCGCCAGCAACGGGGTCCAGTCGGCCCAGGCGTTGGCGGCGATCGCCTCGTCCAGCACCTCGTCCACCCACCCGGTGCGGGTGGGGACGAGGTAGGAGGCGATCAGCCTGGTCAGGGTGGTGGTGCGGAGGTCGGCGACGGCTGCCGCCACGCCCGCCTGGTCGGGGTGCGCGGCGATCAGGCGGCGCACGCGGTCGAGGAGGTTCGAGATCATGCGGTGACCCAGCCGCCCCGGTGCGCTGGGCGCGAGCCACCGCCTGTTGGCGCTGAGCCGCCTGCCCACGTGCACCTCGACGCGGCCCAGTTCGACGGCGGCCCGCGCGGCGAACTCGACACCGTGGGAGAGCACGAGGTCGTCCGCGATCTGCCGCTGGTCCGGGGGCGAGCCGTGGTGTTGCTCCACCGTCATGGCGACCGCGCACGCCGCGCCGACCGCGTCGGCCCCGCCCGCGAGGTAGGCGTCGAGGGCGGCGGCCAGGGCCGGGTCGGTGCGGTCGTCGGCGAGGGTGGTCGCCAGGCCCTTGGCCTCGGCCAGGAACCGGCGCAGCCGCCCGGCGGCCTTGGGCGCGGGGCGGACGTCGGACGGGACGTGCCCGCCGTGCCGGGGGTGGACGGTGGCGCGCCACTTGGGCGGGAACACGAGGACGTCCTCGTCGGCCGCGGTCGGGATTTCGCCGACGGGGGTGGGGTAGTCGCCGGGGGTCGTGCGGTCGTCGGCCGCCGCGGCCGGCACCGGAGCGGCTGCCGGGTCGGAGGCGGCCGGTTCGGAGGCGGCGGCCGGGTGGGAAGTGCCGCCCGGTCCGGCCGCCGTGCTCGGCGGGCCCGCGGGAGCGGCGCCGGACGTGGTCTCCGCGTAGCCCTTGCGCTCCTTCTCCGCGATCAGCTTCGTCACGTGCGCGGTCGCGGCGGCCTCGGTGGGCAGTTCCCTGCTCTTCGTCTGGCCGCCGGTGCCCAGCCGTCCGAAGCGGACGGTCACCACCGCTCCCGCGCGGTCGACCTCCCAGAACTTGGCGGATGTCGCCGCCACGAGTTCCCACCTGCGCACGCCCGAAACCTCCTGTTGCTCCAGTCCCGGCGGACAATACGGCAGGGGTACGACAGTCCCGACCGGATCGGCGGGGACAATCGCACCGTGCGGTTCGGTGTGCTCGGTCCGGTGGAGGTGCGGTCGCCCGACGGGGAGGTGGTCCCGGTCGGCGGGCCGCGTCCCCGTGCCGTGCTGGTGATGCTGCTGCTGACGCCGGGCCGACCGGTCCCGCTGGAGCGCCTGGTCGCGGGTCAGTACGGCGACGACCCGCCCGCCGAGGCGGTCAACGCGGTGCAGGCGCAGGTTTCGCGGCTGCGCCGGGTGCTGCCACCGGGCTCCGTCGAGTTCACCGGCGGCGGCTACCGGATCGCCGTCGACGCGGACGACGTGGACGCGCACGTCTTCGAGCGGATGGCACGCGACGGTCGCGCGCTCCTCGCCGCCGGACGGGTCGCGGACGCCACGCGCACGCTTCGTGACGCGCTGGAGCTGTGGCGCGGCCCGGCACTGGCGGACCTGCCGCACGGCGTGGCGCAGGCCGCGCGTCTGGAGGAGTTGCGCCTATCGGCCACCGAAGACCTCGTGGACGCCGAACTCGCCATGGGGGACGCACCGGTCGCACGCCTGCGTGCGCTCGTGACGGCGCATCCGTTGCGTGAGAGGTTCCGTGAACAGCTCGTGCGCGCGCTGCACGCGGAAGGCCGCACCGCGGAAGCCTTGACCGAGTTCGAGGACGCACGGCGGCGGCTCGCCGACGAACTGGGCGTCGACCCGACACCCGGCCTGGCCGCCGCCCACCTGGCCGTGCTCCGGAACGAGGAGCCCGTGACCCGGCGTGGTGTCCCGGCCCCGTTGACGGGTTTCGTCGGGCGCGACGAGGAGTTGGCCCGTCTCGCCGACCTGGACGCCCGGCTGGTCACCGTGTGCGGTCCGGGCGGCACGGGCAAGACCCGGCTCGCGGTGGAGTTCGCCGCCCGGACCGCGCCGGACGCGTGCTTCGCGGACCTGTCCGGCCTCACCGCCGGTGACGCCGTCGCGCCCGCCGTGCTGGCCGCGCTCGGGGTGCGCGAGTCGGGGCTGCGGCCGGGCCGCGCGGACCCGGTCGCCCGCCTGGTCGCGGCGCTCGACCGGGACCTGCTGCTGGTGCTGGACAACTGCGAGCACGTGGTGGCGGAGGCCGCCGGCCTGGTGCGCCTGCTGCTCACCCGCTGCCCCCGGCTGCGCGTCCTCGCGACCAGCCGGGAACCGCTCGGCCTGACCGGTGAGGCGTTGCTCCCGCTGGAACCGCTCGACCTGGACCACGCGGTCCGCCTGTTCACCGACCGCGCGGCGGCCGTTCGACCCGGTGTGCCGCCGGACGACGCGGCGGTGGCGGCGATCTGCGTGGCGCTGGACGGCCTGCCGCTGGCCGTCGAGCTGGCGGCGGCCAGGCTGCGGCAGTTCTCGGCGGCCGAGATCGCCGACCGGCTGACCGGGCGCGACCGGTTCAAGCTGCTCTCCCGCGGTGACCGCACGGCCGCCCAACGGCACCGCACCCTGCACGCGGTGGTCGCGTGGAGCTGGGACCTGCTCGGCGAGCGGGAACGCGTGCTGGCCCGTCGTTTCGCGGTGTTCGCCGGTGGTGCGCCACTGGCGGCGGTGGAGGCGGTGTGCGGTGTCGAGGACGCGGACGAAGTGCTCGCCGACCTCGTGGACAAGTCGTTGGTGACGGTCGTGGACGGCCGTTACCGCATGTTCGACACGATCCGGCTGTTCTGCGTGGAACAACTGGGCGAAACCGAGGAACGGGACGTAAGGCGCGCGCACGTCGCCTACCACCTCGCGTTGGCCCAACGCGCCGATCCGCACCTGAGGGGAGCGGAACAGCTCACGTGGCTCGCCCGGCTGTCCGCCGAGCACGACAACCTGATGGCTGCCCTGCGGCACGCGGACCGCGAGACGGGTATGCGGCTGGTGGCGGCGTTGGCCGCCTACTGGTGGTTGAGCGGCCGGCGGGCGCAGGCCGGCGACGCGGCGGCGGCGTTGCTCGTCGGCGACGTGCCCGACGGGTTGGCCGAGGAGTACGTGAGCTGCGTCGTGCACGCGTGGCCGCGCCCGGCGGCGGAGCACTGGGAACGGGCGCGGCGGATCGTCGAGTCGGGTTCGCTGGAGCTGCGGCACCCGTTCGGCGTGGCGTTGTGGGGCATGGTCGTGGGTCCGCCGGTCGACCCGCACGCCGATCCGGGCGCGTTGCTGGGCGAGGACCCGTGGAACGCCGCGCTGGCCGGGTTCGGCCGCGCGCTGCTGCGGGTGTTGGACGGCGCGCCCGCCGCCGGGGAGCGGGACATGGCGGCGGCGTTGGCGTCCTTCCGGGCGCTCGGCGAGCGGTGGGGCGTGGCGCAGTCGCTGGACTGGCTGGCCCGCGTCGAGGGCTGGCGCGGCGAGTGGGACCGGGCGCACGCGTGCTGGGCGGAGGCGTTGGCGTTGTACGAGGCGCTGGGCGCGGCCGACGAGTGCGGCGAACTGCTCTGCCACCAGGGGCGTTGCCTGCTGCGGCAAGGCGAGACGCACGCGGCGCGCGTCGCGTTCACGCGGGCGGCGGCCCGGTTCGCCCGGCCGACCGGCGAGGCGCTGCTCGGTCTGGCCGAGGTCGCGCGGTCGACCGGTGACCACGCGACCGCCGCGGACCTGCTGGCGAGGGCCCTCGCCGAGGAGGAGGGCGGCGCGCGGTGGCGGACCGCCCGGGTGCTGACCGCGCTCGGCAGGCTGGCCGACGACCCCCGGGAGGCGGCTCGTCGGCACGACCAGGCGCTCCGAGCGGTCCGCACGCCGCTGTTGGC
Organism: Saccharothrix obliqua; assembly: GCF_019375475.1. Classification (GTDB taxonomy): domain Bacteria; phylum Actinomycetota; class Actinomycetes; order Mycobacteriales; family Pseudonocardiaceae; genus Actinosynnema; species Actinosynnema obliqua. The sequence continues at coordinate 340,784 of NZ_JAHXGQ010000004.1, read as the reverse complement.
GTCGGAGGTCGCGTTGGTCGTGGAGGGGCGGGCGGAGTCGGCGGACGGTGCGCGAGCGGCGTTGTGGTTGGGCGTGGCGGTGGCGTTGCGCGGCACGGCACGTGTCGGCGACCCGGACGTGGCCCGCGTGACGCGGCGTGCCCGGGACGAGATCGGCGTGGAGGCGTTCGCCGCGGCGTACTCGCGAGGTGCGGCGATGAGCCGGGAAGAGGCGCTGACAACCATCGGCCTGTGACTGTCAGCGGACTGTCAGCGCCGCCGACCAACCTCATGGCCATGAAGAACACCACGGTCCTCATCTCCGGCGCGGGTATCGGCGGTCCCGCGCTCGCCCACTGGCTGCACCGGCTCGGCTGCGTGGTCACCGTCGTGGAACGGGCGTCCGCGCCGCGTCCGGGCGGGCAGGCCGTCGACTTCAAGGGCCCCACCCAGCGCGCGGTGCTGGCCAGGATGGGGCTGCTGGACGCGGTGCGGTCCCGGCAGACCGGCGGGGTCGACCAGACCGTCGTGGACGCTTCGGGACGGCGCTTGGCGGTGATCCCCGGCGCGTTCACCGGTGGCGAGATCGAGATCCCGCGTGGTGACCTGGCGGCGTTGCTGCACGAGCGGACAGCGGAGTGCGAGTACGTGTTCGGCGACTCGGTGACATCGCTGACCGAGACGCCGCACGGCGTGCACGTCACCTTCCGGCACGCCGCGCCCCGCACGTTCGACCTCGTGGTGGGTGCGGACGGCATCCACTCGACGGTCCGACGACTCGCGTTCGGCCCGGAACGCGACCACGTGCGGCATCTCGGGTACTACTACGCGTTGGTGGACCTGGGCGACGTCGGCGGCGAGCCGCAGCTCTACAACGAGCCGGGTCGGATGGTGGCGGTCGGCGGGCCGAAAGCTCCGGCGTTCTTCGTGTTCGCGTCGGCGGAGCTGACCTACGACCGGTACGACGTGGCCGCGCAGCGCGACATCCTGCGTGCCGCCTACCGGGGCGCGGGGTGGCGGGTGCCGGAGCTGATGGCACGCGTCGCGGACGCGGAGTCCGTGTACCTCGACTCGATCAGCCGCGTCGAGACCACGACGTGCGTCAAGGGCCGGGTCGCACTCGTCGGCGACGCCGGGTACGGCAACACGCTGGGCGGGTTCGGGTCGGGCCTGGCGATCGTCGGCGCGTACGTGCTGGCGGGCGAGTTGAGCGTGGCGGGAGGTGACCACGTGGTGGCCTTCCGCCGGTACGAGGACCGGATGCGCGGGTTGACGAAGGTGGTCAGGAAGGCGAACGCGGGCCCGTTCCTCGCGCCGCCGAGCGCGTTGCGCATCCGGGCGCGCAACGCCATGTTCAACTCGAAGCCGGTGTTGTCGGCGATGCTGAAGATGACCGACTGGTTCGCGACGGACCCGACCCTGCCGGACTACCCGCTGCCGGTGTCGGTGTGACGCTGGCAGCGGGGTGACGTGGTTCGGGCGGTCCTGTGTCGAGTGCTGGTCCTGCTGGGGTGTCGGTGTCGGCGTGACACCGGCAGCGGGGTGGCGTGGTTCGGCGGGTCCTGTGTCGAGTGCTGGTCCTGCTGGGCTGTCGGTGTCGGTGTGGGTTCGCGCCGGAGTGGCGTGGTTCGGGCGGTCCTGTGTCGAGCGCTGATCTGCCGGGCTGCCGGTGTGGATTCGCACCGGGGTGACGTGGTTCGGGACGTTCGGGCAGTCCTGTGTCGAACGCCGATCCGGGACGCCGGAGTGTTGTTACCTTGCGGCGCATGGACGACAGGTTGGTGTTCTTCCTGGCCTGGTGCGCGTGCACCGGACTGTTCGGGTACTTCGCGTACCGGACGCTCTCCCGGTTGCTGCTCCAGTTCCGGGGCGAGCGCGCCACGGGTTACCTGGTCCGGTTCCGGCAGACGTCCGGGGAGAACCCGACCACCATGGCCGTGTACCGGTTCTCGATCGGGTACGGGGCCGCGTTCGAGTTCGAGGAGGAAGCGCCGTGGGGCTTCCGGGAGAACGATCCCGTCCTCGTGCGCTACTGGCGTCGGAACCCCGGCCGCACCGCCACCACGGTCGGTCGTGGCGGCACCTGGCGGCCGTTGTTCTCGAACCTCCTGCCGCTGGCCGTCACCGGGGGGATCAGCGGTGGTTTCGCCTACGTCCTGTTCTTCCCCTTCTGACGGTCAGGTCGGCACGGCTTCGACGTCCTGACGCGCTTGGTGGCGCAAGCGGGGCATCACCGCCAACCACACGAGCGCCACGGCGCATCCGTAGGCGATCGCCATCGTGAGGCTCATGGAGAACGGACTGGTCCCGCTCAACGACACCAGCGGCGCGACGAGCGGACCCACGGCGAACGACGCCGTGCCGAGCAGCGCCGCCGCCGTGCCCGCGCGCTCCCGGTGACCGGACAACGCGAGCGCCGACCCGTTGCCCTGCGTGCCGCCGCTCGCCAACATCAGCAGCGCCAACGGGATCAGCAGGCCGAGCAGGCCCGCGTCGCACACCACGGCCACCACCATCGCGATGGCGGCGACCGCCGTCGTGGTCGTCCCGATCGCGTACATCCGGGCGGGACCCACCCGGCGCACCAGGGCGCGGTTGACCTGCGCGCCGATGACGGACATGACCGCGTTGACCGCGAAGCAGATGCTGAACAGCTGCGGGCTGAGCGCGAAACTGCCCTGGAGCACGAAGCTGACCGACGCCAGGTAGGTGAAGAACGCCGCACCGCCGCACGCGCCGACCAGCAGGAAGCAGAGGAACAACCGGTCCCGCAGCACCGCGCCGAACTCCCGCGCGCCACCGCGGGCCTGCCGGGCTCCGGGTGGCAGGCTCTCCGGCAACGCGGTCAACGCCAGCACGAACAGCAGGACGCCGATCCCGGCGAGCACCGCGAAGATGCCGCGCCACCCCATCACCGGCGCCAGTTGGCCGCCGACGACGGGCGCCACGATCGGCGCGATCGCGCCCACCGTGGTGAGCAGCGCGAGCAGCCGCACCAGTTCCACGCCGTCGGCGAGGTCGCGGGCCACGGCCAGGGCGATCACGATGCCCGCCGAGCCGCACAGGCCCTGGAAGAAGCGCGCCGCCAGCAGCAGTTCGATGGACGGCGTCACCGCGCACACCAGGGAGAGCACCGCGAACAGCCCGACGCCGGCCAGGAGTGGCCGGCGTCGGCCGTACCGGTCGCTGAGCGGGCCCAGGACCAGTTGGCCGAGGGCCAGGCCCAGCATGCACGCCGACATCGTCGCCTGCGCCAGGCTGTCGCTGGTGTCGAGGTCGGTCGCGAGCCGCGGCAGCGCGGGCATGTAGAGGTCCATCGAGATGGGTCCGAAGGTCTCCAGCAGCCCGAGCACGACGGCTACCCGGCGCAGGCTCATGGGGTCCGCAACACCCGCCGCAGCCACGACGACCGGACCGCCACCGCAGCGCGGGACACCTCGGCGGCGGGGGAGAAGCCCGCGAAACCGTGGTAACCGCCCGCCCACACGTGGAGTTCGGCCTGACCGCCGGTGGCCCAGATGCGCAACGCGTACTCGGTCGCCTCGTCCCGGAACACCTCGGCCGCGCCGACGTCGATGAACGCGGGCGGCAGTCCCGACAGGTCCGCCATGCGTGCCGGCGCCGCGTACGGCGACACCTCGTCGGTGCCGCGCAACGGGCCGAGGATGGCGTTCCACGCCGTGTCGTTGTTGTTGCGGTCCCACGCGCCGAGCCCGTCGTACTGGAGGCTGGACACGCTCTCGTTGCGGTCGTCGATCATCGGGCAGATCAGCATCTGCCCGGCGATCGCGGGGCCGCCCCGGTCCCGGGCCAGCAACGCCACGCCGGCGGACAGGCCGCCGCCCGCGCTCGCGCCGGTCACCACGACGCGACCCGGGTCCACCCCCAGCTCGTCGGCGTGCTCCGCGAGCCACACCAGGCCCGCGTAGCAGTCCTCGACGGCCGCGGGCGCGGGGTGCTCCGGCGCCAGCCGGTACTCGACCGACACGCCGACCGCGCCGTACCGCAGCACGTCCTCGATCAGCCCGTCGATGCCGAAGTACCGGTTGCCGAGGACCATCCCGCCGCCGTGGATGTTGTAGAACGCGGGCGCGCCCGCCGGCACGCCGTCCTTCGGGCGCACGACGGTCAGCACGACGTCCGGCGCGCCCTCGGGGCCGGGGACGACCCGGTCCTCGACCAGGACGGGCCGGTCGCCGACGATCTGCTCGACCGGCGGGATGATGGTCGCGAAGTGCGCCCGGTTGGCGAGGATCGTGTCCGCCCGCAGCGGGATCCGCTCGACCAGGTCGAGGAACGCCGCGAGACCCGGTTCCAGCTCGGGGTCGTACGGGACGGGTCGGTGCTGCCCGGCGGTCACCTCCCGAGCCCCAGGACCCGGCGGAGCCACGAGTTCCGCACCTCGATCGCGGTCTTGCTGAGGTGCCACTCCGGCGCGTACATGTCGAACCCGTGGAACGCGCCGCTCCACACGTGGAGTTCGGCCTGCCCGCCGGTGGCCCAGATGCGCAGCGCGTACTGGGTGTCCTCGTCCCGGAACGGCTCGGCGCTGCCGACCTCGATGAACGCGGGCGGCAGCCCGGACAGGTCGGTGGCGCGGGTCGGCGCGGCGTACGGCGACACCGCGTCGGTGCCGACGGCGTCGCCCAGCAGCGACCGCCACCCGGCGATGTTCGACTCCCGGGTCCACGTGCCCAGCCCGCTGTACTGGTGGCTCGCGACCGTGGTGTTCGTGTCGTCGATCATCGGGCACAGCAGCAGCTGACCGGCCAGTGCGGGGCCGCCCCGGTCCCGGGCCAGCAACGCCACGCCGGCGGAGAGCCCGCCGCCCGCGCTGCCGCCCATCACGACGACCCGCTCCGGGTCGATGTTCAGCTCCGCCGCGTGCTCCACGACCCACACGAGACCGGCGTAGCAGTCCTCCACCGGCGCCGGGTGCGGGTGCTCGGGTGCGAGCCGGTACTCGACGTTGACCGCGACCACGCCGAGTTCCAGGACCAGGTCGAGGAGCCGGGAGACGTCCATGTTGCGGTGGCCGACCATCATGCCGCCGCCGTGGATGTTGTAGACGCCCGGCACGGGCCGGTCGAGACCACGCGGGGAGATGACGGTGATCTCCAGGTCGGGCTCGCCGGCGGGGCCGGGGATGATGCGCTCCACGACGTCCACGGGCGCGTCGCCGACCGCTTCCGCGGCGGGCGGGAACATCGCGGCCATGGCCTGCCGCATACCGGGGATCGTCTCCGGCGTGAACGGCGGCGCGTCGGCGGGCACCACCTGCGCCAGCACGGGCTCGATCTCGGGGTCGAACGGGACGGGGGTGTGGGTCACGGCAGGCTCCTCGCTGACGGGTTGGGAGATCACGGTCCCTCCGGGTCCACCACGCCGCGGTCGGCCCAGAACGGCTCGACCAGGGTGCGGATCTCCTCGGCGCCGACCTGCTGGACCAGGTCGACCGCGGCGAGGTTGTCCTCCAGCTGCGACAGCTTGGACGCGCCGAACAGGGTGGTGACGTTGGCCGGGTGGGTCAGGGTGAAGGCGACGGCCAACCGCGCCGCGCTCGTGCCGAGCTGCCGCGCGACCTCGACGACGCCCGGCGCGTGCTGCTTGAGCGTTTCCCGGATGCCGCCGGGGTCGCGGCCGACCTCGCGCGCCGGGTCGGTGTTGCCGGCCAGGATGCCGCCTTCGAGCACGTCCGACGCCTGCATGGTGAACCCGTCGGCGAACAACGCGGCGAACGGCTCGCCGTCTGGGATGGACCGGCGGCCGATGCTGTACTTGAGCTGGGCGATCTGCGGGCCCGGGACACCGCGCTCGGCGGCGATCTCGCGCAGCCGGCGGATGTTCGTCGCGGACCAGTTGTTCACGCCCCACGCGCGGATCAGCCCGGCGCGGGTCAGGTCGGCGAGGTCGTCGACCAGGTCCTCCAGCGCGATGTCGTCCCGGCGGAGGTCGCCGAGGACCACCAGGTCGGCGACGTCGAAACCGCCGCGCAGGAACGCGTTCTCCAGCTGCGGGCGGAAACCGCGGTCGCCGAAGCCCTCCAGCCAGAGCTTCGCGGACACCAGGTACTCGTCGCGGGGGATGCCCGCGGCACGCATGATCGCGCTCCAGATGACGTCGGTGAACACCGGCGGCATCCCGGGCATCCCGTAGACGGCGACGTCGAACAGGTTGACACCGGCGGACACGGCCTTGCGGATCATCGCGACGGCGTCGGCGAAGTCCATGCGGTCGTAGGTGTGCCAGGAGCCGAGGGACAGCAGCGAAACGTCCAGATCGGACGTACCGACCCGACGGCGGGGAAGGGTGGACAAGGTGGCCTCCTACGGTCAGGGAAGACGGGGGTCGATGACGGCCTTGACCTCGTCGAGGCGGTGCATGGCCTCGATCCGGTCGGACGCGGCGGACAGGCCGACCGGCTCGCCGAACAGCTCCTGCCACGGCATCCGGTCGGCGAACGCGCCGAAGAACTCGACCGCGCGGTGGTAGTCGGCGATGTCGCCGTTGAGCGAGCCGACGACGGTCAGCTCCTTGCCCATCACCGTGCCGAGCGGCAGGGGCGCGCTGTCCGGGCCCGTGCTGCCGACGATGACCACCCGGCCGCGCTGGGCGGCCATGGCGACGGCCTCGCGGCCGACCGACGGCGCGCCGGCGAAGTCCATCACCAGGTCGCCGCCGTGGCCGTCGGTGAGTTCCCGGACGCGCTCGACGATGCCGTCCGAGCCCTCCGCGACGTTCACCGCCGCGTCCGCGCCGAACCGGCCCGCCAGCGCCAGGCGCGAGTCCGGCGCGCCGACGGTGATCACCTTGCCCGCGCCGCTGATGTGGGCGACGGCGGTGGCGAACAGGCCGAGCGCGCCGGAGCCCTGGATCACGACCCGCGAGCCCGGCGTCACGCCGCCCGCGGTGTGGAACGCGCGGAGCACGGTCTTGGCCGCGCACCCGGCCATCGCGGCCCAGCTGTCCGGCAGCTCGTCGGGCAGCAGCAGCTTCGCCGCGCCCGGCACGACGTAGGCGTACTCGCAGAGGCCGGCCGTGGCGAACGGGTGGACGTCGGACCGTTGCAGGAAGCCGTAACCCCTGCGCGAGCACGCGACGGGCTCGCGCAGGACGGTGCAGCCGTAGCACTCGCCGCAGGTCGACTCGGACCAGCCGATCCGCGCGCCGACCGGGACGTCCCGGCCGAGCGCGTCCCGGGTGCCCGGTCCGACGGCGACCACCTCGCCCACCATCTCGTGGCCCAGCACCATCGGGAGCATCCCGGGGAAGCTCATCTTGCCGGACCAGATTTCCACGTCCGTGCCGCACAGCGTGGCGCACGAGACGCGCACGAGGGCCGCGCCGGGTTCGACCTCGGCGGGCAGCGGGAGTTCGGTGAGGTGCAGCGGTTTGCCGTGCTCGGTCAGCACCGCCGCACGGGTGGAGGTCGGGACGGTCATCGGACTCCTTCCGGTGGCGGGAGGCGCGCGCACGCCGCCCGGTGGGTTAGTCTACGTACGTCGACTAAAATGTCGAGACCCCGGACACAACAGGGAGCGCCCGTGGTGGATTCAGTTGCGGACCTTGTCCTGCGCGGCGGACCGGTGCACACCATGGCGGGTTCCGGTCCCGCGACCGCGCTGGCGGTCCGGAACGGGCGCGTGCTGCGCGTCGGCTCCGACGACGACGTCGCCGACCTGGTCGGGTCGGGCACCGAGGTGGTCGAACTCGGCGGCCGGGCCGTCATCCCCGGCATCAACGACGCCCACCTGCACGCCACCTGGCTCGGCGCCCTGTGGCCGCACACGCTGTTCGGCGAGACCGGCGCGCCCGGGATGCCGCCGGAACGCCCGCTGCGCACCGCCGCCGAGCGGCGCGCGGCCATCCTCCGGGCCGGAGACCTGTTGGCGGGGCTGGGAATCACCAGCTACACCGAACCGGGGCTCGGGCCGGGCGAGGACGCCGGCGGCACCGGCGCGTTCGGCACGTCGGTGGTGGAGCAGTACCGCGAACTGGCCGCCGAGGGGCTGCTGCGGGCGCGGGTCACGGCGCTGTGGCTCTACGGCGAGCTGGACGGCCGGAGCACCCTCGACGACTTCCTCGCCGGACTGGCCACTGTGGACGGACCGGGCGCGGACCCCGAGCGGTTGAACTTCGCCGGGGTGAAGATCTTCGCCGACGGCATCCCGCCGATGCGCACGGCGTACACGCACCACTGCTACACCGACGGCACGCACGCGGAACTCCTCGTCGAGGGCCAGGACGCCGCGGACCGCGAGCGCAACCTCACCGAGATGGTGCTGGCCGCCCACCGCGCGGGGCTCCAGGTGGGCCTGCACGCCACCGGCGACCGGGCGATCGACCTGCTGCTGGACGCGGTGGCGCGAGCCCGCGCCGAGCAGGACGCGGACCTCGGCCACTACGTCATCCACGGCGACCTGGTGAGCCCGGAGCAGTTGCGGCGCATGGCGGACCTCGGGGTCGGGCTCTCCGCGCAGGCCGGTATCGCGGTGCGCACGGCGGGCGTGGTCGGGGCGACCCTCGGCCAGGAGCGGGCCGCGGGCGCGTGGCCGCTGCGCGCGGCCCTGGACGCCGGGGTGCCGCTGTGCCTCACGTCGGACGCACCGGTGCTCGCGCCGGACTGGCGTCGTGAGATCGCCGCCGCGGACCAGTGGATGGGTCCGGCCGAGGACCCGCGCGAGCGCGTGGAGACGCTGCTGCGCTGCTACACGGTGAACCCGGCGCGCCAGGACGGCGCCTCGGCGTGGAAGGGCACCCTGGCCGAGGGCATGGTGGCCGACCTGTGCGTGCTGGCCGCCGACCCGCTGGCGCTCACCCCGGCCGAACTGCCCGACGTGGACGTCGAGCTGACCGTCCTGGGTGGACGGATCGTCTACGAACGCGGGTGATGCGTGAACGGGGCCGGGCCACGCGGCCCGGCCCCGTTCGGCACGTCAGTCAGACCAGCAGCTGGCCGCCGTCCACGGGCAGGCTGGTGCCGGTGATGTGGGACGCCGCGTCGCCGGCCAGGAAGACCACCGCCGCCGCCACGTCCTCCACCGCCGCGAGCTGCCGCAGCGGGATCCGGCTCAGCCACGCCTCGCGCGCGGGCGAGCCCTCCGGCAGGCCCATCGCCAGCATCGGGGTGAGCACCGGGCCGGGCGCGACCGCGTTCACGCGGATGCCGTGCTCGGCCAGCTCGATGGCCGACCACCGGGTGAGCGCGTCCACCGCGGCCTTGCTGCTCTCGTAGGCTCCCATGCCGGGCGTGGGCTGGCGACCGCCGATCGACGACAGGTTCACCACCACGCCGCGCACGCCGCGTTCCACCATCCGGCGCGCGACGTGCTGCGTCATCAGGAAAGTGCCCTGGACGTTGGTCTGGAGGATGCGGCCCATGTCCGCGGCGGCCAGTTCGAGCAGTCGGCCGTGGACGCTGAGCAGGCCCGCGTTGTTGACCAGCACGTCCACCGGGCCGACCTCGTCCAGCGCGCGGCCGATCGAGTCCTCGTCGGTGATGTCCAGGGCCACGCCGCGGACACCGAGCGCGTCGGCGGCCTCCTCGACGCCGTGGACGTCGGCCACGACGACGGTGTCGCCTGCCTTCTGGAAGGCGGTGGCGATCGCGCGGCCGATGCCGCCGGCTCCGCCGGTCACCAGGACGGTGCGGGAAGAGGTCATCGTCGGTTCCTCTCGGGTGACCGGGGTTCCGGTCGGCTTACGGTATACAAGCGTAGAAAATAAACCACCAGGGCCGCCGGGCGGTCGAGTGGCGGCACCGGGTGCTCCGGAACGGGCGACCGCGTTCGCGGTCCGACCGGGGGCGGAGCGCGGGCCGTTACCCGATCGGAATGCCACCGCCGGTGGAATCCGGCTCAGGGGCTGGCGCTTTTAGTCGACGTGCGTAGACTAACACCCCATCTCGTCCCGGGCGCCCGCCGAGGTGGCCCGCTTCCTTTTCGAGGAGAGCTTTCATGACCGGACCCGTCCCGGACCGCATCGTCGACATCGCCATCGGCTACATGGGCGCCAAGCAGCTGTTCGCCGCGTCGAGGGTCGGGCTCTTCCGGGCCCTGTCCGACGGCCCGCGCACGGCCGCCGAGCTGGCCGCCACCACCGGCGTGAGCGAGCAGATCGCGCGCATCCTGGCCGACGCGATGAACGCCAAGGGCCTGCTCGACCGGCAGGACGGCCGGTACTCCCTGGCGGCCGACGCCGCGGAGTACCTGGGCGGCGCCGGTGACACCGACCTCGCGCCGTTCCTGACCTTCCTCAACGAGATCAGCTACGGCCACTGGCTCCAGTTCGACACCACCGTGGACACGACCAAGCCGGGCGAGCTGGCGATGGACGAAGCCCGGTGGGGCACCTTCATGGCCGGCGTGATGCGGTACAACTCGCTGCACGCGGCGATGCTCGCGCGTGGTTTCGACTTCACGCCGTACCGGTCGATGCTGGACCTGGGCGGCCTGTCGCCGGACTTCGCGGTGAACGCGCTGCGGGCCAACCCCGACCTGACCGTCCGGTTCGTGTTCGCGCCGATGTCCACCGAGGGCATCAACAACGCGCTCGCGGCGGCCGGCTTCACCGACCGCGCGACCGTCGAGCCCGCCGAGACGGAGACCGCCGCGCCGGGCGGCGAGCACGACATCGTCATGGTCAACCACGTGCTGCACCGGTTCACGGCGGAGCAGAACAAGACCATCCTGGCCAACGCCCGTGCGGCGGCCAAGGAGGGCGCGACCCTGCTGCTGCTCGACTTCTTCCTGGACGACGACGAGCGCCAGCGGCCGATCGACGCGCTGCACGCGGGCGAATACTTCGTCATCGACGGCACGGTCGTCTACCCGGAGTCCGAGGTCAAGGCGTGGCTGGAGGGTTCCGGCTGGCGTGCGCGCGAGGTCATCGCGCTGCCGGGCAGCCCGCGCGTGCTGGTCGCCGAAGCGGTCTGAGAACACCCGTTTCATATACGATTTCACGATTTGTCGACCCTGGGTAACCAGTTGGTTTCGGGACGATTTACCGGTCGGTCAACCGTTGATTTTTTTGCCGACAACCGTAGACTAACCCGCACCACGGTGAGCCAGGTCTCACCCACTTGAACCACATCTCCAGGCGAGGACCAGCCCGCGGCAGCGGCGCGTGACCCCCGCCGGCAGTCCATCACCGAGAGAAGGACTCAATGACGAGGACACGGACGGCACTGGTCGCGATAGCCGCGGCGGCGGCTCTCGCGCTCGCCGGATGCACCGGCTCCGGCGGCGGTGGCACCACCGCCGCCGGTGACACGGGCGAACTCAAGGCCGGGGTCTTCCTCGACGTCACGTCCTGGGACCCGGCGAGCGCCGACATCGGCTTCGACGGGCCGTACCTGTCGGCCGTCTACGACCCGCTGGTCGCGCTGGACAAGGACGGCAAGCCGGTGCCCGCGCTGGCCTCGTCCTGGGAGTGGTCCACCGACCGGCTCACGCTGACCGCGAAGCTGCGCCAGGGCGTGACGTTCGAGGACGGGCAGAAGTTCGACGCGACGGCGGCCGTCGCGAACCTGGAACACCTGAAGGCCGGCGTCCGCTCCGGCCAGGCGTACCTGAACGTCGCGGGCGTGTCCGCCAAGGACGCGGACACCGTCGAGATCAAACTGTCCAAGCGGGACGACGCCCTGCTGTACCAGATGGGCCTCGGCCGGAGCTGGATGGCCTCGCCGGCGGCCATCAAGTCCGGCGCGCTCGCGTCCGACCCCGTGGGGTCGGGCCCGTACAAGTACGACAAGGCGTCCTCGACCCCGCAGTCGCAGTACGTCTTCACCAAGAAGCAGGACCACTGGGACACGGGCACCTACCCGTTCCCGACCGTGCGGCTGTTCCCGATCACCGACCAGACGGCGAGCTTCAACGCGATGCTGTCCGGCCAGCTGAACGTGCAGTTCGCCAACGCCGCGAACCTGCCCAAGGCGAAGGAGAACGGCTGGAACATCGCCTCGAAGGCGGCGTCGTGGGTCGGCGTGCAGTTCGCCGACCGGACCGGTGCGCAGGTCAAGGCGCTCGGTGACCAGCGCGTGCGCCAGGCGATCAGCTACGCCTTCGACGCCGCGGGCATCCTCAAGGCGGTCGCCAACGACTCCGGCACCGTCACCAACCAGGTCTGGTCGGTGGACGGCGCGGTCTACGACAAGTCGATGAACGACAAGTACAAGACCGACGTGGCCAAGGCCAAGCAGCTCCTCGCGGAGGCCGGCTACCCGGACGGCTTCAGCGTGAAGATGCCGATGTCGCCGATCTTCCAGGCGTGGCAGCCCGCCGCCAACCAGACCTTCGGCGAGCTGGGCATCAAGGTCGAGTGGCAGGACATGGCCATGCCCGACTACCAGAAGAACGCGCCGACCTTCCCGATGTTCCTCGCGGTGATCGCGCTGGCCGGCAACGACATGGCGACGCTGACCGACCAGGTCACCACGTCCCAGTGGTACAACCCGAACCCGTCGGTCGACGCCTTCCCGGAAGTGAAGGCGCTGGTCGAGCAGGCCGAGCAGGCCGAACCCGGCCCCCAGCAGACGGAACTGCTCAAGCAGCTCAACAAGAAGCTGGTCGACCTGGCGTGGTTCGACGTGTGGTACCAGGCCGACAACACCTACTTCAGCGTCAAGGGCATCACGGTCACGCCGGTCACCGGCATGATGTTCCCGACGCTGCGGTTCATCCAGCGCGGCTGACGCGCCCGTGCTCCGGCAGGTCCGTCCACACCGGACGGGCCTGCCGGTGAGGAGCCGACATTGCTTTCCTTCATCGCGAAACGCCTGCTGTCGGGGATCCTGCTGCTCGTGGTCGTCACCAGCGGCACGTACTTCCTCGCGCACGTGGCGGTCGGGGACCCGACACCCGGCCTGCTCGGCAACAGCGCGACGGCGGCCCAGCAGGCCGCGCTGCGCACCAAGATCGGCTACGACCAGCCGCTGCTCGTCCAGTTCTGGAACTGGTTCTCCAGCGCCGCGACGGGCGACTTCGGCTCCTCGTGGCGCAACTTCCAGTCGGTCAACGACCAGATCGCGCTGCGCGTCCCGGTCACGTTGTCCATCGTGGTCTTCGCGACGCTGCTCGCCGCCATCATCGGCGTGGGCGTGGGCATCGCGTGCGGCCTGCGGCCCGGCGGCCTGCTGGACCGGAGCCTGAAGCTCGCGTCCGTGGTCCTGTTCGCGCTGCCCGGTTTCTGGGTCAGCCTCGTGCTGGTCATGTGGTTCGGCATCGAGCTGAAGTGGTTCCCCGCCGTCGGTTACGTGTCACCGGAGCACTCCTTCGGCGGCTGGATCCAGTCGATCACGCTGCCGTCGGTGTCGTTGGCGCTGGGCGCGATCGTCATGGTCGCCGAACAGCTGCGCAACGGCTTCCTCCAGGTGGCCAACCAGGACTTCGTGCGCACGCTGCGCGCCCGCGGGCTGTCCGGCAGGCGCGTCACCGCGCACGTGCTGCGCAACGCCTCGCCCGCCGCGCTGACCGTGCTCGCGCTGCTGTTCGTGGGTCTGCTCGGCGGCGCGATCGTCGTCGAGATCGTGTTCAACCTGCCCGGCATCGGCAGCCTGACCCAGTCGGCCTCGCAGATCGGCGACATCCCCGTGCTGCTCGGGCTGACCGCGGTCACCGTGGTGTTCGTCGTCATCGTCAACTTCCTGCTCGACCTCGTGCTCGGGTGGGTCAACCCGAAGGTGCGCGAGCGATGACCACAGCTCCGTTCCCCACCACCCTGGCGCCCGTCAAGCGCATCTCGTTGTGGCGGCGCTACCTGCGCCGCCCGCTCGGCGTGGTCGCCCTCGCCGTGCTGCTGGTCGTCGTCGCGGTCGCGGTGCTCGCGCCGTGGCTCGCGCCGTTCGACCCGAACCTCGTCGACTTCAAGCTGACCCACGCCACACCGGGCGACGGCCACCTGCTGGGCGGCGACTCCGCCGGCCGCGACATCCTCAGCCGCCTGCTCTACGGCGCGCAGACGACGTTGTTCGGCGCGGTGATCACCTGTGCCGCCGGTCTGCTGCTGGGTGTGCCGGCGGGCGTGTCCGCCGGTTACTTCGGCGGTGCCACCGACCGCGTGTGCTCGTGGATCAGCGACGCCCTCCAGTCCGTTCCCGGCATGATCGTGCTGCTGGTGGTCGCCGCCGGCACCGGGCAGTCGTTCGTGGTCCTCATGGTGGCGCTGGGCATCTTCCTGGCGCCCGGCTACTACCGGATCACGCGGGCGCGGGCGTTGTCGGTCCGCAAGGAGCCGTACATCGACGCCGCGCGCGTCGCGGGCGTGACCAACGGCCGCATCCTGCGCACGCACATGCTGCGCGCGGTCTACGCCCCGATCGTCGTGCAGACCGCGTTGACCGCGGGTATCGCCATCGGTATGCAGGCGGGCCTCCAGTTCCTCGGCATCGGTTCGGCGTCCACGCCGAGCTGGGGCCAGATGATGAACGACGGCTTCCAGAACATGCTGAACTACCCGCTGATCCTGCTGTGGCCGTCGATCGCCCTCGGGCTCACGATCGCCGCGCTGGCGTTCATCGGGTCCACCCTGGCGGACCTGGTCAGCGTCCGGTCCGAGCAGCCGACCCGGCGTGACCGGTCGCGGGTGCGGGAATCGCTGGCCGCGCCCGCGCCGGGCGACCTGGCGGAGCGGGTGGCGAGCGGGTCGCACGCGCACGACGCGGAGGACTGCGCCCTGCGCGTGGACAACCTGCGCGTCGGCTACGCCGTGTCGAACGGCGTGAAGGAAGTGGTCCGCGGTGTGTCGCTGGACGCCGCGCCCGGCGAGGTGCTGGGCATCGTCGGCGAGTCCGGTTCCGGCAAGACGCAGACCATCTTCTCCGTGCTCAACCTCCTGCCGTCCGGCGGCACCGCGGTCGCGGACGGCATCTGGGTCGGCGGGCGCGAGGTCGGCCGCCTGTCGCCGGGCGAGCGCGCGGCGCTGCTCGGCCGGTCGATCGGCTACGTGCCGCAGGAGCCGATGACCAACCTGGACCCCTGCTACACCATCGGGCACCAGCTGGTCGAACCGCTGCGGCACGTGCACGGCATGTCGAAGGCCGCGGCGCGCGAGCGGGCGCGGGAGGTCCTGGTGCAGGTCGGGATCACCGACCCCGACCGGGTCCTGGTGTCGTACCCGCACCAGATCTCGGGCGGCATGGCGCAGCGCGTGCTCATCGCGGGCGCGGTGGCCGGGCGACCGCCGCTGCTGGTCGCCGACGAGCCGACGACCGCGCTGGACGTCACGGTGCAGGCGGAGGTGCTGGAACTGCTGCGGGAGTTGCAGCGGGAGTACGGCATGGCGCTGGTGATCGTGACGCACAACTTCGGCGTGGTCGCGGACATCTGCGACCGGGTCGTGGTCATGAAGGACGGCCGGATCGTCGAGACGGGCCCGGTGGAGCGGATCTTCCGCAACCCGGAGGACCCGTACACGGCCGAGCTGATCAGCGCGTCGCTGGACGACACCGAGAGCAGGCAGGAACTGGACGAGGCGTGGTCGCGGGAATCGCCCGCCGCGCTCGACCGGGTGGGCGAGAAGGACGGTGCACGATGAACGCGCCCGGGGGAGCCGAGCCGCTGCTCGCGGTGGAGGACCTGGTGGTCGACTACCGCATCCACCGCAAGCTCCGGCTGCGCGCGCTCAAGGGCGTGTCGATCTCGGTCGGCGCGGGTGAGTGCGTGGGTCTGGTGGGCGAGAGCGGTTCCGGCAAGTCGACGCTGGGCAAGGCCGTGCTCGGGCTCGCCGCGGTGACGTCGGGGCGGATCTCGTTCGACGGCCAGGACATCACGCACGTGAAGGGCGCGGCGCGGCGTCGGCTGGCCAACGACATCCAGGTCGTGTTCCAGGACCCGTACGGCTCGCTGGACCCCACGATGACGGTCGGCGAGGTCCTGGCCGAACCCCTGGAGGTCACCGGGACGTCGCGGGAGAAGGCACGCGCGGTGGTCGCCGAGATGCTGGACCACGTGCGGCTGCCCAGCGACGCCGTGCACCGGTACCCGAGCGAGTTCTCCGGCGGTCAGCGGCAGCGGATCGCGATCGCGCGGGCGCTGGTCCGCCGGCCGCGGCTGATCGTGTGCGACGAGCCGGTGAGCGCGCTGGACCTGACCACCCAGTCCACGATCCTCGACCTGTTCATCGACTTGCAGCGGGACACCGGTGTCTCGTACCTGTTCGTCTCGCACGACCTCGGCGTCGTGCGGCGGATCTGCCACCGGGTCTCGGTGATGTACCAGGGCGAGATCGTGGAGGACGGCGACACCACCAAGGTCACCGACGACCCGGAGCACCCGTACACCCGGCGGCTGCTGCTGGCCGCACCGGTCGCGGATCCCGTGCGCCAGGCCGAACGCCGGGCCACCTGGCTCGGTCTCCGGGACTCGGCGTGACGTCGCGCGGGCGCTGACCATGCCGAAGGTCATCGACCACGACCAGCGGCGGCGGGAGATCGTGGAGGTCGCCAAGAAGCTGATCGCCGAGGGCGGCTTCGAAGCGGCGACCATGCGCAGCATCGTCACCGCCGCCGGTTTCGCCAACGGCGCGCTCAAGCACTACTTCGCCAGCAAGGACGAGATCATCGCCGCGACGTTCGAGAGCGTCCTGGCGGAGACCGCGCGGCGGATGTCCGAGTTGGACCCGGGCGCGAGCCCGGTGGAGGCGTTGCACGGGTTCGTCGAGGGTGCGATGCCGCTGGAACCGCACCAGATCGCGTCCGCGCGCGTGCTGCTGGTGCTGTGGGAGCGCTCGGTCGCGAACCCCGACCTGGCGCGGCGCTACCGCGACCTGCTGACGACGTGGCGGGCCGAGCTGACGAGGCGGATCGCCGCCGCCTCGCGGCTCGAACCGCCCGTCGTCGGCGTGCTCGCGGACGAGGTCATCTCGGTGACCATCGGGGCCAACGTGGCGAGCCTGATGCACCCGGTGGGCGAGCTGACCGACCGGTACCGCGCGTACATCGCGGAGTTCATGCGGCGCGTGGTGGGCTGAGCGCCTGGACCCGTCCGGGCGTTTTCGTCTACGCTCGTAGAATGACCAGTGTCGCCGCGCTGCCGGCCACCCGCACCCAACCCACCACCGAGGTCACCGGCCCGCCGGTCGTGCTCATCCACGGATTCGCCGCCGACGGGGCCGCGGACTGGCCCGCCGAGCGCTGGGCGGCCCCGCTGGCCGCGGCCGGCCGCGAAGCGGTCGTCGTGCACCTGCCCGGCCACGCGGGCGGGCCGGCCGTCGGCTCCGCGGACGAGGTCACCACCGCGAACGTGTTGCGGCGCATGGCGGACGGCGTCGGCGCGGGCGAGGTCGACGTGATCGGCTACTCGCTCGGCGCCCGCCTCGCGTGGGACCTCGCCGCGGGCGGCTACCTCCCGGTGCGCCGCCTCGTGCTCGGCGGTCTCAGCCCGATGGAGCCGTTCGGCGCGGTGGACCTCGCCGCGGCACGTGCCGCCGTCCAGGGCGGCCCGCGGCCCGCGGACCCGCTGACCGGCATCATCACCGGCATGGTGTCCGCGCCGGGCCAGGACTCCGAATCGCTGCTGCGCCTGGTCGAGGGCCTGGCCCGCGAGCCGTTCGACCCCGCCGCCACCGCGCCCGCCGTCCCGGCGCTGTTCCTGGCGGGCGAGGGCGACCCGATGGCGCAGGGCGTCGAGCAGGTCGTGGCGCGCGTGGCCGGCGCGGAGCTGCGGCACGTGCCCGGTGACCACCTCGGCGCGCTGAAGAGCGACGAGTTCCGCGCGGCGGCCTTCGAGTTCCTGGGCGTCTGACGATCCTCGATGGACACTCACGCCGCCGTCCACAGTGGACGGCGGCGTGAGTGCTATTCGGCCAGCACCTCCGCCATGAAGTCGACCAGCCACGCCTGCGCCGGGCTCCGCGCGTGGGCGTGGCGGGCGTAGACCGACACCTGGGCCGGCTCGATCTCGAACGGCAGTTCCAGCAACCGCAGCCGGTGGTCGGCGGCGAACGCGTCCGCGACCATCCGGGGCGCCATCGCCACGAGTTCGCTGTCCTGCACCAGGAACGGCAACGCCGCGAACCGGGTCGTCCGCAGCACCACCCGATGCTCCAGGCCGTTGGCCTCCAGCGCGCGGCGCGGTCCGTCGTGCCCGGTGGGGCCGTACACCGTGACGTGCTGCTCCGCCGCGAGCGCCGCCAGGTCCGCGTGGTCGCCCCGCAACCGGGGGTGGTCGTCGGCGACCATCGCCACGTAGCCCTCCGCGAACAGCGGCACGCGTGCGACGCGCGGCGTGCCGAACAGCGGTGACGCGATGAACGCGTCGACCTCGCCGCGCCCGAGGAGGTCGGGCGCGTTGACCACGTCGAGCGGTCGCACGGTGAGCCCGACACCCGGCGCGCGGGACGGCAGCGCGGCCATCAGGCGGGGCAGCAGCGACACCTCGCCCAGGTCGGACAGGGCGAGCGTGAACGTCGTGCGCGCGGTCCTCGGGTCGAACGGCCGCGCGCCGCTGACCGCCTCCTCGATGGCGGCGAGCGCGTTGTGCAGCGGTTCGTACAGGGCGCTCGCCGTGGTGGTGGGCGCGAGCCCGCCCTTGGCGCGCCGGAACAACTCGTCGCCGAACCGGCGGCGCAGCTTTTGCAGGCTGTAGCTGATGGTCGGCTGCGTGACGTGCATCGCCTCGGCGGTGGCCGTGACGCTGCGCGTCTCGTAGAGCAGCACGAACGTGCGCACCAGGTTCAGGTCGAAGTCACGCAACTATAGATCCCGTCGATGTGTCTGCCGCTGAACATTTATTGGAACACAGTCCGCCGGCTCCTTATGTTCTGGGTCACTCGGTCATCTCGACCGCACCACCGAGAGGGGCAGCACCTTGCCGACCGTCCGCCGCATCGTCCACGAGTTCCTGGAGCGCAACGGACTCACGACCGTCTTCGGCAACCCCGGCTCGAACGAACTGCCGTTCCTCGCCGACCTGCCGCCGTCGTTCCAGTACGTCCTCGGCCTGCACGAGGGGGTGGTGGTCGGCATGGCCGACGGCTACGCGCAGGCCACCGGCCGCCCGGTGCTGGTGAACCTGCACGCCGCGGCGGGCTCGGGCAACGCCATGGGCGCGCTGACCAACGCCGTGCACTCGCGCTCGCCGCTGGTGCTGACCGCGGGCCAGCAGGTGCGCTCGGCCATCGGCCTGGAGGCGATGCTCGCCAACGTGGAGGCCACCAACCTGATGCGCCCGCTGGTGGCGTGGTCGGGTGAGCCCGCCACGGCGTCCGACGTGCCGCGTGCCGTGGCGCAGGCCGTGTTCGAGGCGGACGTCCAGCGCCGTCCCACCTACCTCTCCGTGCCCTACGACGACTGGGCGCAGGAGGTCGAGGCGGACACCGTCCTGGACCGCAGCGTCCGCCGGGGCGCCGCGCCGACCGAGGAGCAGCTGGCCGAGCTGGTGGCCCGGTTCGAGCAGGCCCGCAACCCGGCGCTGGTGCTGGGCGGCGACATCGACACGGCCGGCCTGTTCGACCGCGCCGTCGCGTTCGCGGAGCACCGGTCGGTGCCCACGTGGGTCGCGCCGTCGCCCTTCCGGCTGCCGTTCCCCAACCGGCACGTGCTGTTCCGCGGCGTGCTGCCCGCGGGCATCGGCGCGGTGTCCTCCGCCCTCGAGGGGCACGACCTGGTGCTGGTGCTGGGCGCGCCGGTGTTCCGCTACCACCAGCACGTGCCCGGCCCGTACCTGCCCGAGGGCACGCGGCTGGTGCAGGTCACCGACGACGCCGGCGCGGCCACCCGCGCGCCGATGGGCGACGCGCTCATCGCGGACCCCGGCGTGGTGCTGGAGGCGTTGCTCGACCGCACCGCGCCCCGCCCGACCGAACCCGGGTACGTGCCCAACCCGGAGCCGGCGACCGCGCCGCACGCCCTGCACCCGGAGCAGGTGTTCGCGGCCCTGCGCGACACCCAGCCCGACGACGCGATCTACGTGGTGGAGTCCACCTCCACGAACTCGGCCTGGTGGCGGCAGATGGACCTGCGTCGCGGCGGGTCGTACTTCTTCCCGGCGGCGGGCGGGCTCGGGTTCGGGCTGCCCGCGGCGGTCGGGATGGCGATGGGCCGCCCGGACCGGCCGGTCGTGGCCGTCGTCGGCGACGGCTCGGCGAACTACGGCATCACCGCGTTGTGGTCGGCCGCCCGCTACGGCGTGCCGGTCACGTTCGTCATCCTGCGCAACGGCACCTATGGCGCGCTGCGTTGGTTCGGCGAGCTGCTGGGCACGCCCGACGTGCCCGGCACCGAGATCCCCGGCCTGGACTTCACCCGCATCGCCGAGGGTTACGGCGTGCCCGCCACCACCGTGTCCGACGAGGCCGCCTTGCGGGCGCGGCTCGCGGTGGGCGGGCTCCAGCTGATCCAGGTCGACACCTACCCGACCAGCCCGGAGTAAACCCCGCTGGGCGATCACCGGCCGAGGCGATCGGCCACCGGAAGGAGAACGGCAATGACGACGTCTCCAACCCGCTCCGGCTGGACGGCCGCGCTCTGCTGGCTGACCGTCCTGCTGGAGGGCTACGACCTGGTCGCGTTCGGCGCGACCATCCCGGTCCTGCTCAAGACCGGCCACCTGGGCTTCACTCCGGCCGGTGCGACGCTGGTGGCCACCCTGTCCCTGGTCGGGGTGGCGGTCGGCGCGGCCGGGCTGAGCCCCCTGACCGACCGGTTCGGGCGGCGGCGGCTGCTGATCGGCTCCGTGCTGCTGTTCTCGGTCTTCACGCTCGCGATCCCGCTGTCGCCGAACGTGGCGGTGTTCGCGCTGCTGAGGTTCCTGGCGGGGCTCGGGCTCGGCGCCTGCATGCCGGTCGCACTGGCGACCATGGCGGAGAGCCTGCCCGCCCGCCGCCGGGCCAGCGCGAGCACGCTCACCATGACCGGGTACCACGTGGGCGCGGTGCTGATGACGTTGCTCGCCCTGGCGGCGGCGGAGAACTGGCACCTGCTGTTCTACGGCGGTGGCATCGCCGGGTTGCTGGCGGTTCCGCTGATGTGGTGGCGGTTGCCGGAGTCCGGCGCGTTCCTCGCGGCGGCCCGGGAGAGCGAGCCGATGCCGGCGCGGGAACTGCTCGGACCGCGGCACCGCCGCACCAGCATCGCGGTGTGGGTCGGGTCGTTCATGGGGCTGCTGCTGGTGTACGGGTTGAACACCTGGCTGCCGCAGCTGATGCGGACGGCGGGTTACCCGATGTCCACGGCGATCACCCTGTTGCTGATGCTGAACATCGGCGCGGTGATCGGCCTGCTGGCGGCGGGCCTGATCGCGGACCGGTTCGGCGTCAAGCCGGTCGCCGTGCTCTGGTTCGGCGCGTCCGCGGTGCTGCTGGCGGCGTTGAGCATGCGCGTGGACAGCAGCGCGCTGCTGAACGTGATGGTCCTGCTGACCGGTGTGTTCGTGTTCTCCGCGCAGGTGCTGATCTTCGGGTACGTGACCCAGGCGTTCCCCGCGCGAGCACGCGGCACGGCGCTGGGCTTCACCTCGGCGGTCGGGCGGATCGGCTCGATCCTCGGCCCGTTCGTCACCGGCGCGCTGGTGACCGCGGGCGTCGCGTACCCGTGGGGCTTCTGGTTCTTCGCGGCGGTGGCGGTGCTGGGGCTGGGCGCGGTGCTGCTGCTGCGCCGCACACCCGAGGCGGCCTCGGTACCGTGAGCCGGTATTCGTTGCGGCTGAAGAAAAACACTGCGTCGAACGAGTGAGGTTCGGGCGAGCCCGCATCGGTGTCGGCCGGTGCGGGCACCATCGATCGCGTGGACGTCGTGTCCGGGCGGGTGGTGTTCCACCGCGTCGACGTGGAATTGCCCGCGGTGCTGCCGCTGGTCCTGGCGCGCACCTACGCCTCCGGCAGCGCGGGCGGCCTCCACGGCCCCGGTTGGTCGTCCACGATGGACCAGCGGCTGGAGGTCGGCGACGCCGTCCGCTACCACGGCGACGGCCGGGTGCTGACCTACCGCGAGCCGGGGCTGCCCGAGCGCGGCACACCGCTGCGGTTGGTCGTGGACGGCGGCGAGTTCCTCCTGCGGGACACCAAGGCCGGCTGGACGAGGCACTTCGCGCCGAACCCGGCGGACGACCGGGTGCGGCCGATCACCGCCCTCACCGACCGCAACGGCAACCGCGTCGAGTTCCGCCGCGACCACGCGGGCGTGCCCGTGGAAGTGGTGCACTCCGGCGGGTACCGGGTGCTCGTGGACACCGAGCACGACGCGGCCGGTCCGCGGGTCACGGCGTTGCGCCTGGCCGACGTCGTGTTGGCGTGCTACCGGTACGACGACCCGGGCCGGCTCACCGAGGTGGTCGACACGACGTTCCTGCCGTTCCGCTACCGGTACGACGACGCCGACCGGGTCGCGGGGTGGACCGACCGCGAGGGTTTCCGCTACGCGTACACCTACCGCGCGGACGGCCGGGTCGTCCGCGGCGAGGGTGAGCGCGGTATCCGCTCGGCCACCGTCGACTATGACGTCGAGGGCCGGTCGACGACCGTCGTCGACAGCCTCGGCGGGCTCCGGGTGTTCCGCTACGACGTGTTCGGGAACGTGACCGAAGCGGTCGACCCGCGTGGCAACGTCGAACGCGCCGAGCACGACCGGCACCACCGGCTGCTGTCCCGCACCGACGGGCTCGGCCACACGACCCGCTGGACGCGGGACGAGGCGGGCGACCCGGTCCGCGTGGACCGGCCGGACGGCACCACCGTGACGGCCGAGTACAACGCCCTGCGCCGACCCACGCTGGTCGTCGGACCGGACGGCGCGCGGTACGGCTTCACCTACGACGAACGCGGGAACCTGTTGACCGCGACCGATCCGGGTGGTGCGGTCACCCGCCACACCTATGGCGAGCACGGGGAACTCCGGAGCACCGCGGACGCCCTGGGCAACGTCACGACGTTCAGCACCAACGCCGCGGGACTGCCGGTCGAGGTGGTCGACGCGGAGAACGCGCCGGTGCGGTACGAGGTGGACGCGCGTGGCCGCCTGGTGCGGGTGACCGACGTGCTCGGCGGCGTGACGGAAGTGGTGTGGGGCAACGCGGGCGGACCCGCCCGGTGCGTGTTCCCGGACGGGACCAGCCGGACGTGGAGCACGAACGGCAACGGTGACGTGGTGGCGACGACGGACCGCGCCGGTCACACCACCCGCTACGAAGTGGGGCCGTTCCACTTCGTGACCGCCCGCGTCGACCCGGACGGCGCGCGGCACGAGTACGCCCACGACACCGAACTCCGGCTGGTGGAGGTGGCCGACCCGCGGTTGCTGCGGTGGCGACGCGACTACGACGGTGCCGGGAACCTGGTGGCGGAACGGGACTTCAACGGCCGATCGGTGTTCTACGAGCACGACGCGGCGAACCGCCTGGTGCGCGTGGTGAACGGCGGTGGCCTGACGGTGGTCCGCGACGAGATGGGGCGCGTGGTGGCCGAACGCGCCGACGACGGGCAGCTCACGACGTTCGGGCACGACGCGGCGGGCAGGCTCGTCGTCGCCGTCGGGCCGGACGCGGAGCTGGTGATCACGCGGGACGCGGCGGGCCGGGTGGTCGCGGAATCGGTGAACGGGCGCACCGTCGCCACCACCCGGGATGCCTTGGGGCGCCGCACGTCCCGCACCACGCCTGCCGGCCGCGTCTCCCACCGGCGGTACGACCGGGTGGGGCTGCCGGTCCTCGTGGAGGTCGGTGGTCGGTCGCTTTCCGTTGACCACGACCCGTTGCGGCGCGAGACGTTCCTCGGGACGGCGGACGTGGGCGTGGTCAGCCGGTGGGACGCCGCGGGGCGCCTGGTGGCGCGGGAGGTGGCGGGTTTCACGCGGACCTGGCGGTACCGGGGCGACGGCGTGCCGGTGGAGGTGCGGGACGCGGAGGGCGTGCGGCGGTACGAGCTGGACGTGGCGGGTCGGGTCACGGCGGTGCGGGCGGAGGGGTGGCGTGAGAGCTACCGCTACGACCGGTCGGGCAACCCGTCGTTCGCCGTGGACACGCGGTCGGTGGACAGCGCGGCGTCCGGTCCCCGTGACCGCGCCGGGACGCTGGTGCGGCGGGCCGGTCGGGTGCTGCTCGACCACGACGCCCAGGGCCGTTTGGTGCGGGCGGTGCACTTCACGCTGACCGGTGCGCGGCGTACGGCGGTCTACGAGTACGACGTGCGCAACCGGCTGGTGGGGGCCGTGACGCCGACCGGTGAGCGCTGGCGTTACCGCTACGACCCGGTGGGCAGGCGGATCGCCAAGCAGCGGTGGTCGGCGGGCGAGGTGGTGGAGGAGGTGCGGTTCCACTGGGACGGCGGCGTGCTCGTCGAGCAGGAGCGGTCGGCGGGCGGGGCGGTCGTCACTACCACGTGGGAGCACGTCGACGGCGTGCCGATCACGCAGCAGGGCGGACCGGGCCGGTGGCGCCTGGTGGTCACGGACCCGGTGGGCGCGCCGACCGAGCTGGTCGCCCCGGACGGCCGGGTGGTGTGGCGGTTGCGGGCGAGCGCGCTGGGGGAGGAGCACCCGGTGGCGGGTGCCGAGGACTGCCCGTTGCGCGCGGGTGGCCGCTACCACGACCGGGAAACCGGTCTGCACCACGGTTCGGACGGCTGCCACGACCCGCGCACGGGGTGTCGGACGGCTCCCGCGCCGGTCGGCCCGGAACTGGATTTTTCCCGCCATCCGTACGTTTCGGGCCGCGCGTGGGACCGGTAGCGTGCGAAGGACGCCGCCGCATAGCCGCCCTGCACAAGGAGCGCACATGCGAATCGGGAAGACGCTCGGTGTCGCGTTGGCCGCCCTCGGTCTCGTGGGCGCGGTCGTGACCGCACCCGCGGTGGCCGCCCAGGCCGCGCCGCCGCAGATCCCGGCCGACAGCGTGATGGCCCACATACAGCAGTTCCAGACGATCGCCGACGGCAACGGCGGCAACCGGGCGCACGGCAGGCCCGGCTACCGGGCGTCGGCGGACTACGTGAAGGGCAAGCTGGACGCCGCCGGCTTCCGCACCACCCTCCAGGCGTTCCAGCACGCCGGCGCGACCGGCTGGAACGTGATCGCCGAGTGGCCGTTCGGTGACGCCAACCAGGTCGTGTTCCTGGGCGCCCACCTGGACTCCGTCACCGCCGGACCCGGTATCAACGACAACGCCTCCGGGTCGGCCGCCGTGCTGGAGACCGCGTTGACGTTGGCGCGGACCAAGCCGAACGTGCAGAAGCGCCTGAAGTTCGGCTGGTGGGGTGCGGAGGAGGCGGGCATGATCGGGTCCCGCTACTACACGAACTCGGTGCCCGCGGCCGAGCGGAGCCGGATCAAGGCGTACCTGAACTTCGACATGGTGGGTGCGCGCAACACGACCACGTGGGGTGTTTACACGGACAACGCCTCGTTGCGCCAGACGTTCGAGACGTGGTTCCGGGGGCAGAACCTCGCGACCCGCGGGGTGAACATCGCCGGTCGCAGCGACCACGCGTCGTTCGCCCGGATCGGGGTCCCGGTCAGCGGCATCACCAGCGGCAACGACCCGTGCTACCACTCGCGGTGCGACACGGTCACCAACGTCGCGTCCAACGTGATGGGCACCGCCACGAACGCGGCGGCCAACGTGGCGTGGCAGCTGGCCGGGGCGTGAGCCCGGTGCGGCTGGGCACCTGAGCCCTGAGGCACCCGAGGGCTTGGCGGCCCCGGGCTCCGGGCCCGGGGCATCCCCGGCCCCCGCGCCTCGGGCGCCCGGGTTCCGGTGCCCAGGACCCCGGGACCCTGGCTCTCGGACACCTGGGCCTCGGGCACCTGAATCCGGTGCCCGGGACCCCGGTTCTCGGGACCCTGGCTCTCGGGACCCCAGGCCCCGGGCTCTCGATCCCCGGCGCCTGGGCCCCGGGCCGGGCAATGCGCTTGACGTGCGATCAGTCGGCCTGTTCGATCGAACAGGCCGACTGATGGGAGCGCGTCGATGAAGGCCGGGATCACCATCCTGCCCGAGTACCGGTGGGCCGAGGCGAAACCGCGCTGGCAGGCCGCCGAGAGGTACGGGTTCGACCACGTCTGGACGTGGGACCACGTGGGCGGGACGGATTTCGTGGACGGTCCGTGGTTCGGGGCCGTGCCGACGCTCGCGCTGGCCGCCGAGGTGACGTCCCGGGTGGAACTGGGGTTGCTGGTGGCGTCGCCGAACTTCCGCCACCCGGTGCCGTTCGCGCGCGAGGTGACCGCGTTGGACGACGCGTCCGGCGGGCGGTTCACGCTCGGGATCGGCTCGGGTGGCGCCGGCGGGTACGACACGAAGGTGTTCGGCGGCACCAACCGGGTGACCAGTCCGTTCGGGCGGTACACCGAGTTCGTGGAGCTGTTGGACGAACTCCTCCGCCACGACGACGTGACGTGGTCCGGCGAGCACTACCGGGCCGAGGGCGCTCGCAACCTGCCGGGCTGCGTGCAGCGGCCCCGCGTGCCGTTCGTCCTGGCGGCCAACGGCCCGAAGGGCCTGCGCCTGGCGGCTCGGCGTGGCGAGGGGTGGGTGACCACCGGGCTGCACCGGGAGGGGTTGGCGGACTGGTGGTCGACGGTGGCCGAGTTGTCGGCGCGGATGGACGAGGTGCTGGCCGAGACGCCGGTGACCGGGTTCCGGCGGTTCCTGCAGACCGACGGCGCGCCGGTGTACTCGTTGTCCAGCACCGAGTGCTACCGCGACTTCCTCGGCCGGGCGGCCGAACTGGGCTTCACCGACGTGGCCGCGCCGTGGCCCCGCGAGGCGGGGCCGTACGCCGGGGATGAGGGAATCCTGGAAACCGTGGCGGCCGAGGTGCTGCCCGCCCTGCCCTGACCCGGCGGGTGGTTTCTTCAGGTAGGCGACGTTCTTGGGGAGTGTGCGTCAGTGGGTTTCGGTGGGGATCGGTTCGGGGTCGCGTCGGCGTAGTCGGCGCACGTCTCGGCTGCACACGGCCAGCAATGTCGCCGTCACCACCACTGCCGCGCCTGCCAGGAGGGTCGGGCCGGTACCGAACCGACCGCCCAACGGGCCGGCCGCTACTTGGCCGATGGGGATCGCGATGAACGAGCCGAGCATGTCGTAGGAGTACACGCGGGCCAGTTTTTGGGGCGGGATGTTTTGTTGGAGGGAGACGTCCCACGCCACCACGAAGACCTCGGTCGTCATGCCGACCACGAACATCGCGGCCAGCAGCGGCACGAGATGGGGTAGTTCGGCCAGCACCACCAGGGGCAGGGCTTCCGCGGTGATCAGCGCTACGCCGACCAGCAACGCCCGCTTCGGGCGGAATCGGGCTACCACCACGCCGCCGACCAGTGCGCCCAGCGTCTGCGCCCCGACGACGAACCCCCAGGCGGCGCGGCCGACGGTCTGGTCGGCGATCGCCGGACCGAGCACCACGACGCCGCCGCTGAGCACCGCGTTCACCACCATGAACTGGAGCACCACCACCCACACCCAGGTGTGCTCGGTGAATTCCCGCCACCCGTCGGCCAGGTCGCGCAGCACACCGACCTTCGCCGCCCGCTCCGGCCGCGGCACGCGGACCTGCCGGTAGGCGAACGCGGCGAACAGGAACAGGCACGCGTTGACCGCCATCGCCCAACCCGAGCCGAGCGCGCCGACCAGCACCCCACCCGCGGCGGCACCGGTGAAGCGGCCCGTGTTGACGCCCACCCTGGCCAGGGCGTTGGCCTGGGTCAGCAGGTTCGGTGGCACGGTCTGGGGTGTCAGCGCGGCGGCGGCCGGTAGGGACATCGCCGACGCCGTCCCGTTCACCACGCCCAGCACCACCAGCAACGGCAGGGAGACGAACTGGCCGAGCACGGCCGCGGCCAGTGCGGCCTGCGTGGTCGCGGCTACCAGGCCGGTGCCCTGGAGGATCACCGCGCGGGGCAGCCGGTCGGCGAGCATCCCGCCGAACAGCACCAGCACCACGACCGCGGTCGACCGCGCCCCCACCACGATGCCGAGGTCGACCAGGCTGCCGGTCATGTCCAGCACGGCGAACGCCAGAGCCACCGGAGCGATGCCGTTGGCCAACTCGGCGCAGCCGCGCCCGGTGATCAGCCACCGGAACACCGGCTCCCGCAGCGGCGTGAGCACGGCGCTCATGCTGGGACTCCCCGGCTCATCGCGTAGCCGGCGGATGCGAAGTCCCGTGAGGGGGAGGAGGTTGAGACCGGCAGGGTGGGGGCCGCCGGGGCCCAGGTGACGGCTGGGGCCGGTGGGGCTGCCGAGGCGGAACCGGTGGCGGTGGTGGGACCGCCGAGCGGTGCGGCAGGGCGCACGGCGGTGATCAGGATTCGCACATGTCCACCCTGCCGTGTGCGGTGTTCGGGGGAGCGGGTTTCGCCGAGCGCGATCAACCGCGGGGTCGGGGAAACGGGCGCCGGGAGCGGGGGTTGTCGGCGATTGGCGTATCCGGTGCGTCTGGGCGTCCTCATTTGTCTTGATGGGGGAGGGCTGCATGACCAATGGGGGACCGGTCGGGTTCCGGGAGGCGTTGGACTGGTTGGCGGCGTCGACTGGTGGCGCGCGGCTGCGGGGGCGGCTGGTGGTGGGGGGTCCCGGGGCCGGCAAGTCGCGGCTGTTGGGGCGGCTGGCCGGTATCGCGCGGCAGCGGGGTGTGGCGGTGGTGGCTGCCGCGGGGGATGGGCGGGATGTGCCGTTCAGCGCGTTGCGGGCCGGTGCTCGTCGGGCCGGCGACGTACCCACCGCCGCCGGTCAGGACGCGTTGTTGCTGTTGCGGGCCCTGTTGCACTCGTTCCTGGAACCCGGGAGGGGACCGGGCACCTCGCCGACCGAGCGGCACCGGGTTTATCGGACGGTGGGGGATCTGGTGGGTGCCCTGGCGAAGCCCGCCGGCTTGTTGATCGTGGTGGACGACGCGCACCTGGCCGACTCCGGTTCCTTGGAACTGTTGCGGCACCTGGTTCGGTGGGCTCCGGAGGGCGATGTGCTGGTCGTCGCCGCGCATCGGCCTGGTCCGTCGCCGTTCCCGGCTGACGGGGTTGTTCTCGCCCCGTTCGCCGTCGAGCCGCCCCTTCTGCCGTCGGAGGACTTGCTCGTGGCGCAGGCCGTGGCCGTGCTGGGTTCCGCTGAACCGCGCCTGGTGGCCGCCGTCGCGGCGACACCGCTGCCCGAGGTCCACGCCGCCCTGGCCCGGCTCACGGCTCGCGGCGTGCTGAGCGCCGGCACCGAACCGGCCTACCGGGAAACCCGGCTGCGGGAAGCGGTCCACGCCTCGGTGGACTGGCTGCCGACCGCCCACGCCCGCGCCATCCGCGCCCTGGTCGAGGACAACGCCCCGGTGGCGGTCCGCGCGCACCACGCCGCGCACGCCGAAGTCGGCGACCTGACCGCGGTGGCGGACCTGCTGGGCGCGGCCGACGTGTCGGCCGCCATCGCGCCCGCCGTCGCGGTGCGGCGGCTGACCGAGGCGTTGGGCCTGGTGCCGGACGCGCTCACCGCGACCCGGCAGCACGTCCTGCGCAAGCTCGTCACCGCCACCCAGGCCGCCGGGCTGCCCGACGACCACCACGCCGCCGCCCGCGCCGTGCTGGCCACCCACCCGCCGGACGGCGTGGAGATCGCCGTGCGCGCCGCCGCCGCACAACGCGCCCACGGCCGTCACGCCGACGCGACCGCCCTGCTCACCGCCGCCGAACCGCACACCGCCCGCGACCGGCTGCTGCGTGACATCGCCCTGGCCGACCACGCCGAAGCCGCGGCACGCGCGTTCGGCGACCCCGCTCTGCTGGCACGAGCCCTGACCGCTCGGCTCGCCACGCCGCCCTACGACCCGCACGCCCTGGCCGAAGCCGCCGAACTCGCCGACCGGACGCCGGACTGCCCCGTCGAGGCGTTGCTCGACCTGGCCCGCGCCGAGGTCACCCTCGAACGCCCCGCCGACGCGGTCCGGCACACCGAGCGCGCCATCCGCCTCGCCCGCCTCGACCGCGACGACCTCCTGGTCCCGCTCTGGCAGGTGCGCGGCGAGGCCCTGGAACGCCTCGGCCGGCTCGTGGAAGCCGACGAGTGCTTCACCGACGCCGCCGAGGCCGCCGCGTTGGCCGGGCTGCCGACGTCGCTCGCACTGGCCGGGAAGGCACGCGTCGCCCTGTGGCGCGGTGCGACCGAGACCGGCCTGGAACTCGCGGCGGAGGCGGTCGCCGGTGGCACGCCCCGTGCGCACGTGGCGCTCGCGCTGGCCCTGCTCCACGCGGGCGAGCCCGACCGCTGCGCCGACCACCTCGCGGAGGTCGGCGTGGCCGCGGTCCGGGACGACCCGGCGGCCGAGGTCGAGTGGTGTGCCCTGGCGGCGCTGGCGGAAGGCGCGCGTGACCGGGTGGCCGAGGCCGCCCGGTGGGCGGAGCGGGCACGTCGCGTCGCGGACGGCCTGCCCGCCGGGCTGCGTGGCGGGTACGCCCGGCTGGCGGAGGTCGGCGCGTTGCGGCACACCGACCCGGCCGCCGCCGCCACCGCGGCGACCGACGCGGCGACGGCGTTCGAGGCGCTGGGCAACCTGGTCCACGCCGGGCGCGCCCGGCTGATCGCCGCCGCCCTGCACCGGGCCGCCGGGTGGCCCCGGCCGGAGCGCCGGGAGCGCGAACGGGCCCGCGACCTGCTGGAGGCGTGTGAACCGGGTCTGAGCGAACGCCTGGCCGGCACGTGGGTCCCGGTGTCGGACTGCGGCCTGACGGAACGCGAGCACATGGTGCTGACCGTGCTGGCGGAGGGTTTGACGGCCGACGCCATCGCCCGCCGGATGGACATCTCACCACGCACCGTCCACCGCCACCTGCAACACCTCTACCGCAAGCTCGGCACCACCGACCGGTTGTCCGCGGTGCTCCGCGCCCAGTCCCTCGGGCTGCTGACCGGCGACTCGACCCCGGTCGACGGCTGACCGACCCCGTGGTGGGTAGTTGTGCCCATTCCGCTGTTCGCCGTCGCGCGCCACTGTTGACGGACCGCCGGTGGTCCACCGGCTCGTCAGGGGATACGTGGTCCGTTCCTGTTGTCCCCCAACGGGAAGGTGGCGGCGGCCCGGGACGGGTGGACCGCGCCGCGCCGTCCACCGCGTCGGCGGGCGTGCTGGGGGCGTTCGTCGGCACAACCCCGTCCGTGCGCACCTGTTGGCGCGCACGGACGGGGCCGGCCACGTGGCCGCGTTCGATTCGGAGCCCCGCATTGCGCTGCCCGAGTCGCCCCCGCTCGGGGCGAGTGACCACGACGTCCCGTTCGGACGGTGCGAAACCAGCACGTTAGGAGATATTTCTTACTTCGTGTCGGCGCGGTGTTGGGGGCGGCGATCCGACAAGATGGTGGTATGACCAGTGGCCGGAAAATCGTCGCGACCTGGTCCGCCCTGTCGGCGGACGAGTTGGCGGAGCAGGTGCGTGCGCACGTGCGGGTCTCCGACGGCACAACGCGTGCCGTGTGGGCTGCGGTGCGTGACGACCAGGTGCTCCGGGCGAGGGTGCGCGGTGCGCTGTCCGGTTTGAAGGCCGAGTTCCGCGGCCACCGGGACGAGGCGATGTGGTTGCTGTGGATCACCCGCGTGCAGCAGCAGTTGGCGGCCGAGCCGAAGCCCGCCGCGCCCGCGCCGGAACCCGAGCGGGACTGGGGTGTCGAGCCCGTCGCCGAGCAGGGGGAGGCCCCGGCGGTGACGCCCGTGGCGGCGCCGGCGGCCACGAAGCCCCGCCCGCAGGTGCCGATGGTGGTCTTCCAGACGCCCGCCGGCTGACGGCGGCACGCGGGCCGGCCGCGGCCCGCCGACAGGCAGGTGCCCTCGGCTGCCGGGTGTTCGCCGGCGGACGGGTCGCAGAAGGATGGGCGCTCGCGGGCGGACGGGTGTTCGCCGGCGGATGAACGCTCGCCGGGGATGGCGTTCGCGGGCGGACAGACCTCCGCCGGCGGAGGTGCGCGCGCCGGGCAAGCGGGTGTCCCCGGCCGACCGCTGCTCGCTCGCAGACAGATGTTTTCCGGCCACCGGAAGGCCACTGGCCGAACGGGCTGTGCCGCAGGTGGAAGACCGCCGGCTCACCGACGCGTGCCGTCACACAAGAGCGCGCCGGTCCGACGAGAGCGCCCGCTGCCGGTAGCCGCGCGGGCCGGCTCCGAAACCGGTGGGAGCGGAGCGTGGTTGTCGCGTCCCCCGCTCGTCCACTGTGGATCTCCACGACCCGGGTGCGCGTGCCCTCCCGTAGCCGCATGATTGCGACTCCCCGGGTCGAGTGAGTAACTCAGCGTCACCGTGGATATGCGGTTTCGCCCCCATGGTCACGCCATGCGTTCGTGCTCTCCGCATCATCGCGGAATTTGATGGGGCTGTATCGCTCGATCTTGTGAATGTTCCCGCGTGCAACAACTGAACACCACGATCGGGCGGTTAATCCGGGCCATCCGGATGAATTCGGCGCGTGAGAGGCAACCTGGGCGAGTGGTGTTGTCGCTCGTTACCGCCTCTCGCACAGGGTGACTGTTAGCTTCCCGACAGCGACAAAAGCTCTCCGTCCCCTGTGGAGGTTTTGGGATGAAACGCTTTGCCACGTTGGTCCTCGCCGCCCTCGCCACCACCGCGTTGACCGCGCCGGTGGCGAACGCGGCGGCCGGCGAGGTGATCGTCTACACCGCCGAGGTGGTGCCGGTCGCGGTGTTCAAAGACCCCAAGGGCTGCCACGCCGTCCCCAACGGCGCGCACGTCCTGGTGAACCGCACGGACGAGGAGGTCGAGGTGTACGGCGTGCCGGGCTGCCTCGGGCTGCCGATCCTCGCCGTGGAGAAGTCCTACGGGTCCCACGTGCCGCCTGCCGCGGCGTCGTTCCGGGCGTGAGGGGGCGAACCGCAAACCATGGGGCACAAGGCACACCGATGTGGTGGGAAGGGCGCGCGTGACAGTCGATCTCGTCGTCGTGGGAGTCGGTTACGTCGGACTGCCACTGGCGGCCGCGGCCAGTGCCGCAGGGCTGTCGGTCATCGGCTACGACATCTCGCCCGCCGTGCGGGAGGCCGTCGAAGCCGGTCGGCCGCACATCCCGGACGTGCTGCCCACCCAGCTGGAAGCCATGCTGGACCGGGGTTTCACCGTCACCGACGACCCGTCCGCGATCACCACCGCGGACACCGTCGTGATCTGCGTCCCGACCGGGCTCGACCCCGACGGCCGCCCGGACCTGTCGGCCGTCCGCTCCGCCGCCGCGACGGTGTCCGACCACCTGCGACCCGGGACCCTCGTCGTGCTGGAGTCCACCAGCTTCCCCGGCACCACCGACGAGGTGGTGCGGCCCGTCCTGGAGCGGCACGGCCTCGTCGCGGGTGAGGACTTCCCGCTCGCCTACTCGCCGGAACGCGTCGACCCGGGCAACCGCAAGTACGGCATCCGCAACACACCCAAGGTGGTCAGCGGCCACACCCCGTTGTGCGCCAAGCACTGCGCGGCGTTCTACGGCCGGTTCGTGGAGCACGTGGTGGTCGCCCGCGGCACCCGTGAGGCCGAGATGGCGAAGCTGCTGGAGAACACCTACCGGTACGTGAACATCGCGCTGGTCAACGAGATCACCGTGTTCTGCGACCGGCTGGGCCTGGACGTGTGGGACGTGCTGCACTGCGCGTCGACCAAACCGTTCGGCTTCGCGCCCTTCACGCCGAGCGCGGGCGTCGGTGGCCACTGCATCCCCATCGACCCGCGCTACCTCCTGGACAAGGCCCACCGCGAGGGCGCCCGGCTCAGCGTCGTGGAAGCGGCCCGCGACGTGGACCGCGCCATGCCCGCCTACCTGGTGGACCGCGTGGCGCGCCTGCTCGCCGAGGACGGGCGGCCCCTCGCGGGCTCGACGGTCCTGCTGCTCGGCGTCTCCTACAAGGCCGACGTGCCCGACACCCGGGAATCAGCCGCCATCCGGGTCGCCGACGGCCTCACCGCCCTGGGCGCCCGGGTCACCTACCACGACCCGGTGGCGGGCGGGGTGCCGCGCCTCGGCCCGCCCGCACCGGACCTCGACTCGGCGTTGCGCTCGGCGGACGTCTGCGTACTGCTGGTGCCGCACCGCGATTACGACCTCGGCCACCTCGCGCGGGCCGCCCGGCTGCTGCTCGACGTCACGGGCCGGGTGCCCGGAGGGGAGGTCCAGCGCCTCTGACCACCCTCGGCCGAGGGAACCCGTCCCCGGACGGGGTTCGATCACCGCACAACGCAAAGGAAGTGGGCAGAAGATGACCACGGCTGTCAAGAACGAGCGGCTCGACAAGCGCTTCGACAAGTGGGACGTCGACGGCAACGGCACCATCGAGCGCGCGGACCTGGAGAACGAGGCGCAGCGCATCCTCAAGGCGTTCGGCGAGGCGCCGACCTCGCCGCAGGGCCGCGCGGTGGTGGACGCGTTCCGCGGCCTGTACGAGTACCTGGCGGAGCGGGCGGGCGTCGGCGCGACCGGCAAGCTGGACCGCACGCGGTTCCAGCAGATCGTGGAGACCGAGGTGTTCGAGGGCGGTGACGCGGGCTTCGGCCGCGTCGTGCGCCCGACGATCCAGGCCATCCTCAACCTCTGCGACACGGACGGCGACGGCGAGATCAGCCGCCCCGAGTTCACCCGCTGGCTGAACGCGATCGGCGTCGACCGCTCGCAGGCCGACGAGGCGTTCCGCAAGATCGACACCAACGGCAACGGCTCGCTCACGGTGGACGAGCTGGTGACCGCGGTCAAGGAGTTCCACTTCGGCACCCTCGACGTGGAGCTGCTGGGCTGAGCACACGGCAGGAGGGCCCCGGGTGATCCCCGGGGCCCTCCTCGCGTGCTCAGCCCGAATGCGCGGGTGTCGGCGGGTGGAACACCACGGACCGCTCCGGGCCCATGCCGACCTCCGGTCCCGTGCGCGGCACCGGGCTGCTGATCAGGATGTTGTAGTGGTTGGGGAAGTGGCACGCGTCGAAGCCCAGCACGGTGCCGACCAAGCGGCCGTCCACCCACACCTCGTCACCGCGGTCGATCACCCCGGCGTTGCCGATCTCCACGAAACCCAGGAAGCCCACGCGGTCGATGCTCGCGTCGCCCACCGCGTGGTCGGTGGTCACCAACTCGTGCACCTCGCCCCGCCGCACGCAGCGGCTCGCGAACGGCTCCAGGCTCATCCCGCGGTCGTCCCGGCGGTGCACCAGGACCTTCACCACCTTGCCGCCGACCGCCCGCTTCGGTCCGTTCTCCAGCGTCGTCACGCGCCCTTCTCCTCCCGGTACACCTGGTCCACCAGGGCCAGCGCGGCGAGCCCGCCGTCAGCCCGGTGGCCGCTCGCCACGGCGCGGGCGAAGTCGTGCAGCACGCCCGCGTACTCGTGCCACAGCGAACCCTTGAACTCGTCGTAGCCGGCGAGCATGTCCGCGCGCAGCACCGAGCCGTCCACCAGCTGGACCTCGACGTCCTTCACCTCGCCGGGGAACGACCAGTCCAGCTCCACCACCGCGGGCGCGCGACCGCGCACGTTCAGCACCGCCTGCCGGTCCACGCCCGCCGAGTCGCGCACCACCACCGCCGACTCCAACGCCAGCGGTCCCAGGAACAGCCGCGCCACGTCCAGCGCGTTGGGCCCGTTGTCGGCGACGCAGCCGCCGCCGCTGCGCGCCATGTCCAGGTACCACCGGTCACGACCCACGTGGTCTTCGATGCGCTCCAGGTAGCGCACGGTCAGCGATTCCACCGGCGCGGCCTTCGCCAGTTCCTCGCGCAGCGCGCGGACGTGCCGGTTGTACCGGCGGTGGAACGCGGTGAACAGCAACCCGCCGCGCGCCACCAGGTCGCGCCCGTCGGCGAGGCTGGTGGCCAGCGGTTTCTCCACGCACACCGGCAGTCCCGCGTCCAGCACGTCGCCCACGATCTCCGCGTGCACGTCGTTCGGCGCGGTCACCACCACGGCGTCCAGGCCGCCGTCCGCGAGCATCGCGCGGTGGTGCAGGTAGTCGCGGGCCTCGTGACCCACCAGCGCCTCGCGGTCCACGTCGCACACCGCGGCCAGCTCGTACTCCGGCAGCTCCGCGATCGCCGCCAGGTAGTACCGGGAGATCACGCCCAGGCCGACGACGCCGACGCGGATCACCCGGCCGCCCGCAGGTCCGGCGCGAGCCCGCGCAGCTCCTCGTACAGCTCGTCGGGCAGCGGCACGCCGTGCGCCCGCCGCCACCGCGCCCGCTCCGCCTCGGGCCGGCCGGGGTAGCTGACGGGTTCGCCGCCGTCGACCGGCGGGCAGTCCAGCAACGCGCCGAACAGCCGGTCGGCGTCCGCCGCGAACCCCGGCCGCAGCAGGTCCGGCGCGACGGCCAGCGCCAGCACACCGATGTCGTCGTCCGCGTCGCCCTCGGACGCGGGGCCGAGCGCGGCGCCGGACACCAGGGCGGACAGCACCTCGACCAGCAGGCCGAGCCCGAAACCCTTGTGGGCGCCGGTTTCCGGGCTGCCGCCCAGCCACAGCAGGCGTGCCTCGCCGCGGTCGAAGGCGGTCGGGTCGGTGACCGGTGTGCCGTCCGCCGCGGCCAGCCAGCCGGGCGGGATGTCGCGGCCCTCCCGCGCCGCCGCGCGCACCCGCCCGGTGGGCACCACCGTGGTGCTCATGTCCAGCACGAACGGGTGCCGGTCGCCCGCCGGGCAGGCCAGGGCGAGCGGGTTGGTGCCGAGCACCGGCCGCGACCCGCCCGGCGGCGGTGCGATCCGCTGGCCGCCGCAGTTCGACGTGACCAGGCCGACCATGCCGTGCGGCACGGCGCGGGCGGCGTGGAAGCCCGCGCACCCGATGTGCGTCGCGCCGCGCAGCGACACCATGCCGATGCCGTGCCGCGCCGCGCGTGCCGCCGCCAGGTCCACCGCCTGCGCCGCCGACCACAGGCCCAGCGCGCGTCGCGCGTCGGCGTGCACGCTCGCACCCAGGTCCGCCGTCACCACCATGTCCGCGGCCGGGTCGGCGCGGCCGGATTCGAGCAGCGGCAGGTAGAGGCGGGTCAGGTTGACCAGGCCGTGCGACGTGACGCCGGTCAGGTCGCCGTGGCACAACGCCTCGGCGGCCGTGGCGGCCCGGTCCGGTGGCACGCCGCGCCCGACGAACACGTCGGTGACGGTGGCCAGCAGGGCGGGGTAGGGGACGACTGCGGTCACGTTCCTCCGTTCCGGGCGAACCGCACGACGATGTCCCGCACCACGGCCGAGAACCGGTCCAGGTCCTCGACGTCGGCGTGCTCGCCGCGCGCGTGCGCCTTGTTGGCGTCCAGCGATCCGGGGCCCAGCACGACGGTCCGGGTGCCCGGCACGTCGGCCAGCCAGATGGCGTCACAGGTGAAGGCGGGCAGGTGCGCGGGCCAGCGGGGCACCAGCCCGTCCAGCAGCGGCACGTCCCGCGCGGGCAGGGCGGGCAGGCCGTGCTTGCGCCACTCCAGGCACGTCACGGCCGCGGCGTCCACGGCGGTGCGGTGGAACGGCGGCACGTTGCGGAACCGGCGGGTGAACTCGGCCAGCCCGGACACCAGCGCCTTCTCCAGCGCCGCGGTCAGCACGCGTGCCGAGTCCGCGCTGCCGTAGGACAGGTTCAGCAGCAGCTCACCCGAGCCGTAGACCCGGTTGTGCTGCCGGCCGGTGTGCAGGCCCGCGACGCACACCTGGCCGTCCGGCACGCGCACCAGCTCGCCCGCGATGTGCTGCGCCAGGAAACCCAGCAGCACGGTGGCGTTGTGACCGGCGTGCGGCTGGTCGTCGACGGCGTCCTCGCCCTTGACGCGCACGCACGCCGTCATGGCGGCGGTGCAGCGCGGCAGGTAGCGCAGCCCGGTGGGCTCGCAGAACACGTTGAGCGAACCGTGGTGGCCGGCCTCGACCAGCGGGCGGGTGCCGTACACGCCCATCGCGCCGCCCTCCTCGCCGGACACCGCCTGCACGACCACCGAGACGTCGCGACCGACCGCCGGGTCCTCGGCCGCCGCCCGGATGCCCGCCAGCAACGCCACGGCGGGCCCCTTCGCGTCGATCGCGCCGCGGCCCAGGAACCGCCTGCCGTCGAAACCGGCCGGTTCGAACGGCGCGACCGCGTCCAGGTGGACGTTGAACATCACGGTCGGCCCGGCCTCGCCCAGCCGCAGCACGAGGTTCGGTTGGCACGCCAGGAAAGCCGGGTCCGCCGCCACGGCCGCGCGCACCGCGGCGGGCACGGGTCCGCGCAGGTCCTCCGGGCGGGGCGCGGCGAAGTGCGCGGTCCGCAGCCCGATGTCGTGCGCGGCCTCCTCGTAGGCGCCCATGGCCTCCCACAGCCGCACCTCGCCGGAGGTCTCCAGCGGGCCGGCGGTGGGCAGGTCGAGCAGCCGCAGCAGGAGGTCGCGGTCCGCTGCGATCACCGCAGCAGCCGGGCCATCGCCCGGCCTGCCCCGGTGAACGCCGCCGCCGCGCCCGGCGCCAGTTCGCCGGACCGGTGCGGTTGCAGCGACACGTGGGGCTCCAGCGACCACGCGCCCGCGTAACCCGCCGCGCGCAGGAGCGCGACGCAGTCGGCGACCCGCGCGTCGCCCCGGCCCGGTGGCACGAACCGGTCACCGACCGCGTCCTTGACGTGCACGTGGACCACGTGCGGCGCGACCCGCTCCAGCAAGGCGAACCCGTCGTAGCCGTGGGCGACGCCGTTGCCGGTGTCGAACAACAGCTTCAGCGCCGGGTTGTCCACCCGAGCCAGCAGCTCCAGCGCCCGGTCCGCGCTCGTGGCGGCCCAGCCCGCGCAGTTCTCGTGCGCCAGCACGACACCCGCCGACGCGGCGATCTCCGCCAGCGCCGCCACGCGGGCCACGACCCGGTCGCGCCAGTCCGGCTCGGCGAGGCCGTCGTTCGGGTAGGACATGATCCGCACCAGCCGCGTGCCCAGCTCGTCGCAGCGGCGCAGCAGCACGTCCAGCTCGGCGAGGTCGTCGTCGAACGGCGCGGTCACCGGGCGGGCCCAGCCGCCGATCCGGGACGCCAGGCACACCGCCGTGACACCCCGGTCGGACAACGCCTTCGCGACGTCGGTGAACGCCCGGTCGGACAGGTCGGCGACGGGCACGCCGCCCACGGACCGCAGCTCCACCGCCGACCAGCCGAGGTCGGCGAGCACCGCGAGCTGACCCGGCAGGTCGTGCGCCGCCTCGTCGGTGATGCCGGCGAGCACGTCACCGCGCATGGGCCGCCGCCGCGGTCTCCGCGCGCGCGGCGGCCACCACCGGCTCGGCGCAGATGTTCTTGGCCACGGACAGCAGCTGCACCACGTCGGTGGCGAACGCGAAACCACGCGCGTGCTGGTCGCCGACACCGCGGAAGAGCTGGTAGGCGCGGATCACCCACTCCGTCAACGAGTCGTCGCGCAGCACCTCGTGCTCACGGCGGCCGTTGCGGGTGACGGTGAGCTGCGAGTGGTCGTCGTCGGCGCTGACCGCGTAGTGGCCGACCACCGAGGCGTGCTCGAACTGCACCGTGATCCGGCGTTCCCGCACCGGGGACGTCAGGTCGGAGCTGATCTCGGTGCGCACGCCGCTGTTGTGCCGCAGCCCGACCCGCGCGCCGCCCATCCGGGGCACGACCACGTCGCCCACCACCAGGTCGTGGCCCGCGGCGTGGGTGACGCGCGCGTTGCCCGCGAGCCGCAGCGCGAGGCCGACGCCGTGCGGCAGCTCGACGTCGAACGCGGTGGGGTGGCTCGGCCGGGTCAGCGACCGGCGGAACCGGGGCTTGTTCTGCACGATCGCGATGGACCGCGGCTCGCCCAGCGCGCCGCCGCGCACCAGCTCGGTCAGCCGCGCGGTGAGCGAGCTGGTCAACCAGGGCTCGACCACGGCGATGCGCAACGCGTGCTTGCGGCGCAGGCGGATGATGCGGGCCAGGTCGTCGGTGTCGGCGGCGAGCGGCTTCTCCACGACCAGGTGGCGGAAACCACGCTCGGCGAGTTCGCCGATCACCTCGGTGCGGACGGTCGGCGGCGTGCAGACGTGGGCCACCGCGTCGGCCGGGTCGAGCAGCGCGGCGGCCTCGGCGATGCTGGTCGCGGTGACCAGGCCGGGTCGGTCGCCGAGCACCCGGCGCGGGTCGCACGCCACGACCGGCTCATCCCCGAAGAGCTGCCGCGCGGCGGCGCGGGCCCGCGCGAGCACGGGCAGGTGCAGCTCCGCACCGGCGCGGCCGAGTCCAACGACGAGTGTTCGCACCATTGAGTCCCTGTGTTCGGTGGTGTTCGCAGGACGAATGAATAAATCGCTCGAATATTATCCGCCACGACGTTGTACGAGTCGGCGCGCGCTGTCAACACAAGATCGAAGAGTTGACCAGGAAGAGTGAAGTCTCGTGCGTGTGCACGTCGCTCTGATCGGCTGCCATACGCTCCCCGGTGCGTGCTTCGACCCCGGAGGTGAGTGAGCTGCCCGTCCCATTTTTCACACAGTCGGCGACCTTTTCCCAATTGTGGCCGATAACGCGGCAGCACATTGTCGACGTGGTCCGGAACGGCAAGTTCTCGCACGGGCACAAGGTGGCCGAGCTGGAACGGGCGTTAGCGGACTACACCGGTGCGCGGCACGTCGTGGGCGTGAACAGCGGCACCGACGCCCTGGTCCTCCTGCTGCGGGCGGCGGGGCTGCGGCCCGGCGACGAGGTCGTGGTGCCCGCGTTCTCCTTCATCGCCACCGCCTCGTCGGTGGTGCTCGCGGGCGGGCGCCCGGTGTTCGCCGACATCGAGCCCACCGGTTACGGCATCAGCCCCGGGTCGGTCGCCGCCGTCGCCGGTCCGCGCACCCGGTTCGTGATGCCCGCGCACCTGTTCTGGCACACGGCCGACATGACGGCGTTGCACGCCGTCGCCCGGGACCGCGGGCTGACGGTCGTCGAGGACAGCGCCGAGTCGATCGGCGTGCACCACGACGGCGTCCACGCCGGGCGGCTGGGCGTCGGGGGAGTGCTGTCCTTCTTCCCCACCAAGACCCTGGGCGCGCTCGGCGACGCGGGCGCGGTCCTCACCGACGACCCGGACATCGCCGAGGCGGTGGGCGCGCTGCGCCACCACGGCCGGTTCGGGCGCACCCTCGACCACTTCCCGGGCATCGCCACGGCGACCGGTGCGCCGGGCGTGAACAGCAAGATGGACGACATCCAGGCCGCCGTGCTGCTGGCCAAGCTCGGCCGGCTGGACGAGGACATCGACCGCCGCGCCGCGCTCGCCGCCCGCTACACCGAGCGGCTGGCCGGCGTGCCGGGCGTGCGGCGGCTGCCGTCCGTCCGACCGGGCGTGCGCGGGGTGTTCTACGTCTACGTGATCGAGGTCGAGCGGCGGGACGAACTCGTCGCGCACCTGGCCGCGCGGGGCATCGGCACCGAGACCTACTACCCGACGCCGCTGCACCTTCAGCCGTGCTTCGCCGGGCACGGCCACCGGTCCGGGGACTTCCCGAACGCCGAGGCCGCCTGCCGGCGCACCGTCGCGTTGCCGCTCTACCCGGACCTGCCGGAAGCGGGCGTGGACGCCGTGTGCGCGGCGGTCGAGGGCTTCTACGCGGGGAGGGCGGCGTGATCCCGTTCTTCCCGCCCGACCTGTTCGACGACGACCAGGACGTGCTGCTCGACCTGGTGGCGGAGGTCGCGGCGACGCCCGACCAGCGCTTCATCCTCGGCCCGCGCACCGAGCGCCTGGAGGCGGTGATCCGCGAGTCGGTGGGCGCGGCGGACGCGGTCGCGTGCGGCAGCGGCACGTCCGCGCTCACGCTGCTGCTCGCGGCGATGGACGTCGGACCGGGCGACGAGGTGATCGTCCCGGCCTACGGGTGCGCCCCGCTGGCCGCCGCGCCCCTGTCGCTGGGCGCCACGCCCGTGTTCGCCGACGTCGACCCGTGGACCATGGTGGTGGACCCGGCCGAGGTGCAGGAGCTGATCACCGAGCGGACCAGGGTGATCATGCCCGCCCACGTGTTCTCGGTGATGGCGGACATGCCCGCGTTCCGCCGGATCGCGGCCGACGCGGGCGTGCGGCTGCTGGAGGACTCCGCGGTCGGCCAGGGCGGCGTGCTCGCCGGGCGGGCGGCGGGCACCTGGGGCGACGCGGGCGTCTACTCGTTCGTCCAGGTGAAGACGTTCGGGATGCCCGGCGAGGGCGGCATGGTGGTGACCGACGACCCCGCGCTGGGCCGGGCCGTGCGGGTGCTGCGCAACCACGGCCAGGACGGGCGGACCCGGTTCCGGCACCACCGGATCGGCTACAACAGCCGGTTCGACGAGGTGATGGCCGCGTTCCAGCTCCACCGGTTCGCCGGGCTGCCCGAGCGGCTGGAGCGGCGTGCCCGGATCGGCGGCTACTACACCGAGCGCTTCGCCGGGCTGCCCGGCGTCATCGCGCCGCCACCGGGCCGCGACGGCCGCTGCTTCTACGTCTACTCCCTGCTCGCCGACCACCGCGACGCGCTGCGCGACCACCTCGCCGCGCGCGGCATCGGCAGCCACGTCTACTACCCGGCCCCGCTGCCGCGCCAGCCCGCGTTCGCGCCGCACGCCGCACCGGACCGGGACTGGCCGGCGGCGTCGGCGGCGAGCCGCCGGCAGCTCGCGATACCCGTCCACCCCCACCTGACCGACGCCGAGGTCGAGCTGATCGCCGACGAGGTGCGCCGGTTCGCGCTGTCCCGAGGAGACGCGATGACCACCGAGGACCGGACTTGACCACACTCGCGGCACCCGGCCGCGCGAGGGCGTACGCGCGGCTGGCGAAGCTCGACATCGTCGACTACTACCTGGGCGTCCTGGTGGTGTGGGCGTTGCTGCCCGCCGACCTCCGCTTCGACGGGCGGGTGCTCGCCGTCGCGGCGTTGTTCCTCGTGGGCGAGGTGCTGGTGATGGCGGCGATGGTGGCGCTGGACGACGTCACCGGGTTCCGCGACGGCAGCGACCGCGCCAACTACGGCCCGGACGCGCCCGCGCGCAAGCTCGCCCGCAAACCGCTGCTGACCGGGGCGCTGACCGAGCGGCAGGCGCTGCGGTTCGCGTTCGCCGCGGCCGTCGCCGGCGGCGCGCTGTGGCTCGCGGCGGTCGTCGTCGCGCCCCACCGTCCGATGTGGACCCTGGTGCTGCTGGTGGTGACGTTCTTCTTCGCGCTCCAATACTCGTGGGGCGTGAAGCTGAGCTACCACGGCTTCCAGGAGTTCTTCCTCGCCGCGCTGGGCTGGGCGGTCGTGCTCGCGCCGTACGGCCTGGCGGTGGGCGAGGTCGACGGCGCGGTGGTGGTGCAGGCGCTGCTGTTCGGCCTCGGACCGCTGTTGTTCGGGGTCTACTCCAACACCAACGACGTCGAGGGCGACCGGCAGGTCGGCCGGCCCACGGTCGCCGCGCTGACCTCACCGCGTGGCAACCGGGTCTTCGTCACGGCGGTCTCCGCGGTCGAGATCGCGCTGGTGCTCGCCGCGCCGCTCGCCGGCGCGCCGTGGTGGTTCCCGCTCGCCCTGCTGCCCACCGCCGCGTCACGGCTCAACCAGCTCCGGGTGGGGTTCCACCGGGGCGACGTCCTCCGCGCCCGCAAGCTCGGCATCCACACCCACCGGATCACCGTCGTCGCACTCGTGGTGGTGAACCTGCTGTGAACACCGACTTCGACGTCCTGGTGGTCGGCGCGGGCGTCGCCGGCCTCACCGCGGCCCACGAGCTGCGCCGCGCCGGGCGGGCGGTGCACGTGCTGGAGGCGGGCACGCGCGTCGGCGGCCGGATGGCCACGCTGCGCCGGGCCGGTTTCATCATCGACACCGGCGCGGAGCAGATCTCCGAGCGCGGCTACGACGACACGTGGGCGGTGCTCGCGGACGTGGGCGTCGACCGGTCGGCGGTGCCGCGGATCG
This sequence comes from Saccharothrix obliqua, assembly GCF_019375475.1. GTDB lineage: Bacteria > Actinomycetota > Actinomycetes > Mycobacteriales > Pseudonocardiaceae > Actinosynnema > Actinosynnema obliqua. The sequence goes on along the minus strand of NZ_JAHXGQ010000004.1, from coordinate 297,017 downwards.
GGCGGCGGCTCGGCGTGTGGCGGGGTGGCCGCGTGCGGCCGGGCCTGGCGCACCCGCGCGGCCTGCTGACCGGGGCGGGGCTGTCCCTGCCCGCCCGGCGGGACCTGCTGCGGATCACGCGGGCACGCCACGACTTCGACCGCCCCGAGGCGGCCTCGGCGGAGACGGTCGCCGCGTTCGCCGCCCGCTACCACCCCGACGTGCTCGACTACCTGTGCCAGCCGGTGGTGGCCGGGTTCTGCGGCTGGGACCCGGCGCGGTCGTCGGCCGGGTCGTTCCTGTCGCTGCTGTCCGCGATCGGGCCGTCGTCGGTGTGGCGGACCTACCGCGACGGCATGGACACGTTGGCGCGCGTGCTCGCCGAACAGGTCGACGTGACCCTGTCGTGCCCGGTGGACGAGGTCGTGGCGGGCCGCCGCTCGGCACGGGTGTCCGCGGGCGGCGCCGAGCTGCGCGCCCGGTCGGTGGTGCTGGCCGTACCCGCGCCGGTCGCGCGGCGGGTGTACACCAACCCGCCGGAGCACGAGACGCCGTTCCTGACGGCGTCCACGTACACGCCGATGGTCAAGGTGCACCTGATGCTCGACCGGCGGCCGAAGTCCCGGACGTACCTGGTGGTAGTGCCCGCCACGGCGAGCCGGACGCTCGCCGTGGTGCTGTACGACCACGTCAAGCACCCGAACCGCGCACCCGCCGGCTGCGGTCTGGTCACCCTGATCGCGCACCCCTCGGTCGCACCCCAACTGCTGAGCGCACCCGACGGCACCGTGGTGGACACCCTGGCCGCGGCGGCGGAGGAGTTCGTGCCCGGACTCCGCGCGGCGACGCGCGACACGGTCGTGCACCGGTTCCGCCACGGCCTGCCCGAGGCCACGCCGCACGCGTTGGCGCTGCGGGCCGGTTTCGCCGAACGGCCCGCGGGTGTCGTCGACTACGCGGGCGACTGGGTGGGTGCGATGCCGTGCAGCGAGGCCGCCGTGCGCTCCGGGCGGCGGGCCGCCGCGCGCGTGCTGGCCGCAGCGAGGAAGGAACACGTGTGAAACCGCGGGACATGGGAACGTTGTTCGAGGAGTGCGCGGCCCGGCGCGCGCACACCGCGCTCGTGCTGGACCGGCCGTTCGACATCGCGCCGGAACGCGGCACCCGGTTCACCGTGCCGCAACTGGCGGAACTGGTGGTCGACGCCGCCGGTTGGCTGCACGGCGCGGGCGTGCGACCCGGTGACCGGGTGGCCGTGGTGAAGCGCAACCACTACGACTACGACCTGCTGGCGTGCGCGGCGATCCGGCTGGGCGCGGTGCCCGCGCTGCTGTCCGGGCACCTCTCCGACGACGTGCTGGAGACCCTGCTGAAGCGGCTGGAACCCGCCGTGGTGGTGACCGACCGGCCGCTCGCCGCCCACCACGCGCGGCGCGTCCTGTCGTTGGGCCACGGTGAGCTGACCCTGGACGACGTGCGGGGCACGCGCGCACCGGGCCCGTGGCGGCGGGACGACCACGACCCGCTGGTGGTCAACCACACCTCCGGCACCACCGGCGTCCCCAAGCTCGTCGTGCACACCACCGGGACGCTGGTGAACCAGTTGGCGCGGTTCGAGTCCACCTGGTTGCCGGTCATCGGACTGCGGCGCGACGACGTGGTGGCCAACGCGAGTTCCTACGCCCACGGCCGCACCTTCTGCTGGACCGGCGTCGTGTTCAGCATGGCGCCGCGCCAGGTCCTCGTGCTCAGCGAGCCAGACTCCGCGCAACAGGTGCTCGCCGACCACCGGCCCACCGTGGTGGAGGCGTTGCCCTCGGTGTACGTGCGCTGGCAGCGGTTGGCGAACTCCGCAGCCAACCCGTTCCGCTCGGTCCGGCTCTACATCAGCACCTACGACGCGATGCACCCGCCCGCCATGCGCACCATGCTCGGCGCGTCCGAGCGCAAGCGCCCGGTGTGGGTGCAGGGCTGGGGGCAGACCGAGACCGGGCCGCTGACGTTCCGCTTCCTCACGCGCGCCGCCGCCGCGCGCGAGGAGACCGCCCGCGACCTCGGTCGCCCCGTGCCCGGCCGGACCCGGCTGCGCGTGGTGGACCCGGAGACGTTCACGCCCGTGCCGCGTGGCGTGCCCGGCCTCGTCCTGGCGCGGACCAAGGCGCGGTGCACGGGGTACGTCGGCGAGCAGGACCGGTGGCTGGCCAAGAACTCCGGGCGCTGGTGGAACACCGGCGACCTCGGCGTGCGCACCCGGACCGGTCGGGTGCTGCTGCTCGACCGCGAGGTGGACGCGGCGCCCGGCCTGAGCTGCCTGGAGGTGGAGGACCGGGTGGAGGACCGGCTGCCCGAGGTGCTGGAGTGCGTGGTGCTCGGGACACGAGGCAGCCTGCCGGTGCCCGTGCTGGTGACCGCGGACGGCCTGCTGGACCGCGACCGCTGGCGCGCGGTGGCGGACGGGCTGCCGCCGCTGGCCGCGCCGCGCGTGCTCACCTGGGACCGGGTGCCGCGCACCGGCACCGGCAAGGTGCGGCGGCTGGAGCTGCTGGCCTCGCTGGTCGGCGCGGCCGAGTCGCACGGCAGCGGGCGGTGGACATGACCACCACCGGCTACGTCTTCGCCGACCACGGCGTGCACGCGCGGGAGCAGTTCCGGCTGCTGGCCGAGGCGTACGACCCGCTCACGCTCGACCGCCTCGCGCGCACCGGCGTCCGCGCGGGCTGGCGCTGCCTGGAGGTCGGCGCGGGCGGCGGCAGCGTCGCGCACTGGCTCGCGTGGCGGACCGGTTCGGTGCTCGCCACCGACCTGCGACCCGAGCACGTGCCACCCGCGCCGGGGTTGACCACCGTCCGGCACGACGTCGTGCGGGACCCGTTGCCCGAGGGCGAGTTCGACCTGGTGCACGCCCGGCTCGTGCTGGCGCACCTGCCGGAGCGGGACGCGGTGCTGCGCAAGCTGGTCCGCGCCCTCAAACCCGGTGGCTGGCTCCAGGTCGAGGACTTCGACAAGTCCTACGGCCCCGTGCTGGTCGCGCCGGACGACGAGGCTGCGGCCCGGTACGAGGCGTACCTGGCGGCCAAGGAGCGGGTGTTCGCGGCGGCCGGCTCGGACGGCGAGTGGGGTCGCAAGGCCGCGGCGTCGATGGTCGCGGCCGGGTTGGTCGACGTCGACCCGGTGCCGGTGACGCAGCCGTGGCGGGCCGGCTCGCCCGCCGTGCGGCTGCTCGTCCACCACACCCACCACCTGCGCGACCGGCTCACGGCCGCCGGGATGACCGACGACGACCTGCGGCGGGTGCGGGACGTGCTGGCCGACCCCGGGTTCCGCGCCTCGTCGTGCGTCGTCTACTCCGTGCAGGGGAGGCGGCCGTGACCGCGCTCGCCCCGGACACCCTGAGCTGGGCGGGTCCGGTGGACCTGCCGCTGACCGGCGAGCTGGACGTCCAGGCGGCGTGCGGCCTGATGCACGTCCACGGCCGCCGGCACGGTCGACCGACCAGGCTCGGGCTGGACTACGCGACGGTCTCCGGCGTCGAACTGGCCGAGATCGGCGCGGTGGCCGTGGAGGTGGCCCGCGCGCGGGGTCTCGCGCTGCGGCACGCCACCACGTCCGTCGCGCAGGCCGCGCTGCTCGCGGTCGCGCAGTACCTGGCGGCGGCGACCGCCGAGCCGTGGTCGGAACCGCACCTGCCGGGCGGGCCGCCGTTCACCTCGGCGGACGGCGTGGCCTTCGAGCTGGAGGCGTTGGACCCCGAGGTGTGGCAGCGGTTCTGGAGCACGCTGGGCGTCGCGCCCACCGCCGTCGCGCGGGGCTGGCGGTCGTTCCAGCCCCGGTTCGCGACCGCCACCTGCCCGCTGCCCGCCGAGCTGGTGGCCGCCACCGCCAGCACCCGCATCGGCGTGCTGGAGGACGTGGCGCGGGCGACCGGCACCACCCTGGTGCGGGTCGCGGACCGGCCGGTGGACGACCTGCCGCCGTTCCGGGCGACGCCGCTCGGCCCGGCCGGTCCGCTGCCGCCCGCCGGTGAGCTGCCGCTGTCCGGGCTGGTGGTGCTGGAGTCGTGCCGCCGGGTGCAGGGCCCGCTGGCGGGGCACCTGCTGGCGCGGCTCGGCGCGACCGTGGTCCGGGTCGAACCACCCGGCGGCGACCCGCTGCGCGGCGTGCCGCCGATGGCGGGCGACTGCTCGGCCCGCTTCCGCGCCCTCAACCGCGGCAAGCAGGTGCTGGAGATCGACCTGGGCACCGTCGCGGGCCGCCGGGAGGTGCTGGAGCTGGCGTCGACCGCCGACGTGTTCCTGCACAACTGGGCGCCCGGCCGGGCCGCCGTCTGGTCGCTGGAGGCCGCGGACTTCGCACGCGTGCGACCGGGCATCGTGTACGCCCACGCCTCCGGCTGGGGCGACGCGCTGGGGCCGCGACCGCCGCTGGGCACCGATTTCGTGGTGCAGGCGCACGCCGGGGTGCCGTCGAGCCTGATGACGGTCGTGGACGTGTTCGGCGGACTGGTCGCCGCGCACGGGGTCGTCACGGCACTGCTGCGGCGGGCGCGCACGGGGCGGGGGCAGTCGGTGGAATCGTCGCTGCTGTCCGCGGCGTCCCGGCTCAACGCCCGCACCCGCGGCCGGTGCGCCGCACCACGCACCGTTCCCGTGTGCACGGACCTCGCCGCGTTGGCCCGCGACCCGCGGTTCGCCCGCGCCCTGGAGCGCGCGGAGTGCGTGTTCCCCGCTTCCCCCTGGGAGTTCGTCCGATGACGTGGCGTTCGCGCAACGGGCTGGAGCTGCCCGACCTGGTGCCCGCCGCGTTGCGGCGGCAGTGGGTCGACGCCGGGCACTGCCCCGACCGCGACCTGTACTCGTTGTTCCGCGAGCAGGTCGCGAAGCACCCCGGCCGCACCGCCGTCGTGGACGAGCGCGGCGCGTTGGACTACGCCTCGCTGGACGACGAGGTGCGGCGGCTCGCGGGCGCGCTGGACGGGTTCGGCCCGGCGGACGTCATCGGCGTGCGGCTGCCCAACGGCCGGGACGCGGTGGTGGCCGAACTCGCCGTGGCCGCGGTCGGCGCGGTGGCGCTGCCCTTCGCGGGCGGGTGCGCGGACGCGGTGAGCCTGCTCGGCCGGTCCCGGGCGAGCGCCCTGATCACGGACGCGCCCGCGCCGGACGGCCTGCCGTGGCTGCGCGCGGTGCTGCCGGTGACCGCGCGCGGACCGCGGGCGCGCCCCGTCCCGGTCGATCCCGAGGCACCGGCACGCATCCTGGTGTCGTCCGGCTCGGAGGCCGCGCCGAAGATGGTGGCCTACTCGCACAACGCGGTCGCCGGCGGCCGGGGCAACTACCTGCGGGCCGTGCACCGGGGCACCGCGGTGTGGCGCGACCTGGTGCTCGTCCCGCTGTCGTCGGCGTTCGGGTCGTTCGGCGCGGCGATCACGCTGTGCCGGTTCGGCGGCACGCTCCTGCTGATGCGCCGGTTCGACGCCGCCGCCGCATTGCGCGTGGTGGCCGAGCACCGGCCGACGCACGTGTTCGGGGTGCCCGCGATGCTGCGCCGGATGGCCGACCTCGTGTCCACTGAGGACACCTCGTCGGTGCGGGCCCTGGTGTCCAGCGGTGACGTGCTGCCGGCGGCCACGTTGCGGGCCTGCCGCGAGGCGTTCGGCGTGGACGTGATCAACGTCTACGGCTCGTCGGACGGCGTCAACTGCCACACGGCGACCCCGGAGCACGGCGTCGGCACGCCGGACCCGGCGGTCACCGGTATCCGCTTGGTAGAAGGTGAGATTTGCGCCCTCGGCCCGATGACGCCGCTGTGCCACGTCGGCGCGCCGTCGCCCCGGCTGCCCGGCGGCTGGGTGCGCACCGGCGACGAGGGCCGGTTCGACGAGGACGGCACGCTGCACGTGCTGCGGCGGCGCAACCGGGTCGTGATCCGCGGCGGCTACACCATCAGCCCGGCCGAGGTCGAGCAGGCGCTCGGCGCGCACCCGGACCTGTCCGAGGTGGCGTGCGTGCCGGTGCCGGACCCGGACCTCGGCGAGCGGCTGTGCGCGTGCGTCCGGCCCAAACCCGGCCGCGCCGCGCCGGACCTGGCTCAGTTGACCGACTTCCTGGCCGACCGCCAGGGCGTCACCAGGCACAAGCTGCCGGAGTACCTGCTGGTGCTGCCGGAGTTCCCGTTGGGGCGCACCGGGAAGGTGTGCCTGCACACCCTCGCCCGGCTCGCCGCCGAGCGCCACGGAGCCGCCCGATGACCCTCGACCCGTTCGCCGGACCCGGTTACCAGGGCCTGCTCGCGCTGCACCAGGCGGTGGACGCGGACGCCGAGTTCCCGGCCGGCCTGCTGGAACTGCTGCGGCTGCGGTGCTCCCGCCTCAACGGCTGCTCCTACTGCACGCGGCTGCACTCCGGGCAGGCGCTCGCGGCGGGTGAGAGCCGGGAGCGCGTGGACCACGTGGACGACTGGCGCACGCACCCCGCGTTCACGCCGGCGGAGCGCACCGCGTTCGCGCTCGTGGACGCGGTGACCCTGATCCGCGACGGCGTGCCGGAGGACGTGCGGACCGCCGCGATCGGCGCGTTCGGCGAACCCGGTGTGCAGCAGCTGATCTGGCTCGCGGTGGTGGTGAACTCCTTCAACCGCATGGCCGTCGGCATGGGCGTCAGGTGAGGCCCACCACGGGTGCCGGCGTGCCGCCGAGCGACGTGCGGGTCACCACGACCGCGCCCGGCGCGGCCACCAGGGCTGTTTTGGCCGACGCACCGGAACCGTCGAGGCGGACCGGTGTCGTGACCGGCGTGCCACCGGCCAGGTCCTGCGTGACGATCTTCAGGTCACGGCCCGTGTCGTCACACGCGCGCAGGTATGAGCCGGAAGTGGTGGCGTCGGCGACGCGTTGCGCGCACGCCGCGGTGTCGAGCGGTGTGCTCTCGCCGGACGTCAGGTCGAGCACGTGGGTCTCGGTGGGCGTCGCGCCGTCCTGGACCTCCAGCAACACCCGCGGTCCCGTCCGGGTGCGGACGGTCCACCGCCGGTCCGGTCGGGCGAGCACCGCGCCGGTTTCCGCGTCGAACACACCCGACGTCACCGCGCCCGGCGGCAGCGACCGGCTCGTGAACACCCGGACGGACAGCGCCGCGCCGTCCGTCGTGGCGTCCAGCCGGACGTCCTGGCGCTCGTCGCCCGGACCGGTCGCCAGTTCGTGCTTCCACCGCTCCACGCCGGTTCCCTCGTCCAGGGCGACGACGCGCAGGAGGTCCGGGCACTCCACGGCGGCGAACACGGTGCTCTTGCCGCGCGCGGGCCGCGTGTAGGGCGAGCCGCAACCGCCGGGTGCGGTCCAACGCCACTTCTCGTCGCCGGTGAGCAGGTCGTAGGCGGTGATCGCGTCGTGGTCGCGCAGTGCCAGGACCCGCGTGCCCGGCACCGGTCCCTCCCGGTCCACCAGCGCGACGGGCACCACCTTCTCGAAGCGGACCACACCCGTGCCCGCGTCCAGCACGACCAGCAGCAGTGCCCGGCTGTCCGTGCGGGACCGGTACGACACGACGACCGCGCGGCGGTCGGGCGACGCGGTCACGGAGGCGACTTTCCCGTCGCGCCGGGCGTACCGCCACTGCTCGTTGCCGTCCGGACCGTCCAGCGCCACCACCGAACCGTCGTTCACGCCCACCACGACACCGTGCCCGGCGGCGACGACGTCGACCACGTCGGCGGCCGGTTGCCACGACCACTGCCGTCCGGTCAGCCGGTCCACCAGGGGTGGCGGCTCGGCGAGCCGCTCGTCCCGGGGCTGCGAGTCGACAACGGAGGCGCGCGCGACGTCGGGCGCGACCACAGCGGCAGCCGCCATGCCCACCGCCACCACCACGTCGGGCACGCGGACCCGTGGGCCGCGACGGGCACCGGCCTCGGTGGGGCCGGGTGTGCGGGGACGGACCCACCGACCACGACGGGCACCGGCCGCGGCGGAGTCGGACGTGCGGGGCGTGCCGAGTCCGCTGGAGGAGTCGGACGTCTCGGGGGAGCCGGGCGTTTGGGGTGAGTCGGACGTGCGGGGCGTGCCGGGCGTGTCGGAGGAGTCGGACGTCCCGGGCGTGTTCGGCGCGCGGGTTCGTTGACCGGCGGCGAAAGCGGCCCCGGCGGCGACCGCCAGCGCGCCCACCGCGAGCACCGGCAGCCGGGCGGCGGTCAAGCCGGAGCCCAGGTCGTCGGCGAGCAGGTCCGCGGTCGCCGCCAGCACGGCGACCGCGCCCACCACCGCCACGACGCGCGTGACCGGCGGGCGGGTGAAGCTCAACGCCACCGCCGCCGCCAGGCCGACCGCGAGTCCGATCACCACCTCGTCCACCGGCTGCGGACGTCCCGCGCCACCCGGCAGGAACGGCGCGACCGCGGCGCACACCAGGCCGACGAACGTTGTGCAACGCACCATGTCCGGCACCTCCGCGGCATCTGACGGAGGAGCGCGGTCGGCCGTTCCCGCGCGCCGGGTGGGGTCAGCCGAGGCCGCCGGGGCGGTCCAGCAGCTCGCGCAGCCCGTTGTCGATGAACCGCGTGTCGTCGTCGTTGATGCCGTTCCCGGAGAAGTGGCCCCACGTGCCGGGGATGACGCGCAGCTCGGCGTTGGGGATGTGGTTCACCGCCCACGCCTCGTCCTCCGGCGGGAAGTACAGGTCCTTCTCGCCGGGCATCACCAGGGCGGTGGCGCGGATGGAGTTCAGCGCCGCCACCGTGTCGCCGTCGAAGCCCGGGGTGAGGCCCACGTCGGCGTGGTGCCACGTCCAGATCATCGCGAGCAGGTTGTTCGGGTCGCGGTCGTCCAGGAAGAAGCCCTCCCAGAAGCCGACGAGGAAGTCCTCCAGCGACGTGTACCCGAGCTTCTCGTACTCCTTGTCCCAGTAGAACGCCTGGGAGAAACCCCAACCGGCGTACACGCGCGCGGCGGCGCGCAGGCCGACCACGGGCAGGCGGTCGCCGTACCAGCCGTTGGCGTACGCGGAATCCGCGGTGAGCGCGGCCTTCACGCCCTCCAGGAAGACCTTGTTGTGGTAGCTGGTCCGGGATGACCCGCAGAACGGGGCCATCCGCTCGACCATCTCCGGGTAGCTGACCGCCCACTGGTAGGTCTGCCCCGCGCCCATCGACCACCCGGTGACGAGCGCCAGCCGCTCGATGCCGAAATGCCGCGTGACGAGTTGGTGCTGCGCGCGGACCTGGTCGTAGAACGTGACACCGGGGAAACGCGGACCGGCGTACGCGCCCGTGGTGTTGCTCGGCGAACTCGACAAACCATTGCCGAGCATGTTCGGCACGATGATGAAGAACTTGTCGGGGTCGAGCGCCATACCGGGACCGATAAGCCACTCGTTGTCCACGTGCCGCCCGGAATACCACGTCGGGTACACGACGGCGTTGGACTTGTCGGAGTTCAGGGTGCCGTAAGTGGCGTAGGCGAGGTGCGCGCCGCGCAGGGTCGCGCCGTGCTGCAAGGTGAAGTCACCGAGGTCGTAGCGTTGGGTTTCGGTCACGGCTGGCCCTCCGGTCGGCAGGCTGGACGCGGGGCCGGTTGGACCCCGTCCCGGAATCTGCCTCATCGGCTGCTCAGCGGCCACACGACGGTGATCGACTCTGCGCTCCCGTACCACGATCGTGCGTTGTGGACCTACCGGTCGCGGCCGGAACGGCGGCGAGTGGCGCGCGTACCACTCGCCGCCGTCACCGGGTCATTCGCCGAAGCGGGCGGACATCCACTCCGCCACGGCGGTGCGGTAGTCGGCCGCGTTCGGTGCGTAGCCGAGCGTGTGGCCGGCGTTGGGCAGCAGGTACGCGTCGACCGGCGTGGTCGGCGCGAAGTACGGCCGTTCCGCGTCCAGCAGCCGAGCGCGGTCCGCGCACACCGCGGCGCAGAAGATGCGGTCCGCCGCGCCGTTCACCAGGAGCACCGGCACGTCGATCTGCCTGCTCAACGGGCTGACGAAAGCGAGCGGGAACAGGTCGGGGACGATCGTGGCGGGCACCTGGTCCTTGGTGTCCTCGTCGGCGTCGACGACCGCCGGGTCCACCACGCCGGGGTCGTGGAAGACGCGCCGCTGGCCCGCCGCCGTGGTGATGTAGCCCGGGTCGGTGCCCCGCCGCACGAGCGTCGGGTCCAGCGCGGCCGGGCGGATGCCCTGGGCGAAGATGCGGACGAACTCCACCATGTTCACCGCGTGCGAGTAGCCGGTGAGCACGACGCCGTCCACGTCGCGGTAGGTGGCGGCGGCCACCACCGCCAGCCCGGAGCCCATCGAGTGGCCGACCAGCACCACCCGCTCGAACCGCCGGCCGAGGACGTGGCCGGACCGCAGCTTGCCGACGAGCTGGTGCACCACCGACGCCTGGGCGACGCCGGTGACCAGGACGCTGAGCGGGTGGTCGCTGCGGCCGGAGCCGATGGCGTCGAACGCGAATGTCGCGATACCGCGCGTCGCCAGGTCGCGCTGGTAGGAGTACCGGTGGCCGTCGAACGGGAAGTCCCAGTACCGGCTGCTGTAGGTCGCGCCGTGGACGAGCAGCTGCACGGTGCCGGGTGTCGTGCCCGCCGGGCGGCAGAGCTGCCCGCGCACGGTCTGGGTGAGCAGGCCCACCGACACCGGCAGTTCGGCTTCCGAGCAGTCGACGGTCGCGGTGCGCGCACCGGCCGGTGTGGTGAGCGTGACGATGAGCAGAAGTGCCGCGGCCAGGGTGCGGGGTGATCGCACGGCGCATCCTCTCGGGGATCGGCATTTGCGGGGAGTCGGATGAGACGAGCAGGCTACAACCGTGACAGTTGTCGTCTCTTCCGGGTAATGCGTTCACCCGTCAGGGCCGTTACGGTGCCCGTTTGGAATAGTGTTCCGGCGAAAAGAACATTCATCGGCGATGAATGTTCCCGGGTCACCACCAGCCGAGCGGCACCGCCTGGTGGACAACCCGCGTGGCGTCGTGCACCGGACCGCCCACGTCGAACACCGCCACGCCGGCGAGCGCCGCCCGCGACCGCTCGTGGTGGTGGCGGCACAGCAGGAGGTCGACCGCGTGGTCCGCGCCGGGCGGCGTCACCAGCACGACGACCGACGGCTCGGCCGCGCAGCAGCACGCCCGTTCCGCCGACCACACCACCGGCGCCCAGTCGAACGCCGCGGTCCGCTCCGCCACCGCCCGCTTCAACCAGTACGTGTTGTTGTCCACGCCGGAGAGCCAAACACGGCCGCGCCCGGTGGCGGCAGGGACCAAAGTCCCTGCGCGCCAAGCGCTTCACCGTGTTCCGGCACGGTCGCTTCACCCGAACGTGCAAGCGTGTCCGGGATGTGGGAAGGCGGTTCCGGCGGGTCGGCGCGCCCTACGCTCGGGCTCGTGAGTTCCTCGAACGCCACCGCGCTGCCGTTGATCGACATCTCCCGGTTCCGCGACCCGGGCGCCGACCGGGGGGAATTCCTCGCCGGGCTGCGGCGCGCCGCGCACGAGGTGGGCTTCTTCTACGTCGTCGGGCACGGCGTGCCGGAGGAGCTGACCACCGGCATCTTCCGCGTGGCGCGGGAGTTCTTCAGCCTGCCCGAGGCCGACCGGCTGGCCGTGGAGAACGTCAACTCGCCCCAGTTCCGGGGTTACACGCGCACCGGCCACGAGTACACGGGTGGCGCGCCGGACTGGCGGGAGCAGCTCGACATCGGCCCGGAGCGGGCCGCGCTCGACCTCGCGCCCGGCGACCCGGCGTGGCTGCGGCTGATCGGGCCGAACCAGTGGCCCGCCGCGCTGCCGGAACTGCGTGCCACGACGCTCGCGTGGCAGGCCGAGGCGCTGCGGGTGAGCCGGGAGGTGCTGCGCGCGCTCGCGGCGGCGCTCGGGCAGGACGAGGGCTACTTCGACACGTGGTTCGACGAGGAGGCCGCGACCCACGTGAAGATCATCCGTTACCCGGGCCGCCCGGCGCCCGACGCCGACCAGGGCGTGGGCGCGCACAAGGACTACGGCTACCTGGCGTTGTTGCAGCAGGACGACGTCGGCGGGCTCCAGGTGCAGGCGGCCGACGGCGGCTGGCTGGACGCGGCCCCGGTGCCGGGCAGCTTCGTGTTCAACATCGGCGAGATGCTGGAGATCGCCACGCAGGGGTACCTGACGGCGACCAGGCACCGCGTGGTCAGCCCGCCCGCCGGCGTCGAGCGGTTCTCCGTGCCGTTCTTCCTCGGCCCGCGCCTGGACGCCGTGGTCGAGCCGCTGGTGCTGCCCGCCGACCTGGCGGCCGGTGCGCGTGGCGTGTCGCAGGAGGCGGACAACCCGCTGCTCGCCGCGTACGGGGAGAACGCGTTGGTCGGCTGGCTCCGCTCCCACCCGGCCGTGGCGCGGCGGTGGTGGGGCGACGTGGTGGCGGACCGCGGATGACCGGCTGGTCGTTCGAGACGCGCCAGGTCCACGCCGGCGCGCGGCCCGACCCGGTGACCGGCGCGCGGGCCACGCCGATCTACCAGACGACGTCGTTCGCCTTCGACAGCGCCGAGCACGCCGCCGAGGCGTTCGCGCTGCGCGACCTGGAATCCCACGCCTACACGCGGTTGTCGAACCCGACCACGCAGGTGGCGGAGGAGCGCATCGCCGACCTGGAGGGCGGGGTGGCGGCGGTCGCCGTCGCCAGCGGTCAGGCCGCGTCCACGCTGGCGTTGCTGAACCTCGCGCGTGCCGGCGATCACGTGGTGGCGTCGTCGGCGCTGTACGGCGGCACGTACAACCTGTTCGCGCACACCTTCCCCGACCTCGGGATCGAGGTGGGCTTCGTGCGCGACCCGGACGACCTCGGCGAGTGGCGTGCCGCGATCCGGCCCGGCACCAGAGCCCTGTACGCGGAGAGCATCGGCAACTCGCTCGGCAACGTGCTGGACGTGGCGGCGGTCGCGGACGTGGCGCACGACGCGGGCGTGCCGCTGGTCGTCGACAACACCGTGCCCACGCCGTACCTGTGCCGGCCGTTCGAGCACGGGGCCGACATCGTGGTGCACTCCACCACCAAGTTCCTGTCCGGCCACGGCACCGGCATCGGCGGGGTCGTGGTGGACGGCGGCCGGTTCGACTTCACCGCCGACCCCGCGCGCTGGCCGCGGTTCAACCAGCCCGACCCGAGCTACCGCGGCGTGGTGTTCGGGACGGATTTCGGCGACCTGGCGTACGCGTTGCGGCTGCGCGCGAAACTGGTCCGCGACCTCGGTCCGGCGGTGTCGCCGTTCACCAGCTTCCTGCTGCTCCAGGGGATCGAGACGCTGTCGCTGCGGATGACGCGGCACGTGGCCAACGCCGAGGCGGTCGCCGGGTGGCTCGCCACGCGGCCGGAGGTGTCCGGGGTCCACTACGCCGGGCTCGCCGGCAACCGCTGGCACGACGCGGCGAAGCGGTACCTGCCGCTCGGCGCGGGCGCGGTGGTGGCGTTCGAGCTGGCGGGCGGCGCGGCGGCGGGTCGGCGGCTGGTGGACCGGCTGGAGCTGTTCAGCCATCTGGCCAACATCGGCGACGTGCGCAGCCTGGTGATCCACCCGGCGTCCACCACGCACGCCCAGCTCTCGCCGGAGCAGCAGCGGGCGAGCGGCGTCACGCCCGGCCTGGTGCGGCTCTCGGTCGGCATCGAGGGCGTCGCCGACCTGGTCGCGGACCTGGACCGGGGACTGGCCGATGGGTGAGTTCGCGGGCCGCACCGGGACGATCCACTTCGGACGGTGGTCGCCGCCGGAACCCTCGGCGCTGGTGGTCTTCCTGCACGGCCTGGGCGAGCACATCGGCAGCTACGACGCGCTGGCCGCCGCGCTGGGCTCCGCCGGGTTCGCGTTCTGGGCGCACGACCACGCGGGTCACGGCCGGAGCGAGGGCGTGCGGGTGCTGGTCGACTCGGTGGACGACCTCGTCGCGGACGCCGCCACGTCGTTGCGCCTGGCCCGCGCGGAACACCCCGGCCTGCCGGTGGTGCTCGCGGGCCACTCGCTCGGCGCGACGGTGGCCGCCCTGCTCACCGCGGAACAACTCGTGGGCACCGCCGACGCGCCGGACGCGCTGGTGCTGAGCGGCGCGTCCCTGCTGCCCGGGTACTCGCCACTGGCCGCGTTGCTCGCGTCCGGTGTCGACCCGTGGGACCTGCGCAAGGACCCGGGCGAGCTGACCCGCCACCCCGCTCACGCCCAGCGGATCCGCGAGGACCCGCTGACCTGGCAGGGCGGCCTGCGGCGGGAAACGCTGCACGCGTTGACCGCGGCGGCGCCCCGGCTGCACGCCGCGGTGGGCGCGTTGCGCCTGCCGGTCCTGCTGCTGCACGGCGCGGAGGACGACATCGCGTCCGCCGAGCACGCCGTCCGCGCCGCCGAGGAGCTGCCGGACGGCCACGTCACCGTCTTCCCCGACGACCGCCACAACGTCCTGAACGAACTCGACCGCGACGACGTGCACCGGGTGTTCGCCGAGTTCGTCGCCGCGCACACGGGCTGACGCCCGCACCGAGGAGGACCATGCGACGCCTGGCCCGGATCCCGGCTGCCCTGATCGCGGCGGCCCTGTGCACCGCGGCGTGCGGCACGGGTGACGCCGTCGACCCCGGTCCGGTCGCGAGCGGCCAGGAGGCCACCCCGCCGGACGACCGGCTGGACCTGGACGCCACCGCGAACGTGCGGGCGGTGCTCGAACCCACCAGCCTGAACCTGTTCGGCACGGCCGGCGCCGCGCTCGACCAGGTGTTGCTGGACAACGTGTACGAGGGCCTGCTGTCGGTGGACCCCGACGACGGCGACCGGATCGTGCCGCGGCTCGCCGAGTCGCACACCGCGTCGCCGGACGGGCTCACGTACACCTTCCGCCTCGTCTCCGGCGCGCGGTTCCACGACGGCACTCCGCTCACGGCGGCGGACGTCGTGTGGTCGCTGGAGCAGCAGACCGCGCCCGGCTCGAAGGGCGTGTACGCGGCGGACTTCGACGCCATCGCGTCGGTCACCGCACCCGACCCGGCCACCGTCGTGGTGTCGTTGCGGCAGCGCGACACGTTCCTGCTGTGGAACCTCGCCCAGCGCGGTGGCGTCGTCTACCGGCGGGGCACGGACTTCGCGTCGCTGGACGGCGCGGCCAACGGCACCGGGCCGTTCACGCTCGCCGGGTGGAACCGCGGCGCCACCATCACGTTGCGCCGCAACCCCGACTACCGGGGCGCGCGGCCCAAGGTGGCGCAGGTGGTGTTCCACTACATCCCGGACCCCAACGCCGCCGACAACGCCCAGCGGACCGGGCAGACCGACGTGCAGACCGCGGCCGACCCGACGCTGCTGCGACCGTTCACCGGTGGCGGTTTCACCGTCCTGCGCGGCACCACCACCGACAAGTACACGCTGGCGTTCAACGCGACCCGCGCCCCGTTCGACGACCCGGACGTGCGGCGCGCGATCCGGCGGGCGATCGACAAGCGGGACGTCGTGGGCGCGGTCGGCGCGGGCACGCTGATCGGCAGCGCGGTCCCGCCGCAGGACCCCTGGTACGAGGACCTGACCGGGATCGACGCGCACGACCCGGGCGGCGCCCGGGAGTTGTTGGCGCGGGCCGGTTTCCCGGACGGGCTGGCCGTGACGCTCACCGTGCCGTCGATCTACCCGCGGTCGATCGGCGACGTCCTGGTGTCCAACCTGAAGGAAGCCGGGATCACGCTCACCGTGCGGCAGGTCGAGTTCCAGACGTGGCTGTCGCGGGTGTACCGGGACAAGGACTTCGAACTCAGCCTCGTGGACCACGCCGAACCGCGGGACCTGGTGAACTTCACCAAACCCGGTTACTACTTCGGCTACGCCGACGAGCAGGTGCGCGAGTGGTTCGCGGGTGCGCGGTCCGCCGCGAGCGACGCGGAGCGCGACGGGTTGCTGAAGAAGGTCGCGCGGCGGATCACCGAGGACGCCGCCGCGGACTGGCTGTTCCTCAACCAGACGCACACGGTGGTGCGCGAGGGCGTGTACGGCGTGCCGGTGGCGCAGACCAGCAACCGCTACGACCTGTCCGCGCTGGCGGTGGCCCGGTGACGTGGTACCTGGTGCGCCGCACCGGGTTGCTGGTGCTGTCGCTGGCGGCGGCCGGCGTGCTCGTCTTCACGTTGCTGCGCCTGCTGCCCGGCGACGTGGCCGCCACGATCGGCGGGTTGCGGGCGGAGCCGGAGCGGTTGGCGGCGATCCGCGCCGACCTGGGCCTGGACCGGCCCCTGGTCGAGCAGTACGCGTCGTGGCTGGCCGGGGTGGCGCGTGGCGACCTGGGTCGCTCGCAGCTCAACGGGTCGTCGGTCGGCGCGGAACTCGGGCGGAAGCTCCAGGTGACCGGACCGCTCGCGGCCGGAGGGGTGGTGGTGGCGCTCGTCGTGGCCGTGCCGCTCGGGACGTGGGCGGCGTTGCGGTCGCGGACGGCGGTCGGCACGGGCATCTCCGCGCTGGCGCAGGTGGGCGTCGCGGTGCCGACCCTGTGGCTCGGCCTCGTGCTGGTGCTGGTGTTCTCGGTGCGGCTGGGTTGGCTGCCCGCGCAGGGCTTCCCGGTCGACGGCTGGGCCGATCCCGGCGCGGCGGCGCGCGCGCTGGTGCTGCCGTGCGTCGCGCTCGGGCTCACCGAGGGGGCGGTGCTGCTGCGGTTCGTGCGGTCGGCGGTGGTCGGCGTGCTGCACGCCGACCACCTCCGCACCGCGCGGGCCACCGGGCTCACCAGGGGCCGGGCGTTGTGGCGGCACGGTTTCCGCAACGCCGCGCTGCCCGTGGTGTCCGTGCTGGGGCTGCAACTGGCGGCGCTGCTGGTCGGCGCGGTCGTGGTGGAGCGGGTGTTCGCCCTGCCCGGTGTGGGTTCGATGCTGGTGGCCGATGTCGGCAACCGCGACCTGGTCAAGGTGCAGGGCGAGGTGTTCCTGCTGGTGGCGGTGGTGCTGGTGATCGGTTTCCTGGTGGACGTGGCGCACCGGCTGATCGACCCGCGGCTGCGGGAGCCGCGGTGACGCGCGTGGTGCTGCGCCGCCCGGGCGGCGTGTTCGGGTTGGCCGTGCTGGGCCTGCTGGTGGTGGGCGGCGTGGTGTCGTACTGGTGGACGCCGTTCGACCCGCGGGCCGCCGACCCTGCGCGGGCGTGGCTGCCGCCGTTGCGGGAGGGGCACCTGCTGGGCACCGACCGCATCGGGCGCGACCAGTTCAGCCAACTGCTCGCGGGCGCGGGTGGCACGCTGGTCGCGGCGGTGGCGTCGGCGGCGGTCGCGGCCGTGGTGGGTGTCGCGCTCGCGTTGGCGGCGGTGCTCGCACCTCGCCCGTTGCGCGCGTCGGCGGTGGGGCTGATCGACGTCCTGGTGGCGTTCCCGACGCTGCTGCTCGCGATGGTGTTGTCGGCGGTGTACGGCAGTTCGCTCGCCACGGTGGTGGCGGCGATCGGCATCGGCTTCGGCGTCGGCGTGGCACGCGTGACGCGAGCGGAGCTGCTTTCCGTGCTGGGCAGCGATTACGTCCTGGCGGCACGGGCGTCCGGCGCGCGCACCGGGCGGATCGTCCGGCGGCACCTGCTGCCGAACGTCGCACCGACGCTGGTCGTGCAGCTGTCGCTGGTGATGGCGCTGGCGGTGCTGGCCGAAGCGGCGTTGACCTACCTCGGGTACGGCGCGTCGCCGTCCTCCCCGTCGTGGGGCGGGATGCTGCACGAGCAGCAGGCCCACCTCGCCGCCCGGCCGCTGCTGGTGATCTGGCCGGGTGTCGCCGTCGCGGTGACCGTGCTCGGCTGCAACCTGCTCGGCGACGCCCTGCGGGACGCCGGCGACCCCCGGGCGGTGGCGGCCCGGTGAGCCTGCTGGAGGTGGCCGGCCTGACCGTGCGGTCCGGTGACCGGGTGCTGCTGGACGGCCTGGACTTCGCGGTGGGCGCGGGCGAGCGGGTCGGGTTGGTCGGTGGCTCGGGGTCGGGCAAGTCGCTGACGGCCCTGGCGTTGCTGGGTCTGCTGCCCGCGGGGATGACGGTCGAGGGCGGCGTGCGGCTGGCCGGCGTGGACCTGCTCGGCCGTTCCGACCGGGAGCTGTCGGCGGTGCGTGGGTCGCGGATCGCGATGGTGTTCCAGGAACCACGCACCGCGCTCGACCCGTTGATGCGCGTGGGCAGGCAGATCGCGTGGCCGTTGCGCGCGCACCGGGGCATGTCGCGGAAGGCGGCGTCGGCCGGGGCGGTGGAGCTGGCGGCGAAGGTCGGGCTGCCCGATCCCGAGCGCGTGGTGCGGGCGTTCCCGCACCAGTTGTCCGGCGGGCAGCGGCAGCGGGTCGGCCTCGCCATCGCGCTGGCGTGCCGCCCGGCGTTGCTGGTGGCGGACGAGCCGACCACCGCGCTCGACACGACCGTGCAGGCGGGCGTGCTGCGGCTGCTGGCCGGACTCGTGGCCGAGGAGGGCATGGCGTTGCTGTTCATCACGCACGATTTGGCCGTGCTGGCGCACATGGTGCGGCGGGTGCTCGTGCTGGGTGGTGGGCGGCTGCTGGAGGGCGGCGCGCTGGCCGACGTGCTGCGTGCGCCCGCGCACCCGGTGACGCGGGAACTGCTGGCCCTGGCGCGTGCCGGGGCGTTCCGACGACGGGAGGTGGCGCCGTGACCCTGCTGGCGGCGACCGGGCTGCACCGGTCGTTCCGACTGCCGCGCCGACGGGTGTTCGAGCGCGCGCCGCGGCGGCACGCGGTGCGGGACGTGAGCCTGTCCCTGGCGGAGGGCGGTCGGTTGGGTGTGGTCGGCGAGTCCGGCTCCGGCAAGTCGACGCTGGTGCGCCTGCTGCTCGGGCTGGACCGGCCGGACGCGGGCGACGTCCGGTACCGGGGTCGCGTGGTCGCCGGTCGTGACCTGACGTGGTTCCGCCGCGAGGTGCAGGTGGTGCTCCAGGACCCGTACGGCTCGCTGAACCCGCGGCACGTGGTGCGGGAGATCGTGGCCGAGCCGTTGGCGTGCCTGGCGGTGCCCGGTGACCACGACCGGCGGGTGGCCGAGGTGCTGGCCGCGGTCGGCCTCGACCCGGACGTGGTCACCCGGTACCCGCACGAGTTCTCCGGCGGGCAGCGGCAGCGGATCGCGCTCGCCCGCGCGCTGGCCCCGAACCCGCGGGTGCTGGTGGCGGACGAGCCGTTCGCCGCGCTGGACGCCTCGGTGCGGGCGCGGGTGGTCGACCTGGTCGCCGGGCTGTGCGACCGGTTCGGGCTGTCGCTGGTGCTGGTGTCGCACGACATCGGCGTGGTGCGGCGGTTGTGCGACCGGCTGCTGGTGCTGGCGGACGGTGAGGTCGTCGAGAGCGGTCCGGCGGAGGAGGTCCTGCACGCGCCGCGCCACCCGCGCACGAGGGCGTTGGTGGACGCCGTGCCGCGGTTGCCGGAGGAGATCGGGTGAGCGGGTTCAAGCTGGGGTTCCGGTCACGCGGCGCGGTGGAGCCCCGCGTGCTGCTGGACGTCTTCGCCGCCGCCTACCGGCTGGGCTTCGACGGGGGTTGGGTGGACATGCCGCTGACCGCACCGCTGGTGTTCCTGGGCGCGGCGGCGGTCCGCGCGCCGGGGCTGCGGCTGGGCGCGGTGACCGGCGGACCGGACGCCGCGGTGCTGGAACTCGGCGTGGACGAGCCGGACGTGCTGCGGGACGTCCTGTTCGGCGGGGCGGACGGCACCGTCCTCGCGGGCAGGCTGTGGCGGTCCGCGCGGGACGTGGCGGAGGCGGAGCGGGCGGGCCGCACGGGCGACGGGCTGGTGGTCGGGCGGCGCGACCTGGCCGCCGCCTACGCCGCTGCCGCCGCGCGGCCCCGGTTCGCGGTGTCCGACCCGGCGCTGGCCGACCTGCTCACCGGGGACGGCTGGTTCCTGCCCGAGCTGGAGCCGTCCGACGTGGACGAGGCGGTGGCCGCGTTGAGCCGCGTGGTGGCGGAGGTCGCGCCTGCCCTGGGGTGGCGGCGGTGAGGTGGTGGCCGGGTGCGGGGGAGGCGCGCCTCTCGCCGGGGTGAGGTCGGTGGCGGAGGTCGTGCGTGCGCCGGGCGACAGGTGGACGCGGTCGGCTCCCGCCCACCACGATGAGGACGAGCCCCCGACGAAAGGGACGCCGTGGCCACCACACGCACCCAGCCGTTGCCGTCCGAGGCGTCCGTGGTGGTGGTCGGCGGCGGTGTGGTGGGGGTGAGTGCCGCGTTCCACCTCGCCGAGGCGGGTGTGCGGGACGTGGTGCTGGTGGAGCGGGCCGGGTTGGGGTCCGGCTCCACGTCCCGCGCGGCGGGCGGGGTGCGGGCGCAGTTCTCCGACGAGTTGAACGTCCTGCTCGGCGCGCGCAGCCTGGAGGCGTTCGCCCGGTTCGGGCAGCGACCCGGCCAGGAGATCGACCTGCACCGCGTCGGCTACCTCTTCCTGCTCACCGAGGCGGCCGACGTGGCGGCGTTCGAGCGGCACGTGGCGGTGCAGAACCGGCTGGGCGTGCCGAGCCGGATCGTGGACGGCCGCACCGCGCGGCGGCTGTCACCGCTGATCGCCGCGGACGACGTGCTCGCCGCCGCGTTCTCGCCGGACGACGGCCACTGCACGCCGGAGGCCGTGGTGCTCGGCTACGCGACGGCGGCGCGCCGGCTGGGCGCGACACTGCTCACGGGCACCTCCGTCGTCGGCCTGGACGTGGTGGGCGACGAGGTCCGCGCGGTGCGCACCGACCGGGGCGCCATCCGCACCGGGACCGTGGTGTGCGCGGCCGGGGCGTGGTCGCGGGAGGTCGGGGCGATGGCGGGAGTGGACCTGCCGGTGACGCCGCTGCGGCGGCAGATCCTGTTCACCGGGCCGGTGCCGGACCTGCCCGACCCGCTGCCGATGACCATCGACTTCTCGTCGTCGTTCTACTTCCACCGCGAGGGCCGCGGCCTGCTGCTCGGCATGTCGGACCCGGAGCAGGAGCCGGGTTTCCACCTCGCCTACTCGGACGAGTGGCTGCCCCGCCTGACGTCCGCCATCGCGCGGCGCGCGCCCCGCCTGCTGGACGTCGGCCTGCACAGCGGCTGGGCGGGCCTGTACGAGGTGACGCCCGACCACAACGCGCTCATCGGCCGCGCCTCGTCGCCGTCGAACTTCCTGTACGCCACCGGGTTCTCCGGCCACGGGTTCCTCCAGGCACCGGCGGTGGGCGAAGTGCTCCGCGACCTGCACCTGGGCGTGCCGCCGTTCCTGGACGTGGCGCCGCTGTCCGCCGACCGGTTCGCGGGCCGCGCGCCGACCCGCCCGGAAGCGCACGTCGTGTGACCACGTCACCCGGCGAGGTGGTCCAACGTCTCCGCCAACCCGCGCAACGCCGCCGCCGAGTCCTCCGACGCCTCGTGCGGCCCGTGCAGCCACACCGCGAACTCGGCCACGTCCACCAGGCTCCACCGCAACCGGTACAACGCCAGCGCGCCCGGGTCGGGCTCGTACCCGGTGACCTCCGCGTACCGGTCGAGCGGGCCCGAGACCACGGCCAGGTCGCGTTCCGGCACGGCGGTGCCGACGGTGTCCCAGTCGACCAGCCGCCACCCGGCGGCGCCACGCACCAGGTTGCCGGGGTGCGGCTCGCCGTGCGTGACCGCGGTCCGGGCGGGCAGCCGGGCGGCGAGCCGGTCGAACTCGGCCAGCCGCGCCCGCACGACGCCGCGCCGCGTGGACAGCAGCTCACGGGCGGGCGTGGCGAACGGGCCGCCCGACCACGGTTCCCGCAGCCGGTCCAGCAGGTCGACCAGCGCCGCCCGCCCCGGCACGTCGGGCGCGACCGCGGGCGCGGGCACGTCCGTCGCGTGCAGCTCGGCCAGCATCTCCAGCACCCGGTCGTGGTCCGCGCGGCCGAGCACCTGGCCGAACTCGCCCGGTTCGCCGTCGACCAGCGGGAACACCGTCAGCGCGTACCGCTCGTCCAACGGCACCGCGGTGTCCCCGGCCGGTGTGCGCACCGGCGGCACCACGAAGTCCAGTTCCCCGCCCAACGCGGCGGCGGCGTCCATCGCCGCCCGCAGCCCGCGCAGCGCGGCCACCGGTCCGTCACCGCAGTGCGGCTTGTGCGCCAGGTCCGACACGGTGGCGAACCAGCGCCCGTCCACGCGCCAGTGGTGGTCGCCGAACCCGACCGGCGCGTGCGTCAGCGACCGCGCCCGGATGCCGAACGCGGCCAGCGCCCCGGCCACCCGGTCGTCCGGGAGATCGTGGGGTCGGTCCCGCATCACAACCAGTCCCGGCGCTTGAACAACAAGTACAGGGAAGCGGACGCGACCAGCATGAGCGCGGCGGACAGCCAGAAACCCCATGTCTCGCCGGTGCCGGGGAACGGCACGTTCTGCCCGTAGAACCCGGTGATCGCGGTCGGCACGGCGACGATCGCCGCCCACCCGGTCACCTTCTTCATGACCAGGTTGAGCCGGTTGCCCTGGAGGCTGAGCTGCGTCTCGCGGATCGTGGCGACCACCTCGCGCAGCGACTCCGTCCACTCGCCCGCCCGCAGCACGTGGTCGTAGACGTCCTGGTAGTACGGCATCAGCGGGGCGTCCACGATGTCCTGGTCACGCCGCATCAGGCCGCTGACCACCTCCCTCATGGGCAGCACCACGCGCCGCAGCGTCACCAGCGACCGGCGCAGCGCCAGGCTCCGCCGCTGCACGGCCACGGTGTCCGGCTGGTCGGCGAAGACCATGTCCTCCAACGACTCGATCTGCTCGTCCAACGCCTGCACGGCCTCGAAGTGGCTGTCCACCACGCAGTCCAGCAGCCCGTGCGCGAGGTAGCCGACACCGCTGCGCGCGAGCGTCGGCGACTCCTCCCACCGGTCCACGACCAGGCCCATGTCGAACCGGTCGTCGGTGCGGACGGTCACCAGCGCGTGCCGCGTGACGAACGCCGACAGCTCGGCCGTGACCAGCGCGCCCTGCTCGTCCAGGCGCGTCGCGTAGGCGGTGAGGAAGCAGTGGGTCTCGTACTGGTGCAGCTTCGGTCGCTCGTGCGGGTGCAGGGCGTCCTCGACGGCCAGCGCGTGCAGGCCCAGCTCGGCGGCGAGCGCGGGCAGCTCGTCCGTGGACGGCCCGCACAGGTCGACCCACAGCGTGACGCCGTCCCCGCGCAGCCGTTCGGGCACCTCCGCGACGGGGAAGTCCTCGGCGACGAGTTCGCCGTGCCGGTACTCGCGGGTCCGTGGCATCGACCCAGCCTAGATCAACCTCCCAGGAGCAGGTCCCGCACCGCGCGCCGGGGTGTCGGCGGCACCGGCGAGCCGTAGCCGACGCGCAGCAGCGCCTGCGGCACGACCGACCCGCCGAGCAGGCGGCGCAACTCGTCACGCACCTGCCGCACCTCGATCGGCTGGGACATGAAGGACGCCGACAGCCCGAGCGAGGTGGCGGTCAGCAGCAGCCGCTGCAACGCCTGCCCGGCCTGGACCTCCGCGAGCGGACCGGCGTAGAAGGAGCACAGCACCACCACCAGCGGGTCGGGCTCGTAGTCCTTGCCCGGCGGGCGTGGCGCGCCGTGGAAATCACGCAGCGCCCACTCGTCCTGCGGCGCGGGCAGCACGCCGGCCGATTCGGCGGGCACGCCACCGTTCGGGGCGCGGTGCGTGGTCCACGCGGTCAGCTCGGCCCGGACCGCGGGGTCCTCGGTCTGCACCCGGTGCGCCTTGGTCACCAGCCGCCGCACCTGGTAGCGCTCGTCGGCGTCGGCGACGACGTGCAGCCACGACCGCTCCCGCTCGACCGCGCGCACCAGCGCCCGCCGGTGCGCCACCGGCACCGGCACGTCCCGGAACGGCCGCCGGTTGGACCGCCGCGCGGGCACGGCCGCGAGCAGTTCTCGCGTCTCCTCGTCCGCCGGGTACCGGCCGCCCCGGCGCACCTCCGCGAGGGCCGCGCCGGGCAGCAGCGACACCAGCGGTCGGATGCCACGTGCCTGGAGCGCCAGCCGCAGGTTGAACAACGCCGCCCCGCACGCCAACCGCGCCTCCCGGCCGTCCGGGTCGGTCGCGGGCAGGTGGCGGTCCGGGTCCGGGTGCAGCTCGATCCGGTCCGGCGCCACCCGGAAGCGCCACGGTTGCGCGTTGTGCAGGGACGGGGCCAGGGACGCGGTCGCGAGCACCTCGGCGACCTCGTCGCCCGTCAACCCCAGTGCTTCCACGTGGATCACCTCGCTCCCGCCACCCACTATCCGCCGGAGCGCCGGGCGGGCACACGGTCGAAGGTCCCTGGTCGGCCCGGGACCGCCGGACTTGGTGCCGCCGGACCGGGCGTGACACGCTGCGTCCGTGGTCGGAGCCGAGGACGTGCCGCACCGTCTGCTGAGCGGGCTGCGGCTGGACGAACTGCTGGACGAGATGCGTGAGCGGCTGGCCGAGATCTCGTCCACGCGGGACAAGACGCAGCGCCTGCTGGACGCGGTGCTGGCCGTCGGCGCGGGGTTGGAGCTGGACTCCACGTTGCAGCGGATCGTGCAGGTCGCGACGGAGCTGGTCGGCGCGCGGTACGGCGCGCTGGGCGTGCTGGGTCCGCGTGAGGGCCTGTCGGAGTTCGTCTACGTGGGCATCGACCCGGAGACCCGGTCGCACATGGGGCACCTGCCGGAGGGCAAGGGCCTGCTGGGCCTGCTGATCGAGGACCCGCGGGCGATCCGGCTGCACGACCTGGCGACGCACCCCGCGTCGGTGGGCTTCCCGCCGAACCACCCGCCGATGCACAGCTTCCTGGGTGTGCCGGTGCGGGTGCGGGACGAGGTGTTCGGCAACCTCTACATGACGGAGAAGATCGAGGGCGCGGATTTCACGGCCGACGACGAGGTGGTGTTGTCGGCGTTGGCGGCGGCGGCCGGTGTGGCGATCGAGAACGCCCGGCTGTTCGAGCAGTCGCGGATGCGGGAGCGGTGGCTGGAGGCGGCGGCGGAGATCAACGCCGCCCTGCTGGGCGGCGCGTCGGCCGAGGACGCGCTGCACCTGATCGCGCAGCGGACCCGCGAGCTGTCGGTGTCGGCGGCGGCGTTGATCGTGCTGGTCGAGGACGACGGGCGGTTGCGCATCGCGTCCGGCGCGGGTGCGTCGGTGGAGAGCCTGGTGGGCACCGTGCTGCCGGGCAGCGGGACGTTCACGCAGGAGGTCTTGGAGTCCGGCACGCCGGTCCTGGTCGACGACCTGGAGCGGCGGCTCGGCGACTCGGCGGCTCCGGCGGGACCGGGCGTCGCGGTGCCGCTGCGGTCGGGCGCCGCCATGACCGGCGTCCTGCTGTCGGTCCGGGAGAAGGGCAGCGCCCAGTTCGGCGCCGACCAGGTGCCGCTGCTGGCGTCGTTCGCCGACCAGGCGGCGGTGGCGCTGGAGTTCGCCGAGAACCAGCGGGCGCGTCGGCTGGTCGCCGTGCTGGAGGACCGCGACCGCATCGCGCGCGACCTGCACGACCACGTGATCCAGCGGCTGTTCGCCACCGGCATGAGCCTCCAGGGCGCGTTGGCGTCCATCGGGCAGCCGCTGGTCCGGGAGCGGGTGGAGAAGGCGGTTTCCCAGCTCGACGAGACGGTGCTGGAGATCAGGACGTCGATCTTCGACCTCCAGGCGTCCGAGGACACCCCGGGCCTGCGCCGCCGGCTGCTCGACCTGATCAGCGAGCTGACCGACCACACCGCGCTCCGGCCGTCCGTGCGGATGACCGGGACGGTGGACAGCTCGGTGCCCGACGACGTGGCCGAGGACGCCGAGGCGGTGGTCCGCGAGGCGGTCAGCAACGCCGTCCGCCACGCCCGCGCGACGGAGCTGACGGTGACGGTGGAGGCGGGCGACCACCTGACCGTGACCGTCGCGGACAACGGGGTCGGGATGCCCGCGCAGGTGGCGCGCAGCGGGTTGCACAACCTGGAGCGGCGGGCCGCCGGGCTGGGTGGCGCGCTGGCCGTGACGGCGGAACCCGGGGGCGGCACCCGGTTGACGTGGAGCGTGCCGTTGGGGTGAGGCCGGTGCCTGGGGAGGGGGTGCCTGGGTGTCGTGGTGCGTGCCGTTGGGGTGAGGCCGGTGCCTGGCGAGGGGGTGCCCGATTGTCGTGGTGCGTGCCGCTGGGGCGAGGCCGGTGCCTGGCGAGGGGGTGCCCGGTTGTCGTGGTGCGTGCCGCGGGTTCGCGGGTTCGGCGTCCCGGCCGTACCGGTCGCCGCGGGGTCAGCCGTCCTCGCGGGGGACGGCCGGTTTGCGCAGGCGGGTCGCCAGCACCGCCGCCTGGGTGCGGCGTTCCAGGCCCAGCTTGGCCAGCAGGTGCGAGACGTAGTTCTTCACCGTCTTCTCGGCCAGGAACATCGCCTCGGCGATCTGCCGGTTGGTCAACCCGTGCCCGATGTGCTCCAGCACGACGCGCTCCTGCTCGGTCAGCATCCGCACCGGGTCGCCCTCCTCGCGCTCCCGGCGGATGCGGTTGAGCAGGGCCGACGTCGAGCGCGCGTCCAGCAGGGACTCGCCGGACGCCACCGTGCGGACGGCGGACACCAGGTCGTTGCCCACGATGCGCTTGAGCACGAAGCCGGACGCGCCCGCCATGATCGCGTCGAACAACGCCTCGTCGTCGGTGAACGACGTCAGCATCAGGCACTTCAGCTCGGGCAACCGGGACCGCAGCTCGCGGCACAGCTCGATGCCGTTCCCGTCCGGCAGGCGGACGTCCAGCACGGCGACCTCCGCGCCGCTGGTCGGGACGCGTGCCAGCGCCTCGGCGACCGAACCCGCCTCACCGACGACCTCCAGGTCCGCCGAGCTGTTCAGGAGTTCCCGAACACCCACCCGGACCACCTCGTGGTCGTCCACCAGGAACACCTTCGCGCTCACCGCACCCCCTAGCCGTCCCGCCGTCGATCCTGACCCTCGCCCACGCGCACCGCCACCGAACAGGGTCGAAGGTCCCGCGTGCCCTCCGCGTCGTCGTCCCTGCGCAGCGCCCTGAAGGCGAACGCCGCCGCACCCGCGACCAGCAGCAGGCCGGACAACGCCATGACCAGCATCTGCGTCCCGTGCACACCGTAGTACCAGTTCATGTCACTCCTCTCGCGCTCCTTTCATTACGCCATTCGGGTGCAGGTCGCGCAGTGGTCGAAGGGCCCCTCCCGACCGGGACCTTGGACCGCGTCCACCACCCGCCCCGCTGCCTAGCGTCGGGGTCGTCGCCGCGCGGGTTCGGCGCACTTCGGAAAGGATTGACCCATGAGCGTTCCGATCGTGGTCGGTGTGGACGGTTCGACGTCGGCGTTGTCGGCGGTGCGGTGGGCGGCGGCGGAGGCCGCCCGGCACCACGTCGCGCTCAAGCTGGTGCACGCGTACCTGGTGCCGGGTCGGGGCTACCCGGAGGTCGTGCTCACCGCCAACGAGGTGCGGCAGGCGCTGGAGGAGCAGGGCAGGCAGTGGCTGGCCGACGCGGAGGCGGTGGTGCGCGCGGCCGAACCCGACGTCGAGGTCGGCGTCGAGCTGGCGCACTCCGGCGCGGCGGGCGCGATGGTGTGGGAGTCCAAGCGCGCCCGGCTGGTGGTGCTCGGCTCGCGCGGGCTCGGCGGGTTCACGGGTGTCCTGGTCGGGTCGGTCGCGGTGGCCGTCGCGGCGCACGGGGAGTGCCCGGTCGTGGTGGTCCGGGAGGAGCTGCCGGAGGGCGGTCCGGTGGTGGTCGGCGTGGACGGCTCGCCGACCAGCGAGCAGGCCGTGGCGTTCGCGTTCGAGGCGGCGTCGATGCGCGACGCGCCGCTGGTCGCGCTGCTCGCCGGCAACGACTTCCCGCTGGTGTTCGGCGGCCCCGTGCCGGTGGACTGGGACCAGGTCGAGGAGCAGGAGCGGCTGGAGCTGGCGGAACGGCTCGCCGGGTGGCAGGAGAAGTACCCGGACGTCCGGGTGGAGCGCAAGGTGGTCCGCGACCGCCCGGCACGCGCGTTGCTGGAGCTGGCGGCCACGGCGCAGCTGCTGGTGGTCGGCAGCCGGGGCCGCGGTGGGTTCAAGGGGATGCTGCTCGGCTCGACCAGCCAGACCCTGGTCTACCACGCGCCGTGCCCGCTGGCCGTGGTCCGCTCGCACCCGACCGCCTGAGCACGCACGGCCTGGGCATACAGCCTGGGCACGCACCGCCTGAGCACACCGCTCGGGCACACACCGCTCGGGCACACACCGCCCGGGCACACAGCGACCGAGCACACCACCGACTGAGCACACCACCGACTCGGAGGGGCACACCGCATGTCGGACCTGGCACTGGTCGACGCCTACTGGCGCGCCGCGAACTACCTCTCGGCGGGCCAGATCTACCTGCTGGACAACCCGCTGCTCACCGAACCGCTCACACCAGCGCACATCAAACCCCGGCTGCTCGGGCACTGGGGCACGACGCCGGGGCTGAACTTCGTCTACGCCCACCTGAACCGGGCGATCCTGGAACGCGACCTGAACGCGATGTTCGTGACCGGCCCGGGGCACGGCGGACCGGCGCTGCTCGCGAACACCTGGCTGGAGGGCTCCTACAGCGAGAACTACCCGGAGGTGCCGCGTGACGGCTACGGGATGCGGCGGCTGTTCCGCCAGTTCTCGTTCCCCGGCGGCGTGCCCAGCCACGTCGCGCCGGAGGTGCCCGGCTCCATCCACGAGGGCGGCGAGTTGGGCTACTCGCTGGCGCACGCCTTCGGCGCGGCGTTCGACAACCCGGACCTGCTGGTGGCGTGCGTGGTCGGCGACGGCGAGGCGGAGACCGGTCCGCTGGCCGCGAGCTGGCACGGCGCCAAGTTCCTGGACCCGCGCCGGGACGGCGCGGTGCTGCCGATCCTGCACCTCAACGGCTACAAGATCGCCAACCCGACCGTGCTCGCCCGCATCCCGCACGACGACCTCGACGCGCTGCTGCGTGGTTACGGCTACGCGCCGCACTACGTCGAGGGCGACGAGCCGGCCGCCATGCACGCCCGGATGGCGGAGGTCCTGGACCGGGTGCTGGACGAGATCGCCGGGGTGAAGTCCGCGGGCGGCCGGTGGCCGATGATCGTGCTGCGCAGCCCGAAGGGCTGGACCGGACCGTCCGAAGTGGACGGCAAGCCGGTCGAGGGCACGTGGCGTGCGCACCAGGTTCCGCTGGCCGGCGTGCGGGACAACCCGGAGCACCTGGCGCTGCTGGAGGAGTGGCTGAGGTCCTACCGGCCGGAGAAGTTGTTCGACGAGCACGGCAGGCCGAAACCGGAGCTGCTGGCGCTCGCACCGGGCGGCACGCGGCGGATGGGTGCGAACCCGCACGCCAACGGTGGTCTGCTGCTGCGCGAGCTGCGGCTGCCGGGCCTCGCCCGCTACGGCGTGGAGGTCGCGAAGCACGGCACCACCTCGTCCGAGCCGACGCGCGTGCTCGGCCGGATGCTGCGGGACGTGCTGGCGCTCAACGCCGAGCAGCTCAACTTCCGCCTGTTCGGCCCGGACGAGACGGCGTCCAACCGGCTGGACGCGGTGTTCGACGTGACCGACAAGCAGTGGCAGGCCGAGATCCTGCCGACCGACGAGCACCTGTCCCGCGACGGACGCGTGGTGGAGGTGTTGTCCGAGCACCTGTGCCAGGGTTTCCTGGAGGGCTACCTGCTCACCGGGCGGCACGGCCTTTTCAACTGCTACGAGGCGTTCACGCACATCGTGGACTCGATGTTCAACCAGCACGCCAAATGGCTGGGCACGCACCGGAAGCTGCCGTGGCGGCGGCCGGTGGCGTCGTTGAACTACCTGCTGTCGTCGCACGTGTGGCGGCAGGACCACAACGGCTTCTCCCACCAGGACCCCGGCTTCATCGACCACGTGATGAACAAGAAGGCCGAGGTGGTCCGGGTCTACCTGCCGCCGGACACCAACACGCTGCTGTCGGTCGCGGACCACTGCCTGCGCAGCCGCGACTACGTCAACGTGGTCGTGGCGGGCAAGAACCTCACACCGGACTGGCTGGGCCCCGAGGAGGCCGTGCTGCACTGCGCGCGGGGCGCGGGCACCTGGGAGTGGGCGGGCAACACCGACGGCGAGCCGGACGTGGTGCTGGCCTGCGCGGGCGACGCGCCGACCCTGGAGGTCATGGCCGCCACCGCACTGCTGCGCGAGCACCTGCCGGAGTTGAAGGTGCGCGTGGTGAACGTGGTCGACCTGATGCGCCTCCAGCCCGAGACCGAGCACCCGCACGGGATGCCCGACCGCGAGTTCGACGCGTTGTTCACCCGGGACAAGCCGGTGATCTTCGCCTACCACGGCTACCCGTGGCTGATCCACCGCCTGACCTACCGGCGGACCAACCACGTGAACATCCACGTGCGCGGCTACAAGGAGGAGGGCACCACGACCACGCCGTTCGACATGCTGGTGCTCAACGACATGGACCGCTACCGGCTGGTGATCGACGTGGTGGACCGCGTGCCGGGGCTCGGGCCGAAGGCGGCCGGGCTGCGTCAGCGGATGGCGGACCAGCGGACCAGGCACCACTTCTACATCCGCGAGCACGGCGAGGACCTGCCCGAGGTCCGCGACTGGGCCTGGCCGTACTGATGGCGGCCGTGCTGGTGGTGAACGCGGGGTCGTCCAGCCTGAAGCTGTCCGTGCTGGACGACGACGACCGGGTGCTGGCGCAGCGGCACCTGGAGCGGTGGGACGGGTCGGGCGGCGTGGCCGAGTTCCTGGCCGACGCGCCGCCGGTCGCGGCGGTGGGGCACCGGGTGGTGCACGGCGGGCCGGACTTCCCGGGTCCCGCCGTGCTCGACGCGGGCACGCGGGAGCGGATCGAGCGGCTGACCGACCTCGCGCCGCTGCACCAGCCGCGGGCGCTGGCGGGCGTCGACGCGGTCACCGAGCACCTGCCGGACGTGCCGCAGGTCGCGTGCTTCGACACCTCCTTCCACCACACCATGCCGGGGTTCGCCGCCACCTACGCCGTGCCGCGCGAGTGGCGGGACTGGGGCCTGCGCCGGTACGGCTTCCACGGCCTGTCGCACGCGTACGCGTCCCGCCGGGCCGTCGACCTGGCGGGCGGCTCGCTCGTGGTCACCTGCCACCTGGGCGCGGGTTGCTCGCTGGCGGCGGTGCGGGACGGCCGGTCGGTGGACACCACGATGGGTTTCACCCCGCTGTCCGGCCTGGTGATGGCCACCCGCAGCGGTGACGTCGACCCGGGCCTGCTGGTGTGGTTGCTGCGGCACGGGAAGGTCGACCCCGAGCAGTTGGAGGACGGGCTGGAGCACCGGTCGGGGCTGCTCGGCCTCGCGGGTAGCGCCGACCTGCGGGACATCCACCGCGCCGGTACGCCGGAGGCGGCGTTGGCGGTGGACGTGTTCGTGCACCGGCTCCGGCAGGGCATCGCGGCCATGGCGGCGTCGTTGGGCGGCATGGACCTGCTGGTGTTCACCGGCGGTGTGGGGGAGCACGACGCGGAGGTCCGGGCGCGAACGGCGGCGGGACTCGGGTTCCTGGGCGTCGAGCTGGACGCGGGGCGCAACGCGGACCGGTCCGGCGACCAGCGGGTCAGCACCGAGGACGCGCGGGTCGGCGTGTGGGTGGTCGAGGCACGCGAGGACGTGGAGATCGCTCGCGGCGTGCGGCACGCGCTGACCGCGTGACCGTCCACAGGGGACGGCACCGGGGTGTTCAGGATGTGGGAGCAGTGGACTGGGCACGCCCGCGCGACGGATGATTCGCCCGTTTGCGAACTACACGGACGGGATGGCACATGTCGTCTTCACTGGACAACCCGGCGTGGGCGTCGCTGACCGGCGCGCACGCCCACTTCGCCGAGCGGCACGGCCAGGTGCTGCGGTACCGCCCGGACGTCGCGCCGTTCCTCGCGCTGCCGGACGACCCGGACGACCGGGTGTGGGACGACATCGCGGCGCTGGCGGGCGCGGGTGAGGTGGTGCCGATCAACAACCCGGCGGGCGTGGACCCGCCGCCCGGCTGGGAGGTCGAGTTCCGGGGCGCGGGCGTGCAGCTCGTGGACGACGGCGTGCGGGTCGCCGAGGACCCGGAGGCGGTGCGGCTGACGGCGGACGACGTGCCCGAGATGCTGGACCTGGTGGAGCGCACCAAACCGGGTCCGTTCCGGGAACGCACCATCGAACTGGGCGTCTACCTGGGCATCCGCCGGGGTGGCCGGCTCGTGGCGATGGCGGGCGAGCGGCTGCACCCGCCGGGCTACACCGAGATCAGCGCGGTGTGCACGGACCCCGCGCACCGCGGCCAGGGGCTCGCCACCCGGCTGGTGCTGGCCGTCGCGGCGGGCATCCGGGCGCGGGGCGAGACGCCCATGATGCACGCGGCGGCGGAGAACACCAACGCGATCCGGCTGTACGAGTCGCTCGGCTTCCGGCTGCGGCGGCACTCGGAGTTCATGGCGGTGCGCGTCCCGCTGGCCGAGGTCGCCTGAGCCGGTCGGCTCCGCCCGGTCCGCCGGAGTCGCGCGGTGGACCGAAGCGGCGGCCGTGCGGAGGTGGTGCGCGGCGCCCGGCAGCCGGCACTGTCGGCCCCTCTTGACCGCTCGGCCGAGGGTGACGCGTTGACGAACGACGACCGCGGCGGGTTGCGGCGGCAGCTCTCCGGCCGTCAGATCGGCATGATCTCGCTCGGCGGCGCGCTGGGCACCGGCCTGTTCCTCGGCTCCGGGCTCGCGATCTCGATGGCGGGCCCCGCGGTCGTGGTGGCCTACCTGGTCGGCGCGCTCGCCGCGGTGGTGGTGGTCTACGCGGTGGCCGAGATGGTCGCGGTGCACCCGGAGGCGGGCGGCTTCGGCGCGGTCTCGGACCGCTACCTCGGGCCGCTCGCGGGGTACGTGCAGCGGTGGTGCTACTGGTTCGCGCAGGTCGCCACGGTCGGCGGCGAGGTGGTGGCGGCCGGGCTCTACGTGCGGTTCTGGTGGCCGCAGGCACCGCTGTGGGCGGTGGTGCTGGTGTTCGCGCTCGGGATCGCGCTGGTGAACGTCGCGGCCGTGCGGGTGTTCGGCGAGGTCGAATACTGGCTCTCCATGGTCAAGGTAACCGTGCTGGTGGTGTTCGTCGTGCTGGCGTTGTTGCTGGTGGTGTTCGGGCTGCCGGGACGGGGCGCGCCGGGGTTGGCCGCGTGGACCGCGCACGGCGGTTTCCTGCCCAACGGGCTGGGCGGGCTGGTGCTGGCGCTGACCGTCGCGACGTTCAGCTACGGCGGCGTCGAGGGCGTGGCGATGACGGCGGCCGAGTCGCGGCGGCCGGAGCGGGACCTGCCCCGCGCGGCGCGGCGGGTGGTGTTGCGGCTCGCCCTGTTCTACGTGCTGGCGAACGGTTTGATCGTGGCCATCGTGCCGTGGACGCGGTCCGCGGCGGCGGAGGGCGTGGCGCAGAGCCCGTTCGTCGAGCTGTTCGGGTCGATCGGGCTGCCCGCGGCGGCCGGGGTGATGAACTTCGTGGTGCTCACGGCCGCGTTGTCGGCGGCGAACACCACGCTGTACCTGGGCGCGCGGACGGTGCACTCGCTGGCCCTGGACGGGTACGCGCCGCGCGCGCTGGCCGCGGTGAACGCGCAGGGCAGCCCGCGACGGGCGGTGCTGGTGTCCGCCGCGGGGCTGGGCGCCGCGGCCGTGGTGTCGGCGGTGGCGGCGGACACCGCGTTCCTGGTGCTGCTGGGCATCACGCTGTTCGGCGGGATGATCGCGTGGCTGTTCATCCTGGTCTGCCACGCGGCGTTCCGCCGGGCGCGCCGGGACCTGCCGCCGTCGCCGGTGCGCCTGCCCGGCGCGCCGACGACGACGGTGCTGGGTGCGGTGTTCGTCGCGGGTGTCCTGGTGATCACCGCGTTCACCGACGTGTTCGGCCGCGCCTGGCAGGTGGGGCTGCCGTTCCTCGGCCTGGTGCTGCTGTCCTACCCGCTGGTGCGCAGGCGGGTCACGGCGTCGCCGCGTCGTTGACCGGCGTCACGTAACCGTGCCGCACGATCCGGCGCGCGGCCTCCTTGTACGCCGAGGGGTCCTCGGGCGTGATCGTGGCCAGCCCGTCGACGTAGCGGTTGTACATGCTGAACGCCGCCGCGATCAGCACCGTGTCGTGGATCTCGACGTCGGTCGCGCCTTCCGCGCGGGCCTCGTCCACGAGCAGGCGGGTGACCTTGCGGCCGGACTCCTGCACGGCCGCGGCGATCTTGAGCAGCGCGCGCAGCTTGTCGGGGATCGGTGCGCTGTCCGGGTCCTTGCGCACCTCCTTGACCAGCGCCAAGCCGTCGTCGAGCTGCTCGGCGGCGAACGCCGAGTGCGAGTCGCAGCAGAACGTGCACTCGTTGAGGCCGGACACGTAGGCGGCGATCAGCTCGCGTTCACCCGGAGGCAGGGAGTGCGGCGCGCGCAGCAGGATCTCGGCCAGCTCGTTGAGCGGTCCGGCCGTCTCGGGCCGGAACTTGAGGGGCCCGTTGATCCCGGGGAACTGGGTCTCGTCCACGCCGAAGTCGATATGCGCCATGTCCACCAAGCTAGTCCCCGGGGCGCGGCCCGCGTGCCCCGAAACGGACGAACCCCGGCGAACCGACGGGTGACCGCGGCCGTGCCGGTCACGGGGTGACCGGCACGTTGGTCAGCCCGCCGACGGCGCGGCTCACCTGGTTCGACGCGTGCACGACGTTCGGCAGGCCCGCGCACTTCGACGTGGACGTGATCTTGATCGCGTACTGGCCGACGCCGCCGAGGTCGGAGCGGTTGCCACGCCACGTGTTGCCGCAGCCGTTGGGGAACGACGGCGTGGTGGCCGGGTTGTGGGTCTCGTAGCCGTTCGCGAACCTGCCGGGCGGCGCGAAGACGCCGGTGTTGTCCTCGATGGTGTAGCCGATGCCCTTCACGTCGATCCACGAGTCGGCCGAGTTCTCGCCCGAGATGCCGGTGCCGTCGAACGCGTTGCCCCGGATCACGCCGCCGGAGGTGCCCTCCTTGACGTCGATCGGCTCGGCGGCGGTGTTCGGGCCGATGCGGTTGCCGACCACCTGCACGCGGTCGCTGCGGTCGACGCCGCCGGAGTTGCCGTGGCAGCCCCAGTTCGAGTTCGCCGAGCCGATGTACACGCCCTCGCCGTAACCCCGCTGCACCAGCCCGGTGTCGGTGACGGTGGAGTCGCGCAGCACGCCGTCCGCCGAGGAACGCCGGAAGTGGACGCCCTCCTCGTCCACGTGGTGCACGTGCACCCGCGAGATCACCACGTGGCGGGAGTCGTCCACCACGATCCCCTTCTTCGAGTCCCGCACGGTGAAGCCGCTGAGGTTCCAGTGCGACGCGCCGGACAGCCACAGGCCGTAGCCGGAGTCCCAGCCCGCGGTGGGCGTGGGGCAACCCGGGGCCGTGCCCGACGGGCCGTCGTTGACCAGCACGGCGTCGGCCGGCCCGGTCAGGGTGATCGGGGCGGCGGCGGTGCCGGGCGTGGTGGCGACGAACGAGCCGCGGTACGCGCCCGGCGCGAGCCGGATCGTCCGGCCGGGCACGGCTCGTGCCAGCGCGGCGCGGAGCTGTTCGGCGGTCGCGACGTCCACAGTGGATCCACCGCTCGCCGGACTCGTGGTGGCCGTGGCGGAAGCGCTCGCCGGGGACGTGTTGCCCGCGGCGTCACGGGCGCGCACGGTGAAGGTGTAGGCGGTGTCCGGGATCAGGCCGCTCACCGGGGTGGCGGCGCTGGTGGTCGTGGCGAGCACTGTCGAGCCCACGAGCACCTGGTAGTCGGTGACGGCCGTGTCGTCCGTGGAAGCGTTCCACGCCAACGAGATCGACGTCGCCGTGACGTCCGTGACGCGGGGCGTGCCCGGCGTGGTCGGCGGGGTGGTGTCCGGAGCGGGACCGCCGCCGGTGCACGGCGATCCGTTCACCGTGCAGCCGGTGGGCAGGCCGAGACCGCTGA
This sequence comes from Saccharothrix obliqua, assembly GCF_019375475.1. Taxonomy (GTDB): domain Bacteria; phylum Actinomycetota; class Actinomycetes; order Mycobacteriales; family Pseudonocardiaceae; genus Actinosynnema; species Actinosynnema obliqua. The sequence goes on along the minus strand of NZ_JAHXGQ010000004.1, from coordinate 261,200 downwards.
CGTTGAAGCCGAAACCCGCCGTGCCGCCGGGGCGCACGCGACCGTTGGAACCGGCGTTGACGAACCGGTGGTGCTGCCCGGTGCGGGTGAGCGCGGCGTTCCAGGAGTTCGTGACGCGGCTGCCCGCGGGCAGGTCGAACTCGACCACCCAGCCGGTGCTCTCCGCGTCGCCGTTGTTCGTCAGCGTGAACTCGCCGCCGTATCCGGTGCTCCACACCGACTTCTGGGCGAAGGCGGCGGCGAGGTCCGCCGTGGCGGCGTGGGCGGGGGTGACGAGCGCGGCGCACGCGGTCGCGACGACCAGCACCGGCAGCGTTCTGCGCATTCCGGACGACCTCTCGGAGCGGCGGCGGGCGCGGCGGTCACCCGTGGTCCGGACCTTTATAGGCAGGTGGTCGGGTGCGGTCAACGGTGCGTCGCCCGGCGCGTTGGCCGAGCAGGACGCCGACCAGGACCAGCACGAGCCCCAGCGCCTGCCGGGCGGTCAGCGGCTCGCCCGCCACGACCAGGCCCAGCACCACCCCGGTCACCGGGTTGAGCAGGCCGATCAGACCGACCGCGCCCGCGTCCAGGTGCCGCAACCCGGTGAACCAGGCGCTGAACGCGATCGCGGTGGCGACGACCGACACGTAGCCGAACGCGGCGACGCCGGTCGGGGTGAGCGCCGGTGGCGCACCCTCCACCACCAGCGCGGCGGCGGTCAGCACCAGGCCGCCCGCGACGAGCTGCCACGAGGTCACGGACAGCACGTCGGCGGTGGCGGTCCACTTCTTGGTCAGCACGTGCCCGAGCGCGGACATCAGCATCGCCGCCGCGGACGCGGCGACACCCGCGGGGCTCACCGCGCCGATGCCGCTGAACAGCATCAGCACCACGCCGACGAGCCCGACCAACGCGCCCGCCACCGCCCTGACGCGGGGCTTCTCGGCGAGGGCGAGCCACGCCAGCGCGATCATCGCGGCGGGCGACACGGCCATGATCGTGGCGGCGGTGCTGGTCGGCAGCAGTTGCGCCGCGACGTAGACCAGGGCGAAGAACGCGCCCATGTTGAGCGTGCCCAGCACGAGCGCGCGCCACCACCAGTCGCCGCGCGGGCGTTCCCGGCGGACGGCGAGCAGCAGCAGCCCGGCGGGCAGGGCACGCAGCGCGGCGCCCCACAGCGGTTGATCGGCGGGGAGGAACCGGTGCGTCACGTAGTACGTCGAGCCCCAGGCTATCGGCGCGACCGCGGTGACCAGCGCCCAGCGCGTACCGGTTGTCATGGCGGGCAATATAGCTTCCGTGGAAGGTATATCGTGCCGGGTGTGACCGGACACCTCGACCACGTCGCCCGCATCCAGGCCGAGTGGGCACGCGAACGGCCGGACCTCGACGTCGCGCCGCAGGGCGTCATCGGCCGCCTGCACCGGCTGGCGGCCGTGCTCACCGAGCAGCTCACCACCGTCTACCGGCGGCACGGGCTGGGCGAGGGGGAGTTCGACGTGCTGGCCGCCCTGCGCCGCGCCGGCGAGCCCTACGAGCGCGCGCCCGGCGAACTGGCCCTGCACACCATGGTCACGACGGGCGCGATGACCAAGCGCGTCGACCGGCTCGAACGCGACGGCCTGGTGACCCGCCGCTCCGGTGAGGGCGACGGCCGCCGCCGCGTCGTCGCCCTCACCGCCGCGGGCAAGCGCGTCATCGACCGCGCCTTCGCCGAGCACATGGCCAACGAGCGCCGCCTGCTCGACCAGCTCGACCCGGCCGACGCACGCGACCTGGAACGCATCCTCACCACGTGGCTGGGCCGCTTCGAATCGCCCTGACCGGTCAGCGGACGGGTTCGGCCGGCAGCCGCCGGACGGAGCGCACGGCGAGCGCCGGCGGCGTGCTCAGCACGGCGATCAGCGCGCCGGCCAGCAGCACGGCCTCCGCCCCGACGTGCTCGGCGGCCGGCCCGGCCAACGCCATGCCCAGGGGAGCGGCGGCCAGGGCCACGACGGTGGAGAAGCCGGTCGTGCGGGCGACCAGCTCGGCGGGCACGTGCGTCTGCCGCGCGGTCTCGGTGAGCACGGCGTACAGGGCGGCCTGCACACCGGCCGGCACCGCCGCGGCGGCGAGCAGCGGCGTCGGCGCGCCGGCGGCGAGCAGGGCCAACAGCGGCGCGAGGGCGACGGGGATGGTCACGGCGACCAGGAGCGGGCGCCGCGGGCGCCAGCGCAGGGCGATCGCGCTGCCCAGCAACGCGCCGACGGCGTAGCCGTTGCCGATCAGCGCCCAGGCCATCGGGCCGCCCAGCCGCCGGTCGGCGATGACCGGGCCGATGACCAGGAACGGCGAGATGCACGCGCCGTTGATGACGGCGACCTGGATGGTGGTGGCCTGGAGCCACGGGCGGGTGCGGAAGTCGTGCCACCCGTGCCGCAGGGCGGCCAGGAGCGCCGGTCGGGCCGCGACGGACCGGTCCGGCGCCTTCATCGCGAACAACGCGCCGGCGCTGACCGCGAACGTCGCGGCGTCCACGGCGAAGGACACCCCCGCGCCGGCCGCGGCGACCAGCGTCGCGGACAACGCCGGCGCGACGAGCGTCGCGGCGTTCTGGGCGGTGGTGAGCACGGCGTTGGCCTGGCGACGCCGGGACTCGGGCACCACGTCGGCGACCAGGCCCGCCGCGGCGGGCGTGAAGAAGGCGGTCGCCGCGCCGGCCACGGCCTGCAACGCCGCCAGGTGCCACAGGGCCGCGGCACCGGTGATCATCAGGACGGCCGTGAGGCCCTGCGAGGCGAACCGGACGAGGTCGGCGGCGAGCATGACCGCGCGGCGCGACAGCAGGTCGCCCACCACCCCGCCGAGGAGCGTGAGCACGACCACCGGTAACCGGCCGGCGAGCAGCACCAGCCCCACCTCGGTCGGCGACGCGCCGAGGCGCAACGCGCCGAACAGCAGCGCGATGCCTATCAGGCCGTCACCGAGGTGGGACGACGTGCGGGCGAGGAAGTACCAGCGGAACGCCGGATCGCGGAGCACCGGCGACACGAGACGGATCACGGGTGTGAACCTGCCGGCGCACACCGACAATCCGGCACCGACAATCCGGCACCGACAATCCGGGCAGCCCGACGCGGTGTGCGAGAGTTCCGGCGGAACGGGGGGAGTTCGCGGTGGGGGAACCGGTCGGGGATCTGCGGATGGCGCGCGCGTTGGGGCCGGTGCTGGTCGCGTCGGCGGCGACGCTGCTGCCGTTCACGGTGTTCAGCACCTTCCTGGTGCCGATCTCGCGGGAGGCGGGCGCGGACGTCGCCGTGGTCGGCTCGTTGCGCGGTCTCGGCGGGCTGGCCGCGTTGGCGGTCGGCGCCGGGCTCGCGCCGCTGCTGGACCGCGTGGCCCGGCTGCGTGCGGCGGCGGTGGGCCTGCTGGTGCTGGCGGCGGGCTCGGTGGTCGGCGCGTTCGGGCGGTTCGCCGCGCTGGTGGTGTTCTGCCTGCTGGTCGGCGCGGCGATGGCGGTGCTCAACCCCGCGCTGGGCGCGGCGGCGGCCGACCGGTTCGACGCCGGCCCGGTCGCCGCGCGGGCGGCGACGCTGGTCACCGCGACCCAGTCGTTGACCGCGATGCTGGCCGCGCCGCTCGTCGCGCTGCCCGCCGCGTTGTGGGGCTGGCGTGGTGACCTGGTGGCGATCGCCGTGTTGTCGGTGGTGCTGGCACTGGTGTTCTTCACCCGTCCCGGCACGGTGGTGGCCGAACGGCCGCGCATCGGTTACCTGGCGGCGTACCGGGAGTTGGCCGCGTTGCGGCCCGTGTTCGCCGTGGCGATGCTGCGGACCGCCGCGTTCATGGGTTACCTGTCCTACCTGGCGGCGTACTACGACGAGCGGTTCCAGGTCACGCCGGGCGCGTTCGCGGTGATCTGGACGCTCAGCGGCACGTCGTTCTTCCTCGGCAACCTGGTGTCCGGGCGGCTGCTCGGCGCGGACCGGGTCACGGCGCACCGGGTGCTGCCGGTGGCGCTGGCGATCGCGCTGGTCGCGGTGGTGGCCATCTTCTTCGTGCAGGTGTTCGCGGTGGCGTTGGTGCTCACGTCCGTGCTGGCGGTGACCCACGCGACCGCCACGGCGTGCCTGGTGACCCTGCTGGTGCGGCGCAGCGGCGACAGCCGCGGTGCGGCCCTCGGCGTGAACGGCGCGGCCATGAGCGTCGGCACGTTCGCCGGCGCGGCGCTCGGCGGTGCGGGCCTCGGCGTCGCGGGCTACCCCGGCGCGGCGGCGGTGTTCGGCGGCCTCTCCCTGGTGGCGCTGGGCGCGGCGGCGCTGGTGCGGAAGACCGGGGAGGACGTCCTCGCCCGGGCCTGAAACCGCGGCGTACCGGAACGGACGGCCGCTCCGGGGACCCCGCCCCGGACCCGAGGGAACCCGACGGCCCGTCGCGCTGTCTCACCACGTGTCGTGACCGTCACGGGACAGGGGGCGTCGATGGCAGCGGACCAGCGGGCCGAGTTACCGGATTTCGGGCCGTACCGCATCCTCGGGATGCTCGGCCAAGGCGGTATGGGCGTCGTCTACCGGGCCTACGACACCGCGAACGACCGCATCGTCGCGTTGAAGAAGCTGCCGTCCGCGTCCGCCGACCCCGAGTTCCGCGCCCGGTTCCAGCGCGAGGCGCGCCTCGCCGCCGCGCTGCGCCACCCCAACGTCATCCCGGTCCACGACTTCGGCGAGATCGACGGCCAGCTGTTCCTGGACATGATGCTGGTCGACGGCACCGACCTGCGCCGGATGCTCGGCCGGGGCGAGGTCGACCAGGACCGGGCGCTGGCGGTACTGCGGCAGGTCGCGCGCGCACTGGACGCGGCGCACGCCGGCGGTCTCGTGCACCGGGACGTGAAGCCGTCGAACATCATGGTCGACGGCGCGGGCAAGGCGTACCTCGCGGATTTCGGCATCGCCCGGGAGACCTCGCCCGAGGCGACCGTGCTCACCCAGTCCGGAGACCTGATCGGGTCGTGGGACTACATGGCGCCCGAACGCCTCTCCCGGGGCGCGGTCGACGGCCGCGCCGACCAGTATTCGCTGGCGTGCGTGTTGTTCGAGTGCCTGACCGGGCGGCTGCCGTACCCGGCGGACGACATGGCGGCCAAGGTCGCGGGCCACCTGCTCCAGCCGCCGCCCGCCCCGTCCGTGTTCGTGCGGACCATCACCCCCGCGCTGGACGCCGTGGTGCTGCGTGCCCTGGCCAAGGAACCCGGCCGCCGCTTCGAGTCGGTGACCGCGATGATCAGCGCCGCCGAGGCCGCCGCGTACTCCGGCGACACCGCCCGACCGGCGAAGCCGACCGCGTCCGGCCCGTCCAAGGAACGCGACCAGGGCCGCCTGGTGAAGGCCATCGTGCGTGCGTCCGGCGCGCGCCGCCCCGCGACCCGCAAGCTCGGTGCGCCGCCGGTGTGCCCGTACCCCGGCCTGAGCGGTTTCGAGCGGTCCGACGCGGACGTCTTCCACGGCCGCGACCACGTGGTGTCCGACCTGCTGGTGCGGCTGGCCGAACAGCTCGACACGGGTGAACCGGTGGTCGTGGTCGGCGCGTCCGGCTCCGGCAAGTCGTCGGTCGTCCGGGCCGGCCTGCTGCCCGCGCTGGCGGGCGAGGCGTCCGAGCAGGAGTGGCCGCAGGTCGTGCTCACCCCCGGCCGCGACCCGGTGGGCGGGCTGGCCGCCGCGATGGCCGCCCGGTCGCCGGTCGGCGCGGTGGAGTGGGCGCGGGTGATCCGCGAGACGCCCGGCCGGTTCGGCGAGCTGTGCGCGCGGTCCGTCGGCGCGGCCACGGCCCGGCCGGTGCTCTTCGTGGACCAGTTCGAGGAGCTGTTCACCCACGGGGTGCCGGAACCGGACCGGATCGCGTACGCCACGGCCCTCGCGTCCGCGAGCCCGGCGATCGTGGTGCTCGCCGTGCGTGCCGACCTGGTGGACCGGTGCATCGAGCTGGCGCCGCTGCGGCCCGCGCTGACCGCGCCCGTGCTGCTCGGCCCGATGACCGCCACCGAGCTGCGGCAGGCCATCGTCACCCCGGCGCGGGACGCGGGCCTGGAGGTCGAGCCCGGCCTGCCCGAACGGCTCATCGCCGACCTCGGCGTGCGTGGCGAGATCGGCTACGACCCCGGCGCGCTGCCCAGGCTCGCGCACGCGCTGCGCGAGACGTGGCACCACCGCGAGGGCGACGTCCTCACGCTCGCCGCGTACCGGCGGGTCGGCGGCATCGACGGCGCGGTCTCCCGCACGGCCGACGAGATCCACGACCGGCTCGACCCGACGGGGCGGCAGCTCCTGCGCGACACCATGCTGCGCATGGTGACCGTGTTCGACGACGGCACGGTCGTGCGCCGGCGCGTGGACCCGCGCGAGCTGCCCGCGCCCGCCGTGGTCGACCACCTCATCAACGCCCGCCTGGTCACGGTGGACGGCACCGGCGCGCGGCTCAGCCACGAGGCGCTGCTGACCGCGTGGCCGAGGCTGCGGGGCTGGATCGACGAGGACCGGGCGGGCCTGATCCAGCACCGCCGGTTCACCGACGCGGTGCGGGTGTGGGCCGAGTCCGGGCAGCACGCCGACGACCTGTACCGGGGCGTGCGGCTCGCGGCCCTCACCGCGTGGCTGGACACCGCACGCGACCGGGTCCGGTTGCAGCCCCTGGAACAGGAGTTCCTGATCCGCTCCGACACCGCCGAGCAGGCGGGCCAGCGGGCGGCGCGGCAGCGCACCCGGCGGCTGCGCGCCCTCGTCGCGGCCCTCACCGCGTTGCTCGTGGTGGCGGGCGGCACGGTGGTGGTGGCGATGCGGCTCCAGCAGGACGCGAACGACGAGCGCGACCGGGCCGACGCGTCGCGGCAGCTCGGGCTGTCCCGGCAGCTCGCCTTCGAGGCGTCGCTGGCGCGCGGTGTCGACCCGCGCCGCAGCGCGCTGTCCGCACTCGGCTCGTGGCAGGCCGGTGAGACCGTGGAGAGCCGCAGCGCGTTGCTCGCCGCCCAGACCGACAGCTACCGCGGCCGGATGGGCAAGCACGACGGCGTCGTCTCGTCCATCGCGATGAGCGCGGACGCCGCGGTCGCCGCGACCGGCGGCCGGGACGGCACGCTGCGGTTGTGGGACCTCCCGCGCCGCACCCAGCTCGCGGTGCTCGACGACTCCGGCGGCTGGTACCGCACCGTGTCGATGACACCGGACGGGAAGCTGCTCGCCGTCGCCAACCCGACCCAGCAGAGCGTCACCGTGTGGGACGTCGCCGGGCGCAAGCTGCTCAAGCGGCTGCCCGGTGTCGCCATCGACACGGCGATCTCGCGTGACGGCAGGACGTTGGCGGCGCTGATGGACAAGGGTGTCGTGGTGTGGGACGTGCGGACGTGGACGGAGATCGCGTCCTTCCAGGCGTCGCCCTCGATCTTCATGGCCTACAGCCCGGACGGGAAGCTCATCGCCACCACCGCCGGGGACAAGGTGGAGGTGCACCGGGTCGCGGACGGCGTGCTGGTCGCGAACCTCGCCGCGCACACCGACAACGTGTCGTCCATGGCGTTCGACGCCACGGGCGCCACGCTCGCCACGGCGTCCGTCGACCGCACCGTCCGGCTGTGGGACACGTCGTCGTGGGCGGAGCGGCTGACGCTCAACACGTCCGAGGGCGGCCTCAGCTCCGTGGTGTTCAGCCCCACCGGCACCACCGTGATCGCCAGTGGCATCGGCACCAGCGTCTACGCGTGGGACCCGGCGAACGGCTCGCTCGTCGCACGCCTCGCCACCCGGTCCGTCACCACCTACAGCGTCGCGGTGTCGGGTGACGGGCACACCCTGGTCGGCGCGGACTCGGCGGGCGAGATCACCACGTGGTCGCTGCTGCGCACCGCGCTCGGCGACCGGTCCAGCGCCGTCGTCGGGGTGGAGTTCCAGCCGAACGGCGACCTCCTGGCGGCCGTGGACGGCGCGGGGGCGCTGACGCTGTGGGACACCGCCAAGGGCGACCTGGTGCGGCGGATCAACGCGCACAAGGGCCCCGCGCACGACGTGGCGTTCAACCCGGACGGGACGCAACTGGTCACCGTCGGCGAGGACGGCGTGGTCGTGCTGTGGCAGTCGGACGGCACCGAGCTGCACCGCTTCACGCGGCCCGGGACCGTGTTCGCCGCCGTCCGGTTCAGCCCGGACGGCCGGAAGATCGCGGTCGGCGGGCGCGCGCCGGCCACCTCGTCCGAGGACCGCGACGAGGTGCTGCTGCTGGACGCGGCGAACCTCGCCGAGTCGCCGCAGCGCAGGCCCACCCGCGACAACCCGCGCAACAGCCAGGCCGACGAGACCGGGGCCAACCACCCCAACGGGATCGCGTTCAGCCCGGACGGCCGGACGCTGGCCGTGACGTTGTCCGCGGGCAAGGTCGGCCTGTGGAACCTGGTCGACCCGGGCGCGCAGCTCGACCTGCTGCCCGGTCACGAGGGCATCGCGATCGACGCCGAGTTCAGCCCGGACGGCGCGGTGCTCGCCACCGGCGGCTCGGACCGCGTGGTGCGGCTGTGGCGGGTGCGGGACCGGCAGCAGGTGGGTGAACTCACCGGCAGCGACTCCACCGTGCGGCGCATCGCCTACAGCCCCGACGGCCGGCTGATCGCGGCGGCGAGCCAGGACACCGTGGTGCGCGTGTGGGACGCGGCGACCGGGCGTTCGCTGGCCCGGCTCGACCGGCACGAGGACCAGCTCAACGACGTGGCGTTCGACTCCACCGGGAAGCGGCTGGCCAGCGGCGGCGCGGACGGCGTGAGCCGGGTCTGGGACCTCGACCCGGATCGCGGTGTGGCGGCGTTGTGCGCGCTGCTGGACCGCGACACGCTGGCCGAGGAGTGGGAAGCGCTCGGGCCGGACCGCGGCGACCCGCCGAACTGCCCGCGTTAGGGGGACCGCGATGCCACGCGTGGTGGTCAGGGCGCCCGGCACGGGCGCGGTGGTGCTGCGGCCGGGCGAGACGTTGTTGTTCGGGCGCGCACCGCGTGCGGCGGCGCCCGGCCGGGTCGCGTTGACCCTGCCCGACTGCGCGCCGCACGTGTCCCGCCTGGTCGGTGAACTCGTGGTCGGCTCGGACACCGTGGCGCTGCACTGGGTCGGTGCGGGCGAGGCGCAGCTGTCCAGCCTGTTCGACGCGCCCGGCGGCGCGCGGCGGGTGATCCTGGCGCGGTCCATGTCCGCGTTGCTCGACCGCGGCGAGAACCAGCTCGTGCTGCTGCTCGGCAGGCAGGGCGAGCGTGGTTTCACCGACCTGGTGGTGAACATCGACGTCGAGGGCGCCCCCGCGCCGTCCGCGCCGCCGCCCGACGACGGCGACACCGGGAAGGGACCCGGTCTCGTGCGCGGGAGCCGCGACTGGTTCGTGGCGCTCGCGCTGTGCGAACCGTGGTTGGCGGGCAACGACGACTACCCCCGCCCGCCGTCGAACCGGGAGGTCTGCGAACGGGTGCTGGAATGGCACGGCTACGCGTGGAACCTGCACCGGCCGCAACGCGTGGACGACGCCATCCGGGCCATTTCCGCCATCGCGTTCGGCGTCACCGGTGACCCGTTCCTCGCACCGCGCGCGGGGCGGTTGCAGAACACCCGGTTCGCCGTCGCCCGCCGGGCCGCCGAACTGCGGTTGGTCACCTCGGCGGACCTGGCCGAGGTGGTCCGCGCCGCGCGCAACCGGAAGGTTCCCCCGCCGCCGGCCTCGTCCGGACCCGGGCCGGGCCACTAGTTTCTGCCGGCAGTTCCGCTGAAAGGACACCACCATGACCGAACCCGCGCTCGACCCCGCCGGCCGGAGGCCGAAGAAGTCCACCGGGATCGTCGTACTGCTGGTGATCGTCTCGTTGGCCAACCTGTTCGCGCTCGTGGTGGGCGTGGCCGGGGTGGTCGACGAAGCCGATCACGGCGCCGAGTGGGACGACGCGTCGTTACGGGCGATGACGTTCGTCGTCGTGATGAGCCTGATCGCCCTCGTCGGCCTGGTCGGCGCTTGGCTGACCCGCCAGTGGGGTCCTCGGGTGTACGTCATCAGCAGCGTGCTCAGCCTGATCATCGGCCTGCTGCTGTCCGAGGGCTCGTTCAACCCGTTCAGTTTGGTCGGCCTCGCCCTGGCGGTCGGTCTGTGGCTCCACGCCGAGAACAACTGGTAGGCCCGAGCGGTGCGTGGTCGGCCCGTCCTCCGGGGCGGGCACCCGCTCGGGGTTCGAGTACGACGCGGTCGGCGCTTCGGACCGCACGCCCTCGGACGGGGAGCCGTTCGCCGGCCGTGCCGTCGGGGTGGGCGAAGCCGTTGCCGCGCCGGGGAATCCGATCCCCGGTGGGGAGGTCGGGTGGTACCCGGCGGCGGGAGGTGCCGCCGCAGCGGGGAATCCGCCCGCCGGGGGAGCCGCGCCGTACGGGGTCGTGGTGGTCGGGGAGCGGCCGGCGAGCCGCCGGCGGCGGGTGACGAGGACCGCCGTGCCCGCGGTCGCGGCGGCCACGGCCAGGCCGCCGCACGCGATCGCGAGCACCACCAACAGGGTCGTGGGCGAACTGCCCGCCACACCGCCCTTGTCCGCCGCGAGCCGGCGGAACTCGGCGGCCTGCCGGTGGCCCGGCGAACCGGCGATCGCGGCGTCGAAGTGCTCGACCGCACCGTCGTAGTCGCCCTCGTAGTAGCGGTCCAGACCGGCCCGGAAGTCCTGGTCGTGCGGACCGGTGCCGACCTGGAGCCGCCCGGCCCGCAACACCTCCACCAGCGTCCGGGTCGAGGCGGCGAGGTTGAACGCCTGCGTCTCGCCCGGCGAGCCCTGGCTGATCAGGCCGACCACGTCGCCCCGCACGTCCACCACGGGACCGCCGCTCATACCGCGCGTGGCGGCGGCGCTGAACTCGTAGAACGGCCGACCGCCCTGCGTCCGGCGTGCCGATATCCGACCGTCCTTGTTGCTCGGCTCCAAACTCGGGTCGACCGCGGTGCTGGTGGAACCCGGGTAGCCGATGGCGAGGATGGGCGTGCCGACCGGTGCCGGGTCGTCGCGGATCGCGATCGACGGCAGGTTGCGCCGCGGTACCCGCAGCACCGCCACGTCGCCGTCCTCGGGGGCGACCAGGTCCACGACGGTCGCGGGCGCGATGTCGCGCACCTCCCCGCCATCGCGTGCTTCCACGCGCTCCACCTGGATCCGCCGGTCGACGGGGCTGTCCGGCGTCGCGCCCTCGGCCGAACCGCGCTCGGCGAAGTCCTGACGCGCCTTCGCCACGTCCCGCACGCGACCGACCTCCGCGAGATCGGCGATCGCCGCCTCGAACAACGCGCCGCCACCACCGAGCGGTCCGGTGTGGACGCAGTGGCTGGCGGTCGCCACGTAGCCGTCGGGGCTGATGACCGCACCGCTGCACGCGGTCTTCACCTCGTACCCGCCGGTGCCGCCGAACACCTCGCCGGTCCGCTTGTCCCGCACCCAGCCGCGCCACGTGACGGACAGGAACACGACACCCGGCCGGGCCACGGCCGCGGCGCGTTCCTCCGGGCTGGAGGGGTCCGCCGCGGCGGGCAGCGGGTGCAGCGCCAGCAGCACCGCCACGCCGACGAGAACCGCGAAGCGCGTCATCAGCCGTACACCCCGCTTCCGTCGGTGCGAACCCATCGCGCCCGGTACCCGGACGCGTTGCTCTCCACGGCCCGCGTGCCCTCGCACGTGTAGTCGTCGACCTCGTTGAGGGCCGGCTCCGGCTCCAGCGGCTGCGTGGCGATCAGCCCGCGCTGGTCGAACATCGTGTACGTCATGGTGGTCGCGGTGCGCGCGACGTAGGTGAGCTGCCTGTCGGTCGCGGTCCACCTGAACTCGTTCGTGCCGTTGGCGACGATCCGCAGCTCGTTGCCCTGGTAGCTGCCGGTCAGCACGACGTTGTCCTGCCGCTCCGTGCCCGTGCCGTCGGGCCGGAACTCGTACCGCCGCCCGCTGCCGGTGAACAGGATCGGGTCGTTGTCGGTGTAGAACCGCACCATCGACCGCTCCTCGGCGGACTCCCAGGAACCGACCAGGCACAGGGGCGGCCCGGCGGGGCGCTCGGTCGTGGTGGGCGGTGTCGGCGACGGGCGGTCGTCCGACTCGACCACCGCGGCGCGGTCCGGCCCGGAGCCGGTGACGGCCACCGCGGTCAACGCGCCCGCGCCGAGCACCGCCGCGGCGGCCACCGCGAACAGGGCGACCACGACGGATTTCGGTGGTGGGCTGGACGGATCACGCACCGTCCCATGGTATTGACCGCGGTCCGCGCACCGGTGCGGAACGGCGCGGAAGTTTCCGGCCGTTCCGGCCCCGTGCGGTCGCACGTGGCGTCACGGCAGCACGGCGACCTCCAACGCGGCCAGCCGGCGCGGGTTCGAGACCACCTCGAACCGCGCCACCCGGTCGTCGCGCACGGTGATCACCAGCGCCAGCACCAGCCGGCCGAACGGCGCGACGACCGCGCCCACCGCGCCGTCCAGGAGGGCGGGCGCGGCGAACCGGGACGGTGTCGCGAGCACCACCGCCTCCTCCGCCACGGCCCGCGCACCACACGCGGTGGCCGGCACGCCGGGCGGCAGCACGGCCGGGTCGGCGACCCGCACCACGTCCGGCGCGAGCACCGCCAGCAACCCGGCCAGGTCCCCGGTGCGCGCGGCGGCCAGGAACGCGTCCACCACGTCCCGGTGCCGGGCGATCGCCGCTTCCGGCAGGTCGGTCGTGCCGCGCACGCGCTGCCGGGCGCGGCTGGCGAGCTTCTTGGTGGTCGTGGTGGTGCGCCCGACGATGGGGCCGATCCCGTCGAACGGCACGGCGAACAGGTCGTGCAGCACGAACGCCACCCGCTCGGCGGGCGCCAGGGCGTCCAGCACGACCAGCAACGCCCGGCCGACCGACTCGGCCAGCAGCGCCTCCTGCTCCGGGTCGGCCTCGGACACCCGCTCCGGCAGGTCGCCCACCGGTTCCTCGGGTCGGGCGCGGCGGGCGCGCAGCACGTCCAGGCAGACCCGGGACACGACGGTCCGCAGCCACGCGGCGAGGTTGGCCACCTCGTCCGGGTCGACCCGGCTCAACCGCAGCCACGTCTCCTGCACCGCGTCCTCGGCCTCGGCCAGCGAACCGAGCATCCGGTACGCGACCGCCCGCAGGTGCCCCCGCTGGGCCTCGAACCGCTGAGCCAACTCGTCCACCGGTCACCTTTCGTCGTCGTGCCGCGTCGTCGTGGTCGACGGCGCACAGCCGTGCGAAGTGACAGGAGGACCACCGCGGATGACTGACATCACACCACTGCTGACCCCGGTCGAGCTGGGCGGACTCCGCTTGCCCAACCGCGTCGTGATGGCGCCCATCACCCGTGCGCGTGCTACCGCGGACGGTGTGCCGACCGAGCTGCACGCCGCCTACTACGGGCAGCGCGCGACCGCGGGACTGATCATCACCGAAGGCACCTGGGTGGGTGAACGCGCCATCGGTTTCCCGGGCGTGCCGGGCCTGCACCGCCCGGAGCAGGTGGTGGCGTGGCGGCGGGTGACCGACGTCGTGCACGCGTTGGGCGGGCGGATCGCGGCGCAGCTGTGGCACGCCGGGCCGGGTTCGCCCGCCGAGCTGTCCGTCGCGGACCTCCGGGTGGTGGCGGCCGACTTCCGCGCGGCGGCCCGGTGCGCCCGGGAGGCCGGTTTCGACGGGGTGGAGGTGCACGCGGTCGGGGACTTCCTGCTGCCGAGGTTCCTCAACCCGCGCACCAACCGCCGCACCGACCGGTACGCGGGCGGGCGGCTGCTGCTCGACGTGGTGGACGCGGTGGTCGGCGAGTGGGGCGGCCGTCGGGTCGGCGTGCGCCTGTCACCGTACTGGTCCACGACCGAGGGCTTCGTCCCGGACGAGTCCACTTTGGACGCCTATGACGGCCACGTGGCGGGGTTGGCGGAGTACCCGTTGGCCTACCTGCACCTGCGGGGACCGGAGGCGTTCGACCCCGACCACACCCCTTTCCGCCGCTACCGGGCCCTGTTCACCGGTCCGCTGGTCGTGAACCTCGGGTTCACGCGTGCCGCGGCGGACGACGTGGTGGCGTGCGGGGTCGCGGACGCGGTCTCGTTCGCCACGCACTACATCGCCAACCCGGATCTGGTGGCGCGCTTCGCGTTGCGCCACGCTCTCGCGGTGGGCGACCCGGCCACCTACTACCGGGGCGGCGCGGAGGGTTACGTCGACTACCCGGAGCACCGGCCCCGGGTGCTGTCCTCGAGCGGGAGCGCGGCCGAAACCACCCCGCCGGCGCGGGGATGACGGCGCTCGGGCGACGCCTCAACTTTCAGGGAGCCTGCCTGAAAGTTTGTGCCGTGAAACTTTCAGGCAGGCTTCCTGAAAGTCTCGTGGGCGGTGGCTTCCGGGGCCACCCGGTTGGTGTGGGGTGGGGTCGGGTGGGTGTTAATTATCAGGCAGGCTTCCTGAAAGTTTCGCGGGGCGGTGGCTTTCGGGGCCGCCCGGTTGGTGTGGGGTGGGGTGGTCGGGTGGGGTGTTAATTATCAGGCAGGCTCCCTGAAAGTTTCGCGCGCGGCGGCTCCCGGGACCAGCCCGGCTGGTGCGGGGAGACGTCCGCCAGCGGTTCAGGTCCTAAGCGAGGTTGTGGAACCGGGACGCGGCGGCGGTGAGGGCGTCGGTGAAGGCCCGGGTTGTGCCGCGGTTGTCGTCCTCGGCCCGGGTGAAGGCGTAGATGGTGCGGTTGAGCGCGGGACGCGTGGTGAGGATGCGCACGCCGTCCGGCACGGTGTCACGGCCGAGACGGGGCACGACGGCCGCGCCGACGTTGCCCGCCACCAGGGCCAGCTGCGTCGGGTAGCTGCCGACCGCGCACGTGATCCGGCCGTTGCCGTGCTGCCGGAGCACGTGCGCGAGCCAGTCGTAGCAGCTCGAACCCGCGCACCAGGCGATCCACGGTATGTCGTCCACCTCGGCCAGGTCGACCGCCTTGCGGTGCGCGAGCCGGTGGCTCGCGGGCAGCGCGAGGTCCGCCACGTCGTGCAGCAACGTGATCCGCGACGTGCCGGGCGGCGCGGTGAGGGGCCGGTGCTCCCAGCTCTCCAGCACCGCCACGTCGAGCCGCCCGTCCACCAGGCGCGGCAGGGTCTCCTCGGCCTCGCCCTCGTGCAGGGTCACCTCCAGGCCGGGGTGCTGGGCGCGCAGCGCCGACAGCACGGGCGGCAGCAGGGCGTGCACGGTGGTCGGGATGGCGCCGATGCGCAGGGGACCGGTGATGTCGTCGCGGAGCAGTTCCAGGTCGGCGCGGGCCTGGTCGACCTGGGCGAGGATGGCCGCCGCGTGACCCGCGAGCACGTGACCCGCGGTGGTCAGCCGCACGGTGCGGCCGTGCGGCTCCAGCAGGCGCTGGCCCGCCTCGCGTTCGAGCTTCGCGAGCTGCTGGGACACGCCGGACGGGGTCACGTGCAGCGCCGACGCCGCCGCGGCGACCGTGCCGTGGGTGGCGACGGCGTGCAAGGCGCGCATCCGCTCCAGACCGAACACGGTAGCGATGCTACCGAAATTCGCTGAAGAACAATCGCTTGTCCTTGATGGTCGGCAGATCGCAGGCTGAGCGCGTGACGACCACCGACACCCGTACCGCGCCCGCCCGGACCCGCGTGCACCCGGTGGTGCTCGCGCTGGCCGGCAGCCTCTGCGTCGCCCTGTCGTCGGTGTTCATCAAGGTGTCCGGCACGAGCGGGGCGACCAGCGCGTTCTGGCGCTGCCTGTGCGCGTTGCCGGTGCTCGCCGCGCTGGTGTGGCTGGAGCGGCGACGCGGATCCGCCCGGCGTCGCGTGCTGCTGCCCCTGCTGGCGGGGATCGGGCTGGGCGTGGACTTCGTGCTCTGGGGCGACGCGATCGCCCTGGTGGGCGCGGGCATCGCGACCGTGCTGCTGTCGGTGCAGGTGGTGATCGTGCCCGTGGTGGCCTGGCTCGCGTTCCGGGAACGACCCTCGCGCCGCTTCGTCCGCGCGGCGCCCGTGTTGCTGGGCGGGATCGTGCTCGCGGGCGGACTGGCCGGCACCCCCGCGTTCGGCCCGGACCCGGTGCTGGGCGCGGTGCTCGCGCTCGGCGCGGGTGTCGGGTTCGCCGGTTACCTGCTGCTGATGCGCCGCAGCACGGGCGTCGGCAGCCGGGAGCACACGCTGTTCCTGGCGACCGTCTCCGCCGGCGTGGTGGCGGTGGCGCTGGGCGTGCCGACCGGGCGGCTGGACCTGGACCCCGGCTGGCCCGCGCTGGGCTGGTTGGTGGCGCTCGCCCTGCTCGGGCAGGTCGTGGGCTGGCTGCTGATCTCCACGGCGCTGCCGAGGATGTCGAGCGCGACCGGCGCGACGGTGATGCTCGCGCAACCCGTCGGCGCGATCCTGCTGGGCGTCGCCCTCCTGCACGAGCAGCCGAGCGCACCGCAACTCGCCGGTTGCCTGGTGGTGCTGGCCGCCGTGGCGTACGTCAGCACGGCCCGCTGACGGGTTTTTGCCAGTTCCCGTTCGGGCGGCGGCAATTCTCGTGGTGGGGAATACCCCGGCCCGTGAGTCCACTGAGGACCGGGTCGTCGCGTGACCTCGCCGGTTGTCGAGAAACCCGCCGGATGAACCGGAACCGGGCATCCTCTCGTTGCGCCGACCGGACCAGGACGGCCGCGTCCGCGCGGGAGGATTCCAAGATTCCGGGAAACCACGCCCGAACGCCACCATGGAGCACGGGTTGCCAACACAGCACAGGGAGGGAAGATGCGGCTCGGTGTCCGGATCGCGGCGTTGGTGGCGACGGTCCTCGCCTGGTCGGCGGGCGGGACCGCGTTGGCCGCCGCACCGCTGAACCAGTGGAGTTCGTGGGCCTCGTTGGGTCGGCCGTCGGTCGGCTTCTCGGGTGCTCCGGCCACGGTGGCGCGTGGTGGTGGGTTCGCCAACGTCTACGCGCGTGGTGGCGATGGGGCGTTGTGGCAGTTGGGTTGGGACGGCACGCGGTGGTCCGGGTGGCAGCGCCACAACGACGGGGCCGTGCTCGACGCGACTCCGGCGGTGGGTTCGCTGAACCCCGATCACGAGCACGTGTTCATCCGCACCACCACCGGTCAGCTCTGGCAGAAGTGGTGGACGCGGACGGGTGGCTGGAGCGGGTGGGCGTCGCTGGGCGCGCCCTCGGTCGGTTTCACGGGTGCCCCGGCGACGGTGGCGCGGGGCAACGGGTTCGCCAACGTCTACGTGCGGGGTGGCGACGGTGCCGTGTGGCAGTTGGGTTGGGACGGGACGCGGTGGGCGAACTGGTACCGCCACGACGGGTTCACCGTCGCTTCGCCCATCGCCGCGGGTTCGCTCGGGCCGGATCACGAACACCTCTTCGCCCGCGGCCTCGACGGGAAGCTCTGGCAGAGGTGGTGGACGCGGACGGGTGGCTGGAGCGGGTGGGCCTCGCTCGGCGCCCCGCCGGTCGGTTTCACGGACGCCCCGGCGACGGTGGCGCGGGGCAACGGGTTCGCCAACGTCTACGTCCGCGGTGGCGATGGCGCGTTGTGGCAGTTGGGCTGGGACGGGACGCGGTGGTCGGACTGGCAGCGCCACCCGGACGGGGCCGTGCTCGACGCGACTCCGGCGGTGGGTTCGCTGAACCCCAACCACGAGCACGTGTTCATCCGCAACGTCAACGGCGAGTTGTGGCAGAAGTGGTGGAACGGCTGACCGGACCGGTCAGCCGGCCAGCGCCGTGACCAGGTGGTGACGACCGTCCGCGCCGGTCTTGCGGAAGATCGACTTGAAGTGGTCGTGCACGGTGTGCGCGGACACGCCGAGGCGGCGGGCGATCTGCTTGGGCACCGCGCCGTCGAGGAGTTCGGCGATGACCTGGCGCTCGCGCGTGGTGATGCCGTACCAGTCGCCGAACACCGGGAGCAGCGGCGTGCCGGAGGCCGCCTGGAGGACGACCGCGACGTCACCCGTGCCCGTCGGCTGCGCGTGGAAGGCGACCCACCGGCCGAAGGTCGCGGCGGGCCCGTGGACCAGGGCGGGCGGGACGCGGGGGTCGCGGGCGTGCCGGCGTGCCTGGGCCGACAACGCGGCGAGGAAGAGCCGACCGACCCACTCCGTCCCGTGCCCGGCACGACGCGGCTGCCACCGCCGGGCCGCCGGCGTGCTCGCCCGCACCCGGTCGTCGGGGCCCAGGACGACCACACCCGGCGGATCGGGTGGTCCGGACGGGGCGAGCGGGCCGCCCGTGACGTGCGCACGCAGCGCGGCGATCAACCACGGGCCCAGGTCGAGCGCCCGGCGCACGTCGTCGGCGTCGAACGGCCGTGCTCGCACCAGGCTCAGCGAGCCCCACTCGCCGCGGGCGTCCCGCAACGTCAGCCGCAGTTCGCCGTGGTCCACGAACACGCGGCGGAGCACCGGGGCGTCGCCGTTCCCGCGAGGTGGGCACGCGGGGTCGAAATCGGCCCCGTACCCGTGCGGGAAGCCCAGCGGGTGCACACCACCCGCCGCCGAGGGCGTCGTCCCGGACAGCCGCACGCCCTCATGCGCCACCACCGGCGCGACGGCCCGCGACAGCACCTCGCCCAACTCGTCCGCACCCAGTTCCCCCGCCACCGCGACCAGTTCACGCAGCAGCCGATCCCCCGACCCCGTCATGCGACCGAGTGTGACGCCTGGAACCACCCGACGCCACCCGCCCGAGCGGCGCCACGGCTCGGTCTCCACCCGCACGAGGGCCGGTCGCGGGACATCGCGACCGGCCCGGCTCCGTGGCGACACCCGGTGTCGAGGTCCCACCGCCAGGAGGGGCGACGACGTCGGCGCGGCACACCGGAGTCCACAGTGGACCTGGCTGCCCGCCCGGCTCCGATCAGTACGGACGACGGCGGTAACCCTCGCGGCCGTTGTCCTTGTGGCCCCGGTGACGGATGCCGAGGGTGTCGCGGGTGACCTCGCCCGTTTTGGACGCCATGGGCGGAACGTAGCGCTTCGGCTGTGCTTCCATGCTGTTCTCCTCGTCGTGCCGGGTGATCCGGTCGACCACCTGCCCACCCACGATCAGCCGTCACCCGGGTGCCGGCAACAGCTCCGCGCCCCGCTCATCCTTCCGGCCACCCGACCGGGCGGTCCCCGCACGCCGCGTGACAGCCGCCGCTCAGGCGGAGAACCGCTGCCACGCGGACTGCCTCGTCATGCTCAAGGCGTCCCCGACCCGTGCCCACGTCACGCCACGCGCGCGCAACTCGGCCACGCGCTCCCGCAGGCCGGTCTCGATCCGGTCGGCGTTCGCGGCGATGCGGGGGAGCTGCCCCAACAACTCGTCGTCGGACATGACGGACCACTCCGGGACGTGCGCCTCGCCGGGTCCGTCGTCCGCGTCGAGGATGCGGGCGCACGTCGCCACGCACTCGTCGCAGATGTAGACGCCGGCCCCCGAGATGATCTTGCGGACCTGTTCGGCGGGCTTGCCGCAGAAGGAGCACGTCGGGGTGAAAACCTCGTCGGACACGCGACCACCTCCAGAGTTTGTCAGGCAATTCCTGACAAGGTGAACGGTAGCGTGTCGGTCACCGCCCCGCAACGCCCTCGTCCGGGGAGCGTCACCGATCACGCGGAACCGCATGGACCGGTTGGCGCAGAACGGTTTCCGCCGCTCGGGTGAGTCGGCGGGATTTCTTGACGTGAACCAACGCGTCCCGATATGGTCTAGACCACTTGCCGGAATCGGCCGCCCACCTGCGGGAGGACCGGTCCGGCGCGATCCGGTCGCCGCGGATTAGGACCCTGCCCAGGGAATCCCTTGGGGTTCCTCCGAAGGAGCTGGACAATGAGCCTCAAACGGAAGCTCGCGGCGGTGCTCGCCGGCGTGGGCATCGCACCGTTCATCGTCGTGGTGTCAGCGGGAACGGCCAGCGCGCACGGCTACATCACCTCGCCGCCCAGCCGGCAGGCGAACTGCGCGTCGGGCAAGGTCTCCAAGTGCGGTCCGATCATCTACGAACCGGCCAGCGTGGAAGGCCCGAAGGGGCAGCAGAACTGCCACGGCGGTGACGCCCGGTGGGCGCCGCTGAGCGACGACAGCAAGGCGTGGCCCGCCGCGAAGGTGAGCGACAACGTCTCGTTCAACTGGCTCATCACGGCCAACCACGCCACCACCACGTGGCAATACTTCGTCGGCGGCAGCAAGATCGCCGAGTTCAACGACCACGGCCGCCAGCCGGGCCGGACGGTCACGCACAACGTGAGCCTGGGCGGTCGCACCGGCCGGATCAAGCTGCTCGCCGTGTGGAACATCGCCGACACGGCGATGGCGTTCTACAACTGCGTCGACCTCCAGGTCGGCCCCGGTGGTCCCGAGCCGACGACCACCACCACGACGACGACCACGACGCCTCCGACGACGACCACCACCACCCCGCCGGTGACCGGTCCGTGGGCCGCGGGCGTGTCGTACCCGGCGGGCTCCGAGGTGACCTACGGCGGCTCGTCCTACCGCTGCCTCCAGACCCACACCTCGCTGGCGGGCTGGGAACCGCCGAACGTCGCATCCCTCTGGCAGCGGCTCTAGCACCCCGCCGCGGCGCGGCCGTCCTGGGGCCGCGCCGCACGTCGCCCCGGTCCGGGCCCGACTCCACGTCGGCCCGGACCGGGGCGCTTCGCGTTTCCGGCGGTTGCCCGATCGGGCAGAGCCGGCGCGTCACTCGAACGGCCGCTGGCCGGTCGAGTCCCCGGTCCAGCAGCCTGTAGCCCGTATGCCACCACTACCGGTTTGGGGCTCGTGCGGATCGTTCGGCCGATCATCGGATTCCGGCGCTGGGGTGTGGTTCGCCGTAGGGACTCCGATGTGCTCGGCCACCGTGTTCCCGCTTCGTGCGAGGCGTGCCCCGCTGTGCCGGTCGGTCCGGGGTGGTCCGGTCGAACGAGAGGTAAGGCCCACGAATGAACGGAACTCGGCCCGCGGCTGTTCTTCCCGGCGAGCTGGCGGGCAAGCGAGCCGTGGTCACCGGTGGCAGCCGGGGCATCGGCGCGGCCATCGTGCGCAACCTGCTCGACGCCGGTGCGAGCGTGGTCACGTCCGCCCGCACGCCCACGGAGCACACGCCGTCCGGGGCGGAGTTCGTGCGTGCCGACGTCAGCACGCCGGAGGGCGTGCGTGAGTTCGCCGACGCCGCGCTGGCGCACCTCGGCGGCGTGGACATCGTCGTCAACAACGCGGGTGGCTGCCGCACCTTCAACACCGTGCTGGACCTGGAGAAGGACTGGCAGTACACGATGGACCTGAACTTCCTCGCGGCCGTCCGGCTGAACGCCGCGCTGGTGCCGTCGATGCGTGAGCGCGGCGGCGGGGTCATCGTCCACGTCTCGACCATCGCGACCATCTCCGCCTACCCGATGATCGTCCACTACGCCGCCGCCAAATCCGCATTGGAGACCTACAGCAAGGGGCTCGCGGCGGAGCTGGCGCCGGAGGGCATCCGCGTCGTCGCCGTCTCGCCGGGCAACGTGACGACGCCGGGCGCGGACGCGGGTCGGCGGCAGGTCATCGACTTCCTCGGCCAGGACCCCGAGGAGAACGCGGACATCTGGGCGAACGAGATCCCGCTGGGGCGGATCGGCGAGGTGCACGACGTCGCCGACGCGGTCGCCTTCCTCATCTCCCCGCGTGCCGCGTGGATCACCGGCAGCAACCTGGTCATCGACGGCGGGCGCACCGCCTCCCTGTGACCCGGCCGCGTCGCCGGCGGCCCGCGTCGCTCTCCGTTACGCGGCAGGTGATCCCGCGTCGAAGTTCTGCCCGATCAGGCGGAGTGCGCGCGGCACAGTGGACAGCCGGTTCTTCGACGTACTCAACGACGCGGTGCGGTGTGCTTGTGCCGCACCGCTACCGGCACGGCGACCGGGTTCGCCGCCGACCTCACCCGTCCGCGTGCCGACATCACTCGGCTGGACCAGTGCCGTGCGGGAAAAGCTCTGGCAACTCAGCGTTGTAGGACACGCACGGTCGGGGGTGGAGCGCTCTCAATGGGGCGGTTCGGACGCGTGCGGGTTGGTTCGACCGGCGGTTGTTGGTTCCATGTGATGTGGAGGAACCGGGACACCGCGGGCTCCGATGAGCCGGGAACAACCGCGTCGGTCCGACCGGCGACGAGTGTGTGAACAGCGGCGCGAGGGTTCTCCGCCTGGCGTGGACCGGTGGCCGGTGTGCGTGCCGGCTGTGGTTCCGTCGCAGTGCATTTATCCGCTATGTCGGATTCGGAGATCGGAGAAGATCAACAATGTACGAGACACCTCGGCTGATGAAGCTCGGAACGTTCCGCACCCTCACCCGGCGCGGCGGCGCGCGTCCGCCCCGCGACAGCCGCTGGACCCGCCGTCGGCGTCGTGGCGAGTGAGCGCACCACGGGTGATGATGTGATCGCCTGGTGAATCGCGGAACGGGGCACGGGCGCGCGGTGCCCGCACCCGGTGGCATTGGTGCGGGTGGCAGCCGATCCGTGTCCCGTTCTCACCCGGAACGCCCGTGGTGTCCGCTTTCCCGACCCGAGGTCGGGCGCCCGCGACCGGAGGACCGAGAGGACGACGATGGACCAGCCCGGTTGGGACCTCGCTGGACAGGCGTGGTTCGTGATCCTGCCCGACGACGACGCCGCTGCCGACGCGATCGCGTTGCTGCCGGAGCCGACGTCGTGGGTGTCGCACCCCTCGGGTCGGCCGTGGTTGGTGGGGCGGTGGGACCCGGCCGCGGTGCGGATCGGCGCGGCACGCGGGGTGCGGCTGGTCCTGGTCGGCTGGACCCGGGTGTCCCAGGAGCGGGTGAACGCGTTGGCGGGCCGGGTGCGCGAGGTGGCGGACGTGGCCCGGGTCTGCGCGGATCTGTCGGGCTGCGCGCACGTGCTGTCCTCTGTGGACGGTGAAGTGGTCGCGCACGGCACGGTTTCCGGTGTGCGGCGGCTGTTCTACGCGCGAGTGGGTGGCGTGGTGGTCGCCGGGGACCGGGCGGACGTGCTGGCCCGGTTGGCGGGTTCGGGCGTGGACGAGCGTGCGCTGGCCATGCGGTTGGTGGTGGGTGAGGACATCGTGCCCGGCCTGTGGGACCCGGTGATGTGGCGGGGGGTCACCCCGGTGCCCGAGGACAGCTACCTCGCGGTGGACCGGCGGGGCCGTTCGCGCGTGGTGCGGTGGTGGTGGCCGCCCGAGCCCGTGCTGTCCTTGCGCGAGGGCGCGTGGAAACTGCGGACAGCGTTGATCGACGCGGTCGAGACGCGCCGGGACACGGGTCTGGCGCTGAGCGCGGACCTGTCCGGCGGTCTGGACAGCACCACCCTGTGCTTCCTGGCCTCGCGGGGCGACCGGCCGCTGGTCACGTTCACGAGCAAGAACGACGACCCGGCCGATGAAGACCCGCTGTGGGCCGACCGCGCCGCGGCCCGACTGCCCGCCACCGTGTCGCGGATCGTCCTGACCGACGACGTGTCGCCGACGCAGTATTCCGACCTGACCGAGTTCGGTCCAGTCCTGGACGAACCGTTCCCGGAGATCAGCGTTCGCCCGGTGTACACCGAGCGGGGCCGCCTGCTCATGGCGCGCGGCTCCCGGTTGCACCTGACCGGCGACGGCGGTGACGAAGTCCTGCAGGACTCCCCGGCGTACCTGGTCGACCTGCTGCGGGCCCGACCGCTGCTGGGCGCTCGGCGGTTCACGGCGTACTGGCTGACCCGCCGCTGGCCGCCGGCGCACGCGTTGCGGTACGTGCGGCCTCGCCGGGACGAAGGGGCCTGGCTGGTGGAGGTGGCGGACGGCTTGACCAACCGGCTGCCTCGCGAGGAGTACCCCCGGCTGGCCCTGCATCTGCCGCCGTGGGCGACCACGAACGCGGTGCGGCTGGCCAAGGAGTACCTGCGAGAGATCGCCGCGGTGCTCCCGCCGCACCGCGGCGAGCACACCCAGCGCCAACTGGTGCGCGATCTCCGGTTCAGCGGGCACATGGCGCGCATGGACCAACAGCTCTTCGCCGCGATGGGTCTGTCGCTGACGGCGCCGTTCTTCGACAACACCGTGCTGAACGCGTGCCTCGCGGTCCGGCCGGAGGAGCGCACCTCCCCGTGGGCGTACAAGCCGCTGCTGGCCGAGGCGATGCGCGGCATCGTCCCGGACGTCTCGCTGACTCGGACGACCAAGGCCACCGGGTTCGACGTCGACCACATCGCGGTGCGGCAGAACCGCGCGAGCCTGTTCGCGCTGTGCGCGGACTCCCTGCTGGCCGACCACGGGCTGATCGACCCCGACGCGCTGCGCGCCGCGTGCTCGACGACCATGTGGGAAACCATGCTCGTGCCGCACGCGATGGCCCGGACCTTCAGCGCCGAGCGGTGGCTGCGGGACCGGCCGGAGTACGCGACGCCGCCGATCCCCGATGCGACGGTGGCGGGATCGGCATGACCACCGCCACGCCGCGAAAGGTGTTCTCGTGACCACACCGGAAGCACTGCCCGTCCGCCGCTCACTGGGTTTCGGCCGCCGCCTGGAGGCGACGGTCGCCGTCGTCATCGCGCGCCTGCTGACTTTCCTGTCGCCCGAGCGGCTGCGGGCGCTGCTGCGCACGCTGCGGCGTGGCGCGAGGCCCGCCCCCTACCGCGCGACCGCACGTGCCCGCGAGGCGGTGACCACGGTCAGCCTCCACTGCGCCGGTGAGGGTTGCCTCGCGCGCTCGATCGCCACCGCCCTGATCTGCCGGGCCCACGGCACCTGGCCCACCTGGCGGGTCGGCGTGCGGACCGAGCCCTTCACCGCGCACGCCTGGGTCGAGGCGGACGGCCGGCCGGTGGGCGAACTGCCCGGCACGGAAGGCTTCTACGTCCTGATGACGGTGGCCTAAGCGACCAGGTACTGCTGGCCGGGCAGGAAATCGCCGATCGGCACCATGCGCGCGCCCGCACCCAGCACGGTGCCGGCGAACGGGTCCCCGGCGTGCATGGCCAGCAGCAGCGAGTCGGCGCCGAACCAGTGGCGTGCCACGACCGCCTCCCTGGCCTTCGCCATGCTCTCGTTGAGCGCCCAGTTGGAGATGAACAGGTCCGCGTCCACCTCCGTCGTGCCGACCAGACCGATCGGCACCAGGTTGACGCGCCCGGTGACGGGCCGCACCGGTGACGCGTGGTGCAGCACGACCCGCTCCTCCCCGAGCACGGCGGACAGGTAGAGCCACTGCACGGCGCTGAAGACCGGGGTGTCGAAGATGACGCAGGTCGGCTCACCGCTGTGCATGGCGACCACCAAGCGCATCAGCGCCCCGAAGCCGCCGCCCCACTCCACGATCGTCGCGGCGTCGTCGATCCGCCAGCCGGTCGCCTCCTGGTAACGCAGCAGGTGGAACAACTGGTGCACGGTGTTGGACGACGTGCGGATGTCGCTGCCCGGCAGGGGGACCGTGGGCGGCCCGCCGACCGGTGGTTCGGCGAGCAGGCGTTCGTCGGTGATCCGGGCACGCACATAGGGCAGTTCGTGTGGCAGCAGCCGCTCGTTGACGAACATCTGGAACGCGATCGACGGGTGGCGCAGGAAGTCCGCCGGGGGAGTGGGCAGCAGGTCGCGTTCGAGCTCGACGTTGCGCCGCGCCCAGTCCGGCCGGACGAAGTGGACGTCGCCGTGCGGGCGGACCGCGGCCAGCCGATCGGCGAAGCGCCGTGCCAGGTCGGCGAACGGGGTGCCGCGCCGCCGGTCGTCTGCCGAGTGCATGACGAGGCGCTACCCCGCCCACCGCCCGCCAAACCCCCGCGTCGGACAACCACGCGGTCGGTTGGCCTCACCGGGAGGTGTGACAGCCCGGTGGTTGCCTGGCGCGGGTCGGCGCGGGGTGCTTCAGTCGGGGCCGCCAAGTTTCGTGTCCAGAGTGGAGGCCCGGTGTTCCGGATGGCTTTGCGGCGTGGTGCGGTCCTGCTGGCCCTGATCGCCGGTCTGGTCGGTGGTGGCGTGCCGGCGGTGACGTTCACGGCCACGGCGGAGGTCTTCGCCCACTGCCGCCTCGCGACCTGCGACGACGCGCGGTCCGCCTACCGGTACTGGCAGGGCGAGGGCTGGCCGCCGAAGCGCGTCACCAACCACCTCGCGGACGGCCGGTGCATCACCGGCGGCGGCACGTTCGGCAACCGGGAAGGCCAGCTGCCCGTTCGTCCCCTCGGCACGTACCGCGAGTTCGACGTCTACCCGCGCCAGTGCGGTGACCGCCGCGACGCGCACCGCATCGTGGTCGACCACACCACCGAGACCGGCTGGTACACCGACAACCACTACCAGGACTTCCACCTGCTCTGACCGGCGACCCCGCCCGCGGCCCCCGGACGAGCGGGAGCCGCGGGCGGGGTCGGTCACGCGGTCGCGAACTGGGCCGAGTACAGCCGGTGGTACGCGCCCTCGTGGGCGATCAGCTCCTCGTGGGTGCCCTGCTCCACGATCCGACCCGACTCCATCACCAGGATCAGGTCGGCGTCGCGGATCGTGGACAGCCGGTGGGCGATCACGAAACTGGTCCGCGAGGACCGCAGCGCCGCCATCGCGTGCTGCACCAGCGACTCGGTGCGGGTGTCGACCGAGCTGGTCGCCTCGTCCAGGATCAGCAGGGACGGGTCCGCCAGGAACGCCCGCGCGATGGTGATCAGCTGCTTCTCGCCCGCGCTGACGTTCGAGCCCTCCTCGTCGATCACAGTGTCGTACCCGTCGGGCAGGGTCCGCACGAACCGGTCCACGTAGGTGGCGCGCGCGGCGGCGACGATCTCCTCCTCGGTGGCGTCCGGCTTGCCGTAGGCGATGTTGTCCCGGATCGTGCCGCCGAACAGCCAGGTGTCCTGGAGCACCATGCCGGTCTGGGCCCGCAGGTCCTCGCGCCGCATGGCGGTGATGTCGACGCCGTCCAGCGTGATCCGGCCCGCGTCCAGCTCGTAGAACCGCATGATCAGGTTGACCAGCGTGGTCTTGCCCGCGCCGGTCGGGCCGACAATGGCGATGGTGTGACCCGGCTCGGCGACCAACGACAGGTCCCGGATCAGCGGCTGGTCCTCCTGGTAGGAGAACGCCACGTCCGTGAACTCCACGCGGCCCCGGCGCTCGGCGGGCACCACCGCGTCCGCCGGGTCGGGGGACTGCTCCTCGGCGTCGAGCAGCTCGAACACCCGCTCGGCCGAGGCGACGCCGGACTGCATCAGGTTCGCCATCGACGCCACCTGCGTCAGCGGCTGGGTGAACTGGCGCGCGTACTGGATGAACGCCTGCACCTCGCCCAACGACATCGCGCCGGACGTGATGCGCAGACCGCCCACCACGGCCACGGCCACGTAGGTGATGTTCGACAGGAACATCATCGTCGGCATGATCAGACCGGAGATGAACTGCGCGCCCAGCGACGAGTCCAGCAGCTCGTCGTTGCGGCGGCGGAACTCCTCCTCCGACTCGCGCTGGCGGCCGAACACCTTCACCAGCTGGTGACCCGTGAACGACTCCTCGATGTGCGCGTTGAGCGCCCCGGTGTGCTTCCACTGCGCGATGAACAGCTTCTGCGACCGCTTCCGGATGCCGTTGGTGGCCAGCACCGAGATCGGGATCAGGGCCAGCGCGATCAACGACAGCAGCGGCGAGATGGTGACCATCATGACCAGCACGCCGATCACCGTGAGCAGCGCGGTGAGCAACTGGCTCAGCGTCTGCTGGAGCGTGGTGGACACGTTGTCGATGTCATTGGTGACGCGGGACAGCAGTTCGCCGCGCGGCTGGCCGTCGAAGTAGCGCAGCGGGAGCCGGTGGAGCTTGTCCTCCACCTCGGCGCGCATCCGGAACACGAACCGCTGCACGACGTTGTTGAGGATGCGGCCCTGCACCCAGCCGAACAGCGACGACGCCAGGTACAGCACGAAAACCCAGGCGAGCACTTCGCCCAGCGCGCGGAAGTCGATGCCCGCGCCGGGTTCGCCACGCCACCGCGCGAGGATGCCGTTGAAGATGATGTCCGTGGCGTAACCGAGGATCTTCGGTCCCACCACGGCCAGCGCGACGCTGATCACGCCGAGGGCGATCACGGCGGACAACGCGGCCCGCTCGTGCCGCAGCCGGCGGACCAGCCGCTTGGCGGACGAGCCGAAGTCGTCCGCCTTGCCCATCGGGATGCCGCCGCCGGGGAACCCGCCGCCGCCCAGGCGGGTGGGCGTCGCGGGTCGCTTCGTGGTCGGGGCGCTCATGCCGCCTGCTCCGTGGTCAGCTGGGACTGGACGATCTCCACGTAGGTGGGGCAGGTGTCCAGCAGTTCGTGGTGGGTGCCGATGCCGACGACCTCGCCGTTGTCCAGCACGACGATCTGCTCGGCGTCGATGATGGTGGACACGCGTTGCGCGACGACGATCACCACGGAGTCCGCGGTGTGCGGGCGCAGCGCCGCGCGCAACCGGGCGTCGGTGGCCAGGTCGAGCGCGGAGAACGCGTCGTCGAACAGGTACACGTCCGGCCTCCGGACCAGGGCACGCGCGATGGACAGCCGCTGCCGCTGACCGCCGGAGACGTTCGTGCCGCCCTGGGCGATGGCGGCGTCCAGGCCACCCATCTCCCGCACGAAGTCCGCGGCCTGCGCGATCTCCAGCGCATCCCACAGCTCCTCGTCGGAGGCGTCGGGCTTGCCGTAGCGCAGGTTGCTCGCGACCGTGCCGGTGAACAGGTACGGCCGCTGCGGCACCAGGCCGAGCCGGTCGCACAGCACGTCCGGGTCGACCGCCCGGACGTCGGAGCCGTTGACCAGCACCGCGCCGCCGGTGGCGTCCATCAGCCGGGGGATGAGCGAGACCAGCGTGGTCTTGCCCGCGCCGGTGCTGCCGATGATCGCGGTGGTGCGGCCCGCCTCGGCCCGGAACGCGATGTCCCGCAGCACGGGCTCGGCCGCGCCGGGGTAGCGGAACTCGGCCTGCCGGAACTCCACCTCGGCCCGCGTGCGCAGCTCCCGCACCGGTGCGGACGGCGGCGTCACGGACGATTCGGTGTCCAGCACCTCGTTGATGCGCTCGGCGCAGACGGTGGCACGCGGGACCATCATGGAGATGAACGTCGCCATCATCACGGCCATCAGGATCTGCATGAGGTAGCTGAGGAACGCGGTCAGGGAGCCGATCTGCATCTCGCCGGTGTCCAGGCGCTGCGCGCCGAACCACAGGACGGCGACGCTGGAACCGTTGAACATCAGCATGACGACCGGGAAGATCAACGCCTGGAGCCGGCCGACCCGCAGGGCGGTGTCGGTCAGCGCGGCGTTGGCGTCGGCGAACCGCTTGGTCTCGGCGCGTTCCCGCACGAACGCGCGCACCACGCGGATGCCGGAGAGCTGCTCCCGCAGCACCCGGTTGACCGCGTCGATGCGTTCCTGCATGAGCCGGAACTGCGGAACCATGCGGATCACGATCAGGCCGATCGCGACCACCATGGCGGGCACGCACACCGCGAGCAGCCAGGACAGGCCGACGTCCTCGCGCAGCGCCATCACGATGCCCGCCGCGCACATGATCGGCGCGGTGACCAGCATGGTGCACACCATCACCACGAGGGTCTGCACCTGCTGCACGTCGTTGGTGGTGCGGGTGATCAACGAGGACGGGCCGAACGCGTTGACCTCGCGCGCGGAGAACTCGCCGACCCGGTGGAAGACGGCCGAGCGCACGTCCCGGCCGAACCGCATGGCGGTGCGCGCGCTGTAGTAGACGGCTCCGCCGGAGCAGAGGATCTGGAGCACGCTGACCGCCAGCATCCAGCCGCCGGTGGACATGATGTAGCCGGTGTTGCCGGTGGCGATGCCGAAATCGATGATGTCGGCGTTGAGGCTGGGCAGGTACAGCGACGCGACCGTGCCGATGAACTGGAGCACCAGGATCACCGTCAGCTCGCGCCGGTACGGGCGGAGAAATGTCCGGAGTAGCCGGTATAGCAACGTTTCCCCCCAAGAAACGGACCGGGTTTTAGTGTAGGGCACAGTAGACCCGAGGGTTAAGAAACGCAAAGTATCTTAGGGGTAGGGTGTCGGAGCCGAAGTCGCGCCGCCGCGGCGCCGAGCTGGAGCGGGCGATCCTCGACGCGGCGTGGGCGGAGCTGCGCGAGGTCGGGTACGCCCGGTTCACCGTCGAAGCCGTCGCCGCGCGGGCGGGCACCAGCAAGCCCGTCCTCTACCGCCGGTGGAAGAACCGGGCCGAACTCGCCGTGGCCGCGTGGCAGCAGCGGATGCCGGCGTTCGGCGACGTGCCCGACACCGGAGCCCTGCGCTCGGACCTGTTGACGTTGTTCACCCGCATCGGGTTGCGCACCGGCAGCATGATGTCCGAGATGGTGGCAGGCGTGATGGCCGAGGCGTTCCGCCACCCGGAGGTCGCCGACCTGCTCCGTTCGCGGCTCACCCAGCCGATGCCGTTGACCGAGGCCGTGCGGGAGATCGTGGAGCGGGCCGTGGCGCGGGGTGAGCTGGCGCCCCTCCACCTGCCGCCGCGAGCCTTGCGCGCACCTCTCGACCTGGTGCGCAACGAGTACATCACGTGTCAGGCGCTCGACGGGGCCGTGTTGGAGGAGCTGGTGGACGACATCTACCTCCCGTTGTTGCGTGGTTTGCGGCTTGACTGAGGTGTGAGTGCGCGTTGTTCAAGAATTTCTCAAGCGGCGTGGCGCACAGTGTGTGCCCCGGGTCACCGCCGACCCGGGCGGCCGGTGGCGGGGAGGTCGACCGGCACGCGGCGGGGTCAGGTAGAGCGGGTGCACCCCAGGCGCCAAGCTCCCGACCCCGCCGCACCCCAACCCCCACCCCGCCGCACGAGCCACCCCCCCGCCCACCCCGGCTGCCGCTGCCCTGACCGCCGCCACGCCAACCGCCGCCGCTGCCGCGCCTCCGCCCTGCGCCGCGCCGCCGCACCCTGCCGCCTCGCGCCGCCGCACCCTGCCTCGCGCCGCCGCGCCTCGCCGCACCCTGCGGCCCCGCCTTCCCACCGCGCCTCGCGCCGCCGCGCCGCCGCACCCTGCGGCCCCGCCCTGCTGCCGCGCCGCCCCTGTCCCGCCGCGCCGCGCCCGGCGCGCCCCTCGCCCCGCCGTCGCGCGGACCCCGCCGCCGGTCCCATCCCGTCTCTCCGTCCAGCCGCTCCACCCCGGAGCGTGGACATCGCCAACGCCCTACGGGGTGTGCGGACCCGCGTGGACGATCTTCACCTAGGCTGGCGCGGACGTTGCCCACGGCGCTTCAGGGAGTGCGAACCGATGGCCGACTCGGCGCGAGAGCTGCTCGACCGCATCCGGCGGGAAGTCGCGGGCGAACACGGCGAGAACCGGTTCCTGCCCCTGGTCGCCGCCGGGCGCGTGCCGGTCGGGGTCATCGGCGCGCTGGCAGCCGAGGAGAGCCGGATCGTGCCCGGCGACTGGCGTGCGTTCCTCACCCTCGCGGCCCGCGCCGAGGACCCCGCCGGGCGCGCGTTCTTCAGCGGCTTGGCGCAGGGGGAGAGCCTCGCGCTCCCGCTGCTGCCACCCCTCGCCGCGGCGGCCGGGTTGGACGAGCACGCGGTCCGCGCCTACCGGCCGCGGCCGGGTTGCCAGGCGTACGCGGCCTACGTGGGGTGGCTCGCGCTGAACGCCCGCCCCGAGGTGGCCGCGCTCGCGATGCTGACCAACTTCGCCGAGTTCGGCGCGTACTGCGGCTCCCTCGCCGGGGCGCTGCGCGAGCACTACGGCTTCGCCGACGACGCGGTGGCCTTCTTCGAGTTCTTCGGCTCGCCCGTGCCGGAACTGGAGGAGCAGGGCCTGGCCGCCGTGCAGGCCGGGCTGGACGCCGGGGTGTCGTTCGACGGCGCGGTGGAGATCGTGCGCCTGCTGCAAGGTTTCGAGCTGCTGTTCTGGAACACCCTGGCCGAGCTAGCCGGGCACCCGGCCGGGTGAGTCGATGCGACCCCCCGCGTGGAGGTCCAGGAACAGGTCCACCACGTCCGGGTCGTACCGCGTGCCGCGCCCCGCGCGCAGTTCACGACGCGCCTCGTCCACGGTGCGGGCGGGTCGGTAGGGGCGTTCGGTGAGCATCGCCGCCCACACGTCGCACACGGCGATCAGCCGCGCCTCCCAGCGGATGGCGCCACCGGCGAGGCCCTGCGGGTAGCCGCTGCCGTCGTACCGCTCGTGGTGCTGCCGGATCGCCTGCGCCACCGGGAAGAAGCCAGGCAGCGTGTCCGCCAGCCGGAAACCGTGGTCGGCGTGCTGACGCACCACCCGCCACTCCTCCGGGTCCAGCGCGGACGGCTTGGACAGCACCGCGTCCGGCACGACGATCTTGCCGATGTCGTGCAGCCTGCCCGCGAGTTCGGCGATGTGCGCGGCCCGCTCGTCGTGCCCGAGTTCGAGCGCCAGCAACCGCGTCCACCTGGCCACCGCGCGGCTGCTGTGCGGCGCGCGCTGCTTGCGGTCCACCTGGTCCGCGACGCGGCACAGGTGGTCGAGCATGGCGGGCTCGCAGTCGGCGTGCGTCGTTCCGACCACGACCCGGTCGCGGCCCGCGAGCTTCGCCGCGTACAGCGAGCGGTCGGCCGCGGCGATCACCTCGGCCGGGTCGCCGCCGTGCTCCGGGTAGCAGGCCGCGCCGACGGACACCGTCGCGGGCAGCCACAACGTGTCGGTGGCGGCGATCGGCCGGTCCGCGACGGCATCGCGCAGGCGTTGCGCGATGGCCGTCAGCTCGCCCGGTCCCGCGCCCGGCACCAGCAGCGCGAACTCCTCGCCGCCGTACCGGGCGACCACGTCGCCCGCCCGCGCCGCACGGCGCAACCGGTCGGCGATCTCCGCCAGCACGCGGTCGCCCGCCGGGTGGCCGTGCCCGTCGTTGATGGACTTGAACCGGTCCACGTCGGCGATGAACACGGCGACCGAACCGCCCGACCGACGTGCCCGTTCCACCTCGATGGGCAGTTGCGCGACGAAGAACCGGCGCGTGTGCAACCCGGTCAGCGCGTCCGTGATGGCCAACCGCCGCTGGTCGGCCACCAACGCCGCTAACCGGGCGATCACCAGGCCGAACAGCGTCGCGCACGCCGCGGCGATCACCGGCACGTCGTGGAACCGGCCGGTGGCGTGCTGCACCACCAGCATCGCGGGCGCGACGAGGGCCGCGGCGCACAGGGCGGCCAGCCGGGCGGGGCCGAGCACGTTCTCGCGCACGGCGGTCGGCTCGGCCACGGCGCCCATCGCGGGGTGCAGTGCCGCCGCGCCCAGCGCGAGGTTGCCGCCGAGCCAGATGGCGTCCAGGTAGTTGCCCGCCTGGAACGTGCCGTTCAGCTGCTGGAGCACGTACAGCGTGTCGGCGGTCAGGATGGCCAGCAGGTTCGCCGACAGCAGCACGAACGCGCCGGGCCGCTTGCCGCTGCCCATGAACAACCGGATCGCCACGGCCAGCATCGCGAGGTCCATGACCGGGTAGGCGACCGTGGCGATCGTGACCACCACCGGCTGGTCGAGCCGGGCACGTGGGCCGATCAGGTACAGCCACGACAGCATCGCCGCGACCACCGCCAGCACGGACGCGTCCAGGGCGCTCGGGAGATCGCGGCCGGGCGTGCGGCGGCGGACGAACAACAGCAGCGCCGCCACCGTCAACGGGTAGTGCCCGAGGTAGAAGGCGTCGGCGGGGGAGGGGTAGCCGGTCCGGTCGAGCAGGTAGTGCAGGACGTAGAAGGTCGAGTCGGCGATCGAGTAGACCACCTGGCCGAGACCGAGCAGCAGCCACGGCAACCGCGCGCCGTCACGCCGGCGCAGCGCGACGGACACGACGACGACCGCGGCGGACGCGCTGGTGAGGCAGTACATGACGACCCGCGCGCCGACGCCCAGTCCCTCGCGGGGGATCGCGTAGTACACCGCGATCGCCACCAACCCGGCCCCCAGGTAGCCGAGCCAGGCCCTGCCCGCGACCGGGTGTGGGCCGTGCACGTTCATGGGTGGACTCCGCTGTCGCCGGAAAGTGGGACGGCTTGGCACGCGGCAGTGGCGGCGCTTACCGCCGTTGGATCATGCCGCACCGGTCGACGGGGGCGAAAGCGAGGTCGACTGGTCCATTCGTGTTGACCGCCACGGTGTCGATCACTCTCGGTCGCGACGCTCCATCGCGCCTGATCATGAGTGGAATATTCCTTCCTATAGCTTCAGTGTTGATTGAAAGAAACCAAAAAGCAGGGGGTCGCCGCGCCGGAGAACCCGACAGTTCTCGCACATGCCTGGAAGGACGGCACCGCCCCGCGTCAGCCGAGCCGCCCCGCCGCAGCGGGCCACCCCGATACGCACGAGCCCATCGGCGCGCGCTGCTCGGCGCACGACCTGCCCGATGCGCCCGGCTCAGCGGGGCAGCACGGGTGAGTCCTCCCGGACCGGGCGGAGGATGACGCGGCCGATCACCTCCACCAGCAGGGCCGCCACGCCGCCGATGGCCGCGCCGACCAGGAGGCGTTGCGGGGTCACCGCCAGCAGGAAGATCCCGTGCCCGATCGCGGGCACGGCGAGGACCAGCGCGAGCACCCCCGCGAGCCCGGCGAGCAGCGCGACCTTCCACGTGTTGAACGGCCGCGCCAGCAGCGACAGCGTCCACAACGACGCGATGGCGACGACGACGGTCGCGACGGTCTGCGCCGCCGACCGGTCCGCCTCCGGCTCCAGACCGCGGATGGTGAGGTAGCCCGCGTACGCCGCGATGCCGATGACCAACCCGGTCGGCAGCGCGAGCCGCAGCACCCGCCGCAGGAAGCCGGGGACGTAACGGCGGTGGTTGGGCGCGAGCGCGAGCACGAAGCCGGGGATGCCGATGGTGGTGGCGGAGATGAGGGTCAGCTGGATGGGCGCCAGCGGGTAGGCGAGGCTGGTGGCGACCACGATCATGGCGAGCACCAGCGAGTAGACGTTCTTCACCACGAACAGGTTCGCGGCGCGCTCGATGTTGGCGATGACCCGGCGACCTTCGGCGACGACGTCCGGCAGGTGCGCGAACCGGCTGTCCAGCAGCACAAGTTGGGCCACGGCGCGGGTCGCGGCGGCGCCGTTGCCCATGGCCACGCCGATGTCCGCGTCCTTGAGCGCCATGGCGTCGTTGACGCCGTCGCCGGTCATGGCCACGACGTGACCGCGGCGCTGGAGCGCGCCGACGATGGCGCGCTTCTGCTGCGGTGTGACGCGGCCGAAGACGGCCTTGTCCTCCAGCACGGCGGCGAGCTGGTCGGGGTCCTCGGGCAGGGTCCGCGCGTCCACGGCTTCCTCGGCGTGGCTGATGCCGGGCAGCCCGACGCGCACCGCGACCGCGCCCACGGTGCGCGGGTTGTCGCCGGAGATGACCTTGAGGGTGACGCCCTGCTCCGTGAAGTAGCGCAGGGTGTCGGGTGCGTCGTCGCGGATGTGCTCGGCGAGCACGACGAGGGCGCGCGGCGTGAGGTCGGTGGGCAGCTCCGAGCCCTCCACGGCGTTCTCGGTGTGGCCGAGCACGAGGACGCGCCGGCCTTCGGCGGCGATCTCGGCGGCGGTGCCCAGGAGGGGTTGGTCGCCCGCGTCGGGGAACACCATCTCGGGCGCGCCGAGCACCCAGGTGCCGTGGTCCTCGGCGGTCACGGCGGACCACTTGCGGGCGGAGGAGAACGGGACGCCGCCGGTCCGCCGCCACTTCGGCGTGGTGAACTCGGCGGCGAGGGCGGTGGAGGTGGCGTTGGCGTCGGGCGCGGCGGCGCACAGCGCCAGGGCCTCGCGGACGTCGGGTTCGTCCTCGGGCTCGACGACGAGCCGGTCGTACACGATGTCGCCGTGGGTGAGGGTGCCGGTCTTGTCCAGGCAGACGGTGTCGACGCGGGCGAGGACCTCGACCGCGGGCAGTTCCTGGACCAGGGTCTGCTTCCGGGCGAGGGAGACCGCGGCGATCATGAACGCCAGGCTGGTGAGCAGGACCAGGCCCTCGGGGACCATGCCGACGAGTGCGGCGACGGCGCCGGTGACGGCGTCCTGCCACTCGTCGTTGTCGGGCACGCGGAACTGGCTCCACAGCAGCAGCGGCGCGACGACCAGCATCATCAGCGAGATCCAGCGCAGCAGCCTGTTGGTGCCCGCGACGAGTTCGGAGTGCACGACGGTGAACCGGCGCGCCTCGGCGGTGAGCCGGGTGGCGTAGGCGTCCGCGCCGACGTGGGTGGCGCGGAACCGGCCGGTGCCGGCGACGACGATGGAACCGGACCGGACCTCGTCGCCGACGGACTTGTGCACGGGGTCGGACTCCCCGGTGAGCAGGGACTCGTCGACCTCCAGGCCGGTGGTGGCGGTGACGGAGCCGTCGGCGACCACCTGGTCACCGGTGCGCAGCTCGATCAGGTCGTCGGCGACGACCCCGGCCACCTCGATCTCGGAGGTCTCGCCGTCGCGGATGACGCGGGCGTGCGGCGCGTTGAGCACGGCGAGCCGGTCGAGGGTGCGCTTGGCGCGCAGCTCCTGGAACACGCCGATGGCCGTGTTGGCGACGATCACCAGCCCGAACAGGCCGTTCTGCCACCGGCCGGTGGTGAGGATGACGATGAACAGGGTCAGCAGCAGCCCGTTGAACGGGGTGACGACGTTGGCGCGGATGATCTGCGCCGTGCTGCGGCTGGTCTGCGCGCCGACCGCGTTGGTGCGGCCGTCGGCGACGCGCTCGGCGACCTGCTCGCCGGTCAGGCCGTTCGCGGCGTCGGGCGCGACCAGCACGGACCTCTCGGACATCCCCACCTCCACCGGTTCTGCGGCCATCCTGCCCCCGGTGATCCGGCCGTGCCCGACCAGGTCACCCGACCGCCCGGTGCTCAGCGCACGTCGGCGACGGTCGCGGCGGCGTTGTCGGAGCCGCCCGCCGCGATGGCGGCGTCGACCAGGACGCGGGCGGCGGTCGCCGGGTCGGCGACCTCGCGGGCCACGCGGGCGATCGCCGCGGCGTCGAGGTGGTGGTGCACGCCGTTGGTGAGCAGGACGAGGCGGCCCGCGCCCGCGGGTCCGGTGGCGAAGCCGGGCACGCCCTTGCGGGCGGTGGTGGTGACGACGTGGTCCATGCCGGGGTGCGCTCGGACGTCCCGGTCGCGCAGGTACTGACCGAGCGTGTGGTCCGCGGTGAGCAGGACCGGTGCGGCGGCGGTGTCGGGCACGAAGTACGCGCGGCAGTCGCCCACCCACGTGACGGTCCAGCCGTGTTCGGCGTCGCCCGCGGCGACGGCGAAGGTGGTGTCGCCGGTGTGGAGGTCGCCGGTGCCGTCCCCGGGTTCGATGTCGCGTGGTGGGGGAGCCGGCCCGTCGTGCGACCGGCGGGTCGGGATGGCGGGCGTTCCGTCGTCGGGTGACCGGCCGACGGGGATGGTGGGAGCGTCACCGGAGAGGGCGTGGCGCACGGCGGGCGGCGCGCCGGCGGTGTCCGCGGCCCACGCCTCGTCGACGGCGGCGGTGACGGCGAGTTGGGCGGCGAGCGCGGCCTCGGCGGTGTCGCCGACGCCGTCCGCGACGGCGATCGCGAACCGGCCGGCGGAGGTGCGCGCGGCGGCGGCGTCGGCGGGCACCCGGCGGTGTCCGCGTGCGGTGGCCCAGCCGGTGGTGCGGCGTACCGCGTGGTCCAAGGCGGTCATGGCGGCCTCCGGTGTGCGTGCCCGGTGTGCGTTCTCTGCCACCGATGGTCCGTGTGGATGCTGAGCGCAACCTGTGAGTTGCCTGTGCGGGGATTCTGGTTTCGGCGGACGGCGTTACCGGCTGCGCCCAATGGGGGGTTTACCGCCGCCCGTGTCCGGGTTGGACTGGACGCCATGCGATCACTGCTCGCCGTCGCGCTCGCCGTGCTGCTCATCGCGCCACCCGCGGTCGCGGAGCCACGTGGCGCGGCACTCGGGTTCGACCTGGACGCGGCGACCATCCCGGACCTGGCCCGCCGGTTCGAGGCGGGCAGCCTCACCTCGGTCGACCTGACCCGCGCCTACCTGCGCCGCATCCGGGAGGTGGACGGCCGGGTGCGTGCGGTGCTCGCGGTGGACCCGACGGCGCTCGCGCAGGCCGCGGCGAGCGACCGGCGGCGTGCCGACGGCCGTGCCCGCGGTCCGCTGGACGGCATCCCCGTGCTGCTCAAGGACAACATCGACACCAAGGGGCTGGCGAGCACGGCGGGTTCCCGCGCGTTGCGCGTCCCGCCTCGCGACGACGCGGAACTGGTGCGGCGGCTGCGGGCGGCGGGCGCGGTGGTCCTCGGCAAGACGAACCTGTCGGAGTGGGCGAACTTCCGCTCCACCCGCTCCACCTCCGGCTGGTCCGCGGTGGGCGGGCAGACGAACAACCCGCACGTGCTGGACCGCAACCCGTGCGGTTCCTCGTCGGGTTCGGGCGCGGCGGTGGCGGCGTCCTTGGCGCAGGTCGCGGTGGGCACGGAGACCGACGGTTCGATCGTCTGCCCGGCCGGGCAGAACGGCGTGGTCGGGTTGAAGCCGACGTTGGGCCGGGTCAGCGCGGACGGGATCGTGCCGATCTCGTCGGTGCAGGACACCGCGGGGCCGATGGCGCGGCACGTGGTGGACGCGGCGTTGCTGATGT
This sequence comes from Saccharothrix obliqua, assembly GCF_019375475.1. Lineage (GTDB taxonomy): Bacteria > Actinomycetota > Actinomycetes > Mycobacteriales > Pseudonocardiaceae > Actinosynnema > Actinosynnema obliqua. The sequence goes on along the minus strand of NZ_JAHXGQ010000004.1, from coordinate 222,629 downwards.
CGGTGCTGGACCGGCGCGGCGGCGACTACCGCGTGGGCGGCGACGTGCTGCCGGGTGCGCGGATCGGCGTGTGGCGGCACGCCGGCGCGAGCCCGGAGGTGGACCGCGTGGTGGACTCGGCCGTGGCGGCGCTGCGCCGCGCGGGCGCGACCGTCGTGGACGTCGAGCTGCCCTACCAGGAGCAGGTGGGCGCGGCGGAGTTCCCGGCGTTGACCGCGGAGTTCAAGCACGACCTGGCGCGGTACCTCGCGACCCGGCCGGGTCCGCACCGCACGGTGGACGACCTGATCGCGTTCAACGAGCGCGACCCGGTGGAGCTGAGCCGGTTCGGGCAGGAGCTGTTCCTCGCGGCCCGCGACGCGCCGCCGCTGAGCGACCCGGTGTACCGGGAGCAGCGCCGCACCACGACCGACCTGGCGCGGCGGTCCCTGGACGAGGTGCTGGCGGCACACCGGTTGGACGTGATCGTCGCCCCGACCAACTCGCCCGCGTGGCGGACCGACTACGCGGCGGGCGACGCCTACGTGCTGGGCAGCTCGACGCCCGCGGCGGCGGCCGGCTACCCGAACGCGTCGGTGCCCGCCGGGTTCGCCGGTCCGCTGCCGATCGGGCTGTCGTTCATGGCCGGGCGGGACGCGGACGCGCGGGTGCTGCGGTACGCGGCGGCGTTCGAGCAGGCCACCCGCGCGCGGCAGGCGCCGCGCTACCTGCCGTCGCTGCCCTGACCGATCGCCGTCCAGCGCCACACCAGGGGCGGTCGGCCGCCCTTGGGCAGCGCCGCCGCGTGCTGGGCCGTGCGCTCCAGTCCGGGCACGCGGTCCATGGTGCGGCCCAGGTTCGCGGGGTAGGGCCGGTCGCCGGTCAGCGACTCGGTCACGTCCAGCGCCTGCGCCGTGGTGAACTCCCGGCCCAGCAGGCCGGCGGTGAACGGCGTGTCCCGCCACAGCCGGTCGGCCAGCACCGGTCGGCAGTCGGCCACGATCCGGTCGTGGTCGAACGCCAGCGGCGGCACGGCGTCCAGCGGCGCCCAGGTCGGCCCGTCGGCCGGCGCGGTGGGTTCGAGCGTCGCCCACAGCGCCACCGACAGCGTCGGCCCGCGGGGGTCGCGCGAGGGTTCGTCGAAGGTCCTCAGCTGACCGGTCGCCGACACCGCCGAACCGTCCAGGCCGAGTTTGCCGGTCACCGCGCGCAACGCGGCGTCCCGCAGCCGTTCGCCCCGGCCCAGCAGCACGCCGGGCAACGCCAACCGGCCGGCGAACGGGTCGAGCGCGCGGGGCGCGACACCGAGCAGGACGGTCCGCGCGTCCGGGTCGAACCGCAGCGCGAGCACGTCCACGGACACCAACGTCGACTCGATCACCGCCATGGCGGTGATTGTCCCGCACGTCAGGCCGTCGCCGGCACGCGCACGGCGTAGTCGGCCCGGTCCGGACCGCGGCCCGCGACCTCCACCGGCACGCCGAACTCGCGTGCCAGCCACGTTTCCGGGTCGGGCAGCGGCTCCAGCACCGGTGCGCACCCGGCGGGCAGCACGCCCCGGCGCAGGCGGGTGGTCGTGCCGCCGGTGTGCCGGTAGGAGGTGGCCACGGACAGGTCGTCGGCGTCCAGGTGGGTCACGGCCAGCGCGTCCACCCCGCACACCGCCGCGGCGTAGCGCAGCAGCACGGCGTCCAGGTGCCCGGCCCGCCACGCGCCCTGGTACTCGCCGGTCCCGTTGTGCCGCTCCGGGAACCGGTCGCGCACCGCCGGGTCCTCGGTCGGCAGCGGGCCCGCGCCGTGCCGCGTCTGGTAGGTGCGGGTCACGCCCAGCACCCGCGCGGGCCGCCCGCCCAGCAGTTCCCGCGCGTTGCGCGGGGTCACCGAGGACCACGTGGTGTGCGGGTGGAACCCGTGCCGCTCGTCCAGCAGGAAACCCTGCGCGCCCTCGAACACCAGCCTGCCCCGGTCGGCGAGGCGGCCCACCTCGTCGCCCGACGTGAACCGCACGGCGTCGGCGAACTCCCGGTAGACCGCCACCAGGTCGTCCACCCCGTACCGGTCGCCGACCAGGGGCGCGTAGCAGCGGGCGAGCGCGTCCAGCTTGCGGCGCAACGCGCGGGGCGACGCGCAGTCGCCCACGCGTGGCGCTTCGCCCGGCGTGCCCGGTACTACCTGGTCCTCCACGACGTCGCCGGGCCGGGCGTCGGCGAGCAGCGAGTACCAGACCGTCTCGCCGATGCCCTTGCCGCACGACCCGTGCCGGTCGCGACCGCGGGCGTCCTCCCGCGCCCGGTTGGCCGCGACGTGCCACGGTGTCGTCAGCAACGCGTCGGCGTCCACCGACAGCAGCCGCAGCGGGTCCGGCACGCCGAGCGCGGCCAGTTCCCGCGACTCGGCGGCCAGGGCGAGCGGTTCGACCAGCACGTGCCGGGACAGCACGGTGGGCACACCCGCGAGCGTGCCCGACCCGAACTGGCTGAACGTGTGGTGCCTGCCGCCGGCGACGACGTTGTGCGCGGCCTGCGCGCCGCCGTTGAACCGCACGACCGCCGACACCGACCCGTCGGCGCACAGCGCGTCCACCACCGCGCCCTTGCCCTCGTCGCCGAACCCGAGCCCGACGACGACCACGTGCCCGGTCATGACAGCGTCACGTCGTCGGGGCCGTCGAGCCGCGGGGGAGCGGCCGACGTCGCCAACTTCCGCGAGCCGACCCGGACCAGCGCCTTGCCGACCGCGTCCCGCTCGGCGGCCGAGCCCACGTCGGCCAGGTCGACCAGCGCCTGGTCCAGGTCGACCACGCGCTCCTCCACGCCGATCGTCGCGGCGATCAGCTCGCACACCGCGCCGGGGTCGTCCAGCTTGAGGAAGTTCTGCCCGAGGAGGTCGTGCCAGTGCTCGGCGATCTGCGGGTCGTCGTAGTACGAGGACTGGTTGGGCAGCACGAAGTACACGTGCCACTTGCGGGCCAGCTCCCGGTACACCGACGCGGGGTCGATGTCCTGGCGCACGTCGTCGCCGATGACGCGCCGGATGTGCCGGGCTTCCAGGCGCGGCTTGTTCAGCTCGTCGCCGATCAGGAACAGGTAGCCCTTGCGGCCCCGCTTCTGCCAGGCGTCGGTCACCACGTGGCGGGCCACGAAGTAGGCGGCCAGCTCGTACGACTCGCTCTTCTGCCCGCCGCCGTTGCCCTCCAGGAAGATCGTGCGCAGCTGCTCGTCCATCCGGTTGTCCGACTCGAACTGCCCCACCTGGAGCGGCACGCGGTCGCTGTCGGCGTCGCCGATCGCGCCGAACATCAGCTGCGGGTCGGTCACGTAACCCTTGCGCTGCAACAGGCCGTGCAGCTTGCCCAGCTTGCCCTGCATGATCTGCGGCACCCGGCGCATCGAGCCGGTCACGTCGAACAGCACCGCGATCGGCGTCGAGTCGGCGTGCTCCGCCGAGTCCCGGCACTCGCGTGCCGCCACGTCCAGCGGGTCCAGCGACGGGTGCGCCTTCCACTGGTCGCGGGGCCGCGAGCGCAGGCCCGAGGAGTAGCCGAAGTCGTCGATCCCCTTGGCCGCGCGGAAGGTGCGGGCCGCCGCGTAGGCGTTGTCGTCCCACTTGCCGTGTCCCATGTCAGGCTCCTGTCGTCTCGGGCAGGGCGAACGGGCGGAACACCCGCGCGCCGTGCAGTTCTTCGAGCAGTTCGTCGTACTCGGCGAGCAGGGCGGCGGCGTCCGGGCGGCGTGCCGGGTCGTCCTGCGTGCAGCCGCGCGCGAACGCGCGTTGCTGTTTTTCGTTGGGGGCCAACATGTCCAGCATCAGCGCGTGTGCCATGTGGACATCCGTGGCCGCGGTCACCGGGCCGCCGACCTCCGGTGGGTAGGTAATGGACTTGGCGGTGGCGGGCAGCGGTTGGCCCTCCTCGACCGCGAACGACCACCCGGCGAGCACCACGCCGTGTTGCGCGGGGTGCACCAGGACGTTGTCCGCGACGATCGCGCCGTGCACCAGCCCGGCCCGGTGCGCGCCCGCCACGGCGCGCAGCAGCCTGCGGTGCATCCACGCCCAGTCGCGCCCGTCGAGGCCGGCGGGGAAGGCCCGGCGCACGTCGGCCAGCGTCACGAACCCGTCGACCAGCGGTTCCAGCACGGTGAACGCCCGTTCGCCGCGGCGGACGTCGCCGGTGTCGACCAGTTCCGGGTAGTAGGGGCGCAGCCAGTCGTGCTCGTCGGTGAACCGGCGGAGCGTGCGCAGAGCCGCCCATTCGTTGTGCAGCAGGGGGTTGAGCGCCGGGTTGCGCACGATCTTCACGACGTGGCGGTCGGTGCGGTAGACGTTCGCGACGCTGCCGACGGCGTGCCGCGTGCCGACGGTGTAACTGCCGCGCGGGGTGTGCAGCACGACCGGCCGGGTGCGCCGCCACTGGTCGTAGAGCCGGGTCAGGTCGGCGGAGGCCGCGTGTGCCCGCGTGTCGTGCGGGCCCGAGTGGTCGGGGTGCAGGGCGGTGACCAGTGCCCGGTAACGCTGTCGGGCTTCGGGGTGGCGGTCGGGTTCGGCCGGGCCGAACAGGTCGTCTGCCGAAGCGCCTTCGACCAGTCGGAGCGCCTCTTCCCTCGTGAACATGGTTTGAGTCTAACTGACTCAAACCGGGATCGGCAACAGTGCGTCATCGGATGCGGCGGAAGGGGGACGCTCGGATGGGCTGATTTGGGTGTGGGGGTCGCGGACGGTCAGCTTGCTCCGCCCCGCCCCGCCCCGCGCCGCTCCGCCCCGCGCCGCTCCGCCCCGCGCCGCTCCGCCCCGCGCCGCTCCGCCCCGCCCCGCCTCGCCCCGCCTCGCCTCGCCCCGCGCCGCCCCGCGCCGCCCCGCGCCCCGCCTCGCCCCGCGCCGCCCCGCGCCGCCCCGCCTCGCCCCGCCTCGCGCCCCGCCTCGCGCCGCGCCGCCTCGCCTCGCCTCGCGCCCCGCGCCGCCCGCCTCGCGCCGCCTCGCGCCGCCTCGCGCCGCCTCGCGCCGCCTCGCGCCGCGCCGCCCCGCGTCACCCCGCCGTTCCGCGTCGCCCCGCCTCGCTCGACCCGATCCGGCCCGTGCCCCGCGGCGGTCCAGGTCCGAGCCGACCCCTGCCCGGCTCCCACCCCCCGCCAGCCCCGCTCGGTCCCAGCCCCGCGGGCGGTTGGCGCCTGACGGCAGGGGCGATCGGCCGACCTCGCGCCCGCCCCCGTCGGGTACCGTTCGCGCGAGCACGAGCCGGGGGAGCACGCCATGAAGACCGTTCTGCCTCTGTACGCGGCGGGATTCGTGACCGCTTTCGGCGCGCACGGCATCGCCGCCGGCCTGGGCGGCTACACCCACACGTCACTGCTCGCGCTCGGCATCCTGCTGGCCGTCTACGACGGGGCGGAGATCCTCCTCAAACCCGTGTTCGGCTCGCTCGCCGACCGGATCGGTCCGCGGCCGGTGCTGCTGGGCGGGTTGCTCGCGTTCGCCGTCGCGTCCGCCGCGTTCGTCCTCGCCGGCGACGCGGGCGCGGTCGGTCTCGCCCGGCTCGGGCAGGGCGCGGCGGCCGCGGCGTTCTCCCCGGCCGCGAGCGCCCTCGTCGCCCGCCTGACCCCGGAGTCCGCGCACGGCCGCGCGTTCGGCGGCTACGGCGCGTGGAAGGGCCTCGGCTACACCCTCGGCCCGCTGCTCGGCGGCATCCTCACCGCGCTCGGCGGGTACCCGCTGCTGTTCGCCGTGCTCGGCGTGCTGGCGGTCGCCGTCGCCGGGTGGGCGCTCGCGGTCGTCCCGGCCGTCCCGCCGCTGCCACGCACCCGGCAGACCCTCCTCGACCTCGGCCGCCGCCTGGCCGCGCCCGGTTTCCTGCGGCCGACGACCGCGCTCGCCGCGTCCACCGCCGCCCTCGCCGTCGGTGTCGGCTTCCTCCCGGTGCACACCGCGTCGGCCGGGCCGCTGGTCGCGGGTCTGGCCGTGTCCGCCATGGCCGCCGCCGCGGCGATCGTGCAGCCGTTCGCCGGCCGCGCCCGCGACGCCGGCCGCCTGCGGGAGACCACCGGCATGTCCGCGGGCCTGCTGCTCGCCGCCGCCGGCTACCTGGCCGCCGCCCTCGCGCCCGCCCTGCCCGTGACGTTCGCCGCGGCCGTCGCGATCGGCGCGGGCGCGGGCCTGGTGACACCCCTGGGCTTCGCCGCGCTGGCCGCCACGACCCCGCGCGAACGCCTGGGGCAGACCATGGGCAGCGCCGAGGTGGGCCGTGAACTGGGCGACGCCGGCGGGCCGCTGCTGGTCGGCGGCGTCGCCACCGCGACCGGCCTGCCCGGCGGCCTCCTCGCCCTGGCCGCCGTCCTCACCCTGGCCGCGACACCCCGCCTCCGCCGCTAGGGCAGGCCACGAACACGGCGGGCGCGGACAGGATGACCTCGCCGTCGCGCCGGTCCTGCTGTCCGAACGTGGCCCGCCGCGCGGCCGAAGCCCACGCGGCGGGCGGGACCGGCGCACGGCCGGTCGGGACTCAGAACGGGTAGTGCGCGTGCTCGGTGGCGAGGGTGATCCACCGGGTCGCGGTGAACGCCTCCACGCCCCAACGGCCGCCGAACCGGCCGTAACCGCTCGACTTCACGCCCCCGAAGGGCGCCTGCGGCTCGTCGCCGACCGACTGGTCGTTGACGTGCACGATGCCGGTCCGCACGCGACGCGCCAGCCGGAGGCCCCGCGTGCCGTTCTCGGTGAGGATGCCGCACGTGAGGCCGTGCTCCGTGTCGTTGGCACGCGCCACGGCCTCGTCGTCGGTGGCGAACGTCTCCACCACGCACACCGGCCCGAAAGCCTCGCCGTAGTGCAGTTCCATGTCCGGGGTGACACCGGTCAGCACGGTCGCCGGGTGCAGCGCGCCGTCCGGCTCGCCGCCACCGGTCAGCACGGTCGCGCCCTTGTCGCGGGCGTCCTCGACCAGCGCGGCGACCCGCTGCGCGGACCGGGCGCTCACCAGCGGCCCGATGATGGTGTCCGGGTCGGCCGGGTCGCCGTGCGCGAGCGAGGCGACCTTCGCCACGAAGCGCTCGGTGAACTCCTCGGCGATCCGCTCGTGCACCAGCACCCGGTCGCCGGACATGCAGATCTGGCCGGAGTTCATGAACACGCCGAACGTCGCCGCGTTCACCGCGTGGTCGAGGTCGGCGTCGTCCAGCACGATGATCGCGTTCTTGCCGCCCAGTTCGAGCACGGCGGGCTTGAGGTGGCGGGCGGCGTGGGTGCCGATGATCCTGCCGACCCCGGTGGAGCCGGTGAAGTTGACCACGCGGACCCGCGGGTCGGCGATCAGCGCCTCGGCGACCTCGGCCGCGTCCGCGGGGTCGTTGGTCACCACGTTGAGCACGCCGGCGGGCAGGCCCGCGTCACGCAGCACGTCCGCCAGGAACAGCCCGGACGCCAGCGGCGCGTCCTCGCTGGGCTTGAGCACCACGGTGTTGCCCGCCGCGATGGGCGCGGCGAACGCGCGGGTGCCGAGGATCAGCGGCGCGTTCCACGGCGCGAACGCCGCCACCACGCCGAGCGGCTCGCGCACGGCCAGGCCGAGCGCGCCCTCTTCCTGCGCGGCCAGCACTTCACCGAGCGGCGCGGTCACCGCCGCGGCGGCCTCGCGCAGGACGTTCGCGGCCAGGAAGACGTTGAACCGCGCCCACCGGCTGGTGCCGCCCGCCTCGCCCGCCATCAGCTCGACCGCCTGGTCGGCGCGCTCCTCCAGCAGGTCCGCCGCGTCCAGCAGGATCTTGCGGCGGGCGAACGGGCTCACCGCGGCCCAACCGGCGAACGCCGAGTCGGCCGCGGCGACGGCCGCGACCACGTCCTCGGGCCCGGCGGCGGCCACCGTCGCGAACACCTCGCCGGTGAACGGGTTGACGTCGGCGGTGGTGCGGCCCGACGCCGCGGGCACGTCGGAGCCCGCGATCAACAGGTTGCGGTGCGTCGTCATGGGTTCGGCGACCTCCAGACCGGTGCGGGGTTGGTCGGCAAGCATACGTACCGGTGTTCCGCCGAGTCTTGCACCCTCGTGTACGCCAATTGGCCGTAAGCGCACGCATTCCGGCTGATACCGGTGATGTGAACCACAGTGGCGAACACGGAGTCACAACGCAACTACCGCGTGCTGCCAACGGGAATCACCGGCAGGCCGACAACGTCCGGTCCAGCGCCTCCCGCTCCGGTGGCGTCACGGTCAAGCGGTACCGCGCTTTCACGCCGACGTAGATCCGGGCGTAGGCGCAGCTGTAGGCGGGGTTCGGCGGCATCCACTCGGCCGGCGTCCGGTCCCCTTTGGACTGGTTCACCTCGCCCCGCACCGCGATCAGGTTGCGGAGGTCGTTGGCGGCGGCGGTGCGCTGCTCGGTGGTCCACCCCGACGCTCCGCTGCGCCACATCTCCGCCAACGGCACCACGTGGTCGATCTGCACCTTCGACACGCCGCGGACGGTGTCACCGGTGTACGGGTCGTGCAGCGTGCCGCCGGTGACACCGCACCGGCCCTCCTTGCGCTGGACGCCCACCAGGTCACGCGCCAGCACCTGGCTGCGCTGGTCGCACCCGTCACCGTCCACATCGGACCAGGGGCGGCCGAACACGCACGCCGCGCCGTCGTCGCAGTCCCGCACGTACCCGTCGAGCCCACCCGCCGGGCCCTCCGCGAGCTGCCCGAGCTGGGCGCGCGCCGTGGCGGCGTCCGGTGTGCCGTCCGGCACCTTGTCCGAGCCGGCGCCGCCGGACGGCACCGCGCCGCAGCCGGACAGCGCCAGCACCACCAGGACGCTCAACACGCGCCGTGCCATCGGGTCCTCCGGTTCTCGGGGCGGCGCCCCCGGAGTACCCGGGCCGCGGGGACCCGGTAACGCGTCCCCGCGGCCCAACCCGCTGCGCCGGAAGGAGGTCCGGCCGCCGCGTCCCGGCCGGACCGGTGGCTCAGCGGCCCTGCAACGACTTCACGTTGCGGCCGAACGTCCAGCCGCGCGAACCGTCCCAGTTGATCGACCAGGTCATGAGGCCCTTGAGCTGGCCGCTGAAGCTGTTCCACGCCTGCCCGACCAGGCCGGTGCCCATGTAGCCGCCGCCCGCGCCCGCCTGGGCGGGCAGGCCCGGCACCTGCTTGTCGAACGGCACGCGGATCGTCGTGCCCTGGATGACCAGGCCCTTGTTCAGGCAGTTCGTCTGCGCCGTGAAGCCCTGCACGGTGCCCGCCGAGTAGGAGTCGCCGTTGCAGCCGTACATGTTGCCGTTGTAATACTGCATGTTCAGCCACCAGAGGCGGCCGTTGTCGGCGTACTTCTTCACGATCGGCAGGTACGCGCCCCAGATCGAGCCGTAGACGACGCTGCCGCCGGTCACGTACGCGGTCTCCGGCGCCATGGTGAGGCCGAAGTTCGACGGCATCTGCGCCAGCACGCCGTCGATGATCCGGATCAGGTTGGCCTGCGACGTGGACAGCGAGTTGATGTTGCCGCTGCTGGTCAGGCCGGTCTCGATGTCGATGTCGATGCCGTCGAAGTTGTACTTCTTCAGGATCGGCACCACGGTGGCGACGAACCGGTCGGCCACCGCCGACGAGCTGAGGTCGATGCCCGCGGTCGCGCCGCCGATCGACATCAGGATGGTCAGGCCCGCCGCCTTGGCCGCGCACATCTCGGCCGGGGTGGCGACCTTGACGGTCGAGTCCATCCCGTCTTCCCACAGCACCGTGCCGTCGGAGCGGATCACCGGGAACGCCGCGTTGATCACGTTGTAGCCGTTGTCCCGGATCCGCTGGTCGGTGATCGGGATCCAGCCCAGCGGCGGGTGCACGCCGTTCTTCGCGCCGTCCCAGTTCTCCCAGTACCCGTGCAGCACCTTGCCGGCGGGCTTGGACTTCACCGCGCAGGTGTCCTCGGCCGGTGCCGCGGTCGCCGCGCTGGGCAGCGTCGCGGCCAGGACCACCGCCGCACCGACGGCGAGCAGTCGTGAAAACCGACGAATCATTTCCGAACTCCTTCTCGGCGGCCCGCTTCCGCAGGGGCGGTGCCGCCGTGGTCGTTCTTCGGCGAGGTTCGCCGGCCGATCCCGGGATCAGGGCCGGGACCAGCCGGAACGCTTCGCGGAGAAGGGTTCTCCAGGGCAGCGCACGAACCTCCGGGGTGCTCGCTCACTGGCCCCCAGCGGGTGTCCGCTGGTTTGCGCCGCCAGAAGTGATCTATCGGAAGTCCCATGGAAGCAGGACGGCGGGTCGAGCCACAACCCGACGTTCGGCGGAACCTGGCGGCTCTGGTACGACCGTGGCGTGGCGGACATCGCGGTGGTGGGCAGTGGTGTGATCGGCTTGACGTGCGCGGTGCGGCTGGCCGAGGCCGGGCACCGGGTGGAGGTCGTGTCCGACCTCGCGCCCGGTGACACGGTCTCGGCCGTCGCGGGCGGCCTGTGGTTCCCGTACCTGGCCGCGCCGGCGGACGCGGTGCTGCGCTGGGCGGAGGTGTCGCTGCGCCGGTTCCGGGAGCTGGCGGCGGACCCGGCATCGGGGGTGTGGTGGCGCGAGGGCGTCGTGCTGCACCGGGCGGCCGACCCCGACCTGTCCTGGACGGCCGCCGTGCCCGCGCACCGGGCGGCCCGGCGGGCGGAGCTGCCGCCCGGTGCGGTGTCCGGTGTCGTCTGCTCGCTGCCGGTCGTGGACACGGCCGCGTACCTGGGCCGGTTGGTGGAGCGGTGCGCCCGGCTCGGGGTGGCGTTCCGCCGTGCCGTCGTCGCGGACCCGGCCGACCTCCCGCAGCGCGTGGTCGTGGTGGCCGCCGGCCTGCGGTCCGGCGCGCTGGTCGGAGATCCGGCGCTGACGCCCGTGCGCGGGCAGGTCGTGCGGCTGGCCAACCCCGGGCTGACCAGGTGGCTGGTGGACGACGACAACCCGGCCGGCATGGCGTACGTGATCCCGCGCGGCCACGACGTGGTGTGCGGCGGAACGGCCGAAGCGGGCGAAACCGGCACAACGCACGATTCGGCGGTGGAGCGGGCGATCCTGGACCGCGTCACCGAGCTGGAGCCGCGGTTGCGGGACGCGCCGGTGGTGTCGCGCGCGGTCGGACTGCGCCCGGCGCGGCCGGCGGTGCGGGTGGACCGGGTCGAGCGCGCCGGCCAGGTGGTCGTCAGCTGCTACGGCCACGGCGGCGCGGGCGTGACGTTGTCCTGGGGCTGCGCGGCGGACGTGGTGGACCTGCTCGACGGGTGACCCGGAACCGTTGTGGCGGCGGGGGTGCACGTCCCCTGCCGCGGAACTGCCTTGCGGCGGTTTGAAAAACCGCGGTCACCTGTCCGGCGCAGCCCCGGTCCAGGAGGGTGGGCTCGACGTGCCGGTGTGGCGACGGAGTGTGCCGTCGTCGCGCACGGTCGTGGGTGGTCCGTGGACAGAGGAGGTGTTCGGGTCCGTACACCTTGGACGGTGTCGCGGTGGTTGGTTTCATGGATCGCGGAGGGCCGCTGGTGCGACCGGTGGGATGAGGCCGGGAGCGCACGTGACCGGGGCCGGCGGACGACGTCGACCCCGCGTGGACCTCCACCGGAGGTGGACGCGCGCACGGTGTACGGGCCCGCGCCGTGGCTCCGCGAGGCGGAGTCGGCCACCCGTGAACCCGGGTTCCCGCAATGGAGGAGACCGACGATGTACGAGACCCCCAAGCTGGCCAGGATCGGTGATTTCCGGGCGCTCACCCGAGCCGTTCGGCCGGGCTACCGCCGGGACGGCCGCTACATCCGCGCCCGTCGCCACCACACCGACTGAGGCCACGGGTCTGACCACTGGTTGACGCACGGGCGGGGCGCGGTGGAGCCCACGCCCACGCGGTGACGGGCAACCGTCACCTCGTGCCCCGCCCGTGCCGCACAGACCTCCGCGCGACCGTGACCGGTGACGCGCGGCCCGGCGCCGGAAGACGAGGAAGCGGATGGACCGATGCGGTGCGGACAGCGGGTTCCACGGGCAGGACTGGTTCGCGGTGCTGCCCGACCACGAGGCCGCCGCGGCGGTCGCCGAGCGGTTGCCGCGGGCGGCGTCCCGCGTCACGCACCACTCGGGCAGGCCGTGGCTGGTGGGCCGGTGGGCGTCGACACCGCCGCGGGTGGGCTCGGCGGGCCGGGTGCGGCTGGCCGTGTTCGGCTGGTCCGAGGTGGGCGAGGAGCGCCTGGCGGAACTGGCGGCCGGGGTGCGCGGCGTGGCGGACGTGCCGCGGATCGCGCGCGCGGTGGGTGGCTGCGTCCACGTCGTGGCGTCGGTGGACGGGGTGGTCCTGGCGCACGGCGCGCTCTCGGGGCTGCGCCGCCTGTTCCACATCCGGGTCGACGGGGTGGCGGTGGCGGCGGACCGCGCGGACGTCCTGGCCGCCGCGACGGGGTCCGGTGTGGACGAACGCGCCCTGGCGATGCGCTTGCTGGTGCTCAGCGACGAACTGCCCTGCCCGGTCGACCCACCGCTGTGGCGGGGCGTCACACCGGTGCCGGAGGACAGCTGCCTGGTGCTCGACCGGCTGAGCCCGGTCCGCGTCGTGCGGCGGTGGTCGCCACCCGACCCCGTCCTGACGCTAGCCGAGGGCGCGGCGGCGGTGCGCACGGCGTTGGCGGCGACCGTCGCGGCGCACCGGGAGCCGGGACCGGTGGGCGCGGACCTGTCCGGTGGGCTGGACAGCACCACCGTCTGCTTCCTGGCCGCGCGCGAGGACCGGCCCCTGATCACGTTCACGACCGACACCGGCGAGCCCGACGACGAGGACATGGTGTGGGCCGACCGTGCCGCCGCCTGCCTGCCCGGCCCCGTCACGCGGATCGTCGTCCCGGGACGTGAGGTGCCGCCCCACTACGCCGACCTCACCGAACCCGGTCCCGCCTTGGACGAGCCGTTCCCCGGTGTCGCCGTGCGCGCCGAGTTCACCTGGACCGCCCGGCTGCTGACCGCGCGCGGCGCCCGGCTGCGCCTGACCGGCGACGGCGGTGACGAGGTGCTCCAGGACTCGTCCGAGTACCTGGGCGACCTGCTGCGGGCCCGACCGCTCGCGGGCGCCCGGCGGCTGTGGACGCACTGGCTGGCCGGGCGGTGGCCGTGGTGGCGGGGCCGGCGGCACCTGTGGCCCCGCCGGTCCGCCCGCGTGGAGCTGCGTGCGCTGGCCGCGGGCCTGGTCACCGCGCTGCCCGCGGACGAGCGCCCGCGGCAGGCGGCGCACCTGCCGCCGTGGGCGACACCGGCCGCGGCGGACCTCGTCGCGGATTACCTCCGGGACGCCGGGCGGGGCCTGTCCCGGCCCGCGCCCGGACCCCGGTCGCACACGCAGGCGTTGATGGTGCGGCAGGCCGTGTACTCCGCGCACGTGACCCGCGTGATCGGCCAGTTGTCGGCCGCGGCGGGACTGCCGATGTCCGCCCCGTTCCTGGCCGACGCCGTGCTGGACGCCTGCCTCGCCGTCCGGCCGGAGGAGCGGACGACGCCGTGGTCCTACAAGCCGCTGCTGGTCGAGGCCATGCGCGGCATCGTGCCCGAGCGGTCGCTCGCGCGGCGCACCAAGGCCGAGGGCTCGGCGCTGGTCCACGCCTCCCTGCGCGAGCAGCGGGCGAAACTCCTGGCGCTGTGCGAGGAATCCCGGTTGGCCGCGCACGGGTTGGTCGATCCCGCGGCGTTGCGCGAGGCGTGCGTCACCACCCTGCGGGACAGCCCCTACGAGCCCACCGCGTTGTCCCAGACCTTCAGCGCCGAGCGGTGGCTGCGCGACCTGCCCGTGGCCGGTCCACCGGTCACCGCGGAAATCCCAGTGACGACAAGGGGAATGGCATGACCGTACAGCTGTGCGACACCGTGACGCTCACCGAGACCGAGGACGGCGCGGTGCTGCTCGACCGGCGCTCCGGCGAGTATTGGCAGCTCAACGGAACCGGTTCGCTCATCGTCACCTCGCTGCTGCGCGGCGACACACCCGCCGACGTGGCCGACGCGGTGGCGCGGGCGTACCGGATCGACGCCGACCGGGCGACCACCGACGTCACGGCCCTCATCACCGACCTCACCAACGCCCACCTGCTGACCCGCACCTGACCGCGGTTCAGCCCAAGGCGAGGTCGAACGCGTTGCGCAGGATGCGGCGCACCGCGGCGTCGTGGGGCAACGCCCCGTTGAACGACATGGAGGAGGCGCTGAACACCCAGCCGCCGTTGGGCTTGCGCACCAGCACCATGTCCGCGCCGCCCGCCGGGTTGTCGCCCCGCGCGATGTGCTCCACCCCCGCCAGACCGGGCGGTGTGCGGTCGACCTCCCAGCCGCTGGCCGCGCCGTTGTGGGCGACCTGCCCGAACCGGTCGCCCACCGCGAGCCCGGTGCCCGCCAGCAGCGGGTGGTCCGACACGACGCGGTAGGGGTGGAAGTCCATGTACGCGGGGGAGAGTTCGACGCCCAGCACCTGTGATTCCGACATCCCGGCCACGTGGTACTCGTCGCGGCGGCCGGTCGCGTGCCGGTGCTGGGCCGTGGTCGCGTTCGGGTAGCTCATCCGTTCGTACAGGCCGTTGCCGCCGGTGTTGATCACATGACCACCCGCGGCCAGGTAGTCGACCAGGCGCTGCCGCATGAGTTCCGACCAGTATTCCGGGTGGCTGCCGAGCACCAGCACGTCGTAGTGGCCGAGCCACGTGCCGTCGGCTTCGAGGTCGTGGTCCGCGTAGCAGTCGTACCTGATGCCCTCGGAAGCCAGCCACCGCACCAGGAACAGGTCGCTGTAGAGGGTGTGCTCGATGCGCCCGGTGGGTTCCACGGGGGTCGCGGTGCTCGGGCGCAGGAACGTCACGTGCCGCCGTCCGCCGTCCCCGCCCCGCGAATACTGGTTGTGGCCGCCCCAGTTGTTGTAGGCGTTGTAGGTGTTGGTGGGCAGCAGGAACGCCACGCGCTCGACCGGTGCGGCCGGTCGCACGACGAACGGGACGTGCCGGCGCACACCGCCGGGCGAGGCGAGTTCCCAGGCGTACAGCGCCGAGCCCCAGGTGGCGGGCACGGTCAGGCCGACGCGCTCGGCCCAGCCGCACCCCGCGGTCCGGTAGTCGGCGGGGAGCTGTTGCAGGCCGGTGGCGACGAACGTCGGTCCCCACACCCGCTCCCGACCGGTGTCGAGCCGCACGACCGACGCGGTGACACCGGTCAGGCTGGTCGACACCGGGAACCCGGCGTGCTCGCCCGGCCGGACGCTCAACGTGCTCGCGTACCCCTGCAACGCGCCGGTCGCCTCGACCGAGAACCCGCGCCCGACCTCCACCGCGGCACCGCCACCGGACCAGTTCGGCGGGTTGCCCGCCCCGACCGCGTGCGCGTTGAGCAGGCGGTACCAGTGCAGGGCGTCGTCGTCGCCGGGCACCGCGCCACCGTCCACCGCGACCGCGTAGACACATCCCGCGTTGTCGGAGAACACCTGCTTGTGGATGCCCTCGCCCCAGCCCGCGCCGATCTGGAAGGGCTCCCCGTCGTTGTCCCACAGGCCGGTGTCCGCGTGGTAGCGCCACCAGTGCAGCGGATCGCCCTGGCGCACGCCGTAGATCACGCCGTCGGGACCGGCGGTCAGCGTCTGGTAGGGCTTGAACCCGGTGCCGATCAGCCTGCCCCCGCCGCCGTCGGTCCACCCGGCGGCGGTGTGCTGGTACCACCACAGCGCGCCGTCGGCGTCCTGGCAGTACAGCACGCCGTTCCAGCCGCCGAAGACGCGCGGGAACCGGTCGAAGCCCGCGCCGATCGCGGTGCCCGCGCCGTCGGTCCAGTGCCCTTCGCCGGTCATCGGGTTCGTCACGGCGTAGTGGTACCGCACGATCCGGCCGTCGCCGGTGCGGCCGAAGATCCGCCCGTCCTCGGCCGCGAGCACGTCGGCGAACCGCTGGAAGCCCGAGCCGAACGGGCGGCCCACCCCGGGCGACCAAGCTGCGGTCCCGGTCTGCCAGCCGGTGTGCCGGAACCACAGCAGCTCGCCGTCCGCCTGCAAGCCGTAGATGACGCCGTTGCCCGCCGGGATGAGCCTGAGGAACCGCTGCCTCGGGTCGTACGTCGTGGCGGCGGCCGTTCCCGCGGTCGCTCCCGTGCCGAGCAGGCCCGCTCCGGCGACGACCGCCGCGCCCCGCAGCACCGTCCTTCGTCCGAACTGCTCCACGTCGCTCCCCAATCGGATCGGTGCCCCCGTGCGTGACCAACGGGGACGCTAGGCGGGGCTGCTCACACTCACGTCACAGTCCGGCATAGGCTCCCGCCATGTTGCTTCGGCTGGTGGTCGGGCCATCAGGGCTCCGGTCCCGGTTCCCGGCGGAGGTCGCCGAGTTCTACGACGACCTCGTGACCGGCGCGCGGGTGGTGGCGGCGGACTTCCCGTTCGCGGCGTGGTCCGAACCCGGGGACGCGCCGCCGCACCTGGACCAGGTCGACGTCGCCGACCTGCGCCGCGTGGCGGCTCGACGGGCGGTGTCGGACGGGACCACCCCGCTCGGGACGGGTTCGGCGTTCACCGACCCGGTCCTGGCCGCGGTCTGGGACCGCGGACCCGAGCACGTCGTCGGGCGCGGCGCCCCGCCGGTCGTGACCGGTGTCGCCCGACTCGGCGCGTACGACCACTTCCTGCACCACACCGGTGAACCGGTGGTCTACTCGCCGGCTGATTTCGCCCCGGTGGTGCGGGACAACCGCGCGCCCGGCGGCGTGGTCCTCTCCGCGCCCCGGCTGATCGCCGAACTGCACCACCTCTCCGCCGTCATCGGCCCCGACGCGGGTGTCAACGCACTCGTGGCCGCCGCACGCACCGCCACCGCGGCCGGAGCGGCGCTGGTGGCCGAGTACGCGTGAGCGGCGGGTTGCCGAACCGGCAAGAGAACTGGCCCGCGTCGCGCCGGCCGGTGCACCCTGCGGCCATGACGACAGCCGAGCAGTATTGGGAGAACTTCTACCTGGAGCGGGACCAGGTGTGGAGCGGCGAGCCGAACCCGTTGCTGGTGCGTGAAGCGGCCGACCTGCCACCGGGACGCGCCCTCGACCTCGGGTGCGGTGAGGGCGCGGACGCGGTCTGGCTGGCGCGGCGCGGGTGGCGGGTCGTCGGCGTCGACGTGTCGGCCACGGTGCTCGACCGGGCCGCCGCGCGGGCGGCGGACGCGGCGGTCGCCGACCACGTCACGTGGGAGCGGCACGACCTGTCGCGTACCTTCCCGGACGGCGAGTTCGACCTGGTGTCCGCGCAGTTCCTGCACTCGCCGGTGGAACTGGACGGCGAGCGCGAGTCGGTGCTGCGGCGGGCGGCCGGCGCGGTCGCGCCCGGTGGCGTGCTGCTGGTCGTCGGCCACGCGGGTTGGCCGTCGTGGCACGAGCCGCACGACGAGGTGCACTTCCCGACCACGGCCGAGGTGCGGGCGGCGCTGCGGCTCGGCGACGGGTGGTCCGTCGAGCGGGAGGAACTGGTCGAGCGCTCGATGACCGGCCCCGAGGGGCAGGAGGGCCACCGGGTGGACAACGTGCTGCGGGTCCGCCGCGCCGGCTAGGGCGGGTCCTCGAAGCCGGATGGCGAGGGCGGCCAGGTCGATCACGTAGCAGGCCGGGTGGACGCCGGCGGTGGGGCCGCCGCGGGAGCGGCCGACGGCATGGTCACCTGGTTCGCTGTGCCCGCCACACGACCCGGGCCGCCCCTGTGTGGGGCGCGGGTCGCGGTCGTGCGGCGGCGGCCTGCTGATGGGCGCGCACGATGCCGGAGTCGACCGCCTCGGCGATCACCCGCGCCTTCGCCACCAGTGTGGTCGGGGTGCCGTCGCGCGACCAGCGCCGGAACCGGTTGTGGACCGTCTTCCGGCCCACGGCGTTCCGGCAGGTCGCGCCGTGCCACACCGCCCTAGCCGGTCCGGGCGCGGAGGTGGGCCCGCTCGCCCTGCTTGCCGAACAGGGTGAGCAGTTCGACGGGCGCGGTACCCGCCGCGTCGAAGTAGTGCGGCACGTGCGTGTCGAACTCGGCGGCCTCGCCCGGTTTGAGCACCATGTCCCGGTCGCCGAGCATCAGCCGCAGCCTGCCGTCCAGCACGTACAGCCACTCGTAGCCCTCGTGCACGCGCAGCTCCGGCCGCACCGGCTGCTCGGCCGTGCCGGGGATGATCAGCTTGAACGCCTGGAGCCCGCCCGCGCGGCGGGTGAGCGGGACGAACGTGCGGCCACCGCGGCGCACCGGTCGCAGGTGCACCCGCGGGTCACCGGTCGCGGGCGCGCCGACCAGTTCGTCCAGCGGCACGCCGTGCGCGCGGGCGAGGGGCAGCAGCAGTTCCAGGTTGGCCCGCCGCTGCCCGCTCTCCAACCGGGACAGCGTGCTCTCGGAGATCCCGGTCTCGGCCGCGAGTTCCGCGAGCGTCACGCCCCGCTGCCGGCGGACGGCCCGCAGGCGCGGGCCGACCGCCTTCAGCACGTCGTCCAGGTCGTCCACCCGGTCAGCTTGCCGAACCGGCAAGCCGGGGTGCAACCCGTCAGGCGCGGTCCATCAGCGCGAAAACACCCCATCCGAGGTATTCCCGCTGGTAGCGAACGTGCTGGACCGGGGCGTCGGTGAGTTCCGCACGCATGGTGGGCGCCAGCTCGTCATCCGGGTTGGCGTCGAGCCAGCGCCGGGTGTTGAGCCACTGCGCCGCGGCGTAGCGGTCCCAGCTGTCCTGGTCGGCCAGCACCATCTCCACGACGTCGCAGCCCAGTTCGCCGAACTGCGCCACGAGTCCCGGCAGCGACCGGAACTCCGCGCGGTCCGCGGCGTGGCACGCGCGGGCCGTCTCGTCGTCCTCCGGCTCACGCCGCCAGAACGGGTGGCCGACCAGCATCAGCCCGCCCGGCCGCAGGCTGCGGCGGAGCAGGTCGACGGTGCCCGGCACGCCGTCGCCGATCCACGTCGCGCCGAGGCAGGCGGCGACGTCGACCGGCGTGTCGGCGACGTGCCCGGCCGCGTCGCCGTGCACGAACGCGACCCGGTCGGTCACGCCCAGCGCGGCGGCGCGGTCGTTCGCCCCGGCCAGGAACGCGGTGCTGATGTCCACGCCCACACCGGTGATCCGGTGGTCGCGGGCCCACGTGCACAGCATCTCGCCGCTGCCGCACGCGAGGTCCAGCACGGACGCCTCCGGCGGCAGCCGCAGCGCCGCGCCGAGCGCCGCCAGCTTGGCGTCGTCGAGCGGGTTGTGGATGCGGTGGTGGCTCTCGCGGATGGTGAAGCTACGGTGCAGATCCACTTCGGGAAGTCCTCACGTCGAGGGGGTTTCGGGTCGCGGTGGTGTACCGGCGGTCGAAGGCGCCGGTGAACGGGACCGTCATTCAATGCACCCCATCAGGACGTGGTCGGGATCTGGCGCGCGCAGCGTAGAACGATCACCACGCGGCTGTCGCGGGAATTTCCGCTCAGAACGTGACGTCCACCGTGGCCAACTGGTGGTTGAGCGGCGGGCGGTACACGAGGTCCGGCTGCTCGTACGCGGGCCGGAGGTCGGGCGTCCGGTCCAGCAACGCGCTGAAGCACACGTCGGTCTCCATCCGCGCCAGCGCCGCGCCCAGGCAGTAGAACGTGCCCAGCCCGAACGCCGTGTGCCGGTTCGGTCGGCGGGTGATGTCGAACCGGTCCGGGTCCGCGAACACCTCGGGGTCCCGGTTGCCCGCCGCCATCGCCAGGTAGACGACGTCGCCGGGGTTCAGCGCGTGACCCGCGACCTCGGCCGGCTCCACCGCCACCCGCACGATGGTGGCGGCCGGACCGCCCAGGCGCAGCATCTCCTCGACGGCCGTGCCCATCAGCTCGCGGCGCTGCTTGAGCAACGCGAACTGGTCCGGGTTGGCCAGCAGCAGCGACACCCCGCGCGCGATCAGGTTGGCCGTGGTCTCGTGCCCGGCGAACAGCAGCAGCACGCAGTTCGCCACCATCTCGTCCTCGGTCACGACGCCCTCGCGCTCGGCCGCCACGAAGACGCTGAGCAGGTCGTCGCGCGGCTCCGCCCGCCGTTGCGCGACCAGGCCGCGCAGGTAGCCCTCCATCTCCAGGACGGAGTGCTGGCTCTTCTTGAGCTGGTCGAAGTCGGCGCGGTCGAACAACGCCAGGATGTCCCGCGACCACGCCCGCAACCGGTCGCGCTCGTCGGTCGGCATCCCGAGCATCTCGGCGATCACGTTGGCGGGCAACGGGTAGGCGAGGTCCTCGACCACCTCCATGCGGCCCCGGTCGACCACGGCGTCGATCAGTTCGTCGGCGAGCTGCCGGACGCGCGGGCGCAGGCCGTGCACGGTCGCCGGGGTGAAGTAGCGCTTCAGCAACTGCTGGAACCGGACGTGGTCGGCCTCGTTGGTGTGCCCCATCCACAGCGACACCGACCGCAGCACGGGCGCCAGCTCGGCGCGCTGCTCCGGGGTGAGCCGGTCCAGGCCCTGCGTCAGGTTGGCGGTGGTCAGCCTGCGGTCGCGCAACGCGGCGACGATGTCGGCGTGGCGGGTGGCCAGGTAGCCGTCCAGCTCGCGCACCCGCACCAGCGGGTGCTCGGCGCGCAACCGGTGCAGCACGGGGTGCGGGTCGGCGCCGAGGTCGTGGGCGAACAGGTCGAAGGTGGGGATCGTGGTGGCCGGATCGGTCATGGTCCGAGTCTGTCCGAACGGCGTCGTCGTTTCAGCGGGCCGGATGACTGAATCGGCGAGCATCCGGCGCAACACCGCGTGGGCCCTCCGGGGGTGCCCTCCCGTGGCCGACCGCGGAGGGGTTTGCGACGCTGTTCGGCATGGCGAAGAAGACCACCACCCCGAAGCGCTTCCCACGCGCCCTGTACGAGACCGAGCTGCTCCGCCTCCAGGGGGAGCTGGTGAGGATGCAGGAGTGGGTGCGTGCCTCGGGCGCCCGGGTCGTGGTGGTCTTCGAGGGCCGGGACGCGGCGGGCAAGGGCGGCACCATCAAGCGGGTGGCGGAACACCTCAACCCGCGCGTCTGCCGCATCGTGGCGCTGCCCGCGCCGACCGAGCGGGAGCGCACGCAGTGGTACTTCCAGCGCTACGTGGACCACCTGCCCGCCGCCGGCGAGATCGTGCTGCTCGACCGGAGCTGGTACAACCGGGCGGGCGTCGAGCGCGTGATGGGCTTCTGCACGCCGCAGGAGTACCAGCGGTTCCTGCGCCAGTGCCCGGTCTTCGAGGAACTGCTGGTGGAGGACGGCATCCTGCTGCGCAAGTATTGGTTCTCGGTGAGCGACACCGAGCAGGAGCGGCGGTTCCGGGAGCGGCAGCGCAACCCGCTCAAGCGGTGGAAACTGTCCCCGATGGACCTGGAGTCGATCACCCGCTGGGACGACTACTCACGGGCCAAGGACGACATGCTGGTGCACACGGACACCGAAGTCGCGCCGTGGACGGTGGTGGAGGCCGAGGACAAGCGCAAGGCGCGCCTCAACATGATCGCGCACCTGCTGGACACCATCCCGTGGGAGCCGGTGGAGCGGCCGGAGCTGGTGCTGCCCGAACGCCCCCGGCGCGGCGACTACGTCCGCCCGCCGCGCGAGGTCGAGCGCGAGGCGCCCGACCACGCCGCCGAACTGCTCCGGAAGTCCGCCGGGTGACGCGTGGTCACCGCAGGTCCGCCGGCAGCAGCCGAGTGGTCAGGAAGCGGCGCACGCGGCCCCGACCGTCGAGCCAGCCGTCCAGCAGCCGCCAGCCGTGGTAGTACGTGAAGACGTACGGGTTCCCGCCGGGCGTGTTCACCACCGCCATGGCGCGGTCCACGTCGGTGTCGTCGAGCAACGCCCAGCGCGTCAGGTAAGCGGCGACATCGGCGGCCGGGCGGCCCTCCGCCGCGAGATGGGTCGCGTTGGCCCACACGCCCCACAACAGGTTCTTCGCGTGGTGCACGGCGGCGAAGTCGCTGCCGTCCGGGCGGATGCCCTGCTCGGCGAGGACGTGATCGGTCAACCACCGCTGCGCCTCGTCGTCCGGGAAGACCAGTCGCTGCGCGTGCAGCCCGAAGCCCTCGCTGAGCACGAACGGCGGTGACAGCAGGAAGGACACCCCCAGCTCCGGGCGATCACCCAGGTGGATCTCCTTCAGCAACGCCTCGGCGATGTGACCGGGGTGTCCCTCGTGCGCGACCACGTACAGCAGGTCCGCCAGGTTGAACGGCGTGTCGGCGTTGACGAAGATCGTGGACCGCAGGCCGCCCGCGTAGCGGCCCGCCGCGAGGAACGGCGCGTTCGGCACGGGCTGGCAGTCCACGATCTCGTCGTCGGGCAGCGGCACGATCGCGTCGGTGCGGGCCCGGGTCTCCGCCACCGCCCGGCCGACCAGTTCCGGCAGCCGAGCCGGTTCGCCCAGCGTGTGGGCCCGCTGCCAGTCGGCCAGCCGCCGGGCGAGCGGAACCGCCGCGCGGGGCAGCGCGTGGTCCAGCAAGGCGTGCGCCTCCTCGAACACCGTCTCCGGCACCCACTCCGGGTCGATGCCCAGGCACCGGCGGGTGTACTCGGCCAGCGGCAACACCTCGCCGGCCAACCGGCGCGCGACGGTGCGCAGCGAACGCGTCTGGGCGACCAGGAACGGGGCACGTGCTGGCCCGAACGGGACGCGGGCGAGCAGGGCGTCCGCGTCGTCCACGAGCCGGTGCGGCGCGGGCGGCGGCCCGGACTCGGCTTCCGCGCGCCACTCCACGGGGCCGCGGTAGTCCAACGCCAACCCGGTGGTGCTCGGCCCGCCCGCTATCCGGTTCACCCGCAGCGCGAGCATGGCGTAGTCGCGTAACTAGCCCTGCTGTTCCGACGTCAACGCGCCTCCCGAGACCGCTGGGCGCCCAGTCTACGAAGTCCCGCCGGGTACCGTCGGGTCGTGCGCACCGCCGAACCGCCCGGCCGGGTCGTCCTGCTCAACGGGACCTCGTGCGCGGGCAAGACCACGTTGGCCCGCGCGTTGCAGGACGAGAGCGACGTCCCGTTCGTCTACTGGGGCATCGACACGCTGTTCGACCTGGTGCCGCCGAACTGGGGCGGCGGGCGCGGCGGGCCGCTCAGCCGCGAGGGCTTCCGCTACCACCGGCCGGGACCCACCGCCACCGGTCACCCGGTCCTGGAGATCCGCACCGGGCCGGTGGGACGGCGGATGGTGCGGTCCGGGCAGCACGCGGCGGCGGCGTTCGCGCGTGGCGGTGACCACGTCGTGATCGACGAGATGCTGCTGTCACCGGACCTGATGCCGGCCTGGCTGTCCGCGCTCGCCGGGCTGACCGCGCTGCTGGTGCGGGTGGACTGCCCGCTGGAGGAGGCGGAGCGCCGGGAACTGGCGCGTGGCAACGAACCCGGCCTCGCGCGTGGGCACTACGAGAGCGTCCACGACCACGGCGTCCCGTACGACGCGACCGTGGACACCACGACCGGCACGCCCGCCGAACTGGCCCGGTCCGTGCTGGACCGGGCCTTCGACGCGTGGTGACTCAGTCCCACCAGAACGCCCACGACCGTTCGCCCACCAACCGGTCCGCGTAGGCGGCGAGCGTCTGGGCGTCCCGGCTCTGCCACACGTTGTCCGGGCAGAACGCGAAGTGCTCGGCGGCGACCCGCAACGCCTCCTCACGCGTCGCGGGCGGTGCGGCGACGCTCAGGTACAGGGTGTCGAAGCCGACGCCGACGACCCGCGCGCCGAACCGCCGCTCCCAGTCCCGGACGACCGCGGACACCTCGGCCGTGTCGCCGATGCAGTTCACCGGGCCGGTCCAGCCGAGGGCGGTCAACGCGTCCGCGCCCCGCTCGGCGCGCACCAGGCCCAAGCGCATCGTCCCGAAGACCGCGAACAGCGTTTCGGCGAGGTCGACCGCCGCGTGCTCCGGGTCGGCGGTCGTCGCCGTCGTGGGCGCGAGACCCGGCCAGTCGCCGTACGGCGCGGTGACGCCGTCCCGTTCGGCGGGGGACAGGGCATCGTCCTCGTCTGGTCCCGTGTGGTCGCGCCACCACTCGGCGAGCAGCGCGGCGGCGTCGTGGTCGTCGGGCGAGGACATGTCCTCCGGCGCGACCTCGCCCTCACCCCACGGGCGGAAGTCCTCGGCATCGTCGTCCAACGCGCCGAGCATCAACGGCCACAGACCGGAACGCGGGTGCTCGTCGCGCAACGACCGCCACAGGGCGGGGGAGACCGGGTCGTCGCTGAGCCAGTACGCCGGCCGGTCGTCCTCGGCGTCCTCGGGGACGACGGTGCGACCGGCGGGCAGTGCGACGGACAGGGCGCGGCCGTCCGCCTCCCCGTCCGGGAAGAGCACGCGCAGGGTGTCGGGCAGCGGTGGTTCGGTGATCACCCGGTGGATGGTATGTCGTCGAGCGCGTGGTCCCCGGTGGACGGATCGGTGAGGCGCCCGTCGTGGACCGACACCACCCGGTCCACCCCGGCGAGGTGGGTCAGGTCGTGCGTCACGAGGACCGTGGCCAGCGCACGGCGGTGCGTGAGCCGCGTGAGCAGGTCGATCACCGCCGCACCGCGTTCGTGGTCCAGCGCGCTCGTGGGTTCGTCCACCAGCAGCACGGCCGGGTCGTTCACCAAGGCGCGTGCGATGTTCACGCGTTGCCGTTGCCCACCGGACAACTGGTGTGGTCGCCGTCCGGCCACGTCGGCGAGCCCCACGGCGGCCAACAGCCGCTCCGTGTGACGCGGACGGCGGCCGTCCAAGCGGGCCATCACCTCCAACTGCTCGGCGGCGGTGAGCGACGGCAGCAGGTTCGGCTGCTGGAACACCACGCCGACGTGCTGCCGCCGCAGCCGGGCCAGCTCACCGCGGGACAGGCCCGCGGTGGAGGTGCCGTCGACCACCACCGCGCCCGAATCCGGGGTGATCAGCGTGGCGGCCACCGCCAGCAGGCTCGACTTGCCCGACCCGGACGGCCCGACCACGGCGGTGACGCTGCCCTTGGGCACGGTCAGGTCGACGTGGTCCAGCGCCGTCAGGCGGCTGTCGCCGTCGGGGTAGGTGAGGGTGATATCGCGCAGTTCCAGGCTCATCGGGCACTTCCCAGGGCGGTGAGGGGGTCGACGGAGACGATGCGGCGCACGGCGAGCGTCGCGCCGAGCAAGCCGAGCAGCACCAGCACCGCGGCGGGGACCAGGACCGTCATCGGGGTCAGCACGAACGGCACGGCCTCGCCCAACGCCAGGCCGATGGCGACCGCCAGGCCCGTGCCGACCGCCGTGCCGCCGACCAGCAGCACGAGCGCCTGGCCGAGCGCGTCGCGCAGCAGGCTGGAGGTGGACGCGCCCAACGCCTTCAGCACGGCGATGTCCGTGCTGCGCTGGATGGTCCACACGGTGAAGAATGCGCCGATCACCAGTGCCGAGATGGCGAACAGGAAGCCGCGCATGAGCTGGAGCGAGCCGTTCTCCGCCGAGTAGGAGCCGATCCCGGACAACGAGTCGTCCTTGGCGACCGTCGTCGTGCCTGCTGCCGCGTCGACCGCGCTCAGGTCGACGTCAGACGCGTTGAGCGCGAGCACGGTGGCGAACGCGTCTTGCGTGCGCCATGTTTCGAGGGACGTCCAGACAACCGGTGTGTGGCTGTAGAACTCGTCCTCCGTCACGGCCGTGACGCGGAGACCCGTGCCCGTGAGCGCGACCGTGTCTCCTGTGCGCGCGCCGAGTTCTTCGGCTGCGGTGGACGACAACACGACACCCTCATGCGGGTCCACGGGCGCCAACGGCGAGTCCGGGCTGACGCCGAACACCGTCACCGCCGTGCTCTTGTCGCCTGTGGACGCCTTCGTGGTGGTGATGCCCAACGGCTCGGCGTGCACACCGGAGGTGTTCGCCCACCGTTCCCACTGCTCCCGTGTCACGGCGGAGTCCGCATAGGACGTCTTCGAGCCACCGAAGATGATGTGGTCGGCAGGCAGGCCCGTGATGGCCGAGATGTTCTGCCTGCCCAACCCGGCGGTCAGCCCCGACAGCAACCCCACGAGCAGGGTGATGAGCACTATGACGGTTCCCATGAGGGCGAACCGCCCCTTGGCGAACCTCAGGTCCCTCCAGCCGACGAACATCGCCCAGCCCTTCCGCGTGGTGTGAGTACGTCGTCCACAGTGGTCCCGCGGTGGGGGAGCGGGCATCGCGCGCGGGACTGGAACCCGGGTGTCGGAGGTGCGGTCGACGTCTCCACCTTTCGATTGATGCCGGGTCGGGTGGGCGGTACGTACGCTGGCGGTGCCGATGAACATGCCCGCCGCGCGAACGCTGACCTGGTGCCTGCACCTGCTGGTGGTCGGGCTCACCGCCCTGACCGCCATCCGGGCCGCCGACGCGCGGGTTCCTGTGCTGAGCGCGTTGTTCCTGCTGGTGTACGCGGTGGGACCGGCGGTGTCCCGGACACCGGCGCGTGCCGCGTGGTGGCTCGCGGCGGTCGGCGCGGCGTGGGTGGCGCTGCTGGTCGTGACACCGGACGCGGTGTGGCTCGCGTTCCCGCTCTACTTCGTGCAACTGCACCTGCTGCCCCGGCGCGCGGGCGTGGTCGCCGTGGCCGCCACGGCGCTCGCGGCGGTGCTCGCGTTCAGCGCCCACCAGGGCGCGCCCGCGCCCGCCGCGGTGCTCGGCCCCGCGCTCGGCGCGGCCGTCGCGGTGGCCGTCGCGTGGGGTTACCAGGCCCTGTACCGGGAGAGCGAGCAGCGCAGGCGGCTGATCGAGGAGCTGACCGCGACCCGCGCCGACCTGGCCGACGCCCAGCACGAGGCCGGTGTCCTCGCCGAGCGGCAGCGGCTCGCCCACGAGATCCACGACACGCTCGCGCAGGGCCTGTCCAGCATCCAGTTGCTCCTGCGTGCCGCCGAGCGAGCCCTGCCCGACCGCCCCGAGGACGCCGCCCGGCACGTCGCGCGTGCCCGGCACACCGCCGTGGACAACCTCGCCGAGGCACGCCGGTTCGTGGCCGCCCTCGCCCCGCCGACCCTCGACGGGACGACCCTGGCCGGCGCGTTGGAGCGGCTGTGCGCCACCACGTCCGCCCGGCACCCGCTGACCGCGCGCTTCCACCTGGCCGGGCAGCCGGTGCCGCCGTCCACCGCGCGGGACGTGGCGTTGCTGCGGGTCGCCCAGTCCGCGTTGGCCAACACCGTCCGCCATGCGCACGCGTCCACCGTCGACGTGACGTTGACCTACCACGACGACGAGGTCGTGCTCGACGTCGTGGACGACGGCACGGGTTTCGACCCGGCGGGGCTGCCCGCGCCCGACCCGGTGGCCGGCGGGTTCGGGTTGGCCGCGATGCGTGCCCGGATGACCGCGCTGGGCGGTGCGTTGACCGTGACGTCCGCGCCCGGCCGGGGCACGGCGCTGGCGGCCCGGTTGCCGGCGGTGGCGTCGTGACGCGGCCGGTGCGGTTGCTGCTGGCCGACGACCACCCGGTGGTGCGGGCGGGGCTGCGTGCCGTGCTGGAGACCGAGCCGGACCTGGAGGTCGTGGCGGAGGCGGCGACCGCCGAGCAGGCCGTGGCGCTGGCCGCCGAGCTGGACGTGGACGTCGTGCTGATGGACCTGCGGTTCGGCGCGGGGATGAACGGCGCGCAGGCCACCGCCGCCATCACGGCCCGGCCCGACGCGCCGCGCGTGCTGGTCGTGACGACGTACGACACCGACGCCGACACGCTCCCGGCCATCGAGGCGGGCGCGACCGGCTACCTGCTCAAGGACGCGCCGCCGGAGGAGCTGGCCGCCGCCGTCCGCACCGCCGCCGCGGGCCGGACGACGCTCGCGCCGACCGTGGCGGACCGGCTGGTGAACCGCCTGCGCACGCCCGGCACGGCGTTGACCAGGCGGGAGACGGAAGTGCTCGTGCTGGTCGCGGAGGGGCTGTCCAACCAGCGCATCGGGGAGCGGCTGCACCTGACGTTGGCGACGGTGAAGTCACACCTGGTGCACATCTACGCCAAGCTCGGGGTCGACTCGCGCACCGCGGCCGTGGCCGCGGCGGTCGAGCTGGGGATCATCCGGCGACAGTGACACTGCAATCTTGACAGTGTCGGGTCGAGGTGTCAGGATGATCGCGTGGACGACGAGCTGTGGACGATCGAACAGCTCCCGGACCGGGTGGCCGCGCTGCTGGCCGAGAACTACGACGGGCAGCGCAGCGGCCGGGTGCGGGAGCTGCCGAACGGGCGCGCCATCCGGTGGTACACCACCATCGGGCTGGTGGACCGCCCGGCGGCCCATCGCGGGCGCACCGCGCTCTACGGGCGCAGACAGCTGCTCCAGATCGTCGCCGTGAAGAAGCTCCAGGCGTCCGGGTACTCCCTGGCCGAGATCCAACTGCTGATGATGGGCGCGTCGGACGCGCGGCTGGGTGAGCTGGCCGGCACCTCGTCACGCGTGGACCGCTTCTGGAAGGAACGCCTGGCTCCCGCCGATCCACCACCCGCCGATCCACCCGCTGACAGTGTCAGCATCGTCCCGGCGCTGCGCCTGTCCGACACTGTCATCGTCACGCTCACCGCCGCCGATCGGCTCCCCGACGAGGGCGAGCTGGCCGAGATCCACGCCGCCGCGGCTCCGCTGCTCGACCTGCTCGCCCGCCTGGGCCTCGCGCCCACCCCCGGAGAGGACGACCGATGAGCACCCCGATCGAGGTCATCGCCACCGCGGCGCCCGTCACTGCGGCGCCCGCCACCGACGACGCCGGCCTCGGCTGCCTGCGCACCGAACGCGGCAACCTGCCGCTGGAAGCCGTCGACGTGCGTGCCGCGATCACCGGCCTCGCCGCGCGGACCACGCTCACCCAGGTCTTCCGGAACCCGCACGACGTGCCGCTCGAAGCGACCTACGTGTTCCCGCTGCCGTCCAGGTCCGCCGTCACCGCGTTGCGCATGGAGGCGGCCGGCCGCGTCGTGGAGGGCGTGCTCAAGGAGCGCGGCGAGGCCCGTGCCGACTACGCCGAGGCCGTCGCCGCGGGCAGGCGGGCCGCCATCGCGGAGGAGGAGCGGCCCGGCGTGTTCACCACCCGCGTCGGCAACGTCCTGCCGGGCGAGCGGGTCACCGTGCGGCTGACCCTGGCCGGTGCGCTCGCGTACGAGGACGACGCGGCCGTGTACCGGCTGCCGCTGGTGGTCGCGCCCCGGTACGTCCCCGGCACGCCGCTGGAGGGCGACCAGGTCGGTGCCGGCGTGGCCGCGGACACCGACGCGGTGCCGGACGCGTCCCGCATCAGCCCGCCCGTGCTGCTGCCCGGCTTCCCCAACCCGGTGCGGTTGTCGGTGGAGGTCGACGTGGACCAGGCCGGGCTGCCGCCGGTGACACCGTCGGCCAGCCTGCACGCGACCGTGACCGAGCGGACCGCGACCGGCTTCCGGGTGCGGGTCGAGCCGGGTGCGCGCGTCGACCGCGATTTCCTGCTGCGGCTGTCGTTCGCCGACGAGGGCGTGGTGCGCACGTCGCTCGCCGTGTGCCCGGACGAGGACGGGCGGGGCGGCACGTTCGCGGTGACCGTGCTGCCGCCGAAACCCGACCAGCGGGACCGGGGCAGGGACGTGGTGCTGGTCCTGGACCGCTCGGGTTCGATGCAGGGGTGGAAGATGGTGGCTGCCCGCCGTGCCGCGGCACGCATCGTGGACAGCCTCACCACCGCCGACCGGTTCACCGTGCTCGCGTTCGACAACGTGGTGGACACCCCGCCCGCCCTGCCGGACGGCCTGGTGGAAGCCACCGACCGCAACCGGTACCGGGCCGTGGAGTTCCTGTCCGGGGTGGACGCGCGTGGTGGCACCGAACTGCTCGCGCCGTTGCGGCAAGCGGCCGGCCTGCTGGGCGGGGTGGGGGAGCGGGAACGCGTCCTGGTGCTGGTGACGGACGGCCAGGTCGGCGACGAGGACCGCCTCCTGCGTGAGCTGGCCGACCCGTTGGCCGGGGTGCGCGTGCACACCGTGGGCATCGACCGGGCGGTGAACGAGGCGTTCCTGAGCAGGCTGGCCGGTTCGACGGGCCGGTTCGAGCTGGTCGAGTCGGAGGACCGCCTGGACGAGGCGATGCGTGCCATCCACCACCGCATCGGCAGCCCCGTCCGCACGGGCCTCACCCTCACCGGCAGGGGGTTGGTGGTGGATGAGGAATCCGTGACGCCCCAACCGGTTCCCGACCTGTTCCCCGGCGCGCCGGTGGTGGTCACCGGCCGGTACACGGGCGAACCGGGCGAGCTGGAGCTGTCCGACGACAGCGGCTGGCACGAGCTGCTGAATCCCGTGCCCAGCGACAACCCGAGCCTGCCCGCGCTGTGGGCCAGATCCCGAGTGCGCGACCTGGAGGACCGCTACACCGTGGGCCGCGGCGACCTGTCCGACCTGGAACACCAGATCGTCACGACGTCCCTCACCTTCGGCGTACTGTCCCGTTTCACCGCTTTCGTTGCAGTAGACCCGCGCACCGCAACCCAGCCCGGCGGCCAAACCCACCACGTGGTCCAGCCCGTAGAGCTACCGGACGGCTGGGCACCTGCCGCAGGCGCGTTCGGCGCACCCCCCAACACCTTCGCCCCGTTGTCCGCGCCGCCATCCCCAGCCCCGGCAGCCCCGTTCGCCCACCCCAGGCCGTCCAGGCCAAGGTCGGCAGCCCCTGCCCGAACCCCGGAACTCCACAGGCAAGCCGAACCCACCAGCCACTCGGCCCCCACTCAGCCGGAAACCCTCGCCCAGTTCGCCCAACGCCACCTGGACCTGCTTCGAGCCGCAACCCCCACAACCACAACCGAACTACTGGCCAACCTGGCCACCGAAATCAACCGCCACCACCCAACCTGGGCAGCCTCCGGCGAACCAGCAACCCACATCCAAACCCTCCGCGACCTGGTGACCCGCCTGACAACCCCCACCACACAGCCGGCCGAACTCCTAGAGGACGCCATCACCACCCTGACGACCCTGACCACCACCCCACCCACCCGCCGCAAGCCCTTCTGGAAGCGCTAACCCCACCCGGCCGCCTCCAAGGACCCGCCACAAACACAACTCCGCATCCCACCTGCGGCCGTCATCACCCGACTCACCCCACCCACCCCCGGCCCACATGCGTTTGCCCGCCCTCGTGCCTGGCCCTCGCCCGGTCCGGCGCGCCGCGTCCAGTCCGGGTGCGCCGGACCGGACAACGCTGCGGCCACCAGTTCCGATCGGAGTCGAGCAGTCCGACTGAGCAGCAAATGCGCGCTGCCGCCCAGTAGCTCCGCCGCAATCACGCACCGCATTCGAGGCCCCTCCGGTCTGCGCATTCTTCTCCCGACCGAACCGCAGGGACCCCGGTGGACGAGGAGGGTTCACTCCCCGTCCACCGGCCTGGTCCGTCAGGCGCTCTGGCCACCCCCTGTTTTTCGGCCAGACCGCCCGACCCGGTCGATCCCCCCACTTCCGACTGACGGACCGGTGTCGACTCGCGGACCGGGGATACAGTCGCAGGTGGAGCTGAAGGGAACCTGTAGGAACCTGAAGTGGATTTCAGTGACATGTGACGACGACTGCGTCATCGTGGACACATGCGGGTACTGGTGGTGGAGGACGACCGACGTCTGGCCGGCCTGCTCGTTCGCGGGCTCGTCGCCGAGAATTTCGTGGTCGATGTGGAATACAACGGCTCGGACGGTTTGTGGCGGGCGACTGAACACGCCTATGACGTGATCGTGCTGGACGTGATGCTCCCCGGGATGAACGGCTACCGGGTGTGCGCCCGGCTGCGTGCGGCGCGGGTGTGGACGCCGATCCTCATGCTCACGGCCAAGGACGGCGAGCTGGACGAGACCGAGGGGCTGGACACCGGTGCCGACGACTACCTGACCAAGCCGTTCTCCTACCCGGTCCTGGTCGCGCGGTTACGGGCGCTGGTGCGCCGCGGTGGCATGACCCGGCCGGTCGTGCTGCGTGCCGGTGACCTGGAACTGGACCCGGCCGCCCGCACCTGCCACCGAGGGCACCAACCCGTCACCCTGACCGCCAAGGAGTTCGCGGTACTGGAATTCCTGCTCCGCCGGCAGAACCAGGTGGTCACGAAGGCCGAAATCATCGCCGCCGCCTGGGACGAGGCCCGCGAACCGGACCCGAACCTGGTCGAGGTCTACATCAGCACCCTCCGCCGCAAGATCGACGCACCCTTCCACCGGCACACCATCACCACCGTCCGCGGCATCGGCTACCGCCTCGACGGCCACCGAGAGGCACGCCCGTGAAGCGAAGGATGCCCCAGTCGCGCCGACTGCGCCGACGCATAACCGTGATCGCCATGGTAGTGGTCGCCACGCCGGTACTAGCGGCTGCGGTGCTCGCTGCTGTTTTCCTGAAGGCCGAGGCGATGCGGTTCGAAAACGCGCCGATCACCTCCTTCGGCATCTGCGTCGACGCGCGGGTGGGTGAAAGCAAGGGAGGGGCGGAGGTCCAGAAGTGCGCCAACGATTCATCGGTGGTGTTGAAATGGGCCGAGGTTGACGAGCTGACGTCGAATGACATCACGGAAGAGGAGGTGCCGACCTCCGTCGGGGCGAGTTATCATTCCGTCGCGCTTATCCCGCAACTGTCGATCTGGCCCATGACCGACCCGGAGGAAATATTTTACGCTTTCCTGGGTGATACCGGCGAGGTGTATGAGTCGAGCCCTGTTTCGCAGATCACTCGACTGCGGCCCGGATATAATTCCCGGGGAAGCATGGACCAGGCGGACAGGAGTCGAGCGAAAATCACCCAGGTACAACGCACCCTCAACCACCAGGTGCTGTTGCTGACCGGCGGAGCAGTGCTGTTGATCAGCCTGGTCGGAGGCGTGGTGTGGGTGGCGATGGGGCGGGTGCTGCGGCCGGTGGAGGCGATTCGGCGGGAGATGGCCGACATCACCGAGCACGACCTGTCCCGGCGGGTCCCGGTGCCTCGTGCCCGCAACGAGATCGCCGCGTTGGCCACCACGGTCAACGCGACCCTGGACCGGCTGGAAGTCGCCGTGGAGGACAACCGGCGGTTTGTCGCCGACGTCTCCCACGAGCTGCGCAGCCCCATCGCGGCGTTGCGCGCGGAGTTGGAGATCGCCACCGCCCACCCCGACCTGGCCGACTGGCCTGCCGTGGTGGACGCGGCACTGGCCGACACCGACCGGCTTCAGCAGCTGGCCACCGACCTGTTGCTGCTCGCCCGCCTCGACCACGCGGGGCCCGCCACCGGCTGCGACGCCACCGTCGGACTCGTCACCCTCGTCGTCGAGCACACCGCACGCCGCCACACCACGCACACCCTGACCACCGACCTGCCGGACGACCCGACACCCGTGCACGGCAGCCGCGCCCTGCTCAACCGGCTGCTGGGCAACCTGCTCGACAACGCCGAACGCCACGCCACGACCACCATCACCATCCGCCTCACCACAGCCGACGACCACGCCGTGCTGGAAGTCCACGACGACGGCCCCGGCATCCCGGCCGAGGACCGCGAACGCGTCTTCAACCGCTTCACCCGCCTGGACGACGCACGCACCCGCGACACCGGCGGCACGGGGCTCGGCCTGCCCATCGCCCGACGCATCGCCACCGCCCACCGCGGCACCCTCCACGCCACCGCCAACCCCGACACCCCCGGCGCCCGACTCATCACCACCCTGCCCCTACAGCACACGACACCCCGATCACCACCGACCGCGGAGAGCAGCACGGCGTAGCGCCGGACCCGTTCGGCGAGGGCGCGCCGATGCCACCATATGACCATGGGGTCGGACTGGACGTGGACGTTGGTGTTGCCCGGTGGGGTCTTGCGCTCGGCCGCGGTCGAACGGGTGTTGGCCATCGCCGGCGCGGTGGGGTTGTCGCCGTGGCGGCCGGGCGGGGGGATCAACGGGTTCGACACCGCGCCCGGCCGCGAAGGCGAACACCGCGTGGTGGACTGGGCGCGGATGGTGGACGGCCTCGTCACGGGAACCTGGAGCACCAACCTGTGGACCCGGTCCGAAGTGGACATCTGGTTCTCGGTCAAGCCCGGCGGTCCACAAGACACGGTGACCATGTCCCTGAACTCGTGCCACTCCTGGCGGGAACCCGTCGCGGAGGCTCAACCGTTCCGGGACCTGCACCGGTTGCTCACGGAGCTGTGGGTGTCGATCGCGGGTGAGTTCGGTGCGGTCTTCGGGCGGGTCGAGGACGAGTGGTCGTGGGAGCAGATCTGGGCCGGGTTGGACGATCCCTACTCGTACGACGTCCCTCCGCCGCCGGGTTCCTGGCCGGAGTGGCTGAGTTGGACCACCTACTTCGGCGCCGACCGCTACCGGCGACTGCCGCCCCTCCCCATGGGGCCGAGCGTTCGAGAGATGCCCGACGGCGCGGCGGTGATCGCGTTGTTGGACGACCCGGCCGACGTCGACCCGGTGCGGTTCGCGCGGTTGCACCACGCGTTCCGGCAAGCGTTGGGCCCCACCACCACCTGAGCTGTGACGGACAGGTGGGAGCCGGGGGTGCTCGCTGGACCGGTGGGGAGGCCGACACCCCGATCGACCAAGGGCGTGGCGGGAGCCAGCTCGCTGCGTCGGCGAGGCCGACCGCGGTGGGGTGCCGGTGGCGGAACCACCGGCACCCGGTTCAGCCCACCAGGTCGCGGCTGCCGCCGAGCAGGTGGGCCACCTCGTCGTACTCGCCGATCGCCTCGACCCGGCCGTGGTCGAGCAGCACGATCCGGTCAGCCGCCCGGATCGTGGACGGCCGGTGGGCGATCACCAGCAGCGTGCACTCCGTGCTGATGTCCTCGATGGTCCGCGCCAGCACCGCCTCGTTCGCCGCGTCCAGGTGCGACGTCGGCTCGTCCAGCAGCAGCAACTGCGGCCGGGGCAGGAGGGCTCGCGCGATCGCCACCCGCTGCTGCTCACCACCGGACAGGGTGCTGCCGTGCTCGCCGACCAGGGTGTCCAGGCCCTCCGGCAGCCGGTCCACCAGGCTCTCCAGGCTGGCCAACGCCACCGCGCGCTCGATCTCGGCGTCACTGGCGTCCGGCTTGGCGTACACCACGTTCTCGCGCAACGTGCCGTGCATGACCGGCGCGCTCTGCTCGACCAGGCTGATCGCCTCCCGGCACTCGCGCACGGTCAGGTCGAGCACGTCCCGCCCGCCGAGCAGGATGTGCCCGGACTGCGGCTCGAAGAACCGGGCGATCAACGAGAACACCGTGGACTTGCCCGCGCCGGACGGCCCCACCAACGCCACGTGGGTCAGGCGCGGCACGGTGAACGAGACGTCCCGCAGCACCGGCCGGTCCGGCTCGTAGGCGAACCCGACCTCCCGGAACTCGATGGCGGGCGCGTCCGGGACCGGCTCCGGCGCGTGCGGCTGGGTCCGCACCGGCTGCGGGGACACCTCGTCCTCGGTCGGCACCTCCGCCACGTCGTTCACCCGCTGGAGCGCCGCGAGCCCGCGCTGGAGCGTGGCGAAGACGTCGAACATGTTCGCCAGCGGCGACGCGATGTAGGTGACGTACAGCAGGAAGCCGACCAGGTCGGCCAGCGACGCCGCACCGCTGGCCACGCGCAACCCGCCGACCACCAGCACGGTGATCATCGCGCCGTGCGTGGCGAGGGTCATCGCCGGGTTGATCACCGCGTTGCGCTTGACGGCCTGGATGCTGTTGTCGTAGGACTGCACGGCCAGCTGGCCGATCCGGTCCCGCTCGCGGTCCTCGGCACGCATCACGCGGACCGTGCGGATCGCCGACAACGCCCGCTCCAGCTCCGAACTCATGGCGCCCAGGCTGTCCTGCGCGTCCTCCACGGAACGCCGGATGCCCGCCAGCAGCAACGTGGTCAGGCCGCCGATGGCGCCCACGATCACCGCGACGATCAGGAACATCATCGCGTCCAGCCAGATCATCATGGCGACGCCGCCGATCACGACGAACACGCCGACGCCGGCCTCCACCAGGTCGTAGGCCAGCGAGTCGCGCAGCAGCGTGGTGTCGCTGGTGGTGCGGGTCAGCAGGTCGCCCAGGCGGTGCTGCTGGTACCGGCGCAGCGGCCAGCGCAGCAGCCGGTCCACGATGCGCTGCCGCAGGCCCAGCACGATCCGCTCGCCGGTGCGCTCCAGCAGGTAGTGGCCCAGCGCCGTGATCACCGCCTCCGCCACGAACACCGCGCCCAGCAGCACGAGCGCCAGCACGTACGGGCGGTGGTTGGCGAAGTCCTCGATGGTGCGGGTGGCCAGCAGCGGCTGCGCCAGCCCCATCAGGCCGCCCAGGAGGGACAGCGCCATCGCACCGGCGATCATGGGCCGGTGACCGCGGGTCACGCGGATCAGGTCGCGCCAGTCGACGCGGCGGGCATCGTCTTCCTCCGGCCCGTCGTCCTCCTCGTCCCGTTCGGCGGCGCGGGAAGGACGGATGCCGTTCAACATTCGGGTTCTCTCTCCTGGCGGTCGGGGGGTTCGACGGTCATCAACGGGCGGAAGGCGAGCACCTGCTCGCCCTCGTCAACGGCACGTCCCTCGGCCTCGACCCAGGCGTGCGCGCTGAACGGCGCGGTGCGCGCCCCGACCCGCCACGTCGGCCACACGCCGCGGGTGCGGCAGACCAGCGCGGTGGCGATGGAGCGGGGCAGGCACCCCTTGCCGGCGCAGGTGAGGCTGACCGCGATCACGGCCGACCGCGCGGCCCGCGCCTGGTTGAACGTCGCCGGCGCGGCGCCGCGGCGCGCCAGCTGGAGGACGCGCCGGATGCGGCGCGGCGGCAGGTGGGACAGGAGCAGCGCGACACCCACGGCCGCACGCACCGCGACCCGCGTGCGCCACGGCGGGCGGGTCGCCTCGAACAGGGTCTCCGGTGAACTCACCCGCCCACCACCAGACCGGCGTCCGCCAGTTGCGCCACCAGCTCCCGGATGTCCGCGACGGCCTGCGCCACGTCGCCCGTCCCGTCCTGGGCGCCCGCGAGCAGGGTCTCCGCGATGGTCGCCTCGTCCGCACCCGCGAGCCGCAGCTTCAACGTGGTCAGCCCGCTCGGGTTGAGCTGCCAATACTCCCCGGACCGCTCGTCGAGCAGCACGCCGCCGCCGTCCTCGGCCTCGGCCAGCGACACCTCCGCGCGCAACCGCAGCGTCATGACGCGACCTCCGCGTCCGCCACGGCGACCGGCTGCTCCAGGTCGCGCAACCACCGCTCGCTGCTCATCGTGATCGAGATCGCGTACGGCGTGTACTCGCGGATGCGGAAGCTGGTGCAGGTGTCCCGCAGCGCGTCCGCGTCGATCAGGCCGAGGCGCGACAACCGCGCGTCGTCGCACATCGCGGCCAACCGGTCGACGTTGTCGCGCAGGCCCTCGTGCTCGACGTTGGAGCCCTCGGCCTTGGTGGTCCGCGCCAGGCAGCGCTCCGGCACGATGCCCCGCATCGCCTCCACCAGCAGCGGTTTGTACTTCCACGGTGTCCGGCGCTCGTCGGTGCGGGTCGCCATGCACGCGGTGATCACGGCGTCGTCCAGGTACGGCGACGTCACGCGGATGCCCTCGGCGGCGTAGAGCGGCACGGTCGCGCGCACCAGGCTCGCGCACAGCCGGATGCCCCAGACGGTGTGGTGCGCGGTCCAGTTGTGGCCGTGCTGCCGAGCCGTCGCGGCCTCCTCCAGCAGGAGGTCGCGGGCGAGGTCCACGGCTTCCGGGGTGGCCCAGGGCGGCATCTGCACGAGGTTCGTCGCGCTCTCGCTCTCCAGCGGGGAGGCGATGAGGGCGCGTGCGCGGTCGGCCAGCCAACGCGGGTACGGGCGCCGCCGCTCCAACGCGAAGTGCGCGATGTCGCGCCACCGCACGTGTTCCAGCGCCCGGTAGGCACGCAGGTGCCGCCACGCGGTCAGCGGTCGGGTGCGCAGCAGCTCGAACACGCCGGACGCACCGCCCATCAGCGTCTCGTCGCCGCCGTCGCCGGTCAGGTGGACCTGCGAGCCGGTCGCGCCGACGCGTGCCGCCAGCGACCGGTACATCGGGCGGTCCTCCACGCCGGGGAACGGCTCCTCGGTCGGCGGGAACGGGGCGAGGACGTCGCTGTAGTGGCTGGGGATGCGGTCGCGCGGCACGGTGATGCGGGTCAGGTTCGGCAGGTGCTCGGCCGCCAGGTCCGCCCACAGCGGGTCGTCGTCACCGAGGTCCACGGCCAGCCTGGTCACTGCGGTCAGCGGCCGGCCGCCGCGCGAGGCGAGGAAGCACAGCGTGGTGGAGTCCAGGCCGCCGGACAGGTCGGCGGTCACCGCGAGGCCCGAGTCGAGCCGGGTCCGCACGGCGTCGGCCAGGGCCACGCGCACGGAACCCGCGGCCTCGGCCAGCGTCAGGTCGTCCGGCGGCGGCTCCCAGCGCCGCCGGACCCGTGCCCGGCCGCCGGGTGGCAGCACCAGGCAGGCGTCCTCGTCCACGGCGTGCACGCCGTGCCAGAGCGGGGCGTTCATGACGTGCAGCGGTACTTCCGACAGCAGTACCTTCAACGCCAGCCGCCGCCGGTCGAGCGAGCTGTCGAGGAGGTTCGCGAGCACGTCGGCCCGGGTGGCGGCCACCGGCACGCCCCGCACGTCCGCGTGCACGACGCGGCGCAACCCGGACAGGGTGCCCTGGACACGCGTGGTGCCGCCGACGCTGGCCAGCAGGTGGTGGCAGCCGGCGGGCGAGAAGCCGTCGAGCGCGGCGACGTCCGTGGTGCGCCGGGCGGTCGCGGCCAGTGCCTCGGGCGCGGCGGACGAGAACCCGAGCGTGGCGATCGCGGTGTCGCCGTCGACGCCGACCCGGAGGTCCACCGGGTCCCACCGGCCGAGCAGCCACGGCCTGCCGGACGGGTGGTCCACGCGCCTCGGCACGGGCCCGAGCGCGGACACCACCGCCGCGGCGTCGGGGTGGTCGGGCAGCACGACCAGCCATTCGTCGGCCGGACCGGCTTGATTCATGGGAACGCCCCCCTTCTCGTTCGACCCGGTTCGACCGGTAATTCGCGAAAATCGAGGTGGTGGTGCGGGGTTCACTCCGCCGAGCCCCGCACCACCACGCTCAGCGGCGATCAGAACAGGATCCGCCGCGGCCGGCGACGGCCGTCGCGGTCCTTCTTGACCGGACGGCTGTGCATGGTCAGCCGCTCGAACGAACCGAGCTTCAGCAGAGTCGGCTTCGAGTACATTGCGCACCCCCTTCCCCCGAGTCGTTCCCAATCCGGAACTCTCCCTGTGCACAGGTCTGCACGATCTCGTGCAGCGCCTACGGTACCGAGCGGCGGTGGGTGGTCCAGGATTTTTCGGGAAATTGCTCCCATCGGGCGACGACAACTGCGTGGGCGCATAAATGGTAATTCCAGGCAACACGGAAAGGGTCGAGGTAGGAGCATTTGACCTGGTCACTATCGGTGTCGTGGCGTCCCCCTATCAGGGGTGGTCGGCGGGTGAATCAGTGCTCTGTGATCGACACGTGAGGTGACGGTGGAGCGCGGTCGGGATGCACTCGTTCGGTCCGGTCTATGCTGGAATTGCCTCCCATCGCGATCCGATTGGCCGTGCGCGGTCGTGCGCGACGTCGTGGTGCGCGGCAAGTGGCACGGCCCGCGCCGGCCGCTCCGACCGGCGGTGGACCGTATTTGTGCGGGGACAATTCCGTACAATTCGCACACGCGCGAGCCGGCGGCAATGCCCGGTCGGGTGCGGCGAGCGGACGTGTAGTTCTTTCGGATAATTCTCCGGCGCGTGCTGGTTTTCGCGGGCGGCCCGGTGGGTGTCCAGCGCATTCGGGTCACGCCGCCGGGTGACCACCGTCCGAGTGCGGGTTCGGCGCGGGAGCGCTCTCGTCGTGGTCGGTCCCGGTGCGACCCGGCGACCGCGGCGATGGCCGGGCTTCGGCGGCACCGCGGCGCCCGCGGACGACGGCTCGCGGTCCGCGACCGCGTCGGGCCAGGACCCCGAAGCACCCCGGGGCCGCCACCCACCGCCGCCGCTACGATCGGGACCGGCCCAGCGAGCACCCGGGGGGTGCGGTGGAATTCCAGGAAGTCGTGCGCCGGCGTCGCATGGTCCGCGCGTTCACCGACCGGCCCGTCCCGGACGAGAGCCTGCGGCGGATCATGCGCAACGCGCTGCGCGGCCCGTCCGCCGGTTTCTCGCAGGGGCAGGTGTTCCTGGTGCTGCGCGGCGCGGAGGTGACGCGGTTCCACGAGATCGTGCGGCTGTGGGCGGTCGACACGGTCCGCACCGCGCCGGTGGTGGTCGTCGCGTTCGCGGTGAAGAACGCCTACCTCGACCGGTACGCCGAACCGGACAAGGGGTGGACCGACCGCAGCGAGGACCACTGGCCGGTCCCGTTCTGGTACGTCGACACCGGCATGGCGGTGCTGCTGGTCCTCCAGACCGCCGTGGACGAGGGGCTCGGCGCGGTGTACTTCGGCATCGGCAAGGAGGACTTCGACGCCCTCCGCGCGGAGTTCGGGGTGCCCGCGGACCACGAGCCGATCGGCGCGGTGGCGATCGGGTACTCCGCCGAGGAGGAGCTGTCGCCGACGGCGTCGCCGCGGCGACGCCCGCGCCGGCCGTTCGAGCAGGCCGTGCGGTTCGGCCGCTGGGCGTGAGGGCGCGCACCCGCGCCGGGGTACGCGGCTGATCGGCGGCTGGAACCCGGTCGGCCGGTCTCGGTAGCGTCGGTGGTCGCCGCGGCGGGGGGCCGGCCGCGGCGCCGGCGGTGCGCGGGGGCGATCATGGGTTCTGCTCGACGTGGCGTGTGTCGTGCCGGGGCGCGGTCGAACGGTGCGGGCCCATCCTGACGCCCGGTCGCTTCGCCCGCGCGGTCTTCGTGGTCGCGCTCGTCCTGGCCTACCTCGGCGCGAACGCGATCGGGGTGTACCGGTCGGTGACCCACGTGCGCGAGCGCCCGGACGTGCCCGCGGCGGAGCTGCTGCTCGACGTCGGTCCGCGGTGGACACTGGTGGGCCTGCTGCCGCCGCTGGACGAGCGGGGCAGGCCGCGGCCGGGCGTGGTGGCGGGCTGGGCGGACGGGCCGGACCGCCTGGTGCACACCGTGCTCAAGCACGTCAGCCCCGCGCGTGCCGAACTGGCCCACGTGCTGGCGAGGCCGAGTCGGGGCGAGGCGGTGGCCGGGTGGGGTCGGGGTGGCGACCGGGCGTCCGTCGCGTGCGTCGACCGGACGCCGCCGGACTGCCGCGTCTGGGTGTACGAGACGAGGTACGGGCAGTACACGGAGCGCCTGCTGCGCTCCAGCCCGGACGGGCCGGTCGAGGAGGGCGAGTTCCTCGCGCTGGCACGGGAAGTGGACGTTCGGGCCGAGTACGTGTTGCGGGGGTGAGCGCCGTGCCAAGATCACGCCCGGGAGTCGGACCGGAGGACGGTGGAGATGGACGACGAGCGGCGTGCGCACGACCGCGCGATCATCGCGGAGTTCCGCGCCCGCGGCGGAGCGATCGGCGACCCGCGTGCCGGGCGCGTGCTGGGCCTGCTGCACCACCGGGGAGCGAAGACGGGCCGGTCCTACGTCACCCCGCTGACGTGCCTGCGTGACGACAACCGCTGGCTGGTCGCGGCGGGCAACGGCGGTCGGCCGGAGTACCCGGGGTGGTACCACAACCTGCTCGCCGACCCGGAGGTCGCGGTCGAGATCGGGGTGGTGGCGCACCCGGTGCGGGCCCGGCCGGCGCGGGGCGAGGAGTGGGAGCGGTACGCCGCGCGGTTCCGCGTGGAGTTGCCGGTGTTCGCCGTGTTCGAGGCGGCCGTGACGCGGGACATCCCGATCTTCGTGCTGGAACCGCGCTGACCGCGGTCATGCGGTTCGCACGGCGGGGTGTTGCCGTAACGTCCGCGCATGACGGTCGTGCTGGTCGTCCTGGTGCTGGTGGCGTTCTTCGCGGTGGGCGGCTTCGCGGTGCTCGTCGTCTGCGCGGTGTTCATGCGGATGTGGCGGCGGGCGAAGGCCAAGGGCTACACCGGGCCGGTGGTGGCCGGCGTGCTGGTGCTCCTCGGTCTGCTGCTGCCGGTCGGGTTGATGGCGGTGGGGCTGCTGCTGGGTTTGTCCCCGCTGGTGGCGGCACCGCTCGGCGTGGTGTCGGCGGTGGGCGGCACGGCGCTGGGCGTGTGGCTGCTCCCGCCGCGACGGGTGCGGTCGGGTGCGCGGCGGCGCCCGCGGACCCCGTTCCGCGTGCTGGGCGTGACCGCCGTGGTCGTGTCGGTTGTCGCGCCGGTCGCGCTGGTGTTGTCCGGCCAACCGCTGGACGCGGGACTGCGCCCGATCCTGCCGGCGGTGTTCCTGTCGTACCTGTGCTTCTCCGCCGCCCGGCGTGCCGCGCGGATCACCGCGCCGCCGACGCCCGATCCCCGTCCGGCCGTGCTGTGGATCCGGGGGTTCGGCAACGAGGGCCGGGGGTTCGGCTGCCGGCGGCGTGAGCCGGGCGAC
Source organism: Saccharothrix obliqua (assembly GCF_019375475.1). Taxonomy (GTDB): domain Bacteria; phylum Actinomycetota; class Actinomycetes; order Mycobacteriales; family Pseudonocardiaceae; genus Actinosynnema; species Actinosynnema obliqua. Next base: position 180,300 of record NZ_JAHXGQ010000004.1, on the reverse strand, counting down.
GTCCTCATGGAGTCCGTGTTCGACCGCGTGGCCGAGCGCGTCATGACGTTCGAGGAGTATTTCGCGCCCGCCATCGCGGCGGGCCTCGGGCGCGGGCACGGCCTGGGCAACCCGCGTGACTACCTCCCGCCGCACGGGGTGGACCGGGACTACGCGACGGACGACTCCTGGCGCGACCGGTTCCGGGAGCTGGTCGCGGAGGCGCGGTGCGTGCTCGCGTCGCCCGGCGCGTGGCCGGAGCTGCGCTTCGAGTTCGGGGTGGTGCGCGACCTCGACGCGTGCCGCAAGCTCTTCATCTTCACGCCGCCGCGGTCGTCGGCGCGGCACACCCGGCAGTTCAACCTGATGCGCGGCTACCCGAACGAGACGTGGTCGGACTTCGCGGCGGCGCTCGGCGAGGGTACGGGCTTCGACCTCGGCCCCGATCCCGGTCCCGGCGCCGTGGTGGGTTTCGACGACGACGGCCGAGCCGTGGTCCTCACCCGCGCCGCCGCCGGTCCCGCCGACTACGTGGCGGCCGTGCGTGCCGCGCTGCCCGCGGTGGGGTGAGGTCCGGGTGCGCTGGTCCCGGTGCTATGGCGATCTGTGATCTCCCCGGCGTGATCGGGCGCTGACTACGTTCGGGTGACCGCCGGGGTGCGGCCGTCGACAGCCCGCCTCCGCCGCGCTCCCTGCCGCGCGGCCTTCGGCGGTCCCTGCACCGCGAGGAGATCCAGCATGTCCAGACTTCGTGTGCCGCCGGTCGTCGCGATGGTGGTGATGGCGACCGTCGGCGGCTTCGCGGCGGCCGTGCCGCCGGCGCTCGCCGATCCGCCCGTCGCCGAGCAGCCGGTGCTCGCCGCGTTGCGGCGTGACCTCGGCGTCGCCGACCCGGTCGCCCGGCTCGCCGCCGAACGCGCCGCGGCGGAAACCGACCGGGGGCTGCGTGCGGCCCTCGGCTCGCGGTTCGGCGGCAGTTGGTTCGACGCCGGGCGTGGCGCGCTGGTGGTGGCCGTGACCGACGCGCGGGACGCGCGGCTGGTGCGGGCCGGGGGAGCGGAGCCCCGGGTCGTGGCGCGCGGCGAGGCCGTGCTGGCCACCGCGAAGCGCCTGCTCGACCGGGCGGCGGCGAGCGCGCCCGCGGCGGTGCCGGGCTGGCGGACGGATCTCGCGGCCGACACCGTGGTGGTCAAGCACGCGCCCGGCGCGGCGGACCGCGCGCGGCGGTGGGTGGCCGCGTCCGGCGCCGACCCGGCCGCGATCAGTTACGCGGAGAGCCCGGAACGGCCCCGGCCGCTGATCGACGTCGTCGGCGGGAACCGGTACTGGACCAGCAAGTACGGCTGCTCGGTCGGCTTCTCCGTGCAGGGCGGTTTCATCACCGCCGGTCACTGCGGCGAGGTGGGCGAGACGACGACGCAGCCGGGCGGCCGGTTCGAGGGCTCCAGCTTCCCGACCGACGACATGGCGTTCGTGCGGACCAACGCGGCGGAGAACCCGGTCGGCGCGGTCAACGACTACAACGGCGGCCGGGTGGCGGTGAAGGGGGCGCGGGAAGCACCCGTCGGCGCGTCGATCTGCCGCTCCGGCGGCACGACCGGTTGGCACTGCGGGACGATCCGGTCCCGCGACGCCACGGTCGACTACGGCCCGGAGATCGGCAAGGTCTACGAGGCGATCGAGACGTCGGCGTGCGCGGAACCGGGCGACTCCGGCGGCTCGGCGATCTCCGACGGCCAGGCGCAGGGCGTCACCTCGGGTGGTTCCGGTGACTGCAAGGGCGGCGCGGCGACCACGTACTTCCAGCCGGTGCCGGAGATCCTGACCCGGTACGGCGTCTCGCTGCTGACGTCGGACGGCGGTCCGGGCAACCCGCCCGCCTGCGGCACGGCCGCGACCGGTGACGTCACCTCCGGTGGCAGCACCGTGCAGCCGGCGGCCGGTTACTTCGACGCCGGCGCGGGTGCGCACAAGGGCTGCCTCCGGGGGCCGGCGGGCGCGGACTTCGACCTGTACCTGCAAAAGCAGAGCGGCACGTCGTGGCGGACCGTCGCCTCGGGCACCGGTCCCGACGCGACGGAAACGGTGTCCTACAACGGGACCGCCGGCCGGTACCGGTGGCTGGTGCGCTCCTACAGCGGTTCCGGCCGGTTCACCCTGGAGACCACCAAGCCGTAGTGCCGGGTGCGGGAAGAGGGGTCCGCGCGGGCGGCGGACCCCTTTCCCGCGCGCGCCGGACGGCGGTACGGTCGCGAGACCACCCCGGGAGCGGGCGAATCGCCTCGCGCGGGGATGCGGAGGTCCCGTGGAGCTGGAAGTACGCCACCTGCGCGCGCTGGCCGCGATCGACGACACCGGCAGCCTGACCCGCGCCGCACGCCGGCTCGGCATGACCCAGCCCGCGTTGTCCGGGCTGCTGAAGCGGATCGAGCACAGCGTGGGCGGAGCGTTGTTCATCCGCGCCGAGCACGGCTGCCTGCCGACACCGCTGGGCGCGGAGGTGCTGGGTGAGGCGCGGGTCGTGCTGAGCAGCATGACGGCCATCGCCGAGCGGGTCGGCCGGTGGTCCCGCCGCGGTGACCCGTCGGACCCGTTGCGGGTCGGCGGTTACTGCGGTTTCCTGCACGTCGCCGTGAGCAGTTGGCTGCGGGAGCAGCCGTGGTGCGCGGGCGTGAACCTCCAGGAGGACACCGACGAGCGGATCAGCGTCGAGAAGGTGGCGATCGGGGAACTGGACCTGGCCCTGGTGTACCGGCCGCCGCTGCCCGGCCTGAGCACGCCGCCCGGTGTGGCCGACGTGCTGGTGCACGAGGCGGAGCCGGTGTTCGTGGCGATGGCGCACGACCACCCGTTGGCGGGGCCCGGCGCGGTGCGGTTGGCCGACGTCTTCGAGCACCCGTGGGTCGACGAGCCGCCCGGCACGACGCGGTGGTGGACCTACCTGACCCAGGTGTGCCGGGAGCACGGGTTGACGGTGCGCCAACCGCACAGCACGCAGTGCCTGTCCACGACGTTGGCGCTGGTGCAGGCGAAGTTCGCGATCGCGCCCGCGTTGGCGACCAGCGTGGACCGGCCGGGCGGCATCGTGGTGCGTGCCATCGAGGGCATGCCGATGTGGCAGGAACTCCGGCTGTTCTACCGGCCGGACACCGTGGTGGCGGCGCACATCGAGGAGATCCACGCGCACGTGCTGGCGAGCTACGCGGCACGTCAGGGGTGCAGCCCGGCGTTCGACGCGTGGTGGCGCGAGCGGGGGCGGGAGCTGCTGCCGACGGGGTGACCGACGCGTCGGGTGCGACCGCGGTCGAGGAGTTGCGCCGTGAGCCCGGCCGGGCGAGCCGTTGCCGGGTCGGCGGGCTGGTCCCCAGCGCGGCGTGCCAGGAAGTGCCCGCGGTGGCGAGGTGTTCTAAGATAGGTGCCCTAACTTGGATTCCGGAGGTGTCGATGCCTCCCAACCGGGTCAAGACCGGTGGCCGCACCGCACTGGTGTCACCGGGTTCGATCGTCGAGGCGGGCAGGCGGATCGGATTGGCCGACCTGTCCGTGCAGGCCGTCGCGCACGAGCTGGGCGTCAGCACGACCGCCGTGTACCGGCGCGTGCCGAGCCGCGACGCGTTGGAGACCCTGGTCGGCGAGTCGATCCTGGCCGACCTGGAGCCGGTGGACGTGCCCGGCGAGCCGGTGGCGGAGCACCTGCTGCGGTTCGCGGGTCGGCTGCGTGAGTTCGCCCTCGCCCACCGCGGTGTCGCCGCCTACCTCCTGCGCGCGTTCCCGCGCGGCCCGAGCGGCGGGCGCCTGCTCGCCGCGGAGGTCGCCGCGCTGGGTCGGCGAGGCTACCCGCCCGACGCCGCCGCCGTGCTCGCCGGCGCGGTCGCGGCGATCGCCCTCGGGCTGGTCGCCGGCGAGGAGGTGCGGGTGAGCGGCGAGATGGCCGGCGTGCCGCCCGGCATGGGCGCCGAGCGGTACTTCCGCCTGCTGGTGACCTCCGCCGTGGACGGCCTCCTCACCCGCCTGCCGCCGGGTCGTTCGGTGGACGGGCTGACACCCTGAGACGCGCGTGCCGGAGAATGCCGCCCCGGACAGGTGGACGTGATGGGAGCCGGTGTTGGGGGTTCGGATCGCCCTGCTGGGCGAGGTGTCGGCACGGGACGGCGCGCGGTGGGTGGACCTCGGGCCCGCGAAGCAGCGGTGCGTGCTCGCCGCGCTCGCCGTGGACCTCGACCGGGCGGTGACGGTGGACCGCCTCACCGAACGGGTCTGGGGCGCGCACCCGCCGCACCGCGCCCGCGAGACGTTGTCCAGCTACGTGTCCCGGCTGCGGCGGCTGGACCTGCGGCTGGATCGCCGGGCGGGCGGCTACGCGCTGGTCGCCGGCGAGGACGACGTGGACCTGCACCGGTTCCGGCGGCTGTGCGCGCAGGCCAGGACCGCCGACGACCAGCGTGCCGCGACCCTGCTCGGCGAAGCGCTCGGGCTGTGGCGCGGTGAACCGCTGGCCGGGCTGGACGGCGACTGGGCCGCGCTCGAACGCGACCGGCTGCGGCAGGAGCGGCTCGCCGTCGAGTGCGACCTGACCGAGGTGCTGCTGCGGCTCGGCCGGGGCGAGGAGCTGGTGGCGGAGCTGTCCACGCGGGCCGCGCGGCACCCGCTGGACGAACGGGTCGCCGCCCAGTACATGCTGGCGCTCTACCGCGGCGGACGCGCGGCCGACGCGTTGGAGCACTACCGGCGGTTGCACACCCGCCTGGTCGCCGAACTCGGCACCGACCCCGGTCACGTGCTGCGCGACCTGCACGGGCGCATCCTCAACGGCGACCCGTCGCTGACCGGCGCGCCCGCCCGGACCGGCGTGACGCCCCGCCAGCTACCCGCCGCGCCGGCCCCGTTCGTCGGCAGGCACGCCGAGCTGGACCGGCTGGACGCCGCGCTCGACGGCGCGGGCGGCACGGTGGTGATCTCCGCCATCGCGGGCTCGGGCGGCATCGGCAAGACGTGGCTGGCACTGCACTGGGCGCACCGCAACGCGCACCGCTTCCCGGACGGCCAGCTCTTCGTGGACCTGCGCGGGTTCAGCCCGGACGGCACGCCGATCAGCCCCGGCGCGGTGCTGCGCGGCTTCCTCGACGCCCTCGGCGCGGAACCGGACCGGATCCCGGTCGAACCACACGCGCGAGCCGCGTTGTTCCGCAGCATGGTGGCGGACAAGCGGATCCTGGTCGTGCTGGACAACGCCGCCGACACCGCGCAGGTCGCGGACCTCCTGCCGGGCACGTCGGCCGGCACCGTCCTGGTGACCAGCCGCAACCGGTTGACCGGTCTGATCACCGGCCACTCGGCCCGGCACCTGCCGCTGGACGCGTTGGCCGACGAGGAGGCCCGCGCCCTGCTCGCCGACCGCCTCGGCGCGGACCGGGTGGCCGCCGAGCCCGCGGCGGTGGCCGAGCTGGTGGCGTTGTGCGGCGGGTACCCGCTGGCGCTGAGCATCGTCGCCGGCCAGGTCGCCGCCGGCACGCCGATCGCCGACGTGGTCGCCGACCTGCGTGAGTTCGGCCTGGACGCGCTGGCCGACGGCGACCCGGCGGCCAGCCTGCCCGCGGTGTTCTCGTGGTCGCACCGGGCGTTGACCGCCGAGCAGGCCGAACTCTTCGCGTTGCTCGGCGCGGCGCCCGGACCGGACCTCGGGCTGCCCGCCGCGGCGGCGCTCGCCGGGTTGCCGCAGCCCCGCGTCCGGGCGCTGCTGCGCGAGCTGGAGCAGGCGTCGCTGGTGACGCGCGACGCCGCCGGCCGGTACCGGATGCACGACCTGATCCGCCGGTTCGCCGCGGACCGGGCCGCCGACCACGACCGGGACGCCGCCCTGCGCCGCCTGATCGACTTCTACCTGCGCACCGGCCACGCCGGGAACCTGCTGCTGCACCCGTACGTGACGCCGATCGAGCTGGACCCGCCGCTGCCCGGCGTCCGGGTGCGACCGCCCGCCGACGACGCGGAGGCGCTGGCCTGGTTCGACGCCGAGCACGCGGTCCTGCTCGCGATCGTGGAGGCCGCTGTCGCGCTCGGGCTCGACCGGGACGTGTGGCGGTTCGCGTGGACGTTGAACAACTACCACTTCCGCCGGGGCAACCGGACCGACCAGTTCGCGGTGTGGGAACACGCGCTGGCCGCCGCCGAACGCCTCGACGACCCCGCCGCGCGCTTGCTCGCGCACCGCAGCGCGGGCCGCGCCAACGCCGACGTCGGGCGGCCCGAGGAGGCGATGCGCCACCTGTACCTGGCGCTGGAGCTGGCCGAGCGGACGAACGCGCGTGCCGACCTCGCGCACACGCACCACGCGTTGACGTGGTCGTGGCTCCAGCGCGGCGACGACGGGCGCGCCCTGGCGCACGCCGAGAGCTGCCTGGAGATCCACCGGACGATCGGCAACCCGGCGTGGGTGGCGGACGCGCTCAACGCCGTCGGCTGGTGCGCCGCACGCGTCGGCCGCCACGACCACGCCCGGCGGCACTGCCTCGAAGCGCTTGCCCTGCAACGAACCCACGGCGACCGCGACGGCGAGGCGGACACGTTGGACAGCCTCGGGTTCATCGCCCACGAGACCGGTGATCACGAGAGCGCGGTGGACCACTACTCGGCCGCCGTCGCGCTCTACCGGGAGCTGGAGAACGACTCCCAGGCGGTCAGCACGATGGACCGGCTCGCGGCGTCGCTGCTCGCGCTGGGCCGCACCGACCAGGCTCGCGCCACGTGGCGGGAGGCGGAAACCCGGTACCGGGCCCACCAGCGGGACGAGGAGGCCGCCGAGGTGCGCCGCCGCCTGGACGCCTTGGACTCGGCGGCCGAAGCTCCCGGCTCGGCGGGGTGACGCCGCGCCCGGTGGCGCCGCGTCGCCGACCGGCTCCGCCGGCGGTGACACCGTTGAGACGGCCCGCCGCCATTCGGGTGGCCGGCCCCGGCCGCGCGGGTATCCGGCCCGGTGTCACCGCGCGCGATCGGGTTCCGGGGCCGTTCGGATGATTTTCCCGTTCGCGCTCAACGGCAGGTGCGCGCGGTGTTCGAACCGGTGCGGGAGCATGTACGGGGGAAGGCTGGCGTGGATTAGCGCGATCAGGTGACTTGCCGGCACGGGATTACCGGTGTAAGTCGCCAGCAGATCGGTGCGGTCGCCTTCGGTGATCGGCACCACCAACGCCTCTCGTACATCCGGGTGAGTGCACAACACCGCTTCGATTTCGCCCGGCTCGATGCGGTAACCACGCACTTTCACCTGGTTGTCCAGCCTGCCCAGGAACACGAGTTCGCCATCCCGCACCGCCACCCGGTCACCGGTCCGATACCAATGCCGGTCGGTCGGCGGCCCGCCCCCGGTGAATACCCGGGCCATTTCCCCGTCCCACGAGACGAATCGACCCGCGTTGTCCGCCGGGTCCAGGTAGCCGCCGAACCGCTGCGGCCCGCGCAGGCACAGCTCGCCCTCGGCGGCCCGCCTGCCGTCCTCGCCCAGCACCAGGTGCTCGGTGTGCGGGTACGGCGCGCCGATCGGCACGGTGGCCCCGGTCTCGTCGCCGGTGACCTCGTGCGCGCACGTCGAGATGGTCACCTCGCTCGGGCCGTACGAGTTCTCCACGCGGCTGTTCGGCGCGGCCCGGCGCCACAGCGCGGCGAGCTTCGGCGTCAGCCGGTCGCCGCCGAACACGCTGCGCCGCAGGGTCGGCATCGAGCCCGCCGGCAGGCCCTCCAGGCGGTCGGCGACGGCGATCATCGACGGCACCGAGTACCAGTGCGTGATGCCGCGCCCGGCCACGTACTCGACCGGTTTGAGCGCCTCGCGGTGGTCCGGCACGACCAGCGTCGCGCCCGCCGTCCACGTCAGCAGCATGTCGGCCACGGACGGGTCGAAGGTCAGGTCGAAGTTCTGGGACACCCGGTCACCTGCGCGGATACCGCGACGCGGCCCGTTGTGCGCGAGCCACGGCCGCAGGTTGCCCCACCGGATCGGCACGCCCTTCGGCCGCCCGGTGGAGCCCGACGTGGACACCACGTACACCACGGGGTCGTCGGCGGTGCGGCGCGGCGCGGGCCGCACCCGGCCGGTCAGCGCCTCCCGCGCGGACAACGCGAGACCGCCGCCGAGCGCGGCGTGCTGCGTGGTCGCGGCCTCGTCGGCGAGCACGAAGTCGACGCCCGCCGCCGCGGCGAACCGCTCGTTGCGCGCCGGTGGGAACGCCGGGTTCAGCGGCACGGCGGTCGCGCCCAGCCGCAGCGCCGCGAGCCACCCGGTGAACGCGACGACACCGCGCGGCGCGAGCACGCCGAGCCGCGCGGGCACGCCGCCGGAGGTCTCCGCCACCCGCCCGGCGACGCGCTCCACCGCCTCCGCGAGGGTCGCGTAGTCGAGCACGTGGCCACCCGCCTCCAGCGCGGTGCGGTCGTGGAACCGGGTGGCGGCGGCGGTGAACAGATCGAACGGCGACGCCTCGCTCATCGGCGCGAACCCCCACGTTGGCCGTGTGCGGAACTGCCCATTGTCCGGGCTTTTCCCAGTGAACCACAAAATGCCCGAAAAGTGGGCTCGGTGCTCACGGTCGCCACTGAACCGGCCGGTTTCGATCTTGGCGGGATTTTGGTCCTGGCGGGGTGGAAATGTTGTGGTACGGTCCGAACGACTGGGGAATTACGCCGATGGGCAGTTCGGGGACTGCCGCGCGGTGAATTGCGCGGAGTGGTTTCCGGGCGGTCCGGTCCGGACGCCGGGGGACGGGACAATGGCACTCGAACAGGACGACCAGCTGCGCGCGCTGTGGCGTGAGGTGCTGGGTCCGGACGCCGATCCGGCGGCCGGTTTCATCAACTCCGGCGGTGATTCGTTCAAAGCCGTGCTGCTGGCCACCCGCGTGTTCGAGACGACCGGGCGCGACCTGGACTACCTCGACGTGCTGGAGGCCGACGGGCTGGACGCGTTGCGCGCCCTGGTGGCACGCACCGCCCCGCGCGGCTGAGCGCGGCCCACCGATCGCACAACCCCGGGGGAGAGCCATGTCGGGTCACTGGCCGCTCGCGCCCAACCAGGCGGAGCTGTACGTCGCCGACCAGACCGCCGACCACGTCACCGCCTACCACTCGGCGTCCGTGCACGCCGTGCCGCCGGACCTGGACCCGGCCGAGCCGGCGCGCCGCCTCGCGGCGCTGGCGGCGGCCCACCCGCTGCTCGCCGCACGCGTCACGGCGGACGGCTGCTGGGCACCGGCCCGCCCACCGGTGCTGCACGTGCGGGACGCGCCGGACCGCTCGGCGATCCGCCAGGAGTGCGCGCGCCCGTTCGCGCCGCACCGCGGCCCGCTGCTGCGCGCCGTGCTGCTGCGTTACCCGGACGGCGCGGCCGACCTCGTGCTGGTGGCGCACCACCTGGTCACCGACGAGCGGTCCACCGAGCTGATGGCGCGGTGGCTGCTGGCGGGTGAGCGGCCGGAGCCCGCGGAGACCTACCGGCGGTGGACCGAGCGCCTGGCGCCGCCGGACCCGGACCGGGTGGCGGCGGTGCGGGAGCGGCTGCGTGCCGCCGACCTGGACTTGCCGCTGGACTGGGGCCAGGGCGTGCCCGGCGGTCCCGGCGACCGGGCCGACCTGCGCGTGCCCGCGCCGACGTGGCGCGGGGTGCGGCGGTCCGCCGCCGCGCTGGGCGTCACGCCGCACTCGGCGGTGCTCGGCGCGGCGGCCCTGGTGCTGGCCCGCTGGACCGGCGCCGCGAACCCGGTCCTGGGCACCAACGTGTCCCGCCGGTCGGCGCGGCACGCCGACACCATCGGCTACTTCGGCGCGACCGTGGCCGTGCCGGTCGCGGTGGACGAGGACCAGTCCCTCGGCGACTTCCTGCGTGCCGCGCACGACCGCTGCCTGGCCGCGTACCGCACGGCCGACATCCCGCTGTCCGCCGTCACCGACCACGCGCCGCGCTGCGTGGTGGTGCCGCGCACCGGGCGCACGGACGTGGACCTGGGCGCGGCGCAGTTCCCGCTCACCCTCTACCTGGGCGAGGAACCGGACGGCGGCGCGCACGCCCTGCTGCGGTTCCAGACCTCGGTGGTCGGGCGACCCGCCGCCGAGCGGTTCCTGCGCTGCCTCGACGTCGTGCTGGCGGCGTTCGCCGACGACCCCGGCACGCCGACGCACGCCGTGCCCACCATGGCGCGCGCGGACATGGACGCCGTGCTGGCGTCCGGGCGCGGCGCGCACCGGGACGCGCCCGACACCACGATCACCGAGCTGTTCGCCGCACGCGTGGCCGCCGGGCCGGACCGGGTGGCGGTGACGGCCGGCGACACGTCCCTCACCTACGCCGAGCTGGACGACCGGTCCACGGGTCTGGCCCGCGCCCTGGTCGACGCCGGTGTCGAACCGGGCACGCGGGTCGGCGTCCGGCTGGAGCGCGGACCGGACCTGGTGGTCGCGTTGCTCGCGGTCCTCAAGGCGGGCGCGGCGTACGTGCCGCTGGACCCCGACTACCCGGCGGAGCGCACGGCGTTCGTGACCGCCGACAGCGGTCTGCGCGTGGTGGTCGGCGACGTGCCGGACGCGACCTCGGTGCCGCCGTCCGCGCGCGGCTCGGCGGAGCTGTCCCGACCGGCCGCCGGCGACGCCGCCTACGTGATCTACACGTCCGGTTCCACCGGGCGGCCGAAGGGCGTCGTGGTGCCGCACCGCAACGTCGCCGCGCTGCTGGCCGCCGCCGACGGCTTCGGGCTCGGCCCGGACGACGTGTGGACGCTGTTCCACTCCTTCGCCTTCGACTTCTCGGTGTGGGAGGTGTGGGGCTGCCTGCTGACCGGCGGGCGGCTGGTCGTGGTGCCGCACTGGACGGCACGCGACCCCGACGAGTTCCACGCGCTGCTCGCCCGGGAGCGGGTGACCGTGCTCAACCAGACGCCGTCGGCGTTCGCCCAGCTCGACCCCGGTGACGACCTCTCGGTGCGGTTGCTGGTGTTCGGCGGCGAGGCGCTGGACGCCCGGCTGGTGCTGCCGTGGCTGGACGCCTACCCGCGACGGCGGTGCCGGGTGGTCAACATGTACGGCATCACCGAGACGACCGTGCACTGCACGTGGCACGACGTGACGCGGGCCGACGCGCTGGCCGGTCCCGCGCCGGTCGGCCGCCCGCTGCCCGGCTGGGAACTGCACGTGCGCGACCCGCGCGGCCGGCTCGTGCCGCCGGGCGTGGCGGGTGAGATCCACGTCGGGGGGCTCGGGGTCGCGCTCGGGTACCTGCACCGGCCGGAGCTGACCGCCGAGCGGTTCGCGGGCGGCCGGTACCGCAGCGGCGACCGGGGCCGCTACCTGGACGACGGCCGGCTGCTGCACCTGGGCCGCCTGGACGACCAGGTGAAGGTCCGCGGGCACCGGATCGAGCCGGGCGAGATCCGGTTCGCGTTGCTGGCCGACCCGCGCGTGACGGCGGCGGCGGTCGTGGTCCGGCGGTCCGCCGACTCGGCGGCCGTGCGGCTGGACGCATACGCGGTGACCTCGGCGCCCGCGCCGGACCTGCGGGCACGCCTGGTGGAGCGGCTGCCCGCCCACCTGGTGCCCGCGACCGTCACCGAGGTGGGCGCGTTGCCGTTGACCGCCAACGGGAAGCTGGACGTCGCCCGCCTGCCCGCGCCCGGCCCGGTGGTCGCGGAGACCGCCGCACCGGTCCCGGAGGACGGCGTGGAGGCCCGCGTGCGGGCCATCTGGGAGCGGCTGATGGGCGTGCCGGTCGGTCCGGACGACAACTTCTTCGAACTCGGCGGCAACTCGCTGCTCGCGGTGCGGCTGAACGCGGCGCTCCGCGAGTCCGGGTTCGCGACCGTGCGGTTGCGCGACATCTTCCGGCACTCGACCGTGCGCCGGCTGGCCCGCGTGTTGCGGGGGAGCGCGTCGTGACGCCCGCTTCCGCCGCGCAGACCCGGTTCTACCTGCTCGACCAGCGCGACGGCGGTGACACCCGCACGCTGGTCAAGCACGTGGTGGCACACGGCGCGCTGGACCCGGACCGGGTGGCGGACGCGGTGCGCGCGGTGCTGGCGGCGCACCCGGCGTTGCGCACCTCGCTGCACGTGGGCGTCGGGCTGGAGGCGCGGGCGCACCCGGTGGACGACGTGCCGGTGGAGGTCCGCCGCGTCGGGCCGCACCACGTGGCGGACGTGCCGCGCCGCCCGTTCACGCACGGCGCGGGCCCGCTGTGCTCGGTCGCGGCGTTCGTCGGTCCGGAGCGGACGGACCTCGTGGTGTCCGTGCACCACGCGGTGTTCGACGCGCCCTCCACGGCGATCCTGTTGCGGCACCTGGCTTCCGCGTACGCCGGGGAGTCACCGGTGGTCCACGCCGGCGGTCCGCCACCGGACCTCGCGCGGGCGCGGGCGCACTGGGCGGCGGCGCTGGCCGACCTGCCGGAGCACGACACGGCCGTGCCGCACACCGGTCCCGGTGGCGACCCGACCCGGGGTTCGGTGCGGGTGCCGTTGCCGGGGGAACACCTGCGCGCCACGGCCCTGGAGACGGGTGCTTCGCCGTTCATGCAGGTGGTCGCGGCGCTGGGGATCGTCCTCGGCCGCTACGCCGACGCGGACGACGTGCTGGTGGCGGTCGCCGTGGACGGGCGCGGCCCGCGGGACGGCGAGACCGTGGCGTGCTTCCAGAACACGGTGCCGGTGCGGCTGCGGGTGGCGGACCCGGCGACGGTGTTGGACCAGGCGTTGGACGGCGTGCTGGACGCGGTGGAGCACGCCGCGCTCCCGCTGGAGGAGATCCTGGACCTGGCGTCGGCGGACGGCGTGCGGCGTGCGTTGACCCGCGTGCTGTGCACCGAGGTCGGTCCGGCGGCGGCGGTCGAGGTGGGCGGTGTCCGCTGGGAGGTCGTGCCCGGTCCACCGCCCCGGGACGCCGAGTACGACCTGTCCGTCACGCTGGCCCCGGGACCGGAGCTGGTGGTGGAGTACCGGGCCGACCTGGTGGCCGGGCCGGTGGCGCGCCGGTTCGCCGACGCCGTGGCCCGCGCCGCAGCCGGTGATGTGGACGTGCTCGGACCGGACCGCGTGGTGCTCGACCGCCTCGCCGCCGGGCCGCCGCTGCCGCCGACGCGGCCGGTCACGGAGCTGGGTGGCGCACCCGACGTGATCGCCGTGCGGGACGGCGCCTCGGCGTTGACCTACGGCGAGTTGTCGGCGGCGGCCGACGTGCTGGCGCGGGCGCTGGTGGCGGCGGGCGTGCGGCCGGGCGACCGGGTCGGGGTGGCGTTACCGCGCGCGGTGGACCTCGTGGTCGCGGTGCTCGGGGTGTTGCGGGCGGGCGCGGCGTACGTGCCGCTGCCGCCGGACAACCCGCCGGAGCGCTTGCGGCACATGGCGTCCGACGCGGCGTTGGCGGTCGTCGTCGGTTCCGGTGTGGACGGTGTGGACGGTGTGCCGGTGGTGCCGGTGCGACCCGAACCCGTGCCGGCGGAGCTGCCCGTCGTCACCGGCGGCATGGCCGCGTACGTGGTCTACACGTCCGGGTCGACCGGGCTGCCCAAGGGTGTCGTGGTGCGGCACGGCAACGTCGCCGCCCTGCTCGCCGCGTTCGACCTGGTGGTGCCGGATCTCCCGGAGCACGTGGTCGCGGCCACCGCCCTGTCGTTCGACATCAGCGTGCTGGAACTGCTGTGGCCGTTGGCACGTGGGCGGACCGTGTTGCTGACCGACCACCAGCGGGTGGCCGGGTGGTCCGCGCCGGGTGCGTTGTACCAGTGCACGCCGACCGTGGCGCGGGTGTTGGCGGCCGACCCGGCGGGCCGGGACTTCCTCGGGGGCCTCGGTGTCCTGCTGGTCGGCGGGGAACCGCTGCCGGACGACCTGGCGGCGCGGCTGGCGGGCCTGGTGCCGGGACCGGTGTGGAACTGCTACGGGCCGACCGAGACGACCGTGTGGTCCACGGTCTGGCGGGTCGGTGGTGGACCTGTCCACATCGGACACCCGTTGGCCGGAGAGCGTTGGCACGTCGTGGATTCGCGCTCGCGACCGCGACCGGTGGGTGTGCCGGGGCGGCTGCTGCTGTCCGGCGCGGGCGTGGCCGCGGGTTACTGGCGGCGACCCGGGCTGACCGCCACGCGGTTCCACGCGCTGCCCGACGGGTCGTTCGGCTACGACACCGGTGACGAGGTGCTGGTGGACCCGGAGCACGGGCTGCGGTTCGTGGACCGGGCCGACGCGCAGCTCAAGGTGCTGGGGCAGCGGGTGGAGCCCGGCGAGGTGGAGGCCGTGCTGACGCGGCACCCGGCCGTGGGCGGCGCGGTGGTGGTGCCCGCGTTCGACCGGACCGCGCTGGTCGCCTACGTGGTGGCGGACCGGGTGGACGGGCTCGCCGAGCACGCCCGCCGGTTCCTGCCGCCGACCATGGTGCCCGTCGCGTTCCACGCGGTGGCGGAACTGCCGCGCACGGCGCACGGGAAGCTCGACCGGGCGCGGGCGGCGGCGTGGGCGGCCGACCTGGCGCCCCCACGTGCGCCGGACGGCGCGGCATTGGCCGTCGTGACGGGCTTGTGGGCGCGGGTGCTCGGCCGGGAGGTGTCCGACGTGGACAGCTCCTTCTTCGAACTCGGTGGCAGCTCGGTGCAACTGCTCCAGGTGGTGGCCGCGTTGCGGGAGCGGTACCCGCGGGTGCGGGTGGCCGACCTGTTCCGGCACGTCACGGCGCGGGCGCTGGCCGGGAGCCTGGAGCGGGGCGACGCGCCGGAACCGGCCGCGGGCCGGGGCGCGCGACGGGCGCGGGCGGTCGCGGGGTGGGCACGACGAGGGGAGCGGGCGTGAACATCGCGGTGGTGGGGTTGGCGATCCGGGTGCCCGGCGCCGGATCACCGGAGGAGTTCTGGGCGAACCTGGTGGCGGGTCGGGTGTCGTTGCCCGGCGTGGGTGACGACGGCCTGCCGCGCGCGGGGCAGCTCGACCGGGTGCGGGAGTTCGACGCCGACCTGTTCGGGCTGCCACCCGCGCACGCCGCCGCCACCGACCCGCAGCACCGGGTGCTCGCCGAACTGGTGTGGGAGGCGTTGGAGCGGGCCGGGTTGGACACCACGCGGTCGTCGGACGCGGTGGGCGTGTTCGCGGGCTGCGGCCCGGACACCTACCTGCACCGCAACGTGCTGCCCGCGGGGGACGTGGTGCGTGCGCTGGGTTCGCAGCAGGTCCGGCTGGGCAACGACCGCGACTTCCTGGCGACCGCGCTGTCCTACCGGCTGGGGTTCACCGGGCCGAGCATGACGGTGCAGACCGCGTGCTCGTCGTCGTTGGTGGCGGTGCACCAGGCCGTGCGGGCGTTGGCGACCTACGAGTGCGACGTGGCGATCGCGGGCGGTGTCACGGTGCAGCTACCGCTGAGCGGGCGGTACACGCCGGTCGAAGGGGGCATCACGTCGGCGGACGGGTTCTGCCGGCCCTTCACCACCGGGAGCACGGGCACCGTGCCCGCGAGCGGGGCGGGGGTCGTGGTGCTGCGGCGTGCCGAGGACGTCGGGGTGGAGCCGGTGCTCGCCCACATCGTCGGCACGGCGGTGAA
The DNA here is from genome assembly GCF_019375475.1 of Saccharothrix obliqua. Lineage (GTDB taxonomy): Bacteria > Actinomycetota > Actinomycetes > Mycobacteriales > Pseudonocardiaceae > Actinosynnema > Actinosynnema obliqua. The sequence continues at coordinate 164,763 of NZ_JAHXGQ010000004.1, read as the reverse complement.
CAACGACGGCGCGGACCGGATGAACCTGGTCGCGCCGAGTCCGCGCGGGCAGGCGGCCGTGCTGCGGGAGGCGTTGGAGGTGGCCGGGCTGTCCGGGTCGGACGTCGGGTTCGTGGAGGCGCACGGCACCGGCACCGCGCTCGGCGACCAGGTCGAGCTGTCCGCGCTGGCCGAGGTGTACCGGGGCAGCGCGCTGGGCTCGGTGAAGGCCAACGTGGGCCACACCGACACCGCCGCGGGCGTCGTCGGGTTGGTGAAGGCGGTGCTGGCGCTGCACCACGGGGTGCTGCCCCCGACACCGCGCCAGGACGGCGACGGGCCGGACGTGGAGCCCGGCGCGGGCTTGCACGTGCCGCGCGAGGTGCTGCCGTGGCCGGACACCCTGCCGCGCCGCGCGGCGGTCAGCTCGTTCGGGCTCGGCGGGACGAACGCCCACGTCGTGTTGTCCGCCGTGCCTGCCGAGCCCGCGCCGGCTGCCTTGTCCGCGGACGAACCGGGGGCGGCGTCCGAAGGTCCCGGCTCGGTGGAGGAGTCGGGGGAAGGCGAGGCCGTGGTGGTGTTGTCCGCCGCGACCGAGGAAGCCGTGCGCGAGCAGGCGCACCGCCTCGCCGCGTTCCTCGCGGAGGACCGGTCGCCGTTGCCGGACGTGGCTTCGGCGCTGTGGCGCGGTCGGCGGCAGCTCGGGTGGCGGTGGGCCGGTGTGGCGCGGGACCGGGACGCGTTGCGTGCCGCGCTCGCTCGGCCGGACGGGGTGCGGCGGGCGGTGGCGGAACCCCCGGTCGCCGTGGTGCTGCCCGGCCAGGGCGGGCGGGTCGCGGGCGCGGGGATGCTGCGTCACGGGCCGTTCCGCGCGGTGTTCGCCGAAGCCGCCGACGCGGTGCGCGACGCGGCCGGCCCGGTGCTGCACGACTTCGCCGACTGGGCGCCGGACGACCCGCGCCTCGGCCGCACCGAGGTCGTCCAACCGCTGCTGTTCGCGGTGCAGTGGGCGGCGTTGCGCGTCCTCGCGGAGCGGGGCCTGGTGGCGGACGTGCTGCTCGGGCACAGCGTCGGCGAACTCGTGGCCGCCGCGCACGCCGGGGTGTTCGACTTCGCCGACGCGGCACGGGCGGTGGTGCGGCGGGGCGCGTTGATGGGCGCCGCGCCCGCCGGTGTGATGGTCGCCGTGCGGCTGGGCGAGCAGGACGCCCGCGAACTGGCGGGTGAGCTGGACGTCTGCGTGCTGAACGCGCCCGACAACACCGTCCTGGGCGGGCGACCGGACGCCGTCGCGGAGTTCGAGGAGCGTTGCCGGTCCCGTGGCGTGCAGGCCAGGCGGTTGCCCACCGCGCACGCGTTCCACTCCGCCGACATGGCCGCCGCGGCGGAGGAGTTCACCGGTTTCCTGCGCGGGGTGCGGTTGGCCGAGCCGCGGCGGGCGGTGCTGTCGAACGTGACCGGCGTCGCGCTCACCGCCGGGCAGGCGACGGACCCGGCGTACTGGGGCGGGCAGGTGCGGGCGACGGTGCGGTTCGCCGACTGCGTGCGCGCGCTGCCGCCGGGCCTGGTGGTCGGCGTGGACCGGGACGGCGCGGTCACCAAGCTGGCGCGGCAGGCGTTGCGGCGGTCGGGTGTCGACGCGTTGGTGCTGGACCTGTTCGGCGGGCGCGGCGCGACCGGTGACGAGGAACCGCGCGGCTTCACGACGGCGGTGGCCCGCGCCTGGACGGCGGGTGTCGACCTGACGCCGGTGACCGGACCCGCGCGGCACGTCCCGCTGCCCACCTACCCGTTCTCGACGCGGCGGCACTGGCTCGGTGACGACGACACCACCGCCGAAGCCGGACCGGCGGCCCCGCCGGTGACGCCGGACGACCTCGCGGCCCGCGTGATCACCGTGTGGCAGAACGCGTTCGGCGGTCCGCCGCTGCGGCTGGAGGACGACTTCTTCGCACTCGGCGGCACGTCGTTGCAGGCGGCCCAGCTGGTCGCGGTGGTGAACGAGGAACTGCTGCTCGACGTCCGGCTGCACGACCTGTACGAGTGCTCGACGCTCGCCGACTTCGTGGACCGCGTGCGGGACGTCTCGACACGTCGCGACGACGCGGAACTGCTGCGGCTGCTGGACGAACTCGAAGCCGAGGAGGAGGCGCGGCGATGACCACACCGGCGGACCGGTTGCGGGCCATGTCACCGGACGAGCGGGCTCGCCTGCGCGCGGAGCTGCGGGCGAAGGCCACCGCGGGCCCGCCGCCCGCCCGGCTGAGCCTGTACTTCTTCGCCAGCGCGGACAGCATGCCCGCCGACCGCTACTACGACCTGGTGCTGCGTGCCGCCGAGCACGCCGACCGCGCCGGGCTGCACGCGGTGTGGCTGCCGGAGCGGCACTTCGTCGACTTCGGCGGTTTCTCGCCGAACCCGGCGGTGCTGGCGGCCGCGGTGGCGGCACGCACCCGGCGGCTGCGGGTGCACGCGGGCAGCGTCGCCGCGCCGTTGCACCACCCGGTGCGGATCGCCGAGGACTGGGCGCTGGTGGACAACCTGTCCGGCGGTCGGGTCGGCGTGTCGTTCGCGAGCGGCTGGCACCGGGACGACTTCGTGCTGGCGCGGGAGGACTTCGAGCGGCGGCGCGTGGTCACGTCGGAGACCGTCGAGCGGGTGCGGTCGCTGTGGCGTGGCGAGGTGTCGCGCCTGCCGACGACCGCGGGCGGCGTGGCGGAGGTGCGGCTGAGCCCCCGCCCGGTGCAACCCGAGCTGCCGGTGTGGCTGACGGCGGCGGGCAACCCGGCGACGTTCGCCGAGGCGGGCAGGCTGGGCACGGGCGTGATGACCGCGCTGCTCGGCCAGACGCTGCCCGCGTTGCGGGACAACGTCGCCCGGTACCGGGCGGCGTGGCGGGAGGGCGGGCACGCGGGTCGCGGCGACGTGGTGGTGATGGTGCACGCGCACGTCAGCGACCGGCCCGACCTGGAGGACCGGCTGCGGCCCGCGATGCACCGCTACCTGGCGGCGTTCCGGCGGCAGACCGGCGGCGCGGCCGACGAGGTGCTGCTGGAGGAGGCGTTCCGCAGCTACCTGCGCGGACCGCTGTCGCTGCTGGGTGGACCGGACAAGGCGCGGTCGGTGCTCGCCGGGCTCGCCGCCGCCGACGTGGACGAAGTGGGGTGCCTGGTGGACTTCGGACTGCCCGCCGACGAGGTGCTGGCCGGCCTGCCCGCGCTCACCGCGCTGGTCGGGGGTGCGGCGTGAGCGTCGACGACCGCCTGGCCCGCCTCACGCCCGAGCAACGCGCCGCGCTGGCCGGGAAGCTCGCCGCCGCGAAGGCCGGTCCGCCGCTGCGGCGCAGGCCCGGTCCGCGTGACCGGTTCCCGCTCGGCCTGGACCAGGAGCGGCTGTGGCTGCTGGACCAGCTCGACCCCGGCAGCACCACCTACACGCTGAGCTTCGGCCTGCGGTTCCGGGGCGCGTTCGACGAGGCCGCCCTGATCGACGCCGCGCACGCCGTGGTGCGGCGGCACGAGCTGCTGCGCAGCGTCGTCGTCGTGGACGACGGCCGGCCGGAGTTGGTCGTGCGCCCCGACGCGCCGGTGCCGGTGCGTCGGCTGGACCTGCGGGGCGTGCCGGACGCCGAGCAGCGGCTCGCCGAGTTCGTCGCCGAGCAGGTGGACACGCCGTTCGACCTGACCACGGGACCGTTGCTGCGCTTGGGGATCGTGCGGCTGGCGGACGACGAGCACCAGGTGTGCGAGACGATGCACCACTCGGTGACCGACCAGTGGTCCTACGTGCGGCTGAACCGGGAGCTGTTGGAGCACTACCGGGCCGCGCTGGAGGACCGCGTGCCGGACGTGCCGGAGCTGCCGGTGCAGTTCGGCGATTTCGCGCACTGGCAGCGTGAGCTGTTCGCGGCCGACCACCGGCACCGCGAGTTCTGGCGGGACCACCTCGCGGGCGCGCCGACCACCCTGCCGCTGCCGTACGACGGTTCGCCGGACACCGCCGACCACGCCGGGGCGCACCACCGGTTCGTGCTGGACGAGCGGGTCGGCGCGGCGTTCCGGCAGCACACCCGCGACCGCCGCACCACGCTCGCCACGTCGCTGCTCGCGGTGTACGTGGCGTTGTTGTTCGAGGAGACCGGCGAGCGGGACATCGTGGTCGGGCTGCCCAGCGTGACCCGGTCGCGGCCGGAGAGCCGGGACTTGATCGGGTTCCTGCTGACGAACGTGCCGGTCCGGGTGCGGCTGCCCGCGGACCCGACGCCGGACGACGTGCTGCGGGCCACCACCGCGGCGTCGGCCGCGGTCGCCGAGCACCGCGAGGTGCCGTTCGCGGAGATCGTGTCGGCGGTGTCGCCGGACCGCTCGGCCACCCGGTACCCGTTGTTGCAGACCATGCACCTGGTGCTGGACTTCGACGACACGATCTTCCACGTGCCCGGCGCGGAGGTGTACGCCAACGGCGTGCGGGACGGCGTGTCGCCGATGGACCTCACGGTCGGCTGGTGGCGGGCGGGCGACCTGATGTACGGCCGGTTCGAGTACCGCACCGCGTTGTTCCGCCCGGCCACGGTGGACCGGCTGGCGCGTCGGCTGCTGACCCTGGTGGACGTGTTCACGCGCGAGCCGGGCACACCCCTGCGCCCGCGCGCCGTGCCGGTGGCGAGCGCGCCGTCCGTGTTGTCCGCCCGCACCGCCGAAGCCCCCGACGAGGACCGGCTGGCACGGGCGCGGCAGGCGTGGTGCGAAGCGCTCGACCTGCCCGACGCGGCGCCGGACGACACGTTCTTCGACGTCGGCGGCACGTCGGTGCTGGCCGTGAAGCTGACCAACCGGCTGCGCGCGGCGGGTTTCACCGCGACCGTGCGGGACGTGTTCACCCACCCGACGCTCGCCGGCCTGGCCGCGCTGCCGCGGGCCGACCGGACCGGCGCCGCGCCCCGGAGCACGCCGGACAGCGCGCCCGCCGGTCCGGAGCAGGAGCTGTTGCTGACCGCCGGGATGCCCGCGGTCGAGCGGTGGGCGCACACCCTGGTCCTCGACCCCGGCGGACCCGTGGACGCGGACCGCCTGCGGGACGCCGTCGCGGCGGTCGTCGCCGCGCACCCCGGTCTCACCACCACGTTCCGGCACGACGGCCGGTGGACCGCGCACCGGGGCGACCGCTGGGGCTGGCTGGTGACCGGTGACGGGCCGGACGAGGTCGCGCACCGGCAGCGGGCCGGGTTCGACATCGCCTCGGGACCGCTGTTCGCCGCCGCGCTCGCCGGCGACCGGGTCGTGCTGACCGCCGCCCACCTGGTGATCGACGGGCTGTCGTGGGACGTCGTGGTGGACGACCTGGCCCGCGCGTACGCCGGGGAGCCGCTGCCCGCCGAACCCGTCGACCCGCTCGCCCACGCCGCCGCGCTGCGCGCGGTGTCGGCCGCGCCCCAGGCGGACTACTGGCGCACGCGGCAGCAGGCGGTGCGCCCGGTCGCGTGGTCGACCGGCGAACCGACGCTCCAGGGCGACGTGGTGGAGGTCGAGTCGACCGCACCGCTCACCACACCAGGCACGTACCAGGCGGAAGCGCTCACGGCGGTGGCGCGGGCGTTGCGGCCGTTGACGGAGGACGTGGTGCTGACCGTGGTCGCGCTGGGGCGGGAGCCGGTGGCGGCGCTGCCGTACTGGGACGGCGCCCGCTCGGTCGGTTACCACGCCTGCTCCTACCCGCTGCACGTGCCGTCCGACGACCCGGCGGTGGTCGCCGCCGCGCTGCGGGCCGTGCCGGACGGCGGCAAGGGCTACGGGCTCCTGCGTGCCGCCGGGGAACTGCCGCCGGTGCACCCGGCGGTGAGCGTCAACTACGTGGGCGCGCTCGGCGCGGACCCGGGACCGTTCCGCCGGGTGCGGGAGATCGGGCCGACCGGCAACGACGCGTTCACGCGCACCGCCGACGTGGACGTGGTGGTGGCGGTGGCGCCGGACCGCGTGGTGTTCCGCTGGCGGTACAGCCCCCGCGCGGTGCGGGCGGACCTGGTGCGGGAGGTGGCGGACCGCGCGGCGGAGGCGTTCACCGCGGTGGTCTCGGCCGTCGACGCGGCGCCCGGCGAGACGGCGTTGTCCGACGCGCGGATGGACGAGTTGTCCGCCGAGCTGAGCCGGGCCCGGCGGGCGGCCGGGTGAGGCGTCCGCTGATCGTCCTGCTGACCGCCAACTACCTGTCGTGGTTCGGCAACGCCGTCACGGTCGTCGCCGTGCCGCTGTACGTCTTGCAGGAGACCGGGAGTTCGCTCCAGACCGGCCTGGCCGGGTTCGCCAACACGCTGCCGCTGGTGTTCGCGGGCGCGGCCGGCGGCGTCCTGGTCGACCGGTTCGGCGGGCGGCGCGTGGGCGTGCTGTCCGACCTCGCGGCCGGGGTGTGCATGGTGCTGGTGCCGCTGCTGCACGGCACGGTCGGGTTGCCGATGCCGGTGCTGCTGGCGTTGCTGTTCGGCCGCTCGCTGGCCGCGACGCCCGCCGGCACGGCCCGGTTGAGCCAGCTCGCGCCGCTCGCCGAGGCCGCCGGTGTGCGCCGGGAGACCGCGAACACGGTGCACCACTCGGCGCAGCGGCTGGCGCTGGTGCTCGGCCCGCCGCTGGCCGCCGCGCTGGTCGCGGTGACCGGGCCCGCGCCGACCCTGTACCTGGACGCGGGCAGCTTCCTGCTGGCGTCCCTGCTGACCTTCCTCGGCGTGCCCGCCACCGAACGCCCGGCCACGCCGCGTGCCGGGTTCGCGCGGCAGCTCCGGGACGGTTTCGCGTTCGTCGCCGCGACACCGGTGATCGGCGCGATCCTGGCGGTGCTCGTGGTGACGAACTTCGTGGACGACGCGTTCGCGCCGGTGCTGCTGCCGGTGTACGCCACGGAGGTCGCGGGTGACGTGCGGGCACTGGGCTGGCTGCTCGCGGCCGGTGGGGTCGGCGCGGTCATCGGCACGTTGGCGTACGCGCCCGCGAGCCGCAACGTGCTGAGGAACCGGTACGCGACGTTCATCGGCTGCTTCGCCGCGGTCGCCCTGCTGCGGGTGCTGATGGTCTACCTGCCGGGCGTGCCCGCGATGGCGGCGTTGACGTTCCTGGTGGGCCTCGCCGGCGGGCCGCTGAACCCGCTGCTCGCGACGGTCATGCAGGAACGGGTGCCGGAAGGGCTCCAGGGGCGGGTGTTCGGGTTGACCGGCGCGGTGGCGTTCGCGTCGGTGCCGCTGGGCGTGCTGTCCGCCGGGTGGTCGGTGGAACTGGTCGGGCTGCGGTACTCGCTGCTCGGGTTCGCCGTGGTCTACCTGGCGCTGGTGGTGGTGGCGCTGCGGCTCAAGTCGCTGCGGGAACTGGACGAGGGGGCGCGGTTGTGACGGATCGGCTGCGGGGCAAGGTGGCCGTGGTGACCGGCGCGGCGCGTGGCGTCGGGCGCGCGTGCGCGGTGGCGTTCGCGGCCGAGGGCGCGGACGTGGTGCTGGTGGACGTGGCGGCGGACGTGCCGGGCGTGCCGTACCCGCTGGGCACGGAGAGCCAGTTGGAGCACACCGCCGACCTGTGCCGCGAGCACGGCGGCGAGGTGGTGGCGGCGGTCGCCGACGTGCGTGACCTCGCCGCGCTGCGGCGGCTCGCGGACACCGCCCTCGACCGGTTCGGCGTGGTCGACGCGGTGGTGAACAACGCGGGCATCGCCGCGCCGTCCGGGAAACCCGCGCACGAGATCACCGAGGACGAGTGGCTGCTGATGCTCGACGTCGACCTCAGCGGCGCGTGGCGGGTGACCACCGCGTTCACCCCGGCCATGGTGGACCGCCGGTCGGGCAGCGTGGTCAACATCGCGTCCACGGCCGGCCTGGTGGGCTACCGGCACTTCGCCGGGTACGTGGCGGCGAAGCACGGGCTGGTCGGCCTCACCAAGGCGACCGCGCTGGACCTCGCGCCGCTGCGGGTGCGGGTCAACGCGGTGTGCCCGGGCAACATCCGCGACGACCCGGCGGTGGAGGGGCGGATGCTGTCCGAGATCGCCCGCAGCCTCGACGTGCCGGTGGCCGAGCACGAGGCGGCGTTCCTGGCGAACCAGCCGATGAACGCGCTGGTCGAGCCGACCGACGTGGCCGCAGCCGCGGTGTGGCTGGCCTCCGACGAGGCCCGGCACGTCACGGGCGCGGTGCTCACCGTCGACGCCGGGTACACGGTGAGGTGACGCCGTGACACCCGCGTCGCCCGCCGAGCGGCGGTTCTGGTTGGCCGAGCGGATCCGGCCCGGCGCGCTCGCCGCCGTCGCGTTCGGCCGGGTTCGGGTGGACGGACCGGTGCGGGAGCCGGAGCTGCGTGCCGCGGTGGCCGCCGTGCTGGCCCGGCACGAGGCGTTGCGCACGGCGTTCGCCGTCGTGGGCGGCGAGCTGGTGAGGTCGGTCCGCCCGGCGCCCGCCGACCCGGTGCGCGTGCTGCCGCCGGGCACCGGGCCGGACGAGGCGGCGGCCGGGCTGGCCGCGCGGCCGTTCGACCTGGCGGAGGGCGAGGTGTTCCGGGCTGCCCTGGTGCCGGACCGGCACGGCGCGGACCTCCACCTCGCCGTGCACCACGGCGTGTTCGACGGGTTGTCCGAGGAGGTGTTCACCGCCGACCTCGCCACCGCGTACGGCGCGGCGCTGGCCGGTGCGGACCCGGTGCTGCCGGTGCGCGGCCGGTCGCCGGTCAGCGGCCCGTCGCCGGCGGAGGAGGCGGAACTGGCCGCCTACTGGCGGGACGCGCTCGCGGGCGCGGGCGACCTGCCGGACGGCGGTGTCGAACTCGGGTTGCGGGAACTGGCCGACGACGTGCTGGTGTCGGTGCCCGTGGATTGCGCGCCCGACACCGTGGCCCGCGTGCGTGCCACGGCGCGGCGATTGGCGTGCTCGCCGTTCGCGGTCGTGTTCGCCGCGTACGGGCGGGCGTTGGCCGAAGTCGGTGGCGTCACGGACTTCTGCGTGGGCACCGCGGTGTCGGTGCGCGAGCGGGGTGCGGAGGACGAGGTGTGCTGCGCGCTGAACACGCTGCCCATCCGGTTCCGCGACCCGGCGCGGCCGGACGTGGTGGCCGCGGTGTGGGACGCGGTCGTCGCCGCGCTCGGGCACGCCGCGTTGCCGTTCGACCGGATCGTGGCCGCGGCCCGGCCCGCGCGTGGCAGGCGGATGCCGGTGCACCAGGCGTCCTTCGCGTTCCAGAGCTGGACCCGGGCCCGGCACCCGGCGGGACCGGCGGTGCTGCGGTCGGTGCCCGCGCCGCAACGCGGCCTCCAGCACGAGCTGCTGCTGGAGCTGCGTGACGAGGGCGAGGCGTGGCCGGGTCGGGCGCAGGCCGTCTCGCGGTCGTTCTGGGCGACGCGGCTGGACGAGCTGGCCGGCGCGTTCCACCGGGCGCTCGCCGACCTGACCACCCGACCGGAGGGATGAGCGATGCCGACGAGGATCATGTGCCTGCCCCACGCGGGCGCGGGAGCGAGCGTCTACCGGCCGTGGCGGGACCACGGCTCGGGGGCCGTCCGCATCACGCCCGTCCAGCTGCCCGGCCGGGAAGAGCTGTTCGTGGAGGACTTCTACCCGACGATGACGCGTGCCGCCGAGGGCACCGCGGCACGGGTGCTGGCGGCGGCGGGGGGTGAGCCGTTCGCGTTGTTCGGCCACAGCTTCGGCGCGGTCCTCGCCTACGAGACGGCGCACGTGCTGGTGGCGCGGGGCGCGCCACCCCGTCACCTGGTGGTCAGCGGCGCGCTCGCGCCGCCCCGCGTGGTCGGGCGGATGCCGGTGTCCGGGCTGGACGACGACCAGCTGGCCGCGGGCGTGCGGGACATGATCGGGTACGACCACGAGGCGTTGCGCGACCCGGACCTGCGGGAGCTGCTGCTGCCCGTGCTGCGGGCGGACATGGTGCTGCTGGAGGACTACCGGCCGACCACGCGCCCGCTGCCGACGCCGATCACGGCCCTGCGCGGCGCGGACGACGTGATGGTGAGCGCCGCGGCCAGTCGGGAGTGGGCCGACCACACGTCGGAGCGGTTCGCGCTGCTGGAGCTGCCCGGCGGGCACATGTACTTCACCGAGGCGTTCCCGCTGCTGTGGAAGACGGTCGAGGACCTGCTGTGAACCTCGTGGACGAAGACCCGGAGCTGGCGGGCGCGCTGGCGGCCGAGGTGCGCGCGCAGCACGACACCCTCGCGCTGGTGGCGCACGCGAGCCTCGCCGACCCGTCGGTGCTGGCGGCGGCGGGCGCGGTGCTGAACAACGTGACCGCCGAGGGCTACCCCGGCGCGCGGTACCACCCCGGCGCGGCGCGGTTCGACGTGGTGGAGCGCTTGGCCGTGGCCCGCGCCAAGGCGGTGTTCGGCGCGCGGTACGCCAACGCGCAGCCGCACTCGTGCTCCTCGGCGAACCTGGCCGTGCTGGTCGGCCTGCTGCCACCGGGCGGTGTGCTGCTCGGCATGGACCTGGACGCGGGCGGGCACCTCACGCACGGCGCGCCCGCGTCCGTCACCGGGCGGCACTTCCGCGCCGTCCACTACGGACTGGCGGGCGGGCTGATCGACTACGACCAGGTCGCGGAACTGGCGCGCGCGCACCGACCCGCCGTGGTCGTAGCGGGCGCGAGTTCGTACCCGCGTGCGTTGGACTACCGGCGGTTCCGGGCGATCGCGGACTCGGTCGGCGCGTACCTGGTGGCCGACATCTCGCACGTCGCCGGGCTGGTCGCGGCGGGCGAGCACCCCAGCCCGATCGACATCGCCCACGTGACCACGACCAGCACCTACAAGCAGCTCGGCGGTCCGCGCGGCGGCCTGATCATGAGCGGCGTCGAGCACGACCGCCCCGGACCGGGCGGCACGGGCACGCTGGCGGAGCTGATGCAGCGCAGCGTGTTCCCGCGCACCCAGGGCACGCCCAACCCGGGCGCGATCGCCGCCAAGGCACGTGCCCTCGACCTCGCGCTGCGGCCCGACTTCCGGTCCTGGGCACGCCGCGTGGCCGCCGACGCACGCGCGCTGGCCGCCGGGCTCGTCGAGCGCGGCCACCGGGTGCTCACCGGCGGCACCGACAACCACCTGGTGCTGCTCGACCTCCGCCCGCACGGCGTGACCGGTGTCGTCGCGGAACGGGCGCTGGAGGGCTGCGGCATCCTGGCCAACCGCAACCGCGTGCCCGGCGACACCCGGCCGCCGCTGGTGGCGAGCGGCCTGCGGCTGGGCACGAACGTCGTGGCGCGACGCGGCATGGGTCCGGCGGAGATGGCGCGGTGCGCGGAACTGGTGCACGTGGTGCTCGCCGCGGTCGCCCGCGACCGCTTCGACGGCGAGGTGCGCGCCCGCGTCCGGGCCGAGGTCGCCGCGTTGTGCGCGGAGTTCCCGCTGCCGTTCTACCCGCTGGAGGTGGGCGTGTGAGCACGCTGCTGCCGACCGACCGGGCCCGCGTGCCCCGCCCGGTGCGCCGCACGGCCGTGGTCCGCGTGCCCCGACCCGGCGGCCACCCGGTGACCCGCTTCGCGGAGGCGTTCGCGGAACTCCTGCGCCGCTACACCGGCCGGACCGAGGTGACGTACGAGGAGTGCGTGCTGCTCACCGCCGACGACGGCGCGCGGCGCGAGTTGACGGTCGTGGTCGGCGACGACCTGACCGCCCGCTACGACGCGGACCTGTTCGACGAGGGCACGATCCGCCGCCTGCTCGGCCACCTGGGCGTGCTGCTGGACGACCCGGACGGCGCGCTGCCCACGCCCGCCGAGCAGCGGCTGCTGCTGGTGGCGTGGAACGACACCGCGGCACCCGTGCCGGAGGGCTGCGTCCACCACCGCTTCGAGGCGCGTGCCGCCGCCCAGCCGGACGCCGCCGCCGTGGTCCGGGGCGACCGGGCGTGGACCTACGACGAGGTGAACCGGGCCGCCAACCGCCTCGCGCGCCGGTTGCGCGGCCTCGGCGTCGGTCCGGACGTGCGGGTCGGACTGGGCCTGGACCGGTCGCCGGACCTGCTGGTGGCGGTGCTCGGCGTGCTGAAGGCGGGCGGCGCGTACGTGCCGCTCGACCCGGGCTACCCGCCCGCCCGGCTGGCCGGGATGGGGCGCGGCGCGGACCTGGCGGTGCTGGTGACCCGCACCGACTTGGCCGTCGACCTGCCCGGCACGCCGACCGTGCTGCTGGACCGCGACCCGTTGCCCGGTCCGGACACCGACCTCGACGGCGGCGCCGGGCCGGACGACCTGTGCTACGTGATCTTCACGTCCGGTTCGACCGGCGCGCCCAAGGGCATCGCCCTGCGGCACCGGGGCGTGCTGAACAACCTGGTGGACCTCAACACCCGCTACGCGGTCGGTCCCGGTGACCGCGTGCTGGGCCTGTCGTCGCCGAGTTTCGACATGTCCGTGTACGAGCTGCTGGGCATGACCATCGCGGGCGGGACGCTGGTGCTGACCGACGCGGACCCGGCGACGTGGGCGCGTGAGCTGGTCGACCGGTCGATCACCGTGTGGAACTCCGCGCCCGCACTGCTGGAACTCGTGCTGGAACGCCTGGCCGGGCCGCTGCCCGCGGTGCGGCTGGTGCTGCTCGGTGGCGACTGGGTGGCCGTGTCGCTGCCGGACCGGTTGCGCCGGCACGCGCCCGGCGCGCGGGTGGTCGTGATGGGCGGGGCCACCGAGTCGTCCATCCACACCACGCTGTACGAGGTGGAGCGCGTCGACCCGGCGTGGACGTCCATCCCGTACGGGCGGCCGATGGCGAACCAGCGCGTGTACGTGCTCGACGAGCGGATGCGGCCGGTGCCGGTCGGCGTGCCCGGCGAGCTGCACCTGGCGGGCGTCGGGCTCGCGCGCGGCTACCTCGGACAGCCGGAGCTGACCGCCGAGAAGTTCGTGACGTGGTCGTGGGGACCGGTGCGGGAGCGGCTGTACCGGACCGGCGACCTGGTCCGGTACCGGCCGGACGGTCGGCTCGAACTGCTGGGGCGCTTGGACTTCCAGGTGAAGGTCAACGGGTTGCGGGTCGAGCTGGGCGAGGTGGAGGCGGCGTTGCGGCGGGTGCTCGGCACCCCGGACGTGGTGGTCGCGGCGGCCACCGACCCGACCGGCGACCGGCGGCTGGTCGGGTACGCGGTGGGTGCGTTCGACCCGGCGGGGGTGCGTGCCGAGCTGGCGGCCGTGCTGCCGCGCTACCTGGTGCCCGCGGTGGTGGTGCCCGTGGACCGCCTGCCACTGAGCCCGAACGGCAAGGTCGACCGGCGCGCCCTGCCCGCCCCGGTGTGGTCCGCGGGCGGCGAGTCGCCGGCGGACGAGGTGGAGGAGCACATCGCGGCCGTGTGGCGGGACCACCTGGGTGTCGCCGAGATCGGCCGGGACGCGGACTTCTTCGCGCTCGGGGGCGACTCGATGAAGGCGTTGCGCGTGGTCCGCGAGATCGACCCGGCGTTGACCATGGCGGACCTGTTCGCGCACCCGACGGTCCGGGACCTGGCCCGGCGGCTGCGCGGGTAGGCGCCGGCACCGGGCGATCCCGCATCAAATTCCTCGGAATTGGCTTTCGCAGATCACCGGCGGAGGGTGGCGGTCGTGCATCCGCCCGTGCGGCTGCACATGCGTTTCGGGGCGGGCGGGAATCCCGAGCCGTCCGACCGGGCACGGTGTCGAACACAGCTCGATATGCACCCTTCTCGGATGCCGAAGTACCTTTTCGTGATCCCGTCGATACCTCTCCGGCACGGCAAGTTCACACTTTTGTGTGGTTCTGGGGTGGTCAGCGGAGTGAGCCCCGTATCACCGCCGAGCGGTGTCCGCCTCAGGTCGGGCGGCACGGACCACCGCATTCCGGCGTGCACGTCGTCCGCAACAGTGCGGGCACAACCGCCCTATGCCCATTTACCGCGTTAACCGAGCCACCCGGCGAGGGGCTTAGGATACGCCCGCTTCAAGGAATTCATGGTCGGTTACCTCATTGCTTCGACGCCCGCGGGAGGGCATCGGGTGGTAGTGGAAGACCCGGGCCGGGCCGGCGGCCACCCGGTGGTGAACTCCGCGTCGGGCCACGCGGGAACGGTGTTCCAGGCGAACAACGTGAACGGCCCCGTCTCGCTCGGCGTGCCGAGGTGCGAGCCGCAACCCGGCCTGGTGTCGGTCGAACCACCGGTTGGCAGGCTCGCCGGCGAGCTGCACGGCCGGGACGCCCTGCTGGCGGGGCTCACGGCCGCGGTGGACCGGGCGGACGGCGCGTTGATCGTCTTATCGGGGGCGGGTGGCCTCGGGAAGACCGCGATCGCGCTCGCCCTCGCCCGGCGCCTGCGGCGGCGCGCACCGGACTTCCCGGTGTGGTGGGTGGACGCGGCCACCGGCCCGGGGCTGGTCGCCGGCCTGCGCGAGGTGGCCCTCGCGGCGGGAGCCGACCTGCCCGACGTGGTGTCGGCGTGGTCGGGCGGCCGGTCCGCGCCCGACCTGCTCCACCAGGCGCTGCGGAAGGCGCCCGGACCGTGGCTGCTCATCGTCGACAACGCCGACGACGTGCGCCTGCTCGCCAACGGCGGGTCGCCGAGCGACGGCACCGGCTGGGTGCGCCCGGTCACCGGCACGCGTGGCGTCGTCCTGGTCACCACCCGGGAGCGATCCGCCCACGCCTGGGGGACCGCCGCGGAGCACCACGACGTCCGGCCGCTCGCGCCCGACGCGTCGATCCGGCTGCTCAACGCCGACTCCGCCGCCGCGGCGGAGGCGGGCGAGCTGGCCGCGCGCCTCGGCCACATGCCGCTCGCGCTGCACCTCGCGGGCCGCTACGTGACCGCGGTCAGGGACGGGCTGGACGTGCCCGGCCTGGTCCGGCCACGCGACTACGCCGAGTACGGGGACATGTTCCGGGAGCGGTTCCCCGAGATCGACGCCCTGCACCGGCTGGGTGGCGAGCCCGACGAGCGGCGGCTGCTCAACCGCACCTGGGAGCTGTCGCTCGACCTGCTCACCGACCGCGGGCTGCGCTGGGCGCGGCAGCTGCTCCGCCTGCTGGCGTGCTTCGGTCCCGGCGCGGTGTCCTCCCTGCTGCTCGACGCACGGGTCCTCACCGGAACGGCGTTGTTCGAGGGCATCACGGCGGAGGACGTCGAGGCCACCCTCCGCGGCCTGCTCGACCTCGGCCTCCTGGAGCGCGCCGAACCACGCGCCCCCGAGTGCCTGTGGCTGCACCCGGTGATCCGCGAGGCCAACCGCCACCAGCAGGACGTGGTCGACCACGTCGCCACCTACCTCGCGCTGTGCCTGGCGGTGCTGGACGGCGCGACCACGGAGCTGGGCTTCGCCGCGCCGGACCGGGCCCGGTGGGCGGTGCTGGCGCCGCAGTGCGAGTACGTGGTCGCGCAGGTGGAGCAGCGTTCGGCGGAGCTGCGCCCCCGGTACGCGTGGGAGCTGATGGCCAGCAAGCTGACCTGCCGGCTCGGTCGGCTCGCCCGCGCCACCGGGTCGTACGCGCGGGCCGCCGACCAGTTCGACGCCGCGGTGCGCGTGCGCACCCGCCACCTCGACCGGTGGCACCCCGAGGTGGTCGCGATCCGCCGCGAGCGGCTGTCGCTGGAGTGGGAGCACCGGCCGGCGCGCGCGGTGCTCGACGGGCTCGCGGCGCTCGCCGAGAGCTGCCGCGCGTGGCTGGGCGAGCAGGACCCGCTGACCATCGCGTGCCTGCACGACGTGGCGCAGGCGCGTGCCGAGGCGGGGGAGGGCCGCGTCGGCGAGCACTACCGCGAGGTGGTCCGGCTGCGGCGGCGGCTGCTCGGCCACGACGACGTGGAATCGGTCAGCGCGCAGCTCGCCCTCGTCACCGCCCTGTGGGAGAACGGCTCGGACGCGTGCGAGGCGGAGTTCGGCGTGCTGCGCGCGATGGTCGACGGGCTCGGGGACGGGTCGGCGGTCGACCGGGAGTCGCTGCGCGAACACGTGGCGGGGTTGCTGGCGCGGTACCGCGAGACCCGCGGGTGATCACGGCAGCGTTGCGAAACGGCTGGTACGCGTCTTTTGTCGGTGGGCGTCGCTAGCCTCCGCCCCATCGAATCCGAGATCGACCCCCCGCGGGAGGGAACGTGAGCTGGCTGGACGCCGCGTCCGGTTACCAGGTGCGGTTGCGTGACGACGGACGCCTGGAAGCCCGGAACGCCAAGGGCAAGGTGCTGTCGGCGGTGCCGGCGTCCATCAAGGACGATCCGGGTGTCGTGCAGCTCCGGCAGCTCGCGGAGTGGCTGGACCGGCACGCGGCCGAGTGCCTGTCCGCCGTGGACGGTTGGATGGTGCGCTCGCTGCCGGTGCCGACCGCGCTGCTGGTCGAGGTGTGGCCGGACGAGGCGTGGGCGTCGGCCCTGCGCGACCTCGTGGTGGTGGCCGACGGCGAGGTCGGCTTCCTGCGCGACGCCGACCCGGAGCGCGGGCTCGGTGTGGTCACATTGGACGGCGACACGGTCCGGCTGCGGCCGGAAGCGGTGTCGATCCCGCACCCCGTGCTGCTGGAGGACCTGGCGGAGCTGCGCGAGTTCGGCGCGGAGCTGGGCGTCGAGCAGCGGGTGCAGCAGCTGTTCCGGCAGACGTTCCCGCGCACGCCCCACGCGGCGGGCAAGACCTCTGTGGACACCTACGCGGGCGGGAAGTTCGAACAGCTCAACCACGCGCTGGGCCGGTGCCGCTCGCTCGGCTACCCGGTGCGCGGCGGCGACGCGGTGTACGCCGCGTTCGAGGGCGGGCGGGTCGTGGAGGCCCGCTTCTGGCTCGGCTCGGACTACCCCGAGGGCGAGACGTGGACCGGCGAGCTGCGCTGGTCGCTGGATGACGGGACCGCGGTGCCCCTGTCCGACGTCGGACCGGTCGCGTGGTCGGAGGGGATGCGCATGGCCTCGGCGATCCACGCCGGGCGCGTCGTAGAGGAAGCGGTGGCCCGGTGAGCGAGCGCGACGAGAAGGCGATGATCGCGGCGGGCGCGGTCCTGCCCGGCACGGATTCGGTCGGCGACGACCGCGACACCATCACGGCCCGCCACTACACCCACCCCGGTCTCGCCGACCGCGTGGTGGTGCGGCTGGTGCCCGAGGTGCTCGGCCGCGCCGAGGACCTCACCGCCGAGTACCTGGGCTTCGCCGCACCGGCGCGCACGCCCGGCGTCGGCGTCGGCAAGCGGGTCGCGCTGGGCTTCCCGGCGTGGGCGCTGGTGCACGACCCGGCGAACGCGCACCACGCGTTGAACCTGGTGAAGGACGTGGAGCGGCTGGCGCGCACCGCCAAGTCGCGCGCGGGCGCGGCCAAGGACGGGTTCACCGCGCTGGCCGCGATGCTGGGCCGGTCCGCGCCGCACTTCCTGCCGACGTTCTACGAGGAGGCCGGCCGGATCTTCCTGGAGCACGGCAACCACACGTTCGCGGCGAGCATGTTCGGCAAGGCCCGCGAGGCGGAGGAGGTGCACGACCTGGCGGTGGACCCGGAGCGCACCCGGGAGGTGTTCCTGGAGTTCGCGTTCGCGGGCGCGCTGACCGCCAAGGCGTTGTCGGCGCACTCGAAGGGCTTGGCGCGCAAGCACGACCCCGATGCGGCCTACGAGTTGTTCGTGACGTTGTGCGTGGAGCGCACCCGTGGCGGCCTGCCCCCGTACACGGGGATGCCGGAGGACCTGCGGCGGCTGGCGAAGGCCGCGAAGCGCGACGTGAAGGCCGAGGACGAGCGCGTGCTGCGGGCCGTGCTGGAGAGCGCTTCGGTGAGCCGGGCGGGCGCGGCGTTCTGGCGGTCCTACCGGGATTCGCTGGTGGCGCTGGCCGGGCGCGACGCCGAGGTGCGTGCCGTGCTGCTGTCCTTCGTGCCCGACTCGACGTCCGTGCTCGACACCTGGTTCGAGATCCTGACCGCGAGCGGCGCGTCCCGCGAGCTGGTCGAGCCGGGCGGCGCCGCCCACGCGGCCGAGTGGCTGTCGAAGGTCATCGCCGTGCGCAACGGCACGTGGCGCACGGTCGGCCGGTCGCGGGTGTTGTTGGAACTGGTCGAGGCGATGGCGCCGCGGCTGGTCGCCGACGGCCACGAGGTGCGCGCGCTGCGCGGCTGGCGGCAGGACGAGCTGGACCTGCTCGACCTGCTGGTGGCGCACGGCGTGCCGCTGCTGGCCGCCGAGCGGGACATCTCGCTGCACGTGTCCGGCTGGCTGGCCGACGAGGGGGAGGGTCGCCGCGACCTGGCCGCGCTCGCCGGCTCCGGGCTGTTCGGCGAACCGCTCGGCCACGGCGTCGTGGAGTTCCTGCGCGGTGCGTCGCGGGGTGAGCGGTCGGTCTCGGTGGAATCGCTCAGCGACGTGCTGGTGGTGCCCGGCCTGCGGACCGCCCTGCGCGACTGGGTGACCCGCCGCGCGGGCCGCTCCGTCACCGCGCTGCCCGAACTCGTGCGGCACCTGGACCGGTTCGCCGTGCTGCGCCTGCCCGAGGCGTTCGTGGACGTACCCGAGGCCGCCGAGGCGCTGGGCGCCACCGACGTGGCCGCCGTGCTGCACGCGACGCTGCGCGCCGGCCTGGTGGACGAGCTGGGCTGGCCCGCCCTGGACGAGGCGGTCGAGCGGCTGTCGGCCATGCCGGGCGCCGACGAGGACATCGAGCTGTGCGGCGAGGGCTGGCCGGCCCTGGTGCTGCGGCGCGGTGACGCCCTGGTGGTGGTCGGTCCGGACGGCATCCTGGCCGAGCACCTGCTCCGCATCCCGGCGGGCACCCGCAACACGTGGGCGTTCCGCCCGAGCACGGCGTGGGTCGACGGGCGGCTGCTGGTCCGGTGGCACGGCAACGACGGCGAGCACGGCTACTGGTCCGACGCGCCCGACCACGTCTTCGACCCGGGCAGCGGCTCCAGCGCCTACTACCGGCGCGACAAGCCGCAGCCGTCGATCGCGTTGCCGAACGGCGCGCGGTTCGGCGGGCAGCGCGCGCTGCACCCCGGTGACACGCAGGTCGACGAACCCCGTCGGGCCTACAGCGACGGCACGTCCTACTGGACCTACGCCTACCAGGAGAGCCGGTACCGCTGGAGCGAGGTCGACCCGGCCACCGGCGACACCGGCCGACCGAGCGTGCCCCGGTTCCTGGAGGAGTTCGCCGTCGACGGCACGCGGCTCGACCACGGGCGGTGCGACCTGCGGCCGACCGCCCCGGGCACCGAGCACAGCCCGCTCGGCGCGGCGGGCGGCCTGCACGGCTGGCGGGTGCGGAAGGAGGCCGACGGCTCCTGGCTGGGCGAGGGCGTCGACGGCCGCCGCGTCCGCCTGCCGAGCGGCAACCGCCGCCCGACCGGCCTGCTCGACCTGCCGGGCACCCGCCTGGTGCTCGACGCCGACGACGACTCGGCCGCGTTGCTGGACGAGAACGGCCTCGCGCTGGCGGAGCTGTCGGTCGGCGCGTACGTCCAGGAGTACGCCGCCGGCACCCGGTTCGTGCCGCCGCCCGCGTGGTGGCACCTGCTCCGGCCCCGTGACGAAGCCGGGTCGGCCGCGTTGCGCGGGGTGACCGGGGAAGCGGTGGCGGCGATGCTCGCCGCGGTGCCGGACGAGGACGACCGGGAGCCCCGGTCGGCGCGGCTGACCGCGCTGGCCCGCGGTGAGCGGGACGGCCTGGCCCGCGCCGTGGCCGACGCGTTGCCCGGCCTGACCCACCCGGCGCTGCTCGCGGGGGTGGTGGACGTGGTGCGGTGCGCCGCGCGGCTGCGGCGGTCGTTCCGCGAGTACGCGGAGATCGCCGAACGCGCCCGGCGGGTGAACACGTCGGTGTTCGCCCCCCGGGGGCCCGCGATCAGCGAGACCGACGTCGACCGGGCGCTCACCTGGTTCAGCGGCGGCCGGGGTTCCCGCGAGGGCAGGCGCACCGCGCTGCCCGAGCTGCTGGCCGCGCTGGGCGCGGCGGTCGCGGAGCCGGCGGGGCGCGAGCTGCCGTCCACCGACCACTCCGACTGGTGGGCCGTGCTGCCCGACCTGGCCTCGATCGCCTACCGCGCGGCGTCCCCGCTGACGCCGGAGAACCTGCGCACGGCGGCGGTCGTGGTGTTGCGGTCCATCGCGGACAGCGGTCTGGCCGAGCACCCCGGGCAGTGGCGTGCCGTCGAGGTGACCGTGCCGAAGGGCGGTGCGAACCCGCTGAACCGGCTCGTCCCGGTCGGCGACGGGTTCATCGCGCCGTTGACCGAGCACCGTCGTGGCAACCGGCCGACCTGGTACGGCGGCGTGCAGTTCACCCGCACGCCCGGCGAGTTCGCGCTGCCGCGCGGCTGGACCCTGGAGCGGGGGCAGGTGCTGGAGCGGCCGTTCGGGAAGGAGCGGATCGAGCGGTTCCTGACCGCGCTCGCCGAACGCGGACCCGTGCCGTGGCGGCCGGAGCCGGTGGGCGAGCTGTCGGCGGCGACCGGGCTCGGCACGGCCGAGGCGACCGTGCTGCTGGCCGGCATGGCGGGCGTGGACCGCTGGGACGCGACCTACCTGACCACCGACGAACGCCGCCTGCTCGGCCTGTCCGCGGCCGGTGCCAAGGCGGGCAAGGAGCGGCTGCGCCCGCTCACCGACGAGTACCGCCGGTCGCTGCTGGCCGCCGCCGTGCCCGCCGACCCGGCGGACCTGTGGACCACCGGCCCGGACGTCGCCGCGGTCGCCGAGGTGTGGGTGGCCGAGCACGGCCGGCGGCGGCCCGTGCCGGACGACGTGCTGGTGGACGCGGCGAAGCTGCTGCCGCTGTCCGGTCCGGGTGACCGGGTGACCGGTGTGCTCAACGCCGGCGGCACCAGGTGGTTGGCCGAGGGCTCGGACACCCGGATCGTGCAGGGCGCGATGGTCCACGGCAACCAGGGCGGCTTCCGGGAGTCGGTGCTCCGGGCCGTGCCGGACACCCTGCTGTGGCTGGCCAACCGTCTCCCGGCGGGCTCGCCGCTGCGGCCGGGCCTGGCGGAAGCCCTCGCGCTGGCCCGCCTGCGGGTCGCCGAACCCGGTTTCGCCGTCGACCTCGGCAACTGGGTGGACCGCACCGACCTGGCCGCCCTGGTGCCGTTCGAGCTGCCCGCCGAGGACGCGGCGATCGACCGGGGTTGGCTGCACGTGATCGGGTCCACCTCGCACTACTGCCGCCTGGTGGTCCGACCCGGCCTGGTCGGGCCGGCGGACCGGGCGTTGTTCGACGCGTTGCTGGAGCTGACCGGGGCGAGCGAGGTGCGGCGGGCGTTGGAGCTGCTCGCCGACGAGGGCGTCGCGGCGGCCTGCGCCGTGCCGCCGACCGGTGACCCGGAGGCGTACCACCAGGTGCCGGACCAGGCGCTGGTGGCGGAGGTCGCCGAGCGGTGCGGTCTGGTGGAGGACGCGGCGGTGCTGTACCTCCAGCTGCTGGCGCTGCCCGACCCGACGGACGCGAACGTGGCCCGGTGGACCGGCTGGAAGCCGGCTCGGCTCCGCAAGGCGCGTGCCGCGTTGGCGGAGACGGACCTGGTGTTGACCGCGAAGCGCGCCCGCGCGGGCCGTTCGCTGTTCCTGCCGGGCGGCTGGCTGGCCCTGTCCGCGCCACACGTGCCGCTGGAGAGCTGGAAGGCGCCGATGTTCGGCTTCACCGATCACCCCGCCGGCGTGATCGCGCCCCGCGAACCCGTCGCCGCCCTGTTCGCCCGTGCGTGGCAGCGGGTGCTCGACGGCGACGCGCCCGCATACGAGGAACTCAGGACCGGAGGACGCAGGTGACCGCCGCACGGCAGATCGACCCGGCCGAGGACGCGCACGCCGCGGAGCTGGCCTTCCTGGCCGCCCACGACGACGGTCCCCGCCCAC
Organism: Saccharothrix obliqua; assembly: GCF_019375475.1. Classification (GTDB taxonomy): domain Bacteria; phylum Actinomycetota; class Actinomycetes; order Mycobacteriales; family Pseudonocardiaceae; genus Actinosynnema; species Actinosynnema obliqua. Next base: position 142,998 of record NZ_JAHXGQ010000004.1, on the reverse strand, counting down.
CCGGCTGGCGGCTGACGCCGCGTGCCGTCGTCACGTTCGTCACCGGTTCCGGCGACGCGTTGGCGTTGCCGGAACCCGTGGCCGGGCTGCCCGCGCGGATGGTGATCAGCCCGAAGTTCGTCGGGGAGCGGGCCCTGGTGGAGCGGGCCGTGGTGACGCTCGCGGGCGAGCGGGGCCTGCTGCTGGTCGGCGAGCCCGGCACGGCGAAGTCCATGCTCTCCGAACTGCTGGCCGCCGCGGTGTGCGGCAGCAGCCAGCTGGTCGTGCAGGGCACCGCGGGCACAACGGAGGACCAGCTGCGTTACGGCTGGAACTACGCGTTGCTGCTGGCCGAGGGGCCGAGTCCCCGCGCCCTCGTGCCGTCGCCGGTGCTGACCGCGATGCGCCGAGGCGGCGTGGTGCGGGTGGAGGAGGTCACCCGCTGCCTGCCCGAGGTGCAGGACGCGTTGGTGTCCATCCTGTCCGACCGCCGGATCGCCGTGCCGGAGCTGTCCGGCACGGAGGGCTCGACGGTGCACGCCGCGCCCGGTTTCACCGTGATCGCGACGGCGAACCTCCGCGACCGGGGTGTGTCGGAGATGTCGGCGGCGCTCAAGCGGCGCTTCAACTTCGAGGCGGTGGGCCCCATCGGCGACCTGGCCGCGGAGACGGCCCTCGTGCGTCGCCAGGCCACCGCCGCGCTGGATCGCGTGCGCGCGCCGTTCGCGGTGGACGACGTGGTGCTGGAGGTGCTGGTCACGGCGTTCCGCGACCTGCGCAACGGCGTGTCCGAGGAGGGGTGGTCGGTGGAGCGGCCGTCCACGGTCATGAGCACGGCCGAGGCGGTGTCGGTGGCCACCTCGCTGGGCTTGGCCGACGCGTACTTCCCCGGCGACCGCGACCCGTTGTCCCTGCTGCCCGGCCACCTGCTCGGCGTGGTCCGCAAGGACGACCCCTCCGACGCCGCCCGCCTGCTCGGCTACTGGGACGGCGCGGTGCGCAGGCGGGCCGAGTCGGGCGCGCGCACCTGGCGCAGGCTGTGGGAACTCCGGGACGTCCTCGATGCCTGACCCGACCCACCTCCGACCCGCCGGCGCACCCCTCGCGCCGGCGGGCGCCCACCCCACCGCGCCGCCGGCTGGTGAGGCCGGCGGTTCGGAGACCGGCGGCCCCGGCACGGCGAAACCCTCCGGTGCCACCGCTCCGGCGGGCGCCACCGGTCCGGCCGGTGTGGCTGATCTCGCCGGTGCCGCCGGTGTCGCCGGTCCGGTCGGCGTTGCCGATCCCGCCGGGTTCGCCGAATCCCTCGGCGCTTCGGCCGGCGGGCAGCCCGACCGGCCCCGGCTCCCGGTCTCGGCCGGCCGCTCCGCTCTGTCCAATTCCGACGTCCCCGCCGGCTCGGCGGGTTCGTCCGAAGGTTCGGACCGCTCCGGCGGTCCGGCTCCGTCCGGGCGCTCCGACGCCGAGGAGGACTTCGCCGCGGCCGAGCGGCTGGCGGCGCACCGCGCACCGTTCCTCATCGGGGTGCGCCACCACTCGCCCGCCCTGGCCGCCGTGATGCCGGAGTTGTTGGCGGCGGCCGATCCCGAGGTGTTGTTGATCGAGCTGCCGGCGGAGCTGGGGGAGTGGCTGCCGCACCTCGCGGACCCGGAGCTGGTCGCCCCGGTGGCGTTGTCGGGTGCCGGGCGGGACGGGGGCGGGTTGGCGTTCTACCCGTTCGCCGACTTCTCGCCGGAGCTGGCGGCGATCCGCTGGGCTCACCGGAACGGCGTCGAGGTGCTCCCGTGCGACCTCCCGCTGGCGGCACCCGACCGGGGTTACCGGGCGGTGGCGGGTGGCACGTCGCCGTTGACCGACGCGTTGTGCCGGTCCACCACCGGCCGCGACGGCGACGACCTGTGGGACCGCCTGGTGGAGGCGGTCGCGCCCGGCCAGTCGCCGGAGGCGGTGCGCCGCGCCGCCCTCCTGGTCGGCTGGGCGATGCGCCAGGACGCGGCGGGTGGTTCCGGTGTCGACCCGTACGACCTGCGTCGCGAGGAGTGGATGCGGCGCGTGGTGGCGGGTGCGGGAGGGCGGCGGACGGCGGCCGTGGTCGGGTCGTTCCACGCGGCGGCGTTGTTGGGCGGGCCGGTCGCGTCGGACGACGTGCCCGGTCGGGACGTGGTGACTTCCCTTGTCCCGTACGGGTTCGCGTTGCTCGACGAGCGCTCGGGCTACCCGGCGGGCATCCGCGACCCCGAGTGGCAGCAGGCGGTCCTGGAGGCGGCGGGCGATCCGGCCGCCGTCGAGGGAGCCGCGGCGTCGGTGATCGTCCGGATCTGCGCCCGCATCCGCGAACTGGGCCACCCGGCCGGGCCGGGTGAGGCGCGCGAGGCGCTTCGCCTGGCGGTCGACCTGGCCCGGCTGCGCGGCCTGCCCGCGCCCGGTCGGGGCGAGGTGGTCGAAGCGGTGCAGTCCGTCCTCACCCATGCCGAACCGCTCGGCCGCGGTCGCGTGGTGGCGCGGGCGGCGGGTGACGTGCTGGTCGGCACGCGGACCGGCGTCCTCGCGCCCGGTACGCCGCGGTCGGGCCTGGCCCCGGCCGTGGAGGCGTTGCTCGCCGAACTCCGCCTGCCCGGTCCGGGTTCCCGCGAGCCGGTGTCGCTGCGCCTGGACCCGTTGCGGTCCGACCTGGACGCCCGTCGTGAGACGACCCTGCACCGGTTGCGGGTGCTCGGCGTGTCCTACGGCGAGCCGACCGGGACCACGGGCGTGGGCGGTGGCGACGCGTTGACCACCCGGTGGACCGCTTCCTGGACCCCGACCACGGCGGCGACCCTGCCGGTGGCGGGGTTGTGGGGCGCGACCCTGCCGCTGGCCGCGCACGGCAAGCTGCGGGCGCGGCGCGCGGACCGCGAGCGGGCGGGTGGCCCGACCGCCGAGGACGTCCTGGGCGACCTGGCGACGGCGGCGTCCTGCGGTCTGCCGGACCTGGTGCGGGAGGTGCTGACCGACGCGGCGACCGTGCTGCCGTCCTCCGGGACGTTGCGCGACCTGCTGTCGGGCCTCGACCTGCTGGACCGCCTGCGCTCGGGCCACGTCCCGGGCACGCCGCCGGACGTCCTCGACACCCACCCGTTGCTGGCGCGGGAGTGGGAGACGTCGGCCGTGGCGCAGTTGGCGGGGCTGGCCGGTTCGGAGGACCCGGCGGACGCCCACGCGCTCGTGGAGCTGGGGCAGCGGCACGACGCGCACGGCAGCGGCATCCGCTTGGCGGCCACGTTGCGGCGCTTGGCGGACGAGGGCGTGCCGTTGATCGCGGGCGCGGCCGGGGCCGCGCAGGTCCTGCTCGGGCTGACGACACCGGCGGAACTGGGTGGGCGCGTCGCGTCGTGGGTCGACACGGCCACGACGCCGGACCGCAGGCGCACGCTGCGCCAGGGGTTGACCGGTGTGCTGGCGGCGGCGACCCCGCTGCTGGAGACGACGGAGGCGCTCGACCCGTTGCTGGAGCGGGTCGAAGCGCTGGGGGACCAGGCGTTCCTCGAACGCCTGCCCGCGCTGCGGGGTGCTTTCACGTCGATCGGCCCGGCGGCTCGGGCACGCGTGCTGGCGGTGGTGGAGGAACGCACGGGCGACCGCTTGGACGTGGCGGGCGCCTTCGACCCGGAACTGCTCGCGGTGTGGTTGGCAGCGGAGCACACCGCCCACTCCACCCTGACGGCCCACCACCTACCCCGCCCCGCCACCCTGGCGGACCACCCCGCGACGGGCGACCCGCACTCGAACGGCGGGCCGCCGGCATTCCCGGCGGATGCGGTGGGCGGGTCCGCCGGGCTGTCGGCGGATGCCGGCGCTGCCGGTCCGGTGGCCGCCGGGCGGGGAGCGGATGCCGGGCCTGCCGGTCCGGTTGCCGCGGGGTGGGCGGCCGATGGTGGGCCTGCCGGTCCGGTTGCCGCGGGGTGGGCGGCCGATGGCGGGCCCGCCGGTCCGGTTGCCGCCGGGTTGGCGGCGGATGTCAGGGCCGCCGATCCCAGTAGCGGTCGGACGTTGGCCGCCGCCGTCCGGTGGCGGTTGGTGTTGGGGGCCCGGGGTGAGCGGCCGGCGGGCGCGGCGCGGTATGCGGCGGCGTTGGACGAGTTGTACGGGCATGACCGTGGTGAAGGCGCGGTCGCGGGTGGGCTGGGCGCGGATCTCTCCTCGCCGTTCCCCGATGTGCGCGAGTGGTCCGAAGAACTCCGCTCGTTGTTCGGCGAGCGGGTTCGCGAGGAAGTGCTCGCGGCGGCTGCCGAGGGTGGTCGACTCGAGGCGGCGCTGGAGATCGACGCCGACTCCGTCCGGCCGTCCGTCGAGCTGCTGCGCAACGTGCTGTCGTTGGCGGGCGGGTTGTCGGAGCACGCGTTGGCCCGCCTGCGCCCCCTGGTGGAACGGCTGGTGCGGGAACTCACCGCGCAGCTCGCCAACCAGGTCCGGCCCGCGCTCGCGGGCATCCAGCTCCCGACACCGACCCGGCGGCCCGGTGGGCGGCTCGACCTGCCGCGCACCCTCCGCGCCAACATGGCCACCGCCCGTCGTGGTCCGGACGGCCGCGTGCTCGTGGTGCCGGAGCGCCCGGTCTTCCGCACCCGCGGCCGGCGGGCGACGAACTGGCGGCTGGTCCTGGTGGTCGACGTGTCGGGCTCGATGGAGGCGTCCACGGTCTGGTCGGCCCTGACCGCCGCCGTGTTCGCGGGTGTGCCGTCGCTGTCGACCAACTTCCTCGCGTTCTCCACGGAGGTGGTCGACCTGTCCGAACGCGTGTCCGACCCGCTGGCGCTGCTGCTGGAGGTCCGCGTCGGCGGCGGCACGCACATCGCGGGTGCGTTGCGGCACGCGCGATCCCTGGTGACCGTGCCGGAGCGGACGATGGTGGTGGTGGTCAGCGACTTCGAGGAGGGGGGCCCGGTGGCCTCGCTGGTCGGGCAGGTGCGGGAGCTGGTCGACTCCGGCGTCACGGTGCTGGGCTGCGCCAGCCTGGACGACCGTGGCAAGGCCCGCTACTCGACGTCCGTGGCGGGCGCGCTGGTCGCCGCCGGGATGCCGGTGGCGGCGCTGAGCCCGCTGGAGCTGGCGCGCTGGGTCGGGGAGAAGGTGCGCGGATGACCCCGCCCCCGGTCGCGCCCGCCGTGGTGGCCGACGTGCTCGACGCGCTCCCGCCGCGGCTGCGCAAACGCGTGGACGGCGCGCTCGGCAAACCGGCCGCCTGGGAGGTGGTCGGCGACGCCGACTCGGCCCGCGCCGAGCTGGACGCCGACACCACGATCACCTGGACCCTCCGCTCCGGCGTCCTCACCGCCGCCGACGACCTGGTGTGCAGCTGCCTGCTCGCACCCCGGTGCCTGCACCGGGGCCTGGCGGTCGCCGCCGCGACCGTGGTCGACCCGGCGGACGGGTCCGCGGGGGTGCCCGAAAGTGCAGACCCGGCGGACCCTTCGGGCACAGTCGGGGGCCTGGAGGGCGAGGCTTCCACGGCGGTCGGCCCGGCTGGGCGGGAGGCTCCCGCGGGAGTCGGCCCGGACGGGCGGGCCGCCGCCGAAGCGTCGGCGCGGGGAGCGTCCACAGCGGCCGGTCGGGCCGGCGCCGAGGCGTTGGAACAGGAGACGCCCACGGCGGTCGGCACGGCTGAACGGGCCGCTGCCGCAGCGTTGTGGGAGGCGTGCGGCGCGGTGCTGCGGTCCGGTGCGCAGGGCAGCGGCGCGGTGGTGCGGGCCGAGTTGTTGCGGGCGGTGCACACGGCGCGGGTCGCCGGGTTGCACCGGGCGGCGGCGGGTGGGTTGCGGATCGCGGCGGCGTTGGCCGCGGCACGCGCCGGGGACTCGTCGTTCGACCGCGAGGTGCTCACCGCCGAACTGGTCGACCTCCTGCTGCTGTGCCACGACCTGCGCGTGGTCCCGTCCGCGACCAGCGAGTTGCGGGGCACGGCGCGCCGCGAGTACCGGCCGATCGGTTCGCTGCGCTTGTTCGGCGTGTGCACCGAAGCCGTGGTCACGACCTCCGGCTACAGCGGTGTGGTGACGCACCTCGCCGACGAGTCCGGTGTGCTGTGGACGGTGCCCGCGATCATGCCGGGTGGACCCGAGCGGGTCGGCGCGGCGGCGAGCGGGCCGGTGGCGATCGGTGAATCCGGGCTTGCCCAACGGGAACTGGGCCGGGTGGGGTTGCTGCTGTCCGGCGGCACGGCGTCGGCGGACCGGCGGCTCGGCGCGGGCCGCGCGGTGCGTGCCGTGCGGGCGGCCGGCGTGGCGTGGGACGAGGCACCGCTGCGTGCCCTCTGGGACGTGCCGCTCGCCGACCAGGTGGCGCGGGCGTTCGACGCGGGCGCGCGGCCCGAGACGCACCGGCCGGCGGGCGCGGATCTGCTGTTCTGCACCGGGACCGTGCTCGGTGTCGCGGACGGCGCGTTGCGCGTCGAGACCGCCACCGGTGCGCTGGACCTGGTCGGCGACCACGACCGGGTCCGGGAGAACCTGCGGGTCCTCGCCGGTGCGGGCGGCGTGGTGCTGCGGTTCGTGGCCCGGCTGCGGCCCGACCGACCGGGTGTGGCGTCGGCGCTCGCCGTCGCGGGTGATCTCGCGCTGCCCGCGGGCCTGCACGGCCACGTCGACCTCGGGCTGGACCGGCTGCAACGGGCGAACGTCGACGGCCGGGCGGGGGAGCTGCCACCACGTCCCGCGCCGGCCGACCGGGTGCCGCCGCCGTTGCGCCCGCTGGAGAACGTGTTGCACCGGGTGACCCTCGGTGGACGGGCGGTAGCGGCGGTCGCCTCCACCTCGCGTGAAGTGAACGCGTTGTCCCGCAACGGCTTGAGCACCACCGCCGAACTGCTGTCCGATCTGGCGCTGGCGTGCCGCGACCGGGAGCGGGACGCGTTCGGGCGGGTGGTCCGGGACGCGGGTGACGCGTTCCCGACCGCGTGGCTGCGAGCCGGCTTGCACGTTCGCGAGTTCACCCGCGCGGTGTCGCGGCGGTGGTGGCTGGACGCGGTGACCCCGTCCTGACCCGGTGTCCGCTGTGGACCGCCGAGGGGCGCGGGCTGTTCGAGCGTGGAACAGCCCGCGCCACCGGAGTCCCGCGGCTGCGCCGATTTCCCGTCCGGTGATCGCGATGTGATTTACGCGGATGTGGTTGACATGTGAAAAGTTTTGTGGATGAGGTGTCGGCGGGTAATGCTGTAGGTGGAACGCGACCGGTAGATCCAATGTGGATCAGCACCGCCTGGTTGTGGGTCCTGCTGCGGAATTCGTCGATGGCCGGTGTGGTCGTGCGTGGGGTGATCGCGCGCGGGTGGACCCGAATTCCCGTGTGCCCCGAACTGTTCGGGCCGCGGGCACGGCAGTGGTTCGGGCCGCGTGCGTTTGATCCGCGTTGCGGGCACAGGGGTGGTTCGGGCCGCGGGCACGAGATCGACTCCGGTCGCGTGCGCGGAACCACCGGAGTGGTGGGCACGAGATCAATTCGCGCCGCACGTGCGAGGTCGTGCGGCGGTGTGTTCCGTGCGGGCGGAAGACGGTTTCGGGCGGGTCCCGGCGGCGGTCGCGCGATTGGGAATTGTGGGCCGGTTCTCCGTGAGGTGCGCTATGTCCGTTTTCCGATCCAGTCGTCCGGTGGTGCGCGACCGCGGGTTCCGGGTCGCGCTGATGACGATCGTCTTCGTGGTGGGCGTGGCGGCGCCGGTTCCGGCGGTCGGCGCGGTAGAACGTGACGCCGTGACCGCTGGTGGCGAGAAGGCGTACCCGAGCACGGGCGCCGCGAAGTCGTTCTGGTTGCACCTGAACAGCACGCCGGTGAGCGACGTCATGGCGGCGGTCGAGGCGAAGCGGCACGAGTACGTCGTGCTGAACGCCTGGGAGGGCGACCTGCTCCGCAAGCTCAAGGCGAGCAACCCCGCGGTCCAGGTGTTCGTCTACAAAGACCTCTCCTCCACCCGCAGCTACGCCTGCCGCGCCGGTGTGGACGACCGGTTCCTGCCGGCGGGCATCGGGTACTGCGTGGCGAACCGGGACCACCCGGAGTGGTTCCTCACCGGACCGAACGGCAACCGCTTCGAGTACAGCGGGTACGCCGGGCACTGGCAGATGGACGTGGGCAACCGCGCGTACCAGGACGCGTGGGCGACCAATGTGGTCACCGAGGCGAAGGCGACCGGCTTCGACGGCGTCTTCATGGACAACGCGTTGTTCCCGTGCGACGCGTACCACCCGGGCGTCTGCCCGGTGAAGTACCCGACGGACGCGGAGTTCCAGAACGCCTACAAGTCGATGTTGGCCAACATCAAGGGCCGGTTCGCCGACGCCGGTCTCACCACGATCGGGAACCTGTCCAACGCCCGCCTGCACGGCGACGTGTGGAACGCCTACACCGAACACCTCGACGGCGGTTTCGACGAGTGGTGGCTGGTGTTCGACCGGAACAACATGCTGCCCGAGTACGACCGGGGCTGGAGCAAGCAGGTCGCGGAGATCTCCTCCGGCGAGGCGCGCGGCAAGATCACCTGGGTGCAGCCGCACTTCACCTCCGGCGACGAGCAGCAGATGCGGTACGCGATGGCGAGCTACTACATGGTGGTCGGCACGCGGAGCGCGATCGCGGAGATGGGCGTCACGGACGGGTACGGCGACCCCACCGCGCGTAGCGCCATGTACGCCTGGCGGCTGGGTTCCGCGCCGGAGACGTACCGCGCGATCGGGACGAACCTGTTCCGCCGCGACTTCGCCTGCGGCGTGGCGCTGGTCAACGCCAACCCGACCGGCGCGGCGCCGGTGCGGGTGCCGCTCGGCGGGACCTTCGTGGACGAGGCGGGTGCCGCGGTGACTTCGGTGTCGCTCGGCGGCACGTCCGGGGCGGTGCTGCGCAAGCCCTGCCCGTGATCGCCGTGACCAGGGGCGACGGCCCCGCGTCTCAACCGGTGCGCCCCCTGGTGTGAGACCGGTTTCACACCCGCCGGAACCCTGTCCGGGCAAGGTTTCCAGCCCCTGGTAGCCGTCGGCTACGCGGTGGAACTTGATGTTGGATCAATCTACGGTGAGCAATAGGGGGCCGACTGTGGGTGACCGCACCGGGTGAGTGGCCGCTACACCCGGGACCCGGCGGCCGACCGGACCGGCAAAGGGGGAGCGGAATGGTGCATCCGGGGTTGCGGGTACCGCTGACGAACATCGGCGGGGTCCCGCCGTTCGAGGTGTTCCTGCCACTGGGGCGGGACAGGCACCCGGACACGGCCTCACCCGGACCGGACCGCCTCACCGTGCGTTGCGCCGCCGAGCGGGCGCTGTGCCTGCTGGTGTCGGGGCAGGACTGGGTGGGTGCGATCCGCAGTGCCGAGGAGGCGCTGGCGGACGAGGTGTGCCGGGCGAGCGAGATGTGCGTGGGCCGCGCGTTGTCCACGCTGGTCTACGGCGGTGAGCTGGTGCCGGCCGACGAGCACAGCCTGCTGCTCGCGGACCGGCCGGGCGTCGCCGGTGTGCCCGGTGTCGTGACGTTGCTGCGTGCGCGGGTGGCGCGGCTGTGCGGTGACGTGGACCGGGCACGTGAGCTGCTGGGCTCGCTGGTCGAGTCCGACACCGGCCAGGTGACCAGGATGGTGGCGGTCGCGTGGGCGGTCGAGCTGTGCGCGGAGTGCGGTGACGTGGACGGCGCGCGTGCGCTGGCCGCCGCCCACGACCTGGACGGCGTGCTGGCGTCCGGCGTCGCGTGCCGCCCGGTGCTGCTGTCCGCGCGTGGGGCGGTGTCGATGGCCGTGGGCCGGTTCGGCGACGCGGTGGCCGACTACCTGGCGTGCGGCCGGGAGCTGGTGTCGCGCGGCGTGGTGAACCCGGCGGTCATGCCGTGGCGCAGCGAGGCGGCGCTGTGCGCGTTCTCCGCGGGCCGCCGCGGTCTCGCGTCGGCGCTCGCGCGGCAGGAGTACGCGGCCGCCGTCGCGTGGGGCGAGTCGCGGACGGTCGGCCGGGCGCTGGCGGCGGTCGCCGTGGTCGACGGCGACGGCCAGGAGGTGGAGCTGCTGGAGGAGTCGGGGCAGCTGCTGGAGCTGGCGCAGGCGTGGCCGGAACTGGGGAAGGTCTGCTACGAGCTGGGTGTCCGGCTCGCCGCGCGTGGTGACGTCGCGGGCGCGCGCCAGCACCTGGGCCGGGCGCGGGCGCTCGCGGGCCGGGTCGGCAACCCGGGTCGGGCGGCGCTCGCGGAACGCGCGCTGCTCGGCGTCGCGCCGCCCCGCCGCCGGGCGCTGACCCGGCAGCAGGCGCGGATCGCCCGCCTGGCCATCGCCGGCTACTCCAACAAGGAGATCGCCGCGAAACTGTTCCTGGCGCTGCGGACCGTGGAGTTCCACCTTTCCAGCGCCTACGACAAGCTCGGCATCACCGGCCGGGAGGAACTGCGCACGGCGCTCACCGACTGCGCCTGAAACTTCGGACCCAGACGAAAGCCGCCCGCCCGCACGCCGGATCGCAATACGCGGTCCGACGTGCGGGCGGGCGTGCTCATTCCGGGAGCGTGTCCCGCGCCACAGCCCCGGTTGCCCTTGTGCACTACGGGCTTGCGGGTCACCCGTAGGTTCCCGCCGCAGCCCTTGTCGCCTGCGAAGCGACCGTGCCAACATCGGTCACACAGGAAACAAGACGGCTGTCCGTCTTCCGCAATCCATTAGATCGCCCGCGTTTGTTCCGCGTGCCGCGGAACTGGATGAAGGGTTCGCCATGTCCGATGAGCCGGATCTCGCCACGCAGGTGAAACTGCTCGCCGAGCGCGTGCGGGAGTTGGAGAACGTGCGCGAGCTGAACGCCCTGCGTCACGGGCTGCCCCGGCTGATCAACGACAACGCGTGGGACCGGGTCGGCGAGCTGTTCGCCGAGGACGCGAGCCTGGACTACGGCGCGGTGGGGCAGGCGGAGGGCCGGGCGGCGATCGCCGACTACTTCGCCGGCCTGCCGGCGCGGATCGACGCCGACAACCCGGTCGCCTCGGGTGTGCTGGTGAAGCAGTTCGTGCACGGCCACGACGTGGAGGTCCTGGGCGACCGCGCGACCGGGGTCTGCTACTTCGAGGAGAAGGTCGTGTTCGACCGCGAGAGCTACCTCGTGGCGGGCAAGTTCGACGACGAGTACACCAGGGTGGACGGCCGCTGGCTGTTCTCCGCGATCAAGCTCACGACGTTCTGGGTGATCCCGTACGACAAGGGTCACACGCGCTGACACGTCTCTACTGGGGGATACGATGCTTCAGCAGAACACCACCAAGCGCATCGGCTATTGGCTGGTGCTGCTCCACCAGGCGTTCGACGCGGCCACCACGAAGGCGCTGCGCGACGTGGGGCTGAACCGGCGCCAGTGGCAGGTGCTGCACGCGATCAGCATCGGCGTCCGCACGGTGTCGGAGATCGACGAGGCGTTCCGGCCGTTCCTGGTGGCCGACCGCGAGGAGTCCTACCGCCCGGTGGTGGAGGACTTCGCGCACCGCGGCTGGGCCGAACTCGACGGTGACGTGATCACCCAGACCGACGCGGGCGTGTCCGCGCACGAAAGCGCCGAGGTCCTGGTCAACGCGCACGCCGACAAGCAGCTGCGCGGTATCACGCAGGAGGAGTTCCTGCTCGCGAACGACGTGCTGCGCCGGATCGCGGAGAACATGCGGGCCGGCGAGTCCTGATCCCGGGCGGTTTCCCGCCGGCGGCTCACCGGGACCGCGCGCACCGCGCGGTCGTCCGGTCGGTGTCGGCCGCCCTTTTCCGGGAATGTCCGCTCGGGCGACAGATGGGGGTTCTGCCGTGCGAAAAGTGCTGGTCGCCAATCGTGGCGAAATCGCGGTGCGCGTGGTCCGGGCGTGCCGGGACGAGGGCATCGCGAGCGTCGCGGTGTACGCGGAACCGGACCGGGACGCGCCGCACGTGCGGCTCGCCGACGAGGCGTTCGCGCTGGGCGGTGACACACCGGCCACCAGTTACCTGGACGTCGACCGCGTGCTGGCCGCGGCGCGTGCCTCCGGCGCGGACGCCGTGCACCCCGGCTACGGGTTCCTGTCCGAGAACGCCGATTTCGCGCAGGCCGTGCTGGACGCGGGCCTGACGTGGATCGGGCCGTCGCCGGCGGCGATCCGCGCGCTGGGCGACAAGGTCGAGGCCAGGCGGATCGCCCGCGAGGTGGGCGCGCCGCTGGTGGCGGGCACGTCGGAGCCGGTGTCGGGCGCGGCGGAGGCCGTGGCGTTCGCGGACGAGCACGGCCTGCCGATCGCGATCAAGGCGGCGTTCGGCGGCGGCGGGCGCGGGCTGAAGGTGGCCCGGACCCGCGAGGAGATCGCCGAGCTGTACGAGTCCGCGGTGCGCGAGGCGACCGCCGCGTTCGGGCGGGGCGAGTGCTTCGTCGAGCGGTACCTGGACCGGCCACGGCACGTCGAGACCCAGTGCCTGGCCGACCGGCACGGCAACGTGGTCGTGGTGTCCACCCGGGACTGCTCGCTCCAGCGGCGGCACCAGAAGCTGGTGGAGGAGGCGCCCGCGCCGTTCCTGTCCGCCGAGCAGAACGCCGAGCTGTACCGGGCGTCCAAGGCGATCCTGAAGCACGCCGGGTACACCGGCGCGGGCACCTGCGAGTTCCTGGTGGCCGTGGACGGCACGATCTCCTTCCTGGAGGTCAACACCCGGCTCCAGGTGGAGCACCCGGTGACCGAGGAGGTCACCGGCATCGACCTGGTGCGCGAGATGTTCCGGATCGCGCGTGGCGAGCGCCTGGACTACCCGGACCCGACACCGCGCGGGCACTCGCTGGAGTTCCGGGTCAACAGCGAGGACCCCGGCCGCAACTTCCTGCCCGCGCCCGGCGCGGTCGTCGTGTTCGACCCGCCGTCCGGTCCGGGCGTCCGGCTGGACTCCGGCGTGGAGGCCGGTTCGGTCGTCGGACCCGCGTGGGACTCGTTGCTGGCCAAGCTGATCGTCACCGGCGCGACCCGCGAGCAGGCGTTGCGGCGGGCGGCCCGCGCGCTGGCCGAGTTCCGGGTGGACGGTGTGCCGACCACGATCCCGTTCCACCGCGCGGTGGTGGAGGACCCGGCGTTCGCGGAGGACTTCACCGTCCACACGCGATGGATCGAGACCGGCTTCGACAACCGCGTGCCGCCGCACACCGCGCCCGCGGAGCCCGCCGCCGCCGCGCCGCGGGAGACCGTGGTGGTGGAGATCGACCGGCGGCGGCTGGAGATCTCGCTGCCCGCGGTGGCCGTCGCACCACGTGGCGGTGTCGCGACGGCGGTGCGCAAATCGCGGGCCGCCGCCGCCCGCAAGGCCGCTCCCACCGGCGACGCGCTGGTGTCGCCGATGCAGGGCACGACGGTCAAGGTCGCCGTCGAGGAGGGGCAGCAGGTCGAGGCGGGCGACCTGGTGATCGTGGTGGAGGCCATGAAGATGGAGCAACCCCTGGTCGCCCACCGGGCCGGTCGCGTGCGCGACCTGGCCGCCACCGTCGGCGCGGCCGTCGCGTCCGGCGCGGTGGTCTGCCGGATCGCCGACTGATCAGCGGTTCCACGAACTTCCTGGGGAGAGACGAATGGACGCTTCGGTAGTCGTCGTCGGCGCCGGCCCGGCCGGTCTCATGCTGGCCGGGGAACTGCGCCTGGCGGGCGTCGACGTGATCGTGCTGGACAAGCTGCCCGCCCGCACCGGCGAGTCGCGCGGCATCGGCTTCACCATCCGCACCGCGGAGGTCTTCGACCAGCGGGGCCTGCTGCCCCGGTTCGGCGAGCTGAGCACCGGGACGTTCGGGCACTTCGGCGGCATCCCGCTGAACCTGGGCGTGCTGGGCGCGGCCCGCGAGTCGGCCAAGACCGTGCCCCAGTCCGCCACCGAGGAGGTGCTGGAGAGCTGGGCGCGCGGCCTCGGCGCGGACATCCGGCGCGGTGTCGAGTTCATCGGGTTCACCGAGGACGCGGACGGCGTGGACGTGACCGTGCGCGGCACCAACCGGACGCTGCGCACCCGCTACCTGGTCGGCTGCGACGGCGGGCGCAGCGCGGTGCGCAAGCTCGCGGGCTTCGACTTCCCCGGCACGGAGGCCACCACGGAGCTGTTCCTGGCCGACGTGCGGGGCGTCGACATCGAACCCCGGATGATCGGCCAGCAGGTGCCCGGCGGCATGGTGATGGCCGCCCGGCTGCCCGACGGCACGCACCGGGTCATCGTCGGCGAACGGGGCGCCCCGCCCCGCCGCCGGTCGGGGCCGCCCGAGTTCGCGGAGGTCGCGGACATCTGGAAGCGGCTCACCGACACCGACATCTCACACGCCGAACCGGTGTGGGTGAGCGCGTTCGGCGACGCCGCCCGCCAGGTCACCGAGTACCGGCGCGGTCGGGTGCTGCTCGCGGGCGACGCGGCCCACGTGCACCTCCCGGCGGGCGGCCAGGGCATGAACACCGGCATCCAGGACTCGGTGAACCTGGGCTGGAAGCTCGCCGCCGTGCTGCGCGGCACCGCACCGCTCTCCCTCCTGGACACCTACCACGAGGAGCGGCACGCGGTCGGCCGCGCGCTGCTGGCCAACACGAAGGCGCAGAGCCTGTTCATCCTCGGCGGCCCGGAGGTCACGCCGCTGCGGGACGTGCTGGGCGAGCTGCTGCGCTACCCGGAGGTGGAACGCCACCTCGCGGCCCGCGTGAGCGGGCTGGACATCCGCTACGACGTCGGCGGCGGGTCGAACCCGCTGCTCGGCCTGCGGGTGCCGCACCTGGAACTGGACCGCGGCGGCCGGCGCACCAGCACCACCGAGCTGCTGCGCTCCGGCCGCGGCGTCCTGCTCGACCTGGGGGACAACGAGGTCCTGCGCCGCCGGGCGGAGCCCTGGGTGGACCGGATCGACATCGTCACCGCCACCGCGCGCGACACGCCCGCGGGCGTCACCGCGGTGCTGGTCCGGCCCGACGGCCACGTGGCCTGGGCCGCGCCCGGAAGCCACCACGACCTGCCGATGGCCCTGAACCGCTGGTTCGGGCCGGTCGGCTGACCTGACGGAGAGAAGATGCACAGCACCCTGATCGTGGCTCGGATGCAGCCGGAGTCGGCAGGCGACGTCGCCGCCCTCTTCCGCGAGTTCGACCAGACCGAGATGCCCCACCGCATGGGCACCCGCCGCCGGCAGCTCTTCCAGTACCGCGGCCTGTACTTCCACCTCCAGGACTTCGACGGCGAGAACGGCGGCGAGCTGATCGAGGAGGCCAAGACCGATCCGCGGTTCGTGCAGATCAGCGCCGACCTCAAGCCGTTCATCGAGGCCTACGACCCCAAGACGTGGCGCTCGCCCGCCGACGCGATGGCGAGCCGCTTCTACCACTGGAGCACAACGTGACCCGCCGTGTGGTGATCACCGGGGTGGGCGTGACCGCGCCCGGCAGCCCCGGCGTCAAGAACTTCTGGGACCTGCTGACCGCCGGGCGCACCGCGACCCGTCGGATCTCGTTCTTCGACCCGTCGCCGTTCCGCTCCCAGGTGGCGGCGGAGGTGGACTTCGACGCGGAGCTGCACGGCCTGAGCCCGCAGGAGATCCGCCGGATGGACCGCGCCGCCCAGTTCGCGGTGGTCACCGCGCGGGAGGCGATCGCGGACAGCGGCCTGGAGTTCGAAGCGCTCGACCCGAGCCGCATCGGCGTGACGATCGGCAGCGCGGTCGGCGCGACGATGGGCCTGGACCAGGAGTACCGGACGGTCAGCGACGGCGGCCGGCTGGAGCTGGTCGACCACAACTACGCCGTGCCGCACCTCTACAACTACATGGTGCCCAGCTCCTTCGCGACGGAGGTCGCGTGGGCGTCGGGCGCGGAGGGCCCGAGCACGGTGGTCTCCACCGGCTGCACCTCCGGCCTGGACGCGATCGGCTACGCGGCCGACGTGATCCGGGAGGGTTCCGCGGACGTGATGGTCGCGGGCGCCACCGACGCGCCGATCTCGCCGATCACCGTGGCCTGCTTCGACGCGATCAAGGCGACCACGCCGCGCAACGACGACCCGGAGCACGCCTCCCGCCCGTTCGACGCGTCCCGCAACGGGTTCGTGATGGGCGAGGGCGCGGCGGTGTTCGTGCTGGAGGAGCTGGAGAGCGCCCGGCAGCGCGGCGCGAAGGTCTACGCCGAGGTCGCGGGTTACGCGACGCGCTCCAACGCGTTCCACATGACGGGGCTGCGGCCGGACGGCAAGGAGATGGCCGAGGCGATCCGGGTGGCGCTGGCCGAGGCCCGGCTCAACCCCGAGGACATCGACTACATCAACGCGCACGGCTCGGGCACCAAGCAGAACGACCGGCACGAGACGGCCGCGTTCAAGCGCAGCCTGGGCGAGCACGCCTACCGGACGCCGGTCAGCTCCATCAAGTCCATGGTCGGCCACTCGCTGGGCGCGATCGGCTCCATCGAGGTCGCCGCGTCCGTGCTGGCGATGCAGCACGACGTGGTGCCGCCGACGGCGAACCTGCACAACCCGGACCCCGAGTGCGACCTGGACTACGTGCCCCTGGTGGCGCGGGACTGGAAGACCGACGCGGTGCTGTCCGTGGGCAGCGGGTTCGGCGGTTTCCAGAGCGCGGTCGTGCTGGCGAACCCCGATCGGAGCGCGCGATGACCGAGGTCGTCGTCACCGGGCTCGGCATCGCCGCGCCGACCGGGCTGGGCCTGGACGCCTACTGGGCCAACACGCTGGCGGGCGTGAGCGGGCTGGGCCGGGTCACCCGGTTCGACCCGTCGAACTACCCGGCGCGGCTGGCGGGCGAGATCCGCGACTTCGCCGCGGAGGAGGTGCTGCCGAGCAGGCTGCTGCCGCAGACCGACCGGATGACGCGGATCGCGCTGGTGGCCGCCGACTGGGCGTTCGCCGACGCGGGCGTGGTGCCCGCCGACCTGCCGGAGTACGACGTCGGCGTCATCACGGCCAGCCACTCGGGCGGTTTCGAGTTCGGCCAGAACGAGCTGCGCGCGTTGTGGAGCAAGGGCGGGCAGTACGTCAGCGCCTACCAGTCGTTCGCCTGGTTCTACGCGGTCAACAGCGGCCAGATCTCCATCCGCAACGGGCTGCGCGGCCCGAGCAGCGTGGTGGTGACCGACCAGGCCGGCGGCCTGGACGCGTTGGCCCAGGCACGCCGCCAGATCCGCAAGGGCACCTCGATGGTGCTGGCGGGCGCGGTGGACGCGTCGATCTGCCCGTGGGGCTGGGTGGCGCAGCTGACCAGCGGCCGGTTGAGCGAGCGGGACGACCCGGCACGCGCCTACCTGCCGTTCGACGACCGCGCCGCCGGGCACGTCCCGGGCGAGGGCGGCGCGCTGCTGGTGCTGGAGAACGCCGAGCACGCCCGTGCGCGTGGCGCCAGGGTCTACGGCGTGGTCGCGGGCCACGCGTCCACGGTGGACCCCGCGCCGGGCCGGGACCGCGCGCCCACGTTGCAGAAGGCGATCGACCACGCGCTGGCCGACGCGGGCGCGGTGCCCGACGAGATCGACGTGGTGTTCGCCGACGCGGCGGCCGTGCCCGAGCTGGACCGCGCCGAGGCGGAGGCGATCACCAAGGTGTTCGGCCCGCGCGGCGTGCCGGTGACCGCGCCCAAGACCGGCACCGGCCGGCTGTACTCGGGCGCGGCGCCCCTGGACCTGGCGGCGGCGCTGCTCGCGATCCGCGACGGCGTGCTGCCGCCGACGGTCCACACCACCCTGTCCGAACGCTACGAGCTGGACCTGGTGACCGGCGCGCCGCGCCGCGCGGACGTGCGGTCCGCGCTGGTGGTGGCGCGCGGCCAGGGCGGCTTCAACTCGGCGATGGTCGTGCGCGCGCCGCGCTGACCCACACGAAAGGACCTGGCCATGGCGGTCGACAAGTTCACCATCGAGGACCTCACGCGCATCCTGCGCGAGGCCGCGGGCGCCGACGAGGGCGTCGACCTGGACGGCGACATCGCCGAGACCGATTTCGAGGAACTGGGCTACGAGTCGCTGGCGCTGCTGGAGACCGGTGGCCGGATCGAGCGCGAGTACGGCATCAGCCTGGACGAGGACGCGCTCGCCGCCGCCCGCACCCCCACCGCGCTGGTGGACCTGGTCAACGCACACCTCGCCGCCGCGCAGGCGGTCTGAGCCGACGAGGGGATT
This sequence comes from Saccharothrix obliqua, assembly GCF_019375475.1. GTDB lineage: Bacteria > Actinomycetota > Actinomycetes > Mycobacteriales > Pseudonocardiaceae > Actinosynnema > Actinosynnema obliqua. Next base: position 124,902 of record NZ_JAHXGQ010000004.1, on the reverse strand, counting down.
AGACATGACCGACGAGGGCAGGGTTGCGCTGGTCACCGGCGCGACCAGTGGTATCGGCCTGGCTTCGGCCCGGCAGCTCGCCCGCCAGGGGCACCGCGTCTTCCTGTGCGCCCGGGGGGAGGAAGCGCTGGTGCGGACCGTCAAGGACCTCCAGGACGAGGGCCTGGACGTGGACGGCACCACGGGTGACGTGCGGGAGAAGGCGGACATCGCCAACGTCGTCCAGGCCGCGGTGGACCGGTTCGGCACGATCGACGTGCTGGTGAACAACGCCGGGCGCAGCGGCGGCGGCGTGACCGCCGACATCGAGGACGACCTGTGGCTGGACGTCATCGCCACCAACCTCACGAGCGTCTTCCTGGTCACCCGCGAGGTGCTGAACACCGGTGGGATGCGCAAGAAGGACCGCGGCCGGATCATCAACATCGCGTCCACCGCGGGCAAGCAGGGCGTGGTGCTGGGCGCGCCGTACTCGGCGTCCAAGCACGGCGTCGTGGGCTTCACCAAGGCGCTGGGCAACGAACTCGCGCCGACCGGCATCACCGTGAACGCGGTGTGCCCCGGCTACGTCGAGACCCCGATGGCGCAGCGGGTCCGGCAGGGCTACGCGGCGGCCTACAACACCTCCGAGGACGCGATCCTGGAGAAGTTCAACGCCAAGATCCCGCTCGGCCGGTACTCCACGCCGGAGGAGGTGGCGGGCCTGGTCGGCTACCTGGCCTCGGACGTCGCCGCCTCGATCACCTCGCAGGCGCTCAACGTCTGCGGCGGCCTGGGCAACTTCTGATCCCACCGACCCCCCGAAGGAGCCCCGCATGACCGGGAACCCCGTCCGCGAGGTCGAGCACTCGATCACCGTGCACGCCGCGCCGCAGGACGTCTACCGGCTGCTCGCCGAGGTGGAGAACTGGCCCCGCCTGTTCCCGCCCTCGGTGTACGTCGACTACCTGGAGCGCGACGGCAACAGCGAGCGCATCCGCATCTGGGCCACCGCGAACGGCGAGCCGAAGAACTGGGCGTCGCGCCGCGAGCTGGACCCGGAGAACCTGCGCATCACGTTCGCGCAGGAGGTGTCCGCCCCGCCGGTGGCCCAGATGAGCGGCACGTGGGTCATCGAACCGCTCGACGACGACAAGACCCACCTCCGGCTGCTGCACACCTACCGCGCGATCGACGACGACCCCGAGGGTCTGAAGTGGATCGACGAGGCGGTGGACCGCAACAGCAAGGCGGAGCTGCCGTCGCTGAAGGCGAACGTGGAGCTGGCCACGCAGACCGCCGAGCTGACGTTGTCCTTCGAGGACAGCGTGCAGGTCAACGGTTCGGCGAAGGACGTGTACGACTTCATCAACGAGGCCGGCCGGTGGAAGGAGCGCCTGCCGCACGTCGCGTCGGTGACGCTCACCGAGGACACGCCCGGCCTCCAGGTGCTGCGGATGGAGACGCTCACCAAGGACGGCTCGTCGCACACCACCGAGTCCGTCCGGGTCTGCTTCCCGCACCACAAGATCGCCTACAAGCAGACCACGCTGCCCGCGTTGATGGACCTGCACACGGGCTACTGGACGTTCGAGGAGGACGAGAAGGGCGTCACCACGGCCACCTCGCAGCACACCGTGATCCTCAACGCCGACAACATCGCGAAGGTGCTCGGCCCGGACGCGGGCGTGGCGGAGGCCCGGCAGTTCATCCGGGACGCGCTGGGCAACAACAGCCGCGCCACCCTCGGCCACGCCAAGAACTACGCGGAAGCGCGGCGTTAAGGCGATGGACACCGACGTCGTGGTGGTGGGCGCGGGCCCGGTGGGGCTGCTGCTCGCGGGCGACCTGTGCGCCGGCGGCGCGCGGGTCACCGTGGTGGAGCGGCTCACCACGCCCACCACGGAGTCCCGCGCCTCCACGCTGCACGCCCGCACCATGGACGTCCTGGCCGAGCGGGACGTCCTGGGCAGGCTCGGCAAGCTCCCGTCGGGTGGCCCCGGCCACTTCGGCGGGCTGCCGCTGGACCTGACCCTCGCCGACCCGGAGCACCGGTTCGCCGGGCAGTGGAAGTGCCCGCAGACCCTCCTGGAGCGCGTGCTCCAGGAGCGGGCGGTGGAACTCGGGGCACGGGTGCGGCGCGGCGTCGAGCTGGTGGCGTTGACCGAGCAGGCCGACCACGTGGTGGCGGAGACCGCGTCCGAGCGCGGTCGGGAGCGGATTACCGCCGCCTACCTGGTCGGCTGCGACGGCGAGGACAGCTCGGTGCGCGTCCTCGCCGGCTTCGACTTCCCCGGCGAGGACGCCACGCTGGAGATGCTGCGTGCCGACGTGGTGGGGCTGGACATCCCGAACCGGCGGTTCGAGCGGCACCCGAAGGGGCTGGCCACCGCGTTCCGCTGGCCGGACGGCAGCACGCGGGTGATGGTGCACGTCTTCGGCGCCACGCCCAGGCCGCGCACCCCGGACTACCCGGAGATCGTCGCGGCGTGGGCCGAGGTGACCGGCGAGGACATCTCCGGCGGCACCCCGACGTGGCTGAACGCGTTCGGCAACACCCGGCGGCAGGCCGCGTCCTACCGGCGGGGTCGGGTGCTGCTCGCGGGCGACGCGGCGCACCGGCAGATGCCGGTCGGCGGGCAGGCCCTCAACCTCGGCCTCCAGGACGCCGCCGCCCTCGGCGGCGAACTGCTCGCCGCGCTCGGCGGCCACGACCGGTTGGCGCGTTACGACACCACGCGGCACGCGGTCGGCGCGCGCACCCTCACCAACATCCAGGCACAGGCGTTGCTGCTGCTCGGCGGGCCGGAGGTGGAGCCGTTGCGCGACACCTTCGCCGAGCTGATGCGGTACGACGCCGTCCGCGGGCACCTGGCCCGCATGATCAGCGGCCTCGACGGGCCGCCCGCCACCGCAGAGGATCAGGGGACCACACGCATGGGCAAGCTCGACGGCAAGACCGCGCTGGTCACCGGCTCCAGCCGGGGCATCGGCCGCGCCACGGCGCAGCGGCTCGCGGAGGAGGGCGCGCTGGTCGCCGTCCACTACGCCGCCAACGAGGAGGCCGCGAACGAGACCGTGGCGCTGATCGAGAAGGACGGCGGCCGGGCGTTCGCGGTGCGTGCCGAACTCGGCGTGCCGGGCGACGTGCACGAGCTGTTCCTCGGGCTGGAGCAGGGCCTCAAGGAGCGCACCGGCGACACCACGCTGGACATCGTGGTGAACAACGCGGGTGAGCAGACCGCGGCGGGCCTCGCGCCCGAGGACGTGACGCCGGAGCAGCTCGACCGGCTGTTCGCGGTCAACGCCAAGGCCCCGTTCTTCATCGTGCAGCGGGCGTTGTCGCTGCTGCCCGACGGCGGCCGGATCATCAACATCTCCTCCGGGCTGACCAAGTTCGCCAACCCCGAGCAGGTGGCGTACTCGATGACCAAGGGCGCGGTCGAGCAGATCACGCTGCACTTCGCCCGCCACCTCGCGCCGCGCGGTATCACCGTGAACACGGTCGCGCCGGGCATCACCGACAACGGCAGCCCGGTGTTCGACATCCCGGAGGCGGTCGAGGCGATGTCGCAGCTCTCCGCGTTCAAGCGGGTCGGCAAGGCCCGCGACGTGGCCGACGTGGTGGCGTTCCTGGCTTCCGACGACGCCCGCTGGGTGACCGGCTCGTTCGTCGACGCCAGCGGGGGCACGCTGCTCGGCTGACCGCTTTCGATTGGGGGACAAGGCCATGACGACCGTCCGGGAACCGGCTGGGTTCGTCGAACAGATCGAGGCGCTGACCGCGCTGAAGGAGACGAGCCGGTCGGGCGCCGACCCGCGCGCCACCGAGCGGCAGCACGCCAAGGGCAAGCTCACCGCGTACGAGCGCATCGAGCTGCTGCTGGACAAGGGCAGCTTCACCGAGATCGAGCCGTTGCGCAGGCACCGCGCCACCGGGTTCGGGCTGGAGGCCAAGCGACCGCACAGCGACGGCGTGGTCACCGGCTGGGGCACCGTCGAGGGCCGGCGGGTGTTCGTGTACGCGCACGACTTCCGCGTTTTCGGCGGCGCGCTGGGCGAGGCGCACGCGCAGAAGATCCACAAGGTGATGGACCTGGCCATCGCGGCGGGCGCGCCGCTGGTGTCGCTCAACGACGGCGCGGGCGCCCGCATCCAGGAGGGCGTGTCGGCGCTGGCCGGGTACGGCGGCATCTTCCAGCGCAACGTGCGCGCGTCCGGTGTCATCCCGCAGATCAGCGTGATGCTCGGCCCGTGCGCGGGTGGCGCGGCGTACTCGCCCGCGTTGACCGACTTCGTGTTCGCGGTGCGCGAGGTGTCGCAGATGTTCATCACCGGGCCGGACGTGGTGCGCACGGTGACCGGCGAAGAGGTCTCGATGGAGGGCCTCGGCGGCGCGGACGTGCACGGCGCGACCTCCGGTGTGGCGCACTTCGTCTACAACGACGAGGAGTCGTGCCTGGCGGACGTCCGGCTGCTGCTGTCGATGCTGCCGCCGAACAACCGCGAGCTGCCGCCCGTGGTGCGTGGCGACGACCCGGTGGACCGGCGTGGCGAGCGCCTGCTGGACCTGGTGCCGACCGACGCGACCCGCGCCTACGACGTGCGCGACGTGATCGAGGAGATCGTCGACGACGGCGACCACCTGGAGGTGCACGCGTTGTGGGCGCCGAACCTGGTGTGCTCGTTCGCCCGGCTGGACGGCCAGCTCGTCGGGATCGTGGCCAGCCAGCCGTCCGCGCTGGCGGGCGTGCTGGACATCAAGGCCAGCGAGAAGGGCGCGCGGTTCGTCCAGTTCTGCGACTCGTTCAACATCCCGCTGCTCACGCTGGTCGACGTGCCGGGCTTCCTGCCCGGCGTGGACCAGGAGCACGACGGGATCATCCGCCGCGGCGCGAAGCTGCTGTACGCGTACTGCAACGCCACCGTGCCCCGGGTGTCGGTGGTGCTGCGCAAGGCGTACGGCGGCGCGTACATCGTGATGGACTCCCGGTCGATCGGCGCGGACATCGCGCTGGCCTGGCCCACCAACGAGATCGCCGTGATGGGCGCGGAAGCGGCGGCGGACGTCGTGTTCCGGCGGGAGATCGCCGCGGCCGACGACCCGGCGGCCACGCGCCGGGAGAAGATCGACCAGTACCGGCGGGAGCTGGTGCACCCGCTGTACGCCGCGGAACGCGGCCTGGTGGACGACGTGATCGACCCGCGCGAGACGCGCTCGGTGTTGATCCGCACGTTCGCGATGCTGGAGACCAAGGACGCCGACCTGCCGCGCCGCAAGCACGGCAACCCGCCGCAGTGACCGCGCCGGAGAAGACGCGGCCCGAGGTGGTCGTGCCGTCGCCCCGGCCCGCGCCGGCCACGCGGGCCGGGGACGTCGAGGTCGCCGGCGCACCGGCGGACGCGGAACCCGCCCTGCTGGTGCGGGTGGTCAAGGGCGAACCCGACCTGGTGGAGCTGGCCGCGCTCGCCGCCGTCCTGCGCAGGCACGTGGCGGAGGAGCCGCCGCCCGCCGGGCCGGGCCGCCGGTCGGCGCGGTGGCGGCGACCGGAACGGGCAGGCGGGTTCGCGGGAGCCCGGAGCTGGCGCGACTGATTGGAGCACACGATGGACGTCGGTTTTCTCTTCGACCTGCGCAACCCCGCCCGGTGGGAGCGGCCCTGGGCCGACCACTACGCGCGCAGCCTGGAGCTGTGCGAGGAGGCCGACGCGCGTGGCGCGGACGGGGTGTGGTTCACCGAGCACCACCTGTTCGAGGACGGGTACCTGCCGCAGCCGCTGACGTTCGCCGCCGCCGCCGCCGCGCGGACCAGGCGGGTGCGGATCGGCACGGCCGTGCTGCTGCCCGCGCTGCGCAAGCCCGCCCAGCTCGCCGAGGAGGCGGCGGTGGTGGACCTGATCAGCGGCGGGCGGCTCGAACTCGGCATCGGGGCGGGCTACCGGGTGCCCGAGTACGAGTTGTTCGGCGCGAACCCCAACCGCAAGTTCGCCGAGACCGAGCGGGTGGTCCGCGAGGTGCGGCGGCTGTGGGCGGAGGGCGGCATCACGCCGCTGCCGCTCCAGGACCCGGTGCCGCTGTGGGGTGGTTTCTACGGCCCGCGCGGCGCGCGCCTGGCCGGTCGGCTGGGCATCGGGCTGCTGCACATCTCCGCGGAGATGTTCGTGCACTACCGCGAGGGCCTGGTGGAAGGCGGCCACGACCCGGCCACGGCCAGGGTGTCCGACCTGCTGCCGGTGCTGCTCGCCGACGACCCGGACGAGGCGTGGGCGCGGGTCGCGCCGCACCTCGCGCACCAGCAGAACACCTACCGGCTCGGCTCGGTGGAGGGCACCGACCACCCGGCGCCGCCGCTGCTGGAGCCGGGACCCACCCGCGACCGCCGCACCGAGGGCCCGTGGGCGCCGCTGGAGGTCATGACGCCGGAGGAGGCCGTGGACCGCATCCGCGAGCGGACCCGCGGCCTGCCCGTGCGGCACCTGGTGTTCTGGGCGAGCGTGGCCGGGATGCCGGACGACCTGGTGACCCGGCACGTCGAGCTGGTGTCCCAGCGGCTCGCGCCGGAGCTGAAGCGGGAACCCGCCCGTGCCTGACGGTGCGCGGTGGGACCGCCGGGCCTGGGCGCTGCTGTTCGTGCTGTCCGGGAACATGCTGCTGGACGCGGTCGAGGTGGCCGTGGTGCTGCCCGCGCTGGTGCCGATCGGCGCGGAGTTCGGCGTGCCGCCGCTGGGCGCGCAGTGGGTGATGAGCGGTTTCGCCCTGGGTTTCGCGTTGCTGCTGGTGCCCGGCCCGCGGCTGGCCGCCCGGTTCGGCCGCAAGGAGGTCTACCTGGCGGCGATGCTGGTGTTCGCGGCGGTGTCGGTGGTCGGCGGGCTGGCCACCTCGCCGGAGCTGCTGGTCGCGAGCCGCGTCGTCAAGGGTTTCTGCGCCGCGCTCACCGCGCCCGCCGGCCTCGCGATCATCGTGTCGGTGTTCGAGGGACCGGCGCAGCGGCGGGCGGTCTCGGTGTACTCGCTGTTCGGCGCGGCCGGGTTCACCGTCGGCCTGCTGCTGTCCGGCGTCCTGTCCGGGGTGAGCTGGCACTGGACGTTCCTGTTCCCCGCGCCGGTCGCCCTGGTGCTGTTCGCGGCCGGCCTGCGGGTCGTCCCGCGTGCGGCGGTCGCCACGCCGCCCCGGCTCACCGCCGCCCTGCTGCGGGATTCCGCGCTGCTGCGCGCCGGGCTCGGCGCGTTCGTGCTCAACGGCACCTACATCGGGCTGCTGCTGCTGGTCACCGTGCAGCTGCGGGACCTCGCGCCGTGGCAGCTCGCGCTCGCGCTGCTGCCGGCGAGCCTGCCGCTGGTGTTCGCCGCGCCGTACGGCGCACGCCTCGTGCAGCGGTTCGGCACCGCGCGGCTGATCGCGGCCGGCGCGGTGTGCTCGCTCGCGGGCGACGCCCTGTACCTGGCGCGGCCGGACCCCGAGCCGTACGCGACCGGCCTGCTGCCCGTCCTCCTGCTGGTGGAGGCGGGTTTCGTGTTGTCGTTCGTCGCGCTCAACGTGCAGGCGACGGCGACCGTGCCGCCCGCCCAGCGCGCGGTCGCGGTGCCGGTCTACCAGGCGTTCGTGCAGTTCGGCTCGGTCGCCTCGCTGCCGCTGGTCGCGTTCCTGCTGGCGCGGTCGCCGCGGGCCGCGATGGTGCTGGTCACCGCCGCGGCGGTGGTCGGCGCGGCGGTCGCGCTGGCGGGTCTGCGCACGTCCACCCCACGAAAGGTCCCGTCATGACGTCACCGCTCAACCTCCTGGTGATCGTCGGGAGCGTCCGCGACACGCGGTTCGCGCCGACCGCCGCCGCCTGGTTCGCCGAGCAGGCGCGCCACCACCCGGACTTCGCCGTGGAGGTGCTCGACCTGCTTGACTACCCGCTGCCCCTGGTGCTGCCCGCGCCCGGCCAGGACCCGGACCCGGGCACCACGCGCGTCCGGGACGCCCTGGGCGCGCGGCTGGCCGCCGCCGACGCGTTCGTGGTCGTGACGCCCGAGTACAACCACGCGCCGCCCGCGGTGCTGAAGAACGCCATCGACTGGTTCAACACCGAGTGGAACGCCAAGCCGGTCGGGTTCGTGTCCTACGGCGGTGCGGGCGCGGGGCTGCGTGCCGTCGAGCACCTGCGGCACGTGTTCGCCGAGCTGCACGCCATGACCGTGCGCGAATCGCTGAGCTTCACCAACGTGTGGAACGTCTTCCAGGACGGCGCACCACGCGACGGCGAGGACAGCGCGCTCGCCGCGAAGGTCATGCTCGACCGCCTGTCCTGGTGGGGGGAGACCCTGCGCTCCGCCCGCGCCGAACGCCCGTACCAGCGCTGATTCGAGAGGTGTAACCCGTGTCCGATGTGCCCGAGCGGCCGTTCCGGTTCGGCATCTGCCTGTTCACGCCCGTCGAGCGGGACGACTGGGTGAAGAAGGTCAAGCTGGCCGAGGAACTCGGCTTCGACGTGGTGTCCGTGTCCGACCACCTCGGTATGCCCGCGCCGCTGCCGACCCTGGTGCTCGCCGCCGAGGCGACCGAGCGGATCCGGATCGGGACCCTCGTGCTGAACACGACGTTCTACCAGCCGACCGTGCTGGCGCGGGACATCGCGACCATCGACCGGTACGCGGGCGGCCGGGTCGAGGTCGGGTTGGGCGCGGGCTACGACCGCAGCCAGTTCGACGCCGCGGGCCTGCCGTGGACCAGCGCGGCCGAGCGGGTCGCGCACCTGGAGCGGACGGTCGACCGGCTCAAGGCCGAGCCCGGACCGCCGGTGATGATCGCCGGGCGCGGCGACCGCGTGCTGCGGCTGGCCGCGGAGAAGGCGGACGTCATCGCGTTCACCGGCACGACCAGGGTGCGCCGCGACGGCGACGGCCTGCGGCTCGGCGGCCTGGCCGAGATCAGCGACCGGGTCGAATTCGTCCGGGGGCTGCTCGGACCCCGGGCCGGGCAGGTCGAGCTGAACATTCCCATCCACCGGGTATTGCCGCCGGGTGGCGGCCACGGGGTGACCGATGTGTGGCAGAATGATCTCGACCTCACCACCGATCAGTTGGTCGAGTTGCCGTCCGTGCTGGTCGGAACGCCCGAAGAATGCGCGGAGCAGTTGTACGCGGCGCGGCAGCGTTTCGGTATCAGCTACTTCAGCGTCCTGGAACCCGAGATGAGCGCGTTCGCGCGCGTCATCGAGGTGCTGCGTTGAGCGTGGGCGGGCCGTGGTCGCCGAATTCGCCCGATTCATAACCGAAATTCATAACCAGGGAGCATGGTTTGACGAGGACATACGTGATCACGGGTGCCAGCGACGGCATCGGTGCGGCCGTGGCGCGCGAGCTGTTCTCCAGGGGAGACCACGTGGTGGCCCTCGGCACCAACCCCGAGAAGGGCGCGGCGCTGGTCCGCGCCGCCGAGCGCGCCCCGGGCAGCGTGGAGTACATCCAGGCCGACCTCAGCCTGGTGGCCAACAACCGCCGGGTCGTGGACTCCATCCTGAACGACCACCCGGCGATCGACGGCCTGGTGCTGTGCGCCCGCTTCTTCCGCACCTACCGCCGGGTCACGGCGGACGGCTTCGAGGACAACTTCGCGCTGTTCTACCTGAGCAGGCTGCTGTTCAGCTACGGGTTGCGGCCCGCGCTGGAGAAGACGGACAAGCCGGTGATCGTCAACGTCGCGGGCCCCGGCCACGACACGCCGGTCGCCTGGAACGACCTCCAGAGCGAGCGCGGTTACGACGGCGTGCACGCGATGTTCATGACCGGGCGGCTGGACGACCTGCTCGGCGTGACCTTCGCCGAGCGGTACGGCGACGGCCCGGTGCGGTACGTGCTGTTCCACCCGGGCACCACGTCCACCGGTTTCGTCGGCGAGTTCGACCCGCCGACCGCGGCGTACATCGAGCAGCAGAAGGCGTTGGCGAAACCGGCCACCGCGGTGGTGCCGCCGATCGTCCGGTTGCTGGACAACCCGCCCAAGCAGCCGTTGACCGCCTTCAACATGTACAGCGAACTCAGCACCCGCAGCTCGCTGTTCTCGGCGAAGGACGCCGAGCGGTTGACGAAAATCACCGATGAACTGCTGGAGCGGGTGGACGGCTAGCGCGTAACGCGGCCCCCGGATGTCACGCGCCGTGATTTCACGGTGCGTCCATTCGGGGGCCGTGCCACGACCGAGGTGACCGGGGGTATTCATGGATTTGCGGTTGACCGGCCGGCGGGCGCTGGTCACGGGATCGAGTTCGGGTATCGGCGCGGCGATCGCGGAAATCCTCGCGGCCGAGGGCGCGGACGTCGTCGTGCACGGCCGCGACCGCGCGCGGACCGAGGCGCTGGCCGACAAGCTGCGGGGACACGGCAGGCGGGTGGACGTCGCGCTCGGCGACCTGGCCACCGACGAGGGCGCGGAAGGTGTCGTGCGGGCGACCGCCGAGGGTGGCCCCGTGGACATCCTGGTGAACAACGCGGGTGCGACGGACCTGGTGCCGTGGGCCGCCGCGACGCCCGACCTGTGGGCCAAGTCCTACCAGGTGAACGTGGTGTCCGCGGTGCGGATGATCCACGCCTTCGTGCCCGGTATGCGGGAACGGGGCTGGGGCCGGGTCGTGCAGATCGGCGGCGGGCTCGCCGTGCAACCGATGCCGATGCAACCCCAATATTCCGCCGCGCTGGCCGCGCGGCACAACCTCGCGGTTTCCCTCGCGCGTGACCTGAAAGGCACCGGGGTCACTTCCAACGTGGTCGCGCCCGGTCCGATCATGGTGGAGTACATGCGGGACTGGCTGACCGGTGTGGCGGCCGAGCGCGGATGGGGCAGCGATTTCTCGGAAATCGAGCGCAAGGCCGCCGAGGAATGGGTGCCGAACGACCTCGGTCGGTACGGGACGCCGGACGAGGTGGCCGGTGCGGTGGCTTATCTGGTGGGGCCTCTGGCCGATTTCGTGAACGGTGCGGTGATCCGCGTCGACGGTGGTCACGTCAAATCCTACTGAGCAGTGCCGACAACCAGGGAGTGGAAACGCAAATGGGTGCCGAGCAGCAGTCGGAAAATCCCGGGTTCGAGCCGGTGCTGCCGCCGGGGGCGCGGTCCGACCCGCGTGGCCTGATCTTCCACCTGGCGGCTGCCAAGTGGTCCATCGGCACGATCCGCGCCCTCGTCCAACTGGGCGTGCCCGACCTGCTGGCGGACGGACCCGCGACGGCGGGCGAACTGGCCGCGGCGGCCGGTGTCGACCCGTCCCGCCTGGGCCGCTTGCTCGCCGCGGGCGCGACCACGGGGCTCCTGGACGAGGTCGAGACGGACCGCTACGCGTTGTCGCCGGCCGGCGAGGGGCTGCGGACCGGTGGTGAAGGGCGTTTCCGGGACGTGCTGCTGCTCCTCACCGATCCCATGATGTGGCGACCCCACGAGAACGTCGCGCACACCATCCGCACGGGCGAGTCGGCGTTCGAGCACATCTTCGGCCGGCACTTCTACGAGCACCTGCGGGACGACCCGGAGGCGTCCGCCGTGTTCGACCGCGCGATGTCCCAGAACGACGGGCCGGACACCTACGAGCTGTTCGAGGGGCTCGATTTCGCCCGGTACCGGCGGATCGCCGACGTCGGTGGCGGGCGCGGCAGTTTCCTGGCGGAACTGCTGCGGCGGCACCCCGACCTCGAAGGCGCGGTGTGCGATCACCCGGTGGCGGTGGCCGGCGCGGCCGAGGAATTCCGCCGCCGCGGTGTCGAGGACCGGGCGAGCGCGATTGAGACGGATTTCTTCGAAAAGGTGCCGGGAGGATTCGACGCGTACCTCGTCAAGCGCTCCCTGCAGAATTGGGACGACTCGGCCGCGGTACGTGCCCTCACCCGCGTCCGCGAGGCCATCGGCGACGATCGGGACGCGCGGCTGTTGATCGTCAACCACGTTCTCACCCGATCAGGCGTACCCGATCTCGGTAAGCTGTCCGATATCGAGATGATGGTCGTTCTCGGCGGTCGGGAAAGGGGGTGGGCGGACTGGACCCGCGTGGCCGCTGAGGCGGGCTTCGCACCGGAAGGCGAGCCCGCTGCCGGACGGGTGGTGCTGTTGACGTTCCGTCCGGTCTGATCGACCACCTCCGGCCCGCAGTGCCGCGGGCCGCGATCACCCACCGACGACCCGGCCGCGGGCCGGGTTTCGCCGTGAGCCCCCGCACCAGCCCGGCTTCCGCCGCCGGTCCCGGGGCCGCGGCCGGGTGGTCGCGCCGCGTGGAGCGCCCCACCGCACCGGACCCGTGCGCCCGGCCCCGAGCGGGGCCGGCGCGCGCCCCGGTGAACCGTGCGCCGACCGGGAGGCTCGATCAGGGAAGACCGTCGAGTCACTACACGGAAACCCCGTGGTCGGCCGCACGCGACTGCGGGGAGTTGGGGGTTCGTGGTGCAACAAGACGTGGAACCGGCAGGTGGCGGGACGGATCGGGGTTTGCCCGCCGCGTGGGGCGGGCTCTCGCTGGAGGAGGCGCGCCGGGCGCGGGCCGACCTGGTGGAGCGCGGTCGGTGGGGCGAGGCCGACGAGATGGTGCGCGACGCGATCGAGGCCATCCTGGCCACGCCGTCCGGCGCGCGGGGACCGCAGCTCGCCGGACTGGTGTACGTGCCCGGCAGTCCCGCGCCGGACGCGGACGAGTGCGACCGGCCGGACCCGGGTTCGCTGCCGGAGGAGCAGCGGCTCGCGATCCGGGCGATGCAGCTCGCCAACCGGGGCACCGACCGGGAGGAGACGATCGCCACCGCCCGGCGGCTGCTCGCCCTGCCCGGCGGGCGTGGCGCGGGCGCGTTCTGGTGCGCGATCGTCGCACTGGCCATCTGCGACGAACTCGACCTGGCGATGGAGCACTGCGTCCGCGCGGTGCGCGACCCGGACGTGATGAGCGACGGCGACGCGCGGGGCGTGGTCGCGCTGCTGATGGCACGCCTGATGTGGCTGGGCGGCGACCCGGCGGGTTCGGCGAAGGTGCTCGCGGGTTCGTTGCGGCGCAACGTCTGCGAGCAGGTCCGCGGCCTCGCGGTCGCGTGGCTGGTGGCCGCGCTGGTCGACCTGGGCGAGTCGGACCGCGCGCACGACCTGTTGCTGGAGCACGACTTCGGGGGTCCGCTGACCGGCGTGCAGGACCGCGCCGCGTTGTTCCTGGCGCGGGGTTCGCTGCACTTCGCGCTCAGCCAGTTCGACCGGGCACTGGAGGACTTCCTCGACTGCGGTCGGGAGCTGTCCGCGTGGGGCGTGACGAACCCGGCGGTCGCGCCCTGGCGGTCACGGGCGGCGGTGTGCGCGAACGCGCTGGGCCGCACCGACCTGGCCCGCGCCCTGGTGTCCAAGGAGCTGGCGGCGGCCCGCCGGTGGGGCAACCCGCGGCTGATCGGCATGGCGTCGCACGCGGCGGCCGTGGTGGCGGGTGCGGACCCGGAGGCGTTGCGCGACGCGGCGTCCGCCCTGGACGGCAACCTGGCGCTGGGCGAGTCGCTGTACGCCCAGTACGACCTGGCGCTGGCGCTGGGCACGCGGGAGCGTTACGGCGAGGCGCGCAAGACCCTGGAGGCGGTGCGCGACACCGCTCGCCAGGCGGGTTACGCGGTGTGGGTGGAGCGCGCGGAGGCGGCGTTGACCAGGATGACGACGCTGGACGGCGCGGGCGGCCTGACCCGCCAGGAGCGCAAGATCGGGGAACTGGCCCGCACCGGCCGCAGCAACCGGCAGATCGCCGAGGAGCAGTACCTGACCGTGCGCACGGTGGAGTTCCACCTGTCGCGGGTGTACCGCAAGCTCGGCATCGCCGGCCGCCGCGACCTCAAGGCGATCCTCACCCCGCTGTCCTGACAGGACCCTCCCCGGCCGGCTGTCCCGATCAGCCGGCCGGGGAGGTCTCAGGCGTTGAGCGCGGACAGCTCGCGCGGCGCCTCGACGGGCACGGCCGCCGGTCGGCGGCGCGACCGCCACCGGGTCAGGCCGGCGAGCGCCACCGCGCCCAGCAGGCCGAGCACCGCCAGCACGGCGCCCAGCGGCAGGCCCGGCGGTGTCCAGCGGATCGAGAGCCGGCCACCCGTGACGTCCGCGGGCAGGTCCACCGCGAGCAACCCCGCCGGGCCCTGGCGCGCGGGCAGCGGTCGGCCGTCGAGTTCCACCGCGTAGCCGGGCCACGCGAGCCGCGCGAACACCAGCGTCCCCGCGGTGCCGGCCGGCTTGGTGAAGCGCACCGCCTCGTCCCGGTCGTCCGGCGCCACGTCCTCGGTGACCTCGACGCCCGCGGTCGCGTGCGACAGGCGGCCCTTCGGCCACGGCAGCGGCTGCTCGCGGGTCAGCACGGTCTCCGTCGCGGACCGGAACGTCACCGCCCACCCCGGCGGCGGCTGGACGTCCGGGCGCAGCTCGTTCTCCACCACGACGCTGCCTACGCGGATCAGGTCGACCAGCGGGCGGCCGTCGACCGCGGTCGGTGCGAAGATCCGCTCGAAGCTGCCCGCGCACGTGCCGCCGTGGTAGACCATGCACGTCGCGGCGGCGAAGTCGCGGAACTGGAGGCCGGTGTACGAGCCGACCGACGTCAGGCCCGCGACGAGGCCGACGTTGCCGGGCAGCACCGTGCCCACCGGGAACGTCGCGCCCCGGTGCGGCGGCGTCCGCTCCCGCAGCTCGGTGATCGACCTCGAATACTTGTGCACGGCGACGTCGCCGTTGAACGGGAACCACACGGTCTGCACGGCCAGCGCCACCGCCACGCCGAGCACCAGCACGCCGTAACCCGCCACCGCGCGCCACCGGGCCAGCGCCACCGCGAGCGCCACGCCCACCACGCCCAGCGCCACCGCGACCAGGTGGTTGCGCCACAGCCACGGCCCGGCCGCGAACGCCAGGTAGGCGGGCAGCGCCAGCGCGCCCGCCGTCCACAGCACCCGCCGCCGCACGTGGTCCCGCCGCGGCCCGCCGGTCAGCAGCACCGCGAACACGACGCCGAACGCCAGGAACACGACCTCCAGGTGCCGCAACGGGAAGCGGAACATCCACAGGTTCGACGGGCCCACGGCCAGCAGCAGGTACACCGCCGCGACCGCGAACACGCCGACCAGCGGGCGCCACCCGGTGCGGAGCCTGCCCCAGTGCAGCCACGGCAGCAGCGGCACCACGAACCACGCGAAGTACGCGCTGGGCGTGAGCATCCGGACGCTCTGCCCGAATCCGCGGATCATCGGCTGGTGGCTGATCATGCTCATCAGCGGCAGCTCGGACAGGCGCGGCATCAGCACGCCGTCGCTCGCGAAACCCTGGCCCGCGCGCACGGTCACCGACGAACTGCCCAGCAGCGGCAGGTACACCAGCGGCACCAGCAGGGCCACCAGCCCGCCCACCACGACCAGCCGCACCACTGCCGCCCGGTCCCGCCGCAGCCACGTCTCCACCAGCAGCGCGGCCATCACCACGCACACGCCGAGCAGCCCGTACGGGTTGCCGGTGGTGACCGCGAGCGCGCCGAACAGGAACGGCCACAGCGGGCTGCCCGCGCTACGCGCCATCCGCCGCGCCGACCACCAGGTGAACGGCAGCCACGTGAAGGCCATCAGCCCGGCCGCCCACGTCGCCGCGTCGTAGTAGAGGGTGAACCCGCTGAACGGCAGCGCCACCGCGACGACCGCCGCCGCGCCGCGCCCCGCGCCGTACTCCCGGCACAGCAGGTACACGCCCAGCGCGAGGAGCGCCAGGAACTCGGTCTTCACCACCACGGCGGCGACGGCCAGGTCCTCGAACCGCGACACCAGCACGTAGTTGGCGAGGTTCACCGGGTTCCAGATGCCGAACAACGCCTCGGCGGCGATGTTGCCGCCCATCCAGCTGTCCAGGTCCAGCAGCGGCGGCCAGTCGCCCGCCAGCAGCCGGTCGCCCAGGTGGTGCCAGGTGGGCAGGAACTGCACCGCGCTGTCGTCCCACACGTAGAACAGGCGGTTGCGCAGGAACGGGATCTGGGCGATCAGCACGACCGCCGCGCAAACACCGAGCGCCACCAGGGGGTTGCGCGCCGGTCGGTGGACGAGCGCCGTCACGACGTGCGTTCCTCTTCCCTGATCGGTGCCGCGGCCGGCTTCTGGCGGCCCAGCAGGACCAGCTGCGCGACGATGAACGTGAACGGGATCGCGACCACCGCCGCGAGCAGCGGCGCGATCCGCTGGTTGACGTCGAACCACGTCACCAGGGCGTACAGGCCGGCCGTGGTGACCACGAAGTTGGTCACGTTGGACAGCGGGAACAGCAGGAAGGTCCGCAGCGACGGCCTGGTCCGGAACGTGAAGAAGCAGTTCAGGAAGTACGAGCCGACCATGGCCACCACGAACGCGACGACGTGTGCCGCCAGGTAGGGGAGCAGCAGGCGCAGCACCAGGTAGAGGCCGTAGTAGACGCCGGTGTTGACGACGCCGACGAGTCCGAACCGGACGATGCGACCGAGCTTGGCGGTCACCGCGGCGTCCGCTCGGTGAACGGCCCGGCCACCATCTGGTTGACGGCCTCCGCGGCGTGCTCGGGCATGGCCGGGCCCAGCGGCAGCGTCACCGGCGTGGGCCCGGTGCCCGCCGACTCCTTCACCAGGAAGTGCGGCCGGCGCTTGGCCTCGAAGTAGATGCGGCCGACGTACTCGCCGATGACGCCGAGGAACAGCAGTTGCAGCCCGCCCAGCACGAGCACGCCGCACATCAGGGTGACGTAGCCGGGCACGTCCACCCCGTGCCGCACGGCGTTCACCAGCACCCAGATCGCGTAGCCGAACGCCACCGCGGTGACCAGCGCACCCAGGTAGATCGCGACGCGCAGGGGCTTGGAGTTGAACGACACCACGCCGTCGATGCCGTAGTTGAGCAGCTTCCGGAACGACCAGCTGCTGCGCCCGTTCTGGCGGACCACGTTCTCGTAGTCGATGACCGCGGTGTCGAAACCGATCCAGGAGAACAGGCCCTTGGAGAACCGGTTGTACTCGCCCAGCGACAGCAGCGCCTGCACGGCGCGGCGGCTGAGCACCCGGAAATCACCGACGCCGTTCTGGAGTTCGACGTCGATCACCCGGTTGATCAACCGGTAGTACAACGCGGAGACCAGCTTGCGCACCGGTGCCTCGCCGCGGCGGGTTCGCCGGGCGATCACCTGGTCGTAACCCGTGCGCACCAGGTCGACCATCCGCGCCAGCAGCTCCGGCGGGTGCTGGAGGTCGGCGTCCATGATGGCCACGAAATCGCCGGTGGCGTGGCCGAGGCCCGCCAGCATCGCGGCTTCCTTGCCGAAGTTGCGGCTCAGCGCCAGGTACTTGAACCTGTGGTCGCGCTCGGCGAGCTGCCGCAACAGCGGCAGCGTGCCGTCGGTGCTGCCGTCGTCGACGAGCAGGACCTCGAAGTCCTCGCCCATCGCGGGCAGCGTTCGCGTCAACTCCGCGTAGAGATCGTCGAGCCCGGCTTCCTCGTTGAAGCACGGGACCACCACCGAGATCCGCACAAGTCCCCTCGAAACCCCTCGCGGCACATGCGTGCCGAATACTCTCCGCCTACTTGGAATACCACTGACGAGTGACGCGCGGCGGCTCTGCGGAGTTGCCTGACGTCACCTTGATCACCGTTTTCGCGCTGTCGCCTTCCGGTCGGTAGCCTGTCCGCCGCAGCAGGGGAGTAAATGCGACTTGGGGGCATCGGTTCATGGCGGTTGCACGGCCGTTGGCACTGCTCGTGGGACTGGCGCTCGCGGTGCTGGTGGCCTGCGGGGACCCTACCGCACCGCCTTCGGCCGCCGACGAGGTCGCATACCTTCAGGTGGTCGCCCACCACGACGACGACCTCTTGTTCATGAATCCCGACGTGCGCGACGCGGTCCGTTCCGGAAACCGCCTCATGACCCTGTTCCTCACCGCGGGCGAGGCGGAGGAAGCCGACGCGAACGGCTACTCGGCGGCCCGCCAGGCGGGGGCGCGGGCGGCCTACGCGCGAATGGCGGGCGTGCCGGACGAGTGGGACGGCGCGGTGCTGCCGCTGGCGGGCGGGCGGACCGGTGAGCGGTACTCGCTCAAGGCCCGGCCGCAGGTGTCGCTGGCGTTCCTGAACCTGCCGGAGGACGCCGACGCCCGCGCGGACGGCGGCCGGGGCGCGTTGCGCAGGCTGTGGCGCGACCGGGGCGGCTCCTTCTCGGTGGACACGCTGCTGCCCACCGGCGGCCGGGTGACCGAGTCGTCCCGGTACACCGGCAACGACCTGATCAAGGTGCTGGCCGAGCTGATGTCGGACTTCCGCCCGACCGTGCTGCGCACCCAGGACGCCGACCCGGACCCGTGGGGGTACGAGTTCTGGCTGCCGTGGCACGACCACCCCGACCACGTGATGGGCGCGCGGTTCGCCGCCGCGGCGGCGGAGGTCTACCGCCGCACGTCGGGCCACCCCGTGCTGACCGAGGTCTCGTACCGGGACTACAACACCGAGTCGGCCCCGGTGAACCTGAGCCCGGCGCAGCAGGAGGACAAGCTCGCCGACTTCGGCGCGTACCAGAAGCACGACCTGCTCGCCCGCGGCGCGCCCTACGACCGGTGGGCGCGCCGCCTGTACTACCGGTGGGACCGCGGCACGTCGTGGGTGGGTCGCGCGGACGACGGGACGCTGCGCGCGTTCGCCGCGCGTGGCAGGCAGCTGGTCGGCTGGCGGCAGTCCGGTGACCGCTGGGAGGCGCTGGAACCCGACCACGCGGACGGGCCGCTCGCGCCGGGGCTCGCGGTCGGTCGTGGCGTCGGCGGCCTCACCGTGTGCGGGCGGCGGCTGGACCGCGACGAGATCACCTGCCGCGACGACCGGGGGTGGGCGGCGCTCGGGACACCGGGCCCGCCGGGTGCGACGCGGCTGGGGACACCGGCCGTGGCCGCGCACCGCGACGGTCGGCTGGTGGTGTTCGTCCGCGACGCGAGCGGCGGGGTGAGCCGGGTCGAGCAGGACGGCGAGGGCCGCTGGGGTGACTGGCGCGGCCTGGGCGGCTCGGACGTGCAGGACGGGTTGAGCGCCGTGCCGGGGCCGGACGGCGTGCCGGAGGTGTACGCGAGCACCCGGCGGGCCGTGGTGCGCTGGAGCGGCGGGTGGGACGCGGGGTTCCCGGGGATCGGCCCGGCCGGCCCGCCGGTCGCGGTCGTCGACGGCGACCGGACGACGGTCGTGGTGCGGGTGGCCGACACCGGGGAGGTGGCGCGCACCACGCGGTCCGGCGGCACGTGGTCGCCGCCGGAGCGGGCGCCCGGACCCGGTGGCCCGGGTGGGCCGGCGGCGGTGGTCGCGCACGGGGGCGTCGTGCTCGTCGGCCGGGCGGCCGACGGTGGCGTGGCGACGGACGTGGGTGGTTCGTGGCAGGGCATCGGCGGCGCGCCGCTGGACCACCCGGCGGCGGCGGTGGACGGCTCCGGCCGGCTGGTGGTGCTGGCGATCGGCGCGGACGGCGACCTGCACACCACCACCCGGCCGAACCGCGACGACCCGTTCCCGCCCTGGCGGTCCTGAGCGTGGAACTACCATGGCCGTCGTGACGAGCCCCGGACGTGCGCGATGAGCAACACCGAGACCAGTCCCGCCGAGGTGGTGTGCGCCGCGCGGGCGGCTGCCGCGCGGGTCGAGGTGCTGACGCCGAGGGACGTGCCGCTGGGCGGTCCGCGGGCGATGACCGTCCGCCGCACCCTGCCGCAGCGGGACCGGTCCATGATCGGCGCGTGGTGCTTCGCCGACCACTACGGCCCGGACGACGTGTCCGCGACCGGCGGCATGGACGTGGCACCGCACCCGCACACCGGCCTCCAGACCGCGAGCTGGCTGTTCAGCGGTGAGATCGAGCACCGCGACAGCCTCGGCGTGCACGCCCTGGTGCGGCCCGGCGAGTTGAACCTGATGACCGGCGGGCACGGCATCTGCCACTCCGAGGTGTCCACGCCGGGCACCACCGTGCTGCACGGCGTGCAGCTGTGGATCGCCCTCCCGGACGCGCACCGGGACGCGCCGCGCGACTTCCGCCACCACGTGCCCGAGCCGGTGGCGTTGCCCGGCGCGGTGGTCCGGGTGTTCCTGGGCGAGCTGGCGGGCACGACGTCGCCGGTGCCCGCCTTCACGCCGCTGCTGGGCGCGGAGGTCGTGCTGGAGCCCGGTGCCGACCTCGTGCTGGACGTCGACCCGGGGTTCGAGCACGGCGTCCTCGTCGACCGGGGTGCGGTGGAGCTGGCCGGCGCCCGGGTCGACCACGCCGAGCTGGGCTACCTCGCGCCCGGGCACGACGCGCTGCGCCTGGCGAACCCCGGCGGGGGCCCGGCCCGCGTGATGCTCCTCGGCGGCCGGCCGTTCGGCGAGGAGATCGTGATGTGGTGGAACTTCGTCGGCCGCGACCACGACGAGATCGCCCGCTTCCGCGCCGAGTGGCAGGCCGAGTCCGACCGCTTCGGCCGCGTGGCCGGGTACCCGGGCGACCGCCTGCCCGCCCCGGCCCTGCCCAACGGCAGGCTCCGCCCGCGCGGCAACCCGCCGCTACCACCCCGCTAGCCGAGCCGCCGCCCTGCCGCGGGATCGGCGGGCGCGCCGGACCGACTGCGCCGCCCGGCTGCTTCGGTGGGCTGCCGCCGTATCGGCGGCGGCGATCGGCGGGCGCGATCGGCTCAGAGCGCGGCGACCCGGTCGCCCACCACGTCCGCGATGCGGCGCACCCAGTCGCCGGGCTCGGCGGTGCGGGCGGTCAGCCACACCTGGCCGATGCCCAGTTCGGCGTACCGCCCCATGGTGGACAGGAAACCGGACACGTCGTCCAACGGGTCGGGGTAGAAGTTGAGGGTCTTCTCGATGGTCGCCGGGTCGCGGCCGATGTCCGCGCAGTGCCGCGCGAGCACCCCGACCTTCCGCTCCACGTCGGCGACCTCGCTCTCGAACAGGTTGCACGCGTCGGCGTACCGGGCGACCAACCGCAGCGTCTTCCGCTCACCGCTGCCGCCGATCAGCACCGGCGGCCTGCGGAGGGGCCGCGGCACGCAGACCGTCTCCGCCAGGTGGTAGTGCTTGCCCTCGAACGGGCCGTCGTCGTCGCTCCACATCTGCTCGCAGACGCGCAGCGCCTCCTCCAACCGCTCGAACCGCTCGGCCACCGGCGGGTACGGGACGCCGAGGCCGATGTGCTCCCGCTCGTACCAGGCTGCGCCGAGGCCGAGCAGCGCGCGCCCGCCGGACAGCACGTCGAGCGTCGCCACGATCTTCGCCAGCAGCCCGGGGTGCCGGTAGGTGACACCGCTGACGAGCGTCCCCAGCGTGATCCGCTCGGTCACGGCGGCCACGTACCCGAGGGTCGTGTAGCCCTCCAGCACGGGTTCCGGCGGTCCGCCCAGCACCTCCATCTGGAAGTAGTGGTCCATCACGGTGAACGTCGCGAAGCCCGTCTCGTCGGCGGCGCGTGCCGTGTCGGCGATCGCGCCCGCGAGGGCGCCCGGCTCGTCGACCAGGCTGAAGTTCGGGAAGTGGACGGACAGTTTCACGGATTCCCTCCCTGGGATCGGCGTCCTCCACTATCGCGGACGGCCGCCCGCGAGGCCGATCACCCGTTCGTCGGTGATCGCGCCGTCCCTCCACATCGGACGGTTCAGTGGTGCGCCGCCAGCGCGCGCCCGATGTACTGGGCGCTGAGCAGGGCGAAGATGTACGCCTGCATCACCTGGATCAACGCTTCCAGCAGGGTGATCGCGATCGCCAGCGCGAAACCGACCAGGGCCACCGGCTTGAGCGGCAACGCCGCGTGCAGGAGCAGGAACTCCCCGCCCAGCACGAACACGACGACCAGCAGGTGACCCGCGAACATCGCCGCGAACACCCGGATGGCGAGGGTCAGCGGGTCGAAGAAGAACTTCAGGACGACCTCGGTCGGGATCAGCAGGCCCCACAGCACCGGTTTCGGCACGTCCGGCACCACGAACTGGTTGCGCAGGTAGCCCCGCAACCCGTGCCGCCGGATACCGGCCCAGTGGTAGGTGGGGAAGACGACCAGGACCGCGAGCGCCACCGGGAAGCCGGAGTGCGCCATGGTCGGGAACTGCACCAGCGGGATGATCCCGAAGATGTTGTTGACCAGCACGAAGGTGAACAGCGACAGGATGAGCGGCACGTACGGGCGGTAGTCCTGCCCGCCGATCTGCTCGCGCGCGATGGTGTTGCGCCCGAGGTCGTAGACGGACTCGGCGGCGAACTGGAGCCGGCCCGGCACGATCCGCAGCCGGCGCGAGGTGATCAGGAAGAACGCGGCGATGATCAGGGTCGACAGGACGACCAGGATCATCGGCTTGGTGACCCACCCGAAAACCGCCGGCGGGAACAACGTCTCCGCACCCGGTGGGTTGAACGTCTCGTCGGCCATGGGCGCCCCCTCGTCCAAGGTCTTGACGCGGATTTTACTTGATCGATCTGCGGCGCGGGAGTGGTTTTCGGCGGGCGTGCTTGATCGTCCGCGTGCTCGCCGCACGTAGAGTCGGCGGCAGGAACCAGGAGCAGGAGGAGCACGTGGTGGAGATCCGTCGAGGCGGACCGGACGACCTGCCGGCGGTCATGGCGATGCTGGACGGCGCGGTGGCGTGGCTGGACGCCTCCGGCCGCACCGGGCAGTGGGGCAGCGAGCCGTTCTCGGCGGACGAGGGGCGGACGACGCGGATCGCCGACCGGTTGCGCGACCACGAGGTGTGGGTGGCCGAGGTCGGGGGTGAACCGGCGGGCGTGCTCACCCACGCGCCCGAACCGCCCGACTACGTGTCCGCGGCGGACGAACCCGAGCTGTACGTGACGCTGCTGGTCACGTCGCGCTCGTTCACCGGGCGCGGCGTCGGGTCGGCGTTGCTGGACCACGCGCGCGAGCAGGCCCGGCGGCTGGGCGTCGAGCTGGTGCGCGTCGACTGCTACGCGGGCGGTGACGGCCGCCTGGTCCGCTACTACGAGGGCAACGGCTTCACGCCCGTCCGGCGGTTCGAGGTCGGCGAGTGGCCGGGTCAGCTCCTCGCGGACCGGGTCGCACCCGCGACGACGGCCGGCTGACCGCGGAACAAGCCGCCGCACCGCCGCGAGCCGGGCCGGCGCTCCACCCGAGGAGGGCGGGCGGCGGCCCGGCCGGTGAGCGGTGCGCGCGCTCCCCGGTCAGATCCGGCCGCGCACGCGGTCGGCCACGATCAGCAGGTAGTGGAAGCTGCCCTCGCGGTACGCGGTGAGGAACGACTCCTCCACGCCGGTCGCCACCGACGACTTCTCCCGCAATTCCCAGTACGGAATGGTGTCCGGCGTCAGGTCGACCACCTCGATCGGCACCAGGTTGTTCGCGGTGAGCGCTTTGAAGTACGCGCTGCGCGGGTGGACGCTGCACGTGTAGCGCTCGTCGATCTGGCTGACCGCCTTCGACCGGCCGCCGGTCACGTCGTTGTAGCAGCCGGTGATGCACACGTACCGGCCGCCGTGCTCCAGCAGCCGCGAGAATTCGCTGAACAGCTCGAACAAGTCCACGTACATGGTGGTTTCGTTGGTCCACACACCGCGGAAGGAGCCGCTCTCGAAACCGGTGTCGAGCATGTTCCGGAAGTGGAAGCGGACCTGGTCCGCGACCTCCCACTTCGCCGCCTGCTCGTTGGCGAATTCGACCTGTTTCTCGGAGATGGACACGCCGTCGACCCGGCAGCCGTACCGCTGGTTCGCCATGATGCTGGTGCCGCCGCGGCCGGAGCCGCCGTCCAGCAGCCGGTGGTCCGGCCCGGTGCCCGCGAACCGGTCGAGCAGCACGTTCGCCTGCGCGGTCTCCAGCCGGTGCAGCTCGGCGATCACCCGCGCGTCCCGCGTCTCCTCCGGGCCGGCCAGCACGGACTCGTCGTACGGGCCCAGTCCGTAGTGGTGGTGGTAGATGCCGTCGACCTCGCCGAGCCGGATGTTCACCGGATCCCGCTCGGCGTTCCAGTACGCCGCGACGGAACGCTGGTAGTCGGTGCGCAGCACACCGGGTGCGACTGTGGTCATGGAAGAGTGCTCTCCTCGTGCGGTGCACGCCGATGCGCGATGGCGCCGGCGAAAGAGAAATACCCGGAGACAATTCGTTCGGTGCGCAATATTCCTGGTCGCGACCGGGGACGACGCTAGCACCGGCTATTTGACCGTGTACAGTCGCCCGAATGGGTAGGGGGTGCGTCCGGCCGGTGACTGCTCCGGTTGGCGCGGCGAGGTCGACCCGATTCGGCGAATTTCCGATTTCCGCGGGACGCACCGTATTCGGACGCCCTCGCCGGCGGCGCGCGGAGCACCGCGCACGGCGACCGCGACACCAGAACGGCGCAGCGGGCGGCGGTTCGCCGTCACGACGAGTGCCCGCCGCACCGCCACGCCACCGCGGTCGGGAACGCACCGACCGGCACCCGCTTGCCGCATTCCGGCGCGGCGTTCGCGGCGGTCGGTTGCACCGGTTCCGGCCGGTCCGCACGCCGAACCGGCGGGCGGCGGCGGGCGGGCGGCGGCCATTTCCCGCGACAGCGCGTGACCGCGGCACGCGCACCGCTCGCGGAACCTCTGATCGGGATCCCGCAGCGCCGGTCAGGAACCGGAGGCGGTGAGCAGGAAAGCGGGGGAGGACCAGTAGTCGTGCAGCGGCGTGATCCGGACGTCCCGGAACCCGGCCCGCGCCACCTGGGCGGCCCAGGCCGTGGCGGGCTGCTCCCACGTGGAGCGGACCGCGCCGGGCAGGAGCTGCCCGGTGAGCACCGGCATCAGGAAGCCCTGCGCCACCAGGTCCCGGTCGGCGTCGTACTCGGCGAGCCCGCGCTCGTAGGTCGCCGCCAGGAACTCGAACCGCTCGTCCGGCGTCAGGTCCGGCACGTCGAACTCGACCAGGGCGAGCTTGCCCACCGCGGGCGCGAGCGCGGCCAGGACGCCGTCCCGGTCCTCGTGCGGCAGGGTGTGCAGGGCGAACGTCGACTGCGCCACGTCGAAGCGGCCCTCGGCGTCGGCGAGGAAGTCCTCGACCCGGGTGTTGCGGGCGTCCAGCCGGATGCCGTCCGGCACGCCGCGCACGGCGGTGCCCAGCAACGCGGCCGACGGCTCCACCAGGGTGAGGCGGGGCCGGTGGTGGCCGAGCGCGGGCAGCAGCGCCCGGCCGTCGCCGCAGCCGACGTCCAGCAGCGTTTTCGGCCGCACCCGGTCGTAGAGGTCGTTGAGCGCCCGGCTCACGGCCCGGTACAGCCCGACGTTGCCGCCGCCTTCGATGAACGCCTGGAACGCGGCGGGCCGGTCGTACACCGTCCCGTCCGCGTCACTGGCCAGGTACGCGGCCAGCGCGCGGCCCAGCGGGGTGCGGACGGTGGACGCCAGGGCACGGGCCCGGTCGGGCGTGCCGGCGGCGAGCGCGGCGAGCGCGGTGGTGATCGTCACGGCTCCAGCTTGGCAAACGCGGCGCCGGGCTCGTGGCGCACCCACCGCAATTCTGCGCCTTCGGCGGAGTGCGGCGCCTCGCCCGCGTGGCCCAGTGATCGCGTGGTGTTAAGCGGAACCCGTTGTGCCACAAGCATTCCGAGCGGAGTTGTGCGGATGGGACGGGTCCGGGCACGCGGTAACGGCCCGCCCCGCGCCACCGATGCCCGCCGTGAGCCGGGGACCGTCCGAGTCCCCGGTCGAGAGGCGGAGAACCCCATGTCCTTATCCGGTGCGTTCCGGCGCAGATCCGGCGCGGGGACCACGCGGCTGGTCGTCGCCGCGGTCCTCGCCGCCCTGTTCGTCCCAGTGGTACCCGCGCCGCGAGCGCAGGCCGAGCCGGCGGCGGCGGCCCCGGTGGTGGCGTTCACCGACACCCCGGCGGGCGCGACCGTCGGCACGCCGTACACGTTCTCCGGCACCGTCACCGAACCCGCCGCCGTCACGTTCGTCGAGGTCTCCACCGATGGTGGCGCGCTGTGGGGAGCGGCCACCCGGGAAGCCGGGTCGACGTCCTGGCGCCACACCTACACGCCGGCGACGTCCGGCGCGGCCGAGTTGCGGGTCCGCGCCCTGGACGCCCAGCGGAACCCGCTGAGCACCGCCTCCGCCACGGTCGCCGTCGCCGCCCGCGTCTGCCCGTGCGGCCTGTGGCGCGACGCCGACACCCCGCGCGACGCGGACCTGACCGACGGCGCCGCGCTCGAACTCGGCCTGCGGTGGCGGGCCTCGTCCGCCGGTTTCGTGCGCGGCGTGCGGTTCTACAAGGGACCGAACAACACCGGCACGCACACGGGCAGCCTGTGGACCGCCACGGGCACGCGCCTGGCCACCGGCACGTTCACCGACGAGACGGCGAGCGGCTGGCAGACCCTGACCTTCCCCTCGGCGGTGGAGGTGAGCGGCAACCAG
Source organism: Saccharothrix obliqua (assembly GCF_019375475.1). Taxonomy (GTDB): domain Bacteria; phylum Actinomycetota; class Actinomycetes; order Mycobacteriales; family Pseudonocardiaceae; genus Actinosynnema; species Actinosynnema obliqua. The sequence continues at coordinate 98,544 of NZ_JAHXGQ010000004.1, read as the reverse complement.
ACCTACGTGGTGTCGTACCTGTCGCCGACCGGGCACTTCTCCGCCGACACCGACTACTTCGCCCAGTCCGCGCGGCACGTGGAGCCGTTGACCGGCGAGCAGTCGCTCCCGGAGAGCGGCAACGGCGTGTTCCGGTCCGGCGCGGGCTTCCCGGACCGCAGCGCCCGGCACGCGAACTACTGGGTGGACGTCGTGTGGGCGACCGAGTCGGGCGCCGACACCCGCGCGCCCGGCGTCACCGCGACCACGCCGGTCGGCGGCGCGGGCAGCATCGCCCTCACCGACGCCGTGACCGCCACCTACGACGAGGTGCTGGACCAGTCGTCGGTGGAGTTCACCGTCACCGGTCCCCAGGGTCCGGTCGCCGGCACGACGGTCGTCACCGGCGGCACCACCGCGAGGTTCACCCCCGCCGCGGCGCTCGCGGCGGCCACCGCGTACGCGGTGCGCGTCCGGGCGCGGGACGCGGCGGGCAACCAGGCGGCCGAGCACAGCTGGGTGTTCACCACCGGCGCGCCGCGCGCCGTGAACTGCCCGTGCACGGTGTGGGACGACTTCGCCCGCCCGACCGAGGCGGCCTCCGCGGACGCGGCGGCCGTGGAGGTGGGGACGAAGGTCCGGTTCAGCGGGCGCGGCGAGGTGCTCGGCGTGCGGTTCTTCAAGGGCTCGGGCAACACCGGCACGCACACCGGTTCCCTGTGGTCGGCCACCGGGCTGCTGCTGGCGACCGGCACGTTCACCGACGAGACCACCACCGGCTGGCAGACCCTGACCTTCCTCAACCCGGTTGTCGTGCAGGCGAACACCACGTACGTCGTGTCGTACTACGCGCCCAACGGCCACTACTCCGTCGACACCGGGTACTTCGAGACCCAGCAGGGCTACGGCGGCGTACGGGCGCTCGCGGACGGCGAGGACGGCGGCAACGGCGTGTACCGCTACGGCGGCGGGTTCCCGACCGGCAGCTACAACCGGAACAACTACTGGGTGGACGCGATCTACCGGAACGGCCTCAACGGCGACACGACGCCGCCCACCGTGGCGGCGCACACGCCCGCACCGGACGCCGCTGCTGTGCCCGTGGGCAACACGGTGTCGTTGACCTACAGCGAACCGATCGACCCGGCGTCGCCGCAGGTGTGGCTGACCGACCCGGGTGGTGTGCGGCTGGACGGCACGTTCGTGCTGTCCGACGACCAGAAGACCGTCACGTGGACTCCCCGCGGCAAGCTGATCGCGGGTACCGCGTACACGGCGCACGCGCTCGCCGCGGACGTCAACGGCAACACCACCGCGTCGACCGCGGAGTGGCGGTTCACCACGGAGTCCTTCGCCGCCTGCCCGTGCTCGTTGTTCAGCACGGCGACCACGCCGGCGCAACTGGCGAGCGCCGAGGCGGCGGCCGAACTCGGCGTCCGGTTCAAGGCCACCTACAACGGCCAGGTGACCGGCGTGCGGTTCTACAAGGGCGCGGGGATGGGCGGTGGTCACACCGGCTCCCTCTGGAACGCCACGGGCACGCGCCTGGCGACCGGCACGTTCACCGACGAGACCGCGACGGGCTGGCAGACGCTGACCTTCGCGACCCCGGTGGACATCCGCGCCAACCAGATCTACGTGGCGTCGTACACCGCGCCCGACGGCCGGTACATGATCCAGAACGCGTACTTCCAGCCCAGGGAGGTGAACTCGCCGCCGTTGAACGCGCCGCGGCACGCGTGGGACAGCCCCAACGGCCTCTACGGCGCGGGCGGCGTGTTCCCGACGACCAGCTACGACGGCAACCACTACTGGGTGGACGTGGTGTACACGTTCAGCGGTGACGTCGTGCCGCCCGTGCACGCCAGTCACACGCCGCTGGACGACGCCACCGAGGTCGACCTGAACGGTCCGGTGACGGCGACGTACGACGAGCCGGTGGACCTGGCGAACACCACCGTGACGGTGACCGACGGCGGTGGCGCGCGGATCGCCGGCACCCTGACCCGAACGCCCGACGGGCACACCGTCGTGTGGACGCCCAAGGCGCGGCTGTCGGCGAACACACGGCACACGGCAACGATCCGGGCGGCCGACGAAACGGCGAACTACGAACCCACGGCACGCACGTGGCGCTTCACCACCACCGTGACGCAGGCGTGCCCGTGCACGTTGTTCAGCGACGCGATCACGCCGGCGTTGGACTGGGAGCCGTTCACGTACTTCTACAACGTCGGCATCCGCTTCTCGCCCACGGTGAACGGCACCGTCACCGGGGTCCGCTTCTACCGGACGCCGTGGAACGAGGGCACGCACACCGGCTCGCTGTGGGCGGAGAACGGCACGCGGTTGGCGACCGGCACGTTCACCAACGAAGGGACGGGAAGCAGTTGGGAGACCCTGACGTTCACGGATCCGGTGCCGGTGACGGCCGGGACGACGTACGTGGCGAGCTACACGCCGCAGATGCACCCGGCCCGCAACCGCGGCTACTTCGACGGCTACCGGATCGACTCGCCGCCGCTGACGACGCCGTTGACCGGCGTCACCTCGGTGTACGGGGGCACGGGGATGCCGAACGTGTCGGCGGTCGGCACCAACTTCTGGGTCGACGTGGTGTTCGTGCCTGCCGGGCAGTGAGCACCCGGCACGCCGGTCCGGAATGAGGAACGCGGGCCCGGGGGACGACTCGTCCCCCGGGCCCGCGGTGCGTCAGGCGTTGATCTCCTTGGGCTCGGACTCCGCGGTGATCGAGATCTTGCGCGGCTTGGCGCGCTCGGCGATCGGCACGCGCAGGGTCAGCACGCCCGCCTCGAAGTTCGCCCGGATGCGCTCGGTGTCCAGGGAGTCGCCCAGGAACAGCTGCCGGCTGAAGACACCGCGCGGGCGCTCGGCCACCTGGTACTCGCGGTCGGTGGTCGCGGGGCGCTCGGCACGCACGGTCAGCACGTTGCGCTCGACGTCGAGGTCGATCGAGTCCGGCCGCACACCCGGCAGGTCGAACTGCACGACGAACTCCTCACCGTCGCGGTAGGCGTCCATCGGCATGGCCGCGGGACGCGTCGCCGTCCCGTTGGTCCCGAAGAACTGCTGGGTCAGCCGGTCCAGCTCGCGGAACGGGTCGGTGCGCATCAACATCGTCGCCACTCCTTCCACACCTCTCGGTTCCGGCGGTCTCGTCCGCCGCTCACCCTTGACAACGCACGGCTCAACTTTGCTGTTCCCGGTGAGGCAAGATTTTTTCGGCACGCCGGTCAACCAGCACGGACGTGGTGGCCACGACCAGGCCGGCGAGGCTGAGCGCGACCCCCACCCACGCCGTGGCCGCGAAGCCCCACCCGGCGGAGATCGCCAGCCCGCCGAGCCACGCGCCCGCGCCGTTGGCGATGTTCAGCGCCGAGTGGTTGGACGACGAGGCGAGCGACGGCGCGTCCGGCGAGGCGTCCATCAGCCGGACCTGCAACGCCGACGCCAGCACCTGCGACGCGAACCCGAGCAGGAACACCGACGCGACCGCCGCCGCGGGCTGCGCCGCGGTCAACCCGAAGACGGTCAGGACGACGGTGACCGTCACCAGCGCCCCGAAGACGGCGCCCATCACCGAGCGGTCCACGAACCGGCCGCCGACCGCCGCGCCGAGCGTCATGCCGAGCCCGAACACGGCCAGCACCCACGGCACCGCGCCGGCGGGCAGACCGGCGACCTCGGTGGTGAGCGGTGAGATGTAGGAGTAGACGGCGAACATGCCGCCGAACCCGACCATGCCGGTGAGCAGCGCGAACCACACTTGAGGACGGCGGAAGGCACGCAGCTCGGCGGCCACGCCCGCGTTGTGCGTGGCGGGTACCGGTGGCAGCCACTTCGCCAGCGCCAGCGTCGTGGCCGCGGCGATCAGGGCCACCGCGACGTAGGCGGCACGCCACCCGACCTGCTGCCCGGCGGCGGTCGCGACGGGGACGCCGACCAGGTTGGCCAGGGTGAGCCCGACCATGATCCGGGCGACGGCGGTGCCGCGCCGCTCCGGTGGCACGAGTCGCACCGCCACCACGGCGGCGATGCCGAAGTACGCCCCGTGCGGCAGGCCGGAGAGGAAGCGGGCGGCCAGCAGCGTCCCGGCGCTCGGCGCGGCGGCGGACAGGCCGTTGCCCGCGGCGAGCGCGACGGTGAGGGCGAGCAGCAGACCCTTGCGGGGCAGCTTCGCCGCCAGGCCCGCGATGAGCGGCGCGCCCACCACGACGCCGAGCGCGTAGAGGCTGATCGCGTGGCCGGCGGTGGGTATCGAGATGTCGAACGTGTCGGCCACCTGCGGCAGCAGCCCCATGGTGGCGAACTCGGTGGTGCCGATGGCGAACCCGCCGAGCGCCAGGGCCGACATGGCGGCCACGCCGCCGCGTGCGGTGGGCGTGGTGGGTTCGGTGGTGACGGCGGTCATCTATCTCCCATGGGCAGGGTGGAGGCGTCCCGTGTCGGCGTTGACCGCGACCGATGCTGAACCGATTTTACGTGCTCATTCGCCCTGGTCAGACGTGTCAGGGCGCACACGTGGCCCAAGGTAAGGGATCGTTCACCCTTTCGCCTCGGGCACGCACCCCAACGGCCGTCGCCACCCACCGCGCGCGACTGCGAGGCTGTGCGCCGGGTTCGGCGGCCGGCACCGGGGGCCGCCCGGAAGGGACACCGACCAGAGGAGCGTTCGTGAGCCGTGCCGTCGTGACGCCGATCCCCGTCGCCCGCGGTGCCGTCCCGGTGCTCGGGCACGCGCCCGCGATGCTGCGCGGCCCGGTCCGCTTCCTGTCGTCGCTGGCCGGTCAGGGCGACCTGGTGCGCATCGCGCTCGGGCCGGTGAAGGCGGTCATGGTGTGCGACCCGGAGCTGGCGAACCGCATGTTCCTGGACGACCGGACCTTCGACAAGGGCGGCCCGTTCAGCGAGCGGGCCCGCGAGGTGGTCGGCAACAACGTCGCGTTCTGCCCGTACCACGAGCACCGCCGCCAGCGGCGGCTGCTCCAGCCCGCGTTCCACCCCGACCGGTTCCCCGGGTACGGCCGCACCATGGCCGCGCAGATCGGGGAGCAGGTCGACGGGTGGCGCGACGGCCAGGTGCTGGACGTGCCGACGCGGATGACCATGCTCACCACGAACGTGCTCACCGCGACCATGTTCTCCGACACCCTGTCCCCGGACGAGCTGCGCCGGTCCCGGGAGGACGCGGACGTGCTCGCCACCGACTTCCTGTTCCGGATGCTGGTGCCCGACCCCGTGCTGCGCCTGCCGCTGCCGGTGAACCGCCGCTTCGACCGGGCCAGGGTGCGGATGCGCCGCACCGTCGACCAGCTCGTCGCCACCCGGCGCGCCACCGGCGGCGACCGGGGCGACCTGCTGTCCGCGTTGCTCGCCGCGCACGACGCCGAGTCCACCGGCGACGAGCGGACCCTGTCGGACGAGGAGATCGTGAACCAGGTGATGACGTTCCACCTGGCGGGCAGCGAGACCACCGCGACCACCCTCACGTGGGCGTTGCACCTGGTCGCCACCCACCCGGACGTCGAGCGCCGGCTGCACGCCGAGGTCGACGCCGTCCTGGCCGGCCGCACCGCCGGTTACGACGACCTGCCCCGCCTGGAGCTGACCGGGCGGATCATCACCGAGACGCTGCGGCTGTACGCGCCGGCGTGGCTGCTGACCCGCCGCGTCACGCGGGACACCGAACTCGGCGGGCACGCCCTGCCCGAGGGCACCGTGATCGCGTACAGCCCGTACCTCATCCACCACCGCGCCGACCTGTACCCGGAACCCGAGCGGTTCGACCCCGACCGGTGGGACGCGACCCGCGGCCCGACGCCGCCGCGCACCGCGTTCCTGCCGTTCGCGCACGGGGCGCGCAAGTGCATCGGCGACCGCTTCAGCCTCGTCGAGGCGACCTTGGCGCTCGCCTCCATCGCGGCCAGGTGGCGGCTGGCGCACGTGCCCGGCGACCCACCGGTGCGGCCCGCCGTGTCCGCCGTGATCCGTCCCCGCCGGCTGCGGATGCGGGCGACCGCGCGCGGTGGCGCGGCCCACCAATAGGGTCTGTGCGTGCCAATCGCATTCGACACGACCGGTCTCCAGCAGCAGGACCCGACCACCTGGTTCAGCCCCGCCACCGGCGACCGGGTGAGCCTCCGGTTCTTCGACCTGGTCCCGGACCTGCCCGCCGCGCTGGAGGACCTGCCGAGACTCCGGTACGAGCTGGCGGTGCTGTACGGGGAGTCCGGGTGCCTGATCGAGGCGCACACCGTGCTGCTGGGCGGCGTGCCCGCGTTGCTCCAGGTGCTCAAGCTGCCGCTGCCCAACCAGCCCACCGGGCAGGTGTTCGTGGCGTCGTTCACCGTGCCGAAGGTCGCGTCGAGCGCGGTGCTGATGAACCAGGCGCCGGAGCGCGGCACCACCGGGACGCGCGAGGCCGTGTTGATGGCGCGGGTCGGTTTCCAGAACTGGCTCATGCCGCACCCGTACGCGCCGCAACTGCGGGGGAGGCTGCCGTTCCACGCGGGTGACGACCCGCGCTTCGACCCGCAGTTCCCGGACCACCCGTTGACCAGGGTCCGGGCGTGGGCGCACCACGTGCTGCGGACGGCGGCGGTCGACCCGAGGTTCGCGGCCCTGCCGCCGTTCCCGGGACCGAACCGGACGCACACCGCGCCGCCCGGTGAGCACGCCGACCCGAGCCCCGTCGCACCGGAGCCTGCCGTCGAGCCCGGGACGAGCACGCCGGGCGAAGCCGCGCCGGACACGCCCGCGCCTGCCGCGCCGAACCCTGCCGTACCAAGCCATGCCGTGCCCGAGCCGCCCGCGCCCGTTGCGCCGAGCCATGCTGCGCCCGAGCCGCCTGCGCCTGCCGCGCCGAGCCACGCTGCGCCCGAGCCGCCTGCGCCCGTCGCGCCGAGCCATGCCGCGCCGGAGTCCGCCGATGAGAGCGCCGCCGGACCGGCTCACGCCGCGCCCGAGCCGGTCGCCCCCGCCCCCGGAGCCCCGGTCGCCGCGTCCGACCCCGGTGGTTCCCATGCCGGAGCGCCGAGCCACGCGGCACCCGACTCCCCGGCGGCGGAGGTGGGGCCCGCCGTCGGCTCGACGCTCACCACGGTGGTACCCGGGCTGCCCATCGGCGGGTACCTCCCGCTCTGGGTGGGGGACGAGTGCACGTTCTGGCGCATGGACAACCCCGCCGACGTCCTCGACCTGCTCGGCCGCGGCCTGCTCGCCCGCGCACCGCTCGCCGAGGGCCGGTTCCGCGACCTGGTGGCGCTCGATCCCGACTCCTCGACCATCGTGCTGCTCAACCGGTACCGGTCGGACGACGGGAACATCGCCGCCGGCATCGCCGGGCTCACCCGCGTCAGCGGGCAGGAGGCGAGTGACGGCATGACCGAGGACACGCTGGTCGAGGCGTTCCGGTGGGTCGGCCGCGCCAGTGCGGCGGCGGCGGAGCGGGGGGAGTGCGTGACCGTCGAGCCCGGCGCGCACACCGGCGAACTCCAGGAGCCGTACGTCCTCATGGTCGTGCAGGACTTCGACGGCGAGAAGCTGTCCGTCGTGCAGACCGCACCCACCCCGCCCGCCGACTTGCCGCTGTGGCAGGGCAAGCCGTCCATGAGCGGGCCCGCGACGGTGGACGGGATCGTCGCGGGCGGCCTCCTCGCCATGTACGCGATGGACACGTGGGGCATCCACCCGCTGCACATGTGCCTCACCTTCGGTCCCGCGCCGAGGCTGGTGCGCCCCGGCGGCTGATCGACGGCGGGCTGATCAATCGCGAGCCCGGCCCGCGGGGGCCTGGTCGGCGGAGGTCGGGTCGCTGGGGGCCTGGTCGCTGGGGGTCGGGTCGGCGGTGCCCGGTCCGTGGAGCCCGGGCTGCGGGGCTCGGTCCCCGGGGACCCGGTCGGCGGAGGACGGGTTGGCGGGGGCCTCGGGAGCCTGGTCGGTGGGGGACTGGTCGGCGTAGACGTGGATCGCGACGACGCGACCGCCCGCGATGGTCATCCCGAGCACCGTCCCCGAATCGCTCACCAGGCCCAGCCCGCCGTTGACCAGGGCCGGCCGCGCGGAACCGGACAGGCGGGCGAACAGCAGCGCCTGGCGGGCGACCTCCGCCGCACCCCGCACGACCGCCGCCATACCCGGCCGCAGCGCGCTGACGTCCACCCGCAGCACGACGTCCGGGTCGAGCACGGTCAGCAACGCGTCGAAGTCCCCACCCCGCGCGGCGGCCAGGAAGGCGGCCACCACCTCGCGCTGCCTGGCCAGACCATCCGGCACGGGCGCGCCGCCGCGCACCCGCCGCCGCGCCCGGCTGGCCAACTGCCGGGCCGCGGCGGGTGTGCGCCCGACGATCGGCGCGACCTCGTCGAACGGCACCCCGAACAAGTCGTGCAGCACGAACGCCAGCCGCTCGGCGGGCGCCAGGGTGTCCAGCACGACCAGCAACGCCAACCCGATGGAGTCCGCGACGACCGCCTCGTGCTCGGGGTCGTCCACGGCGGCCACCAGGGGTTCGGGCAGGTGCGTGTCCAGCGGGTCCTCGCGGCGCGACGCGCGGGAGCGCAACGCGTCCAGGCACACCCGCCCGACGACGGTCGTCAGCCAGCCGCCGAGGTTCGCCACGTCGGCCGCGCCCGCGCGTTGCAACCGCAGCCACGTCTCCTGCACGGCGTCGTCCGCTTCGCTCAACGAGCCCAGCATCCGGTACGCCACGGCACGCAGGTGGGCCCGGTTGGCCTCGAAGCGCTCCGCCAGGGAAGTGGTGTCGTCCACGGTCAGGTCCTCCGCTCGCTGTGCCATCACACGGCTGACGGATGAGATCACGCGGATGTGACCGGGCGGAGCGAGGTCATCCGAGCCTGGCGAACCTCCGCAGGTGGTCGAGGTCCGGCACGAGCACGTCCCGCCGGTAGTGGCTGATCACGACGCCCGCCTTGCGCAGGTCGCTGAACGCCTTCTCCGCCGTGCGCGGTTTCATCCCGGCCATGGACGCCAGCTCCACCTTGGTCAGCGGGATGCCCAACGTCCACCCGCCGCGCTCCTCGCGGCCGTAGGAGCCGACCAGCTCGGCCAGCACCCGCGCGACCCGCTCGGCCGCGGTGTGCGACAGGAAGTCCCGGCGGCGCTTGTTGGCCCAGCGGAGCTGGTCGTCGATCACGCCGATCAGCTCGACGAACATGTCGTTGCGGCGGTGCAGGAACGCGCTCAGCTCGGCGCTGGTGATCAGCTTCGCCACGACGTCGCCACACGTCACGACGGTCGCGGAACGCGGCTTGTGGTCGAGCGCGGCCATCTCGCCGACCAGGTCGCCCGCGACCCGGATGGCGAGCACGGCGGTGTCGCCGGCCTCATCGGTGACCTGCACCTTCACCACGCCGTCGAGCAGCAGGAACGCGTGCGTGTCGTGCGCGTCCTGCTCGATCAGCTCGCGGTCGGCGGCGTAGCGGACCACCGTGCCGATGGACAGCAGCTCCTGCCGGGTGTGGTCGCGCAGCCTGCCGAGCAGGCTGTGCCCGGGCCACTGCGGATCGGTGACCAGACCGGGGCGGAGCAGGGGCTGCTGCGGCGGGACGGCACCGCGGCTGAGCGGGATGGCGGGTTTGGTGCGGGCCAGCAGCCGGGCGGCCTCCTCGACCGGGACGTGCACGTCCTCCAGCGCCCGGCGCGCGCCGAACTCGCCCGCCTGCGCCTCGCACACCCGCAGCTGCCGGGTCAGCAGGCGGGTCGCCGGGTGCGCCGGGCCGAGCACCGTGCGCGCCCGGCCGGTGGCGGTGCGCACCGTGTCCAACGCGCGCCTGGCCTGCGCGAGCGCGCCCTCCACGCGGGCGACCTCCAGTTCGGCGGCGGCCAGGTTGGACTGGGCGACCAGGGCGTGCGGGTGGTCGGGGCCGAGCTTGGCCACGGCGAGGTCGGCCGCGCCGCGCAGGCTGGGCAGCACGAGCTGGGCCTGCGCCGCGGAGCGCCGCGCGCGGGCCAGCTCGAACTCGGCGGAGGCGAGGTTGGCGCGGGCGACCAGGGACTGCGGGTGGTGCGCGCCGAGCGCGGCGATCGTGCGGTCGGTGGCCTCGCGCAGGTCGGCGATGGCCTCGCCGGCCCGCTCGGCGCCACCCGCGTCCAGTGCGAGCTGGAAGCGCGCGGACCGCAGCTCGACCAGCGCGGTGAGCGTGCGGGGGTGGTCCGCGCCGAGGGTGGCGGTGGCGCGGCGCAGGTCGGTCTCCAGCCGACCCGGGTCGCCGACGGGGTCGGCGAGCAGTTCGGGCGACGCGGCGACGTGGTCGCCGACCGCCGCGGGCACCCGGTCCGCGTTGGCGCGGGCGACGCCCACGCCGATCGCGGCGGCCAGGGGAGCGGCGGCCGTCTCGCCCGACCACTTGCCGCCCTCGGCGAGGGTGTGGCCGTAGGTGATCCCGGTGGCGGTGGCCGGTGCGCCGGTCCACGGCGACGAGATGTGGCGGCCCACGAGGTCGGTGCGCCCGCGCGCGACCGCGACCAGCGCGCGCTGGTCGCGCACCTTGGCGGCCTCGTCGCTGCCGGGCTCCACGAGGTCGAGCATCGCGTCCAGCAGTTCCTCACCCGCGTCGGCCGACCCGATCCGGGTCAGCGCGGCCACGCAGCGCAGCAGGCGGTCGAGGTGCCTGCGCGCGGTGATGGCGTCGAGCGTGTCGGCCAACTCGACCGCGAGGTGCCGTGTCTCCCGCCGGTCCGGGACGGAACGGGACAGGGCGGTTTCGAGTTCGACCACTCGGCTGTTCATCCGGCACTCCAGGTGGCTGGTGGTGTGCGTCCAGGGGCGTGAGGACCGACTCGTACTGCCGGCGTGGAATCGGTCCCCATAGCGCGGATATCGCGGGTCATGGGTGTTCGTTAGCCCGACTGGTGACATCGTTACGACAGGAATGGTCGGATGTTCCGACTGAAGCCGCAAATGTGCGGACTGCTTCACCCGCTATTCGCGGAAGGCCCCGTTTTTCGCGGCTCGCGGAGAATGCCACGGACCGCATTGGGAGCGCTCCCGCACCTGCTGCGCTGGGGATGTGCGGTCAAGGCGGCGTACTGGTGCATCCGTGCCCCCGGCAAACCCGGACGGATTCGTTTTGCCTGTCACCGTCCGTGCATCGAAGGACTTGGTGGTCCGGGCATCGGACGTCTTACCGACCGGTACTCATGAATTGTCGTCGGGTTCCACGGGTGGCCGGTGCACTTCACAAGCTCATCGGCCCGGTGGCCCAAGACCACCCGGACGGAGCAACGCCGGTGGCCGTGGCAGAGTTTGCGCCATGCGGGTGGGGGTGTTGGGGCCGCTGACGGTCGACGACGGTGACGGGCACGCCGTCGGGATCGGCGGCACGCGGGTGCGCGCGCTGCTGGTGCGGCTCGCGCTCGCCGCCGGCCGGGTCGTCACCGTCGAGGAACTGGCCGCCGCGCTGTGGCCGGACGACAAGCCCGCCGACGAGGTGGGCGCGGCGCGGTCGCTGGTGTCCCGCCTGCGCCGGAGCCTGCCCGACCCCGCCGCGCTGCGGTCCGCGCACGGCGGCTACCTGCTGGACGTGCCACCGGACGCCGTGGACGCCCACCGCTTCGACCGGCTCGCCCGCGACGCCCGGCACGCGCTCGCGGCGGGTGACCACCGGGCCGCCCGGCGGCTCGCCCGCGAGGCGCTGGACCTGTGGCGCGGTCCGGCGCTCGCGGACGTGGCGGGCCTGCCGTTCGCCGTCGGCCACCTGGCGGGCCTGGAGGAGGCGCGGCTGGCCGCGGCGGAGGACGCCGCCGAAGCCGGCCTCGCGTGTGGCGAGGGCAGGCAGGTGGTGGCCGAGCTGACCGACCTGGCCGCCCGGCACCCGCTGCGGGAACGGCTCCAGGCCCTGCTGCTGCGCGCCTTGTTCGCGGCGGGCAGGCCCGCCGAGGCGCTGGCCGGTTACGAGGAGGTCCGCCGCCGGCTCGCCGACGAACTCGGCGCGGACCCCGGACCCGAGCTGCGTGCCGCCCACGAGCACGTCCTCCGCGCCGAAGCGCCCGAGCCGCACCGGACCGGCAACCTGCGCGTGCCGCTGACCAGCTTCCTCGGCCGGGCCGACGACCTGGACCGGGTCGAGGGCCTGCTCGCCCGGCACCGCCTGGTCACCCTGGTCGGGCCCGGTGGCGCGGGCAAGACGCGGCTCGCCACCACGGCCGCCGCCCGCCTGCCGCGTGGCGCGTGGCTGGTGGAGCTGGCGCCGGTGACCGACCCGGCGGACGTCGCACCGGCCGTGCTCGGCGCGCTCGGCCTGCGCGACCAGCGCACCGTGGACCGGCCGGTGGGCCGGTGGGACGCGGTCGGGCTGCTGGTGGAAACCCTGTCCCGCACCGAGACCCTGCTGGTGCTGGACAACTGCGAGCACGTGGTGGACGCCGCCGCCCGCCTGGCCGAGGAGCTGCTGGGCCGCTGCCCGGCGTTGCGCGTGCTGGCCACCAGCCGCGAGCCGCTGGGCGTGCTCGGCGAGGCGATCCTGCCCGTGCCACCGCTGGACGTGGACACGGCCGTGCGGCTGCTGGCCGAGCGCGCGGCGGCGGTGCGGCCCGGGTTCGAGGTCACCGACGCCAACACACCCGTGCTGGTCGAGGTCTGCCGCCGCCTCGACGGCCTGCCGCTGGCCATCGAGCTGGCCGCGGCCCGGTTGCGCTCGCTCACGCCCGAGCAGCTCGCGGCCCGCCTGGACGACCGGTTCCGGCTGCTCACCGGCGGCAGCCGCACCGCGATGCCGCGTCACCGGACGTTGCGCGCGGTCGTGGCCTGGAGCTGGGACCTGCTGGACGACGCCGAACGCGATTTCGCCGAGCGGCTGGCGGTGTTCCCGGCGGGCGTCGACCTGGAGGCCGCCGAGCACCTGGTGGGCGAGGACGCGTTCGACCTGCTGACCGCGCTGGTCGACAAATCGCTGCTGCACGTCGTGTCCGGCGGTCGCCACCGGATGCTGGAGACCATCCGCGAGTACGGGTTGGAACGCCTCGCCGAGCGCGGCCTCATGCGGGCGGCACGCGCCGAGCACGCCCGCTACTACCGGGACCTGGCCGAGCGCGCCGAGCCCCACGTGCGTGGCAAGGAGCAGCTCACGTGGCTCGCCCGGCTGGACGCCGAGCGCGACAACGTGCTGGCGGCGCTGCACTTCGCCGCCGACGACGGCGACGCGGACACCGCGATGCGGATCGCGGCGGCCATGAGCATGTTCTGGACGGTGCGCGGCAACCGCTCCGAGTCGGTCAACTGGTTCCGGCTGGCGCTGGGCGTGCCGGGGGAGGCGCCGCCGGTGGCGCGGCTGGTGGTCTCGACGTTCCTGCTGCTCAACGACGCCATCGCGACCGGGTTCCGGAACATGGAGCAGCACGTCGTGGTGGTCCGCGGTCTGCTGGTGGGCGTCGACCGGCAGCACCCGATGGCGGTGCTGGTGGAGCCGATGACCGCGTTGTTCCTGGACGACTCGGACCGCGCGCTGGCGGACGTGGCGGCCCGGCTCGACCACCCGGACCCGTGGACCCGCGCGATGCTGCGGGTGGTCGCCGGCGCGGCGCGGGAGAACGTGGGCGACATGCGTGGCGCGCGGGAGGACCTGGAGACCGCGATCGCCGGTTTCCGCGAGGTGGGTGACCGGTTCGGCCTGTCCCAGGCGCTCACCGCGGTGGCCGAGGCGCACCTCGCGTTCGGCCGGCCGGAGCTGGCGGTGGCCGCGCTGGAGGAGTCCGTGGCGTTGCTGCGGGAGGTCGACGACACCGACGACGCGACGCACGAGCGCATCCTCCTCGTGCACGCCCGGATCCAGCTCGGCGAGCTGGCGCGTGCGGAGGAGGAGTGCCGGGTGCTGACCCGCCCGCTGCCCGGTCCGTGGTCGTCGCGCAGCGAGGCGTTCGCGCGGGTGGTGCTGGGCGACCTCGCACGTCGCCGCGGCGACCTGGCGGAAGCGGCGCGGCAGTACGAGACGGCGGCCGTCGTGCTGGACCAGGCGCCGTTCGTGGTGGCGCAGTTCTCGGCGGTGCTGCTCGCCGCGCGGGCGCACCTGGCCACCGCGCGCGGCGAGGACGCGGCACACCTCGTCCGGGAGGCGGCCGAGCACGCCGTCCGCGGGCGGGACATGCCGGTGCTGGCGCGCGTCGCCGTCGCGGCGGCGGACCTGCACCTCCTGCGTGGCGACAGCACGGCCGCCGCCAAGGCGCTCGGCGCGGCCGAACGGCTGCGTGGCGCGCCCGACCCGCTCAACCCTGAGGTGGTGCGCGTCGCCGACGCGTTGCGTGCCGACCTCGGCGCCGCCGCCTACGACCTGGCCTACGCGTCCGGGGTGGCGCTGGACCCGGCCGACGCGGTTGCCGCGGCGATACCGGACTGATCGATCGCGGGTCACCCGTCGGTGTGGCCACCGTTCTGGTTGGCCACCCCCGGTATCGGGTACTCCGCGGTAGCCGGCGCGGTCGGCACCGTCGTGGTCTCCGAGTGCTGCGACGAGGGGGTGCCCCATGATGGTGACGGGTTGTCGGATCACATCGCGTGCACACCGGCGGTTCGGTGGGGTTCTGGGCGCGGTGCTGTTGATCGCGTCCCTGTCGAGCGCGGTGGCGGTCGGCGCCCAGTCGGTTCCGGCGTCGCCGGGCGAGGTGGTGCCGGGCGGGTTCGGGTCGTGGGCGGAGCTGCTGGCCGTGCAGGCGCGGCTGGACGTGGCGGCCGACCAGGTCGTCGCCCTCGGGGGAGAGGGGTTCGCCGGCACCGTCACCGCCGCGGAGAACCGCGAGCTGCGGGTGTACTGGAAGGGCGTGCTGCCACCGGACACCGCCGACCTGGTGACGCGGTTGCGGGGCGAGGTGCCGGTCAGCGTGCTCCCGGCGCCCTACAGCGGGCGGGAGCTGTCGGCGGAAGCGGCCCGCCTGATCGGGCTGGCGGGTGTGACGTCGGTGGCCCGGGAGCACGACGGCAGCGGCCTGGTCGTGGCGACCCGCGAGGAGGCCGCGTGGTCGGCGTTGTCGAGCGCGGTGCCGCTGCGCCGGACGACGAGCACCCCCGTGCCCGCCTCGCGCGGCGCCGACACCCCGCCGTACTGGGGCGGCGCCCGCTGGAGTTCGCCGACGGGCCAGTGCTCCACGGGGTTCGCGGTGCGCGTCGGCGGTGCGTCGAGGATGTTGTCGGCGGGGCATTGCGCGAACAACGGCGAACGCGCGCGCAGCGGTGGCGGCCTGGACATGGGCGAGGTGTCCGGGAAGGACGAGGGGCACGACCGCCTGCTGATCCACGCCGACTCCGCGGGCCGGGTCTACGACGGCGGCGTCGGCACCGGCGAGTTCTCCAAGGCCGTGGGCGGTGCTCGCGCCAACCACGTGGGCGACTGGCTGTGCACCTCCGGGGCGTTCTCGGGCGTGCGGTGCGGGAGCCGGGTGACCGCGGTCGGCCTGTCCGTCCGGATCCAGCGGCCCGACGGCACCGAGTACGTGATCAGCCCGGTCGCCGCGGCCGAGCAGGTCGACCGGCTCGGCGCGGTCGGCAACGGCGACAGCGGCGGCCCGGTGTTCGACCTGTCCGGGCCCGACCCGGACCACCCGATCGCCAAGGGCACGCTGTCCGCCATCGACCTGAGCGCCGAAGCGCTCTGCCAGGGCGTGCCCGCCGGCGAGGGGAGGCGGTGCGCGTGGCGGTTCTTCCACATCGACGTCGTCGACTCGCTCACCGCCTACAACGCCACCATCGCCACCGGATGACGACGTCGATGGGTTCGCCCCGAACGAGGCGAACCCGTCGACGTGGTGATCAGGTGCGGCGGCGGTAGGCACGCACCGCCAGCGGGCCGAACACCAGCACGAACACCGCCGACCAGAACAACGACCACAGCACCGGGCCCGCCACCGGCCCGCCGAGCAGCAACCCGCGCGACGCGTCCATCACGTGCGACACCGGGTTCACCGCCACCCACGACCGCAGCCAGTCCGGCATGGTCGCGGCGGGCGCGATCATGCTCGTGCCGAACGTCAGCGGGAACAAGGCGAGGAACGCGATGCCCTGCACCGCGCCCGGTTCCCGGGCCAGCATCCCGACCAGCACGAACGCCCAGCTCAGGGAGAACGCGAAGAGGATCACCAGCAGGCACGCGGCGAGCGCGGACAGCAGGTCGGTCTCCACCCGGAAGCCCAGCACGTAGCCGAACGCGAACAACGACACGACCGCCACGACGTACCGGATGAGGTCGCCCAGCACCGAGCCGATCAGCGGCGCGGACCGCCCGATCGGCAGGCTGCGGAACCGGTCGAACACGCCCTTGCGGATGTCGGTGTTCAGGTTGACGCCGGTCGCCATGCCGCCGAAGACCGTGGTCTGCACCATGATCGCGGGCAGCAGCAGTTGCAGGTAGTCGTGCGTCGAGCCGGACACCGCGCCGCCCAGCAGGTACACGAAGACGACCACGAACACGACCGGCTGCAACGTCACGTCGAGCAGCTGCTCCGGCGAGCGCAGGGTTTTGATCAGGCTGCGCCTGGCCAGCGCGAGGCTGTGCCGGACCAGCCCGAACGGCCGCGGCGCGACCGGCGCGGGCAGGACCCGCTCCGCGGTGATCGTCACGCCGCCACCTCCTCGGCGCGCTCCGTGTGCTGCCCGGTGAGGCTGAAGAACACCTCGTCCAGGCTGGGCAGCCGCAGCGACAGCTCGGTCACCCCGATGCCCAGCAGGTCCAGCCGCTTCACCACCTCGGTGAACGCGGCGTCGCCGTCCACCGGCACGGTCACCACACCCCGGCTCGGCGACTCCGGCTGGTGGCCGGACACGGCCGCCAGCACACCGGCGGCGTCGGCGAGCCGGGCCGGGTCGGCGGGCCGCACCAGGATCGTCTGGCCGCCGACGACCGCCTTCAGCGACGCGGGCGTGCCGTGCGCGATGACCCGGCCGTGGTCGATCACGGAGATCTCGTCGGCCAGGGCGTCGGCCTCCTCCAGGTACTGCGTGGTGAGCAGCACGGTCGCGCCGTCCGCCACCAGCGACCGCACCTGGTTCCAGATGTCGTCGCGCTTGGCCGGGTCCAGACCGGTGGTCGGCTCGTCCAGGTAGATCACGTCGGGTCGCCCGACCAGGCTCGCCGCCAGGTCCAGGCGCCGCCGCATCCCGCCGGAGTAGGTCTTGGCGGGCCGGCCCGCCGCCTCGGTCAGGTCGAACTCCGCCAGCAGCTCGGCGGCACGCACCTTCGCCTCGGCGGTGCGCAGGTTCAGCAGCTGCCCGATCAGCACCAGGTTCTGGGTGCCGGTCAGGTCCTCGTCCACCGACGCGTACTGCCCGGTCAACCCGATCATCCGGCGGACCCGCGCGGCGTGCCGCACCACGTCCAGCCCGCCCACGGTGGCCCGCCCGCCGTCCGGGCGCAGCAGCGTCGCGAGGATGCGGACCGCCGTGGTCTTGCCCGCCCCGTTGGGTCCCAGCACGCCCAGGACCGTGCCCGGTCGCGCGGCCAGGTCGATCCCGGCCAGGGCGGTGGTCTTGCCGTACCGCTTGACCAGCCCCTCCGCCTCGAAGGCGTGTTCCATCTCGTTCCTCCACCTCGTGTTGTCCGGCCAAGGGTGCGGGGCGGGCGTGTCATCGGGTGGGCAGGCGCGTGTCAGGTGCTGTCATCCGCCTGCCGGCGTGGCACGTGGTCCGGACCTCCGGGTGACCGCAGGTGGTCGGCGGCACCGCGGTCGGTGGGACCACGCGTCCGCGCGGATGTCGGTCTTCGGGCCACAACCGTTGGCGTGCAACGGAAAACGGTTGCCGAACGGCGAAGTGAGACGATCGGTCGCTCTCCGTGCCCGCGGTTCGCGGGGGTGGTGCGTTCCGGGGACGGCGCTTGTTGATGTCCGGGCGCCGTTGTAGCGTGCGCGTCGTCGCTGCCCGGCCGGGACGGGGACACCGGGGCGCCGTTGGTGCGCCTCATTGGGATGTGTCACCGGTTCTGCCCGACTCACCGTCGGGCTCTCTCGACCACCGCATGGAGGCAGTCGATGACCGTTGCGCACGACGACCCGTACGTGCGACGGCTGTTCGAGGAGATGGCGGCGCTCGTCACCGACCGCGTCGGCGACCCGGACGCGATCCACGGGCAGCTCACCGAACTGGCCGCGACCAACGCGCCGGACGTGGCCCGGTACTGGAAGCAGGTCGGTGCCGGCGTGGGCGTGCCCGACACGGCCTACAAGGACGGCGGACCGCACCTGTTCCCGGACGCGCCCGCCGTGCGCGTGTTCCGGACCAGCGGCACCTCCGGGTCGGTCCGCGGCAGCGTCCGCTACAGCGGGCTCGGCCTGGAGCTGAAGAACCTGGCCGTCCGCGCCAACGGCCGCCGCCACCTGCTGTCCGGCGGCGTGAAGCCGGTCGTGGTGCGGGTCGCGCCGACCGAGGAGGCCGCGCCGGACATGGCCGTCGCGTTCGACATGGCCCGGTTGCAGGAGGAGTGCGGCGATCCCGCGTTGAGCACGTCCGTGATCGGCCCGGACGGCGTCGACTACGCGTTGCTGGAGAAGACTTTGGACGCGGCGGTCGCCGAGGGGCTGCCGGTGGTGATGGCGGGCCCGAGCTTCGCGTACGTCAACATCTGCGACCGCCTGGAGAGCGAGGGCAGGCGGTGGGAGCTGCCCGCCGGGTCCCGCATGTACGACGGCGGCGGATTCAAGGGGCGGTCGCGCGTGATGCGGGTGGACGACCTGCGGGCCAAGGTGCGCCGCACGTTCGGCATCCGGGAGTTCGACAACATCTTCGGGATGACCGAACTGGCCAACCAGCTCTACGACGCGGCGGACGTCCCGGTGGGACCGCTGGGCGAGCGGCCCAAGGAGCAGCAGCCGTTCGGCCGCGCCCGGGTGCGCGACCCGCGCACCCGCGAGCTGCGGGAGGAGGGTTCGGGCCTGCTGGAGATCGTCGACCTGTCCGTGCTGGACCGGCCGCACGTGCTGCTGACCGGCGATCTGGGCATCGCGACACCGCACGGCGTCGCGGTGGCGGGCCGCATCGCGGGCAGCACCAGCCGGGGTTGCTCGCTGTCCCTGGACGAGATGACCGGAGAGCGGTGAGCGGCGTGAGCGTGTCCTGGATCCCGTTCGACGGGCCGACCGAGTCGTTCACGCTGGCCGCCGGCGGGCACCGGTGGCGTGGTGAGCGGCCGGTCGACTGGGCCGCGGCGGGCGACCGGCTGCGGCAGGCCCGCCGGCGGCTGCGTGAGCTGCCGGTGCGGCAGGTGGTGGCGGCGATCGACGTGGTCGCCGAGCGGTGGGCCAAGCGCGACTTCCCGGAGCGGCGGGCGGCCGTCGCGGCGGCGTCGCTGGTGACCGGCATGTCGGCGGAGACGGTGGACCGGGCGCTGGACGCCGAGACCGGCAACCTGCGTGCCCCGTCGTTGATCGCCGCCCTGGAGCGCGAGTTGGGCGACCCGGAGGTGCTGGACGGTTTCCGCGGCGGCACCACCGCGATCGGCCCGGACGTCACGCTGGCCGTGTTCTCCGGCAACGTGCCGGGACTGCCCGCGCGGTCGCTGGTGCGCGCGCTGCTGGTGAAGTCGGCGGTGATCGCGAAGGTGCCCGCCAAGGAACCCCACTTCACCGCCGCGTTCCTGCGCAGCCTGCACGAGGTGGAGCCGGTGCTGGCGGACGCCGTCGTGGCGACCTACTGGGACCGCGCGGACGACACCGCCATGTCCGCCGCCCTGGCGCAGGCGGACGCGGTGATCGCGTACGGCGGTGACGAGGCGTGCGCGGCGATCCGGGCGCGGGTCGCACCGCACCAGATCTACGAGGAGCACGGCCACAAGCTGTCGTTCGGCGTGGTGACCGACGGGTGGCTGCGGCAGCACGGCCCGGCCGAGGCGGCACGCCGGATCGCGGCCGATTGCAGTGATTTCGACCAGCACGCCTGCCTCTCGCCGCAGGTGTACCTGGTGGCCGCCGAGCACGCCCGCGAGGTGGCCGAGCACGTGGCGGACGCGATGCGCCGGGCCGCCGCCGACTGCCCGCCCGGGCAGGTCGGCGACCAGGACGCGACGGCACTGCAACACCGCCGGCTGATCGCCGAGTGGCGGGCGGCGTCGTCGGCGGGCAGCGGGGTGTGGGCGGCCGACGGGCTGGACTGGACCGTCGTGCTGGACGACACCCTGCTGCCGCTCAGCGGCGCGGGGGACCGGGTCGCGCGGATCGTCGCGGTGCCGGACGTGGACGCGGCGGTCGACGTCATGCGGCCGTACGCCGCGCACCTCCAGAACGTCGGGCTCGGCGCGGTCGGCGACGAGTTCTGGCGTGCCGCCGGTGAACTCGCGCGGCTCGGCGTCAGCCGGGTCGCCGAGCCGGGTGCGATGAGCCGTCCCGGGATGGCGTGGCGGCACGACGGGCAGCCCCGGATCGCCGGGTTGCTGCGGTGGTGCGACGTGGAGTTGCCGGACGGCGTCGAGCGCTGATCGCTGATCACGCGGCGGAGGGGTCCTTCGGGGCCCCTCCGCCTTGCTGAGCGCGCCCGAGCCCTTCCACGCCAACGGGTTCACGACTGCGGACTCCCGCGAGGGTGCTGATCTTATTTCACTTAATTCCTTCAGTGTCGTCTGAAATGAGCCTCGAGTCGCCGAATCCGCACCCAGCGCACGCCTCACTACCGGCCACGAGCGGCAAGATCCCGCACCGCTGTGGGGTCACCGGGGGCAAGCACACTGCCCGAACAGTGCCCGTCGGGTCCTGTCGACCCGGGGTCCGGCGTTGGTAGGCAGGGGGTGGCAACCCACTGGTCCACGCCCGGAACGGGGACGATCTTGCACGCTCAGGACAAGGTAGAACCGAACCCGCCGCGTGCACCGCGGCGGGTCGCCGCGCCGGCCGGTACCCCGGCGACCGAAGCCGGGGCCTCGCGCCTGTCGCCGGAGACGCTGCCGGTGCTGCAACGCAGTGTCGGCAACGCCGCGGTGGTCAGGATGCTGAACGGCGGTCACGACCACGAGACCGACCCGCACGCCGTGCAGCGGTCCGCGGTGCACAACGTGCTGCGCTCGCCCGGACAGCCGCTCGACGAGTCGACCCGCACCGAGATGGAGGCCAGGCTCGGGGCCGACTTCTCCGACGTCCGGCTGCACACGGGCACCGCCGCCCGGGACTCGGCCGCGGAGATCGGCGCCACGGCCTACACCTCCGGCCACCACGTGGTCGTCGGCCGCGGCGGTGCGGACCGGCACACGCTCGCCCATGAGCTGACGCACGTGCTCCAGCAGCGCTCGGGACCGGTGAGCGGCACGGAGGTCGAGCCGGGACTGGCCGTGTCCGATCCGGGCGACCGGTTCGAACGGGCGGCGGAGGCCAACGCGCACCGGGTCATGGCGGGCCCCGTGCCGCGCGAGGCCGCCGCTGTGGCCCAAACGCGGCGGAACGGCGCGTCCGCGGCGCATGACCACGCGTTCGTCCAACGCACCAACGACACCGCGACCGCCACACTGACCGCGCCGAAGGTGGGAGAAGAAGTCGAGGGACCCTGCGGCAACTTCCGCCGCGATCGGCAATGGGTGGTCGACCCCCCTCAGCAGGGAGTGATCATCCAGGAGGTGACCCGGACCTTCAACGTCGAGCTGTTCGACCCCGACTCCGGCAGTTGGAACCGGATCGAGGGGCAGGCCCTGGACGATTACCTCGCCAACAGCGGTGGCTCGGCCGACGCCCGGGTGAACCGCTACTGGGAGCTGTGGAGGGTCAATGCGCAGGGCAAGGTCGGTGACGAGGGCACGGACACGTTCGGGATGACTTCGTTGATCCGGCATGAAGGGCAGGTCCCGGACACCACCAGGGGGTCGTTCACGATCCGCGGCAGGGCGTACTTCTACCCCACCAAGCGGTTGCCGGCGACACTCGGCTTCAAGCGCAATGCGGTGCGCACGGCGGGGGGTCTGTTCAGCACCTTCGACGAGCCGCAACTGGGCGACCTCACCCCGGCTTCCGGACCGATCACGTACACCGTGACCGCGGTATGGGACAGCACCGACTTCCGGAGCGATGCGGAGAAGGCAAACACTCCAAACGATCCGAAAGACCCGTACGTCCCGGAAGGGGCGTGGAGCGTCGTCACGGAGACGCACTAGAGCGTGGGGCGAGCCGGATCACCGGGCCGGCGAGGGTGAAGGAGGTCGGGTGGGACCGGGTCGTCGTGGCGGGTGGCCTGCCGCGCACCCGGGTACCGCCTAGATGTCCGGATCGGCCAAGGGGTCCGAGCGGCCTCTGCGCAGGGACTCGAAGTGACCGAGGTTGCGGGCAGCGGTCAGGCGGTCGCGCAACCGGGCCACCGCCAGGCGCAGCTCGGACTCGACCTCCACGGGATCGACCTCCGGTTCCGGGGGTCGATCGGCACTTCGATGGTTCACGCGTGTGCATTACCCGACACGGGGCGTGGGCAAACAGGCGTCTCGGTTGGCTGCTGTGACCGCTCTCACGGCCGGCTGGTGGAAATCGGTTTCCGCGCCGGGCACCCGGCCGGTGAGGATCAATCACGTGGCTGTCGTGACTGAAACCGTTGCCCCGTCGGCGCCCCGGCCGTTCGCGCCGTTGATCGCCGTGAGCTTGCTGACCGGGCTCGGGTACGCGCTGGCGACCCCGTTCATGTCGCTGTTCCTGATCAAGGAGTTGTCCGCGAGCCCGTTCGCGGTGGGCGCGTTCCTGTTGACGACGTCGTTGGCGGCGTTGGCGGTGAGCACGGTGCTGGGCCGCTGGTCGGACGCGCGTGCCGTGCGGCGCAAGCTGATGGTGTACGGGTCGTTGGCGGGCGGGGTGTCGTTCGGGCTGTTCGCCGTGGTCCGGAACTACTGGCTGCTGCTGGTGGTGTCGTTGACGCTGGCGGCGGTGGCGTCGTCGTTGATGCCGCAGATGTTCGCGTACGCGCGGCAGGCGTTGGAGCGCACGGGTTCGGCGCGTGCGCCGTTGGCGATCAGCACGTTGCGGACGATGCTGTCGGTGTCCTGGGTGGGTGGCCCGCCGGTGGCGGCGCTCCTGGTGGACTGGTCGGGTTTCCTCGGGCTGTTCGCGGTGTCGGCGGTGGTTTACTTCGTGGCGGCGCTGGTGACGGTGTGGGCGTTGCCGGAGCTGGGTGGCGTGGGGGAGTCCGCGCGACCGGCGGACGGGGCGGGGCCGCGGCGGGAGATCGTGCTCGCCGCGTTGGCTTTCGTGCTGCTGCAAGGCGCGACGGCGGTCGGTGTGTACGCGATGCCGTTGTACGTGACGGAAGTGCTGCACGGGTCGACCAGTGACGCCGGTCTGGTGCTCGGCCTGTGCGCGGCGTTGGAGATCCCGCTGATGCTGGGGTTCGGTGCGCTGGCGATGCGGGTGGATCACCGGGTGCTGGTGCTGGCGGGCGGTGCGGTGGCGTTGGCGTACTACGGCGTGATGCTGTTGACGACGGCCACGTGGCAGGTCGCGGCGGCGCAGGCGTTGCACGCGGTGGTGATCTCGGCGGTGATGGGCGTGGGCATCTCGTACTTCCAGGACCTGGCGCCGGATCGGCCGGGTTATGCGACGACGCTGTACTCCAACACGGCGAAGGTGAGCGCGATGCTGGCCGGTCCGCTGCTGGCGCTGGCGCAGGTGTTCGGCTACCGCAGCGCGTACGGGATCGGGCTGGTGATGTCGGCGGCGGGCTTGGCGTTGCTGCTGCTGGCTCGGCGGCGGGTGGTGAAGAGCACCGCGTGAGGGTCGGGGTCAGTCGAACGCGGCGCGGCGTGCGGCTCGGCGCAGGGTGCGCAGCAGCACGGGGCCGGTGACCAGGACGAGCACGGTGGTGGTGATGGCGCGGCCGACGTCCCAGCCGAGGGAGGTGGCGGTGCTGAACGCGACGAGGCGGACGAGGTTGTCCAGCACGGGCCCGCCGGGTTGGAAGGACAGGGCGGTGCTGCCCGCGGACAACGCGAACGGCCAGAACGACAGGTTGAGCAGCAGGCCGTAGGCGAGCGCCGCGAGTGCGGCGTACCCGGCGAGGAGGGCGAGTTCGGCGCGGCCCCGCAGGGGTGGGAGCAGACCCGCGCCGAGCGCGACCCACGCCGCGCCGAGCATCTGGTAGGGCAGCCAGGGCCCGACGCCGCCGGTGAGCAGGGCGGAGGCGAACAACGTGGTGTTGCCGAGGACGAACCCGAAGCCGGGGCCGAAGACGCGGCCGGCGAGGACGAGGACGAAGAAGACGGTTTCGAGGCCGGCGGTGCCCGCGCCGAGCGGCCGGATCGCGGCGCCGAGGGCGGAGAGCACGCCGAGCATGGCGACGGCCTTGGCGTCCATGCCGCCTTCGCTGATCTCGGCCAGGGCGACGGCGAGCACGAGCGGCAGGAGCAGGGCGAACACCCAGGGCGCGTCGGTGCCGTGGGCGATGCCCGCGTCGGGGGAGGCGAGCAGCGGCCAGCCGAACGCGGCGACGCCGATGACGCCGGAGACGACCAGGGCGAGCGCGGCGCGGGGCCGGACGCGGACGGGGGCGGTCACCGGGCCGCCAGGGCGGTCTCGACGTCGGCGACGGTGAGCCACGGCTGCGGCGCGAGGATCTTCGCGACCTGCGGCGCGAAGGTGGGGGAGGAGGTGACGACGTCGGCGGTGGGCCCGTCGGCGACGACCTCGCCCTCGGCGAGGACGACGACGCGGGTGGCGTACTCGGCGGCGAACTCGACGTCGTGGGTCGCGAGCAGCACGGCGTGGCCGTCGTCGGCGAGGTCGCGCAACGCGGCGGCGAGCCGGGTCTTGGCGGGGTAGTCGAGGCCGCGGGTGGGTTCGTCGAGCAGCACGACGCGGGGCCGCGGGGTGAGGGCGACGGCGAGGACGAGGGCGAGCCGCTGGCCCTCGGACAGGTCGCGGGGGTGCCGGTCGTCGGGGATGCCGGGCGCGAGGGTGTCGAGCAGTGCCCGGCACGTGCCGGCGGTCGCGGCCGATTCGCGGTCGGCCTGGGCGCACTCGTCGCCGACGGTGTGCAGGTACAGCAGGTCGGCGGGTTGTTGGGGCACGAGCCCGACGGCGGCGCGGCGTGGCGCGGGTTTGAGGTCGGCGGGGTCCGCGCCCGCGACGGTGACGTGGCCGGCGGAGCGCTTGCCGGTGCCCTGGAGCGCCCACAGCAGGCTGGACTTGCCGGAGCCGTTGCGGCCCATGACGGCGACGCGCTCGCCCGCGCCGGCGGTGAGGTCGACGCCGCGGACGGCGTCCACCGCGCCGTAGCGGACGCGCAGGCCCCGGGCGCGCAGCAGTTCGGGGCCGGGCCGGGTGGCGGTGCGCGTGGGTGTGCCGAGCAGGTCGCGCAGGGGTGCGGCGCGGCGGCGGGCGTCGCGGACGGAGACCGGCACGGGCTGCCAGGCGGCGAGCCGGCCGAGGCGGACCACGGGTGGTGCGACGGGTGCCGAGGCGAGGACCGCGCCGGGGTCGCCGGCGACGGGTGGCGCGTCGCCGGGCAGCCAGACGACGCGGTCGGCGTACTGGGCGACGCGTTCGAGCCGGTGCTCGGCGATCAGGACGGTCATGCCGAGGTCGTGGACGAGGCGGTGGAGGGCGGCGAGGACGTCCTCGGCGGCACCGGGGTCCAGGGCGGAGGTGGGTTCGTCCAGGACGAGGGCGCGGGGGTGGGCGGTGAGGGCCGCGCCGACGGCGACGCGTTGCTGCTGGCCGCCGGAGAGGGCGGGCAGCGGTCGGTGCCGGAGGTCGGCGAGGCCGAGCAGGTCGAGGGTTTCCTCGACGCGCTTGCGCATGACGGCGTTGGGCAGGCCGAGGGATTCCATGGCGTAGGCCAGTTCCTCCTCGACCGAGTCGGTGACGAACCCGGCCTGCGGGTCCTGGCCGACGAGCCCGACGACGTCGGCCAGGTCGCGTGGCGGGTGGGTGCGGGTGTCGCGGCCGTCGACCAGGACGCGGCCGGTGAGGGTGCCGCCGGTGAAGTGCGGCACGAGGCCGTTGACCGCGCGCAGCAGGGTGGACTTGCCGCTGCCGGTGCGGCCGACGACGAGGCACAGTTCGCCCTCGGGCACGTCCAGGTCCACTCCGGACAACACGGGTGCGGGTGCGTCGGGGTAGGTGACGGAGACGTTCTCGAACCGGATCATGGCTTCTTCCGTTCGGCGAGCAGCACCGGTGCGAGGGCGCACAGCAGGCCGATCGCGGGCAGCACCGGCAGGGTCGGCGGTTCCAGCGGGACGGTGGCGGGGGTGAGGTCGGCCCCGCCGAGGTGGGCGGGCGCGAGGTGGGTGGCGAGCAGGGCGGCGAGGCCGGACGCGACGATCAGCAGTTCGCGGCGTCCCCACGTGTCGGGGCGGTAGCGGCTGCGGCGGACGCGGCGGGAACCGGTCCACAGGCCGGCCACGGCGAGGACCGCGCCGACGACCAGGACCGGCACGCCGACCAGCGGTGGCGAGCCGCCGTCGAGCAGGCCGTAGGCGCCGACGCACAGCCCGACCAGGCCGCCGAGGACGAGGACGCCGGTGAGGGCGCGGGTCGTGGCGGGCAGGCCGGCGCGGCGGCCGTAGCCGCGGGAGTCCATGGCGGCGGCGAGCACCAGGGACCGCTCGAAGGCGTCTTCGAGGACGGGCACCAGCAGCAGCTTCACCGCCCGCACCCCGCGCACGGCGCCGCCACGCAACGCGCGGGCGCGGCGGACCGATTTGGCCGAGGCCACGAGCTGGGGTGCGACCGTCATGGCGACCACGACGGCCACGCTGACCTCGTAGAGCGCGGCGGGCAGCGACCGCAGCAGCCGCTTGGCGTTGGCCAGGGCGTTGGCGGCCCCGACGCAGCACAGGAGCGTGGCGAGTTGCAGGCCCTGGCAGCCGGCGAACACCAGGCCCTCGGCCGTGACGGGGCCGCCGAGCCGGATGCCGCGCGCCCACTCGGGCAGCGGCACCTCGGGCAGGGTGAACAGCGTGGTGGGTCCGCCGATGCCGCCGAGCAGCACGTGGAACACCACGCGGATGCCGATGACGGCGAGCCCGAACTTGAGGAACACCCCGTAGGAGTCGGCCCACGGGGTGTCCTGGCGGCAGGTGACGGCGACGAACCCGGCGACGGCGATGACCAGGCCGAGCAGGACCGGGTTGGTGGTGCGGCCGGCGACGGCGGCGAGCGCCACCGCCCACAGCCACCACGCGCCGGGGTGCGGCGCGCTCATCCCGCCCGGCGGCGTCGGCGCGCCGTGCGGAAGCCGAGCGCGGCGAGCAGGGCGATGACGGCGAGACCGGCGACCGTCCCGATGACGCCGCCGGGTCCGTCGGGGGTGCGTTCGGACGCCACCGGGGTGATCCCCGCCGGCGGTGACGTCGACGTGGTCGAGCCGGTGGACGTGGTCGGCGGTGGTGTGGTGGTCGGTGGGGGTGGGGCGGCGGTGGTCACCGGGGCGGTGGTGGCGGCGGGTTGGTCCGGCTGCCGCGGTTCCGGTGGCTGTGGGCTCGGGGGTTGCGGTCCCGGGGGTTGAGCGCCTGGTGGTTGGGCTCGGGCGGGCGGTGGTTCGGTGGTGGCCGGCGCGGGTGGCGTGATGCCGGGTCGGCCACCCGCGCCGAACGCCCAGCCCTCCACGGCGCCCGGCGCGGGGTCGTGCGCGCTCGCCCCGGTGTCGCTGTACACCCAGGGGCCGCCGGGCGTGCCGTGCCAGTACGACCAGTAGGCGTCGGCGGGGGAGGCGTTCACGCACGGGTCGGTCGCGGGCAGGTCGTCGATCCGGCACACGAAGCCCGCGAACCTGGCCGCCGACCGGTAGCCGAAACCGGCGGCGGCCAGGGCGGTGAGGCCGCTGTCCGGGTCGCCGGCGGCGCACCCGGTGCGCACCCCGCCGCCGAGCGCGCCGAAGTCGACCACGACGGTCACCCCGGCGCAGCCCGCGGCGGCCCCGGCGGGCGCGGGTGCGCCCACCAGGAGCAGGCCGATCGCGGCCAGGGCGGCGGTGAGCCTCACGGTGCGACGGAGGGCGCGGTCCCGGCGCCGAACGCCCAGCCCTCCACGCTGCCCGGCGCGGGGTCGTGGGTGCTCGCGCCGGAGGTGGCGTACGCCCACGAGCCGCCGGGCGTGCCGTGCCAGTACGACCAGTAGGCGGTGGTGGGCGCGCCGTTGCACGGGTTGGGCAGCGCGTTGATCCGGCACACGAAGCCGGGCTGGCGCGGCACGAAGGCGTAGCTGAAGCCCGCGCCGGTCAGGGCGGCGAGGCCGGTGGCCGGGTCGCCGGGCGCGCACGCGGTCTGCACCGCGCCGCCCAGGGCGGTGAAGTCGACCACGACGGTGACGCCGGACGTGCCGGTGCACGGCGCGGCCTGCGCGGCGGGTGACGTGGCGACCACCGCGCCGCCCGTCGCGACGAGCACGGCCAGGACCGACCAGAGCTTGCGGATCATCGCTTCTCCTCCGTGGTGTGACGCTTGCGGGACAGGGCGACGGCGAGCACGCCGGCGGCGAGCAGCAGCACGCCGAGCCAGAGGGCGGGACCGACCACCGCGCCGGTCCGGGCGAGGTCGCCGCCGGCGGCCACCACGAACCCGGCGGTGGTGGTCGTGACCTCGGTGGCGGGTGGCGCGGCCGAGGTGGTCGGGACGGTCGCGGTCGTCGTCGTGGGGGTGGTGGTCCGGGTGGGGCAGTCCGGGACGGGCGCGGCGGGGCGGTCGCCCGCCGAGGAGATGTCCAGGAGGCTCGTGCCGGCCAGGCCGAGGACGGCCTGCGCGGTGGCGCGCACCGCGTTGCCGGGCCGGAAACCGCCGGCGTCGTAGGCGATCGCGCCCGCCGCGGCGTCGCCGCAGCCGACTTGGAGGCCGACCAGGTGCGCGGCGGCGCGGTCGGCGGCGGCGGTGCGCCCGCCGACGCGCAGCGCCTGCGCGGCGAGACCGGTGCTGTTGGCGTTGGGCGCGACCGCGTCGGGCAGGCCGTCGTCGACGAACCCGCCGTCCGCCTGCTGCCGCGCGGCGAGCCAGTCGAGGGCCGCGGTGGCGTCGGCGGCGCGCCCGGCGGCGAGCAACGCCTGCACGGCCATGGCGGTGGCGTCCACCTGCGGCTCGCACCGCGGTTGCGCGAACTTCAGCGGGTAGCCGCCGCCGGGGCAGGCGCCGGCCGCGAGGTAGTCCACGGCGGCGGGCGGCGCGGCACCGTGGCGTTCCAGCGCGATGACCGCGATGGACTGGGTGAAGTTGTTGGTGAGGTCGCTGGGGAAGGACGTCCGGTCGGTGAACCGGCCGGACGGGTCCTGCCGGGCGAGGAGCCCCTGGACGAGGTCCACGCCGCCGAACGAGGTCGGGTCGCCGCCCTGCGCGAGCACGGCCAGGGCGAGCTTCGCGTAACCGCCCGCGTACTGCGAGCCCTCCTCGTCGGAGACGAACCCCTGGACGACGTCCGGTCGGCCGAGCCACGCCAGCGCCTTGGCGGCGTTGTCCTGGGCGACACCGGCCGCGTCGAACGCGAGCAGCGCGTCGATGGTCAGCCCCTGGTCGGGGTAGGCGGTCCCGCCGGCCACGACCTCGAACCGCTCGCCGTCGACCAGTTGGCGGGCCAGCCACCCGGCGGCGGCTTCGGTCGGTGACTTCGCGGTCACCGGTTCGGCATGTGCCGTGCCGGATAACGCGGGCAGGACGGCGGTTGTGACGGATAACGCGGACAGGGTGACGGCGACCGCGACCGCGGTCCGTCTCAACGGCATGGTTCGGCCTTTCCGGGCACGCCGCGAATCGAACCCCGGACAGCCCGTGACGGACCTCCCCGAGCCCCGACCCGTGGACCTCGACGGGTGTGAGGAGCAGCGCACGGCGGGTGTTCGGGCTCACCCCGGATGGGGTCTACCGTTGCGGGTCAGCGCCGGACTTCGACCGGCTTCCCCCGTTTCGCGCGCGATTGCCGATCGTCTGTCAATGGCCATGGCATGTCAATCCGCCTGTGGCGCGATGCCATTCACTCGTACGTACGGTTACCGTCGTCCAGATCAAACGAGGGGAAGAGGGGTGTGGAATGGCGACTCTGGCGTCGGTGCGCGACGGCTTGGTGGCGTGGGTCGCACGGCGTTCGGTGACGCGGTGGGTCATGGGGAAGGTCGGTTCGCGTGCGTTGTCGCTGCTCCCGGACCGGGCGCTGGTCCCGCTGAAGCGGGACGGGCTCGTGCCGGTCGCGGAGCTGGAGCGGATGAGGGAAACCGGGCCGATCCACCGGTTGCCGGTTCCGTTCGGCGTGCGGGTGTGGTTGGTCACGGGCCAGCCCGAGGCGAAAAAAGTGCTTTCCGACACAGATGCGTTCAGTAACGACTACGCACAGCTCGGTGCGGCGGTGGGCATCCAGCAGACGCCGGGTGGTCTCGGGTTCGCGGACCCGCCCGACCACACGCGGCTGCGCAAGCTGCTCACGCCGGAGTTCACCATGCGGCGGCTGTCCCGGCTGGTGCCCCGGATCGACGAGATCGTCACCGAGCGCCTGGACGCGATGGCCGCCGTGGACGGTCCGGTGGACCTGGTCAAGGAGTTCGCGCTGCCGATCCCGTCACTGGCGATCTGCGAGCTGCTCGGCGTGCCCTACGAGGACCGCGACCGGTTCCAGGAGCTGGCGGCGGCCCGGTTCGACCTGTTCGGCGGGGCGAACTCGGCGCTCGGGGCGATCTCCGAGTCGCTGAAGTACATGGAGCAGATCGTGCGCCGCGAACGCCGTTCGCCGGGTGACGGCCTGCTCGGCATGATCATCCGCGAGCACGGCGACGAGGTGAGCGACGAGGAGCTGGCCGGGCTCGCCGACGGCGTGCTGACCGGTGGCTTCGACACCACCGCCAGCATGTTGGCGCTCGGCGCGATCGTGCTGCTGACCGACCCGGCGGCGCGCACCGCGATGCGTGACGACGACCAGGCGGTGGGTCCGCTGGTGGAGGAGCTGCTGCGGCACCTGAGCGTCGTGCAGGTCGCGTTCCCCCGGTTCGCCAAGCGCGACCTGGAGATCGCGGGCGTCGCGGTCAAGGAGGGCGACGTGGTGGCGGTCTCGCTCAGCGCCGCCAACCGCGAGGGCCTGGCCCGGATGGACTTCGACGCCGCCCGCAAGGTGTCCGCGCACCTGGCGTTCGGCTACGGGGCGCACCGCTGCGTCGGCGCGGAGCTGGCCCGGATGGAGTTGCGCGCCGCCTACCCGGCGCTGCTGCGCAGGTTCCCGAACCTGCGCCTGGCCGAGGAGCGGCCGACGTTCCGGACGGCGTCGATCGTGCACGGGGTGGACTCGCTGATGGTCCACACGCGCTGATCGTCGCGACGGGGCGGTGTGCGGTGTCACCCACCGCACACCGCCCCGTCGCGTTTCCACCGTGAAGCAGGGCTTAAGGCAACTCCACAAGCCTTCACTGTTCATGAACGACCGCGTGGGCCACCGTGGAGCCATGGCGAACCGATCAGTGGTGCGGATGGCGGTCCTGGCGTTGGTGTGGGGCTCCGGGTTCCTGTGGATCAAGCTCGCCCTCACCGGGCTCCCGCCCGCGTGGGTGGCCGTGATCCGCTGCGCGCTCGGCACGGCCGTCCTCGCGGGCCTCGCCGCCGCCCGCCGCGAGCGCCCGCCCCGCGACCGGACCACCTGGGCGCACCTGGTCGTCGCGGCGTTGTTCTGCAACGCCCTGCCGTTCCTGCTGTTCGGCATCGGGCAGCAGACCGTCGACTCCGGCGTGGCCGGCGTGGTCAACGCGACCACCCCGCTGTGGTCGCTGCTGATCGGCCGGTTCACCGGCGAGCGCGGCCTGACCCCGGCCCGCGTCGCCGGCCTCGTCCTCGGTTTCGCGGGCGTCCTGCTGATCTTCGCGCCGTGGGAGGGCCAGGACCGGTTCGGCTGGGGCGTGCCGGTGCTGGTCGGCGCGGCCGCCAGCTACGCCGTGGCGTTCGCCTACATGGGCCGCCACCTGGTGGGCCGGGGCGGGCCGATGGCGGTGTCCGCCGGGCAGATGGCCACCGCGACCGGGCTGACCGCGCTCGCGCTGCCGACGGCGGGCCCCGTGCACCTGAACCCCACCGCGGTGATCGCGGTCGTCGTCCTCGGCGTGTTCGGCACCGGCGTCACGTTCTTCCTCAACTACCGGATCATCGAGGACGAGGGCCCTACCAGCGCCGCCACCGTCGGCTACCTGCTGCCCGTGGTGTCGGTGGCCCTCGGCGCGCTGGTGCTCGACGAACCGCTCACCCTCCGCACGCTGGCGGGCATGGCGGTGGTGCTGGCCGGTGTCGCCCTGACCCGCACGACCCGCACCGGCGTCGTGCCACCCCCGGCACCGGTCGAGCCGGCTCGGCCCGACCGGTGAGCGACCTCAGCGACCGGTGTCGTGGGGCAGGCCGACGTAGTTCTCGGCGAGGCTGGTCGCGGCGGCGGTGGAGGAGCACACGTAGCGGAGCTGGGCGAGTTGCAGTTGCGCGTCCAGCTCGTCGCCGGACCTGTGCAGCATCGACGTCATCCACCACGAGAAGTGCGTGGACCGCCACACGCGCCGCAGCGCGCGCTCCTCGTAGCCGTCGAGCAGGTCGGTGCGGCGCTCGGTGAAGAACGCGTCGAGCGCTTCGGTCAGCACCGCGACGTCCGCCACCGCCAGGTTGAGCCCCTTCGCGCCGGTCGGCGGCACGATGTGCGCGGCGTCGCCGACCAGGAACAGCCGGCCGTGACGCATCGGGGTGCTGACGAAGCTGCGCATCGGCGTGATGCCCTTGTCCACGATCGGACCGGTGCGCAGCGTCCAGCCGTCGAGGCCGAGCCGCGTGGCCAGGGCGTCCCAGATCCGGTCGTCGGACCAGTCCTCGATGCGCTCGGCGCGGTCCACCTGGAGGTAGAGGCGGCTCAGCCGGGGCGACCTCATGCTGTGCATGGCGAAACCGTCCGGGTGCCAGGCGTAGATCAGCTCGTCGGTGGACGGGGGCACCTCGGCCAGCACGCCCAGCCAGCCGTACGGGTAGTCGCGCTCCCACGTGTGCCGCAGGGCGTGCGGCACGGTGGGGCGGCTGATGCCGTGGAAACCGTCCGCGCCGACCACGACGTCGGCCTCCACCACCCGCGGCGCGCCCTCCCGGTCCACGAAGGACAGCCGGGGGCGGTCGGTGTCCACGTCGTGCAGCGCGGTGCCGGACACCTCGAAGTGGACCGCGTCGGCTCGCACGGCGAGCAGGTCCTTCACCACCTCGGTCTGCCCGTACACCCACACGGAACGCCCGGTCAGCGCGTGGAAGTCGATGCGGTGCCGCTCGCCCGGCCACTGGAGGTGGATGCCGTCGTGCCGCAGTCCCGCCGCGGTGAGCCGGTCGCCCAGCCCGGACTTCACCAGGAGGTCCACCGTGTCCTGCTCCAGCACGCCCGCCCGGATGCGTGCCTCCACGTACTCCCGTGACCGGTTCTCCACCACCACGGAGTCCACGCCCCGCAGGGAGAGCAGGTGGGACAACAGCAGACCGGCGGGACCCGCGCCGACGATCGCGACCTGTGTGCGCATGGGGTCAGCCTCGGCCGGCCGGGGGAGCGGCGGGTAGTCCCGACTGCCACTGAGTGGCAATCCGTCGTCAGCCCAGGGCGCGTGCGATGCCGCGCGCGGCGACGCGCAGCGGCGCGAGGTGGCGGGTCGGGTCCTTGCGGGTGGCCAGCACCAGGCCGATCGACGCGACCACCACGCCGTCGGCGTCGGTCACCGGCACGGCGACCGAGCACGTGCCCAGCGTCATCTCCTGCGCGGTCCGCGCGTAGCCGCGCCGTCGGACCTCCGCCAGCTCCCGCAGCAGGCGACCGGGTTCGGTGATGGTGTAGGCGGTCACCTTCGCCGCGTTCGCGACGACCTCCGCCACCACGTCCGGCGGCGCGTGCGCCAGCAGCACCTTCCCGACGCCGGTGGCGTGCAGCGGGAGCCGACCGCCCGCGCGGCTGACCAGCCGCACCGAGGACCGGCCGTGCAGGCGTTCCACGTAGAGCGCCGAGCCGCCGTCGCGCACGGCGAGGTGCACGTTCTCGCGCGTCACGTCGTAGAGGTCCTGGAGGAACGGCAGCGCCGCCTCCCGCAGGTCGCCCTGCACGCGGGCCAGCAGCCCGAGCCGCCACAGGCGCCTGCCCACGACGTACCGGCGGTCGGGGAGGCGTTCCAGCAGCTCCAGCGCGACCAGCTCGGCGGCGAGCCGCCGGGTCGTGGACAGCGGCAGCCCGCTGCGTCGGGACAGCTCGGTGAGCGGCAGGCCGGCGCGGGACCCGTCCAGGGCGGAGAGCACGTCGAGCGCCTTCGCCAGCACGCCGCGGCCCGGTTGGTTCGATCCTCCGGCCATCAGCCGACCCCACTGATCATCTATTCTCTCTATAACTTCAGTGTGGAATGAAAAGATTCATTCCACCGGTGATCGACGAGCCGGAATGAACACCTCCACCACCCGCAAGGAAGACTCACCGCCCGGGAAGGCCGTGAGTGTGCGGCACCGCGGGGTCGGAGGGGATGTCGCGGTCGATGTGGTCGGCGTGGAACAGGGCTTGCGCCAGCAGGCCGCGCACGTGGTCGTTCGCGGCGGAGTAGTAGACGAACGTCCCCGCGCGTCGGCCGGTGACCAGGCCGGCGAGCCGGAGCTTGGCCAGGTGCTGGCTGACCGCGGTGGGGGCGGCGCCCGCCAGTTCGGCCAGGCAGGCGACGGAGGACTCGCCCTGGAGCAACGCCCACAACACCTTGATCCGGGTGGGGTCGGCCAGCATCCGGAACGACTCGGCCGCGAGGTGGACCTGTTCGTCGGTGGGCATGTCGAACTCCGGCCGCGAGCTGTGCATGGCGGTCACCCTACCCACCTGTTCCACTTGCTGCGTATCTGCGTGGATGCGCAGATAGCCTGTTATGGTCGGGCGGCACGGTTCGACGTCGCGCGAGCACGAGGGTGGACTTCGCCATGTCCCAGCAGCACGATCACGCACACGGCGGTCTCTGGTCGCGGTTCAGGCACGCGGTGACACCGCACAGCCACGACACCGACGTGGACACCGCGCTGGAAGCCAGTGCCCGCGGGATGCGCGCGCTGTGGATCTCCTTCGCGGGTCTGCTGATCACCGCGGTCGCGCAGGCGGTGGTCGTGGCGATGAGCGGGTCGGTCGCGTTGCTGGGCGACACCCTGCACAACTTCGCCGACGCGTTGACCGCCGTTCCGCTGGCGATCGCGTTCCTGCTCGGCCGCCGCGCCGCCACCCGGCGCTTCACCCACGGCCTCGGGCGCGGCGAGGACCTGGCCGGGTTGGTGATCCTGCTGGTGATGTTCGGCTCCGCGGTCCTGGCGGCGTGGACGGCGGTCGACCGGCTGCTCGACCCGCGGGAGGTGACCGGGCTCGGCTGGGTCGCCGCCGCCGGTGTCGTCGGGTTCGCCGGCAACGAGGTGGTCGCGCGTTACCGCATCGCGGTCGGCCGCCGGATCGGCTCGGCGGCGCTGGTCGCCGACGGCCTGCACGCGCGCACCGACGGGTTCACCAGCCTGGCGGTGCTGCCGGCGGCGGCCGGGTCCTGGGCCGGCTGGGGGTGGGCGGACCCCGCGGTGGGGTTGCTGATCACCGTCGCGATCCTGGCTGTCCTGTGGGGTGCGGCGCGGGAGGTGCTGTCCCGGGTGCTCGACGCGGTCGACCCGGCGCTGGTGGACACCGCCGAGCGGGCCCTGGCCGGCACGCCGGGCGTGCGCGGGGTCGACGCGGTCCGGTTGCGTTGGGTGGGGCACGGGTTGGTGGCCGAAGCGGAGGTCGACGTCGACCCGGGGTTGTCCCTGCGGCGTGCGCACGAGATCGCCCACGACGCGGAGGGCCGGTTGGCCGGTGCGCTGCCGAAGGTGCGCCGAGCCCTGATCCACGCCCACTCCGCCGAGCACCACGCCGGGCCGGTCACCCGTGAACCGGAGGATGTCGTTTCGTGAGGTCCGGGGACCACGCGCGGTCGTGGCCCAGACGGTCGAGCCCGGTGTCCCCTCGCGGGCCGGCGGAGTAGTCGCCTCCCGGTGGGCCCCGGGCGCTCCGGGGCCCACCGGCGGGTCAGTCGGCGACGCGTTCCTTGGCCTCGGCGATGTCCTCCTCGGTGGGTGCGTCGTCCTGGGTCAGGGCGAGCCGCCAGTAGCCGGTGAAGTCGATGCGCCGCTTGTCCACGCCCCGGTCGTCGACCAGGTGGCGGCGCAGGCCGCGGACGACGCCGGCTTCGCCGGCCAGCCACGCGTAGGGCGTGCCGGCGGGGAGGCGGGCGGCGCGCACCGCGTCGAGCAGGCCGGTGCCGCGGCCGGGTGGGGTGTCGCCGCGGTGGACCCAGTGGAGGTCGAGGTCGGCCGCGGTGTCGAGGGGCTGGTGCTCGGTGGCGTCGCGGACCTCGACGTAGGCGGTGGTGGGGAAGCCGGCGGGCAGGGCGGCGAGGTGGGTGGCGATGGCGGGCAGGGCGGTCTCGTCGCCGGCGAGGAGCAGCCAGTCGGACCTGCCCAGCGGCTTGCGGTAGGCGGCGGAGGGCCCGTAGCGGCCGAGGGTGTCGCCGGGCTGGGCGTGCTGTGCCCAGCGGGTCGCGGGGCCGGCGTCGGGGTGCAGGACGAAGTCGACGTCGATCTCGTGGGTGTCGGGGTGGTGGGCGCGGACGGTGTAGCTGCGCATCCAGGGGCGTTCGGGTTCGGGGATGGCCTGGTACGCCTGGTACCAGCCCATCCCGTACTTGTCGTCCTTGGCGGCGGGCAGGTCGGGCACGGGGTGGCCGTTCTTGGGGAACAGCAGTTTGAGCTGCTGGTCGGGCCAGGTGGGGAAGTCGTCGAGGCCGTCGCCGGTGAACCGGACGCGGGTGACGTGCGGGGTGATCGGGTGGGTGGCGGTGACGCGCAGGAGTGGCACGGTTTTCCCCGGGTCAGCTGTGGTTGACGTAGGTGCGCAGGTGGCGTGCGGTGAGGGTGTCGCCGTCAGCGACGAGCTGGGCGGGTGTGCCGGTGAAGACGACCTGCCCGCCGTCGTGCCCGGCGCCGGGGCCGAGGTCGATGATCCAGTCGGCGTGCGCCATGACGGCCTGGTGGTGCTCGATGACGATGACGGTGTTGCCGGCGTCCACGAGGCGGTCGAGCAGCGCGAGGAGCTGGTCGACGTCGGCGAGGTGGAGGCCGGTGGTGGGTTCGTCCAGGACGTAGGTCGACGCGCGCTCGCCCATGTGGATGGCGAGCTTGAGGCGTTGCCGCTCGCCGCCGGAGAGGGTGGTCAGCGGCTGGCCGAGGGACAGGTAGCCGAGACCGACGTCGGCCATGCGGTCGAGGATGGCCCTGGCCTGCTTCTCGGTGAAGAAGTCGCGGGCCTCGGTGACGGGCATGGCGAGCACTTCGCTGATGTTCCGGCCGCGCAGCCGGTGTTCGAGGACCTCGGCGGTGAACCGCTTGCCGCCGCACTCCTCGCAGGTGGTGGCGACGCCGGCCATCATGGCGAGGTCGGTGTAGATGACGCCGAGGCCCTTGCACTTGGGGCACGCGCCCTCGGAGTTGGCGCTGAACAGGGCGGGTTTGACGCCGTTGGCCCTGGCGAACGCGGTGCGGATGGCGTCCAGGAGCCCGGTGTAGGTGGCGGGGTTGCTGCGGCGCGAGCCGCGGATGGGTGACTGGTCGACGGTGACGACGTCGTCGCGGGTGGCGACGGAGCCGTGGATGAGGGAACTCTTGCCGGAGCCCGCGACGCCGGTGACGACGGTGAGGACGCCCAGGGGGATGTCCACGTCGACGTTGCGGAGGTTGTGCAGGTCGGCGCCGGTGATGGCGATGTGCCCGGTGGGCGTGCGGGGTTCGGTGCGCAGTCGGGCGCGGTGGTCGAGGTGGCGGCCGGTGAGGGTGTCGCCGGCGCGGAGGCCGGCGACGGTGCCGGTGTAGCGGATCTCGCCGCCGTGGGTGCCCGCGCCGGGGCCGAGGTCCACGACGTGGTCGGCGATCTCGATGGTCTCGGGCTTGTGCTCCACCACGAGGACGGTGTTGCCCTTGTCGCGCAGGCGCAGGAGGAGTTCGTTCATGCGCTGGATGTCGTGGGGGTGCAGGCCGACGGTGGGTTCGTCGAAGACGTAGGTGACGTCGGTGAGCGCGGAGCCGAGGTGGCGGACCATCTTGACGCGCTGGGCCTCGCCGCCGGAGAGGGTGGCGGACTGGCGGTCCAGGCTGAGGTAGCCCAGGCCGATCTCGACCAGCGAGTCGAGGGTTTCGCGGAGGGTGGCGATCATCGGCGCGACGGAGTCGTCGTCGATCTTGGCCACCCAGTCGGCGAGGTCGCTGATCTGCATGGTGGAGCAGTCGGCGATGTTGAGGCCGTCGATGCGCGAGGAGAGCGCGGCCTGGTTGAGGCGCGCGCCGCCGCAGGAGTGGCAGGCGGTGAAGGTGGCGGCGCGGTCCACGAAGGCGCGGGTGTGGGCCTGGAGGGATTCGCGGTCCTTGGTGAGGAAGAGCCGCTGGACCTTGGGGATGAGCCCTTCGTAGGTGACGGTGTTCTTGCCGATCTTGACCTTGGTGTTCTCCTTGTGCAGGAAGTCGGCCCACTGCTGCTCGGTGTAGTCGGCGAGCTTGGCGTCCGGGTCCACGAAACCGGAGGTGGCGTAGATCTGCACGTACCAGGAGTCGACGGTGAAGCCGGGCACCTTGATCGCGCCCTCGTTGAGCGATTTGTCGCGGTCCACGATCTGGTCGAGGTCGATGGCGGAGACGCGGCCGAGTCCCTCGCACTCCGGGCACATGCCCTCGGGGAGGTTGAAGCTGAACGCGCCGGAGCCGCCGACGTGGGGCGTGCCGAGCCTGCTGAACAGGATGCGGAGCATGGTGTGGGCGTCCGTGGCGGTGCCGACGGTGCTGCGCGAGTTGGCGCCCATGCGCTCCTGGTCGACCACGATGGCGGCGCTGAGGTTGCGCAGCGCGTCGACGTCGGGGCGGCCGAGGTTGGGCATGAAGGATTGGATGAACGCCGTGTAGGTCTCGTTGATGAGCCGCTGCGACTCGGCGGCGATGGTGCCGAACACGAGGGACGACTTGCCGGAGCCGGAGACGCCGGTGAAGACGGTGAGGCGGCGTTTCGGGATGTCGACGTCGACGTTCTTGAGGTTGTTCTCGCGTGCGCCTCGGACTTCGATGACGTCGTGGCTGTCGGCGGCGGTGGCCATGCCCTGCTTCCCCCTGGTTTGTTTATGCCGTAAAGTCCGGGACAGGTTAGTTTACGGTATAAGGAGATGCAAGCGTGGTGGTGTTCGCCGGGCAAGGGGACGCGCGCCGGTCGATCTCGCTGCTGTGGCGCGTGGCCGAGGGCGGTGCGCCCCGGCCGGGGCTGAGCGTGGACGCCGTCGTGGACGCCGCCATCGCGGTCGCCGACGAGCAGGGGATGGGCGCGTTGTCCATGCGTGCCGTGGGCGAGCGGCTGGGCCGCACGGCGATGGCGCTCTACACCTACGTGCCCAACAAGGCCGAGTTGGTCGACCTGATGTACGACAAGGTGCTCGGCGAGCTGCCCTCCGCGTACCCGCTCGACGACGGGTGGCGGCCCGCGCTGGCCGCGTGGGCGGGCGACGTGCGGGCGTTCTACCTGTGGCACCCGTGGGTGTTGCAGGTGTCGCAGGCGCGGCCGGTGC
The DNA here is from genome assembly GCF_019375475.1 of Saccharothrix obliqua. GTDB lineage: Bacteria > Actinomycetota > Actinomycetes > Mycobacteriales > Pseudonocardiaceae > Actinosynnema > Actinosynnema obliqua. Next base: position 59,066 of record NZ_JAHXGQ010000004.1, on the reverse strand, counting down.
TGGGGCCCAACGAGTTCACGATGCTGGAGACGCTGCTGGGCATCCTGCGCGAGACGGGGCTGTCCGCCGTGGTGCTGCGTGGTGTGGTGGGCGCGGTGGGGCAGTTCGTGCGGGGCATGGCGGGGGTGATCGCCGACGCGCGGCGTGCGGCGCGGGAGACCGGCGTGTCGGACGAGGAGTGGTGGTACGCGCGGACGCCGGTGCTGGCGGAGTACGCGGCGGAGCTGAGCGAGCGGTTCCCGCTGTCGGCGTGGATCGGCGAGGTGGAGCCGCCCGCGGCCGACGAGTGCACGCCGTACCTGGAGCGGGAGGCGGAGCGGAACTTCGCGATCGGCCTGGAGGTGCTGCTGGACGGCATCGAGGCCGCTGTCGCCCGGTCGGCGGAGGGAGGTGGGACCGATTCCTGACTTCGCGTTCGATTTCGACTTCGACGAGGTGGTCGCGCGGCTGAGAGCCGCGGGGTGCGTGTTCGCCGAGGACGAGGCGCGGTTGCTGGTCGCGTCCGCCGGGTCGGCGGCGGGGTTGGCGGAGTCGGTGGCGCGCCGCGTCGCCGGCCTGCCGCTGGAGCAGGTGCTGGGCTGGGCGGAGTTCCGGGGACTGCGGATCGCGGTCGAGCCGGGCGTGTTCGTGCCGCGCCGCCGCACCGGGTTCCTGGTCGAGCGCGCGGCGCCGTTGGTGCGGCCCGGTGCCGTCGTGGTGGACCTGTGCTGCGGGTCCGGCGCCGTGGGCGCGGCGTTGGCGGCCGAGGCGGCGGCGGTGGTGCACGCGGCCGACGTGGACCCGGCGGCCGTCCGGTGCGCGCGCCGGAACCTGGACCCGGAGCGGGTGCACGAGGGCGACCTGTTCGCCGCGCTGCCCCCGGCGTTGGCCGGTCGGGTGGACGTGCTGGTGGCGAACGCGCCTTACGTGCCGACCGACGCCATCGGCACGATGCCCCCGGAGGCCCGCGACCACGAGCCGCTGGTGGCGTTGGACGGTGGTGCGGACGGCTTGGACGTGCAGCGTCGGGTGATCGCGCAGGCCCCGGCCTGGCTGGCTCCGGGTGGCGCCCTGCTGATCGAGACCAGCGCCGCCCAGGCGGGGTCGACGGCATCAGCCTTCACGGCCGCCGGGTTCACCGCCGACGTGGCGCGTTCGGCGGAACTGGACGCGACCGTCGTGATCGGCCGGCTCGGGACGCCCTGAGCCCGGGTTCCCTGCCGTGCTTGGCGCCCGGCTGCTCGCCACTCTCGACTGGCGACCCCGTTGGCTACGCTTCGCGTCCATGCCGAAACTCTCCGCTATTCCACTCGTGGTGGTAAGCGTCCGCGCCGTGGCCGAGTTCAGGGCTGCGGCACGAGCCCACGAGGAGAAGGCCCGAGTGTGAGAGACCTGATCAGCCGCAGCACCCGCGGCCAGTTCCGCCGGCTCATGACCGACATCAGCAGTTACATGCGCGTCGCCGACGCGTTCCAGGACGAAGGTTTCGCCCCCAAGCCCGACTACGCCCGAGGCGACTCCGACGTGCGGCGGGCCGTCACCCAGCACTACCTCGAAGCCGTCGACTGGACCGACCCCGCCCATGTCGGCCGCGCCTGCCGGGCATTCGAGCGGCTGCTCGCCGAATTGGCCCCCGGCACCGCCGAGCTGCGACGCTTCCACGACTCCCTGCGCCGCGACGGCTGCACCGTCGACCCCGCGACCGGCTGGATCACCCCGCCCGCCGACCCCACCCCGCTGCGGTCCCTGGCCGCTCTCGTCGACGCCTCCGGCATCCAGGAACAACTCGACCGCATCCAACGCACGATCATCGACGACCCCGCCCTGGCCATCGGCAGCGCGAAGGAACTCATCGAGAGCACCGCCAAGGCGGTACTCACCGAATGCGGCCGCCACGTCAACGACAAAGACGACCTCCCCGCACTCGCACGCGCTGCCCAGGAAACCCTCGGCCTGCACCCCTCCAGCTGCTCACCCGGCCCCGACGGCAGCGACGCCGTCCGCAAGATCCTCGGCGCCGTCACCACCATCGCCATCGGACTCGGCGAACTCCGCAACCGCGGCTACGGCACCGGCCACGGCGCGGCAGGCCCCCGTGTCGGGCTCCACCCCCGACACGCACACCTCGCCGTCAACGCCGCGGTCACCTGGTGCCAACTCCTGCTCGACACCCTCGCCGACCCCGACGCCCCCTGGCACAAGACCCCCTAACGCCTACCGACCGGCGGTCGAGCCGGCCACGGTGGGTGGTGGCCGGTCGTGGCCACCACCCACCGGGTCAGGCGGGGTCGCCGCCGTTGTTGAGGAAGGCCCGCACCGCCCCGTCGTCCGGCTTCACCAGCAGGTAGTCGTCGCGGCCGTCGCCGTTGACGTCGGCGAACGTGATCATGCTGAGCGCCGATCCGTCCACGCCGCTCGCGACCTGGCCGCGTGACACCCAGCCGGGGGTGGAGCCGGTGTCGCCGCCGATGTTGAGCCACGCGTGCACCACGCCGGTCCTGCGGTCGACCTTGAGGTAGTCGTCGCGCGGGTCGCAGTTCATGTCGGCGAACACCAGCTCGCCGCCGCCCGCGCCCGAGGCGATCTGCCCGCGGGGGATCCAGCCCGGGTTCCCGCCGGAGTCGCCGCCCGTGTTGATCCACGCGTCCACCGCGCCATCGGGGTGCACCCACAGGTAGTCGTCCCGGTCGTCACCGGTGACGTCGGCGAAGCGCACCTCGGGACTCGGCGCGCCCACACCGCCGGCGATCCGACCGCGCGACACCCAGCCCGGGTTCCCGCCGGAGTCACCGCCCGTGTTGATCCACGCGTCCACCTCGCCATCGGGGCGCAACCAGAGGTAATCGTCACGCCGGTCGCCGTTGATGTCGGCGAAGACGACCTCGGAGGCCGGTGCGCCCACGCCGGAGGCGATCCGACCGCGCGAGATCCAGCCGGGGTTGGCACCGGTGTCGCCGCCGGTGTTGAGCCAGGCGTCCACCGCGCCATCGGGGTGCACCCGCAGGTAGTCGTCGCGCCGGTCGCCGTTGATGTCGGCGAAGCTGATCTCGAAACCGGTCGCGCCGACACCGGAGGCGATCTGGCCCCGGTCGATCCACCGGCCGGGAACATCGGAGCAGCCGGGGTTGCCGGAACCGGGCGGGCCGATCCAGCCGGCGTCCGCCGCGTCGATGACACCGCGGTAGAACGCCGCGGCCAGCTTCTGGTAGCCCCGGTCGTCGGGGTGCAGCCCATCGGCCAGGTTGGCCGTCGTGACCGCGTTCGTGTCGACCAACGTGACGTGCTTGCCCGCTCGCCGCCGTTCCGCCACCACGTCGGGGATCGCGCGGTTGTAGGCCGCGATCCGCTGCTGCGTCACGGGGTTGGCGGCCGGCACGATGGTCGAGACCACCAGCGTGGTCTGGGGAGCGGCGCGGAAGATCTGGTCGATCAGGCCGCCGAGCCGGGCCGGCGCCCCGCCGGGATCGGTGTTGTTGTTCATGTCGTTGGTGCCGAGGTGCAGCAGCACGACGTTGGGCTGGTGGACGGCCAGCGCGGCGTCGGTGATGCCGGCGACCTGCCCGATCGTCCAGCCGCTGTGCCCCTCGTTGGGCAGGGCGCCCGGCCCCGAGCGCTGGGAGCCGACGAGTTCGACCGGGCCGCCGAGTCCGGCCAGCTCCCGCAGGCCCGCCAGGTAACCGGAACCGTCCGAACTCGCGAACCCGTACGTGATCGAGTCGCCCAGCGGCATGATCCTCAGGCTCCCGACGCCCCGCCGCGCCAGCTCCTGCACCATCCTGAGGATGGTGTTGGCGACGTTGGAGTTCAGCAGGTCGGCCAGCCCGTTGAGCGGTGTCCGCCAGTTGGTGAAGATCGCCGCGTACCGGCGGAGCGCTAGCTGGATGCTCTCGATCAGCCCCTGCGTACCGCCGGTGAGGAACTCCACCAACCGGCCGAGCAGCGCGCCGCCGACCGCGCCGGCGAGGGCGACGGCGAGCGTCTGGCCCCACGCCTGCCCGTCGATCGGTTTGCCGTCCAGTTTGACGCCGATCAGTTCGGTGACAGCCGCGCCCAACGCGCCGCCCACGGCTCCGCAAACCGGTGCCGCCGCCGGCGCACCGACGTTGAAGGCCAGCAGGCACAACGCGGCGGAGGCGGCGCCCGCGGCGAAACCGGCGAGGCTCGCCACCAACTTCTTCCAGAAACCGTCCCAGAAACCGGCGGTGCCGATGTCGCCGGCCGGCACCACGAGCACCACGCTCTCGCCGACGGCGTGGATGGCGCCGCCGAACCTGATGCCGTCCTCGGCCCGCGGTGCGAAACCGACGCTGTCGCGCTGGAACCGCAGCGTCAACGCCTGGCTCAGGGACAGGCCCCTGCCCATGTCGGCGCGCGTGGTGTCGACCACCTGGCCGATCGCCTGCCGCCACTGGTCGGGCCGCTGCGTGACACCGAAGTCGAGGACCGCCACCAGGTCGTCGTCGGTGTTCGCCAGCCGGCGCAGGTCACCGGCGTCGCCGGCGCAGCCCAGGCGCAGCCCGCTGCTGCCGTCGGGGACCGGTTGACCGGCGAACGACGAGCCGAACGACTCGCACCCGTCGTCGCCCACCGCGACCGCGGGCTGGACGCCCACCAGCAGCGACGCCAGGACGGCGATCACCACGCCGACACAGGTCGAGGCTCTGCTTCTCCGGTCGACCACGGGTCGTGCGGTCGCGAATGCCGACGGACTGCGTAACAGAAGGTTTCTCACAAACCGTCAGCATGCCGACGGCGGTCTTCCCGTCGCGCGAACGCGACCCGAACGGGCTCGGATCATGCCCTTTCCGACCACCGCGGGAATCCCACCACCGGCCGCCTGGTCGATCCGCGTCAGCCGCGGGAACCGTCAGCGCACCAACACGGGCTGCCCCGGCCGGTTCTTCCTACTGGGGCCGCACGCCGTCGTCGAGTTGCCGTTGGACGCGTGCGGCGTCCTCGTCACGTCCCTGTTCCCGGTACAGGTCCAGTGCTTCCCGCCAGGCGGTGCGGGCGTGGTCGTGCTGGAACAGGGCGGCGTACGGCCGGCCCAGCCGGTCGAGGATGCCGGCGGCCGCGTACGTGTGGCCGCGGTCGCGGACGATGGCGAGCGCCCGCCGGTAGTGGGTGATGGCCTGGCGGTGATGGCCCGCGTGGTGGGCGATGTACCCGAGGCTCTCCAGGGCGGCCGCCTCACCTTCCGAGTTGTGGTGGCGGCGGTGGAGGTCGAGGGCGGCTTGACAGTGGGCGCGGGCCGTGTCGTGGTCGCCGAGTCGGGCTGTGAACCAGCCCGCCTTGTTGAGCGCCTCGGCGGCCGGCACGGGCTGGTCCAGGGCGACGTAGAGGTCCCGGGCCCGGGTGACGTGGTCCAAGGCCCGCCGGTGGTCCCCCCGCTGTCCCCAGAACCAGGCGGCCATCTGGTGGGTACGGGCCTGCTCGGCGGTGTCGTGGTGCTGTTCGGCCAGGGCGAGGGCCCGGTCGAGGTGCCCGATCGCCTCCTTGTGGCGTCCGAGGCTGACGTAGGCCAGGCCAAGGAACCGATGGGCGAGAGTGCGCGAGCCGGGATCGGGCAAGTACGCCGCGGCCGCCACCGCGGCCCGCCACACGGCAAGCCGGTCGTGGCGGTGTCCGCGCCGTACGTGGAAGGTCCGCAGCACCCAGGCCAGCCGCCAGACGGTGTGGTGCCATCCGCGGGCGATGGCGGTGTGGTGCGCGGCCAGCAGGCAGGCGTGTTCGCTGTCGAACCAGGACATCGCCGCCGCCGCGTTCGAGAGCGTCCGGGCGTGGACGCCGGGCACCGGCGGATCGACCCGGATGGGTGGGCGTTCCGGGTGCAGCAGGCGGTCGGCGGCATACGCGGTGTGCAGGTAGAAGTCGACGACCCGGCGCAGCGCCGCATCCGCCAGGTCGTCGGGTAAGTGGTGGGTGTCGGTGGCGTACAGGCGAACGAGGTCGTGCATCCGGTACCGGCCGGCGGCGTCCCGGTCGAGCAGGCATGACTGCTCCAGGCCACGCAGGACCACGCGGGTGCGGGTGGTGGACAGACCGGTGAGGCCGGCGGCGGCGGCGAGGCTGATGTCCGGGCCGGGTGCGAGGCCGAGCAGCCCGAACACCCTGGCCTGCTCGTCGGTGAGGGTGCGCAGCGACCACGAGAGGGTCGCGGGCAGGCTGGCGGACGGGTCCTCGCTGTCCAGGGCGCCGAGACGGGTGGCGTGGTCCCGGAGTTCGGCGGCCAGCTCAGCCAGGGGTGGGTCGGGGGTGGTGCGGGCGCGGCCGGCGACGATCCCGAGTGCCAGGGGGAACCCGCCGCAGTACGCCAGCAGCTCCTCGACGGCGTCGGGTTCGGCCGCCACCCGCTCAGCGCCCAGTCGGGTGATCAACGCCTGCCGCGCTTCGACGGGTGCGAGCACCCCTACGCGCAGGTGGTGGGCGCCGCGTCGGATGACCAGGCTGCTCAGGTGCCGGCGGCTGGTGACCAGCACCGTGCAGGAACCGCCCGGCAGCAACGGGGCGACCTGCGTCGCGTCGATGGCGTTGTCCAACAGGATCAGCATCCGCCTGTCCGCCACCAGGCTCCGGAACAACGCGGCTCGGGCGTCCGGGTCGGCCGGGATCCGGCCGGGGTCGACACCGAGGGCGTCGAGAAAACGCCGCACCACGACAGGGGGATCCAGCGGCGCGTTGGCGGGGGAGAAGCCGTGCAGGTCGACGAACAGCTGTCCGTCGGGGAACCGGTCGAGGTGTTGGTGGGCGCAGCGCAGGGCGAGCCAGGTCTTCCCGATCCCGCCGGCTCCGGCCAGGGCGGAGATCACCACCGTGCCGCCCTGGCCGGCCGTTTCGTCCAGCGCCGCGCTCAACCGGGCCAACTCGTCGGCGCGGCCGACGAACCCCGCCGGGACCGGGGGCAACTGCCGTGGCACCGGAACGCCCTGCTGCGCGGCCCGCGCGGGGGCGGTCGACAGCGAGATGTGCCGGATGGTTCCCGCCTGCACCACCGGACCGATGTCCGCGCTACCGACCTGGTTGTGGACGGTGGCATCCTCCGTCATGCACGCCAGTCTGACCGGGCGCCGGCGTCGTCGCGGCGAGGTTCGACGACACCATCCTCATGGAGCACCCGGACCGGTCGCCCGCCACGCCGACTCGACGGCGCGTGATCCCGCGCCGGGACGCGTCACGCGCCCACCACGCCATCGGTGATCTCGCGGACCACGTCGAGCTGGCCGAGGTGGCGGGCGTACTCCTGGAGCAGGTGGAAGAGGATCCAGGCCAGGGTGGGGCGCGGGAGCGGGACGTCCCACCGGGCCGCCTGCTCGGCGAGGTCGTGCCGGGCGGCGATCTCGCGGGACCGGGCGCACTGCTCCAGGTAGAACGCGCGGACCCGGGCCGCGGTGTCGCCCTCCTCCAGGGCCCACTCGGCGTTCTCCACCCGCGGGTTGCCGCGGGGTTCGGGCACGTCCTCACCCGCGAACGTCCACCGCAACCACCGCAGCTCCACGTACCCGAGGTGCTTGACCAGGGCCAGCGGCGTCCAGCCGGACGGCACGCGGCTGGTGCGCAGGTCCTCTTCGGACAACCCGTCGACCTTGCGCAGCAGGGCGTCCCGGTAGAAGTCGAGGTACGCCGCGACCAACCGCACGGGGTCGGCGAGGTCGGTCGCGGGTTCGGTCGGCGCGGTGATGGTGGCGCGCACCCGGTCGCCGTCGACGGTCAGCCGCGCGCCCGCCCTGGCCAGGACGGTCCGCGCCGCGTGGTTGGCGGTGGCGGTCTCGGCGGTGACCGTCCGGATGCCGCGACCGGGCGCCTCCTGCACGACGCGGCACAACGCGGTCAGGCCGACGCCGCGACCGCGGGCCGACCGCGCCACCCACATGCCGGTCTCCCCGGTCGCGGTCAGGCGGATCATGCCGACGGTGCGACCGCCCGCCACGATCTCGTGGGCGTCGGCCAGGAAACCCCGGTAGAAGGCGCGGAACTCGTCGGGCCGGTCCGGCGTCCAGCCGGGTGGCATCACGTCGGCGGGGTCGGCGTCGGCCGAGGCGAGCGCGAGCAGCCGTTCCAGGCCGTCGTCGTCCAGCGGGCGCAGGCGGATCACGTCGGTCACGAGCCCCATCCTGGTGCCCCCTACCCTGGTCGCGGTACCGGATTACAGGCAGGCGGGAACGATGTCGGCGACGCGGTTGCTGGTCCTCGGCGTGGTGCGCGGTTACGGGCGGGCACACGGCTACCTGATCGGCAACGACCTGATGTCGTGGGGCGCGGGGGAGTGGGCCAACGTCAAGTGGGGCTCGATCTACCACGCGCTCAAGCAGCTCACCCGGGACGGTCACCTGCGGGACGAGCTGGTGCCGCCGGCCCGCACCGACTACCTGCTGACCGCCAAGGGCGAGCAGGAGTTCCAGCGGCTGCTGCGGGACGCGTTGCGCCACCCCGGCACGCGCCCGGACGCGTTGGGCGCGGGCCTCGCGCTGCTGCCCGCGCTGCGTCGCGCGGACGCCGTGGAGCTGCTGCGGGAACGGCTGTCCGCCTTGGAGGCCATGCGCGCGGACGCGCTCGACCAGGCCGGCAGGGGCGGTCGACCGGGGCACGTGCGGGAGCTGTACGGGTTGTGGGCGCACACCGCGGACACCGGCATCACGTGGACGCAAGGGCTGCTGGCGCGGCTGGAAGCGGGTGAGCACCCGATGGCGGGCGAGCGTGATTCGCCGGGAACGCCCGGGAGCTGGGCTACACTCAAACTTGAGTAGCCTAGGGGGAGCGCTGAACACAGCTCTGACGCGGTGCGCGGTCGTGTTCGAACCGGCCGATCCGCCACGCATGTCGACCATGGCCTTCTACGGGAGCGACCTGCCCGCCGACGTCCCACGCGCCGCGTTGGACGTGGTCGGACCGGACGGCACGCGTCGCCGGGTGCCCGCGGTGCGGCTGCCCGTCGCCGAGGCGGTGCCGCTGCTGTCCGCGGCCCGCCGCGCGGCCGACGCGCACCCCGCCGCCGCGTTCTGGGGCGCGGCCGTCGTCGCCGCGCTGCACCTGGTGGCCCGCGGCCGGCTGCGACCCGCCGTCACCGACGGCGACTTCGACGCCTGGCGGGTCGGGCCGTTCGACGCCGCCGACACCCGCCGCGTCGCCGACCTGGCCGCCGCGATGCCCGCGCACGCCCGCGCCGTGCCGCTGCCCGGCCGCGACCCGGCGGAACTCGCCGAGGCCGAGCCGCTGGTCCGCGCGTTCCTGGACGCCGTGGCCGACACCATGCCGCGTGGCGCGGCGGCGGTGCGCGTGGCGGGCGCGCCGCCGTTCGCCGCCGTCGAGCCCCAGCAGGTGCCGCACCTGCGGGACTGGGCCGGGCAGGGCGTGCGGATCTCGCTGCGCGTCGAGGGCCTGGAGGCGTTCCGGGCCGTGGTGCAGGTGCACAGCCTCGCCGACCCGACGTCGGTGGTCGACGCCGCGGTGCTGTGGGCGGGTGACGACCGGGGCGCCCGCGCGGAGGCGACGGTCGCGATCCGCCGCGCCGCCCGCGCCTGGCCGCCGCTGGAACGCCTGCTCGACCAGCCGGTGCCCGACGAGGTGCCGCTGCCCGACCCGGACGTGGCCGACCTGCTGCGTGACGGCGCGGTGCGGCTGGCCGCCGCCGGTGTCGACGTGCACTGGCCCAAGGACCTGGTGCGCGACCTCAGCGCGCACGTGGTGCTCGGGGGCGACGACCGGGGCGACCGGCCGTCGTTCTTCGGCCCCGACCAGGTCACCGCCGTGAACTGGCGGCTCGCGCTCGGCGGCGACCCGCTCACCACCGAGGAGCTGGACCGGCTCGCCGAGGCGCACCGGCCGGTGGTGCGGCTGCGCGACCGCTGGACGCTGGTCGACCCCGAACTGGCCCGCCGGGCCCGCGAGCGGCAGCTCAAACCCGTCACCGCGATCGACGCGCTGGGCGCGGCGCTCTCCGGTGTCGCCGACGTCGACGGCGAGCAGGTGCCGGTCGCCACCACCGGGTGGCTGGACGAGCTGCGTGCCCGGCTGGCCGACCAGACCGGCGAGCCCGTCCCGCAACCGCCCGCGTTGCGCGCGACCCTCCGCGACTACCAGTTGCAGGGCCTGCGGTGGCTGCACCGCATGACGTCGCTGGGCCTGGGCTGCTGCCTGGCCGACGACATGGGCCTGGGCAAGACCATCACGCTCATCGCCCTGCACCTGCACCGCGGCACGGGCCCGACGCTCGTGGTGTGCCCGGCGTCCCTGCTGGGCAACTGGCAGCGGGAGGTCGAGCGGTTCGCGCCCGGCGTCCCGGTGCGCCGCTACCACGGCGCGGGCCGCGAAGTCGCCCACGAGGGTTTCGTGCTCACCACCTACGGCACCATGCGGGTGGACGCCGACCGGCTCGCCGACGTCGAGTGGGACCTGGTCGTCGCCGACGAGGCGCAGCACGTCAAGAACCCCGCCTCGGACACCGCGAAGGCGTTGCGCCGCATCCCCGCCGCCGCCCGCGTCGCCCTCACCGGCACGCCCGTGGAGAACACCCTCACCGAGCTGTGGGCGGTGCTCGACTGGACCACGCCCGGCCTGCTGGGGACGCTGCCCGCGTTCAAGGCGCGCTGGGCGAAGCCGGTCGAGGCCGACCGCGACCAGGCCGTCGCCGCCCGGTTCGCCGCGCTCACCCGGCCGTTCCTGCTGCGCCGCCGCAAGTCCGACCCGGGCATCGCGCCCGAGCTGCCGCCCAAGACCGAGACGGATCGGCCCGTCGCCCTCACCCGCGAGCAGGCCGGGCTGTACGAGGCGGTCGTGCGGGAGGTCATGGCCGAGATCGCCGACGCCACCGGCATGGCCCGCCGCGGCCTGGTGGTCAAGCTGCTCACCGGGCTCAAGCAGGTCTGCAACCACCCCGCCCAGTACCTCAAGGAGAACGAACCCAGGCTCGCCGGGCGCTCCGGCAAGCTGGAGCTGCTCGACGAGCTGGTCGACACCATCGTCGCCGAGGACGGCGCGGTCCTGGTGTTCACCCAGTACGTCGCGATGGCCCGGCTCATCGGCCGCCACCTCGCCGAACGCGGCGTCGACAGCCGGCTCCTGCACGGCGGCACGCCCGTCGCCACCCGCGAGGACATGGTGCGGCGCTTCCAGGACGGCGAGACCTCCGTGTTCCTGCTGTCCCTCAAAGCCGCCGGCACCGGCCTCAACCTCACCCGCGCCGACCACGTCGTGCACTACGACCGCTGGTGGAACCCCGCGGTGGAGGACCAGGCCACCGACCGCGCGTACCGCATCGGCCAGACCCGGCCCGTGCAGGTGCACCGGCTCATCGCCGAGGGCACCATCGAGGACCGCATCGCCGAGATGCTGCGCGCCAAGCGCGACCTCGCGGACGCCGTGCTCGCCCGCGGCGACGCCGCGCTCACCGAACTCACCTACGACGAACTGGCCGACCTGGTCGAGTTGAGGAGCGGCACGTGACCGAGCGCGTCAAGGGCTTCCCGGCGTTCGGCAAGGGCGTCCGCCGGGTCCGCTCCTGGTGGGGCCTCGCCTGGCTCCAGGCGGTCGAGGACACCTCGCTCGCCCAGGAACCGCTGCGCCTGGGCCGCAAGTACGCCCACGCCGGGCTGGTCGGCACCATCACCGCCAGCCCCGGCCTGCTCACCGCCACCGTCTACGACGCGGGCGACACCTACCGCACCTCGGTGCGGCTCGCCCCGTTCACCGACGCGGAGTGGCGGCGATTCCTGGACAAGGTCGCCGACAAGGCCGGTCACCTCGCCGCCCTGCTCGACGGCGAGGTGCCGCGCGACCTCGCCGACACCGCCGCCGACGCGGGCGTGCGGCTGCTGCCCGGCATCGGCGACCTCGACCCCGAGTGCACCTGCCCCGGCTGGGAGCTGCCGTGCCGCCACGCCGCGGCCCTGTGCCACCAGGTGTCGTGGCTGCTCGACGCCGACCCGTGGGTGCTGCTCCTGCTGCGTGGCCGGGACCGCGACGAGGTTGTCGCGGGCGCGCGCCCCGCCGCGGGCACCTCCGCCGTCGCCGCCTACGCCGCCGACCCGGTGCCGCTGCCCGCCGACCCCGCGCCGCCCGAACCCGCCGCGACCGCCGAGTTCGCCCCCGCGCCCGGCGTCGACCCCGCCGCGCTGGCCCTGCTCGTCGCCGACGCGGCGGCCAAGGCCCGCGCGTTGCTGCTCACCGGTGAGCTGCCCGCCCTCGACGCGCGTCGCGACCACGTCCGCATGGCCGCCACCCACCGCGCGACCCACCCGGACCTGGTGGACCGGCTCGACGTCGCGCACCGCGAGGTCGCCGCGTGGCAGCAGGGCGGTGCCACCGGGCTCGACGTCCTGGAGCACGCGTGGACTCCGGCGAGGACCGACACCGCCCGCGCGCGGGCCGCGTGGCGTGACGCCGAGCTGCCCGAACCGCGGGTCTGGCGCAACCGGTGGACGGCGGGCGACCGCCAGCTCCGCTACGGCCGCGACGGGCGCTGGTACCCGTACCGGTCCCGCGGGGGCGACTGGACACCGGCCGGCACCCCGGCCCGCGACCCGGCCGCCGCCTACGCCGAAACCACCACAGATGTGGTACCACAGGTGTGGTAAACGGGGATTGAGCTGGAGGTTTGCTGAAGTCTGGGACCCGCGGCCCCGCAATGGTGCCTTCCGGGCTACGAGCGAGGGCGGGTCGTGCGGTCCCGCCCGCCGGCCTCGTGACGCGCGGACGCGCTGCCCGCGGAACCAGCCGGGGCAGACCGCTTCGCCGGTACCGGGCTAGGTGATCACACCCGGCAGGGTGGTGGCCGTCCGCTTCCGGCGCAGCCACACCTTCCGCGAACCGTCGCCGAACAGCAGCGTCCTGGACAGCTCCCACCCGGAGAACTCCGCGTGGATCGCGAGCTGCGTCGTCGCGGTGCGCCGGGAGATGCCGGCCGGCAGCCGCAGCGGCCGGTACTCCCAGTCCCCGTCGACCACCCCTTCGCTCATGTCCCGATCACCTGCATCCCTTGGCCGTCCCCGGACGCGACGAAGACGCGTCCGCTGCCTGGATCCACCGCCACGGCGTTCGGCTGGCGCACCGTCGGGAACCGGTGCTTCTCCACCGGCTCACCACCCGCCACGTCGAACGCCACCACCTCGTTGCGCTCGGTAAGCGTGACCCACAGCAGATCCCGGCGCGCGTCGTAGGCCAGCCCGTAGGGCGCGCCCGGCACCGGGTACCGCTGCCGCATGATCAGCGGGTTCACCGAGAACGCCATCAGCTCGCCGCCCCGCGTGTCCACCACCAGCACCCGGCCGAAGCGGTCCGCGACCATCGACGTCGCGCCGTCACCGGCCCGCAGCCCCGCGCCCAGGCGCGGCCCGGAGCGCTCCGGGTCCGGGTCGGCCGACAGCCTCAGGTCGAACACCGCGCTGCGCGGCCGGTCCAGCACCACCGCCTCGCCGTCCGCGCCGACCACGAGGTCCGGGCTCGACACCCCGGTCACCGCCCGGTCGCCCACGTCGACCAGCTTCGCGTCGCGGCGCGCCACCACCGTCCGGTCGCCCACCACGGCCACGTCCACCGGGCCGCCGTCGACCGCGCGCTCCGCCGTCGAGCCGTCGCCGCGCACCGTGACCACGACCCCCGCGCCCGGCACCGGGGCCTCCACGTCCTCGCCCACCGCGGTCAGCTTCTCCGCCACGCCGGGCAGCGGCACGACCACCGGGTCGGCGAGCGCGTCCAGCGGGAACAGCCGCACCGACGGCGGTTCCGCCACCGCGACCGCCACCCGCGAGCCGGCCACCACGACCGACGTGGCGCGTCCCAGCGGCACCACCGTCCCGGCGGGCGCGGCGGACTGCGCCGGCGACACCGCCGGTCGCGCCGGTTCCAGCGTGGCGGCTATCTGGAGCGGGTCGGCGGGGTTCTCGCCGGTGGAGCAACCGGAGAGCAGCGCGGCTCCGGTGAGCACCACCGCGGCCAGTCGGCGCAACGTCGAACCTCCAGGTAACCCGATCGCGGAACGTGCACCCAGCATCCATCACGAATCCACCATCGTCACGCAGGGGGAGGGTGTTGTCGTTGGTCCGGGGGAGTGGTAAACGGCCGCCGGTCGTACCTCGACCGGGGTTTTCGCGACTATCCCAGGTGGAAACGGGAGGTACGCGGATGACGGTCGAGGGGCTGCGCACCAGGCACGTGGAACTGCTCAGGGACCGGCGGGTCGTGGACCACCTCGACCCCGGACCACGTGCGGCGCAGCCCCCGCCGCACCGCTACCACACGTGGACGCAGGTCGCCGCCGAACCGGTCGCCACGCGGCTCGCGCGCCTGGTCGACGTCCGCGCCCGGCCGGCCGCCTACCGCCACGACCACCTGCGGGACCTGCAACGCACCCTCGACGCCGTCGCGCCCGAGGTGCTGCACCTGGCCCGCGTCGCCGGCTGGGCCACCGGCACCCCCGTCCTGGCCGGCGTGTTCCCCACCGGCACCCTCGACGGGCTGTCCGTGCCGGTGCCCGGCCGCGGGGTGCTGGTGCTGGTCAACAGCGGCGTGCCGGACCTCGTCGCGACCGTGCTGAAGATCATGACCGGGGCGCTGCCCAACTACGGCACGCCGCCGCTGCTGGACGCCGAGCAGGCGTCGTACGCGCTGGCCGAGGCCGTCAACGCCTACCTGTACGGCAACGGCGCGGTCGCGGCCCAGCCGCTGCCCGAGCTGTCCGGCCAGCGGCTGGCACTGGTCGGGCTGATGCTCAGGCGGGCGACCCAGTTCGTCATCGCCCACGAGGTGGCGCACGTCATCGCCGGGCACCTGGTCACCGCCCGCCGCTGGACCGACCCGGACACGCCGGTCGGCGCGCTGGACGCGCAGTCCGTCGGCTGGCCGCGCGAGCACGAGGCCGACCGGATCGCCGCCACCATCATGCTGCACACCCTGGACGACCTCGGGCCCCGTGAACTCGACGTGCACGAGCCGTGCCTGGTCGGCGCGCTGCTGCTGGTGCTGTTCCTGCACGAGGTCGTCGACCGGCTCGCCGCCGAACTCGGGCTGGTGGTGCCGTTCGCGGGCAGCCACCCGCCGCCCGTGCGACGCATCCAGACGCTCGTGGAGCACCTGGCCGAACGCGTCCGCACCCCGCGTGCCCTCGACCTCGCCGCCGACGTCGCCACCTGGCTGGAGGACCAGGTCGCGGGCGTGCGCGACTGGTTCCGGCTGGCCGAGGAGGTGGGCGCCGCGCACTAGGGGCTGCGCTCGAAGCGGGAGCGCGGCCCCCGCCGGCCTACCCGAGGGGGCGCTCCGGGTAGCCGAACTCGATCGCGCTCACGTCGTCCAACGCCGCCCGGATCGCGGACGGCAGGGTCAGGTCCTCCGCGGCCAGCGACCCCAGCAGCTGACCCGTGTCACGCGCGCCCACCACCGGCGCCACCACGCCCGGCCGGTCCCGCACCCACGCCAGCGCCACGCTCAGCGGGGAGGTGCCCAACCCGTCCGCCGCCGTCGCCACCGCCTGCACGATCCGCGCCGCCCGCTCCGTGCGGTGCTGCTCCACGTAGCCCGCGAAGTGCGGTGACGCGCCCCGCGAGTCCGACGGGGTGCCGTTGCGGTACTTGCCGGTCAGCACGCCCCGGCCCAGCGGCGCCCACGGCAGCAACCCGATCCCGTGGTGTGCCGCGGCGGGCGCGACCTCGCGCTCCACGCCCCGCTCCAGCAGCGAATACTCCACCTGGTTGGACACGATCGGGAGGTGGCCGGGCAGGGCGGCGGCGGTGCCGAGCTGCCAGCCCGAGTAGTTGGACACGCCCGCGTAGCGGACCTTGCCCGAGGCGACCGCCGCGTCCAGCGCGGACAGCGTCTCCTCCAGCGGCACCGCGGCGTCCCAGGCGTGCAGCTGCCACAGGTCGATGTGCGTCACGCCCAGCCGCCGCAGCGAGCCGTCCAGCGCGTTGAGCAACGCGCCCCGCGACGCGCCGCCGCCGAACGGGCCGTCGTCGCGACGCGCCACCGCCTTGGTCGCGATGACCAGCTCGTCCCGGCGCACGACCTCGCCCAGCAGGCCGCCCAGGATGCGTTCGCTCTCGCCGTCCACGTACACGTCGGCGGTGTCGACCAGCGTGCCGCCCGCCTCGGTGAACGCCATCAGCTGCGTGGCGGCCTCGTCCGCGTCCGTGTCGCGGCCCCAGGTCATCGTGCCCAGGGCGATCCGGGACACCCGCAGGCCGCTGCGGCCGAGGTAGCGCTGTTCCACGTGGGGAAGCCTAAACCGCGCGTGGCGGGCCGCCGGCGCGCGGTCGCGGGCCGCCCGGCCGGGTTCACCCGCACGGGGTGCTCTGGCGCAGGCGGGTTACCCGCCGGTAGGGTCCGGGCCGTGCGACTGGGACTGAACCTCGGGTACTGGGGCGCGGGCAACGACGCCGCGAACCTCCAACTGGCCAAGGAAGCCGACCGCCTGGGCTTCTCGGTGGTGTGGGCCGCCGAGGCCTACGGCTCCGACGCGCCGACGGTGCTGGCGTGGGTGGCCGCGCAGACCGAACGCGTCGACGTGGGCAGCGCGATCCTCCAGATCCCCGCCCGCACGCCGGCCATGACCGCGATGACCGCCGCGACCCTGGACACGCTGTCCGGTGGCCGGTTCCGCCTGGGCCTCGGCGTGTCCGGGCCGCAGGTGTCGGAGGGCTGGCACGGCGTGCGGTTCGACAAGCCGCTGGGCCGCACCCGCGAGTACGTCGACATCGTGCGTGCCGCCCTGCGCCGCGACAAGCTGCGTTACGACGGCGAGCACTACCGGCTGCCGCTGCCCGACGGCCCCGGCAAGGCGTTGACGCTGACCGTGCACCCGGTGCGCGAGCACATCCCGGTGTACCTGGCGTCGGTCGGGCCGAAGAACGTCGAACTCACCGGCGAGATCGCCGACGGCTGGCTCGCGGTGTTCTTCTCCCCGGAACACTCCGGCCCCTCGCTGGACGCGTTGCGCGCCGGCCGGGCGAAGGCCGGGCGGACGCTCGACGGTTTCGACGTCGTGCCCACCGTCCCGCTGCGCGTCGGCGACGACTGGCGCGACTGCGCCGACCACGTGCGGCCCTACGCGGCGCTCTACGTCGGCGGCATGGGCAGCCGCGCGAAGAACTTCTACAACGACCTGGCCGCGCGGATGGGCTACGCCGCCGAGGCGGCCGAGGTGCAGGACAAGTACCTGGCCCGCGACTACCGGGGCGCGATGGCCGCGGTGCCCGCCGACTTCCTGGACGCGACCTCGCTGCTGGGCACCCGTGAGCGGATCGCCGAGCGGATGGTGGCCTACGCCGAAGCGGGGGTCACCACACTCACCCTTTCGCCGATGCTGCAAGATCTCGATCAGGGGATCGCGGCGCTGCGCACCGCGACCGAAGCTCTGGATCTGGCGGGAGTGGGTAGTTGAGCTGGTTGCAGGCCCTGGTCCTCGGACTCGTCCAAGGATTGACGGAATTCCTGCCCATTTCGTCGTCGGCGCACGTGCGGATCGTGTCGACGCTGTTCTTCGGCAACGACGCGGGCGCCTCGTTCACCGCCGTGATCCAGCTCGGCACCGAGCTGGCCGTGCTGATCTACTTCGCGAAGGACATCGGCAACTTCATCGCCGCGTGGTTCAAGGGTCTGTTCAGCCGGGCCGCGCGGCAGACCGAGGACTACCGGATGGCCTGGTACGTGATCATCGGGTCGATCCCGATCAGCGTGCTCGGCTACGTGTTCAAGGACGAGATCCGCAGCTCGCTGCGCAACCTGTGGATCACCGCGACGGTGCTGGTGGTGTTCGGCCTGCTGCTGGGCCTGGCCGACCACCTCGCCAAGCACGTGCGGACCAAGCTGGAGCTGAAGGACGCCGTCGGCATGGGCCTGGCGCAGGCGCTGGCCCTGATCCCCGGCGTGTCCCGCTCCGGCGGCACGCTCACCGCCGGCCTGTTCCTCGGCCTGGACCGCGCCGCCGCCGCCCGGTACTCGTTCCTGCTGGCGCTGCCCGCGGTGTTCGGCGCGGGCGTGTTCTCCATCCCGGACGTGCTCGACCGGTCCGAGCCGAACGCGGCGTCCGTGCCGCAGATGATCGTGGCCACGGTGGTCGCGTTCGCCGTCGGTTACGCCACCATCGCCTGGCTGCTGCGGTACGTGTCCAAGCACAGCTACTCGGCGTTCGTCTGGTACCGGCTGCTGGTGGGCATCGTGCTCATGGGCCTGCTGTCGATGGGGCTCATCAACCCGACATAAGGTTGGGGTCGTGGCTACCGTGATCTTGCTGCGACACGCCCGGTCCACCGCCAACGGGTCGGGCGTGCTCGCGGGTCGTCAGGAGGGCGTCGGGCTCGCCGAGCGCGGCACGGCGCAGGCTGCGGACCTGGTGCGCCGGCTGGCCGGGGTACCGGTCGACGCCGTGGTGACCTCACCGCTGGAGCGCTGCCGGCTGACCCTCGCGCCGCTGCTGGCCGACCGGGGCCTCACCGCCGCCGTCGAGCCGGACCTGGCCGAGGTCGAGTACGGCGAGTGGACCGGTCGAGCGTTGAAGGAGCTGCTGGCGGAACCGCTGTGGCAGGTGGTGCAGCAGCACCCGTCCGCCGCGGTGTTCCCCGGCGGCGAGGGGCTGGCCGCCGTGCAGGCCCGCGCGGTGGCCGCGGTCCGCGCCCACGACGCCCGGATCACCGCCGAGTTCGGGCCGCGCGCGGTGTGGGTGGCGTGCAGCCACGGCGACGTGATCAAGGCGGTGCTGGCGGACGCGCTGGGCGTGCACCTGGACGGTTTCCAGCGCATCGTGGTCGACCCGGCGTCGCTGTCGGTCGTCCAGTACACCGAGACCCGCCCGTTCGTGCTGCGCGTCAACGACAACGGCGGCGACCTGTCCGGCGTCGTGCCGCCGCCCGCGCCGACCTCCGACGCGGTCGTGGGCGGCAGCACGGGCGCCTGAACCGCTGCCTCCGCGGCCGGTCGTGATCCTGGCCTGCTTGTTGGGCAGGTCCAGATCCTCGATGTCCAGGGCGAGCACCGCCGATGTGTTGTCCAGGTACACCGCGTCCGGATTCGTGATCACGGACCACGCGGCCGGCCTCATCGAGTTCCTCCAACACGTCTTCGACGCCGTCGACGACCCGAAGGCGCGAACCCCCGACCATGCCGCAGGGGACGGTTCCCTGATCCACTCGGAGGTCAAGATCGGGAACTCCCTCCTGATGGTCGCGGACAGGAAGGCGGACTGGCCGTTCACCCCTGCGTTCACACAGGTGTACGTTTCTGACCCTGTTGCCGTGCTCACCCGGGCAAGCGAGCGGGGAGCGACCGTCATCACGGACGTGTCCCCCTTCTACGGCGGCTACGACATCGCGCGGTTCCGAGACCCGTGGCAGAACTTGTGGTGGCTGTTCGCGCCGGCCGAGCCCGGCCATCCCGCTGAGGACCGGGTTGAGGGCGACGGGGACTGGGAAAACGCGGAATCCAACCCGGTGTATACAACCCTGGTCGAGGCGATGCGCACGTTGACCGATCCGCGGGGCGCCACACCGCCGGCATCGGGAAGCTGATCGACGGACCCCGAGACCCCGCCGTGTCGCTGGATCTCGGGCTTCGTTCAGCTCACCAAGGTCACTTGGTGTTCAGCTGGCGCGAGAGGAACTCCGTCACGTCGGCACAGGCGGCGAGCGGACCGGGACGACGAGCCGCATCCCGCGGGCCGAGGGCCACCGTCCCACTCGGCGGCGATGGCGATATCGGCCCGGGCGCGATCAGGGCGGCCGAGGCTCGGCGTTCAATCCTGGCCGGTTCTTCCCCTGACCCCGTCCTGGTCGCGTCGAGTCTGACGTGTGGCCCCCGGACAGTGCAGGGTAGTCCGGGGGCCACCGGTCGGGCGGCGGATCGCCATCGGCCGGGGCGGACGACCAAGTGCACTGATCGTAGGTGCGCGAATGCCCCGGATACCGCCCTCATTGGACGTGAAGCGATTTCAGGTTTGTTCCGCCCGCGCAGGTCAGCCACCTGCACATCGCTCGCAAATCGAGCAAAACCGCAGCTCAAACTATGTGGAAACACTGTGGAAACAAAACCGGGCAAGACTTCGCCCGGCCCATTCCGCTGGGCCGTTCGGTCGCGGCCGGACGCCGGGTGCTTGTTTACAGTTAACAGCCGGCCGTGCGCTGTGCGTCACAGTCCGAGGCGCGTGACAGCGTTGTCCTCCAACGGGTTCGCCGTCCGGATGTAGCGGTGCACGGTGCGCGGGTTGGTCCACCGGCCCTGCCGCATGATCTCCCGGTCGCTCGCACCGCCCAGCGCCGCCTGCGTCGCGAAACCCGCCCGCAGCGAGTGACCGCCGAACAACGCCGGGTCCAGGCCCGCCCGCAACGCGTACCGCTTCACCAGGTCCGCCACCGCCCGGTCCGACATCGGCCGCCCGCCCAGCCGGCCGTGCCTGCTCACCGCCGGGAACAGCGGACCCGCGTGGCTGCCCGGCCGGTACGAGTGGCAGCGGTGCGTGGCCGCCTCCGCCGGCTCGTCCGCCAGCAGGGCACGGGGATCGGCGGCGGTCAGCACGTCCACCCAGTCCGCGAACGCGCACACCGGGCACGTCGGCCGCCGAGCGCCGCGCGGCAGCACCACCCGCTGCCGGTGCCCGCCCGTCTGGTCGGTCTTCGTCACGCCCAGCTCCACCAGCAGCAGCGGCTCCTGCGAACGCGGGTCCACGTCCACCACCACGTCCTCCAGCCGCAGCGCGGCCAGCTCGCTGCGCCGCAACGCGCCCGCGAAACCCACCAGCAGCAGCAACGCGTCCCGGCGGCGCGCCACCCCGGTCGGCCAGCCCGGCGCGGGTCGTTCCGCGAGCAGCGCGGCCAGCGTGTCCAGCAGCACCGGCCGCTTGCGCCGCGGCTGCTCGCGGCGGGTGCGCCGGATGCCGCGCAACGTCAACCGCACCACGTCCGACCGGGTCGGCGACGGCAGGCCGCCGGCCGCGTGCACCGCCGCGATCGCCGCGGCCTTGCGCTCCAGCGTGGACGCGCCGAACGCGGGGGAGCCGTCCGGTCTCGTGCTCCGCGCCGCCACCGCCAGGTACACCGCGACGTCCACCGGGTCGGCCGGCAACGCCTGCCTGCCCTCCTGCTCGCACCACGCCGCCCACGCCACCCAGTCCGAGCGGTAGGCGCGCAGCGTGTTGGGGGACTGGGCGGCACGCAGGTAGCCGGCGAGCGCGCCCGCCTGCTCGTCGTCGAAACGGCGGCGGACCTGCTCCAGCGCGGCGAAGTCGACCAGCACCGGGTTCGTGACGCGGTCCAGCCCGGCCCGCACCGGCTCCGGGAGGGTCACGATGATCACCGTACCACCGGGCGGTCGCGCGACCGCCCGTCCTTGACGGGGATCGCTACGATCTCGCCATGCGCGCCCTACACCACCCGGACGTGGAGGACCTGCGCCTGGCCGCGGTGTTGAGCGCGCTCGCCGACCCGGTCCGCCTGCGCATCGTCGCCGAACTCGCGCGCTCCGGCGGGATCGTGTGCGGCCAGTTCGACGTGCCGGTGAGCATGTCGACGCTCTCCCACCACCTCAAGGTGCTGCGCGAGGCGGGCGTGCTGCGGGTGATCCCGCAGGGCAGCTACCGAACCCACCAGCTGCGCACCGACGACATGGAGCGCCGCTTCCCCGGCGTGCTGGGCTCGATCACCCGCGCCATCGGCGCGGCCTGACTCACCCGCGCACCCACAGGCAGAACGGGTGGCCCACCGGGTCCAGGAACACCCGCACGTGCCGCTGCGGCTGGAACTCGGCCGCGGTGGCGCCCAGCTCCTCCGCGCGGCGGCTCTCCGCCACCAGGTCGTCCACCTCGATGTCCAGGTGCGCCATCATCTGCTGCCGACCCGGCGCGCGGGGCCACGTGGGCGGCTCGAAACCCGGCTCGGCCTGGAACGACAGGCCGACCTCGCCGGGCGCGGGGCGCACCGAGGCCCAGTCCGGCTCGTCGGTGTCCAGCTCCCAGTCCAGCAGGTCCCGGTAGAACCGGGCCAGCGCCTGCGGGTCGGGCGCGTCCAGCACGGTCGCGGTCAGCTTTCGCACCGGCCCAGTGTCCCGGCCGGACGCGGTCGCCGCGAATTGTGCGGCTGTTCGCGTGAAAACCACGCGGAGTGCGGGATCGGACGTCGGAGCAGCCGGTAGACAGCGCGCACGAGGTCGATTCCGCATTCGGCCCGGGAAAGACAGGAGGCCGCTCGTGCGAACTCGGTTCAGGGCGTTCCTGGTGGTAGTCGCCGCGTTGTCGCTGCTGACCGCACCGGCCGCGCACGCCGCGCCGCGGCCGGTGGCGTCGCCGTTGCACCCGGCGGCGAACGCGGTCGCCGGCTATTTGATCCACAACGCGAAGTCCGGCCTGTGCGCGGACATACCGGGTTTCGGCCCGGGTGCGCCGGAGGCGCCGGTGACCCAGTGGTACTGCCGGTTCGGCGCGCTCGACAACCAGATGTGGGAATTGGTCAGCGCGGACGGCGTGGACTTCGTCATGCGCAACACCGCCGACGGGCTGTGCATGGACGTCCACGATTACGGCGCGGTCGAAGCGGGCGCGTTGGTCGGCGAGTACCACTGCCGGCCGGGCGCGGTGGACAACCAGGTGTTCTACCTGGAGGAGGTGCCCGGCGGGTGGGCCATCCGGCACCGCGTCACCGGGTTCTGCCTCGACGTGACCGGCGCGGCGGGCACCGGCGGCCCGGACGCCCGCCTCACCCTGTGGCCGTGCGACCCCGCGGACGACCACCAGTGGAACTTCATGGTGTGACGTGGTGGACCTCGTGCGTGCGGGCGACGGGCGCGCCCGCACGCGCCTCCGCCTGCCGCTCGGTGAGCGTGTGGCCGACGTGGGTGAGCAGGAGCCGGTCGGCGTCGCGGGCGGCGGTCGCCGCGTCCTCCGGGGTGCAGTGGTGCGGGCTCGGCGTCGTGCCGTCCGCCTCGCACAGGAACAGGTCGGCGCCGGTCGCCAGCGAGCGCAGGGCGGCGCACGGTCCGGTGTCGCCGGAGTAGGCGAACACCGCGCCGCCGTGCTCGGCGCGCAGGCCGAACGCGGGCAGCCCGTGCTCCACGGCGAAGCTGGTCAGGGTCATGTCGCCGACCTCCGCGCGGTGCCCGTCGTGCAGCTCCCGCACGTCGAACGCGGCGCTCGCCGGGTTGGGCCCGGCGCTCGCCAGGAACGCCTCCAGCCGGGCCGCGAGACCGGGCGGGCCGAGCAGGGGCACCGGCTGCGGCGGGTGGAGGTCGGCGAACAGCAGGGCGTAGTACGCGGTCAGCAGGTCCGCGGTGTGGTCGGCGTGGGTGTGCGACACCCAGATCGCGTCCAGCCGGTCCGGGGCGGTGTGGCGTTGCAGGTTGGCCGGCGTGCCGGGGCCGGCGTCGACCCACACGGCGGTGGTGGGCGTGCGCAGCAGGTAGCCGGAGCACGGCTGGTCCGGGCGCGGGTAGGGGGTGGCCGTGCCGAGCACGGTCAGCGTGAAGGTCACGGGGCGGTGTGCCGCAGCACGTGCACGCCCGCCGCGGTCTTCAGGTAGGCCCACGTGGTGCTGCCGTCGGTGGCCAGGCCGAGGTGGGAGGCGGAGGCGGTGGTCAGGTCGTCGGGCAGGGCGACGCGTGCCCAGTCCTCGCCGGTCCAGCGGTGGTAGGCGGGCCGGGTCTCGAAGCTGCGGCGACCCGCGCGCACGCCCCACGTCCAGCCGGGCGCGACGCCGTGCAGGCTCAGCCGCTCGGTGTCGGCGGGCGCCGCGACCGGGTGCCAGCGGCGGCCGTCGTAGTGGTGCAGGTGCAGGCCGTCGGTGTCGTGGGCGTGGGCCAGCCACAGGTCGTCCGGCGACGCGGCGGCGAGGCGGGCGACGTGGCCGTGGTCCAGGCGCGGCCCGTGCAGGTCGGTCCAGGCCGCGCCGTCCCAGTGCACCAGCACCGGGTACTCGTAGGCGGCGGGTCCCGCGCCGGTCAGGCCGCCGCCGCCCGCCCACACGTCGTCCGGCGCGGCGGCGGTGACCGTGTGCAGGGTTTCCCGGGGCGAGGTGAGGACGGTGGTCAGCGTCCAGTCGTGGCCGTCCCAGTGGAGCGTGTCGCTGCCCGCCCCGACGATGTGCACGTCGTCGGGGCTGAGCGCGAGCACCGCCTTCACCCACGGGATCGCGGGGGTGACCACGTCGTGCCAACGCGTGCCGTCGTAGTGCAGCACCAGGGGCCGGCCGCCGCTGTTGCCGACGGCCCACACGTCGTCCGGCGCGGCGGCGGAGATGCCGGCCAGGCTGGCGGCGGCGGCCGGTTCGGGCAGCGCCTCCTCGGCCCAGTCGACGCCGGTCCAGCGCAGCACCAGCGGTGTGGAGGCGCGGCTGGTGAACACACCCGTGGTGCCGGCGAGCCAGGCGTGGTCGGCGTCGGTCATGGCCAGGTCGGCCAGTGCGGTGCTGTGCGGAAGGGCAGGCACGGGCACGGGTCGGAACAACTCGTCTCCCCCTCGATGTGTCCCCGACGCGTCGCCTCACCATCAGCGGACGGTGATGGCCCGGGTGCGTGTCGTGCTCGGGTTCTGACTTCTACACCGGTGGCGGGTCGGCGGCGACGCCGGGGTGCCCGGCCGCGGTCACAGCCAGTCGGAGCAGGTGGTGACGGTGAACCCCCGACCGGGGAACACGGTGTCCGCGAAGAAGTCGTGGACGGCCGGGTCGGGGTCGGCGCAACCGTCCCGCAGCACGGTCACGTGGTAGCCGCGGTCCGCCGCGTCGTAGCAGGTCGCGGCCACCATCGCGCTGGTCGCGACGCCGGCGACCACCACCGTGCCGACGCCCGCGGCACGCAGCACGAGGTCCAGGTCCGTGCCCGCGAACGCGCCGGCCCGGCGCTTCAGCACCACCACGTCCCCGGCGTCGACCGGCAGGTCGACCTCGGTGCCGGGCGAGCCCTCGTGGAAGGTGTCACCGGATTCGTGGAACGACCTGAACAGGGCGTTCCCGGGCGGCAGGTCCGCGCCGTTGGGCCGGAGGGCGAAGCGCACGAACACCACGGGCACACCGGCCGCGCGGGCACGCGGCAGCAGCTCGGTGAGGGGCGGCACGACCTGCCGGGCGAACGGGTAGTTGCCCGTGATGCCCCGCTGGACGTCGCCGATGATCAACGCGGTGGTCATGGAGGCTCCCCCTGGTTCTCCGGTGATCGACAGCGGGTGAAGTTACCCAATGGGGTGAGCCCGGTGGTGATTGACGTCAACGCGTACCGGCGAGCACCTCGGTCAGCACCCGCAGGGCCGGCCGGTAGGCGTGCTCGGCGGGCGTGCCGTACCCGATGACCAGACCCTGCGGGGTGGTCGGGCCGGGCCGGTGCCAGTGCTCGCGGAACCCGCCCAGCGCCAGCCCGCGGGCGGCGGCGGCCGTGCGGGCGGCGTCCTCGTCCGGGTGGCGCACCAGGACGTGCAGACCGGCCGAGACGCCGAGCGGCGCGTGCTCGCGCAACGCCTCCACCAGCAGGTCGCGGCGGCGGCGGTAGCGGAGGCGGCAGGACCGGATGTGCCGGTCGTAGGCGTGGGACGTGATCAGGTCGGCCAGGGTGAGCTGGCCGTGCGCCCCGGCCTGGCGGTCGGTGTGCCGCTGGAGGTCGACCACGTCGTCGACCAGGCGTGGCGGGAGGACCAGCCAGCCCAGCCGCGACCCCGGCCCGAGGGTCTTGGACACGCTGCCCGCGTACACCACGTGGTCGGGCGCGGTGCCCTGGAGCGCGCCCACGGGTTGCCGGTCGTAGCGGAACTCGCCGTCGTAGTCGTCTTCGACCACCACGGCCCCGGTGTCGCGTGCCCAGTCGACCAGGGCGCGGCGACGGGCCGGGTGCAGGGTGACACCCGTCGGGTACTGGTGGGCCGGTGTGACGACGGCGGCGGTCACGTCGTCGGGGAACGCGTGCGCGCCGTCCTCGTCCACCGGCAGCGGCACGACCCGCGCGCCGGCGTGGCGCACCACCTCGCGGTGGAACGCCAGGCCCGGGTCCTCCATGGCGATCGGCCCGCCCAGGACCCGCGCCAGCAGCGACAGGCCCCGCACGTAGCCGGTGGTGACCACGACGCGCTCCGGGTCGGCCTGCACGCCGCGGGTGCGGCCCAGGTACCCGGCGAGCGCGCGGCGCAGCTCGACCCGGCCGCGCGGGTCGCCGTAGCCGTGCGCGTCGGCGGGCGCCGCGCCCAGCGCGCGGCGGGTCGAGCGCAGCCAGTCGGCGGTGGGGAACAGGGTCAGGTCGGGGCTGCCGGGCCGCAGGTCGTGGCGTGGCGCGTCGGCCGGTCCGGGTTCCGGCGCGGTGCGCGCGGGAGCGGGGTGGGCCAGCGGCGCGACCAGGGTGCCCGCGCCGCGCCGGGCCGTGAGGTAGCCCTCCGCCACGAGCTGGTCGTAGGCGGCGGACACGGTGTTGCGGGCCAGGCCGAGTTCGGCGGCGAGCCGGCGGGTGGCGGGCAGCCGCGTGCCGGGCGCGAGGCGGCCGGTGCGGACCGCGTCCCGCAGCGCGTGCTCCAACGCGGCGCGGCGGCCGGCGGCGGGATCGAGGTCCAGGTGCAGGTCCAACCCCGAAGTGGCCCACGTCTGCGACACGGGATTGGACCTTAGCAAGGGGCCAATGCCGCCATAGGGTGCGTGCATGACGATCCGACTGCCGGTGAGCGACCTGACACCGGCGACGCTGGCCGCGATGAGCGGCCTGTCCACCGCGTCGAAGCAGAACTCGCTCGACCCGCTGCTGCGGGAACTGGTGCAGATCCGCGCCTCCCAGATCAACGGCTGCGCCTACTGCACCGACCTGCACACCCGGGCGGCCCGCGCGGCGGGCGAGCGGCAGCAGCGGCTCGACCTGCTGCCGGTGTGGCGCGAGGCGCCCGGTTTCGACGACCGGGAGCGTGCCGCCCTCGCACTCGCCGAAGCCGTCACGGTGCTGTCCTCGGGTGTGCCGGAGGACGTCCGGGCCGAGGCGGCGGAGCAGTTCGACGAGCGCGAGCTGACCGAGCTGCTGTGGGTCATCGCCGTGATCAACACGTGGAACCGGATGGTCGCCACCACCGGCGCGTGGGAGGTTTCCCGGTGAGCCGCGACCAGCGGGCCGCCGCGTTGCGCGCCCTGCACGTGCCCGGCCGGCCCGTGGTGCTGCCGAACGTGTGGGACGCGGCGTCGGCGCGGGTGGTGGCCGGGTTGTTCCCGGCGGTCGCCACGGCCAGCGCCGCGGTCAGCGCGGCCCTGGGCTACGACGACGGCGAGGACATGCCCGCCGACGAGGCGTTCGCGGCCGTGGCACGCGTCGCGCGGGCCGTGTCCGTGCCGGTGACCGCCGACGTGGAACGCGGCTACGGCCTGCCGCCCGCCGAGATCGCGGCGCGGCTCGCCGACGCGGGCGCCGTCGGCTGCAACCTGGAGGACTCCGCGCCCGCCACCGGCGAGCTGCTGCCGCTGGAGCGGCAGGTCGAGTTCCTGGGCGAGGTGCGTGCCGCCGACCCGGCGCTGGTGCTCAACGCGCGCGTCGACGTGTTCCTGCGCGGCGGCGCGTTCGAGGAGGCCGTGACGCGGGCGCGGGCCTACCTGGCGGCGGGCGCGGACTGCACCTACCCGATCGGCGTGCCCGCCGACCGGGTCGCCGAGTTCTGCCGCGCGGTCGGCGGCCCGGTCAACGTCGCGCACGGGCCGGGCGCGCCCACCCCCGCCGAGCTGGGCGGACTCGGCGTGGCGCGGGTGAGCTTCGGCCCCGGTGTGCACCGGCTGCTGCTCGCGCGGCTCGCGGAGGTCGCCACCGACATCCACGCCGGCGGCTCCCCGTACCGGGCCTGACGACGCGGCGGTGGTGTGGCCGCGCCGATAATCGGCGGCCCCACCACCGCCGCACCACTATCCTGATCGGCAGCATGAACACCACCGCGCACGCCGACCTGCACCGACGCCTGTCCGACCTGATGACCGGGGACCAGCGGCGGTTGCGCCGCCGGCTCGACGGGGCGCGCAAGGTCCGGGACGACAAGGCCCGCGAGGCCGTCCACGCCGAGATCGCCGCCGAGATCGACCGGGCCGAGCTGCGGGTGGCCCTGCGCCGCGAAGCCGTGCCGAAGATCACCTACCCGGCGGAGCTGCCGGTCAGCGCGCGCAAGGACGACATCGCGGCCCTCATCCGCGACCACCAGGTGGTGATCGTCGCGGGCGAGACCGGCTCCGGCAAGACCACCCAGCTGCCCAAGATCTGCCTGGAGCTGGGCCGGGGCGTGCTCGGCCAGATCGGCCACACCCAGCCGCGGCGGCTCGCCGCCCGCACCGTCGCCGAGCGCGTCGCGCAGGAGCTGGGCACGCCGCTGGGCCAGGCCGTGGGCTACAAGGTGCGGTTCACCGACCAGTCCGGCGACGACACGCTGGTCAAGCTGATGACCGACGGCATCCTGCTGGCCGAGATCCAGACCGACCGGATGCTGTCCCGCTACGACACGATCATCATCGACGAGGCGCACGAGCGCAGCCTCAACGTGGACTTCCTGCTCGGCTACCTGCGGCAGCTGCTGCCCCGGCGGCCGGACCTCAAGGTCGTCATCACCTCCGCCACCATCGACCCGGAGCGGTTCTCCCGGCACTTCGGGGACGCCCCGATCATCGAGGTGTCCGGCCGCACCTACCCGGTGGAGGTGCGGTACCGGCCGATCGTGGACCCGGACGACCCGGACGCCGACCCCGACCGCGACCAGACGCAGGCCGTGTGCGACGCGGTCCGCGAACTCCAGGCCGAGGGTCCCGGCGACGTGCTGGTGTTCCTGTCCGGCGAGCGGGAGATCCGCGACACCGCCGACGCGCTGGCCGCGTTGCAGCTGCCCGCCACCGAGATCCTGCCGCTGTACGCGCGGCTGTCGTTCGGCGAGCAGCACCGCGTGTTCCAACCGCACCGGGGCCGCCGGGTGGTGCTGGCCACGAACGTCGCCGAGACGTCGCTGACCGTGCCCGGCATCAAGTACGTGGTCGACCCCGGCACCGCGCGCATCTCCCGGTACAGCAGCCGGCTCAAGGTGCAGCGGCTGCCCATCGAGCCGATCTCGCAGGCGTCGGCCAACCAGCGCAAGGGCCGCTGCGGGCGCGTTTCCGAGGGCATCTGCGTCCGCCTCTACAGCGAGGACGACTTCGACGCGCGGCCCGAGTTCACCGACCCGGAGATCCTGCGCACCAACCTGGCGTCGGTCATCCTCCAGATGACCGCGATCGGGCTCGGCGACATCGCCGCGTTCCCGTTCATCGACCCGCCGGACGCCCGCAACATCAACGACGGCGTGCAGCTGCTCCAGGAGCTGGGCGCGATCCTGCCCGCCGAGCAGAAGCTCACCCCGCTGGGCCGCAAGCTCGCGCAGCTGCCGGTCGACCCGCGGCTGGGCCGGATGGTGGTGGAGGCCGACCGCAACGGCTGCGTCCGCGAGGTCATGGTGATCGCCGCCGCGCTGTCCATCCAGGACCCGCGGGAACGGCCGGCCGACAAGCAGCAGGCCGCCGACGAGCAGCACGCCCGGTTCCGCGACCCCGACTCGGACTTCCTGGCCTACCTGAACCTGTGGCAGCACCTGCGCGAGCAGCAGAAGGCGTTGTCGTCCAACCAGTTCCGCCGGCTGTGCCGCGCCGAGTTCCTGAACTACCTGCGGGTGCGGGAGTGGCAGGACATCTACACCCAGCTGCGGCAGGTCGCCAAGACGCTCGGCGTGCACGTCAACGAGCAGCCCGCCGAGCCGCGCAACGTCCACATCTCGCTGCTGTCGGGCCTGCTGTCGCACATCGGCGTCAAGGACGTCGTGAAGCGCGACGGCGGCAAGCGGCAGGCCACCGAGTACCTGGGCGCGCGCAACGCCAAGTTCGCGATCTTCCCCGGCTCGGCGTTGTTCCGGAAACCACCGCAGTGGGTGATGGCCGCCGAGCTGGTCGAGACCTCCCGGCTGTGGGGCCGCATCGTGGCCCGCATCGAACCGGAGTGGGCGGAGAAGCTCGGCGAGCACATCGTCAAGCGCACCTACAGCGAACCGCACTGGGACGCCAAGCGCGGCTCGGTGGTGGCGCTGGAGAAGGTCACCCTCTACGGGGTGCCGATCGTGACCTCCCGCAAGGTCGGCTACGGGCGCATCGACCCGGAGCTGTCCCGGGAGCTGTTCATCCGGCACGCCCTGGTGCAGGGCGAGTGGACCACCCACCACCGGTTCTTCCACCGCAACCGGGAACTGCTCGACGAGGTCGCCGAGCTGGAGAACCGGGCGCGCCGCCGCGACATCGTCGTGGACGACGACACCCTGTTCGACTTCTACGACCAGCGCGTCGGCGCGGAGGTCGTGTCCGCGCGGCACTTCGACACGTGGTGGAAGCAGGCCCGGCGCGACCGGCCGGACCTGCTCACGTTCGACAAGGACATGCTGGTCAACGACCGCGTCGGGGTCACCCCCGAGGCGTACCCGGACCACCTGACGCGGGGCGGGATCGAGCTGCCGCTGACCTACCGGTTCGAACCGGGCGCGCCCGTCGACGGCGTCACCGTGCGGCTGCCGCTGCCCGCGCTGACCACCATGCCCGACGACGCGTTGTCCTGGCAGGTGCCCGGCCTGCGCACCGACCTGGTGATCGCCCTGATCCGGTCGCTGCCCAAACCGGTGCGCCGCAACTTCGTGCCGGTGCCGGACGTGGCCAACGCGGCGTTGTCCCGCATCGACCCGGACGAGCCGCTGCTGCCCGCGCTGGAGCGCGAGCTGCGTGCCCTGACCGGCGTCGTCGTGCCGCGCGAGGAGTGGCAGCTCGACCAGGTGCCCGAGCACCTCAAGCTCACCTTCCAGGTCGTCGACGAGGACGACCGGCAGCTCGCCAGCGGCAAGGACCTGGGCGCGCTCAAGCAGCAGCTGCGTGGTCAGCTCCGGGAAACCCTGGCCGCGGCCGCCGCCAACCTCACCCGCACCGGCCTCACCACGTGGGACCTGGACGAGCTGCCGAAGACCGTGCGGCGGCAGCGGTCCGGGATCGTCGTCACCGCCTACCCGGCGCTGGTCGACAAGGGCGACAGCGTCGCCGTGGAGATCCTGGACACGCCCGGCAGGCAGGAGGTGGCGATGCGGCGCGGCACGCGCCGGCTGCTGCTGCTCACCGTGCCGTCGCCGGTGAAGTCGCTCCAGCGGGGGCTGACCAACGCCGAGAAGCTGACCCTCACCCGCAACCCGCACGGCGGCGTGGCGCCCCTGCTCGCCGACTGCATCGCCGCCGCCGTCGACCACCTGGTCACGTCGGCGGGTGGTCCCGCGTGGAACGCCAAGGGCTTCGCCCGGCTCACCGACTACGTGCGCAAGTACCTGGGCGAGACGGTGTTCGACGTGGTGCGCGAGGTGCGCAACGTGCTCGACGCCGCGCAGGACGTGGAGCTGCGGCTCGGCCGGGTCAAGGGCGCGGTGTTCGAGGAGTCGGTGAGCGACATCCGCGCGCAGCTGGCCGGCCTGGTGCACAACGGGTTCGTGACCGGTGCGGGCGCGGCGCGGCTGTCCGACATCCACCGTTACCTCCAGGGCATCGCCCGGCGGGTCGACAAGCTCACCGAGAACGTGCGCCGCGACCGGGACTGGATGGAGCGCGTCCACCAGGTCCACGCCGAGTACCGCGACCTGCGCGCCCAGCTGCCCGCCGACGAACCGCACCCCGAGCTGGACGAGGTGCGCTGGATGATCGAGGAGCTGCGGCTGAGCTACTTCGCCCAGACCATCCCCACCCGCTACACGGTGTCCGACAAGCGGGTGTTCAAGGCCCTCGACGCCGTGCCGCGCTGAGGGTGCCGCGCTGAGGGTGCCGCGCTGAGGGTGCCGCGCTGAGGGTGCCGCGCTGAGGGTGCCGCGCTGAGGGTGCCGCGCTGAAGGGTGCCGCGACGGCCGGGTCGCGCCCGGCCGTCGCGGTGGTGCTCACTCGCAGCCCTCCAGCAGCACCCGCAACGCGTCCGCCACCACCGACCTGGTCTCCGGCGCCAGCGGTTCCAGCAGGCGCGCGAACCGGGCCATGTGCTCGCCGAGCACCGCGTCCACCAGCACGCGGCCCTCGTCGGTCAGCCGCACCCGCACCACCCGCCGGTCCACCGGGTCCGGCACCCGCACCACCAGGCCCTTCGCGGCCATCCGGTCGATGCGGTTGGTGATCGCGCCCGCCGTGACCAGCGCCGCGTGCAGGAACGCGCCGGCGGTCAACCCGTCCGCGCCGCCCGCCCGGCGCAACGTCGTGAGCACCTCGAACTCGCCCGGCTCCAGCTCGTACCGCGCCAGGAAGTCCTTCAGCTCCCGCTCCACCAGCCGGGACAGCCGGGTCACCCGCCCCAGCACGGCCACCGGCGACGTGTCCACGTCCGGGCGCTCCACGCGCCACTGCGCCAGCACCACGTCCACCTCGTCACCCACCGAAACCCCTCCCCGTGCTCCGACGTCCCGCGCGGTGAATCCCCCTCGACCACCGCGCCGTGCGGACGCCCCCTCGCCGACCGGGTCTCACCGGTCGCGCGCCAGTTCCTCGGTCGCCGCCCGACCGGCCTCGGTGGTGCGTCGCAGGAAGTCCGCGACCAGGGCCAGCTGGTCGTCGTCGTAGTCGGCGAGCACCCGGTCCACCGCGGCGTTCATCCCCGCGTACAGGCCGTACAGCTCGTCGTGCCGTTCCGCCAGGGCCCGCACCAGCACGGCCCGCCGGTCCGGGCCGTTCGGGTCGCGCTCACGCGCCACCCAGCCGCCGCGCTGCAACCGGTCGAGGATGCCGGTCACCGTCGCGGGGTGCAGGCCCGCGCGGCGGGACAGCGCGGACGGCGTCAGCGGGCCGTGGTCGAGCACCAGTTCGAGGCAGTCCAGGTCCACGTCGCGCAGCTCCAGGCGCGTCCCGACCTCGTGGTTGAGCAGGGACAGCTGGTTGCGCAGGGCCCGCAGCGAAGCCCTGATACCCGTCACCGCCCCGTGTCGCCCACCAGGTTCTATGTAACTCATATGATATGTTCTCCGTATCGTATCGGCCTCACACAAAGCGTATCCGGGAGACACACCCGCATGACCGTTCTCGTGACCGGGGCGACCGGCACCGTCGGCCGCCAACTCGTGCAGCAACTGCTCGCCGCGGGACACCAGGTCCGCGCCCTCACCCGCGACCCCGAGCACGCCGACCTGCCCGCCGAGGTGGAGGTGGTGCGTGGCGACACCACCGACGCGCGGTCGCTGCGCCCCGCGTTCGCCGGGGTCACCGCCGCCCATCTGATCAACTTCGGGAACACGTACCGGCCACTGCCCAACGGGCCCGAGATCGTCGCCGAGGCGCAGGCCGCCGGCGTCCGCCGCGTCACCATCCTCGGCGGCTGGAAGGAGGGCACCCTCGAACCCGCCGTCCGCGCCAGCGACCTGGAGTGGACCCACGTGCGGCCCGGCGAGTTCATGTTCAACACCCTGCCCGACTGGGGTCCGCCGCTGCGTGACGGCGACGTCATCCGCGAACCGCACGCCGACCGGCCGAGCACCCCCGTGCACGAGGCCGACATCGCCGCCGTCGCGGCCGTCGCGCTCACCGAGGACGGGCACCACGGCCGCACCTACCCGCTGACCGGCCCCGAGACCATCTCGCCCCGCGTCAAGCTCCGCCTGCTCGCCGAGGCCACCGGTCGTGACCTGCGGTTCGAGGAGCTGACCCCCGACCAGGCCCGCGCGTTGTGGACGGAGCGGCCACCCGCGCTGCGCCTGTTCGGCGTCGCACCGGGCGGCCCGGCGGAGAAGGCGGAGTACGTGATCAACCGCTACGCCAACATCCCGCCCGAGGGACGCGCCACGACGGACACCGTCGAACGCGTGACCGGCCGCCCCGCCCGCAGCTACGCCCAGTGGGCCACCGAGAACGCCGACCGCTTCCGCTGCTGAGAACGCGTTCCACGCCCGGCGTCGAGCCGGGTCGCGGTCGCCCCGTCCGGTGGGCGGGGGAGCACCCGCCCACCCGGTCGGTCGGCCCTGGGTGCCGCCGGGCGTTTCCCCCGCACCACGCCTCGCCCGCCCGGAGGTCGACCCGACCTCCGCGGCGCGCCGGGTCCGCTCGACCGGCCGCCGTCCCGGCGCGGGCGGCCCCGCTCTCCACCGCCAGTCGGAGCGCGGCAACCCCACCGGCGGCACGCGGCGGCCCGCGCCCACCCGCACGCTCACCCCGCGGGTCGGCGCACGACCGGCGCGGGGTGGTGCGTCGTCACGGCGTGGCCACGCGGTGCAGCGTGATGGTGGTCCAGGCGCCCACGTGCACCTGGTCGCCGTCCGCCAGCGGGTGCGGCCGGTTGGGGCTCAACGGGTCCGGCGAGCCGTTCACCGTCGTGCCGTTGGTCGAACCCAGGTCCACCACCGACCACCCGCCCCCGCCCGCCACCAGCAACGCGTGGCTGTGCGACACGCCCGGGTCCTCGGGCGGGCCGACCAGGTCGACGGTGGGGAAGATGCCCCGGGACCGGCTCCGCCGCCCGATCGTCACCTGCGTGCCCGCGAGGTCGAACCGGCGTGGCGGGCAGAACTCGGGGAAACCCACCGCCGCCGCGTCGGGACCGCCCGCCGCGACCACCCGCGCGAAGTACGCCCGGTCCGCCTCCACCGTCACGTGCCACCGCACCCGCTCCGGCGCTTGCACGGCGGCCGGGGCGGGTGCCAGCGAATCGTGCCCGCACTCCTCGCAGAACCGGCCGTCCCGCACCGCGCCGCACACCACGCACGCCTCGGCCGGATCGGGAGCGACCGCGGTGACCGGCGCCGGTTCCAGCGACATGCCGCACACGTCGCAGTAGTCCTCCGTGACCGAGTCGTGGCCCGCCGGGCAGCGCGCCATCAACGGCCCTTCCCGACCCGCTTGGTCACCGTGGACCGGGTGTCCAGGGTCATCTCGTCGGCGTCGGCGACCCGCGCGCGCAGCCGCACCGTCCCGCTCGGCGCGTCCTCCACCTCGACCACCTTGGCCAGCAGCTTCGCCGTGTCCGCGTTGCCCGACTCGTGCGCCAGCCGCACCGCGCGGCCCAGTTTCGCCGTCGCCGTCTCCACGTCACCGGACTTGCGCGCCTCCAGGCCGTCCCGGATCGCCTCGGCCAGCTCCGCCTGCCCCGTGTAGTGCGCCACCTCGGGGCTGAGCCGCGTGGACAACGCCGTGTCGTCGGTCCACGCCGCCAGCACCCGGCCCTGCCCCAGCACGTCGCCGTCCGGACCGACGAGGCTCGCGCGGGCCGCCAGCATCCGCTGCCCGACCTCGGCGGGCCTGACCCGCACCGCGACGTGGTAGTCGCGGCTCTCCGCGCCCGCCCACGCGCCGGTCGGGTACTCGCCGGTGCGCTCGGCGACGTCGGCCCGCCGGTCGGACAGGTCCAGCAGGCCCGGCGCGACCTGCTTCACGTACAGCACCTCCGCGCCCTCCGGCGTCCACAGCCGCAGCGAGACGTCGGCCACCGCCTTCTCCATGGCGGTCGCCGTCATCGCCCGGAAGTCCTCGGCCAGGTCGGCCGGGTCGGGGATGATGTCCACCGTGCCGAGCAGCGCCTCGGAGATCCGCCGCAGCTCGGCCACCTGCCAGTCGGTGCCCACGCCCCGGCAGTCGCCGGTGAACCGGCCCGCCACCCGGTCCAGCACGCCGGTCAGCTCCTCCGGCGTCTCGTGCTGGTTCTGCCCGTCGGTCAGCAGGATGACGTGCCGGGGACCCCGGTCGTGGTCGGCCAGCAGGCGGTCGGCGAGCAGCAGCCACTGGCCCATGGCGGTGCCGCCGTCCGCGGTGAGCCGGGCCACCGCGCGCTTCGCCGCCTCGCGTGAGGACGTCGACGCGGTCGCCAGTCCGTTCGCCGGGTACACCACGCGTGCCGACTCGGTGCCCGCGATGACCGCGAACCGGACGCCGTCGCGCAACGCGTCCAGCGCGACCCGGGTGGCGCGCTTGGCGGCGGCCAGCTTCGCCGGCGGGTACCGCATCGAACCGGACGCGTCCACGATGAGCACCTGGGCCGCGGGGTCGGCCGCGACCTGTTCCGGCTCACCCGCCGCGGACACGGTCAACACCGCGTGGACCTCCGCCGCCCCCTCCGGCAGGTACTCGTTCTGGAAAACCTCGACGGCGAACTCAAGCGCCATGCCCACCCCGCAGTTGGACGACTACCACCGTGACGTTGTCGTGCCCCCCGGCCTTCAACGCGACCTCCACCAGCTCCCGCGCCACCTCCACCGGCGGCACCCCGCGCGGCAGCGCCGCCCACAGGTCCTCCGGTTCCGGCAGGTAGTTCCACAGCCCGTCGCTGCACAGCACCAGCAGCCCCGGTGTCTCCACCCGGAACGTCACCGCCTGCGGCGCTTCGAGCTGCGAGTCCGCGCCCAGCCACCGCGACAGCACGTGCGCCCGCCGGTCGGTCAGCGCCTCCTCCTCGGTCAGCACGCCCTCCGCGACCAGCTGCGCCGCCCAGGTGTCGTCCGTGGTCAGCCGCGCCGCGCCGGTCTCGCCCACCAGGTAGGCGCGGGAATCGCCCACCCAGCCGACGGTGGCGGACTCCTCGGTCACCAGCGCCGAGACGAACGTGCAGGACGGCGCCACCTCCTCCGCGCCGGGCCGCGCCAGGCGCCCCACGGCCGCGTCCGCCGCCAGTGCCGCGTCGGCGGTGGCGGCCTCCGGGTCGCCACCCGACTGCACGGCCGTCAGCAGCACGTCCAGCGCCGTGTCCACCGCCACCTGCGACGCCTGCTCGGCACGCTCCGACGACGCGACCCCGTCGCACACCACGGCCGCCGCGCCCCGCGCCCGGACCCGGCCGAACGCCAGGGAGTCCTCGTTGCGCTGCCGCCGCCGGCCGCGGTCGCTCACCCCGGCCAGGCCCGGCAGCACGAACTCCACCCGGTCCCGCGCCGGCGGCCGGGCCCGCCCGCACCGCACGCAGAAACCCTCGGCGTCCAGGTCGCCACCGCACGCGCAACGCGGCTCGGCCACCGCATCGGGACCGCCCACGGGTGTCCGCTGCACCCGCAGGTTGCGCCCGCACCCCTCGCAGAAGCGGTCCTGCGGCGACACCGCCGCGCCGCACGCGGGGCAGTTCTCCTTCGAGGGTTCCATGTTCACACCAACGTCCTGGGCCGGACCGCGTTCGCGCGGTCAACGAGGGCGATCCGCTCCTCCGGGGTGTCCGCGAGTCGCGCCAGCTGCCGGTAGCAGCGCTCCAACCCTGCCCGAAGGCCGGTTTCGGTCAGCTCGCAGCCCAGCAGTTCCCCGGCCGGACCGGAGCCGTGGGCGGGCAGCGCGCCCAGCGCCGTGCTCAACAGCTCCACGGTCAGTCCGACGCGCCGCGCGACGTCCAGTTCCAACGCCGACAGCCACGTGCCCGCGGCGACCACGTCCGCCAGTTCGCCGCCCGCCTGCGCGCGCACCGCCGCGACCCGCGCCGCCACGTGGTGGCTGGAGGTCTCGGGCACCCCGTGCAGCACCTCCACCGCCGCCGCGCGCTCGCCGCCGGCCAGCAGCACCCGCGCCAGGCCGAACGCGGCGCTGACGGAGGAGTGGTCGGTCCGCCACACCACCCGGTAGTACCCGGCGGCGGCCTCCGGGTCACCCGCCAGCTCGGCGGACACCGCCAGCGCCAGCTTGGGCGCGGCCTCGCCGGGCACCACGTCGCACACCCGGTCGAACGCCTCCCGCGCCTCGGTGAACCGGCCGCGGGCGAGCGCCACCAGGCCCCGGAACCAGTCGGGCCGCCAGTCGTCCGGGTGGAGGTCGACGTCGTCCGGAACGGCGGGGGCCGCGCCCCCGGGGGGCCGGCCGGTGACGCCCGGGTCGGCGAGAGCCTTCAGCTCGGCCGCCGCCTCGTCCGCGCGGCCCGCGCCGAGCAGCGCCCGCACCACCTGCAACCGCACCTCGACCGTGGTCACCGGCGCGGCGCGCAGCGCGGCCACCAGCCGGTCCGGGTCGCCCGCCGTCGCGGCGGTGGCCAGGAAGCCCGCGGCCGGGTCGGTCGGGTCCACCTGCGGCACCGGCAGCCCGGCGACCGCCTCCCGCGCGTCCGGCGCGCCGTCCACCCCGAACGCCCTCCGTTCCGGCGTGAACTGCCGCGACGCGCCCGGCCGGGGTGTGCCGTCCTGCTGCGCCAGCACCTCCCGCAGCACGCCGGTGAGCTGCTCGGCCATCTCCTCCGCCGACCCGAACCGCTGCTCCGGGTCGCGGTGCGTGGCGCGCTTGAGGAACCGGTGGAACGAGTCGTACCGCGCGAGCAGCGGCTGCTCGTCGGGTGTCGGCAGGGACTCCTTGTGCGTGCGGCGGAAGTCGAACGGGAAGCTCGTCACCGCCAACGCCCGGCCCACCGTGTACAGGTCGGACGCCACCGACGGGCCGAGCGCGCCGATCTCCGGCGCCTGGTAGCCGATGGTGCCGTAGATGGGTGAGTCGCGGTCGTCCACGCGCCGCACCGCGCCCAGGTCGATCAGCTTGAGCTGCTCCTCGGTCTGGATCACGTTGTCCGGTTTGAAATCGCAGTACAGCAGGCCGAGGTCGTGCAGGTAGCCCAGGGCGGGCAGCACCTCCAGCGCGTAGGCGATGGCCTGCGGCAGCGGCAGCGCCTCCCGGCCCGAGCCGTCCGCCCGGACGGCCTTGACCATGTCCTTGACCGACGTGCCGCCGACGTACTCCATCACGATGTAGTCGACCAGCCCGCCGGACTCGCGGTCGGCGTGCCGGACGAAGTTGTGGATCTCCACGATGTTCGGGTGCGACACCTCGGCCAGGAACCGCCGCTCGGCCTCGGCCGCCGCCATCGCGTCGGCGTCGTCGCTGTCCAGCAGGCCCTTGAGCACCACCCAGCGCGCGCTGACGGCGTGGTCCAGCGCCAGGTAGATCCAGCCCAGCCCGCCGTGCGCGAGGCAGCCCAGCACCTCGTACTGCTCGTGCAGCACCTCGCCGGGCCGCAGCTTCGGCGTGAACGAGTAGTGGTGGCCGCAGTGCGCGCAGAAGCCCTCCACGCGGCCCGGCCGCCCGTCCCGGCCGCGGCCGACCTCCTTGCCGCACGCCGAGCAGAACCGCTTGGCCTCGGGCACCTCCGGGTCGGCCAGCACGGCGTCCCGGGCGTCCCGCGCGGGCACCCTCGGCACCTCCACCAGGCCCGCGCCGAGCCGGCCCCGGCTCGCCGAGCGCGTCGACGCCGACCGCCGGGACCGCCCGCCGGAGGAGGTGGTCGTGGCGCCGGTCCACGGTGCGGTGCCCGGTCCCGTGCTCGCGCCGGTGGCGGTCGTCGCCGGCGCTTCCAACCCGCACCGGTCGCAGAACCCGTCCGCGTCGACCTCGCCGCCGCACGACGGCCGTGGGCACACCCTCATCGCGCCGCCTCCACCCGTTCCAACACCGCCCGCTGGTAACGGGCCACCGCCACGGTCCCCGCCCGCAGGTCGCACGGCGCGGAGAACAACACGTCGCGGGCCGCCCGGTGCAGTTCGGCCAGCCCGGCGTCCTCGGCCAGGCCACGCGCGGTCGCCTTCGCCCGGTAGGCGTCCAGCCGACCCCGCAGCTCCGACCGCCGCGCCAGCGATCCCGTCAGCTGCGCCACCACCGCCCGCAGCCGCGTCAGCACCTCGTCCGCCGCCGCCTCGACCTCGGCCAGCTCCCGTTCCCGCACGTCGGGGAACCGCGCCCGGAGCGCCGCCAGCGCCCCGTCCGGCGCGGGCACGTCCGGCAGCGGCGGGTGCGGCCCCGCGACCCGCGCCACGACCCGCGCCCGCAGCTCCACCGCGTCGGCCCGCCGTGCCGCCGCCTCGGCGAGCCGGGCGGCCACCGCGTCGGCCCGCGGTGCGAAACCCCCCACCAGCGCCACCAGCTCGGCGACCCGCGTCGGCAGGTCCGCCGCCGCGGTGTCCGGGGTGAGCGGGTCGGCCGCGGCACGCCGCCGCGCCTCCGCCACCTCGTCCCGCAACCGCGTCACCGTCGCCGAGTCCCCGAGCCCGGCCAGCCGGGCGGCGGGCGCGTCCAGTTCCGCGAGCCGCCGCGACCACGACTCGTGCACCTCGTCGAACAACGCCAGCAGCGCCGCGTAGCGGTCCTTCATCCGCGTCACCAGCTCGCCCAGCGTGATCCGCTCCGCCGGCGCGGCGCGCCCGGTCAGCGTGCGCCCGGGCACCGGCCCGGCGAGCACCACCTCCGGTCCGGTGAGCAGCCGCCGCAGCTCCGCCGGGTCGCGGGTCGCGTCGGCACGCGCCAGCACCGCCCGGTAGACGTCGAACCACTCCCACAGGCCCACCACGTCCGCCTCGGCCGCCGCCCAGCGCCGCGCCGTCACGCCGGCGGGTGTCGTGCCGCGCAGCAGCCGGTGGCCCGGGTGGTCGTCCATGGCCAGCAACGCCTGCGCCACCCGGTCGCTCTCCGCGCGCAACCGGGTCAGCTCCGCGTCGACGTCGAGGTCCTCGGCCACGGTCAGTCCCGGTAGGTCGCGACCGGAGGAGGTGGCGGGTCGCCCAGCCACCGCCGGTGGAGCGCGGCCCACGTGCCGTCCGCGCGCAGCCGTTCCAGCAGCGCGTTGGCGAACCGCACGAAGTCCTGGTCCTGCTTCGGGAACGCCATCCCGTACGGCTCGGCGGTGAACACCGCGCCGACCACCTTCGTGTACGGGTCCTGCGCGGCGAACCCGGCCAGGATCGTGTTGTCCGTGGAGATCGCGTCGACCTGGCCCTGCTGGAGCAGCACCAGGCAGTCCGTCCAGTTCGGCACCGCCACCGGGATCGGCTTGCCCGGCGCGTTCGCGACGTTCGCCAGCGAGCTGGAACCCTTGGTGGCGCACACCTTCCGCCCGGCCAGCGCGTCGATGCCGGTCACGTCGGACGAACTGGGCACCAGCACCCGCTGCCCCGCCTGGTAGTAGACCGTGGAGAACGACACCCGCTGCCACCGCTCGCAGTTCATCGTCATCGTGCGCACCACGACGTCCACCTGCCCCTGTTCCAGGGCCGGCATCCGCTCCTCCGAGGTGAGCACCTTGAACTGGACGCGCGTCGGGTCGCCGAAGATCGCCCGCGCCACCTCGCGCGCCATGTCGACGTCGAAACCCTCCAGCTCACCGGAGAACGGGTTGCGGAACCCCATCAGGTAGGTGTTCTGGTCCACCCCGACGACCAGGCGGCCCTTGTCCCGGATGCGTGCCATCGTCGTGCCGGCGGGCATCCGGCCGGGCTCGGGCAGCGGGCCGTCGGGCCGGAAGCTGGCCGTCGCGTCGCACGAGGCGTCCGCGCCGGGCGCGGTGCTCGGCGGCGCGGTCAGCTCCACCACACCGGCGGGCGCGGGCACGACCGCCGACCGGCCGCCGATCTCCGGCGCGGCGCTGGGCACCGCGCCGCAGCCCGCCGCCACCACCGCCAAGACCGCGGCGGTGACCGCCCACCGCACACCCCGCGCCGTCATCGGTACTCCTTCAGCCGCTGCCACAGCCCCGCCGTCGACGCCACCGCCGCCACCAGCGCCAGCAACACCACCACGGGCACCGCACCGGTGAGCGCGCCACGTGCCCGCGCGATCCGGTCCGCCAGCCCCGACCGCGCCTGCGCCAACGCGTCGGTCAGGTTCGCGTCCACCGCGTCGAACGCCGCCGCCGCCGCGCCCGCGCCCAGCGCCCGCTCCACGGCCTGCGTGAAATCGCCCCGGTCGTCGGCCTCGCGGACCGCGGTGTGCGCGTCACGCCACCGGTCCAGCTCGACGCCGGCACGCGCCAGCGGTGGCGCGCTGCCGACCAACCCGCGCAACTCGGCGGACGCCTCCTTGTACGCGCTCTCGTAGATCCCGCCGTTCCCGCGTGCCACGAGCGTCAGCATCTCGTCGCCGCGTGCCTTCAACGCGGCGATCCGCGCCTGCGCGACCACGTCCGCCAACACCGCGTCGTCCTCGCCGGACGACGTGTGCGCCACGACCACGAGCGACGCGACCAGCACCCACAGCAGCGACACCACGACCGCCGCCGTCGCCGCCAGCAGACCCACGTTGAACACCCGGTTCGTGCGGCGCGTCAGGTACCGCTGCGCCAGCACCAGGGCCGCCAGCAGCCCCGCGCCGAGCAGTCCCTCCGGCCACGGCGGGGAACCGGCGTCGGCCAGGTCGCGCACCACGTTCGCGGTCTGCACCCGGTACAGGTCGTGCGCGGCGGGCAGCAGCGCGGACCGCATCAGGTTCGACGCCTCCCGCAGGTACGCCGCGCCCACCGGGTTGCCCTGCCGGTTGTGCGTGCGCGCCGTCTCCACCAGCCCCGTGTACACCGGGAGCTGCCCGGACAGCGTGGCCAGCGGTCCGACCAGCTCGGGGGAGCGGGTGACCTCGCTCGCGGTGGACAGCGCCGCCGCGGCGCGTGCCACGTCCGCCTCGTAGCGCTGCCGCAACCCGGGCGACTCGACCCCGCCGGACAGGAACGCGCTGGCGGCCGTCGCGTCCGCGTCGGCCATCGCCCG
This sequence comes from Saccharothrix obliqua, assembly GCF_019375475.1. Classification (GTDB taxonomy): domain Bacteria; phylum Actinomycetota; class Actinomycetes; order Mycobacteriales; family Pseudonocardiaceae; genus Actinosynnema; species Actinosynnema obliqua. The sequence goes on along the minus strand of NZ_JAHXGQ010000004.1, from coordinate 16,729 downwards.
GTAGACCTCCTGCGCGGCGTGCGCGAGGGGTTCACCGCGGTCCGCCACCGCCACCACGGCGTCCGACCGGTCCCGCACCGACGCCACCGTCAGCGCGCCCACCAGCAGCGTCGCGGCGATCAGGCCCAGCGCCAACGCGGTCAGCCTGCCCGGCGTGCTGCGGGCCAGACCGGTCACGCGGCGCACGGCGCCCCGGTTCCGCAGATCCTCGACCAGCACGACCGCCCCCTCTCCGGAGTGATCGGCGCCACTCGCCGCGTCGTTAGCGTAGATCGGCCGGGGCGCGCGGGTGGCCGGTTCACGTGACCGGACCCGAACCGCCGCGACTACGCTCGACGCGGTGATCGTCATCGCGCACGTCAGCGACACCCACTTCGACGGCGGTTCGCGTGCCACGGAACGCGCCCGGCGCGTCATGGCCCACCTGGAGTCCCTGCCCGGTCCGCTGGACGCGATCCTGGTCAGTGGCGACATCGCCGACCACGGCCTCACCCCCGAGTACGAACTGGCCCGCGCCCACCTGGTGTCCTCGAAGGTCCCCGTCCTGACGCTGCCGGGCAACCACGACGCACGCGGAAACTTCCGGTCGGTGCTGCTGGGCGAGCCGGCGGGGGAGGAGCCGGTGAACCGGGTGGCGGAGGTGGGCGGCGTGGTGTTCGCGCTGGCCGACTCCAGCATCCCCGGCCGCGCGGACGGGCTGCTCGGCGAGCCGACCCTCGCGTGGCTGGAGTCCGTGCTCTCGGCCGGCGCGCCGACGGTGGTGTGCTTCCACCACCCGCCGGTCGAGGTGCACGAGCCGACGATCGACGCGATCCGCCTGGGCGACGCCGACCGGCTCGCCGACGTCCTCGCCCGGCACGACAACGCGCTGGCGGTGCTGTGCGGGCACGCGCACACCGGCGCGGCCGCCACGTTCGCGGGCCGGCCGGTGCGCGTCGCGCCCGGCGTGGTGTCGACGCTGCGGCTGCCGTGGGAGTCCGACCAGGTCATGGACCGCGATCTACCGCCCGCGATCGCCTACCACGTGCTGACCGGCGACGGCCGCCTCACCACGCACTACCGGGTCGTGCCGTAACGCTCACCCGGGCGTTCCCGGGCGCGCGGGCAGGGGCAGCGGCAACGCGGGCAGGCCGTCGATGCTGCGCCCGTTGTAGTCCTTCTTCGCGCAGTACGCGGCGAACTCCTCGTCGGTCTTGCGCCCGAACACCTCCGCGTGCACCGTGCGCTCCTCCCGGTAGTCCATCAGCGGCACCGCGAACCCGCACGTGTCGCTGACCAGCTTCGCCGTCACCACGACCACCGCACGCAGCCCCGGCCCGTCCGCGTCGCCGAAACCCGCCACCAGTTCGGCGAACCGCGGGTCGTCCCGGAACACCGGCTCGCCCGTGCCGTGCACCCGCACGATCGTCGGCGGGCCGTCGAAAGCACACCACATCAACGTGATCCGGCCGTTCTCCCGCAGGTGCGCGATCGTCTCCGCGTGGCTGCCGCCGAAGTCCAGGTACGCCACCCGCCGGTCGTCCAGCACCCGCCACGACCCGGCACGCCCCTTGGGCGACACGTTCACGTGCCCGTCCGCCGCCAGCGGCGCGGTCGCCGTGAAGAACACCGGCTGCGCCTCGATGAACGCCCGCAACCTGTCGTCGATCCGCTCGTAGACCTTGCCCATGTCGGCCAGTATCACCGCGAACGACGCGATGTGGACGGGTCGTCCCACCTCGCGGGCGCCGGAAACCCGTTGCCCGCCGGGGCCGCCGCCACCAGACTCCGCGCATGGCACCAGAGATCCGGCGCTCCCTCGTCCTGCACTCCCGGCTCCGCCGCGATCCCCACGCGTTGCTGCGCGGGATGCTCGACCGCGTGCCGCCCGGCACGCGACCGGACGCCCCGGTGGCGGAGCTGGAGCAGCGGATCGCGGACCTGCTCGGCAAACCCGCCGCCCTGTTCTTCCCGAGCGGGACGATGGCGCAGCAGACCGCGTTGCGGGTGCACGCGGACCGCACCGGCCGCCGCGTGTTCGCCGCCCACCCGCACACGCACCTGGCGCAGTGGGAGGAGCAGGGGCACCAGGCCGTGCACCACCTGCTGCACCGACCGGTCGGCGACCACCACGAGCTGATCACCCGGGACGACCTGGCCCGGGTGACCGAACCGTTGGCGGCGTTGCTGCTGGAGCTGCCGCAACGCGACATCGGCGGCCTGCTGCCGGAGTGGGACGACCTGGTGGCGCAGACGTCGTGGGCCCGCGAGCGCGGCGCGGCCACGCACATGGACGGCGCGCGGCTGTGGGAGTCCCAGCCGTACTACGACCGCCCGCTCGCCGAGATCGCCGCCCTGTTCGACACCGTCTACGTGTCCCTCTACAAAGGACTGGAGGGCGTGCGGGGCGCGGTCCTGGCGGGCGACCGGGAGACGATCGACCTCGCCGCGCTGTGGCGCACCCGGCTCGGCGGCGCGCTGCGCGACGCGTGGCCGTTGGCCGTCGCCGGGCTCATCGGCCTGGACGAGGTGCTGCCCAGGATGGGCGAGTTCCTGGCCCACGCCCGCGCCATCGCCGCCGCCGTGAACGCCGACGGCTACGCCCGCACCCGGCCCGCGGTGCCGCAGACGTCGATCTTCCACGTCCTGCTGCCGGTGCCCCGGCAGGTGGCGTCGGCCGCGTCCCTCCGGCTGTTCCGGGAAACCGGGATCGAGCTGCCCGTGCACGCGCGTGCCACCGGCGACCCCGACCGCAGCGCGCTGGAGCTGTCGGTGGGCGTGGCCGCCCTGGAGTTCACGCCGGAGGAGGTGGCGGCGCTGCTGCGCCGGTTGCGCTGACCACGCGGGGGATCGGCCGGACCGGTTGGCGCAGCACGGTTCTCCGCTTCGCGGGCGCGGTCCGGCGCGGATCGCTCAGGTACACCTCGTGGTGCGCGCCGCCGAAGGTCAGGTCGTGCTCGGCCAGCCACTCGTCGTGCAGTTGGGCCAGCAGCGGCCCCTCGTCGTCGTAGGAGCCGATGTGCAACGCCTGCGCGGCCGGCCCCTCGTGCAGCACCAGGCGGCGGAGGTCGGCGATGCCGGGCAGCCCCTTCTTCGCCGTCGCGGCCCGCTTGGCGTCCTCGACGGCCTCCGGCGTGATCCAGTCCGGCAGCACCACGAGCATGGTCCACTGCCAGGAGTCCTTGGCACGCGCGGTGAACACCGACGCGTCGGCGGCCCACCACAGCCCCTCCAGCGGGCCGACCACGAAATCCCGGCCGTCGCGCTTGCCCGCGAACTTCAGCGTGTAGGCCACCGCGTACAGCGCCTCCACGGCACGCGCGTAGGCGGGCGCGGTGTTCGGGTCGCCCGCGCCGTCGACCGCGAGGAAAGCCTGCTCGGGCACGTCCACCAGCGCCCACGCGGTGTTCTTCGGCGCGTACAGCGCCTTCAGCTCCCGCTTGACGTCGTACGGGGTCACGGTCGTTCTCCTGCCGGTTCGAGCGACGCCCGGTACGCGTCGAGCCACGCCTGCTCGGCGGCGATCTGGGCGAGCGAGTAGTCGAAGATCGCGCGGACGAACGGCGGCGCCCCGGCCCGTTCGCCGGCCCGCCGCACCTCCTCGCGGCGCGCGGCGAGCGCCGCGGCCCGCCGGTCGAGCGCCGCCCGCAGCCGGTCGGCCGGCACGGCGGGCTGGTTGGCGAGCCCCACCAGCAGCGGCGGGAACAGCGGGCGTGGTTCGGCGATGGCCGCCTCGGCGGCCTCCGCGCACGCGCGCCTGCCCTCGTCGGTGGCGGCGTACACCTTGCGTGCCGTGCTCCGCCGACCCGGGTCGCGCCCGACCTCGCCGATCAACCCCCGGTCGCGGAGTTTGCCCAGCAGGTAGTAGATCGAGCTGAAGCCGATCTCGGTCCACTCCCGCATCCCGCGCGCGCCGATGACCTCCTCCAGGTCGTAGCCGTGCCGGGGGCGCTCCACGAGCAGACCGAGCAGGGTGAGTTCGGCGGGCGTGAGGTCCACCCGACTATCCTAGCACTGGAATACCGTCAGGCGTGGGGTCCCGCCGTCACCGGCCCGAGCACCAGTTCGGCCCGCGCCTCCAGGAACCCCGCGACGCGCTCCACCTGCTCCTCCAGCTCGCCCCGCCGGGACGCCGGCAGCGACCCGAACACCTCGACGGTCACCACCAGCCGCCGACCCGACCGCCGCTGGTGCCACACCCCGGCCACCACGCCGTCCACCAGCAGCACCGGGTAGTTGCCCGCCTGGCCGCCCGCCAGCGCCCGGTGCCGGGCGACACCGGGGAACAGGTCCTCACGCGGGTGGCTGCCCACCACGAAGGCGTCGAAGTACGGCAGCAGCAGCACGCCGCGCGGCGGGTCGGCCGGCCACGCGTCGTCGCCGCGCACCACGTGCCCGCCGGCCACCGCCACCACGTCGGCCCGCGCGAACACCCCGTCCGCCCACGACTTCGCCGCACCCAGCCACCGCGCGAAGTGGGCGGGCGTCGCCGGCCCGTACGAGCGCAGGTACCGGTGCAGCAGCCGGACCGGGCCGTCCGGGTCGGGCACGACGCCCGGCAGCCACCGGGCCGGACTGGTGTACGCGGCCTTGCGGCCCTTGTTGGGCGCGAAGCACATCGCACCCCGGTAGGTCGCCGTCACCAGGGCGTCCGTCCAGCGCGGCCACTTGTCGCCGAACGCCTCCTTCACCCGGTCGCCCGCCCACGGCCCGGTCCGCGCCACGACCTGCTCGGTCAGCTCGTCCACCGTCAGCTCGGCGTCCGCCAGGGCGTCCGCGATCGCCGCCACCACCAGGTCGGTCTGCTCGGCGGTCAGCCACGAGGCCGGCGTGATCAGGGACTGCTGCGCGCCCAGCCACACCGGCAGGTCCGCCGCGGGCAGCAGGTGCACCGTGCCGCGCGGACCGCGGGTCTTCACCAGCGACCGGTCCACCCACAGCGCGTCGCGCACCGCCTGCCGCGTCGCGCCCGGCACCCGCAGCCCGATCGACAGCTCCGCCGCCGACATCACCTGCGCGTGGGCGCCGCACATCGCGCGCACCACGTCCACGATGGACGCGCCGGGCGTGGTCAAACCGTGCCGGGCCAGCCGGCGCGCCACGACGCCCCCGGTCGACGGGGCGTCGGGGCGAGTTGATCGAGTCTCGGTCACGGGGCCACGCTAACCACGATCCAGGACCACTACTGTCCTCGATCGGCCGCGGTTCGTCCGGTGTGGACCGAAGAAGACGCCGTCGAGGTGCTGCGCGCGTGGCCCGGCGTCGACCCCGCACGGGTCGGCCTGGTCGGCTGGAGCCAGGAGCGGTTCCGCGACCGCCCCTGGTACCCGCTTGGTGTCCCTGGTCTACGACCTGCCGGAACGGGTGGACTTCGTCCGCCGCGACATGGACGTCGACCCGGCCGGGCGACTACCGCGGCTCGGCGTGCCGCTGCCGGCCCTGTTCGGCGGCGCGGACGACTTCCCGCGCGCCGACCACGACCTGTTCACCGCACCGCCCGCGCCCGACGTGCCGCGCGGCGACCGGTTGGCCGCCGGGTTCCGGCCCCTGCTCACGTCGTTCCCGGCCGGGTGAACTCGGCCACCGGCAGCCCCGGCTCGGGCTCGAACACGCGCGCGAGCCGGAAACCCAGCCCCTCGTAGAGCGCGATCGCGGGCGCGTTGGCCGCACCCGTGGCCACCGCCGCCGGACCGCCCAGCGCGAGCACGGCCGCGACCAGCCGCCGGCCGACACCGCGCCGGAACCGGTCCGGGTCGACGCACAGCCGGTCGATGTCCAGCACCCCGTCCACCCGCGCCCACGCGACGAACCCGGCGAGCACGCCGTCGACGTGCGCGCCCAGCCACCGCAGCGGCCGGGCGCGCATCCCGTGCACCGTCTCGCGCAGCGCGGGGATGGCGGTCGAGCCGATCAGCTCCGCCTCCACCGCGTACGAGCGCAGCCCGATCCGGTGCACGGCACGCGCCACGGCGTCGTCGGAGAGGTCCAGTTCCACGATGTCCACCGCGCTCACGCGTCCAGGAGCGGGATCAGCTGCTCCTCCTCGTACGTCAGGTGTGCCGCCAGTTCGGCGACCAAGTCGTCCACCCGGGACACCACGTCCGCGCCGCCGTCCGCGAGGACTTCCCGCAGCCGCGCGAGCAGCACGGCGATCCGCTCGTGCTCCTCGCGCAGCCGGGCGAACACGTCGTCCAGCCCGGGGTGGCGGTCGTGGAGCGCCGGGAACATGTGGTCGTCCTCGACCCGGTGGTGGAACTCCATGCCCTGGCAGAAGGTCAGGCAGTTGACCCGCAGCTGCGCGCCCAGCCGGGGCCCGGACGCCGCCGCCTCCCGGCGGATGATCGACAGCTCGCGGCGGAACGCGTCGTGCACCACGCGCAGCCCCTCGCCCATCGACCCCGCGTTCGGCGGACCGGGCGCGATCTGCGCCAGCGCCACCACGGGGATCACCCGGCGGGTCTTGGCCTGGTACTCGCCCCACCCGGCGTCGGCCTCGACGGCGCGGGCGAACAGCTCGTCGCGTTCCGCGCCGGTCAGCACGGTCGCCGCGGCCTCGTAGGTGAAGACCCCGTCCTCGACCGTGACGCGCGGGTTCGCGACCAGGTTGTGGTACCAGGCGGGGTGCCGGTCCGCGCCGCCCGCCGAGCCGATCACCAGGATGCGGTCGCCGTCGGGCAGGTAGGCCAGGGGCGTGGTGCGCGGGTGGCCGGACCGCGCCCCGGTGGTGGTGAGCAGGATCAGCCGCGCGTCGGCGAACCAGCCGCCCACCCGGCCGCGGTTCGCGCGGAACTCCTCGATCACCTGCTGGTTGAAGTCGAGCGCCATGGAAGAAGTGCGGTCCTCTCCGGATCCGGTGTCTGGGGCGAAACCGTCCGCGTGCGGCGCGGTGTCCGGAGGAGGTGCGGCGGGGCCCTGGCCCGCCCGCTGCTCAAACCTGAGCCGGGTGCCCGTCTCGGTAGTGGCCCATGGCCGACCCGGCAGTCACGGCGCGAACCCTAACCGGCCCGCGGCCGGTGGAGCAACCCGGTCCCGCCCCCGCGAGCGCCGGGGCGGGACCGGTGTGTCAGGGTCCGACGCGGTCGAAGCGCAACGAGGTGTAGCCGGCGGCGTCGGAGTAGATCTGCGCGATGGTCGCCGCGCCCTCCGCGTCGACCCGGATGGCCTGCAACCGGATCGTGGTCGGCCCGTCGACCCGGACCACCTCGCTGATCGGCGCGGTGTGGTTGCTGCCCGTGCCGGCGGCGCCCGCGTTGCGGTCGATGATCTGGTTGACCAGCCGCTCGCTCTCCGGCACGGCGCTGTTGGTCGTGTCGTTCCACAGCCGGGCCGTGATGTAGGAGTTGAACGACGGGACGCCGGACAGCCGGCCGCGCACGTCGGCGTCGATCTCGTAGGTGCCGGCCCAGGGCAGCGTGACCACCAGCGGGGTGCTGGTCCAGACCCCGGCGGGCAGGTCCACCTGGGCGTGCAGGTGGGCGACCGCCTGGTCGGCCTGGACCTCGGGCTCCGCCGCCCCGACACCGCCCTGGACGACCACCGCCGTGGTCGCGACCACCACCACGGCGCCGACCGCGGCCAGCGTTTTCCGCAAGTGCCTCATCACTGTTCCTCTCCGTTCGACCGTTTTCCGGCCCTTTGCCGCGCGGGCCGGGAAAAGCCCGCTCCGGTGCGCGCCGGACCGCGCGAATTAACGACGCAGCGGGTGAACGCGTCGATTCGCGGGAATGGGTGGGGGGAAATTCGGGCCGACCACCGGGTGGGCCGGCCGCCGTACGTCGCTCAGCGTAGGGCCGGCCAGGCGTGCCCGCGATCGGCTGAATGAATGAAGCCGCACTGGTCCGCGAACCCGCTTTTTTGCCGTTCCGGGCCAACTTGAGCGGTAATCGACTCCGCACCGCGGTGGCCCCGGACCGCGATCATTCTTCACCGCACTGCGCATGTCGGCACACCAAGTCGGCGCCGTCTCACGTGTTTGCGGGGCGGGCGGTAACACCGGGAGCGTCGGGTTATGGGCTTCGTTCTGCCGGTTCTCGTTCCGCGGCTGCCGCGAGCCGGTCGGCCAACGCCTTGAGCGCGTGCCTCAACTCGGTGGGGTGGTGGATGGTGAAGGGCCATTGCAAGGAGGCCAGCAGGTGGGCCATGCCGTCCAGGCGTTCCGCCCGGGCGCGCATGAGGACGCCCGTGCTGTCGGCGGTGAGGGTGGCCACCGAGCGGGGCAGTCGGCGGGCGATCTCGTCGATGGGTCCGTGGATGGTCACCTCCACCTGCCAGCGGTAAGGGACCTGCGCCAGGGCCGCGGTGAGGTGGGCGACGACGTCGAAGTTCTCGGGGACCGTGAAGTCGCGGGCCCGGGGGGTGACGGATTCGACGCGGTCGACGCGGAAGGTTCGCGGGGCGCCTCGGAGGTGGTCGTGGCCCACGAGGTACCACCGGCCGCTGTGGAAGACCACACCGTAGGGGTCGACATCGCGTTCGGTGCCCTGCCGGCGCCACGACTGGTAGCTGATGCCGACCGTCGTGCGGCTGAGGGTGGCTCGGGCCAGGGCGAGCAGGATGCCGGTGCCCGGTGCCTGCCCGATCACGGCGTTGGCGGTGAACGCGAGGGACTCGCGGACGGCGGCGAGCGGTTCGCGCAGCGCTTGCGGCAGCACCCTCTCGATCTTCGCCAGGGCACCCGCGGTGGCCACCGTGGTGCCCATCCCGACTCGTTCCGCGGCGACCAGGCCCAGGACGACGGCGAGTGCCTCGTCGTTGGTGAGGACCAGCGGGGGCATTCGGTATCCGCGAGCCAGTCGATAGCCACCGTAGCGACCGCGTTCCGCCTCCACGGGGATGCCGAGGTCCCGCAGGTGAGCGGTGTACCGGCGCACGGTGCGGACATCGGTGCCGAGGCGGTCGGCCAGTTCGGCTCCGGTGAGCGTGGCGTGCGACTGGAGGAGTTCCAGCAGCGTCAACACGCGGGTGAGGGGATGCGACACGGGTCACCCAACATTTCAGGGCGGATTTTGTCCTGTATTGAGCCTACGCTCCCGGCGACACCACAACTCAGGGAGATCACATGGCCACGTTCGTACTTGTTCCCGGCGCCTGGCTCGGGGCGTGGGCCTGGGAAGAGACCGCTCGCGCTCTGCGGGAACGCGGCCACACCGCGGTAGCGGTCACGCTGACCGGCCTGGCCGAGCGGGCCGATCTGGGCGGTCCCGAGACGGACCTGGACACCCACGTGGGCGACATCGCCGATCTTGTCGAAGGGCGGGACCTGCGCGGCGTCACGTTGGTCGCCCACAGCTACGCGGCCGCTCCGGTCACCGCCGCCGCGGGGCGCCTCGGTGATCGGCTGGAGCGCGTGGTCTACGTGGACAGCGCCCCGTTCACGGAGGGGATGTGCATGCTCGACCTCATGCCGCCGCAGGTAGCCGGCCAATTGCGCGAGCAGGTCGCCGCCTTCGGCGATGGCTGGCGGCTCGCGATGCCGCCGGTCGAGGTTCTCGGCATGTCCAGCAGCCTCGACGGGCTCGACGAGCCTCAGCGGAAACGACTGCTCGCGAACGCCACTCCGCACCCGTTCGGCACCTACACCCAGCGCCTCGCCGAGACTGCCGACCCCGCCCCCGGAGTGGACCGCGTCGTGATCGCCTGCCACGACTTCACCGGCCTGCTCGACGCCGGGATCCCGATGCTGGCCTACCTGAACCAGCCGCCGTGGCGGCGCTTCGACCTGCCCACGGGGCACTGGCCGATGCTCTCGGCACCCGTCGAACTCGCCGACGTCCTAGACGCGGCCGTCTCCTGAGTCGCCGAGTCGCCACAACCCCATGCCTGACCAAGAACGTGTCGGAATGTCGCCGGCCGGCGCACAAGCGCCGCGGGCGGGGTCCGGGAGGCCACAGCGGAGGCGGCGGGTCCGGCGGGCGTGCCCGACTCGCCCTCCGGATCCGTCCGAAGAGGACGCCGAACACGGGGACTGAAAACGGCCCCTGATCACCCGCGGCCGGGCTCTCCCGCACGACCGGCGGCGAGGAGCACCGGCGGCGAGGACCACCGGCCCGCTTCCCCTGCCCCACCGCTCCTGTCCCACCGCTCCGGCACCGCCCGCACCTCCCGGACCAGGTCGGCTGAACATCAGGCAATACGAGCCGACCTGTGCTGAGGAGCTACGTCGCACCCGGCCTGGCCGCAGTTCGCCAGGCCGACGAAGCCCTGGCCGATTCCCGCCGCAGCCGGCCGGGACGCCGTGGCGGTCTGGTGCCGTAATGGTCCGGTGCCGTAACGGTCCGGTGGCCGGGGTGGCCGCGTGCGGCGTGGCGTTAGGCGGCGGGGGTAGCGGGGCGGGAGGGGTAGCGGGGTAGTGGGTGCTGGGCGTCGGGTGGTGTGAGGGGTCGGGTGGGCAGGGGTGGTGGGCGAGGCGCGGCGTTCGATTTCTCACCGAGGGCTGGTAACAGTGTTTCCGTACATTTTCGGGCCCAGCGCCGCCCAGTCGCGTTACGACGTTCACCCCTTGGGTAAGGGCTGGGTGCGGGATGTCCTTCGCCCGCCGGAGAGGGAGGAGGCTTCGGCCGGTCGGACCGTTACCACCGCCGAGGCCGCACCGCGCAATCGGTTGATAATAGCCGCAGCGGCAAATACACGGAATGGTCGGGAAGAGTTTGGGCCGGTCGGGGTGTCGCCCGGCCCAACAGGTGCGCGGCCTCGGGCAGACGCGGTCTCGGACCGGGCGGCAACCCGACCGGCCCGAGACCGCACCTCGGCCGGTGCACGCGTCAGCCGCGATCAGGTCGACTTCTGCCCGTCCAGCGCCTCCCGCAGGATGTCCGCGTGCCCGGCGTGCTGCGCGGTCTCCGTGATGACGTGCGTCAGCACGCGCCGCACGCTGCGCACCGCGCCCGGCTCGTGCCAAGGCGCCTCCGGCAGCGGGTGGGTCGTGGACAGGTCCGGTACGGCGGCGACGACCTCCGCGGTCCGCGCGGCCACCTCCTCGTACCGCCGCACGATGTCGGCCAGCGTCTCGCCGGGCAGCACCCGGAAGCCGTTCTGGTGCTCGATCACCCATGCCGGGTACTCGCGCGCGGTGCCCGCCGCCATGTCCGCCCAGGTGACGCCCTCGGGCAGGGCGAAGTTCATCGCCGACGGCCCTTCGACCGCGAACCGCACCCAGTTCTCCTCCATGGCGGTGACGTGCTTGACCAGGCCGCCCAGGCACAGCTCGCTCACCGTCGTGCGCTCGGCCGCCTGCTCGTCGGTGAGCCCGCGCACCGTGGTGAGCAGGGCGGCCCGCGCGACGGCGAGCTGGTCGAGCAGGTCGGCGCGCTCGGCGTCGAGGGAGGCGGTCTTCGTGGTGCTCACTGCGGGTCCTTCCGGTTGTTCTCGCTGGCGTGGACCACACTCGCAGCCGAAGAGGCCAGGTTGTGTCCTCTACCGCGGGCATCATGGCGTCGTGCCGAAAACTTCCGCGCGGCTGCTCGCGCTGCTCTCGCTGTTGCAGGCCCGCCGCGACTGGCCGGGCGCGCTGCTGGCCGAGCGGCTGGACGTCAGTGCGCGCACGGTGCGGCGGGACGTCGACCGCCTGCGCGAACTCGGCTACCCGATCACGGCCGTCAAGGGGCCCGACGGCGGGTACCGGCTGGGCGCGGGCGCGGAACTGCCGCCGCTGCTGTTCGACGACGACCAGGCCGTCGCCCTCACCGTCGCGCTCCAGATCGCGGTCACGAGCGGCGCGGGGATCGAGGAGGCGGCGGCACGGGCGTTGAACACCGTGCGCCAGGTCATGCCCGCCCGGCTGCGCCGCCGCGTCGAAGTCCTCCGGTTCACCGCGGTCGAGCGCTCCGGCCCGCAGGTCGCCCCCGGTGTGCTGATGGTGCTCAGCGCCGCCGTGCACGCCCGTGAAGTCCTCCGGTTCGCCTACGGCGACGACCACACCGCGCCGCCGCGCCGGGTGGAACCCCACCACCTGGTCACCCGCGGCGGGCGCTGGTACCTCCTCGCGTGGGACCTCGACCGGGACGACTGGCGCACGTTCCGCGCGGACCGGATCACCCCGCGCACGCCCACCGGCCCCCGGTTCCCGCCACGCGACGTGCCCGGCGGCGACGTGGCCGCGTTCGTGTCCGCCCGCTTCCGGGGCGGCGTGGGCGGCTGGCCCTGCCGCGGCGAGGTGATCCTCGACCTGCCCGCCGACGCGGTGTCGCGCCACCTCCGCGACGGCCTGGTGGAAGCCCTCGGCCCGGACCGCTGCCGACTCGTCCTGGGCTCGTGGTCGTGGCCCGCCCTGGCCGCCGCGATCGGCGGGTTCGACGCCGACGTGGAGGTGGTCGGGCCGCCCGAGCTGAAAGCGGCCTGCGCCCGGTTGGCCCGCCGTTACGCCGCCGCCGCCCGTTGACGCGCCGGGTATTCGAGCCCGGCTCGCTTCGCTGATTTCCGGATCCAGTGGAATAGATATCGGATACGCCATCCGCCGCGCACCGCAAAACCCGACTAAAGAAGGTACCGGGGTGCGGTGCGCGGGAACACGCTGGGATAAGCCGGAATTGTCCGGTGCCGGTCACGTTGCGACGTGCCCGGGTCAACCCACTGATCGGCGCGGTGCTCCCGCGCTTCCCTGTGAAAGTGAGTTGCCGGTATGCGCAAGATCGTCAAGGGGCGGCGGTTGGTCGCCCGCTCCGCAATCACCCTGGTAGCCGGCGCCACGGCCGCCGGATTCCTGATCGCGCCCGTCGCCTCGGCGACCGGCGTCGACGGGTACGCGCCGGAGGTGGCCGAGGTCGCGATCTCGGAACTGACCTCGTCCGAGGGCGTCTCGCCCGCCGAGGCGGCCGAGATCCTGCGCACGCAGGACGTCAGCGTGCGCACCCTGGGCCGGATCAGCGACACCCTGGGCGCCCGCGTGGCGGGCGGCTACCTGGACGCCAAGGGCAAGCCGGTGGTGAACGTGCTGGACACCGCCGCCGCCGAGCAGGTCCGCGCCGCCGGCGCCGAGGCCAAGCTGGTGCGGCACTCCACCGCGGCGCTGGCGTCCGCCCAGGACGCGCTGGAATCGGTGCCCGCCGTGACGCACACCTCGATCGGGTTGGACCCGAAGACCAACCAGGTCGTGCTGAGCGTGTCGGACGCGGCGACGGGCGGCGACCTCGCCGGGCTGCTGCGCACCGCCGACCGGCTCGGCGACCGCGTCCGCGTCGAGCGGGTCCGCGGCGAGATGCACCTGGCCATCTACAACGGCGAGGCCATCACCGGCGGCGGCACCCGTTGCTCGGTCGGCTTCAACGCCAACAAGGGCGGGCAGAACTACATCGTCGACGCCGGGCACTGCACGCGCGCGGTGTCCCAGTGGAACGTCGGCCCGTCCCAGGGCGCGAGCTTCCCGACCAACGACTACGGCCTGATCCGCAACACCAGCGGCAGCGCCCCGGGTGCGGTCACCCTGTGGAACGGCTCCACCCAGAAGATCAGCTCGCACGCGGAGGCGACGGTCGGGCAGCGGATCCAGAAGAGCGGCAGCACCACGCGGCTGACCTCGGGTTCGGTGCAGCGCCTCAACGTCACCGTGAACTACTCCGAGGGCGCGGTGCACCAGCTGATCCAGACCAACGCCCTGGTCAACCCCGGTGACTCCGGCGGCTGCCTGTTCTCCGGCAGCGTCGGCCTGGGCATCACCTCCGGCAAGAGCAGCAGCACCTCGTACTTCCAGCCGGTCGGCGAGGCGCTCACCGCGTACGGCGTCACCCTGAACCCCTGATCCGGGGCGACACCCGACGGCGGGGGCGTGGCCGGAGCACCCCGGCCACGCCCCCGCCGCGCCGCGCTAGGACTCGCCCCGGATCCTGGCGGACCCGATCGAGGCCGCGGTGATCGCCCTGGCCGCGGTCTGGGTGGACGAGTTGTTGTCGAGGTTGGTCAACGACGACTGGTTGAGCGCGTGGACGACGAACTCGTAGGTGTTCACCGTCGAGGGCGAGCACGGACCCTGGTAGCCGTAGAGGCTCGCGCTGCCCCGGTAGTACACCTGCCGGGCCCCGGCGGGCACCGCGGGCCGGTAGGCGTGCTGGACGTTCTGGGGCAGGGACGTGGCGCTCACCGGGATGTCGTAGATGACCCAGTGGATGAGGTTGGCGTTGTCGAGGTCGCGCATGACGATCGCGTAGCTCTTGGCCGCCGTCGGCGCGCCGGACCAGGCCAGGGGAGGGGACTCGTTCTTCTTGGCCGGGTCGCTGTCGCCGCTGGTGCACTCGTGCACCTTGGGTATCACGCCACCGTTGGCGAAGGCGGCGCTGGACAGGGTGAACGCGTTCCGGTCCGCCGTCGACGAGGCGGCCGACGCGGGGAAAACACCGAAGGTCAGGGCGATGAGCAGGGTGTACAGCACGATACGTGTGCTTCTCACTGGAGGCTCCCGAGGAGACTTGGGGTTCCTGTGGTCCATCCATGTGGTGTTCGTGCGGCAGCCGGGACCAGCGTATGCCGCACCGGGCCCGCCGACTAGGCGTTCGCCCGCCACAGGCGTTCCGCCGCCTGCACGCGCAACGCGTCACCGACGAGCGGCGGGGTGCCGTGCAGGGCCTCCCAGCGCGCGTTGTGCGCCGCCGTCCACAGCCCGGCCGCCCACGCGACCTCCAGTTCCGCCGCGGTGAACCGGCGTCCCCGCGCCTCCTGGTACGCGGCCAGGAACGCGGCCGTGCTCGCGACCGGCACGAGGACCGGCGGCGTGGTGTTGGCGAACATCGTGCCCGCCGCGCCCACCAGCGCCGCCTCCGGCTGCCACGCCAGGCTGTCCCAGTCGTGCACCATCCACACGTCCCCGTCGTGCCAGCGGAGGTTCTGCGCCTCGAAGTCCGCGTGCCCCAACACGCACGGCAGGTCCGCGGACCGCAACCGCTCGCGCGCCCGAACGGCGGTGTCGACGACGAACGCCGGCACGGCGCCCTGATCCCGTTCGTCCAGCTCCGCGATCGCCGGCCACAGGCCGGGACCGCCGTGGTCCCACCGCACCCAGCGCGGGTTCGGCAGCGGCGGCGCGACGGACACGGCGGCCAACTCGCGCATCAGCCACGCGAACACCCGCGCGCAACGCACGGCGACGGCCGGCGAGTCCCCGTGCAGCACCACGCCGCCGGGCCGGTGCTCCTCGGCGTGCACGGCCGGCGTGCCGACCGCCGGCGTGAGCGGTCGGGCGCACGGGAACCCCCGTTCCGCCAACCACCTCTGCGCGGCAACGCACGACGCGGTCCGCCCGCCGTCATCCCGCGCTTTCACCACGACCTCGCGCCCGTCGGCCAACCGCAACCCGAACACCGCCGACATCTGCCGCAGCTCGAACAGCACGCCGACCGGCTCGGCGCCCAACCACTCCACGCACCAGGGCGGCAGCCAGCCGGGCAGGTCGTCCACGGTGTAGACCATGCCACGTCCGGCGGTCCGCTTGGAGGGTCACTTCCGGAGGTGTCAGGAGAGGCGGGGGAACGCCGCCCACTCCTTGATCGCGAACTTCGTGCCGTCACGTGCGACCTCCGCGGCGCCCCGGCCGCCGAAGTGCGCGGGGAAGACGAGCGCCCCGCTCTCGGCGGCCTGGCCGAGCAACCTGCGGCGGGTGGCCCGCGCCGCGGCCGGGTCCACGCAGAAGCAGGAGTCGACGTCCGGCTCCACGATCTGGAGCGGGGTGTGCACCAGGTCCCCCACGAACAGGGCCCGGTCGCCGCCGGAGTCCAGGACGAGCGCGGACGAGCCGGGGGTGTGGCCGGGCGCGAGGTCGAGCCGCAGGTTCCGGTCGATCCGGTACGACCCGTCCCACAGGTGGGTCAGGCCCGCCCGGTGGACCGGCGTGACGCTGTCCTCGAAGGCGTTCCGGTCGCCGCGCGCCGTACCGCGCTCGCCGGCCGGGTCCCAGAACTCGAAGTCCGGCCGCGCGATCAGGTACGT
Source organism: Saccharothrix obliqua (assembly GCF_019375475.1). Taxonomy (GTDB): domain Bacteria; phylum Actinomycetota; class Actinomycetes; order Mycobacteriales; family Pseudonocardiaceae; genus Actinosynnema; species Actinosynnema obliqua. The sequence goes on along the minus strand of NZ_JAHXGQ010000004.1, from coordinate 841 downwards.
CGCGTTGGGGAAGGTCGGCACCCACGTGCGGCCGTCGAGGCGCGTGTTCCAACCGACGTGGTCGACGTGCAGGTGCGTGTTGACCACGACGTCGACGTCCTCGGGTCGCACACCGGCGGCGGCGAGGTTGTCGAGGAAACCGTTGTCCCGGCGGCTCCACACCGGCACGTAGGGCCGGTCCTCGTGGTCGCCCACGCCGGTGTCCACGAGGATCGTGCGCCCCTCGCTGCGCAGCAGCCAGGACTGGACCGCGGTGTGGCACTCGTCCGTCTCGGGGTTCCAGAAGTCGGGCGCCAGCCAGTCGCGGTGCGCGTCCCACGAGCCCTCGGGACTGTCCGGGAATAAGTGAGCCGGCGACATGCCGACCGGGCCGTAGAACTCCTTGACGCGGGTGACGGTGACATCGCCCAAAATGATCTCGTCCAGAATGATCTCGTCCATGGAACCGATCATGGACACGCGGACGGGCGCGCACCACCCTCGCGTTGTCCCGCCCCCTCCGCGCAGGGGCGGAACGTGAGCACGACTCCCGGCCGGCGAGGGATTCACAGTTTAGATCCGACCGGGGGAAAAATCTGGCGAACGACCTGAACCCGCGGGGCGCACTGGTATCCCGGTTCGACACGGGAAGGAAGCGTGGTTCGGGGGTTCGTGATGGTGGTGGAGTTCGGAGTGCTCGGTGGTGTGCGGGCGCAGCGGGACGGCACGCCGGTGGACCTCGGGCATCCCCGGCAGCGCGGCGTCCTGGGCGTGTTGTTGGCGGAGGCCAACCGGCCCGTGCCCGTCGAGCGGTTGTTGGACCGCGTGTGGGGTGAGCAGCCGCCGCGTCGTGGTCGGGACA
>NZ_JAHXGQ010000039.1 GCF_019375475.1 Saccharothrix obliqua | reverse complement strand
CTGGGCATCGGCTACGCCAACCTGGGCGCGTTGCTGATGGCCACCGGCCACGCCTACGACTCCGAGGGTGGCCGCGCCCTGGCCGCCTCCATCACCTCGCTGATGACCGGTGTCGCCTACCGGCGCTCGGCGGAGTTGGCGGCGGTCGTCGGGCCGTACGAGGGCTATGCGCGCAACGCCGACTCACATCAGCGGGTGATCCGCAAACACGCCGCGGCCAATGACCTGATCCGCACCTACGACACGAACGACATCGCCGTGCAGGAGTTGGCGCGGCGGGAGTGGCGGCGTGCCGGTGAGCTGGGCGCGGTGCACGGTTGGCGCAACGCGCAGGCGTCCGTCCTGCCGCCGACCGGGACGATCGGTCTGATGATGGACTGCGACACCACCGGTATCGAGCCGGACCTGGCCCTGGTCAAGTTCAAGAAGCTCGTCGGCGGCGGCTCCATGCAGATCGTCAACCAGACCGTCCCCCGCGCCCTCAAATCCCTCGGCTACCAGGCCGAGCAGATCGAGGCCATCACCGAGCACATCGGCGAACACGGCCACGTCGTCGACGCCCCCGGCCTCAAGCCCGAG
>NZ_JAHXGQ010000038.1 GCF_019375475.1 Saccharothrix obliqua | reverse complement strand
TTGGGCATCGGCTACGCCAACCTGGGCGCGTTGCTGATGGCCACCGGCCACGCCTACGACTCCGAGGGTGGCCGCGCCCTGGCCGCCTCCATCACCTCGCTCATGCAGGCCGTGGCGTACAAGCGGTCCGCGGAGCTGGCCGGCATCGTCGGCCCGTACGAGGGTTACGCCCGCAACGCCGAGGCGCACCAGCGGGTGATCCGCAAGCACGCCGCGGCCAACGACCTGATCCGCACCTACCACGCCAACGACGCGGCGGTGCAGAAGCTGGCGACCAGCGTGTGGCAGGAGGGCATCCAGGTCGGCGCGCGCAACGGTTGGCGCAACGCGCAGGCCAGCGTGCTCGCCCCCACGGGCACCATCGGTCTGATGATGGACTGCGACACCACCGGTATCGAGCCGGACCTGGCCCTGGTCAAGTTCAAGAAGCTCGTCGGCGGCGGCTCCATGCAGATCGTCAACCAGACCGTCCCCCGCGCCCTGAAGTCCCTCGGCTACCAGGCCGAGCAGATCGAGGCCATCACCGAGCACATCGGCGAACACGGCCACGTCGTCGACGCCCCCGGCCTCAAGCCCGAA
>NZ_JAHXGQ010000037.1 GCF_019375475.1 Saccharothrix obliqua | reverse complement strand
CGCACCGCGACCGCCGGCGCCACCGGCTCGTCGTTGGAACTGAAGCCGTGCAGGTCCACGAACAGCTGCCCGTCGGGGAACCGCTCCAGGTTGCGGTGTGACCAGGCCAGCGCGAGCCAGGTCTTGCCGATCCCGCCCACGCCGCCGATCGCCGACACCACCACCGTCGCACCCGACACCTCGTCCGACGACGTGCCCGGCGGGTGGACCTTGCCGGTCAGGGGGCGGTCCAGCTCGGCCAGTTCGGTGGCGCGACCGGTGAACAGCCTGGGCGAGGCGGGCAACTGGCGGGGCACCTGCGCCGCCCGACCCGCGCCGACGGCGGCTTCGGCCAGCGTGGAGTCGCCGGCCAGGATGCGGTGGTGGAGCCGGCGCAGGGCCGGCCCGGGGTCCGCGCCGAGTTCGTCGGCCAACCGGACGCGCAGCCGCTGGAAATGGTCCAGGGCGTCGGCCTGCCGACCATTGCGGTACAGCGCGAGCATGAGCTGACCCGCGACACGCTCGTCCAACGGGTGGTGACCGGCACGCTCGGCCAACACGGGCAGCAGATCCGTGTGCCGACCCAACCGCAACGCCGTGTCGGCATGGTCCAGCTCCGCGGCGAACCGGCGACGCTCCACACCCGCCCGCACATCCGCCGCCCACGGACTGCCCAACTCGGGCAGCGGTTCGCCATGCCACAGCGCGAGCGCCTGCTCGTACAACGCCGAAGCCCGCTCGTCGTCCCGCATGGCCCTGGCACGGGTGAGCAGGTCGTGGAACCGGTGCAGGTCCACGGTTTGCTCTTCGAGGGCGAGGCGGTAACCGCCGGAATGGCGCTCCAGCCGGACCTCGCCGAGGTCGACCAGCACGCCGCGCAAACGGGTCAGGTAGCTGTAGAGGG
>NZ_JAHXGQ010000036.1 GCF_019375475.1 Saccharothrix obliqua | reverse complement strand
GACGTCAGCTGCACCCGGAGGTGGAGCCGCAGCCTTCGCAGAGGTAGCAGGAGCCGGCGGGGCGCATCTTGGTGCCGCAGGTCATGCAGAGGGGTGCGTCGGCGGTGGTGCCGAGGTGGAGTTCGAGGAGTTCGGTGGAGCTGCCGACGTGTTTGGTGGTGGTGTCGGGTTCCTTGGTGGGGGTGGAGTCGACGCTGGTGCGGAGGGCTTCGAGGTCGATGTCGGGGGTGCCGTAGTCCTGGTTGACCTGGGCGGTGCGTTCGTCGGCGGTGTAGATGCCGAGTTGGGCGCGCTTGTCCAGGGGGAGGTAGTCCAGGGCGAGGCGGCGGAACAGGTAGTCCAGGACGCTGGTGGCGATGCGGACGTCGGGGTCGTCGGTCATGCCGGCGGGCTCGAAGCGCAGGTTCTGGAACTTGGAGACGTAGAACTCCAGGGGGATGCCGTACTGGAGTCCGACGGAGATGGACATGGAGAAGGCGTCCATGACGCCGGCGAGGGTGGAGCCCTGCTTGCCGAGTTTGACGAAGATCTCGCCGAGGCCGTCGTCGGGGTAGGAGCCGGCGTGGAGGTAGCCCTCGGCGCCGCCGACGGTGAAGGAGACGGTCTGGGAGGGGCGCTTCTTGGGCAGGCGCTTGCGGACCGGCCGGTACTCCACCACGGTCTCCGGGGTGGTGTCGGTGGTGGTCTTGGCGTTCCTGCCGGCGGACAGGGGCTGGCCGACCTTGCAGTTGTCGCGGTAGATGGCCAGGGCCTTGAGGCCGAGTTTCCAGCCCTGGTAGTAGATCTGTTCGACGTCCTCGACGGTGGCGGTCTCGGGCATGTTGACGGTCTTGGAGATGGCGCCGGAGAGGAAGGGCTGGACGGCGGCCATCATGCGGACGTGGCCCATGGGTGCGATGGAGCGTTCGCCCATGGCGCAGTCGAAGACCTCGTAGTG
>NZ_JAHXGQ010000035.1 GCF_019375475.1 Saccharothrix obliqua | reverse complement strand
CCCACCCGGCTCAGCCGACGGTGACGACCGGCTCACCACCGGCCACCGTCTCGCCCATCTCCTCGGCGATCCGCATCGCCTCCTCGATCAACGTCTCCACGATCAAGTGCTCCGGCACGGTCTTCACCACCTCGCCCTTCACGAAGATCTGACCCTTGCCGTTACCCGACGCCACACCCAGATCAGCCTCACGAGCCTCACCCGGCCCGTTCACCACACACCCCATCACCGCCACCCGCAGCGGCACCTCCAAACCCTCCAAACCCGCCGTCACCTGCTCCGCCAACGTGTACACATCCACCTGCGCACGACCACACGACGGACACGACACGATCTCCAACTTCCGCGGCCGCAGGTTCAACGACTGCAAAATCTGGTGCCCCACCTTCACCTCCTCCACCGGAGGAGCCGACAACGACACCCGGATCGTGTCCCCGATCCCCTGCCGCAACAACGCCCCGAACGCCACCGCCGACTTGATCGTCCCCTGGAACGCCGGACCCGCCTCCGTCACACCCAGGTGCAACGGATAATCACACCGCTCCGCCAACAACTCGTACGCCCGGACCATCACCACCGGATCGTTGTGCTTCACCGAGATCTTCAGATCGTGGAAGTCGTGCTCGGCGAACAACCCCGCCTCCCACAACGCCGACTCCGCCAACGCCTCCGGAGTCGCCTTCCCGTGCTTGGCCAACAACCGCGGATCCAACGACCCCGCGTTCACCCCGATCCGGATCGGCGTCCCCCGGTCCCGCGCCGCCGCCGCGATCTCCCGCACCTTGTCGTCGAACCTCCGGATGTTCCCCGGGTTCACCCGCACCGCCGCACACCCCGCGTCGATCGCCGCGAACACGTACTTCGGCTGGAAATGGATGTCCGCGATCACCGGGATCTGCGACTTCCGCGCGATCTCACCCAACGCGTCCGCGTCGTCCTGCGACGGACACGCCACCCGCACGATGTC
>NZ_JAHXGQ010000034.1 GCF_019375475.1 Saccharothrix obliqua | reverse complement strand
TTGTCGGGGTCGGCAACTGCGCGGCGTCGCTGGTGCAGGGCGTCCAGTATTACCGCGATGCCGACCCGAGCACCCGGGTGCCCGGTCTGATGCACGTCGAGTTCGGCGGGTACCACGTGCGGGACGTGGAGTTCGTGGCCGCGTTCGACGTGGACGCCAAGAAGGTCGGGGTCGACCTGTCCGAGGCGATCGTGGCCAGTGAGAACAACACGGTGAAGATCGCGGACGTGCCGCCGCTGGGTGTGACGGTGCAGCGTGGTCCGACGCTGGACGGGTTGGGCCGGTTCTACCGGGAGACGGTGGAGGAGTCCGACGAGCAGCCGGTGGACGTGGCGCGGGCGCTGCGCGACGCCGAGGTGGACGTGCTGGTGTCCTACCTGCCGGTGGGCTCCGAGGAGGCCGACCGGTTCTACGCGCAGGCGGCCATCGACGCGCGGGTGGGTTTCGTCAACGCGCTGCCGGTGTTCATCGCCTCGGACCCGGAGTGGGCGCGGCGGTTCACCGAGGCGGGTGTGCCGATCGTGGGCGACGACATCAAGTCGCAGGTCGGCGCGACCATCACGCACCGCGTGCTGGCGAAGCTGTTCGAGGACCGCGGTGTGCAGCTGGACCGCACGATGCAGCTCAACGTGGGCGGGAACATGGACTTCCTGAACATGAAGGAGCTGGAGCGGCTGGAGTCCAAGAAGGTCTCCAAGACCCAGGCGGTCACGTCGCAGGTGGACCGGGACCTGGGTCGGCGCAACGTGCACATCGGCCCGTCGGACTACGTGGCGTGGCTGGACGACCGCAAGTGGGCCTACGTGCGGTTGGAGGGCCGGGCGTTCGGCGACGTGCCGCTGAACCTGGAGTACAAGCTGGAGGTGTGGGACTCCCCGAACTCGGCGGGCATCATCATCGACGCGGTCCGCGCGGCGAAGATCGCCCTGGACCGGGGTGTCGGCGGCCCGATCCTGTCGGCGTCCTCGTACTTCATGAAGTCCCCGCCGGAGCAGTACGACGACTCCACCGCCCGCGAGGCGGTCGAGGCGTTCATCCGCGGCGA
>NZ_JAHXGQ010000033.1 GCF_019375475.1 Saccharothrix obliqua | reverse complement strand
CAACGGGCCGTCCGCGGTGTCGATCCCGGTCACCGTGGTCGACACCCCCGCCGGCACCACCGTCACCCGGTCGCCCACCCGCACCGTGCCCGCCGCGACCTGCCCCGCGTACCCCCGGTAGTCCGGGAACTCCGGCGTCCGCGGCCGGATCACGTACTGCACCGGGAACCGCAACGCCGCGTCGTGCGGGTCCGGCTCCACCGGCACCGTCTCCAGGTGCTCCAACAACGTCGGCCCCCCGTACCACGGGGTGGCCTCCGAGCGGCGCACCACGTTGTCCCCGGCCAACGCCGACACCGGGATCGCCACCACCGCGTCCCCGCCGAACCCCAACGCCCCCGCGTGCGCCGCGAACTCCTTCGCGATCCGCGAGAACACCACCTCGTCGAACCCCACCAGATCGATCTTGTTCACCGCCAGCACCACCCGCGGCACACCCAACAACGCCAACACCGCCGCGTGCCGCCGCGTCTGCTCCACCACACCCCGACGCGCGTCGACCAACAACACACCCAACTGCGCCGTCGACGCCCCCGTCACCGTGTTCCGCGTGTACTGCACGTGCCCCGGCGTGTCCGCCAACACGAACGACCGCCGCGGCGTCGCGAAATACCGGTACGCCACATCGATCGTGATCCCCTGCTCACGCTCCGACCGCAACCCGTCCACCAACAACGACAGATCCGGACCCGCCAACCCCCGGTCCGCGCTCACCCGCCGCACCGCGTCCAACGTGTCGGCCAACACCGACTTCGTGTCGTACAACAACCGGCCCACCAACGTGGACTTCCCGTCGTCCACACTGCCCGCCGTCGCCAACCTCAACAGGTCGCCCACTAGAAGTAACCCTCCCGCTTGCGGTCCTCCATCGCGGCCTCCGACAACCGGTCGTCCGCACGCGTCGCACCCCGCTCGGTCAACCGCGACGCCGCCACCTCCGCGATCACCGCCCCGATGTCCGCCGCGTCCGACTCCACCGCCCCCGTGCACGACCCGTCCCCCACCGTCCGGTACCGCACCACCCGCGACACCACACGCTCACCCTCCCGCGGACCACCCCACGGACCCCGCGTCAACCACATCCCGTCCCGCAAAAACACCTCACGCCGATGCGCGAAGTAGATCGACGGCAACCCGATCCCCTCACGCTCGACGTACCGCCACACGTCCAACTCCGTCCAGTTGGACAACGGGAACACCCGCACATGCTCCCCCGGACGATGCCGCCCGTTGTACAGGTTCCACAATTCGGGACGCTGCCGCCGCGGCTCCCACTGACCGAACGCGTTGCGCAGACTGAAAATCCGCTCCTTCGCCCGCGCCCGCTCCTCGTCCCGCCGACCACCACCGAACACCGCGTCGAACCGGAACGACCCGATCGCGTCCAACAACGGCACCGTCTGCAACGGATTCCGCGTCCCGTCCGGCCGCTCCACCAACCGACCATCGTCGATGTAGTCCTGCACCCGGGCCACCTCCAACCGCAACCCGTACCGCTCCACCACCCGATCCCGGAACTCCAACACCTCACCGAAGTTGTGCCCCGTGTCCACGTGCAACAACGG
>NZ_JAHXGQ010000031.1 GCF_019375475.1 Saccharothrix obliqua | reverse complement strand
ATCTCCCGGCTCGGGCTCAAGCCGATCGGCGTGGCGGAGGGGCTGGCCGCGTTCGACGCCGCGGTGGCCGGCGACGCGCCCGTGGTCGCGATCACCGGCCTGAACCGGGCCGCGTTGCGTGACGACCCCCACCCGGCGCTGCGGGAACTCGCGCCCCGCCGCGACCCGGCGCGCCGCGTCGAGGTCCCGACCGACGCCCGGTCGTTGACCGACCTGGTGCGGCAGCACGTGGCGGCCGTCCTCGGGCACGCCGACCCGACGGGCGTCGACGCGCACCGGGCGTTCAGCGAACTCGGCTTCGACTCGCTGACCGCCGTCGAACTGCGCAACCGGCTCGCCAAGGCGACCGGGCAGCGGCTGCCCACGACCCTGGTGTTCGACCACCCCACCCCGGCCGCGCTCGCCGCGCACCTGGCCGGTGCCATCGCGCCGGTCGCGCCGGCGAAGGCGGCGCCCGTCGCGGAGCCGATCGCGATCGTCGGCATGGCGTGCCGGTACCCGGGCGGTGTGCGGTCGCCGGAGGACCTGTGGCGGCTGGTCGCCGGCGGTGTGGACGCGATCGGCGACTTCCCGGCCAACCGCGGCTGGGACGTGCCGTACGACGAGGACCCGGACCGGGCGGGCACCACCTACACGAGATCCGGTGGGTTCCTGCACGACGCGGACCTGTTCGACGCGGACTTCTTCGGCATGTCGCCACGCGAGGCGCTGGCCACCGACCCGCAGCAGCGGCTGCTGCTGGAAACCGCGTGGGAGGCGCTGGAACGCGCGGGCGTCGACCCGGTGTCGTTGCGCGGCAGCCGGACCGGCGTGTTCACCGGCCTCATGTACCACGACTACGGCACCGGTGGCGTGCTGCCGCCGGAGCTGGAGGGCTACCTGGTCGGCGGCACGTCGGGCAGCGTCGCGTCCGGCCGCGTCGCCTACGCGCTGGGCCTGGAGGGTCCGGCGATCACCGTCGACACGGCGTGCTCGTCGTCGTTGGTGGCGTTGCACCTGGCCGCGAATGCCTTGCGGCAGGGCGAGTGCGACCTGGCGCTGGCCGGTGGTGCGACGGTGATGTCCACGCCGACGGCGTTCGTGGAGTTCTCGCGGCAGCGCGGCCTCGCGCCGGACGGGCGCTGCAAGCCGTTCGCGGCGGCGGCGGACGGGACCGGCTGGTCCGAGGGCGTGGGCCTGCTGCTGGTGGAACGGCTCTCCGACGCCCTGCGCAACGGCCACCAGGTGCTGGCCGTCGTGCGCGGCACGGCGGTGAACTCCGACGGCGCGTCCAACGGCCTCACCGCGCCGAACGGACCGGCACAGCAGCGGGTGATCCGCGCCGCGCTCACCGCCGCCGGTGTCGAGCCGTCCGACGTGGACGTGGTGGAGGCGCACGGCACCGGGACCACCCTGGGCGACCCGATCGAGGCGCAGGCCCTGCTCGCCGTCTACGGCGGCACGCGGGCGAAGCCGCTGGCGCTGGGTTCGCTGAAGTCCAACATCGGGCACACCCAGGCGGCGGCGGGTGTCGGCGGGATCATCAAGGTGGTGCAGGCGATGCGGCACGGCGTCATGCCGCGCACCCTGCACGTGGACCAGCCGACACCGCACGTGGACTGGTCGTCGGGTGCGGTGGAACTGCTCACGGAGGCACGTGAGTGGACCGCGGACCGGCCGCGTCGTGCCGCGGTCTCGTCGTTCGGCATCAGCGGCACCAACGCGCACGTGATCCTGGAGCAGGCCCCGGCGGCGGAGGAAGTGCCGGCCGCGTCCGGCCCGGTGCCGGTGGTCGTGTCGGCGCGGACGCCGGAGGCGTTGGCCGAGCAGCTCGAGCGGTTGGCGGGCAGCGACATCCCGATCACCGACCTGGCGCACACGCTCGGCGTCGGCCGGGCGCTGCTGGAGCACCGGGCGGTGGTGGCCGCCACCCGCGCGTCCGACCTGCGGGACGCGGTGACCGTGCCGCGTGCGCGGGACGGGCGACTGGCGTTCGTGTTCACCGGGCAGGGTTCGCAACGCGTCGGGATGGGGTTGGGCCTGGCACAACGC
>NZ_JAHXGQ010000030.1 GCF_019375475.1 Saccharothrix obliqua | reverse complement strand
GGCCCGATTTCGTGGTCGGCCATTCCATCGGTGAACTCGCCGCGGCTCATGTGGCGGGTGTGTTGTCGTTGGCGGATGCGGCGAAGTTGGTGGGTGCGCGTGGTCGGTTGATGCAGGCGTTGCCGCGTGGTGGGGCGATGGTGGCGGTGCAGGCGGCGGAGGGCGAAATCGCGCTGCCGGATGGTGTGGCTATCGCGGCGGTGAACGGGCCTCGGTCGGTTGTGTTGTCCGGAGTTGAGGATGCGGTTCTGGCTGCGGTGGAGGGGTTCAGGAGCAAGCGGTTGGTGGTGAGTCATGCGTTCCACTCGCCGTTAATGGACCCGATGTTGGACGACTTCCGCGCTGTGGCACGGAACCTGACCTACCACCAGCCGAAGATCCCCGTGGTGTCGACGGTGTCGCGTGGTGCCGACTGGACCGACCCGGAATACTGGGTGGAGCAGGTCCGGGCCACCGTGCGGTTCGCCGACGCGCTCGCCGTGCTGCGTGACGAGGGCGTGCGGACGCTCGTGGAGATCGGCCCCGACGCCGTGCTCTCCGGCCTCACCGCCGCGGCGCACGACGACGTCGAGCCGGTGCCGCTGCTGCGTGCGGGCCACGCCGAGGCGCGGACGGCCGCCGCCGCCCTGGCCGCCCTGCACACGCGGGGCGTCGACCCCGACTGGAGCGCCGTGTTCCCCGGCGCGCGCCACGTGCCGCTGCCCACGTACGCGTTCCAGCGCAAGCGGTTCTGGCTCATGCCGGACGCGGGTGGCGACGTGTCGGCGGCCGGGCTGCGGTCGGCCGGGCACCCGCTGCTCGGCGCGGCCGTCGAACTGCCGGACGGCACGACGGTCCTCACCGGCAGGCTCTCCACCGCGACCCACCCGTGGCTGGCCGACCACCGCGTGTTCGGCGCGGCCGTGGTGCCCGGCGCCGCGCTGGTGGAACTGGTGGGCGACGTCGCCGAGCTGACCGTGACCGCGCCGCTGGTGGTGCCCGACGACGGCGCGGTGACCGTCCAGGTGGTCCGCGCGGGCACCACCGTGGAGATCCACTCCCGCCGCGACGACGAGCCGTGGACCAGGCACGCCACCGGTGTCCCGGGGCACGAACCGGGCGCGACCGACGACCTGGCCGCGTGGCCGCCCGCCGGTGTCGAGGTCGAGGTCGGCTACGACGGGCTGGACCGGCACGGCTACGGCTACGGGCCGGTCTTCCGCGGCCTGCGGCGGGCGTGGCGTGCCGACGGGGTGTTGTTCGCCGAACTCACCCTGCCCGACGAGCAGCCGACCTCGGGGTTCGCCGTGCACCCGGCGTTGCTCGACGCCGCACTGCACGTGCTGCTGCCCGGTGTGGTCGACGACCGGCCCGCCCGCCTGCCGTTCTCGTGGTCCGGCGTCCGCTTCCACGGCACGGCGGGACCGGCGGCACGTGCCCGGATCACGCAGACCGGCCCGGACGCGGTCGCCGTCCTGCTCACCGACCGCACCGGTCGACCCGTGGTGTCCGTCGACAACCTGACCCTGCGCCCGCTGTCCGGACCCGTCACCGGCGCGGAACTGCTGTTCACGCCCGAGTGGCGGGCCACCGGGGTCGAGGTGGCGCACGTCCTGCGGCCGGACGAGTTCGACGGCCCGCTGCCACAACGCGTGCGGCGCACCGCCCTCCAGGTGCTGAGCCGGCTCACCGGCCACGACGGCGACGGCGTGCTCGGCGTCGAGATCACCGACGACCTCGCGCACGCGGCGGTGCCCGGCCTGGTGCTCAGCGCCGCGGCCGAGCACCCCGGCCGGTTCGCGTTGCTGCGTGGCGGCCAGGCGGTCGAACCCGTGCTGGTGCCCGCCACCGGGCCGCGGACGGACGGCCCGGCGTGGGACACCGTCCTGGTCACCGGTGCGAGCGGCGCGCTCGGCGGCGCGATCGCCCGGCACCTGGTGGAGCGGCACGGCGCGCGGAAGCTCGTGCTGCTCAGCCGAAGCGGCCGGGCACCGGGGATCGACGGCGCGGAGGTGGTGTCGATCGCGTGCGACGTCGCCGACCGGGACGCGCTGGCCGCCGTGCTGGCCGAGCACCCCGTGACGGCGGTCGTGCACACCGCCGGTGTGCTGGAGGACGGTGTCCTCGACTCGCTGACCCCTGATCAGGTGTCGCGGGTGTTGCGGCCGAAGGTGGACGGGGCGTGGTGGTTGCACGAGTTGGTGGGTGAG
>NZ_JAHXGQ010000003.1 GCF_019375475.1 Saccharothrix obliqua | reverse complement strand
CGGGTAGGGTGGCACGCCGGTCGTGGTCGGGGAGGCGGGACTTGGGGGAACTGGATCTCGGCGCCGTGCGCGCCTTCGTCGCCGTGGCGGAGAGCGGGCACTTCGGCGAGGCCGCCACGCGGCTCGGGATCACGCAGCAGGCGGTGTCGAAGCGGATCGCCCGGCTGGAGTCCGACCTGGGCACCACCCTGTTGTCCCGCCTGCGCCCCGGCACCGGGCTCGCCACCGGCGGCCGGGTGTTCCTGCCGCACGCGCGAGCGCTGCTCGCCGCCGCCGATCGCGCCACCGCCGCGCTCACCGGCCGCGGACAGCCGTTCCGGGTGGACGTGCTGGACACCCGGCTCGCCTCGGCGGAACTGGTGCGCGCGTTCTACGCGGAGGCGGGCGTGGACATCGACGTGGTGACCTCCACCGGGCTGCGCGCGTCACGCGGCGCGCTGCGGACGGGTGCCGTGGACGCCGCGTTCGCGCGGGTCACCGGGTCGGTGGCCGCGGAGGGGCTGGCGAGCACCCCGGCCCACCTGGAGCCGACGTTGGTGATCGTCGCCGCCGGTCACCCCCTGGCGGGGCGCGGCCGGGTCGGCATGGCCGAGCTGGCGGGCGCGACGGCGTGGATGCCGGGCAACGCGCCCAACAGCGAGTGGGCCGAGTTCTGGGACGAGGTGAGCGCCGACTTCGGCGTGCGGATCGACACCACGGGACCGAACTTCGGCTACGAGCACTTCGTGGGCGGGGTCGCGGCGGACCCCGACCGGATCGCGTTCATCGGCGAGCAGTGCCGGGTGCCCGACCACCCCGGTGTGGTGCGGGTGGCGCTCGACCCGCCGGTGCCGCACTACCCGTGGTCGCTGCTGTGGAACCCGCGGCACCGGCACACCGCGCTGCCCGCGCTGATCGGCCACGTGCGGGCCGGGTTCACGCCGTACGACCCGGCCCGGATGTGGTTGCCCGCGGCGGACCGGGCGGCGTTCGGCGGCTGAGGGTCCGCGTCACGCCACCACCCGCACACCCGGCACCGAGCGCAGCTCGCCGAGCAGCGCCGGGGTCACCGCCACCGGGAAGTCGTCCACCGCCAGCAGCACCTCGCGGGTCCCGGTGCGCACGACGATGCGCACCGGGGTGCCGCCGCGGTGCGACCGGAGCGTGGACCGCAGCTCCAGCACGCCGTCCCGGTCCACGCGGGCGGGGTCCACCTCCAGCACCAGCGCCGGTCCACCGGCGTCGCCGAGGTCCAGCGGCGCGAGGTCCGCGCCGAACACGGCCATCTTGTCCTCCCGCCAGTTGACGCGGCCCTTGACCACCACGGCGGCGTCCTCGACCAGGTCGGCGGAGACCGCGGCGTAGCTCTTGGGGAAGAACAGCACCTCGATCGAGGCGTCCAGGTCCTCGACCACCGCGACGGCCCACGGCTCGCCTTTCTTGTTCACCCGCCGCTCCAGCGACGAGATCATCCCGGCGACGACCAGCTCACCCTCCCGCGGCGGGTGGGCCAGCACCGCGCCGATCGACCTCGGTGCGGCCCGGCGCAGGACGTGGTCCGCGCCGTCGAGCGGGTGCGCCGAGACGTAGAGGCCGAGCATCTCCCGCTCCAGGCCGAGCAACCGCTCGCGCGGCCACTCCTCGACGTCGAACCGCAGGTGCGCCAACGGGGACGAGGAGTCGTCGGGTTCGGCCGCGACGCCGACGTCGAACAGGTCGAACTGGCCCATCGCCCGCTGCCGCTTGAGGCCGACAACCGCGTCCACCGCTTCCTCGTGCACCCGGGCGAGCGACTGGCGGGTGTGGCCGAACGAGTCGAACGCCCCGGCCTTGATCAGCGACTCCACGACCCTCTTGTGGCAGCACATCAGCTCCGACTTGACCATGAAGTCGGTGAACGAGGTGTACGCGCCCTTGGCCGTGCGGGTCGCGATGATCGACTCCACCACGTTGGCGCCGACGTTGCGCACCGCGCCCAGGCCGAAGCGGATGTCGTCGCCGACCGCGGCGAACCGCGGGGACGACTCGTTGACGTCCGGCGGCAGCACGCGGATGCCGAGGCGGCGGCACTCGGCCAGGTACACGGCGGATTTGTCCTTGTTGTCCCCCACCGAGGTCAGCAGCGCCGCCATGTACTCCGGCTGGTAGTTCGCCTTCAGGTAAGCGGTCCAGTAGCCGACCAGCGCGTAACCCGCCGCGTGCGACTTGTTGAACGCGTACCCGGCGAACGGGAGCACCGTGTCCCACAGCGCCTGGACCGCGCCGTCGGAGAAACCGTTGGTGCGCATACCTTCCCGGAAGCCTTCGAACTCCTTCTCCAGCACTTCCTTCTTCTTCTTGCCCATCGCGCGGCGCAGCACGTCCGCGCGGCCCATGGAGAACCCGGCGACGCGTTGCGCGATCTGCATGATCTGCTCCTGGTACACCACCAGGCCGTGGGTCTCGGCGAGGATGTCGCGCAGCGGCTCGGCCAGTTCCGGGTGGATCGGCTCGACCTCCTGCCGCCCGTTCTTGCGGTCGGCGTAGTTGTTGTGCGTGTTCATCGCCATCGGACCGGGCCGGTACAGGGCGTTGACCGCGATGATGTCCTCGAACCCGGTGGGGCGCATACGTCGCAGCAGGTCCCGCATCGCGCCGCCGTCGAGCTGGAACACGCCGAGCGAGTCGCCGCGCGCGAGCAGGTCGTAGGTCGCGTGGTCGTCGGTGCTCAACCGGTCGAGGTCGACGTCCTCGCCGCGGTTGGCCTTGACGTTGTCGATGGCGTCGCCGACGACGGTGAGGTTGCGCAGGCCGAGGAAGTCCATCTTCAGCAGGCCGATGGCCTCGCACGACGGGTAGTCCCAGCCGGTGATGATCGCGCCGTCGTCGCGCCGCCACAGCGGGATGACGTCGAGCAGCGGCTCGGCGGACATGATCACCGCGCAGGCGTGCACACCCGCGTTGCGGATCAGCCCCTCCAGGCCGCGGGCGGTCTCGAAGATCGTGGCCACGTCCCGGTCCTGCTCGACCAGGGCACGCACCTCGGCGGCCTCGGGGTAGCGCTCGTGCGTGGTGTCCACGATGCCGCCGAGCGGGATGTCCTTGGCCGCCACGGGTGGCGGCAGCGCCTTGGAGATGCGGTCGGCGAGGGCGTAGCCGGGCTGTCCGAAGTGCACCCGCGCGGCGTCCTTGATCGCCGCCTTCGTCTTGATCCGGCCGAAGGTGATGACCTGGGCGACCCGGTCCGCGCCGTACTTCTCGGTGGCGTAGCGGACCATCTCGCCGCGGCGGCGGTCGTCGAAGTCCATGTCGATGTCGGGCATGGACACCCGCTCGGGGTTGAGGAACCGCTCGAACAGCAGGCCGTGGCGGATCGGGTCGAGGTTGGTGATGCCCAGGGCGTAGGCGACCAGCGACCCGGCCGCCGAGCCGCGGCCGGGCCCGACCCGGATGCCGACCTCGCGGGCGTGGTTCATCAGGTCGGCGGTGACCAGGAAGTAGGCCGGGAAGCCCTTGCCCACGATGATCTCGATCTCGAACTCGGCCCGGCGCGCGTACTCCTCGGGCACGCCGCCGGGCAGCCGCCACGCCAGCCCGCGCCGCACCTCGGCGCGGAACCACGACGCGACGTCGTGCCCGTCCGGCGGCGTGTAGACCGGCATCCGGTCGCGGTGCTCCCACACCTCGGCGTAGGGCTGGACCATCTCGGCGACCAGGAGGGTGTTGTCGGCCGCGCCCGGCACCTCCGCGTCCCAGTGGGCACGCATCTCCGCGGCGGACTTGAGGAAGTAACCGCTGCCGTCGAACCTGAACCGGTTCGGGTCGCCGAGCGTCTTGCCGGACTGCACGCACAGCAGCGCGGAGTGCGTGTCGGCCTCCTCCTCGCGCACGTAGTGCGAGTCGTTGGTGGCCAGCGGCGGCAGGCGGAGCGCCCGACCGATCTCCAGCAGGCCCTCGCGCACCGACCGCTCGATGGGCAGGCCGTGGTCCATCAGCTCCAGGAAGAAGTTGCCCGCGCCGAAGATGTCGCGGTAGTCGGCGGCGGCCTGGAGCGCGTCCGCGTGCCGACCGAGCCGCAGCCTGGTCTGCACCTCGCCGGACGGGCACCCGGTGGTGGCGATGACGCCGGAGGCGTGCCGGGCGAGCAGTTCGCGGTCCATGCGTGGTTTGCGGTAGTAGCCCTCGATGCTCGCCAGCGAGGAGAGCCGGAACAGGTTCCGCAGCCCGGTGGCGTTCTCGGCGAGCATCGTCAGGTGCGTGTAGGCGCCACCGCCGGAAACGTCACCACCCTCACCGGTCGACCCGCGACGGCCGGCCGGACCCCAGAAAACCGGTTTCTTGTGGTGCCTGCTCACCGGCGCGATATACGCCTCGATACCGATGATGGGTTTGACGCCCGATTTCGCGGACAATTGGTAGAACTCGTCCGCGCCGTACATGTTGCCGTGGTCGGTCATCGCAACGGCAGGCATGTCGAGCCGTCTGACTTCGTCGAACAGCGGTCCGATCTTCGCCGCGCCGTCGAGCATCGAATACTCGGTGTGCACGTGCAGGTGGACGAAGGACGAGGACAAACGACACCTCCGAAGCGCGGGAGCGCCCATTTCAACGAAGCAGCGGCGGGCGGTCAAACAAACGACACGCCCAATTCGACAACCGCGGGTTGTCGCCGCTGCTCCGCGGCGGTCGGCACGCGGGTGCCCGGGCGGCGGAACGGGTACCCGGTGGACATGCAGACGTTCCTGCCCGATCCCGACTTCGCCACGACCGCGCGGCTGCTGGACCGGCGGCGGTTGGGCAAGCAGCGGGTCGAGGCGATCCAGGTGTTGCGGGGGCTGGTCGTGCCCGGCTACGGGTGGCGGCACCACCCGGCGGTCAAGATGTGGACCGGGTACGAGGAGGCGCTGGTCCGGTACGGCCTGGAGGTGTGCGCCGTGTGGTGCGCGCTCGGGCACGCCGACACGTGTGCCGCCACGTTGCGCGCCGGGCTGGTCGAGGCACGCGGTGACCGGCCGGTCCGCGACCAGGCCGAGCTGGCGGCGGCGGGCGACCTGCCGCCGTGGCTGGGCGACGACGCGTTGCACCGCAGCCACCGGTCGGCACTGGTGCGCAAGGACCCCGCCCACTACGGACCGCTCTTCCCGGACGTGCCGCCGGACCTGCCGTACGTGTGGCCCGCGTCCGACCGCACCCGTGCCGCGTGACCACCGCCTCCCGGGAGTCCGGGTCGGTGTGGTGGACCGGACGGCGTCGATGTGCGTCGTCCCGGCGGAACCGGGTAACCCGCCGTCGTGACCCGAATGCTGCAAGGTTTGGAAACCGCCGCGCTGCCCGCACCGCGCGGCCCCGTGTCCGACGCCGTCATCACCGCCCTGCGCTCCGCGCCGCCCGCCCGCTTCGCCGTCGAGGAGGCGCGGCGTGCCGACCCGCACGGTGAGGACCTCCAACTGGCCCTGCACGTGTGCTACGAGCTGCACTACCGGGGTTTCCGCGACGTGTCAGCGGACTGGGAGTGGGAACCGGAGCTGATCCGGTTGCGGACCGCGCTGGAGGGCGTCTTCCGCGACGCCCTGCACGCCGAGCTGCCCGGCCGCGCCGACATCGGCGAGGTGCTGGACGAACTGCTGGTGGAACCCGTGGACGGGCACGGCGTGAGCCACCACCT
Source organism: Saccharothrix obliqua (assembly GCF_019375475.1). Taxonomy (GTDB): domain Bacteria; phylum Actinomycetota; class Actinomycetes; order Mycobacteriales; family Pseudonocardiaceae; genus Actinosynnema; species Actinosynnema obliqua. Next base: position 881,063 of record NZ_JAHXGQ010000003.1, on the reverse strand, counting down.
GCGTGACCGCGGCGAGTGGTGGCAGATGCGGGAGTACCTGGTCCACCGGTCCATCTACCACCTGAAGGAAGCCGACCCGCACGCGTGGGTCATCCCCCGCCTCACCGGCCGGGCGAAGGCGGCGCTGGTGGCCGTGGAGTTCGACGAGTTCGGCGGTGGGCGCGACGACCGGATGCACTCGCAGCTGTACGCGCGGCTGCTCACCGGCGCGGGGCTGGAGCCGGGTTACCTGCACTACCTCGACCACGTGCCCGCGCCGATGCTGGCGACGGTGAACCTGATGTCCATGTGCGGCCTGCACCGGGGCTTGCGCGGTGCGCTGGTGGGTCACTTCGCGGCGGCCGAGATCTCCACCGCGCCCAGCGCCACGCGGATGGCCAAGGCGTTGCGGCGGATGAACGCGCACCCGGACTGCGTCGAGTTCTTCACCGAGCACATCGAGGCGGACGCCGTGCACGAGCAGGTGATGCGGCACGACGTCGTGGGCGACCTCGTGGCGCGGGAACCGGAACTGGTCGATTCCGTGGTGTTCGGCGTGCGGGCCACCGAGCTGCTGGAACAGCGGCTGGCCGACCACCTGCTGGGCGCGTGGGCGGTCGGGCGCAGCTCGCTGATCCGGCCGGTGTGAGGCGTCCGGCGACGCCGGTCACCGCCGCCGGGCGCGGTGACTGGTGTCGCACCACGGGTAGCGCTTGCTGCGGCGGCACGCGCACACCGCGACGACGAACCGGTCCGACTCCACGACCGTGCCGTCCTCCATGACCAGCTCGACGGGGCCTTCCACGAGCACGGGGCCGCCGGGCACCACGGTGACCCGGCGCTTGTCACGCGACGTCCGCACGGATCACCACCAACTCCTCCACGTCGGGACCGGCCGTGGTGTACCCGTTGTCGCGCAACCACTTCGCGCGCCCGCGCAACACCCGCCCGTACGGGACGGTCCGCCGCGCGACGACCGCCGCCTTCAGCCCGCCGTCACGCAACTGGCGCAACGTCAGCTCCTCGTCGCACAGCTCGGAGTGGACGATCAACGCCATCCCCTGCTCCGTCAGCAGGAACGGCAGGGTCGCGCACAGGCGGTCCAGCACCGACCGCCCGTCCCGTCCCGCGTCCCACGCTCTGGCGCGACCTCTGGGCGTGTCGTGGGCGCTGGGCACGTACGGCGGGTTCGACAACACCACGTCGAACCTCCGCCACCCCACCAGTGCCCCGAAATCAGCGCGCAGCGCCCGCACGCGGGTGCCGCTCACCCACCCGTTGACCCGCGCGGCGGCCACCGCGCGCCGGCTGATGTCCACCGCGGTCACCTCACCCGCGCCGGCCAGTCCGGCCACCACGCCCAACGCACCGGTGCCCGTGCACGCGTCGAGGACGCTCGCACCCGCCGGCACACCCGCTTCGGCCAGTGCTTCGGCCACCAGCCACGTGTCGTCCTGCGGGCGGTACACCCCAGGCGGTCTCCAGAGCCACATAGGACCCAGATTCCCGGAAATCCAGTCTTCAAACGGGTTGGCCGCGCCCGGCTCGTGACGGAACGGACCGCAGCGGGTCACGAAGAGTGATGAAGCTGCTCCCGGGACCGACCTGTCGGAGGGTTCGCGAGCCGCCGATGACCGGCGACCCGGCCAGGCGCTTGAGCGTCCACTGTGGATAGTCGAGGCACCGGCACCGCCGGGCCGATCGCCGCTGATCGCCCACCGGGCCGCCTTCGCCGCCGCTCGCTCAACGCCGCCGTGTGGTCGCCTTCGCCGCCAGCTCCACCAACCTGCCCCGCGCCACGGCGTCGATCGGCGTGCGGTCGAGCACCCGGAGGCCCCGCGCGGTCAGTGCCGCGATCCGCCGCTCCACCGCCGCGACCGCGCCCAGGTCGACCAGCAGCGCCCGCACCGCTCCCCCGTCGACCACGCCGCCGTCGAGGCAGTCGCGCAACTCCCGCACGGCTTCCGGCCGACCGGCGGCGCGGGCCAGTTCGACGGCCGTGGCCACCAGCGTGGTCCGCTTGCCCTCCCGCAGGTCCTCCCCCACCGGTTTGCCGGTCACGCCCTCGTCGCCGAACACGCCCAGCAGGTCGTCGCGCAACTGGTACGCCACCCCGACGTCCCGGCCGAACGCGCACAACGCCGCGGTCACCGCTGGTGGCGCGTCGGCCAGGGCCGCGCCGAGGTGCAGGGGCCGCTGCACGGTGTACGACGCGGTTTTCAGGCGCGCCACGCGCAGGGCGCCCTCCACCGACTCCACACGCCGCGCACCCGCCAGCAGGTCCAGGTGCTGCCCGGCGATCATCTCCGTCCGCATGGCCCGCCACGGCTCCCACGCCCGCCCCAGCGCGGCGGCGGGCAACCCGGCCGTCACCAACGCGTCGTCCGCCCACGCCAACGCCAGGTCGCCGACCAGGATCGCCGCGCAGTCCCCGTAGTGGTCGGCGTCGCCGGCCCACCGGCCGCGGCGGTGGCGTGCGGCGAACGCGCGGTGCGCGGTGGCCCGACCCCGGCGCGTGGCGGAGCGGTCCATGACGTCGTCGTGCACCAGGGCGCACGCCTGGAGCAGTTCCAGCGCGACCAGCGCCCGCAGCACCGCTTCCGCGCCCGGCCCGTGCGACTCGCCGCCCGCCGCGCGCCAACCCCACCACGCGAACGTCGGCCGCAGCCGCTTGCCGCCCGCCAGCACCAGGTCGGCCAGTTCGCCGACCAGTTCGGCCGCCGCGTCGACGCCCGGCCGACGGCGCAGGAACGCCGCCAGCTCAGCATCCAGCCGCCGGGGCAGCACGTCGTCGAGCGGGTGTTCCGCGCATGGGTCGACCGCGCTCGCCAACGACATGCCGCCTCCTCCAACGTGCCACGGTCGTCATCGAGCTAAGCAGCGCCACGTCCCCGCCGCACGACGAGCGCCGTCCGTTGTGCGGGACGGTTCGCGCGCCCCTAGCGTGGGAGGGGAATGCCCCTCCGCACGGGTTCGAACCCACCGGGTCCGAACGGGAAGGAACCGCGCCCGATGTCCGCAGACCGCGAACTCGACGCAGCCGGTGTCGGCGACCCGCGGCTGCGCGCGGCGTACCGGCGTTGCCGGGAGTTGAACGCCGTGCACGGGCGGACGTACTACCTCGCGACCCGGCTGCTCAGCCCGCGGCAGCGGCCCGCGGTGCACGCGTTGTACGGGTTCGCGCGCTGGGCCGACGACATCGTGGACGAGGTGGGCGACGGCCGCGCACCCGGGCAGCGCGCCGCCGAGCTGGCACGCGTGGACGACGCCCTCACCGCGGGACTCGCCGCCGGCGACAGCGAGGACCCGGTGGTGGCGGCCGTGGTGGACACCGCACGCCGCTACGACATCCCGCACCGCCACTTCCACGACTTCATGACGTCCATGCGGATGGACCTGACCGTCACCGACTACCCGGACGACGCGGCGCTCGCGCGGTACGTGCACGGGTCGGCGGCCGTCATCGGGCTCCAGGTGCTGCCGGTGCTGGGCACCTGCGTGCCGCGGGCCGAGGCCGAGCCGGCAGCCGCCGCGCTCGGGGTGGCGTTCCAGCTGACCAACTTCCTGCGCGACGTCGGCGAAGACCTCGACCGGGGTCGCGTGTACCTGCCCGCCGACGAACTCGCCGCGTTCGGTGTGGACCGGGCGCTGCTGGCGTGGTCGCGCCGCACCGGGCGCACCGACCCGCGCATCCGCCGGGCGCTGGCGCACCAGGTGGCCCGCACGCGCGCGGTGTACCGGGACGCGTGGCCCGGGGTGGCGATGCTCGCGCCCCGGTCGCGGCCGTGCGTGGACACCGCGTACCGGCTGTACGGGCGCATCCTGGACCTGATCGAAGAAGCCGACTACGACATCCTGTCGCGGCGCGTCGTGGTGTCCGCGCGTGGGCGGCTCGCCGTGGCGCTGCCCGCGTTCGCCCGCGCCGCCCTGGCGGGCTGACCGCTACCCGGAGGACCACCCGATGCCCCTTCCGCTGCGCCTTTTCCGCGACCGGCCGTGGCCCGAGCAGGAACCGACCTGGCGGGACGCCCGGCCCGCCCTGATCGAGGCCGCCGTGAAGCGGGCGCAGGCCAAGCCGTCCGGCAACTGGTTCGTCGTCGGCGCGAGCCGGGAGGTGCGGCGGGACCGGCCGTTCGGGCGGACCGTGGCCGGGCGCGAGGTCGTGCTGTGGCGTGGCGCGGACGGTCGGCTGCTGGCCGGTCCGGGCGCGTGCCCGCACCTGGGCGCGCCGCTGTGCGACGGCGCCGTCCACCAGGGGCGGCTGGTGTGCCGGTGGCACGGGTTGGCGTTGGCGGGCGGGAAGTTCGGCGGGTGGAGCCCGTACCCGGCGCACGACGACGGCGTGCTGGCGTGGGTGCGGCTGGACGAGGTGGGCGGCGAGGAGCCGCTGCCCGAGCCGGTGCGGGTGGGGCGCCCCGGGCGCGGGGCGGTCGACGCCGTGATGACGGAGGTGGGGCGCTGCGAGCCGGAGGACGTGGTGGCGAACCGGCTGGACCCCTGGCACGGCGCGTGGTTCCACCCGTACTCGTTCGCGAACCTGCGCGTGGTCGGCTCGGCAACCGAGACCGACGACCGGTTCCTGGTGGAGGTGACGTTCCGGCTGGCGGGGCGAGTCGGGGTGCCGGTGGTGGCGGAGTTCACCTGCCCCGGGCCGCGAACGGTGGTGATGCGCATCGTGTCCGGCGAGGGCGAGGGCAGCGTGGTGGAAACCCACGCCACGCCGCTGGGGTCCGGTCCGGACGGCGTGCCGCGCACCGCCGTGGTGGAGGCGACGGTCGCCCACTCGACGCGCCGCGGGTTCGCCGTCGCCCGACCGGCCGCGCCGCTGCTGCGGCCGGTGATGCGGTGGGCGGCGGCCCGGCTGTGGCGTGACGACCTCGCCTACGCCGAACGCCGCTACGCACTGCGCAGCACCGGCCGCTTCCCCGGCTGACGGGCCGCGACCCGACGACCCCGCCCCTCACGGCACCGGGTTGCGGCCCCAACGGCGGGCGATCGCACGCAGCAGGGGCGACCGGCCCGCGGTGGGCACGGCCCGGATCGGCGTGCCCGCCACGCCCCAGCGGCCGAGCAGGTGGTTCGCGGCGGCGTAGCCGGTGGTCGCCGCGCGTTCCATGAGGGCCACCGGCAGGTCGATCCGGACCAGGTCCCCCGCCAGCACCAGGAACGGGTCGGGTGTCGTGACCCGGGGCCGGTGCGGGTGGCTGCCCGGCGGGAACAGCGGGCAGTCGGCACGCAGCTCGTGCCGCTCGTCGACGACCCCCGCGGCCCGGGTTTCCGGGTAGACCGCGTGGAGCTGTTCCCACAACGACTTCCGCGTCACGTCGGCGTCCACATCGGACGGCAGCGAGTAACCGTGCAGCTCGACCACCGAACCACCGGTGCGGGCCGCCCACGCCCGTGCCTCGTGCTCGTACCGGTCGAGCACGGAGATGTTGTCCAACGGCCCGTAGCCGCTGGTGCCGACGAAGCCGGGGCGGTCCGGTGCGACCGGGCGGTCCAGCCAGTAGCGGGACACCAGGAACGGCGGCGCGGTCTCCAGGCGGGCGATGTCCGCGCGCCACCGCGCGTCGCCCAGGTCGGGAGAGTCCGCCACGATGCCACGCAGCCCGCGTACGTCGGCGGCGAGCACCACGGCGTCCGCGTCGACACCACCGGTCGCGGTGTGGACGGTGAACCGGCGCGACCCGCCGCGGGTCACGTGCGACACCTCGACACCGGTGCGGACCGACGCGCCCAGCTCCACCAGCCGCCTGCCCAGCGGGTCCCACATGCCGTGCGGGAACGGGTCGGCGGCCACGTCGAACAGCAGTCCCTCGCCGGAGCCGAGGAAGTAGATGTGGAACATCGTCACCAGCTCGGCGGCGGACATGCGGGTCGGGTGGGCGAAGAAGCTCCGCGAGAACACCTCGAACGCCAACGCGTGCGCGGCGGGCGGGAAGCGCAGCCGGGCCAGGTACTCGGCGGCGTCGAGGCCGTCGAGTTCGTGGTAGGTGCGGGGCACCGACACGTCCAGCAGCGGCAGCGCCGCCCGCGCGGCCACGTCCCGCAGGTCGCGCCAGCGGAACGTGGGGCTGCGCACCAGGAACGCCAGCGCGTTCCACGGCACGGCGGTCGGCAGGCCGGCGAAGCCGTCGCGGTGCCCGTCGGCGTGCCACAGCGGGTAGTCCGGCAGCCCCACCAGCGCGCTGCCGCCCGGGTCGGCGCGGCGGAGCAGGTCGCGCAGGTTGTAATACTGGCGGAAGAAGGCGTGGAAACCGCGTGTCATGGTGGCCGGGCTGCCGTCCGCGAGCCGGGTGGGCCAGCCGCCGACCCGGCCGCCCAGGTAGTCCTCCCGCTCCAGCAACACCACCCGCGCACCGCGTTCGGCCAGCGGCACCGCCGCGGCCAGCCCGGCGATGCCGCCGCCCACGACGACGACCACGGGCGCGTCGGCGGCGAAGGACGGTCGACCGGGCACCGGAGCGATCCGTACGGCTCTGCGATCACCCGCGGGCGCATCGAAGGACCGTCGGCCGGGCACCGGAGCGACCCGCGCGGCTTTGCGATCACCCACGGGCGCATCGAAGGACCGTCGGCCGGACACCGGAGCGACCCGCGCGGCTTTGCGATCACCCACGGTCGTCCCCTCCCGGTGCGTGACCGATGAACGCGTGCGCGATCCCGCGCTGCCAGCCACGCGCGGTGACGGTGCGGACGTCGGTGAACCCGTTGGCCCGCAACCGGTCCCGCAACGCACCCACCCCGTCGAACCGCAGCACGCTGCGCCACAGGTAGGTGTAGAGGCGCGCGTCGCGGGTCACGACCCACCCGGCGGGTATCACCACCGACCAGCACACCGCCGTCCAGACGGCGGTCCGCACCGGTGAGTCGGCGACCGAGAACTCGTGCGCGACGAACCGGCCGCCGGGCCGCAGCAGGTCGCGCACCACGCGCAGGGTCGGGTCCGGATCGGGCAGGTTGCGCACCAGGTAGGCGGCGAACACGGCGTCGAACGGCCCGGTCACGCCCGCCTCCGCCAGGTCCTCGGCCCGCGCGTGCACGAACGAGACCCCGCCCGGCCACGGTTTCCGGCGGGCGCGGGCCAGCATCCCGGCCGACGCGTCGACCGCGACGACCTCCGCGCCGGGCGCGACGGAGAGCAGCGCCGCCGTGGAGGCACCGGTGCCGCAACCCAGGTCGAGCACCCGGGCACCGGACGCGGGCAGCCGCAACGCGCGTGCCGAGCGGCGCAACGCCGCGTGGTAGCCGGGGTTCAGGCCGACCAGCACGTCGTAGCCACGCGCCGCGCCGTCGAAAGCACCCGGCACCGCGTCGGCTTCGAGCCGCGTCACACCGCCTCCCCGCGCCGCGCCCGCTCCCACAGGGCCAGCGTGAGGGTCACCATCGAGAAACCGAACAAGAAGTCCTCCACCGGGATGTCCCACGGGATCCGCACACCGCTGATCGCCCACTCCGCGTACCGGACGACGGGCGCGCCCGGTTTGGTCAGCCACCCGTCGACCGGCACCTGGAACGCGAGCACGATCGCCATCGTCAGCCAGTACGCGGGCCGCCGGAGCACGCCGGACCGCAGCACCGCCACCTCGAAGCCCACCACCAGCACGACCGACGCGACCGCGGCGACCAGGTACTCCCTACCCACGTGCCGCCCGCCCGACCCGCCGGCGGACCACCGCGGGCAGCGCGAGCACCGCCTCGTAGGTCAGCACCGCGCACAACGGCACGACCACGAAGAACAGCACCTCCTCGACCGGCATCGCGCCGAACACCACGAAACCGAGCGTGAGCGCGTGGTCGAAGTCCCAGTGGCCACGCGCGATGGCGACCAGGTCCCACACGCCGAACACGACCACCACCGGCGTCACGGCACGCACCAGCGCGGGCAGCCGCCGGTACACACCCGCACCCATGAACTCCAGCGGCGCGGTGACGGCCAAGCACGCCGCCAGCACCCCGAGGTACTGCCACCGGTCCATCGCGCCTCCTCCTCCAGCACCGTAAAGCGCCCGCGCCCGGCCCGCACGACAGCCGGATCGGGTGGTGTGCGGCCCGTCCGCGCGGGTATTCCTGCCGTTCGGACACACGAACGGAGTCGGGCCTTGAGCAGCTACCAACACCGCGCGACGGTCGACCTCCCTCCCGACCGCTTGTTCGACTACCTCGCGGAGCCGGAGAACCTGCCGCGTTACTTCCCGGACCTCACGGAGGTCGAACCGGTCGGTGGCGACCGGGTGCACGTGGAGGCCGACCTGGGTGGCCGGCACGTCGCGGCGGACGGCTGGGTGCGGGTGGACCGCGACCGCCGCACGCTGTCGTGGGGCACGCCCGGCCAGGACGACTACCACGGCGAGCTGAGCGTGACCGACCGGGACGCGGGCCGCAGCGAGATCGCGGTGACCCTGCACACCGAGCACACCGGTGGACCGGACGTGCAGCAGGCGTTGGAGGAAGCCGTCGCCGTGCTCACCCACCGCGCCACGGCCGAGCACGACACGGCGGCGACCGAGAAGGGCGACGACTGGTACTGAACCCGACGGGTGGTCGGCCGAACCGCCGTCACTAAAGTCGCCGCATGACCAGGGTCTTGATCTACGACGGCTCGGCCGCCGAGGACGCCGCCGTCACCCGCACCGGTGGTTTGCCGCTGCTCCCGGACGACATCGCGTGGCCGCGGTGCACGTACTGCGACGGCAACATGCAGTTCCACGCCCGCATCGAGCAGGACGGCGCCTTCCTCGACGCGGACGGCGAGCCCACCGGCGACCGGCGGGTGGTGCAGGTCTTCATGTGCGACAACGACCCGGGTGGCTGCTCCACGTGGGAGGCGTACTCGGGCGCGAGCGCGGTGGTCGTCCTCCCGCCGGGACCCGCGCCGGTCCGGCGGGCGCCGGACGGCGGCGTGACGACGCTGCCCGAGGTGTCGGCCGTGCGGGTGGTCGAGATCGACGCCGAGCCCGACCCCGGCGACGAGTTCTCCGACCCGTACGAGGAAGCACGCGCGGTCTGGATGGGCGACCCGGAGCAGCGCGGCCGGGACGTGCTGGGGCAGCTCGGCGGCATCCCCTCGTGGCTCCAGACCGACCAGATGCCCGCCTGCGCCGAGTGCGCCGAGCCGATGCGGATGGTGGCGCAGCTCGAAGAGGGCCACGACCTCCGCACGGCGGCGAACTACGGCGGTGGCTCGGCCTACGTGTTCGTCTGCCCGCGCCACGACCTGGGTGCTTTCCTCTGGCAGCAGTGAACCGGCACCTGTCCGTCCGGAGTGGACGGACAGGTGCCCGCGGGGCTAACCGAGGTCCGGAACGGCCCGCGGCACGACCTGGGTCGGCGTGGTCGGCAGCGGGCGGGCGGCGGCGGCCGGGAGCACGCCGGCGACCGGGAGCGTCACGTACGTCTTCGCCAGGTCCACCGCCAGCGTCGGCGGCTGCGCCGGCGGGGTCACGAACCCCTTGTCCGTGCCGCCGATGATCAACGCGAGCTGGTGGCCCCGGGGCACCACCTTGTCCGTGCTCGCCAGGCGGAACGTGATCGTGTACGGCCGGCCCGCGACCAGCGGCTCCTCCCTGCTCGGCGACCGGTGGTTCGCCAGGTCCGCCCAGCCCCGGCTGAAGACGTGCAGGCCGACGTCCGCCGTGGCCGCGCTGGTGATCCGGTAGCAGGCGCTGTCACCGGTCGTGCTCGCGCCCCAGCAGTCCCGGTCGGTCCCGGTCCGGATGCCCTCGCCGGGACCGCCGTAGTCGCGGATCGTCGCCGGGCCGTAGTCCACCAGCACCGCCGAGATCCGCGCGGTGGTCGTGCTCGGCGTGACCGTCGCGGTGACCGTGCCGGTGCCGGACAGGTGCAGGTCCCGCGCCAGCGCACCGGTCGTGTAGAGCACGCGGGAGGTGGCGGGTCGGGTCGGCCGCTCGGCCCAGGTCGTCTCGTCCTGCGCCGGGTCGTCGGTGAACGACGCCCGACCCCGCGCGGCGGGGCCGGGCCGCAGCCTGCCGAGCCCCGGCGACGTGCCGTTGACGGGCCGCAGCACGACGTCCCGGCTGCCCGCCGCCGGCCAGGAGGTCTGGTCGACCCACACGTCCGGCCGCCGCTCGACGCTCACCCGGGGCGTGCGCTCGACACCGTTGTCCAGGCCCAGCAGGTAGTGGTCGAACCACTGGTGCAACGCGGCGACCCACTCCGCGCGCCGGAAGTCGAACGGGTCGACGTGCCCGGCCTGCGACAGCCACAGCTTGCGGTCCACGCCGGTGGCGGCCAACGCGCTCCACCACTGCCCGAAGTTGATCGTCTTGACGTTGAGGTCGTTGAGGCCGTTGGCCGCGAACACGCTCGCCTTCACGTTCCTGGCGGCGGCCACGTAGTCGCGTTCCGCCCACGCCGCCGAGTAGTCGCCGTTGGCCGGGAAGACCCGCCGCAGCTCCGCGTCGGTGGCGGAGCAGTCCTGCCCCTGGTTGCGCGTCGACACCCGCCGCGCGAGCCCGGCGGGTGAGCCGTTGCCGGCGACCGCGCCGTCCGAGCGGTAGTAGTCGTACCAGCTGGAGATCGCCGCGATCGGCACGATGGTCTTGAGCCCGGCGACGCCGGTCGCCGCGACGCCGTTGGCGATCGTGCCGTCGTAGGACTTGCCGATCATGCCGACGTCCCCGGTGCTCCACCCGGCGTCGACCGGGGCACCGCCGGTGGCCGCCGAGAAACCGGCGGCCCGTCCGTTGAGCCAGTCCACGACGGCCTTGGCCGACCCGATGTCCGAGGCGCCGCCGACGTCGACGCAGCCACGCGACCGGTTGGTGCCGGCGAGGTCGACCAGCACGACGGCGTACCCGCGGGTGACGAAGAAGTTGTCGTAGTACAGCGGGAAGCCGACCGGCCGACCGGCGTCGTCGTAGGTCTTGACCTCCTCCTCGTTGCCCCGGCCGCAGCAGGCGTAGTAGGGGCTCGCGTCCATGATCACCGGCACCCGGACGCCCCGGGCCGCGGCCTCCGCCGGCCGCACCAGGTCCGCGGCCACCCGGTCGGCCCGCCCGTCGCCGTCACCGTCCCGCCCGGTGTCGACCCACACCGTTTCCCGGATGGCGGAAGCGAAGTCGTACACCGGCTCGCTCCGCTCCACCCCCGCGGCGCGCGCCGCGTCCGGCACCACCACCACCGCGCCCGCGACCAGCACCGCCGCGAGCAGCACTTTCCACCGCATAGTCCCGCCTTCCCCGACATGGCGACCCTCGCGTTCGAGCTTGGGGAAGCAGCGCGCCGCCCAGTAGGGCGGAACGTAGGGACAAAGCGCCAACCGAGACGCCGGGAGCACACAACCGTCTACAGTGGACCGCGCGTCAGCACGCGCCCTTCATGGCCAGGACCCGCCGGGCGGCCTCGTCGACGCGGGTCGCGGGCAGGGAGCCGGACGCGACCGCGGCCTCCAGGTGGTCCAGCACCTCGCCGGTGCGCCCGCCGCTGGACCACAACGCGAGGTCCGCGCCCGAGGCCAGGGCCAGCCGCACCGCTTCGGGCAGGTCCACCAGGTCGGTCACGGCACGCATCGCGCCCAGGTCGTCGGTCATCACCGGGCCGGCGAAGCCGAACTCGCCACGCAGCAGGGCGTACGCCTCGGAGCTCAACGTCGCCGGTCGGCCGCCGGTCAGACCCGGCACGTCGATGTGCCCCACCATCACCGCGGCCGGACCGTAGCGGCCGATGTCGCGGTAGGGCGCCAGGTCGGTCCCCCGCAGCTCGTCCAGCGGCGGGGAGGTCACCGCGCCCCGGTGCGAGTCGCCGCTGGTGTTGCCGTGCCCCGGGAAGTGCTTGAGCACGGGCGTGACACCCGACTCGCGCAACCCCTCGGCGAACGCCTGCGCGTACTCGCGGGCCACCGCCGGGTCGGCGCTGAACGACCGGTCGCCGATCACCGCGTCGTCGGGCTGGGCACTGGTGTCGAGCACCGGGGCGAGGTCCATGGTCACGCCCCGGGCGCGCAACGCGGCTCCGCGTCGCGCCGCCAGCACGCGCACCTCCGCCGGTGACATGGTCTCGGCCATCCGCCGGGCACTGGGGATGGAGCCGTCCAGCTGGTCCACCCGCTGCACGCGCCCGCCTTCGTCGTCCACGGCGACCACCGGCGGCACGGGCGCCGCGCCGTGCACCGCGTCCAGCCCGCCGGCGAGCAGCCCGGTGTGGTCGCCGCCGATGAAGATGCCGCCCACGCGCTCGTCGCGGACCAACCCGAGCGCTTCCTCCGGGCCACTGGGGTTCACGCCGACCATGAGCGTTTGCGCCAGCCGTTCACGCAACGGCAGGGCCGCCGCCTTCACCGCGCACGGGTCGGGCGGCGGGGTCGTCGTGGTGTCGGTCGACGGCTGGGACGACGGGGACGACGGCGGGGAGGCTCCGGGAGCCGCCGCGGGGCGCCCCGGCACGGTGCGGTCGGGACCCATCAGCAGCGCTGCCAGCAACGCGCCCACGGCGGCGAAGGTGAGCAGCACCCGCGTCCCGGCCCGGGGGTCGCGACGCTTGACCGGCTGCTCGTCACGCATCCCACCAACCTACGTCAAGCGCGGGCTGCGGGCTCGTGCCCGCGCAGTGGCCAACAACACGCTGCTTCGGTTGCCGTCAAAGGTTTCGACCGGTCGACGTGGGTCGCGGTGCGAGGCGGGCTTGGACGCGTTCCGCGTCCGGCGTGCGCGCCTGATCCCGGTACAGCTCCAACGCCTCCCGCCACGCGTCCCGCGCCTCCTCGTGCCGGCCGAGGGCGGCGTACGGGTGGCCCAGGTATTCGAGCGTGGTGGCGAGGTCGTAGTGGTTGCTGAGACGCCGGTACAGGGCGATGGCCTCCTGGTAGCGCCGCACGGACTCCTCGTGGTGGCCGGTGTGGTGGGCGATGTAGCCGAGGCTGTCCAGGGTGTCCGCCTCGCCGACGGTGTTGCGGTGCCGGCGGTGCTGGGCCAGGGCGGTCTCGCACTGGGTGCGCGCGGTGCCGTGCTCGCCCAGGCGGGCGGTGTACCAGCCGACACGGCTGAGCGCGTCCGCCGCCCACACCGCGTGGTCGAGGTCGCGGTACTGGTCCAGCGCACGGGTGGCGTGGTCGAGGGCTTTGCGGTCGTCGCCGTGCAGTTCCCACGTCCAGGCGAGCGTGTAGTGCGCATGGGCCTGCTGACTGGGGTCGTCGTGCCGCTCGGCCAGCGTGAGGGCCTTGTGCAGGTGTTCGATCGCGTCGTCGTGCCTGCCCGCGCCGGCGTAGGTGCGCCCGAGCAGTTCGTGCACGCGCAGGCCCACGAGGCCGGGCAGGTGTGCGGACGCGCGCAATGCGGCCTCCCACATGGCGATCTGCTCGTCGCGGTGGCCGCGGCGGTCGTGGAACGTGGTGGTGGTCCACGCCAGGTACCAGACCGGGTCGTGCCAGTTGTGGGTGGCGGCGGTGCGCTGGGCGGCGCGGAGGTTGGCGCGCTCGGCGTCGAACCACGCGAGGGCGGTCGGGTCGTCGGGCACCGGGTGCTGCTGGATGCCGGCCGCGGGCGGCACGAGGTCGATGGGTTGGCGGGTGGGGTTCAGGCGGCGTTCGGCGGCGTGGGCGGTGTACGCGTAGTAGTCGACCACTCTGCGCAACGCCGCCGCGCGGTCCGGTTCGGGCGCGTGCTCTTCCGCCGTGTCGAAGGCGTAGCAGCGGATCAGGTCGTGCATCCGGTACCGGCCCGCGGCGTCCTGGACGACCAACGACGTCCGCTCCAGGTCCCGGAGCACGGCCCTGGCCTGCGGGACGGGCAGGCCGAGCAGGCTCGCGGCGGCGGGCAGGCCGGTGTCGGGTCCGGGCGCGGTGCCGAGCAACGCGAAGGCCGTCAGCCGGGACGGCGCGAGGGTGCGCCGGGACCAGGACAGCACGGCGGGCAGGCTGGCGGCGGGGTCGTCGTCCGCCAGCGCGGCCAGGCCGAGGTCGCGCAGCTCGGTGGCGAGGTCCGCCAGCGACCGGTCGGGTCGGGTGTGGGCCTGGCCCGCGACGATGCTCAGCGCCAGCGGGAAACCACCGCACAGCGCGACGAGTTCGCCGACCGCCGCCGGTTCGGCCGCGACCCGCGTGACGCCGAGGCGTGCGGTCAGCAACGCGTGGGCCTCCCGCGCGGAGAGCACGTCGAGCGGCACGTGGTGTGCGCCGTGGCCGGTGACCAGGCCGGGCAGGCGGGTGCGGCTGGTCACCAGCACGGCGCACGACCGGCCGCCGGGCAGCAGCGGTGCGACCTGCGCGGTGTCGGCGGCGTTGTCGAGCACGACCAGCATCCGCCGGTCGGCGACCAGGCTGCGGAACAACGCGGCCTGGGCGTGCGGGTCGACGGGCAGCCGACCCGGGTCCACGCCGAGCGCGTCGAGGAAACCCCGCACCGCGACCGCCGGTTCCATCGGCCTGCCCTCGGGGCTGAACCCGCGCAGGTCCACGAAGAGCTGGCCGTCCGGGAACCGGTCGGCGTGGCGGTGCGCGAAGTGCAACGCGAGCCAGGTCTTGCCGATCCCGCCCGAGCCGGCGATCGCCGAGATCACCACCGCCCGGCCCGGTCCGGCGGCGGCCAGGTGGTCGTGCAGCACGGCGAGTTCGGCCACGCGACCGGTGAAGTGCGGTGGTTCGGCGGGCAGCTGCCTGGGCACGGGCCGCCGGTCGCCGGGTGCCTGCGACGCGGGCAGCGCGTCGCCGGACTCCCGCGCGGACGCGGGAAGCGCGCCAGGAGCCTCCCCCGACGCGGAGCGCTGGTCAGCGAGCGCCTCGGGCTCGGGCCGCGGGTCGCCGGGTCCTTCGCCGGGTGCTTCGGACTGCCGATCGCCGGGCGCGGCGGGCCGCCCGGCGAGCGCGGCGGGCGCGGGCTGCCCGTCGCCGGGCGGCGGGGTGAGGGCCGGGTCGTCGGCCAGGATACGCCGATGCAGCTCGCGCAGCGGCCTGCCGGGATCGGCGCCCAGCTCGTCCGCCAGCCGGTCGCGCACCCGGCGGTACTGCTCCAGCGCGTCCGCCGACCGGCCCGCCCGGTGCAGGGCGAGCAGGTACTGCCCGGCGACGCGCTCGTCCAGCGGGTGCTCGGCGGCGCGGGCGGACAGCTCCACCACCAGCCCCTCGCCCTCGCCCGCCCGCAGCCGCGCGTCGACCAGGTCGTGCTGGGCGGCGAGCCGTTCCCGCCGCAGCCGCTCGCGCTCGGCCGCCGCCCACTCGCCGGACAGCCCGGTCAGCGGCTCGCCCCGCCACAACGCCAACGCCTCGGTCAACGCGGCCACCTCGTCACCACGGGCACGCAACGCCCGGAACCGCTCGAGGTCCACCACCGGCCCCGACTGGTGGGCGACCAGGGCGTAGCCGCCGGACCGCCGCACGACGCCCGCCGCGCCGGCCAGCACGCGCCGCAACCGGGAGATGTAGCTGTGCAGCGCGGCGGTGCCGCGGCGGGGCGTGTCCGGCCCCCAGACGCGGGCCACCAGCCGCTCGGCGGGCACCGCGCGGCCCACGTCGACCGCCAGCGCCGCCAGCACGCACCGCTGCCGCGCGGGCCCGAGGTCGACGGCGCGGCCGTCCACGCGCGCGGTGACCTCACCCAGCAGGCCGAACTCGACTCGCATACCCCGGCGCCCCCCTGACAGCCTCGTTCCGGACAGGGATAGCGCGGAAACCCGGCAGACCGGCGAACCTCACCCGGGGTTCACCCGGATGGCCCTACCGCGGCGGGGCGGTCCGGTCGAGCCGGATGCGGACGGCGAGACCGGCGCACGCGACCACCGCCGCGCCGCCGAGCACGGTCGGCCACCCCGGGTCCTCGCGCAGCAGGAGCGCGGCCCACGCGATCGTCAGCACGGGCTGCACGAGCTGGACCTGGCTCACCCGCGCCATCGGCCCGACGGCCAACCCCCGGTACCAGGCGAAGAAGCCGAGGAACATGCTGATCACGGCCAGGTAGGCGAACGCGGCCCACTGCACCCCGGTGGCGGACGGCGGCTCCCGGACCGCGGCGACGGCCGTCAGGACGACCATCACCGGCGAGGCCACCACGAGCGCCCACGACACCGTCTGCCAGGAGCCGAGTTCCCGGGCGAGCAGCCCGCCCTCCGCGTACCCGACCGCGGCGGCGGCCACCGCGCCGAACAGCAGCAGGTCCGACCAGCCCGCGAGACCGCCGCCCTGGAGGGACGCGAACACCAGTGCCACGACCGCGCCGACGGCGGCCGTGAGCCAGAACGAGCGCGGTGGCCGCTCGCCGCCGCGGATCGCGGCCAGCACGGCGGTCGCCGCCGGCAGCAACGCCACCACCACGGCGCCGTGCCCGGCCGACGCGGTGGTCAGCGCGTAGGACGTCAGCACCGGGAAACCGACCACCACCCCGCCGGCGACCACGGCCAGCCGCGCCCACTGCCGCCCGACCGGCCGCGCCTGCCCGGTCAGCGCGAGCGCGAGACCGGCGAGCACGGCCGCGACCACCGCCCGCCCGGCGCCGATGAACAACGGGGACAGCCCGCCGACCGCCACCCGCGTGAAGGGCACGGTGAACGAGAACGCCACCACCCCGAGCAAACCCCACCGCAGGCCCGACGCCGGTAGCACCAGCGGTGATTTTTGAGTAACGCTATCGTTCCCCAACATGGCCAACGATAGCAGCGCGCGGATCTTGGCCGGTCTGCGCACGTGGATCGCCCAAGCGCCACCCGGCACGCGCGTCCCGTCGAACCGGGCGCTGATGGCCGAGTACGGCGCGAGCCCGGTCACCGTGCAGAAGGCGGTGCACGCGCTCACCGCGCTCGGCCTGGTCGAGACCCGCCCCGGCGTGGGCACGTTCGTCCGCGCCGCCCGGACGACGCGCCCACCCGACTACGGCTGGCAGACCGCCGCGCTGGGCTCGCCGCCCGCCCGCATCCCGGCCCTGGCGACGCCGCTGCGCGACCACTCGCCGGACACCATCGCCCTGCACACCGGCTACCCCGACCGCGAACTGCTCCCGGAGCGGCTGGTGCGTGCCGCGCTCACCCGGGCCGCGCGTGGCGAAGCGGCGCTGGCCAAGTCCGCCGCGGCCGGGCTGCCGGAGCTGCGGGCGTGGTTCGCCACCGAGCTGGCCGACGCCACGCCGACCGGTGTCACCCCGCCCGCGCCGCGGGACGTGGTCGTCCTGCCGGGCAGCCAGAGCGGCCTCAGCTCGATCTTCCGCGCCCTGGTCGGGGCCGGGCAGCCGCTGCTGGTCGAGTCGCCGACCTACTGGGGCGCGATCCTGGCGGCGGCGCAGGCCGGGGTGCGGTTGGCGCCCGTGCCCAGCGGACCCGCCGGTCCCGATCCGGACGACCTGGCGCGTGCGTTCCGGGACACCGGCGCCCGCGCGTTCTACGCCCAGCCCAACTACGCCAACCCCACCGGCGCGCAGTGGTCCCCGCGGCTCGCCGAACGGGTGCTGGACGTGGTCCGGTCACACGGCGCGTTCCTGATCGAGGACGACTGGGCACACGACCTGGGCATCGACACCACCGCCCGACCGGTCGCGGCGCACGACGACGCGGGCCACGTCGTCTACCTGCGCTCGCTGACCAAGAGCGTGTCGCCCGCGGTGCGGGTGGCCGCCGTGGTCGCCCGCGGCCCCGCGCGGGACCGGGTGCTGGCCGACCGGGGCGCGGAGTCGGCGTACGTCAGCGGTGTCCTCCAGGCCGCCGCGTTGGACGTGGTCACCCAACCCGGCTGGCGGACCCACCTGCGTGCCGTCCGGCACCGGCTGCGTGCCCGGCGGGACCTGCTCGTCGCGAGCCTGGCCGAGCACGTGCCGCGGGCGGACCTCGCGCACGTGCCACCGGGCGGCCTGAACCTGTGGGTCCGGCTGCCGGCCGGGGTGGACGTGGACCGGCTGGTCCGCGACTGCGCGGCGGCGGGCGTGGCGATCGCACCCGGTCACGAGTGGTTCCCGGCGGAACCGCCCGCTCCGTTCGTCCGTCTGAACTACGCCGGCCCGGACCCCGACCGCTTCGCCGCGGGCGCGGAGCTGATCGGGCGGGCGCTGGCCGGGCAGGGGCGGCACGCCGCCCACCTCGGCGAGGCATGATCTCCGGACCCCGGGTGGTTCCGGGCGCGAGGAGAGGTCGAGGACATGAGCACCAGCCGGCGGGACGAACGCGTCACATCCCGGATGCCGCTGCGCGAACAGGTCGCCGCCACCATGGGACCGGATGTCGCCAAGCGCATCAAGACGTTCCAGAACGGCGCCTACTACGTGGAGGCGGGTCGTGGTGCCGTCTTCCTCGCGTGGCTGGTCGACCTCTTCCTGGTGTTCGGCCTCTCGGTCGGCGCGGCGGTGGCGTACTACAACACGTCCTACGACGCCGCCGGTGCGAGCGTGGTCTTCCTGGCGAGCCTGATCGCGGTGCCGCTGCTGTACGGCTGGTGCTACGCGAACGGCCGGGGGCTGGGGGCGCTGCTGGCGGGCACGCGCCTGGTGCGGGCGAAGGACGGCAGCCGGATCGGCCTGGCCAAGGGCGGCTGGGCGATGCTCGTCCGCACCCTGGGCTGCCTGGTCCTGCTGATCGGCGCGCTCAGCGGCGCCGGGGCGGACGGCGGGGAGATCCGGGTCAGCATCGACGACCGGGCCGACGCGCGACTGCGTGCCACCGGCCTCATCCGCCGCACCTGAGCGGGCCCGAGCACCATCCGACCACCGGCGCGATCACCCCGGCGCGCCGTGACCCGCCGCCGACCACCGGGCGCGGTGTGCCGCCGCCAGGCGGTCGGCCCGGGTCTGCGCCGCCGGGGACACCGGTTCGGCACACCACCGGGACAGCGTGGCCGCCATGCCCGTCACGAACTCCCGGCCCAACGCGGTCAGCACCGCGCCGCCGAGCAGCGTGCGCGCCGCGCGCAGGGACGCCGCACGCCACCGGGCGAACTCCACCTCCCGGCCCGCGCGGCGGCAGAAGCCCGCCACGCCCAGGTGCGCGTACGCGCCGTGCAGCAGGCCGATGGCCGGACGCGGGTCGTCGCGCCAGGGCGCGTAGAACCGCTCGCCGGAATCCGGTACCACCAAGGGGAACAGGTCCATCAACGCCACCAACTTGGTGTGCTGCAACTCGTGCGCCAACGTCATCGCGACCACCGCCGGGTCCGCCGACAACGACATGAACACGCAGCCGAACGCGTCGGCGTGGGTCGCGCTGCTCATGCCCGAGCGCGGTTCGGCCAGCGGTGTCAGCACGGTGACCGCGGTGGCGAACTCGGCCGCCACGTCCGCGTGGTCCCGGGACAGCAGCTCCCACGCGCCGGACACCACCTCCTGCCACCGGGCGACGTCCACGCCGGCGGCCACGCGGAGTTCCGCCGGCTGCCCGCCGACCGCCCACTTCTCCACCAGGAACACCGTGCCGTCACGCATGACGACGCGAGGTGTCGGCTCCCACGCCAGCCCGTCCACCGAGACCTTGCCGGACGGCCTGCCCTTGACCACGCCGAGCGTCGGCAGGCGCGGCCGGTCCGCGGGCGGCAGCTCCAACGACAACGACGTGCCCGCGTGCACGGCGGCAGCCGCCGCCACGAACGCCAGACCGGCCGGTGACGCCCGCCCGAGCGCGGTGCGCGTGGCCCACTCCCCCACCGCCGGGTGGTCGACCACCCGGTGCACCGCCGCGGCGGGCAGGCTCTTCACCGCGTCGAACGCCTCACGCGCTTCGGGTCGCCGGTCCGCGATGTACCGGACCAGTTGGAGCGTCCGGCTGCGCCGCGCCCGCACCAGGCACCGCATCCCCGCGACGCCACCGCCGCCGTCCGCCAACGCGGAGAAGGTCGCCCGGGACATGCGTGATCTGGGGGTCATGGCGGCCTCCACGACGGTTCGCGGGCGAGTCGGCGCGACCGACCCGACAAATGATCTCACGGAAAACCCGGAATTTTGCCGGGATACCCGCTCATTCTTCCGCTAGCCTCGCACGGAGCACCCCGGGCGACTCGGCGCGACCACCGGACCGCGCGGTGCGGTCGCCGGTTTCCACCGGGACCGCCGAGCGCAGCCGCACGCGGAGGAGTGGAGAGATGGCCGATGACGGCGTGCTGGAGTCCGAACTCCTCGACCTGGCCGACCTGTCTCCGCAGGACTTGGACGAGGTAGCCGCGCCCGCGCTGCGTGCCTCACTGCGCCGGATACTGGCCGAGCGCCAGGCGTCGGATCAATACGCCGCGTTCCAGAGTTCGTTGTAGTGCGCCCACGCGCCGCCATTCGAGTGATTTGTCCCCGCCCTTCCCGCAATTGAGCGGACACCGCTAATTGCGCACCGCCCCGCGGCGATCTGGAGAAGTGATGAACAGCTCAGGGCGAGCGGTCACCGCCGCCTTCCTGTCGGCGTCGGACGGCGCCGGGCGCACCAGCGCGGTCGCCAACCTGGCGTGGGTGCTGGCGAGCGCGGACCGGCGGGTCCTGGTCCTCGACCTGGGTTCGGGCGCGCCGCGGGTCGCCGAGTACCTGGAACCCTTCGCCACGCGGGAGGTCGCCCTGCCCCGCCCGGACGGTGCGGCCGAACCACCCGCCACCGCGCGGCGGCACGAACCACCCGGCTCCGCCGGGTACGCCGACGTCCTCACCGAACCACCGGCGGTGGGCGGCGGCGCCACGTCGGCGAAGGCCGTCGAGTCGCGGGTCCGGCTCGTCGCGGCCGAGTACGACTTCGTGCTGCTGGAGGCGCCGGTCGGGGGTGGCGCGGCACCGGCCGCGATCGCCGAGGTGGCCGACTTCGCCGTGATCTGCTTCGTGCCGCGGCAACGCGCGATCCGGGACGCCGCCGAACTGGCCGACGACCTGCGCCGGCACGCGTCCGTCCCGCTCACCATCGTGCCGCTGGCCACCAAGGTCAACGACCAGGACGGCCCGCGCGCGCAACGCGGCCTCGCCTCGATCCGCGTGGCCTTCGCCGAACTCGTGGACGCCGGTGACGACGACGCCACCTCGATCCGCATCCCCTACCGCCCTTACGAGACGTACGAACCCCTGCTGGCCGTGGTGGTGGAGGAGCCGGACGACCCGACGGGCCTGCGCGCGGCGTACGAACAGCTCGCGGCGACGGTCAGCCGGGGTTCCGTCACCCGCATGGCGCCCGTGCAGCGGAGGATCCGCTCGCGCTACCGACGCGTCTTCGGCATCGAGGTGGCGACCGAACCGGACCACGTCGTCGTGGCGTACGCCCCGCGCGACCGGGCGTGGGCGGACTGGGCGCGTGAAGCGCTGGAGCACGCGGGCGCGCGGACGTCCCCGCTGCGTGACGACGCGTCGTGGCCGCCCGACGCGGAACTGCTGATCATCTCCTCGTCCCGGCTGGACGCGTCCCCGGTGGGACCGCGGCTCAACCGGCTGGTGGCGGGTCGTTCCGCCGACGCGGTGCGGCTGCGGGTGGAGAGCGGCGACTTCGGACCCGCCGCGGTCGCACCCGTGGTCGACGTCGCCGGTGCCGACGAACCCGGTGCGCGGGCCCGGCTGCTCAAGCACTTCGGGCTGATCGAACCGCCCGACGCGGTGGACGGCAGGCCCGGCCTGCCCGGGACCGAACCGGCCGTGCAGTTGCTGCCGGCACGTCACCAGCGGTTCGTGGGTCGGGAGGAGGCGCTGGAAGCGCTGCGCGACCGGGTGGTGGAGCAGGGCGGTGCCGTCACGATCGGCGGCGTGCCCGGCGTCGGCAAGAGCGAACTGGCGCTGGAGTACGCCTACCGGTTCGCCGGGGACTACGACCTGGTGTGGTGGGTCCCGGCACACGACCGGCAGGCCGTGCTGATCGCGCTTTCCCAGCTCGGCGACCGGATGCGTGCTTCGGACCTGGGCGACCACGCGGCGACCGAGCACGGGACGCCGTCGCCGCCGGCGGAACTGGCCGCGGGGCAGCGGTTCCGCCGGTGGTTGCTGGTCTACGACAACGCCGACGACACCGACGTGCTCGACGGCCTGGTCCCGGCACACGGGCCCGGTCACGTGCTGATCACCTCCGCGACCGCCGAACCGGACCTCGAACTGGACCAGTTCCCGGTGCGCGACAGCAACCGCCTCCTCGTCGCGCGGGTGCCCGGCCTGGGCGACGAGGACGCCGAGCGCGTGGCGCGCGCGGTGGAGCACCTGCCGCTCGCCCTGGAACTCAGCGTCTCCTGGCTCGCCGAGGCCGTCACCCGCGAGCGCCGCACGGGCTCGCCCGTGGCCGACGCCGTCGCCTGGTCGGTGCGTGCCTTCCTGGAACGGCTCGACGAGGCGGCGCGGCCGGACCGCGGCGTGGTCGCCCGGGTGGTCGCCGTCCTGGTGGAATCCCTGGCGGCCGATCCCGCCGGGCGCATCGCGGTGCTGCTGGCGCAGCTGTGCTCGTTCCTGTCCACCCAGGGCGTCGGCCTGCGGCTGGTCCGCTCGACCGCGGTGGTCTCGACGCTGGTCGAGGTCGGCGGGGTGGACGCGGGACCGCTTCGGCTGGACAGCTGGGAGGTCGACCGCGTGCTGTGGCTCGGCGCACGGCACGGTTTGTTCCGCGTGGACTGGGGCGAGCGCAACAGCCTGCGCCTGCACCGCGTCGTGCAGCGGGCGTTGCTCGACGCCATGGGGCCCGACCTCCGGGCCGAGCGGCAGGCCCAGGCGCTCCGCGCCCTCGCCGCGTTCGCGCCCACCGAGGCGGAGGAAGCCGAGGAGTCGCCGGACGGCAAGCGCAGCCGGTCGTGGCGGTTCCGGGAACTCCAGAAGCACGTGTTCCCCTCCGGTGCGCTGAAAAGCCGGGACGAGGTGGTCCGCCGCTGGTTGGTGAACCAGCTCCGGTTCCTCTACACCGACGGCGGCGCGGGCGTCGACTTCGCCTCCACCGAACCGGGGCACGAGCTGGTGACCTCGTGGACGGCGGTTTTCGGCGCGGACGACGCGTTGCGCTCCCGCCTCGCCGTGCAGCTCGCGAACGTGGAACGCCGCCTGGGCAGGGCCGACGTCGCCATGCGGCTGGACGAGAGCGCGCTGCTCCAGCAGCGGCGGACGGCCGAACTCACCAGCCCGCAGGCGTTGATCACCGCGCGCGGGCTCGGCGGCGACCTGCGCGGGCTGGGGCGCTTCGCCGAAGCCCTGGACGAGGACCGCGTCACCTGGCTGGGTTTCCGCGACACCTTCGGCGACGACCACCCGCACACCCGCAGCGCGGCGAACAACCTGGCGGAATCGCTGTTCCTGTCCGGCGACCCCGCCGGCGCGCTCCAGGTGGAGGCCGACAACTTCGAGCGCAGGCTGCGGTTGTTCGGCTCGCGCGACCCGAACACGTGGTGGTCGCGACTGCGGATCGGCGTGTACCAACGGGAACTGGGCCGGTACGCGGAGGCCATGGCGTCGCTGCGCACCGCGCGCGACCGGCTGCGTGCCTTCGGCCCCGGCATCCGCCCCGTCGAACTGGCCGCCCAGTGGCACCTGGCCATCGCCGAACGCCTCAGCGGCAACCTCAGGTCCGCCAAGGAGCGCGACCGCGGCACGCTGCGTGGTTTCCGGGAGGTCCAGGGCCCGCACCACCCGGAAACCCTGGCGTGCCAACTCAGCCTGGCCATGGACCACCGTGCGCTGGGCGAGGCGGACACCGCGGTGGAGCTGTCCGAACTGGTGCTCGCCGGGCTCCGCGAACACCTGCGCCTGGCCGACGACCACCCGTTCACCGCCCTGGCCCTCCTCTGCCTGGGGCTCAGCCGGTGCGCGGCGGGCCGGGTCGAGCAGGGCGCCGGCGAGGTGCACCGGGCACTGGACGCGCTGGACGCGAAGCTGGGCGAGGCGCACCCGTGGACGCTGGCGGCGGCGGTGGCCCACGCCCGCGCCACCGCCGCCCGCGGCGACCTGCCCGGCGCCGAGGCGCTGCTGGCGCGGGCGCACCGGGACTGCCGCGAGTACCTGGGCGACGGGCACCCGGGCACGGTGATCGCGCGGGACGACCTGCGGGTGGTGCGCAAACCCGGCGCCGTCCGCGACGAGGGCTGGAGGAGCATTGATGTCGACATCCCCCAAACCTGACGCGGCCACCGCGCCGGTGACACCGCACGAGGAGCAGGCGGACTTCCTCGGCAACGGGTTCGGCGAGGCCAGGCAGGCGTGCGGCGAGGCGGTCGCGGCCGAACCCGCGCTGCCCTACGTCGCCTACTTCAGCCAAGGAGTGTTCGCGTTCTCCTCGGACCTGCTCGGCACGGGGTTCGCCGGCCGGGACGCCTTGCGGCAGTTGGGCAGGCGGCTCGCCTACCTCACCGGGGACCTCGACCGCGTGCTCCAGGAGCCGCGCACCGGGCCGCTCATCCGGGCGGTGCTCCAGACCGAGCACGGCGCCGTGCTGTGCGACACGGTCGTGCCCCGGGAGTGCGTCGTCGCGGTGACCCGCGGCGTGCCCGGCTCGTCCGGCACGCCGCTGACCGACGTCGCGCCGGTGAACTCGGCGGACCGGGCGCTGTCGGCGCTCGTCACGAGGCTGCGCAACCGGATCAGCCTGCCGTCGCTCAACCACGGCGGCTGGGAGTCGGTGGGCACGGCGCCCGCCGCGGCCATCCTCGACGACGAGCAACCACGCGTCGAGGAGTTCGACGCCGTGCCGGACGAGCTGACGCACGCGTTCCGGGCCACCGTCCGCCCGCACGCCCTCCAGTACCTGGCCTACTACACCGAAGGCGACCTGGTGCTGGAGGCGGACCACCTGGGACACCCGTCGCTGGGTCCGTTCTTCACGCAGATCGCGGTCGACACGCGACGGACGTTCTACCGCGTGTTCGGCCGGGAGCTGGACCGGCTCGCCCGGCGGCTCAACCGCGTGATCGCGGGCGCGGAGCCCGGCGGGTTGCTGCGGCGGCTCGTGCTCGACGTGGAGCAGGGCGCGATCTACTACTACCGGCTGGACGTGGGCACCTACCTGGTCGGCGTCACCATCGACCAGAGCCGCGTCCGCGACGCCGACACGGCGTTGGCGCGGTTGGCGAGCACCGTCGTGCGCGGCTGACCGTCAGCCCTGCCCGGACAACGCGGCCCGGACCAGGGTGTCGCGCACGTGCAGGCTGAGGTTGTCCAAGCGCTGCCACAGCCGCGCGCGGCGCGTCGACCGGGTCAGCTCCGAGACGACGCCGCCACGCGAACTCCACGGCGGGAGCTGGACGAGCGGTTCCAGCCGGTGCAGCGGCAGGTACTCCACCACCGCGTCGTAGGTCCGGCAGATCTCGTCCAGGCTGTCCGCCGTGCTCGGCGGCAGCTCCTCCGCGAACCGGGGCACGTGCTCGGTCCGGTACCACCGCAGCACGGTGTCCCGGAAGCTCAGCAGCGCCTGCCGCAGCAGGGCCGCGATCCCGACCGCCTCCAGGTAACCGGCGGAGCCCTGCCTGCGTTGCGCCGCCTCCAGCACGTCGGGCGCGGCGGAGTCGAACGCCTCCCGCACCATCAGCTCGGTCTGGGTGATCTCCTCCAACGCCGCCAGCCCGTCGCTGAACAACCGCGCGACCTCCGGTGGCAGGGCGGGATCGGCGCTCGGCGCGCCGACGCGTCCCGGCCCGGTGTCGAGCGCGGCCAGGTGCTGCTGGATCGCGTCGAGCCGCCGGTCCGACGACGTCCGCATCACGTCGAGGTGGTCGGCCAGCTGCTCGACGAAGTCGTAGAGGCTCGACTGCTGCCGGTTGATCTGGTCGATCCGCTGCCCCACACCACCCATCGGGTCGCGCCGGGGGTCGCCGGGCAGCAGCCGCGCGGCGGCCCGGACGGCGGCGCGGAAGTCCTCGGCGAAACCCCGGCCCGAGTAGACGAGCGGTTCGCGGCCGAGCACCTGGCGCAACCGGGCGGCCGGTTCGACGGCGACGACGCCGTTGACCACGACGACGACCTCCGCGACCGGGACCGCCTTGCGCACCGCCGCCGTCCGGCGGTGCACGGCGGTGAAGTCCTGCTCGGTCAGGACCGAGTCGGTGAAGACGACGGCGCAGCCGCCCGTGCGGTCCTCGAACGTCAGCCAGAAGTCCACTCGGGAGTCCCGGCCCAGCGCCAGGTAGTGGTCCGGCTGGTAGGTCCAGCCGTTGTGCAGCAACACCCGGCGCGCGGCCTGGACGACCTCGTCGGTGCTCAGCGACCCCAGCTGGTCCCTCGCGGTCTCCCGCACCATCTCGTCGGTGACGCGCCCCTCGGGGCTCTCGTGCGCCATGCGGTAGAGCGCGTGGCACATCCGGATGACCTTGCGGGGGTTGCCGCCGGTCAGCGCCGCGACGTACGCCGCGGTCTCCACCGAGAACGGCTCCAGCCGCGGGCTGCCGAACTCCGCCTCCTGCGCGAGCCGGACGAACTGCTCGACCTGCGCGGCGCTCAACCCGGCCATGCGCACGGTGTGCGTGACGCGCTCCACCGTGCTGCTGTCGAGCATGTCCACGAAATCCGGGTGACCACACAGGACCAGGCACGCGCCGGCCCTGGTGAAGACCTCCAGCATCTCCTGGAACGCGGGCACCACCCGCCGGTCGGCGTCCCTGGCCGCCGAGAAGATCTTGTCGAACTCGTCCACCACGAGCAGGAACCGCCGCCGCTCGCCGCCGAACAGCAGCGCCAGCACGCCCATCGCCTCCAGCACGTCGGTGTCGGTGGCGATGGGCGTGGCGATACCGCGCTCGACGAGGATGCCCTCCGGCTCCAGACCGGTCAGCCAGTTCCAGACGGCGGTCTCGAAACCGGGGCGCAGCAACAACGACAGCGCCTGGCCGTACCGCGCGTCGGCGGTGACGTCGTGGAGCTTGCGGTGCACCCGCCGCAGCAGTTGGCTCTCCATCAGTTGCAGCTGCCGGACGACGCTGCGCGGCTCGATCTCGCGGCGGCGCAGCAGCTCCACGGCGTTGCTCGCCAGCCCGGTGTCCTGGAGCTGCTCGGCGACGATGTCCGCGTAGAACTCGTTGACCCGCGCGCGCACCCGGTCGAGACCCACCTGGAGCAGGAGCCGCTGGTAGGTGTGCAGCACGTCGTCCGCGGTGGCCTCGATGTGCAGCGAGCTGGTCTCGTCCGACAGGCGCGCGCCGGCGAGCCGGACGAGGTGCCGCGCCAGGTGCGACTTGCCGCTGCCGTGCTCGCCCAGGATCAGCATCACCGTCGCCGACTCCGGTCCACCGCGCTCGGCGGGCGGCGCGTCCAGGTACTCGGTGAGGTAGGTGACGGCGCGGCGGATCGCGTCGGTCTCCACCGTGACGTCCGTGGTGCCGAGGTCTTCGCCGAAGCCCACGATGCGCGAGACCGCCATGGTGGAGAACGGGTTGCGCAAAGGTGTCCCGTCGCCGCGTCCGCCGCTCATGAGGTCCCCGATCCCTTGACGGAGCGACGCTCGGAGTCCTCGAGGATCTCCTCGGCGGTCACCCACGCGTCGTTCTCGTATCCCGTCGCCCGATCCATCCGGGACTGGTAGGTGCTGTGCAACGCCAACTGCAACTGCGCAACGGTCTTGAACTTCCGGCCCGCCGCGGCGATCGCCTCGTCGCTCAGCCGCGGGAAGCGGGCGGTGTTCCCCCGACGTCCCAACCGATCGGTGACGAACCGCTCGACGTCGCCCGCCACCAGCGGGCCCACCTGCAGGACGACCGGCTCGGTGAAGTGCGCCACGTCGCGGCGGATGCGGGCGACGTCCTCATCGGCCAGCATGTCCGACTCCATCAGGAAGAGCACCCTGCCCTGGGCGAAACCCGCGTACTGCACGACTTCCTCCCACAACTCCTTCGGCGAGGGCAGCAGGAGGATCAGCACGTGGTCGTCGGGCATGAAGCCGCCGAGGTTCTGGTACACCCGGTACGGTTCCCGGCGGTTCTCCTTGAACTCCGCGTCCGCGTCCGGCCGGATCAGACCGTCCTGGCGCATCAGGTCGTAGAGGTGGTCGCACACGGCGACGAGCCGCTCGGCCGACGGCATCTCCCTGGCCACCAGGAACCGGCGGGTCGCGTCGACCACCTTCGCGGTCACGCCGCGCCCGCCCAGCTCGGCGATCACCCACGCGGCGCAGCGGTGCAGCAGGGCCGTCTTGCCGCAACCCGATTCACCGATGGCGAGCACCGTGCGGCCGATCTCCAGCAACGCGCGCAGGTCGCCCATCTGCCGCTGGAAGCTCAGGTACTGCTGCTCGCCGTCGTCCACCCGCACGTAGAGGCCGTCGTGGTCGTGCGCGAACGGCCGCAGCGGTTGCACCGGGCCGTGCAGGTGGGGCACCGCGAAGGGGTTGACGGGTTCGAGCGTCATCGGCGCCCCCGCAGCGGGCGGGTGAGCGCGGCGGCGATCGCGAACACGTCGTCCCGCACGGCGATGAGCGCCGCCGCGCACTCCTCGCGGCGCTTCCGGTTCGCCGCCTGCTCCCGGCCCCACCCGGTGCTCAGCGCATCGCCCAGCGGGCCGTCGGTCAGCCGGGTGATGGCGTCGCCGGGCGCCTGCCACGCGGGGTGCTGCGAGCGGAGCTTCGCGAGCTGGTCGACCAGCTTGTGCCGCTTGGCCACCACGTCCGCGTCCGAGCGCCCCGCCGTCCAGCTCCGGAGGTAGGCGTCGGCCGCCTCGCGGAACTCGGTGACCGCGGTGCTCAGCGCGTCCGCGACGACCCGGCCGCGGGAAACGCGGTTCTGCCAGGTGGTGAAGGCGAACGCGGCGGCGGCGCTGAACAGGCCGGTGAGGAAGGGCAGGAGGTTGGCGAACCAGCCGGGGTCGGCGGACTTCTGCGCCGTGTACAGGGCGTCGCAGGCACGCTCGAAGTCGTCGGGGCGGTGCTTGCGCCACTGCGCCAGGTCGGCTTCGGGCCTGGTCTCCAGGGCTTCGGCGGCCTGGCGGAGTGCGTCGCGCCGCGTGGGCGACAGGCAGTGGACCACCTTCGCGTCGTCCTCGGTGTCCGCTCGGGCCGCGGGCGGGGACAGGACGGCCAGGGCGCACCACAGCAACGCGGCCATGGCTGCCCGCGAGCCCCGCATCCCATCCCCCTTGCGGTGTCGGACTTGTGACTCTACCGGTCTTAGAATCGCAAAGAGGGTAAAATTGGTTACTCGGCGTACCCCGAACGCCCGGCCGTTGCCACCGGGACGGCCCACACCGGAATGTCCGCCGGTCACCCGTCGTGGCCGGGTCGGGAACCCGGCGACGCAGGATTTCCACCCGGCCTGGAATGAATCTCACCCGCCGGTATTCGTCCCGACCGGGACCGCCGATGTGCGGATTCGCGGAGAACGGCGGCGATTCATGATCAGGGACGGGCGAGCGGGTCGACCGCGACCGTTTTCGGCACGGGCGGCCCGCCGCGGCGGGCCGGTGGCGCGGCAGGTGGCGCGACCGGCGGTCGGGGGACGTCCGGCCGCGTGACGGGCGGCCGGAAGCGGTCGTGCAGCGAGTTGGTGATCGCGTGCAGCAGGTTGACGACCACGACCGCCGGCGCGATCACCGCGACCGCGCCGGGCAGCACCGGTTGCAGCGTCAGCGCCAGGATGATCGCGGTGAGGCCGTTCTGCTGCCCCAGCGCCAGCCTGGTGCGGTCACCGCGCCAGCGCGGGCGGGCGGTCAGCAGCGCCGCCGCCACCACCTGCGCGAGGAACGCGCCCACGCCGAGCAGCGCGCCGGTGGTCGGGTCCACCCCGTCGACCAGGACCGCGCCCACCGCGAACGTGCCCGCGTACATCGCGCCCCGCGCCGTCCGGTCCACGTCCGCGTCACGGCCCGGCCGGAAGAACAGCCCGATCAACGCGAGCGCGGGCAGCAGCGAGTACCGCACGGCCAGCGCGCCGACACCCAGCACCGCCACCACCGCGACCACCCGGCCGACGACGCGGCGCCACCCCGCGGCGGACGGTGCGCGGCGGCGCAGCACGCGCCACGCCGCGAACGCCGCACCGGCCAGCACCAGGTTCAGCCCGATGTTCAGCGAGAACGTGCCGAGGCCCGCGCCGGACAGCGGCGCGTCGCCGCCGATCACCAGCGCGGTGAGGTACACGCTCAGCAGGACCGTGATCGGGTCGTCGAACGAGGACCACGCCGCCAGCAGCGTCTTGCCCGCTTCCGACAGGCGGGAACCCGCGCGCAGCGCGGCCACCGACAGCGGGTCGATCTGCGCCACCGCCACCGCGAGCAGCAGGTGTTCGGGGCGGCTGTAGAACAGGTAGAGGAAGCCGAAGATCAACGCCACCTTCAGCCCGACGCCCAGCGTGACGGCCGCGAGCACGGTGCCCCAGTGCTCCCGGAACTCGGCGAGGTCGATGCCGCGGGTGCTGGCGTAGAGGCCGAACCCGAGCAGCGCGTTGATCGCGAAGAAGTAGCCGGGCGAGGAGGAGATGTCGTGCACGCCGAGCGACCGGGCGAGCAACCAACCCGCGCCCACCGCGATGAGCAGGCCCGCCGACCGGGCCCACGCCGTCGGCCTGCCGCCATCGCCGTCCATGGTCTCCCCTGAATTCGCCTGTGTTGGGCGATTCCCCCCGGCCATAAGACTGTATTACCGGATCATCGTCACCCACAAGTCATTGTGCGGCCTTTTCCGCAGTTGCGCGGATTGCGTGCACTTCGGTACCGAGCCGGTTCGACCGATTGTTCGACGGTGCGCGGGCGCGCCACCGGGCTCGCGCGACCGGCGCACGTCCCGGGAGATCGGGGGTCCGGCCAGTCGAATTCCAGGCCGGTGGAGTTCACCGGTGCGCGCACCCCGTGCGACCGGCCACCCGCGGGCCGGGAACGCCCGGCCGGTCGACCACGTCGCGGGCACGAACGAGAACCGGTCGGGTGTCACACCGCGGTGTCACGCCGCCACCGAGCGGGGCGGGCGCGCGCCGTGCCCGGAGCGCCGACGAGCGGACGGCCGACGGTCACGCGTCCGCCGTGCCGACGACCGGCCACCCGGTGATCACGTGCCCGCGGTGCGCTGTCCGGACAGCCGGCGGGGCCGGTCACCGCGGCACGGCGATCGGATATCCGAAGTGCGGTGCCGAAGACCCGGCGCTTCGGCAGTCCGACACCGCGACCGGGAGCCGGTCCACCACGCCGTCCGCTTCGGACGGACGACCCGGGTGCC
Organism: Saccharothrix obliqua; assembly: GCF_019375475.1. Taxonomy (GTDB): domain Bacteria; phylum Actinomycetota; class Actinomycetes; order Mycobacteriales; family Pseudonocardiaceae; genus Actinosynnema; species Actinosynnema obliqua. The sequence continues at coordinate 850,127 of NZ_JAHXGQ010000003.1, read as the reverse complement.
GGGCCCCGGTGCGCGGCCGTAACCGAGACTTGGTCATGTAGTGGAATATTCACTCCTACCTCGCAGAATGCGGGTTTCCGGCACCACGAAGGTCACTCGTCTGCCGTACTGCGGTCGATCCGCCGCTTGTCGCACACTGGTCCCGGGTCGCCCACTCCGCACCGGTCGACCGCCCGCACCGCCGGAGTCCACTTCGGACGGACCTGGTGCGCGTCAACCGCGGCGACCGAGGAGGATGACATGCCCGATTTCGACATCGGCATCGTCGGGGGTGGACCGGCCGGCTCGACGACCGCGTCCTACCTCGCCCGAGCAGGGCTTTCGTGCGTGGTCTTCGAGTCCGAGCGCTTCCCGCGACCACACGTCGGCGAGTCGCTGGTGCCCGCCACCACACCGGTCCTGGACGAGATCGGCGTGCTGCCCACAGTGGACTCCGCCGGTTTCGTCCGCAAGTACGGCGCGGTCTGGACGTCGGCGCTGCCCCGCACCGTGCCGACGCTGGACTACGAACTGCCGCACGGGTTCCGGGAGGCGAGCACGCGGTTCGCCGAGCGGGACCAGCCGGGCGTGGCGCAGGACTACACCTACCACGTCGACCGCGCCGAGTTCGACCTGCTGCTGTTACGGCACGCGGAGTCCGCCGGAGCGGAGGTCCACCAGGGCGCGCGGGTGCGCACCGCCGACCTGTCCGGCCCGCACCCCAGGCTCGGCGTCGCGCTCGACGGCCGGGACCGGGACGTCACGGTGCGCATGGTGGTGGACGCGAGCGGGCGCGGCACGTTCCTGGGCAACCGGCTGCGCTTGAAGAAACCCGACCCGGTTTTCAACCAGTACGCCATCCACACCTGGTTCGAGGGCCTGGACCGGACGGCCGTGGCGGTCAGCGAGGACAAGGCCGACTACATCTTCGTGCACTTCCTGCCGATCACCGACACGTGGGTCTGGCAGATCCCGATCACCGAGACGATCACCAGCGTCGGCGTGGTCACGCAGAAGCAGCGGTTCGCCGCGGCGAAGGAGGACCGCGAGTCCTTCTTCTGGAGCTGCGTCGACAGCCGGCCGGAGATGCGCGCGGCCCTGGGCGCGGCGCGCCGGGTGCGCCCGTTCCGGCACGAGGGCGACTACAGCTACGCGATGAGCGAGATCTGCGGCGACGGGTGGCTGATGGTCGGCGACGCCGGGCGGTTCGTCGACCCGATCTTCTCCAGCGGGGTGAGCGTGGCGCTCAACAGCGCCCGCCTGGCCAGTCACGACATCATCGCCGCTGCGGCGGCCGGTGATTTCCGCAAGCCGCGGTTCACGCGGTTCGAGACGATGATGCGCCGGGCCATGCGCAACTGGTACGAGTTCATCTCGATCTACTACCGGCTCAACGTCCTCTACACGGCATTCGTCCACGACCCGCGTTACCGCGGCGACGTCCTCCAGATGCTCCAGGGCTGCTTTTACGACGACGACGAGCCACCGGCGCTTGCCAAGATGCGTGCCGTGCTGCGCGCGGTGGAGGACAACCCGCGTCACGTGTGGCACCGGTACCTGGGCGGTCTGCGCGCGCCCGCCATGGACCCCGCGTTCTGAAACCCGGTGCGGACATGGATTTCGGGCTCACCGCCGAGCAGTCGGCGTACGCCGCGACCGTGGCGGAGTTCGCCGCGCGGGAACTCAACGACGCCATCGCCGAGCGCGACCGCGACAGCGCGTTCTCGGCCGAGGCGTGGCGCAAGTGCGCGCGGCTCGGGCTGACCGGCCTGCCGCTGCCGGTGGAGCACGGCGGCGGGGGCGCGGACGCGGTGACCACCGCGGCGGCGCTGGAGGCGCTGGGCCACGGGTGCCGCGACAACGGGTTGATCTTCTCGCTGGGCGCGCACCTGTGGGCGGGCGCGGTGCCGATCGCCCGCTTCGGCACGGACGCGCAACGCCGTCGCTACCTGCCCGCGGCGTGTGACGGATCGCTGGTCATCGCGCACGCCGCGACCGAACCCGACGCCGGTTCCGACCCGGCGCAGCTGACCACCACCGCGACACCCGTGGAGGGCGGTTTCCGGCTGGACGGCGGGAAGACGTTCGTCACCAACGCGCCCGTGGCCGGGTTGTTCCTCGTGCTGGCCACGACGAACCGGGTGCGCAGGCACGCCGGGTTGTGCGCGTTCCTGGTCGAGCGCGACACACGCGGGCTCACGGTCGGCCCGCCCACCGACAAGATGGGCCTGCGCACGTCCCCGATGGCCGACCTGCACCTGGACGGCTGCCACGTCCCGACCGACGCGGTGCTGGGCCCACCGGGCGCGGGTATGGCCATCTTCAACGCCACCATGCGGCGGGAACGCGGTTTCATCCTCGCGCCGGCCGTCGGCACGATGCGCCGCCACCTCGACCAGTGCGTGGCCTACGCGCGGGGTCGGCGGCAGCACGGTCGCGCGATCGGCGACTTCCAGGCGGTCGCCCACCGCATCGTGGACATGCGGCTGCGCCTGGACACGGCCCGGACGCTGCTCTACCGCTTCGCCTGGCTGCTGGACGAGAAGCGCGACACCGACTCCGACGCGGCGCTGCTCAAGCTGCACCTGAGCGAGTGCCTGGTGCAGTCGGCGTCGGACGCGGTGCACCTGCACGGTGGCAGCGGGTACACCACCGCGCTGGGCTTGGAGCGGGAGCTGCGCGACGCCCTGGGCGGTCGCGTCTACTCCGGCACGACGGAGATCCAGAAGAACATCGCCGCACGTCTTCTCGGACTGGGAGTGGGCACATGACCGTGGCGCAACGCATCCGCGCGTTCCTGGCGACGACACCCGGCCGGGCCGCGGCACTGGCCGCGCTGGGCGACGACGACTCGCTGATCGACCGCGGCCTGCTCGACTCGCTCGGCACGCTGGAGCTGTCGGCGTGGCTCCAGGAGGAGTTCGGCATCACGGTCGACGAGATCGACCTGACCGCCGACAACTTCGAGTCCATCTCCGCCATCAGCTGGTACGTCGAGCGCCGGGTGACGGCGGTCGAGGACCCGGGGCGGCGACCATGACGGGCGTGCTGCCGGACCTGGTCGCCGCCGCGGCGCGTGAGCACCCCGGGCGCACGGCGGTGGTCGACGGCGAACGCGTTGTCCCGTACGCACTCCTGCACGCGGAGGCGAGCCGGATGGCCCGGTTGCTGGTCGAGGCGGGCGTGCGCCCCGGTGATCGCGTCGCGCTGTACCTGCCGAAGTCGACCGAGGCGGTCGTGGCGATCCACGGTGTGCTCGCCGCCGGGGCCGCGTACGTGCCGCTGGACCCGCTCGCGCCGCCGGCGCGGACCGCGGTGCTGCTGCGCGACAGCGGCGCGCGGTGCGTCGTGGTCACCGAGTTCACCGCGAGCACGGTGCCGGTCGTCCCGCCGCTCGACACCGTGGTGGTGTGCGACGGGGCGGGACGGGGCACCGGGCCGGTGCGGTGGCTGGGCCGCGCCGACCTCGACCGCTGCGAGCCGGTCGCGCCCGCGCCCCGGATCGGTCCCGACGACCTCGCCTACGTGCTCTACACGTCCGGGTCGACCGGCGTGCCGAAGGGCGTGGCGCTCAGCCACGGCAACGCGCTGGCCTTCGTGCGGTGGGCGGCCCGGACGTGCGAACTGGCGCCGGACGACCGGGTCGGCGGCCAGGCGCCGCTGCACTTCGACCTGTCCGTCTTCGACGTCTTCGCCACCGCTTCCGCGGCGGCGGCGCTGGTCCTGATTCCGCCCCGGGTCGGCGTGTTCCCGATGAGCGTGGCGAGCCTCGTGGAACGCGCCGGCGTCACGGTCTGGTACTCGGTGCCCTCGGCGCTGGTGATGCTGCGCGAACGCGGCGACCTCGCCCGGCGCGACCTGTCCCGGCTGCGCCTGGTGGCGTTCGCGGGCGAGGTGTTCCCGGTGCCCCGCCTGCGGCAGCTGATGGCGCTGCTGCCGCACGCCCGGTTCCTCAACTTCTACGGGCCCACCGAGACCAACGTGTGCACCTGGCACGAGGTGCCGCACCCGCTGCCGCCCACCACCACGTCGATCCCGATCGGGCGGGCCATCACCGGCGTGAGCGTCTTCGCGGTCACCGATGACGGCCACCTCGCCGCGCCCGGTGAGACCGGCGAGCTGCACGTCCGCGGTCCCACGGTGATGCGCGGCTACTGGAACGACCCGGACCGGACCGGAGCCGCACTGGTGCCCGCGCCCGACGGCGGTGGCACGTGCTACCGCACGGGCGACCTGGTCCGCCACGAGGGCGACGGCCGCTACACGTTCCTCGGCCGCCGCGACGACCAGGTCAAGATCCGCGGCAACCGCGTCGAACCCGGCGAGGTCGAGGTGGTGCTGCACGACCACCCGGCGGTCGCGGACTGCGCGGTGCTCGCCGTCCCGGACGCCGACGGTGACCTGCACCTGGTCGCCGCGGTGGCCGCGCCGGGCGTCGACGCGGCCGAGCTGACGCGGCACTGCGCCGAACGGCTGCCGCGCGCCGCCGTGCCCGAGCGGTTCGACGTGCTGCCCGAGCTGCCCCGGACGCCGACCGGCAAGACCGACCGGGCCGCCCTGCGCGACCGCGCCGCGGTCGCACTGGGCACACCGGACGAGGAGGCGCCCGGTGCGCACCGGCGCTGACGTCTGGGAGGTGTTCTGGCGGGCCACCGCGCGGGACGGCAGGCCGCCGCTGTGGGACGTGCCCGCGGACCTGGCGCGGTTGACCGAGGTGCTGGACGGCAGCCTGCCGGTGGTGGACGTCGGGTGCGGCAACGGCACGCAGGCCGTCCAGCTCGCCGCGCACTTCGAGCGGGTCATCGGCGCGGACGCGTCGGCGGCGGCGATCGACCTGGCCCGGCGGACGCACCCGCACCCGAACGTCACCTACGTCGTGCTCGACGCCCTGGACACCGCCGCGGTGGCCCGCCTGCACGACCGGTGCGGCGACGCCAACGTCCACCTGCGCGGTGTCCTGCACCAGGTCGCGCCGGACCTGCGGCCCGCGTTCGCCGCGGCGGTGCGGCGGCTGCTCGGCGAGCGCGGCACCCTCCACCTCGTGGAACTCGCGCCCACCGCCGAGGCGTACTTCGCGGCGCTGACCGCCGGCGGGCCGCCGCCCGCGTTGTCCCGGGTGCTGTCCGCCGGCATCCGGCCGGGCGTGCTCACGGCGGAGGACGTGATGGCGTTGCTCGGCCCCCGCTACGTGGCCGTGGCCGGCGGCCACGACGTCCTGCCCACCACCCACACCCTGCCCGGCGGCGGGCGCGCGTCGATACCGGCGTTCCACCTCACCGCCCGCCTCGCCCGCGACTGAAGGGACACGCGATGCCACGCCCCGACACCGTGTTGGTCATCGGCGGCGGTCCGGCGGGCAGCACCGCCGCCGCGCTGCTGGCCCGAGCGGGTTTCGAGGTCCACCTGTTCGAGCGGGACGCGTTCCCGCGCTACCACATCGGCGAATCGCTCGCGCCGTCGTGCCGCACGGTGCTCGGCCTGTCCGGCGCGCTGGACCTGGTGGAGGCACGTGGTTTCCAGGTCAAGCGGGGCGGTTACCTGCGCTGGGGCGACGAGGGCTGGGCCGTCGACTGGTCCGCCCAGTTCGGCGACGAGGTGTACTCGTGGCAGGTCGAGCGCGCCGAGTTCGACCACCTGCTGCTGCGCAACGCCCGCGAGCAGGGCGTGCGGGTCGAGGAGGGCGTGGCGGTCCGGGAGGTCGTCTTCGCGGGCGACCGGCCGCGTGCCGTGCGGTGGGTCCGGCGGGACGGCACGCGGGGTGAGACGGCGGCCGACTTCATCATCGACGCCTCCGGCCGCGCGGGTGTGCTGTCGGTGGGCCACCACCGCGACCGGGTGCCGCACGAGGTGTTCCGCAACGTCGCGATCTGGGGTTACTGGGACGGCGCCCGGACCCTGCCCGGCACGCCCGAGGGCGGGCTCAACTCGATCTCGTCGCCGGACGGCTGGTACTGGGTCATCCCGCTGGGCGGCAGGAGGTTCAGCGTCGGTTTCGTCACCCACCGGGACCTGTTCCGCGAGCGCCGCGCCCGGCACTCCCGCGACGAGGAGGTGTTGCTGGAGGCCGTGGCGGAGTCGGACACCGTCGCGTCGCTGTTGCGTGGTGCGACGTTCCGGTCGCCGGTGCGCATCGAGCAGGACTACTCCTACGCGGCCGGCCGGTTCTGCGGGCCCGGCCACGTGATCATCGGCGACGCGGCGTGCTTCCTGGACCCGTTGCTGTCCACCGGGACCCACCTGGCCATGTACAGCGCGCTGCTCGGCGCGGCCTGCGTGAGTTCGATCCTGCGCGGCGACGTCGCGGAGGACCGGGGACTGGAGTTCTTCCAACAGCACTACCGCCGTTCGTACGAACGCTTTTTAGCCCTGGTTTCCCTGATGTACCAGCAGTATCGTGGGAAGGAGACCTACTTCTGGCTGGCCCAGCGGCTGACCCGCGACGGCGCCCGCCGCCGGCTGCCGCAGTGGGCGTTCACCAAGCTGATCTCGGGGTTGAGCGACCTCCAGGACGCCGGCTACGGCGCCGCGGCGGACCTGCCGCCGAACGCCATCCGGGACGTGACCACGGGGTTGCGGGTGGTGGTCAGCCCGCGGCTCGGGCTGACCACCACCTGATCCTCGCGGCTCACCTCCGGCGCCGCCGGGGGTGGTGGCCCGTCGAGCGCTGGGAGCTGCTGGTGGTAGACCCGATCCACGTCCCGTCCACCCGGAACCTCGTGAGCACCGCCGGTCTGCGCGGCGTGGCGCACCACGTGGTCGAGGACGGGCTGCGCGATCGTGGGCAGTGGATCACCCCGGCCGCGCTGCCCAACGGGGTGCGGGTCCTGGTGGCGACGGTGCCGCTGGAGACCGCCAAGGCGCTGCTCGCCGACCCGCGGCTGTCCAAGGACTCGGCGGACCTCACCGCCGCGCTGCGCGCGCAGGGCGTCGCCGAGGAGGAGGTCAACGGCATGTTCGCGCCGTCCGTGCTCATGTCGAACCCGCCCACGCACGGGCGGCTGCGGGGGTTGATCTCCACCGCGTTCGCGCCCCGCCGGGTGCGCGCCTTGCGGTCGCGCGTCGAGCGGATCGCGGCCGAGCTGGTGGCCGCGCTGCCGGTGGACGAGCCCGTCGACCTGATGGACCGGTTGGCGTCCCCGTTGCCGCTGATCGTGATCAGCGAGCTGCTGGGCCTGCCGAGGTCGGACCACGACCGGCTGCGCGCCTGGACCGACGCGCTCATGGCGGAGAGCCCGGACGTCAGCCCGCAGGCGACGCGGGACATGACCGCGTACATGGCCGAGGCGATCGAGCACAAGCGCCGCCACCCCGACGACGGGTTGCTCAGCGCCTTGGTCCAGGTCGGCGTGGACGGCGACCGGCTGACACCGGAGGAACTGCTCGGCAACGCGTTCATATTGGTCGTGGCCGGTCACGAGACGACCGCGAACGCCATCGGCAACGCACTGGCCCTGCTGCTCGCCGCCGACGCGGCCGGGTGGCGGGAGGTCGTCGCCCACCCGGAGGAGATACCCCGCGTCGTGGACGAGGCGCTGCGGGTGGACAACGGTGTGCGCAACGCGCCGCACCGGGTGGCCACCGAAGACTTCGACGTCCTGGGCGCCACCGTCCGCGCGGGCGAGCTGGTCCTGATCAACATCGGGGCCGCCAACCGCGACCCCGCCGTCCACGGGGCCGACGCCGCCTTGTTCCGCCCGGCACGGGCCACCGCCGCGCAGCACATCTCGTTCGGCCACGGCGTCCACTACTGCCTGGGCGCCCAGCTCGCGCGGCTGGAGGTCAACACCGTGCTGCGCGAGCTGAGCACGCGGCACCCACGTGCCCGCCTCGCCGTCCAGGCGCCGCGGCGTCGTGATTCCTCGATCATGAACCCGTACGCGGCCCTACCCGTGGTGCTCCCGTCCTGAGACCTCGACGGCCGGTGTCACGGCCAGCTGGTAGAGGCTCATCTCCCACCGCGCGTGGGGCGGGTCGACGACGTGCACGAACCCGGCCCGCTCGTAGTAGCCCCGCAGGCCCGGGTTGTGGCGGACCGTGGCCAGGCGGACGTACTGCCGACCGTGGTCCGCGGCCTTGCCCGCGACCCAGCCGATGAGGCGACGGCCGAGACCGCCACCACCGGCCCGCCGGGCGACGGCGAACCGGCCGACGTAGTAGGCCGGTTCCGTGACGGGGCCCCAGAACTCCGCCTCGTCGTCGGTGACCGCCAACGTCGCGACGGGCTGTCGGGCTTCCTCCACCAGCAACACCTCTCCCCGCGAAATCTGCGCCCGCACGGAGTCGGCCGGGAACCGCAGGGGCCACTGCGTGATGCCCCGCCCGTCGAGCCAGGCGGCGGCATCGGCCAGGAGGTCGAGCACGACGTCCTCTTCGCCGGGTCGCGCGGGCCGGATGACGACCTCGCCGAACAGGGTCTCGGGGCTGGAGATGATGGGCATGGATCAATGATGCCTCCCAAGCCCCGTGGGCAAATCGCACTGACCGCACCTGGTCGGTCATCCGGGTCGCCCACGCCGGGGCCGGGCTGAGCCGAAACTTTCAGGGAGCCTCCCTGAAAGAAAGCCGCGCCGGAAACTTTCAGGGAGCCTGCCTGATAGTTGGGGCGGGCCGGAACTGTCAGGAAGCCTGCCTGAAAGTTGTGGCGGGCCGAAACTTTCAGGGAGCCTCCCTGAAAGTTAGGTGGCGGCGGATCTTTCAGGCAGGCTCCCTGAAAGTTAGGTGGGTGAACCTTCAGGGAGCCTGCCTGAAGCTTCGGCCGGCAGGACATCGCGGAGCGGGTGGCGGCCCGGGGGGCGGGGGGCGGGTGGTGGGCCTGGAGCGGGTGCCGGCCCGGGGGCGGGTGGCGGCCCTGGCGCGGGTGGCGGGCCTCGAGCGGGTGGCGGGCCTGGAGCGGGTGGCGGGCGGGCCGATCACGTGCCGGCCACCCACAGGCGCGTCGCGATGTTCGGTGCCGCCGGTCCGCGGCCGGGCATCGAGGTCGGGGCGCCTCCGGGGCAGGTCGCGCCCGCGGTTTGACCTTCGAGTTACTTGAAGGCCGATGATGGGCGGGTGTCCGAGATGCTCACCATCGGGGTCTTCGCCCGCGCCTGCGGGCTGACCGCGAGTGCCCTGCGCTTCTACGCGGACTCCGGTCTGCTGCGGCCGGCGAGTGTGGATCACGTGTCCGGCTACCGCTACTACGCGCGCGACCAGGTCGCGCGGGCGGTGGCGATCCGGCGGTTGCGGGAGATCGACATGCCGCTGGAGCGGATCGGGGAGGTGCTCGGCGGGGCTGCCGGGGAGGCGGCTCGGATCGTGGACGAGCACGTCGCGGGGCTGGCGGAACGGGCTCGGCACGCTCGGGAGACGGCCGTGGCGGTCAAGGCCGCACTGGGCGGGTCGGACGCGCGGTCGCCCGCTACAAGCGTCGACGCGCTGGTCACGGGTGTCAACGCGTTGGTGTTCACCACGGCCGTGGAGCAGGTCCTCACCGCCACCACGCACGAGCCGGGGCTGCCCGTGCTCAACGGGGTGCGCATCGACGTGTCCTCGGACACCGTGGTGCTCACCGCGACCGATCGCTACCGGCTGTCCACCCGGACGCTGGTCCCGACCCGACCCGGCCCGACCTGGTCGGCCACCGTCGACGCCGACGACCTGCGACCCGCGCTGCCCTGGACGCGCCGCCAGCACGACCTGCGGCTGAGCGCCCGCACCGGCCACGTCCGCCTGTGGGGCGACGAGACCACCCGCGACTGCCGCACCCTGACCGAGCCGTACCCCGACCACCGGTTGCTGCTCGCGTCCCTGCCCGAAGCCCGCACGCGCGTGCTGGTCCCCCGCAACGCGCTGGCACGCGGCTTGGAGGAGCAGCACGCCCCACGCGTCCGGCTCGACGTCTCGGCGACGGGACTGGTGATCTCCTCGCCGAACGGCCGGTCGGCGGTCACCGCCGACGTCACCGGACCGGGAACGGTGGTGGAGTTCGCCGCCGCCACCCTCCACCCGGCCGTCACGACGGCGGTCGGCCCGGACGTGATGCTCGACCTCGCACTGCCCCACGAACCGGTCGTCGTGCGCTCCGCCGACGACGGCGACCTCACCACCCTGGTGATGCCGCTCCGCCCCGAACCCGGAGGAACCACCGGATGACCACCACCCCGGACCCGACGATGACCGAGATCACCGAGGCGGTGACCCTCGGCCGCACCGGCGACACCGCCGCCGCGCGCGCCGGGCTGAGCCGCCTGTGGGACCGGATCGGACCGGCGGGCGACCCCTTCCACCGCTGCGTCCTGGCGCACTACTTCGCCGACCTGCACGACGACCCGGCGCAGGCCCTCGTCTGGGACGTCCGCGCGCTCGACGCCGCGGCGACCCTCACCGACGCGCGGGTCCAACGCCACCACGACCACCTGGCCGTCGCCGGGTTCTACCCGTCGCTGCACCTGAACCTCGCCGACAACTTCCGCCGGCTCGGCTCGTTCGACGCCGCGCGCGACCACCTCGCCGCGGCCCGGCAGCACCAGGGCGCCCTCGGCGACGACGACTACGGCGCACTGATCCGCCGTGCGATCGAAGAGGTCGCGGAGGCGGTCGAGCGGCGGTCCACCGAACGCCGGGAGAGCGCGCCCTGAAATTGCGATGACGCAAAAATGCGCCTGCGCAAGGTAGGCTGCCCGCATGGCGGACGGGAAGGGCGGGCTGCGCGAGCGCAAGAAAGCAGCCACGCGCAAGGCCCTCGGCGAAGCCGCGTTGCGGTTGGCGCTGGAGCGCGGACCGGACAACGTCCGGGTGGACGACATCGCCGACGCCGTCGGCGTCTCGCCGCGGACCTACAACAACTACTACGCCAGCCGCGAGCAGGCGATCGTCGCCGCCGTCACCGCCGAACGCGCGCTTCGCGTCGCGGAGGCGCTGCGGGCCCGCCCGGCGGGCGAACCCCTGGCCCGAGCCGTGACCGAGGCCGTGGTCGAGCAGTACACGACCGAACCGGCGGGCGACGCGCTCTGCCTGATCACCTCGACGCCCCGGTTGCGCGCGGAGTTCGTCAACGCCATGTCCACGATCGCCCGGCCGCTCGCGTCGGCGATCGCGGAGCGCACCGGCGGCACCGACACCCTGGCGCCCGCCGTGCTGGCCGCCGCCGTCTCGGCCGCCGCACGCGTCGCCCTGGAGCGGTGGGTGCACCCCGGCGGCACCGGACCTCTCGTCGTCGTCACGAGTGACCGGCCGCTGGCCGACCTGCTGCGGGAAGCGCTCGGTCACCTGGAGCCCGCGCTCCGCGCGCTGGACGGGCGATCCTGAGGGGACACGGGGGCGCGAGTGGAGGATCGTCCGTCCCGTCCGGCCACGCGGGTCCGGCAATCACCCGCCCGCGCCCGGCTGCTGCGCCTGGTCGGGTGGCCCGCGTTCGTCCTCGGGCTGGTGCTGCTGCTGGTGGGCCACGGCGGCGCGAGTTCGGGGCCGTACCCGCTGCTGCGGCCGATCCTGTGCACCGCGGGCGGTGTGGTGCTGCTGGCGTTCGGTCGCCGCGCGGTGCTGCGCGGGCGGCGGCACGCGGCGGAGGTGCTGCGCTCGCTCGACGCGTTGCCGGCCGACCGGGAAGTGGTGTTGTTCCTCAGGTCCTTTGTGGACGACGAGGGTTTTTCCGCCCAGCAGCGCGGTGAGCAGCTGCTCGACTACTGGGGCACGACGCGCACCGAGGAGGAGCAGCTGGCCGCCGCGCTGGCGCCGTTCGGGCGGGTGGTCGCGCTCGGCCAACCCGGTGACGTGCTGCCGCCGGCCGGTGCGGCGCGGCACTTCTCCTCCGACGACCGGTGGCGGGAGCAGGTGCTCGCGGGCCTGGACCGCGCCGGGCTGGTGCTGCTGGCCGCCGGGCCCGGCGACGGGTTGCGCTGGGAGGTGGACCAGGTGGTCGCGCGGATCGCGCCGGAACGCGTGGTGCTCGTCGTGTGCCGGGACGCCGCCCAGTACGAGTCGTTCCGCGCGTCGACCGGCGACCGGTTCCCGCGCGGCCTGCCCGAGTACCGGCCCCGGACACCGACCCTGCCGGCCGCCGCGCACGCCTACACCCGCGCGGCCGTGTGGTTCGACGCCGACTGGACGCCGCACCTGCGCCACCTCGACGGCCCCGGCAGCGCGCGGAACTGGGTCGCGAGCGTGTTCTCCCGTGCCCTGACCGAGGTGTACGAGCGGGCCGGTGTGCGGCAGCCCCGGCGGTGGCGGCGGGTGCGCCCCGCCGTACCGGTGACGCCCGGCGACAAGCCCGCCGTGCCGCCCGTCCGCATCGCCCGCGGCCGGTGGCGGGCGGAGCGGGTCCGCACGGGCGGTGTGGACTTCGTCGTGCGCGTCGGTGACGGCGTGGAAGAGCACGTTGTCGAGTACCGACCGTCCCGCAAGGGAAAAACCGCCGTCCTGGTCGACGGGAAGCGGGTCGGGCACGAGTTCCGACTGGGTCCGCGCGGACCGGTCGCCCGGCTCGTGACCGGCGACGACGTGCAGCTCCGGGTGGACGGCGCACCGGTCTACGCGCTCACCCGCGCGGCAGCGGGCTCGGACACGTTCCTGGAGCACCGGGCCACCGCGATCCGCGACGCCCTGCTGGCGTTGCCGCGTGCGCTGCCCGGACCGTTCCCCGCCACGTTGCGGGTCGCGCCCGAGCTGCCCCGACGGCACGGCGAGGTCGTCGCCGGGGCGACCGACCCGGTGATCGCCGTGCTGGACACCCGGTCCGACTTCGGCGACGCGCGCACCTGGTGCACCGACCGCGCCGTGCACATCCGCTACCGGGGAGGCGTTGTCGTGCTGCCCCACGCGGACCTGGCATCGGCGACCGTCACCGCGGACTACGCGACGCTCCACGTCGGACCCGCGGCGCTGGACTTCCCGGGCCACGCCGAGCACGTCGCGCGGGTGCTCGACGCCGTCCGCGCCGCGGTCCTGGCCCAGGACTCCGGTTTCGACCCGCCGCCCGCGGTCCACCCGTTCGTCCGCGCGGGCGCGTTGCGCGCCGAACGGGTCGAGGCCCGGCGGAAGTCCGCGCGCTGGCGGTTGCGCACGACGTTGTGGAGTCCCATGGCGGGGTTCGGCGTGTTCGCCGGGCTGCTGGCCGCGGTGGGCATCGAACTAGGTGACGCCGGGTGGGTGGAGCAGGTGGCCGTGCGCGTCGCCGCCGTGCCCGCCGGTTTCCTGGCGGGCATGGCCTTCGCCGCGATCGTCGTCCTCCTCGTGGACGCGGTCTTCCTCGCGGTGCGGGTAGCCGGACGGGTGGCCGCCGCGCCCCGGCTGCGGCTCATCCGACGACGGAGACCCCCAGCAACAGGGAACCGAAGAACAGCAGGTAGAACACCAGCACCCACCGCCGGGCGCGGCGGTACGGCGGTTCGGCGTTGAGGACCACCGCCACGTCCACACCGGCCGGAACGGCGGCCCGGAACGCCTCCGCCACCTCCTCGGCCGGTGCGTGCACGTCGCCGAGCGGCCAGGCGAGACCACGCGCGCCGTGCGCGAACAAGCCGTACCGGTAGCCGCCGAAACCGGTGAACGGGACGACGTTCCACAGCCGGGCCGCCGCGTCCGGCGACACGTGCAGGTTCACCCGCGACCGGCTCCCGACCCGGCCGACCACCACGCGTTCCACACCGGCGTGCCGCCAGTCGAGCGACAACTCCTTCTTCAGGCCCCGTTTCACGAACGCCGCCACGCCACGCCCCCGGTGCAGGGTCAGCTCGTCGCCGACCCGCACCCACCTCCACCACGGGACGTGGACCTCGGATTCCATCATCCGCGCCGCCACGAGCGTCATCATCGCGAACGCCCAGACGTCGACGCCGAGCACCGAGCCGATCCACACGGTCATCGCCGCGACCGCCACGAGGGCGACCCTGTCGTACACGACGACCGAACGCGGCACCGAAACCCGGAAGCGCACCGGCTCGACGTCCCGCGCGGCAACGGTTTCCCCCTCCACCGCGGGATTCGGCTCGGCGGTCGCCACCGGCTCGACGGCAGGAGTCGGCCGTAATCGGCCCGCGTGCACCCCGCGCAGCCCGGGGTCGTCGGCGGCGGCGGTCACGTCCGCACCCCGGGACAAGGCGCGGACGAGGGCGTGCCCCAGGTACGTCAGGCCGTTGGCGCGATCGTCGTACACGGCCTCCCGGCTGGCCAGGCAGAACACCAGCGTGCGCGCCCCGTCCACCCGGGTGGCCCGCTCGACGCGGTCGGCGAGGTCGTCCACGCTGTCCGCGTTGTCCGCGCCGTCGGTGAAACAGCAGTCCAGGACAACGACTTTCCCGGGCGCGCCGTGCGCGCGCACCGACGCGCGGACGTCGGCGAACCGCAGCCAGGTGGAAACGTCGTCCGGGTCGCTGTCCGGCAGACCCAGCAGCACGTCCCCGTCGTCGGTCAACCGCGCGTGGCCCGCGTAGTAGAGGAGCAGGCGGTCGGCGGGTTCCCCGAGCAACGCGGCGATCGCACCCGCGGACCGCGGACCGGCCGCCGGCACCTCGACGCGGGTGCCGGGTCGACCGGTCAACACCCCGCGCAACGCCTGGACGCTGTGCCGGGCGGCGACCACGTCGGGCAGCGCGGTGCCGCGGTAACCGCCCATGAGCACGGCCAGCACACCGACCCCCTCCCGGTCCACCCGCTCGAAGGTATGCACACCAGCGCTCCGCGACCAAGCCCTTCACCCACCTGGCCCAACCACCACCGCGTCCGGCCCGCACGGCGATGCGCGCACCGCCCGACGGGATGTAGGGGTGCGCTTCCGCCCGGGAGCCGGGCGATTCAGTACACGACCACGCGGCCGGTGTCGTCGGGGACATCACCCTTGTGGTCCCAATGCGACGTTCGGTAGCCGATCCCCGGGGTCACCCACCTCGGACGTGTGCCGGCCCGGGTGAATACCTCCCCGACGATTTCCCTTGCGGCGCAAGGACAAGGACGATGGGTTCCGGCGGTGATCCGCCACTGGTCCGAGAAGTACACCACTTCGGAGGAGTAGATCATGGGTAATGACGCCGACTGGCTCGCGGGCGAAGAAGAGGACGACGACAACGACCTGTCGCTCAGGGAGACCCAGGCCATCGACGAGTTGTGCCGCGAACGCCGGTGAGAACTGGTAACCGCGCTCGGTGTGGTGCCCGCGAGGCAGTGCTTCGCGGGCACCACACCGCAAGCCCTCCCACCGAACCCCAGGAGCCTTGATGCACGCAGCGACACCCGAGCAGGCGCACCAGTTCGGTGAGCGGACGATCGCGTTGGACCGAGCCCTGTCGCGCGGCCTGGCCGCCGCGGCGGAACTCCACCTGGACGTCGTGCTGACACCGCTGCTCGAGGACGCGGCGTCCACGTGGCGGTGCGAGCTGCGGCGGGACGGCGTGGTGGTGCTGGACGGCATCGGGCTCGGCAAGGGCACGACCGCCGAAGCCAAGGTGGGCGCGTTGTTCGAGGCGCTGGAACACCGGCTGAGCGGCGCGAGCACGTTGTCCGAGCACGACATCGTCCTGCGGTCGGCGCACGAGGTGGCGGCGCAGCGGCACCTGATCCGCGACGCGGCGGTCGCGCTGCTGGTCGACGGCCCGGACGACCCGATCGCCTGCTTCACCTACCGGTCGGCGCTCGACGGGAGCGAGGTCGCCGTGCCGGTCGCGCTCTCGGTGCCCCAGTACCTCCGCATGAACGCGGAGGAACTGCGTTACCTGGTGGGCGACCCCTACCGGTACAACTGGCTGCGGCGGTACTCGATGAACAACGGCTGGGCCGCCGGTTCCGACCCGACCGAGGCGCTGGTGCACGGCCTCAACGAGACCGTCGAGCGGGACGCGATGTCCCTGCTGCTGGCCAGGACCTTCCTCAAGTCACCGCCCGCGCGGCTGACCGCCGTCGACCCCGCCACCCTGCCCGAGGACCTGGCGCTGCTGTGGGAGAGGGCGAAGGCCCTGACCGGTGGCGAGGTGCGGCTGATCGACATGACCACGGACCTGGGCGTGCCCGCCTACTGGGCCTTCCTGCCGCCACCGGCCGGGCAGCCGGCCCGCGTCCGGGGCTGCGGCGCGTCGTTGTCCCGCCGGTACGCGCTGAACCGCGCCATCACCGAGCTGATCCAGATCCACACCACCATGGCCGGGGATGACGACGACACCCCGCCCCGCCGCGACCGGACGACCGGCTACCCGGCGCTGCACCGCTGCCGGCTGGCCGATTTCACCGAAGCGCTGCGCACCGCGCGGTTCACGCCGTTCGAGGACGCACCCGCGCCGGGTTCGCCGCGTGAGCACGCGGAACGGCTGATCACCACGCTGCACCGGAGTGGTTTCGCCGTCCACATCAGGAACCACCACACCACGGCGAACCTCGCCGTGGTCAACGTGTTCGTCCCCGGCCTGGAGCGCTTCACGCTCGTCACGGACGGCGCGCTGGTCCTGCCGGGTCCGCGCGGCCTCGCCGCGGCCCGCACCGAAACCGCGGACCAGGCCGTCGCGACGCCGGTCTGAACCGGGTGTCACCGCACCGGCACCGCCGCGCGCGGTGCCGACCGGTGCCGCCGCACCCAGAACGGGCTGGTCGGCCAGCGCTGCTCGCGGCGGTAGTGGTCGACCCGGTTGCGCAGGTAGTCGTGCAGGTCGCACGCCAGCCGCGCCTCGTGGGCGACGGCTGGGCCGCGATCGCCCGCCAGCCAGTGCGCCATCGCCTCGCCGCCCGCGTACCCGGTGCTCAACGCACGCGCGATCCCGCTGCCGGACAACGGGTCCACGGCCAGCGCGGCGTCACCGACGGCCAGCCACCGGCCCGGCGCGGCCGGTCCGCGCAACGCACCCGACGCGGCCGAGCCGAGGGTGAGCGGACCGGTCGGCGGGCCCGTCGCGTGGGCGGCGACGTACCGCGTGCCGGCGAGCGCCTGCCGCCAGGTCCCGGTTTCGTGGTAGCGGTGGCGGCGGCACAGGTCCACGTCGGTGATGAACGTGACGGCCCGCCGCTCCGGCGGCACGGGCGCGGTGTACCACCAGCCGTCCGGAACCGCCTCCAGGAGCCCGATCCCGCCGTCCACCACGCCTTCGTGGAAGAACGCGGCGACACCCACCAGCCGGTCCAGCCGCACCCACCTCGCGCCCAGGCGGCGGGCCACGGCGGCGGCGCGACCGGTCGCGTCGACCACCGCCCGCGCACGCACCGCCCGGCCACCCACCGCGACCCGCCAGCCGTCACCGGCCGGTTCGGCGGCGGTGACCGGGCAGCCCGGCACGAGCCGCGCGCCCGCGTCACACGCCGCACCCGCCAGGGCCACGTCGAAGGCGCGGCGGTCGACGTGCTCGCCACCGCCGAACGGCGACCACACGAACGAGGACTCGGCCAGTTCCGCCGAACCCCACGCCGACGCGAAACCCCACTGCGGCACACCGGTCCGCGGCAGCGCGAGGTCGTCCAGCAGCGCCACCGCGAACGGCGACAACGTCTCACCCAACCGCGGCCGGTCGAAGCGGCTCGCCTCGGCGAGCAGGACGCGGTGACCGGCACGCGCCAGCGCCAGGGCGGCGGCGGACCCGGCCGGTCCCGCCCCGGCCACCACCACGTCGACCGGGCGGCACACCACGCCGTTCACCGGTCGTCCGAGGCGGTCGGCCGGTCGGCCGCCGTGCTCGGCTGGTCGGCCGCCGCGCCCGGGCGGTCACCCGGCAGGACAGCCGGCCGGACGGGGATGGTGACCGCCTCGTCGAGCGCGGTGTCCAACTGGACGGACGCCGTGGTCGCCAGGTCCACCACCGGTCGGGTCGGCACGTCGGCGTCCGCCAGCCGGTACTCGCGCTGGAACGGGTACCCCAGCGGGCTGGTGCCGCGCGCCAGCACCCGCACACCACCGCTGCCCGGTGGCAGGTCCGCACGCAGCGGGCCGGTGTTCGCGGGCACGACACGGCCCTCCTCCCCCACGACACCGGCGGAGTCCGCGACTCCGGGCAGATCCGCGCCACCCGGTTCGAGCCGGACCCGGCCCGCACCGGCACCGGCGAGGTCCACCTCGCCGTCACCGGCGAACTCCGCCCGGCGCACCTCGCCGTCCGCACCGGTGAACTCCGCCCACACCTGGACGGCGACCGGTCCACGCGGCCTCACCACCAGCCGCCCCGCCGACCGCTCCACGTCCAGGTCGATCGCGGACCGGACGCGGACGGCCAGGGCGCAGGGCGCCGCCTCCCTCGCCTGCTCGGCGTCGACCAGCACGTGCCACGTGCCGGGCCCCTCGGCGCGGTCCGGGCGCAGCCGCGCGGGCAGCGGGAAGCGGTAGACCTGCCGACCGCCACGCGCCTCCCAGTGCGCCCCCTCCGTCTCCGGCCCGATGAGCGCGCCGGTGGGGCTTTGCAGCAGCAGGTGCACGCTCCTCGGGTCGCCGCCCACCAGCGCGACCTCCAGCCCGGTGTCCACCTCGGTCGCCTGGAACGGCACCCGCAGCACGGTTCCCGGCACCACCGCCACCTCCGTGGTCAGCACCGGCGCGGTGCCCGGCGCGTCCGGCAGCGGGTCGGGCAGGTCGTCCAGGCCCGGCAGCGCGGCGACCACCTGGACGTGCCACGCCTCGCCCAGCCGCGGGCACGCGACCTCGACCGTGCGCGGCACCAGCTCGGCCAGCCTGCCCTCCACGCCGAACCACACGGTGCGCACCCGGTCCTCCCCGGTCGGCGGCACCACCGCCGCCGCGGGCCGCACGGTGAGCTGCCCGTCCGGCGACGGGTGGACGACCAGCGTGATCTCCTCCGGGGAGGTGACGTCGAACGCCATCTGCCCCGCGTCGTGGTGGAGGAACACCTGCGGCCGACGCGGTGTCACGACGGCCACCGGGTCGCGTTCCCGCTCGACGTACCGCGGCCCGTCCGGGACCACGAACCCGCCCCGGTGCCAGTGCGCGACCATCGCCGCGTTGTCGCCGACGGACCGGTCCCACGCCTGGTAGGCCGAGGTCTCCGGGTGCAGCACGTGGTCGGGTCGCGTGACGGGCCACCACAGGTCGCCGCAGATCCGGAACGCCGCCTGCCACGGCAGGCCCAGGCCCTCGGTCAACGCACCGGGCCGGTTGCGGTCGTGACGCAGGCGCAACGGGTCCGAGGGCTCGTCCGAGCCGTAGTAGCGGGTGGGGTCCAGGACCGCTTCCCCGACCTCCACGCCCGGCCGGAACGCCGCGCCCGACATGCCCGCCAGGGCCGCGTGGTCGACGTCCGCGGGAGCCGGGGCGGTCGGCGGCCGGTCCCGCGAGAACCGACCCCGCGCCCACTCCGCCAGCACGGTCCGCTGCGGCCCGGTCAACGTCACCGAATCCATGAGCAGGCGGAAGACGGCGGCGCGTTCCTCGTCCCCGGTAACGGGATGTCGCCACTCGTGCTCGGCGAGAGGTGCGGCGTGGTTGACGTAGCGCACCGCCTCCACCGCACGCAGCACGGGGTCGACGTGGCGGACGTAGGAGGGCACGCGCACCCCGTCCACCAGCGGCCAGTCCTCGTCCACCCCGACCCAGCCGTGCGCCACCGCCAGCTCCAGCAACCGGTCCCCCAGCGTGACGACGTCGCGGAAGTGCGGCGCGTAGCAGGGCGGCGCGACCACCACCCACGCGCCGACGGCCTCGACTATCCCGTCGTCCAGCACGACCGTGGCGCCGACCGGCCCGTCGGACGTGTCGTCGAACCAGCCGGGGTTCCGCACGCCACCGCAGTTCTGGTTGTCCACGGCCGGGAACCGGCACCCGGCGCGCCCCGCACCGCCGAGCACGACCAGCCGCCCGGTCGGCCGACCCCGCGCCACGTCCGGGCGCAGCTCGCCCAACCGGACGTCGAAGCCCTTCGGCGTGGCCACCCCGCTCCGGAACGTGATCCGCCCGCCCAGCGCGGCCGGCGCGGGCACACCGTCCGAACCGGACACGGTCAGGGCGGCGTCACCGTGGAGGTACATGTCCCGGTAGCTCTCCTCCGGGTTGACCCGGTGGTCGGCGGCCTTGGCGTTGCCCAGCCGCACCCGCCACGTGATCCGGGCGTCCGCGGCCGTGACCTCCCGCACGAACCGGCCGGCCGCGTCGTAGCCCATCAGCCGGAACCGCGCGCCCTGCCCGCGCACCCGGCCCTTGTCGTCCTTGAACGACTCCGGTGGCGGTTGGTCCGGGTGTTCGGGGCCGATGAAGTGCTCCGGGCTGTTGCCCACCCGCGCCACCCCGATACCGGGGTGGATCCTGATGGTCTCGATGCCCATGACGGCCTCCGCGCTGGTGGGTTGGCCCGACCGGGCGACCCCTGCCGCGTGGTGGGACCGTCCACAGCGGACCGCGCGGGTCGCGATCACGGGCCCTCCCACGCCGAAGCCGGATCGGTGCGCGCCCATCCTCGACCGCGACCACCCGCGCCCCCAAGGCACGCCGCGCCGAATGCCCGCATCGGGTGGCGCGACGAGTGGTTCGGGCCCGGATCACCACCTCCACCTCACGCTGCGCAGCCGACGTGGTCACCCGGCGGTGCGAAGGTCAGTTCGACACGAACACCACACCCTGCAAATCGTGCTCGGCCTGCAAGTTCGGCGCCTCGGACTGCACGATCGTCCACAGCCCCGAGCACTTGCCGAACAGGCTGCGCTTCTTGTAGAGCTGCGCGCGACCCGACGTCATGTTGGTGATGACCTGCTTCTTCTTGATCTTCACCTTGTGGCACTTCTTGTCCTCGGGATTTTGCAGCACGACTTTCCCGTCCACGACGAAGCTGCCGGTCACGGCCAGCGCGGAACCGGGAGCGGCCAGGATCGCGGTCGCGGTGACGAGTGCGACGGCGGCGGCTCGGAGGGGTCGACGGGACATGGCTCGCGTCCTTCCGGTCGATGTGACAGACGCTCCACGATGGACACGTGACGCGATGCGGGACAACACGGGCGGCCTGATTCACCCCGGCCGTCCGCCACGCGGGTGACCGCGTGTCACCGACGGCGAACCACCGCGCCGGCGAGCGATCGACGTCCCGGCTCCGTACAGTGCGAACCAGCCCTCGACGGAACACCGGAGGAGAGCACGCCATGGCCGACCCCAAACTGGCAGTCATCTACTACTCGTCCACCGGCAACATCCACGCCATGGCCGAGCGGTTGGCCGAGGCGGGCAAGCGGGCCGGGGCCGAGGTGCGGCTGCGCCAGGTCGCCGAACTCGCCCCGGCGGAGGCCATCGCCTCCAACGCCGCCTGGAGCCAGCACTTCGACCGCACGAAGGACGAGCCCAAGGCCACCGCCGACGACATCGTCTGGGCCGACGCCGTCCTGCTCGGCACGCCCACCCGCTACGGCAACGTCTCCAGCCAGCTCAAGCAGTTCCTGGACACGCTCGGGCCGCAGTGGCAGCAGGGCCTGCTCGCCGACAAGGTCTACGCGGGCTTCACCGCCTCGATGACCGAGCACGGCGGCCAGGAGTCGACGCTGCTCGCGCTGTACAACACGATCCACCACTTCGGCGGCATCATCGCCGCGCCCGGCTACACCGACCAGCTCAAGTTCTCCGACGGCAACCCGTACGGCGTCTCGCACGTCACCGGCGGCACCAACGACGCGCCGCTGGGCGAGGCCCAGCTCGCCGCCCTCGACCACCTGGCGGGTCGCGTCATCCGGATCGCGGCGAAGCTCGCCGGCTGACGCCCGCTCACCCCATCCGGAGCTGGTCGCGCAGGGTGCGGGCGACGTGGGCCAGCAACGCCTCCGCACCCGGCTGGACGGCGGCGGGCACGCGGGACTCGCTGAACGCGGCCACCACGTACGCCTGGCCGTCGGCGTGCTCCACCACCCCGACCTCGTGCCGCAGGTTCAGCAGGGTGCCGGTCTTGGACGACCACCGCGCCGAGTCGGACGCGAAATCGGGCGCCAGCCGGTGCCGGATGACGTTGTCGCCCATCAGCTCCCGGACCCGCGCGGCGACCGGCGGCGCGATCGACGTCGGCCGCCACACACCCTGCACGAGGTCCGCGAAGGCACGGGCCGACCCGGTGTTGGCGAGGCTGATGTCGAGCTGCGGCACGGGGTGGCCCTGCCCGGCGGTGCCCGCCGTGATGGCGAGGGAGTGCGCCAGGTGCGCCTCGGGCCGGGTGAACCGCTCGGCGGGCGTGTCGGTGAGGTCTTCCATGAGGTGCCGGACGGTGATGCCCTGGTGGCCGAGGCGGCGCAGCTCGGCGGTGACGGCGGCGGGCGGGGTCAGCGCGAACAACGCGTCCGCCGCGACGCTGTCGCTGATCGCGGTGCTCAGGTAGAGCAGGTCGTCGATCGCGATCGTGGCCGGGTGCAGGAACTTGCCCAGCCCCGTCGGTCCCGGCACCGTCATCCGGCCGGGTCGCACCTGGACCGGCGTGGCGCCGTCCAGCTCGCCACGCGTCACGCGCTCCAGCGTGGCGATCGCCAGCGGCACCTTGACCAGGGACGCCACCGGGAACTCCAGGTCCGGGTCGATGCCCAGCTCGTCGCCCGTGTCGAGGTCGCGCACCAGGAACGAACCACGCAACCCGGCCGCGGCCAGCGTCTCCCGCGCCTCCCGCACCGCCGTCACGACGCGTCACCCACCTTCGCGCCGAGACACGCGCCGACCAGCTCGGGCAGCAGGTCGCGCACCCACCCGCCGTCCTCCCGGGCGTGGGAGGTCACAGCGTAGCCGCGGGCCAGCCGCAACTCGCCCACCGGCCGCCAGTGCAGCCCGAGTTCACCCGCCTGCGCCGGTGAGCAGAGCAGCAGGTCGGTCGAGCCGAGCACCTCGGCGGTCGCGGCGACCAGGGACGGCGCCACGGCCACCTGCGCGGGCAGCAGTCCGACCGCGTCCCGCAGCCGGGTCAGGCGGTCGCGGACGTGCGGCACGTCGTCCTCGGCCTGGAGCCACACCCGCCGCCACCGCACGCCCCGCTCCACCCGGCTCACGCGCAGCGTCTCCAGGAAGAACGCCGAGGCGGTGCCCGGGTCGGCACGGGCGGCCAGGCCCAGCGGCACCCGCCACGCGGCCTCGTCGGGCGGCACCGCGACCAGGGCCGCGCGCACCTCCAGCGTCCGGGCCAGCTCGGCGCGCCGACCGGGGTCGGCGGGCCAGGGGTCGAGGGTCAGGCCGTGCTCGCGCGCGCCGGCGACCAGCCGCGCCAGCAGGTGCGGGGCGCACACGGCGGGCAC
This sequence comes from Saccharothrix obliqua, assembly GCF_019375475.1. Classification (GTDB taxonomy): domain Bacteria; phylum Actinomycetota; class Actinomycetes; order Mycobacteriales; family Pseudonocardiaceae; genus Actinosynnema; species Actinosynnema obliqua. Next base: position 827,018 of record NZ_JAHXGQ010000003.1, on the reverse strand, counting down.
GGCCAGCCGGAACGGCCGCAGCCGCGCCTGCTCGGCGTCGCGCTCCAGCGCCTCGGCCAGTTCCACCAGGCGTCGCGCGGCGGGCAGCACCTCCCGACCGAAGGGCGTCAACGCGACGCTGCGCGACGACCTGGTCAGGAGTCTGGCCCCGAAGTGCTTCTCCAGCGCGGCGACCCGCCTGCTGGCGACGGACTGCGGGATGCGCGCCACCGCCGCCCCGTCCGTGAAGCTGCCGCGCCCGCTCACGGCGACGAAGGCCCGGCAAGCCGCCACCACGTCCACGGGCACATCATATGCCGGATCAGCATGGATCAAGTCATTCACGTCTTGGACGGGATGCGTGGCGTTCTGCGAGGCTCCCTCACGACCCGCTCCGCGACGTGAGAGGACGACGCACCGATGATCAGCCGCCGCGCCCTGCTCGGCGCCGCCGCGCTCCTGCCGGTGGCCGCGTGCACGACGGCTCCCCCACCCGACCCGACCAGCGCCACGGCACCGCCGACCACGACCACGACCGCACCCGACGACCGCTGGGCGGCGCTGGAGCGCGAGTTCGACGCGCGGCTCGGCGTGTACGCCGTCGGCCCCTCCGCCACGATCACCCACCGGGCGGACGAGAGGTTCGCGTTCTGCTCCACCTTCAAGGGCCTCGCGGCGGCCGCGGTCCTCCAGCGCAACCCGGTGGAACACCTCGACGAGGTCGTCACCTACGCGGAGAGCGACCTCCTGCGGAGCGCCTTCATCACCCGGCAGCACGTGGCCACCGGCATGACCGTGCGCGACCTGTGCGACGCCGCGGTCCGCTACAGCGACGGCACGGCGGGCAACCTGCTGCTCCGCGACCTGGGCGGACCGGAGGCGCTGAACGCGTTCCTGCGTGGCCTCGGCGACCGGGAGACCCGGATGGACCGGTGGGAACCGGACATCACGGAGGCCACGCCGGGCGACCCGCGCGACACCACCACGCCGCGCGCCATCGGCACGGCCTACCAGCGGATCGTCCTGGGCGACGTGCTGCCGCCCGACCGGCGTGCGTTCCTGCGCGACCTGCTGGAGCGCAACGCCACCGAGGCGGCGCCGCGCCGCATCCGCGGAGGTGTGCCGGAGGGCTGGACCGTGGCCGACAAAACGGGGACCGGGTCCTACGGCACGGTCAACGACATCGGCCTGGTGTGGCCGCCGAATTCGGCGCCCCTCGTCATCGCGATCATGTCCAGCAAGGCGACGCGGGACGCGAAGTACGACGAGGCGATCATCGCCAAGGCGGCGGCGCACGTGGTCGACGTCCTCACGTGACGAATCTTCGAGGCAGGTGAAGGTCTGATGTTCTTGCGCGCGGTTCTGCCGCTCGTGGTGGTGACGCTCCTGGCGGCCGGTGTCGTGGCGCTGGGCGCCACCGGCCGCATGTCGTTCGTCCCCGACCCGGTGCCCGGACGCCCGCTGGCGCTGGTGGAGGGCGTTCCCGGACCGGACACCGGCCCGGTCTGCCCGCTGGACGCCCGGTTCGTCGACGAGCCGCCCACCGGGCTGCCGCCGGACGTGCTCGACGCGTGGCAGCGGCTGACCGACGCGGCGGGCAGGCAGGGCGTGCGGCTGTGCCTGAACGACGGCAAGCGCAGCACCGGCCAGCAGCAGCACGAGTTCGACGACGCGGTGCGCCGGTTCGGCTCGGTGGAGCTGGCCGCGCAGTACGTGCTGCCGCCGGAGAAGTCGATGCACGTCCGGGGCCGGGCGGTGGACGTGCAGCCGCACGACTCCGCGCTGTGGCTGGAGCGCAACGCCGGTCCGCTGGGCTGGTGCCGCCGCTACGACAACGAATACTGGCACTTCGAGCACGACCCGTCGTACGCGACGGCCGGGTGCCCCGCGCTGCTGCCCAGCGCCACCGGCACGTGACACCGCCGGTCCGCCCGGGACGACCCCGGGCGGACCGGCGGAGGTGTCAGCGGTCCGCGATGGCCTCGATGATCTTCGGCCGCAGCTCGGCCGCGCTCACCACCGCGTCCACCGAGCCGACCTCGACCGCGCGGTGCACGCTGTGCACCCGGTCGAACTCGGTGGCCACGTCGCCCAGCTTCTCCGCGCGCACCGCGGCACGCACCTCGGTGAGCTTCGCGCTCAGCTCGGCCCGCTCCGCGCCGGTGGTCTCGGCCAGCCGCGCCTCCAGCTCGGCGACCCGGCGGTCGGCCGACGTGCGCTGGTCGACCTCGCCGGTGAACACGACCGCCGCCGCGGGCGCGCCGCCGATCACCGACGCGAACGAACCCTCCACCGCGAGCACCGTCATCCGCGGGTTGAGCGCCTTGGAGAACACCACGAACGCGCCGCCGTGGTACCGGGAGATCACGCAGAACACGATCGGGCCCGCGAAGTTCACGATGGCCCGGCCGATCTCGGCGCCGTACTCCAGTTGCAGCTTGCGCATCGACTCCGGCGAACCGTCGAAACCGGACAGGTTGGCCAGCACCACCAGCGGCCGGTTGCCGCTGGCCGCGTTGATCGCCCGCGCCGCCTTCTTCGACGACTGCGGGAACAGGGTGCCCGCCGTGTAGGCGTCCGGCCCGTCGGTGGGCGGGAAACCACGACGCGGCACCGACCGGGACTCCACCCCGAGCAGGCACACCGGCCGACCGCCGAGGTGCGCGTCCTGCACCACGACGGTGTCCGCGTCCGCCATGCCCGCCCAGCGCTCCAGCACCGGGTGGTCCTGGTCGGACACCGCGCGCATCACCGTGCGGATGTCGAACGCCTTCTTGCGGTCCGGGTTCGCGGTCGCCGAGAAGATCTCGCCGACCGTGGTGAAGTCGCTGCCCTCCAGCACGTGCGGGTAGTCGGAGATGTCGCGGTCCACCGGGTCGGTGCTCCGCGCGGGTCGCGGGCCCGACTCGCCCGGCGCGACGTAGGTGTGCTCGTAGTGGGCCATCAGCACGTTGCGCGCGGACACCAGGTCCGGCGCCCAATACTGGGCCTGCCCGTTCGGGCCCATCACCCGGTCGTAGCCGCCGATGCCGAAGTTGTCCTCCGCCGACACGCCGCCGGAGAAGTCCAGCGCCTGCTTGCCGGTGAGCACCATGGCCGAGTCCGGCGTCATCACCAGCACGCCCCTGGTGTGCATCAGCATCGTCGCCTCGGCGTTCCAGTACGGCTGCGCGCCGACGTTGATGCCCGACACCACGATGTTGATCTCACCGCCGGCCTGGGTGAACTCGACGATCCGCTTGAGCGCCGCCGCGACCCAGTCCATGTTCTCGGTGCCCGAGGACATGGAGATCCGGGCGCCGGAGGACAGGGCGTACCACTCCACCGGCACCCCCGTCCGCTCCGCCAGGTCCAGCGCGGCGATCACCCGGCGGCACTCCGGCTCGGACAGCGCGCCGAGGGATTTCGTCGGGTCGCCGAGCAGCACCACCCGCTGGACGCCCTGCGGGTGCCGCCGGGTGCGGGTGGTCACCACGCCCGCGACGATCGCCGCCGTGTTGCGCCCCTTCGGGCGGTCCACCGGCACCAGCGCGTGGTCGTCGTCCAGGTCGTGCTCGACGAACTCGCCGAGCAGGTTGGTCAGCTCGTACGGGTAGACGGTGTTGCGGCTGCTGGCGCGCAGCACCTTGAGCCGGTAGGCGTCGATCGGCACCACCGGGTCCACCGGCGGTTCGCCCACGGTCAGCGCGGTGCCGCCGGTGGCGTCGAACGAGATCCGCACCGCGATCTTGGCCAGCGCACCGGTCTTCCGGTCGCGCTGCCGCGCGATGAACAGGACCTCCTCCAGCCCGGCGCCGGCGGTGGTCGGCAGCACCCGCTCGACCAGCACCTCCAGCTCCGCCCGGGTGATCTCGCTCGGCGGCCACACGTAGACCACGATCCGGTTGGTGTTGAACCGCTTGCCCGACGGCCGCCGCGACTGCGCCTGGCGGATCGACTCCAGGCAGGCGGCGACGGTGTCCTCCGCGGTGGGCAGCGCGACCAGCCTGCCGTCCTGGTCCCGCAGCTCGGTCAGGTCGCGCACCTGCGCGAACGCCACCAGCCGGTCGTCGGACGGGTTCTCCCGGGCCACCGCCTGGAAGAGGTAGACCTCCTCGTCCGTGGACGGCAGCCGGGTCAGGTCGAACTCGCGCAGCCGCTCCATCTGCATCCGCTGCGCGATGTACGGGTGCAGGCCGCGGATCAGCCGCTCCTCGGCCATCCCGGTGGTCGACGGGCGGAACGTGAAGTGGTGGTGCATGACCGCGCCGCCGCTGCCCGCGACGGTGGCGGTGACCCGCTGCACCCGGTGCGGCAGCGGGTGGGCGGCGACGACCGCGTGCAGCGCGGCGGCCATCGCGTCGAAGTCCTCCGGCTGGTTCTCCCACGCCAGGTAGATGTCCGCGTCGACGGCGTCCGCACCGCCCGCCAGCTCCGCGAGCCCGCGCAACGCGTCGCCGAACGCCTCGAACCGCGCCGCCGACGACACCACGCGTGAACCGTCCCGCTGGGCGACCACGAACTGGCAGCCCGCCACCTCGCGGGTGTGGACGGCGGTGAGCCCCTTGTTCCCGTAGTACCGCCGGGTCAGCACCTCCAGCATGGCGGAGTGGTCCAGGCCGGGCCGGACCAGCCGCCTGCCGAGCAGCCGCACCAGCGGCTCGGTGCTGCGCACCATCTCGGCGACCCGCTCGGCGCGGTCCGCGGCGTCCGGGTGCGCGTCGAGGTGACGCAGGTGGGCGCGGACGGCCGCGTAGACGCGGGCCCGGTTGCGGCGCAGCAGGGGCTGGCCGAACCAGGCGAACACCACGCCGCGCGCGAGGTCGGACACCACCGGGAAGCGGACCTGGGTCGCGGACACCAGCCGCTCCAGCGCGCGGCCGGCGGTCTCCCGCATCGCCTCGCCCGGCGGCGGCTCGCGCAGCCAGGCACGCAGCAACGCCGTGACGACGGCCGAGTCCGCCACCGCGCGCTGCTGGGCCAGGAAGATCCGGAACACCGCGGCTTCCAGCTCGGGCGACCGCGCCAGCTCCGCGACGCCGTAGTGGCCGAGCGCCTTGGCCAGCTTGTCCTGGAACGACGCGGGCAGCCCGGCGCGCTCGACGTCGAGGCTCTGGAGGTAGGTGTGGAAGTGCTCGCGGGCGCTGTGCACGTGCGCGCCCGCCTCCTCGCCGGTCGGCCGGTTGCGGCTGAGGTCGGCGAGGTCGGCGAACACGTCGACCAGGGCCAGTTCCTCGGCCAGCGGCCGGTTGCCCGCACCGGCGGCCCGGCGCGCGACGAGGTAGTCCTCCAGCACGCGGCGGTCGTCGTGCGGGTCGACGTCGAAGCCCAGCAGCAGGCCGCGCAGGTCCTCCCGGCCCCGCGCGGCGCGGTCCGCCGCCGGGATCTCGGTGGGTGCGGGCGGCAGGTCCAGCTCGACGGCCCCGTCGGTCACGATGTCCGCCGCCGCGTCGTCGACGAGCGGTTCCAGCCGCAGCAGCGGCGCGCCCGCGCCGACCTGGCTGCCCACGGAGACCAGGCACTCCTTGAGCCGCGCCTTGACCGGCGCGCGCAGCACCGCCTCCATCTTCATCGCTTCCAGCACCAGCACCGGCGCGCCCGCCTCGACCTCCGCGCCGACCTCCAGCGGCGTGGCGACCACCAGCGCGGGCATCGGCGCGCGCAGCACGCCGCCCTCGTCGCGGCTGACCCGGTGCGTGACGCCGTCCACCTCGACCAGGTGGACCGGACCGTGCGTGTCGGTGGCCAGGCGGTACCGCGCGCCGTTGACGGCGATCTGCCCGGTGTGCCGGTCGAACCGGTCGATCTCGACATCGGCGGTGCGGACGTCGCCGCCCGCCTCGACGCCCACCCGGAAGCGGTGCGCGCCGACCCGGGCCACCCGCACGCGGTAGCCCACGCCGCGCAGCTTGAGGTCCAGCGGCCGGCCGCTCTCGTGCCGCACCTGGGGACGGCCGCCGAACGCCGTGGACAGCAGGCGCTGCCGCTCGACGCGCTCGTCCTCCTCGTACGCCTCGATGGCGGCGGCGGCCAGCGCGACGGCCGAGTGCCGGTGGGAGACGAGGTCGCCCTCGGCACGCACGCGGTCGATCCAGCCGGTGTCGGCGGTGGCGCCCACCACCTCGGGCCGGTCGAGCAGGGCGAGCACGAAGCTCTTGTTCGTCGCGCCGCCCTCGATGATCACGGTGGTCTCGGCCATCGCGCGGCGCAGCCTGCCCAGGGCCTCGTCCCGGTCGCGGCCGTGCGCGATGATCTTGGCGATCATCGAGTCGAAGTCGGCGGGGATGGTGTCGCCCTCGCTGACGCCGGTGTCCACGCGGATGCCCGGACCGGACGGCAGGTCGAGCCGGGCGATGCGGCCCGGCGAGGGCGCGAAGTCGCGGTCCGGGTCCTCGGCGTTCAGGCGCGCCTCGACGGCGTGACCGCGCTCCACCGGCGGCTCGCCCTCCAGCCGACGCCCGGACGCCACCCACAGCTGGGCCTTGACCAGGTCGAACCCAGTGGTCGACTCGGTGATGGGGTGCTCGACCTGGAGCCGGGTGTTGACCTCCAGGAACGCGAACAGCCTGTCACCGGGGTGGTACAGGAACTCGACGGTCGCCGCGCCCCGGTAGCCGACGGCGACGGCCAGCCGCTCGGCGGACGACTTCAGCTCGGCCGCCTGCTCCGCGCTGAGCACCGGCGACGCCGACTCCTCGATGATCTTCTGGTTGCGCCGCTGCACCGAGCAGTCGCGGACGCCGAGCGCCCACGCCGTGCCCTGTCCGTCGGCGATCACCTGGACCTCGACGTGCCGTGCGCCGGTGACCAGGCGCTCCAGGAACACCACGCCGCTGCCGAACGCCCGTGCCGCCTCCTGGCTGGTGCGCTCGTAGGCGTCGGCGAGTTCGGCCGCGTCGGTGACCACGCGGATGCCGCGCCCGCCGCCGCCCGCGGTGGCCTTGAGCATCAGCGGGTAGCCGATCTCGTCGGCCGCGGCCAGGGCGGCGTCCAGGTCCTCGACCGCGCCCCGGCTCCACGGCGCGACCGGCACGCCGACCTCCTCGGCGATCAGCTTCGCGCCGATCTTGTCGCCGAGTTGCCGCATGGCCTCCGGGCCGGGCCCGATGAACGTGACGCCGACCCGTTCGCACAGCTCCGCGAACGCCGGGTCCTCCGCGACGAAGCCCCAGCCGACCCACGCCGCGTCCGCGCCGCTCTCCCGCAGCGCGCGCTCCAGCACCGCCAGGTCCAGATAGGGCCGCGCCGACGCCGGGCCGAGGTCGTGCGCGAGGTCCGCCTCGCGGACGAACGTGGCGGTCCGGTCGACGTCGGTGTGGAACGCGACGGTCTCGATCCGCGTCCCCGTCTCCGCGGACAGCTCCCGGACGGCGTGGATCAACCGCATCGCGGCCTCTCCGCGGTTGACGATGGCAACACGACTGAACACCGACCGAGCCTCCTGCTGTAGACACCCCGCGGTGGGCCTGGCAGACCCACTCCACCCGGAACCTTCTCGTGTACCTGGTCCACAGCAAAATGCCGTAACCAACCGTGTCACGCCCGGGAAATTGTAGAGACCCGACAAAGATGACGTCGATCACAGGCACAGGCGCGGTACCCGGCGGCCCGCGCCCGTGCCGTACCTCACGTTCGGCCGCGAACCCGTGCCGCGCGGTAGCGAGCCGGGTTCGTCACACCGCGACCGGCCGGTGACGCCGCGTCACGCCGCAGCCCCTTCGCGGGCCAGGCGCAGCGTGCGCTCCGGGGGCTCGACCTCCTCGGGGAGGGGGTCGAGCAGCGGTTCCGCGTCGGCGAGGATGCCCTCGATGGCGTGCAGGCCGGCGGCGACCCGGTCGCGGCGGTCCACCAGCTCGGCCACCTGGCGACGGGCCTCGGCGACGATCCGGTCCGCGTGCCGCGTGGCCTCGCCGACCAGCCGGTCCGCCTCCTGCCGCGCGGCGGCCCGCTCCCGGGCCAGCTCACGCGCCGCCTCCTCCCGGCGGGACGCCATCGCGAGGTGGAAGTCCTTCTCCTCCTCCTCGCGCAACCGCGCCGCCTGCTCGTCGAAATCGCGGCGCCGCTGCTCGGCCTGCCTGGTCATGGCCTCGACCTGCGCGCGGGCCCGGCCCATCACCTCGCTGTGCTCGGCCTCCAGCTCCGCACGACGCGCGTCCAGCTCGGCGACCACCCGTTCGCTGCGCTCCCGCAGCCGGTCGGCGGCCTGCCGCGCGGCCGACCAGTGCTGCTCGGCGGCGGCCCGCGCCCGCGTGGTGATCTCGGCGGCCTCGGCGTGCGCCAGCTCGACCACGCGCCGCAACCGCTCGGACAACGCGTCCGGGTCGATCGGGCTGCGGCTGATCCGGTCGACCCGCTCGGTCAGCTCCCGGACCTGCCGGCGGGTCTCCTCCAACCGGCGGGCGAGTGCCTCGGCGTTCGCCACCGCGGCGTCGCGGTCGGCGGCCAGCAGCCGCAGGTCCGCCTCCACGGCGCGGACGTAGTGCTGAACCTGGCCGCGGTCGTAGCCACGCCACACCAGGTCGAAGTCGGTGCGCAGCGGCACCACGCCGTCGTCGCCGGTGCGCTGGCCGGTGCTGAGGTCCGGGGCCGACACCTGATCCCACCTTCCTCTCGTCCGCCGGCGGCCCGTTCGGGCCGCTCACCCGCTACTACGAACCTGAGCCGGTCCGGGTTCCCGGTATTGCGCCGAACGGGCGTGTTTCGCGGTGGTTCCCGTCACCCCCCACGCCCGCGTCGCGGTCACGCGATTACGGCGGCCCACGACCGGGAATTCACGGTGCACGGGTTTCGTTGGACAGAAGTCGCCCTCCAGGGCGCGAGGCGGGCATCGCGCCGCCTCCGGTCAACTCGCCCTTTCCCCCTGCCGTTTCGCGCGCGCCGGGGTGTGATCCGACAAGGAGATGACATGCCGTCGACGATGGACGCCGCCCGCCGGACGCGCCGCGCGGAGTCCGGTCGGGACCAGTCCCAGGACGCCGACCTGCTGGGTCGCTACCTGCGGGAAATCGGCCGCACGCCGCTGCTCGACGCGGCCCACGAGGTCGAACTGGCCAGGCGGATCGAGGCCGGCGTGTACGCCGCCGAGCTGCTGCGTGCGGCCGACGCCGGGGAGAGCGCACCGCTGACCACCGAGCGCCGTGCCGGCCTGCGCGCGGTGGCGGCCGACGGCCGGGACGCCAAGGACCACATGGTCCGCGCGAACCTGCGGCTCGTGGTGTCGGTGGCGCGCAAGCACGCCAACCGCGGCATGCCGATGCTGGACGTGATCCAGGAGGGCAACCTCGGGCTGATCCGCGCCGTGGAGAAGTTCGACTACGCCAAGGGCTTCAAGTTCTCCACCTACGCGACGTGGTGGATCCGCCAGGCCATCGAGCGCGGCCTCGCGGACCAGACGCGGACGATCCGGCTGCCGGTGCACGTGGCCGAGCAGCTCGCCAAGGCGACGGCCGCGGAACGGCGGCTGCGCCTGGAGCTGGACCGCGACCCGACCACCGAGGAGATCGCCGCCGCGGCGGGCATGTCGACCGCCCGGCTGGTGGAGCTGCGCGCGGCCGACCGCGCCGCGATCAGCCTCGACGCGCCGGTGCGCGAGGACACCGACACGGTGGTGGGTGAGCTGATCGAGGACGGCGACGGCGTGCAGGCGCACGAGATCGTCGAGCAGGCGCAGCTCGCCGAGGAGCTGCGGGCGCTGGTGGCGTCGCTGCCGGAGCGGCAGGCGCACATCATCGCCCTGCGCTACGGCCTGCGGGACGGTCGCCAGCGCACCCTCCAGGAGGTCGCCGCCGAGATCGGCCTGACCCGGGAGCGCATCCGCCAGCTGGAGAAGGAGTCGCTGCGCCTGCTGCGCGACCCGGACCGCAGCGGCGCGGTGCTGGCCATGGCCGGCTGAGCCGCGGTCAGCGGCCGGAACCGCGCTCGACCAGCCCCGCCTCCCGGAGTCGTTCCGTCATGGCGGTGATGTCGTCGCGCACACGGGCCGGGTCGACGCCGTACACGGCGGCGAACTCGTCCGCGACCTCGCTCTCCGTCCGCCCGGCGAGGAGTCGTTCCAACGTGTGCGCGCCCATCTGGTTGAGCTGCCAGTAGGCGCCCGTCCGCTGGTTCAGCAGGACCATGCCGTCCTCGGCCTCGGTGCCGACCGTGTCGGCTCCCAGTCTCAGGTTCACCGTTCCTCCACGTGGGTGGGCATGGGACCGATCGTGATCAGCGGCCGGTAGGTGTCGTCGGGCACGCCTTCGTCGATCATGCGGCCGTCGACCGAAACCCAGGCGTGCGCGCCGAACGGGATCGTCCGCACGCCGACGCACCACGTCGGCCACGTGCCCCGGACCCGGCACAGCAGGGCCGTGGCGATCGACCGTTGCAGGCAGCCGTCGACGGCGCAGCGCAGGCTGACCGCGACGACCGCCGAACGCGCCGCGGACGCCTCGGCCGCGGTGGCGGCCCGCGCGTTGCGGCGGACCACTTCCATCACGGCGCGCAGGGATTTCGGCGAGAGCCGCGCCAACCCGGCCGCGACCCCCGCGGCCGCGGCCGGGAGCACCTTCTTGTGCCAGGGAAGCCGTGCCCGCGGGGGCACGGCGCAGGGCGTGCTCATGACACCTCCACCGGTTCGTGCACAGCGGATGCGCTGTGCCGCCCACCACTCCGCGCGTCGGTGGCGCGCAACCACATCTCGATGCTCACCACGTTGTCGAGATGGACCGACATGTCGTCGTTCATGACGTCCGGGGGCAGGCTCAACCGGGCGCGCACGGCGTCGAGGTCGATCATGCCGCGCGCGGCCAGCGCGGAATCCTCCAGTAGTTCCAGGATCTTCGGGATCTGCCGCTTCATGTCGAGTTCGCTGTTCTCCTCGTAGTCGCCCTTGGTGTACCGGTTGAGGATCATGTCGGGCACGAGTCCTCGCATGGCCTCGGCGAGCAGGGGCTTGAAGCGCCAAGGTGTGTAGCGCTCGTCGGTGCGGACGGCGAGCGCCGCCTCCACCACGCCGTCGTCCAGGTACGGCACCTCGAAGCGCAAGCCGCGGTCGGCGTGCGTGCGGACCATCTGCCTCGCGAACATCCCGGCCGTGCGCAGGCTGCTCACCGCCTCGTGCTGGCCGCGGTCGACCGCGAAGGGTCGTGCTTCGTCGGCGACACCACGCAGGACTTCCCGGCACAGGTCCACCGCTTCCGGCGTGGCCCAGGGCGAGGCGGCCATGCGTGACGCCCAGTCCAGCAGGGGCGCGCGCTTGGGGAGTGGGCGGCTCAGCTCGTCGGCGCACCTCCGCCACCACGCGTCCAGGCCGCGGCGGTCGGCCAGCGCGGCGATGGTGGGCAGCAGCGGCCACCGCCCCAGTGCGCGGTACACCCGCGCTCTCCGCAACGCCGTCCACGGTTTCCGGCGCAGCAGGCTGTGCAGGTAGAAGGGCGTCGCGGTGAACAGCTCGTCCGCGCCGTGGCCCGACAGGTGCGTGGTCGCGCCCTGCCGCACAAGGGTGTCGATGCCGCGCCTGATGCGGGTCATCCCGCTCGCGCAGATCTGCGGTTCCTCCGCGTCGGTGAACTCGTCCACGGCGACCAGCTCGCGCAGCCCGCCGTCGACCGCCAGTTCCAGGTGTTCCGCCCGGTCGAGCCGGCGCTTCGCCTCGACGGCGTAGTGCCGGTCGTCGTTGAGCGGGCTGCCGTCGAGCCAGCGGAACGTGAGCAGGTCCGGGGTGCCCTCGGCGGCGAGGAAGCACAGGGACGTGGAGTCCATGCCGCCCGACAGGTCCGCCGACAACCTGCCCACCGCCGGTTTCCGCCGCGCGACAGCGGTTCCCAGCACGTGACGCAGCTCGGCCGCGCCCGCCGCGAGCGAGCGCTCCGGCTCCGGCGGCGTCCACCACCGGGCGGACCGGCTCCTCCCGTCCCGGGTGAGCAGCAGGTACGAGTCGGGGGCCACGGCCTCGACACCGCGCCACCAGGAGCGTTCCCCGAGCGGCGGGATGAACAGCGGGAACACCGATCCCACCGCGAGCATGTCCACGTCGGGCTCCGCACCCACCACCTCGGCCACGACGTCGGCCCGGTCGCCCGCGACCGACACCCCGTCGACCCGTCCGGTGAACACGCGGCGCACACCGGCGATCGTGCCCTGGAACCTGACCTCGCCGTCGACCGAAGCCACCAGGTGCGCGCAGCCGGGCAGGACCCGCGCCAGCGCGTCGAGGTCGGCCGGGTGCCGGACGCGTACCAGGTGCGCGCGCACCTCACGCGGGTCGACCGGGCAGAACCCGAACAACACCACGCGCACCGGCCCCTCGTCGACCACCACCAGGTCCCGCGGCGACCACCGCCCCACCAGCCACGGCCGACCGGACGGGTGGCGCACGACGTCGGGTTCGTCGTGCGGCACGCGCTCGAACACCCGCGCCGCCGCCGCGGAATCGGGCAGCACGACCAGGCCGCCGTCGATCGCGAACCGCCTGCTCCGCCGCTGCTTGAAAAGCACGTCACTGCCCTTTCGCCGTAGGTCCCACCGCATTCACGCGCCCCGCGCGTCGAGGTGGGAGCCGAACAAATCCGACTCCCACCTCGACGTGCTCTTCGGTAACAACCGGCGGTCAGGCCGACGTCACCAGGTCTTGATCTTCCGGAACGGCGTCGTACCGTCCCGCTTGCCCCGGGGCTTGCTGCCCTTGGTCTCCGTGGTGAACCGGCCGACCTCGGCGGCGACCGGGGACTCGTAACGCGCCGGAAGCGACTTCTTGATCATTTCCACTCCTCGTGTGTTTCGATGACCGGGAAGCCATCGGCCCCAACATGCCGGGCACGCCGAAAAGGTCGCAAGACGACCGCCGGCAAACCACTCGTCCGCATGGTTCACCCGGGTATCCCGCCACACGCATTAGTCGAGCCACTCCACCGGAACGCGGTGAAGGGTTTCGAATGTGCCGGCTCACGCACACGTGTGATTCACCGCTCCGCCCAACCGTGTTCTGCACCGGATTCCGCACACGGACCGCATTTGGCGATGTGCCGTCCGGGCGATTCGCGAGAATTCACCATCGCCCGGCGGTGGAGACCGCACGGCCACCCCGTGGCCCGGCGCGCACTTGCCCGCGGGGGTTGTCGGCTAGTCCGATCGCGCACGTTCCGCCTCCGGTCGACGGGGTCGGAGCACACCCGACCACGTGACGAGGCCGCCCGGGTCGCCTCACCGCAGGGCGAGCCGCCACGACCCCGGTGACCGCTTCCCGGACGAACCCCTTCTCCCGGAAGGGTTCTCGCCCGCGACGGCTCCGGCACCACGCACCGGCTGCCCGACCGGCGGGCAGCGGAGCACGGAGCACACGGCCCCACCTCCCCGCCGCATACACTTCCGACAATCGTTCCCAAATAGCCCCTACGGGAGGAGTCCACGCCGTGCCTGACGTCGTACCGACAGAAGAGCGGGCGGCACCGGTGTTCCGGAGCGTGCCCTTCCTCCGGCTCTGGACAGGTGCGACGGCATCCGGTCTCGCCACCTGGGCACTGCCCTTCATCCTGGGCCTCGCCGTGCTCGACCGGTCGATCACGCCGGTCGAGTTGGGCTTCCTGCTCGCCGCTCGCACGGCCGGCTTCATCGCGGCCGTGCTGGTCGCCGGCGTGCTCGCCGACCGGCACTCGCGCCGTTTGGTCGTGCTGTGGGCGGGTTTGGTCGCCGGGGTCGCGGCTCCGGTGATCGCGCTCGGGATGGGGCGGTCGACCGCGTTGATGGCAGCCGCCGCGGTGTGCGCCGGGGCCGGACAAGGGGCCTGCCGCCCGGCCTTCCAAGCGCTGACGGCCGAGGTGGTGGCCGAGGACCAGCGGCAGCGGGCCAACGCGGCGATGACCTTCGCGGTGCGGATCACCACGCTGGTCGCACCCGGGTGCACCGCGCTGCTCGCCGCGGTCGTGGACACCCGTGCACTGCTCATCGCCGTGGGCGCGCTGTGGCTCGGAGCAGCACTGATCCCGCCGCCCGGCACCACCCGGGTCGGCGCGTCCGGGACCGCTCGGCCACGGTTCACCGAGGACTTCCGCGCCGGTGTCCGCGAAGCGCGCCGCCACCCGTGGTTCCTCGCCGGTCTCGGGGCCCTCACCGCTGTGATAGCCACCGGCTACTCCGCGACCGGCGTCGTGCTGCCGCTGGTCAGCCGCGACCGGTACGGCAGTGAGGCGGTGCTCGCTGCGGCGCTCACCGCCTACACCGCGGGAGCGCTGGTGGGCGCGGTGGTCGTGGCCCGGTGGCAACCGCGCGCACAGGGCTGGGTGGCGCTCGCCGGGCTGGCTTGCTACGGCTTCGCCCCGCTGATCCTCCTGCTGCCCGTTCCGGCGGAGATCGTCGTCCTCGCCTACGTGGTGGCGGGACTGGGCATCGAGTTGTTCAACGTCCCGTGGTTCACCGCCACCCAGCGGGAAGTGGCGCCGCAGTCCTTGGCCCGCGTTTCCTCGCTCGACTTCCTGTTGTCCTACGGCCTCGCGCCGCTCGGCTTGTCGTTGATCGCACCCGCGATCGACGCCTTCGGCGCCGAACCGGTGCTGATCACGTGCGCGGTGGTCTGCTTCGCCGCACCGGCCGTGGCGGCGCTCGTCCCGTCCGCACGTGAATTCCGGGCGGCTCGATGACGGCCATCGTCCCGCGGCGCACGGACGACATCGAGCGAGCCCGCGACGACCTCACCCGGACCGGGGCCGTGGTCCTCACCGGACTCCCGGCCGTGCCGGACTCGCTCACCACGGCCGCCGCGCGGCTCTTCGGCTCCCGCCTCCGCGAGCTGTACCCCTGTCGCACGAGGCGTTCGGTGAACGGGAACGTCGTGCCGTTGCACGCCGACAGCTTCGACATCGTCGTGGACGTCGCGGGCACGCCTGTTCGCCGCCGGCACCCCGACGAGGATTACGTGCTGGTCATGCTCACGCGCCAGGCGACCACCGGTGGGGAGTCGTTCGCACTGGACGCCCACGCCTTCACGGACTCCCTGCCCCCGGACCTGCGGGCGTTCCTCACGGGCACGGATGTCGACCTCTACGGCCGGTGGGCGGGGACCCGCGGCATGCCGGCAACACCGCGGGTCGGCAGGCTCGTCGAGCACACCCGCACCGGCAGGCGCATCACCCGGCGCACCGACGGCGTCGCCCCGCTGCACCGCGACCCCGCGACGGACGACATCACCGCCACGTTGTCCCGCATCACCGAGGAGGTCCACCGCGCACAGGCGGCGCTACCCCGCTTCACGTTGCACGAAGGCGACATCCTGGTGCTGGACAACTACCGCTGCTGGCACGGCAGGGACGAGCACCGCGGTGTGCGGACCACCCACATCCAAACGGTCCGCACGGACGACGCGTTCTGACACGAAGATGCCGATGCGCCTCCGGGCGGAGGCGCATCGGCGGACCCGGGCCGCTACTCGTGCGGCCCGTTGACCGGTGGGATCCGCTCGCCGGTGCGGACCGCCTTCGCCGTGCGGTAGGTGCTCAACTGCCACACCGTCGTCTGCTCGCCGGTGGGACCACCGGCGGAGTAAACGGGCAAGGCATTGCGACTCAGCCAGTCGAGGAGTTCCGGTGCGGCGTACCCGTAGCCGTCGCGCAGGCTCCGGCGCTGGGTCACGACGTACTCCGCGTCGTGCTTCGCCAGGGACTCCAACGACGGCCACACCCCGTACCCGGTCCGGGGCAGGTAGGCGAACTCGGCGGTCACCCCGGTCAAACCGACTTTCGTCCCGGGTGGGACGTTCTTGGTCAACCACGCGTCCACCCGCCGGTACGCGTCGTCCGTGACCAGCCTCGCGCTGAGCCCCAGCACCGCGGTCAGCGCCGCGAACGCCACCGCCACACCGACCACGAGTTTCCGGTTGAGCAGACCGCGCTCCACGCTCTCCACCGCGACGACGGCCAGTGCGAGCGCCGAAGGGACGACGACGTAGTAGCCGAACTGCTCCTCCAGCGTGCCGATGAACGCCGCGTAAACGCCCAGGGCTCCGCTGACCAGCGCGATCAGCCCGATCAACCGTCGTGGCGCACTGGCGCTGAACGAAGCGCCGACACCGGCCAGCAGGCAGAGCAGGATCAGCACGTAACTGGTGCCGAAGCGGCCGACCTCCTCGACCAGGCGGCTGCCCAGGTTCGGCGCGTTCGGCGCGTTGAAGCCACTGATCTGCACCAGACCCGCCATTCGCCCGAGTCCGAGCGACTTGGCCGTCCACCAATCACCCAGGTGACCACCGAGCAGCAGGAACACGAGGTAGATCGCGTATGGCACGATCGTCGCCCCCGCGGCGACCAGAACCAGGCGCGGTGCCAACGTCCGCCGCCAGACGAGGGCGAGGAGCAGCGGGACGACCGCCAGTACGAAGCCGATGTCCTTGACCAGCACCGCGCAACCGAACAGCAGCCCGGCGACGACCGGGCGCCACGGTGCCGAGTGGCGCACGGCGGGGAGCAGCACCAGCCAACCGGCCATCAGCAGGGCCGTGGTCGGCGTTTCCATCATCACGCGACTGTCCATCCGCAGCACGAAGGGGTCGAACGCCAGGACAACCGCTACCAGCGTGGCCGCGGCGGCGTTGTTGACCCGCCTGGTGATGAGGTACGCCAGCACGACGACCAGGGCGCCCAGCACGGCGTTGAGCCACCGGAGTTGGTACACGACCTCGATGGCCGACCCGGTCAGGCCGAAAGCCTTGACGACGAGACCGGTGACCAGGAACCAACCCGGTGGGTGCAGGAAGAACAGCTCCCCGTTCAAGTTCGGCAGGTAACCGTCCGCGACGTCGCGGGCGAGGTCCACGTAGGTCAGCTCATCGATGAAAACCTCGTTGGCGGTCCGCAGCCCCACCGCCCGGATGTAGAACGCACCCAGGCCCAAGGCCACCGGCACGAGCCAGTACCACCACGCTCCCTGAACCCGGAGCGAACCCAGGACGCCCGCGCGTGGTTTGATCGTGCGCACGGTTGCCGTCATCTGTACCGCCTTGAGTCGATCAGTATCGGATTTCGGATTATCGAGTCGAGCCATTGAGCAGCCCGTTCGCCGTTCAGGACGGGAAGTCCGTGCTCCTGGACCAGCGATCCGATCTGCTCGTCGGTGGTGGAGCAGGCACACGGAACGCCGATGTGCCACGCCGTCAGGAGGAGGTGGAGGTGTTGTCCGAGAACGGCATCCGCCTCGCCCAAGACCGCCCGCACCACGGGTGGGGTGAGGTCTGGCCCGAGGACCGGTAGAGCGACGTCGCCGGCCGCGGCGGCGATCGCGTGGATGAGGGAGGCGGTCGTCCGCTCCTGTTCGTCGGTGCCGTTCGCGGCTCGCGACAGGCCGACCACCGCCGCGGAGCCCCCGCCCGCCAACCACGTTCGCGCGGCGGTCACGAGATCCTCGGCCACTCGCCCGAACCACGTGCCGTCAACCGGCGCCTCCGGTACGAGCAGCAGGATCGGCCTCGTCGTGGCAAGACCCGCCTCGTGCAGCAGCCGACGCGCGACCGCCGGGTCAGCTGACGGCACCTGGACGCCCGTGTCGCCGACGTGGCAGATCCGCGCGCGACGCGAATCCAAGTGCCGGAAGGACCTCCGATCGCGCACGGTGAACGCTCGTGCCCCTGCGGCCGCCCGGCGCAGACTCCGCAGAACGTGTGCCGCCAGTCCGTCGCGGACACCGATCCCGACGTAGACGACATCACGCCCGGCGCACCGTGCGATCGCGGCCAGGTGCGGTAGCAGACGCCCCGCCACCGACATCCCGGGGCCGAAGGCGGTTCCCGCCACCACGATGCCGTCGCACCCGCGGAAAGCCCTGACGAGGTTGCCGACGGTGAGCCGGACCGCGGGCGTCCGGAGCAGCGAGCCGATCCGCTCGGGCACACCGGACAGGACGGTCACCCCGGCGTCTTCGTCGAGCGCTCGACGTGCGGCGAGGAGCGCCGACCACT
The DNA here is from genome assembly GCF_019375475.1 of Saccharothrix obliqua. Taxonomy (GTDB): domain Bacteria; phylum Actinomycetota; class Actinomycetes; order Mycobacteriales; family Pseudonocardiaceae; genus Actinosynnema; species Actinosynnema obliqua. The sequence continues at coordinate 809,140 of NZ_JAHXGQ010000003.1, read as the reverse complement.
CGGTGATGCCGTCCGCCGCGACGTCGCCGACCAGCACCAGCCGCGGTGGCCTGCTCCTCGCACGACCACGTCCCAGCCCGGCCACCTGCGCACGAACCACGGCTGTGGGGCTGTGCGCGGTCCTGCCGTGCACGCGGCGCAGGTAGACGTTCTCCTGGCAGCGGGCCAGCATGTCCCAGTCGAAGGACGAGGCGAACCGCTTCGCCCGGTCGACGCTCGACGGCGTCTTGCGCCTGTGCCAACCACGGACGATCGCATCGGCGTACCCCGCCACGTCGAACGGCGGGACCAGTTCTCCGCAGCCGGCGGGCACGACTTCGCGCAGGCACGGGATGTCGAAGGCGAGCACGGGCGTGCCGGTGGCCATCGCCTCGACGGCCACGATGCCGAAGGACTCGTACTGGGACGGGACGACCACCAGGCGGGCACGGGCCATCAGCTCGAACTTCGCGGTTCCGCTGATCCAGCCGACGAACCGGACGCGGTGGGCGATACCGAGTCCTTCCGCCAACGTGCGCAGGGCTGCCTCGTCGGGTCCGGTCCCCGCGATCACCAGATCGCCCCCGGTGTGCCTGCTCGCCGTCGTCCAAGCGTGCAGGAGTGCGTACAACCCCTTGTGCTCCGCCTCCAGGCGGCCGACATAGACGACATCGTCACCATCGGAGGCCGGAGGTGTGAACGCGGCCGGGTCGACGCCGTTGCCGATCACCTCGACGTCCGCGTGGGGGTTGAGTTCTCGCAGCGCACCGGCAACGCCGTGCGACACCGCGATCAGGTCGCGGTGCCGGCGCACGCCGAACCGCTCCACCCGGTGGAACGGCAGGTGGTACTGGTCGCTCTTCCCCCTGGCGTTGAGCCACTGCACGACTCCGACCGTCGGGCGCCCGGTCCACAGCGGTGCGGCCATGGTCGAGATCGGGGCGAAGAAGTCCTCCACGACCAGGTCGGCGGGAAAGCGACGCACGTGGTAGGGCAGGGTCAGCGCATACCCGGCGACCCGCCCGACGAGCGTCCGGCCCGCGCCGATGCCGACGTGGACGTACCGCACGCCGTCCTCGACCCGGTCCCGACAACCCGGGAACCTGGTCACCAGCACGGTGACCCGGTGCCCTGCGGCGGCCAGGCGCTTGTTGATCTCGTGGGTGCGAAGGGCGCCACCGCCCGCACCCGGCATGGCCACGTCCTCAAACCCGAGGTGCAGGACGTCGAGCCGACGACCCGGGGCCTTCGACTCCCCGTCCCGGGGCCGCAGTACCGCGACCGCGGCGACCACGGCCACACCCGACCACAACAGGGTGGAGAACCGGGCCAGGACCAGGGTTCCGGTGAGCACGGCGAGGAGTGGGAGGGCTCGCCACGCCGCGCTTCCCAGCGCTCCTGGCAGTGATCGCCACGCCAGTGCCAGGCAGAAGGCCGCGGAGAGGCAGGTGCCCGCCGCAGCGCCGAGCGCCATCCCGATCGTCCCCTGCGAGGCCCAACCGGTCACCAGCCCCGCCGGGACGATCACCGCCGAAACGGCGAGCCCCGCCCAGCACCTCCGCAGCGCGCCCGAGCCCAGGAGCACCATCACCAGGGTGCTCACGGCGCCGGAACCGAGACCCGCGACGGCCAACCACGGAACCAGCCGCACCGAGTCCAGGTACGCGCCGGGCAGGATCGCGCCGATGAACGGTGTCGGCACCGTCGCGATCACCGCGGTGACCGGGAGCGCGAGGCGGGCGAACGACCGCAGCATCTCTCCGGCGACCCGCGGCGCGGCACTCCGGGAAGCGTTGCGAAGCGCCGGGAAGCTCACCAGTGCGGCGCTCGCCGCGACGTAGACGGGCCCTTTCGCGATGGCCGCGACCGCTTGGTAACCGGCACCTGCCGCGGACTCCGCCGCGACCACCGCCACCAGGACGACGTCCGCGCTCACGAGAGCCGACACGGTGAACTGAACCGATGCGAGCGCGACGGTCTCCTTCCAGCGGTCGCGATCACACATCGAGTCGAGTCGCGCACCGCGGTCCGGCCACATCACCACGAGGCCCAGCACCACCACGGCCACCGTGCCGACCGCGTAACCGGCGATGGCACCGGACGCACCGAAGCCCAGTGCGACCGCGGCGAACGCGAGCGCCAGACGCAACAGCACCTCGGCGACCGCCACCGTCGCGAGCAGACCGAACCGGGACTCGCCCTGCATCCAGCCCCACACCGGTGAGGCGGCGAACACCGCCAATGCCGAGATGCCCGTCAACACGGCCATCACCGGCGACGCGAGGCCAAGGACGATCGCGAAGACCACCACCGCGGCGACCACGCCACCCGACAGCGCGACCGTCGAGGCGAACGCGACGGCCGACCTCCGCTCGGGTTCGCCGGTGCGATGCGCCCGCACTACACGTGCCAGCGGCAACGGCACCAATGCCCCCGAGACCACCCCAACGGTGGTGAGCAACGAGTGCGCCGCGCTGTAGACGGTGAACTGGCCGGTCGGCAGCAGATGTGCCATGACCATGGTGCCCGCGAAGCTCACGACACCGACCAGCCCGGCCGCCGCCGTCACCACGGCACTCGCGTGCAACGCGCTCCGACCGCTCATAGCCGGCCCGAGGCCGCGGGCGAAGGGCCGAACTCGGCGGGTCGACCGTTCGGCCCCAGCAACAGGTCGTACCGGTCCGCCAGGCGGACGCTCTCGACTTCCCTGCCCACGCGCTCGGCGACCGCCACCGCATCGCGGTCGTCGCACCCGCCCAGCAACATGGTGGTCACGCCCTGCTGGTCCGTGACCACTTCGTCGGTGCAGCGCAGCCGGCCCGTGAGCGGTGCGACCGCCGGTCGGCAGCGCACCACCGCCGCGATGTCGGGCCGGGCGACCCTGCGTTGGCGGCTCTGCCGCCCGGCCAGCTCCTGGATGACGACGCCGGCCAGCAGCTCGGCGCCGCGCTCCCACGTGAAGCAGGCCGCCCACGCCCGGCAGCGGTCGGCGAACGCCGCGGCGACGTCCGCGTCCGACAGCGCCTCCAGCGCGAACACGAGAGCACCCGCCAAGGCGTCCACGCTCCCGACGAGCCATCCAGTACGCCCCTCCACGACCGAGTCACGCACACCCGGACTCTCCACCGCGAGGCACGGCACTCCCCTGCTCGCCGCCTCCACCACCGAACAGCCCCAGCCCTCACCGGCCGACGCCGACACCGTCAACCACGCCCGGTCGAGGATCTCGTCACGGATTCGGTCGGGCTGGTGCCCGTGCAGGGTCACCACCCGCTCCAGATCGCGGCGGTGGACGAGCCGGCGCAGGCGGGCGGATTCCACGCCGTCTCCCACGATGTCGACGTGCAGGTCCGGAACCCGGGAGACCACCTCCGGGAGCGCGTCCACCAGGCGGTCCAGTCGCTTGTGCGGCACGAGCCGGCTGACCACGACGATCGTGGGGTTCTCCGCGCGCGGTGCGGCAGTGCCGACCGGCGGCTCCACGCCGTTGGGAACCACGGCGATCGGACCTCGCATCCGCAGGCGTTGCCGGAGTTCCGCCCGTGTGGACGGGGACACCGCGACGACCGTTCGCCGCCCGTAAGCGCGGCGCGCGACCGTGCCCTCCAGGAACCGGCCAAACATCGCCACCGGTGGGGGAAACCGGTCAGAGAACTGGTCCTGGTGCACGTGGTGGACGACCTGGACCACCGGCGTCCGGCTCCTCACGAAGAACGGGGCGAAGAACGGTATCCCGTTCTGGCAGTCCACCACGGCGTCGAACCGGTCCCGCTCGGACAGCAGGATCGTCGCCACCCTCGGGTAGACGGTGAACTGGCCGCCGGTGCGCACCACGTCGACGCCATCGATGGCGCAGTGCGCCGGGTGACCGTCCGGGCGAGCCGTCAACCACGTCACGTGCGCTCCGGCCGCGACCCACAGCCGCGCGATGCGGTGCATGTACTGCTCCGCGCCCCCGGCTTGGGGATGGTGCACGTCCCGCCAGTTCAGGACCGCGATCCGCTTATCCCTCAGCATTTCCACATTGGTGCTCATCCAGCACGAACTCCATACAGACGCAGCAGCGAGGCGAATGCTTCCGCCCCGTCCCGGACAGGGCGGAAGGTCGAACGGGCGTCGTCGGTCCACGTCACCGGGATCTCCACGATCCGCCGCCCGGTGTTCTGGAGCAGGCGGAGCAGTTCCACGTCGAAGGCGAAGCCGTTCATCCGACTCCGTCGCAACACTTCCTGCGCCACCTCTCTTCGGAAGAACTTGAACCCGCACTGGGTGTCGTGGACGCCCGCCACCAACGGGCGGGAGAGCACGCGGAACGCCGCGCCCCCGACACGTCGGGTCAGTGGTCTCGGATGGGCGAATCGAGCACCCGGCGCGTGCCGCGACGCGACCACGGCCGCCGCTCCCCGCCGCAGCTCGGACATCACCTCCGACAGGGTGTCGATCGGGGTCGACAGGTCGGCGTCGACGAACCCCACGAAGGCGGCCGTGCCCGCGAGCACGCCACGGCGCACCGCGGCGCCCTTCCCGGCTTGCGAGCAGCCGATGACCGAGATACCCACCTCGGTCGAGACCACTCTCCTCGCCGCGGCCACGGTCTCGTCGACGCTGCCGTTGTCGACCACGACGATGCGCGTCCTCCACGCGCAGCTTTCGAGATAGGCCACGGCCTCCCGCAACGTGCCGGGCAGCCGCGACGCTTCGTTGTACGCCGGCACCACGATCTCCAGGTCGCAGGCCGCCCGACAACCACTTCCGTCCACGGATCGCCGCAGATCGGCCACTGAGGCGATCACGGGAAGGCGACCTCGCCACACCGGACGAAGGGCCTCTCGGCGCCAGTGTGACGTGGTCGTGCCGACCACGCGGAAAAGCAGTCGAACGAAGTCGATGTGCGTATCACCGGACTCAGCCGCCCCGTCCCCTCGATCATGCCCTCTGGTCACCCGCGGTTCCGCGCAGTGCGGTGCGAGCAGTGTCCGGAAATGTGTCCACCCGGGACAATGCCGCAGAGGTCGCATTCGGCCGACCGTTGTTACCGTGCGAGTTGACCGCAGGTCGACCGGCACGGATCGGGCTCCGAGGTAGTCCATTGTGGACACCAAGGGTCGTCGTCACCCCATCGGCGCACCGAACGTCCGGGAGAACGACGAACCGCTTGCGTGAAACGTCACTTCCGCGGTCCTACAAGGCAATTGCACATCGACGCCACAACGAGCCTCTACTATGGTCGGTCGAGTCGCGGTTGAGTGCCACTCGAAAGGCCGCGCGGAAGCCACCCCGAGCACGCACTGGTGCGGCTTCCCGACAACAGCACCGCCCCGTGAACGACTTACCTGTAGTCGCCATCACAGCGCCACGGGTGACCGCCCACTTGAAATGATAATGATTTTCATTCAGGGTGGAGCCGTCAACGACGGAAGAGGATCCATGCCAAGCCCTTCTCACCTCAAGACCTCCTGCACAGCAACGACCTTGGTGATCGCACTACTCATCTCGGCGTGTTCGGGGACGCGACGAGCGACCGAGCCCGCTCCCACGGGAAATCGCATCGAGATCACCAGTTGCGGGCGGAACTTGGCCTTCGACAGCACTCCGGAGCGGGTGGTCTCACTGGACCAGTCCTCCACGGAGACACTGCTCTCGTTGCGCGCGGGCAGCCGGATGGCCGGCACGGCGAACATGAAGACAAAGGTCGATCCGCGGTTCACCGAGGAGTACGGGAGGATCCCGGTGCTCTCCCCCAAGATCCTGACGTCCGAGCAGCTACGCGCGGCCAACCCGGACTTCGTGGTCTCCGCTTTCAGCGAGCTGTACACCCCGGACCGGGCGGGTACCCGCGAAGAGCTGGAGGCGTTGGGCGTCCGCACCTTCGTCAGCGAGGTGGGTTGCGAGGGCCACGGCGGCAGCCCGTTCGAGCGACTCTTCCGCGACTTCGAGACTCTCGGCGCCGTGTTGCGGGAGCCGGACCGCACGAGGGAACTGGTGTCCGACCAGCGCGCCGTCGTGGAGCAGGTCCAGGCCGCGGCTCTCGGGCGGCGAGGCGGCTTGCGAGTCGCCTGGGTCTACTCGGTGTTCAAGGGCGTGCCGTTCGTGGCGGGCAGGAACGGACTGCCGAGCGACATGAGCCGCCTCGCGGGCGTGGTCAACGTCTTCGACGACATCGACAAGCAGTGGCCGGAGGTGTCCTGGGAGACGTTCGCCGAGCGAGCGCCGGACGTGATCGTCGTCGGCGACCTCTCCGAGCGCGGCAATCCCGGCGACAGTGCCGACGAGAAGCTGACGATGATGCGTGAGCACCCGGCTCTGTCCACTCTGGACGCGATCCGCTCCGATCGCATCATCCGGGTGCCCGGTATCGAGATGGACCCGTCCGTGCGTTCCGTCAACGCGCTGCGCACCTTCAGCGAGGAGCTTGAGAGGTTCGCGCCTCGTGGATGACCCGAAGTCGTTGCTCGACCCGAACGCCCGGCTGGCCGACGTCGACCGGCCGCCCGCCGGTCGACGCGGTCGGTTGCTGGAGTTCACCGCGCTGACGAGCGGTATCTGCGTCCTCGCGATCTCGCTGGTGGTCACCACGTGCCTGGGCGCGCACGCCGGACTGGGCTGGCCGGAGGTCGGCCGCGTGGTCGGCTTCCACGTCGGCTTGGCGGTCGAGCCGCTGCCGCCGCTGGTCGACGCGCTCATCTGGGACGTGCGCATTCCCCGGGTGCTGACCGCCGCGCTGGTCGGCGCGGCGCTCGCGGTCTCGGGGGCGGCGCTGCAAGCGATCACCCGGAACTCGCTCGCGGATCCCTACATCATGGGCGTCTCGGCCGGTGCTTCGACCGGTGCGGTGGCGGTTGTCGTCCTGGGCTTCGCCGGCTCGCAACTCGGCACGACCGGTGGTGCGTTCGTCGGGGCCTTGATGTCCGTCGTGCTGTCGATGCTGCTGTTGCGCCGCAGCACGCACAAAGCGATGCGGATCATCCTGACCGGAGTGGTCGTCGGCCAGCTCTTCAGCGCCCTGACGTCACTCATCCTCATGGCGTCCGGTGACGCGGACAGCACCCGCGCCCTGACCCACTGGCTGCTGGGCTCCATGGCATCCGCCAGGTGGCACTCGGTCGTGATCTGCCTGATCGCCTTCGGCGTGGTGTTCGCCGTGCTGTGGTCGTGCGTACCCGCACTGGACTGCTTCGCCTTCGGAACGGACACGGCGTCCTCGATGGGGATCAACGTGGCCGCCACACGAGCCGTGCTGCTGATCTCGACGTCGTTGTTGACCGCCGTGTCGGTGGCGCAGGTGGGGGTGATCGGCTTCGTCGGTCTCATCGTTCCCCACACCGTCCGCCTGCTGCTCGGCTCCCTGCACCAGGTCCTGCTGCCGATGGCCGCGGTGGTGGGCGCGGTGTTCATGCTGTGGTCCGACGCGCTGGCGCGGGTGGTGTTCGCACCGCTGGAGGTGCCCGTCGGCGTGGTGACCGCCTTGCTGGGCGTCCCGCAGTTCCTGTTGATCCTGCGTTCGAGGGGTGAGAGGTGAAGGTCGAAGCACGAGGGCTGTCGTGGGGCGTTCCCGGCAGGACAATCCTGCGGGACGTCGACTTGACCATCGCGGACGGCGAGAAGGTCGGGCTGATCGGCCCGAACGGCTCGGGCAAGTCGTCCCTGCTGAGGTGTGTGGCGGGCTTGCGGGCACCGACGTCTGGTGAGGTCCGGTACGACGGCGTGGACATCAGCAGGTGCTCCGCGCGGACCAGGGCTCGCCACCTCGCGTTCGTCGAGCAGACCTTCGAGACCGAGTGCGAGCTGACCGTCGCCGAAGTGGTCTCGCTCGGCCGGACGGCACACCGGATGCGCTGGAGCCAGGGCGATGCGGCCGATGAAGCCGTCGTCCGCGTCGCCATCGACCACCTCGGTCTCACCGGCATGGCGGACAAGAGGTGGAAGTCCTTGTCCGGGGGTGAACGGCAGCGGACTCAGCTGGCTCGTGCACTGGCACAACGAACTCCATGCCTGTTGCTCGACGAACCGACCAACCACCTGGACATCCGCCACTGCCTGGACCTGCTGGACCACCTGGCGGCCACCTCGCAGACCGTCGTCGTCTCCATGCACGACCTGGCTCTGGCCGGGACCTACTGCGACCGCCTGGTGCTCGTGCACAACGGTCGGGTCGTGGTCGACGGTGCGGCCGAGCACGTCCTCTCCGACGACCGCCTGCGCGAGGTGTTCGGCGTCGAGGTCGAGTTGGACCGCGACTCCGCCGGTCGCGTGGCGGCCCACTACCGAAAGGTTCGCTCATGACCACGTCTCTCGACGTCCTCATCGCCGATGTGCTGGCGGGGAACCAAGGACCCGCTCCCGACACCGTCCGAGCCACAAGCGTCTTCTGGGTGCACCACGGGACAAGGCTCGCCGGGAGCACGGTCTGTTACCGCAACAACTACGTCCTGGCTCGCGTCGGCACGGCGATCGGTGGGTGCGCCTTCGCCGACGGCGAGGTCCGGCCGGAGAGCTGCGCGGCCTCCTCCGGTGACACCGTGGCGAACCTGCTGGCGGACGGTCCCACCGCGCTTCGCGTCGCCGTCCTGGACGCCTACCTCGCCAACCAGCACCCCCACCGACTGGCCGGAGCGGAGTTCGTCCTGCCGGCCGGCACCCCCGAGGTCCGCGCCCGTGCCCGGGACAACGCCGTGGCCGCGCTGCTCGGCCCTCTCCACGGCCGGAACGTCGCGCTGATCGGGGTGGTCGACCCCTTGGTCGCGGCGATTCGCGACCGCGGTGGCCGATGCCTTCCGTGCGACCTCGACCGGCGGAGCACGCAATGGGGCGACCCGATCACCGCTGACATGCGAGAGGTGCTCGAACAGGCGGACGCCGTGGTCGCCACGGGCATGACTCTCGGCAACGGGACGTTCGACGACATCCTGCGCACGTGTCTGGAGAAGGACGCGCCCCTGGTGGTCTACGCCCAGTCCGGCAGCGCCGTGGTGCGGCACTTCCTGGGGCGGGGAGTGACGGCGCTGTCCGCGGAGCCGTTCCCGTTCTCGCAATTCAGCTCGGCGGAAACCTCCCTCTACCTGTACCGCGCCCGTTCGTGACCACTCGGAGGCACTACGTGGACTCTCACATCACCGACGCGCTCAGCCGGCCGGCGCTGATCCGCTTGGAGGACGGCCTGCTGTGCGTGCGCTTCGAATCGATGAAGGTGGTGTCCGCGCTGGCCGCGGTGCGCCGCCTGCTGGCCAGCGGCACGGTGGAGGTTGGGGACACCCTGGTCGACAGTTCGAGCGGGATCTACGCGTACGCGCTCGCGCTGGCCTGCCACCGGTACGGCCTGAAGTGCCGCATCGTGGCGTCGACCGCGGTGGACCGGACGCTCCTCACGCAGTTGGAGATCCTCGGCGTCGAGGTGGACAGAATGCCGAGCACCACGAGCTTGCGCCTGGACCAGGATCGCCGTATCTCCCGGGTGCACCGGATCCTCCGGGACAACCACCGGCACCACTGGATGCGCCAGTACCACGACGACATCCACTACGAGGGTTACCGTGCGGTCGCCGAAGCCCTGCGCAAGAGGATGGCGAGCGACCGCCTGACGATCCTCGGGGGTGTCGGCACCGGTGCCTCCACCGGCGCCCTGGGACACCACCTGCGCCAGGTCGTCCGGGACGTGGCGCTGGTCGGGATCCAGCCCTTCGGCAGCGTGACGTTCGGCGGCGAGCACGTCGACGACCCGGATGTCATCATCGCCGGTATCGGCAGCTCCATCCCGTTCGCCAACGTGGTGCACGCCGCCTACGACACCGTCCACTGGGTCGGTTTCGACGCGGCGCGCTCGGGCAGCGTGGAACTCCTGCGCCGCAGCGCGATCTTCGCCGGGCTCTCCACCGGTGCGGCGTACCTCGCCGCCCGCTGGGAGCGCGGCCTCCACCCGGATCGGGAGTTCGCCTTCCTGGCTCCCGATACGGGGCATCGCTACGTCAACGCGGTGTACGCCCGCCACCGGACGACGACACCGGTCGAGCAGTTGGAGCCCCACCTGATCGACCACCAGTCACAACTCGCCCTGCCGTGGTCGCGCATGAGTTGGGATGGAGCACCCGCGCCCGTGAACGCCGTGTACCGACCGTCGGCCGTCGAGGACGTCCTGCACACGTCGCGCGACTGACTCCGCAGCCGACTCCAACTCCACCCGAAGGCCGGAACCCGGCCCGCACCTACGGACGACTAACCGTGCGCGTCTCCTTCGAGAAGAGATTCACCGAGATCACCACCTGGGTCGAGCGGCACCCGATCGCGGTCGACGCGTCGATCGCGATCGCCCTGGCCCTGATCGACCTCGTCCTCGGGTTCACCACCGACGTCCGACCGCACGTCAACGGAACACCCGACGAACTCGACCTCGTCTCGGCGACCTCGGTGTCCTGCCTCACCTTCCGGCGTCAGGCACCGTGGTCGGTGTTCCTCCTGCTCACCGTCAACAGCACCGTGATCACCTACGCCCACGGGTTGCACGTCGGCGCGACGACAGCACTGGTCATCTCCCTGTACACGGTGGCGGTTCGAGCTAAGTCACCCTGGGCGTGCATGGTGGCCGCCTTGCCGCCGGCGGCACTGGTCGTGGTGATGCTCTTCGCCGAACGAACCGGAGGGGATGAGTTCTGGCCGGAGGCGTTGGCAAGCGTGGTGCCCATGTCGATCGCCACGGTCGCGCTCGGTCGCACGGTGCGCCGAAGTCGCCACCAGGCGACGCGGTTGGCGGAGGCGCTTGACCGCCTCTCCGACTTGCAGCGCCGCCTGGCGGACGAGGCCGTGTCCCGGGAGCGCCTGCGGATCGCCCGCGAACTCCACGACGTCATCGCCGGCAGCCTGGGTGTGATCAACACGCGGTCCGGTGTGGCGCGCTTGATGTGCCCGAAGTCCGACCGCCACGCGAAGGAGGCGCTGCACGTCATAGAAACGGTGTCGAGGAACGCGGTGGACGAGATGCGTCACCTGCTCGGAGCGCTGCGGACCGGCGGCCCCGCCGCCACATCCCGGCAACCGGGCCTGGACGACCTGCCGGACCTGGTCACCGGAGCGCGGCGGTCCGGTCTGCCGGTCCGGCTGCACGAGACCGGTGAGCGGCGGCCGGTAGCCGAAGCCGTGGGACTCGCCGCCTACCGCATCGCACAAGAAGCTCTGACCAACGTCTTCAAGCATGCGGGCACGGTGCCGACGACGGTGAGCTTGCAGCACGACACCTACGGGTTGCACATCACCATCCACAACGCTGTTGGTGAGGCAACGACACCACATCGCTCCTGCGGGTACGGACTCGCCGGGATGCGCGAGCGCGTGATGGCTCTCGGCGGGTCGTTCCACGCTGAACACACACTCGACGAAGGCTTCGTGGTCCATGCATCGCTCCCCGCGAACAGTCGTGAGTAGCACGCGGCCACGCTGAGCACGTGATTCATACCGCGGACGCGGTACCTCCGGAACCTACTCCGGCTGACTTCCCGGGTGCGCGTCCGCTCCCACAATGGAGGACACCGCTTTGTTCCACCGATCAGGACGAGGATCACCCATGAGACTGACGGAATACCTGCACATACTCGACGAACCGAAATGGGCGGACTGCGGGACGCGCCCCCCGAACGGCCATTCCCCGGTCACGGCACCCACAGGCCCACCGACACGCGTCCTCGTCGTGGACGACATCACCCTCACGCGCGCCGGGCTCATCGCGCTGCTCGACGCACAACCCGACCTGGAGGTCGTCGGGGAAGCGGCGGACGGCGAGCAGGCGGTGCGCGAGGCGGAGCAGGTGAACCCGGACATCGTCCTGATGGACCTGAGCATGCCCGGCATGGGTGGTGTCGAAGCGACGCGACGGGTGGTCCGGGAGAACCCGCCGGTGGCGGTGATCGCGCTGACGACCTTCGACACCGACGAGCACGTCTACGGTGTGCTGAGAGCCGGGGCATCCGGTTTCGTGCTCAAGAGCGCCCCACCCGAGGAACTGCTCAAGGCGGTGCGGGTGGTGGCTGCGGGCCACGCGCTGTTGGATCCGGGCGTGACGATGCGCCTGGTCAGGCGGTTCACCGAACGGCTCGGCCCGGTCGACGCCGAGCCGGCGACGTTCGACTCCCTCACCCGGCGGGAGAACGAGGTGATCAGGATGGTCGCGCAGGGCCTGTCCAACCGCGAGATCGGGAAGCGGCTGTCCATGACCGAGGCGACCGCCAAGACTCATCTCAACCGGAGCATGGCGAAGTTGCGCTTGTCATCGCGTGCGCAGGTGGTGGCGGCGGCCTATGAGATCGGCATGATCTTGCCAGGTGCCCGGAACGGCACGGAACACGAGTAGCGGTCCCTGCCGCGAGCTTCAGGTGAACAACCGGAGGACCTCCTCCAGGCCGCCCTCGTGGTCCGGTAGCGGGACCGCCCGGCAGCAGGTCCTGACCTCGTTCGCCCGGTCGAACGCCAGGACCACCTCCAGCAGACCGACGTAGGCGGCGATCAGCTCGCCCGTATCGCCCGTTGAGCGGCGCACAGAGATCACATGTCGCGGGCTGGCCAAGGCGACCGCCTGCCCGGGGAAGCACCGCCGCATCCCGCGGAGCACCACGGCCTGCCACTCCAACAGGACGACGGGGTCTTCCGCGTGGGTGAGGCCGACTACCAGCAGGTGCTGAACAGCGGGACGCGGGTGAGCCGGTTCTGACAGCATCGTCACGATCCAGTCGTTCTGGGTGCTCGGTGGTCGGCACGCCTGGTGACCGGATCCACCACGGCGATCGGCTAATCGGTCCTGTCAGCGTGCGCTTCGAGGTAGACCCGAGCCGCACCGGTCCGGTTGGACACGTCGAGCTTCCGGAAGATCTGCCGCAAGTGGGCCTTCACCGTGCTGACGGTCACGCCGAGTCGACGGGACACGTGGTCGTTGGACAGCCCGAGGGCGAGCGCGGACACCACCTCCATCTCCCGGGGCGAGAGCAGTTCGAGCCGTTGCCTGGCTCCCGCCAGGAAGGACTCGACGGCCGCTTCCGCTGCCGTGCTCCCGTTCTGGTCGGGACAGCCGGCCGGTCCCCGCACCGCGGTCATCAGGGACCGGATCAGCGTCAGCGGGCTCGCGTCGTCCCGCAGGACACTGGTCGCCCCCGACCGCCGCAACGCCGCACAGCGTTCCTCGTCGTCGTCGACGGTCACCACGACGACCCCGACCCGCGGCCCCAGCGACCGAAGCGCCTGGACGAGGTGCACCTGATCATCGTTGATGTTGCCGGCGCCGATGAGGACCACCTCCGGTGGGCACACCGCGAAGACCTGGCGGGCGTGGTCCAGGTTCAACGCCCGACCAACCACCCGCACCACGCCGCGCCCTCGCCGGATGAGGATGCGTTCGAGGCCGGCGCAGATGAGCAGTGACCTGCCGACAAGCAATACCTTGGGCGCCACGCGCAGCAACAGCTGCGCCCGGTCGTGCTCCGAGGTCGACATCTGGTTCGGTCTGAATCCCATTGTCCGCACCCATCGGAAGTTATTGCCGACCGAACGCGAACTCAATACCGCGGTCGTGGTAATCACCCACTCGTCGCCACTGACGCGGAAATCACCGGGACCCTCGGGGCGAATCTGCGCCCCGAGGGTCCTGGCACACGTGCTCAGCGCGCGCCGACGAGCTTGAGGCCCCACTTCTCCAACGACCGGTCGAGCGGCGTGAAGTACGACCGGTCCGGTTTTCCGGAGTCGCACCTGCTGTTCCCGCCGACGACCGTGCCGACACCCTTGCGACCGCTGATCCCAGGACCGCCGGAGTCGCCCTTGCGCACGCACATGTCGGTGCCGAACAACCCTGCCAACAACGTCTTCTCCTTGCCGAACCGGCCAGACCGGTCGGTGCCGGTCACCTTCCCGCAGTTCCACCCCGAAACCCGGCCGGCGAAGCAGATCGCTTGTCCCTGGATCGGTGAAAGGTGGCCGTCCACCTCGACCTCGGGTCCACCGCGGCCGGTCTCGACCCGTAGCGACAGGTCCCACTCGGATTCGTCGGCGACCGAGACGAGCCCGAAATCACCTTCTTCGCCGAAGACGCGCCGGTGCCCGCCGGGATTGGATTTCCCGACGACCTGCCAGCCCATGTTCTTCGTGTGGACCGACGCCCGCTGCTCCTCCTCCGACATGCAGTGCGCGGCGGTCAGGAAGTGACCGGAACCCGTGCCGTCCCGCACGGGGAACCCGATGGTGCAATCGGCGAAGGGCCGCTCCCGCCAACCACCACCGGGACGGACCTTCTGCTCGTCCTTCAAGCCCACCTCCACCACACCGTCGTCGTCCCAGTCCCACGACTCCCCGCCGTCGCCCTGGGCGAACTCACCGGGCTCTCCCTCCACCACCTCGACGCCGTCCCGCGCGGGCAACCCCGGTCCGGCCGCCGGGTCGACCACCGCCACCACGGCATTCTTGGTCGGGTCGATCCCCCAGGAGACGACGGCCTCGGTGGCGTTCTCCTCGACCCAGCGCAGCAACGCCTCCAGTTCCTCCCGACCGCGCCGCACCCGTTCCGGCTCCGCGCCCAGTGATCGCACGACCTCGGCGGTTCCCTGATCGGTCACCGCCACCTTGAGCCGCCCGTCGTCCAGCCAGTGGCCGGCCACACCACCCCTCGGCAGCCGCGCCGCGATGCCGCCCGCCCGCGACTGCCGCTCGAACAACTCGGCTGCTTCGCCTCCGGTCAGCCCGAGACCGGTCCGCACGGCCTCTGCCATCGGACCCGCCGGACGTGTCGGCTGCGCATTCGCGGCCACCTGGTTGCCGCCCACTATCAACGCACATGTCACACATAGCGCCGTTCTAATTTTCATGGGTCAGAACCTACGCGGTCGTTCCGCCCGCCGACACCGATCCGCCGTCGCCCGAGTGGACCGCCGAATAGGGCGCACCACCGCCACGCTGGGTTTTTCCGCCGATCACCGGGCGATGACGCGAACGAAAGGTGCACCTGCCGGCAAAACCGCCACCACCACAGGCATGAGCGCGGACTTCCCGACCCCGGGAACACCCGGTGACCCCGGAGCACACGTCATTGCCCTCGGGGGACGCGCAGACCCCGAGGGCAATGACCGTCGACGGCGGGCCACAATATTCTTCGAACCGGCACGAGGGCACTACCGGCTGTCGGAACACACCGTCGCGAACGACTCGCGATGACGACACGGATTCTCGCGAGCCATCTGTACGATAGCCCGGCGACGGCCCGTCTGCGCAATACCGCAGCAGACTGACCCGACCTGTCACAACGGACGCCCGGCTACCACCACGGCGGTATTGCCGGATATTTCCGCGTCTTCCTACGCTCATGCGCGTTGCCGATGAGCAAGAAGCGACGTGATCGTCCACCCCTCGCGGTCGGCCCAGGACGCCGCGGTATCGGCACGACCACCAGCCCGACATCTACGACCCAGGACAAAGATGATCACTCACCTCCCCGGAGGATGCGAAATCCACAAGGCGGTTTCCGCCCCGAGCCGACCTCGGTTGAAGCGGGAGTGGGACCGCATCCTCGAACCCGCCGTGTTCCCCGCGCGGGTGTGCGTCCACGCGCACGCCTCCCAGCGCGTGTACGGGCGCATGTCCGCGCTGATCTCAACGCGGTTCCGCTTGTCCGCACTGGAGTTCGACACCCCGGCCCTGCTCCGGGCGAGCGGTGAGGACGACTTCTTGACCATCGTCGCGTCAACGGCGGACGACCGGGTGTCGATCCTCACCGGGCACCGCGCCGACGGGACGCCGACCCGTTCGGACGCCGTGCTCGGCTTGGCCCCGGTGACGGAGGGCGATTACCTGGTCCTGATCACCACCACGTTCAGCGAACTGCCCTGCGTGCCCGCTTTGGCGGTGCGAAGTGGCCGCATCACCGCCAAAGTTCCGTCGACACTGCGGTGGCTGCTCGCCGGGGTCGTGGAGACCGTGCGGTCCATGCACCTCGACACGCCTTCCGGCACCGACGTCGAAGCGCTGGACCGCGTGATCACGCCGATCTTCAACGTCCTCCTCGACGCGACGTTCGGACAGCACCCCCGGCACGTCCACGGGCTCTCCAGCTTCGAGCGGATCGCCTGGTACATCGAACGGAACCTCGCCGACCCGGACCTCGACCTCAACCGGATCGCGAACGCCCACTTCATCTCCCGCCGCAGCCTCCAGAACCTGTTCCGGGAGCGGAGCGGGGTCCGGTTCCACATCCAGACGGCGCGCCTGCGCAGGGCCGCGGCGAAGCTCGCCGACCCGCGATCCGCGAAGGTGCGCATCCAGGACATCGCCCGGCAGGTCGGCTTCCGGAGTTCGGCTCACTTCAGCCGGAGCTTCCGCGGCCAGTTCGGTGAATCGCCCAGACAGTTCCGCGAGCGGGCGCTGGCCAAGCCGATCACCGGCTGACCGCCCCACCGGAAAGCACGCTGATCGACGCCCATCGTTCTGATGGGCGTCGTTGGCGTGCGCGGAACTTCACCGCGGCCACGCGGAGTCCGGTATTGCCTCGACGTGCGGCCACGATGACTTCGCGGGCACCGTTGCACCGGCGAAAGCCCGGCCGCAAGTGACGTGGGCAGCGGGCACCGCCAGGCAGGCTTCAGCGGCCGGACCCCACGCGGCGGTTGACCGGTCGAGGACTCGCCGAACGGCCTCCGACCTGCGCATCGACCCCCGAACCGATGCCGCGCGCGGCGACCACGCACCGGACGCCGGACAGGCGGTTCCCGGGCGTAGCGGCTGCCCAGGGCTCGGGGTCGGCGCACCCTCCGAACCACACCGCACCCGGCCTCCGCGACTATTCCGGGCACCCCGGAAAGGGTTTCATCTGTGCCATGCGATTTACGAGAACACTCTTGTCGGCACCTGTGCTCGCACTCGGCTTGAGCGCTGCATTCATGCACGTCCAACCATCGGTCATCGACACTGAATTCATGCGCACCCGGCCATTGTTCGCCGAATCGACGGATAACCCACCGGTCGAGTTCAACGCACCGGACTCCTCGATGCTCGACACGCTGGGGGAAAGCCTCGGCGTGGACCGGGCCCGAGCCGGTGAACGGCTGACCAGGCAATCCGACGCCCAGCGGATCGCCGCGGCGTTGCCGTCGGAGGGCGTGGCCGGGACGTGGTTCGAGGACGGGCTGCGGGTGGCCGTGACGAACCCGGGTACAGCGGAACAGGTGCGCGCGCTGGGAGCGGAGCCGGTCCTCGTGCGGCGGGATCAGGCGGAACTGGAGCGGCTCATGCGTCTGGTCGGCGACCTGGCCTTCGACGGGGTGACCGATTGGAGTGTCGACCCGAAGTCGAACACCGTGGTGGTCGCGATCGACCGCTCGCGCACCGACCGACCGTTCCCCGAGGTCGACGGTGTCACCGTGACCGAGACCGACTCCTCCCCCACGACCTTCGCCGCCGCTCCCGAACCGAGCGGCGCCGTGTCCGCACAGCTCAACGAGGTCGTGCGGCCCGGCAGCCTGTGGTGGGGACGTGGGGGGTGCACGGTCGGCTTCCCGGCCAAGGACTCCTTGGGCGGGCAGCACTTCATCACCGCCGGGCACTGCATGGACGAGAACAGGAAGTTCCCGGCGACCGTCCACAGCGGTGGCAAGTGGCAGCCCGCCGGCACCACGAACACCGGACCGCTCCAGGACCACTCGGGTCACAGCGACATCGGGGTCGTCTCCATCACCGAACCCGGTTGGAACCTCTCCTCGTCGGTGGACACGCGGGGTGGCCCGCGCGTCGCCGTCGCCGGCGTGACCGAGCCGCTCGTGGGTCAGGCGGTCTGCTTCGCCGGTCACCGGTCCAAGTGGCGGTGCGGTGAGGTCACGCGGACGAACACCGCTTCCGTCCTGCCAGGGGGACGGCGGGTCGACGGCAAGGTCTTCATGACGGCGTGCGCGGGACCCGGTGACTCGGGTGGGCCGGTGCTCGCCGGTGACCAGGCGCTCGGCATCCTCTCCGGAGGGCTCGGCAAGTGCTCTGGCAGGTGGAACCAGACGAACTTCCACCCGCTCAAGGCGGGGTTGTCGCGATGGGACCTCACACCGGTCACCGGACCGGACAACGACACGACACCGCCCAGCGCACCCGCGAACCTGCGTGTCACCAACACCACTGAGGACAGCGTGTCGCTGACCTGGGACGCGTCCACTGATGACTACGAGATCGCCGGTTACGACGTCTACGTCGGCGACGCCCTCGTCAGCACCGTGTCGAGCACGGCAACGACGGCACCCGCCTTGAACCCCGACACGGAGTACAGCTTCACGGTCCGCGCGCGAGACGGCGTCGGCAACGCCACCTCCGGCGCAGCCGTTCAGGTCCGCACCAACGGACCCGAAGCTCGAACGTTCTTCGACAACACCCAAAAGGACATCCGTGACGGGCGGCCGTTCGAGAGCAGCCTGCCGGTCCCGGCAGGACGTGAGGCGGCGAGGAGGACGGACGTGACGCTCTCCGGTCACCACCCCTGCGTCGAGGACCTCGACATCACGTTGATCGGCCCCAGCGGCGACACCTATGCGCTGCACGAGCACGACGGGTACGCCGAGTGCACCGGGTGGTCGGGCACCCGGACGTTCACCGCGGACGACGTCCGCGAGCCGGGCGGAACGTGGAGGCTGCGGGTCTTCGACCGCAGCCGAGGAGGCGAGGGCGTCCTGGAGTCCTGGTCCATCACCCGGTGACGTGGCGGGGGCGGTCGCGGCGCGCCGCGACCGCCCCCGCCCATTCGGCGATCAGGCCAGCTCGACCCGCCACAACTGGTGGTACGGGTGCCGGTGGTCGCAATCCTGCTGGAACACCTTCGTGCCGACCCAGTGCTCGGTCTCGCCGGTCGCCAAGCAGCGCCCGGTCAGCCGGTTCTCCAGGAAGTGGCCGCGGCCGGACGGGTGCGGTACCGGACGCCACTCCTGGTCCGCATATCCCGACGTGCACGCGAACTGGCTCACCTGCTGGCCATCGGCGCTCCGGGCGCTGTCGAACGCGAGGCAGGTTCCAGTCGCCCGGTTCACCAGGTGGACGTACCCGTGCTCGGTCGTCGTGAAGTCCCAGTTCCGGTCCGGCAAGGCGCGATCGCAGTGGTGTTGGAAGACCCACGTGCCGTAGCGGCTATCGGGCACCACCATGAGGCAGCGGTACGAAAAAACGTTCCGCACGATTCCGGAGATCGTGACGTTCCAGGACACCGATGCCGCGGTGGTGGCGGTGAAACCGGACCGGGCCGTCGAAACGGCTGTCACGACCACGACCACCAGGGCCACGCCGGCGGCCACCGCCCGGCGGGTCGTGCGCGGTCCGGCGCCGAACGCGCCGACGGTCAGGAGCGACAACGCGCCGGCCGTGGCGACAACCGGAACCCATCGCCCTTCCCTGAGCCACAACAACGGGTAGCCGGCCCACGGGACCAACAGCCGCCCGAGACCTCGCACGCGATCGACCGGAACGGGCTCCGGGTCCGGGTCGGCGTTGGCATCGCCCTTGGTCACCAGCGTGCGGTCCGGATTGACCGACCACACCCGGTGCAACACCACGCGGTCCGCCGACCCGGGTTCGTCGAACAGGATGATCTGGCCGCCGGTGGCCTCCTCGCCGCGCAAGGGCGAGGAGGCCACCACATCGCCCGGTTCGACGTGCGGCGACATGGAGCCGGACACGATCGCATGGCTGTGCCAGCCGATCACCAGTGGTGCCGCGGACCACAACACCAGGCCGGCCACGACACCGAGCACCGCGCGGCACCCGGCCCGCCGCAGGACGGCGGGCCAGGAGTCGGTGTCCGGTCGTTCGCCGGCAATCGCGCCGCACGCGCCGTGCGACTCCTCCACGATGTCCGACTTGGGAATGGATCTGCCCTCGATTCCTCGTGAGTCCGACCGGACCACGCCGGTCAGCCGACCTTGGCCTGCCAGGTGAACGTCGTCTGCGCGGACTTGCCCATCAGCCCGTTCGCATCGCCGGTCGGGCTGAAGCCGTATTCGATCCGGAAGATCGTCGACGCTCCGTTCGCCCCGTCGTAGCCGAGAACACCTCCGTCGTGCGAAGTGATCCCGCCGAAGGTGTCGAGCGAGCCGGTCCACGTCGCGGAGGAATCCGCGTCCTGGACGAAGCTGTCACCCGATCCGGGCTTGCCGCGTTTGATGGTCAACTGGATCTGCTTCGCCAGCGCGCTGTCGCCCACCCCGGAGCCGCCCTTGGCGAACAAGCGGATCGCGGGGGTGTAGCCCTCACCGCTGTAGGTGACCTTGATGTCCTTCGTCCCGGTCTCGCCGGGCTTCATGTTCCGCACCTGGAAGGCCGCCGCGCCGTCCTGGTCGTTGGTCAGGGTGATGGTGCCGGTGCTCCACGAGTTCTCACCGGTGGAGGTCTGGGCCGTGAAGGCGGCGTGCGACGCGCCGAGCACGAGTGCCCCGGACAACACGAGTCCCAAAGGCGCGGCCCCGTGGCGGACGATGGATTTACTGCGTGGCAACCTGCCCATCTGAAACCTCTCACATATCTGATCGATTGCGTGCGCCACTTTTGGCGAGCGCCCCCTGTATAGCCGCGCAAGACTTCCGACCGGCCTGAATTGCGCGCCGGCTAACACCTTCCTTGCCTGCGGGCGCAATCGACCTTGCCATCGACCACGCGTCATGCGGTTTCACGCATGTGCGACACCGCCGTTCGCCGAGCCGCGGCGTGGGTAGGCGCACCCACGTGGTGTTGCGGTGGGCGGCGCAGTCCTCCGGAACGGTCGGCGCAATCGCGCCCGGAAAGCTGATCCGTTGGGGTGCAACGGGTTCCGGTGCTCTTGCCGGGTGCCGCGCCGGGTTTGACGATGGCGGCCGGCTCGCCGGGAGCCGGGGAGGAGATCGGAAGGACCCGCAGAACATCGGATAACCCCGCAGAACAGGAGTGTCCCGTGGCGAATTCGAGACGCACGCCGCTGTTCGCCGGTGTCGGCGTGCTGGCGGTACTGCTGGTGGCCGCGAGCATGATCGTGGCCGGACCCGTCGCCCAGTCGGCGGGGCCGGCGCCGGCGGCCGTGGTGAAGACGCGGTACTCACCGCTCGGCGCGACCGCGAACGGCCCGTCCGGACCGGCGACCGCCAAGTTCACCGTGGCCCCGTACTGCTGCCCGAGCACGGCGATCACCCTGACCCCGACGACCGTGTCCACCGAGGGCGACTTCCAGTGGCTGAACCTGGGTCTCCCGTCGGACAACACGACGATCACCCTGATCGAGGTCTGCTACACCGTCACCAGTACGGTGCCCGGCCGGACGTACATCAGCCAGACCCGCATCACCGACATGACCCTCCCCAACTCGGCGCTGGTCCGGCTCGACGACCCCGCGGACCGCAACTCCACCTCCCCCGTCTGCTACACGGTGTCGACGTCGTTCACCCCCACCGGCACGTTGACGTTGGCGCTCAAGGTGGTCATCGGCAGCACCAGTGACCGCATCAACGTCGGGATGGTCGCCCTCACCGGGGTCGCGCCGTAACCGACGGCCGCTCGCGTCCGGCCCACCCGGGCCGGGCGCGGCGTGCGTCCGTCCGGGCGAGTGCGGTCCGCCCGGCGAACGCTCAGACTTGGCGCTGTGCGGTCGATGGTGACCTCTGGTGGCGGAGTCGGCAATCGGGTGCTCGCGGAGGCGCTGGGTGCCCGGATCGCGTGGTGGCAGCTCGGTTTCTCGACCCGGCGGGTGGTGCTGCGGACGGCCCGCCGCGGTGTCCGCTTCCCCGACCCGGACGTGTGGGAGGTCGCCGTCGACTGGGCGCGGCGGCAGCTCGGGGCGCCGCGGTGGTGGCGGGTGGTGCGGGACGTCGGCGCGGCGGCGCTGGTCGTCGTGTGCCTCGCGGCGCTGGCGGTGGTGCTGGCCGACGTCGACGGGCCGGTCGCGGCGGGCGGCACGGCGCTCGCGTGCTCGCCGCTCGCCGCCTGGTGGTCCACCCGGCAGTCGGGGGGCGCCGCGGCGGTGCTGCGGCTGTGCCGCGACCGGGACGGCCACCGGCCGCGCACGCCGGGGTCGGCGGTGCGCGCGACCGCGGCCCTCGTCGCGGCGGGCGCGGCGGCGGTGGCGCTGGTCGTCGCGGACGCCGACGACCGCGCGGTGCGACCCGACTGCCCCTCGTACGCGCTCGACGCGCCGGTCCGCGAGTGGTGGGCCCGCGGCCGGTCCGGCTGCCCGGCCGGTGATTCCCGGACCGGGCCGACCGGTGTGCGCCACACGCCGTGGGCGTTGCCGGAGCAGCCCACCACCCGGCCGCTGGGCGACATCGCCTACGTGGCACCGGGTGCGGGTGTCCTGCTGCTCCCCTCGCCGATCTTCCAGGCGTGGGTGGACGGCGGTGGTCCGGGTGGGCCGCTCGGCGAGCCGACCGACAGCGGGGACACCGGGCTGCTCCACTACGCGAACTTCCGCGGCGGTTCCGTCGTGCTGCCCACGGGCGGTGCCGCGGAGGTCCACATCGGACAGAAGTTCGCCGGCACGCGTGACCTGGACACCCCGTGCGCGCCGCTGGACCGGCCGTGCGTCACCTCGGCGCGCGCCGAGGGCGGCCGGGTGCGGGTGGGCTGGCGGTACGGGTCGGCGGACGCGTTCAACGTCGCGTGGTGGCCGCAGGACGAGCCGTGGCTCATCACCGGTCGCGAAGCGGCCGGGTACGGCCTGACCCTGGCCGGCCTGCGGCCCGCGACCACCTACCTCGTGGAGGTCTCGGCCTGCCACAAGCGGTTCCTGCGGCGGTCCGCGTGCACCTGGCCGTCGGCCCGGGTAGCGGTCCGGGTCGGGTAGGCGTCGGCGGTGCGGCCGAGACACCCGGCGCCGATGCTGCTGGTGCTCGCCCTGCGCTGGCTCGCGTTCGGCTGGATGTTGTCGGTGGCGTTGCTGAGCGGGCAGATCCAGCGGCCGGTCGAGGCCGGCGCGGCACTGCTCGCCACCGGGTGCTGGACGGCCTGGCTGACGCTCGCGGCCGTGCGCCGGACGGGCCTGGTGCTGGCCGTCGACCTCGCGGTGGCGGTGGCGCTGTTGCTGGTCAACGGTTACGTCCACCCGCCGAACGCGTTGCTGGCCAACCACCCGTCGTTCATGGGCGCGTACCCGGCGGCGGCGGTCGCCGCGTGGGGCGTCGCCTACCGGCTGCCCGGCGGCGCGGGTGCCGGCGCGCTGCTCGGCGGCGTGCTGCCGCTCGCCTACGCGAGCAACGAGATCCCGTTGGCGGAGGTGTCCTTCCTCCAGGTGCTGACCATGGTCGGGTGGGGTCTGTCCTACGTCCTGCTGGGCAGCGCGGTGGGCGCCGCCGCCGGCCAGGTCGAGGTGCTGCGGGCGCGGGCCGCCCGCAGCGGCGAGGACGCCGCGCGGATGGCCGAGCGGCAGCGGCTCGCCGCGCGCATCCACGACGACGTGCTCCAGCACCTGGGACGGCTGCGGGCGCGGATCGGCGAGCTGTCCGACTCGCCCGCGCTGGACGCCGTCGCGGAGGGCATCGCGCGGCAGGAGGTGGCACTGCGGGAGTTGGCGCGTGCCGACCCCGCGCCCGCGCCACGCGGCAGCGCCTCCTTGCGCGACCGGTTGGCGGCGCAGGTCGAGCAGCGCACCGAGCTGCCCGTCCGGCTGGTCGCCGGCGGTCCGGTGCGGTTGCCGGGGGACGTGGTGGACGAGTTGTGCGCCGCCGTGCAGGAGTTGCTGACCAACGTCGTCAAGCACGCCCGCGCGCGGCACACCTGGCTCACCGTCGTGCACGACGGCGCGGAGGTCGTCGTCAGCGTCCGGGACGACGGCGTCGGGTTCGCGCCCGACCGGGGCACGGCCGGGTTGGGTCTGCGGTTGTCGGTCCACGCGAGGGTGGACCGCTTGGGCGGGCGGACGCGCGTGCGCAGCCGCCCCGGGCACGGCACGGAGGTGGAACTCCGGGTGCCGGTGAGGTGAGGGGGGCGCGGTGGATCCGGTGCGGGTGCTGGTGGTGGAGGACCACCCGGTGACCAGGGACGGTGTCCGGGCGGCGCTGGAGCGCGACGGCCGGGCGGTCGTCGTGGCCGAGGCGGTGGACGTGCGCTCGGCGTGCTCGGCGGCCGACCGGGCACGGCCCGAGGTGGCCGTGGTGGACCTGCGCCTCGGCGGCCGGGAGTGCGGCGAGGACGTGATCCGGCACCTGCGGCGGCACCTGCCCGCGGTGCGCGTCCTCGTGCTGTCCCAGGCGGACCCGGAGGACGTGGTGGCCGCGATCCGCGCCGGTGCGCACGGGTACGTCAGCAAGGCGGCGACGTCGGACGAGCTGGCGCGGGCGGTGCGGACCGTGCGCACCGGACCGGTGCTGCCCGCCGAGCTGGCCGCCCACCTGATCGGCGAACTGCGGCACGAGGCCCGGCCGCTGACCGGGCGTGAGCGGGAAGTCCTGCACTGCGTGGCGAAGGGTTACGGCAACCGCGAGATCGCCGACGAACTCGGCATCGCCGTGCGCACCGTGAACCGGCACCTGGAGAACATCCGGGACAAGCTGCGCGCGCGCCGCCGTTCCCAATTGATCCGCATCGCCCGGGGCGGCTGACCACCGGCAATTCATTCCGTCGCGGACGGACATTCCGCCTTGAGCCGCCGTTCGGACCAGGTGCGGGCGCAACTCCGCTTACCCGTCGGAACACCGGGGTCCGGCCTTGACAAAGAACCTCGGGAATCGCCAGGGTCGACCCGACCCGTTCGGCACGAGAGCGGGTCGACCGATGACCGATTGCTTGGGGGATCGAATGTCGTTCGAGCTGTCCGCCGCGCCCTGAGCACGTGCCGACCGGCGGTGAAGCTGGTCGACCCCCTCCCTTTCACCTCCTCTGCACACCGGCAGGCATTCCCGCGCAGGCGGGTCCGCGCAATCCGCGCACCCGTTCCGACGCGGGCGGAAACGGAGCGACAGTGACGGTCAGCAGTTTCGCCCCGGACCAGGCGCGGCGGGGCGTCGAATCATCGCTCGAACCACTCGGCGGGCATTCCGGCGACCGCCGGGTGCTCGGTCGGGTGCACTACCAGCACGTCGCCGAGCACCCTCGGCTGCACGACGGCGTGCCGACCTTCGGCGTGCCGATGGTCGCGCCGGGGGACGAGCCGTTCACCGAGGTGTGGTCCACGGACCGGGACGTGCGGTCGGGCGCCGCGGGTCCCCTGGTCTACGCCGAGGACGGCGAGCACCTGTTCTGCGCGGTGCGCGTCGACCGGCGGGGCGTGTACCGGGACGTGATCCGCGAGACCTACGACGCCGCCTTCGAGCTGATCACCGGGCTGGGCTACCCGGAACTCCTGCGGATGTGGAACCTCGTCGGCGGGATCGTCGACGACAACGCCGAGGGCATGGAGGTCTACCGGGACTTCTGCGTGGGCCGGGCCGAGGCGTTCGACGCGTGGTCGGCGCGCATCGGGCGAATCCCGGCCGCCACCGGCATCGGCACCCGCGCGCCCGGCGTGAACCTGTACTTCCTCGCGGGCCGCGCCGACGCCGACCCGGTGCACCTGGAGAACCCCAACCAGACCCCGGCCTACGAGTACCCCGACCAGTACGGGCCCAAGTCGCCCAGCTTCGCGCGCGGCACCTACCTGCGCCGCGACCACGTCCTGTACGTGTCCGGCACGGCCAGCATCATCGGCGACGAAACCGTGCGGCACGACGACATCTCGGGCCAGTGCGACGTGACGCTGGCCAACATCGAGTCCCTGGTGAGCGCGGAGAACCTGCGCCGCCACGGCATCGACGCGGGTTACCGGCTCACCGACCTGGACCTGGTGAAGGTCTACGTCCGCGACGCCGAGGACCTGCCACTGGTGCGTGCCCGGTGCGAGCAGGCGTTCGGCGAGCACGCCCGCGTGGTGTACCTCAACGTCGACGTGTGCCGCCGGGACCTGCTGGTGGAGATCGAGGGGATCTGCCGGTGACACCGCGGTTCAACCTCGTCGCGCACCTGGAGCACCTGGCCGGGCGGAACGGTTGGCTGGACCGGCCCGCGTACTTCGACGGCGACGAGGCGTACACGTTCGCCGACGTCTACGCGGGCGCCGGGCGGGCCGCCGCCGCGTTCGCCGCGCGTGGCGTGGTCGCGGGTGACCGCGTGCTGCTGCCGCTGCCCGACGGGATCGACGCCGTGTGGGCGTTCCTGGGCGCGGCCCGGATCGGGGCGGTGGCGACCCCGGTGAACTCGACCATGCACCGCGACGAGGTCGCGCGTGCCGCCGGGATCGCCGAACCCCGTGCGGTGGTCGCCGAACCGGACCTGGCCGATGTGTTCCCGGACGGCGTCATCACGCCCGGGGAGTTGCGGGTCGACGCCGTCCCGCCGCCGTACGCCGAGGTCGACACCGAAACCCCGGCGTACGCCGTGTTCACCTCCGGCACCACGGGAGACCCGAAGCTGTGCTTCCACACCCATGGCGACCCGGGTGTGTACGAGCAGGCGATCGGCTCGGTCGTCGGCATCACGCCGGACGACGTCACCCTGTCTGTGTCCCGGATGTACTTCTCTTACGGGCTGGGGAACTCGCTGCTGTTCCCACTGCACCGCGGCGGCGCTACGGTGCTGTCCCGGGCGCGTGCGACCGAGGACGACGTGCTGCGACTCATCGCGCGCCACGGCGTGACGGTGTTCTACGGGCAGCCCAGCTTCTACGCCCGCCTGCTCGGCCACCCCGACCACGGCGTGCTGGCCGGGCTGCGGCTGGCGCTGGTCGCGGGCGAGGTGCTGCCGGACGTCCTGGCGACGCGCATCCGGGCCGTGCTGGGCGATCGGCTGCTCAACATCTTCGGCACCACCGAGATCGGCCACGCGTTGATCGCCAACACCACCGGGCACAACCGCGCGGGCACCATCGGTCGGATCCTGCCGCCGTACCGGATGCGCGTCGTGGACGAGCGGGGGCACGAGGTCCCGTCCGGTGTGGAGGGTGCGCTGGAGGTCGCCGGTCCGACGATCAGCCCCGGCGTGCGGCGTGGCGGCGATCCACCGGCACGGGCCGCCGGGTCCTGGTACGCCACCGGGGACGCCGCGACCGTCGACGGTGACGGTTACGTGCGCCTGCACGGCAGGCTGGACGACATCGAGATCGTCGGCGGGCAGAACGTCCACCCGACGGAGATCGAGGACCTGCTGATGCGGCACCCGGACGTGCAGGAGGCGGGCGTGTGCTCGGCCAGGAGGTCGACGGGCGTCACCACGTTGCGGGCATTCGTAGCGCTGAAGAACGGACATGCGTCGGCGGAGCGGGTGCGCGCGGAGCTGCTCGCCACCGCCCGCGAAACACTCACCTGGTACAAGGTCCCGGAGGACATCGTGTTCGTCGAACGACTACCCCGCACACCGACCGGCAAGCTGCGCCGTCGTGAAGTCCGCGCGATGGCGGGGGCGTGATCGTGGCGCGCGCCGACGTGGACAACAGCGGGGTGAGGGTCAAAGCCGCCGCCGCGGCCACCGTGACGGTGGTGCTGTGGGCGTCGGCGTTCGTCGGCATCCGGTACGCCGGGGCCCACTTCGAGCCGGGTGCGCTGGCCCTGGGTCGGCTGCTCGTGGGTGCGGCGGCGCTGGGCGCGGTGGTGGCGGTGCGGCGCGTCGGCCTGCCGCCACGCGCGGCGTGGCCGGGGATCGTCGGCTCCGGCGTGTTCTGGTTCGCCCTCTACATGGTGGCGTTGAACTGGGGCGAGCGGCACGCCGACGCGGGCACCGCCGCGCTGGTGGTCGGCATCGGGCCGATCCTGGCGGCGCTGCTGGCCGGGCGGGTCCTCAAGGAGGGCCTGCCCGCGCGGCTGGTGATCGGTCTGGCGGTCGCGTTCGCCGGCGCGGCGGTGGTGGGGTTGTCCGGCGACGGCGGCACCACCACGACGCAGGGCGTGCTGCTGTGCCTGCTCGCCGCCGCCGGGTACGCCGTGGGCGTCGTGCTCCAGAAGCCGGCGCTCGGGCACGCGTCGGCGTTGCAGGCGACCACGTTCGGCTGCGCGATCGGCGCGGTGGCGTGCCTGCCGTTCTCCGGCCAGCTGGTGTCCGACCTGGCCACCGCGCCGCTGAGCGCCACGCTTTCCGTGGTGTACCTCGGTTTGCTGCCGACGGCGCTGGCGTTCTACACGTGGGCGTACGCCCTGTCCCACACGACGACCGGGAAGCTGGGCGCGACCACGTACGCCGTGCCCGCGATCGTCGTGCTGCTGTCCTGGGCGCTGCTCGACGAGGTGCCGAGCGCCCTGACCCTGGCCGGTGGCGCGCTGTGCCTGGTGGGCGTCGCCGTGTCCCGCATGAAACCCAAACCCGCCGGGTGAGGTCACCCGTGGTCACGCGAGCGGTGGGCCGCCCGTGGCCGCCGACACCACCCGGCAGGTGGCCGGCGGTCCACGTGGATCGCGCGGCGGCGGGCGGCAATTGCCCCTGATCTCTTGTGCCGCCGGTGTCCGGCGGGTTAGGACTACCCCGGACACCGGCGATCACCAGGGGGAATGCTCATGCGCCCGGTCCTGCTGCTGCCCGCGCTGCTGCTGGCCACATCGGTCACACCCGCGGCGGCGGAGCCCGTGACGGCTCCGCCGCCCGGTTGGACCGTCACCGGCACCCGGTTGACGTGGACGGCCGCCGAGCCGGTCCCACCGGGTGGCGCGGCGGTCGAGTTCTGGGACGGGGACCGGCGGCTCGGCGTGCCCCGCCCCTCACCCGACCTGCGCACGTACACCCTGGACCGCGTCGGGATCCGCGGCGTCGACGGGCTCCAGGTGCGCAGTTCGGGCAGGCGGTTGGACGTCGTGGAACCGCCCGCGCGCCCGCTCGTCGCGCCTCCGCCGGTGGCCGCGCCGCTGCCGGTCGGCGCGGTGGACCCCGGTCGGCCCGGTCCGTTCCGGACCCGCGGTGGCGAGTACGCGTTGGACCCCGTCGAGGTTCCGGGTTACGCGACGCCGATCGAGATGCGGGCCGTGGTCGTCGCGCCGAAGGACGCCCCCGGTCGGCGGCCGTTGGCGTTGTTCCTGCACGGCAGGCACTTCACGTGCTACGACCCCGCCCAACCGGGGCGGATCCTGTTGGAGTGGCCGTGCTCCGCCGGGGCGGAGGCGGTACCCAGCTACCGGGGGTACCTCCAGGCGCAGGAGCTGTTGGCGTCCCAGGGTTACGTGACGGTGTCCATCTCCGCCAACGGCGTCAACGCGCAGGACGCGTTGGACCGTGATTCGGGTGCGGGTGCGCGGTCGGCGCTGGTGCGCTCGCACCTGGCGAAGTGGGCCGGTTGGGCGGGCTCGGGCCGTGCGTCCGCGCCGGAGGTCGTGCGCGCGTCACCGGTCGCGGACCTGTCGAAGGTGTTCCTGGTCGGGCACTCGCGTGGCGGCGAGGGCGTCAACCGGGCCGCCATCGACAGCACCACTCCCCCACCGCCGGGCAGCGGTTACGACGGACCGGTGCGTTGGCAGATCAAGGGCGACCTCCTGATCGGTCCCACGGCGCTCGGGCAGAACCCCGCTCCGGACGTGCCGTCGGCAACCATCCTCCCCGGCTGCGACGGCGATGTGAGCGACCTCCAGGGCCAGGTGTACCTGGACGGGACCCGCGGTGTCAGCCAGGGCACGGCACTGCACAGCGCGCTCTACTTCGTCGGCGCGAACCACAACTACTTCAACACCGAGTGGACACCGGGTCAGGCGGAGGCCCCGGCGTTCGACGACTTCGCCTTCGCCGACGCCGTCTGCTCACCCGGCACACCGCACCGGCTCACCCCCGCACAGCAGCAGACCGCCGCCGCCACCTACATCGCCGCCGCGGCAAGGCTTTTCGTCACCGGCGACCAGAAGGTCCTGCCACTGCTCGACGGCACCGGCGTCCGCGCACCCTCCGCCGACCCCGCCCGCGTGCTCAGCCACGCCCTCGGCGGCGCACGCACACCCCTCGTCACCCCCGACGACAACACCGAAGCCACCGGCACCGCACGGATGTGCGACCAGGTCACACCCGACGCCGCCACCTCGTGCACCGATCCGGCGGAGTGGTGGGGGTCGCCGCACTTCGTCCGGTTCTCCGGGACCGCGGAGGAAGCGGGCCGGAAGGCCGTCGCGCTGGACTGGTCCGCCGGCGGGACGGCGGTGGTGCGGCCCGGCGGGACGGTGTCCCTCACCAAGGCGAAGGACCTCGCCCTGCGTTTGATCGTTCCCCCGAACTCCACCGGGAACCGGTTCGAGATCGCCATCACCGACGCCGCCGGACGACGCGCACCGCTCGGCACCGCCACGCTCGACGGACTGCCCGCCACAGAACAGATGTCGGCCCGCTGGGCGCAGGAAGTCCGCGTACCCCTGCCCAAGCACGGCATCGACCTGCGCCACGTCACCGCACTGGAGATCAACACCAGCGGCGGCACCGGACAAGCCTGGCTCATCGACGCACACGGCCGCGCACCCGGACTGCCGAACGCCCGGCCGACCACACCGCCCGCACGGGTCGACGTCGGCCTGCTCACCGTGCCGGAAGGCGATTCCGGCACGCGGACCGCGCGGGTGCCGGTCACGGTCTCCGCCGGACCGGCCTCGGTGCGGTTGTTCGTCCACGACGACGCGGGCCGCACGTTCACTCAGCGACTCGTCACCCTCCCGTCGGGGCAGCACACCGTCGAGATCCCCATGGACGTCACGGGGAACACCCGCTGGAGCCCGGGTTCGCAGCGGGTGCTGCTGGCCAAGGGCGTCCGGGGTGCCGTCGCCGGTCGCTACCTGGGCGGGCTCGACATCCTCGACGACGACCCGGAGCCCACCATCACCGTGACCCCGGTCGCCGACCACGTCACCGAGGGCAACCCGCTGAGCTGGCAGGTGACGTTGTCCGAACCGGTCGAGGGCGACCTGCTCTGGCTCGGCGTGCCGGTCGCGCCCGGTGGCCCGGAGCTGTCCAGCACGGATGTCAACGCCGACTGGTTCCAGGCGTTGAGCGGCCAGGACCCGCAACCCTCCCGGCCGCTGTCCACGACCGCGTTGCAGCCGTTGGTGTTCCTGCCGGCGGGCGGGGTGAGCGCGCCGATCCGGGTGCCCACCGTCGCCGACGCCGAGGTGGAGCCGGCCGAGCACGTGCGGTTCGACTTCGCGGCCTGGCCGACGGGAGGTCAGCGGATCACCGTGAGCGGCACGGTCACCGACCCCCGCGGGTGACGGTGTCAGGACACAAGGCGCAACGGCTGGGGCTCAGCCGCCCGCCGACGCCGCACCGCTCCGGCCAGGAGCGCACCGATGAGCACCGCGACGCACCCGCCGAGAACCTTGAATCGCATCGTGTTGATCCCTTCGCCGTTCGGGCCGACCGGGCAGCCGCCCGTGACAGCCAACGTAGGGACGATGCGTGGCGACCGCGATCCTGTAGGCAGCCCGATCGCCGGTGGGGTGGGCCCCACCCCGTGGTTCAGGTTCGCGGGTCGACGGGTGTGAGCGGTTCGGTGCCCGCCTCGATCGCCGCCGCGGCATCGAGGCAGCGGTCTTCCCGGAACCGCGGACCGATGACCTGGACCGCCTGCGGCAACCCGTCCCGGACGCCGACGGGGACGGTGACCGCGGGCAGGCCGAGCAGGTTGGCGGCCAGGCTGGTGCGGATGGCGCCCGGCCGGCCCGCCTGCCACGCCGGGTCGAGGTCGGCCCCGGTCCCGAAGGCCGGCCGGGTGGCGACGGGCGCGAGGACCAGCGGTGCCTCGCTCATCCAGGTGTGCCATTTCCGCGCGATGGCAGCACGTTCCATCATGGGGTCGAACGCCGGGCCGCCCGCGGCCGCGGCCCAGGTGGCCATGATGCGGTGGTGGATCTCGCCCGCCCGCTCCAGCGCCGGGGGCCTGCCTTCCTCGACCGGGTAGCCGGCCTCGGCGAGCAGGCCCGCCGCCCGGCGCAGCGCGGCGGCCACCGCCGGGTCGACCGGGCCGCCGGGATCGGTGACGACCCGGACCCGCGGCGGCGCCGGGACCGGAGGGCCTGCCAGGGGTGCCGGCACGTGCCACGGGTCGCCGTAAGATCGACCGCCGCGGCGTCACCGCCGCTCGAACCGCCGGGGGTGTGGCGTGCCGACCACGGGTTGCGGGTCGCGCCCCGGAGCGTGTTGGCGGTGTGCCAACGCATCCCGAACTCGGGCATGTTCGTCCGACCGAGCGATATCGCACCCGCCGCGCGGAGTTCCGCGATGTGCGGCGCGTCCCCGCCGGCCACCGCGTCCCGCAGGCCGGCGATGCCGAGGGTGGTCGCGGAACCGGCCACGTCGATGTTCTCCTTGACCGTCATCGGGACACCCCGCAACGGCGCGGCCGGCTCACCACGCCGCACCGCGGCATCGGCCGCGTCCGCGGCCCGTGACGCCTGGTCGGCCGGCACGGCGGTCACCGCGTTGAGCGCCGGGTTGACCTGGTCGATCCGGTCGAGGTGCGCGCCGACACCTCCCGGTCCTGGACGAGCCGTGCCAGTTCGCGGGCGCTCATCGCCCATAGTCGAGTCACGTGTCTTCTCCCTGGTTCGCTTCGGTGGTGGGGAACCTAGGGCGCGGAAAGCGGGAGAAACAGTCTTGTCTTCCGGGGCCGCGTCAGCCGTGCACCACGTCACCGACCCGCCCCGCCGGAGTGGAATGCGGTCTCGCGCGTTCGGCGGTGCGGTCGAACCCGGCGGTCCGACTACGGTTCCGCACGAGGACATCGAATGCGGGGAGGCATTCCGTGGACGAGACCGTCGTGCGCACCGAAGAGCTGCCGCGGGGCGAACGGTTCGAGGTCTGGCACGAGATGACCAAGAACTCCCTGCTGGCCACCGACATCTACTCCGACGCCGCCGATTTCCAGGCGACGGCACGGGTCCGCGGGTTCAGCGACCTGACCGTGGCCGACATGGTCTTCTCCCCGCTGCGGTCGCGCCGCACGGCGAGGATGATCCGACAGGCCGACCCCGAGGTGTTCCAGCTCTCGTTGGTGCGGCGCGGGAAGTGCATTCTCGAAACCGCGGACCGGAGGGCCGGGGCGACCGACGCCGAAATCATCGCGCTCAGCTCGTCGATTCCTTTTCAGGGGTACGCGCACGGCGATCCCGACCTCATTTCGGATGTGGCCCTCGTCGTGCCGAGACGCGCGCTGCCCCTGCCCGCGGACCGGCTGGCCACCCTCACCGGCGTCCGCCTGCCGGCGGTCGACGGGCTCGGCAAGCTCACCACGCGTTACGCCCGCAACCTCGCCGAGGTGGATTTCCTCCACCACCCGGCCGAGGCCGATCGGCTCGCGGGCATTGCTTTGGACCTGCTGACCATGTGGTGGGCGCAGCTGCTCGACGTGACGGGGCGGGTGCCCGTCGAGAGCCGCCGGCAGGCGCTGCTGGCCCGCATCGACGCGTTCATCCAGCAGCGCCTCGGTGATCCCGACCTGACCCCCGGCATGATCGCGGCGGCCCACCACATCTCGGTGCGCCAGTTGCACCGCCTGCACAGCGACCTGGGTGTGGGCGTAGCGGCGTCGATCCGGCGCGACCGGCTGGAGCGCTGCCGACGCGACCTCGCCGATCCCGCCCTGGTCGCCCGGCCGGTCGGCACAATCGCCCGCCGCTGGGGTTTCACCGACAAGGCGCACTTCAGCCGCGCTTTCCGCGCGGCCTACGGGATTCCACCCCGCGACTACCGCGTGCTCTCCGCACTCGACCGCGCGGAAAGCCAACACCCGTGCGCTGCCGGCCAACGACAAGTCGCCCGACCGACTGCCAACCTGGCCGCAACGGCACGTGAAGGGGAGGGATGAACCGGTGACGAAGAATCTCCCGCGTACCTGTCCGTCGGTGCGGTGTCCGCGGAGTTCCCGACCGCGGAGCGGCACCGTGGCCACCTGAGTGGTCGGGTGACCGGGTTCGTCGCATCCGGCCGCGTAACTGGGTTCGACGACGCGCACTGGCACAGATGGGCAACTGATCGACTCTCACGGGGCTGGTCGCCGTCCTGGCGCTGCGTAGGGTTCCGAGGAGGCGACATTCACGCACTCCGCCCGCTGCCGCCGAGCGTCCAGGCGCATCACCAATGCGAAGGAACCACACCCATGCGCGCCCTTGTGGTCGATCACGGCGAGGCCGGCCCCGTCCGGTTCGCCGATGTCGATGAGCCCGTGCCGTCCAACGACGAGGCGTTGGTCGAGATCCGGCACATCGGCCTCAACCTCGGAGAGCTGAAGTACCCGCACCTGTGGCCGGCCGGCGCGGTGCACGGCCACGACGCGGCCGGTGTCGTGGTGCGTGCCGCGGCCGACGGCTCGGGGCCACCCGAAGGCACGCGTGTCGCGCTGGGGATGTCCGCCCACGCGTGGGCGGAACGGGCGGCGGTCAACCCCGCCTCGCTCAGCGCCGTCCCCGACGGCGTGGACCTCGCCGACGGGGCCGCGTTGGGAATCGCCGGGGTCACCGCGCTTCGGGTGCTGCGCAAGCGTTCCCTGCTGGCGCGCGACGTCCTGGTCACCGGCGCCGGCGGGGGCGTGGGGCACTTCGCCGTCCAGTTGGCGGCGCTGGCGGGCGCGCGGGTGACGGCACTCGTGGGTTCCCCGGAACGGGCCGCCGGGCTCCGCGAACTCGGGGCCGACGAGGTGCTGACCGACCTGGCCGGTACCGAGCACCGGTTCGACCTCGTCCTGGACGCGGTCGGCGGGCCACTGGTGGCTCAGGCGTGGAGCGCGCTCGCCGAGGGCGGCACCATCCACCTGGTCGGTCACGCGTCGGGGCAGGAGACCACGTTCCCGCCCGAAGCCTTGTTCGGCATCGGTGAACCCCGCGGCATCACCACCTTCGGCGACCTGACGCCGACCGGCCGGGACATGACGGACCTGCTGGGCCTCATGGCCGCCGGGAGGCTCTCGGCGGCGATCGGGCTGCGCGGTGACTGGCGGGACGTGGGCGACGCCGTCCGGGCGCTGTTCGCGCGGAAGGTGCACGGGAAGATCGTCCTTGACGTGGTCTGAAGCCGAGAACGGGACGAACGATGGACGTACTCGCGGAGGAGTTCCGCGTGGCGGGCGCGCGGTGGGCGCCCAAGGTCGTGCTGCGGGCCGGAGGAACGTGGGGTGTGCGGCTCGACCCCCATCCGGCCGCGGCACTGCACGTGGTGTCCCGCGGCACGATGTGGCTCCACGTCCCGAGCGGGAAACCCCTGGAGGTGCGGGCCGGGGACGCCGTCCTGCTGTCGCCGGGCACCGCCCTCGGGATAGCCGGCGGGTCCGGTACGAGGCTGGGTCCCTGCGACCGGAAGGGCCAGGCCCTCACCGACGGCGGCGCCCTGCACCTGGGCTCGGCCCCGGCGCGCACCGAAGTGCTCGTCCTGCGCCACGAGCAGGAGGCGGGCACGCCGGTGCTCGCCTCCCTCGTCCGGCCCATGCACGTCACGAGCCGGGAGAACGCACATCTCCGGAAGACCGTCGAACTCCTCGCGGCGGAACTCGCGCAGCCGCAGATCGGCACCACCGCCGCCGTCAACAGCATCATCGACCTCCTGCTCATCCAATTGACCCGCGCCTGGCTGGCCCGCCACCCGGGGCAGCGGTCCGGCTCCTGGCCGGGCGCGCCGCGTGATCCGGTCGTGCGCGCCGCCCTGGCGCACGTCCACACCCGACCGGAACACCCCTGGACCACCGAGTCCCTGGCGGCTGCGGCGGCGGTCTCCCGGACCACCCTGCACCGGCACTTCCGGTCCGCCCTCGGGCAGACGCCGGGCGCGTACGTGACGCGGTGGCGCATGGACCTGGCGTCCGTCCGGCTCCGCGACACCGACGAGCCGGTCGAGTCGATCTCCGGCGCGGTCGGCTACGCCTCTCCGCACGCCTTCAGCCGGGCCTTTCGACGTGCTCGCGGCCTACCCCCGGGCGAGTACCGTTCCCGCCTTCGCCAAGAAGCCGGCCCAGAAATGTGAGGCAACTCACGTCCGTTTTGTCCGATTACCACGCCGCGTCGCCCCGCCATGATGCGAACGCGATTCACCGGAGCGGCCGGGTTCGCGACCACTCCGGACAAGACGACGTGGGAGTCTCCATGACCGAAGACAGGGCAGAGATGCCGCCGTTCCCGATGGCCCGCGCCGCGGGCTGCCCGTTCGACCCGGCGCCGGAGCTGACCCGGCAAGCCGAACGGGCACCGGTTTCCCGGGCGAGGTTGTGGGACGGCAGCGCCCCGTGGCTCGTCACCGGCTACGACGACGTCCGCGCGCTGTTGGCCGATCCGCGGATCAGCGTCGACGCCACCCGGCCCGGTTTCCCGCACACCAACGCGGTGAGCAGGGCTCGGGACACGACGATGAAGACGTTGATGCAGATGGACCCGCCGGAGCACACCGCCCAGCGGCGGTTGCTGACCGCCTGGTTCACGGTCCGGAGGATGGCGGCCCTGCGGCCCCGGGTCCAACGGGTCGTCGACGACCTCGTCGACGACATGATCGCCGGCCCGAAGCCGGTGGACCTGGTGGAGGCGTTCGCGTTACCGGTCCCGTCGCGGGTGATCTGCGAACTGCTCGGCGTGCCCTACGCCGACCGCGACTTCTTCCAGGGGGTGGCCCGCACGCTCGTCATGGACCGACCCGACCCCGAAGATGCCATGGCCGCCAGTGGGGAACTGAACGCGTACCTGGGGGAACTGGTCGTCAGGAAGCACGCCGACCCCGGTGACGACCTGCTCAGCACCCTGGCCGTGGAGCAGTTCGGCACCGGCGCGATGACTGCGCACGAGATCGCCGTGCTGGGCCAGCTCCTGCTGGTGGCCGGGCACGACACCACCGCGAGCATGATCGCCCTGGGCACGGTCGCGCTCCTGGCGCACCCGGACCAGCTCCGCCTGGTTCGCGACAGCGACGACCCCGCGCTGGTGGCGAGCGCGGTGGAGGAACTGCTGCGCTACCTGTCGATCACCCACACCGAGGCCCGCCGGGTCGCGCGGGAGGACGTGGAGATCGGCGGCCGGCTCATCCGCGCGGGCGAGGGCGTCATCGCGGTGAAGAGCACCGCGAACCGGGACCCGTCCGCCTTCCCGGACCCCGACGTGCTCGACGTCCGCCGCAAGGCGCGCCACCACGTCGCCTTCGGTCACGGCAGGCACCTCTGCCTCGGCGCTCCCCTGGCCCGGGTGGAGCTGGAGGTCGTCTACAGCACCCTCTACCGGCGCCTGCCCGCCCTGGCGTCGGCCGTACCGCTGGAGGAGCTGGTGTTCGACGAGAACGCGGTCTTCTACACGGTGCGTGAGCTACCCGTCACCTGGTGAGGCGGAGACCCGTCCACTGCCGTGGGCGGGTCTTCCACTGTGGACACCGGGTGCCCACACCATCGTAACCGCTGTGCCCCCGATCGCCCGCCGACCCGAACAGCCTGCCCGAAAGTTCCAGGTCCGCCCCGAGCGCTTCCGCTGCGACCGCGAATTGGTTTGACTACCCGCACCACCGACCGGGGAAGCCTCGACAGCGCACCGCCGTGCGTGCCCCGGTCGGTGCCCGGAGAGGGGGAAGCGTTCCATGCCAACCCGATCAGCGGTGATCCGTCGTGCCACGCGGCGGGTGCTCGCACTGCTCGCGGTCGTGGCCATGGGCGTCGTGTTCCCGACGGCCGCACTCGCGCACGACCAGGTGTCCACTGTGGACGTCGACCCGGTGCGGGGCGACGAGGACCGCGCCGACCGGGACACCCCGTGGGGGCCGCTGTCCCAGTACGACCGGAACCTGCTCATCAACGTCCGCTGGGCCAACCTCTGGGAGGGTCCCACGAGTCGGCAGGTGGCCGAGCGCTCCACGAACTCACGGGTTCGCGCGGTCGCCCGGCAGCTCTCGGAGGAGCACCACGTGCTCGACGAGATGGTGGGCCGGACCGTTGCCCAGTTGGGCATGCCGCTGCCGGACTCGCCGACCCCTCTGCAACAGGCGTGGCAGGAGGAGATCCTGGGCAAGGACGGCCACGACGCGGACGACGCGTGGGCCAACCTCACCAGGGAGGCGCACGGCACGATCTTCCTGCTGATCGCCCAGGTCCGCTCCGCCACCCGCAACGACGTGATGCGCTCGTTCGCGCAGACGGCGAACGAATACGTGATGCGGCACATGACGTTGCTGGAGAGCACGGGACTGGTCCGGGCGTCATCGCTGTACGTGGGGTCGACCGACGGCGCACCGCACCAGCCGCTGCCGGGTCGCGGCGAGGTGTTCCTAGGGATCGCCTTGGCGTTGCTGGCGATCGTCGGGACGTTCTTCGTCGTGCGGCTGTTCGCCCGCTACGAGCCGAGGGCCGCGGGATGAGCGTCGACGTGGTGCTGGCGGCCGGGATCAACGCCCACGACAACGGGGTGCGTGAGATCGCCGCGCTGTCCGCGCGCCTGGCGTACCTGCTGATGTGCCTGACCCTGTGCTGGGGCGTCCTGACCGCGACCGGGTGGGTCCGCCGCGTCACCGGGCACCAGGCGTTGCGCGGCGGCCACATGGTCTTGGCCGCGTTCACGCTCGGCGCGGCGGGTATGCACGCGTCGGCACTGCTGTTCCTGGACGAGCGGGTGGTCACCGGCTTCCAGGTCGTCGTGCCGTTCATGAACGGGGAGTTCCGGCACGCCCTCGGCATCATCGCGTTCGACCTCATGGTCGCCATCGCGATCACCGCCGGTCTGCACCGCTTCTTCCGCTACCGCAACTGGTTGCGGTTCCACCAGCTCGCCTACGCGGCGATCGCGCTGGGCGTGGCGCACTCGTGGCTCGGCGCGTGGGCCAACAGCGACGTCGACCGCTGGTGGATCGCCGGCCTCACCGCCGCCGCGCCCGCCCTGGTGCTGGCCGCCATGCGGGCCGCACCGCCCGTGCTGCTGATCCGGCTCGGCCTGGTCGACGGCGAGACCGCGCCGCCCGAACGGCTGGACAAGTCCGCTCCGCTGGTGGTGAGCGTGGACAACCAGCGCTGCCACCGCTACGGGTTCTGCCAGACCGAGGCGCCGGACGTGTTCCACCTCCGCGAGGACGGCCGGTTGCAGTACCGGCAGCACCCCGGCACGGCACGCAACCAGGACGTCCGGTCGGCCGCCAGGGCGTGCCCGATGCGGGCCATCCAGCTGACGGGGGTGCGGCGGTGAACCGGGTGGCGATCGTCGGCGGTGGCCTGGCCGGGATGCGCGCGGCCGAGCGCCTGCGCGAACTGGGCCACGCCGGCGAGATCGTCGTCATCGGCGCGGAGGGCGGGCTGCCCTACCACCGTCCGGCGCTGTCCAAGCAGTTCCTCACCGGGTCGCTGAGCGCGGCCGAGCTGGAGATCACCCCGCTGGACGACCTGGACGCCTTGTGGCGGGCGGCGACACCGGTGTCCGCGCTGGACCACCGGCGGCGGGTGCTGCACCTGCCCGGCGGCGAGGAGTTGCGTTACGACGGGCTGGTCATCGCCACCGGGGTGGAGGCGCGGCGGCTCAACGGCGGGCAGCACGGCCACCAGCGGGTCGTCGCGCTGCGCACGATCGCCGACGCCAAGCGGCTGCACCGCGCGCTCGCGGGCAACCGGCTCCCGGTCGTGGTGCTGGGCACCGGGTTCACCGGCTGCGAGATCGCGTCCAGCCTGCGGTCCATGGCACGGGACGTGGTCCTCGTCGGCCGCTCCTCCGCCCTGATGGCCAACCTGCTGGGCCCGGAACTGGGCGGGCGGCTGACCGACCTGCACCGCCGCAACGGCGTCGGGCTGGCGCTCGGGACCACCGTCGAGCAGTGGTCGCCCGGCCCGCGCAGCGTGGTGGTCCGCCTGTCCGACGAGCGCGTGATCGAGGCGGCGTGCGTCGTCGTGGCCGTGGGGTCGGTGCCGGCCGTGTCGTGGCTGCGCGACGCGGGCGTGACGATCGACGACGGCGTGGTGTGCGACGAGACGTGCCACGTCGTCGGGCTCGAAGACGTGGTGGCGGCGGGTGATGTGGCGCAGTGGCCCAACACGCGCTTCGACCCGCGACCGCGACGCGTGGAGCACTGGACCAACGCCATCGAGATGGGCCGGGCCGCCGCCGAATCCCTGCTCGCCGGCCGCGCGTCGGCCGTGCCGTTCACGCCGGTGCCTCGGTTCTGGTCGGAGCAGCACGGTACGCGCATCCAGGCCGCGGGCGTACCGGCGCTGGGCACCGCCACGGTCGCGCTGCGGTCCGGCGGTCGGGGCGTCACCGGGTACGTCCGGGACGGCCGCCTCGTGGGCGTGGTCGGCTTCGACAGCTCCGCCGCGGTGCTCGCCCACGCCGACCTGCTCGCGCGGGAGCCCGTCCGGGTCCAGGCCCCTCGGCGGGTGTCGTTTCTGCGGGCCGTGCGCGCGGCCGGACGCTGACCAGGGAGGAGGGTCGCCATGAGAACGAGGCCACTGGTGCTGCTCGCGCTCGGCGGGCTGGGTGTCGCGGCGTTGTTCGCGGTCCAACCGGTCTTCGAGGGCGTGGTGGAGGCGGACACCCGGGTGGTGCGGGCGCCCGCACCCACCGGCGGTGACCACGACGGCGGTGATCGCGGTGGCGGCACGCTGCCGGGCACCTCCGGCACGGCGGTCGGCTTCACGGTGCTCGGCGGCAAGCTGTACCTGGTGACGGCCGGCGACCCGGGTGCGGTCGCCACGTACACCGCCGCCGCCGCGAAGGGCGCGCCGCCGGCCCTGCGGTGTGCTGCCGGCACCACGCCCGCACCGTTCACCGCCTGGGAGCTGCGTGGCCGGGGCGGGCTGCCGCCGCTGGCCGAGGACGGCCGGCTGCTGACCGCGCCGGCCGGTGGCGAACGACTCGCCTGCGCGGTGACCGGTGCCTAGCCGGGACGAGCCGGTGGACCCGGCCACCACGCCGCACCGACGCCGGGTCGTCCAGCACGGCGGCTGGTCCGCCTACCAGGAGTGGGCCGGCCGCGACTTCCGGCCGCGCGAGCCCGCCGAGGAGACCGGGACCGGTGCCGTGGACACGGTGGTCGTGGAGGTGCTGACGCAGCTCTCCCCCGTGACGTTGCCCGACTGGTACGTCGAACGCGTTGCCGCGCAGGCGCCCGAAACGTGCCGGTGGTCGCCGTCGCACGACCACGGCGGTTCCGCGTGCACACCGGAGTGCGAGGTGGAAGCCGCGCCCGTCCGGCCGTACGTGCGTGCCGGTGGCCGGGCCGAGCCGGCGCACGAGCTGCGGTTCGAAACGGTCATCACCGCCACCGGGCGGCACGAGGACTGGTCGGGTGACCGGGAACTGGACGAGGACCAGCTCCGCATCTGCGCGCACTGCGCGTCGCCGCAGTCCGTGGCCGAGGTGGCGGTGGCGATCGACGCGCCGATCGGCGTGGCGAAGGTGCTCATCGGGGACGCGCTCGACCGCGGTCTGCTGGAACTGCACGAAGACCCGCCGTCCCACGGTGGACGGCCCACCCTGGCGTTGCTCAAGCGCGTCCACGAGAGCTTGGCGAGGTTGGCGTGAAGCACAGGTGGAGCGCACCCGCCCGGATCTCCGCCGCGCTCGCGGCGGCACTGGTGGTCGCGATCGCGACCACCACCGCCCTCGCCCTCGGCGGCCTGGCCACCCGTGACGCCGACCGGACCGCAGCGCGAGCCGCCCGCGACGCGCACGCGGTCACCGCGGTGCTGGTCGCCGTGCAGGACGAGCGCGAGCTGAACGCGGCGGCGGACGTGCGACCGGACGGGCCGACGCGGTTGGCCGCCGCCCGTGCCGAGACCGACGCGGCGGTCGCCCGGTCGCGTGGCGGGTCGGACGACCCCGCCATCGCGCGTGACCTGCTCGCCCGGCTCGACGACGTGCGCGGGGTCGTCGTACCGGCACGTGCGGTCGAGGGTTACTCCGCGATCACCGGGGCGCTCCTGGACCGCATCGCCGATGCGACGTGGGTCCACCGGCTGGCCGGGCTGCGCGAGCACCTGGGCCGTCGCCAGGCGTTGATCGGGATCGGGCTCGCCGCACGCGACCTGCCCGACCCGGAGCTGGCGCGTGCCCGCGACGCGGCGGCGCTCGCGGCCGAACGACGGCGCGAGTTCACCGCCACCGCGCCGCGGGACGCGCGCGAGACCTACGCCGCCGCGGTGCACGACGACGCCATCGCGGCCGTGGACCGCATCGCGGACGCGGTGATCGGCCGGGACGGGCGGTTCCACCCGGGTGTCGCCGCGCAGCAGTGGGTCGAGGTGTCGCAGCCCGTCGCGGACGGCCTGCGTGCCGCGTTGACACGCATGACAGGCGGTGTCGTCGCGGCGGCCGAGGCGCGGGCGGCGGACTCCGCCACGACGGCGCGGAACCTCGTCGTCGTGCCGGGTATCGCACTCGTCCTGGCGGCCGTGGCCGCCGCGGTGGCGTTGCGCCGCCTGCGTGCGTCGATCCGGTCGTTGCGCTCGGCGGCGGTCGACATCGCCGAGCGCGAGCTGCCGGCGGCGTTGCTCGGCGCGCGGGACGGGAGGGTGACCGGTGCACGGCCCGCGATGCCCGACCTGGGCCCGGACTTCCGCGGCGTCGGGGCCGCGTTCGACGCGGTGGTGGACGAGGCGCTGTCCGCCGCCGCCGAGCAGGCGAAGCTGCGCTCCGGGTACGCCGAGGTCTTCGTCACCGTGTTCCGCCGCAGCCAGTCGCTGGTGCAGCGGCAACTGCACCTGGTGCAGCGGTTGGAGCAGGAGGAGGACTCGCCCGACCGGTTGGCGCAGCTCTTCCAGCTCGACCACCTGGTGACGCGGATGCGG
Source organism: Saccharothrix obliqua (assembly GCF_019375475.1). GTDB lineage: Bacteria > Actinomycetota > Actinomycetes > Mycobacteriales > Pseudonocardiaceae > Actinosynnema > Actinosynnema obliqua. Next base: position 766,533 of record NZ_JAHXGQ010000003.1, on the reverse strand, counting down.
CGCAACAACGAGAACGTCCTGGTGCTGTCCGGCACCGAGCTGGTCCGCAAGTCCGGCGCGCCCGTGCCGGTGGCGCACCTGGTGCGTGCCGCGATGTCCGAAGTCGAGCAGTACCAACGCGTTGAGGTCGTCGACGCGCCCCGGGCGAAGGTCGTCGACACGGCCGCGGGCGATCTGATCCGGATGCTCGCCGAGCTTCTGGACAACGCCACGTCGTTCTCCGCCCCGGAGACCACCGTGACCACCCAGGCGCAGGTGCTGCGGGACGGCAGCCTGTCGATCGCCGTGGTGGACAACGGGATCGGCATGTCCGACGCGCAGGTGCGTGCCGCCAACGAGCAGCTGACCCGGCTGGGTTCGCTGGAACTGGCCACGTCCCGCCGCGTCGGCCTGCTGGTCGTCGGCAGGCTCGCGGGCAGGCGGGGCATCGCGGTGGAACTGCTGGGAGGCGACAACTTCCCCGGTGTCACGGTGCTGGTCACCGTCCCGCCGGAGCTGGTCGTGGAGGCCGAGCGGCCGGGGTGGGCCGATCGCCGGCACGCCCTGAGGGCCGCCGAGCACCGTCGCGCGACGCGGGACGAGGCCACGCGCCCGCCGGTCGCCCCGGCCGAGCACCGCGCCGGCGACCAGGTCGGGCTGCGGACGGAGGTCCCGGCCGGGCCGCGGGCAGGCGTTCCGGCCGCGCAGTGGGTGGAGAACCCCGCCGGGCAGCGGGTGGACGTGGTCGAGGCGGCGCACGCGGACGTGCCCGGTGAGCTGCCCACGCGCCGCCCCAACCGCCTGGTCGGGCGGGCCGCCGCGAAACCACCCGCCGAGCGCGCCGCGTCGGCGTGGTTCCGCGCCCGCGACACCGCCGCGCGGCCCAGGGCGGCCTCCGTCGCCGTCGGGCTCCGCGACCGCCCCCGCAACTGGGCGTCGGTCGCCGACGACGGGTGGAGCGTCGTGGAAACGGTGTCCGAACGGGATGACTACACCTACACCGAGGACGGCCTGCCCGTGCGGCAACGGGGCGCGCACCTGCTGCCCGGCAGCGCGCGGGGCGACGACGAGCGGGACCGCGACCGGCCGGTCGAGCGCGACCCGCTGCGCACGCGCAGCCGCATCGCGAGCTTCCAACAGGGACTGCGCCGCGCCCGGCGGGGATCGACCACCCGGGCGGGCGGGTGGCAGGCGTTGCGCGACAGGGGCGACGGCGCCTGACCGCGCCCGCCCGGAACCCAGAACGCGGAGGAACACGTGGCACACACCGCTCAGGACACCGAGTACGACTGGCTGATCAACGATTTCGCGAACCGCGTGCCCGGTGTGGCGCACGGCATCGCGGTGTCCGCCGACGGGCTGCTGCTCGCCGCGTCGGCGAGCCTGCCCGAGGACCGCGCCGACCAGCTCGCCGCGGTCGCCTGCGGCCTGGTGAGCCTCGCCGACGGCGCGGCGCAGTGCTTCGAGGCGGGCAACGTCAACGAGACCATCCTGGAGATGGACGCCGGGACCATGCTGCTGATGTCCATCAGCGACGGTTCGTCGCTGGCCGTGCTGGCCGACCCGGGGCACGACATCGGGCAGATCGCCTACGAGATGGCGTTGCTGGTGGACCGGGTCGGCCGCACGTTGACGCCCGCGACGCGGGACGACGCCGGCGCGTGACCGCCGCGGTGGAGAGGGGTGTGGCCATGACGGACGACAGGAAGCCCGGCGTTCCGCGCAAGGGGGTGACATCGGTGAAGATGGTGGTCGCCGGGAGCTTCGGCGTCGGCAAGACGACCTTCGTCGGCGCGGTCTCCGACATCAAGCCGTTGACGACCGAGGCGGTGATGACGGCGGCGAGCACCGGGTTCGACGACACCAAGCGGATCCCGCTCAAGGGCAGCACGACCGTGGCGATGGACTTCGGCCGGGTGGAGCTGGAGGAGGACCTGCTGCTGTACCTGTTCGGCACGCCGGGGCAGGAGCGGTTCTGGTTCATGTGGGACAACCTGGTGCGCGGCGCGATCGGGGCCGTGGTGCTGGTGGACACCCGCCGGTTGGACGACTCGTTCACGTCGATCGACTTCTTCGAGAACCGCGAGATCCCCTACGTCGTCGCGGTGAACACGTTCGACGGCATCCTGCACCACTCGCTCGACAGCGTCCGCCGGGCGCTCGTGCTCGACCCGGCGGTGCCCGTGGTGAGTTGCGACGCGCGCAACCGCACGGAGGTGAAGCAGAGCCTGCTGCGCCTGCTGGAGCACGTGATGGAGGGTGCGGACGACCCCGCGCCGATCGGCAGCCCGGCATGACGAACCGCACCGGCCCCGTGGACCTCCGCACGAAGGACTTCGAGCGGGTCCTCGCCGAGAACGACTTCCTGGTGCTCAACTTCGTCGCGCGGTGGTGCGGGCCGTGCCGGGCTTTCCTGGTGGCGTACGCCGACACCGCGGGCGAGAACGACGACATCGTGTTCGCCCTGGTCGACGTGGACCGGGAACCGGACCTGGCGGTGGCGTTCGACGTCACGGCCATCCCGAAGGTCGCCGTGGTGCGTGGTGGCGCGGTGGTGTTCTCACACGAGGGCGCGCTGCCCGAGGACGCGTTGCGGGACGTGCTCCGGCAGGTCCGGGAACTCGACGTCGAGCGCCTGCGCCGGGCGGTCGCCGAGGCGTCCGGCTGAGAGGGGCGGTCATGGCTGTGCGTCGCGTGCCCGTGATACCCACCGATGTGCGGGTCGGTCGTGCGTTCGTCGTCCCGTCGACCTCCTGCGCCCCGCCCCTGCCGGACCCCCAGTCGCCCGTCAACCGCGTGCCCCTGCTGGTGGCCGGTGTCCTGGCGGTGGCCGCGACGGCGGTGGTGTGGTCGTCGCACGGCGCGCGGTTCGGCACGTACCTCGGGCTGGGTCTGCTGCTGGGCGTGTCGTTGTTCCACTCCCGGTTCGGCTTCGCGTCCGGGTGGCTGCGGCTGGTGTCGGTCGGCAACGGCGCGGGCCTGCGCGCGCAGGCACTCATGCTGGGCACGGCCGCGACGGTGATCGCGCCGATCGCGTCCGGCGGGTTGGGGTTGTTCGGTGCCACACCCGTCGCCAGGGCGGGTGACATCGGCGTGCCGCTGGTGGTGGGCGCGGCGTTGTTCGGGGTGGGGATGCAGTTGGCGGGTTCGTGCGCGTCGGGGACCCTGTTCGCGGTGGGCGCCGGGCAGACGTCCATCCTGCCCGCGCTCGCCGGTTTCGTCGCGGGTTCGGTGCTGGGCACGGGTTTCCAGCCGGTGGTGGACCGGCTGCCCGGGGTGGGTGGCGTGCTGCTGGCCGACCACGTCGGGTGGTTCGGGTCGTGGGCCGTGACGGTCGGGGTGCTGCTCGCCGTCGTGGTGGCCACCGCGGTGGTGCAGAACCGCCGCGTGCCGCCGCCGGAGGAGCCCGTGCCCACGGCGCGTGGTTTCGCCCGGCTGTACCGGGGTTCCTGGTCCCTGCCCGCCGGTGCGCTGGTGGTGGGTGCGCTGGCCGGGCTGGTGTTCCTGGCGTCGGGCGCGGTGTGGGGCGTGACGAGCGGGTACTCGTTGTGGGGCGCGAAGGTGCTCCAGGGGGTCGGCCTGCACCCCGAGCAGTGGCAGTTCTGGCGGGACCAGCCCAACGCCGCGGCCCTGGCAGGTCCCCTCCTGCGGGACCGCACCAGCCTGACCAACTTCGGCATCATGATCGGCGCGGCGGTGGCGTCGGCGGCGGCGGGCGGGTGGCGGCTCGGCGGGGCGGTGCCGTGGCGGGTCGTGGTGGCGTCGTTGCTGGGCGGCCTGCTGATGGGCGTGGGCGCCCGGATGTCCGGCGGCTGCACCATCGGCGCGCTGCTCGGCGGCATCTCGACCGGCAGCCTGCACGGCTGGCTCTGGGCCGCCTGCGCGCTCGGCGGAACGTACCTGGGGTTGCGCCTGCGCCCCGCGTTCGGGCTCACCAACCCGAAGCCCGACCACGGCACCTGCTGATCGCGGCACGGGCGGGAACGCGGGAACCCGTGCGCCGCGCGCAGGGCGCGGCGGAATCGCTCACACCAGGTGGCGGTCGGTCGCCCAGCGGCTCAGTTCGCGGCGGTTGGAGAGCTGGAGCTTGCGCAGCACCGCGGCGGTGTGGGTTTCCACGGTCCGGGCGGAGATGGAGAGGCGGGCGCCGATCTCCTTGTAGGTGTAGCCGGCGCCCACCAGGCGCAGCACGTCCCGTTCCCGGCGGGTGAGCCGGTTGAGGTCCGGGTCCAGCCCGGGTGGCGCCTCGCCGCGGAACGCGTCCAGCACGAAACCCGCCAGGCGTGGCGAGAAGCACGCGTCCCCGGCCGCGACGCGCAGGATCGCGTCCAGCAGCTCCGGCCCCGTGACGGCCTTGGTCAGGTACCCCCGCGCCCCGCCCCGGATCACCGCGATGACGTCCGCCGCGACGTCCGACACCGACAACGCCAGGAACCGCACCTCGGGGTGGGTGACCCGCACCGACTCCAGCACGGCGAGCCCACCGCCACCGGGCAGGTGCACGTCCAGCAACACCACGTCGGGTTCCAACGCGCGGATGCCCGCCACGGCCGACGCGACGTCACCCGCCTCACCGACCACGTCCACACCCGCGCCCACCTCGGCACGCACCCCCGACCGCACCACCGCGTGGTCGTCCACCACGAAGACCCGCACCGTCACGCGCCCACCCCCGTCAACCGCAGCTCCACCTCGGTACCCTCCCCCGGCGCGGACCGGATCACCGCCGTGCCACCGTGCTGCCGCACCCGCAGCTCGATGGAATCACGGATGCCGCGCCGGTCGGCACCCGGCGACGCGGCCGGGTCGAAACCCCGGCCCCGGTCGCGGACCAGGGCGAAGACGTCGGAGTCGGTCACCTCGGCGAACACCGACACGTTCCGCACGTCCGCGTGCCGCGCGGCGTTGGCCAGCGCCTCGCGCACCGCGCCGACCACGGCCGCGGTGCGCTCGTCGAGCCGGCACGTGCCGACCGCGACCACCTCGACGGTGACGGCGAACCGGTCCTCGACGGCGGCCGCGGCGGCGCTGACCGCGGTCGCGAAGTCGTCGGGGTCGGCGGGCGGCGCGCCGTAGAGCCACGCACGCAGGTCGCGCTCGGTGCCGCGGGCCAGCCGCCGCACGTCGGGCTGGGCGGACCGCTTCTGGATCAACGTCAACGCCTGGAGCACCGAGTCGTGCAGGTGTGCGGCCACCTCGGCGCGGTGCTCCGCGCGCACCCGCGCGGCCCGCTCGCGGGCGAGGGTGCGGGTGGTCAGGAACAGCCACGGCAACGCCACCGCGCCCACCAGCACCACCGCGCCCGCCGCCAGCACCGACATCGACGCCACCGCCCTGGACAACCCGGTCGGCCACCGGCACACGACCAGCGCGGCCCACAGCCCGACACCCGCGGTCCAGGACGCGACCAGCACGCCTCGCCGGTGCAGCGACCTGGCCTCGCCCTCGGGCAGCCGCAACGACACCAGCACCGCCCACGGCCCCACCGCCAGCCCGACCACCACCAGCATCACCAGGGCCTGCACCGGCAGGCTCGGGCTCGGCGTGGTGGCCATCAGCCACAGCAGCCAGCACAGGCCGGCCGCACCGAGGCAACCCAGCAGAACCATCCAGTACGACCGGCCGCGCGTGTCCACGGTTCTAGGATGCGAAGAACACGTTGGCCGGCAACTGGTTTCGCGGGACGTCGGTGTTCAACGCGATCAGGTCGCCCAGCGAGTGCCGGAAGTCGACGCCGAACCGCTGACGCAGCAGGGGCAGCACCGGGTCGTTGAGGTGGAAGAACCGGTCACCGTCACGCAGCGCCTGGAACTGCCGCTGCCAGATCGCGAGTTGCAGTTCGCCGAACTCGGAACCGGCCGACGGCGGTTCGGCCGACATGCCGACGAACGCGTCCAGTGCCGACACGTCGCCGTACAGGGCCTTGAGCCGCGCCGCGGTGGTGGTGCGGCGCTCACCCCGCACGGCCGACGTCCGCGCCGCCTCGCCGTCCGGGTCGAGCACCGCGCCGTGCCGGTCGTAGAGCCGCACGAAGTCCAGCGAGTCCGGGTCGTCGACCTCCGCGCCCGGGGTCAGCTCCGGGTCGACCGGGAAGGACTCGGTCGCCTCGCCGGTGAGGGCCTGGAACGACGGCTTCGGCGCGAGCCCGTACGCCCGGCGAAGGTCGTTGTAGGAGGGCATCCCGTGGTCCCGTCCCCGTTCGACGTCGATGGCCGCGACGTCGAAGACGATCGTGCCGCAGGCGGGCACGCAGTCCGGTGCGCGCAGGGAGATGCTGCGCACGGCGTCGCCGACCAGCTCGTCGTTGCGTGCCTGCGGCCGGGTGGCGAGACCCTGGAGCAGCGGGCCGAGCTGGAGGCGTTCCACCAGGTCGGGGTTGAACACCAGCAGGCCGGGCGGCACGACCAGTTCCACGCGCCCCCGGTCGACGGGCGTCACCCGCACACCCGAGGCGCGCAACGCGTCCAGCACCTCGGCGGGGTAGCGCCCGGCGTCGGCGGTGACCACCACCTCGTTGCCGACCATGCTGTGCGCCCGGTAGCCGACCGTGGCGAACTCGTTGCCCAGCCCCGCGTCCACGTTCGGGCGGTAACCCCGGTACGGCGCGAGCCGGACGCCGAGGCTCGGCAGGAACTCCTGGTACGTGATGTGCTGCTGCGTCGCGATCACCACGCGCCGCGCCAGTTGGAACCGCTGCTCCTCGCCGAGCCACGCGGGCAGGAGTGACACCACGCGGTTGTGCTCGCGGGCGAACAACGTCTGCACGGCGAGCAGCGCGATGTTCTCGTTGGCCCGGATGTCGCCGGCGACGGCGAGGCGCGGCCCCACACCGACCGCCGCGTCCATCGGCGGCGCGGTCGCCGCATCACCCCGCGCATCGCGCCGGGGCAGCATGTCGCCGGGCATGAGCAGGCGTGCGCCGTTGTTGGAGAGGTCGCCGTCGACCGGGCCTTCCCGCATCCACTCCAGCCGTTCCGGCGTGCCCCCGTACACGGCGTACGCGTCGACGTAGGCGCTGATGGTGTTGACCTGCTCGCGCGGGCTCGTCACGCCGGTGCCCCCGACCACCCGGCTGCGGGAGAAGGGCACTATGTTGAAGTTGTTGGTGAAGCGCTCCATCGGGTCGTCGTTGTCGAACGGGATGGGGCCGCCGTCCCGAGCCGCGCCACGCAGGCCGAACGTGTGGTCCACGAACTGCCCCCACGCCGTGCTCCACTGGCTCACGCCCCGCGGGGAGAACAGGTCCTGCCCGCGGTCGTCGAACACCCGGTTGCTGATGCGCCGCGCGTTCGGCCCGTCGACCTGCGTGCCGACGCCGTCGGCGTACCGCGCGGGCGCCACCCGGGGGTAGGCGGCCCCGGCCCGGCCCCACTCCGGGTGCACCCGGTTGTTGCCGCTGCCGTCCAGGCTCTGGACCTCGAACGCGCCGAACCCCCGTGCCTCCGCCGCGCCCACGGCTAACAACTGCACACCCACCACGGCGACCGCTACCAGCGGCGCTCTCCTGCGAAGTGTCATGGGGACAGCGTCGGGCACCGCCGGTGCGGTCCACATCCGTGATCAGCCCGTGGAGATCCCGTAGGAACTGTCCTCAAAGCCGGAGCGCGACCGGACCTCCCCACCGGCACGGGGAGGACGGCGGCCGAGCAGGGCACCAACTATCAGGCAGGCTCCCTGAGAGTTTCGCGGGGCGGCGGCCTCCAGGATCGCCCCCGGCGCGGGGAGGCCGGCGGTGGGGCGAGGCGCTGATTTTCAGGCAGGCTCCCTGAAAGTTACAGCAGACAGGGGTCCACAGTGGAACGTCAAGGGGCCGCGGTCGGGGTCGGCTCCTCGACGTGGTCGGGACGGTCGACGGGCGACTTCCAGCTCAGGTACAGCAGCACCACGGCGAGGACCACCGGGAACAGCAGGAACACCCGTTGCAGCAGGAGGTCGTCGGTGCGGACGACGTGCGCTTCGTGGAACAACGCGTGCGACACCGAGAACAGCAGCAGGCCGATCAGCACCGCGCGGACGAACCTGCGCTCCGGGTAACGGATGCAGACCACCGTCACGGGCACGCACTGGAGCAGCGCCAGGCCGAAGTCACGCACCAGGTGCTCGTTGTAAGGCGGAAACATCGACACCCAGGCGTGGCTCGGCACCGGGAACGACCCGAAGAACCCCTCGGGGAACACGGCCGCCCACAACCCGGCTCCGGCCTGCCACGCGACCAACAACACGAAACCGGCCCGGAGCCAGGCTGTCACGGTACCTCCCGGGGACTCGACTGGGCACATCCGGAGAACTCCGGCGGGCGAGCGCCCCGCCGCGTCCGCGGGGCGCGACACCCGTCCCGACCTTTCATAGCCGCGCCGCCATCCCAAGTCAGCGCCGACACACCACATCACCCGAACGGGACCGGGCACCTCCCCCACCGGCGCAGCGGACGCCGCGTCGCCCGTAAGACTGCGGACGGCTCCGGCGGCGCGGTCACCCGGTCGAGACGCACGGCTCGGTTCTGAAGCGTCCGGAGTGGACGGTCGCGCGGTGCGGGTCCGGTGTGGACGAGCGGTCGCACCGCCGAAACCGGACGAACTGCCCACCGCGCCCGTTCGGCGGGCCGAATATTCCGGGTGACCAATAATTCCGGCGGAGCCCCGCACCGTAACCTCAACGGCGCATTGCCCGCGCAACCCTCGCCGGTATCGTGGTCGGAGTGGCGGACCGCCGTTGTCGCTCAGTTCTCGTTGCCCTGCTCATCGCACTGCCGGTCGGCACTGCCGGCTGCACCCCCGCGCCCCCGGAAGCCGTGAATCCGCCCGGTGGGCCGGGCGGCGGACTCGTGTACCAACTCCAGGATTACCCCGACGGGCGATTGGACGAAGTGGCCGCCACTCCGTCTCGTTTCGCTGTCGTGGACCTGGCCCGGGACGCCGACAAATCGTACTTCCAGGCGGAGGAGATCGCCCGGCTCAAGCAGTCCGGGAAAACCGTGCTGGCCTACTTCGAAATCGGGTCGATCGAGTCGTTCCGGCCGGATTACCCGGCGGTGCGCGCCGACCCGGCCGACCTGGTGCTCAACGAGTGGCCCGAGTGGCCCGGCGAGCACTTCGTCCGGTACTGGGAGCCGAGCTGGTGGGACCTGACCGTCCGGCCCCGGCTCGACCTCGCGCGCAACGCCGGGTTCGACGGCGTCTACCTGGACACGCCGCTCGCGTACGAGCAGATCGACCTCGACCTGGTGAACGGCCTCGACCGGACCGAGCTGGGCCGCCGGATGGTGGACCTGATCGTCCGGATCAGCGAGTACGCCAAACGCCCCGACCCCGCGTTCCGCGTGTTCCCGCAAAACTCGCCGGAATTGCAGGAGTTCCCCGGTTACCTCGCCGCCATCGACGGCATCGGCATGGAGGAGTTGTTCTTCGAAGCCACCGACGAGCCGTGCACGGCGGACTACTGCGACCCGAACCTGGCGGCCACCAGGGCACTCCGGGACGCGGGCAAGACGGTGCTCGCGGTCGACTACGCGACCGACCCGGAGAACATCGCGACCGCCTGCCGCCGCTACCGCGAGGAACGATTCGAGGGATATGTGACGGTGCGCGCGCTGGACCGGGTCAGCGCGCCGTGCCGGTGACCGCGAGAACACACCAGGCAAGGAGCGGAATGTGACGGACGGGTCGCGCGAACTGCGTCGGATCGGAATAGTCGGAATGGGTTACGTCGGCCTCACGCTGACCGCCGCGATGGCCAAGCGGGGGTACGAGGTGCACGGCGTGGACACCCAGACCGCGGTGCTGGACTCCCTGTCGCAGGGCCGTCCGCACATCTTCGAACCGGGCGTCGAGGAGGCGTTCGGCGAGTGGGTGAACAAGCGGATCTTCCTGTCGACGGAACTGCCCGACAACGGGGTGGACGCGGCGATCATCTGCGTCTCGACGCCGGTGGACCAGGACGGCCACGAGCCCTACCTGGACAACCTGGCCGCCGCCGCCGAGCACATCGCCAAGCGGTGCGCGCCGAACACCCTCGTGGTGGTCCGCAGCACCGTGCCGGTCGGCGCGACCCGGTCGGTCGTGCTGCCCCGCCTCAACGACGCGTGGGGCTCGGCCCGGCTGGTGATGGCGCCCGAGCGCACCATCCAGGGCCAGGCGCTGCGTGAACTGGTGGAGCTGCCGCAGGTCGTCGGCGGTCTCGACGACGAGAGCCTGGCGCTGGGCGTCGAGCTGTTCGGCGGGCTGGCCGCGCAGGTCGTGCCGGTGTCGAACCTGGAGACCGCGGAACTGGTGAAGCTCACCAACAACTGCCACACCGACGTCATCTACTCGTTCGGCAACGAGGTGGCGCGGATGACCGAGAGCTTCGGGCTGGACCCGCTGGAGGTGATCCGGGCGACCAACCTGGACTACCCGCGCCCGAACATCGCCAAGCCCGGCTACGTCGGCGGCGGGTGCCTGTCCAAGGACCCGTACATCCTGCTGTCCGCCGCCGGGCAGCGGGGTTACGAGCCGCCGCTGATCCGCGCGGCCCGGCAGGTCAACGAGGAGACGCCGGTGCACGTCGCGGACCGCGTGGTCGACCTGATGGGCGAGACCGCCGGCCGCACGCTGCTGGTGCTCGGCTGGGCCTACAAGGGCTGGCCTCCCACCGACGACATGCGCGGCACGCCGATCGCGTCGATGATGCCCGCGTTCACCGCCGCGGGGCTGCGGGTGGTCGGCCACGACCCGCTGGTGAGCGCCGAGGTGATCCGCTCGCACGGCGGTGAGCCGGTGGAGCTGGACGAGGGGTTCCGGGTGGCCGACGCGGTGCTGGTCATCACCGACCACCCCGACTACCGGGCGCTGGACGTGGACGCGGTGCTGCCCGGGTCCAACGTCGGCCTGGTCTACGACTCGTGGCGGGTGCTGGACGGTGACCGGGTCGCGGGCCACGGCGTCCGCTACGCGGGCCTGGGCTACGAGCGGGCGGCGTCGTGAAGGCGTTGATCCTGGGCGGTGCGGGTTTCATCGGCCTGCACCTGGCCCGCAGGCTGCTGGCCGACGGCCACGAGGTCGTCATCGTGGACGACTTCTCGCGCGGGCGCGACGACCCCGACCTGGCCCGGCTGGCGGCGCCGGTGGTCTCCGCCGACCTCACCGACCCGGCCGCGTACGCCGCGCTGCCCGACGACGCCGACCACGTGTACCTGCTGGCGGCCGTCGTCGGCGTCCGCAACGTGGAGCGGGACCCGGAGCGCGTGGTGCGGGTCAACACGCTCGCCGTGCTGAACACGCTGGCGTGGATCAAGCCGCACCAGAAGCTGTTCTTCGCCTCCACCAGCGAGACCTACGCGGGCGGTGTGACGCGGGGCGTGGTGCCCGTGCCGACCGCGGAGGACGTGCCGCTGCTGGTGGAGGACGTCACCGCGCCGCGGTTCGCCTACGGCATCAGCAAGATGCTCGGCGAGGCGGCGGTGGTGCACACCGCGCGGGCCAAGGGCTTCCCGGCGGTGGTCGGCCGGTTCCACAACGTCTACGGCTCCCGGATGGGCGCGGACCACGTGATCCCGGAGCTGTCCCTGCGGGCGCTGCGGCGCGAGGACCCGTTCCGGGTCTACGGTTCCGACCAGTTCCGGGCGTTCTGCCACGTGGACGACGCGGTGGAGGCGGTGGTGCGCCTGATGGCCGCCGACGACGCCGCGGGCCGCATCGTCCACATCGGCAACGACTCGGTCGAGACCAACATCGGCGAGCTGACCGAGCTGGTGCTGAAGCTGGCCGGGCACGCGCCCGAGCTGGAGCGGGTGGCCGCGCCGCCCGGCTCGGTCGCCCGCCGCTGCCCGGACCTGGGCCTGCTGCGGGAGTTGACCGGTTTCGAACCCTCGGTGCCGCTGGAGGAAGGCGTCCGGCGGACCTTCGAGTGGTACCGGGAGCACGCGAGCTGACGGTACGGCGCTCGCCCCCGACCGCCCACCGCGGTCGGGGGCGAGCGCGCCATCGCGTCGACCGGACACGGCGGCGGAAGTACCGGGTGCGCTGAGGGGTGCGGCGGCGTCGGGTCGACCGAGCGCGGCTGCGGGGCAGGCGGAGTCGCTGGGGGCGGGTCCACCGGGGGCGCGGTGGCCGGGGCGCGGTGGCCGGGGCGCGGTGGCCGGGGCGCGGTGGCCGGGGCGCGGTGGCGGGGGCGGGATCACCGGGGGCGGGATCACCGGGGGCGGTGCGGGGCACCGGGTCGCCGGTGGCCGGGTGAGTGCCGGCCGGAGCGGTCCGGGGTGGGTGGGTGGAACAGCCGGGGCACGCGGCCGTTCCACCCGCTCATCGTCACCCGGCCGACGCCCACAGGTCGCGGATCGAGGCCCGGAGGTCCCGGCGGGGTGACCAGTCGAGCGCCGAGCGGGCGCGGGTCAGGTCGGCCGCGATCCAGTCCACCGCGCGTGAGCGCGCGGGGGCGGCGTCGGACTCGACGATGCGACCGGCGAACCCGGCCGTCTCGGCGAGCAGGCCGACCGCCGTCCGGACCGGCACCGCGACGCCGCTGCCCACGTTCAGCACCGGGCCCGGCGGGTCGGTCGCCAGCGCGGCACTGGCGACCGCGTCCGCCACGTCGTGCACGTCGACGAAGTCGCGACGCGCGCCCAGCGGGCCGAGCCGGACCTCCTGGCCCGGTTCCCGCAGGGCGGACCGGACGGCCGTGGCCGCCCGGCCGAGGACGGTGCCCGCGGGCAGGCCCGCCCCGATCGGGTTGAACACCCGCAGCACCACGGCGTCCAGCCGACCGGCGGCGACGGCCGCGCGCACCAGCGAGGTGCCGGCCAGCTTGGTGATGCCGTAGGGCGCGACCGGGTGCTCCGGCGTGTCCTCGGTGACCGGCACGCCCTCGGGCACGACCCCGTACTCGGCGGCGGACCCGAGGACGACCAGCCGGGCGGCGGGCGCGGCCGCGGGGATGGCGTCGAGCAGCCGGGCGGTGCCCGTCACGTTCGCCGCCACCAGTTCCGCCAGGGTTCCGTCGAGCAATCCGACGCAGTTGACCACCACGTCCGGCGCGGTGTCCGCGAGCAGCGCGGCCAACTCGTCCGGACCACCCGACACGAGGTCGTGCCGCGCCCAGCCCGCGTCGTCCGGGGCCGACCGCCCGACCTTCACCACCTCCACGCCGCCGAGGTGGCCGGCGAGGGCATCGGCCACCTTCCGGCCGAGGTAGCCCGTCGCGCCGAACAGCAGCGCCCGGCGCACCGTCACGACACCGCCCCGAGCGGGGTCTTCTCCCGCGCGTTGGGCAGCAACGCCGACCGCACCTGGTCGAAGCAGCGGTTGGCCTCGTCGTAGTCGTCGGGCCGACCGATGTCGAGCCAGTAGCCGTCGAACTCGAACGCGGCGGGCGCACGACCACGCGCCAGCAGGTCGAGCACCAGCTCGTCGAGTCCGAAGGGGACGTTCGCCGGGTACGGCTCCAGCGTCTCGCGGGACATCGCGTAGACGCCCATGCTGACGCCGTAGGCCAACTCGGGCTTCTCCACGAACTCCACGATCCGGCCGCGCTCGGTCTCCAGCGTGCCGAAGTCGATCTTCACCTTGCGCCGGTAGGTCGCGACGGTCAGCGGCGCGTCGGTGGAGACGTGGTGCGCGAGCAGGGCCATGTAGTCCAGGTCGGTGAGCACGTCCCCGTTCATCACCAGGAACTGCTCGGGCAGCCGGTCCAGGAAGTTGAGCAGCGGCCCGATGGTGGACAGCGGCTTGTCCTCCTCCGCGTAGTCGACCTCGATGCCCCACCGGGAGCCGTCGTTGACGAACGCCCGGATCAACGAGCCGAGGTGGCCGATCGCCAGGGTCACCCGGTCGAAGGAGTGTGCACGCAACTGTTGCAGGATGATGTCGAGGATCGCGTACTCCTCGCCGATCGGCACCAGCGGCTTGGGCAACGTGGTGGTGTAAGGCCGTAGTCGGACTCCTCGTCCACCGGCGAGTATCACCGCGTGCATTCGAGTTTCCCTTCTGTCATCGGTAGTGCCGCACCTGCCCGACGCTCCGGTGGAGCGCCGCGAGCAGGAGGATCGACAGGGCCGCGCAGCAGCCCAGGAACACCGGCACGTCCCCGTGCCGTCCGTCGGCGAGCGCCACCAGCAAGACGTCGGCCGGGAGCACCGCGACCAGGCAGGCGACCGCCCACCCGGGACCGCCGGTGCGGATCAGGACGAAACCCAGGAAGAACGCGCCGCCGAGCACGACGTGCGCGTCGATCAGCAATGCGCCGGGCACGGTCAGCTCGCCGCTCCACCGCAGCGCGGCCAACAACACCAGCGCGAGCGCGCCGAGCACCACCAGGCACGTCGCCAGCTCGCGCAGCAGCAACCGCCACATCGCGCGGTGGAACAGCGCGGGCGAGGCGCAGCGCCGCAGCAACCGGCTCGCCTGCTCGAACATCCGGTGCACCCGCCACTCGACCGCGCCCATGCCCGCCACGAGCGGCGTCACGCCGACCGCGAGGTCCAGCGGCCCGATCACGTACCGCATGTCGGCGTGCAGCAGGAAACCCGCGCACAGGGCCGCGTACACCATGCCGGGCAACGCGCCCAGCACCAGTTCCCGGACCGGCGGGACGCGGGAGACCCCGCTGGCCTCGACCGCCGCGCCCGCGCGGTGCGCGGCGGTCAGCGCCGCCGCCACCGAGATCACGCCCAGCGCCAGCACCGTGACCACCAGCCCGTCGGCGAAACCGGTCAGCAGGTGCAGCAACCCGCCGATGGCCGCGGGCAGCATGGCGGCGAGCAGCCACGCCTCGCGGCGGTGGAACACCAGGATGCCCGCGGCGACCTGGAAACCGGTCTGCGCCAGCACGAACAGCACGAGCGTGGTCCCACCGCCGTGCCACCGCGCGATGAGCAGCGCGCCGGCGAACGCCGGGGCGAAACCCGCGCAGTTGAGCAGCAGCAACGTCCGCGCCGCCGCCCGGCGCGCGCCCGCGCCGACCATCCGGTGGGCCACCCAGCTCGTGCCCGCTCCCCAGATCCAGCCGGTCGTCGTGGCGAACACCAGGCCGTACAACATGTCCTCCGCGCCCAGGACGGCGAGCACGGCCGGGTAGACGACGCTCGGGATGAGGTACACCAGGCCGTGCACGACGTCCTGCCACCACGGCCGGGACGGCGGCGGCGCCTCGGCTTCCGGTTCGGCCGCGGGTTCGGCCTTCAACGACGCGTACACCTCGTGCGCCAACTCGAACACGTCGGCCATGCCGTACTCGTCGACCGCCGCGTCGTCGGTGACCCCCTGGCTCTCCAGGACCGCCGCGACCTGGAGTTCGTCCACCGGGTCGGGCAGCAGCGGCCGGACGTGCCCGACCAGGTCCTCCACCGTCACCCGGGCCTCCCCACGAGCGCCAGTTCGGCGTACCTGGCCTGGTAGCTGTCGTTCCAGCGCTGGAGGGTGAAGTGCTCCAGCACGCGCTGCCGGGCCATCCCGCCGAGCCGCTGCCGCAGCTCGGTGTCGGTGAGCAGCCGGAGGCACGCGCGGGCGACGGCCTCGTGGTCACGCGGCGGCACGACGAACCCGGCCTCGCCGACGGCCTCGGGCACTCCCCCGACGTTCGTGCACACCGGCGGCCGGCCCGTCGACATGGCCTCCACCAAGGAGAACGGGAAACCCTCCGAGATGCTGGTGAGCGCGACCACGTGGCCCGCGTGGTAGGCGTCGACCTGGCTCGGCACGCGGCCCTCGAACACCGCCGCCCCGGTCAGGCCCAGTTCTTCGACCAGGCGGACGCAGCCCGCGTGGTAGCCCTCGTTGGCGACGGTGACCGGGCCGAA
The DNA here is from genome assembly GCF_019375475.1 of Saccharothrix obliqua. Classification (GTDB taxonomy): domain Bacteria; phylum Actinomycetota; class Actinomycetes; order Mycobacteriales; family Pseudonocardiaceae; genus Actinosynnema; species Actinosynnema obliqua. The sequence continues at coordinate 750,785 of NZ_JAHXGQ010000003.1, read as the reverse complement.
CATGCGCAACCGCGCGTCCGGTAACTCGGCACGCACCAGGTGGAACGCCCGGATCAGCGTGTGCAGGTCCTTCAGCGGGTCGATCCGGCCGACGAACACGATCGTCGGCTGCTCCGGTTCGCCGACCGCGGCCGGGAAGTCCTCCGGGTCGATGCCGTTGTACATGGTGCGCATCCGCGCCTCCTCGGCGCCGTTGCGGAGCTGCCACCGGCGGTTGTAGCCGGAGTGCGGTGCGAGCATGTCGCAGGTGCGGTAGGCCGCGCCGGCCAGCGCTCGGTGGAACGCGAGCAGGATGCGCTTCACCCGGCGCGGCACGTCCTCGTGCAGCACGGCCAGGTAGCGCTCGCGGAGGTAGACGCCGTGCTCGGACATGAGGATCGGCGTGCCGTGCGCCCACTTCGCGGCCAGGGCGACCAGCGCGCTCAACCCGTTCATCGCGAGGTGGCACACGTCCACCCGGATCGGTGGGTGGAACAGCGGGCGCAGCATGTGCTCCAGCAGGTCGGCGACCAGGACCGCCTCGTGCAGCGGCAGCGGTTCGCCGTCCGCCTCCGCGGTCACGGCGATGATCCGGTCGACCGCGTCGTTGGACATCAGCGCCGCGCCGACGTCGGTCGTGCGCCCGGCTTCGAACAACGCACGCAGGGCCGCGGTGAACGCCTCGGCGCTGTCCGCGGTGTGCGGGATGAACGACCGCAGGAACTCCTCGTGGAGCCCGGCGAACTTCTTCGGCTTCCGGCGCGCGTGGCGCGCGCGTCTTCCCCACAGCGGCAGGTTCACCACCTCCACGAGGTTGTCCGGCAGCTCCCACGTCGGGCGCTCCGCGCCGTCCACGGTGAGCGCGACGACGGTGAACGCGTGCTCCGGCATCCCTCGGACCAGTTGGTCGCACCACAGGCTCACCCCGCCGGGGTGGAAGGGGTAGGTGCCCTCCGCGATGAGCGCGATGCGGGTCCTGGTGTCCGCCGGGTGGCCGGAGCCGGCCGTCGGACGCACCTCGTAGGTCGTCATCGGGCGGGTTCCGTCTGCACGACGACCCGCTGCCCGGCCGTCAGCCCGATCCTGGCCACCGCGTCCGAGCCGTACGTCTCCGCCTCGTCCGCCGACTTCCGGTCGGCCTCGGTCACGGGCCTGGTCGCCGCGCCGGTCAGGAACAACGCGCCGTTCTTGGTCGGCGTGTAGGCGACCGTGCCCGCGGCGCGGTTCCACACCGCGTCCTGCCGGGCCGCGAGTTCCGCGAAGTGCGCCGTGCGCGCCTCCACGTAGCCCGCGAGGGTCAGCCAGTCGGGGTTCTTCAGCGGCACGGCGAAGTAGGCCGCGTACTTCGCCACCGTCGCCTCGATCCAGTCGAACGTGAGGCTGCGGCCGGGCGCGTACTCGCGGACGTTGCCCTGGTGCAGCGTGTGCGCGTACGCGGACCCGCTCATCAGGTGCAGCGCGGCGATCTCCGCCTCGGTGTCGATGATCTCGTCGTAGGTCAGGTCCCGGTCGCCGTGCTCGGGGTCGCTGCCCGAGCGGCCGTACTCGGCGTTGAACAGGATCGCCTGCTCCTCGGGGTCGGTCGCCTCGAACGCGATCGACGTCGGCCAGTCCGGCACCACGAACACCTCGCGGCGCAACGGGTGGTCGATACCGCAGTTGACGCAGGGCGGCCGGTGCGCGGCGAACGACATGTTGCCCTGCACGTAGCGGACGCCGACGTCGCGCGCGGCGTCGAGCAGCGCCTGGTTCGACCCGGTGAGGCCGAAATCGGTCGGCGGACCGGTGCCGTCGCCGTCCCGGTGGTAGACGCCCAGCCCGGAGTATTCGGGCGTCTTGAGCACGGTCGGCGGCACCGGCAGCCCCGCGTCGGCGGCGAACTCCAGGTTCCGCTGGATCTCTTCCCGGTTGACCTGGTACGGGGTGTTGTTCATCTGCGGGTGCGTCGCGGTGTGGTTGATCCACCGGAACTCGTCGACCAGGAACTTGGAGCAGCCGCTGAGCGAATCGGGTGTGCCGGTGTCGTCGCACGTGGCGGGCGCGTCGGCCGTGAGCCTGCTGCCGTTGAAAGGCAGGTTGAGCTTGAACCCCGCGGCCTGCGGGTGGCGTTCGCCCAACCGGTCCTGCGCCTCGGCGGCGGCGACGGCGTCCCGGGCTTCGAGCCGGTACAGACCCGTGCCGCCGTCCGGGTACTTCCGCATGGTGACGTTGAACCAGTCGTCGATGTCGACCGAGAACCAGTGCCGCTGCTCGCCGAGCACGACACCGCGCGTCGCCCAGTGCAGCAGGCCGCGGCTGAGCAGCAGCTCCGGGATGGAGCCCACGCCCGTGGAGAACGTGAGCGCGAGCCGTTCCCGGCCGTCCGGGTCGCGGACGGCCACCGCGACCGCGTCGTCACCCGCGGCCAGCAGGGTCTCGGCGGCGCAGCCGGGCGCCACGCCCGCCCGGTAGAGGTACGAGCCGGTGAGCGGGATGCTCGCGTCCGGCTTGAGGTCGTCGAAGACCGCCCGGCCGGCGGGGGTCACCGCGAGCGGCACCGGGGTGTCGCCCACGGAGACCTCCCCGCGCGGGCGCAGGCAGTAGTCCTCCGGTTCGGTCGCCGGCGACGCGTTCAGCGCGACCTGCCGGACGCCGTACTCCCGCTCGTACGCCCACAACGCGTTCCACTGCGCGGTGTCGACGTCGCTGGAGTACGTGCCGTCCGGGCGGGCGCGCAGCAACGTGTTGCTGGTCAACAGGATCGCGTTGTACCGCCCGACGCCGTCCGGTCGGACGAGCCGGTCGGCGGTGATCTGCTCCGCGCCCGCGAAGAGCACGTCGTACGGGGTCCCGGCCCGGTCCAGCACCGAGCGCCACGTCTCCAGGCCGAAGTCGTCCGGCCCGGTGGCGATCACGAGCTGCCGCAACGCCACCAGGTCGCCCCGGCGAGCGGGGCCCTGGTCCGCGACGCGGACCGGGACCAGCCGCTTGGCGGCGACGACCAGCGGCACCGCCGCCGGCCGGCCCCCGCCCGCTCCGTCCTCGATGGACGGACTGGTCGCGGTGATCACGCCGATCGCGAGCGCGAGCACCACCAGCAGCGGTACGCGGGCGCGGGAACCGAACCGGGACAACCTCATCGGCGCGGGACCGCCGTGGCCACGACCTGCTTGCCCGCGGTGATCGGGACCCGCGTGACGCGGTCGCTGCCGTAACCCTGGGTCTCACCCGACGACGAGGTCACGCCGGTCAGGAACAACGACCCGGTCGTGCCCGGTGTGTAGGTGACGGTGTTCTTCGCCTTGTTCCACACCGGATCGCGCTTCGCGTTCAGCTCGGCGAAGTGCGCGGTCCGCGCGTCCACGTACTTGGCGAGGGTCGGCCAGTCCGGGTTCAGCAGCGGCACCTGGTACCGGGCGCTGTACTTGGCGACGACCGCCCGGAGCCAGTCCGAGGTGAGGCTGCGGCCGGTCGCGTACTCCCGCAGGTTGCCCTGGTGCAGGGTGTGCGCGTAGGCCGAACCGGACATCACGTGCTGGAGCGCCACTTCCGCCTCGTAGTCCACCATCTCGGTGTAGTTGAGGTCGTGGTCGTGGAACGGGAACTTGCCCTTGGGACCGTAGAAGCTGTTGTAGAACAGCGTCTGCTCGGCGGCGGCCGTGGTGTGGTAGCCGATGTTGGTCGGCCAGTCCGGCACGACGAGCAGCTCCGGGCGCAGCGGGTGCCGGATGCCGCAGTTGAAGCAGTTCGGCTGGTGGCTGGGGAACGACATGTTGCCGTGCAGGTACCGCACGCCCGCGTCCTTGGCCGCCTCCAGCAGTTCCTTGTTGGACTTGGCGAGCCCGAAGTCCGTCGGCGGGTCGGTGTCCGGCGCGTCCGGGTCCGGGTTGTACACGCCGAGGCCCGAGTAGGCCGGGGTCTTGAGCACGTTGGTCGGCACGGTCAGCCCGGTGTCGCGGCCGATCTCCAGGTTCTCGGCGATCTCCTCGTAGCTCTCGTCGTAGTCGGTGAAGTTCAGCTCCGGGTGGGTCACCGTGTGGTTGAGCCACCGGAAGTTCTTCGACAGGCAGCGCGAGTAGCTGGTGAGCGGGTCGGGCGTGTCCTCGTTCGAGCACTGCGACGGGGCTTCCCCGTCGATGCCGTCCCCGTTGTAGGGCAGGTTCAACGTGAAGCCGGCCGCCAGCGGGTAGTCGGCGCGCAGCTTGCGCTGCTGCGCGTCCGCCGCCGCCGCGTCCGTGCCGGACGCCCGGAAGCCGGGTTCGGTCTCCAGGTGCCCGTCCGGGTAGAGGTGGTCGGTGTAGTTGAACCAGTCGTCCACGTCGACGTTGACCCAGTGCCGGAACTCGCCGACCAGCACGCCCCGGGTGGCCCAGCGCAGCAGGCCGTAGCCCAGCAGGTCGGTCTGCGCCAGGTTCTGGTCGGAGGTGAAGGTCAGCGCGGCGCGCTCACGGCCGTCGGCGGCGGTGCTCGTCACGCCCACCACGTACTGCCCGATGGTCAGCAGCGGCTCGGCCGCGCAGTTCGGCGCGAGGGTCGAGCGGTAGACGTACGAGTCGGTGATCGGGATGCTCGCGTCGGTCTTGAGGTAGTCGAACAGCTTCCCACCGGCGCCGGTGAGCGCGGCGGTGTACTTCTTGGCGGAGTCCTCCGCGCCGGGCCGCAGGCAGTAGTCCTCGGGGAACGTGCCCCACGACGTGAACAACGACACCTGGCGGACCTTGTGCGTGGCCTCGTAGTTCCAGAGGACCTGCCACTCGACGTCGTCGAAGCCGCTGACGTACTGGCCGCCGCTGAGGTGCAGCAGCGCGTTGTCGGTCAGCAGGATGGCGTTGTAGCGGCCGACGCCGTCGGGGCGGACCAGCCGCTCCGCGGTCAGCCGCTCGTCCTTGGCCAGCAGGACGTCGTAGGGCGAGCCGACCCGGTTGAGCACGGCCTTCCACGTGGGCAGGCCGAAGTCGGCGGCGTCCAGGCCGATCACCAGCGGGCGCAGCGCGACCTCGTCGGCGGCGCGCTTGGCGGGCGCGGCGGTGGGCAGCGCCCCGTTGCGCGCGACACCGCGCGCCGGTGGTCGGGCGGGTGCAGGGCGGGCGACCTCACCGCGGACCACACCGTGCCGGTGGTGTCTTCGGGGGTCCGCCTGGGCGGCCGTCGCCGGCAGCAGCACACCGGCCACGGCGAGGGCCGCCACGAGTAATGATCCGATCCGCTTCACACGCGCAGAATGCGACACCAAGGCATAACCCTTTCAAGTAGTCCCGGAATCTCCCACGGCGGTGGACACCGAGCGGCGACCTGCACCTGCTCGTCCGCCTTCCCAGTCATCCCGCGAGCAGCTTCGAGGCCCACACCGGAAGCACCTTCCACAACCGATTGCGATCCACCCGGTAGCCGCATTTTGCGGTTCCCGGTGGGGGCTCGCCGGACCCGCACCGCCCGGACACCGCCCCCATACCCTCCCCGAGGAGCCTGGGACATACAACAGTCAAGGTAGACGGGCCGCTTCTACCACCGGTACCGCAATTCGTGCGAAACAGTTTCCGCACCGGAGCAGTCGGCGGAGCGCCGAACGGCTCACACCGAACCGCCCACCCCGATAACCATCCGGACCACTTATCCGCGCGACCCGGAATAAAGTCCTCGGCCAACCCCGCGCCGGCTCGACCGGTGCCGGCCGGCCGAGTGCCATTCGAGTGCGGCACCCCCGGTAAAGCGCACCCCTTGAGACCACCCGCGCAGCCCGTAGATGAGCACCCCTCTACCCTGCCGGCGGCCCACGATGCGGACGTTTTCGCCCGACGCGCCGGGTCCCGAAATACGCGGAGCCGGCCCGCTTGGCACAAGCGCGTCGATGCGGTCTCGCCGGTGCCGCGCACCGGGAACGCGGTCGACGGCGGACCCGGTGCGGAGGACACCGATGGTCTCCGACCGAAAGCCTTACGAGCCCGATCGGTGCGCCGCGGAACCGAGCGGCGCGGCGCCCCCGGCCGGTCGGGGTTCCTCCCGACCGGCCGGGCGCCGGACACCCGTGGCGCGGTGCGCCGACGCCGAGCGGACTTTCCGTCGACGGCGGCGCGAGCGGCGGCGGCAGCGGCGTGGTGGCGGCGGCTCGCGGCGGCTACGCGCGGGTGGCGGCGTTCTTCGCGTGGTCAGCCCGTGGTGCGGGGCGACCGGTTCATGCACCACACGGGCGGTGCACCGTCGGGCAGGCGCACCTCGGTGGTCACCTCGAAACCGAGCCGGCGGTACAGCCGCACGTTCCGGTCCGTCGAGGTCTCCAGGTAGGCGGGCGACCCGGCCGCGTCGGCGGCGGCGAGGCCGGGGCTGATCACCGCGGTGCCCAGCCCCCGACCCTGGCGGTCCGGTCGCACGGCGACGGAACCGAGGAACCACACCGGCTCGGTGGGCCGGTGCGGGCCCAGCAGCTGCTCGGTGCGGGCCGCCGCGGCGGCCTGCTCGCCCGCCAGGTCGGCGACCTGCTCGACGATCGGCCCGAAGGCCGCCGCCGCGTCGGTCTCCGGTGTCGTCCACACCGCGACCGCGTCGCGGTCATCGGTCACCCACACCGCACCGTGTGCCAACCCGACGTGGGTCAGGAACAACCGCTGCGTTTCGCGCACCCTGCGCTCGTGGTCGTCCGCGGCCACCAGGTGCCGGATGAACGGGGACCACACGAACGCGGCGGTCAACACCTCCACTGCTGCTTCTACGTCATCAGGGGTCGCACGTCGGACCTCAACCATGATCATCACCATACAGGTGGGCCCGCGAACGCCCGCAGCGGACATACCGGACAAGGTGTCCGAGGCCATGAGTTTGTGTCGACAACTTCTTCATCGGGAACCCCGAAGTGACGCGGAGGCCACTTTCCTGTCGATTCCCTGGTCATCAAGTGAGGAACAGCGCCGGCCATTCGAGACGGGCGACCGGGCGCGTCTCGAAAGGCCCGCCGGCCCCTTCACCGCCGTTACACCCGCTCACCCGGTCGTCGGAGGTGCGGCGATTACCCGGGGTCGCGGGCGCACTCGCGGTGTTTGCCCGCGGACGCCGCCCGGCGGGGTCGGCCGGCGGTTTCACCCCGATGCCGGCACGCGTGCCGCCACGCGTCACGAGAATCCGGCGAGCGACTTTCACCGCACCGGGGATTCCCCGCACGCGCCGGGGCGGGCGGGGGTCGCCGGGGATTCCCGGCACGCGTCGGGGCGGGCGGAGTGCGGGGGATTCCCGGTGCGCGGCCGAGTCGGGCGGACCACCTGGGGATTCCCGGCGCGCGCCGACGCGGACGGGGCGCTGGGATTCGCGGCGTGCGTCGGGCCACGCGGGGCGCGTCGGGCAGGACAGGGCGTACGCCGGTGCCGGCGGAGCGCGCATCCGGCCAGGCGGGGCGCGTAGGGGCCGGGCGCGGGACGCATCGGGCCGGACGAGGCGCACGCCGGTGCCGAACGAGGCGCACGCCGGTGGCGAACGGGGCGCACGCCGGGCCGCGCGTGCGTCGGTGTCGGCGGGGCGCGCGCCGGCACCGAACGGAGCCGCCGCGAGCGCTGCGGGCGACCCCGCGGCGACCGCGGCGATATTCGCTTCGACACCGCGTCGGCCTGGGCTACGATCCCTCGCGACCAACCAGAACACTCCGGGCGGCGACGCCCTGGAAAGCAGGATTTTCATGCCCCGGCTCGCGCCGAGCGTGCCTCACCACCGCACCTCGGCCTGCTGCTGACGTCGAGCGCCCGGCGCTGCGACGCCCCCGGCATCGGCTGACCCACCGGTGCGGATCTCGGCCGCCCCGCGCGGCCCGTTCCCGCGGTGAGACCACCGCTCGGCCTGCTCCTGACCGGCCAACCTGTACGACGTACTGGCTTAGGAGTATTCCGGGTGTCCAACACCAATCCCCCTTCACCCAGCACCGGCTCGCGCACGGAGACGTTCACGTGCGTGCGGTGCGGGCGCACCGTCGGCGCGTTCACCCCGGACGGGCTGCGGCGCAACCACTGCCCGAGCTGCCTGCACTCGCGGCACGTCCACGACCACGTCGAGGGCGGCCCGTCGGAGTGCTTGTCGCGCATGTCACCGATCTCCATCGCCGTCCCGCGTGACGGCGACTGGAAGGTGATCCACCGCTGCACGCGGTGCGACGAGCTGACCGCGAACCGGGTGCAGGTGGACGACAACCAGCTGATCCTCATGCGGCTGGCCGTCCGACCGCTCGCACAACCGCCGTTCCCGCTCGAAGTGTTCGGCGAGTTGTGAGGTGAACCGTGCCACGACGCAACCCGGCTAGTGCCGACCGGCGCGTCCAGCGGCGCAAGGAGCGGGTCCCGCGCGGGGACGCGTTCCGCTGCGCCGGCTGCCGCGCCGACGTGCCGTTCCACGCGCCCGGCACGGCGCACCGCAACCACTGCCCGCAGTGCCTCACCAGCCTCCACGTGGACCGCCGGGTACCCGGCGACCGCGCGGCCGGCTGCGGCGGGCGGATGGAGGCGCTGAGCCTGTCGACCCGACCGGACGGTGAGTGGCTGCTCATCCACCACTGCCTGGTCTGCGGCGAGCTGAGCGCGAACCGGATCGCGGGTGACGACAACCCGCTGGTGCTGCTGAGGATGGCGGTGCGCCCGCTGTCCGACAGCCGCGTCCCGGCACGGGCGATGCTCGTGCTGTGACCGACCGGTCCGGGGTCCCGGTGCGCCGGGACCCCGGACCGCTGCTCCGGCAGGGCCGGGGTCGCGGCAGAGCCGGTCGACCCCGGGGTGCTCGCGCAACCGTTCCGACGGGTCCGCGATCCCGGCCCCGGTCACCCGATCGTGGGTGGCCGGGGTGCGGAGCACGCGGTGGTTGCCCAGACTGGCGGCGTTCACGGGTTGTGTCGCCGCCGGGGAGGACCGTTGACCGAGCTGAGCGGGAAGACCGTCGTCATCACGGGCGCCGCGCGCGGGCTCGGCGCGGAGGCCGCCCGGCAGGCGGTGGCGGCCGGTGCGCACGTCGTGCTCACCGACGTGCTGGCCGACGAGGGGCGGGCCACCGCTCGGGAACTGGGCGAACGGGCCGCGTTCCAGCCCCTCGACGTCACGTCGGAGCAGCAGTGGGGCGAGGTGCTGGACTTCACCCGGCACCAGTTCGGCGGCGTGCACGGGTTGGTCAACAACGCGGGCGTGTCGACCGGTCAGCCGCTGGCGGACGAGAGCGCCGAGCACTTCCGCAAGGTGCTGGAGATCAACCTGGTCGGCGTGTTCCTCGGCATGAAGGCCGTCATACCCGACCTCCGGGCCGCGGGTGGCGGGTCGATCGTCAACGTCTCGTCCGCGGCCGGCCTCATGGGGCTCGCCCTGACCGGCAGCTACGGCGCGTCGAAGTGGGGCGTGCGCGGGCTGACGAAGATCGCCGCGGTCGAGCACGGCACCGACCGCATCCGCGTCAACTCGGTGCACCCCGGCATGACCTACACCCCGATGACCGCCGACGTCGGCATCCGGCGCGGCGAGGGCAACTACCCGAACACCCCGATGGGGCGGGTCGGCGAGGCGCCCGAGATCGCCGCCGCGATGGTCTTCCTGCTCTCCGACGCGGCGTCCTACATCACCGGCGCGGAGCTGGCCGTCGACGGCGGCTGGACCACCGGGCCGACCGTCCGCTACGTGCTGGGGCAATGAGCTGGAGGCGGCTGTGGACCGACACCTGGTGACGCGGATCGGCGCGGGCCTCGCGTGCGCGGTCGTGATCGGGGCCTGCACCCCGAGCGACACCGCGACCGGCGGCGCACCCGCGCCCTCGACGTCCGCTTCGGCGGCGGCGTCGACCGCGGCGCTGGAGCAGGGCTACGAGAAGGTGGTGCACGACACCCTGCCGTCGGTGGTGCAGATCAACACCAGGGACGGCCTCGGCTCGGGCGTGCTGTACGACGACAAGGGCCACATCGTCACCAACGCCCACGTCGTCGGCACCGCGACCGAGTTCCAGGTCGCGTTCGCCAACGACAGCACGCCGCACTCGGCGACGCTGGTGGCCAGCCACCCGCCGGAGGACCTGGCGGTCATCAGGGTGGACGGCCCGCTGCCGTCCTCGCCGGCGCGGTTCGGCGACTCGGGGCAGCTGCGGGTGGGGCAGCTCGTGCTGGCCATGGGCAACCCGCTGGGCCTGTCCAGCAGCGTGTCCAACGGCATCGTCTCGGCGCTGGGCCGCACCGTCTCCGAGCCGAGCGCGGGCGGTGTGCCGGGCACGACCATCACCGACCTGATCCAGACCTCCGCGCCCATCAACCCCGGCAACAGCGGTGGCGCGCTGGTCGACATGAGCGGCGCGGTGATCGGCATCCCGACGCTGGCCGCCACCGACCAGCAGCTCGGCGGCGCGGCGCCCGGGATCGGCTTCGCGATCTCGGTCAACACCGTCAAGCGCATCGCCGACCAGATCGTCCGCGACGGCAAGGTCACCGACTCCGGCCGCGCGGCGCTGGGCATCACCGGCCGCACCGTGATCGACCGCGGGCGCAAGGGCGTCGGTGTCGGCGTGGTCTCCGTGCAGGACGGCGGCGCGGCGCGGCAGGCGGGCATCCGGCCCGGCGACGTGGTCACCAAGCTCGGTGACACCGCCACCCCGACCATCGCCGACCTCAACCGGGCGCTGGCCGCGCGCAAGCCGGGCGAGCGCGTGCGGGTCGAGGTGCTGCGCGACTCGGGCACCACCACCCTCGACGTCACCCTCGGCGAGCTGTGACCGCCCGCCCGGTCACTCCACTGTGGATCTTCACCGCACCCGGAATCCCGATCATCAAAGGGAAATTCGATCAGTGCGCCGGCTCACGGTGGGCCGGCTCACCCGTGATCCGGGATAAGAACCGGCCGGGTCGCGCGTTCCTCTACATAGGATGGATCCGCCAGTCCTCGGAGGAAATGAGAGTGATGAGCAAGTCGACCCGAACCAAGGCCGTCGCCCGGTACGTCGCGGCACCGCTGGGCATCCTGCTGTCCGGTGTGCTCGTGCTGTTCGCATCGCAGGCCGCGTTCTCCGCGCAGACCTCGACGCAGTCGAACACCTGGAGCACCGGCACGATCAACCTGACCAACGACCACGAGGGTCAGGCGGTGTTCGCGGTCGACAAGCTCGCGCCGAACACGGGTGAGAGCCAGGAAGTCGTCGTCAAGTACACGGGTGACTACCCGTCGGACATCCGGATGTTCGCCACGTCCCCGGTCGAGCCGACCGGCGCGCTGGCCCGCAACATCACGCTGAACATCCAGCGCGGCACCGGCACCGGCGCGTCGTTCACCGCGGACCAGAACGCGCGGTGGACCGGCACCCTCGCCGAGTTCGACGCGATCGGCGCGTACGCCAACGGCGTGCTCGGCTACCAGACGCCCGGCTCGGTCGACAAGACCTTCCGGATCTCGTACAACTTCGCGCCGACCGGCGACACCTCGGGCCTGATGGGCCAGCACACCGGCGTCACGTTCACCTGGGCCGCCGAGACCATCGCGGCTTCCTGACCGGACCCGGAGAGCCGAGGGCCGACCGATCAGACATCGCGAGAGCACCGCGCGGCAGCCCGCCGAGACCTGGCCGTTCGTGGCCGGGCAGGCGGTCTGCCGCGCGGTGCTCGGCGCTGTGGTCGGCCTCGTGCTGTGGTCCGTGCTGCCGCTGTTGATCGGTTGGCAGAGCACGGCCGTCGTGTCCGGCTCGATGACGCCGCGCATCGACCGCGGTGACGTCGTGGTGGCGTCGCCGATCACCGGCGACGAGGTCGCCGCCGGGCAGATCGTCCTGTTCGCCGATCCGGGACCGAACGACCGGACGCTGCTGCACCGGGTGCTCACGGTGAACACCGACCGGACCCTGGTGACGAAGGGCGACGCGAACGCGTCGCCGGACCCCACCCCGGTGCCGGCGGAGAACGTGCGCGGCCTGGCACGCCTGCGCATACCGTGGGCGGGCCTGCCGGTGACCTGGGTCAACGAGGGCCGCTGGCTGCCGCTGCTCGCCACCGCGGGCGTGTTGTCGCTGCTCACGGCGGGCGCGTTCGGCCGGGGGCCGCGCACCACGCGGCAGGCCGTGGCCGCCGGGACGGCGCTGGTCGTGCTGGTCGTCGTCGGTGTGACGACGGCGCGGGCCGGTTTCGTCGCCACCACCGGGACCGCCGCGAGCTGGAAGACCGCCGCCCTGCCCGCGTACCCGTCGGCCGTGCTGGCCGACAAGCCGCAGTATTACTACCGCCTCGAGGAGACCGCCGGGCCCACCGCCAACGACTCGTCCGGCAACGGCTACCACGCGCAGTTCCGGGGCTCGCCGCAGTACGGCGTGCCCGGCGCGCTGACCTCCACCCCGTCCGCGAAGGCCGCGGCGTTCCCGTCGAACACCGCCATCGGCTTCACGACCACGACCGCGCGCCCGGTGTCCTCGGTGTTCACCTGGGAGGCGTTCATCAACGCCGACTACCGGTCGACGGAGGGCACGCTGTCCCAGTTCGTGGCGGCGGGCAGCTCGGCGAGCTACCGCGTCGTGCTGGTCGGCGGCGAGATCGCGTTGCAGGAGACCGCCACGTCGGGCGCGATGACCCTCGCGTCGGGCTACCTGACCAACAGCACGTGGCAGCACGTCGCGATCGTGGTGACGTCGAGCACCGCGCAGGTGTACGTGAACGGCAAGTCCAGCCCGGCGGTGCCGCTGCGCGCGCCCGGCCACTCGGTGCCCGCCTCGACCGTGTCCTTCGCCGGGGCGGAGGGCACGCCGGCGGGCCGGCCGTACCTCGGCGCGCTGGACGAGGTCGCCATCTACCCGCGTGCGTTGACGGGTGCGCGGATCCAGGCGCACTACAACGCCCGCTGAGCGGGTTCCGAATTTTCTTCACCTCCGGTCCGTCCGTTCGGACCAACGCGCGCACGCCGCCGGGAGGGTTTTCCGACCCGATTCCGGGGCCACGCCGCCGCACCCCGTTTCACCGCCGCCGACCCGGGTAGTGGTCACCCACCACCGGCCGGACCGGACCGGCCGGGCGACCCGACGGAGGAGCCACGGATGAGTGCGGCGAACCTGCCCCCGCTGTCGAACGACGAGCTGGCCGCCGAGGGCGGCACCGCGTTGCCGGACAAGGAGGTCTACTCGCTGCTGGACCTGAACGTGGACCTGGACCTCGGCCTCGACCTGGCCGCGCCGATCGGTCTGGCGCTCGCCGCCAACGCCAACGTCGCCGCCCCGATCGACGCCGCGGTCGGGGCGAACGTGCTGTCCGAGGGGTCCACCGCGCAGGCGTTGTCCGACCAGGGCGTCGCCATCCAGCAGGGCATCACCGGCGAGGCGGTCGCCAACTCCGACCAGGACAGCGCCATCGACCAGACCAACCCGCCCGCGGCGGCCGAACCCGCCGACCGGCCGGCGGCCGCGGCCGTGCCGACCGACCCGGGCACGGCGCTCGACGGCGGCCTGCTCAACGTGGACGTCGACCTGGCCGCCGACCTGGACCTGGCCGCGCCGATCAACGGCGCCGTCGCCGCGAACGCCAACGTGGCCGCGCCGATCGACGCCTCGGTGGCCGCGAACATCGGCTCGGTCGACTCCGAGGCGACCGCCGTCGCCAAGCAGCAGGCCGTCATCCAGCAGGTCATCGACGGGACCGCGGAGGCGAACGCCGACCAGAGGTCCGACATCGACCAGTGAGCGAGCCCGTGACCGCGCCCGCGCGGGACGCGGCGGTGCCCCACCGCGCGCGAGGCGTCGAACTGGTCGGCGAGTTGCGGGGCTCCGGCTACCGCCGCCCACCCGCCCTGGTCCGCCGCGCCGACGGGCAGGTCCTCCAGCTGACACCGCTGCTGTACCGGGTGCTGGAGGCGGTCGACGGGCACGCCGACCACGCGGAGATCGCCGCCCGCGTCGGTCGCGCCGCGGGCAGGTCGGTGACACCGGACGACGTGCGGGTGCTGCTGACCACGAAGCTCATGCCGCTCGGCGTGCTGAGGCTGCCCGACGGCGCGGAGCCGGAGCGGCGCGCGGCCGTGCCGCTGCTGGGCTTGCGCCTGCGCCGCGTGGTGACCGAACCCGCGGTGACCAGGCGGATCACCGCGCCGTTCGCCCGCCTGTTCCACCCCGCGGTGGTCGCGGTGGTGCTGGCGGCCTTCGTGGTGGTGGCGTACCGGGTGTTGTTCGAGCGCGGCCTGGCGGGCGCGACCCGCCAGGCGTTCCACGAACCCGGCTTGCTGCTGCTCGTGTTCGCGGTCACCGTGCTCTCGGCCGGGTGGCACGAGTTCGGGCACGCCGCGGCGGCCCGGTACGGCGGCGCGACACCCGGCGCGATGGGCTTCGGCCTGTACCTGCTGTGGCCCGCCTTCTACACCGACGTCACCGACAGCTACCGGCTCGGCCGCGCCGGGCGGCTGCGCACCGACCTGGGCGGCCTGTACTTCAACGCCCTGGTGGCGGTCGGCTGGTACGGGGTCTGGTGGCTGTCCGGGTGGGACGCGCTGCTGCTGGTCGTGGCCGCGCAGATCGGGCAGATGGCGCACCAGCTCGCGCCGGTGGTGCGGTACGACGGCTACCACGTGCTCGCGGACCTCACCGGCGTGCCGGACCTGTTCCGGCACATCAAGCCCACGCTGCTGGGGCTGCTGCCGCTGCGCCGGCACCGGGCGGCGGCGGGGGTGCTCAAGCCGTGGGCACGTGCCGTGGTCACGACGTGGGTGCTCGTCGTCGTGCCGCTGCTGTTGTTCGCCACGGCGTTGATGGTGCTGGCGTTCCCGCGCGTGGTGGCGACGGCGTGGCAGGGCGTCGGCGCGCGGTGGGGTTCCGCGAGCGCGGCCCTGGCCGGCGGCGACGTGGCGCTGCTGCTGGTGCACGTGCTCGGCATCGCCGCGATCGCCCTGCCCGTGCTGGGCATCGGCCTGCTGCTGGCGCGGCTCGTGCGGCGGGTGTGCGTGCGGGCCTGGCGTGCCGGCGAAGGCCGGCCGGGACGACGCGCGCTGGTGGTGTTGTGCGGCCTGGCCGTCGTCGCGGGCCTGCTGTGGGCGTGGTGGCCGCGCCCGGACCGCTACCGGCCGATCGAGCCCGGCGAGCGCGGCACGGTCACCGAGGCCGTGCGGGACGTGGCGGAGCAACCACGCCCGACACCCGCGCCCGTGGCGTCGCCCGTGCCGGCGCGGACGGCGTGGCCCGCCGGGAAACCACTGCCCACCAAGGACGAGCCGCTGCTCGCCACGGTGCTCGTGCCGGTCGACGAGGCGAGCGGCGCGCCGACCCTGGTGTTCCCGTTCGACCTGCCCGCGCCACCGGGGGCGGGCGACAACCAGGCGCTGGTGGTCAACACGACCGACGGCGCGGTCCGCTACCAGGTGAGCTTCGCGCTGGTGTGGGAGACCGACGGCGTGGTGGACAACCGGAACGAGGCGTGGGCGCTGGCCTCGTGCCGCGGCTGCACCACGGTGGCCGTCGCGTTCCAGGTGGTGTTCGTGATCGGTCAGGCGGACGTGGTGGTGCCGGAGAACATCGCCGTGGCCGTCAACCAGGCGTGCGTCGAGTGCGTGACCTTCGCGCTGGCCGCGCAACTGGTGGTCACCCTGCCCGAAGACCTCAGCCCGCAGGCGAAAGCCGAGTTGGAGCGGGTGTGGGCCGGGTTGTCGCGGTTGGCGCGGGACATCCCCGGCATGACGGCGCAGCAGGTGCAGGAGGCGTTGGAGAACGCCAAGGCGCAACTGCTGGACGTGCTGCGGCGGGAGGGCGTTCCGCCGTCGCGGAGCACCACGCCGGTCGTCGCGACGACGTCGACGGCGGCTCCCCCGGTGGTCACGCCGCCACCGCTGACGACCACCACCCCGCCCACGACGACGGAGGCGCCGGGCAGCACGACCACCACCCCGCCGCCGTCCACCGAGAGCACGCCTGCGTCACCGACGCCGTCGAGCTGACCGTGCGGCGGCCCCGGCCGGGGCCGCCGCACGGTGGTCAGTCGACGCAGTCGTCACCGGCGGGGGTGCCGGTCGGCGTGCCGCCGCCGGTGGCCTGCCCCGCGGTGAACCCGGCGTAGAACCGGCGGACCTCGGCCGGGTCGACGGCCAGCAGCGGCTTGCCGTCCTCGATCTCGGGGGTATCACCCACCGGGATCGTCGCGGCACGCACCGCCGTGCCCGGGGTGAGGTCGCGGGCGAACGCGAGCAGGTCCCAGCCCTCGTCGGTGCGCACACCGGCGCGGGCGACGTCCACCAGCGCGGCGAGCTTCGCCGGGTCGCCGAGCACCGACCGGTCGAGCACCTTGGCGCTCGCGGCCCGCAGGAACGCCTGCTGGCGCACGACGCGGTCCAGGTCGCCCCGCGGCAGGCCGCGACGCTGCCGCAGGAACGCCAACGCCTGCTCCCCGTTCAGCTCCTGCCGCCCGGCGGGCAGCGACGCACCGGAGAACGGGTCGTCCACGGCGGCCTTGAGGCACACCTCGACACCGCCCACGGCGTCGGCCAACGCCCCGAAAGCCCGGGTCTCCACGGCGGCGTGGTGGTCGACGCGCACGCCGGTCAGCGACTCCACCGCGTTCTTGAGCCCCTGCACGCGGTCCTCGGTCGAGTAGGTGGAAGCCAGGTTCACCGGGCCGCGGCCGGGCACGTCGACACGCGTGTCCCTCGGCAGCGACACCACGGCGATGCCGTTCGGCCCGCCGACGTGGGCGAGCATCACCGTGTCGGCACGCCCACCGTCGTCCACGCCGACCAGCAGCACGTTCCGCGGCCCGGACGACGTGCCCGCCTCGACCGGCGGCGCGGCGGTGTGACCGGCGGTGAGCGGGACGACGACCGCCACGGCGGCCGCGGCGGTGGTGACCGCGGCGGCGGCGATCAACGCGAGCGGACGCCGCCTGCGTGCCCGGCCCCGGTACAGGGCGGCCAGCACGTCGCGGGTGTCCGCGGCCTCGGCGGCCTCCGCCGCGAGCGCCTCGCGGATGAGCTGTTCCTGATCGGTCACCGCAGCACCTCCACGGGCTTGTTCTCGTTGGCCCGCAACGTCTTCAGCGCGCGGGAGATGTGACTGCGCACGGTGCCGACCGTGCAGCCGAGGACGGCGGCGATCTCCTCGTCCGGGCTGTCCTCGTAGTAACGCAGCACGATCGCCGCCCGCTGCTTGCGCGGCAGGACCGCTATCCGCGCCCGCATCGCGTCGCGTTCGGCGTGCCGCGCGGCGTGGTCGGGCACGACCGGCGCGACCACGTCCAGCGCCGCGTGCGACGAGGACACGTCCCGCGCCGCGCGGCGCCGCCGCCACGACAGGTACTCGTTGGTCACCATCCGCTTGAGGTAGAGGTAGGGCGCGTCCATCGCCGCGATCCGCTCCCACCGGCTCTGCGCACGCAGCAGCACGTCCTGCACGATGTCCTGCGCGAGGTGCTTGTCGCAGGTCATGGCGGTGGCGTAACGCAGGAGCCGGTCGAGCCGAGCGGCGACGAACCCGTCGAAGCCGTCCCCCGCGCGGGTCCACTCTGCCGAACTGTCATCCACGCCCCGGAAACCCCCTCGACCCCTCGTCACATTGAACGCTGTGACGTGGTTCACCTCGGAATCGAGGGGGTTCGCCGGTCAGTCCCAGGCGAGCGAGGACCCCGAGGCGTACTCGGTCACGCGGGTCTCGAAGAAGTTCTTCTCCTTCTTCAGGTCCATCGCCTCGGACATCCACGGGAACGGGTTGTCGACCGGCCCGAACACCGGGGCCAGGCCGAGCTGCGCGCACCGCCGGTTGGTGATGAACCGCATGTACTGCTCGCACAGCCCGGAGTTGAGCCCGAGCAGCCCGTTGGGCATGGTGTCCCGCCCGTAGGCGACCTCCAGCTCACACGCCTCGCCGAGCATGGTGCGGATCTGCGCCTGGAACGCCTCGCTCCACAGGTGCGGGTTCTCGATCCTGATCTGGTTGATCGCGTCGATGCCGAAGTTCAGGTGGATGGACTCGTCCCGCAGGATGTACTGGTACTGCTCGGCGACGCCCACCATCTTGTTGCGCCGCCCCAGGGAGAGGATCTGCGCGAACCCGGTGTAGAACCACATGCCCTCGAACACGACGTAGAACGCCACGAGGTCGCGCAGGAACGCCTGATCGGTCTCGGGCGTGCCGGTGCGGAACTCCGGGTCCTCCAGGTGTCGCGTGTAGTCCAGCGCCCAGGCGGCCTTGTCGGTGATCGACGGCACCTCGCGGTACATGTTGAACAGCTCGCCCTCGTCCAGGCCGAGCGATGCGCAGACGTACTCGAAGGTGTGGGTGTGCACGGCTTCCTCGAACGCCTGCCGCAGCAGGTACTGGCGGCACTCGGGGTTGGTGAGGTGCCGGTACACCGCGAGCACGATGTTGTTGGCCACCAACGACTCCGACGTGGCGAAGAACCCGAGGTTGCGCTTGATCGCGTGCCGCTCGTCGTCGGTGAGCCCGGTCGGCGAGCGCCACAGCGCGATGTCGGCCTGCATGGACACCTCGGTCGGCATCCAGTGGTTCGCGCAGCCCGCCAGGTACTTGTCCCACGCCCAGTGGTACTTCAGCGGCAGCAACTGGTTGACGTCGGCACGCGCGTTGATCATCGCCTTGTCGTCCACGCGCACGCGGTCCCCGCCGCGCTCGATGGCGCCCAGGCCGGAAGTGTCGGGGGTGTTCGCGGTCACTGGCACGCCTCGCAATCGGGGTCTTCCACGGAGCAGGCGGCGGCCTGCGGCAGGACGGGTGCGACACCGGTCAACCTGCCGTCGGTGCCGCGCAGGGTGCTCTTCTCCACGTGGGTGGCACTGGTCGAGCGCAGGTAGTACGTCGTCTTCAACCCCTTGCGCCACGCCAGCCGGTACAACTCGTCCAACGCGCGGCCGTTGGGTGCGGCGACGTACAGGTTCAGCGACTGCGCCTGGTCGAGCCACTTCTGCCGCCGCGACGCGGCCTCCACCAGCCACTCCGACGACATCTCGAAAGCGGTGGCGTACAACGCCTTCAGGTCGGCGGGCACGCGGTCGACCGCGGCCAGCGCGCCGTCGTGGAACTTCAGGTCCGCCACCATCGCCTCGTCCCAGAGGCCCAGGCGCTTCAGGTCCGCGACCAGGTGGCGGTTGAGCACGGTGAAGTCGCCGGACATGTTCGACTTCACGTACAGGTTGCGGTACAGCGGCTCGATGGACTGGCCCACGCCGCAGATGTTGGAGATGGTCGCGGTCGGCGCGATCGCCATGACGTTCGAGTTGCGCATCCCGACCACGCGCACCCGGTCCCGCAGCGCGGCCCAGTCCAGGGTGGTCGAGCGGTCCACGTCGAGATCCGCGCCACGCGCGTGCGCCAGCAGCTCGACCGAGTCGATCGGCAGGACGCCCCGGCTCCACAGGGAACCGTCGAACGTCTCGTACCGGCCGCGTTCCGCCGCCAGGTCGACCGACGCGGAGATGGCGTGGTAGCTGATCGCCTCCGTGCTCCGGTCGGCGAACTCCACCGCCTCCGGCGACGCGTACGGCAGGCGTTGGGCGTGCAACGCGTCGGTGAAACCCATCAGCCCCAGGCCGATCGGCCGGTGCCGCAGGTTCGAGCGGCGGGCCTCCGGGATGGTGTAGTAGTTGATGTCCACGACGTTGTCGAGCATCCGCACGGCCGTGTGCACGGTCCGCCGCAGCCTGTCCCCGTCCAGGCCCTCGGCCGTCACGTGGTTGGCCAGGTTCACCGAACCGAGGTTGCACACGGCCACCTCGTCCGCGCTGGTGTTCAGCGTGATCTCGGTGCACAGGTTGGACGAGTGCACCACACCGGCGTGCTGCTGCGGCGACCGCAGGTTGCACGGGTCCTTGAACGTGATCCACGGGTGCCCGGTCTCGAACAAGGCGGTCAGCATCCGCCGCCACAGGTCCACCGCCCGGACCCTCTTGACCACGCGGATCTCGCCCCGGTCGGCGGCGGCCTCGTGGGCGCGGTACCGCGCGGCGAACTCCCGGCCGTACGAGTCGTGCAGGTCGGGCGTCTCGTCGGGCGAGAACAGGGTCCAGTCGGCGTCGGCCTCGACGCGGCGCAGGAACTCGTCGGGCACCCAGTTGGCCGTGTTCATGTCGTGCGTGCGCCGCCGGTCGTCACCGGTGTTCTTGCGCAGGTCCAGGAACTCCTCGACGTCGATGTGCCACGTCTCCAGGTACGCGCACGCCGCGCCCTTGCGCTTGCCGCCCTGGTTCACCGCGACCGCCGTGTCGTTGGCGATCTTCAGGAACGGCACGACGCCCTGCGACTCGCCGTTGGTGCCCTTGATGTGCGCGCCCATGCCGCGCACCGGCGTCCAGTCGTTGCCCAACCCGCCCGAATACTTCGCCAGCAACGCGTTGTTCCGGTATCCCTGGAAGATGCTCTCCAGGTCGTCGTCGACCGTGGTCAGGAAGCACGACGAGAGCTGCGGACGGGTCGTGCCGGAGTTGAACAGCGTCGGCGTCGAGCACATGAAGTCGAACGAGGACAACAGCTCGTAGAACTCGACCGCACGCGCCTCGCGGTCGTCCTCGCGCAACGCCAACCCCATCGCGACCCGCATGAAGAACGCCTGCGGCAGCTCGTACCGGACGCCGCGGTCGTGCAGGAAGTACCGGTCGCACAGGGTTCGCAGGCCGAGGAAGTCGAACGCCAGGTCCCGTTCCGGCCGGATGGCCCGCGCCAGCCGCTCGACGTCGAACGCGGCCAGCTCCGGGTCCAGCCGCTCCACCGCGATCCCGTGCCGCACGTACGCGGGGAAGTAGTCCGGATAGGACCGCGCCGGGACGCCGAGGTGGTCGGCGACCTCGCGACGCAGCCCGTCCAGCAGCAGCCGGGCGGCGACGAACGAGTAGTTCGGCTCGGTCTCCACCAGCGTCCGCGCGGCCATCACCCGTGCCACCGCCAGTTCGTCGGCGGTGATCCCGTCGTACAGGTTGCGGCGGGTCTCCGCCAGCACCGGCGCCGGCGTCACGTCGGGCAGGCCGGCACACGCCTCGCCGACCACCCGCGCCACGTCCGCCCAGTCCAGCGGCTCCAGCCCCGCCGCGCCCCGCACCCGGATCCCCGGTTCCTCCCGGTACGACGCGTACGCGCGCGCCACCCGGTGGTGCCCGACACGCACCAGCACCCGTTCCACCTGGTCCCGCACCTGCTCGACGTGCAGCACGGCGTCCGGGCGGAGCAGCGCCGACGCCACCTCCTCCGCCAACCCGGCCACCAGGGGGCGCCGCGGCTCCCCCTCCACGGCCAGGAACGCCTTCGTCATCGCCGCCGCGACCTTGGTGGGATCGAACTCCGCGACACTGCCGTCGCGGCGGATCACCTTCGCCGCGACCGTGCCCGTGGTTGTGGTCGACACAGCCCTCTCCTCGCGAGCCTGAAGGGCCCGGAGCACGCGGGGGTGCCACAGATGCGCGCGCACGACGGCACGCTGATCCGCGTCGGCCCGCCCACGAGGCCCCGGACACGCGCGCGCCGGGTGGCACGCGCACCGATGGCAGGTCTTCGGACTCGCGGACACCCGGTCGGAACCGGACCTACTGGCCGTCGCTTCCCACGCGTGACGCGCAGTGCTGATGACGGCGGTCGTTTCCACTCACCGCTGCGGGGCAGTCCCGGATTCACACCGGGTTCCCTCTTGCCTCCGCGCCCCGGGAGGGGTGCGGAACCATCGACGGCAGGAACACTACATGTTGTAGATCGGCTCGCGCAGCACCCCCACATGAGGCGCGTGTCGCCACAGGCCGCCGCTCGGCCGCCGCTCGGTAGAGCGGGCATGAGGCGCGTCTCGCCACAGGCGGGCAGTGCACACAGCCCCGCTCGGCAGACCGAACCAGGGCGCGCGTCATCGGCCGGCGGCGAGCACAGCCCCGGGCCGGCTGACCGAACCGGAGCGCGTCACCACAGACCGGCGGCGCGCACGGCCCCCGGCCCGGCCGACCGAACCGGGGGCCGCGGTGCGGTCAACCGCCGAACACCACGTCCGAGCAGGTGTAGAACGCCTCACCGCTGTCCGGGTAGTGGCGCTGCCAGATCGAGTAGACCAGGTGGCGGCCGGTGCGCCCGGCGGGCAGGTTCGCCTGCAACTGGTACGCGCCGCTCACCACCGGCGGGTTCAGCTGCTTGTAGAACGGCGTGTCCTCCAGGTCCGACCACTTCAGCGGCTTGGTCGGGTCGTAACCCGGCTTCGTCACGTACATCTCGAACGTGCCGGGGTGCCGGGCGGTGGCCTTGTACTTGAACGTGTACGCCCCGCTCGCGGGCAGGGTGGTGGCCGGCCAGTCGGCACGCGGCAGGTCGAGCCCCTTGTACTTGTCCCGACCGGCGCTACAGAGCTTGCCGTCCGGGATGATCTCGCGGCTCTTGCCGTTGGCGTTGGGCTGGTTGACCTCGTCCCAGTCGTAGAGCGGCCAGCTCTGGCCGACGGCGACGGCCGCCTTGCAGGCGGCGGACTTCGGGCTCTCCGGGCCTTCGGTGAAGCACTGGTAGACCCGGCTGGGTGGGTTGCTCATCGAGCCGTGCGCGTACGCGGGCGCGACGGTCACCGCGCTGAGCGACAGCACGGCGCCGGTGAGCGCCGCGAGGACGGCGGCGGAGCGACGGAGTCCCATCACACACTCCCTTCTGCGGCGGCCTGGGCTTGTTGACCGCAGAGGTCTAGACCATTGTGAGTGGTGGTGGAACGTGGTGGTACCCCCGATCGTCGGACGTCTCCCCTTCACACAGCTACCCCGGGTAACCACTCAGAACTCGCCACAGCACGCGTGCACGGCCCACTCCGGCTCATGCCACCAGTGCTCGCCCGCCGCCACCCCCGACGCCGACCCCGCTCGCCATTCCGCCGCAGCCGGCGACTCTCCTCCCGCCGGCGACCGGAACGGTGCCAGCAGGTCCTCCACCCGGTGCAGCACACCACCCACCATCACCTGCCGCACCGCCGCCGCCGCGCGGATGTCGGACAGCGGATCGCCCGCCACGAAGGCGATGTCCGCGTGCGCACCCGGCCGCAGCGTCCCGATCCGGCCCGCCATGCCGAGCCACGCCGCCGGGTTCCGGGTCGCCGTCGTCAACGCCTCGAACGGCGTGAACCCGTACTCCACCATCGCCCGCAGGTTCTGGTGCGTCGCCGTCGCCACCCAGTCCAGCGGCGCGTCCGTGCCGCAGATGACCAACCCGCCCGCCCGGTGCACCCGCAACACCATGTCCACCCAACCCGCGAGCACCGCGCGCGAGAACGGCGCGTCCGGGCGGCCCGCGTCGTTCGCCTCCGCCACGTAGCGCCGGTACTCCCACGGCGGGAACAGGACTCGCGTCCGCTCATCGTCCACAAGGGACTTGTCATCCGCGTACAGGGCCCGCGACTGGAACAACGTCGGCGTCACCGACATGCCCGTCCGCCCGAACAGCTCCACCACGTCCTGGTAGGCCCGGCCCGTCCGGCTCACCGTGTGCGAGTACCCCAGGCGGTTGGTCGCGCCGACGTGCTCCATGCCGTCCACGCCCAGGTTCGCCGCCGGGTACAGGTAGTGCGACGTCAACCGCAGCCCCGCCCGGTGGGCCGCCGCCACCGCCGACCGCTGCGACTCCACCGGCAACCGCACGTACGTCTTGACCAGGTCGTAGTCGAGTTCGACCGCGCGCTCCAACTCCAACCGCAACTGGCGGCGCGACAGCGTCGGCCGCATGAAGTTGTAGTACACGCGCGAACCGTCGACCGCCTCGCCCGTGCCGAACAACCGCGGACCCACCAGCGCACCGGCCGCCAACGCCTCCCGCGTCTCCACGAACTGGTAGACCGGGTCGCCCGGCGAACGCGTCGTCGTGATGCCGTACGCCAACCACACCCGTCCCTGCCGCGATCCCCACTGCCGACCCCGCAGGTGCCAGTGGTTGTGCGCGTCGACCAGCCCCGGCATCGCCACCAGGCCACGCGCGTCCACCACCCGCCCACCACCTCGCTGCGGCCGGATCTCCCGCACCCGACCGCCCTCCACCACGATGTCCACGTCACGCCGCAACCGGTCCGACTCGCCGTCCCACACGGCGTCCACCCGCACCACGACGCGCTCCGGCTCCTTCGGCCGCCGCCACTGGAAGTCCAGCCGGATCGTCCGCTTCCCGCCCGCCAGGCCGACCCGTCGCAGCACCCCGTTGCACAGGTGGACCAACGCGTCGGACCCGTGCCACGCCAACGAGTCCGTCACCTCGTCGGTCACCTGGCGCGGCTCGCCCAGGAACCGCCCGGCCGCGTCCACCGGCACCACCCACGCCACGCTCTCCACCACGAACGCCAGGTGCCGGCCGTCCGGCGACCACACCGGCCCGTCGTCACCACGCGTGGCGATCGAGCGGAACGGCATCGGCTCCGCGTACCGCAGCTCACCGCCGGCCAGGTCCACGGTCAGCACCTGGCTGGTGCCCTCCCGGAACCGCCGCGAGTACGGCTTCACCGCCGCCAGCGCCAGCACGCGCCCGTCCGGCGACCACGTCGGGCGGCCCGGCATGAAGAGCGGCGGCGTAACCTGCCTGCGCTCGCCGGTCGCCACGTCCGACACCCACACCACGCCGTCCTGGTCGACGTACGCCACCCGCCGGCCGTCCGGTGCGAACCGCGGCGCGGTCTGGGCGCCGCCCGACGCCGCCAGCACCCGGTCCGCACCGGTGCCCAGGTCCCGCAGCCGCAACGTCGGCACCCCGGTGCGGTCGCTGGAGTACACCAGCGACCGGCCGTCCGGCGCGAAGTCCGGGTCCGAGTCGAACCAGTCGCCGTCGGTCAGCCGGCGCGGCCGACCACCGCCGATGGGCACCACGTACACCGCGTTCAACGCTCGGAACGCGATCCGCTCGCCGTCCGGCGACACCACCGGGCTCGCGATGCCCCGCACCGGCCCACCACTCGGTTCCGACGCCCGGCGGGGCGGCATGGGTGCGGACACCGGCACCACCGCCTCGAACGGCACGTCGCGCACCGCACCGCCGGGCTCCCGCCACCGGATGCGACCGTCCGCCGCGTACAACGCCGACCCGCCGACCCACGTGGCGGCGAACCCGAACACGTCCTCGCCGGAGGTCACCGGCCGGTCACCCAGCACGAGATCCGCCCGGCCGCCGCGGACCAGGGTGTAGCTGGGGACGTCCCCCGGCCCGAACGCCGCCCCGTACAGGCGTGCGCCCGAGGGCGCGGTCACGACCCGTCGCCGCTCCCCCGTCGCCACCGTGAGGACGTCCACCGCCGTCTCGTCCACCGCGAACACCAGCCGCGTGCCGTCCGCCGACCAGCGCGGGGCGGCCACCTCGTCGGGCGGGCCGGTCAGCGCGGTGAGGTCGCCGGAGGCGATGTCGAGCAGCCACAACCCGTAGTGGCCGCCGCGGTCGCTGGTCAGGGCGATGCGCTTGCCGTCCGGGGCGAACACCGGCTCGCGGTGGTCGAACCGGCCACGCGTGAGCTGCCGCGGCGCGCCGCCCGCCACGTCGACCGCGTACAGGTGGAAGTTGCCGTCCCGGTAGGACTGGAAGACGATTTCGCGGCCGTCGGGCGACCACGTGGGCAGGGTGGCGTCCTGGGATTCGTCGGTGAGCCGCCGAGCCGTGCCACCGCCGGCCGGCAGCACCCAGATGGCCGTGACGAGGTCCATCGCCAGCCACTTGCCGTCCGGTGACGCGGAGATGGCGATGTTGGTGCCTTCACTCAGCCGTGCCCGCTTGCCGCCGGCAACGTCCGGCGCACCACCGCCCACCTCCTCCGTGCCACCCGGCTCGGCAAGCGCAGGCGCGGTCCCGGTAGCGGCCACCGCCCCCAACGCCGCCGCTTGGCCGGTGCGCAGCAGCAGATCCCGACGTGACATGTCCTGCGGTGCCATCGACGCCCCCTCAGTGCTTGACCTTCGTTACACATTGCCATTTGTTGATTGCTCCGCGTGGTCCGTCCGGCGGTACAACAGGGTTGATCTTTTAGTCAGCACTGAAGGAATAGTCACTCCTGTGGGTGGAGTTTTGGCAGCCCCGGCGAATCTCCTGCCGCTGAAGCCGGGCCGGGTGCGACAGGCCCGGGCGGTCCGGACGGCCCGCGGGCCACGGCCGGGCGCCCACAGGGGGCGGTTTCGGTGCTCAGAGACGGCGATCCCGGCACCCGCGGGCTGCGATACAGGCGCTTGCAGGTGGCGACACAGGAGCTTGCAAGCGGCGGTCCGGGGTGCTCGCGAGAGGTGGGGCGGGTGCTTGCAGGTGGCGGGGCGAGCGCCCGCAGGTGGAGGGGCGGGTGCTCACGAGCGGCGGGGCGGACGCCTGTAGGTGGCGGGTCAGGCACTAGCGGTGGGGTGGGCACTCGCGGACGACAGAGCGGGCACTCCCAGCGGCGGATCGAGCGCTCGCAGACGGCGGGCGGAGCACTCGGAGACGGCGGAGCGGGCACTCGTAAGCGGCGGGGCGGGCGCTCGCGACCGGCGGGGAGCGTGGTCCCCAGCGGTGGGGTGGGCACTCACAGACGGCGGAGCAGGCGCTCGCAGGTGGCGGGGCGGGTGGTCGCGAGGAGTGGGCCGAGTGCTTGTGCGGCGGAGTGGCGGGGGGCTTGAGAGCGAGGTGCCGGCCGCTCGGGTGGGTGGTTGGCGCGTTGGGGCTTGCGTTGGGCAACGGAGGTGAGCGCGGGCTGGGTGGGGGAAATCGGGGGCGGCTGGGGTGGGGGGCGGGATAGGGTTGAGGGGTGTCGACCATCCGCGTCTCTTAGCCGGGGACTCACTTCCGTACCTGAAGTGTGTCCTTGAACAGACTCGGAGCGTCACCACATGATCACCGTACGTGGTCTTTCGCTGCGCGCGGGTGCGCGGCTGTTGTTGTCCGACCTCTCGTTTTCCGTCTCCCCCGGTGACCGCATCGGCCTTGTCGGCCGCAACGGTGCGGGCAAGACGACGTTGCTCACCGCGCTCGCGGGGCAGGTCGCGCCTGCCTCCGGGACGGTCACCGCCACCTCGCCGGTCGGGTACCTGCCGCAGGACTCGCGGGCCGCCGACCCGAGCACTCCGGTCACCGAGCGCATCCTCTCCGCGCGCGGCCTGGACCGGGCGGTGCGGGAACTGCGTGCCGCCACTGCCGCGATGGCCGAGACCGACGACCTGGACCGCGCGTTGCGCGACTACTCGCGCGCCGAGGCGGCGTTCCTCGCCGGCGGCGGGTACGCGGCCGAGGCCGAGGCCGCACGCGTGGCGGCCGGCCTGGGGTTGCCCGCGCGCGTGCTGGAACAGCCGCTGGGCGAGTTGTCCGGCGGGCAGCGGCGGCGGGTCGAGTTGGCCCGCATCCTGTTCGGCGGGCACCGCGGCGTGCTCTTGCTGGACGAGCCGACCAACCACCTCGACGCGGATTCGGTCATGTGGCTGCGTGGTTTCCTGCGCTCCCACGCGGGCGGGCTGGTGCTGGTCAGCCACGACACCGCGCTGCTCGCCGACGTGGTGAACCGCGTGTTCCACCTCGACCCGCAGCGCGCCACCGTCGACATCCACAACACGCGTTGGACGACGTACCTCGCGCAACGCGACACCGACGAACGGCGACGCGGCCGGGAACGCGCCAACGCCGAGCGGAAGGCCGCGGCGCTGCACGCGCAGGCCGACCGGATGCGTGCCCGGGTCGCCACCGCGGTCGCGGCCCGCAACATGGCCCGCCGCGCGGACCGCCTGCTGGCCGACCTGGAACCGGTGCGGCACCGGGAGAAGGTGGCCCGCATCCGGCTGCCGGAACCCGCGCCGTGCGGGCGGGTGCCGCTCGGCGCGATCCGCCTCGCCAAGGCGTACGGCGACCACCAGGTGCTGCGTGGCGTGGACCTCGCCGTGGACCGGGGCAGCCGCCTGGTCGTGCTCGGCTTCAACGGCGCGGGCAAGACCACGCTGCTGCGGTTGCTGGCGGGGCGGGAGCAGCCGGATTCCGGGCGCGTGGTGCCGGGGCACGGCCTCCGACTGGGTTACTTCGCCCAGGAGCACGACACCCTCGACCGCGCCCGCTCGGTCCGCCAGAACCTGGCCGACGTCGCACCGCACCTGTCCGACGACGAGGTGCGCCGCGTGCTCGGCGCGTTCCTGTTCACCGGGGACGACGTCGACAAGCCCGCCGGGGTCTTGTCCGGTGGCGAGAAGACGCGGCTCGCGCTCGCGGGCCTCGTGCACTCGGGTGCGAACGTGCTGCTGCTGGACGAGCCGACGAACAACCTCGACCCCGCCTCCCGGGACGAGGTGCTGGCCGCGATCGACGGCTACCCCGGCGCGATCGTCATGGTCACGCACGACGAGGGCGCGGTGGACGCCCTGCGCCCCGACCGCGTGCTGCTCCTGCCGGACGCGGACGAGGACCTGTGGGGCGAGGAGTACCGGGAGCTGGTCGCCCTCGCCTGACCCGGTCACGACCACTCCCGGAACACCGCCGCGGCGATGTCGCGCTGGCCGTCGACGGTGAGGTGGACCCCGTCGTCCAGGTGGACACCCGGCCCCGTCCGCCGGGTGTCCACCACCGGCTCCGGCCGGTCGAGGAGGTGGTCGGCCACCGCGTCGACGTCCGCGTTGGCCCACCACAGCCCCGCCCGCTGGAAGTGCGGGTACGCCGCCACGCGTGCCTCGTCCACCGCGGCCGGGGTGAGCCAGGTCCACGGCACCGGCCCGGCGAACGCGCGCAACGCGGCCAGGTTGCGCTCCGTTTCGCCCTGGCTCACCAGCCGGGGTCCGTCGCGACCCAGGCGCTGGACGTCGTTCGCCCCGAACATGCACAGCACCAGGTCGGGCCGCTGGTAGCCCAGTGCGGGCGCCCGGCTGAGCCCCTGGGTCGTGGTCGACCCGGACACCGCGAGGTTGGTGAACCGGATCCCGTGGCCGGGCCGGTGCAGGTCCAGGGCGTGACGCGCGATCTCGAACCAGGACAGCCGGTCGGCGGTCGTGCTCTCGCCGAGCGCCACCACGTGCGCCCCGGCAGCGAGGGGCAGCCGGGCCACGGCCGCGGCAACGTCGGCGTCGTCCAGCAACGCCTCGGCCGCCGCACGGGCCTCGCGCTCGAAGTCCGCGAGCAGGGCCCGGTACGCCGCCGCGTCGAGGCCGAAGACGGCGGCGACCCGCGTGTCGTCCGCGCCGGTCAGGAACGGGACCGATTTCTCGGGCTGGTGGAAGCGGACCAGGCGGGCGGTGGTCGGTGCGGTCATGGCGGGGCTCCGTGTGGTTGGGGACGGTGAGCGCATTGCTTCTCTTTGATGAATCATTCAGCACAGTGAATCGTTCTGCGTGGAGTACCGTAGGGCCTGTGACCGAATCGCGCAAACCACTTAACGGAGCCGCGTTCCTGCTGGCCCAGATCGGGGCGCACGCGGCGAACCGGTTCGCGGAGCGGGTCGGTGACCTCGGGTTGTCACCGGCCGAGGTGGGGCTGTTGCGGATGATCGCCGCGCAGCCGGGGCGCAGCCAGCGCTCGCTGGCGGCCGACCTCGGGGTGGTGCCCAGCCGCGTCACGGCGATGATCGACCCGCTCGACCGGTCGGGCCTGGTGGAACGCCGGCGCAGCACCGAGGACCGGCGCAACTACGAGCTGCACCTCACGCCCAAGGCGGGCGCGTTGATGGGCCGCCTGTTCGAGACGGCGACCGCACACGAGGACGACATCTGCGCGGGCCTCGACGCGGAGCAACGCGTCCGGCTCACCGAGTTGCTGCGGGTCGTCGCGGCGAACCAGGGGCTGACGCCGGGCGTGCACCCGGGCTACCGGGGCTGAAGGTTCAGCTCGCCTCGCCGGTGGTGCCGATCGCCCGGTAACGGGCCGGGTCGTGCGTGCGCATCCACCACGCGCGCACCGCACCCGCGACGGCGACCAGCGCGAACACCACCGGCACCGTCCACCGCAACACCACCGTCTCCGGCGAGAGCAGCGCGTCGAACTCGACCAGCGCGATCACCAGCAGGCCCGCCAGGGCCACCGCCGCGACCACCGCCAGGACGACCCCGCGCGTGCGCCACCGGTACCGGACCACCGCGCCGGCGACCACCACCAGCAACGCCAGCACGCCCAGCGCGCCGAACGCGCCGCCACCCAGGAAGACGTGCGCCACCGGGTCCCACCCCACCGCCGCGGCGGTCAGCACGGCGACCGCGGTGAGGGCGCACAACGCCGCGGTGGCCCGGACCGGCGCGGCCGTGCGGCGGCTCAGCACGCCCAACGAAGCAGGCAGCACGCCGTCCACGCCGAGGTTGCGGACGTAGCTCGACACGGTCATCGAGAACGAGACCATGGCCGCGAACGCGCCCACCGCGAACAACACGTGCCCGATGTCCACCCAACCCGCGCCGAGCTGTTGTTCGGCCAGGTGGAAGACCAAACCGTCGCCATGGGTGCGAGCGGCGGCCACTATGCCGTTCGTGCCTGTCGCGGCAACCGGGGCGATGGCCGCCAGCACGTACAACGCGCCCAGCAACGGCACCATCAGCCGCACCGCGCGGCCGATGGTGCGACTGCCCCGGACCCGGCGGTGGTAGATCATCACCGTCTCGACCCCGACCCAGCCGAGGAATCCCAGGAGCAGGGCGCGGGGCAGTTCGTGGAGGCTGTCCCCCGGCGTGGACACCGCGTCCAGCACGTCGCCGGACACCAGCAGCGCCGCGTAGGTGACAACGCACCAGACGACGTCGGCGACCAACGCCACCAGCACCACCGCGGTGGGCACCGGTAACCACAGCACGGACAGCACGGTGACCACCACCAGCGCCACGAGCGCCGTAACGGCCCAATGCGGCGCCGACGGCCCGATGAGCGCGCCGACCGCCGAGCCGAAGACCCCGAACAACCCGACCAGCAACGCCCAGTACGCGACCAGCGCCACGGCCGCCGCCGCCGCGCCCGCCACGGGGTTCAGGCCACGTGCCGCGTACGCGTAGAAACCGCCGGGGTGGCCGATGTCGCGCCCCATCGCCAGGTAGCCGGGCACGAACACCGCCATCACCAGCGCCACCGCCAGGAACGCCGGGGCCAGGCCGGTGACGCCGGTCTGCGCGTAGCCGGCGGGTATCACGGCCACCGCGACGATCAGCGGCGTGACCGTGGCCATGACCAGGCCGAGCAGCCTCGGCACGCCCAGTCGTCCGGTCTGGCCGGGGTGCGTGCCGTCGTCGGTCCGGGCCACGTCGTCTAGTCTCCGGCGGCCCGGCGGCGGCGCGCCGGCCACCGATCGGACCCCGTGGCCGGCCCGAGCGGACCCGGGTGCGCTCAGCCACCCAGCAGGCGGTCGAGCAGGGCGCCTGCCAGGCGGTCGGCGATCGCGGTCGCCGGGACCAGGACCAGCCACGTGGCGGTGCGGCGGGCGAGGCGGGCGGTCGACGGGGACGGGCGGCGAGGCTCGGGGCGTGGTGTCATGCCCCGAGCCTGGCCGCCGCGGTCCGCGCCGGGCCGGCGTTTCCCGGGTGCCCGCCCGGGAACCGGCAACGGAGACCCGCTTCGGACGTGGGACCGTTACGCGCCGACGAGGGCGGGCACGTCGAAGATCCGGCTGTCGTCCACGCCGCCACCGGGCACGACGCCCGCGAACCCGCGTGACCAGAACCGCTGCACCGCCGCCAGCTCCTGCGCGTTGGGCTGGGCGTTGTCGCACCGGCCGCCCGCCATCACCTTGTCGCAGTTGCCGATGTCCGACGGGTGGTTCAAGCCGAGGATGTGCCCGAATTCGTGCACCACGACCCGCAACGGACCGGCACCGGACTGGGTGATCTGGTTGCGGTAGAAGGTGATGGTGCCACGCGTGCAGCCCACGCAG
The DNA here is from genome assembly GCF_019375475.1 of Saccharothrix obliqua. GTDB lineage: Bacteria > Actinomycetota > Actinomycetes > Mycobacteriales > Pseudonocardiaceae > Actinosynnema > Actinosynnema obliqua. The sequence continues at coordinate 719,146 of NZ_JAHXGQ010000003.1, read as the reverse complement.
CTCGCCATGCCGGGCGCGGGCCCGTTCTGGGCGGTGGACACCGACACGCCGCCGGTGCCCTTCGCCAGCCGCACGCTGGTGACGCCGGTGTTCCAGATCTGCGCGGCCTGGTCCACCAGCGGCGCGAGTTCGGCAGCTCGGCTCGCGTCGTAGTAGATGGTGCGCACCGCCTGCCGCGGCTCGGCGGTGGCGGTCGGTGTGCCGACCAGGGCGATGGCGGCCAGGCCGACCAACGCCGCGATGAGCTTGGTCCGGGACAAGGAGCGGCTCCTTCGATCGCAGGGGGCAGGGATGGCCGAAACCGCCGTCCCCCGGCCCCGACCGGCCCGAACGTAACGCCGTCCCGGTGGGCCGACCAGATAACACATGCCCATAACACCGCGCGGCGCACGGCACCCGATCGGTCCCCTGTGGACGGACCGCCTGGCGCGTCGCGACGAATGTGAGGTTTGATCGAAATAGGTGTGCGTATCGCGGTGGTCGGAGGACTCGTGGAGCCGGTGGGCAGGGAGTTCGTGGACGCGGAGATCGCGCTGCTGGAGCGGCTGGGGCCGCGGCTGACCGGTACGCCCGCGCACGAGGAGCTGATCGACCACGTGGCCGACCAGTGGCGTGACATCGGGCTGACGGTGCACGAGGACCGCCACGTGTTCACCCGCTGGGACCCGCCGACCGGCGGCGGGCTGCGGCTCGAGGTGGCCGGTGAGCCGGTGGAGGTGTCGTCGGCGTTCCCCTACTCGGGCGCGACGTACGGGGTTTCCGGACCGCTGCGCCGGTTGCGCGGACCGCTGCCGCGCTGGAAGGCCGCACGCGGTGGTATCGCGGTGATCGAGGTGGACAACTGGTTGCTGCCGATGAGCGCGTTGGTCGGCACGTGGGACGGATCGCCGCCATGGGACCCCATGCGGCACCCGTTGGTCCCGGCGACGTTGGCGAGCGCCACGATGGCCGGGGCACGTAGGTCGGCGGTGACGGCCGTGGTGTTCGCGTGGCGGGGCATCACGCCGGACTGCGCACACGGCCAGTACGTCCCGTTCACCATGCCGTACCAGGACACCCCGGCGCTGTTCGTCGCGGGTGACGCGGCGGAAACGGTGCTCGCGGCTGCCGAACGGGGCGCACGGGCCGCCCTCACGCTCCGGGCCGCGTTGACGCCGGAGAGCACCACCCGCACCGTGTGGACCGTCGTCGAGGGCACGCGCCGTCCGCAGGAGACGGTGCTCGTGGTGAGCCACAGCGACGGCGTGAACGTGGTGGAGGAGAACGGCCACATCGGGCTGACCGCGCTCGCGCGGGACGTGGTTGCCGACCCGCCGGAGCGCACCACGGTGTTCGTGCTGACCACCGCCCACCTGCGCATCCCCGCCGTGACCGACCACGGCCAGGCCACCACGCGCTGGCTCGCCGACCACCGCGACCTGTGGGCGGGCGGGCGGCGTGCCGTGGCGGGCCTGGCGATCGAGCACCTCGGCGCCCGCGAGTACCGCGACGACCCGGCCACCGGCCGGTACGGGCCGACCGGCGACACCGAGCCGGAGCTGCTGTACGCGACCACCCGCGAGCTGAAGACCCTGGCGAGCCTGGAGTGGCGTGACGTGCGACCGGGCGGGACCCGCATGTCCCGACCCGGTCCGCTGATCCACTTCGGCGAGGGCGAACCGCTGTGGGACCGCGGCATACCGGCGGTCGCGCTCGTCACCACGCCGCAGTACCTGCTGTCCACGACTCCCGGCGACCACGTGGACCCGGACCTGCTGTGCCGGCAGGTGGACGCCTTCCGCCGGCTGCGGCGGCGGTTGGACGTGCTGCCGACCCGCGGGTTCGGCACGGTCGCGCGACCGAACGCGCTCGCACGCCTGGCCGCGACCGTGAAGGTGGTCGCGGCACTGCTTCGGCGTTGATGGTCGCTCGAACGGGTAGGAAACGCTCCCAGGCCGTTCTTCACCCGGTTGCGCACCGCGCTTCGGCAGCCCGCATGGTGATCATGTGCTGACATCTCGCCGGTGATGTCACTACTCCCCGTTAACGAGAACGCCCCGGCGCGGCGCGGGCCCGGCCGCGACCTGCTCGTGGTGGGACCGACCGCGGCCGGTTACCTGCTGGCCTCGCTGGTGCTCCACCACCGGGCGCTGACCGCGATCTCCACCGCCACCACCGGCGGCATCACGTCCGACCCGCACCAGTTCGCGTGGTGGCTGACCTGGCTGCCGCACGCGCTGCACACCGGCCAGAACCCGCTGTTCACGACGTTCATGCACTTCCCGCTGGGCGTGAACGCCATGTGGAACACCACCGTGCCGGTGCTGGCCGCGCTGATCGCACCGGTGACGCTGACCGCCGGTCCGGTCGCCGCCTACAACGCCGGGATGATCCTGGGCCCGGTCGCCTCCGGCACCGCCCTGTTCCTGGCCCTGCGCCCGTACGTCGCGGAGTGGGCGCCACGCGCTGTAGCCGGACTCCTCTACGCCTTCTCGCCGTTCATCATCGCCCACGGACACGTGGGCCACCTGAACATGGCGTGGTCGGTGTTGCCGCCCGTGCTCGTGTGGGTGGTGCACCCGCTGTTCATCCGCCCACGCGCGCCACTGCGGACCGGCGCGTTGTTGGGCCTCGCGCTGGCCGTGCAGACCGGTCTGTACACCCAGACCGTCGCCCTCGGCGTCATCGCGCTCAGCGTCACGGCGGTCGTGCTCGCCGCCCGCCGGCCCGACCTGATCGCTTCCCGGGTGAAGCCGGTGCTCACGGCGGCGGCGACGTGCTGCGGCGTCTACGCGGTGCTGTGCGCGTACCCGCTGTACCTCCTGCTCGCCGGTCCGGGCCGGCCGCACGGCCAGATCCGCGACCACGCCCTCACCGGCACCGACGCCGCCAACATCGTCTTCCCCACGACGCTGACCATGTTCCGCCCCGGCGAGGAGGGCATCGCGGACCGGTTCGTCGGCTACATCGGCGAGCAGGGCGGTTACCTCGGTGTCCCGTTGATCGCCGTGCTGCTCGTGGGCGTGCTGATGGTGCGCGACACCGCGTTGCGGCTCACCGCCGCCATCGGGGTCGTGCTCCTGGTGTTGTCGCTCGGCATCACGCTCATCGTCGTCGGCCGGAACACGGGCGTGCCGCTGCCGTGGCGGCTGCTGGAACCCGTGCCGCTGGTCGGGCAGGCGGAAGCCATGCGGCTCCAGGTGTTCGTGGCGTTGTGCGTGGCGGTGATGGTGGCGTTGCTGTGGCAGCGGTGGCGGGTCGGGAAGGCGCGGGTCGGCGGCGTCGCCGCCCTGGTCGCGGCGGCGACGTGGCTGCCTGCCGACGCCCACGTGGTCCACCCGGTCGTGGTGCCCGCGTTCTTCACCGGGCCGAACGTGGCGCAGGTGGACGGGCGGGTGGTCGAAACCGTGCCCCGCGTCAACGGCCAGTGGCGGGGCGGGGCGGAACCACTGCTGTGGCAGGCGTTGTCCGGCATGGCCTACCGCACCACGGGCGGCTACTTCATCGGGTCCGACGCGGACAACCCGGTGTTGTTCGAGACGCTGCCCGGCCCGTACCAGTTCTCCGCCACGAACCTGCTCCGGCACGAGCCGCCGACCACCACCGCCGACGAGGCGGCGGACCGGCTCCGCGCGCGTGGCGTGCAGACCGTGCTGGTGGTGGACCGGCCGGGCATCGAGGAGGCGGACCTGCTGGCGTGGACCTCCACCGTCACCGGCACGCCGGCACGCCGGTTCGACGACGTCTGGCTGTTCGACCTGCCGCCCCGGCCGTGATCAGCCGCGGCGCGACCGCCTGCGCCAGAGCACGCCGAGCCCGAGCAGCACGCCGAGCACCGCGACGGCCGTCAACGGCCACCCGACCGTGCCGAACGCCGAAGCCGCCGCCGGGCTGCCCAGGTCGCGGGTGCCTGCCGAACCGCCGGGCAGGCGCGTGGCCGCCGGCGCGGTCGTGGTGACCGGCGGCGAGCCGGTCACGAGTTCGCCCACGGAGCGGGTGGCGGGCAGCGCGAAGCCGTAGTCCAGCAGCAACGCCGCCTGATCGGACATCCGGACGGGCTGCTGCTGCCCGCGCAGCAGGACGACGCCGATGCGGCGCCCGCCGCGCTGTGCCGCGCCGACGTAGGTGTGCTGGGCGTCGTCGGTGAACCCCGTCTTGCCGCCGAGCGCGCCCTCGTAGGAGGCGAGCAGCCGGTTGTCGTTGAACACCGGCGTGGTGCCGTCGCCCTCGGCGGCGGGGAACTCGAACTCCCGCGTCGCCACGGCCCGCGCGATCCGCGGCTGCGCCAACGCCGCTCGCAGGATCAACGCCATGTCGTAGGCGGAAGTGCTCATGCCGGGCGCGTCCAGACCGGACGGCGACGCGGCCCGCGTGTCCAGCGCGCCGAGCTTGGTCGCGACGGCGTTCATCTTGGCCAGCGCGGTCGGCACGCCGCCCACCTTGCGGGCCAGCAGGTGGGCCACGTCGTTGCCGGACATCATGAGCATGGCGTGCAGCAGTTGGTCGACGGTGTACTCCGCACCCTCGCGCAGGCCCACGCAGGTGCACTCCTGGGCGGTGTCCTCGGCGTTGGCCGCGATCCGGGCCTCCGGCGGCTGCTCGCCCACCACGACCAGGGCCAGCAGCAGCTTGATCACCGATGCCGGGCGCTGCCTGCCGTGCGGGTCGCGTGCCGCGAGCACCAGGCCCGCGTCGAGGTCCGCGACCACCCAGCTCTCCGCCACGACCTCGGCCGGCGGCGGGACGGGCGCGACGACGGCGCACTCACCGAGCCGGTCACCGCCGACGGGGCGGTTCGGCACCCGCAGCGGTGTCGGCGGCACCACGTCGGGCGGCACCTGCTCGGAGGTGTCCACGGCCGGCGGCGGCGCGACCCGGTTGTCGCACGACGCCGCCCACGCCCGCGGGCCGGGTAAGCCGAGCACCGCCGTCGTGACCAGGGCGAGGACCGCCGCGGCCGACCCGGCGCGGCGACGGAGGGCAACCACGCGGTCAGCGTAGCCGCACCACCGGGCGGTCCGTCGCCGCGACGCCGTCAACCGGCCGCGCGGAACGCGGCCCGGTAGGCGTGCGGACTGGTGCCGACCACCCGGCGGAACCGGTCGCGGAACGCCGTCGGCGAGCCGAACCCGACCTGGGCGGCGATCCGGTCCACGGGGTGGTCGGTGGCCTCCAGCAGGTGCTGCGCGCGGCGGACGCGTGCCCGGTGCAGCCACTGGAGCGGGGTGGCGCCGGTGTGCTCGCGGAACCGCCGGTTCAGCGTGCGGGTGCTCATGCCCGCGTGGTCGGCGAGGTCGTGCAGGCTGAGGTCGCGTGCCGCGTTGTCCTCGATCCAGCGCAGCAGCGGTTCCAGGGCCGAGCCGCGTGGCGTGGGCGGCAGGTCGTGCACGATGAACTGGGCCTGGCCGCCCTCGCGCTCCAGCGGCATCACGGACAGGCGCGCGGCGTCGGCGGCCACCGCGGAGCCGTGGTCGCGGCGGATCAGGTGCAGGCACAGGTCCAGCCCGGCCGCCGCGCCCGCCGACGTGAGCAACGCGCCGTTGTCCACGTACAGCACGTCCGGGTCGACGGTGACCGCCGGGTGCCGCGCGGCCAGCAGCGGCGCGGCGAGCCAGTGGGTCGTGGCACGGAGCCCGTCCAGCAGGCCGGTCGCGGCGAGCACGAACGCGCCGGAGCAGATGGAGGCGATCCGGGTGCCGCGCGCGGCGGCGGCACGCAACGCGTCGAGCACCTCGGCCGGGATCGGCGCGGTGGGCGCGGTGCAGCCGGGCACGACCACGGTGTCCGCCGTGGCGAGATCGGCCAGGCCGTGCCGGACGGCGATGGTGAACGAGCCCGCGTCGACGGTCGGCGCGGCACCGCAGACGATCACCCGGTAGGCGGACCGCCCGTCCGGCAGCCGGGTGCGCGTGAACACCTCGATCGGCGTGGACAGGTCGAACGGGATGACCCCGTCCAACGCGAGTACGGCGACGGTGTGCATGGCGGGAATCTAGTGCTCGATGGTGATCGCGCCAAGGCACCCACCTGTGCTTCACCTGGTTGGCGCTGGTCAGCGCGATGGCAGGAATCGGTTGGGATGTGGCATTCCAGCCGGTGCCGTTCACGCGTGGCGGTGGCTAGCTTCGTGCCGTGACCAAGCTCCTCCTCTCGCTGCACGTGCTCGCCGCGATCATCGCCGTCGGACCGGTGACGGTCGCGGCGAGCATGTTCCCCGCCACCACCCGGCGCGCCCTGACCGCGCCCGACCGCGACCTGTCACCGCTGCGCACGCTGCACCGGATCTGCCGGGTGTACGCGGGCGTCGGCATCGCGGTGCCGGTGCTGGGCATGGCCACCGCGTCGGTGATGGGCGTGCTCGGCGACGCGTGGCTGGTGGTCTCCATGGGGCTGACCGCCGTCGCCGCCGGCGTGCTGGTGCTGGCCGTGCTGCCCGGTCAGGACGGGTTGCTCACCGCGCTGACCGCCGGTGACGCGCCCGCGCCACCCGCCCTGACCCGGCTGGCCGGGTACACCGGCTTGTTCAACGTGCTGTGGGCGGTCGTCACCGTGCTGATGGTGGTGCGGCCCGGCTCCACGACCGGTGCGTGAGCCGGGCCGCGGTGCTCACCCCGCGCGCACGCTCCACCGCCCGTCCACGCGGTCGAGCCGGAGCGGGTGGTCGAAGCACTTGCCCACCAGGTCACCGGTCAGCACGTCGGCCACCGCGCCGGCGGCGAGCACACGCCCCTCACGCAGCAGCACGGCGTGCGTCGTGCCCGTGGGCAACTCCTCCAGGTGGTGGGTGACCAGGACCGACGCCAGCTCCGGGTGACCGCGCTGGAGCACGTCGATCCGCTCCAGCAGCCGTTCCCGGCCGCCGACGTCCAGGCCGGTCGCGGGTTCGTCGAGCAGGACCAGGCGTGGTCGCGGCATCAGCGCCCGCGCGATCAGGGTGCGCCCCCGCTCCCCCTGCGACAGCACCGGCCACGTCGCCGCGCGGCGGTCCGCCAGGCCGAGCACGTCGATCAGCCGGTCGGCCTCGGCGACCTGCTCGGCGGTCGGCGACCAGCGCGGCACCCACTCGGCGGTGTTGGTCAGGCCGGTGAGGACGACCTCCCGCACGGTCAGCGGTGATCGCGGACCACCGCGCGGGTCGACGTGGCCCACGTGGGAGCGCAGCTCGCGCATGTCCACCCGGCCGAGCCGGTGCCCCAGCACCTCGACCACGCCGCGCGTCGGGTGGGCGATCGCGCCGAGCAGCTTGAGCAGCGTGCTCTTGCCCGCGCCGTTGGGACCGAGCAACGCCCAGTGCTCGCCCGCGCGGACGGTCAGCGTCACGTCGTGCAGGATGTGGTTGCCGTCCCGGACGAAGTCCACGCCTTCGGTGCGCAGGACGGTGGTCAACGCGCCTCCCCCGTGGCCGGAGCGGGGCAGCGGTTGGCGGCGGCGAGGACGGCGTGCACGGACGCGGTCAGGATCGACGTGTCCCGACCCGCTCCCCAGCGCACCGCCCCGCGCACGCGGCACTCGGCGTAGGCGGCGGCGTGGCTGCCCGGTCCGCTCCCGGTGGAGTGCTCGGCGTAGGACAGGATGTCGACCTCGATGCCGGCGGAGCGCAACGCGTCGACGAACGCCGACAACGGCCCGTTGCCCTTGCCCTCACATGCCTGCTCACGGCCGCCCACGCGCAACACGCACGTGAACCGGTGTTCGCCCGGAGCCGTCTCCTCGGTGCTCCACGACTCCAACGTGACCGGGCCGCTCATGGCCGGTTCGACGTACGTGGCGCGGAACAGGTCCCACAGCTCCTTGTGCCCCAGTTCCCGCCCCGTGGTGTCGGTGACCTCCTGCACGGCGCGGGAGAAGTCCGGGCGCAGCGCCCGCGGCAGGTCCAACCCGTGGTGGGTGAGCAGGAGGTGGGCGATGCCGCCCTTGCCGGACTGCGAGTTGATCCGGATGACCTCCTCGTACGTGCGACCGATGTCGCCGGGGTCGATCGGCAGGTACGGCACGTCCCACGGCGCTTCGGCGGCGGGCACGCCGAGTTCGGCGGCACGTGCCGCGTGGTGCGCCATGCCCTTGGCAATGGCGTCCTGGTGCGTGCCGGAGAACGCCGTGTGCACCAGGTCGCCGACGTACGGGTGCCGTTCGTGCACGGGCAGGCGGTTGCAGTGCTCCACGACCTCGCGCACGGTGTCGATGTCGGAGAAGTCGATCATCGGGTTCACGCCCTGCGTGTACAGGTTGAGGGCGAGCGTGACCAGGTCGACGTTGCCGGTGCGCTCGCCGTTGCCGAACAGGCAGCCCTCCACCCGCTGCGCGCCCGCGAGCAGGGCCAGTTCGGCGCACGCCACACCGGTGCCCCGGTCGTTGTGCGGGTGCACGGACAGGATCACCGAGTCCCGGCGCGCCAGGTGGCGGTCCATGTGCTCGATCTGGTCGGCGTAGACGTTCGGGGTGGCGATCTCCACGGTCACCGGCAGGTTGTGGATCACCGGGCGGTCCGGGCTCGCGTCCCACAGCTCGGTGAGGCTGTCGCACACCTCCAGCACGTAGTCCGGCTCGGTGAGGTTGAAGACCTCGGGCGAGAACTGGAAGCGCGTGCCCGGCCGGTCGCCGACCCGCCGCGCGAGGTGGCCGGCGGCGTCCAGGATCAACGCGTGCAGCTCGGCACGCGTCCGGCCGAGCACGACGTCCCGCCAGGTCGGCGCGGTCGCCGTGTAGAGGTGCACGACGACGTTGCGCAGCCCCGCCACCGATTCCGCGGTGCGGTCGATCAGGTCGGCCCGCGCGGCGGTGAACACGCTGATCGTCACGTCGTCGGGCACACCGCGCTCGGCGAGGTGCCGCACGAAGTCGAAGTCGGTTCGGCTGGCCGACGGGTAGCCGACCTCGATCTCCTTGAACCCCATGGCGACCATGAGGTCGAAGAACCTGCTCTTGCGTGCGGTGTCCATCGGCTCGGCCAGCGCCTGGTTGCCGTCACGCAGGTCGACCGGCACCCACAGCGGCGCGCGTTCGAGGCGGCGCGCGGGCCAGGTGCGGTCGAGCGGCGGCACGGGCACGCGGGCGTGCGCGGGGCGGTACCGGTGGTGCGGCATGGCGCTGGGGCGTTGCGGGTTCCAACGCGGGGCGTCCGCCGGTACGTCACCGGACGGCGTGCGCAATGCGGGGAAGGTGTGGCTCATGCGGGGGCTTCTCCCACTCGGTCGGCGTTCGACCGGCACGACCGGGCACCCGCTGCGGGACGGCCGGTCTGGTCAGGTCCCGCAGCGGCAGCCGAGCAGCCGCGTGGCTGTGCCGAGTGACATGGCGGGTACCCTAACAACTCCTCAGACAACCTGAGGAGCTGACCGAGACGGAGGTCACACGTGCGGCTGCGACCCTCTCCCCTGGTCGAGCAGGCCACCGACCGCCTGCGCGAGTTCATCGCGCGAGGCGAGTGGCCGGTCGGCGCGAGGCTGCCCGGCGAGACGACCCTCGCCCGGGACCTCGGCGTCGGCCGGTCCACGGTGCGCGAGGCGTTGCGCGCCCTGGCCGGCGCGGGCCTGGTGCGGTCGCGCCAGGGCGCGGGCGTGTTCGTCATCGCGTCGACGCCCGACGAGGACTGGCCCACCCGGCTCCGCCGGGCCGCGATCACCGACGTCTACGAGGTGCGGGTGCTGGTGGAGGTGGAGGCCGCGCGGTTGGCCGCGCGCCGCCGCACCGACGACGACCTGACCGCGCTGCGTGCCGCGCTGGCCGCGCGCCGGGCCGCCGCGTCCGGCGGGGACGCGGAGTTCGTGGCCGCCGACATCGGCCTGCACACCACCGCCGTCGCCGCCGCGCACAACCCCGTGCTGACCGCGTTGTTCGCCGAGTTCGCACCCGTGCTGCGGGAGGGGCTGACGGACATGCTGGACCTGCTCGGCCTGCGGTCCGCCGACCCGAACACGGGCGACGCGGGCCACGCGGCCCTGGTGGACGCGATCGAGCGCGGCGACGCCGAGGAGGCGGGCCGCGTGCTGCGTGCCGAACTGGCGGAAACCCTCGACCGCCTGCGGCAGGTGTGACCACGGGCCGCAGGCGGCCACCGGGACCCGGCGTCCCCCTCGCTACGAGGCGGTGCAGTTCTTCTGCGCGTCGGTGCGCACGCGGCGGCCCGTGAACTCCTCCAGGATCGAGATGTTCTCCGGCGCGTAGTTCGTCGCGGTGATGCGGTCGGCGTTCGGGCCGCCCAGCTTCCCGCCGTACGGCGCGGACTTCTCCAGCCAGTACGCCGTGCGCAGGAACTGGGTCAGGACGAGGTCGCGCAGCTTCGGCTCGTTCTTGATCTTCGCCCAGTAGTCCGGGTGGCGGTCCTTCGCGACCCGCAGGTACAGCAGCAGGTAACGCAGGTTGGTCGCCGCGATGTCGCGGGCGTTGCTCGCGCCCACGCCCTTGATGTACTCCTGCACCACGGTCGCGGCGGGCAAACCGGTCAGGCCCGCGTTCAACTCGGCCAGGACGCCCTGGAGGTGGTACTCGCCCTGCGTCCGGTCACGCAGGTAGATGCCGTCCATGGAGTCGCTGTACCGGTCCTTGATCAGCGGCAGGATCTCCTTGCGGGCGAACCCGTCGTGCAGCGGCACGGCCAGGTCCTGCCGGGTGGCGTTGACCCACGCCGCCGTGTGCGTGTTCCACCTGGTGCGGGCCGGGTCGAGGTCCCACATGTGGGTTTCCTCGTGGATGGCCACCATCATCGACTCGGCGAACGCCTCGAAGCTGCCCTTCTGCACGAACTGGTCCCAATACTTGTCCCGGGACTGGGCGATGGCCAGCGCCTCGCCGCTCGGCCAGCGCCGCTTGTACATGGCCTGGAGCGTCTGCATCCAGTTGGCCGACCGGAACGCCGACTTCAGGTCGGCGATGTTCGCCGTCGGGTTCGACGGCTCCTCGTAGCAGTAGGGCGCGGCGGTGGGGCTCGCGGCGGTGGCGGGCTCGGCGACCGCCGTGCCCGAGCCCAGGGACAGGGCCAGGACCGCGATCACCACGCGCCGGACACGGGTGCGACTCACAGGGTGCCTCGTTTCACCGGCCCGGGTCGTGGCAGGGACCGGGCGCGGAAGCTCGTTCGTGCCGTCACGCCGGACCGTACCGCCGCACGGCCGACCGGCCCACTCACAACCGGCCATAACACTCGGGCCACCCCGCCACCGCGTCCACTGTGGACCACCGGCTACGGCCGCTCGCCCGTCACGCCCCACAGCAACCGGCGCAGCGGTTCCGCCTCGCGCACGGACCGCTCGAACCGCACCGCGTCGAGCTGCCGCAGGAACGGCAGCCCGGCGGGCACCTCCGCCACGCCCGGCAGCAGCACCGGTATCACCGGCACGCCCTCGGACACGCACCGCTCCACGAACGTCCGCACCTCCAACGACTGCCAGCCGCCCACGCCGTTCGGGCCGACGCACACCGCCGCGGTCCGGGCGGTGCGGATCGCCGCGGCGATCACGTCCTGGAACCACGTGCCGGGTCGGACCTGCTCCACGTCCAGCCACGGGTGGACGCCGTGTCGGCGCAGCAGGTCGCACAGCTCCCGCACCGCGGGCTTGTCGACCGAGTGGTGCGCCATGAACACGTCGAACTCGGCGTCCGCCACCTTGCGCGCCAGCCGCCGCACCGCCGCCACGTCGGTCGGACCCAGCGGGTCGTCCTCGACCGCCATGCCGACCGCCGTCAGCACGGCCGCGCGGACCCGCTCCGGCGGCCCGCCGGCCGTCACCCCGAGCCGCTGCGCCACCACCGCCAGGTCGTCCACGCCCAGCGCGCGCAACGCGTCCCGGGGTTCACCACCGCCGTCCCGGCGCAGGCCCACCAACGCGTCGGCGAGCACGTCCGCCGGTGTCCGGGTCCGCCACGTCGGTCGCTCCCGCGCCAACCGCCGGTAGGTCTCCACCGTCCACGCGGCCCGGGGCCGCAGCCGGTCCGCCGGCCGCGGCCGGTCGGCCAACCCCGCCGCGTCGGCCACCCGGCCCGCGACCGGCACGAGTTCGGGATCGCTCAGGTGGGGGTGCACGACGGAGCGCACCGCGTCGTCGTACTCGTCCAGCACCGCCACCAGGTCGGTCAGCTCCGCGACCGCGGCGCCACCGGTCAGCTCGGGCGGCGCGGCGGTCGCCAGGCGTGCCTCCAGCTCCGCCCGGTGGCCCTCGGCCAGCACGGGCACCGCGGCGAGCACGGTTTCCCGCTCGTGCGCGGCGACGACCTGGCGGTCCGCCGACCGGCGCAGCGCACGCACCAGTTCGTCCCGCCGCCGCGCCCGCGGGCCGTCGGCGGACCTCGGCGGCGGCGCCACGAACGGCAGGCAGTGGCCGACCAGCGTGAAGTCCGCGGGCGCGCCGGACTTGAGCCGGTCGACGGCGTCCACCAGGTGCGCGCGGAACCCGGCGGTGGCCGTCCGCCACTCACCCTCGTCGGTCACGCCGTGGTGCGCGGCCAGCGCCGCGAGCACCGCGTCCGCGATCTCCCCGGACGGCCGGGCGAGCGGCTGGGCGGCCAGCGCGGTGTTGAACGCGCTGAAGTCGCGCTGCCGGTGCCGAGCCGGGGTCTCCCGGGGCAGCCTGCCCTGCTCGGCGATCCACCGCCACGACTGGCGGGCGGCGGTGAACACCGGCATGGCGAACAGCTTCCCGTTGTCCTGCCGCCAGTTCCGCAGCTCGGCCACGTCGTCGCGGACGAACACCGCGCGTGCCGCGGCGAGCGCGGACGCGGCGTCCGGGTCGAGCAGGAGGCGCAGCGGCGCGTCGCCGGTGAGGCGGCCGAGCACGCGGCGGAGCACCCGGTTGTCGTCGGTGGCGGCCAGTTCACCCGCCGCGGCGGTCATCCGCTCCGCCGCCGCCAGCCGGTCCGCCGCGGCCGACAGCCGCCGCCGGCACATCGCCAGTTCGTCACGCAGCGACGCGGGCAGCCGGGCCTCGCCCGCCAGGACCTCGTCCAGCGCCGCGAGGTCGCCGGGCGGCGCGGCGGCCAGCGCGGCGACGGCACGCAGCTCCCGCCACGCCGCCCGCTGGTGGGTGGGCCACTCGCGCACCGCCCACAGCGAGCCCGCCAACGCCGACACCAGGCGCGCCACCTGCTGCTCGATCCGCGTCCACCGCGCGAGCACGTCGTGGTTGACCTCGTAGAACTCGTCGATCCACGCACGCACCCGCCGGTACGCCTCGTCCGCGCCGATCTCCTCGAACGGCAGCACGTGCACGCCGAGGTCGCCGATGTCCGTGAACACCACCAGGCACGGCACGTGCCGCCCGATGCCCAGGCGCTGCGCGAACTCCAGCCCGGCGTGCGCACCCGGCAGCACGCGCCTGTTCCACCGCTCGACGCGGGCGGCGAAATCCTCCTCGGACACGACCGGGTCCAGCGAGTCCGGGCGCAGCACGTCCCAGCCGCGGTCGCGGAAGTCCAGGCGCAGCCCGCGCAGCACCGCGCCGAGGAGACCGCCCCGGCGCCGGGCGGCACGCCGCGCGGTGAGCGCTCCCCCGCCGTCGACGTCCGCGAAGAACACGAACCGGACCCGGTCGGCCGTGCGGGCGCAGAGGTCCAGGCCGTATTTGTAGAGGAACTCCTGCGCGACTTCGGCGTAACCGCCGACGAGGAGGACGCTCCAGCCGAAGCGGTCGGTGAGCGCGCGGGGACTGTCGTCCAGCCGCAGCACGTACTCGTAGACCTGCCGGGCGGACGGAGCGGAGAAACCCATGAGGGAGCCAAGCAACCGCCGTCACGCGATGTCAAGGCGACGCGGTTGGCCCCATCGGGTGGCTGCGCTCTCGGCCGGTCGGGGGTGGAACCACTGGCGGGCAAGGGAAAGAGGGCGTTCAGCGGGTGGTTCCGCTTGCGTGCTCACTACGCTGTCCCACGTGGTGGGCGGTGGGGAGCGGGACAAACCCGTGGACGGGCGGGCCGCCCGTTGGGCGGGCCAGCGGGAGAAGCGGCGGGCCGAGATCGTGGCCGCCGCGCTGACCGCCGTCGCCGAGCACGGCCCGTGGGTGTCCACCGAGCGGATCGCCGAGGTCGCCGGCATCTCCCGGCCGCGCCTGTACCGCCACTTCACCGACGCCGACGACCTCTACGGCGCGGTCGGCAGGCGGATCGGCGAACTGCTGGTCGCGGCGATGGCGCCGCCCCTGACCGAGCCGCGTGGCAGCACGCGGGACGTCATCGCGCGCGTCGTGCGCACGTTCGTGGAATGGCTGACCGAGCACCGCTCGCTCTACGAGTACGTGGTCTCCCGGTCGGTGGCGGACGACCCGGGTCGGCGGCAACCGGCGGCCGACGTCCGGGCCGCCATCGCCGGGTTGCTGCGTGACCTGCTCGGCGGTTACCTGGGCCTGCTGGACGTCGACACCCGCATCGCCGACCCGTTGGCGTTCGGGTTGGTGGGCATGGTGGAGGCCGCGGCGGCGCGGTGGTCGGCGGAGCCGGGCGGCACGGACCTGGACGAGTTGGTCGACCACGTGTCGCGGTGGGTGTGGGCGCTGGTGGACGACGTGCTGCGGCAGGGCGGCGTGGCCCTGGACCCGGACGTCCCGCTGCCACCGCTGCCGCGGTGATCACGGCTGCTTGCTCACTCTCGGGTGATGAATTGCCACTCTGCGCATCTTTCCTGGTACGTTGCTGTAACCCTTACTTCCAGGTACCGCTGATGTGCGAGGTCGACTCGTGACCGGACGTGGTGCGGCCCCGGCGTGGCCGACCGCAGCGGCGGGGTCGCCGCTCCTCGCCGCCCGGGACGTGCCCGTTTTGGAGTGACGTTGACCTTTTCATCCACTGTGGACTACTCGGCGAGCAGTGACGAGCACCTGATGGCGATGGTGCGCACGGGTGAGGTCTCCGCGTACCGCCCCCTGTACGAGCGGCACTTCGCCGTCGCCCGCGCCCGTGCCCGCCGCCTCGTGCCCGACCGGCCCGCCGAGGCCGACGAGGTCGTGTCCGAGGGTTTCCTCCGACTGCTGGAGGCGTTGCTGGACGGCGGCGGCCCGACCCGCTCCTTCCGCGCGTACCTGCTCACCACCATCACACACGCCGCGCTGGCCCGGAAACGCCGACTGGCGCAGGAACTGCTGACCGACGACCCCACGGCCAACGAGGCCGCGTCCCGCCTCGACCCGAGACCGCAGCAGGAGACGGCGGTCGAGCGCGTGCTGGAGCGCAGCCTCGTGGTGCGGGCGTTCGACCGCCTGCCCGCGACGGCGCGGCAGGTGCTGCTCTACACGGAGGTGATGGGCATGTCGCCGGCGGACGCCGCGCGCGTGCTGGACATCTCCCCGAACGCCGTGTCGTCCCGCGCCCACCGCGCCCGCGAGGCGTTGCGCGCCGCGTACCTCGACGCGCACGTGATCCGTGAGCTGGTGCCGTCCGGTTGCGCGCACGTGGTGGACGACCTGGGTTCGTGGGCCCGGCGCGCGCTGCGCCCGCGCCGCCGGTCCGCGGTGGACGACCACCTCGGCAAGTGCGCGAACTGCCGGAAGCTGGCGGACGAGCTGGCCTCGCTCAACACCTGTCCGCGCGAGGCCCAGCGCTAGCGCCTGCTGCCGGCCCGCCGGGCGACGCGGTCCGGGCCGCCCGGCGGCGCGGTCAGCGCAGCCGCTCGACGTAGTCGTACTGCGCGGGCAGGCGCTCCACCAGGTGCCGCGCCCGGTCGCGGATGGCCGCGAACTCCTCGCGGGCGGCGGTGTCGTCGGACTTCGCGAGCGCGGGCGACGGCCGCACCGGGATCGCGCCCCCGCCGAGCAGGATGCACATGTACGAGTACGGCGGCAGGCCGTGGTAGTACGGGAAGATGTTCTCCGTGTCGGGCAGTTGCGCCTGCCAGCGCTCGACGCGCTCGGCGAAGCCGTCCGGCACCGCGCGGGTCTTGGTGTCCTTCCAATACCGCGTGTCGTCGCGCGCCGCGGCCTTGTAGTGCAGCACCAGGAACTCGCGCACGCCGTCCATCACGTTGGCGACCGCCGAGTTGTACATCTCCCGCTGCCGCGGGTTCCAGTCGGCGGCCGGGAAGTGCTTGACCAGCTGCTCGATGGCGTGGTGGATGAAGAAGATGCCGGTGGACTCCAACGGCTCCACGAAGCCGCTGGACAGGCCGATGGCGACGCAGTTGTTCCGCCACGACTCGGCGCTGCGCCCGATCCGCATCCGGATGTGGTTGGCCTCGACGTCGGCCGCCGCCGGCCCGACGAACTCGCGCAGCGTCCGCTCGGCCTCGTCGGGCGAGCAGTAGTCCTTGGCGTAGACGTACCCGGTGCCGATCCGGCCGAACAGCGGGATGGTCCAGATCCAGCCCGCCTCCTGCGCGGTCGCCGTGGTGCACGGCCGCATCCCGCGCGCCCGCATGTCCAACGGCACCTGGAGCGCCACGGCGCTGTCGTTGGGCAGGGTGTCCTGGTAGGAGATGAAGGGGACCTCCAACGCCTTGTTCAGCAGCAGCCCGCGGAACCCGGTGCAGTCCACGAACAGGTCGCCGGTGATCTCGCCGTGGTCCTTGGTGACCACGTGGTCGATCCAGCCCCGGTCGTCCAGCCGCACGTCGAGCACCTCGTCCACGACGTGCCGCACGCCGCGTTCCACCGAGTAGGCGGTGAGGTACTTGGCCAGCAGCGCGGCCTCGAAGTGGTAGGCGTAGGGGAACTGCGTGCGGCCCTGGTGCTCGGACATGGTGAGCCCGGCGGGCTCGTCCGCGCCCTCCACGTACTCCTGCTCGAACAGCCCGCCGTCCAGGTAGCGCGGGCTGCGGCCGGCGTCGCACAGCGAGGCGATGACGAAGCAGTCCTTGTCGAACCGGTCGGTCGGGCCGTTCTGGAGCCACCAGTCCGCGAGCGGGAACCCGCCGACCGACCGCATCTGCTCGAACGGGTGGTAGAAGTGGTGCCCCGGCCGCCGCCAGTCCTCGAACCGCACGGCGAGCTTGTAGGTCGCGTTGCACGCCGGCATCCAGTCCTCCTCCTTGAGGTCGAGGAACTGGAAGAAGTGCCGGATGTCACTGAACGTCGCCTCGCCGACACCGATCGTGCCGATGCGCCCGGATTCCACCAGCGTCACCGCCACCCGGTCCCCGAACGCCGCTTTCAGGTAAGACGCGGTCATCCACCCCGCGGTACCGCCGCCGACCACCACCACGTGGTCCGGATTTCTGGTTCCCATGCCCACATCTCCCGTCGACCTGACCGGCAGCCCGCGTGCCGGTCCACCGGCGGCGGAAATGCGCGGATCGTCTTCACCCAGTCGTGCGCCATCGCCCCCCGACCGGGCCGCCACCCGGTCCGACCTCAGGAAACCCCGATGGCCGGACCATTGCCGGCCACGTTGCCAGGGCTGAGGTATACACGCCCGGCGGGTCCTACTCAACGAATTCAGACCAACACCGCGAGAAATAGGCCGAATATACGTCAACCCGGTGGACGTGCGGCGGGTTGACACCCGGCCCCGAATGTGCCGGGACACCTGCTGAATCAATCTCGAACGCCATAAGAAATCCTTATCGGGAACCGCACCGCCGGGACCGCCGCTGCGCCATTCGGAACAGAAAGCACCACGGCCGCCCACCCGCGCCGACCCCCGGGGGAAGCGGTAACTGATTCGACGGCCCGGCCGCCGCTCGATACTTTTCGCCGCGTGCCCACTTTCGAGGAGATCACGCGCCACCACGACATCGACCCCACCGAGGACCCCTGGGTGCTGGGACCTCCCGCGCCCGAAACAGTCGTCATCGTCCCTTATGACCCGGAATGGCCCGCCAGGTACCGGTCGCTGGCGGCGGACATCCGCGCGGCGCTCGGCGAGGTGGCCCTGGACGTCGAGCACGTCGGCTCGACGTCCGTGGCGGGACTGGCCGCCAAGGACGTCATCGACATCGACCTGACCGTGCCCGACTCCCGCGACGAGTCCGCCTACGTGCCCGTGCTGGAACGCCTCGGCTACGTCCTGGTGATCCGCGAGCCGTCGTTCCACGAGCACCGCGCGTTCCGCAGGGACGAGCCCAGGGTCAACCTGCACGTGTTCGGCCCGGACTCCCCCGAGGCCATCCGCCACCGCATGTTCCGGGACTGGCTGCGCACCCACCCCGAGGACCGCGCGCGTTACGAGGAGGCCAAGCGGGCGGCCATCCCCGGCGGGGGCAACGTCATGGACTACAACCACCGCAAGGAAGCCGTGATCCGCGAGATCTACGACCGCCTGTTCCGCGCGGCGGGAATGCTCTGACCCACCACGCGGGACAGGTGCTCCCGCGGTGTCGGGCGGACGACACGGCTCACGCGAACCGAGTCGCCCATGGCCCACCGATGATGCGGACCACGCGCCATGGCCCACCTACGAGGCGGACCACGCGCCGTGAGCGCCGATGACGCGAACCACGCGCCGTAGGCCGCCGATGACGCGGACCGCGGGGACCCGTCCCCACGGCCACCGACGAGGCGGACCACGCGGACCCCGCCTTCCACCGCCCACCGGTGACACCCCCGGCCCCCTGCCGCGACAGGGGGCCGAGGCGCGTGGCGAGCCCGGACAAGTTTAGGAACGATCGTTCTTGACCGATCGTTCCCGAATTGTCTACGGTGAGGACATGGGGCGACCGAGGGGTTTCGACGAAGCCGAAGTGGTGCGGGCCGCGGCAGCGCTGTTCGCGGACCGGGTGTACGACGGGGTCTCCGTGGACGACCTGGTCGGCCACCTGGGCGTGCACCGCAACAGCCTGTACAAGACCTTCGGCAGCAAGCGGGGCCTGTACCTGGCCGCCCTGCGCCGACACCTGGACGACGACGTGCGCCCGCTCGCCGAGGCCGTGGCCGCGGCGGACGGGCCGGCTGCCGCGGCGGACCTCGTCGCGGGCGCCGGGCTGGACCTGCTGCTGCTGGCGGCGGTCGAGCGGGCGCCCGCGGACCCCGAGGTCGCCGCGCTGGTCGGCGAGGCGCTGGACGTCCTGGACCAGGCGCTCGGCGCGGTGCTGCCCGCCCCGGACGCCGCGGCGACCGGGGCGTTCACCTCGGCGCTGCTCGGGCTGCGCATCCGCGCACGGGCCACCGACTCGACCACCGAACCCGGTTCCGCCGCGCTGGCGCGGCGGTTCGACATCCGATGAAGGAGCACCACATGGCACGGATCGACATCGACGGCGGCGACCTGGTCGTGACGATCGAGGGGATGGACAAGCTCTGGGCGCTCAAGAGCCGCCTGTCCATCCCCCTGACCAACGTCCGCGGCGCCACCATCGACCCCGGCGCGGTGAAGGAGCCCAAGGGCATCCGCGCACCGGGCGCCCACCTGCCGGGGGTGATCGTCGCGGGCACCTTCCACCGCGAGGGCGAACGCGTGTTCTGGGACGTCCGCGACCCCGCCAAGGCCATCGTCATCGAACTGGCCGACGAGCGGTACGCGCGGTTGATCATCCAGGTCGACGACCCCCGCGCCGCGGTCGAGCTGATCGAGGGCGCACGGCACGGCGCCTGATCACGGGTCAGGGCTTCGCGTGCCGGGCCCACTCGCGGTAGAAGCCCTCCACGTGGCGGGTCACCCGGGCGACCGCCAGGTCACCGTCACCCGCCCGCACGGCACGCAGGATGGCGCGGTGCTCGCGGCGCAGGCGGGTCACCGTGCGGTTCCAGTCGGGCAGGGCGGCGACGGCGCTCACGACCGTGGCGTGGATGGCGTCGCGCAGGGCGGCCATCACGGCGGTGTTGACGGTGTTGCCGGCCGCCGCCGTGAGGGCCACGTGGAAGTCCGCGTCGAGCTGGTGGAACGCGTCCGCGTCGAGCGCGGGGTCGTCCATCCGGTCCAGCAGCCGGGCGGCCCGCTCCAGTTCGGGCGAGTCGGGGCGGCGGGCGGCGGCGCGGGCGGAGTGGCTCTCGATCATCACCCGCGTGCCCACCAGGTCCTCCGGCGACAGCCGGCGGGTCGCCAGGTGCAGCCGCAGCGCCGCGCCGATACCGCCCGCCGGGTCGGCGACGACCGTGGTGCCCGCGTCCGGCCCGGAGCCGACGCCGCTGCGCACGACACCCAGGGCCTGGAGCACGCGGATGCCCTCGCGGACGGTGGCCCGGCTGACCCCGAGGTCCTCGGCCAGCCGGCGTTCCGCGGGCAGCTGCCGCCCGACCGCCAGCCGGCCGGCGGACAGCTCCTCCTCGACGTGGCGCAGCACCGCCGCGTAACCGTTCACCGCAACCCTCCAGCGTGTGGTCCGACCACACTGGTGGTGTGGTCAGACCACAGAGTCTAGGGTGTCCGGTGTGAGAGTCGCGCTGTTCGTCACCTGCCTCGTGGACGGCCTCTTCCCGGACGTCGGCAAGGCGACCGTCACCCTCCTGGAGCGACTGGGGCACGAGGTCGTGGTGCCGCGTGGTCAGACCTGCTGCGGGCAGATGCACGTCAACACGGGCTACGCGCGTCAGGCGGTGCCGATCATCCGCAACCACGTGGAGGCGTTCGCGGACGCCGACGTGGTCGTCACGCCCTCCGGCTCCTGCGCCGGCTCCATCCGCCACCAGCACGCGGACGTGGCCGCCGAGCACGGTGGCCGCCGCCTCGCCGCGGCGGCCGAGGAGGTCGCCGGGAAGACCTACGAGCTGTCCGAGTTCCTGGTGGACGTCCTCGGCGTCACGGACGTCGGCGCGTACTTCCCGCACCGCGTCACCTACCACCCGACGTGCCACTCCCTGCGCATCCTGCGCGTCGGCGACCGACCGCTGCGGTTGCTGCGCGAGGTGCGGGGCATCGACCTGGTCGAGCTGCCGTCCGCCGACACGTGCTGTGGTTTCGGCGGCACGTTCGCGCTCAAGAACGCCGACACGTCCACGGCGATGCTCGCCGACAAGATGACGAACATCGTCGGCACCGGCGCACGGGTAGTGACGGCGGGCGACGCCTCGTGCCTGATGCACATCGGCGGCGGGTTGAGCAGGCTCCGGGCCGGGGTGCGACCGGTGCACCTGGCGCAGGTCCTCGCGAGCACCGCCGCGGCACCGATGGCGGTGGCGGTGCGATGACGTTCCTCGGGATGCCCTCGCGAAACCTGGTCGGCGAACCGTTCCCCCGCGCCGCCCGCGCGGCGCTCGGCAACGCGCAGCTCCGCCGCAACCTGGCCAAGGCCACCGGCACGATCCGCGCCAAGCGGGCGTCCGTGGTGGCCGAGGTGCCGGACTGGGCCGGGCTGCGCGCGGCGGGCGCGGCGATCAAGGACGCCGTCCTCGCGGACCTCGACACCCACCTGCTGCGCCTGGAGGAAGCGCTCACCGCGCGCGGCACGACCGTGCACTGGGCGCGGGACGCCGAGGAGGCCGCGCGCGTCGTCACCGAACTGGTCACCGCCACCGGGACGACGGAGGTGATCAAGGTCAAGTCCATGGCCACCGCCGAGATCGGCCTCAACGACGCCCTCGCCGCGGCCGGGGTGCGTGCCGTCGAGACCGACCTCGCCGAGCTGATCGTGCAGCTCGGCGACGACCGGCCGAGCCACATCCTGGTGCCCGCGATCCACCGGGGCCGCGCCGAGATCCGCGACCTGTTCCGCCGCGAGATGCCCGGCGTCGACCCGGACCTGCCCGACGACCCGGCGGCGCTGGCCGAGGCCGCCCGCCGGTACCTGCGGCACAAGTTCACCACCGTGGACGTGGCCATCTCGGGCGCCAACTTCGCCGTCGCCGACTCGGGCGCGCTGGTCGTGGTGGAGTCCGAGGGCAACGGCCGGATGTGCCTGACCCTGCCGCGCACCCTGATCAGCGTGGTCGGCATCGAGAAGCTGGTGCCCACGTGGCAGGACCTGGAGGTCTTCCTCCAGCTGCTCCCCCGCTCCTCCACCGGCGAGCGGATGAACCCCTACACGTCGGTGTGGACCGGGCCGACCGAGGGGCAGACCAGCCACGTCGTGCTGGTCGACAACGGGCGCACCGCCACGCTGGCCGACCCGCGTGGCCGGGCCGCGCTGCGTTGCATCCGCTGCTCGGCGTGCCTGAACTCGTGCCCCGTGTACGAGCGGACCGGCGGCCACGCGTACGGCTCGGTCTACCCGGGCCCGATCGGCGCGGTGTTGTCGCCGCAGCTCACCGGTGTGCGACACAACAAGACGCTGCCGTTCGCGTCGTCGTTGTGCGGTGTCTGCTACGACGTGTGCCCGGTCGCCATCGACATCCCCTCGATGCTGGTCCACCTGCGTGGCGAGGTCGCCCGGACGACCGCGCCGAACGCCGAGTCGGCCGCGATGCGCGCCCTCGCCTGGGCGATGTCGGACTCCCGGCGGTGGGCACGTGCGTTGCGCGCGGGCAGGCTCGGCCGCGCCCTCGGCCGCCGCCGCGACCGCATCGGCAGGCTGCCACCGCCGCTGTCCGCGTGGACGGACGCGCGCGACCTGCCACGCCCGCCGCGGCAGACGTTCCGCGACTGGTGGGAGACCCGATGAGCACGGCACGCGCCGAAGTCCTCCGCCGCGTCCGCGCCGCGCTCGCGCACCGCCCGCCCGCGCCCGACGTGCCCCGCGACTACCGCCGCTCGGGCGGTCCCGGTGACCTGGACCTGTTCGCCGACCGGCTGCGCGACTACCGGGCGCGGGTCCGGCTGACGACGCCGGACGAGGTCACCGCCGCGGTCGTGGCCGCGCTGCGGGAACGCGGTCTCCGGCAGGTCGTGGCCGCGCCCGGCGTGCCGGCGGCGTGGGTGCCCGACGACATCCGCTCGGACGACCACCACACCGCGGGCGGCGTGGTCACCGCGTGCCACGTGGCCATCGCCGAGACCGGCACCATCGTGCTCGACCACGACGCGCGGGACCAGGGCGCGCGGGCGCTGACCCTGCTGCCCGACTACCACCTGGTGGTGGTGCGGCGGGAGCAGGTGGTCGCGGGCGTGCCGGACGCCGTCGCCGCGCTGGCCGGCGTCCGCACCCAGACGTGGGTCAGCGGCCCCTCGGCCACCAGCGACATCGAGCTGGAACGCGTGGAGGGCGTGCACGGTCCCCGCACGCTGGAGGTCGTGGTCGTCCGCTGACGGTCGCCCGCGCCGGGTCGCGGAGCACGCCCCGGTCTGTTGAGCTGGGTGCACCGACACCACCGGGAGGACAGGTGAACGACAACGACGTGCTCCGGCGGATCCGGGAGCTGATGGACGAGGAGCACCGGCTCCGCCACGACGTGACCGGTGAGGGGCTGGACCGGGACGGCGGCAGCCGCCTCAAGGACCTGGAACAGGCGCTGGACCAGTGCTGGGACCTGCTGCGGCAGCGGCGGGCGCGTCGTGAGTCCGGGCAGGACCCCGACGCGGCCGACGCCCGGCCCCGCAGCGAGGTGGAGGGTTACCTCCAGTAAGTCCGGTTCATCCGGATAGCCCGACTGACCTGCGCTATTCCACGTGATGTGGTCACGAACACGCTCGCCCGCCGGCTGATCCGCCCCGTATAGTCCACGCGGAATAATCGGGACGGACTCCGGAGGGGCGGATGGCGGCGGCCAAGTTGACGCCGTTGGGCATGGCGGTGCTGGAGCTGCTGCACGAGCGGCCCATGCACCCGTACGAGATGGCGCAGTTGATGCGTGAGCGGTACGTCGACGCGCGGGTCAAGCTGCGCGCGGGCTCGCTGTACCACACCGTCGAACGGCTCCAGGGAACCGGCTACGTCGAGGTCGTGGACACCCGGCGGGACGGGCGGCGGCCCGAGCGGACCGTCTACGGCATGACCGCCGCCGGGCGCGACGCGTTCGAGCAACGCGGCCGGGAACTGCTCGGCGACCTGGAGCAGGAGTACCCCGCGTACCTCAGCGGCCTCGCCGTCGTGGACGAACTCGGGCCCGACATCGCGATCTCCGAGCTGGAGCACCGGGTGATGCGACTGCGCGCGGCCGTGGCGTCCGACCAGGCCGTCGTGGACGGGCTCCGCGCGGACGGCACCCCGGAGGTCTACTGGCTGGACTGGCGGTTCGCCGCGGCCCGGCGCGCCTTCGAACTCACCTGGACCGAACAACTGCTCGACGAGCTGCGCGCCGGCCGCCTCCGGTTCCCGGACTGCAAGCCGAAGCTGAGCCTCATCGCCAAGGAAGACAATGAACGCGCGACCAACTAACCCGTGGGCGGCGCTCTCCGCGCTGTGCCTGGGCTTCTTCATGATCCTGCTGGACACGACCATCGTGTCCATCGCCGTCCCGGACATGCTCCGCGAGTTGCACGCCGGCCTGAACGCCGTGGTGTGGGTGATCAGCGTCTACCTGCTGACCTACGCCGTGCCGATGCTGTTCACCAGCCGCCTCGGCGACCGGTTCGGCCCGAAGCGGGTGTTCCTCGCGGGTCTGGTGGTGTTCACCGCCTCGTCCCTGTGGTGCGGCCTGTCCGGCGACGTGGAGATGCTGATCGCCGCCCGCGCCGTCCAGGGCCTCGGCGCGGCGTTGATGACGCCGCAGACGCTCGCGTTCATCACGCACCTGTTCCCGCCCGCCGAGCGCGGCGCCGCGATGGGCGTCTGGGGCGGTGTCGCGGGTCTGGCGACCATCACCGGCCCGCTGCTCGGCGGCTTCCTGGTCGACACCTTCGGCTGGTCGTGGATCTTCTACGTGAACGTCCCGATCGGGCTGGTGGCGATCGTGCTGGCGGTCGTGCTGGTGCCCGACTGGCAGCCGCGGCACTCGCACTCGTTCGACGTGCTGGGCATCGTGCTCTCCGCGGCCGGTCTGTTCTGCGTGGTGTTCGGCGTGCAGAACGGCCAGCACTACGACTGGGGCGTCGTCAGCGGTCCGATCACCATCCCGGAGATCATCGGGGCGGGCGTGCTGCTGCTGATCGCGTTCGTGCTGTGGCAGCGGCGCAACAAGCGCGAACCCCTGGTGCCGCTGGCGGTGTTCGCCAACCGGAACTTCTCGGCGGGCACGCTCACCGCGGCCACCGTGGGCTTCACCATGACCGGGATGTTCCTGCCGCTGATCATCTACATCCAGACCGTGCTGGGCCTGAGCCCGACCATGGCGGGCGCGCTGACCGCCCCGATGTCGTTGCTGTCCGGCGTCGTCGCGCCGTTCGTGGGGCGCGCGTCGGACCGGGTCGACGGCCGGTACCTGGTGATGGCCGGGCTGGGGCTGCTCGCGGCGGGCATCGGCATCATCGCGCTGCAAGCCCGCCCGGACAGCGACCCGTGGACGTTCATCCCCGCGTTGCTGGTGTGCGGGCTGGGCATCGGCTGCATCTTCTCGCCGATGAGCAACCTGACCATGAGCACGGTGGAGCCACGCCTGATGGGCACCGCGTCGGGCATCTTCAACACGTCCCGCCAGGTCGGCGGCGTGCTGGGCAGCGCGGCGATCGGCGTGCTGCTCCAGGCGCGGATCAGCACCTCCGTGACGCGGGAGGCGACCGAGGCGGCCGGGCAGCTCCCGGAGCCGTACCGCGTGCCGTTCGTGGAGGCGGTGTCCAACGCGGCGGCGGGTGCGGGCGAGTTCGGCACGAGCGGTGGCGGCGACCTCCCCGGGCTGCCGCCGGAGGTCGCCGCGCGGGCGGCCGAGCTGGTGGGGCAGGTGGTGAACGCGGGCCTCACCGACGCCGCCCGCGTCACGCTGGTGCTGCCGATCGCCGTGCTGCTGCTGGGCATCGGGTCGGCCGCGGTGCTGCGCCGCGTCACCCGCCACCCGGAGCCCGCCCGCGTGGGGTAGTCGCGGCGAGGGCGGCACGCAGCCGCGGGTCCGGCAGGTGGCCGTAACCGATCACCCGACCGGCGACCTCGACCGTGCCGAGTTCGAGGTGTCGCAACGGGACTCCGCGCAGCACTTCGTCCACAATGGATTTCTTGCGGGTGAGCACGCGGACGCGGCGACGCATCGTGCGTGCCACGGTCCCGTCGTCGAGCAGCCGGGCGACGGCGAGCTGCGCCACGTGCGGCGGCTGCTCGGGCAGGTGGTCGGGCGGCTGGGCGACCACGGCGTACCCGACCCGCAGGGCCGGGCCGAAGAGGGCGGCGAAATCACCCGCCACGTCGGGCGCGAGCCGCAGCCCGGCCTCCCGGCCGGTGGTGACCAGCACGGTGCGCCCGTCGAGCCGGCACCCGTGCACCGCCACCAGGTGCGTGGCCAGGGCGTGCCGCAGCTCGGCCGCGCCGTGCGGCTCCGCGGTGGTCGGCGGTGGCGCACCGGCGGCGTGCCGCCACGCCGCCCGCCACGCCGCGTGCGGGAAGGACTCCAGGCACAGCAGGCCCGGTCGCAGGTCGACCGGGCCTGCTCCGGCGGCAGGCCGGGGCGGCGGCGCGGGCGTCCCGGCGACGTAGGTGCCGGAGCCGGCCGCGGCCCGCACGTGGCCACGCGCGGCGAGCAGGTCGTAGGCCGCCTCCACCACGCCGCGGGACACGCCGAGGGTGGCGGCGAGCGTCCGGGTCGACGGCAGCCGCCCGCCGGGCGGCAACCGACCCGCGCTCATCGCGGCCCGCAACCCGGCCGCCACCTGCCGGGGCAGCGGCACACCCGTCCGCCGGTCGAGGACGACCGGAACGGTGAGCGGGGCCGCGAAACGCACCCGAGCACTGTCGCGCCCCGCACCCGACCGACGACACCCGGCGAACCCCACCACGGCATAGCGGAAAACCGCTACGCCGCGGTGCCGCCCACCTCCACGAAGGCAACGCCTCACCACCCGTCAATGGACCCCACCGAGACGTGCCCGACCACGCGGAGGTGCGGGTTCCCGTTGTCGATGACGCTTGCGCTCCGGAGGCGGGTGCGCAGGTTCGGGTCCTGCCGGGGGGACCGCCGCTTGACCTGGGTGTATCCGCCCGTCAGGTAGCCGTGAAGTCCGAGTCGTGACATCACTCGTGAGGCGAGTTCCGGCTTATCGCCCCTCTCATGGCTCGGCTGAACGGCGCAACTCCGCGCGAGCGCGGCAGTATCGACGTGCTGCCCAGTGGCTCTCTGCGGGTGCGTCTGTACGCGGGCTTGGACGCGATCACCAAGAAGCGCCCCGGAACACGCCCCATCATCCGAAGCGCAACCAGCACCGTTCACTCCGGCAGGGGGCAAATCCGGTTGTCCGATTGCTTGCCTCCTACCGCTCAGGCTCCGGACCTGCTGCGGTCGCACGCGTGGTGACGTTCGAACGTCGGACGCGGGGTGCCGTCGAGCCGTCCGCGTGGTGCACGAGGCGGATGCCGGTCGCGACCTTGACGCCGCCGTCGATTGCGCATGTGACGGCGTTCCGGTTCGTCGGCGACGAGGCGGCCCGAAGCACCACCGGCCGGATCAACGTCCTGCACCACGCAAGCGACCGCACCTCGGACACACTGGCGCACAACGGCTTGCGGGAAGTAGCACCGGGCATCGCAGCCGGCAGCGAACGCATGCTCACCTTGATCGACAAGTGTCTTGATCCCGCCATGACCAAGGTTGTCGTCCGCCGCTCGGTCGAACCAACGTCAAGGGTGGATGCATCCTCGGGTTCTCCCATCGAATACCCGACCGAGATCGCCGCGTCACGATCTGCGAGACCTCATCGAGCGGTACCAGGTCGGTTTCGCGGTTTCGCCTTCGAGTACCAGCCCTACCCCAGCACTCCCGCTTGGCCCCGCCTCCTGGCCACCGACCGCCACACCGCCGACCAACTGCTCGACTACAGCCCCGTCGACCTGACCGACCTCGACGAGGATGACCAGCCGATCCCGACGAGCACGACCGGCAGGAGCGGGTCTTCGACCGACACGCCCCTTGTCGCTGTCGGGAGCGGTGGGGCGCGGAGTTGGTCGAGTGGGTGGCCTCGCGCCGGGTGGGCGCGAGGCCGAGGTGGGTCGGAATGACCCGCCAGCTCCTGTCAGGAGGCGCAGACGATGCTGCCGGCGGCGTAGTAGCCCGGGTTGGCGGGGGCGAAGCCCCGGAACTCCCAGAACCCGCCGGTGGTGGCGGGTGACAGGTCGTAGATGTAGGAGTTCACGCCGGGTACGGACATGCCGGCGGACAGGCTGACCGTCCCGGTTGGACAGCTGACGTAGTTGACCTGGCTGCTGTTGGGGACGCTGATGGTCGGGTTGTTGATGGTCTGGTACCCGGCGGGCGGTGCCGCGCAGATCGCGATCGGTTGCAGGGTGTTGTTGCCCGTGGTGGTCTGGTTGAGGGCGGTGTTGGCCCGGTAGGTGCCATCCGAGACCTTGTCGATGTACAGCGCCGACAGGCCGATCTTGGCCGCCGTGCCGGAGGCGATCCCGCCGACTCCGAGTGGGACCCTCCCGGACGGGCAGATCACCGATTGCCGAGCGGCCGACGCCACGTTCTGCGCGATCGGCCCGGCGACGATGGTGTAACCGGCGATGGGGGCGATGCAGATGGCGAACGCGGTGAGCCTGACGGTGGTCCGGTCGGGGTTGAACGACGCCACCTCCCAGCCTCGGGCGTCCCTCGACGGGGCGCTGCGCAGCAGGAAGTCCCCTGGTTCGCTGTACACGCCGCCCCCGGCCACGTAGGCGCCGGCAGGGCAGGACACCGAGGTCACCTGCCGGTTGGGAACGGTGACGGACTGCCCCGGCACGACCTGGTAGCCCGGCGGGTTCGCCATCGCCGTCCCGGTCGTCGTCACGCTCATGCCGAGCGTCGCGGTGATGACCGCCAGGCCCGCTGCTGCGTATCGCGCTGATCTCATGGTCTCTCCTTTTGACCACGGGCCGTGCCCCCGGGCAGCCCCAGTGGCTGACCCGACCGAGCACGACGCCGTCGTGCCGGCCACCCGCGCCATGTCGTTCCGGCGGCCGTCCCGGCCCGGCATGCGTTCCCACCTGCCCAAGTCCCCGACAGGATGCGGCAGGGTGCCTTCAGTTCAGGCCGAAGTCACGCACGAGGGGCGGCGACCCCGACCAGCCACCCACGCCATGCCGCGCACAAACCCGACGATAGAACCGAACGGCTGGCAGCAATCCGCCAAAACGCTGCTACCGAGCCATCAACTGGTCCAGCGGTAGCAGACCTGAACGGCCCAGCGACACGCCCCGGAACGGGGCCGCCCCGCGGACACCGCAGTGCGGACAGCCAGGCGTCCGCTCGGAGGCGACGCCCGCACCAGCCGTCGGAACGCGGATCGGAGGCCGCTCGGAGAACGGGTTGGCCAACACGTTCGTTTGACGGATCGAGGGTGCCGTGACGCTGGTGGGGCTGGTGCGGTTCGGCAGGAGACCGCGCGACAGCACGACGCGCGACAACATCCGCGTGGTGGTGTTCAGGAGATCGGCGGCACGCTCGCCGTTGACGCCCGTCCGGCGCTGATCGCCACGCTCGACTCCCTGCGCCCCGGCGACATGCTCACCGACCAGGAGGTCGACGCGCTCGGCCGCATCTCCTCGGAGGACTGCTCGTGCTCAGCGACCTGATCGGCCGTGGCATCGCCGTCGAGATCCTCGGCGGCACCCCAACAGCGGGCTGGTGACCGAGACGCCGACGAACCAGGCAGTGCCCGGCAAGACCGCATTCGACCGCATGTGCACCGTGATCAATCGCGGGAACGGCGTCCTGAACGTCACGGCTCAGCACGCCAGCGGGGAGGCACCGCCACCGTCGCCGTTGTGTCGCCGTTGTCGTGCGACGTCGGCCGAGTGTACTCGTAATTGGCTCCACATGCGTTGTGGACACCATTTGTCGGCGATGCCTTCAAATCCCGTGCGGAGCAGTGTTGATACCGTCAGCAAGACCGCTCCGATGCTGGAACCGGCCAGTAGGGGTATATTCCTTTCGCGTTTTAACCCACTCCACAGGAGTTCCTGTTGCGGCGCAGTCCGTGATGACCTGCACGGGTGAGGCCGGAAAGCCGTTTCGGCGTCGCGTACAGTGATAACGCCTGTCTCGGTTCGCCCACGATCGGTGTCTTGCGCGGTGGCTGGAGGTCGCCGGAATGGTGCGGCCGAGTGTCTCGTGGATGGTCTCGCGGTGCGCCTGCGAGGTCGGCGATCCCCGGTGTGGGTGGTTCTTGACCCGAAGATCCATCGACAGCCGGAATCCACACCTTTGGGTCGACCGGAGGTGGCGGGCATTCCCTCGCGTGCCCCATGTCGTAATCCTGGGTGGAGGTGTTCGATTACGCGGTCGCCTGAAGGACCGGGACGAGGAGGCGTCAACCATGACCATCACGGCCCAGCTCTCGCCATCGACCATCGATCTCGGGACGAACCCCGATTCACCGGACAGCCACCGGGAAACGGTGCGGGTGGAACTCCCCGGCAGCGGGGTCGTCCCCAGGATCGACGTCTACTTCCTGACCGACACCACGAGCAGCATGAGCGGTGTCATCAACGCGGTCCGCACGCGTGTCGAGGAGATCCTGAACAAGCTGGTGACCGCCGCCAACGGGGTGGGCGCGAACGTCCACTTCGGCGTCGGCAACTACCGGGACCTGGACTATCCGGCCGCCGAGCGCTTCCAGCACCAGGTCGCGCTGAGCCCGAGTTCCCACGCGGCTGCCGACGGCATCCGCGCCTGGGCGGTGACCCCCGGGGGCGCGACCATCGCGGAGGGGCAGTTCTACGCGCTGGACCAGCTCGCGCAGCCACCCGGCGGGTCGATCGGGTGGCGCACCGACGCCAAGCGGATCGTCGTCTGGATCGGTGACGCGCCCGGCCACGACCCGATCTGCCAGGCGGTGTCCGGGCTGGCCCACGACGTCACCGAGCAGTCGGTCACCCTCAAACTCCAGGGGCAGGGGATCTTCGTCCTGCCGATCAGCACCCCGACGGGCTCGACCGGTCCGGGACTGAACGCCAACCCGGTGCCGCTGTCCAACGGCGGCCCGTACAAGGACCGGTGCGCCACCGGTGGCGCGGCCGGCCAGGGTTCCCGGATCGCCGCCGCGACCGGCGGCACCTACCGGGACGGCATCACCCCCGACACCGTGGTCCAGACGATCATCGACCTCGGCACCGCGGGGATCACCACGCTCGGCAACGTCAACCTGGTGCCGGACCCGGCGATCGCGCCGTTCGTGCGAGTCGAACCCGCCGGTGGCTACGGGCCCTTCACCGGCGCCCACCCGAGCACCCTCGACTTCCAACTGGAGTTCCCCGGGGCGACCGGCACCCCGGCCGCCCCGGTGACCCGGGAGATCTCCGTCGAGGGTGAGATCGCCGCGGTCGTGGACGGCGTGCGGACCGGTTCCACCCGGGTGAAGATCGTCGTGCCGGACCTGGCCGGGCACCACTACCGGATCCAGTCCACCCTCAGCGGCCTGTACCTCCAACTCGACGACCCGGGCTGGACCGGCGACGGCGGCAACGTCGACCAGAACGACTACACCGGCCTGGAAGCACAGCACTGGGAACTGGTCCCGGTCAGCGGAGGCGGCTACCGGATCAAGAACGTCGACCCCGCCCGCGACCGCTACCTGGAAGTGGTCGGCATGTCCTCCGACGACGGCGCCGAGGTGCTGACCCGATCGGACCCCGATGGCCCGCACAAGGAGTGGCTGCTCATCCCCGCGGGCTCCGGCGACGGCAGGGGGCCCGCGTTCCGGATCCAGAACCTGCACACCGGCAAGGTCCTCGACATCCGAGGCGGCAGCACCGAACGCGACGCACCGGTCTTCCAATACTTCTACTGGGGCGACTACCCGACCTTCCAAGAGAACCACAACCAGCACTGGCGGCTCGAACGCGTCTGACACGCCGGGACGAACAACGCACCACCCGCACCTTCTGACCACCACACGCGACCGCACCACCCGCCGGCGAGGCCCAGCGACGCGTGGACGACCACCGCCGGTGGCCGTGCGTCCGCGACCCATCACAGCCGCAGCCGTGGACGGGGCCGGTCGAGTGCGGAGCCGCAGTGCGCCGGACCGCCTCCGGAGTGCGCGAGGAGAGCGCGGCCACCCGAGGCTGAAGTATCCGTACCCGGACCACCTCCGGGTCGCGCCAGCGATCACTCGCGCGGGCCGGGTCGCCGGTCGGCCCGACCCGGGTCGTTAGAACCGGGCACCGGTCATGACGGTGTCGAACCGGGTGCAGTCGTTGACGTTGCCGCCGGTCAGCACCACCGACAGCGGTCGGCCGTGGCCGTCGCGGGCAAGGTGGATCCTGGTGGTGGGCCGCCGCGGGAGCGGCCGATGGCTCGCTGTGCCCGCCGCACGACCCGACCGCCCCTGTGTGGGACGTGGTCGTGCGGCGGGCTCCGGCGGCGTGCTGGCGCGCGCGATGCCGGAGTCCACCGAGACTTCCCGGTCCAACTCGTCGATCGCCTCGGCGATGACCCGTACCCGCGACACCGGCGTCGTGAGGGTGCCGTTGCGCGCCCGGCGCCAGAACCGGTTGAAGACCGTCTTCCACGCCCATACCGTTCCGACAACGCCAGGCCACACCCGTCCTGGCCTTGAACAGCATCCCGTTGACCACCCGACGGTCATCCACCCGAGGACGACCCTCTCCACCCGAGGCAGGCAGCAACGGCTCGATCGCTCATCGGTCAACTCGTGCCTGCGACTCCGCATGGGCATCGGCGAACAGGTATGGCCAGAGGCCGACGCCTCCGGAAGGATGCCGATTACGCCCTCACGCGGCCCGCGGAGGCCGCGAATGCGCGACGCACCCGATGGAACTCCTCTGTTCCGGAACCGTGGTGGTGTGGTTCGGAACCTCGAGCGTGTCACGACGCGCCGAGCGGTTCTGAGGTTGACGTCGGCGTGTCATCCCGGGTTTTGGAACGATGGGCGAGATCGATTGCTTGATCGGAGTGTCTTACCTGCTCATGCACGGCAGCGCTGGAAGTCCGCTTCCACGGCTGTAGGAGGGGCTGCACGGCCTCGCCGATCGCACGCTCGCGCAGGCAGCGCTGGAAGTCCGCTTCCACGGCTGTAGGAGGGGTGCCTCAGTGGCCGCGGTAGCGCAGGGCGGCCACGCCGCGGTCGAGGTCCACCCCGGTGGTCAGCTCGTGATCGGGCGGAGTTCGCGCCGGGGTTGGCGTCGGCGCAAGGGGGTGGCGCTGCCGGGGCGGTAAGGTCTACGCCCCTCCGCTGTCGCCCGAACGGGTAGTCCGTGAGGAGGCTTTTCGATCTTGCGTTGAGGGTGTTCCGGTGACGCCGTTCGTGACGCGAAGCGGAGTCCAACGTAGGTGCAGAAGATGACGGCATGATCATTGGTGTTGTCATAGTCGCGGTAGATGGCGGTGGAGACGATGGTGAGTGCCTGTGCCGGGCGGTCGCCACAGACTGACGCGGTGAGAGCCGTCCTGCCGCACGTGACCGCCGCGGTGGGCTGCCTGGCGATGGCGACCTCGGTGGCGGCGGCCCTGTTCGGGCCGGCGCCGCTCGCCGCGATCGCGCTGCTGCTCAGCTCACCCGTGCCGCACCTCGCGGTCGGCCTGCTGCTGTGGCGGCGGGCGGACGGGCACCCCGCGGCGCGGCGGTTGTTCCACTTCGGCTGCCTCCAGGCGGTGGTGTTCGCGCCGCAGTACGTGATCAACTCACTCGGCCGGCCGGACCTGCCGCACTCCCCCGCGGTGGTCGGCGTGGTGCTGCCGCTGGAGATGCTGGCCACCGCGCTGTGGGCGCGTGCCGTGGCGCTGCTGCCGGACGGCCGCCCGCGGTGGTGGTGGGAACGGGTGCTGCTGGGCGCGTTGTGGGCGGTGCCGCTGCTGCCCCTGGTGTGGCTCGCGGTCGACCGCGACGCCGTCCTGCGCGACCCGTTCCGGTTCGACGTGGTGGGCGTGGCGATGGTGGTCACCGGGTTGGCGTTGTTCTACGCGCGGTACGCGCGGTCTTCGGCGGCCGACCGGGCGAAAACGCGGTGGGTCGCGGTCGCCGGGCTCGTGGGCCTGGTCGCCGTGCCGGCGCGGCTCGCGGTGACCTGGCTGGACGACCGGGCCGCGCAGGAGCCGTGGATCCTCGCGTTCAACGTGGCGCACGGCCTGGTCCTGCTGACCGGCATCGTGCTCGCGGCGGTGCGGGACCGGCTGTTCGGCGTGGACGTGGCCGTGCCGCGCTCGGCGGTCTACCGGGTGCTGTGGCTGCTGGTGGGCACCGCCTACGTGGCGTCCGCCGCGCTGCCGGGCCTCACCGCGGCACGCGCCGCGCCGGTGGAGGCGGTGGTGCTGGTGTCCGTGCTGGCCGCGGCGGCGTTCGCCCCGCTGCGCGCGCGGCTGGCGGGCGCGGCCCGGCGGCTGGTGTTCGGGCGCGTGGTGAGCGGCCCGGAACTGCTGGCCAGGCTCGGCGGCACCCTGGAACGCGCGCACGACCCGGCCGAACTCGCACCGCACCTGGCCGCGGTCGTGCGTGAGGGGTTGGGCCTGCGGTGGGTCGCGGTCGCGCTGGACGGGCCGGCGGAAGCGGTCGACGGTGAACGCGCGCCCGGCGGTGAGCGGGTGCCGCTGACGCACGCGGGCACCGTGCTGGGCGTCCTGGAACACGGGCCGCGCACGGACGGCACGCCGCTGTCGGCGGCGGACCGGGACCTGCTCGCGACGGTCGCCCGGCAGGCCGCGCTCGCCGTCCGCAACGCCCGGCAGGCACGCGAGCTGGCCGAATCGCGGGCCCGCATCCTGGCCGCGCAGGACACCGAGCGGCGGCGGTTGGAACGCCTGCTGCACGACGGCGTGCAGCAGGAGCTGGTGGCGCTGGTGGTCAAGATCCGGTTGGCGCGCAACGAGGTGGTGCGTGCCGGTGGCCGGGACGCCGCGCTGGGCGAAATCCAGGAGGACGCCTACCGCGTGATCGACGGGCTGCGCGAGGTGGCGCACGGCATCCAGCCGCCGCTGCTGAGCGACCAGGGCCTGGTGGCGGCGGTGCGGTCGCGGGCACGTCGGCTGCCGATCCCGGTCGCCGTCACCGCCCGCGCCGGCGCGCGGTACGAGGTCGGCGTGGAGGAGTCGGCGTACTTCCTGGTCGCCGAGGCGCTGACGAACGTGCTCAAGCACGCGCACGCGTCGGCCGCGACCGTCGACATCGGTCACGAGGCGGACACCCTGGTGGTGACCGTGGCCGACGACGGCCGC
Source organism: Saccharothrix obliqua (assembly GCF_019375475.1). GTDB lineage: Bacteria > Actinomycetota > Actinomycetes > Mycobacteriales > Pseudonocardiaceae > Actinosynnema > Actinosynnema obliqua. The sequence goes on along the minus strand of NZ_JAHXGQ010000003.1, from coordinate 684,278 downwards.
GGCCTGCCGGACCGGGCGACCGGCTCCGGCCTGACCGGGATGCGCGACCGCGTGGAGGCGGTGGGCGGCGCGATCACGCTGACCGCCGCGCCCGGTCGGGGCACGGCGGTCACCGCGCGGTTCCCGTTGCGGGAGCGCGGGTGTTGAGGGTCGTCATCGCCGAGGACCACTTCCTTGTGCGGGAGGGCGTGCGCCGGCTGCTGGAGGACACCGGCGAGGTCGAGGTGCCCGCCGCGGTCGGTGACGCGACCGCGCTGCTGGCCGCCGTGCGGGAGCACCGACCGGACGCGGCGCTGGTGGACATCCGGATGCCGCCCGGTCACGGCGCGGAGGGCATCGCCGCCGCGCACGCCATCCGCGCCGAGTTCCCGGGCACCGGCGTGGTGGTGTTGTCCCAGCACGCCGACGAGCACTACGCGTTGAGCCTGTTCCGCGACGCCACGGACGGGTTGGCCTACCTGCTCAAGGAACGCGTCGGCGAGTTGGACGAGCTGCTGCGGGCACTGCGGGCGGTGGCGGCCGGGCGGTCCGCGGTCGACCCGCGGATCGTGGACGTCCTGCTCCGCGCGCGGCGCGGCGACTCGCCGCTGGACCGGCTCACGCCACGCGAGCTGGACGTGCTCGGCCGCATGGCGCGCGGCCACGCGAACCGGGCGATCGCCGCCGAGCTGGGCCTGGCGGAGTCCACAGTGGAGAAGCACGTGAACGCGACCTTCGCCAAGTTGGGCCTGGGCGCGGAGACCGCGTTGCACCGCCGCGTCGCCGCCGTCCTCGCCTACCTGCGGCACGGCGACGGGACGTGAGCGCGCTTCGGGATGCCGAAGGGCTCCGCACGCCGCCACGCCCGCACGCGCGGAAAACGCCGATTCAACGGGGTTTCGACGTCATACCCCGCTGTTAGCATGCGCCGCCACACAGTCCTGGTCATCGGAAAGGTGACGCCAGATATGCACAAGAACAAGCCCAAGGCGGACGCACTGCGGGAACTGCACACCGACGGGGTGCTGGTCCTCCCGAACGCCTGGGACGCGGGCAGCGCCGCGCTCATCGCGCAGGCCGGGGCGAAGGCCGTGGCCACCACCAGCGGCGGCGTGTCGTGGGCGGTGGGCAGGCCGGACGGGCAGAGCCTGTCCCGGGACGAGATGGTCGAGCAGGTGCGCCTGATCGCGTCGGCGGTCGACGTGCCGGTGACCGCCGACGTCGAGGGCGGCTACGGCCACACGCCCGAGGACGTCGCCTTGACCGTGGCGGCGGTCGTCGGGGCGGGCGCGGTGGGCATCAACCTGGAGGACTCCAAGGGTTTCGGCGTCCCGCTGTTCACGATCGAGGAGCAGACGGCCCGGCTGCGGGCGGTGCGCAGGGCCGCCGAGCGCGCGGATCTGCCGGAGCTGTTCGTCAACGTGCGCACCGACGTCTTCCTGTTCCAGGTGGGCGAGCCCGAGGGTCGTCTCCAGGACGTGCTGGCGCGGGCGGTGGCCTACGCCGAGGCGGGCGCGGACTCGCTGTTCGTCCCCGGCCTGGTGGACCTGGACGTGCTGAAGGAGGTCGTGGCCGGTTCGCCGCTGCCGGTCAACGTGATGGCCGGTCCGGGCGCGCCGACCGTCGCCGAGTTCGCGGGCGTCGGCGTGCGGCGGGTCAGCCTCGGCACCGCGGTCGCCCAGGCGGCCTACTCGGTGGCGCGGCGGGCGGCGGCCGAGGTGCTGGCCGAAGGCTCGTACACCGAGCTTGCCGGCGCGCTCGACTTCGGTGCCGTCAACAGCGTGTTCACCCGTTGACGGAGTTTGATCGCCGCGTCAGATCAACCCTGTCGGACAACGCCCGGCTCGGGTGAACTGGCCGCGTCGGGGCGTCCGGACGGGCGTCCCGACCACGCGCACGACAGGCCGCATCCGACGCAGACGAACGGGGTAGCGCAGTGAGCACCAGGGAAGCGGGCACGTCCGGTGGCGTCTTCGCGAGCATCCGCGCCACGCCCTTACCGGTCCGCTACCTGCTGGTCGGCGTCCTGGTCAACCAGCTCGGGGCGTTCGCCCAGACGTTCCTGGTGCTGTACCTGACGGTGAACGGGTTCTCCATCGGCCAGGCGGGCATCGCGCTCACCTGCTACAGCGCGGGCGCGGTGCTCGGCACGCTGCTCGGCGGCGAGCTGACGCACCGGCTCGGGCCGCGCGGCACGATCGTCGCCGCCATGTCGGTGTCCGCGGTCGTGCTGGCCGTGCTGCCGTTCCTGGCCGAGCCCTCGATGTTCGCCCTGATGCTGGTCGCGATCGCGCTGGCCGGCCTCGCCACCCAGTGCTACCGGCCGGCCGCCGCCGTGCTGCTCAGCGAGCTGATGCCGGCCGAGCACCGGGTGATGGCGTTCTCCATGATGCGGATCGCCCTCAACGGCGGCGCCGCGCTCGCGCCGCTGATCGCCGCCGGCCTGATCCTGGTCGACTGGAACCTGCTGTTCTGGTTCGACGCGACCACCGCGCTGGCCTACGTGCTGGTGGCCAGGTTCACGCTGCCCGCCACCTCCGCGCCGCGTGACGAGGAGGAGGCCGAGTCGGGCGAGCAGCGCCGCTCGGCGTACGCGGTGATGCTGCGCGACGGCCGGTACCTGGCGTTCCTCGCCTCGGTGCTGCTGGGCACGCTGATCTACGTGCAGTACGTGGTGGCGCTGCCGCTGAAGATCACCAGCGAGGGCCACCCGGCGGCGCTGTACAGCGTCGTGCTGGCCACCGCGTCGGTGATCCTCGTGCTGACCGAGCTGAAGATCACCTCGTACGTGAAGAACTGGGTGCCGTGGGTCGCCGGTGCGGTCGGCACAGCCGTCATGGGCGTCGGCGTGGCCGGGTACGGGCTCGGCTCGCACGCGGTCGTCATCGTGATCGCCACCGGCGTGTTCGTGCTCGGCGTGATGATCAGCGGGCCGACGATGTTCGCGCACCCCGCGAAGTACCCGGCGGAGGTGCGCGGCCGGTACGTCGGCACGCACCAGGCCACGTTCGGCCTCGGCTCGGCGCTCGGACCCACCCTCGGCGTGTTCGCCTGGGAGGCGTTCGGCAACGGGGTGTGGGCCCTGTGCGGTGTGCTGGGCCTGATCGGCGCGTACTTCGCGATGGTCGGGATGCGGGAGCGCACCTCCGCCTGACCCGCGCCGCTCGGCGTTCGGCCCGGCAGGCGTCGCCTGCCGGGCCGAACGCGTGAATGACCCGGATGCCGCCGCGCGCATTCCGGGTCGTCCTGGTTAATAGCCGCGTCACGCGCCGTCAATGATTCGTGACGGGTGGTCGCGGAATGACCACCGCGGGTCACACCCGGTGCCCTTCGTCACCACATTCATGAATCCTATGGTCTGCCAACTGGCGGTGCCGGGGCCGCACCGGTCTGTCCATGCTGGGTCGGCACGTCGAGCAGGAGAGGGTTCCACGGAATGGGTCGACCGGAAAAGCCTGTAGACACCTCGTCCGGAGCCGCGGCCTTCGCGTGCGAGTTGCGCAGACTGCGTGCACGGGCGGGCAACCCGACATATCGCGACATGGGCAAGGTCGCGTTGTACTCGGCGTCGGTGCTGTCCAGCGCCGCCAGCGGCCACCGGATGCCCACGCTCCAGGTCACCCTGGCGTTCGTCGCCGCGTGCGGCGGCGACCGGGAGGAGTGGCGGCGCAGGTGGCTGGAGGTGTCCAGCGGCCTGCGCCCGGACACCACGCCGGCGCGTGCCGACCAGGCGCGCTCCTGCGTGCCGCGGCCGGCGCAGTTGCCGATGCGACCGCGGGGGTTCGCCGGGCGGGACGACGAACTGCACTGGCTGGCCGCCGACACCACCACACCCGTGGTGGTCGGCGGACCGGCCGGTGTCGGCAAGAGCGCGCTGGCCGGGTGCCACGCGCACCGCTTGGCCGTCGACGCGGTCGACGGCCAGCTCTACGCCGACCTCGGGCCGCGCGAGCCCGGCGAGGAGGGCGCGCGTGCGGTGATCGACGGGTTCCTGCGTGCGCTGGGCGTGCCCGCCGAGCACCTGCCCGCCGCACCCGACCAGCAGGCCGGGCTGTACCGGTCGCTGCTGGTCGAGCGCGCGCTCGTGGTGTTGCTGGACAACGTCCGCGACGAGCGCCAGGTGCGGTCGCTGCTGGTGGAGAGCCCGCGCAGCACCACCGTGATCGTCAGCCGGACACCGCTGCTCGGTCTGCACGACGTGCGGCGGCTGGCGCTGGACGTGCCGACGCGTGCGGACGCCATCGCGCTGCTCGCCGGCGCGCTGCCCGAGCGGGTCGCGGCCGAGCCGGACGCCCTGGACCGGCTGGCGCGGCTGTGCGGCGACCTGCCGCTGGCCCTGGCCATCGCGGCGCGCAAGCTCGCGGCCAGACCGGACGTGCCGGTGGACCGGGTCCTGCCGCGGCTGGCCGACCCGGTGGCGTTGCTGGAGTGGCTGCGCGTGGGCGACCTGTCGGTCCACGAGGTGTACCAGTCCACCTACCTGGGACTGGGCGCGCCCGCCCGCGCCGTGCTGCACCGGCTCGCCGAGCGACCGCCGGGCGAGCCCGTCGCGTGCGGTGCGGGCGGCGATGACGAACCACTGCACGAACTGGCCGAGGCGGGCGTGCTGCGGCGGACCGGGCGGCCGGGCGTGCACCGGCTCGACCCGCTCGCGCGCGCCTTCGCGCTGGCGCGCCGACCGGTGCGGCCGGCCGCGCACCACGAATTGATCGCCGGGTCGGAACGGCACTACCGATCAACTGTTCTCTCGACTTGACTCGTAGTCGCGCCGGACGAATGCGGAAATCCACCGCTATTCATCCGGGCGACGCCCGGCGGACATTCTTCGCCCGGCCGGGGGCAGTGCACCGGGGAATGAGGACTCACGCGTCGCGTGTGCGGCCGGCACAGCCGCGCGCCCGTTCGTGGGAACACGACGATCGAGGTGGGATGTGACAGACCAAGAGGTTGAGGTGCTGGCGATCGGCGCCGGGCCGGCGAACCTGGCGCTCGCCGTCGCCATCGAGGAGTCCGGTTCGCCGGCACTCGCCGAGGGCACGCTGCTGCTGGAGCAGCACCCGGACATCAAGTGGCAGCGCAACCTGCTGCTGCCGTGGGCGCGCAGCCAGGTGTCGTTCCTCAAGGACCTGGTGACGTTGCGCAACCCGCGCAGCCGGTTCTCCTTCCTGAGCTTCCTGCACGAGAAGGGCAGGTTGGACGAGTTCGTCAACCTGAGCACCTTCAACCCGTACCGCTGGGAGCTGTCGGAGTACATGCAGTGGGTCGCGCACTCGCTGGAGAGCGTGCGCGTCCGCTACGACGCCCGCGGTCAGCGGATCGACCCGTGGCGTGCCGACGACGGGTCGATCCGCGGGTGGGTGGTGACGCTCGCCAACGGCGACACCGTCCGCTCCCGTGACCTGGTGGTCGGCATCGGCCGCGACCCGCGCGTGCCGGACGTGTTCGGCGAACTGCCCGCCGACCGGGTCATCCACAGCACCCAATACTGCACGCGCGTCGCGCAGCTCCCGACGGACCGGCCGCTGCGTGCGGTGGTGATCGGCGGCGCGCAGAGCGCGGCGGAGATGTTCGTGGCGCTGCACAAGGACCTGCCCGCGTGCGAGCCGACCATCGTGCTGCGCTCGGTGGGCTTCCAGAACTACCAGACCAGCAAGTTCGTCAACGAGCTGTTCTTCCCGTCCTTCGTGGACGAGTTCTACGACTCCGCGCCGGAGGTGCGCAGGCAGATCCTGGACGAGGTGCACCTGACCAACTACGCGGGTCTCGCGCCGCCGTTCCTGGACGAGACGTACTCGATGCTCTACCAGCAGAAGATGCTGGGCGCGCGGCAGTCGGAGGTCCGGTCGATGACCGAGGTCGTCCGGGCGCGCGTCGAGGGCGACGAGGTCGTCCTCGACCTGCGGGACCGCAAGAGCGGCAAGGTGGAACCGCTGCGCTGCGACGTGGTGCTGCTGGGCACCGGCTACGAGCCGCGGATGCCCGCCCTGGTGCGCGACCTCGCGGAGCGCGCCGGCATCGACGACATCGCGGTCAGCCGCCGGTACCGGGTGGACCTCGGCGAGTCGGCGTGGGGCGCGCTGTACCTCCAGGGCGTCAACGAGGACACGCACGGCATCGCGGACTCGTTGATCAGCGTGCTCGCGCACCGCTCGGCGGACATCACCGGCGACCTGCTGGACCGCCGCGCCGTGGAGGTGGCGGGGCCGTGATCGAGATCCGCAGGCTGGACCGCGACCACCTGACCCGGGCCTACGGCCTGGACTCCGAGCGGCTGCTGCCGTGGCCCGCGTTGAACGCGCCGTTCGAGGGCGCGTGGTGCGTGATGCGGCCGGGCGACGTGTCCACCGCGCACTCCCACCACGAGTACGAGATCTTCATCGCGATGAAGGGCCGCGCGAAGCTCACCGTGGACGGCGAGAGCACCGAGCTGGTCGAGGGCGACATCGCGCACCTGGTGCCGGGCACGACCCACTACCTGGTCAACGAGGCCGACTCGGACTTCGAGTATTACGCGATCTGGTGGGACACCGACATGTCCGCCGCGTTCGTCGCCCGGCACGGGCAGGCGTCGCCGTGAGCGCGCGCACCGTCGTCGTGTCCCCCGCGCCGACCGCCAACGGCGATCTGCACCTCGGGCACGTAGCGGGACCGTTTCTGGCCGCCGACGTGCACGCCCGGTACGCGCGGGCGGCGGGTCGCGAGGTCCTGTTCGGCACGGGGGCGCAGGACACGCCGACGTACGTCGTCACGACGGCGAACCGGCTCGGCGTGTCGCCGGCGGACCTCGCCGAGCGCTCGGCCGACGACATCCGGGCGACGCTGGCGGCGCTGGGCGTCGACGTGGACGGGTTCACCGGGTTCGACCGCCGGTTCACCGACTGGGTGCGGGCGTTCATGTCGGGCCTGCACGGCACCGGCGCGCTGCGCACCCGGGGGCTGAAGTTCCCGTACCTGCCGCGCACCGGCGAGTTCCTGGTGGACGGCTACGTGCGCGGCGGCTGCCCGCTGTGCCTGGCCGACGGGTGCGCCGGGCTGTGCGAGAGCTGCGGCCACCCGGTCGCGCCGGGCGACCTGCTCGGCCCGCGCTCGACGCTGCACCCCGACGAGCCGGTGGAGCTGCGCGAGGCGCAGGTGCTCGTGCTGCCGCTGGAGGACTACCGGGAACGCCTGCGCGAGCACTTCGCCCGGCACGCCGACTCGGTGCGCCCGCACATGGCGCAGCTCGTGGACGAGCTGCTGTCCCGACCGCTGCCGGACTTCCCGGTCACCCACCCGGTCTCGTGGGGCATCCCCGCCCCGTTCGCCGAGACGCCGGACCAGGTGATCAACCCGAACGCGGAGACCCAGGCGTGGAGCATGTACAGCGCCGCGCTGGCCGCCGAGAACCGGGGCGCCGCCGTCGGTTCACCGGACGAGCTGTGGTCGCCGGAGGCGGACTCGGAGGTCGTGTACTTCCTCGGGTTCGACAACACGTTCCCGTTCGCCATCGCCGGTCTCGCCATGCTGATGGCGCACGGCGACCGGTACGCGCTGCCGCACCGGTTCGTCACCAACGAGTTCTACGAGCTGGACAACCAGAAGTTCTCCACCAGCCGAGGGCACGTGGTGCGCGGCCGGGACCTGCTCGGCAAGGTGTCGCGGGACCTGGTGCGCTTCCACCTGGCGGCGACCAGCCCGGAGCACCAGCGCACGAACTTCAGCCTGGACGCGCTGGCCACCGTCACCGAGACCCGCCTGGTCGCGCCGTGGAACGCGGTGGCGGACACCGCGTCGCGGTGGGCGGACCGCGGCCCGTTCCCGGTGTCGGACCGCTCCCACGCGGTCGCGGCGCGGGTGGTGGCGCGGTTCGCCGCCACCTACGAGCTGCGGCACTTCAGCCTGAACCGCGCGGCGGAGCTGGTCGCCGAGCAGCTCGGCAGGCTGGCCCGCTGGGAGGTCACCGAGGCCGACGCGGGCGACTTCTGGCACGAGGTCGAGGTGTTCCTGCGCTGCGCCGCGCCGATCCTGGTGGACCTGGCCGCGGCGGTGCTGCCCGACCCGGCGGCGCCGGCCGGACCGCCGCCCGCCGAGGTCACGCCGCGGGTGCTGCCCCGGCTCGCCGCCGGGGCGGTGTGAGGTGGCCGTGGGCGCGAAGCACGTGATCGTCGTGGGCGCGGGCGTCACCGGCCTGCTCACGGCGGTCCGGTGCGCGCTCGCGGGGCTGCGGGTCACCGTCCTGGACCGGGGTCCGATCCCCAACCCGACGGCCACGTCGCACGTCGAGCAGCGCGTCCTGCGCGCGTTCGACCCCGGCGACGTGGCCGCCACCCGGTCGGCGGCGGTGCTGCACCGCCGCTGGCTGGCGCTGGAGGAGCTGTTCGGCACGCGCTTCTACCGCCGCGTCGGCGTGGTCACCGGGTGGCCCGCCGACGCGGCGGGCGCGGCGCTGGAGACGGCTCGCGCCGCCGGGGTGCCGGTCTCGGTCGCCGAACCGGAGGAGTACCCGCACCTGCGCTTCCCGGCCGGGTCCGCCGTCCTGGTGGAACCCGACGCCGGTGTGCTGCTCGCCGACCGGGTGCTGCACGCGGCCACGCGGTGGCTGCGCGCGCACCCGCTGGCCGAGCTGCGGCCGGACCTCGTGGTGCGGTCCGTGGACGCCGCGGCGGGCGCGGTGCGGCTGGACGGCGGCGGAACCACCCGCGGTGACGCCGTCCTGGTGGCGGCCGGGCCGTGGTCGGGCGAGCTGGTGGACGTGCCGACCAAGGTGCACCGGCAGACCACCGTGCACCTGGACCCGCCCGCGGACCTGGCGCACCGGTGGGCGGGCGCGCCGAGCGCGGGCCGGCTCGGCGACGGGCGGGCGTGGCTGGTGCCGCCCGGCGAGGGCACCCGGCTCAAGATCAGTTCCGCGGCGCTGTGCCGCGAGGTCGGCGCACCGGCCGACGAGGGCGACGACGCGGCCCGGTGGACCGACCACCTGGACCTGTCGTCGGTGCTCGCCGACCACGAGCGCTACACCGTCGTCGCGGTGCGGACGTGCCACTACGCGGTCGACGCCCGCACCGGCGGCGGCGCGCTGGACCGCATCGGACCGGCCACGTGGGCACGCGCCGCGAGCGGCGGCGACGGGTTCCGCACCGCGCCCGTCGTGGCCGACCGGATCGTCGAGGAGGTAGGGACATGAACGGCACGGACGCCGTACTGGTGATCGGCAGCGGTCTGAAGCTGTACCGCGAGTACCTGGTCACCTCGATCCACGCCAGAGCACGTGCCGCCGGGCTGGACCTGGTGCTGATCAACAACATCCGGCCCACGTGGCAACGCGCGTACTTCGCCGAGGTCACCGTGGTCAACCTCTTCGACCACGACCTGCTCGCGCGCACCGCGCGGGAGGTCGCCTCGCGGCGGCGGATCGTCGGGGTGATGTGCTGGGACGAGCCGTTCGTGATGCCCGCCGCGCACCTCGCCGCCGAGTTCGGCGTGCCGGGGCTGAGCGTGCCGGGCGTGGACGGCTGCCGCGACAAGTACCACACGCGGTCGAAGCTGACCGAGGCCGGCCTGCCGCAGCCCGGTTTCGCGATGACCGCCACCGTCGAGGAGGCCCGCGCCGCGGCGGCCCGCATCGGCTACCCCGTGGTGGTCAAGCCCCGCGCGCTGGGCGCGAGCATGGGCGTGGTGCTGGCCGCCGACGAGGCCGAGCTGGACGCGGCGTTCCAGGTCGCCTCCGCCGCGAGCCTCATCGGCGACGAGCCGTACCGGGGCGGCGCGATCGTCGAGGGCTACGCCGACGGCCCGGAGATCAGCGTGGACGGCGCGCTGCACAAGGGCGAGTACCAGCCGATGTTCGTTGCGCGCAAGAAGACCGGCGAGCCGCCGTACTTCGAGGAGGTCGGGCACGTCGTGGACGCGGCCGACCCGCTGCTGCGCGACGAGGCCCTGGTGGACACGCTGGCCCGCGCGCACCGCGTGCTGGGCGTGGAGGACGGCATCACGCACGCCGAGGTCCGGCTCACCTCGCGCGGACCGGTGGTGATCGAGGTCAACGGCCGGCTCGGCGGCGACCTGATCCCGTTCCTCGGCAAGACCGCCACCGGCATCGACCCCGGCGAGGTGTTGTTCGACGTGGCCACCGGCCGCCGACCGGACGTGGTGGCGACCAAGCGGTCCGTGGCGGGCATCCGGTTCGGCTACCCCGAGCACGACTGCGTGGTGCGGTCGGTCGCCGTGCCCGCCGAAGCGCCCGGCCTGGTCACCGCCGCGCCCATGGTGGACCCCGGCACGAGCCTGCGGCTGCCGCCCGGCGGTTACATCGCCCGCCACTCGTTCGTGGTGTGCGAGGCCGACGACCCGGCCGCCTGCGACGCCCGCTTGGACGCCGCGGGCGCACTGGTGGCGCTGGACGCCGAGCGCATCGAACCGCTGCCGCCGGGCGCCACCCTCGAAATGCCCACCGGACTCCTGGATGTGGACGAATGACGATCAACTACGACGGGCGGCGGTTCCGCAAGGCGGGCGGTGGTGACGGCACCGTGGCCGTCTACCACCAGGACGGCGACCTGGTGTGGGCGGACTTCCTGGGCGGCCGGGTGCGCCGCGGCACGGTGACCGGGCGGTGCGGGCCGGACGGCACGATCCGGCTGGCCTACACGATGGTGCTGACCACCGGCGAGGTCATCGCCGGGCACACGGTGAACGTGCCGGAGCGGTCGGCGGACGGTTCGCTGGTGCTGCGCGAGCAGTGGGAGCGGTACGGCGAGCACGCGGCCAGCGGCGTGTCCTACCTGGAAGAGGTGCGCTGAGGTGGGGCGCGTCATCGACTGGTCGAAGCTCGGCGGCCTGGTGGACGGGTTCGTCCGGCTGCCCGGCGATCCCGGCTTCGACGCCGCGTCCCGCCCGTTCAACCGGCGCTTCGCCGACGTGCGGCCGGCGGCCGTGCTGTCCGTGGCGAGCGCGGCCGACGTGGGCAAGGCGATCGTGTGGGCGCGGGAGAACGACGTGCCGGTGGTGGCCAGGGGCGGTGGGCACAGCTACGCGGGCAACTCGGTGAACACCGGCCTGGTGCTGGACCTGCGCGGCCTGGACGAGGTGCGGGTGGACCCGGCGAGCGAGCTGGTGACGGTGGGCGGCGGCACGCGGATGGCCACCCTCTACGCCGCGTTGGAGCCGTACGACCTGGCGTTCCCGGCGGGCAACGCGGACGACGTGGCGATCGGCGGGCTGGTGCTCGGCGGCGGGGTCGCGGCGGTGTCCCGGTCGTTCGGACTGACCTGCGACTCGCTGGTGGAGACCGACGTGGTGCTGGCCGACGGCACCACGCTCACCTGCGACGAGACCCACAACGCCGACCTGTTCTGGGCGTGCCGGGGTGGTGGCGGCGGCAACTTCGGCGTCAACACGTCGTTCACGTTCCAGGCGCGGCCGGTGATCGCCAGCTCCACGTGCCTGCTGCTGTGGCGGCGGGCGGACGCGCCGGACGTCCTGGCCGTCATGCAGGAGGTCATGGAGCGCGCGCCGGACGAGTTCGCGGCACGCATCGGCGTCAGCCGCGCGGCCGACGAGGAAGCGGTGGTCTCGGTCGTCGGCTGGCACCTCGGGCCGGCGGAGGAGCTGCGCGAGATGCTGCGGCCGGCGCTCGCCGCGGCCGAGCCGTTCCGCGCCGACATCGAGGACCGGACGTACTGGGAGGCCAAGGACTACCTGCACCACAACACGGCGGGCGGCGCGTTCGCGGTGCGCACCCGGTCGACGCCCAAGGCGCTGCCCGACGCCGGGCTGACCACGGCGCTGGCCGCGGTGGACGCGTGGCCGGGCAGCAGCAACCCGGACGGCGCGGGCTTCGCGTTGTTCACCTGGGGCGGCGCGATCAACCGGGTGCCGGTGGCGGAAACCGCCTTCCCGCACCGGGACGTGTTGTTCCTGCTGTCCATGGACACGTCGTGGCACACCGCGGACGGCCCGGACGTGGCGCGGGACAACCTGGCGTGGCTCACCGACCTGCACGAGCGGATGGGCGAGTTCGCCTCGGACGCGGCGTACGTGAACTTCACCGACCCCGACCTGCCGGACTGGCGGGCGGCCTACCACGGGCCGAACTACGCCCGGCTGGCCGAGGTGAAGCGCCGCTACGACCCGGACCGCGTCTTCCGCTTCCCGCAGGCGATCTGAGGAGCACCGGTGGCACCCGACCTGCGCGGCGCGATGCGCCACTTCGCCACCGGCGTGTGCGTGGCCACCACGTACACCGACCGCTCGGGCGTCCGCGTCCACGACGCGGTCACCGTCAACTCGCTCACGTCCGTGTCGCTGGACCCGGCGCTGGTGTCGGTGTGCCTGCGCCCGGACTCGGCCTTCCTGGCGGACCTGCTGGCGACGAAGAAGTGGGCGCTGTCCATTTTGGACGACTCGGCGGCGGTGGCGGCCCGGCGGTGCGCGGGCGACCGGGCGAGCCGGGCGGGCGCCCTGGCGGGGCTGCGTGCCGCACCGGGCGCGCACACCGGCGCGCTCGTGCTGGACGCGCCGGGCTGGCTGGAGTGCGTGCTGTGGGACTCCATCCGGCTGGGCGACCACACCATGGTGGTCGGCGAGGTGGTGGCCGCGGGTGTCGGCGCCCACCGCCCGCCGCTGGTCTACCTGCGCGGGCGCTACCACAGCCTGGACGACGACCCGAACCAAGACCGAGGAGTGACCACATGACCGTCCCGGAGACCGGTGAGGCGATCCTCGCCCGCGCCAGGGAGATCGCGCCGCTGCTGCGCGAGCGGTCCGCGGACATCGAGGCCGCTCGGCGGCTGCCGGCGGACGTCGTGGCGCTGCTGCGCGACGCGGGCGTGTTCCGGACCGGATTCGGCCGCGACTGGGGCGGCCCGGAGATGACCTCGGCGCAGCAGACCGAGGTCGTGGAGGCCGTGGCGTACGGCGACGCGTCGGCGGGCTGGTGCGCCATGATCGGCATGGACACCGGCCTGTACGCGCGGTTCCTGGAACCGGCCGTCGCCAAGGAGATGTTCCCCAGCATCGACATGACCACCGCGGGCCTGCTGTTCCCCACCGGCCGCGCGGAGATCGTGCCCGGCGGCTACCGGCTGACCGGCCGGTGGCAGTTCGGCAGCGGCATCACGCACGCCGACTGGGTGGTGTCCGGCGCGATGCTGTTCCGCGACGGCCTGCCCGACGGCGAGCCGCAGAACTCGATGCTGATGATGGTGCCGCGCGAGCAGGTCGAGGTGGTGGACACCTGGCACACCACCGGTCTCGCGGGCAGCGGCAGCTGCGACTACACCATCTCCGACGTGTTCGTGCCAGCCGAGCACACCCTGCTGTTCAGCGAGGTGCACGGTCCCGCCGGTCCGCTGGCGCAGGCCGAGGTGCACATGCGCAACATGCCGGGCGTGCCGCTGGGCGTGGCGCGGGCGGCGCTGGACCACGTCCGGGAGACCGCCGCCGCCAAGGGGTGGGCTGACAACTACCGCACCCAGGTGACGATCGCCGAGTGCGAGGCGGATTTCGCCGCCACCCGCGCGGGCGTCTACGAGGCGCTGCGGCGGCAGTGGGACGTGTTGTCCGCGGGCGGGACCCTCAACGACCTGACGCCGCGCGAGCGGGCGGCGCTGCCGCTGTCCCGGCTGCACGCGTTCCGCACCGCGCGGTCCATCGTCACGCGGCTGTACGACCTGATGCAGACCTCGTCCATCTACCGCCCGTCGCCGCTGGACCGGTGGCTGCGCGACACCACGACCATGTGCCAGCACATCGTGGCGCAGGACCGCATCCTCCAGACGGCGGGCGCCCACCTGCTCGGCGGTTCGCCCGCGTTCCCCCTCGCCCTCGGCATCACCCGGTAGTGTGCCGCCCCCGAGTCATCCCGGAGAGGACATCATGACGACGCGACCGGTGATCATCGTCGGCTTCCTGGCACCACTGCCCACCCGCACGGAGTTCGAGGAGGGCTCCATGGTCCTCGTCGACGAGCCGGACGTCATCCGCAAGCGGGACATCGCCGCCAAGATGGCCGGCGCGCCGACGCTGCGCGAGATCGTGCCGTGGGAGTACCAGCGGCCGGGCGCGGCGGACGAGTTCTTCAACGCCCACCCCGACCTGGACCCGGCCTACGTCGTGCCGCTGGTGGAGTACGCCACGCCGTTCGCCGCGCGCCTGGCCGAGCGGTACGGCGTGCCCGGCGCGACCAGCGGCGCGGCGCAGTTGTTGCGGGACAAGGAACTCCTGCGCCGGGTGACCCGCGCGGCGGGTGTCCGCAACCCGGAGTCGCGGTCCGTGGACGGTCCCGACGACGTGCGGGCGTTCATGGCGGAGCACCCCGGCCCGGTCGTGCTCAAGCCCGCCAACCGGCAGGCGTCGCTGGGCACGAAGGTGCTGCACGACGCGGCCGAGGTCGACGAGGCGTGGGCCGAGTGCCTGGCCGGGCAGGACGAGGGCATCCTGGTGCCCGACCGCGTCATCCCGCTGCGGATGCTGGTCGAGACGTTCGTGCGCGGCGCGGAGTTCAGCGTGGAGATGCTGGTCCGCGACGGCGTTCCGCTGTTCACCAACGTCACCGAGAAGACCCTGTTCCCGGGGCCGCGACCGATCGAGCTGGGCCACCTGGTGCCCGCCGACCTGCCGGAGGCGACGTCCGACCTGCTGGTCGCGCAGACCGGGGCGGTGCTGCGCGCGGTCGGCTTCGGCACCGGGGTGGTGCACTGCGAGTGGATCCTCAGCGACGGCGTGCCGTTCCTGGTGGAGTGCGCGGGCCGGTTCCCCGGTGACGGCATCACGTGGCTGATCGAGCAGGCGTACCCGATCGCGCTGGCCGACCACTACTACGCGCTCATGCGCGGCGACGACCTCCCGCCCCTGCCGGCGAAGGCGGAGCGCGCGGCGGCCGTGCGCTTCCTCCAGGCCGAGCCCGGCGAGGTGGTCTCCGTCGCGGGCGTGGCCGAGGTGGAGGCGCTGCCGGGCGTGCTGCACGTGGCGCTGGCCGCGCAGCCCGGCGAGCACGTGCGGGAGCTGCGCAGCTCGTGGGACCGGGCCGGTTCGGTCACGGTCCTCGCGGACACCCCCGGCGAGGCGGCGAAGCTCGCCGAACGGGCGGCCGAGTCGATCCGGTTGGAAGTCCGTCGTGCAGGATGACGCCCATGACAGCAGGAACCGTCGTGCACACGGTGGTCGACAGTCCCATCGGTGACATCACGTTGGTGGCGCGGGACGGCGCGCTCGCGGGGCTCTACATGCACGAACACCGGCACCGGCCGGCGTTGGAGACGTTCGGCGAGCGCGACCCGGGTCCGTTCGGCGACGTGGTCGCGCAGCTGGAGGAGTTCTTCGCCGGCAAGCGCACGGAGTTCGACCTGCCGCTGACCATGGCGGGCACGCCGTTCCAGCGGACGGTGTGGGAGGAGCTGAAGGCCATCCCGTTCGGGGAAACCGTTTCGTACGGGGAACTCGCGGCCCGCATCGGCCGCCCGACGGCGTCGCGGGCGGTCGGCCTGGCCAACGGCAAGAACCCGATCAGCATCATCGTGCCGTGCCACCGGGTCGTCGGGTCGACCGGCAGCCTCACCGGCTACGGCGGCGGTATCGAGCGCAAGCGGCTGCTGCTGGCGTTCGAGACCGGCGAGACGCCCTGGTGACGCGCCGGGTGCGGGCCGCGGTGGCCCGCACCCGGCCCGCACCCGGTCAGTCGTCGTCCACACCCAGCACCGGTGGCGCGGCGGGTGGCAGGTCGATGTCCAGCACGCGGCGGGGTTCGCGGCCCTCGTCGACCGGCGGTGGTGCGGTTGCCTCGGTCGTACCCGGGTCGGAGTGCTTCGCCCGGTGGCTGACGAACTTGCGCACGAGGTGCTTGGCCATGTCGTAGGCGGCGTTGCCGACCAGGCCCGACCCCGCGGCGGCGGCGATCCACAACGCCGGGTTGACGTAGTTGTCCGCACTGCGAACGGGCTGTATCTCGACACCGGGCGGTGTCCCGCGAGGCAGCGGCTCGAAGAGGGCGAGGTCCGCGACGCCGTACCGGCTGCCGGTGGCGTCCACCTCGCGCCAGAACACCGCGTCGAGCAGCAGCGGCGCGGAAGACGGACGTCCCCACGCAATCGGCTCCGTCGGCGTCCAGTACAACTGCCACGCCGCGGACAGCGCCCCGGCGGCCTCCCGGTGCCGAAGCGCCATCCGCTCGGTTCGCCCCACCAATTCTGGTAGCTGCCTCTCGTGGGCATTCCAGGTGTGCTCGGGCGCGGTGGTGCGGTTGGCCCAGCCGCCGGGCCACCACGGGGTCGGCTCCGACGGTGCCATAGCCGCCAACGCCTGGTATGCCGTCGCACCGCTGCGAAAGGCTTCCTCGACATCGGATGGCTTCGATCTACATCCTTGCCCCTCGGCCACCAACATCTGGGTTAGCTGGTGTTCAGCGGCGTTCAACGCCTGCCGGGCTCGTAGGTACTCGACCGGCCATTCGTCTGACGATGTCCGCTCATCGCCCACGAACGCCACCATACTGGGTTTACGGCATCCCGAAGGCGCTTACGGGCACGTCCGGTCGGGTGGTAGCGCACCACCTGCCAGGTACGCCCGCACGGTGTCGTCCACGCACGTGTTGCCCAGGTGGCCGAACACGACGTGCTTGCGCACGTCCACGGTCACCAGCCGGGACGAGGGCAGGTCACCCCGCAGCGCCACCGCCTGCCGGTACGGGGCCAGGTTGTCGCGGGTCGCGCCGACCAGCAGCGCGGGCAGGTCCCGGGTGACGCGGGTCGCGGGTTCCCGGCCCGGCGGCAGGAAGGCGCACGGGCGGACGTTCCGCTCGATCGGCCCGAACACCGGCTCGTCCACGCGGTGCCGCTGGATGTCGCGCCAGTACCGCTCCGGATCACGGGGCGCGACGCCGTCGGCACACATGATCGCCAGGTTGGCGCTGCCGGACGCCGAGTCGGCGCCGGTCGTGAAACCGGCCAGCAACGCGCCCAGCCCGGCGGTCGGCTCGACGACCGCCCCGGACGCCGCGTCCGCCAGCAACCGCATCTCCGCGGCCACCAGGGCGTTGCCCTCGTCGCTGCCGTTCCAGAACCGCGCGAACGGGATCAGCGGCGCGGTGTGGCCGTCGACGGTGTACCCGCCCAGCCGCAACGGGTTCCGCTCTGCGGCGGCGAAGACGGCGCGTGCCGCGGCGAGCACGGCCTCCGGCGTCGCGCCGAGGTGGTAGGTCGCGTCACGCGCGGCGGTGTAGGCGGCCCACTCGCGCATCGCGCCCTCGTTGGCACGGGCGCGGTCGGCGCTGAACATCGGTCCCCACGCACGCAGGTCGATCGGGCTGTCCAGCACGACGCGGTCCAGGCGGCCGGGGAACAGCTCGTTGTACACAACACCGAGCACCGTGCCGTACGAATACCCCAGGTACGACACGCGCCGCTCCCCCAGCGCACGGCGGACGACGTCCATGTCCCGCGCGATGTTCCGGGTCGACGCGTGCGGCAGTTCGGCGGCGTGGGCGCGGTGGCACTCGGCGGCCAGGGCGCGGTTGAAGGCGACCGACCGGTCGAACCCGGCGCGGTCGGAGCCCGCCGAGCGCCGCCACTCCCCCACGTCGTCCCAGCCGCAGTCGATGGCGGGCCTGCTGCGGCCGGTGAACCGGGGGTCCATGGCGACCAGGTCGTAGTGGGCGGCGAGGTCGCGCAGCGCGGGCGTGACGAACAGTCCGGTGTCCAGCGCGGGCGCGGGGCCGCCGCCGTTGAGGAACAGCGTGCCCAGCTTGGTCTTCGTGGCGGGTATCCGGGAGACGGCCACGGTGATGGCGCGGCCGTGCGGGCGGTTGTGGTCGAGCGGCACGGTGATGTCCGCGCACCGGCCGCCCGCGTCGTCGATCGCCTTGCCGGTGGTGTCGTCCGC
Organism: Saccharothrix obliqua; assembly: GCF_019375475.1. Lineage (GTDB taxonomy): Bacteria > Actinomycetota > Actinomycetes > Mycobacteriales > Pseudonocardiaceae > Actinosynnema > Actinosynnema obliqua. The sequence goes on along the minus strand of NZ_JAHXGQ010000003.1, from coordinate 666,446 downwards.
GGTGCGTTGGCAGGCGGTCCAGCGCGGGACCGCCGCGTGGGCGACCGCCGGGGTGACCAGGGAGGCACCCACGACGGCCGCGGCGAGGATGGCGAGCTTCATCGCCCGATCATGCGATCACGCGGCGGGGTGCGGCGAGGGCCGCTCAGGCGCCGGGTTCAGCCGTTTCCGGCCCGGGGTCGGGGGTGCAGCACCACCTCGTCACCGACCCGCACGTGGCCGGGCGTGACGACCGACGCGTACACGCCCAGCGTCAGCCCGTGCTGCCGGGCGACGGCCCGCAGCACCGTCGCGTCACGCGTGCCCGTGTCCGGGTCCACCGCGACGACGCCGCACCGGCGGTCCGCGCGGTCGACCCGCAGCACCGCCCCGCCGATCGCCGCGGTCGCGCCGACCCAGGCGTCCTCCGGGAACTCGCCCGCCGCGTCGACCACCACGTTGGGCCGGAACCGCCGCACGTCGGGCGAGCCGACGGCGGTCGCGCTCTGGACCGTGAGCAACGACACGGGCGCGGAGTCGAACGCGCCCCGGTCGAGCTTCATCGGGCGCGCGCCGAGCAGCGCGGCCAGCTCCGGGTCGGCGACGTCGTGCTCATCGCCACCGGGTGTGCGCACCACGGCGGAACCACCGCGCAGGCACGGGTGGTAGCGGACGAGGTCGGGTCGCTGCCGCAGGGTCAGCCACGGGAAGCCGTTGCGCACCTGGCCCTCGCGCACGAAACCCCAGCGGCGGTCGTCGGCGAGCCCGTGCCACGAGATCTCCGTCTCGTCCAGCGGCTCGCCCGCCATGGACTTCACCGGGTACCGGTGCAACCCGACCACGTGACCGACCACAGTGGACAACTCGGACACCTCGCGCCCCCACGTTCGACGGAGGCGCCCTTGGTGCGGTGACCGGGGCCGAGCGTGGCGGAAAAACCGTTCCGTCGCAGCGCCTCTCGGCCCCGCCGGATGTTGGCACGGCGCCGTTGCCCCGGTCAACCGGAATACCAGCGGACCCGCGCGGCCCGCCGACAAGATCCACAGTGGACGTCATGAGCCTGGGGAAACGGCGGAAATCAAGACCATCCGCGTCACATCCCACTTCGTGAGAGCTGGTCCATGCCATTTTCACGGCGACCTATGGTGATCCGCGTTCCAGCCGCTCCAGAGGTCAGGTGCCCGTGTCCCCATCCCCACCCGCCAACGGCGTCCGCTCGTCGTGGACCGCCGTCCGCTCGATGCTGCGCCAGGACCGGTGGGCGCTGGCCGGCGCGCTCACCATCGCGCTGCTCGCGCTGGTCGCCATCGGCGCGGACGTGCTGACCGCGATCGAGGGGCAGGACCCGTACACCTACCGCACCGAGGCGCTCGACCCCGCCACCGGCGCGCCCGCCGGCCCGCTGGGCGGCGTGAGCGGCGACCACTGGTTCGGCGTCGAGCCGCTCACCGGGCGCGACCTGTTCGCGATCGTGGTGCACGGCGCGCGGACGTCGTTCCTGATCGGCCTCGCCGCCACGGCCGTGTCCGTGCTGCTCGGCGTGGTGCTCGGCGCGATCGCGGGTTACCTCGGCGGCGCGGTGGACAAGCTGGTCACCTGGACCGCGGACGTGCTGCTCGGGTTCCCCTACCTGGTGTTCATGATCGCCCTGGCGGCCGTGGTGCCCGGCGAGGTGCCCCGCCCGCTGCTGCTGATCGTGGTCATCGGGTTCTTCGGCTGGCCCTCGATCGCACGCATCGTGCGCGCCCAGACGCTCACCCTGCGCAACCGGGGCTTCGTCTCGGCCGCCCGCTCCCTCGGCGCCGGGCCGGGCCACGTGTTCCGGCACGAGCTGCTGCCCAACCTGTGGGGCCCGATCATCGTGGTGTCCACGCTGTCCATCCCCGGCAAGATCGGCACCGAGGCGGCCCTGTCGTTCCTCGGGCTCGGCATCCCGCCGCCCACGCCGAGCTGGGGCCGCGCCATCAGCGCGGCGATCGACTGGGTCGCCACCGACCCGATGTTCCTGGTCTTCCCCGGTGCGGCGCTGTTCCTGGCCACGTGGGCGTTCAACGTCCTCGGCGACGGCCTGCGCGACGCCCTCGACCCGCGGACGGCGGTGCTGCGCTGATGGGCGCCCTGAAGTTCGTCGGCCTCCGGCTCGCCGGCGCGGTGCTGGTGCTGTTCCTGGTGGCGTTGAGCACGTACGCCGTGTTCTACCTGGTGCCCGCCGACCCCGCGCTCCAGGCGTGCGGTCGGCCGTGCACCGAGCAGAACCTCGCCCTCGCCCGCGATTTCATGGGTTACGGCGACCCCTGGTGGCAGCAGTTCCTGGACTTCGCGGGCGGCATCTTCACCGGTCGCGTGTTCGGCTCCGGCGCGACCGCGATCACCTGCGACGCGCCGTGCTTCGGGTACTCGTTCGCGCAGAACACCGACGTGATCACGCTGATCGGCGAACGCCTGCCGGTCACCGCGTCGCTGGCCGTCGGCGCGGCCGTGCTGTGGCTGGTCACCGGGGTCGGCGCGGGCGTCGTGGCGGCGCTGCGGCGGGGCACCGCGTGGGACCGGCTGGCGCTCGCGTCCTCGGTGGCGGGCGTGTCCGCGCCGGTGTACCTGGTGGGCCTGCTCGGCATCCTGGTGTTCGGGTTCACGCTGGACGTCGTGCCGGTCGGCGGCTACGTGCCGTTCACCACCAGCCCCGTGGACTGGGCGTGGCGGCTGCTGCTGCCGTGGGCCGTGCTCGCCTTCTCCCACGCCGCCATCTACACGCGGCTGACCCGCACGCAGATGCTGGACACCCTCGGCGAGGACTACATCCGGACCGCGCGCGCCAAGGGCCTCACCGAGACCAAGGTGGTCGGCAAGCACGCGCTGCGCAACGTGCTGCTGCCCGTGGTGACCGTGTTCGGCGTCGACCTCGGCACGCTGCTCGGCGGCGCGGTGATCACCGAGCGCGTGTTCGGCCTGCCCGGCCTCGGCGGCCTGCTGATCGACGCCGTCGGCCAGCGGGACCTGCCGCTGCTGCTCGGCTGCACGTTGTTCGCCGCCTTCCTCATCGTCACGGCCAACGTCGTGGTCGACCTCTGCTACGGCGCGCTCGACCCCCGAGCCCGCCTTTCCTGATCGAACCGCTAGGAGACACCACAAATGACCAGACGTCGCTTGGCCGTGGCGACCGCGATGGCGGGTGCGCTGGCCTTGTCCGCGTGCGGCGCCAACGAGCAGCCGCAGGGCGACGCACCCGCGTCCGCGGCCCGCGGCGGCACGCTGCGCGTCCTGACCGAGGGGCAGACGGTCAACTTCGACCCGGCCAAGAGCGGCAGCCTGGCCATCACGTCGCTCGGCCTGGTCCACCGCAGGCTCACCGCGTGGCACAACAAGCCGGGCGAGCAGGCGGTCGTCGTGCCCGACCTCGCCGACACCGGCAAGACCGAGGACGGCGGCAAGACCTGGACGTTCACCCTCCAGGAGGGCCTGAAGTTCAACGACGGCACGCCCATCACGGCGGCCGACGTGAAGTGGGGCGTCGAGCGCTCCTTCGCGCCCGCGTTCTCCGGCGGCCTCGGCTACCACAAGCAGCTCCTGGAGGGCGGCGCGGACTACCGCGGCCCGTTCGAGGGCGCTGAGCTGAAGGGCGTGGAGGCGCCCGACGCCCGGACCATCCGGTTCCACCTGGTCCGCCCGTACGGCGACTGGCCGTGGGTGGTCAGCACGCCCGCGTTCGCCCCGGTGCCCAAGGGCAAGGGCGCGGAACCGGACTACGCCGAGCACCCGGCCGCGTCCGGCCCGTACCAGCTCGCCAAGTACCAGAAGGGCGTGGAGGCGCGGCTGACCCGCAACCCCAGCTGGGACCAGCGGACCGACCAGGTCCGCGCCGGCCTGCCGGACGAGGTGGTGTTCCAGCTCGGCCAGGACGCCTCGGTGGTGTCCCAGCGGCTGACCGCCGACTCCGGCGACGACAAGTCCGCGTTCGGCGCGTCGTTCGTGTCCGCCGCGCAGCTCGCCCAGCTCGCCAACAACCCGTCGGCCAAGCAGCGGGTCGTCACGTCGGAGTCCGGCGCGCTGGCCTACCTGGCGCTGAACACCGCGAAGGCGCCGCTGGACAACCCCAAGGTGCGCGAGGCGTTCCAGTACGCGGTGGACAAGACGTCGTTCCAGATCGCGTCGGCGGGCGCCGCCGCGCTCGCGGGTGAGACCGCCACCACGCTGATCACCCAGGGCATCGTCGGCCGCGAGAAGTTCGACCTGTTCCCCGCGCCGCCCGCGGGCGACCCGGAGAAGGCCAAGCAGCTGCTCGCCGAGGCCGGGTTCCCCAACGGCCTCCAGGGCCTGGACTTCCTGGTGTCCAAGACGAACAACGGGCCGGAGAAGGCGCAGTCGCTCCAGGCGTCGCTGGCGCGGGCGGGCATCCAGAGCAACATCCGCACGCTCGACGGCGACGCGTACACCGAGGAGAGCAGCGGCGCGCCGGAGGCGAAGTTCGACCTGACGCTCGCCTCCTGGCAGCCGGACTTCCCGAGCGCCAACGCCAACATCCAGCCGCTGTTCGCGTCGTCCGAGATCGGTGGCGGCGGCTACAACCTCTCCCGCTACCGCGACGCCGAGGTGGACCGGCTGATCGGCGAGGCGCAGGCCACCGTCGACCCGGTGGAGGCCGGTAAGAAGTGGGCGGCGCTGGACAAGCGCATCCTCAAGGACTCGCCGATCGTGCCGTTGATCTACACCCGCAACTCGTTCCTGCGCGGGTCGAAGGTCGCCAACATGTTCATCGCGGACTTCCCGGCGTACCCGAACTACCTCCAGGTCGGTCTGACGCCGTGAGCGAGCCGCTGCTGGCCCTGCACGACGTGACCGTGGAGTTCGCCGGCGCGGCCCGGCCGGCGGTCCGGGGCGTGACGCTGTCCCTGGCCGCCGGCGAGGTCGTCGCCCTCGTCGGCGAGTCCGGTTCCGGCAAGACGGTGACGGCCATGTCGCTGCTGCGGCTGCTGCCCGCCACCGCGCGGCCGTCCGGGCGTGCCCTGCTCGACGGGCGCGACCTGTACGCGATGAGCGCCGCCGAGCTGCGCGCCGTGCGCGGCGGGCGGGTCGGGGTGGTGTTCCAGGAGCCGATGAGCGCCCTGAACCCGGTGTTCACCATCGGCCACCAGTTGGTGGAGGCGGTGCGGGCGCACCGGCCGTGGAGCGCCCGCCGGGCCCGGGAACGCGCGTTGGAGCTGCTGGAGCTGGTCGGCCTGCCGGACGCCGAGCGGCGGCTGCGGGCCTACCCGCACGAGCTGTCCGGCGGGCAGCTCCAGCGGGTGGTGATCGCGATGGCCGTGGCGTGCGAGCCGGCGCTGCTCATCGCCGACGAGCCGACCACCGCGCTGGACGTGACCGTGCAGGCCGAGATCGTGGACCTGCTGCTGGACCTGCGTGACCGGCTCGACGTGGCGATTTTGCTGATCACGCACGACATGGGCGTGGTCGCGGGCCTGGCCGACCGGGTGGCCGTGATGAAGGACGGCGAGCTGGTCGAGCAGGGCCCGGTGGTGGAGGTGTTCGAGCGGCCGGCGCACCCGTACACCAAGGAGCTGCTGGCGTCCGTGGTGTCGTTGACGCCGCCGACCGGCGACGTCGCGACCGGTTCGGCGGTCGAGCCGTCACCGGACGCGGCGCTGGTCGTGGAGGACCTGACCGTCGTGTACGGCGGGCGGCGCGGCGTGCGCGCGTTGGACGGCGTGAGCCTGCACGTGGAGCCCGGCGAGGTCCTGGGGCTGGTCGGCGAGTCGGGGTCCGGCAAGAGCACCCTGGCGTCGGTGATCACCGGTCTGCGCCCGGCCACCTCGGGCCGGGTCCTGGTCGCGGGCCGCGACCTGACGCGGCTGCGGCGCGCGGAGCGCCGCGCGGCCCGCGGCCGGGTGGGTTTCGTGTTCCAGGACCCGACGTCGTCGTTGAACCCCCGGGCCACCATCGGGCGCACCATCGCGGAGCCCATGCGGCTGCACCCGGGCAGCACCGACCCCGACCGCCGCGTGGCCGAGCTGCTGGACCTGGTGCAGCTCGGCGCGGCCCTGCGGGACCGGTACCCGCACGAGCTGTCCGGCGGGCAGCGGCAGCGGGTGGGCATCGCGCGTGCGCTGGCGCTCGACCCGGCGCTGCTGATCGCGGACGAGCCGACCAGCGCGCTGGACGTGTCGGTGCAGGCCCGTATCCTGGACCTGTTCGGCTCCTTGCAGGAGCAGTTGGGCTTCGCGTGCCTGTTCATCAGTCACGACCTGGCCGTGGTGGAGCGCTTGGCGGACCGGGTGGCCGTGTTGCGGGAGGGGCGGTTGGTGGAGCAGGGACCGGCGGCGGACGTCTTGACCAGCCCACGCGACCCGTACACGGCCCGGCTGATCGCCGCCGCGCCCGTGGCCGACCCGGTGCGCCAGCGCGAGCGGCACGCGCGGTGGCGCGCGATCGCCTCCTGACATGCCCCGGTACCTGGTGCTGCACGACTACGGCATGGGCGGCCTGTGGTGGTGGATCCACGCCGACTCCGCCCGGCAGGTGCTGGAGACGTTCGCCGAGGTCGAGGTGATCGACCGGCCGGAGGAGCTGTCGCTGGACCTGACGGGCGTCGCGGAGGTGGACGTCGACGCGCCGGTGCTGCCGGCGGGGCTCGACGGCCTGCGCGACCAGCGGACCGCCCAGCGCGACCACCCCGACTTCGGGGCGCTGGCCGACCTCCCGGTCGTCCACCTGCGGTACCGGGAGGAGGACGGGGCGCACCTGTACGAGGTGGGCCCGGACGGGCGGCGGCTGCGCCAGGTCGAGATCACCCCGGCGGGCGTCGCGTACCGGGGCACCCCGGACGACTGGCTCTTCAACCCGCCGGTGGCCGACCTGTTCGACCCGGAGCTGGTGGGCCACCGCATCACCGAGGCCGAGTTCGAGGCGGCCTGGCACGCCGCCCGCCCCGACGACCGGGCCTGACCAGGCGTTCAAGCGAGGGTGCACTACGTCCGGGAGCGCTCCGGCCAGACCTCGGCAGTCGAGCCCGAGGCTGCCGCCACCGCTGCCCTCGAAGCGTGGGAACCGGTCGGCCAGACTGGTTCCGGCCGCAACCAACGCCGGGTGCGCGAGCTGCTGCCCCAGCGGCAGCTCGGCGCGGTAAGGACGTTGTTCGAGGTAGCCCCGTAGCATCGTCCGGTGCCGATCGGGAGCGAAGACCGCACCGGAAGCGCCAGGTGATGAGCCGAAGGAACTGGCTGCTCCTCGGGGCGCTGTCCTTGCTGTGGGGTGCGGCCTACCTGGTAATCGCGGTCGCACTGCGTGGGTTTCCGCCGGTGGTCGTGGTGTTCGGGCGGGTTCGCGCCCGACGAGAGACCGGCAGGTGCCAGGGGAACCCTCGGGCTCGTGATGGGATTCGCCGGCATCGCGCTGCTGTTCGGGGTAGACATCGGCGGTAGTTCGCACCTGCTGCTTGGCGGAACCCTGATCACCGCGGCTGCCTTGTGCTATGCCGCCGGTGAGCAGCGTGATTGCCTTGGTAGCACTGGGTGTGGTGTTCACGGCTTTGACGCTCACCGTTTTCTACGGCCTGATCGCACAGGCCGGACCGGGCAAAGCGACCTTGGCGTTCTACCTGTCGCCAGGCGTTACCGCCGTGCTCGGCTGGCTGCTCCGTGACGAGCAAGTGCGGTGGTCCACGGTAGTCGGGTTGGCGGCGATCATCGCCGGGTCGGTGTTGGTAGCGGGGCGAGCGGAGGCGAGCGGGTGACGAAACCTCGTTACGCCTACCGGGAGCGGCAGCCGCCGCACCGCCCCCTTGACGCGCCGCCAACCCGGATGGCGCGTGTTTCGGGCTGGGTCAGCGGTTGGTGTTGATGGTCTTCTGGATCCAACCGTGGTACGCGGTCGCGTTGGTGTAGAGGCCCGGACCGGCCGAGCACTTGTCGCCCGTGTTGCCAGGACCGGAGGTGACGCCGATCAGCTCCCAGCGGCCCCACTTGCCGCGCTGCACCTGCGGACCGCCGGAGTCGCCGGAGCACGCCATGGCGTTGGGCTTCCGGCTGATCGTGCACAGCCGGGTCCGGTCCGCGAAGCCGGGCGCGCACTCGGACTCCGCGCCGCGCCGGGTGTCGAGCTGCTGGAGCCGCTCGGGGAACTTCCAGTCGGGCAGGCCGCCCTCGACCGTGGTGCCGAAGCCCAGCAGCCGGGTCGGGGTGCCGGGGTCGCCCGCCCGGTTGGCGATCCGGATCGGCTGCTCGGCGACCGGGCGGTCCAACCGCACCAGCGCGATGTCGTTGCGGTTCGGCTGGGTGCCCACGCGGTAGCCCGGGTGGCGCACCACGCGGTCGATGTTCCGGACGGTGCCGCCGGAGGTCCGCTTGTCGCTGCCGATGCGCACGGTCCCGTCCGGCACCGCGCCCGTCCCCTCCGGGTCGACGCAGTGGGCCGCCGTCACGACCCACCGCGGGTGGATCAACGACGCACCGCAGACGCCCTTGGCGTTGCCCGCCTCGGGCACGGTCTCCGGGATCGAGGCCATGAACTGGTAGCGCTCGGTGGAGTCCTCGCCGTTGACGATGGCGCCGGCCGTGCCGGTCATCGCGGTCGCGCAGAACGCGCCCAGCACCACGACGCCGGCCACTCGGGCAACTCCACGGCGCACGGACTTCAGTCTCGACATGTTCTTCCTCCGCAAGGGGTTCATCAGTCGAGACAAATACTCGCCGTCCACCGTGGACGGAACCATCCGGGGAACCCGCCGGGCGGCCGGGGTGGCAGCGGGACCACCCGTGGTGGTGCCTGCGCTACCACGCTCCCGGGCTCAGGCGGGCTTCCGCCAGACCGACACGTGCTTGGTGCTGTCGGCGGTGAAGGGCGAGCGGTCCCAGTCCGACCAGCGGTCGCTGAGGTCCAGACCCGCCAGGCGGGCCATGAGGTCCAGTTCGGACGGCCACACGTAGCGGAACGGGATGGTGCGGTAGCTGCCTTCGCCGTTGACCACCTCCACGTAGTTGGAGGTCATGTGCTGGGTGGCGAAGTCGTAGACGTCGAAGGCGACCTTCGTGTCGCTCACGTGGAACGGCAGGCTGTTCCGACCCGGTGGCACGCTGCGCAGCTCGGGCACCCCGACCTCGACCACGAAGGTCCCGCCGGGGGCCAGGTGGGCGGCGGCCGTCCGGAAGCAGTCCACCTGGGCGTCCTGGGACGTCAGGTTCATGATGGTGTTGTAGACCAGGTACACCAACGAGAACTCGCCGTCCACCCGGGTGGTGGCGAAATCGCCGATCGTCACGCCGGGTCGGTCGCCGCCCGGTTTGGCACGCATCCGCGCCACCATCGCGTCGGACATGTCGATGCCGTGCACCGGCACACCCCGGTCGACCAGCGGCAGGGCGATCCGCCCGGTGCCGATGCCCAGTTCCAAGGCGCGGCCCGCGCCCGCCAGGTCGGCCAGCACGTCCACCGCGCGGCCGACGACGCCGGTGTCGAACATGTCCCCCGACACCTCGTCGTAGCGGGCCGCGACGCTCTCCCCGAAGTAGTCCACGGAACCGGACCGTAGCGGGGAGAGCGCGGCGGGCGCGCGGGATTATCCGCGGGCCGGGTCGTACTGCTCCGGGTGCACCGTGTTGCTCAGCAGGCGGCCGTTCGCGCCGAAGGTGAAGTGGGTCGGCGTGCGACCCGTTTCATCGAGCCCGAACAGCACGCCGTGGGAGCGGAGGTTGCGGACGTCGCGGTGGTCGGCCACGGTGACCGCCGCGCACGGGATCACCTTCTCCCGCCACGTGAACACGTAGACACCCGGCCGCAGCTGGTACGCCGAGTTCTCGTCGGTGTCGGCCAAGCCCTTCTCCGGACCGGCCAGGCACTGCCACGAGTACCAGTGCGGGCTGAGGTAGACGTGCTCGTAGGCGTGGTCGGCGCTGTAGACCCACATGGCGCGGCGGCCGATCAGGGCCGTCGTCGGTGCCGCCGCCGCGCCGCGCACGGCGGCGTCGCGGATGGTCGCCGTCACGAACCGCTGCGTCACGCGCGGCGTGCCGGATTCACCGATGGCCGTGGTGACGATCAGCGCGCGGCCGTCCCGCCGGTCCAGGAACAACGACACGGCCTCGTCGGGCCGGGCGGCCGGGTGGAACTGGGTGTAGTACAGGTCGTCGTCCACGAGGAACGTCTCGCACTCGTCGGCCGCGCCGTCCCACTCGACGCGGTTCGCGCCGGTGAACTCCACCCGCCGCGCGGAGCCGTCCTCGCCGTCCAGCACGAGTTCGAGGCCGTTGAGGTCGTCGACCGTGGGCGCCTTGCTCTCGTCGAAGCCGGGGGCCAGGCCGTCCAGCGGCAGCCAGGTCGACGTGTCCGACAGGGTCGTTGCGGTCTCGGTCACAGGCGGTCCTTTCTCGACGTGGCCGCAGTCTCGCGGGGACGGGTGCGTGGTGGAACGGGGCGGGCGCAGGCCGTGCGGCGGCGGACAAGGACGGTGCGTGGGCCGACAACCCGCCGCGTGCGGCGCGCGGCCAGGATGGGAGCCGTGGATCTGGGCTTCGCGGGCAGGAACGTGCTGGTCACTGGTGGGGCGTCGGGGATCGGCCTGGCGTGCGCGCGTGCGTTCGCGGCGGAGGGCGCGCGGGTGGTGGCGCTGGACCTCGCCGACGGACCGGCCGACGTGCCGACCGTGCGCGCGGACGTCACGGACGAACCGAGCGTCGTCGCGGGCGTCACCGAGGCGGTCGGGCGGCTCGGCGGGCTGGACGTGGTGGTCGGCTGCGCCGGCATCTCCGGTCCCGTCGGCACGCCGCTGGTGGACACCCTGGCGGCGGACATCGCGGCCGTGCTGGCGGTCAACGTGACCGGGCAGTTGTTGCTGGCCAAGCACACCTACCCGCACCTGTCGACGGGTGGCGCGATCGTGCTGCTGGCCAGCGACTCGGCCTTCGTGTCCGCGCCGGGCATGGTGCCGTACTGCGCGTCGAAGGGCGCGGTGGTGGCGTTGACGCGCGCGTTGGCTGTGGAGCTGGAACGGGTGCGCGTGAACTGCGTGTGCCCGTCCATCGTGGACACCCCGATGGCACGGGGCGATCTCGGCGACGACGCCTTGGACCAGGCGGACTTCCCCGTGCAGTCGCCGGCGGACGTGGCGCGGCAGGTGTTGTTCCTGGCCGCGTCGCCGACCGTCAACGGGCAGGCGCTGCTGGCGGACTACGGCTACTCGGCCCGGTCGGGCTTCCCGGCCTGATCGTCCTCCTGCTCGGTGAAGCCGAACAGGACGAGCAGGACCGCGCCGACGGTGAGGGCGATGTCGGCGACGTTGCCCACGAACCAGCCGTTGTAGTCGATGAAGTCCACCACGTGGCCGCGCGCGAACCCCGGCGCGCGGAACAGCCGGTCCAGCAGGTGGGTGGACGCGCCGCCGAGCAGCAGCGCCAGGGCGAACGCCCGCCCGGCCGTCTGCGGCCGGGTGGCGAACCGCGCCAGCACGACGACCGCCACCGCGGCGATGATGGTGAAGATCCACGTCGAGCCGCTGCCCAGGGAGAACGCGGCGCCCGGGTTGTAGAGCAGGCGGAAGCGGATGAAGTCGCCGAGCACGGGGATCGGCGCGCGGCCGACGAGGGTGCTCTCGGCCCAGAACTTGGTGGCCTGGTCGACGACCAGAACGGTCAGGGCGATGGCCACCACGACGGGCAGGCGGCGGGTGAATGTGCTGGTCGTCATCGGCCGTGATGGTAGTCGAGCCCCGCTGACCCCGGGGCAACCGCTCTGGCAGACATCCCCGCCCACCCGGGCCGCCGATGTGCGAGGGGACGAGCGGAGCCGGGCGCGGCGGGGACGGACGAGGGCGGAGGAGCGGCGCGGGTCGGCGGTGGGCAAGGCGGGGCGACGGGTCGGCCGACCGGCGGCGCTGGAGCGGCGCGAGGCGGGGCCGGCGGGCGTCGGCCGCGCGGCGCGGGCAGGCAGGTTCGGCGAGGCAAGTGAGGCAAACGGGGCGGGCAGGGCGGCGCTCAGTTCGCCTCGTGGTCGATCTCCCGCATCGCCACCTCCAGCACCTCGCGGTACGTGGCGTCGGCGAACACCCGTTTCCGCTTGCGCCCGAGCATGGTGCGCTCGACCGGCTCGTCCTGCGTCTCCCACCACCGCACACCGTCGGCGGTGCACCGGATGACCATCGTGGTCGGTGGGAACAGCAGCTCGTACTCGTGCACGCGGAACCGGTCCGGTTCGCCGTCGAGCATCGCCATCAGCACGCACGCCCGCCGCAGCGCTTCCTCGTGCGCTTCGGCACCCGAACCGGGCGGCACGACGACGACCACCCGCGACGTCCGGTCGTAGCGGCGGATCTGCTCGATCTCCCACAGGAAGCCGTCGCCGAACTCGCGGTCCGGCGGGAGCACCAGCACGATCACCGCCGCGCGGCGGATCAGGTTGCGGGCCACGGACTGCCACTCGTCGTCCGCCGCGCGCATCAGCACCGGACCGGGCGGCGCGAAGACGGTGCGCTGGTCGACGATGCCGTAGGTCTTCATGTCGCCCACGGCTCGCGCGGCAGTGGTGACGACCTGCTCCAACGTCACGTTCGGCGTGAACGGGGTCCCGCCGCCGACCCGCCGCTTGGCGCCCACCTTCGGCAGCACCACGTGCGCGTCCTGCCCGAACGGCCGCAGGATGAGGCAGAACTTGGCCTCCGAGCGCAGCAGCGGCACCACGACCTCCTCGTGGCCCACCGTGGCGGACGACCGCCGGTACTGCGCGGCGCCCACCGCGATCACCACCAGCGCGCCGATCGCCATGCTGAACGTGCCGAGCGTGCCGCTCGACCGCCCGAACGGCTCGAACCCGCCGCTCGCCACGAGGATCGTGCCGAGGAGCAGTGCCACACCGAGCAGGATCAGTCCCCGCACCCCGGTGTACCGGTAGAGCCGGAGCAACAACGCCTTCACGCCATTAACTCGGTCACGCACCCGAGGTCGTTACAGTCCGTGCCGGAGCAACCACGTCACGGCTTCGGGATCGCCACCGCCGTGTACGTCGTGCCCGCCGTCGGTGGCGTGGTGAACCGGCCGTTCGGCAGGTACAGCCTGCCCTGGAAGGCCGCCGCCGTGGTCGGCACGTCGAACCGCGGGTCGGTGACGCGTTGGCGCAACGCGCCGCTCGCGCCCGTCGCGTCCAGGTCGACCACCGCGACCCGGTTGTTCCGGTTCTCCATGACGTACAGGGTGTTCCCGGCACGCAGCAGGCCGTCGGTGTTGGTCAGCGCGCCGCCCGCGACGGTGATCGTCCGCGCCACGCCGGTCGCCGGGTCGACGCGGAACAGCTTGCCGGTGTTGTGCTGGGCGACGATCAACGCCCGCCCGTCCGGCGTGGTCTCGATGCCGTTGGCGTTGGTGCCGGACACGTAGGTGATGTCGCCCGACAACCGCACCGACTCCGGTCGGGCGGGCAGCGCGCCGCCGCTGCCGAACGGCACCTTGTGCAGCACCGGGGTGGACGAGTCGGTGAACCACGCGGCTCCCGGCGTGAGCACCACGTCGTTGACGAACGAGGACCGCGTGGCGAGCCGGTACGTGGCGAGCACGGCGCCGTTGGCGGTGTCGACGACCCGCGCGGTCCCGGTGCCGCCGCCCGCGACGAACAACCGCCCCCGGTCGTCCACCTTGAGGCCGAGCGCCGCGCCGCCGGACGTGCCGCGGACGAACTCCTCGCCGCGACCGGTGGCGAGGTCGGCCCGGTAGATCGCGCCCGTGCCCATCGACCCGAAGTAGGCCCGCTCGCCGCTGATCGCGATGCCCTCGGGCCGGAAGCCGTTCGGGAGCTGGATGGTGGCCGGGTAGGGCTCGGCCGCCTGGACGGCGGGCCCGCCGGTCACGGCGAGCACCGCCGCGCAGACCAGCGCATGACGGAAAGACAACATCGCACATCCCTTCGATACCCGCGCACCACCCAGTCTCGACCGCCCACGTCGACCGTGCAGTAACCCACCGGAACCCTTTCGCTGCGCATCGCGGCCCACGACTCCCGTACCCCGGGCGGCGTGGCGCACACCCCGCCCGCCTGCGACGCGCCGACCGAACGGGTTAGCATCGCGTGCTCACCGGTGCAGTGGAGGCGATGAGTGGTCCGGGGGTCGCCGCAGGTCGACACGTCCGTCGCCGGCGTGGTCGAAGCGCGGTGGGGTGTCCGCCCCGAGCCCGCGATCGCCCGGTACGCCGAGCCCGGCTGGCAGGTCTCGCCGATCCCGGTCGAGAAGCCGTGCCCCCGGTGCTCCGGCGCCCTGCACGGCCTCTACCGGGCCCACCCGCACCGCGGCAAGCAGCAGTTGCAGGCCGCCGTCGTGTGCGTCGCCTGCCCACGGTCGTTCACCCTGCGTGAGCTGCACCTGTCGCAACGCACCGTGCTGGGCGAGCTGCGCCCGGACGCCGTCGCCCGCCGCGCCGCCGAGGACGCCCAGCTCGCCGCGCTGGCGCGGGAAAGCACCGAGGACACCAGCGGGACCGTCGAGCCCCCGTCGACCGCGGCCGACCAGAGCACGGCCGACGAGGGCGAGAGCGAACCCGTTGTCGAGCGGCCGGCGGAGGTCGTCCGACCGCGACGGGTCTCCACCGCCGTCATGGCGGCACGCATCCGGTCCGTGCTGGCCGGTTCCGACACCGTGCCCGCCGCGGCGGGCGACGAGCCGCCGGAGCTGCCCGCCGCGCTGGTCGAGCCGGTGGGCCCGATCTGGTGGTGCAAGACGGTCGACCCGACCGTGAAACCACCGCCCGGGGTGGAGGGCGGCCGGGTGATCATGCCCGACCGGCCCGAGTTCGACGGCCTGCGCGCCCTGCTGGACCAGGAGGGCGTGGCGCACCGGTCCGTCCGGCACTGGCTGGAGCAGGAGACCGTGGCGGGCGACGACGACGGGCTGCGGGCCACCGCCTGGCTGTCCGGGGTCGGCGGGATCGCGCCGGAGCCGTGCGAGCCCGTCGCCGGTGATCAGGCGCTGGCCGCGCGGCTCGCCTTCGGCCTGCTGTGGGACCTGCACGAACCCGCGCCCGCCACCACGCCGGACCCCGTGCCGGTGGACCGCTTCGTGCCGCCGGAGTGGCTGCCCTACCTGCCGTTCCCGGTGCTCAACCCGGCCCAGGCGCAGGCCGCGCCGCACGTGCTCGACCACGACGGGCACCTGCTGGTCACCGCGCCGACCGGCGCGGGCAAGACCGCGGTCGGCATGTTGGCGGTGCTCCGGACCATCCTGGAGGAGGGCCGCAAGGCCGCGTGGCTGGTGCCGCAGCGGTCGCTGACCGACGAGCTGGACCGCGAGCTGGAGTCGTGGCGGGCACGCGGGCTGCGGGTGGAGCGGCTGTCCGGCGAGTACGCGGTGGACGTGGCGCGGGTCCGGGCGGCGGACCTGTGGGTGGCCACGACGGAGAAGTTCGAGGCGGTGTGCCGCGCCGCGTCGCTCCAGGCCGCGCTGGGCGAGGTCGGCTGCCTCGTGGTGGACGAGATCCACCTGCTGGGCACCCCCGGCCGGGGCGCGTTGCTGGAGGCGTTGCTGGCCAGGGTGCGTGGCGCGGACTCGCCGGTCCGCATCGTGGGGCTGTCGGCGACGGTGTCCAACGCGGCCGAGGTCGCCGAGTGGCTGGAGGCCGAGCTGGTCGCGACGACCTGGCGGCCGTCGCGGGTCACCTGGCAGCTGCCGACCGTGCCCGCGGGCTCCGGGTTCGCGCAGAACGCGCGGCTGCGGGAGCAGGTCGTGGTGGACCTCACCCACCGCCACACCGCCGAGCAGGGCAGCGTGCTGGTGTTCTGCGGCTCGAAGCGCAACGTGCGCTCCACGGCGATGGCGATCGCGGCCGAGCGCGGCGCGCCCGTGCACACCGTGGCGGCGGACGACGTGGACGGGCTCACCGAGGTGTGCGCGGACGTCGGGGTGCGCCTGCACTACGCCGACTACGAGCACAAGCACGCGGCCGAACGCGCCTTCCGGGAGCGCTCCGCCGATGTGCTGGTGGCGACGTCCACGGTGGCGGCGGGCGTGAACCTGCCCGCTCGCGCGGTGATCGTGCGGGACACCACGGTCGGCGGCGAGCCGATGGACACGTCGATGGTGCTCCAGATGTTCGGCCGGGCCGGGCGGATCGGCGCGGGCGAGCACGAGGGCTGGTCGTACCTGGTGGTGGACGAGCACCAGCGGGCGGCGTGGCAGGCGCGGCTGGTCGCCGGGTACTCGGTGTACTCGCGCATCCACGAGAGCCTGCCGGACCACGTGCTGGCCGAGGTGCTCCAGGGCCGGATCACCAGCGTGCCCGACGCCGAGGCGTGGTGGGTGGAGACGCTGGCGCACGCCCAGGGCGACGACGCGCTCCAGCCCGTGCAGGACGCGGTGGCGTTCCTGGTGGCGGAGGGACACCTCGTGGACGGGCCGGACGGCGGTCTGGCCATCACCGAACTGGGCAGGCTCACCGCCCGGATGATGGTGTCGACCAGGTCCGGGCGACGCCTGCGGTACGCGCTGGGCCTGCTGCCGCCGCCGACGGACGCGGACGCCGCCGAGGACGCGTTGACCCTGGTGCTCTCGGTGGCGGTGCCGGAGCTGGCGGCGATCGCCGTGCCCGACCAGGTGCGGCCCGCCGTGGCGACCGCGATCAAGGCGGGTGGCCGGTCGTCGCGGATCACGCACACCGCGTCGGTGAAGGGCCTGGGCGCCCAGACCACGACCGCGCCCGGCGACCTGGCACGGGCGGCGTTGTTGCTGGCGGCCCGGTCGCCGCACCTGTTCGCGACCGGGCGGGGGCGGCGGGTCGCGGCGGGTGTGCCCCTGTCGACGCTGCACCCGGTGTTCGAGCAGGCGCCGCGCTACCTGTCGTGGCTGGCGGCGCAGGGCGCGCTGGGCACCGTGCACCCGTGGATCGCGGTGGTGGCGGCCGACCTGGACCAGCGGGTGCGGTGGCGGCGCCTGGAGCCGCGGCGCGGCGCGGGCCGCCTGCTGTGGCTGTGCGAGCAGATGGCGACCCGGGCGCGGGCGCACGAGCTGGTGCCGGAGATGTGGCGCTCGGCGGTCGCGCGCGGTGTCCGCGCGCCGGACTGGCAACCGGGCCGCCCGCCCGCCGGGTGCGAACTCGACCAGGCCGGGTACACCGCGCTGCTGCGGGAACGCGTCACCACCGCCGTGCTCACCGCGGGCGAGGGCCACGCGTCGGTGTCCGGCACGGTGGGCGCGTCGGCGGTGACGTGGCGCGGCAAGCACCACGGACCGGCCACGCCGACCAGGGCCGACACCGAACTGCCCTACCCCGCCTCGGACGACCCGGATGTGGGCGTCGCCGTGTTCACGCGCCGCGGCGACTACCGGGCGACCGGCTGGCTGGCCGCGTACGACGCCCTGGCCGAACCGGAAACCCCCGAGCCACCGCCACCACTGAGCCGCCGGGGCTTGGGCGCGGTGGGACCGAAGCGGTAGCGGACCGAAGCGGTGTGAGCGCGGCTGAATTCCACTTCGCCCGGCCGCGGCGGCTGATAGCGTGCGGGCACGCCGGTCGCGGGACTCCGGTGCGACTTCCGAAAACCGCCTTTGAAGCGAAGATTCGCCGTTCGCGCCCCCATTCCCCGACCGGCGCCCACCCACTCCCGACCGAGGGGCCGATGGACGCCGTCACCGCCGAGGACATGCTGATGTTCGTCAACGCGGCCACCACGTCCACCGGGCAGCACGAGTTCCACCACACGGCCCGCGAACAGCGGCTCTCGCTGGAGTTCCTGCACGAGTACGTGGCGGGCAACTACCGCGACCTGTACGCGGCGACCCTCGCGATGGACATCAACGACCACAACGCGGCGCTCATCGTCCGCCGCCTGCTGGAGACCACCTCCGAGGCGACGCCCGAGCAGCGGGCCACCGAGGGCGCGTTGATCGCGCGACGGCTGCGCGACCTGCCGCCGCAGCGCGTGTACGACGTTTTCCGGGCGCTGCGGCGGGCGAAGGTGAACAACCGGCGCACCCGCGCGATCATCCGCGACTGGGTGGCCGCACGGCCGGACCCGGCGCTCGACGCCGTGAAGTACCGCGCCGGCCTCAAGAACGCGTTGCGGCACGCGCACGTCGTGCCGGACGCACCGGAGGTCGGCGGGTTCCTGTTCGCACGAGACCACCGCAAGCGTTACGAGACACCACTGCTGGACGCGTGGCGACGCGCGCACTACGAGCACACCGCCGTGTACGAACTGCCCTACACGGTCGCCGAAGGCTTCGCCGCCAAGCACGGCATCGACCGGGCGGTGTTCCTGGAGCGCATCGAACCCCGCCTGACCCGGCTGGAACGGCTGCGGCTCCAGAACACCGCGCGACGCGAGAAGACCGCCGTGTCCGTCGACCTGGCCGCGCTGCCGTTGACGCGCCTCGCGTCCTACGTGTTGTCGTTGCCCGTGGCGGAACGCGTGGACCGGCGCGGCGAGCTGACGGGTGCGCTGCGCGCGGCGGCCCGGCGGGTGTGCGGCCGGGACGCGGGCCGCTGGGGTCGGGTGGCGGCGGTGCTGGACGACAGCTTCTCCGCGTTCGGCTCGGCCGTGAAGCGCCGCCGGCCGCTGGCCGTCGCGCTCGCCTGCCACTTCCTGTTCGAGGCGCTGGCCGACCGGTACGTGCCGTTGTGGACGTCGGGGCGCGACGACGCGTTGCTCACGCACCCGCTGGGCGTGACGCCCCTGGGCGAGCGCGTGCTCGACGCGCTGGAGCACGGACCGGACCGGCTGCTGATCGTGTCCGACGGCTGGGACAACGCGCCGCACGGGCTCGCCGCCGAGGTGCTGCGGGTGTGGCGGACGAAGCTCGACCCCGACCGCCGGGTGGGCGTCGTGCACCTCAACCCGGTGTACGACGTGGCCGACTTCGACGTGAAGCGCCTCTCCCCGCTGACGCCGACGCTCGGCGTGCGGGACGCCGAGGACGTGCCCGCCCTGGTCGAGTTCGCCCGCTTCACCGAGGGCCGGACCGGGTTGCCCGAGCTGCACGCGCACTTCGCCACCCGCACCGCCCGCTACCTGGAGGACGCGTAGATGGCCCGGCTCGACCTGACGGGGCTCACCACGCGGCCCGCCCAGGTGTGGGGTGGTGTGCGCCTCGTGCCGCTGGTCCGCGACGAGCCGATCACGCAGTTGCGCCTGCACCCGCGCCTCCACGACGGCGTCGGTGTGGTCGACGTCGGCGACGGGACCCACTACGTCTCGTACATCCCGCACGGGTTCGTCGCCGCCTGGACCACCGACGGCACACCGGCCGCCGCGTACGGCACCGAACTCACCCGCGAGGACGCGCCCCGGTCGACCGTCCCGGTGCGCTTCCACCGCCGGATGGCGCGACGCGTCGACAAGAACCGCCTGCGGTTCCTGCCGCTGCACCTCGCGCTGGAGGGCTACCTCGCGCTCCACTTCGGCGGTCCGGACGTGGTGTGGGACGAGTGGTCGCAGCGCGCGATCCGGCACGGCCTGTCGCCCCGCGCCGAGCAGGCGTACCTGGGCGAGCGGGTGGACGGCCTCGCGGACGCGGTGAAGGTCTTCGAGATCCACCCCGGCCAGTGCGGCGTGGCGGTGTACGCGGCGGACGCGCTGGCGGCGGTGTTCGTCGTGCCGCACCCGGACGACTACCGGGAACTGCACGCGACCCTCGTGCACGACATGTACGGCGAACTGGTGTACCAGTACGCGTTGTACTCCGCCCCGGTGCGGCAGTTCGAGGTGCGCCTGCCCGACGCGCACATCCGCACCCTCGCCGACCTGCGGGCCGCCGCGAACCGGCAGCAGGCGGAGTGGTCGGCGTTCCACGGGACGATGGCCGCCGGGTTGCTGGAGCCGTCCTACGACATCCGCCGCGTGCACCGGATGGGCGGCTTCACGCTGTCCCGGTTCCTGCCCGGTTTCCGGGTGAAGGAGGAGAACCACATCGGCGAGCTGATCACCGACAGCCGGGGCCGCACCGCGTACCTGAAGACGTTCCGCCTGTCGGAGAGCCAGATCCGCCGCGGCTACCTGCTCAACCACCTCTCCGCGCACGGGTGGCGCATGTCGGACGCCGCGGCGGCGTTGGGCGTCACCGAAGCCCGACTGGGCACGCGGATCGCGTCCGCCGGGCTCGGTTCGCTGCTGCGGGAGGACGTCCTCGCGCGCTACCGCTCGGCGATCTCCCGGTAACGCGCGAGGACCTTCGCCAGCGCTTCGTCCGGGCCGTCGACCGCCGAGTCGATCACCAGGTGCGGTGCTTCCCAGGGCTCCCACAGGGTTTTCATCCGCTGGACGTGCTCCCAGGAGACGGTGGCGTGCCAGCCGGGGATGCCGCGCGACCGGCCCTCCACGCGGGCGCGTTGCGCCTGTTCGTCCGAGCACACGCACTCGACGCCCAGGAACACGCCGCCGAGCCGTTCGACCAAGGCGCGCCACCGGTCCCGCACCTCCCGGCGGTGCCCGGTCGCGTCGATCACCGCGTCCAGCCCCAGGTGCAGCTGGCGGGCCACCGACGCGGTCAGGTTCGTCTCGGC
Organism: Saccharothrix obliqua; assembly: GCF_019375475.1. GTDB lineage: Bacteria > Actinomycetota > Actinomycetes > Mycobacteriales > Pseudonocardiaceae > Actinosynnema > Actinosynnema obliqua. The sequence goes on along the minus strand of NZ_JAHXGQ010000003.1, from coordinate 646,014 downwards.
CAGCGGCGCGACGTTGTCGTCACGCAGCACCCCGAACGGCCGCAACGCGCCCATCTGCCAGTCCATCGAGAACACGGGTGCGCGCAGCCGCCGTGCCAGCCCCTCGGCCAGGGTGCTCTTGCCCGTGCCCGGCACACCGGCCACCAGCACGACGACGGGCGTCCCGCCACCCGGTCGCAGCTCCAGGTAGTCCGCGTAAGCCCTCTCAGCGACGATCAGCTGCCACACCTCACGTGCCCGCGCCAACGCGCCGCCGGTCGCGCGCACCAGTCCCAGCACGAGGTGTTCCGGCCGCACCACGATGTCGGCCAACCGGTCGGCCTCCGCGCTCGCCGCCTCGACCAGCGCCGCGCGGGACAGCCCGGCCGGGTCGGGTTCGAGCCGGGTCGCGAGGGCACCGGCGAGGCCGCCGGCCGCGGCGATCCGCGTGGGCAGTTCCGCGAGCGGACCGGGCAGCAGGGTGGCGGACGACTCGTGCAGCGGAAGATCGACCACGCGTCGAGCCTACCGACCGCGGGCGTGGACCGCCGACGTCCCGGCGGAACGGACCGGATGCGGCTGTTCGGGCTGATCCGACGCCGGTCGGACATGGGAAGTTCATCCCCAAGTCGTTCCCGTGCGCTACAAAGCGCGCGCCCGTCGTCGAGGTTGGAGGCAAGGTGGCCCGTCCGGTACGAGCACTCGCGGTCCTGCTGGTCTGCGGTATCAGCACGTCGGTCCTCGCGCCGCCCGCCGGCGCGCACGGGACCGAGCGGTTCCAGCGGGTCGACACGATGCCCGTGTTCCGCAACAGCACCGCGGCCGAGCACACCGCCGCCGAGATCGCCGCCGCCACCGCGGACGGCCGCACGGTCGTCTACACCGACTCCCCCGGCAGGCGGATCGGGTTCACGCGCGTCCGCGACGGCCGGTTCACGCCGGACGGCACGCTCGCCGTGCCCGGCGAACCGACCTCGGTGGACGTCGTGGGCCGACTCGCCCTCGTGGCGGTCAACACCTCGCCGTCCCGCCGCACGCCTTCCGGCGTGCTGCTGGTGGTCGACCTGGACGGCCGCCGGGTGGTCGCGTCCCACGACCTCGGCGGGCAGCCGGACTCCATCGACATCTCCCGGGACGGCCGGTACGCGGCGGTCGCCATCGAGAACGAGCGCGACGAGGACGTCGACGGCGGCGCGCTGCCGCAGGCGCCCGCCGGGTTCCTCGCGATCGTGGACCTGAAGGGCGCGCCGACCGGGTGGACGCAGCGCCGCGTCGAGCTGACCGGCCTCGCCGAGGTCGCGCCCGAGGACCCCGAACCCGAGTACGTGAGCATCAACGGGCGCGACCAGGTCGCCGTCACGCTCCAGGAGAACAACCACATCGCGATCGTGGACCTGCGTCGTGGCGAGGTGGTGAACCACTTCTCGGCGGGCACCGCGACCGTGCGCGGCGTGGACACCGCCGACGACGGCCGCATCGACCCGTCGCAGACCATCACCGCCGCCCGCGAGCCGGATGCCGTGGCCTGGCTGGACGACCGCACGCTGGGCACCGCCGACGAAGGCGACTACCGGGGCGGCTCGCGCACGTGGACGGTGTTCGACGCGGCGAGCGGCCGGGTCGTGCACTCGTCGGGCAACGAGCTGGAGCAGGTCGCGATCCGGCAGGGCCAGTACCCGGACGGCCGGTCGGACAACAAGGGCGTCGAGCCCGAGGGCCTGGCCGTGGCGACGTTCGGCAGGCACCGGTACGCGTTCGTCGGCATGGAGCGGGCGAACCTGGTCGCCGTCTACGACATCGACGACGCACGCCGCCCGAAGTTCCTCCAGGCGCTGCCGACCGGTGTCGGGCCGGAGGGCCTGCTGCCGATCCCGGCCACCGGCACGCTGGTCGTGTCCGCCGAGGAGGACGCCGCCGACGACGGCATCCGCTCGTCGCTCACCTCGTACCGCCTGACCCGCACGCCGCTCGCGGTTTCCTTGCAGCGCAACCAGGGCACGCCGTCGATCGTGTCCGACGGCATCGGCTTCGGCGCGTTGTCCGGCCTGTCCGGCGTCCCGGGCGACCACCGCCACGTCGTCGCGGTCACCGATTCCGCGTACTCGCCGACACGCGTCCTCACCATCGACACGCTCGCCGCGCCCGCGCGGGTCCGCGCCGAGCTGGCGTTGACCAAGGACGGTCGGCCGGTCGGGTACGACGGCGAGGGCGTCGCGGCCCGCCGGGGCGGCGGATACTGGGTGGCGTCCGAGGGCGACGGCAAGAAGAAGCCGAACCTGCTGGTCGAGGTCGCGCCGACGGGTGCGGTGGTGCGCGAGGTGCCGCTGCCCGAGGCGGTCGCGGCGACCGCGACCGGCAACGGCTTCGAGGGCGTGGCGGTGACCGGGCGCGGTGCGTCCGAGCAGGTGTGGGTGGCGGTGCAGCGGGAGTGGAAGTCGGACATGCGCGGCCAGGCGACCCTGGCCCGCTTCACGCCCGCGACCGGCGAGTGGGCGTTCGCGGCGTACCCGCTGGACGCCGCGCCCGCGGGCGGCTGGGTCGGCCTGTCCGAGGTGACCGCGCTGGACGACCGCACCCTGCTGGTGCTGGAGCGCGACAACCAGCGCGGTGACGCCGCCGTCACGAAGAAGGTGTACCGGGTCGACATCTCGCGCCTCGCGCCGACGCCCGCCGGGCAGCCGAAGCCGGTGGTGGCGAAGTCCCCGGCACGCGACCTGCTGCCCGCCCTGAAGGCCGACGGCGCGACCGCGCACGACAAGGTGGAGGGCATCGCGGTCGTCGGCTTCGGCCCGCTGCGGCGGTTGGTCGGCGTGGTGGACAACGACGGGCTCGACGACGCGCCCGGCGAGTCGGTCTTCCTGCGCCTGGGCTGGATCCGCTAGACCACGCCTCCCGGCGGCCCGGCCCGAGGCCGGGCGGGGCCGCCGGATCAGGCCGGGCGGGGCCGCCGGATCGGGCCACGCGCGCCGGTCCCGCGTCGGGCCGCCGAGCAGGCGGCTCACCCGCGCCGGTTCACCGAAACCGCACCACCCCATCGGGCCGCGCGCGCCCGGTGTGCCGGGCGGCGGTTCGGGGTTGGCGAGCCGCCGGCCGTGGTGCGCCGCGCGCCGCCCGTCCCCCGCCGGGGCACCGGCACGCGCGCGCGACCCGCCGCAGCCCGCCCCCGGCTCGGCGCGAGGCGCCCCGCCCGCCCCCCGCCGGGCGGACCGGCGGTCGGTCCGCGGCGACACCGCGCCGGTGCGCGGTCCGCTCGTGTCCCGAGGAGTGGTGGGTGCGTGCCCGCCGAGCCGACCGGGCCGCCGGCACCGTAACCTGGCTGCGGCTTGGACTGGACCACTTGGCGAGGTAGCTCCCTTGGCACTCTTCACCCTGCCCGAAGCGCGGGACGAGCTGGCACGGCTCCGGCCGGTGCTGGACGAGATCGTCGCCCTGCGCGCCGACGCCGCCGAGCTGTCCGCCGCGGTCGCCGCGGGCGAGCGCACCCCGCTGGGCGGCATGGCCGAGTTCAAGGCCGCGCAGGCGCGGCTCGACGAGCTGATGAGCGCGGTCCAGGCGACCGGCGCGGAGCTGAAGGGGTTCGCGCCGCTGCTGGTCGACTTCCCCGCCGAGCTGGACGGGACGCCCGTGCACCTCTGCTGGCTGGAGGGCGACGCGGAACTGGCCTGGTACCACCGCGCGGACCTCGGGTTCGCGGGACGGCGGCGGTTGCCCTGACCGTCAGGGCACGGTCAGCACCACCTTGCCGCGCCCGTGCCCGGACTCCACGGCCCGGTGCGCGTCGGCGGCCCGCTCCAGCGGGTACGCGTGCCGGATGTGGATGGTGATCAGCCCCATCTCGTAATACTCGTTCAGCTCCCGCAGCCGGGTCGCCGACCGCGCCGCCGCCAGCACGGGCACGCCCAACTCGACTGCGACGTCGTCCGCCACCATGGTGCGCACCCGGTTCCGGTCCGCGACCAGCTCCGCGGACGCCCGCAACGCCTCCTCCCCGACCAGGTCCAGGGCCGCGTCCACGCCGCCGGGCGCGAGCGCGCGCACCCGCTCCACCAACCCCTCCCCGTAGGTGACCGGCACCGCGCCGAGCGAGCGCAGGTGGTCGTGGTTGGCCTCGCTCGCCGTGCCGATCACCAGGCCCGCGCCCCAGATCCGGGCCAGCTGCACGGAGAACGTGCCCAGCGCGCCCGCCGCGCCGTGCACCAGCACGGTGTCACCGGGCCGGATGCCCAACGCGCCCAGCGCGAGGTGCGCGCCCTGGCCGTTCGCGGCGAACCCGCCCGCCACCGGCCACGGCATACCGGCGGGCTTGCGCACCACCTGGTCCGCCGGCACCACCACGTGCTCGGCGTAGCAGCCGAGCGTGGTGTACCCGTAGACCTCCGCACCCACCCCGAAACCCGTCACGCCCGCGCCGACCTCGTCCACCTCGCCCGCGAACTCGTTGCCCGGCACCACCGGGAACTCCAGCCGCACCGAGGGCGGCGCCCAACCACGCCGCACGCCGGTGTCGAAGTGCTGCACCCCGGCCGCGCGCACCCGCACCCGCACCTGGCCCGGACCCGCGTGCGGCGCCGGCACCTCGACCGGCACCAGCACCTCGGGTCCGCCGAACGACGAAAGACCGATCGCCCGCACCTGAGAACTCCCCCTCGCGTTGGTTCGCCGACCAGTCTCCGACCTCCAGCGGAGTCGAGGTCAAGCGTGGTGCGCGCCACCCGGCCCTGGCCAGGTGGCCGGCCCCCTCTCGCCACTGCGCCGCACCCTCCGGGTCTCCCGCGCCGACCGCGCCGTCACGAGAATTTCCGCCGCGACGGGCGGTCCCACGTCCCGCACGCGACCCCACCGCCCGCGCCCGTCACCACGGGCGGTGGCCGCCGAGGAGGCTCCCCAAGTGAGGCAGTCATGACCATCTCCGCCGATACGTCGCCCCGACAGCGCGCGTTGCGCGCCGCGCTGGACGCCGCCGCCGACATCGTCGGCGCGGACCGCGTCGAGATCCGGCTCGGCCCGGAGGGCGAACCCGTCCCGGCCGCGCACCGGCCGAACGTGAGCGAGTTCCGGTCCCGCGACGTGCCCGGCGTCATCGCGCCGCGCACCGTCGACGAGGTGCGGCAGGTGGTGCGCGCGTTCGCGGGCGCGGGCCGGCTGCACCCGGTCAGCACGGGCCGCAACTGGGGCCTGGGCTCCGCCGAACCGGCCCGGGACGACGCCGTGGTGCTGCGCCTGGACGGCCTCGACCGGGTGCGCGACCTGGACACCGCCCGCGGCTGGGCGGTGGTCGAGCCCGGCGTCACGCAGGGCGGGCTCGCCCGGCTGCTCACGGGCACCGACCGCCTGCTGAACCTGACCGCGTCGTCCGCGCACACCAGCGTCGTCGGCAACGCCCTGGACAGGGGTGTCGGCCTGCGCCGCCAGCGGGTGGACGACGTGCTGGGCCTGGAGGTCGTGCTCGCGGACGGCACGCTCGCGCACGTCGGCTGGTGGCCGGACCCCGAACGGCCGACGTCGGTGTACCGGCACGGCCTGGGCCCGTCCCTCGCGCCGTTGTTCCTCCAGTCGGACCTGGGCGTCGTGACGGCCGCCGCGGTGCACCTGCCGCCGCGGGCGGAGGCGCGGCACGTGTTGCGGCTGTCGTTCGCGAAGCAGGACCTGGTGCCCGCGATCGACCGGCTGCGCCGGTGGTCGGCGCAGGGCCTGGTGAGCGGTGTGCTGAAGGTGTTCGACTTCACCGCGGCCGAGTTCTACGGCGGCGCGGTGGGCGGCTTCCTCGCGCACGTGTGCGTCGAGGGCACGACCGCCTCCGCGGCGGCTCTCGCGGACGTGGTCCGCGCCGAGGCCGCCGGGTTGTTCACCGAGGAGCCCGGACCGCCGACCGACCTGATCGCACGCACCGTGGCGGGCCTGTACGCGGGCGACCCGGCGCTCAACGACGAGGTCCTCGCGGCCACCCTCGGCCACCACGCCGACGACGTGGACCGGCACGGCGAGGGCTGGTTGTTCTTCCTGCCGATGGTCCCGTTCACCGGCGCGGACATCCGGCACGCCCTGGGCCTGCTGGACCGCGTGCTGGAGGAGACCGGCGTCCGCTGCGGCGCGACGCTCAACGCCCTCGGCCCGGACCTGGTGGACTTCGTGGTGCCGGTGAAGTTCCGCCGCACGGCCGAGGAGTCCGCCCGCGCGCACCGCGCGCTGGACCGGGTGCACGAGCTGTTCGCCGCGGCGGGCTACCCGCCGTACCGGCTCGACGTGGACCACGCCGACCTGGTCGACCGGCTCAGCCCCGACCCCGCGGCACGCGACCTGGCCCGCCGCCTCAAGTCCGCCCTCGACCCGACCGGGACCATCGCGCCCGGCCGGTACGCGTGACGCCCGCGCGTGGAAGGAGAAGCCGTCCGATGACCGGTTCCGAGACGCTGCCCGCCCCGACCTACCTCAGCCCGGCCGACATCCTGGACCGCGCGCGGGACCTCGTCCCGGTGCTGCGGGACCGCGCCGCGGAGATCGAGCAGGCCCGCAAGCTGCCCGCCGACGTCGTGGAGCTGCTGCGCGGCGCGGGCGTGTTCCGGATGGGGGTGCCCACCTCGTGGGGCGGCCCCGGCATGACGTCGGCCCAGCAGGCGGAGGTGATCGAGGTGCTCGCGACCGGCGACGCCTCCGCCGCCTGGTGCGTCATGATCGGCATGGACTCCGGGATCTACTCCGGCTTCCTGGAGGAGCCGGCGGCACGCGCGTTCTTCGACGACATCGACCTGATCACCGCCGGGTGGATCCACCCGCAGGGCCGCGCCGAGCGGGTGCCCGGCGGCTACCGGGTCAGCGGCGAGTGGCGGTTCGGCAGCGGCTGCACGCACTGCGACCGGCTCGCCGCGGGCTGCGTGGTGTACCGGGACGGCGAGCCCGAGCCGGGTCCGGACGGCGCACCGGTCCACTGGCGGGTGGTGCTGGCGCGGCCCGAGCAGTTCGAGATCGTGGACACCTGGTTCACCACCGGTCTCGCGGGCAGCGGCAGCCGCGACTACCGGGTGACCGACCTGTTCGTGCCGGAGGAGCACTCGTTCAGCTTCTACGAACCCCGGCGCGAGGGTCCGCTGCACGCGACGCCGGAAGCCGTGCTGCGCAAGATGTCGGGCGTGCCGCTGGGCGTGGCGCGGGCGGCGATCGACCACGTGCGCAAGCTCGCGGAGACCCGCGTGGACCGGGCGACCGGCACGCCGTGGGCGCAGAGCCACCACGTGCGCGCGGTGATCGGCGCGGTGGAGCTGGACCTGGCCGCGGCCCGCGCCAACGTCTACGCCAACCTCGACCGCCAGTGGGAGCGGCTGGCCGCGGGCGGGCGGCTCACCGCGGACGAGCGCGCCTCCACCGCGCTGGCGCGCTACCACGCGTTCCGCACCGCGCGTTCCATCGTGAACCGGCTGTACGACCTGGTGGGCGGTGCCTCGGTGTACCGGCCGACGTCGCTGCTGGACCGGTGGCTGCGCGACACGAACACGATGTGCCAGCACGCCGTCGCGCAGGACTCGATCGTGGCCGCGGCGGGCGAGCTGGTGCTGGGCGGATCGCCCGCGAACCCGTTCATCTGACCGTCACCTCCTGGGGGCACACATGACGGAGCGAACGAACCTGCGCCTGGTTTCCGAGGGACGCGCGGGCCTGGTGCGGCTGCGCGCGGCGATGGGCGCGTCGCCCACGTTCACCGTGGTCGAGCAGCCGACCGGCGAGGACGTCGGGTCGGCCGCCGTGCGGCTGCCGGACGGCAGGCCCGCCGCGGCCGACCTGGGTTACGCCCTGCACCGCGACCCGCACGACCACGGCCTCGCGGTGGACACCCTGCGCGCGCTGACCGAGTGGGCGTTCGCGCGTGGCGCGCGGCGGGTGCAGGTGCGCTGCCCGCTGGACGACGTGGACCAGGCGAAAGCCGTGCTGGGCGCGGGTTTCCGGTTCGAGGGCGTGCAGCGCGGCGTGGTGGCGACCGCGTGGGGCGACGCGGACGGCGCGGTGTTCGCCCGCCTGCCCGGCGACCCCGGCGACCCCATCCCGCCCGCGCTGCCGGACCTGCCCGCGGGTGGTGTCGGCGACGGGGTGATCACGCTGCGGGTCGCCACCGCGGCGGACGCGGCGGCACTGCACCTGGAGCACGTCAACGACGAGGCGTTGCGCTGGGCGCTGACCGATCCGCTGCCGGAGGAGGAGACGGCGGCGCTGGCCGCCCGCGCCGCCCTGGAGTGGGTGGTCGGCACGCGGGCGCTGATGGCGATCGTGGACGACGAGACCGGCGACGTGGCGGGCCGGGTGGTGTTGCGGCCGGTCGTGCCGCCAGGCGTGGCGGACGTCGGCGCGGGCCTGGTGCCCCGGTTCCGGGGCCGCCGCTACCTGTCGCGGGCGTTGCGCCTGGTGTCCGAGTGGGCGTTCGCGGAGGGCGGCTACACCCGCCTGGAGGCGGGCGTGAAGATCGGCAACATCGCGTCCGCGAAGGGCGTCGAGGGCGCCGACTGGAAGTACGAGGGACGGCGGAAGGCCCGGCTGCGCAACCGCGACGGGTCGTTCGGCGACGAGTTGCACTACGCGATCGTGCACCCGCTGCACCGGTGACCCGAGAGGACCGCATGACCGAGATCCAGAGCGCGACCCGACCCGTGCACGTGCCGGCCGGCGAGGGGGAGGCGGTGTGGCTCAACGGCGACGTGTACGCCGTGAAGCTGGACCGGGAGGCCAGCGGCGGCTCGCTGACCGTGCTGGAGGCGGACGTCCCGCCCGGCGGCGGGCCGCCGATCCACAACCACGTCCACGAGGACGAGGCGTTCTACGTCCTCGCGGGCGAGCTGGAGATCCACGCGGGCGGCCGGACCTACACGGCGGTGGCGGGCGACCTGGTGTTCATCCCGCGCGGCACCTTCCACGCGTTCCGCAACCGGACCACGCGCGTCGCACGGCAGCTCCTGCTGTTCACGCCGGGCGGGTTCGAGGGCTTCTTCCGGGAGCTGGGCCGGGAGGCGGTGCCGGGCACTCCCCCGCCGCCGACCACGCCGAACGCGGTCGAGCGCGTGGTGGAGGTCGGCACGCGGTACGGCTCGTTCCCACCACCCGGGAACAGCGACGAACCGACTACCGACAGTATTTGACCGGTCCACACAAAAACCGCTAGCCTGACCGCCGTGGGCAGACCGAGGAAGTTCGACGAGGAGGTCGCCGTCGAAGCCGCCCTGGAAGTCTTCTGGGCCAAGGGTTTCGAGGCGACCTCCACCGAGGACCTCTGCGCGCGCACCGGTCTCGGCCGGGGCAGCCTGTACAACACGTTCCGCAGCAAGGCCAACCTGTACCAGCAGGCGTTGCGCCGCTACGCCGAACTCGGCCACGCCGCGCAGGCCGAGATCCTGCACGGGCCGGGCAGCGCGAAGGAACGCCTGCGGGCGCTGCTGACCGCCGTGATCGACCACGACCTGAACGACCCCGAGCACCGCGGCTGCCTGGCCGTCAACGCGGCCTCCGACGCGGCGGGCCGCACCGACGAGGTGGCCGCCGAGGTGCGCACCCAGTTCACGCGCATCGAGGGGATGCTGCACGACGTGATCCTGGCGGGCCAGCGGGCGGGTGAGATCACGACCGACCGCGACGCCCGGCAGCTCGCCCGCTCGTTCCTGGCGGGCTACTACGGCCTGCGGGTCCTCGCCAAGGTCGTGCACGACCGCGCCGCGCTGGTCGACGTCCTGGAAGGCACCCTGGCCGCGCTCTGAGCGACCGGACGGCCCGGTCGCCCCACCCACGCCCCAGTTTTGTGACGACCAGTAAAGAACCGATCGAGGGACAGGGCACATGCCAATCGCCGTCTACGTGCTGGGGCTCGGGATCTTCTCCGTGACCACCAGCGAATTCATGGTGTCGGGCCTGATGCCCGCCCTCGCCGCGGACTTCGGCGTGTCGATCTCCGCGATCGGCTACCTCATCTCGGTGTACGCCGCCGCCATGGCGCTCGGCGGACCCGTGCTGACCGTCGGGCTGCTCAGGTTCCCCCGCAAGAACACCCTGCTGCTGCTGTTCGGCGTGTTCATCCTCGGCCAGGCGCTGGGCGCGGTCGCGGAGAGCTACGAGGTGATGCTCGCGGCACGCGTGATCACCGGTGTCGCCGCGTCGTCGGTGTTCGGCATGTCGTTCGCCATCGCCGTGGACACCGTGGGTCCCGAGCGGGCCGGGCGGGCGGCCTCCATCGTGGTCGGCGGCCTGATGATCGGCACCGTGCTCGGCCTGCCCGCGGCCACCTGGATCGGCCAGCAGTTCGGCTGGCGGGCGAGCTTCTGGGCCGTCGGCGCGCTGACCCTGCTCATCGGGTTGATCACGCTCAAGGTGGTGCCCGCGACGCGGGCCGTCGGCGACGTGGGGTTGAAGGAGGAGTTGACGGCCTTCCGCAACGGGCGGCTGTGGGCCGCCTACGCGACCAGCACGCTGATCATCGGCGCGACGTTCGTGGCGTTCAGCTACTTCACCCCGATCCTCACCGGCGTCAGCGGGTTCGGCGAGAGCACGGTGCCGGTGCTGCTCGCCGTGTACGGCGTGGCGACGGTGCTCGGCAACGTGGTGGTCGGCCGGTTCGCCGACCGGCACACCATGACCGTGCTCGCCGTCGGCCTGGTGTCGCTGACCGCCTCGCTGGCGGTGTTCGGGCTGTTCGCCGACATCCCCGTGGTGGCGGTGGTCGCGCTGGTCGCGGTCGGCCTGGTCGGCGTGACCATGAACCCGGCGATGGCCGCGCGGGTGATCCGGACGTCCAACGGCCGGCCGCTGGTGAACACCGTGCACACGTCGGTGATCACGTTCGGCGTCGTGATCGGGTCGTGGACCGGCGGTCTGGCGATCAGCGCCGGGTACGGGTTGCGCGCGCCGCTGTGGATCGGCGTGGGGCTGGCCGTGCTCGGCCTGCTCAGCATCGTGCCGGAACTGCTGTCCCGGCGGGCGCCCGCACCGGCGCCCGCGCCGGCCACCGCGGGTGGTGACCGGTGAGCGGGCGGTTCGCGGACGCCGTCGTGCTCGTCACCGGCGCGGGCAGCGGTATCGGGCGTGCGGTGGCGGTGGCGTTCGCGGAGGAGGGCGCGGCCGTCGTGCTCGCCGGCCGGGACGCGGACCGGTTGGCGCACACCGCGAAGCTGGTCGACCAGGCGGGCGGTTCGGCGTTGGCCGTGCCCACCGACATCGCGTCGGCCGCGGCCACGGCGGCGTTGTTCGACGCCGTGCGCGCGGAGCACGGCCGGCTCGACGTCGCGGTCAACAACGCGGGCGTGCTTGAGGTCAGCCCGGTCGCCGACACCGCGGAGGACAGCTGGCTGCGGACCGTCGACATCAACCTGACCGGCACGTGGCGGTGCCTGCGTGCCGAGATCGAGTTGATGCGCGGGCGGGGCGGCGTGATCGTCAACGTCGCGTCCACCATCGGCCGTCACACGACCATGCCCGGTGGCAGCGCGTACGCCGCCACCAAGGCCGGTGTGGAAGCACTCAGCCGCACCGCCGCCCGCGAGTACATCCGGGAGGGAATTCGGATCAACACCATCAGCCCCGGCCCGTTCGACACGACGATGACGCTCGCGCCCGGCGAGACGGAGGAGGAGCGGGCCGCGCGGTTCGGCCCGGTCATCCCCATCGGCCGGGTCGGCGAACTGCCGGAGATCGCCCGCGCCGTGCTGTGGGCGTGCTCGGACGAGGCGTCGTTCTTCGTCGGCCACGATTTCGTGGTGGACGGCGGCAGCGTCGTGTGACGGCCCGCCGGTGGCCGGTCAGTCGCGGATTCCGGTGACGACCGGCCACCCGTCCTGCAACGCCTTCGCGACGGCCAGCGTCCGGTTGGGCGTGTTCAACTTGGCCAAAATGCTCGCGACCAGCCGCTTGACACCGTGGGAGGAGATGCGCAATTTGCGGGCGATCTGCTTGTTGGTCATTCCCTCCACCAGCAGCGACATCACCTGCTGTTCCCGCGCGGTCAGCGGTGGGGGTGGCGGCAGCGCGTTCGCGCGTGGCCCGCTGCGCACTCCGGCGAGCAGGCTGTGCGCCATCCCGACCGGCATCGGCACCTCGCCGTTGGCGATCCGGCGAAGCGTCTCGTCCAGGGTGACGGCGTCCACGTCGGCCAATCCCAGAAAGCCGTGGCCGCCCGCGTCCGCGGCGCGCAGGACGTCACCGGGACCCAGCGAATCCATGATCACGAGGATTTTCGCCGCACGCGGGCCGGTGGCGCCCAAGCGCAGGTCGCCGGGCTGCGCGCCCAGCTCACCGAGGGCCACCACGAAGACGTCGAAGCGCCCTTCGTCCAGCGCGCGGCACCCTTCGTCGAGCGAATTCCGGATCTCCAGCGAGCACACCCTCGGCAACGAGCCGAGCAGCCGTTCCATGCCGTATCGGGCCAACTCGTTCCGAATGCCCACCACTACCCTGATCGGGTCAATCCGCTCCCTGATACGTTCCATCCGGCCCCCCTTTGGAAGATCACGGCGAGTATAGCAAGCAGGCAATCCTCGACGCCTGGTGCGCGAACGGGCAGTACCAGCGCGGGCGGGCCGTCCGGAACATTGTCCCAACAGCCCGGAAGAACGCGGGCCGAGGTCGCCCGGAATCCATCGGACAGTATTCCCGGTGGTTTACCGACGATCCTTCGGCGGCCATTAGCGTCGAACTCCGACGTTTTCCCCGGGGCCACCTCCCGGGCATTTCCACCGCGCCGGGCGGCCCGTTGCCGCCACTTCGCCGAGCGGTGTACCGGCCGCTGGGCGCGGATCGGGCGACCGACCGTCGGCACGCGCCGACAGCACCCGTCGGCCAGTGCGGAATTGTTGCCGCAGCGGGAAAATCGCCGCGCCGCGCGGCACTCCGGCACGACGCGGTGATCACGTGCGGCGCACGAGGTAAGCGGCGGCGCGCGATCCGAACACCCCATGTCCCCACCGGCACGCCGCTTCGGGAACCCGCGCGACGCCCTGATCACCGGGGCGGCCGAGCGCCCGTCATCCGGACAGGCGTGCCCGGTGTCCGGGTTCGGGCCGACCGCCCGGCGACGGCGAACCCTTTGCTGTGACCCACGTCATACGACCTGACGCCCCGCCGGCCGTGTCACCGGGACGAGAGGCCCACTCGACCTGGAGGTCACCATGTTCGTCGCGAACACCGCCAAGGCCGCCACACCCGTCGTCCTGGTCGCCGCCGCCGGTATCGGCGCCCACGCCTTCAACCACCTGACCGTGGTCGTGGAGGACGTGTGGCGGCTGGTCGCGACACCAGAGGCGGCCACGCTCAACCCCGGCACCTTCTACCACCCCGTCAGCGCCGTGCTGTACGTGTGGTTGGCCGCGAAAGTCCACTCGGGTCGGCGCTGGAGCCGGGTCGCCATCACGGTGCTGCTGGCGTTCCAGGCGATCGGCCGGTCGTTCGTGTTCGCCGCGTACCCGGCGGTGGAGGTGCGGGCCGACCTGGTGTGCGGGTGGGCGTTGTCCGCGGTGGTGCTGTGCCTGCTGTGGTCGCCGGCCGCCCGCGGCCACTTCGCGCGGCGGACCGGGTGACGGCGGTCGGTGTCGCCGCGGGAGGGGTCGTGGTGGCCGACGACGTGGAGTTCACCGCCTACGTCGGGACCCACCTGCCCCGGCTGCGGCGGCTGGCGCTGCTGCTGTGCGGTGACGGGCACCGCGCCGACGACGTCGTGCAGCAGGCCATCACCCGGCTCTACGCGCATTGGCGCAAGGCGAACGCGGCGGACGACCGCGACGCCTACGTGCGGGCGGTCCTGGTGCGGGCGTTCCTCAACGAGCACCGCCGCCGCTGGCGGCTGGTGCGGCTGGTGGGCTACCCGGCGGAGCTGCCGCACCGGCCGAGCGGCCGGCCGGACCCGGAGACCCGCGAGGTGGTGTGGGCGGCGCTGCGCCGCCTGCCACCGCGGACGCGGGCCGTGCTGGTGCTGCGGTTCGTCGCCGACCGGCCGGTGGCCGAGGTGGCGTCCGCGCTGCGCTGCTCGGAGAGCAACGTCAAAACCCTGACCGCACGCGGCCTGGCGGCGATGCGGCTGATGCTGGGAGGCGCCGAGTCATGAGCGACCACGACTTCCTGGCCCCGTTGCGGGACGTCGAACCCGGGCCGTCCCGGGTCGACGTCGCTCGGGCCGTCCGGAACGGCAGGCGTCGGCGGCGGGCCCGGCCCGTGCTCGCCGCGCTGGCGGTGTGCGTCGCGCTGGGCACCGCGATCGGTGTGCTGCCGGAGCACGCGCCCGAGCCGGCGGCGGTCGTGCTGGACCCGCTGCGGCAGGTCGCCCGGGTCGGCACGGCGGGTGGTTTCACGCCGTTGAGCTACACCACCGGCGTCGACCGGCAGGAGATCGCGCTCACCCGCGCGGACTCGCCCGGCGCCCCGGCCGGCGTGGTGGTCCTGCACGCGGGCGGGCGGCGGCCGGCGGGTGAACCGGTGCCGGACGTCGCCGGCCGCACCGCCGTGTGGACGGGGACGACCCTGGTCTGGGAGTGGTCGCCCGGCGCGTGGGGCGAGGTCCGCCTGGACGGTGGTTTCGCCGACCTGCGTAACCGCGCGCACCGGGTGGCGCAGGCCGTCGTCGCCGATGGCGGCACACCGGTCGCCGTGCCGTTCCGGATCACCACGCCGCTGCGCCTGGTGTCGGTGCGGTCGCCGGTTCGCCCGGGTCCGGAGCTGGCCGCCGTGGAACTCGCGGGCGACGGCGGGACGGTCGTGGTGAGCTTGCGCTCCGACGGCCTGCCCGACCGGGACGTGACGGCGAACGCGCGGGTCGCGGACCGGCCGGCGGTCACGTCGGACGGCGGGGTCGACGTGCTCGACCCGGGCGGCCGGTACGCGGTGCGGGTGGCACCGGGGCGCGGAGCGGCACCGGGCGGAACCCCGGCGCTGACCGCCCTCGCCGCCGCCGTGCACCCCGTGCCCGACCCGGCGGACCGGCGGACCTGGGTGGCCGACCCGCTGACCGGCTGACGCCGGACCGGTCGGGTACCGCGGGTCGTGGTCGGGCACGGGGACGCCGCGTCCGCTCGGCGGCATCGCGGGAATGACCGCGTCGGCAGCCGCCGCGAACCCCGTGCCCGACCCGGCGGACCGGCGGAGCTGGGAGCCGGTCCGCTGGTCGGCCGACCTCGCCGAGAGGCGGTGCGCCCCGACCGGTCGCGGTCACCGGTGCGGGACGGCACCCATGTTCCGGGTGTCCCGGTACGTCCGGTAGGGCCGGATTGCGGGTTCTCAGAACCCGCCCGCGCGGAAGCGGTCCAGGACGCGGCGTTCACGCTTCGTCGGCCGGCCCGCGCCCCGCTCGCGCCGCGCCACCGGCACGGCGACCTCCGGCGGTGGCGGCGGGGTGCGGTCGATGAAGCACGTCGCCGCGTCCGCCGCGCCCACCCGCTTCTGGATCACCCGCACCACCTCGACGACCCGCGTGGTGTCACCGACCCGCGCCCGGACCTCGTCACCGGGCGACACCGTCGTGGCGGCCTTCGCGGGCCGGTCGTTGACGCGCACGTGCCCACCCCGGCAGGCCGCCGCCGCGTCCGGACGGGTCTTGGTCAGCCGCACCGCCCACAGCCAGCGGTCCACCCTGGTCGACTCCACGCACCCATCATGCCGTCGGCGACGTCCGCCGGCCCATGAGGGCGTGCACGCCCGCCGCCACCGTGCCCACGCACAGGGCGATCGCGCTGTAGGCGAGCGAGGCGTGCACACCGACGGCCACGCCGAGCAGACCCACCGTGAACCCGCTGCCGGTGCGCAGCCCGCCCGACGACACGCCGTACAGCCCGAGGACCCGGCCCCGGTCGGCGGCCGGGCTCTGGAGCTGCACCACGGTCTGCGTGATGGACATCGAGGCGAGGTTCGCCACGCCGCCCACCACCAGCAGCACCACCGCCAGCAGGTAGTTGCCGGTGAGCGCGAAGCCGAGCGTGGTGACGCCGTAGATCGCGGTCGCGGCCACCGCCGTGGGCACGTTGGACTTGATGGTCCGCGTGGTCTCCATCAGCACGCCGCCGATCACGCCGCCCGCGCCGTTGGCGAACAGCAGCACCCCGTACGCGATGCCCGCCGAACCGGCCACGCCGAGGTCGTTGGCGAAGATCGGCATGGACGTCTGGATCGACGCGCCCACGAAGAACGACCCGAGCCCCGCCAGCACGATCATGCTGACCAGCGTCCGGTTGGTGCCGACCTCGCGCAGCACCCGCAACGACTCCAGCAGCCCGACCCGCGGCCGGACGTGCCGGTCACGGGTGTGGCCGGTGAACTTCGTCCGGAACAGGAAAACCGTCAGCGGCAGGTAGAACAGGACGTTCACGAAGATGCCCGCCGTGGGCCCGATGCCCAGCAACAGCGCCGAGCCGATCACCGGCCCGAACAGGATGCCCAGGCTGCGGAACGTGGCGTTGAGCCGCACGGCGCTGGGCAGTTCCCGCTCGCCCACGAAGTCGTGCAGCATCATCTGCTCGGCCGGACCCCACATCGCACCCGCGATGCCGTGCAGCACCAGCAGCACGCACGCCTGCCACATCTGGAGCGAGTCGGTGAGGAACAACACGCCCCACGCCACCGACACCAGCATGAACAACGCCTGCGCGGCCTGGATCACGCGGCGGCAGTCGAAGCGGTCGGCCAGCGAGCCGAACCACATGGACAGCAGCAGGAACGGCGCCCAGTGGCTGATCACCGCGAACCCGGACAGACCGGGCGACTGGAACTTCTCCCACAGCACCCAGTAGGTGATGACGTGCTCGATGTTGTCGGCCATCATCGCCAGGCCCGTGCCGAACAGGTACGGGCGGCAGTCGCGGTTGCGCAGCGCCGCGAACCGGCGGGGCGGTTCGGCTACGGGCGGCTCATGGGTCGGGACACCGCAGGCGGCGCACATTGATCGGGTTCCTCTCGGGGTTGGCCGCGGGCGGCCGGGTACCGGGCGCGACCGGGGGTGACCAGGGGTCGCGCCGTCGCGATCACCGTAAGCACATCCGCGTCGGCCCGGTAGCACAGAAGGGAACCAGGGGGTGTGGGAAGCGCTACAACGTCGCCTCCGCCTCACCGCAGCAGCGCCGCGGCCTCCACCAGGATCATCAGCACCGTGCCGCCGGCGACGGCCGCGGGCAGCACCGCGCCACCCCGCCTGCCGCGCCGCCCGGCCCGGTACCGCCACCGGGCGGCGACCAGCACCACCAGGCCCAGCGCGGTGGTCACCCCGAGGCTCACCAGCGCGTACGCGCCGAGGCGGTCGGCGGTGAGCCGGGCCAGGACGGCGGAACCCGCGATCATCGCCAGCGCGGTCCGCTGCCACGCGAGCGCCGTGCGCTCGTTCTGCGCGCCCCGCTCCACCGGTCAGACCTTCAGCAGCAGCACGACGACCGCGGCCACCACCACGCCGACCACCAGCACCGCGCCCACCGCGAAGGACGGCAGCGGCTGGTCGTTGCGCATCGCGCGCTCGCTGCGCGCCCACCGCACCCACGACACCAGGGCGCACACCAGCCCCAGCCCGATCAACAGCAGCGACAGGCCCGTCTCCAGCACGCCGGGCAGGCCGAGGTCGACGGCGTCCACCGCGACACCGGCGGCCAGCAGCGCCAGCGCGGTGCGGATCCACGCCAGGAACGTCCGCTCGTTGGCGAAGCTGAACCGGTAGTCGGGCTCCTGCCCCGTGCCGTACACGCCACGCGGCCAGCGGGGTTTCGTCATCGGGCCGCCCTCCGCGGCACGCCGAACGCGAGCAGCGGCGCGACCAGCAGCACCACGACGACGCCCAGCACGACCGTCGCGGGCCGGGTCGTGTCACCGAGCGGGCTCACCGACGGCAGGAGCAAGCTCAACGCGACACCCGACACCACGACCAGCGGCACGGACACCGCCGCCAGCAGCACGGCCTCCCGACGCGGCACGCGCACCGGACGTGTTCCCACCGCCAACCCGGCGACACCGGCGACCAGGTGCAACACGTCCGCGAACGAGCCGACGAACACGAACGACGCCACCACGTACAGGCTCAACCCGAGCCGGACGCGCCACTGCCACGGCGGCGGCACGGACCCCGACAGCAACGCGCCCACGGCCAGCGCGCCCGCCGAGAAGCCGACGTCCACCAGCCCCGCCGTCTCGACCGCCCAGGGCCAGCCGGTACCCCGCAGCACCAGCAGCAGGGCCGCGCTCAACAGCACCGCGCCGACCTGCGCCACCACCGCGGCGACCACCGCGAACCGCGTCCCCCGCAGCCACTCCGCGAAACCGACGAACAACGCGAACGACCCCGCCATCGGCACGTAGGTCGCGGGCACGATGGCGAAGAACACACCGGTCAACGGCGTCCACCACCGACCTTCCTCCAACGACGGCAGGCCGTACGCGACGGTCGGGTACCACGACGCCTCGGTGGCGTCCGCCCACAGCGATCCCGTCACCACACCGGCCGCCAACATCACCACGAGCACGGTCACCGTGAACGGCAACCGGCGCAACACCTCAGCGGCGGACCGCACGGCAACCGGCACGCCGGACCTCCTCGACATTCGACTCCACCGCCATGGGACCAGTATCGAGCACGCGGCTCGCCGCGGCGGCCGGCGATCCACGGTGGACGGACGTGGCACGCCCACCCCATCGGGCGAGCCGGCACCCGACGGGCGTGGCGAGGTCATACGGTTGGTGTTCCCGGTGGGTCAACGAACGCGCGGCGGCGGGAGGACGGGGGCGGTGGCCGGTTTCGAGACGTGGGCGTCCCGGGCGGTCGGGGCGTTGCCGCAGGTCGTCCGCAGGATCCCGGTCACCGGGTGCACGGTGTCGGCGCTCGTGCTCGTCGGGCTGGTGAGCCGCACCGTGTGGCGACCGCTGTGGCGTGAACCGTGGTTCGCCGACGTCGCCTACGGCGTGCCCGCCCTGCGTGAGGGCAAGCCGTGGACGTTCGTGGTCGGCTGGTTCTTCGCCCTCACGCCGGCCCAGTTCGTGGGCGGGGTGTTGTTGTTCACGTTGCTGGTCGGCGCGTGCGAGCTGCGGCTGGGCACGCGGCGGACGGCGTTGGTCGCGGTGATCGGGCAGTTGGGCGGCGTGTTGGGCGCGTCGCTGCTCGTGTGGGCGTTGTCGACGACACCGTGGACGTGGGCGCAGCACGTGGCGTCCACCAGGGACGTCGGGTTCACCACGGGCGCGTTGGCGGTCGTGGCCGTCACGTCCGCGACACTGCGTTCCCCGTGGCGGCTGCGGGTGCGGGCGGCGTTGTCGTTCTACGCGACCGTGGCGTTCCTGTTCGAGGGCACGCTGACGGACGTGGCGCACGGCCTCGCGATCGCCGTGGGCATGGTCGTCGGGCAGCGGCTGTGGGGTGTGGAACCGGGGTACGGGCCGCGCACGCGCCGTGAAACGCGGATGCTGGCGTTCGGCGGGCTCGTGGTCCTGCTGCTGACGGAGTTCGTGGTGTTGCTGGCCCCGAACCGCGGTCCGTTCGGCGAGACCTCCGGTGAGGCCGCGCCGCTGGTGGACGTGCTGGTCGACCTGGTGCTCGTCGGGTTCGTCGCGAACCAGCTCCGGTACGGCAAGCGGTGGGCGTGGTGGGTCACCGTCGTGCTCGGCGTGCTGAACCTGCTGATCGCCGCGCTGGCGTTGCTGCTGGTCCTGGCCGACGAACTGCCGGACGGCGCGCCCGTGGCACTGGGCAGCGGCGTGCTGTGGTTCGGCGAACTGGTGCTGCTGCTTTCCAACCGGGGCGCGTTCCGCGTGCCGGCGCGCCGCCACCTGCCCGGCGGTGTCGCGGCGGACGAGCACAACCTCGGCCGGGCCCGCGACCTGCTGACCTCGGTGGGCGGTTCCACCATGTCGTGGATGACGGTGTGGCCGGAGAACCGGTTCTACTTCACCCCGGACGGGCGCGGGTACGTCGCGTACCAGCGGCACGCGGGGGTGGCGATCGCCCTGGCCGACCCGGTGGTGCCCGCCGGCACGGCCGCCGAGGCGGTGCGCGAGTTCACCGCGATGAGCGAGCAGGGCGGCCTCGTGCCGTGCCTGTTCTCGGTGACCGGCGAGGTGGCGCGGGCGGCGCGGGCCCAGGGCTGGCAGACCACGCAGATCGCCGAGGACACCGTGGTGGACCTGGCGGACCTGGCGTTCAAGGGCAGGAAGTGGCAGGACGTGCGCACGGCGCTGAACCACGCCCGGCGCGACGGGCTGGAGTTCCGGCTGGTGCGGCTGGCCGAGCAGCCGTTCGCGGTGCTCGCCCAGGTGCGTGCGATCTCCGAGCAGTGGGTGGGCGACAAGGGCCTGCCCGAGATGGGCTTCACGCTCGGCGGCGTGGACGAGGCCATGGACCCGGCGGTGTGGGTCGGGTTGGCGGTCGACGCGACGGGCAGCGTGCACGGCGTCACGTCGTGGCTGCCGGTGCACGCCCCGGGCGGCGAGGTGCACGGCTGGACGCTGGACGTGATGCGCCGCCGCGCGGACGGCTTCCGGCCCGTGGTGGAGTTCATGATCGCCTCGGCGTGCCTGGAGCTGCGTGACCGGGGCACCCGCTTCGTGTCCCTGTCGGGCGCGCCGCTGGCCCGCGGCGCGGCGGCGGAACTGGCCGGCGTGGACCGCGTGCTGGACCGGCTGGGCGGCGCGGTGGAACCGCTGTACGGGTTCCGCTCGCTGCACGCGTTCAAGGCCAAGTTCTCGCCGCGCTACGAACCGGTGCACATGGCGTACCGGGACGAGGCGGACCTGCCGCGCATCGGGGTCGCCCTGGTCCGGGCGTACCTGCCGGGTGTGCCGACGCGCCGGCTGCTGGCCGCGTCCTGGCGCCGGTGATCAGCGCAGTTCCGCGGCGTGCGCCAGGGTGTCGGCCAGGCGCTCCCGGTCCTCCGGGGTCAACGGCACCGCGTCCAGCTCGGCCAGCGCGGCGGCGGCGCGTTCCGCGTCGCCCAGGGTGATCGCCAGCTCCGCCCGGTACGCCAGCGCCTCCACCAGGTCGACCGCGCTCGCGTCGTCCGCCCGGCGCAGCGCGCCGTCGAGGATCTTCGCCGCCTGCGCGGGGTCGCCGCGGCCGTCCGCCTGCACGACGGCGTTCTCCACCGCCCGCGCGAGCTTCCCGGACGGCTCCGCCGCGGGCGTCGCGGGCGTCGCCGCGAACACGCGGATCCAGTTGCCGCCGGGGTCGACCACCGAGAAACCGGCCTGGCGGTCGACGTTGCGGCGGGACCGGGGCCGGGTCATGCGCGGGATGCCGGACAGCGGGACCCGGCCGAACGCCGCGCGCAGCCCTTCCGCGAACTCGCGGTGCGTCACCGCGGTGTCGGGGACGAGGACGACGCAGCTCCCGTACGAGTCGGCGGGGTTGAAGCCCTCCATGCCGAAGAAGTGGATCTCGACGTCACCGCGGCGCATCCCCAGGTACGGGTTGGGCTTGAGCTGGCGGTACGTGCGCGTGAAGCCGAGCGCCTCGTAGAACACCTCCATGTCGTCGATGGACGCGCACGGCAGCAACGGGATGACGGTCACCGGTCCTCCAGCAGGTCGGCGAGGTCGCGCAGCGTGGCGACGGCCGCGCGCAGCTCGGGTAGGGACAGGCGTGCGCCGAGGCCGTTGGCCCACTCGGCCTGCCGGCGCTCGACCGCGCGCAGCGCCGTGCGCCCGCGCGGGGTGAGGTCCAGCAGCCGGGCGCGGCGGTCCAGCGGGTTGTCGCGGAACTCGACCATGCCGTCACGCACCAGGCCGGTCGCGGTCTGCCGCACCGCCTGCCGGGTCAGGCCCATGGCGCGGGCGACGCCGGCGACCGTGCGGGGTCCGTGGTCGATCACGCCCAGCACCTGCCAGCGCGCGCTGGACAGCCCGGACGGCCCGGCCAACGCGTCACCGGCCGCGAGGAGCAGCCCGTTCACCCGGAACACCTCGATGAGCAGCGTGGAGAACTCCTCGCCGCGATCGGTCAACGCGGTCACGGCGGACAAGCTGCCAGTTTTGACAGGTACCTGTCAACTTCCGGCGGGCGTGCGGGCCGCCTCCGCGCGCAGGCCATCGGTGAGGAACGCGAGGCAGCGCCGCCAGGCGTTCGGCGCGGTGTCCATGGACTCGCGGATGACCTGGGACATGGCCCAGGTCAGCGTGGCCAGGTCGCCCAGCTCGAAATCGGCCCGCAACTGGCCGCTCGCCTTGGCGCGGGCGACGATCCGCTCCGCGTGGAGACCGCCCCGGTGGCACACCTCGGCCACCTCCCGCGCGTTCGGCAGGCGGCGGGCGACGGCGTCGTTGAGCCCGTGGTCCTCGGACTGGAGCGCGAACAGGCCCTCCAGGAAGCCGACGAACCCCGACCACGGGTCCGGGTCGGCCAACGACCGCTCCGCGATCCGGTCCAGCACGGCCAGGCGCTCCGGGAAGATCGCGTCCACGAACGCCTCCCGGCTCGGGAAGTGCGCGTAGAGCGTGCCGATGCTGACCCCCGCCCGGCGGGCGATCTGCTCCAGCGGTGCGTCCAGCCCGCGTGCGGCGAACACCTCGGTGGCGGCGGCCAGCAGGTTGGCGCGGTTGCGCGCGGCGTCCGCGCGCAGCGGTTTCGAGTCGGCGGCCACCTCCGGATGATACGAAATCGAGGGCACCCTCAGGTTCGTGCTAACGTCGGGGACGAAGTCGAGGGCTGCCTCGACTTAATCCGACGAAAGGCACCCATGAGCAAGACCGCTGTCGTCATCGGGGTCGGTCCCGGCCTGGGCATGTCCATCGCGCACCGGTTCGGCCGCGCCGGGCACGACGTCGCCCTGATCTCCCGCACCGACACCCGGCACCCCGACTACGTCGCCGCGCTCGCCGACGCCGGCGTGCGTGCCGAGACGTTCACCGCCGACGTGCGCGACCGCGCCGCGCTCCACGCGGCGCTGGACGCCGCCACCGAGCGGCTGGGCCCGGCCGACGTCCTCTACTACGGTCCCGGGGCGGCCGACTCGGGCGTGCCGCTCGTACCCGTCACCGAACTGGACTCCACCGCCGCGCGTGCCGCCGCGGAGTGGGCCTACCCGGCGATCGACGCGGTCGGGCACGCGTTGCCCGCCATGCTCGAACGGGGCTCGGGCACGCTGTTGTTCGCGGGCGGGTTGAGCGCCGTCGTGCCGATGCCGGCGATCGGGGCGTTCACGCTGTCGGCGGCGGCCCTGCGCAACTACGTGATCACGCTGCACGCCGCCCTCTTCGACAGCGGGGTCCACGCGGGCATCCTCACCATCGGCGGTCTGATCGAGCGCAGCGACATCCACCGGGCAGTGCTGGCCGACCCGGAGCGGTTCGGGGGCACGCCGCCCACGATCGACCCGGACGAGCTGGCCGAGGCGGCGTGGCGGCTGCACGTCGAGCGCGACCGCCCGGAGGAGGTGTTCAACGCGTTCGCCTGAGCGCGCAACCACGCCCGGCGGGCCGCATCGGACTCCGGCACGGGGGGTCACCTCGCCCTCGGCCGGCGCATGGGGGGTGACGGCGGTCGCCCGGGACTCCCGGGCGACCGCCGTCCGGAGCGCCGCCGCCGCTCAGACGCGCGGCATCGCTTCGACCGGTGTCCAGGCGCTGTGCTTGCCGGTCCGGTCGTCGCCCGACGACCGGCCGCGCAGGCGGCGGCCGAGCCACGGCAGCACGTGCTCGCGGTAGTACCTCGCCTCGGTGGCGAGTCGGCGCGCGACGGGCTCGTGGGTGAGTGGTTCGTCCGCTTCGCCGTGCCCGAGCGCGGAGAGCACCAGCGACGCCACGCGGTGGTGCCCGGCGGCGTTGAGGTGCAGGCGGTCCGGCGACCAGTACGCGGCCTTGCGCACCTCGACGTCGTTGAACGCGTCCACCATGGTCAGGCCGTGTCGCCGGGCGAGCAGGGTGACCGCCGTGGTGAGCGCCACGCCCCGGCGGTGGACGGTGCGGCCGAACGGCAGCCGCGCGGACGGGTCCGCGCCGCTGAGCAGCACCAGGCGCACGCCCGCGTCGGCACACCGCCGCACCGCGTGCTCGGTGAGCCGGACCAGCCGCGCGCCGTCCACGCCGGGCCGCATCATGTCGTTGCCGCCGCCGTTGAGGGTGATCAGCGTGGGTCGCGGTGACAACGCCAGCGCCGCCTCCAGCTGGTCGGTGACGATCGGCTCCAGCAGCCTGCCCCGGATGGCGAGGTTCGCGTACTGGACGGTCTCGCCGAGCGCGGTGGCCAGTCCCGCCGCCACCAGGTCCGCCCAGCCGCGGCACGAGCCGTCGGGCAGTTCGTCGCCCACTCCCTCGGTGAAGCTGTCGCCGATGGCCACGTATCGCACTGCCGCCCCCTGTCGCGGTCGGAAACCCGAACCAGGATATGAGGTGGGGCACCATGGCGGTCGTGACCCTCGAAGACCTCGGCACGGCACAGGCGTGGGCGGCGTTGGGTGGAGCGCCCGCGGTGGTGGACTACCGACCGGTGCGCGGCGCGCTGCCCGCCCGGCTGCCGGTGCGGGAACTGGCGCGCGCGGCGGTGGGCGCGTGCTCACTCGCGGCAGCCGAACTCCTGGGCCGCCGCAACAACACGCCGCCGCCGGCCGTGCGGGTGCACGAGGGCGCCGTGGCGACGGCGTTCGCCGGCGAGCGGCACCTGCGGGTCGACGGCCGGGAGATGACGTCGTTCGCCCCGCTGTCCCGGTTCTGGCGCACCGCCGACGGCTGGGTGCGGACGCACGCCAACTACCCGCACCACCGGGCACGCCTGCTCGCGGTCATGGGTGTCGAGGCCGAACTCCAAGCGGCGTTCGCCGAGCGCACGGCCGAGGAGGTCCAGGAAGCGGTCTACGCCGCGGGCGGGCTCGCCGTGGCGGTGAAACCCGTGACGGGCCAACGGTTCCCGTTGGTCGAGACCCGCGTGGTCGGCGAGGGCGTGCCGATCCCGGGTCCCGCCGACCTGCCCGCCGCCGGCGTGCGCGTGCTGGACCTGACGCGGGTGATCGCCGGCCCCGTCGCCACCCGCGTGCTGGCCCTGCTGGGTGCGGACGTGCTGCGCCTCGACCCCCCGGGGTTGCCCGACACCGTGGCCGACACCGGGCTCGGGAAGCGTTCGGCGGTGCTGGACCTGTCCGCCGACCGGGCCGTGTTCGAGGATTTGCTGCGGGGAGCGGACGTCGTGGTGACCGGCTACCGACCGGGTGCGCTGGACCGCTACGGCCTGTCCCCCGACGCGTTGCTGGACCGGCGGCCCGGTCTGGTGGTGGCCCAGCTGTGCGCGTGGGGCTGGACGGGTCCGTGGGCGGGTCGACGCGGGTTCGACAGCCTGGTCCAGGCGGGTAGCGGCATCGCCCTGGTGGAAGGCGACGGGGACCACCCCGGTGCGCTCCCCGTGCAGGCGTTGGACCACGCCACGGGCTACCTCCTGGCCGCCGCCGTCCTGCGTGGTCTCACCGAGCGGGAGGCCGGGGGTCGGCACGTGCGCCTTTCCCTGGCGGGAACGGCTTCCTGGCTGCTGCACGACCTCGTGCCGTCCGATGTGGACGGCGAGCCGCACGACCCGGAACCCTGGCTCACCACCGTCCAGTCCCCGTACGGCCCCCTGCGCCACGCCCTGCCGCCGGTCCACTACGACGGCGCACCCCGCACCTGGAGCCACCCCGGGGGCCCCTGGGGCACGGACCGCCCCGAGTGGCTGTGAAGCGGGCGGGAACCGGTCCAGCCCTTCGGTGCCGAACTTCCGACGAGACCGGGCGTCAACGCGAGAGGAAACCTTTCAAGAGGCGGATGACCTCTGCTTTCATTTCCTCTTCCGGGTCGCCCGGCAGCCCTCCCGCAACCCGTTCTGTTACGTCATCCCAGATCAGCGCCGGCCAGTTCAGGCTCGATTCGCCTACTCCGAGCGCCGCCAGACACCACTCTTTGAAACCTTCCAGGAATCGACCTTCGAGGGCCACGTCATAACCCAGAATGAACGCCACCAAAGTGTGGTAACGACCATCCGGGACGTACATCCTGGGATACTTCTCCAGGCGCACCAGCAACTCTTCAGGTGTCATACCCTAAAATCCGAAATCGATTCCGTCATGGTAAACCCATTGCTTCTTGAAGGTGTCGATGTCCAACCCCTTCGGGCCAGTAGTGCCATCATATACCCGACCATCCTTCACCACCACCCAGTGGTGATCCCAAAGCCCATCCGGGTCATGCTTGGACGGGCCCAGCGACAGCAGCCCCCTGCGAATCGGTGCATCTTGCCACCGATCATCTTTTGGATCCGCTTTGCGCATGCCTCACAGTTCCCACCCTCCTGCTTAGGCCAGCCGTTCACCGACTTTCTACACGGAGGTGGGGCATTGTGAACCAGGACCGGAGTGGCACCAGCCAGTACGAAGAAAGTTTGCAACTCCGCCACACTCAAGTTAAAAGTCCGCAGTGTGGCGCGGTACTCGCGCACGCTTTCGATGACCGCTCGACCGTTTTCCGGCGTGTTCAGTTGCCCGGCGGCTTTCAGGTTCGCAGCGTCGACCCACTCACCGCTATTCGCATCGTAAAACAGGTGATGCGCGGTCGCCCGAATCCGCTTCAGACCGTCCGGGGTAGCAACCTCTAGATCAACGTATGCCTTTTCCGCGTCACTGATGTGAACCGCAAGCACCTCGTGCGACTCGCTCTGTGCACTTTCCGGCTCACTGCTGGCTACCTTGTCACCCACCTCGATCTCGTCGATACGCTTGGCGCTACCATCGGCCATCAGCACATAGGTGTCCCCCGTGAAGCTGTTCGCGCACATGGACTTGGTTTTTGGAGCGGACTGCGGACCTCCACCACACCGCACTCGGCGCACCCAACCTGCGCACCGTCCTGGTGGCCGTCGGCGCAACTGACATTCTCAGCGGTGCCACAGCGACAGAGATCGCCGGCAACCTCACCGATGTCGTCAGCACGGACAGCGCTAAAGGCCTCAAGAGGCACAAGCGTCCCGACGGGGATTGGGTCCACATCATCGTGACCACCATCCCACCACTCGGCCTCGACGTCGGCGACCCGAGAGAGGCCGAACGCCGCAAACTCAATCAACTACTCCTGAACAATTACGCCGATTTGCAGGCTGACTACGTGGTCGACTACGACACCGCCGTTCGCGATGCAGCCGACCCAAGCAAGCTCGCTGCGCAGTACCTCACCGACGGTCTACCAAACGCCGCTTACCACAATCAAATTGCCCAGTATTTGGCCAACGCCATCAATGACTTTCCACCCCGCGCAGAGCTGTAAACTTCCTGCTTCCAATGGCAACAATCAAGGGATGTCCGACGCACAACCCAGCGTCGGACGTCTCGTCGCATCAGCAGGCACGGAACATGTCGCCCCGCTGTACACTCGCACATCCGATGTGCGCCGGATACCGACCAAGGGTCTATCCTCGTTGCTCACGAACTCACCATGGTTCCTCCGGGATCATGCCGGGCGAGCCCTTTCCTCTGCCCAAGCCGTGCTGAAGGCGGCCCACGTGACTGGTGAGTGGGTGGGATCGCCGGTCTTCTCCCAGAGGTCCGCGCGCTCGCGTTGCCACGCGTTCAACGCCGCCACGGGGTTCGCCGCACCCTGGGCGGCGTCGATCGCGACGACCGCCGGGCCCAGCACCGGCGCACCCGGGAAGCCCGGCACGAGCGCCGCCAAACCGGCGTCGGTCGGCAACGTCCACCGGGTCGACACCACGTACTCCGCCCCGCCGTGCACCAGGGCGGCGACCAACCCGGACGGCTCCGCGAAACGCGTCTCCCCGCCGCTGTCGCAGGCCACCAGCGCGACCCGGTTCGGGATGCGCCAAGGGCGCGGCACGCCGGGTCGGTGGCCGAGCGCGATGTCCGCGGCGGTCAACGGGCGGTGTGGACCGATGGGGGCCGCACGCCCCGTGGTGGTCGCCCCGCACGACAGGTGCAACCGCGCGTCGAGACCATGACCACCGGTGGTGACGTGCCCCACGTACAACAGGCGACCGGCGGAGCGGAGGGCGTCCTCCAGAACAACGCGGTCGATGTCGGCACGCCGCACGCCACCCGGCGTCATCCGGGCGGCCAGCGCCAGCAGGTCCGGACCGGGTTCGCCGAGGACCGAGCCCAACCCGGACGCGTCGCCGAAGCCGGGCACCACGGGGTCCAGCACGCCGACCACCGGCCCGCTGAACGGCGACACCACCCGGCCCGGGGCGTTGCGCACGGTGGCGGGCGGCAGGATCGACACGTCCACGTTGTGCACGGTCCGCTCCCCCTCGTCCACGTGCAGCGCCTCCCACGGCACCAACGCCGTCGACGGCGACGGGCTGATCCGCAGGTGCGGCCTGATCCCCTGCGTCAGCAACGCGTTCAGCTCCTGCGCGAGCTGGTGCGGGAACAGGGCACGGGCCAGCGCGGTGGTCAGCTCGACCTCCCGGTCGCGGTCCACCAGCGGTCCCCGGGTGAGCGCGCGTTCCAGCGCGGCACGGGCGGTCTCGCCCGGCAGGGGTGTCGGCACGGCCCGCGCCCACTCGGCCAGCGCACCCCGCACCAAGTCGCGCGGCACCGCCAGCACCCGCGGCTGGTCGAGCGCGTGCTCCCACCGCCACGACACGTACAGGTCACCGGCGTCGACCAGCTTCACCTGCACCGCTACCACGACGCCACCGCCTCCGCCGACCGGACCGGGAAGCCGTAGCGGCGCTCGGCGGTGTCCAGCCAGGCGTCCAGCGCGGTCGGGGTGGCCGGGTCCAGCCGCACGCGCGGGGGCAACGCGAAACCCGCCGCCGGGAACGCCGGGTCCTCCCCCGCCGTGGTCAGGAACGACGCCGCGTAGGGCAGGTGGTCCTCCTCCGGCACGGGCGGCGCGGGCAACGCCACCAGGTCACCGCGCTCCACGGGCGCCTCCTCGGCCGGGCTGAGCGACACCGTCCCGGCCACGTGGTCGATGTACGCGGCGGCCAGGTCCACGTCGCCCACGGCGGCCAGCGCCGTGAACGCCGACTGGACGGCGGGCGCGGCGGCCAACGCCACCCACCGCTCGCGCAACGGGCCGTGCGGGAACCGCTGCCGCACCGCTTCGGCCGCCAACGCGGCGGGCAACGCCACGTCCAACGCACGCCGGGCCAGTTCCTGCCGACGCACGCCGTCGACGGTCGCCGCGCGCCGCACCAGGGCGTCGGCCCGCCACCACGCCGCACCGAGCGACACGTGCCACAACCCCGCCCGCTCACACGCTTCCTCGGCGGCGGCGTACCGCTCGTCCGCCGCCGCGTACTCGCCCAACGCCTCCAGCGCCGCGCCGTGCACCTGGGAGGCGACGATCAGCTCGACCGGCGTCACCCGGTCGCCGAACACCGCCAACGCCTGTTCCACCAGGGGAAGCGCGGCACGGGGCCGCCCGCGTGCCGTCTCCACGGCCGCGCGCCCCAGCAGGCACGGCGCGAGCGCCCGCTCGTCGCCCGCCGTGCGCAGCAAAGCCTCCGCCTCGTCGTACAACGCGGCGGCGCGGTCGTGGTCGGACGCCAGGTAGGCCAGCCGCGCGAGGCTCACCAGGGCCGCGGCCCGCGCGTTGCCGTCACCGGTCGCCTCCGCGAGGTCACGGGCGAGCGAGTGGTGCTCCACGCCACCGTCGTGGTCACCCGTGCCGCCCGCGATCTCGGCGAGCGTCGAGTGCACGAACGGCAGGAGTTCCGGCGCGGACGCGTAGGCCAGGTCGAGCGCCCGGCCCGCCGCGACCGACGCCTCCGCGAACCGCCCGGCCGCCGCCAGCACGGCCGCGCGCAGGGCCACCACGGGCGGCTGCTCGCCGACCAGCGCGGCGGCCTCGTCCAGGTCGGCCAACGCCTCGTCCAGGCGCGAACCGTGCCGCAGGTGCTGGGCACGCGTCAGCAACGCGTTCACCACCACCTGCGTGGTGCCGTGGGGGTCGCCGCCCCGCGCCAGCACGACCCGACCCACGTCGATCGCCTCGGTGCTCCAGCGCACCGCGTCCGCGACACCCGCGAGGTTGCCCGCGACCACCGCCCGGCACACCAGCGCGTCCAGGTCGTCCTCGTCGGCCACCTCCCGGTGCGCGGCCTCGAACAGCTCGCGCGCGCCCGCCAGGTCACCGGCGGCGGCCAGCTCGGCGCCCCGGCCGTTCAGCTCGACGCAGCGGTGCCACCGGTGGTCGACCGGCCGCGCCTGCCGGTACTCGGCGGCGCGGACCGGGTCGCCCGCCGCCTCCGCGATACCCGCGAGCCGCTGGTGCGCCAGGGCGACCTGCTCGGGCGCGTGCGCCAGGTCGGCGGCGGCACGCGCCTCGGCTTCGGCCTCGGCGAGCCGCCCGGCCGCCAGGTGCAAGCCCGCCCGGACGTCACGCAGCAGCACCTCCTCGTGCGGTCGCGCGATCCCCAGCGCCGCCTCGGTGTCCTGCCACGCCTCGTCGGCCCGGCCCAACTCGGCCAGCACCCCGGCACGCGCCGCCAGCACGGCCACCCGCGTCACGGGCGACGCGACCGCCAACGCCTCGGTGAGCAGGCCCAGCGCGAGTTCCCCGTCACCCGCGACATCGGCGGCGGCGGCCAGGTTCACCAGGGTCGGCGTGCGCTGCTCGCCCTCGGCGACCAGCCGGGCGCGCTCCAGCAGCACGCGCGCGCCGGCGACGTCACCGGCCTGGATCAGGCGCACGCCCTCGTCGTTCAGCTCCTGCCAGCCCGTCACCGGCGACCCGCCAGCCGTTCGGTGAGCGTGGCCGCCGGGTCGCCCACCCGGGACCGCGCGTAGGCGACGAGCGCGGCCCGCCGGGCGGGCGCGTCCGGGTCGGGTTCGCCGGGCGGCGACGCGAAGTCGGGCGCGTGCACGGTGAGCACGCGTCGCGCGGGCGGCAACAACAACACGGTCGGCGGCACGGGCGCGCGGCCGGTGCGCCGGCCGAAGTCGTCCACGTCGCCCAGTTCGACGTCCACGTCGGCGAACCGCGCCACCAGCGGCACGTCGGGACGCGGCCCGGCGGCGACGACCACGTCCACGAACGTCGCACCGCCCTGCCGCACCACGGCCCACCGCGCGTCGGCCGCCGCGTCCACCGCGCCGGCGGGCACCAGCGCCCAGTCCACCGGACTCGCTCCGCTGTGGACGGTGGTGCCGGTCGCGGCGGTGGCGGCGGTGGCGGAACCCGCCGCGAGGGCGAACTCCGCCCGCGCCGGGAGCACCGCGGGCGGCAGCTCGACGCCGAAGTCCTCGGCCAGGTCCGCGAGCCGCTCGGACAGGCCGGGCACGGCCGGGTCGGCGGGCACCTCGGCCAGCGCCCGCGCCGTCGCGTCCTCGTCGTCCAGCAGGTGCTCCACCTCGCACGTCGCCACGGCCCGCTCGGCGCTCAGCAGCACCGGGTCCAGCGCGGGCACGCCCGCCACGGCGGACGCGGGCCACCACGCCCGCGCCCAGTCGAGCTGCGCGAGGGTCCGCCCCGCGCCCGGCCCGGTCGGCGTCACCACCGCCGCGTCACCGAGGACCGCGTCCGCCGCCTCCGGCCCGTACACCTCCCACAGCCAGTCCGCGGCCCGGTCCGGGTCGTGCACGCGGGCAGCCGGCGCGCCGCCGCCCAGCACGTCCCACGCCACCAGCGCGCCCCGGCCCTCCAGCAACGCCGCGCGCTCCGGGTGCGGCCAGTCGCCGACCTCGATGCCGTTCCCGCGCACCACCCTCACCCGGCGGCCCGCCGCTCCAGCGCCGACCGCAGCCGGTCCCGCTGGTCGAGGATCACCGATCGCAGCACGCCGTCCAGCACGTCCCACAGCCCCGCGGCGGGCACGGTCTCGCGCCGCAGCTCCAGGCCGTGCGCCCGCACCCACAGCCGCCGCAGGTACGCCTCCCGCACGCCGAGCACGTCCGCGCGGGCCCGCGCGGGCACCGCCGACGGCATCCGCGCCGCCCGGCGCACGTACGCCTCCCGCTCCCAGCGCGCCCGCAGCCGGGTCGCCGCGTCACCGGTCGCCGGTCCGACCAGCCCGGCCGACGCCTCCCGGCCGAGCACCAGCACCACGCGGCCCTCCTCCTCCGCGAGCTGCCACGGCCGACCGGTCCGCGTGATCTCCCGCCGCACCAGCGCGGGCACGTCGTCCAGCGCGTCCCGGTGCGCGTTGGTCAGCGGGCCGAACAGCCGTTCCACCACGGACCGGTCGAACGGCTTCGGCAGGTGCTGCTTCGCCGCCGTGTCACCGAGTTCGGGCCGACGCGGCACGTCGCGGTCGGACAGGCCGTGCGCGCGGGCCGCGCCCGGTGCCGCCAGCCCGGCCGCGCCGCGCGTGCCCGCCCGGTCGGCCACCAGCGCGTCGAACCGCCGCTGGTCCGGTGCGGTCGCGCAGGTGTCGAGGAACGCGGCGGGATCGGTCGCGGGCGGTCCGACCGGCTCGGCGGGCGCGGACCACGCCGCGGCCAGCAGGTCGGCCAGCTCGGCGGCGTTGGCCGGGTCGGTGACGAACGCCCGCAGTCCCGCCGCGGTCGGCCCGCCCTGGTCGTGCACCTCGGCCAGCACGGCGGCGGCGCGGTCCGCGGCCTTCGGGTCCAGCCGGGGGTCGCCGTGCGCGGTGGCCAGCTCGTAGCAGCGCTGGAAGTACAGGTCCTGCGGGTTGCCGTCGGTGATGCCCGCGCGCCGCCGCGCCTTCTTCAACACCTGGAACCAGGCGGCGGTGGCCGCCAGCACCGGGCCCGCCGCCGTGATCCGGTCGCACAACGCGTCGGCGTGCTCCGGGCGCACCGCGCCGCCCGCGAACTCCGGGTGCAGCACCGGCCGCAGCACCAGCGGGTCGAGGATGAGCTTCACGGTGCGCGCCAGCGGGCGGCCCGCGCCGTTGCCCAGCGGTGCGACGGCGTCGCCGAGCCGGGACCAGGCCCGGTCGATCAGCAGTCCCCTCGGCACCGCCTTCGCGACCGGCGCCCGCGCCTCTGTGCTCACCCCGCGCAGCCTAGCCGGTTCGCCGTCCGCGCAGGTCGGAACGCGCACCGCGACCGCTTCCTGTGATCGGTAGGAGGCCGCCGCGCCGGAGGCTGGGCACCATGAAGATCCCGTACGGAGAACCCGTCCAGGGCACCCCGTCCGTGCACTTCCCGGTGGCGCCCTACGAGACTCCCCGCCGCCGGTCGCCCGGCCTGCTGGTGCTCGCCCCGGTGGTGTTGTTCGCCCTGCTGTTCTTCGGCGGCTCCTACCTCGCGATGCCGGAGCCGACCGCGGAGGCCGAGTCGGGTATCGGCTTCGCGGCGGTGGACGGCCGCGAGGTGGTGCTGACGCCCTACCGGCGCGACGGGGCGCGGGGGATGTTCCAGCTGGTGTTCCGGGACATGTTCCAGGTGCGGTTGGCGGCGCTGGACGTGGCGAGCGGTGCACGGCTCTGGGACGTGCAGCTGTCCGACGAGCTGGTGTGGGAGGCGGCGGTGCTCGCGGCCGGCGACCGGTACGCCTACGTGGCCACCGAGGACGGCCTGGTGATCCTGGACGTGCGCGACGGTTCCCGCATCGCCCAGCACGACGGCATCGACGGCCTGCGCGACTCGTACGTCGCCGCGCGGTGGGCGTACCGGTTCGACCGGGACAACCACCGGGTCATGGCGATGGCGGGCACCGGCCAGGTGTTCGGCATCCCGCTGGACTCGGCGACCGCCACGCCCGTCGAACCGGAGACCGCCGCCCGCTGGGCGGGCCTGCTGACCGCCGGCGCGCAGACGCCCCGGCGCGCCCTGCCCTCGACCCGGGTCGAGTACGCGGGCGGGCAGGTCGAGCTGGCCGCCCGACCGGACCTCGGGCCCGGCCAGGTCCTGGTGAAGGTCGCGCCGGACGGCGGCCGGACGCCCGTCGGCGGCGCCGTGTTCCACAACGCGGCCATCGTCCCGACCGGCACCGGTGACCGGGTGCTGGTGGTGCACCACCGGGGCGTGAACGACACCGGTCGGCAGCTCAGCGCGGTCGACCTGGCCGACGGGCGGGTCACCGGCGCCGTGCCGCTGGAGTCCGCGTCCGCCGGCGAGGCCGCCGCGAGCCCGCGCGGCACCACGGCGATCGGCGTCGGCGGTGTCGTCGCCACCCTCGCGCCGGACGGCCGCCTCACCGCGATCCGCCTCGGCGACACCGACTTCTTCGGCTCTCCCTCCGGAAAGGACGCACCATGAAGGCACTGGCCTGGACGATGCTCATCGTCGGCGTCATCTGCACGATCGGCTACATCGCGCACGGCCTGACCGGTGACGAGTTCTCCTGGCTGAACGGGTGGATGGCGGGCCCGATGCTGCTGGTGTTCTTCGTGCCCTCGCTGTTCCGCGTCGCGCGGATGATGGACGGCGTGTCCGCCTCCGGCCGCGTGCACCGGGTGTTCCGGGACGCGCCGATCGGCATCGGGCGGGTCGTCGGCGTCGCCCGCACCGGGCTGAGCGTGAACGACCGGCCGCAGTTGGAGATCCGGCTGGAGGTCGACACCACCGACGGCCGGACGCTGCCCGCCACCGCGCGGGAGCTGGTCGACCTGACCGACCTCGCGGCCGTGCAGGTCGGCAGCACCCTCCCGGTCCGCTACCTGCCGGACGGCCGGGCGTCGATCGCCGCCGACGCGCCGCCGCACGTGCTCCAGGACGCGCTGGACCGGGTGCAGCTGGCGAAGGGGCTGGTCACCGAGAAGCAGTTGCACATCGCGCGGGCCGGCGTCGACGCGCAGGCCGTGGTGCTGGCGATGAACCCGACCGGCGAGGTGCGGCTGGACCGCTCGGTGGTGCGGCTGGCGTTGCGGGTGACCCGCCCGGACGGCAGCCGGTTCGACGTGACGCAGGAGAAGGCCGTGCCGCCGACGGCCGTGCCGCAGTTGCAGGCGGGCTCGGTGGTGCGGGTGAAGTACCTGCCGCACGACGAGTCCGAGGTGACGGTGCTGACGCGCCTCGTGCCGTGACCGCCGGGCGACGGCGCCCCGGTCGGAGTTCCCGACCGGGGCGCCGCGGTGTGGTGTGCTCAGCCCCCGAAGGGCTTGAGCAGTTCGTCCACAGTGGACACTTGACCGTTCTTCACGACGATCCGCACGTCGGCCAGCGCGGTCACGTCGCGGGACGCGTCGCCGCCGGTGACCACGAAGTCCGCGAGCTTGCCCTCCTCCACGCTGCCCAGGTCGCCCTCCACGCCGAGCTGCCGCGCGGGCAGCAGGGTCGCGCTCTGGAGCACCTGGAACGGGTTGACGCCGTACTTCGCCATCGCCCGCAGGTTCAGGTGCAGGGCGACCGCCATGGTGTCCAGCGGCGCGTCGGTGCCGGCGAGCACCGTGCCGCCGGCGGCGAGCAGCCGGGTGATCGTGGTGACGTCCCGCTTCGCCTGCTCCGGCGAGCCGTCCAGGAAGCCGCACGGCCCGCGGCCCTGCGCGCAGAGCACCTTCGCGTGCAGGGTCTGCTGCTCCTGCCCGGTGTAGAGGGTGCGCACGCGCCGGTCGTTCTCGATCGCCGGGTCGTCGGCCAGCAGCGAACCCGCGCTGAACAGGGTGGTGGTGAACGGCATGTTGCCCCGCGCGGCCAGCTGGACGACGTCGTCGTACACGCCGGCGAACGACGAGTCGCGGGCGAACCCGAAACCCCACTTCGACGGCCCGGTCAGGTGTTCCTTCATGTCGACGCCGTGCGCGATGCCCGGGTACAGGTAGTGCGACGTGGTCGGGATGCCGAGCCCGTGGGCGTGCCCGGCGACACGCGCCTGCCAGTCGAACGGGAACCGCTCGTAGGTCTTCACCAGGTCGTAGTCCAGCGCCTGCACGCGGGACAGCTCCAGGCCGAGCTGCTGCTCGCCGCGCACCGGCCGGGCGAACTCCCAGCCGACCCGCGAACCCTCCAGCATCTCGCCGGTCATGAAGAACCGGGGTCCGGTGCGGGCGTTCGCGTCCAGCGACTCGCGGTCCTCCAGCGCCCGGTACGCGGGGTCGCCGGTGGAGCGGGTCGACGTGATGCCGAACGACAGCAGCAGCCTGCCCAGCCGGTCGCCCACGAACCGCGACCGCATCTCCTGGTGGACGTGCATGTCGACCAGGCCGGGCGTCACGGTCAGGTCGCTCGCGTCCACGTACTTCCAGCCCGCGAGGGCCCGGTCCGGGCGGTGCGGCTCGATGCTCGCAATCCGGTTGCCCACCACCACGATGTCCACGTCGGTGCGCACTTCGGCGTGGCGGCCGTCCCACAACCGGCCGGCGCGGATCACCAGGCGGGTGTCCGGGTTGTCCCGCCGGTAGGTCAGCGGCACCGGCACGTCACGCGCCTGGCCGTTGTCCACCGCGGTCAGCCGG
Source organism: Saccharothrix obliqua (assembly GCF_019375475.1). Classification (GTDB taxonomy): domain Bacteria; phylum Actinomycetota; class Actinomycetes; order Mycobacteriales; family Pseudonocardiaceae; genus Actinosynnema; species Actinosynnema obliqua. The sequence goes on along the minus strand of NZ_JAHXGQ010000003.1, from coordinate 609,857 downwards.
AGGCGGCCGTTGCTCAGGTACAGCAGCGTGTTGCCGGGTCCCCAGCTCGGCGCGTCGCTCACCTCGCGGGTGACCTGCCGCGCCTTGCCGGTCGGCGTGCCGGTCGCGTCCACCGGCAGCACCCAGAGCGTGCTGTCCATGGAGAACGCGAGCAGCCGCCCGTCCGGCGACCACACCGGCCCGTCGTCACCACGCGTGGACACCGAGCCGAGCGGCGCGGGCTCGACCGTCTTCGTCGTGCCGGACGCCAGGTTCACCAGCAGGATCTGGTTGCGCTCCGCCACCGACGTGGTCAGCGCGAGCGTCCGGCCGTCCGGCGACCAGCTCGGCCTGCCCGGCGCGTTCTGCGCTCCCAGCACGCGGGTCGTCGCACCGGACGCCAGGTCGAGCTTGAGCGTCTGCGCGTTCTGGTCCTGGAACACGAGTGCCCGGCCGTCGGGCGACCAGGTCGGCGCGACCTCCGCGCCGGGCAACGACGTCAGCCGCTGTTCCCGGCCGTCGGCCACGTCGAGCGCGTACAGGTCCATGGTGCCCGCTTTGTCGGAGGCGTAAGCGATCCGCTTGCCGTCACGCGACCAAGCGGGATCGGTCTCGGCGTAGCGGTCGCGGGTGAGCTGCTTCGGCGTGCCGCCGACCGGCGTCAGCCACAGGTCGTTGAGCGCCTTGAACACCACCGACTTGCCGTCGGGCGCGAGGGCGGGTCCGGCGATGCCCCGCACCTGTCGCGGGCGCTCGCTGTCGAAGTCGTACGCCTTGCGCTCGTACTTGTCGCGGTGCAGCGTGAAAGTCGCCTTGAACGGGATCACGCGGGACGCGCCCGTGTCGACACGCGACGTGACGACGTGGCCGTCCGCGCCGTAGACCACGTCGTTCGGCGACGTCCAGCGCGGCGGGAACGGGAACGCGTCGCGGTGCGGTCCCACTTGGCGCACCGCGCCGCCCTCGTACACCTGGAGCGTGCGCCCGCCCTGGCCGGCGCGCAGGAAGGCGAGGCGCTTGCCGTCCGGCGACCACGAGGGCGCGGCGATGAAGCCCGCCGCGGCGGGCACCAGGGTGGTCACCGCGCGGGTCGCCAGGTCGACGCGTTCCACCGCGTTGTTGTGCACGTAGGCGATGGACTTGCCGTCCGGCGACCACGTCGGGTGCGTCTCGGCGGACGTCGCCGAGGTGATCTGGGTGAGCTGCCCGGTCCGCACGTCGACGGTCCACACGTCCTCGGTGCCCTTGCGGTCCGAGGTGAACGCGATCCGGTTGCCGTCCGGTGACCAGGCGGGGTACATGTCGTCGAAGTCGCCCCGCGTGAGCGTGCGGGGGTCGCTGCCGTCCGCGGCGACGGTGCGGATGTGGAACATGCCCTCCGCGAAGGACTGGATGGCGATCCGGCTGCCGTCCGGGGAGAACGCGGGCCAGTAGGGGTCGAGGAGGTCGCCGCCGATGGGTTCGGCCGTGCCGCCTTCCCGGGGCAGCCTGAACAGCTGGCCCTGGAGGTCGAGGACGAGAGAGCCGTCGCGGGGCGACACGGTCACCGCGAGGTTCGTGCCCTCGCTGACGGTGACCCGCGTCGGGTCGGGCCGGGCTTCGGCCGCGGTGGCCGACGACACGAGCAGGGCGCAGGCCAGGACAGCGCCGCCGAGTCGCCGGTGGTTCGCAGTACGCATACCGGAATCTCCTTGCGCGGTCGCGTCCCCGCGCCGGGGGCGACGGTCCCGGCACGGGGGCGTCGAGGTCAGAGTCCGAACGCGAGCAGCACGTTGCCGTGGTCGCTCGGGTAGGAGGGCCAGTAGCCGGACTGGACGTAGAGCATCCCGTCCGCGACGACCGCGCCACCGTTGCCGGAGATCGCGCTGCCGCGCCCGGTCAGGCCGTTGACGCCGGTGAAGTCGCGGATCGTGTCGAACTCCCACCGGATCTTGCCGGTGTTCGAGTCGTAGACCCGCATCTTGCCGTCCACGCTGCCCTCGTAGACCAGACCCGGGCTGCTGGAGACGGCGGGGGTGTGCGCAGGGACGCAGACCTTGGGGAACTGCGCCGCGCCGCCCGTGGTGCACCCGTCGGCCGGGTTGGGCGTCTCCCACAGCACGTCGCCGTTCTCCGGGTCGAGCGCGAACACCGCGCCCGGGTTGCCGAAGTTCGTCGCCATGTACAGCCGCCTGCCGTCGAAGCTGCTGCCCCACTGGATGCCGCTCAGGCCACCGCCGGGCATGGGCTTGGACAGCTGGCGCCGCCACTGCACCTCACCGGTGCGGGCGTCGAACACGTGGAACACGCCGCTCTTCTGGCCGACGCCGACGAGCGTGCGGCCCTTGACGTGGAACACGGTGGGCGTCGCGCCGATGTCGTAGTCCAGCGCGGTGCCGTCCTTCTGACCGGGGCAGTAGCCCTCGGAGTCGGGGAAGCCGCACAGCAGCCGCCAGGTGTCGGCCTTGGTCACCTGCTGCTTCCACTTCACCCCGCCGGTGCGCGCGTCGAGCGCCAGCAACGAGTCGAAGTCGCCCGTGGTGCCCGAGTAGAGCTGACCGGTGCCGACGTAGAGGGTGTTGGTGCGCTGGTCGACGACCGGCGAACTCCACACGCCCGCGCCGGACGGCTCGTAACGCGTCGCGCCGCTCGGCCACGTCCCGACGGCCTTCGGCTCCGGCGTGGTGAAGTAACGCCACACGAGTTCGCCGGTGTCGGCGTCCAGGGAGTCGATGTGGCCCCGGAACGTGCAGCACGGGTAGTTCTTGTCGGGGTTGATGTTCTCGCCGCTGGACGCGCCGAGGTAGATCCGGCCGTCGTGGTAGAGCGGCGAACTGGTGTGCATACCTGCCACGTGCGGTTCGGTGTCCTTCTGCCACACCAGGCGGCCGGTGCGCTGGTCCAACGCGTACACGTGGCCGCCGTTGTCGCCGAAGTACACCTTGCCGCGGGCCACGGCCGGCCCGTCGATGACGACGCCGCCCGCGTTCACCGAGGACAGGTCGAACGTCCAGCGCGCCGCGCCCGTCTTCGCGTCCAGCGCGTGGAATTTGCCGTCCGGGCTGCCGAAGTAGATGCCGCCGTCCACCACGGCGGGCTGGCTCTTCGCCGGAAATCCGTTCTTCGGATAGGCAAAAGCCCACTTCAGCTTGAGCTTGCCCGCGGTCCACGGCGTGATGCGGCGTTCCGCCGCGTTGTAGCGCGAACCGGACTTGTCGCCCTGCCAGCTCGGCCAGTCACCGGACCGGTGCCCGCCGGGCGCGTTGCCGCTGGCGGAGGTCGCGCCGCCGACCAGCAGCGCGACCACGCCAACCCCTGCGAGGATGCGATGTTTCCGTTTGAACACAGGCACGTCCACTTCTGCTCAACTGGCGGCCTGCACTCAACGTAGTGGGCTTCCCCGGTCTCCTCTTGCTCCGAACAAACCAAATCGCGAAACGAGACGAGTTAGCCCCGTTCGGACAGATAGCGGGCAGCGGTGGCCCGCAGGCGGGAATGCACCCCGTCAAATACCACAGCACCCGGCAGGATGTCCTTGGGCAGTTTCGCGAGCATCGTGTAGTTCGTGTCCACGACGTTGCCCGCGGGCGCGAGCCCGGCCTGGCTCACCAGTTGGTACGCGTCCAGCGGCGCCAGGCCGAGCAGTTCGCCCGCCCAGCCGACCAGGTCGTGCTGGCTGATCCGGAACGCGTCCTCCAGCGGCCGGGCCGTGCCGGTCGACATGAGGTGGGTGTCGTTCTCCAGCCGGGGCCACGGCGTCGTCGCACCCTTGATCAGGTCGACCACGACGACGGTGGACATGGCGGCTTCCACGGCCGTGCCGCACACCTCGCCCTCGCCCTGGCGGCAGTGGCCGTCGCCGATGGAGATCAACGCGCCCGGCACGTTCACGCCGAAGTACGCCGTGGTGCCCGCGCGCATCTCCGGGGTGTCCATGTTGCCGCCGTGCGCGCCCGGCGTGATGCTCATGATCACCTCGTTGGCGGCGGGCGCGACGCCGACCGTGCCGTGCATCGGGTCCAGCGGCAGTTCCACGGAGAAGTCGCTCTCCCGCGCGTGGAAACGGCACACGCCCTTGGCGGTGTCCACGTCGTACAGCCACACCCGCTCGGGCAACGGGTCGTGCAGCATCGCCGTGGTGTGCGTCGTGGTCAGCGCGCCGAAGTGGGGGAACGTCGTGGACACGGCCCAGTCGCGGGTGGGTCGGATGTCCACGAAGTGCACCGCGACGGTGTCACCGGGCTCCGCGCCCTCGACCGCGATCGGCCCGGTGACCGGGTTCAGGTAGGGGAACTCGCACACCCGGCTCGGCAGGTCGTCGACACCGCGCACCGCGCCGCCGAAGCAGTCCTCGGTGGTCAGCTCCACCACGGTGCCGGGCCGGACGGTCAGCAGCGGCTCCCGCCCGCCGAACGCGTACCCCAGGTCGCCCCGTTCCGGGTGCAGCGCAACGACCTCGATGCTCACTTGCCCTCCTCGTTTCCACCGATGCCGGACAACGCCGGCCGCCGGCCCGCGATCAGCAGGCCGATCAGGACCGCCGCGCCGACGGCCAGCCACACGAAGCCGACCGTCTGCGCGGCGACCTTCGCGTTGATCACCACGTACGCCAGGATCGCGAACCCGATGGCGGGCGCGACCAGGTGCTTCCACCAGTCGCGGCTGCGCCGCCGGATCACGTAGTGCGCGACGACGGACACGTGCAGCACCAGGAACGCCGTCATGGCGCCGAAGTTCACCAGTGAGCTGAGCAGCGTGATCCCGTCCTCGCGGGACTGCATGTACAGGCCCAGCACCAGCGACACGCCCGCGACCAGCAGCGTGGCGTTGACCGGCACGCGCCGGGTCGGGTGCACCCTGGCCAGGAACTTCGGCAGCTGCCGGTCACGCGCCATGGCGAACAGCAGCCGCGACGTGGCGGCCTGCGCCACCAGGGAGTTCGCGAAGCCCCAGGACACGGCGGTCGCGGCGGCGGTGAGCGTGGCGAGCCAGCCGCCACCGGCGACGCCCGCCGCGTCGTAGAACGCGGTGCCGCCCGCGTCGCCCTCGGCCAGCAGCTTGTCGGGGTCGGGCACCAGCAGCGCGGCGACCCACGTCTGCACGATGAACAGCAGGCCGGTGACCACCAGCGCGGCCACCATGGACCGGCCGATGGCGCGTGCCGAGTCGCGGTTCTCCTCGGCCAGCGTGGAGATGCCGTCGAAGCCGAGGAAGCTGAGCACCGCGATGGACACCGCGCCGAACACCAGCGGCCACGAGAACGTGCCGCTGTTGAACAGGGGGTCGAAGCTGAACCCGCGGCCCTTGCCCTGGGCGAGCGCGACGACGCCGATCACCAGGAACACCGCGAGGATCAGCAGTTGCGCGACCAGCATGACGCGGTTGACCTTGGCGGTCATCTCGATGCCGAGGTAGTTGACGGCGGTGTTCAGCAGCACGAACAGGATCAGCCACAACCACACCGGGACGGCGGGCAGCAGCGAGTTCATCGCGATGCCCGCGATGAGGTAGAGCAGGCCGGGCACCAGCACGTAGTCCAGCAGGATCATCCAGCCGGCCAGGAAGCCGACCGGCGCGCCGATGCCGCGTCCCGCGTAGGTGTAGACCGAGCCCGCGATCGGGAACGCCTTGGACATCTGGGCGTACGAGCCCGCCGTGAACAGCATGGCGAGCATCCCGATGGCGTAGGCCAAGGCGACCATGCCGCCGGAACCCTGGAACACGCTGCCGAAGATGCCGAACGGCGCGATCGGCACCATGAAGATCAGCCCGTACACCAGCAGGTCCTTGAAACCCAGGGACCGCCGCAGTTCCTGGGTGTAGCCGTACTGCTCCAGGCCCGGGTCTTGCGCCATGCCGTCCTCCTGCCGCGCGGTGGTGCGGCGAGCCTAGACACGTTGCTTCCATTTGGAAAGGTTCCGATCGGAAGCGGATCCGGCTGATCACCACCCGTGGCGGAGCGGCGCGACGACGGTGAGGTCCAGCCCGTCCGCCCGCGCCAGGAAGCCGCCCGCGCGTGGCGGGCCGAGCGGCGCGGCCGACCACGCGTGCCGGTTCGCGGTCGCCAGCAGCTCCGCCGCGCCCGCCTGTGCCCGGTCGGCGGTCAGCCGGTCCGCCCGCGCCAGGGCGGCCACCAGGTGCACGCCGTCGTAACAGCCCTCGGCGTACGCGTCGAGCACCGGGGCGCGTCCGCCGAACAACGCCCGGTGCCGTTCCGCCAGCGCCACCCGCCGCTCGTCGCCCTGGCCGGCGAACGACCGCATCGCCGCGTACAGCCCGCCTGTGTCGTCACCGCCCGCCGCGAGCAGGCCGTTCTCCTCCAGCGAACCGGACAACCGCACCACGCGTCCCGCGAGCGGCGAGGCCGTGAACACCCGGTTGAAGAGGGCCAGATCGCGGCCGACCAGGCTGAGCAGCACGGCGTCCGGGCGGACCTCCGCCAGCTCCGCGACGATCCGCTCCGCGTCGACCTCCGGACCCGGGAACGGAGCGAGCCGCGCCGCCACGACCTCCGCGCCCACGGCACGCACGATGCCCACCGCGGCCCGGTGCACGGCGCGTGGCCAGATGTAGTCGCTGCCCACCAGCGCCCACCGCCGCAACCCGCGCCGCGCCACCAGCCAGCGGACGGCGGGCGCGAGCTGGCGGGCCGGCGAGTCGCCGAGCAGCACCACGCCGGGCCGCCGCGCGCCGCCCTCGTGCGGTGGCGTGAACACGTAGGGCACGCGCCCGCCGAGCGCCGCCTCCAGCGCCCGGTGCACGTCGCTGGTGTGGAAGCCGACGAACCCGTCCACCAGCCCGACCAGCGCGGACGCCTCGGCCGCCACCTCGTGCGGCAGCCGGCCCGCGTCCACCAGGACCAGGTGCACCGGTCGGCCCCGGACACCGCCGGCCGCGTTCAGCTCGGTCGCCGCCAACGCCGCCGCGAGCAGCCCCGAGGGACCGGTGAGCCCGAGCGCGCCGGACAGCGGCAGCAGCAGCCCGAGCCGCAGCACGTCGGGGTCGGGCCCCGTCAACGCCACCTCCAGCCGGTCGCGCAGCACCGCGCGCACGACCGCCGAGGAATCCATGGTCGGACAGTATGCTCGCCAGCGAGTCCCACCCGGCGAAAGGCGCGTCATGCCTGATCAGCACCACACCCTCGCCCGCGCGGACTTGGTCGACCTGCTCACCCGCGCGCAGCGCGCCCTGGTCCGCGCCCTGGCCGGCGCGCTGGAGGAGGAGGGCGTCACGGTGGACCAGTGGCGGGTGCTCCGCGCCCTGGCCGCCGAGGAGCGCTCGATGGGCGAACTGGCCGCCGCCCTGGAGATCCCGCACGCCACGCTGACCCGGACCGTCGACACCCTCGTGGACTCCGCCTACCTGTACCGCTCCCAGTCCGCGGAGGACCGCCGCCGGATCTCCGTCCACGTCTCCGACCTGGGTCACGTCAAGCTGCGGCGCCTGGAGTCCCTGGCCGCGGCGCACGAGCGCGCCCTGGCCGACCGGGTCGGCCGGCACACCGTCGTCGACCTGGCCGGGATGCTGCGCAGCCTGGTGTAGGACCGGTCAGCGCGCCTTCGGGCGCTTGTAGCCCCACGTGGCGGTGTCCGTGAAGCCGAGGATGCTGGTGCCCGACGTGTCAACCCCGACCCGCCCCGCCTTGGCGGCCAGCGGGGGCACGTAACGAGTCGGGCGTGGCTTTGCGTTCATGACCATCCCCTTCCACCCGCGACAGCCGGCACGACCGCCGCACCACCTACCATCGGCCGCCCGCGGCACGTGGCGCAACGACGTCCCACCTGAGACTCCCGGGGTCCAACCGTGTGGGTGGTCGCCCTCACCGGGAGCAAGCAATGCCCACCCCGTCCGGGTGTCCGCTCGTCTCGGCTGGTTGTCGGGGCGACCACCCCGGCATGTCCTAGGCGGCCCTGCGACGTGCGCTACCGCCTTGCTTCGCCACGAACGGGATGTCCGCGAACTGCAAGCTGATCCCGTCGACCGACAGGTCGACGCGGAGGCGCAGCAGTTCCACCATCGAGAGCGTGAAAAGCGTCTTCACGTCCCACTTCCGCCCGGCGATCGCCAGGACCACCACCCGCGGGCGCTCGGTCACCCGCCGGCTGTCGTCGAGCAGGTGGACCTTGGCGTCCAACTGCGCCATCGCGGCCGCCTCCACCCGCTGCGCCCAAGCCGACACCCTGACCTGGGTGAACAGGTGGCTCGCGGCCGCCGCTCGGGCCAGCCACTTGACGTGCACGATCTCGTTGCCCGGCCCGATCACGTCCGCCAGTTCGAACCTCGGGTGCATCGGTGTGTGCGCGAAGCTTTTGTCGAGGCACAGGTAGCCCGGCTGCCGCGCCACCCGCTCGCAGTACCGGTGCTCGTCGTCGCTCTTCCCGGTCGGCGTCCACAGCGGGAAGTCGAGCGAACTCCGGTTCACGAGCAAGTCGGCGACCTGCTCCCGCACCCGGTCGGCGGCGTCCTCCCCGATCTCGTACCACCGACCCTGGTGCAGGCAGTACGTGTTGCCGTCGATCACCGTTTCGAACGCGATCCACTTCTCCATCGGGATCGGGCGGGTCAGCGACTCCTCGCCGTGCTCGTCCGCGCAGGGCGTCAGGCGGCTCTTGCGCAGCTCGCTGACGCGCGTGGACTCCGAGATCGCGGCGAAGCGCTCGACGAGCACCGTCGCGTCCAGGTCGGCGTCGAGCGCGAACGGTCCGGAACCACCCACGCCGTCGGAGTAGTACGAGTTCGCCTCGTCCACGGCGGCCACCGCGGTCGTCGGCAGGCAAAGGCCGAGCGACCCGAACCGGTCGTCGCCACCGAGCGCGACCGCGAGGCGGTCCTCCAGCCCGGCGATCAGCGGGCTGCTGGTCCGCAACGGCCTCACCTGCGAGATCAGGCGCAGCGGCGAGCCGTCGTCGCTCTCGTCCACGATGCGGCAGATGGCCTTGATGTCGGCCACGAAGGTCTCCGGGGCGTTGCCGACCTTGATCGCCAACGAGTCACCCGCCCGGATCTGGTACTGCCGACCACCCGTCGCCTCGTGGTAGGTCATCCCCTCCAGGCTCGCCTTGCCCGTCAGCCCGGTGACCAGTTCACCCACCGGGTCGACGCCGAACCCGGCGACGGGACTCCCGGACGGGAACGACGTCCGGCTGACCCGCGCCGACAAGTCGAGCCTGCTGCTGGTCACCGTGCGGAGCTCGGCCGGGTCGAGCCTCCGGATCGCGTAGAGGAGGCCGAAGCCCTCGTCCAAACCGGAGTCGTCCAGCAAGTGGTGACCACCTCCGTAGGTGGCGACCACCACCCAGCGGCCCACCGGCAGCACGATCACGGCAAATGGCGTGGTACCCACGAGGTCCACGTTCTCGTCGATGACGTGCGTGTAGTCCTTGTGCCAAGCCGGCGCGCCGGCGGGCCGGACGCCCGCGATGGTGTACGCACGAACACCATCAATAGCGACGTAACCCTCGCGTTGGATGATCAGGCCAGCGATGAAAGGTACGTACTCAGGCAGGGGGCGACCACCCCTATAACGGTGCAGTGTCACCTGGGCACACGGCAGCGGCTGGCGGCTCATGGTTATTTCGAAGTCCTTGTCGTGAGGCCGGACACGCGCACAGGCCGGTCCGGGAAGTCGAGTGCGCGCACTGCCCGCTTTCGGGGCGCGGGCATCGCACGGCGATGGACGGGAATCCGACTGGTGTCGGATTCCGGACAGCGGCAGGCGTCTGACGCCGGGCCGCGGGGTCAGCGGGACGGCTCGGCGGCCGATGCGCGGCAGTCGGATGAGCACCGGACCCGACATGCGGACGGGGTCAACGGACCTCCCGCGAACTCGCCTCCGACCTGGGAGACCGCGGCACTCCGGTGCGGCGCCACGCTCTCCGACCGAGACCATCCGTTCGGGATTCGTCAATCGCGGTGCCTACACCTGTAGACGGCACTACACTCAACGGCAGTTCCTCCAACGGTCTTCCGGTTGCAGACCCGGGATCGACAGGGCTGGGACTCACGCGGCCCCCTGTTGGCGCAGGGGGCCGCACTCCTGCCCGGGCGTCAACTCCGGACAGGGATGTCCTGAAGTGTGCCGGACCGCGCGATCGGAAAGCCAATGCCGAGCAGTGCCGCTCGACAAACGGCGGCCGTGCTGCGTCGAACGGCCTCGGACCGTTCAGCGCAACCAATCAGCACGCATCATCCAGCGCTGATCCCCGGATACGCCGAAGTGCACCACCGATTAGTCCGCACTCACAAAATTCGCTGCGGTAAGGAATAAATACCTGCCAGCGAAAGCGGAAGGCCCGTTGTCGGCAACGGGGACCGCGCATTCCGCATCCGGGCCGGCGTGGGGAGGAGCCGGCGCTCAGTTGCCCACGGCCGACGTGACGCGGGGGGCTCGGACGACCAGCACGCCGTCCAGCAGCCACGCCTCGACGTGGTCCACGTCGACCTCCGCCGGCAGCGTGGCGCGGTAGTAGCAGCCACGGGGGCCGCGGACGGTGATGGCGATGCGGGCGCGTGGCACGGGGAGGCCATCTGGGCGCACGTCGTGGTCGTGCACCTCCACCGCCAGGTCGTGCGAGGCGACACCGGGCAGTTCGGTCGCGAACAGGTACGCCTGCGCGGTCACCACGACGTCCACGGACGACGGGCAGCTCTCGTCGGCCGACACGTCCCAGGTACGGCCCAGGGTGCGACCCATCCGGTCCCACCACACGTCCATCTCGCGCAACGGCCCCGGTTCGGCGGGGACGCCCCGGCGCACGGTCAGCCACTCCACGACGCCACCCCCGTTCGGTGGACACCACAAGTAGCGGGTACCCACCAGGAAGTGGGCACACGCTCGGGCGAACGGGTGAACTACTCGGAGTCGGTCGAGACCTCCGCCTCGTCCGCCGCCGGCAGTGGCGCGGTCGCCGCCTCGGCCGCGGCCTCGGTGTCGGCCACCAGCTCCGGCCCGCCCCACTGGCGGTCGCTCGCACCCATGCTGTGCTTGCCCATTCGCGTGCTCCCCTCGACTTCCGCCCGGCTGGTACCCACCACCCGGGCGCTTCACACATCCCCTGGAATCGCCGCTCCGGGAATGCGAAGATCCTTTGCCTATGCCCCAGCTCACCCACCGGGTCCGCGCCGGCTACGCGATGGGCTCCTTCGTCACCGGCGCGTTCGGCACCGTGCCCGGCCTGCTCCTGCTGCCGTACCTGACCGACGGCCTGGCCGTGCCCGCCGCCGTCGCGGGGCTGCTGGTGCTCGCGCCGAAGGCGTGGGACGTGCTGCTCAACCCGGTTGCGGGCCGGGTCAGCGACCGGGCGGGCGCCCGTCGACCGTTCCTGCTGCGCGGCGGGGCCACCGTAGCGGTGCTGTTCGCGGCCTTGTTCGCCGGTCCTTTCACGGGTGCGTCGGGCGCCGTGTACGTGGCGTTGGTGTTCATGGCCTGCGCCACGGCCTTCGCGTTCTTCCAGGTGCCCTACGTCGCGATGGCCGCCGAGATCACCGAGGACTACGACGAGCGCACCCGGCTGATGGCGTGGCGGATGGCGTTCCTGGCGCTCGCCATCCTGGTCAGCGGCGCGGGCGCGCCCGCCGTGCGTGATCTCGCGGGCGGCTACTGGGCGGTGGGCGCGGCGGTCGGCGTGCTGATCCTCGCGGGCACGCTGGCGACCGTCGTCGGGACGCGCGGGGTGCCGGTGTCGCGCCGGGCCCCCACCGCGGCCACCCCGCGTGAACTGGTGGCGGCGGTGCGCGGGTCGCGGCCGTTCCGCCTGCTGCTGACCGTGTTCGTGGTGCAGGCCGTCGGTCTGGGCACGATGTTGGCGGGCGTCGACTACTTCGCCCGGCTCGTGCTGGGCGACCAGGGACTCCAGGCGCTGCTGTTCGTCGGCTTCGTCGGACCGGCGCTGGTGGTCATGCCGCTGTGGCAACGCGTCGGCAGGCGGCGCGGCAAGCGGTACGGGCTGGTCGCGGCCTCGCTGCTGTACGCGGCGGGCATGGCCGGGCTGATCGCGGCCCGCTCGGCGCCGGTCGGGGTCGTGCTGGGACTGGTGGCCGTCGGCGGCGTCGGCTACGCCGGGATGCAGGTGTTCCCGATGGCCATGCTGCCGGACGTGATCACCGCCGAGGAACGCGGCGGCGACGCGCGTGCCGGGCTGTTCTCCGGCGTGTGGACGGCGGGCGAAACGCTCGGCCTCGCGCTCGGCCCCGGCGTGTACGGCCTGGTGCTCGCGCTCGGCGGGTACGTCGCGAGCACCGGCGGCGCCGCACCCCAGTCACCCGGCGCGGTGCTCGCCGCGCTCATCGGGTTCACCGCCATCCCGGCCGTGCTGGCCGTCGTCGCACTGCCGCTGCTGCCCCGCGAGGAGACCGCATGACCGCGCCCGAAGACGTGCTGGCCGAACTGCGCGCGCTGCGTGCCGGCGACCTGCCGACCCACGGCGGCCGGACGCTGGCCTACGTCTACGACAGCGCGCTGCCCGGCCTGGACGACCTCGCGGCGCGGGCGCACGCGCTGGCGTCCTCGGCGAACGGCCTGGACCCGACCGCGTTCCCGAGCCTGCTGGAGCTGGAGAACGACGTGGTCGCCGCCGCGGCACGCCTGCTCGGCGGCGGCGTCGGCACGGTCACCTCCGGCGGCACGGAGTCGTGCCTGCTGGCCGTGCTGGCGGCACGCGACTCGCGGCCGGAGGTCACCACGCCGTCCGTGGTGCTGCCGGAGACCGCGCACGCGGCGTTCCACAAGGCAGCGCACTACTTCGGGGTCCGGCTGGTGACCGTGCCGGTGGACCCCGCGACGTTCCGCGCCGACCCGACCGCGATGGCCGCCGCCATCACCGACGACACGGTGCTGGTGGTCGTCAGCGCGCCTTCGTACGCGCACGGCGTCATCGACCCCGTCGCCCCGATCGCCGCCGCCGCAGCGGCTCGCGGCGTCCGCTGCCACGTGGACGCGTGCATCGGCGGTTGGGTGCTGCCGCACGCCGACGTCGCGCCGTTCGACTTCTCCGTGCCGGGTGTCACCAGCATCTCCGTGGACCTGCACAAGTACGCGTACTGCCCGAAGGGCACGTCGGTGCTGTTGCACGCCAACGCCGACCTGCGCCGCCCGCAGTTCTTCGCCGCCGCCGACTGGCCGGGCTACACGATGCTCAACACCACCACCCAGTCCACCCGCTCGGGAGGTCCGTTGGCCGCCGCGTGGGCCGTGCTGCGGCACATCGGCGACGACGGCTACCGCACTTTGGCCCGGCGGGCGTTGGACAGCGCCCACCGCGTCCGGGAGGGCGTCGCCGGTATCGACGGCCTGCGCGTGCTGGGTGAACCCGAGTCGACGCTGCTCGCCGTCACCGCCACGCGTGACGACTTCGACGTGTTCACGGTGGCCGACGAGATGCGTGCCCGCGACTGGTACGTGCAGCCGCAGTTCGCCCACGGCTCCTCCCCCACCAACCTGCACCTGACGGTGACCGCCGCGAACGCGGGCGGTGAGGCGGAGTTGCTGGCCGACCTGCGTGACTCGGTGCGCGCGGCGACGGCCGCCGGTCCGGTGCGGGTCGCGCCCGAGGTGGTGGCGGCGATCGGCGCGCTGGACCCGGACACCCTGTCGCCGCGGGAGTTCGCCGGTCTGCTCGCGGCGGCCGGGCTGGGTGGCGGCGCGGTGCTGCCGGAGCGCATGGCGACCGTGAACGCGCTGCTCGCCGCCGCGCCACCCGCGTTGCGCGAGCGGTTGCTCGTGGAGTTCCTGGGCGTGTTGCACTCCTGACCGGTGGGCCGGTCGGCGCAAACCGGTTTGCGCCGACCGGCGGTCGGTTGCGAAGGTTCCGGCATGAGCGAGTGGCAGGTGCTGATGCTGGGTGGCGCGTCGGGCAGCGGCAAGAGCGCGTTGTCCTACCCGGTGGCGCGGGCGCGGGGCGCCGCGCTGGTGGAGGTGGACGACCTCGTCGAGGCGGTCCAGGCCATGACGACGGCCGAGCAGCAACCCGCCCTGCACCACTGGCTGCGGCACTCGGCCGCGGACCTGACGGCGGAGCAGGTGCGCGTCGCCCAGGTCGCGATCGGCCACGCCCTCGCCCCGGCGCTGGAGGCGGTGATCACCAACCACCTGGAGACCGCCATGCCGCTGGTGCTGGAGGGCGACTACCTGCTGCCCGAGTTCTGCGCGAAGTGGGTCGGCGACGACGTGCGGGCGGTGTTCGTGCACGAGCCGGACGCCGCGTGGCTGGAGGGCAACTACGCGCGGCGCGAACCGGAGTCGGGTGCGCAGCGCAAGCGCGCCCGCGACAGCGCGCACTACGGCGACTGGCTGGCCGCCGAGGCGCTGCGGCACGGCCTGCCGGTGCTGACCGCGCGGCCGTGGTCGGACTCGGTGGACCGGTTGTCCGCACTGATCGCTTGAGGAAATCCGCAGTGGACCGGGTGGTCGACCTCATGGTCCGGTGCGGTGGCCGTCCGTAGCGTCGGGCCGGTGATGATCAAAACATTGGTGGCCGCGTCCCTGGTCGCCGGCAGCGTCGTCCCGGCTGGGCAACTGGACTCCTGGATCACCGACCACCGGGCTTCGGCCGCCTTGATGCGCGTGGAGGACGGCACCGGCGTGTCGTCGCACGCGGCGGGCGAGGCCCGGGTGGACGGGCACTTCCGCATCGGCAGCGTGACCAAGACGTTCGTCGCCACCGTTGTGCTGCAACTGGTGGACGAGGGCCGGGTGGCGCTCGACGACCCGATCTCCCGGTACGTCGACGGCGTGCCGGACGGCGCGGCGATCACCGTGCGCCAGGTGCTCGACCACACCAGCGGGCTCTACGACTACGCCCACGAGCGGGACTGGTCCACGAACCGCTGGCGCGGCACCGCGCGGTTCCGCTCCTACCAGCCGCGTGAGCTGCTGGACGTCGCCTTCGGCCACCCGGCGAACTTCCCGCCCGGCACGAGTTGGCGGTACTCCAACACCAACTACGTCGTGGCCGGTCTGCTCATCGAGCGGGTCACCGGGCGGCCGTACGGCGTGGAGGTCGGCCGTCGCGTCATCGAACCGCTGGGCCTGCGGCACACCAGCGTGCCCGGCAACCGCCCGTGGCTGCCCCACCCCCACGCACGGGGCTACACCGAGGTCGACGGCCGCCTGGTCGACGCCACGCTGATGAACCCGTCCCTGGACTGGGCCGCGGGCGAGATGATCTCCACCGCCGAGGACCTGAGCCGGTTCCTCGACGCGCTCCTCGGCGGGAGGCTGCTCAGCCCCGCGTCGCTCGCGGCCATGCGCACCACCCAGTCGACCGGCTCGATCTTCGCGTACGGCTTGGGTTTGCAGCGCTTCGACCTGCCGTGTGGACGTTCGGTGTGGGGTCACGGCGGTGAACTGATCGGCTACCTCACCTACGCGCTCCGCGACGACGACGGCAAGCGCGCGGTGCTGTCCTACAACCCGCTTCCCGGTGGCGTGCCGGGGGAAGAACTCATCCGGTTGTTCAGCTCCGTGTACTGCCCGCCGTCGCCAGTGCGCGCGCCATCGTCGTGACGTCCGCGGGCGGCGCGGTTCCCGCGCCTTTGGTGGGATGAGTTCATCGGGCAGGGTGCGAGGCAGACAGGCGGCCGGGGTCGAAGACACGTGCCATCGTCAAGGCACTGCGGCGGCGGCTCATGAGCCGGCTGGAGAGCACCGCGAGCCGGTTGAGCCGCCCGTCGATGACGGTCGGGCCGGGATCCCGTCGATCGAGGTGGTCCAGTGCGGTCGCGACGACGTCCTCGGGCGTACGCAGCCTCCCGGCGGTCAGCACCCGGGCGTCCGGTCCCATCCCGGTCGTGAACTCGGTGGCGGTGGCACCGGGTGCGACGGCGAACGCTGTGACGCCCGTACCGCGCAGCTCCGTCCACAGTGACACCAGCGCTGATCATTCCGGGCAGGAACGCCGCCGTCAGCCACACCGGTGCCACCACGTCAACGGCGATCTCGGCGGCGAGGGTTTCGCTGTCCGCTTCGGTGAACGGAGCGAACGACCCGATCCCCGCGTTGTTGATCAGGCTGGTGACGTGGACGCGCCGCGCGAAGGCGGCTCCGAGCCCGGAACTCGCTCCGGTGAGCAGTACGGTTTGTGCGCGGTGGTTGACGGTCATGTGTTCAGCAAACGGACTGCCGTTGGTCTCGTCCAAGACCTGTTTCGCACCGGCGTGATGCGGGAGTCGCATCACGCCGGTGTTCACGAGTCGCGGGCGAGAAGGCTCTCGGCGAAATGGACGAACTCCGGGACGAGGGGGTTGGTGTCCGCGGCGCGGGTGGCGACGACCACTTGGCAGGGCTCGATCCCGTGGAGGGGAACGGCGACCAGGTCGGGTCGCAGGGTGAAACGCCGGTCGTGGGCCGGGATGACGGCGATGGCCGTGCCCTCGACGATGGCTTCGAGTTTGTCGTCGTAGGTCTCGGCCACGGTCGGGCCGAGCGGGGCGGGTTCGTTGTCCGGCCGGGGTTCGAGCCGCCAGAAGCCGGTCCAGTCGGCGCCCATGCCCGTACAGCCGACGAGTGGTTCCGCGGCGATGTCGGCGGCGGCGACCGACTCCTTGCCGGCAAGGCGGTGGGAAGCGGACATGAGCAGGAACCGGGGCTCGGTGTAGAGAACCGTCAGGTCGAGTTCCGCTGTCGGGATCGGCAGCGGTGCGCGGATGACCAGGGCGTCGACGCGCCGGTCGAGGAGGGCGCCGGCGGCCTTCGAGTCGAGGTGGCGGGTCTGGACGTGGGCGTCGGGGTGGCGGCGGCGCAGGCCGCGTACGGCGGGCGTGATGACCAGGTCGTCGACGTACCCGACCGTGACGGTGTGTGCGGGTGCCGCGGCGCGTGCGGTGAGAACCGCGTTCCGGGCGCCGTGCAGCAGCCGCTGCGCTTCGGGCAGGAACGCCGCACCGGCCGCGGTGAGCCGGCTGCCCTGGGTGGTGCGCTCCAGCAGGCGCACGCCGAGGGTGTTCTCCAGCCGCTGGATCTGACGGCTCAGCGAGGGCTGAGCGACCCGCAACTCCTCGGCGGCGCGGGCGAAGTTCAGGTGCTCGGCGACGACCGCGAAGTAACGGACCAGCCTCAGGTCCAGGTCGGGAAGCATGTACGCAGCGTACTCGTCATGCGGATGCGGCATGACGACGTGCGGAACCGGTCTTGGACGGCTGTCCCGGCCCCTGCTGTCCTCGTCGCTATGACCATCGTGTTCGTCAACGGCGTTCCCCTGACTCCCGCGGTGTGGAGCCCACTGATCAGCGAGTTGCCCGAATCGCGGCAGCGGGAGACGGTCCTGCTCCCCCCTCCCGGCTTCGGGGCGCCGCTGCCCTCCGGATTCGGGGCGACCATCTTCGACTACCGGGACTGGCTGATCGACGAGCTGTCCCGCTTCGACACACCTGTGGATCTCGTCGGCCACAGCCTCAGCGGAGGCTACGTGCTGGAGGTGGCGATGAGCCGTCCCGACCTGCTGCGCAGCTGGGTCAGCGACACCATCGGGGGTTACGAACCGGGCTACGTCTGGCACGAGATCGCGAAGCTCTGGCAGACACCGGGCGACGGGGAACGCCACGTCGAGGAACTCTTCGCCGGGGACAACCGGGACCGGGTGGGGCGCATGGTCGAGTGGGGCATTCCCGAGCCGACGGCCGGCGAGGTGGCGGCAGGTCAGGGGCCGGAAATGGGCAAGGCCATCCTCGCGCTGTACCGGTCCATTCCCCCGGAGGTCCTGCTCGAACGCGGCCGAGCCCTGCCCACGGCCGCTGCCAGACCCGGACTGGTTCCCGTCGCCACCGAGGACCACACAGGCGGCAGCGTCACTCTCCGCCACCGCGCCGCCCGACGTGCCGGCGCTCGCGCCGTCGACCTCGACGGAATCGGTCACTGGTGGATGCTGCAAGACCCGGCGCGGGCGGCACGCGTGCTGACGGAGTTCTGGGACAGCCTGTGACGAATCCCCACGCGCCACCCCTTCTGCTCGCGTGTGCTCTTAGGTCTAGTGCGGCTGAGTCGGTGCCGGAGCACCCGATCCGAAGGCTGATCCGGCCGACGTGACGATTCGCTAGACCTGGAGGGCTGCCCGGTCGATGGCCGAACTTGGCTCCTGCGGGTGCCCCTACGACACGCCCTGCCAGCACAACACGGCAAAGAAGGTGCTTCCATGACGCTAAAGCAGGTCATCCCGAGATATCCGTGCGAAGTTCGCCTTCACTCGGCGAGGACTGTCTCACCACTCGTGCAGTCGTTGGCGCCACCACGCATCAGCATGCCAGGAGCTGATCGAACTCGCCGTCGGGTCGGGCAGGGTCCTTCGTCTGAACTCATCATCGAGTGGTGCAACGATTCTGCGCAGTTCGACGCGGGCGCTGCGTGGCAGTGCTCGCAGAGCGGCTTCCAGATCGTCACGGGCGAAGACCGGATCACAGCACGGGCAGTCGGCCCGCGGAACGTACAGCCAGCGGCCAGGCCGGCGCAGGAAGCGTCGATACCCGTCAAGCGCTTGGAAGACGCTTCCGGCCCACTCCGCGATCTCAATGGCGGTCTGCGTTCTCCGGCTGACACCGGGAATCTGAATCACCGATCCGCGATCACGGGTCTCAGCTCGATCGGCGCGCACAGCGCCGGGCCTCCTACGAGGCATTGCCCCTTGGGGTCGACATCATGTCGCCATGATGCCACACCTGCTGCTGAGCGGCGCCATCCAATTCGATCAACCACCGGGCTCGCGAGCCTCGGCTTGGCGCGGATAAGCACGAGCAAGCGAAGGTGCAGCGACGGGCACCCCGTCGCCGCGGTGGTGGGCGCGCCGACAACGCAACCCGCGGCATCGCGTTCGGCTGTCCGCTCGACCAACGCGCGGGATGTCGCGCCGGTCTTCTCTGCCGCAGTCGAGGAGGTTGGCGTGGGATTACGGATTCCGTCGGCCTCGCGGGAGTGGACAGGCGGAGATCCGGCAAGGCATGTCGTCTGGTCCGACGCGGTGGAGAGCGGGCACATCGCGCGTGCTTACCGGAAGGTGCCCACCCTGCCGTTGTCCGCGCGGACCAGAGCACTGCGAAACCGACCTCGTCATACCCGGGAGTTGTAGGCCGTGGCGGGATGGTCGTTGACGCTGCTGTCCTGGATTTCCGTGGACCTGGACAACGCCGACGCCGCCGACGCCCACGGACGGGCCGCGCGGGTGTGCGCCACCCGGCACACCGCGTCGTTCTGGCGGGGCGACTACCTCGCCGCCGCCCGACACGCCGCCGAGGGGCTGCGCCACACTGGCACCGCGGAGCTGTTCCTGTCCAGCGCGCTGGCGGTGGATCTCGCGCGGGCCGGCGAGGGCAGGCGCTGCTGCGGGCGCAGCACGTCACCGAGACCGCGCACCCGCCGACGAACACCGCCACCGCAGCTCCGAACGCATGACGCGCCTGCAACAGGTCAAGGCGCACCTGGTGCTCGGCGACCTCGCCGCGGCGGAGACCGCGCTGCGGCCGGTGCTCGACACCCCGGCCGTCCACCGCGTCCGTCCAGATCCTCCCCCGCCAACACCGTGTCGGCCCGTTCCGCGGTCCTACGACCCCCACGACTTCGACGCCGGCGACCCCGTCAACAAAGCTCACCGCGGGAACCACCGCCCTGTACGGCATCTGCACCGTCGTACTGCTCAGCCTCGGTGCCTCCCCCGCGCTCGGCATCAGTTCTCCCCGCGCAGCGGGGATGGGTCCTCCTTCACCGTGCCGTCGACGGGAGGACCGGAGTCAGGAAGATCTGGACAGACGCTGCCGTCGTGTGGTGCCGCGAATATCGATTATTCGTTCGGTGCCGACACCCAGCCCACCGACGCCGATCGGCTTCCCCGACCGACTGCTTGCACCTTGGCCCGCCCAGGGGCTGGCCCACCTGGCACCGATGCCACCAACACCGAGCCCAACCGTTGCCGTTGCGCGTCGTCGTCGCCTACGGCGTCTCGGCACTGCTCGCCGTGCCGCCCTGGGCACGGGGTGGATTGTCACTCGCGGCGTGGCGGACCTCGCACGGTGATCAACAGCCAGCACAAGCGACCGGCGTACGCTGGATGGACCGCCGCGAACCACGGAGATCCCCATGGCCGACACCACCGCGCCCAACCGGACCACCCGCTCCCCCGGCGCGAACCGGCGGCGGATCGGGTTCGGGGTGGTGTTGTTCGTCATCACCACGTTGTTGTTCTGGGTGCCGTGGACGGGTTTGCTCGCCCCGGGCGCGCAGTGGCCGCGGGGTGTGGTGGTTGCCGGCACCGCGCTGATCGCCGTCGCGTACGTGGCGTTCCCGTTCCTGCTCATCCGCGCCCTCGGCCGCCATTCCGACCGCGCCGCGCGGATCGCCCTGCCGTTGCTGGGTATCGCGTGGATCGCGTTCGCGTGGACGATCGCCACCCACGTGCTGCGGCTCGTCCTCGCGCTGGCGGGTGTCGAGAACCCGTTGCGCGGCAGGGTGATCGCCGTTCTGCTGGTGGTGATCGTGGCAACCCTCGCCCTGCACGGCCACCGCGTCGCCATGCGCGTGCCACCCGTGCGCCGAGCCGACGTGGTGCTGCCACGCCTGGACAAGGCGTTCGACGGCCTCACCATCGCCGTGCTGGCCGACACGCACTACGGCCCCATCGACCGCACCCGGTGGTCACGTGGCCTGGTGGCCGCGGTGAACGAGCTGGACGCGGACGTCGTCGTGCACGTCGGCGACCTGGCCGACGGCACGGTGGAGCAACGGCGCGGGCAGACGGCTCCGCTGGCGGAAGTGCGAGCGGCGCGGCGGTTCTACGTTTCCGGCAACCACGAGTACCTGAGCAACGCGCAGGCGTGGCTGGAGCACATGGCCGAACTCGGCTGGACCGGCCTGCACAACCAGCACCGGGTCCTCGAACGCGCCGGCGCACGACTGGTGTTCGCGGGCGTCGACGACATCACCGCCGCGCACTCCGGCGAGGCCGGTCACGGCGCGGACCTCGCGGCGGCGCTCGCGGGCGTGCGCCCGGACGACCCGGTGGTGCTGCTGGCCCACCAGCCGAGCGAGGTCGGCAAGGCGGTGGCGGCCGGGGTGGACCTCCAGCTGTCCGGCCACACCCACGGCGGCCAGATCTGGCCGTTCCACCTCCTGGTCCGCCTCCAGCAACCGGTGCTCTCCGGGCTGAGCACGCACGGCCCGCGGACACTGCTGTGGACCAGCCGCGGCGCGGGGTTCTGGGGTCCGCCGTTCCGCGTGTTCGCGCCCAACGAGATCTCGCTGCTCACCCTCCGCTCCGCCTGAGGCCGGCCGGGTAGATCGATTCCGACCACCGACGTAGAACATTTCCGGTACCGGGTGAACACGCCGCGTGACGACCCATAGTCAGCGCAAATAGTCCGCGACTCGTTTTCTAAATGACCGGTTCGACCGGTTGGCGGATTTCAACGATCGGCCCGCCGCGTAGCTTTTACGGACGGCAACCCGTCCCGCCGACGGAGGGCAGGAGATCGAGCGACATGGGCGTCGAGAACACCGAATCCACCCAATTCCTGGTCGTGCTGAACGACGAGGAGCAGCACTCGGTCTGGTTCGCCGACCGCGACCTCCCCGCGGGCTGGCGCGCCGAAGGCACGTCGGGTACCAGGCAGGAGTGCCTGGACCACATCGAGCGGGTCTGGACGGACCTGCGTCCGCGCAGCGTCCGCGAGCACCTCGCCGCACACGGCGACTGACCCCGTCGACCATTTAGCCGGCCCGGTTTTCCGGGCGGCTCCGGGCTGCCCGGAATAAGTCGCGAATTCCGGCGCGCGGGCGACCGGCACATTAGTGGGAGGCTTTGGTGGACACGTATCCGGCGGTCCGGGGCGCGCCCGCGCTGCCGCTGCAACGCGGAATGATCGCGGCCGGTCTGCGCGACCCGGCGGCGGGCACCGACGTCATCCAGTGCGTGCAGCGGTTCGCCGCGCCGTTCGACCGCGCGGCCTACCTGGCGGCGTGGCGGGGTGCCGTGCGACGGCACCCGGTGCTGCGCACGCGGTTCCGCTGGCGGCCCGACGGCGACGCCGAGCAGGTGCCCGGCCCGGCGTCGGACGTGCCGATCACCGCGGACGACTCGGTCACCGACCTGGCCGCGTTCCTCGCCGCCGACCGGCGGGCCGGGGTGGACCCGGTGAACGGCCCCCCGCTGCGGGTGCGCGCACTGCCCGGCAACGTGGTGGTGGCGACGTTCCACCACGCGATCCTGGACGGGCGGTCGCTCGCGATCCTGCTGTCCGAGATCGACGACGCGTACGCGGCCGGCGGCACGGCCGAGTTCGCGCCGCGCCCGGACTTCGCCGACTACGCGCGCTGGTACGCCGAGCGCACCGACCCCGCCGACCCGCGGGCCGTCGCGGACCGCCGGTTCTGGGCGACCGAGCTGTCCGGGCTGCCCGCGCCCGCACCGCTCCCGTTGGAGCACAACGGTTCCGACGCGCCGGTGATGGCCACCGCGACGGTCGAGCTGTCCACCGGGGAGACGACCGCGGTGCGCGTGCTGGCCGAGTCCGCGGGCGTCACGCCGAACACCGTCGTGCTCGCCGCGTGGGGCCTGCTGCTCGCCATGCACTCCGGTGCGGACGAGGCGGTGTTCGGCGTGACCCGCGCCGCCCGGCACGGTTCGACACCGGGCGCGGAGGACATGGTCGGCCTGCTGCTCGCCACCGTCCCGCTGCGCCTGCCGGTGCCGGGCGAGCGCGCGGTGGCGGACTGGCTGCGCGACGTGCGGGCGCGATCGGTCGCCGCGCGCGACCACCAGCTCACGCCGCTGCCGGAGATCCAGCACGCGGCGGGCCACGACGACCTGATGCGCAGCCTCGTGCTGTTCGAGCACCGCGAGATCAACACCGTGCTGTCCGCACGCCCGACCGCGCCGCCCGGACGGCACGTGGACATCCTGCGCAGCCCCGGTTACGCCCTGACGCTCTACGCGTTCGCCGAACCACGCCTGAGCCTGCGGCTCATCCACGACACCACCCGGTTCCCCGACTGGGCGCCCGACGCGCTGCTCACCCGGTACCGCGACCTGCTGGCGGGCTTGGCGCAGGCGCCGGACCGCCCGGTGCGCGAGCTGCTCGAACCACGTGGCGCGGAACGTACCCGGCTGCTGGAGCGGTGGAGCGGCGTGGCCGCGCTGACGGTGGACGCGACCGTGCCCGAGCTGTTCGCCGAGCAGGTGCGGCTGCGCCCGGACGCCGACGCGGTGCACGACTCGACCCGGTGGCTGAGCTACGCGGAACTGGACGCGCGGTCCAACCGCGTCGCCCACGCGTTGCTCGCGCGTGGCGCGCGGCCGGACCACCCCGTCGGGCTGGCGCTGCCGCGTGGCGCGGACCTGGTGACCGCCATGCTCGCCGTGCTCAAGACCGGCGCGGCGTACCTGCCGCTGGACCCCGGGAACCCGGCGGCGCGGGACGCGGTGGCGCTCACCGAGTCCGGTGCCGAACTGGTCGTCGTGGCCGAACCACGCGCACTGCCGGCCGGCGTGACCGCGCTGCGGCTGTCCGAACTGGACGGTCCGGCGACGCCCCTGCCGCCGGTCGCGCACCCGCTCGGCCTGGCGTACCTGAACTACACGTCCGGCTCGACCGGCCGGCCCAAGGGCGTGGCGGTGCCGCACCGGGGTGTGGCGCGCCTGGTGTGGGAGCCCTCGTTCGCGACCCTCGGCCCCGGCCGGACGACGCTGCACCTGTCGTCGACGGCGTTCGACGCCACGACGCTGGAGGTGTGGGGAGCGCTGCTGACCGGCGGCCGGGTGGCGCCCGCGCCGGACGGCGCGGCGGACCCGGCGGTGCTGGCGGAAGCGCTGCGCACGCACCGGGTCGACGTGCTGTGGCTGACCGCCGGGCTGTTCCACCAGCTCGCGGCGCACGCGCCGGACGTGCTCGCCGAAGTGGACCAGGTGCTGGCGGGCGGCGACGTGCTCCAGCCGGACGCCGTGCGCACCGCCCTGGTGGCCCGCGTGGGCAAGCCGGTGGTCAACGGCTACGGCCCCACCGAGAACACCACGTTCACCGCGTGCCACGTGCTCACCGACCCGGAGCGGGTCGGGGCGACCGTGCCGATCGGCACGCCGATCCGGGGCACGTCGGTGTACGTGCTGGACCGGCGGATGCGCCCGGTCCCGGTCGGCGTGCCCGGCGAGCTGTACACCGGTGGCGCGGGCCTGGCGCGCGGGTACTGGGGCGACGCCGCGCTGACGGCGGCGAAGTTCGTGCCCGACCCGTTCGCCACGACGCCCGGCGCGCGGCTGTACCGGACCGGCGACCTGGCCCGGTGGCGACCCGACGGCGTGCTGGAGTTCCTGGGCCGCGCCGACCGGCAGGTGAAGGTGCGTGGTTACCTGGTCGAGCCCGCCGAGGTGGAGGCGGCGTTGCGGGCCGCGGGCGCGGTGGAGGCCGCGGTGCTGCCGTCCGGTGACGACGACGCGCGGCACCTGGTGGCGTACGTGGTCGGCGCGACCGAGGACGACCTGCGCCGCGCGGTGGCGGACCGGCTGCCCGAGTACCTGCGCCCGGCGCGGTACGTGCCGCTGGACGCGTTGCCGCTCAACCGGTCCGGCAAGCTGGACCGGGCCGCCCTGCGCGCGACCAGGTCGGCCGGGCGGGCCGCGCCCGCCGCGGGCACGCAGCAGCGGTTGGCGAAGCTGTGGCACGCGCTGCTCGGCCACCCGGACGTCGCGCCCGGGGACGACTTCTTCGCGGTGGGCGGCAACTCGCTGCTCGCCGTGCGGATGGCGTTCCGGGTGCGCGAGGAGTTCGGCGTGGACGTGGCGGTGGCCGACCTGCACCGGGCCCGGACGCTCGCCGCGTGCGCCGAAGTCGTGGACCGCGCGCGGGCCGTGCGGCCGTCCGGTGGCATCACCCGGCGCGACCGCACCGCCTACCGGGTGCCCGCGCAACGCACGCCGGCGACCACCGTCCCCGACCACCTAGTGCTGCCGCGCGGCACCGGTGACTGGGCGGTGTGGCGGTGGGTCGAGCTGCGTGCCACGGGCTTCGGGATCGAGCCGCTGCTCGCCGTGGCCAGTCCGGACGCGGCACGCGCCGCCGAGGAGGTGCTGGCCGCCGAGGACGCGCTCGGGCAGGCCCGGTGGGGTGCTTTCCGGGTGCTGCGCGCCGTGGAGGACCGGACGACGGGCGAGCAGCGCTCGGCGCTGCGCCGGATCGGGCGGCTGATCCGCAAGGGCCGGTTCGCGGACGCGCTCGCCGCGCTGGGAGACGCGACACCCGGTGCCGGAACAGCGTCCGAAGTGGACGCCGCGGCAGCCGGCACCGCGCCGGGCGATCCGACTGGTTCAGCGCTCGAAGCGGAGTCGCTGGGCGACGTGGCGCGAGCCCTCACCGGAGCCGCGCGCGCCGCCGAGCGGCACGCCGCCGCGCTGGCCGACTACGCCGAGCGGTTCGAGGCGGGGCGGCGGGCAGCCGCCGAGGTGCTGCGCGAGGTGAGCGGCGACCCGAAGTTCCGGGAAGCCGTCGCGTGGCAGAACCCGCGTGCCCTCCAGACCGCCGTGGACGCGCTGCACGAGGCGTTGAGCGGGCGGCGCGGCGCCGAGCGCAACGTCGACTACCGGCGCTGGGAGCACACCGTCGTCAGCTACCTCCAGCGGTACTGCGCCAAGAACGACACCATCGGCTTCTTCGGCCCGGTCGGCTGGGCTCGGATCGAGGACGACGCGACCGAACCGCTGCGGTTCCGGCCCGGCCCCGGCCTGGTCGACCAGCGGACCACGTACCTGGAGAACTGGGCGGTGCAGCGGCTCGCCGAGGCGCTGACCGACGACGAGGTGCGGCCGTGGGCCGTGCCGCGGCGGATGCCGTTCCTGGCGGTGACGGGCGATCTCCTGCACGTGCCGCTGGCCGAGCCGATCCGGCTGCCGCCGCTGGAGGCCGCCGTGCTCGCCGCGTGCGACGGCAGCACCCCGGCCCACGCCATCGCGGGCCGGATCGGCGCGGAGCCGGACGCGGTGTTCGCCGTCCTGGACCGCCTGCGCCGGGCCAAGCGCATCGCGTGGACGCTGGAGGTGCCGCCGTCCGCGCTGGTGCCGGAGGACGCGTTGCGCGCGCAGGTCGACGCGATCGGCGACGCCGGTGTGCGGGCACGGGTCACCGCGGCGCTGGACGAGGTCGTCGCCGGGCGCGACGAAGTCGCCGCCGCCGCGGGCGATCCGGACGCCCTCGTGCGTGCCGTCGACGCCCTGCACGCCAGGTTCACCGCGCTGACCGGCACGGAGGCGGTGCGCCGACCCGGCCTGTTCTACGCGGGTCGCACGGTGGTGCACGAGGAGTGCCGCCGCGACCTGGAGGTCACCCTCTCCCCCGACCTGCTGGACACCCTGTGGCCCGCGCTGGAACCGGTGCTCGAAGCCGCGCGCTGGTTCACCTGCGCCGGTTCCGCGTTGTACGCGCGGGCGCTCAAGGACGTGTTCCGGGAGCACGGCGGCGGGCGCGGTCCGGTGCGGTTGGCGGACTTCTGGTTGTGGGCCAACGACACCATCTTCCGCTTGGACGACCGCGTGACCGGACGCCTGGTCACCGCGCTCCAGGAGCGGTGGGCCACGGCGATCGGCACGCACGACCCGGCCGCCCGCCACGTGCGGCGGTCCGTCGCGGACGTGCGGGACGCCGCGCTGGGGTTGTTCGCCGCGCCCCGGCCGGGGTGGCGGGGCGCGGTGCAGCACAGCCCGGACGTGCTGCTCGCCGCGCGTGACGCGGATGCCGTGCGGGCGGGCGATTTCCAGTGGGTGCTGGGCGAGGTGCACCCCGGCGTGAACACCATGCGGTCGGCGTTGTTCGTGTCGCAGCACCCCGACCCGGCGCAGTTGCGCACGGCGATGGCACGCGACATGGGCGGGCCGCGGGTCGTCATGGGCGCCACCCGCGAGGAGGGCGGCACGCCGCAGCGGCTGGCCGACGCGCTGGTGCTGCCGGAGGACCTGCGGATCGCGTACGGCCACGACTCGTGCGGCTCGGACCTGGCGGGCGCGGTGCCGGTCGGCGAGTGCGAGGTGGTGGAGGAGGGCGGCCGGCTGCGGGTGCGCAGCCGGGACGGCCGGGTGGACCTGGACCTGCCCGAACTGCTCGGCGAGCAGGTGATGGGTCAGCTGGTGCAGCGGTTCCGGCTGGTGCCCGCGGGCGAGCACACGCCGCGGGTGAGCCTGGACCGGCTGGTCGTGGTGCGGGAGAGCTGGCAGCTGCCCGCGGCCCGCACGCGGTTCGCGTTCGCCGCCGACGAACCCGCCCGGTTCCTCGGCGCGCGGGCGTGGCGGCGCGAGCACGGGATTCCCCGGTTCGTGTTCGTGAAGAGCCCGATCGAGCACAAGCCGTTCTACGTGGACCTGGAGAGCGGTCCGTCGGTGGAGCTGTTCGCGCACGCGGTGCGTGCTTTGGAACGGGAACGGCCGGGTGCACCGGTGGCCGTCGGCGAGATGCTGCCCGGCCCCGACCGGTTGTGGCTCACCGACGCCAAGGGCAACCGGCACACGGCGGAGTTCCGGCTGGTCGCGGTCGACCGGCGTGGTTGGCGCAAGGGAGGAGCGCGGTGAGCACGGTGATCCCCGACGGGCGGGAGGTGTTCCGGTTCCCCGCCTCGTCCGGCCAGCGGCGGTTGTGGCTGCTGGACCAGCTCATGCCGGGCCCTGTCTACAACATCGGCTGGCGGGTGGCGCTGGACGGCCCGGTGGAGCCGGAGTCGCTGCACGGCGCGCTGAACGCCGTGGTCGCGCGGCACGAGGCGTTGCGGACCACGTTCGCGGCCGAGGACGGCGTTCCGGTGCAGGTGGTGACGACGGCGCGGCCGGTCGACCTGCCGGTGCGGGACGTGGCGGACGACGAGGTGGACGAGGTCGTGCGCGAGCTGGTGGAGCAGCCGTTCGACCTGCACGCCGGTCCACTGCTGCGGTCCGCGTTGCTGCGGCTGCCCGACCGGTGGGTGCTGGTGCTCGTGCTGCACCACAGCGTCGTGGACGGCTGGTCGTGCGACGTGCTGTTCGACGAGCTGGCCCGCTGCTACGCGGGTGAGGGCGACGCGCTGCCCGAACTGCCCGTCCAGTACCCGGATTACGCGGTGTGGCAACGGGAGCAGGTGGAGGCGGGCGCGTTCGCCGCCGACGCCCGCTACTGGCGGGAGGCGTTGCGGGACGTGCCGACCGTGCTGCCGCTGCCCGGCGACCGGCCCCGGCCCGCGACGCCCACCGGGCGCGGTGCGGAGCTGCGGCGCGAGCTGACCGCGGCGGACGGTTCGTTCGCGCGGTTGCTCGCGGTGTTCCAGTGCGTGCTGCACCGCGTGACCGGGCAGGCGGACTTCCTGGTGGCGACGCCGGTGGCCGCCCGGACCCGACCGGAGACCGAGGGGTTGGTCGGGTTCGTCGCGAACACCCTCCCGCTGCGTGCGACGTTCACGCCGGACACCACCGTCGGCGACGTCGTGCGTGCCGCCGAGGCGGCGACGGTGGCCGCGCTGGAGCACCAGGACCTGCCGTTCGAGCAGGTGGTGGAGCTGGTCGCGCCGGAGCGGGTGCTCGCCCACGCGCCGCTGGTGCAGGTGATGTTCGCGGTCCAGCCGCTGCCCGCCGCGCGGCACGCGGGCGCCGTCACCATGCGGCCGGAGCCGGTGCCGAACGGCGGCGCGAAGTTCGACCTGTTCCTGACCGTGGAGCGGGACGGCGACCGGTGGTTCGGGCGCTGGCAGTACGACTCGGCGTTGTTCGACGAGGCGACGATCTCCGCGCTGCACGACGTGTTCGCCGCCGCGGCGGCCGACGACGACCCGACCGCGCGGGTGGCCGAGCTGCCGCTGGTCGACCCGACGCCGGTGGTGCACGCGGACACCACCGCACCGGCGGACACCGCTCACGGCCTGGCGACCGCAGCACCGGCGGACACCGCTCATGGCCTGGTGTCCGCGGCGCTGGCGGCGCATCCCGACGCCGTCGCCGAGGGCGTCACGTGCGGGGAGGTCGACCGCGACGCCAACCGGCTGGCACACGCCTTGCTCGCCGCCGGGGCGCGTCCCGACCGCCCGGTGGCGTTGTGCCTGCGCCGCGGCGCGCCGACGATCACCGCCATCCTCGCCGCGTGGCGGGCCGGCGCGGGTTACCTGCCGCTGGACCCGTCGTGGCCGGCGGCACGCCTCGCCGCCATGGTCGCCGACGCGGGCGCGCCCGTGCTGGTCACCGACGCGCCGTCGCGGGCTGCGGTGGGCGGGCTCGCCGGGCCGTGGACCGAGGTCGACTTCGACACCGCCGAGGGCCCGGCGACACCACCCGACGCGGTGCCGCTGATCCCGGAATCCCTCGCCTACGTCATCTACACGTCCGGCTCCACCGGCCGCCCCAAGGGCGTCCAGGTCACGCAGGGCGGGCTGGCGGCGCTGCTGCGGGCGATGGACGCGCTGCTCGACCTGTCGCCCGCCGACCGGTGGGCGGCCATCAGCACACCGGCGTTCGACGTCTCGACGGTGGAGATGCTGGTGCCGCTGCTGCGCGGCGTGCCGCTGGTCGCCCTGGAGCCGTCGGACGTGGCGGACGGCGCGCTGCTGCGCCGGCGCATCGCGGAGTCCGGCGCGACCGTCGTGCAGGGCGGCCCGGCGGCGTGGCGGCTGGTGGTGGCGGCGGGCGGGGTGCCCGCCGGGGTCCGGTTGCGGGTGACCGGCGGCGAGGCGCTGAGCCGGGACCTGGCCGACGAACTCCAGTCCGGCGGGGCGACGTTGATCGACGGCTACGGCCCCACCGAGACCACCGTGTACTCGGCGGCCGGTGTCGTGCCGCCCGGTCCCGCGCCGATCCGGCTCGGCCCGCCGGTGCCCGGCACGGCGCTGCACGTGCTGGACCCGCTGCTGCGGCCGGTGCTGCCGGGTGTGATCGGCGAGCTGCACATCGGCGGCGCGGGCGTGGCGCGTGGTTACCAGGGACTGCCCCGGCTGACCGCCGACCGGTTCGTGCCCGACCCCTTCGGCGCGGGGCGGCTCTACGCGTCCGGCGACCTGGTCCGGCGGCGCGCGGACGGGCGGCTGGAGTTCCTGGGCCGCGCCGACCGGCAGGTGAAGGTGCGCGGGTTCCGCATCGAGCCCGGCGAGGTGGAGGCCGTGCTGCGGGCGCACCCGGACGTGGCGGACGCGGCCGTCACCACGTGGTCGGCGAGCGCGGAGGACGTGCGGCTGGTCGGGTACGTCGTGCTGCGCCCCGGCGGCGACCTGGCCGCGCTGCGCCCGCACCTGGCCACGCGGCTGCCGGAGTACCTGGTGCCCGGCGTGCTCACCGCGCTGGACGAGCTGCCGCGCACCGGCACCGGCAAGACCGACCGGGCCGCCCTGCCCGAGCCCGCCTGGTCCACCGAGGCGCCGGAACGCGTCGCTCCGCGTGACGAGAACGAGGCGCGGGTGGCCGACATCTGGCGGGACGTGCTGAGCATCCCGGAGGACGGGCCGCTCGGCGTGCACGACAACTTCTTCGCGCTGGGCGGCCACTCGTTGACCGCGACCCGGATGCTGGCCCGCGTCCGCGCGGCGCTGGGCGCGGACCTGCCGCTCGCGGCGTTGTTCGCCGCGCCGACCATCGCGGGCCTGTGCGCCGCGCTGGCCACGGCGGACGGCGGCACGCGTGGCCCGGCGCCGCTGCTGGACCAGCTCGACGACCTGTCCGACGCCGAGATCGACCGGCTGCTCGGCACGTTGAGCGACGACGACCGGTGATGGGGGATGAACACGTGACGGACGCGGTGGTGGTGGGCGCCGGGCTGGCCGGTTCGCTGGTGTCGGTCTACCTGGCCCGGCGCGGGTTCCGCGTGACCGTGCTGGAGCGGCGTGCCGACCCGCGCACGCCCGGCGCGCGCGAGGCGGGTCGGTCGATCAACCTCGGCATGTCGCAGCGCGGCGTCCGGGCGCTCCGGGAGGTCGGGTTGTTCGACCGGATCGCGCCGGGCACCGTCCCGATGCGCGGCCGGGTCGTGCACGCGCCGGACGGGTCGCTGAGCTTCCACCCCTACGGCACGGAGGAGGACCAGGTCCTGCACTCGGTGTTCCGGCACGACCTGAACGTCGTCCTGGTGGACGAGGCCGAGCGGCTGGGCGTCGAGTTCCACTGGGGCCACCGGGTCGTCGCCGTCGACCGGGAACGACCGGCCGTCACCGCCGAGGGCCCGCGGGGCGTGGTGGAGCACGAGGCGCGGCTGGTGATCGGCGCGGACGGCGCGTTCTCCGCGGTGCGCGCCCAGCTCGGGCGCGGGACGCGGATGACGTTGCACCAGGAGTTCCTGGAGTGGGGCTACAAGGAGCTGCTGATCCCCGTCGGCGACGACGGGCGGCCACGCACCCCGCTGCACGCGCTGCACGTGTGGCCGGGCGAACGCGGCCTGATCGTGGCCCACCCCAACGTGGACGGCTCGCTCACCGCCACGGTGTTCCTGCCGTTCGAGGGCCGGGACGGGTTCGCGGGGCTGGACACGCACGCCGGGGTGGCCGACTTCTTCGCCCGCGCGTTCCCGGACGTGCCGGCGCTCGTCCCGGACGTGGTGGAGCAGTTCCTCGCGCACCGCCCGGCGAGCCTGGTCACCATCCGGACCGCGCCGTGGCACGTGCCGACCGGCGACGGGCGCGGCACCGTGCTGCTGGGCGAC
Source organism: Saccharothrix obliqua (assembly GCF_019375475.1). GTDB lineage: Bacteria > Actinomycetota > Actinomycetes > Mycobacteriales > Pseudonocardiaceae > Actinosynnema > Actinosynnema obliqua. Next base: position 578,312 of record NZ_JAHXGQ010000003.1, on the reverse strand, counting down.
GCCGCGCACGCCGTCTACCCGTTCTTCGGGCAGGGCATGAACGCGGCGTTCGAGGACTGCTCGGTGCTGGACCGGTGCCTGGGCGCGCACCCCGACGACCTGCCGGGCGCGCTGGCCGCGTTCGAGCAGGCCCGACGTCCGCACACCGACGTGCTCGCCGAGCTGTCCAAGCAGAACTTCGTGGAGCTGCGGGACAAGCTGCGGTCACCGCTGTTCGTCGCGCGCAAGAAGGCGGACCTGGTGCTGCACCGGGCTTTCCCCCGGTCCTGGGTCCCGCTCTACACGTTGATCACGCACACCACCGTGCCCTACGGCGAAGCCCTGGCCCGCGCGCGCCGCCAGGACCGCCTGCTGGGCGGGGTGACCGCCGCGCTGGCCGGCGCGGCGCTCGCGGGACTGGCCCGCCGGTCCCGCACCCGACGTGCCCGAAGGCAGGTGAGCTGATGCTGATCCACCCGACCCGGCCGACCCACCCGCTGGTCGAACCGGCGGACTTCGCCGCCGAGCGGCTGCCGGACGAGGTCGCCGCGCACGAGACCGCGTTGCGGGCCGTGTACGAGTGGGCGGGCGACTACCTGTCGTCACCGCACCCCGACCTCGGGCGGCGCGGCGACGTGTGCCCGTACACGCCGACCTCGTTGCAGCGCGGCCTGTTCTTCATGTCGGTGCACCCCGGTGTGCCGTCCGGGCCGCGGGAACTGGCGGACCTGCTGCTCGCCTACCGGGACTGGTTCCTGGAGCTGGAGCCGCGCACCGGACCGGTCGCGCAGTTCAAGACCGTGCTGGTGCTGTTGCCGGACCTGACCGGCAGCGGCGACTGGGCGGTGGTGGACCGCGCGCAGGAGCTGCTGAAGCGCGAGTACACCGACCACGGCCTGATGGTCGGCGAGTTCCACCCCGGCCCGCCGGACAAGGGCGGCCTGTGGAACCCGGACTTCCGGCCGCTGCGCAGCCCCGTGGCGCTGCTGGGCATCCGCAACATGGTGCCCACCGACTTCCCCTTCCTGCGCGACGACGACGTGACGCTCGCCGCGTACCTGCGCCGCTTCGGCGACCGCGTGCCCACGCACCTGCGCGACGACGTGCGCGCCGCCGCCGACCGACTCGCCACGTCCGGGAGCTGACCATGACCGACCACGACGCCGGGTCCGCCGCCCGCAAGCGGGAGCTGCTGGCCCGCAGGCTCCGCGAACGCGCCGCGAAACCGGCGGCCTACCCGCTGTCGTTCGGCCAGCAGCGGCTGTGGTTCCTGGAGAAGTTCTCGCCGGGCGGCGCGGTCTACAACGTGCCGCTCGGCCTGCGCCTGCGCGGACCGCTGGACCGGGCCGCGCTGCGTCACGCGCTGGACGGCGTGGTGGCGCGGCACGCCGCGTTGCGCACCACGTTCCCGGACTCGGGCGGCGAGCCGGTGCAGCTCGTCGCGCCGACCGGCACGGCCGCGTTCACCGAGCACGAACTGCCCGCAGGCGACCGGGACGCGGTGGCGCAGGCGTTCGCCGACGAACGCGGCGCGCTCGGCTTCGACCTGCACCGGGGGCCGCTGTTCCGGGCCGACCTCGGCCGGTTCGCCGACGACGACCACGTGCTGGTGCTGAACCTGCACCACATCACGTCCGACGCCTGGTCGCTCTCGGTGCTGCTGCGCGAGATCGGCGCGGGCTACCAGGCGGCGGTGGCGGGTCACGCGCCGGACCTGCCCGCGTTGCCGCTCCAGTACCCGGATTTCGCGGTGTGGCAACGGGACCGGATGGGCGACGAGGCCACCGCGGCCCACCTGGAGTTCTGGTCGCGGCACCTGGCGGGCGCGCCCGAACTGCTGACGCTGCCCGTGGACCGGCCGCGCCCGGCCGTGGCGGACTACCGGGGCGCGTTGCGGCACGCCGAGATCGGCGCGCCGGTGCGTGCCGCCCTGGAGGAGCTGGCGCGCGCGCACGGCGTGACGCTGTTCACCGTGCTGCTGGCGGCTTTCGCGGCCCGGCTCGGCCGGCTAGCGGGCCAGGACGACGTGGTCGTGGGCACGCCGGTCGCGGGCCGCGCGCACGCCGACCTGGAAGGGCTCATCGGCTTCTTCGTGAACACGCTGGCGTTGCGCACGCACGTCGGCGGCGACCCGACGTTCCGCGAGCTGCTGGTCCGCGCGCGCGACACCGCCGTGCAGGGCCTGGCACACGCCGACCTGCCGTTCGAGCGGTTGGTGGAACACCTGCGCCCGCACCGCGACATGGGCCACGCGCCGCTGTTCCAGGCGCAGCTCATCCTTCAGAACACGCCGCCGCTGGACCTCGACCTGCCGGGCCTGTTGGTGAACCCGGTCGTGCCCGACCCCGGTGTGTCGAAGTTCGACCTCACGCTCGCCTTCGAGCAGCGGGACGGCGTGCTCGCGATGGGCGTCGAGTACCGCACCGACCTGTTCGACGAGGCCACCATCACCGACTTCACCGACCGGCTGGTGGCGTTGCTCGCGAACGCCGCGCGGCACCCCGAGCGGCGGATCTCCGAACTGGACGCGTTGACCGGCGTGCGGCGCTGGGAGGTGCTGGAGGGCTTCAACGACAGCGACCTGCCGCTGCCCGCCGCACGCACCGCGCTGGACCTCCTCACCGGCGAGCCGGACATCACCGCGGTGTCCGGCACCGGCGACCACGCCCTGTCACGCCGGCGGTTGGCGGAGCTGTCCGGCCACGTGGCCGCCGCGCTCCAGGCACGTGGTGCCGGTCGCGGCTCGCTGGTGGCCGTGCACCTGCCGCGCACGCCCGAACTGGTGGCCGCGGTGCTCGGCGTGTGGCGGGCGGGTGCGGCCTACGTGCCGCTGGACCCCGGCTGGCCGGCCGACCGGCTCGCGTTGATGCTGGCCGATTCCGGCGCGACCACCCTGCTCACCGATCCCGCGCTCGAACCGCTCCCGTTCGACGGCACGTCGCTCTCGCTCGCCGACGTCGGCGAGGGAGAACCCGACCCCGTCGCGGTCGACGGCGAAGAACTCGCCTACGTCATCTACACCTCGGGTTCGACCGGCACGCCGAAGGGCGTCGAGGTGCCGCACCGCGCGGTGGTGAACATGCTGGTGTCGTTCCAACACCTGTTCGCCCTCACCCCGGCGGACCGGCTGGCCGCCGTCACCACGCTGTCGTTCGACATCTCGGTGCTGGAACTGCTGCTGCCGCTGGTGTCCGGCGCGGAGGTGCTGGTCGTGCCGGGCGAGGTCGCCGGCGACGGCGTCGCGCTGCGGGACCTGCTCGACGCGCGCCGGGTCACCGCGCTCCAGGCCACCCCGGCGACGTGGCGGCTGCTGCACGCGGCGGGCGGCGTGCCCGCCGGCGTCACGACCCGGATCTGCGGCGGCGAGGCGCTGCCCCGCGACCTGGCCGACGACCTGCTGTCGGACGACGCCGTGCTGTGGAACGCCTACGGCCCGACCGAGACCACCGTGTGGTCGGCGGCCGGGCTGGTCGACCCGCCACCCGCGCCGGTCCTGATCGGACCACCGATCGGCAACACCCGCCTGTACGTGCTGGACGCGCGGCTGGAGCCGGTGCCGCCGGGCGTGGTGGGCGAGCTGCACATCGGCGGTGCGGGCGTGGCGCGTGGTTACCGCGGCCGGGCGGCGCTGACCGCGAGCCGGTTCGTGCCCGACCCGTTCGGGGCCGCGCCGGGCGGCCGGCTGTACGCGACCGGCGACCTGGTGCGGCACCGGCCGGACGGCACGCTGGAGTTCCTCGGCCGCGCCGACCACCAGGTGAAGGTGCGGGGCTTCCGGATCGAGCTGGGCGAGGTGGAGGCGGCGCTGCTGGCGTCCGACGAGGTCCGCGAGGCCGTGGTGGCGTTGCGTGACGCGCGGCTGGTGGCGTACCTGGTGCCGGCGCGCCGTTCCGCCGACCTGTGGGCCCGGCTGCGTGCCGACCTGGCGCTGCGGCTGCCCGACTACATGCTGCCCGCCGCCGCGGTGCTGCTGGACGCGTTCCCGTTGACGCCCAACGGGAAGGTCGACCGCGCCGCGCTGCCCGAGCCGTCCTGGTCGCCGGTCGGCGAGCGGGTCGCGCCGCGCGACGCGGTGGAGGAGGTGCTGGCGGGCATCTGGCGCGAGGTGCTGGGCCTGCCGGAGGTCGGCGTGCACGACGACTTCTTCGCCCTGGGCGGGCACTCGTTGCTCGCCGCCAAGGCGTTGGCCCGCGTGCACGGCGCGTTCGCGGTCACGGTGCCGATCGGCCGGATGTTCGCCGCGCCGACCGTCGCCGGGATGGCCGCCACCCTGGCCGCGCTCGACGAACCCGACCGCATCGCCGCCGTGGCGGAGCTGCGGGTGCGGCTCGCCGGGCTGTCCGACGACGAGGTCGCGGCCATGCTCGGGGAGGCGCCGTGAAGCGGTTCGCCGTGGTATGGGCCGGACAGCTGGTGTCGGTGATCGGTTCCGCGCTCACCGCGTTCGTGCTCGGCGTGTGGGTGTACATGGGCACGGGCTCGGTCACGCAGTTCGTGCTGATCCAGTTCTGCGCCGTGGTGCCGGGCATCCTGCTCGCGCCGTACGCGGGCGCGCTGGCCGACCGGTACGACCGCAAGAGGATCATGCTGGTCGCCGACGTGGGTGGCGGGTTGGTCACCGCGCTGCTGCTGGTGTCGGTCGGCGCGGGCGCGTTGGCGGTGTGGCAGGTCTACGCCGCCGCGGCGCTCACGGCCACGCTCAACCTGTTCCACCTGATCGCCTACCAGGCGCTGGTGCCCGCGCTGGTGCCGCCGAAGCACCTGGGCCGGGTCAACGGCCTGATGCAGCTCACCCAGGGCGTCCAGGTCGCCGCTCCGCTGGTGGCGGGCGCGTTGCTCGGCCTGGTCGGGTTGCCCGGCGTGCTGCTGATCGACGTGGTCTCGATGGTGTTCGCGGTGGGCGCGTTGCTCGTCGCCAGGCTGCCCGCGGTCACCGGTGGTGGCGGCGGTGGCGGTCGGGCGGCGGCGGGTGAGGGGCTGCGGTGGTTGCGCGGCGCGCCCGGCCTGTTCGCGCTCTGCGTGGTGTTCGGGGTGTGGAACTTCCTGTTCGCCGTCGCGGGCGGCCTGGTGCAGCCGCTGATCCTGTCCTTCTCCGGCCCCGCCACGCTGGGCGTGCTGATGGCGGCCGGTGGTGGCGGCCTGTTCGCGAGCGGGCTGGTGATGGGCGCGTGGGGCGGCCCGAAGCGCCGCGTCCTCGGCGTCTACCTCGGGCTCGCGCTGGGCGGGGTGTTCCTCGTCCTGCACTCCCTCGCGCCGTCCCCGTGGCTGATCGGCCTGGCCGCGCCCGCGTTCCTGGCCACGCTGCCGCTGATGAACACCAGTTGCGTCACCCTGTTGCAGACCAAGGTCGACCCGGCGGTGCTCGGCCGGGTGCTCGCCGTGGTGCGGATGCTCGGCACCGCGGCGATGCCGGTCGCGTACCTGCTGATCGGTCCCCTGTCGGACGGCGTGGCGGAACCCCTGATGACGCCCGACGGGCCGCTGGCGTTGTCGGTGGGCGCGTTGATCGGCACCGGGCCCGGCCGGGGCATCGCCCTGGTGTTCCTCGTGACCGGCGTGCTGATGCTCGCGCTGGCCGCGTACGCCTGGACGCGGCCCCGGCTGCGGACCGTGGACGACCTGCCGGACGCGGTGGCCGGCACACCGGAGAGGACCAGCCCGTGACCGACCTGTCCGACGCCCGCGCCCGCCTGCTGGAGCGCCTGCTCGCCGAACGCGGCCTCGGCGCCGCACCGAGCGGTGTGCCGCGCCGACCCGCGGGCGCGACCGCGCCGCTGACCGGCAACCAGCGCGGCCTGTGGCTGACCGGCCGCCTTGGTCTGGACGCGGGCGCGTACGCGATGTTCGCCGCGATGCGCGTGCACGGCGAGGTGGACGAGGAGCGGCTGCGGGCGGCGACGGCCGCCGTCGTCACGCGGCACGAGGCGCTGCGCACCCGGATCGCGGAGGACGACGGCACACCCGTGCAGGTCGTGTCGCCGGACGCGGTGGTCGACGTGACCGCCACCGACCTCGGCGACCGGGACCTGGCCGAGCTGGTGGTCGCCGCCGTCGACGCGCCGTTCGACCTGGCCGCCGGTCCCCTGCTGCGGGTGCGGCTGGTCCGGGTCGCGCCGGACGACCACGTGCTGCTGGTCGTCGGCCACCACATCGTGTGCGACGACCTGTCGCTGACCGTCGTGGCCCGCGAGATCGGCGACCACTACGCGGGCGGCGGGCTGCCACCCGCGCCCGCGCAGTTCCCGGACTACGCGCACTGGCAGGCGACCCGCCTGGGCGACGGCGAGCGGCAGCGGCAGCTCGACCACTGGGCGGACCGGCTGGCCGGCGCGCCCGAGGTGCTGGACCTCGCGGCGGACCGGCCGCGCAACCGGCGGCGCACCGTCGCGGGCGGGAGCCACCGGTTCACGGTCCCGGCCGACCTGGCACGCCGGTTCACCGCGGTGACCAGGGCACGCGGCTGCACGTCGTTCGCGGGCCTGCTGGCGGTGTTCGCGGTGGTGCTGGGCCGCCGCGCGGGCGTGACCGACCTGGTGGTCGGCGCGCCGACGACGCACCGGCCGTTCCCGGAGCTGGAGAACGCGGTCGGCATGTTCGTCACGACGACCGCGCTGCGGGTGGACCTGTCCGGCGACCCGACGGTGGCCGAGCTGTTCGCCCGCGCGCGGGACGTGGCGGTGGACGCGCTGGACCACGCCGAGGTGAGCTTCGACGAGGTGACCGCGCGGGTCGCGCCACGCCGCGACCTCGCCCACCACCCGCTGTTCCAGGTGATGCTGGTGCTCAACCGGGGCGGCGGCACGGGTGACTGGGGCGGGTTGCCCGCGACCGCGCTGCCGGTCGACCGCGGCACCAGCCGGTTCGACCTCACGCTGCACGTGCGGGAGACCGACGGCGACTGGCCCGCGAACCTGGACTACAGCGCGGACCTGTTCGAACCGGACACCGTCGCCCGCCTGGCCGAGCAGGTGCTCGCCGCGCTCGCCGCGGTCACCGACCACCCGGACGCGCGACTGTCCGAACTGGACACCACGACGGCGGCGGACCGGGCCGCCGCGGCGGCGTTGAACGGGCCGCCGGTCGAACCCGCGCCCGGCGTGGTGGGCCGGATCGCCGCGCAGGCCGCCGCGCACCCCGGCACGACGGCCGTGCTGGCGCTCGACGCGGACGGCGCGACCGCCGCCGAGCTGACGTTCGCCGAGCTGGACCGCCGTGCCAACCGGGTCGCGCACCTGCTGGTGGAACTGGGCGTCGGCCCGGAGACGCCGGTCGGCCTCGCGCTGCGCGCGGGACCGGACGCGCTGGTGGCGTTGCTGGGCATCCTCAAGGCGGGCGGCGCGTACGTGCCGCTGGACCCGGCGCACCCGCCCGCCCGGCTCGCGGGGCTGCTCGCCGACTGCGGCGCGCCGGTGGTCGTCGCCGCGCCCGGCGCGCGTGACCGGTTCGGCGACTACCGCGGTGTGCTGCTGGACACCTCCCTCACCGCGTTCACCGAGGAGGCCGCCGAGCCGCCCGCCGTGCGGGTGGCGGACAACGCGTTGGCGTACATCATCTACACGTCGGGGTCGACCGGCGTGCCCAAGGGCGTCCAGGTGCAGCACGACACCCTGGCGAACCTGGCGCGGGCGTTCGTGGACCTGCACGGGTTCGGGCCGGGGCAACGCGTCCTGATGGTGCCACCGCTGAGCTTCGACGCGTCGGCGGGCATCGTGTTCCCGGCGTGGTGCGCGGGCGCGGCCGTGGTCGTCCACCCGGAACCGGCCGCGGTGGGTGGGCCGGAGTTGGTGCGGTTGTGCGCCGACCACGCGTTGACCGCCGTGGACGCGCCCGCGCCGCTGTGGAAGCGGTGGGTGGCCGACCTGGCGGGCGTGACCGTCGAGAACACGCCGCTGCGGATGATGATGATCGGCGGCGAGACCGTGCCGCCGCGTACCGTCGCGGACTGGGCGAAGGCCACCGGCGTGGAGCTGGTCAACCACTACGGCCCCACCGAGGCCACGGTGTGCGCGACGGCGCACCGCACGCTCGACGCGTCCGAAGTGGATGGTCGGGCGGCGACGCTGCCGATCGGCAGGCCGTTGCCCGGCGTGCGCGCGTACGTGTTGGACGAGGACCTGCGGCCGACACCGGTCGGCGTGCCCGGTCAGCTCCACATCGGCGGCGCGGCACCCGCTCGCGGTTACCGGAACGACCCGGCACGCACCGCCGCCCGGTACCTGCCCGACCCCACCGTGCCGAGCGGCCGGATGTACCGGACCGGCGACCTGGTCCGGCTGCTGCCGGACGGCGCCCTGGAGTTCCTGGGCCGGGTGGACGACCAGGTGAAGCTGCGCGGCCACCGGATCGAACCGGGCGAGGTGCGGGCCGTGCTGCTCGAACACCCGGACCTCGCGGACGCGGCTGTAGCGGTCAAGTCGGAGACCCTGGTGGCGTACGTCGTGCCGCGACCGGGCGCGACCGCGCCGGAACTGGCCGAGCTGCGGGCGTTCTGCGCCGAGCACCTGCCGGCGGCGATGCTGCCGGGCGCGCGGGTCGTGCTGCCGGAGCTGCCGCTCACCGCGCACGTCAAGGTGGACGTGGCGCGGCTGCCCGAACCGGACATCGCGGTCGCGCCCTACGAGCCACCGCGCACGCCCGTCGAACGGGCGCTGGCGGACGTCTGGTCGGAGGTGCTGGACGTGCCGCTGGTGGGCAGGCACGACTCTTTCTTCGGGCTGGGCGGCCACTCGCTGATCGCGGCGGCGGTGCTGGCGAAGGTGCGCTCGCTGCTCGGCGTCACGGTGCCGCTGCGCGCGTTGTTCGGCACGGCCGACCTCGCCGAGCTGGCCGAGGTCGTGACGGCCGCCGCCGCGTCGGACCACGCGTTCGCCGAGCGCTACCGGACCGGGCTGCCCAGCGCGGACCGGATGCGTGCCGACGCCCGACCGCCGGACGACATCGTGCCGACGCACCCGGTGCGGACCGGCCCGCCCGAGCGCGTGCTGCTCACCGGCGCGACCGGGTTCCTCGGCGCGCACCTGCTCGCCGAGCTGCTGGCCCGCACGACCGCCGAGGTGCACTGCCTGGTGCGGGCCGAGTCGCCCGACGCGGCCGGCGCCCGGCTGCGCGCGAACCTGCGGCGCGCGCGGCTCGACGTGCCGGAGGAGCGGTGGGCGCGGGTGGTGCCGGTGGTGGGCGACCTGTCGCAACCGCTGCTCGGCCTCGGGCAGCACGGGTTCGACCGGCTCGCGGAAAGCATGGACGCCGTGTTCCACAACGGCGCGGTGCTCAACTTCGTGCTCCCGTACCACCTGATGATGCCGCAGCACGTGTCCGGCACCGTGGACATCCTCCGGCTGGCCACGAAGCACTCCACCAAACCACTGCACCTGGTGTCCACGCTCGGCGTGTTCCTGGGCACCGGCTACGGCGGCGTGGTCGTGCGCGAGACCGACCGGCCCGACGACCCGACCGGCCTGGACACCGGCTACAACACCACCAAGTGGGTGGCCGACATGATGGGCGTCCTGGCACGTGACCGGGGCCTACCGGTGTCGATCCACCGGATCGCCGCGATCGTCGGCGACGTGGCCACCGGCACCGCGAAGGCCGAGTCGTACCTGAGCAGGCAGATCGCGACCTGCGCGCAGACCGGCGCCGTGCCGCGGACGTCCGACGTCATCGACATGGTGCCGGTGGACCGGGTCGCGGGCGCGATCGCGGGCATCGCCACCCGGCCGGAGCTGCTGGGCGGGGACTTCCACTACTACCGGGAGGACGGCCTGACCTACCCGGCGCTCGGCGAGGTGCTGACCGCCAAGGGGTACCCGACGCGGGTGCTGGACTACCCGGCGTGGCGGTCGCTGATGCTGGACAACCCGGACAGCGCCTTCGGCCCGCTGGCGTTCGGCCTCACCGCCACCGGCCGGCCCCGGCCGCGCTTCGACTGCACGGCCACCTGGACCGCGGCGGCGGCGTGCGGCGTCGAGTTCCCGCCCGCCGACGTCGAGATGATCGGCCGCCACATCGACTACCTGGCCCGCGTGGGCGCACTACCGGAGAGGTCCTGACATGCCGCTGCACCTGGAGCCGGGCGACGGCCCGCCCTCGTTCCCCGACCTGCTCGCCGCCGCCGGCTACCGGGCGATGGCCGCCGCCCTGCGGCTGGGCGTGTTCGGCGCGCTGGTGAACGGACCACTGCCCGCGCCCGAACTGGCCGCCGAACTCGACGTCGACCCGCGTGGGGCCGGGCTGCTGGCCGAGGCGCTGGTGGCGTTCGGCTACCTGGAGCACGTCGACGGCGGGTACGCCAACACCGAGCCGACCCGGAGGTGGCTGTCGGGCCCCGGTTACCGCGACGTCGACCAGTTCTGGGCGGCGGTCTTGTTCGAGTCGTGGGACGGGTTGGAGGAGTCGCTGCGCACCGGCCGCCCGGCACTGGACTTCTACGGCTGGCTGGCGGCGCGACCCGAGACGCTGCACCGGTTCCAGGGGATGCTGTCCGGGCTCGCCGACACCACGGGTGCGGAGGTCGCGGGCCTCGTGCCGGTCGGCGCGAGTGTGCTCGACCTGGGTGGCGGGCACGCCAAGTACGCCATCCGGCTGTGTGCCGAACACCCGGCGCTGCGGGCGACCGTCGTGGATCTGCCCGATGCCCTGGAGGTCGGCCGCCGTGCGGTGGACGACGCGGGGTTGGCGGACCGGATCACGTTGCGGGCCGGTGATTACGACGAGATCGACCTGGGTGCGGACCACGACGCGGTGCTGCTGTTCAACGTCGTCCACGGACGGGGCGCGGCGGCGAACCGGGTGTTGCTCGGGCGGGTCGCGGCGGCGTTGCGGCCGGGTGGGGTGGTCGCCCTGCTGGAGTTGGACGAACACGCCGAGGACCCTTCGGCGGAGGCGTTCGCACGCGTGTTCAGCCTCAACCTGTTCCACGGCCAGGGCGGGCAGGTGTACGGCGCGGCGGAGATCGGTGAGTGGCTGGCCGGAGCGGGTTTCGCCGACACCACCACGCACCCGTTGCGCAGCGCACCCGGCCAATCGCTCACCATCGCCCGGAAGCGGTAGCGGAGGAACCCGCGCCCGCCGACCTGTTCCGACGCTCGTCCACCGGCGCAGGTCGGCGGCGGGCCGTGCGCGCCGCCGACCGCCGGTCGGAGTGCGGCGCGCGCGGCCTCCCGGGGCCGGACGGGTCGGACCTCGGACGGGTCGGGCACCGGGCGCGACGCGCACCACCGTCGGCACCGGACGAGTGCGCGACCCGCCGAGTCCAGGCGAGGCAGAATTCCCTTGTGCTCGCGGGAACTACGGCCGCCTCCCCCACGACAACCTGACCGGTGTTGTCGACTCCTGGGGGTTGGAAGTGCACGGACGCAGGCAGGTTTTGCAGGCCGCGGCGGTGGCGGGTGTGTTGGCCGCCACCGGGGTCGCCGCCGAGGGCGCCGGCGTGGCCGGTGGGCGCAAGCGGCGGATCGGGGTGCTGGTCTTCGACCGGATGACCTTGCTGGACGCGGTGGGGCCGGCCGAGGTGCTGTCGCGGCTGCCGAACACCGAGGTGAAGTTGATCGGGCGGCGGCGTGGTGAGGTGCGTGGCGACACCGGGCACGGCGCGCTGATCGCGGATCTGCGGATCGACGACGTGGACCGGCTCGACGTGCTGCTGGTGCCCGGCGGCAGCGGTGCGGCGGGGACGGCTGTGGTCGAGCACGAGCCGACCATGCGCTGGATCCGCCACATCGACCGGCACACCACGTGGACGACGTCGGTGTGCACGGGCTCGCTCATCCTGGCCTACGCCGGTCTGCTGGTCGGCCGCGAGGCCACCACGTACTGGTCGGCCAAGGACGTGCTGGCCGAGAAGGGCGCGGTCTACGTGCCGCAGCGCTGGGTGCGGTCCGGCAAGTACGTCACCGCGGCGGGCGTGTCGGCGGGCATCGACATGGGGCTCTACCTGGCGGCGGCGCTGACCGACGACACGACGGCGAAGGCGGTCCAGCTCGCGCTGGAGTACGACCCGCAGCCGCCGTTCGACACGGGCAGCCCGGACAAGGCGGGTCCCGAGTTGCAGGAGCTGGCGATGCGGTTGCTGCTGGAGTCCCAGCGGTAGGTCCTCCGGGAGCAGCGCCGGTGACGCGGCCGGCCGCGACCACCCCGGCGATTCGGCGGTATCCGTTGCGCCACAACGCTTATCGAAAGGATGCGGCGAGGCGTGAGCACTTCGCCCCGCCGTAACGGTCCGCACGCCGACGCCGATCTCCGCCGTGTACCGGGGCCGCCGGGCTCCGGGAGGGGGAGGACCGATGACGTCACCGGGCGCTGCCCGACACAGAACCGGCGCGGCGCTGACGCGGGTGCTCGCACTCCTCGTCTTCGCCGCGGCCGTGGTCGCGCCACCGGTCTGGTTCGCGCCGGTGGCGCGGGCCGCGCCGTGCGACCCGCCGGTGCTCAACAAGGTCCTGTGCGAGAACCTGAACGAGGGCGCGGACGACTGGCAGGTGCTGTCGCGCGACGACTCGATCGTCGGCTACACCACCGACATCAGCACCACGCCGGGCGGCGTGGTCGACTTCAAGGTGCTCACCAACGCGACCCGGTACCGGATCGACGTCTTCCGGCTCGGCTGGTACGGCGGCAAGGGCGCGCGGCACGTCGACACCGTGCGGCGTGACCAGGCCCAGAGCCAGCCGCCGTGCCTGCGGGACGGCCCGACGGCGTTGATCGACTGCGGCAACTGGGAAGTCTCGGTCTCGTGGCACGTCCCGGCCGACGCGGTGTCCGGCATCTACTACGCCCGCGTGACGCGGGAGGACAACGGTCTGCGCAACGAGATCGTCTTCGTGGTCCGCGACGACGCCAGTCGGTCGAAGGTGTTGTTCCAGACGTCGGATGCGACGTGGGTGGCGTACAACCGGTACGGCGGGAACTCGTTGTACTTCGGTGATGGTCCTGGTCAGGGTGGTCAGGCGTACAAGGTGAGTTACAACCGGCCGTACACGGGTGGGGACGGGGATGAGAACTTCATCTTCAACGCGGAGTACCCGATGTTGCGGTTCCTGGAGCGCAATGGGTACGACCTGAGTTACACGACGGATGTGGACAGCGCGCGGCGTGGGCACCTGATCAAAAACCACCGGGTGTTCATGGCGGTGGGTCATGACGAGTATTGGTCGAACGAGCAGCGGGCGAACGTGGAGGCGGCGCGGGACGCGGGTGTGCATCTGGCGTTCCTGACGGGTAACGAGGTCTTCTGGAAGACGCGGTGGGAGAAGAGCATCGATCCGTCGCGGACGGATTGGCGGACGGTGGCGTGCTTCAAGGAGACGAAGGGCACGCAGAACGACGGTCTGGCGGATTGGACGGGTACGTGGCGTGATCCGCGGTACAGCCCGCCGCAGGACGGTGGTCGGCCGGAGAACGCGTTGTTGGGCAACATCTTCACGGTGAACGGTCGTCGGGACGATTCGCTCCGGGTTCCGGCGGCGTACGGGAGGATGCGGTTGTGGCGGCACACGTCGTTGCAGAGCATGGCCGCGGGCAGCACGTACACCTTCCAGCCCGGCACCCTCGGCTACGAGTGGAACTCCGTGCCGGACAACGGTCTCCAACCCGCCGGTGTGGCGCGGATGTCACGCACCACGGTGACCATGGACGACGGCCAGTACATCCTCCGCAACCACGGCGACCTGTACGGACCGGGCACCGAGACCCACGCCCTCACCTACTACAAGTACCCGTCGGGTTCGTTGGTGTTCGGTGCGGGCACGGTGCAGTGGGCGTGGGGCTTGGACGATGAGCACGCGTTCCTGACCAACACACCGACGTCCGATATCCGGATGCAGCAGGCGACGGTGAACCTGCTGGCCGACATGGGCGTCCAGGCCGCGTCCTTGATGCCGGGACTGGTGCAGGCCACCGGGACCAGCGACACCGCGGCACCGGTCGTGACGTTCACGAACGTCCCGACGCAGTCCACCGTGGGGCAGCAGTACACGTTCTCCGGCACGGTGACGGACACCGGTCAGGTGGCGGGGGTCGAGGTGTCGACCGACGGCGGCGTGCGCTGGCACCCCGCGGTGTGGGAGGCCGGGCAGTCCTCGTGGAGCTACACGTACACACCGGCGTCGTCCGGCCCCGCGCGGATCCAGGTCCGGGCGGTGGACGACTCGCTCAACCTGTCCGCGCCCAAGAGCGCATCTCCCGGTGTCGCCGCGCGCACGTGCCCGTGCGGGATCTGGGCGGACCACGAGACGCCCAAGACACCGGACAACGTGGACGGGTCGGCGTTGGAGCTGGGCGTGAAGTGGCGGGCGAACACCGACGGGTACGTGCGTGGCGTCCGCTTCTACAAGGGGCCCAACAACTCCGGCACGCACACCGGCACGCTCTGGACCTCGACCGGCCGGCAGTTGGCGACTGGCACGTTCACCAACGAGACGGCGTCCGGCTGGCAGACACTGCTGTTCCCCGTGCCCGTCGCGGTGTCGGCCAACACCACCTACGTCGTGTCCTACCTGTCACCCACCGGGCACTTCTCGGCCGACACCGAATACTTCAGCCGGTCCGCGAAGTACCTCGAACCGTTGAACGGCCTGCAAACCGGTGTCGACGGACCCAACGGCGTGTTCCGCTCGGGCGCGGGCTTCCCCGACCGACCGGGTGCGGAGGACAGCAACTACTGGGTGGACGTGGTGTGGGCGCCGGACCCCGGCCCCGACACGCGCGCACCGGAACTCGTCGGCACCACACCGCAGAGCGGTGCGGCGAGCGTCGCGCTCAAGCCCACGTTGAGCGCGACCTACGACGAGGCCGTCAACCCGGGTTCGCTCCAGTTCACGCTCACCGGCCCCGCCGGGGACGTGCCGGGCGCGGCATCGGTGACCGGCAACGGGAAGACCGCCCAGTTCACGCCCGCGGACCCGCTCAGCCCCGGCACCGGGTACACGGCATCGGTCCGGGTGAAGGACGCCGCCGGCAACCAGACGGCCGTTCACGACTGGCCGTTCACCACGGGCTCGAACCGGCCCGCCACGTGCCCCTGCACCGTGTGGGACGACTTCGCGGTGCCCGCCGAGCCGAGCGCGAACGACGCCAACCCCGTCGAGGTCGGCACCAAGGTCCGGTTCAACGGCAAGGGCGAAGTGCTCGGCGTCCGGTTCTACAAGGGCACGGGCAACACCGGCACGCACACCGGCTCGCTGTGGTCGTCCGACGGCCTGTTGCTGGCGACCGGGACGTTCGTCGACGAGACCGCATCCGGTTGGCAGGCCCTGACGTTCTCCTCGCCCGTCACGGTGCAGGCGAACACCACGTACGTCGTGTCCTACTTCGCCCCGAACGGCCACTACGCGGCGACACCGGGCTACTTCGACGGGCAGAGCGCCGGCTACGGCGCGATCCGCGCGCTGTCGAACGGGACGGATGGACCGAACGGGCTCTACCGCTACAACGGCGCGGGATTCCCGACGTCCTCGTACAACGGGACGAACTACTGGGTCGACGTGGTCTACCGCAGCGGCCTCAACGGCGACACGACCCCACCCGCGCTGGACAACCGCGCACCGGGGGTGGACGCCACCGACGTGGCCCTGGACTCCGCGCTGGTGCTCGGGTTCCCCGAGGCGATGGACCCGGCGTCCACGCAGGTGTGGTTGACCGATCCGGGTGGCGCCAAGCTGTCCGGGACGGTCACGTTGTCCGGTGATCAGAAGATCGTCACGTGGGCACCGAACGGCACGCTGAAGCCGAACACGAGGTACACGGCGAGCGCGTTGGTGGCCGACGTCAACGGCAACGCGATGACGTCCACGGCCACGTGGTCGTTCACCACGACGACGACGCCGTCATGCCCGTGTTCGCTCTTCAGCTCGGCCACGGAACCGACCATCCGGTCCGCCGAGGACACCGGTCTGTACGAACTGGGCGTGCGGTTCAAGCCCACGCGCAGCGGCCGGATCACGGGCGTCAAGTTCTACAAGGGCACCGGCAACACCGGCACCCACACGGGCACGCTGTGGTCGGCGACGGGCACACGGCTCGCGACCGGCACCTTCACCGGCGAGACGGCCGGCGGTTGGCAGACGCTGACGTTCCCGGAACCCGTGGTGGTCGCGCCGGGCACCACGTACGTCGCCTCCTACACCGCGCCGAACGGGCACTACGCGATCGACCACGGCTACTTCCAGGCCACCGGCGTCAACACACCGCCGCTGACCGCGCCGCAGACCGGCGAGGGCAACCCGAACGGCGTGTTCATGCCCGGCGGCGGTTTCCCGACCATGAGCTACCAGGGGAACAACTACTGGGTCGACGTCGACTACACGCCGAGCAGCGACACCACACCGCCCGCGCACACCGGTCACACGCCGCTCAGCGACGCCGTGGCGGTGGACCCGGCGACCCGGGTGACGGCGTCGTTCGACGAGCCGGTGGACCCCGGGAACACGACGTTCGCGGTGACCGACCCCGGTGGCGCGACGATCCGGGGGCAGGTGGCGTTGTCGGCCGACCGGCAGGCGGTGGTGTGGACACCGGCCGCGCCGCTGGCGGGCTCGACCCGGTACGGGGTGTCGGTGCGTGCGGCGGACACCGGCGGCAACGTCGTGGCCGCTCCGGTCGCGTGGTCCTTCACCACGGCCGCCGCGACCGGGTGCCCGTGCTCGCTGTTCAGCTCGGCCACCGTGCCCGCGGTGCCGGCGACCGACGCGAGCGGGCCGTTCGAGTTGGGCGTCCGGTTCACGCCGGCGGTGAACGGCTTCATCACCGGGGTGAAGTTCTACAAAGGCAACGGGAACACCGGCACCCACACGGGCACGGTGTGGTCCGCGGACCGGGTCGCGCTCAAGACCGGGACCTTCAGCGGCGAGTCGGCCGACGGGTGGCAGACCTTGACCTTCTCGACGCCGTTGGCGGTCACCGCTGGCACCTCGTACGTGGCGTCCTATACCGCACCCGACGGGCACTACGCGGTCAACGAGGGCTACTTCGCCGGACGCGCCGTGAACTCGCCGCCGCTGTCCGCACCCGCCACGGCGGAAGGCGTGCCGAACGGCCTGTACAAGGTCGGCACGGGCTTCCCGGACGCTGGCTTCCAGGGCAACCACTACTGGGTGGACGTGGTGTTCACGACCGGCTAGCCACCGGTGGCGGGCACGCCGACGCCCGCCACCGGTTCACCGCGGGCCCCGCGCCACTGCTCAGCGCGGGGCCCGCCACCTGCTCACCCGAGCACGGCCACCAAGCCCGTGCCGACCGCCAGCACGAGGCACAGCGGCGAGTAGACCCGCACGTCCAGGCGGGCGAACGGGGTGTCGGCGCGGGTCGAGCGGACCAGCCCGGAGACACCACGCAGCAGCAGCACGGCGGCCACACCGCCCGCGCCCGCGGCCGTGAGCCACGCCGGTCCCGGCGCGCCGACCACTCCCCCGCGCGCGGCGACGAGGTAGGCCGCCACCGCCACCAACGCCGCGACCACGATCGTGAGGCCGGGCGACGGCAGCCGCGCCTCGGGCACGCCCACCACGCGGGCCGCGAACTCCTCCCGCGACCGCAGCGGCCACGGCGAGAACACCCACACCACGTGCAGCAGCCCGATCGCGCCCAGCACGACCGACATGACCAGCGCCAACGCCATCACCAGGTACCTCCCCCGGACCCTTTCCATACGGCACCGTACGGAACTTCGCCCGCAGGCTATCCCGCGTTCCCTGAGAACCGGCACCCCACCACGTGCACGAGCCGCATCGGGGTTGTCCGGTTAGATTGCCGGTGTGTCCGCAACAGGTATGGAACTCGGCCTTCTCAGCTTCGCCGACCGCCACCCCGACCCGATCACGGGTGAGCAGGTCTCGGTGGCCGACGCGCTGGCGCAGCAGTTGGAGCGGATCAAGCTCGCCGACGAACTCGGCATCGGCTTCTACGGGCTGGGCGAGCACCACATCGCCGACTACGCGAGTTCCAACCCGGGCACGGTCCTCGCCGCCGCGGCGAGCATCACCGAGCGGATCACCCTCGGCAGCGCGGTGACCGTCCTCAGCACCGAGGACCCGGTGCGGGTGTACCAGCAGTTCACGACGCTGGACCAGCTCAGCCGCGGGCGTGCGGAACTGCTCGCGGGCCGCGGTTCGTTCACCGAGTCGTTCCCGCTGTTCGGCGCGCGCCTGGAGGACTACGACGAGCTGTTCGAGGAGAAGCTGGCGCTGCTGCTGCGCCTGGACCGCGAGGACCCGATCACCTGGTCCGGCAAGTTCCGCGCGCCGCTGGAGAACGTGCACGTGTACCCCCGGCCGTACGGGGAGCACCTGCGCATCTCGGTCGGCACGGGCGGCAACCCGGAGTCGTCGGTCCGCGCGGGCCTGCTCGGGCTGCCCGTCGTGTACGCCGTGATCGGCGGGCAGCCGGAGCGCTTCGCGCCGCTGGTCGACCTGTACCGGCGCGCGGGCGAGGCGGGCGGCCACGCGCCCGGCGACCTGCACGTGACGATGAGCGCGATCGGCCTGGTTGCCCGGGATTCGCAGGCGGCCAAGGACGCGTACTACCCGTACTGGCTGGAGACGATGAAGTACGGCGCGCGGGCGCGCGGCTGGCCCGTCCCGTCCCGCGCCGAGTACGACGCGTGGACCCGCGACGCGTCCTCGATCTTCGCGGGCAGCCCCGCCGAGATCGCCGAGCGCCTGATCTCGGTCGGCAGGCTGACCGGCGCCAACCGGTACGCCATGCACATGGACTGGTCCGGCGTGCCGCACCGGCTGGTGATGACCGCGATCGAACTCCTCGGCACCGAGGTCCTGCCGCAGGTGCGCGCGGAACTCGGCTGAGCCTCAGCTACGGCGGAAGAGGAAGGCGGCCACCCGCCGGCCCACCGCCGCCGGGTCCTCGTCGTGCTCGCGCGACAGGGCGCCGGTGTTCCACAGCGTCGCGAAACCGTGCACGAGCGACCAGGCCGCGACCGCCGCGACCCGCGGGTCCTCCTCGTCGGTGACGCCGTCCGCCAGCAACGCGCCCGCACGCTCGCGTGCGGCGGTGAGGTCGGGGTCGTCGGCGTGGTGGAGGTCGGGTCGGAACATGACCTCGAAGTGCGCCTTGTGCGACACGGCGAACTCCACGTAGGCGACGCCCTGGTCGATGAAGTCACCGCCGCGGTCGCGGGTTTCCGCCAGGCTGCGGGCCAGCAGCTCGAAGCCCTCGGCGGCCAGGGCGGTGAGCAACCCCGCCTTGTCCCGGAAGTGGTGCACGGGTGCCGCGTGCGACACCCCCACGCGCCGGGCCAGGTCGCGCAGGCCGAGCCCGCCGGGCCCGCTCTCCCCGATCGCCTCGACGGCGGCGGTGAGGAGGGCGCGGCGGAGGTCTCCGTGGTGGTAGCGGCGGTCCGTCACGCCACCACCCTAGCGGTATCTAGTCGTTGACAAGTTTGGGGCCGGCCAGGCATCTTGTCGCTGACAAGTTCACCGATCCCGGAGGTGGCCGTGGAGCCGCTGATCATCCTCGTCGCCGTCACGCTCACGCTCGCCGCCTTGCGCGCCGCGGGCGTCACGCGGATCGCGCCGTGGCCGTTCGCCGTGCGGATGGGCCTGGCCGGCATGTTCGCCGCGACCGGACTGGCGCACTTCGTCGGGCTGCGCGACGAACTCGTCGCGATGGTGCCGCCCGCCCTGCCCGCGCCGGGCCTGCTGGTCACCGTCACCGGACTGCTCGAACTCGCGGGCGTCGCCGGACTCCTGGTGCACCGCACCGCGAAGTGGGCCGCGACCGGACTGACGGTGCTGCTGGTGGCGATGTTCCCGGCCAACGTGCACGCGGCGCACGAGGGCCTGTCCCCCTCGTTCGGCGACGCGCTGGTGCCACGCACGATCATGCAACTCGTGTTCCTCGCGGCCACCGTGTCCGTGATCGTCGGGCAGCGCCGAACCGAACGGCGACTTGACGGCGCGCAAGTGTGAGTGTTCAATCACTCCTATCAGCAGGCACCTGAACCGGAATTTGCCTGACCTGAGTAGTGATTGGTCAACCACACATACTGGGAGTGCGTCATGCGGGCACTGGAAGTCGTCCTACCCGGCGTCGTCGAACCCGAGGGCCTGGAGCTGCGGCACCGCGACCTGCCGCCGCCCGGCCCCGGCCAGGCGCTGGTCCGGGTGGAGGCGACGGGGGTGTCCTTCGCCGAGCAGCAGATGCGCCGGGCGAAGTATTTCGACCAGCCGCCGTTCCCGTTCGTGCCCGGCTACGACGTGGTCGGCGTGGTGGTCGCGACCGGGCCCGGCGTGGACACCGGCCTCACCGGCAGGCGGTTCGCCGCGCTCACCAAGACCGGCGGGTGGGCCGAGCACGTGCTGCTCGACGCGGCGGACCTGCTGCCCGTGCCGGACGGCGTCGACCCGGCCGAGGCCGAGTCGTTCGTGGTCAACGGGATCACGGCGTGGCAGATGCTGCACCGCGTCGCCCGCGTCACCGCCGGGCAGACCGTCCTGGTGCACGGCGCGAACGGCGGTGTCGGGTCGACCCTGGTGCAACTCGCCCGGCTCGCCGGCGCGGAGGTGGTCGGGACCGCCTCGCCACGCCACCACGACGCCGTCCGCGCGCTCGGCGCGACACCCGTCGACTACCGCGACCCGCGACTGGCGCGACGGGTCCGCGAACTCGCGCCGTCCGGGGTGGACGCCGTGTTCGACCACGTGGGCGGACCCGGCATCGTGGACTCCTACCGGCTGCTGGCCCCGCGCGGCGTCCTCGTCGCCTACGGCACCGCG
Source organism: Saccharothrix obliqua (assembly GCF_019375475.1). Classification (GTDB taxonomy): domain Bacteria; phylum Actinomycetota; class Actinomycetes; order Mycobacteriales; family Pseudonocardiaceae; genus Actinosynnema; species Actinosynnema obliqua. The sequence continues at coordinate 557,610 of NZ_JAHXGQ010000003.1, read as the reverse complement.
TCGACCCGCGACGTGCGCGGGTCGTCCCGACTGCCGGTGCTGAAGCTGTTCGCGCGCCTGGCGCTGTGGAACGCCCTGCCCAACGGCCGCCGCGCCACGTTCTTCAACATCTGGGCGGGACGCCGCGACCGGGCCGCGTTCCGGGCCCGGCTCGCCGACGACCTGGGCGCCGTCCTCCGCCTGCTCGCGACGGGCGGTGTCCGCGCGCAGGTCGCGGCACGCGTGCCGCTGCGCGAGGCGGCCCGCGCGGTCGCGCTCGCCGAGTCCGGCACGGTCACCGGCAAGGTCGTCCTGGTGCCGTGAGCACCGGCCGTCAGTAGCGGCAGAGGGCGGTCACGGTGCTCTCGAAGTCCGGGAACTCCGCGCGGGCGGCGGTGAGCAGGTCCGCGGTCGGCCGCTCCCGGCCGGGCGCGAACCGCTCGGCGATCTCACGCAGGTGCTCGTGCGGCAGACCGTCGGGGTCCGGGTACTCGGCGGCCTCCCTCGGCCCCACGCCGCCCGCGAGCAGCCACAGGTACTCGCCCAGGTCACGTGCCACGACCGACAGCTCACCCTCGGAACCGAAGAACACCACGGGCTGCTCCACGACGTCCGCACCGGGGCGGACCAGCCAGAACGCGGCCAGTCCCCCGGTGCCGTCCTGCCCGAGCACCCGGAACTCCGCGCCGTCCAGGTCGTGGTTGCCGGTCCAGGCCCGGATCCAGTCGCCGGTCTCGTCGGCGGGCAGGAAAGCCGCGTACGGCTCGTAGTCCACGCCGTCCTCGTAGTCGAAGACGACCTCGTGCACCGCCGCCAACGCGGGCGGGAACGGGCGTTCGTCGGCGAGCGTCACGCGCGCAGGCTACCGGGCGGTGATCAGGAGCCGAACGCGCGGACCACCGCCGCCATGTCGTCGCCGCCGTTGTGGTCGGCGGCCACCCGGTACTGCTCGTGCAGCGCGCGCATCAGCCGGTCGTCGGTGCCCGCTTCCCGCATCGCGGCCAGGACCAGGTCGGCGTCCTTCACCGCGCCGTCCAGCGCGAACGACGGCGTGAAGTCGTCCGCGATCATCGCCCGGCCCTTCACCTGGGCGTACCCGCTGTCCACCGCGCCGCCGGCGATGGCGTCCAGGAACGCTCCCGGTTCCAGGCCGAGCCCGCGGGTCAACGCCACGGCCTGCGCGGTGGCGGCGGTGATGGACAGCACCCACGAGTTGGCGGCGAGCTTGAGCCGCTGGCCGTCGCCGGGCCGCTCACCCGCCCACACCGTGCGGCTGCCGATGGCGTCGAACACCTCGGCCACGCGGTCGCGCAACGCGAGCGGACCCGCCGCGAGGACGGTCAACGCGCCCTCCTCGGCGGGCTTGCGGGTGCCCAGCACGGGCGCGTCGACGTAGCCCGCCTCGCCGGCCAGCCCCGCGAGGCGGCGCGCACCCTCCAGCCCGACCGTGCCGCTCTGCACCCACACCACGTCCTCGCCCAGGTCGAGGCCGCGCACCACCTCCGCCGTGGAATCGGCGTCGAACAACACGGTGAGCACGACGTCGGCGCCCGCCACGGCGTCCGCCGGGTCCTCGGCGACCCGCGCGCCGTCGTCCGCGAGCGGGCGGGCCTTGTCCGCGCTGCGGTTCCACACCGCCACGGACAGCCCCGCCCGCAGCAGGCTCCGCGCCATGCCCGCGCCCATCATGCCGGTGCCGAGCACCGCGACCGTCTTCGCCACTGGAAGTCCTTTCCCTCTGCTGACCGCAAACCTGCCACCGGGGCCCGCGCGCCGCATCTCGGCGGGGCGGGCGGATGGCGTTGCCGTGCAACGGGAAAACGACTGGCGGCGCGGGAGGTCACCCGCGGGGTGCTCAGCGCGCGACGGTGAACCGGCGGCCCTGGTTGGCGGGGCGCTCGACCTCGTCGAGCAACGCCACGGCGTAGTCCTCGGCGCTGATCCAGCTCTTGCCGTCGGCGTCCACGACCAGGTCGTCCACGCCCGTGCGGTAGTGGCCGGTGCGCTCGCCGGGCTCGATGGTGGCGGCCGGGCTCAGGACGGTCCAGTCCACGTCGGTGACGCCGCGCAGGTAGTCCAGCGCGTCACCGTGCGCGTGCATGATCTGGAGCACCCACTCCGGCAGGCCGGGCGCGTCCCACACCCGCGAGCCGTCGGCGGTGCGCAGGCTGCCCGCGCCACCCACGAACAGCAGGCGCGGCGCGGGGGTGAGCGTCCGCAGGGCTTCCACCAGCGCCTTCGCGGCGGGTGCGATGGTGGCCTGGTGGCCGGGGCCGTCGCCGCCGCCGACCGCGCTGATCACCACGTCGTGCCCGGCGAGCAGGCCGGGCAGCTGCCCGGCGGCCAGCACGTCGCCCGCGGTCGCGGTGAGCCGCGGGTCGGTCCGGTCGAGCTTCGCGGTGTCGCGGACGACGGCGGTCACCGCGTGGTCGCGGCGCAGCGCCTCGTCGAGGATCCGCGAGCCGATCGTGCCGGTGGCGCCGATGAGGGCGATCTTGGCCATGACTGGGTCTTCTCCAAAGTGGACGGTGTGCGCCGGTCGGCGCCTCTAGTGCATATTCAAGCCACGGTCGCACACGCGCGCGAGGTCGGAGGGGGACACGACATGGTGAAAACACGACACATCCCGGAAGTGTCCTACCGGAACTCCGACGCCGCCGGCCTGGGTGTGGAGGTGCTCACGTTGCGGGCGCTGCGTGCGCGGGCCGGCACCAGCCACGACCTGACCAGGCCGCAGCGGCCGGGTTTCCACCTGCTGATGCTGGTGACGTCGGGCACCGGGGTGCACACCGTGGACTTCACGCCCTACCGGCTGCGGCCGGGCGGCGTGGTGTGGGTGCGCCCCGGGCAGGTGCAGCAGTTCCAGCCGCGGTCCCGGTTCGACGGGCCGCTGCTGCTGTTCCAGCCGGACTTCCCGCCGCCCGGTGCGGCGAGCCCGTTCGGGCCGACGCACTGGCAGCTCACCGGGCGCGACCGCGCCCTGGCCACCACCGCCGCCGAGCACCTGGCCGCCGAGTACGCCGCGCTCACCGACGCGCCGCCCGCCGCGGCGGGCGGGCTGCTGGCGCACCTGCTCGGCGCGTTGCTGCACCGGCTGGCCCTGGCGTCCGGCGCACGCGCCCCGGTCTACAACGACGCGTTCCTGCGGTTCCGGGACGCCGTGGAGCGTGATTTCACGGGCCGCCACCGGGTCGCCGACTACGCCCGCGACCTGGGCTACTCACCCCGCACCCTGATCCGCGCCACCCGGGACGCCGTGGGCATGGGCCCGAAGGAGTTCCTGGACCGGCGGATCGTCCTGGAGGCACGCCGCCTGCTCGCGCACACGGATCTGCCCGCGGCGGCGGTCGGCGCGCGGCTCGGCTTCGCGGACCCGGCGAACTTCTTCAAGTTCTTCCGCCACCGCGCGGGCGTCGCCCCCGGCGAGTTCCGGTCGAGCCTGTCCCGCACCTGACCGGCAGCCACCCCCGCCCCCACGCGGGCGACCGCGCTCCGCACGACCCGGCCACCCCGCCGTCCAGCCGCCTCCGCCCGCCCCACCGGGGGCGACCCCGCTCCACCAGACCCGGCCCGCACAAGCCACCTCGGCAACCGCCCGCACCCACCCGGCAGCCAACCGCGACCGCCTCGGTCCCGCGCCGGGCCGCCGCCCCGGCCCCTCCGCTCACCCGATGTCGGCGACCAGCTTCTCCGCCGCCTCGATCGCGGCGAGCTGGTGGGGTTGCGCCTCCTGCTGGCCCTGGTTGTCGAAGTTCACCCCGAACGGGTCCTCGAACGGCTCCTCCACCCCCGCCAGCACCTCGATCACGGCGTGCGCGCAGAACGGCACGTAAACCGGGTCGTAGCCACCCTCGTGCGCGAACACGACCCGCCCACCGCACAACTCGGCCGCCGCCCCGACCAGCATCCGGGCGATCTCGCGGTACCCGCGGGCGGTCACCATCATCCGGGCCAGCGGGTCGACCGGGTTCGCGTCGAAACCCGCCGCGACCAGGACGAGGTCCGGCCGGAACCGGTGCAGCGCGGGCAGCACGACCCGGCGCACGGCCTCCAGGTAGCCGCCGTTGCCGGTGCCGGGCGGCAGCGGGAGGTTGAGCGCGCGGCCGAAGCCCGCGCCGGTGCCGCGCTCGGTCACGAACCCGGAGTTCGGCGGGAACACGCGGTCCTGGTGCAGCGAGATGGTGAGCACGTCCGGGTCGTCGTAGAACGCCGCCTGGGTGCCGTTGCCGTGGTGCACGTCGATGTCCACCACCGCGATCCGCTCGACACCCCGGGAACGCCGCGCGGCCTGCGCCGCGATGGCGACGTTGCCCAACATGCAGAAGCCCATGCCGATGTCGGCGAGGGCGTGGTGGCCCGGCGGGCGGACCAGCGCGTACGCGTTGTCCACCGCACCGTCGACGACAGCTTCGACCGCGCGGATCACGCCGCCGGCCGCCAGGCGGGCGATGCCGAGCGCGCCGGGCCCGAACGGGCTGCCGCCGTCGCCCGCGTCACCGCCGGTGGCGTCGGCCTCGGTCAGCCGGGCCAGGTGGCCGGGCGTGTGCACGAGCAGGATCTCGTCGTCGGTGGCCGGGCGCGGCGCGAGGCGGGTCAGCCGGTCGACCAGGCCGGTCGCCACCACCAGCTCGTGCACGCGGCGCTTGGCCTCGGCGTTCTCGTAGTGCCGGAACGGCTGGAGGCCGCGCCGCGGGTCCGCCGGCAGCAGCCCGGCGTGCGTCCCGGTGTCGTGCCAGCCGTACAGCTCGTGGTACACGTAACCCGTCGACATGGCGGAATCCTCACGGCGGCACGGCCGGTCGTCTTGTCCTCCAGCGCCCGGCCCTTGATCACCGGTGAACGTGCGCCGGCGACCAAGTCCGGTACGCCGCAGGCCAAGACGCCTCGCACGCGCGCGCCGATACTCCGGGACATGACCCACAGCCCACATCCGCTCGACCCGTTCACCGCCGACGAGATCACCCGGGTCCGCGAGATCCTGGTGCAGGCGGGGAAGGTGGGTGACACCACCCGCTTCCCGAGCGTGCTGCCGGTGGAGCCGGCCAAGGAGTCGGTGCGGGCGCACCGGCCCGGCGACCCGGTGGTGCGGCGGGCGCGCGCGGTGCTGCTGGACACGGCGACGGGCGTCGCCGCCGAGGTCGTGGTGAACGCGACCGAGGGCGTGCTGGAGTCCTACCGCGAGCTGGAGCCCGCCAAGGACGGCCAGCCCGCGATCCTGTTCGAGGAGTACGACCGCAGCGCCGAGCTGGTGAAGGCCGACCCGCGCTGGCAGGCGGCCATGCGGCGGCGCGGTGTCGAGGACTGGTCGCTGACGTTCATCGGGCCGCTGTCGCCCGGCTACTTCGGCGAGCCCCTGCTGGAGGGCCGCCGCGTGCTGCGCGCGCTGACGTTCTTGCGCGACCACGTGGACGACAGCCCGTGGGCGCACCCCGTCGAGGGCCTGCTGTGCGAGGTCGACCTGATCGCCAACGAGGTGCTGGCGGTGACCGACGAGGGCGACGTGCCCACGCCCGTCGAGCACGGCAACTACACCGGCGTCCCGGCGCGCACCACGCTCAAGCCGATCTCCATCACCCAGCCCGAAGGCGTGAGCTTCACCGTCGAGGGCAGCGAGGTCACGTGGGAGGGCTGGCGGCTGCGGATCGGCTTCAACGCGCGCGAGGGGTTGACGCTGCACCGCATCTCGTTCGGCGGCGACCCGGTGCTGCACCGCGCGTCCATGGCGGAGATGGTGGTGCCCTACGGCGACCCCGCGCCGTGGCGGAGCTGGATCAGCTACTTCGACGCGGGCGAGTACCTGCTCGGCAAGAACGCCAACTCGCTGAAGCTGGGCTGCGACTGCCTGGGCGTGATCCACTACCTCGACGCGGTGGTGGCCGACGACCACGGCCACCCGGTCACCATCCCCCAGGCGATCTGCATGCACGAAGAGGACTACGGCGTGCAGTGGAAGCACACCAACATCCTCACCGGCGCGTCGGACGTGCGGCGGTCGCGGCGGCTGGTGGTGTCGTTCTTCAGCACGATCGGCAACTACGACTACGGCTTCTTCTGGTACTTCTACCTCGACGGCACGATCGAGCTGGAGGCCAAGGCGACCGGTGTCGTGTTCTGCGGCGCGGGTGGCGACAACCCGTACGGCGCGGAGATCGCGCCCGGCCTGATGGCGCCCATCCACCAGCACCTGTTCTGCGCCCGGCTGGACACCGAGGTCGCCGGTCCGGCGAACACGGTGGACGAGGTCGACTTCGTCGGCGTGCCCACCGGGCCGGACAACCCGCGTGGCAACGCGTTCACCACGACCACGACCGTGCTGGACCGCGAGTCGAACGCCGCACGCCTGGCCGACCCGATGCGCGGCCGGACGTGGGTCGTGCGCAGCGCGGACGCGGTGAACCGGCTCGGCAAGCCGCGTGCCTACCAGCTCGTGCCCAAGCCCGGCCCGACGCTGCTGGCCCAGCCGGACGCGACGGTGTCGGCACGCGCCGGTTTCGCCACCCGCCACCTGTGGGTGACCCGGTTCCACGAGGACGAGCGCTACCCGGCGGGCGAGTACCCCGACCAGCACCCCGGCGGCGCGGGCCTGCCCGCGTGGTCCGCGCAGGACCGGCCGCTGGTGGACGAGGACCTCGTGCTGTGGCACGTGTTCGGGCCCACGCACCTGCCCCGGCCGGAGGACTGGCCGGTGATGCCGGTCGACTACAGCGGATTCATGTTCCGGCCGCTCGGATTCGTCGACCGGAATCCCACGCTCGACCTGCCGGATTTCTCGGCGTGCCGCCACTGCCCGTCGGGTGAATGCCACTGCGCGCACTGACTCCGCCTTGAGCGGCCGGTGAACGGCCGCGAAGCGCCCGATGCCACGCGCCCGGCATCGGGCGCTTCGCCGTCCGCGGGCCGATCACACCCGGCTTCACACCCGCCGGGCGCGGTGGTGCTGCGACCGGGTGCCGCCGGTGCGCCGACCGCACCCGCGAGGCCGCGCCCGCCCGGTCGAGCGGCGCGCGGCCCGCACACCGGCCCCGCGCATTCGACGATGCATATGCACGCGCATGTCCGGAGGGTGACACTCGCGTTACCAAATCGTGCACGGCGGACCGGGCCCGCGATTTGTCGGCCGCGCGCCGCGGAATTCCCCCCGCACCCGCCCCTGACCGGCGCGGAAAGCCGGCGGCGGTGCTCGGGCACGCCACCGGGCGACCGCCGGGACCGCTTTTCCGACCCGGCACTTCCGTATTTCTACGGACCGGCGGCCGACCCCGCCGGTACCACCCTGGCCGAACCACCCGGAAGTACCGACAGGACGGTGGAATCGGTGAGTGTGCTGTCCGTTGAGGACGTGACGGTCGGCCGGTCCGGCCTGACCATCGTGCGGGGCGTCTCGCTCCGCGTCGACGCGGCCTCCGTGACCGTGCTGCTGGGCGCGAACGGCGCGGGCAAGACCACGTTGCTGGAGGGCCTTTCCGGAGCGATCCCGGTGTCCTCCGGCGTGATCCGGCTCGACGGCAGGCCGATCGAGAAGCTGCGGGCGTGGCGACGCGCGCGGGCCGGGCTCGCCCACGTCGAGCAGAACCGGACGGTCTTCCGCGAGATGTCCGTCCTGGACAACCTGCGCGCGGCCTGCCGCCGCGGCGACACCCCGGACCGGGTGTTCGAGCTGTTCCCCGAGCTGGTCAAGCAGATCGACGCGCCGGCCGGTCTGCTCTCCGGCGGTGAGCAGCAGATGCTGGTGGTGGGCCGCGCGCTGCTGGGCAGGCCGAAGGCGCTGCTGATCGACGAGATGTCGCTCGGCCTCGCGCCGATCGTGGTGGCCCGCCTGGCGGCGGCGGTGCGGGCGCTCGCCGACGGCGGCGTGGGCGTGCTCCTGGTCGAGCAGTTCGCCGCCCTGGCCCTCGACATCGCCGACCGCGCCTACGTGCTGGCCCGCGGTGAGGTCGTGCACTCCGGCGACGGGCGGCGGCTGCGTGCCGACGAGGACCTGCTGCGGGCGCTCTACCTGGGCGGCACGCCGTCCGAGACCGGAGTCTGAGCGTGGACGTGTTGCGCCGCAAGCCGCACCCCGTGGTGCTCGGCCTCCTGCTCGCCGCGGTGGTCGCCGCCGCCGGTGCCGGGTTCGCCAACAACAACTTCACCTTCATCCTCACCGGCGCGGCCATCAGCACCGTGTTCATGCAGAGCTACGGCCTGATCACCGGCCGGGCCGGGGTGATCTCCCTGTGCCAGCTCAGCTTCGCCGCGATCGGCGCGTGGGTGGTCGGCTGGGCGAACGTGGCGCGCGTGCCCGGCGGCTTCTACCTGTGGCTCGTCCTGGGCGGGCTCGCGGCGACCGGCGCGGGCGTGCTGATCGGGCTGCCCGCGCTGCGGTTGCGCGGCGTGAACCTGGCGGTCGCCACGTTCGCCTTCGCCACCGCGCTGGACGTCGTGTTCACCGGGTTGCCGTTCCCCGGCCAGGCCGACTACGACTTCGTCCAGCGGCCGGCGGGTTTCACCACCGACAGCCAGTTCTTCGTGTTCACCGTCATCGTCGTGTCCTTGATCTTCGTCGGGCTGCACTACCTGGACCGCACCCGCACCGGCGGCGCGCTGGTGGAGATCCGCCACTCCGAGCGGGCCGCCGCCGCGCACGGCATCAGCGTCGCCCGGGGCAAGCTGACGGCGTTCGCGCTCAGCGCGTTCCTCGCGGGTGTCGGCGGCGGGCTGATGGCGGGTCAGCTCGGCATCGTCACGGCGGGCAACTTCGCCGCGCTCGCGTCCGTGTCGTTCTTCGCGATCGCCCTGTTCGTCGGCACCAACAACGTCGAAGGCGCCATCGCGGGCGGCCTGGTCGGCGCGTTGTTCCCGGTGCTGCTCGACGCGCTCGGCATCCCCCAGGACCTCGCCGCCCTGTTCTTCGGCATCGGGGCGGTCCAGGTGCTGCGCATGGGTGGCAGCCAGACCGACCTGATGCGCGCGCGTCGCCGGCGCAAGCGGGCCGCGCGGATGGACGCGTTGCCCATCCCGCACGCCAACCCGAAACCGCTGGTGCCGATCCGGCTGCGCCAGCCCCGGCAGACCGCGGACGCCACGCCCGTGCTGGAGGTGCGCGACCTGACGGTGCGGTTCGGCGCGCTGACCGCCAACGACGGCATCTCGCTGGCCGTGCCCAGGGGGCACGTGGTCGGCCTGGTCGGTCCGAACGGCGCGGGCAAGTCGACGCTCATCAACACCGTCACCGGGTTCACCGACCGGTACGCCGGGCAGGTGCTGCTCGACGGCACGCCCGTGGACCGGCTGCCCGCGCACCGCCGCGCCCGCCTCGGCCTGCGCCGCAGCTTCCAGCAGCTGCGCGTGCCCGAGCGGCTGACCGTCGGCATGTTCCTCCAGGTCGCGGCGGGCAAGTCGCTGACCTCCGAGGAGGTGGACGAACAGCTCGCGTTGTTCGAGTGCCCCGCCGCCGACGTGCCGATCGAGGCGGTGGACGTCGCCACCCGCCGGTTGCTGGAGGTCGCGGGCCTCGCCGCGGGCCGCCCGCCCGTGCTGCTGCTCGACGAGCCCGCCGCGGGTCACTCCAGCGCGGAGACCGAGCTGCTGCAACGGCGGCTGGCGGAGATCCCCGAGCGCTTCGACACCGCCGTGCTGCTGGTGGAGCACGACATCGAACTGGTCCGCTCGACCTGCGACTCGGTCGTGGTCATGGACTTCGGACGGGTGATCGCCTCCGGGCCACCCGACGAGGTGCTGGCCGACCCCGCGGTCGTCGCGGCCTACCTGGGTACCGCAGCCCACTGAAACACCCGAAGGGAAACACTCTAGATGAGAAAGCACCTCACAGCGGGAGCCGTCTTCGCCACGGCCGCGCTGACCGCATCCGTGCTCGCGGGTTGCGGCAGCGGGGACGGGGACACGATCAAGATCGGCGCCGTCGCCGGTCTGACGGGGCAGTTCATCACCGCGGAGGTCGCCAAGACCGCTCAGCGCGTTTTCGACGACGTCAACGAGTCGGGCGGGATCAACGGCAAGAAGATCGAGTACATCGTCAAGGACGACGCGGGCAACGCGCAGCGCACCGCGCAGGTGGCGCGCGAGCTGGCCGACGCGGGCGTGGTCGCCATGGCGGGCTCCGCCAGCTTCACCGACTGCGCCGTCAACGACGGCTTCTACCGGCAGCAGAAGATCAGCTCGGTGATGGCGGTCGCCGCGACGCCGAAGTGCTTCCAGAGCCCGAACATCGCACCCGTGAACGTCGGCCCGTTCACGCTGATGACCGCCGTGCTGCTGCACGCCACGCAGAAGCTCGGCGACAAGGCGATCTGCAACTTCACCGCCCTGCTGCCCGGCGACGAGGACGCCGTCCGGGAAGCCCTGGCGCGGTGGGAGAAGCTGAGCGGCCAGGCGTTGCGGGTCAACGACATGACGGTGCCGCAGAGCGGTGACCTCACCCCGTACCTGCTGAAGGCCAAGGAAGCCGACTGCGACGCCATCCTGTTCAACCCGTCCGAGCAGCTCGTGGTGCCCTGGCTCCAGGCCGCGAAGACGCAGGGGATGCAGGACGTGGACTTCCTGCTGCTGGCCCCGGCCTACACCGACAGCGTGGCGAAGGCCGTCGGCGGGCTCGGTCTCAACGTGTACGCGGGCAGCGAGTTCGAGCCGTTCACCTCGGACAGCCTCGCGAACAAGGGCTGGCGGGACACCGTGACCCGGGCGGGCGCGGCGGCCACCGCGTTCTCCCAGGGCGGCTACCTGTCCGCGAAGTTCCTCGTCGAGGTGCTCAAGACCATCAAGGGCGAGGTCACCCGCGACTCGGTCAACGCCGCGCTGCGCGACATGACCCCCATCGAGGACCCGATGCTCGGCACGCCGTGGGAGTTCGGCCCCGGTGAGGCGCACGCGCCGAACCAGGCGTCGAAGATCGTCCGCCTCACCGGCCTGCGGTGGGTCGTCGTGGACGACACGTTCGTCACCGTGCCCAACGCCTGACCGGAGGCTTTGTCGTGCTGCAACTGTCCGCGGCCGTCGCGGGGCTGGTGACCGGCGGGGCGTACGCCCTGATGGGGCTGTCCACGCTGCTCACGTACCGGCTCGTCGCGGTGGTCAACTTCGCCCAGGCCGCCGTCGGCGCGTTCGGGGCGTTCGGGATGGTCCTGCTGCACGAGGCGGGTCTGCCGCTGTTCCCGGCCGTCGTCTGCGGCCTGGCCGGCGCCGCCGTCATCCACATGGGGCTGGGTGCGGTGATGGTGCGCTGGTTCTCCGAGGCGGGCGAGGGGGTGAAGGCCGCGGTGACCATCGCGGTCTTCACCGGCCTCGTCGCGGTGGGGTTGCGGTTGTTCGGCGGGCAGCACCCGCACCGGTTCCCCAGCCCGTTCGACAGCCCGGTCGCGACGGTGGGCGGCGTGGTGATCACGTGGACCGCGGTGGTCACCATGGCCCTCGCGGTGCTGTTCGCCGTGCTGCCCACCGTGCTGCTGCGGCGCACGCGGGTCGGCCTGCTGCTGCGCGCGCTGTCCGAGCGGCCCACCACCGCCGAGCTGATCGGCATCCCGGTGCCCCGGCTGTCAATGGTGGTGTGGGGCACGGCGGGCGCGGCGGGCGCGTTGGCGATCATGATCGTCGCGCCCCAGCTCGCCAGCGACTTCGGCTCGCAGGCGCTGCTGATCACCCCCGCCCTGGCCGCCGCCCTCGTGGGCGGGTTCCGCAGCTTCGCGTGGACGTTCGTCGGCGGCGTGGCCCTGGGCGTCCTCCAGGGCCTCGCCAGCACCGTCGTCGCCCTCCAGCAGTACCGCGGCGTCCTGCCGTTCCTGGTGATCCTCGTGGTCCTCCTGTGGACCCGCCGCCGGGACCGCTGGGACTCCATGGCCTGACCGACCGAAGGGGTTACCCATGCGCCACGACCCGCCCGCGAGCCGGCGACGTACCGCGCTCCGGCGCGCCCCCCGCCCCTCCGCGATCCGCCTCTCCGCACCACGACACACCCCGGCCTCGCCGCCCACCGGCGAGCCCACCCCGCACCCGCTCCAGGATCGCGGGCGAGCCGGTGCCGCGCCCCACCCCGCCGCACCACGACACACCCCGGGCCGGCCGCCCACCCCACGCCCGTCCCCACCCCGCGGGCGAACCAGTGCCACGCCCCACCCCTCCGCAGCGCGACACACCACGCACCCACCCCAGAACCGCGGGCGAACGAGCGTCGGGGCCCGTTCCTCCACCGACCTCACCAGCCGGGAGGCGTAGATGCACCCCACCGCGACTCGCGCGGCGGTGCTGCGCGAGTTCAACGCACCGCTCGAACTCGTCGAGGTGCCGCTGCCGCGGGAACTGCCGCCGGGCGCGGCGATCGTGCGGATCACCAGCACCACCCTGTGCGGCACCGACGCGCACCTGTGGGCGGGCGTCATGCCGTTCATCCCGCTCCCGATCATCCTCGGTCACGAGATGGCGGGCGAGGTCGTAGCGCTCGGCGCGCACTCCGGGCGGGACGCGTTCGGCAGACCCGTCGAGATCGGCAGCCGGGTCGTCTGGTCGGAGTCCGTGTGCGGGCACTGCGCCGGCTGCACCGTGCTGCGCGAGCCGGTGCTGTGCGACCACCGCGGCTACGGGTTCTCCCAGCGCTCCGACCGCTGGCCGTACGCCATCGGCGGCCTGTCCGAGTACGCCTACCTGCCGCCCGGCGCGGACCGGATCGTGCTCGCGCCCGACATGCCGGACAACTGGGCGGCCGCCGCCGGGTGCGCGGTGAAGACCGTGGTCCGCGCGTTCGCCAACGCGGGCGGCGTGCAGCCGGGCTCCACGGTGGCGGTGCAGGGCGCCGGGCCGCTCGGCCTGGTGGCCACCGCGTACGCCCGCGCGGCGGGCGCGGGTCAGGTCATCACGCTCGGCGGGCCGGCGAACCGGCTGGCGCTCGCGGCGAAGTTCGGCGCGGACGCCACCATCGACGTCACCGACGTGACCGACCCGGACGAGCGGGTCGCCCAGGTCGAGGAGCTGACCGGCGCGCGGGGCGCGGACCTGGTGCTGGACTTCGCGGGCGCGCCGACCGCCAACCGCGAGGGCGTGCTGATGTGCGGCAAGCGGGGCACGCACGTCGTCGTCGGCATCGCCGGCCCACAGGCCGCGCCGGTGCCCATGGACGTGGTGCTGGGCCGCGAGATCACCGTCGTGGGCTCGCTGAACGGCGACGTGGGCGACCTGGCCCGCGCGCTGCGCTTCCTGTCGGCCTTCGCGGGCCGTTTCGAGTGGGACGCCATGTTCTCCCCGGCCGTCGGCCTGTCGGGTGCGGAGCAGGCGATCCGTGACATGGAGTCGATGGCCGCGGTCAAGGCCGTCGTCGACCCCGGATTGGACTAGGAGACCTCGCCATGACCGACCCCACTCCGCTGCTCAACGTGGCGACCGGCTACATGGCCGCCAAGCAGTTGTTCGCGGCCAGCGAGCTGGGCGTGTTCAGCGCCCTCGCCCTGGGACCCGCCACCAGCCTCGAACTGGCCGAGCGCGCCGAACTGCCGGAGCGCTCCGCCCGCGTCCTGGCCGACGCCATGGTCGGCGTCGGCCTGCTGGAACGCCGGGACGGCAAGTACGCCAACACACCGGCGACCGAGACCTACCTCGCCGGCCGCAACGGGCTGGACCTGCGCCCGCACCTGGCGTTCTGGGACGCCCTGAGCTACCCGCACTGGGTGCACTACACCGAGACCATGCGCACCGCGCGCCCCGGTCCGTTCGAGTTGGACGAGAGCAAGCTCGACGTGCTCCGCAAGGGCGTGCAGACCTACAACGCGTTGCACGCCGTCATGCTCGCCGAGAACTACGACTTCTCGGCGCACCGGCACGTGCTGGACCTCGGCGGCCTGTCGTCGGCGTTCCTCGTCGAGGCAGCCAAGCGCAACCCCGAGCTGACCGGCGCGTTCGTCGCCGACGCGGAGACCGTCGCCAAGGTGCGTGACGCGGTCCACGCCGACCTCGCCGACCGGATCTCCTTCCACGAGGCCGATCCGCTGACCGACGAGGTGCCCGGCCGGTACGACGCGGTGCTGCTGGAGCACGTGGTGCACCGCTTCGACGCGGAGCGGAACAAGACCGTCCTGCGCGCCGCGCGGGCGGTGGTCGACGCCGGCGCGACGCTGCTGGTGCTGGACTTCCTGCTGGACCCCGCCGACGACCGTGCCCTGGACCCGGCCATCGCGGGTGAGTACAGCGTCGTGGACGGCACGGTCGTCCACCCGGAGGACGAAGTGCGCGCCTGGCTCGCCGAAACGGGCTGGCGGGTGCGGGAAACCCGCGCGCTGCCCGGCAGCCCGCGCGTCGTGATCGCGGAGGCCGTGTGATGGTGGCGTTGGTTACCGGAGGAGCGGGCGGCATCGGCGGCGCGATCGCCAAGGCGCTGGCCGGGCGCGGGCACCGGGTCGCGGTCGCCGACGTGGACCCGATCGGCACGGCCCGGACGGTGGAGGAGTTCGGCGGGCTCGGCGTGCACATGGACGTCCGCGACGCCGCGTCGGTGCGGGCGGGCGTGGCGAAGGCCGTCGCGGAGCTGGGGCCGCTGGACGTGCTGGTGCACGCGGCGGGCGTGGTCGGCGGCGCCGGTCCGCTGCTGTCGCTGCCCGTGGAGGCGTTGGACGCGGTGCTCGCGGTGAACGTGCGCGGCACGTTCCTGGTCACCCAGGCGGTCGGCGAGGCGATGATCGCGGCCCGGCGCGGCGGCGCGATCGTGCACATCTCGTCGGCGGGTTCGTTGCAGCCGACGGTGGGCCTCGGGCACTACGAGGCCACCAAGGCGGCGATGAACGCCCTGGTGCGCTCGGCGGCGCTGGAACTGGCCCCGCACGGCATCCGGGTCAACGCGGTCGCACCCGGCCCCGTGGAGACACCGCTGACCGCGGCGGCCATGAACGACCCGGCGGCACGCGCGCCGTGGCTGGAGCGCATCCCGCTGGGGCGGCTCGCGAACACCGACGACCTGGTCCCGACCGTGCTGCTGCTGGCGTCCCTGGAGGCGCGGCACATCACCGGAACCGTGCTGCCGATCGACGGCGGCCAGCTCCTGAGGGGTTGACGTGGCTCTCGTCGACCACACCAGGGCCCCCGTCGTGGGCTACACCGACCGGTTGAACTACCGGCCCGGCGAGCGCGTGTCGGTGCACGCCAGTTCCACCACACCGGACGTCGCGGTGCGCGTGCTGCGCGTGGACCACGACGGCTCCGCGCCCGTGCGGACACCCGTGGACGTCGACGTCCCGGCGCGGATCACCGTGCCGCACCAGGACTTCGCGCACGGCTCCTACGGCCTGGTGCCGCGCCCGCCGACGCTCGGCGCGGCGGTGTCGTTCGCGGTGTGGGTGTGGCCGACGGCCCGGCCGGCCGAGCGCGCCGGCCTGATGAGCCAGGGCGACGCGGAGGACGGGCCGCACGCCGAGCTGGCGCTGCGCGCGGACGGCGCGCCGGAGTTCGCGGTGCGCACCGAGCAGGGCGTGGTCCACGTCGCCGGGCCGGTGCTGCGCCCGCGCCGCTGGTACCTGGTGGTCGGCGGGTACGGCGAGGCGGGGCTGCGGCTGGAGGTCCGCCCGCGCGACCGGCTCGCCGACGAGGCGTACACCGTGGTCACCGCTCCCCCGGCGGGACCGCTCGTCCAGGGCGCCGCGCCGATGTGGTTCGCCGCGCGGTGCGCGGGCGGGCGGCGCGGCGGGTACTTCGACGGCAAGCTGGACGGCCCGACGGTGTTCGCCGACCTGCGCACCGAGCTGGACTGGCTGGCCGCCGACACGCGGTCCGCGTGGCACCTCGGCGCGCGGGCGCACTGGGAGCTGTCGCACGACATCGGCGGCGACGCGGTGCTGGAGCTGGTGGACGGGCGGCACGGCAAGCTGCACAACCAGCCGCTGCGCGCGGTCACCGGGCACGACTGGTCCGGCGACGTGCTGGACTGGCGGTACGCCGACCGCGGTTACTCGGCGGTGCACTTCCACTCCGACGACCTGGCCGACTGCGGCTGGGCGCCGGTGCTGGAGTTCACCCTGCCCGACGACCTGCCGGGCGGCTGCTACGCCGTCGAGCTGGCGTCGGAGGAGGGCGTGGACCGGTTGCCGCTGTTCGTGCGGCCGCGCGAGCGCACGGCGCGGCTGGCGTTCCTGGTGCCCACGTTGAGCTATTTGGCGTACGCGCTGGAACACGTGCACATGCCGTTCCTGCCGGAGGACCCGGCGGAGGTGGCGGCCCCGTTCGCGCGGGACAACCACCTGCACAGCCTGTACGACCGGCACCGCGACGGCAGCGGTTCGGCCACCGCGTCGCTGCGGCGGCCGTTGCTGGGCGTGCGGGACGACCACGTGTTCCGGCACGCGTCCTCGCCGCACCAGTACAGCGAGGACCTGCACCTGCTCGGCTGGCTGCGGCGGCAGGGCTTCGAGTTCGACCTGGTGACCGACCACGACCTGCACGCCGAGGGCGTGGCGGCGCTCGCCGGCTACCGGGCGGTGGTCACCGGCAGCCACCCCGAGTATTGGACGGGGCGGATGCTGGACGCCGCCGAGGCGTACCTGGGCGACGGCGGCAGGCTCGGCTACCTGGGCGGCAACGGCGCGTACTGGGTGACGTCGATCCACCCCCGCAAGCCGTGGCTGGCCGAGCTGCGGCGTGGTTACGCGGGCGTCCGCATGTGGGAGTCGGAGCCGGGCGAGCTGCACCTGGCGTCGACCGGTGAGCCGGGCGGCCTGTGGCAGGAACGCGGTCGGGCACCGCACCGGCTGTTCGGCATCGGCACCACCGCCGCCGGGCTGACCGCGGGCGCCGCGTACGAGCTGGCGGGTCCGCACCCGCTGCTGGCCGGCATCACCTCGCCGCTGGGCGGGTTCGGCGCGGTGCTCGGCGGCGCGGCGTCGTTCGAGACCGACGGCATCGACCCGCTGCTGGGCAGCCCGCCGAACATCACCCTGCTCGGCCGGGCCGTGCTCGGCGACGACTACCAGTCGGCGGACACCGGTCCGACCACGCCGCACCCGCTCGGCGACCCGCTCGACCGCAGGCGAGCGGACCTGACGTTGCTCGAAACACCTGGTGGGGGCGCGGTGTTCGCGACCGGCTCGATCGGCTGGTGCGCCGCCCTGTCCCACGACAAGGACGACAACGACGTCTCCCGCCTGACCGCGGCCGTGTTGCGGTGGTTCGGGGTGGGACCGGACACGGAGGACGATCCCGATGCCGCTGCACCCTGAAGCCAAGGCGGTGATAGCCGCGGTCCACAGCGGTCTCGTCCCTCCGGACGGCATGTCGGCCGCCGACCTGCGTGCCGCGTTCGCCGAGTCGTGGCGCGCGTCGCCGGACGCCGAGCCCGTGGACTCGGTGGTGGACCGCGTCGTGCCCGGACCGGCGGGTGACATCCCGGTGCGGGTCTACACGCCGCACGGCGACGGGCCGTTCCCGGCGCTGGTGTGGTTCCACGGCGGCGGCTGGGTGATCGGGTCGCTGGAGGAGAACGACAGCACGTGCCGGGTGCTGTGCAACGCGGTCGGCATGGTCGTCGTGTCGGTGGACTACCGGCTCGCGCCCGAGCACCGCTACCCCGCCGCGGCCGAGGACGCCTACGCCGCGTTGAAGTGGGTCGCCGACCACGGCGCGGAGATCGGCGTGGACGGCCGCATCGCGGTCGGCGGGGAGAGCGCGGGCGGCAACCTGGCGGCCGTGGTGTCGTTGATGGCCCGTGACCACGACGGCCCGCCGATCGCGTTGCAGCTGCTCGCGTCCCCGGTGACCGCGCCGCCCGGCGACCGGCCGTCCTACGTGGACTACGGCGAGGGCCACTTCCTCAGCCGGGCGGACATGGAGTGGTTCTTCAGCCAGTACCCGCGCGACCCCTCCGACCTGGACGACCCCTACCTGGCGCCGCTGGCCGCGTCGCACCTCGGCGGCCTGCCGCCCGCGCTCGTGCTGACCGCCGAGTACGACCCGCTGCGCGACGAGGGCGAGGAGTACGCGCACCGCCTGCTGGACGCGGGCGTGCAGGTCACCCTCATCCGCTACGAGGGCCAGATCCACGGCTTCTTCGCCCTGCTCACCGAGCAGCTCAGCATCTCGGCCAAGGCACACGCCCGAGCCGCCGCCGCCCTGCGCGCCGCCTTCGCGCAGGAAGTCATCCGATGACCGCCGCCGGGTCGCGGCACGACCGGGGAGGTGATCGACCACCCGGGTGATGTGCGGCGGTTTGCCGCCCGGGAACCCCCGTTGACCCGCAGCGCACCCCCACCCGCGCCGCGGGCGGTCGGTATTGCCCGGATCCGGCGAAACGCCGTAAGTTGTGCGCCTACACAGGAGGCGCGATGGACACCACGAAAGTGGCCTCGGCGGTGCGCATCGGCTCCGCCCTGGGCAGCGGTGCCGCCGTGGAGTGGGGCGAGGTGTTCGACGCGCTCCGCACGGTGATGCCCGACATGTGCGCCGTCCAGGTCACCGGCTGGGACCCGGTGTCCCGGGGTTTCGTGGTCATGGCCGAGGACGGCTACCAGCGCTCGATCAGCCACGACTTAGCCCACGGGCTGCCGCGCACCCGTTGGGGCAGCCAGCTGTTCGACTCCGCGGTGCCGCTCCTGATGGACGACATGCCGCACAACTTCCGCGATTCACCGCACTACCAGGAGCGCCTGCGCCCCGCCGGCTTCGAGTCCGGCCTCTCCGCAGCCCTCCGCACGGGTGGCCGCCAGGTGGTCGGCGTGCTGCACGCGAACGCACCGGTGCGCGGCGCGTTCGACGAGGAGACGCGCCACTTCGTCAGCCAGGTCGGCACCGCCCTGGCCCGCCGCGTGGACCCGCTGTACTGCCCCAACTTCGACGCCTGGTTCGGTCCTGAGTGGACGGCGAGCTGGCTCGCGCCCGCGCACGGCCCGGTGTCCGGCCGCGCGCCCGCGCCGTTCGCGGACGACCCCGCGTTGCGCGCGCTGGCCGACTCGTTCGCCGCGCTCGGCGTGCGCACGGTGCCGTTCCTGTGGCCCACCAAGGACGGCTGGTACCGGGTCCGGCTGCTGCGCGTGGTGGACGGTCCGCGCAGCGGTGTGGTGGCGGCGTGCGCGCCGTTCGAGAACCCGTCCGGCCTGACCGCCCGTGAACTGGACATCGCCACCGGCCTGGTCGCGGGCCTGTCGAACCAGGCGATCGCGGAGAGCCTCGTGGTGAGCCGCCGGACCGTGGAGACCTACGTGGAGCGGCTGTTGACGAAGCTCGACTGCCAGTCCCGTGGTGAGGCGGCGGGCATCGCGGCACGCGCCGGCTTCGTGCGGCCGTCGTCGGACCCGGCGGGCGTCGGCTCGCTGGCGCGGCTGACGCGGGGCGCGGACCCGTACTGGATCTGAGCAATACCCGGTGGCGATGTCCACGCCGGTCGGCCACGATCATGCTGTGACCGATCTGCCACGCCACTACGCCGACGCGCCCGCCGAACGCGAACGCCTGCTGCGCTCACCGCACGGGCGGCTGGAGTTCCTGCGCACGCGAGAGCTGGTCCGGGCGCGGCTGACCGGCGCGGTGCGCGTGCTGGACGTGGGCGGTGGCACGGGTGTGCACGCGCGGTGGCTCGCGGAGGACGGGCACGCGGTGCACCTGGTGGACGTGGTGCCCTCGCACGTGGCGGAGGCGGCGCGGCTGCCCGGCGTGACGGCCTCCGTCGGCGACGCCCGGCACCTGGCCGAGCCCGACGGTTCCGTCGACGTGGTGCTGCTCCTCGGACCGCTGTACCACCTGGTGTCCGCCGACGACCGCGCACGCGCGCTGGCCGAGGCGCGGCGGGTCCTGCGCGCGGGCGGCCTGCTCGTGGCGGCGGCCATCAGTCGGTACCTCTCCGTTCTGGAGACCGGCACGTCGGGCGTGCTGGGGCCGGACCTCCTGGGTCCCGTGGCCGGGGTCATCGCGACCGGTCGCTACGACGGCCACGTGGGCTTCACCGAGACCCACTGGCACACGGCGGGTGAACTGGCCGACGAGGTCGCGGCGGCCGGGTTCGGCGACGTGGCGGTGCACGGCGTGGAAGGACCGGCGTGGCCCGCGCTGGACGTGGCCGGGATCGACGAGTTCGACGCGCGGGTGGCGGCGGCACTGCACTGCGCGCGCCTGGTGGACCAGGACCC
The DNA here is from genome assembly GCF_019375475.1 of Saccharothrix obliqua. Taxonomy (GTDB): domain Bacteria; phylum Actinomycetota; class Actinomycetes; order Mycobacteriales; family Pseudonocardiaceae; genus Actinosynnema; species Actinosynnema obliqua. The sequence continues at coordinate 537,553 of NZ_JAHXGQ010000003.1, read as the reverse complement.
GTTGCTGGTCAACGCCAGCGCGCACCTGCTCGCCTTCGCCCACGCGTGACCGGTGGCCGGCGCCGGCCGGCGCGCGACGACCCCCTCCACCACCGCTCCCCCCTCGACCGGCGCGCCGCAGCCCCTCCTCGACCGGCGCACGGCCTCCCCCACCGACCGGCGCGCGGCGGCCCCCTCCACAGCCTCGCACCGCAGCCCCCTCTACCGGCCCACCGCCTCCTCCACCAGCCGCGCCGCAGCCCCCTCCTCGCCGGCTCACGGCCCCCTCCACCAGCCGCGCGGCGGTCCCCCCGCCCCCCGGGACGGCAGACGGGGTGCGACCGGGTTCCGGCCGCACCCCGCGCACTGCCCCCCTGTCAGCAGGAGTTCTTGCTGGTGATCACGTCGTTGGGCTGGTGGGTCTTGCCGTTGAAGACCGGCTTGATCCCCTTGCCGTCCTTGGTGACGGTGTAGTGCAGGTGCGGGCTTCCCTTGGCCTGCCCGGTGTCACCCACGTAGCCCAGCAGCTGACCCTGCTTCACCTTCTGGCCGTTCTTGACCTTGGGCTTGGCGGTCAGGTGGAAGTAGTAGGTCTTGTAGCCGCCACCCATGTCCATGGAGACGCCCCAGCCCTGCCTGCTCCCGTACTTCGCCTCGATCACCTTCCCCGCCGCCGCGGCGAGGACCGGCTGGCCCTTGGTCGCGCCCCCGGAACGCCAGAAGTCGCGGCTGTTCGTGTTCGGCCAGTGGCCGTTGTACGTGGTCCCTTTCCACTTCTGCCCGCACTTGAACGGCGCCTGGAACTTGGGCGCCGCCGCGATGGCGGCATCGTCCCCCAGGTCCTCGATGGCCTCGACCGCCTCGAAGTCCCCGGACGTGACCGCGGTGGGTTCACCGGCCCAGGCCGGCGACACGACCATGGCACTCGCGCCCACCACCGCGGCGGCGACCAACGCCATGCGCTTCCAGGACAACATCTTCAAATCCCTCCCTGATTCGAAAACCGCGGGCGACAGGACCGGGGACGCCCGCGGCCGGAGTCCCCGAGGTCGCGGGCGCCCGGTCCCCCCGCGAACCGCTCCCCCGGAGACGAGATCACTCTCCGGCACGCCGCCAACCCGCCGCTCCGCCTCCCGCCATGCCCGCCGACCAGCGGCGACGTGCCTCACCGAACAACTCCTGAACGGACACCGAACAGCCACTTGGCGCGCCTTGCGCACCGCTCTAGCATCGGGCCGGTTCGTGGTGGCTCAGGGGGGCGCGTGCGATACCGGTTGCTGGGTCCGGTCGAGGTTCGGCGTGGGAACGCGGTGTTGGCGGTGAGCGGGCGCAAGCGACGAACCGTCCTCGCCGCACTTTTGCTGTCACACGGGCGATTAGTGCCCTTCGATCGCATGGTGCGGCTGTTATGGGGGCAACGGCCACCCACGTCCGCACGCAACCAATTGCACAACCACATGTCCGCACTACGCGGACTCGTCCCCGGCATCCACGGCAACGGCGACGGTTACCGGATCGACGTCGGGCCCGGCGAACTGGACCTGGTCGAGTTCGACGAACGCGTCCGCTCGGCGGGCTCGGGCGACGACCGGAACGCCGTGCGGCAGTTGCGTGCCGCGCTGGATCTCTGGTCCGAACCGGTGCTCGGCGGCGTCACCGACGAGCTGCGCGACGCGGTGGTGCCCGGCCTGGTCGAACGCCGCCTGTCCGCCCAGTGCGCGTGGCTCGACGCCGAACTGCGCCTAGGTCGGCACGAGGAACTGCTGCCCGAGTTGCGGGTGCTCGCCGCGGAGCACTCGATGGACGACCGGTTCGTCCACCGGCTGGTGCTGGCGCTGCACCGGTCCGGCCGGCAGGCCGAGGCGTTGACCGCCTTCGAAGACGCGCGCCGGGTGCGGCGCGACGAGCTGGGCCTGGACGTCACGCCGGCGCTCTGGGAACTGCACCGGGCGGTGCTGGCCGCCGACCCGGGACTGGACGCGCCCGCCGTCGACCGCCACGACCCGCTGATCCGGGTCCTCGGACCGGTCGAGGTGCGCGGGCGTCGCGCGGGTGGTCCCCAGCAGCGCGCGCTGCTGGGGTTGCTGGCGGTGCACGCGGGCACCGTCGTGCCGAGCGAACGACTGGTCGAGTACCTGTGGGGCGACACCGCGCCGTCGGACGCACGCGGCACCGTGCAGGTGTACGTGTCGCGGTTGCGCAAACTGCTGCGTGACGAGCCGGACGTGGCGATCACCACCACGTCCTCGGGGTACCGGCTGGACCTGCCGCGTGAGCTGGTCGACCTGCACCTGTTCCGCGACACCGCGGCGCCGGGGCTGTGGCGGGGGCGGCCGTTCGCCGACGTGACCGGCGGGCCGGCGTTGGAGCGGCTGGTCGCCGCTCTCCAGGCCGAACACCGGACCACCTCGCTCGTGCCCGCGCAGCTCCCGCCGGACGTCGCCGACTTCGTCGGGCGCGACGTCGAGCGCGCGCAGTTGGACGCCGTGCTCGCGGAACGGGGAGCGGTGGTCGTGCTCACCGGTTCGGCGGGCGTCGGCAAGACCGCGCTGGCCGTGCGGTGGAGCCGGGAACTGGCGGACCTGTTCCCCGACGGCGCGTTGTTCGCCAACCTCCGGGGCTACAGCCGGGAGGAGCCGGAACCCGCGGTCGGCGTGCTCGGCCGGTTCCTGCGCGCGTTGGGCGTGCGTGCGGACGCCGTGCCGACGTCGGTCGAGGAGGCGTCCGCGCTGTACCGGTCGCTGCTGGCCGACAAGCGGGTGCTGGTGGTGCTGGACAACGCGCGTGACGTCACCGCCGTGCGGTCGCTGCTCCCCGGTGCGCCACGCGGCCTGGTGCTGGTCACCAGTCGCGACGACCTGGCCGGGCTGGTCGCCCGCGACGGCGCGCGGCGGATCGTCGTCAACCGCTTCACCCGCGACCACTCCGTCGAACTCTTCCGCCGCGTCCTCGGTACCGCGGCGGCCGACACGGCGTTGCTGGAGGAACTGGCCCGCCGCTGCGCGCACCTGCCGCTGGCGATCCGCGTCGCCGCCGAGCGCCTGACCGGTCGGCCTGCCGGCGAGTTGCCGGAGGACACGACGTTGGACCTGCTCGACAGCGACGACCCCGACAGCGCGGTGCGCGCGGTGTTCTCGTGGTCGTACCGGGTGCTGGAACCCGTGCCCGCGCGGGCGTTCCGCTTGCTGGGCGCGTGTCCCGGCGTGGACGTGGACATCCTCGCCGCGGCGGCACTCCTGGGTGCGCCGATCCGCGAGGCGCGTCGCGCGTTGGACGCGCTGGTGCGCGCACACCTGGTCGAAGAACATCGACCCGGCCGGTACCAGATGCACGACCTGCTGCGCTCCTACGCCGCCGAACTGGCCGGCGACGCCGACGTGCGAGGTGCCATCGACTGGTACTGCGCCACCGCGACGAAATGCGTGGACCTGGTAGACCCGCACCGCCGCCGGCTGGACCCACCGCCCGACCGGAACACCGAGCGGTACCCGGTGCCCGGCACCGCGGACGAAGCCCTGGCGTGGCTGGAAACCGAACGCGCGAACCTGGTCGCCGTGTGCCGCTACGCCGCGGCCCGCGACCTGCCCGAGGGCTGGTACCTGCCCCACACCCTCACCCGTTACTTCCTGCGGGCGAGGCACATGGACGACTGGATCACCACCGGCACCGCCGCGCTGGCGAGCGCGATCCGGCTGGCCGACCAGGTGGCCGAGGCCGAGACGCGCACCCACCTGGCCAGCGCGTACGCGAACACGGGCCGGTTGCCCGACGCCGTCGTGCACAACCAACGCGCCCTGGAACTGCACCGCTCGGTGGGCAGCACGCACGGCGAGAGCGTGGCACTGGCCAACCTGGGCACCGTCCACCACCGAATGGGCGCCTTCGCCGAAGCCGCCGAGCACTACGAGGCCGCCATGCGCCTGATCGCCACGACCGGCGACGAGCGCAACGAGTCGATCATCGTAGCCAACCTGGCCGCCGTCCAGAACCTGGTAGGCCGCCACGACGCCGCACTGGAAGCCGGCACCCGGGCCTTCGCCCTGGCGGAGAAGTCGAACGACGACGGCGCCCGAACCCACGCCGCGCGGATCATCGGCATCGCACACCGCGAACTGGGCGACGACGCAGCCGCGTTGCAGTGGCTGGAAACCGCCCTCGACGCCGCGCGAAGCGGCGGCGACGAGAGCGATGAGGGTTTGGTGCTCCAGGAGATGGCCACCATCCACAGCAGGCGAGGCGACCACCGGACCGCCGTGGCCCTGCTGGAAACCTCGGTGGCGACCGCGCGCCGCATCGACGACTTGACGATGATCGGCATCGCGCTGGTCGACCTGGGCGAGGCACTACGCGCCGGCGGCGACCACGAAACCGCCCGAGCACGCGTCGAGGAGGGCCTGGCATTCGCCCGCCGAGCCGGGGACGAACACCAAACCAGCCGCGCGGAACGCCTGCTGGCGAGCTTCGACTGAGTCGACTCGGGATGCAGGGCGGGTTGCGCGACACTCGCCGGGTGATCACGATGCAGCCCGTCGTAGAGGTCTTCGCGTCGGAAGGCTTCACCCTGTGGCCGTCGCCCGCTGCAGGTCTTACGAGACGTGACGCGGCCCTATAACGCACCAACCCGGCGGGTTGCCGGATTGTCCGAAAGATCGCGTTACATGGGGTTTGTCACGTCCCTGTTGGTCCGTTCAGTCCATTGTGGTCATGGCAATCGGATGCAACAACGCATGAAGCGCCAGATCGAAGAAGCCCGCCAGGACACCCCGAACACAAACGACCGAGTACACACAAGACTCGACGTCTGGCCACTCCCCTTCCTCGCCATCTGGGCCGTCCTGCTCCCGCTCAGCCGGCTGGCCAACCACTAGCCCGCGCACCGCCGTAGCCCTCCACTACGAGTAGGGATCCGCCTCAACGGCGACCGCCGGGGCGTTCCTCATCTCGTTCCGGCGAGACCGCTTACCTCCAGCCTCAAGAACTGGCCACTTGCGACGGTCGTGTGCACTGCGTGCCCGGTTCACCACCGGGGGCCGCTCTGGATCCGCCCGGGAGCGTGCCAAGCTTCGTCGGCGACCACGCCCACGAGTACAGCGAAGACCTGCCCGAGGTCCACCACTGAGCCACCAACGGCCGCTCCGGCCGGCACAGGGCCGTGTTGCCGGCACGGGAACCGAGAAGTGAGCGCTCGCCATCGCCGCCGCAGAATTGCCGTGTTGTACAGTTGAAGAAGTTTTCAACTCTTCAACTCCAGGAGTCCGCCGTGCCCCTCCCCCTGCACCAGGCCAAGGCGGAGTTCTTCCGGATGCTCGGGCACCCGGTGCGCATCAGGGTCCTCGAACTGCTCCAGGACGGCCCGAGGCCGGTGCGCGAACTGCTGGCCGACATCGGGATCGAGGCGTCGAGCCTGTCCGCCCAGCTCGCGGTGCTGCGCCGCTCAGGCATCGTCACGGCGACCCGCGACGGCACGACCGTGGTGTACGCACTGACCAGCGACGACGTGGCCGAACTGCTCAGCGTGACGCGGAAGGTCCTCACCGGACTGCTGGCCGGGCAGAACGAGCTGCTGGCGATGCTGCGCGACGAGGAGCGCGCGTGACGGCGTTCCTGCCCACGAAGGCGGACTGGGCGGGTGCGAGCCGACGGGACCTGCTCGCCGGTGTGACGGTGGCGATCGTGGCGCTGCCATTGGCCCTCGGGTTCGGCGTCGCCTCCGGGCTCGGTGCGGCCTCCGGCCTCGTCACGGCGGTCGTGGCGGGTGCGCTGGCCGCGGTGTTCGGCGGCTCCAGCCTCCAGGTGTCCGGACCCACCGGCGCGATGACGGTGGTCCTGGTGCCGATCGTCGCCCGTTACGGCGTGGACGGCGTGCTCACCGTCGGCCTGCTCGCCGGGGTCCTGCTGGTGCTGCTCGCGGTCGCGAGGGCGGGCCGCTACATGCGGTACGTGCCCGTGCCGGTGGTGGAGGGGTTCACGATCGGCATCGCGGCGGTGATCGCGTTGCAGCAGGTGCCCGCCGCGCTCGGGGTGTCCGCGCCGGACGAGGACCACGTGGTGCTCGCCGCCGTCGCGGCCTTCGCCGACTTCGTCGCCGCGCCGCGCTGGGAGGCCGTCGCCCTGGCGGCGGGGGTGGCCGTGGTGATGCTCGTCGGTGCCAGGTGGCGGCCGGGCGTGCCGTTCTCGCTGCCCGCCGTCGTCGTGGCGACCCTCGTGGCCCAGTGGGCGGCGCTGCCCGTGGCCCGGATCGGGGAGCTGCCCGCCTCGCTGCCCGCGCCCTCCCTGGCGTTCGTGGACCCGGACGCGCTGTGGTCGCTGCTGCCCTCGGCGGTGGCCGTGGCGGCGCTCGCCGCGCTGGAGAGCCTGCTGTCGGCCGCGGTCGCCGACGGGATGAGCGTCGGCCGGCGCCACGACCCCGACCGGGAGCTGTTCGGCCAGGGCGTGGCCAACCTGGTCGCACCGCTGTTCGGCGGTGTGCCTGCGACGGCGGCCATCGCGCGCACGGCGGTCAACGTCCGCTCCGGCGCGACCTCGCGGTTGGCCGCCCTCACCCACGCCGCGGTGCTGCTGCTGATCGTCCTGGTCGCCGCGCCGTGGGTGGCCGGGGTTCCGCTGGCGGTGCTCGCGGGCGTGCTGCTGGCCACGGCGGTCCGGATGGTCGAGGCCGGCTCGGTGCGCGCCCTGGTCCGGACCGGCCGCTCCGACGCCGCGGTGCTCGTGCTGACCGCCGTGGCGACGCTCGCGCTGGACCTGGTCACCGCCGTCATCGTCGGTCTGGTGCTGGCGGGCGTGTTCGCCCTGCGCGCGGTGTCGCGGACCGCGCGGCTGGAGGAGGTGCCGCTGGAGCCGGGCGACCACCACGAGGAGGAACGGGCGCTGCTGGCCCGGCACATCGTCGCCTACCGCCTGGACGGGCCGCTGCTGTTCGCCGCGGCCCACCGCTTCCTGTTGGAGCTGAGCGGGATCGCCCCGGTGGCGGTGGTGATCCTGCGGATGTCCCGCCTGTCCGCGGTGGACGCCACCGGCGCGCACGTGCTGCGCGACGCCGTGCGCCGGCTGGAACACCGCGGCGTCACCGTCCTGGTCTCCGGTGTGCGCGAGGAACACCGCCAGGCACTCGACGCACTGGACCTGTGCGCGTTCGACCACACGCCCGACGCCATCGACCACGCTCGCACCCTCTTGCGGCAGCGCGACCTCCTGCCCTGACGGCCTCGTGCTCAGCGGTCGCCGACCGCATGTCCGACCGCGGCGGGGACCGAGTCGCGGAAGCACACGTCCACCACACCGGCGACCGCGCCCGCCAGCACCGCGGCCACGTGCCGATCGCGCTCGTCGCCCCACTCGTCCGTGATCGTCACCCGGCCGTCGGTGACCTCCACCCGCCAGCGGTGCCGACCGCCGTAGAGGCACAGGCGGTGGCGGACCTCGGCCGCCAGCGCCTGATCGTCGCGGCTGACCACGCGCAGCATGTCCCGGCGGGTCACCACGCCGACAAGGCGCTTGCCGTCGACGACGACGGCACTGCGCACGCCCCGCTCCAACATCCGCCGCGCCACCTCTGCGACGTCGGCCTGGGGCGTGGTGTCGACCGCAGGTTCGACCATCGCGTCGCCGACGACGCACGCGGGCCGGGGCCGGTCGCACTGCTGTTCACCGTGCACCAGCCCGCGGGGGTCCACCGGGAGCCGGTCCTTCAGCGCGTCGGCCTCGGTGAGCACGCCCAGCAGGTCACCGCGCCCGTCCACCACGGGCAGCATGGTGAACCCCCGCGCGGCGAGCACGGCACCGGCGTCGCGAACCGACGTCTCCGGCGCGACGGTCACCACGTCGCGCGTCATCACCTCGCGCACCCTCATCGCGTCACCGCCGGCTCGCCTGCCGTGGCGGGCAGCACGACGACCGGGGTCGTGGCGTGCCGCACGCAGTGGGCACTGGTGCTGCCCAGCAACGCCCGCCGGAACCGGTTGCCGCCGTGCGCGGCCACCACCAGCATCGCCGCGCCACGCGCCCGCTCCTCCAACGCCTCGGCCGCAGGCCCGCGCACGCAGTGGCGGATGATCGGCGGCAACTCCGCCCGACCCACGGCCACCACGTGGAGCGCGTCCTCAATCAACGCCTCCGACCGGACACGGGCGTCCTGCTCACTCGCCAACGTCCAGTCGGTCAGCGGCTCGTAGGCATACGCGTTGACTACGTGCAGCGGCGCTCCCCGCTGCTGTGCCTCGTCCATCGCCCACCGCAACGCGCGTTCAGCCGCGGGACTCCCGTCGATACCGACGACGATCGGGGCTGTAGTGCTCATGGTCCACACCTCGTCCAAATCGATGATGATTTCCGGCTGGTCGGTCACGACGCCCACTCCTGGCCCGCGCCGTCACCGCACCCGCCCCGACCGCACCAAGGCCAACGGGCACGAGGCGTGGTGCAGCAGCGCCTGGCTGGTGGCGCCGAGCAGCATCCCGGTGAAGCCGCCCAAGCCGTGGCTGCCCACCACGAGGAGCTGGGCGGACTCGGCCGCCCTGAGCAGCGCGCGCACGGGCTGGTCACGCACGACGACCCGGTCGACCGGCACGTCCGGGTACTTCTCCTGCCAGCCGGCCAGGCGCTCGGCCAGCACGCGGCGCTCTTCGTCCTCGACCTGCGCCCAGTCCACGGTGAAGCGGGAGCCGTAGTCGCTGTCCACGAGGAAGTCGGTCCAGGCCAGCACCGCGGTCAGCGGCACGCGGCGCGCGGACGCCTGCTCGCAGGCGAACGCCACGGCCTGCTCACTGACCTCGGAACCGTCCACGCCCACCACGACGCCACCTTCGGCGGGGACCTGCTCACGGACCACCACCACCGGACACGCACCGTGCGCGGAGACGGCCACGGCGACCGACCCCACGAGCAGACCGGTGAACCCGCCCAGGCCCCGGGAACCCAGCACGACCAGTCGCGCGCGCCCGCTCTCCCCGATCAGCACGGCCGCCGGACCGCCGATCACGAGGGAGGTCACGACCTCCACCCCCGGTGCGGTGGACCGAACGACCCGCTCGGCCTCGGCGAGCCGTTTCCGGCCCGTCTCCTCGAACGCCTCCCGCACCTCGTTGCCCGTCAGCACGATCTCCGGGTAACCGCGCACCGGCGGCTGGTAGGCGTGCACGAGCCTGACCGGCACCCGGTGCCGCTCGGCCTCGGCCGCCGCCCAGCGGACGGCGCTCAGCGCCGTGGCCGATCCGTCCACACCAACCACGATCGGTTCACTCATCGGGGTTCCCCATCCGGTTCTGTCCTTAGCCGCACGCCCATCACGCCGGGCACCGTCTCGGCCAGCGCCGAGACGACCCGGGAAGTCCACTTGTCCTCCGGTGCCCGCCGCACCAGGGCCTCGCCGTCGTACACGCTCACGGGCCAACGGCCGGACCCGCCGTAGGCGTCGAGGCGCTCACGCACGTCGGCGGCGATGGAGGCGTCCGTGCGGGCCAGCGCGCGCACCAGGTCTCGACGCGTGACCACACCGACCAGCCGCGAGCCGTCCACGACCGGCACGCAGCGCACCCGGTCGACGACCATGACCTGCGCCAGCAGCTCGGCGGGCGCGTCGGGGTCCATGCCCCAGACCGGCGCGAGCATCACCTCACGTACCGGGGTGGCGGCGGACTCGTGGTCGCCGTAGCGGGCGTGCAGCAGGTCGGCCTCGGTGACGATGGCCACCAGCCTGTCGTCGTCCACGACGGGCAGGGCGGTGAAGCCGTGCGAGACCATCAACGCCGCCGCCTCGCGGATCGGGACGTCGGGCGTCACGGTGATGACCGGACTGGTCATGATGTCGCGTGCCCTCATGGCGCACCTCCTTCTCCCCTTCCGACGCTAAGCAGGCGCCGTGCCGCGGGACGCAGCCGTTGGTCCCCATCCGTCCGGGACCTAGGACCGCGTGCCAGACCAGGCTGTCGAAGCCTCGCGGAGAGCCGCGGGAGCAGCGGTGCCGTGGCGGAGCACGAGCGGGTGCGGCAGGGTCTTTCGGCTCTGTGCCCGACCATGAGGTGGTCCGGGTCGGTGTCCGGGAGTTGCGCAACAGCGACGACGACTTGGAGGTCGTGGGCGGGGCGCTCGCCCGGGTGCCGGTCACCGGTGCGGAGGTGGCCGTGCCGGAAGTGCGGTTGCCCGATGGCAACGGCATCTAGCTGTGCCGGGAGCTGCGCTCCCGGCTGCCGGAGCTGAAGTGCCTGATGCTGACCTCGTTCACCGACGACGAGGCCCTGTTCGACGCCATCATGGCCGGCGCGTCGGGGTTCGTGCGCAAGCGCATCCTGGGCCACGACCTGCAAAACGCCGTGCGCACCGTCGCCGGAGGCGGGTCATGCGAGCACGAACCCGCTCGCACGGGCGTGGCGGACCACGTTGCTGACGGCTTCGCGCACCACTGCCTCAGCGTGCTCACCGACGTGCTCCGGCACCGAGTTGTCCGTGCCCGACATCCGCACCGTCGGCGCCACGGGGACGTCCTCGGTCAGTTCCGAGATCAGGTCCAGCAGGCGTCGCCGCAGGCCGGGTGCGTCCTCGCTCGCCTGGAGGTCGAAGATGGAGGTGCGGATCTCCAGCACCGTCTCGTCCAGGCTGACCACCGCCCTCCGCACCCGTTCGCGTGCCCGGGGCTCGCGGATGGAACCGACCGCGCTGTGGAGGCTCATGCCGGTGGCGAACAGCCGCTGGATCACGTGGTCGTGCAGGTCGCGCGCGCGATGCGGTCGCGGTCCTCCAGCAGGTCCACCAGCCTGCGCGCCCGCTGGTTCTCGGCGACTCCAGCGCCACCGCGGCCTGGTCGGCGAACGACGTCAACAGCGGCACCTGCTCGGTGTTGAACCGCGCGCCTCCCTTGTCCCGGCCACCAGCAGCACGCCGGTCACGGCCGTGCCGGTGCGCAACGGCACCGCCATTCCCAGCCCCACGTGCACCGAGATGGCCGCCAGCGCGCCGCCAAGTGTCGATCAGCATCCCCGACTCCAACACCTCGTCGACGAACGGCCGGTGCCGTTGAACGGTCCGCCGACCAGAGCCTGGACTTGGTCGCCCACGCCGGCGGCGATGCTCAGCCGGCGCGGCGTCCCCTCCGCGAGCACGCCAGCGACAGCGACGCCTGCGACAGCTCCGCCGTGCGCTGACCCGATCAGCCGCAACGCCTCCTCGGCCGACGCACCGCCCAGCAGCTCGCCGTTGACCTCGGCGGTGGCCTCCAACCACCGCTCGCGCATCCGGGACTGCTCGAACAGCCGCGCGTTCTCCACCGCCACGCCGGCCGCCGCCAGCGCCGTGAGCACCACCTCGTCGTCCGGGGTGAAGTCGGCGCCATCGGTCTTCTCGGTCATGTACAGGTTGCCGAAGATTTCCTCGCGGACCCGCGTCGGCACGCCCAGGAGGCTGTGCAGGTTGGGGGGAAGCCCACCGATGCCGCGTGGTCGCGGATCGAGCCGTTGTTGCCCGTGGGTGTCCGTCGGGACAGGCCGTGGAGGGATAGCTGGGTGACGGTCAACGGGATCCTGTGGAAGTTGCGGACCGGCGCGCCGTGGCGGGACGTGCCGGAGCGTTACGGCCCGTGGCAGTCGGTCTACGACCGGTTCCGTCGGCGGCAGGCCGACGGGACCTGGGCGCGGCCGCCGGAACACGTCCGGGTGCGTGACGACGCCGTCGGTGCGGTGGAGTCGTCAGTGAGTGTGCACTCCACAGTGGTCCGGGCGCATCAGCACGCGGGTCCGTCACCGACTGGCCAGAGGCAGCCGAGCCGGCATGCCGCCCGCCTCCGACGTGACCGCCTACAAGCAGCGCAACACCATGGAGCGCTGTAGCAACCGCCTCAAACAATGGCGGGCACCGGCCACCCGCTACGACAAGACCGCCCATTCCTACCTGGCCGCCCTCACGATCGCCGGCTTGATGATCTGGCTGGCCGACGAGGCCGGTTTCTCCGGTGGATCATCTCGCTGAGGTGGACCTCTGCCAGTTCTCATGCAGCGAGGAGAACTGTTCCCCCTGAGCGATCAGCGTCTCGGGCGGGCCGTCCTCGACCACGCGCCCGGCATCGAGGACCAGGACGCGGTCTGCCATCAGGACTGTCGACAGGCGATGCGCGATCACCAGGGTGGTGCGTCTACCCAGCACGGTGGTCAAGGCTCGTTGCACCGTTTGCTCGCTCGACCGGTCCAGTCTCGACGTGGCTTCGTCCAGCACCAGCACCGCCGGGTCGGCCAGGAATACGCGAGCGAAGCCGATGAGCTGGCGGTGGCCGGCGGACAAGCGCACGCCGTGTCTGCCGACTTCGGTGTCGTAACCGCTGGGTAGCGCGGCGATGTGCTCGTGCAGGCCCACCGCCTCGGCGGCGCGCCGGATCGCCGCCGGATCGGTCACGCCCAAGCCGATGTTCTCCGCGACCGTACCGGAGAACAGGTGGTTCTCCTGGGTCACCAGGATTACCCTCGCCTGCAGGTCGGCCTCGGAGATCTCACGCAGGTCGACACCGTCCAACAGCACGGCGCCTCCGCTGGGGTCGTGGAAGCGTGCGATCAACTTGGCCACCGTGGTCTTGCCCGCGCCGGTCGCGCCGACCAGCGCCACCGTGCGACCGGGGACCAGCTCCAAGTCGAGCCGCGGCAGCACGAGCGGCCCGTTGGGGCAGTCCCGCCAAAGGCAGACGCCCAAGATCGTTGCCCGGCGGGTCCGCGTCGCGGATGACGGCCCGGCCGGGCGCGCGACCGCTAGGGTTCGCGGATGGCGACCAGTAGCGGCGGGGGATCGGCAGCGGCTGGCGGCTTCCGGTTCGAGATACAGGTGGGCGCGTTGCTGGCCGCGCACGTGGTGACGGGAACCCGCCTGCCCACCAGTGCCACGCGGCCATGGCCGCGCACCGCGGGCTGGCTCACCCATGTGGGCTTGCAGGCCGGTTACCCCGTCGACGACATCGTGGCCTTCACGGACAACGAGGGCTTCATCGCCGTACAGGCGAAGAAAGGCCTCAAGCTCGGCCGGACGGAAGAGTCCCCGCTGGCACAGGCACTCGAGCAGGCGGTCCGGATGTTCCGTCGGAAACCGCCGGGCGCGGCAGCGGAACCGGGAACGGAACGGGAGTGGAACCCGACGATCGACCGGATCGTGATCGCGACCGACACGGATGCTCCCGAACCGGTTCGTCGCCACCTGGTGACCGTGGTCAACCGGCTCGCGACGGCGCCCCCTTCCTCTGGCGAGGAGCAACTGGCCAACAGCGCGGGCGAGCGGACGGCGCTGGCGGTCTTCACCGGGCACGTGCGACAACTGTGGCGACAGCAGGCCGACTCGGAGATCGCGCGCGAGGATCTTCGCGCATTCTGTTCGGTGTTGCGGGTGATGGCGTTCGACCTCCAGCCGGGCGGACGGGACCTGCAGACCGTGCACGCCATGCTGGGCAGGACGATGGCCGATGCCTCCCGGGTCGACACAGCCTGGCGCAGTCTGCTGGTGACCTGCGAAAACCTCTCGGCCGACCGGACGTTCACCAACGCCCAGGAGCTGCGCGGCGAGCTTGCCGCCGACGGACTCGACTGCAGGGAGATCCTCCACCCCCAGGACGAGGCCGGACCGGTGTTCGCTCCGGATGCCGTCCTTCACGGCCCTCTCGCCGACGGTGCGCTGCGCGACCGGCTCGCCGAAGCCGACAAGATGTCGAAGTCCGACCCACGGGCCGCCGCCCAGCGGTACAAGTCGGTGATGGCCGACCTGCAGAAGGACGGCTACCTCCACCAGGCAGCCGGCCTGCAGCCGCAGCTGACGCGGGCACTGCGGGCGAGCGGACAGCACGATGCCGCGATGCGCGCGGCCGTCGCCGCCGCCTGGGGGCCGGTGCGGCGTGGAGAGGTACCGTCCCAGTTCCCGGACGAGTTCAAGCTGGTCGACGAGCTCCGGCACTCGCCAAACGCCCGTGCACGTGTCGGCACGGCGGTGTACGCGGTGTTGCGGTACGAGGCCGGAGACATGTCGTTGCCGGTTGCGGCCGAACGCGTCGCAGCCATGCGCGATGACGACGAGTTCGCCGGCGAGTTGTTGCTGTGGCTGGCCGAAGAAGCGATCGCCGCCGGTCTGCCCGAGCTCTTCGAGAGCTTGGGCGATCGCGCCCTCGGGCACGCGGCGGCGGCGCCCGACGAAGCGGCGGAGTTCGCCGGGCGCGTGCGTATCGCCGTCGCGGAGTGCCGTCGGGACTGGTCGCCCCTGTTGGCCTCGATCGAGGCGGACTGCGGTCCCGAGCTGTACGTGTTGGCCCGCGCCCGACACGGGCAGGCGCTCGCACGGGGCAACGACCTCGCGGGCGCGGTCGAGAACTACGAGCGGGCCGTCGCCGCTGGCACTCGTGAGCGGATGTACGCCGAGGTGCGCACATGGTTGTACGACCTGCGCAATCTGCGTTTCGCCCTCGGCGGGCCCGGCATGGGCTACGAGACGCACCACACTGCACAGTCGCTTCCCCGCAGTCACAAGCTCACCGTGTTCGAGGGCAAGGAACAACTGCTGGCGCGCGGTCTTGAAGCCCTCGCCTCCGAACAACGCGACCGGGCCCACCGCGTGTTCATGCGCCTGAGGCACCGCATGTCGACCGGGGCGGCCCTGGCCAACCAGCGCCAATGCGACACCAGCCTCGGCGACGCCCTGGGCGACGACAACGTGCCGTTGGCCGTCGACCGCTATCTGCGGGGTGCCGAGCACAAGAAGGCCACGGCGCTGTTGCGGCAGCAACCCGACGCCGACCTGGTGCCCGAGCAGTCGTGGGTCGACGGACCGGTATGGCAGGCCAGGGCAGCGTACGAGTTCCTCGGCGCGCACGGTGATCTGGTCGCCGAGCGGCATGCGCGAGAGTTGTTCGAGAAGTTGGAGGGCAGGCTGATCACCACGGGGCCCATCCGCGACTGGGCGACCCTGGGGGCGAACGAGACGCTGCTGACGGCGCTGGCCGCCTTGGTGTGGGCCTCGCCGCGGGACGCGGCGGGCAGACTGCTCGCCCGCCTGGCGCCGGTCGCCGGGAAGGGAGGACTGCGGCACTCGATCGAGTCGCACGTCGACCTCCTGCTGGGGTGCGCCCGGGTACATCCCGACCTCGTGGCCGACGCCGCACGCCAGTTCGCCGTCCTGCTGTGCGTGACGGAGAAAGCGGTGCCGAAAGCGCTCGGCCGTGCCTTGGAGCTCCTGGCACCGGCCAAGGAGTACCTGGTCGAACGGCTGTCACGTGCGGTCGAGACGGGCGAGGCGCCGTGGCTCATGCCCGTGCTCGGGGAACTGGAGGTGAGGACACCTGTCGTGGTCGAGCACGCCAACTCGGCGCTGGAGGCCGCAGCGAAACCACGCACCTACACGCCGGGCTCCGCGGGGTTCGGCAGTGACCTGGTCAGCGTGGCCGGCCTCTCCCACCTCGGCGCCCCGGATCGACGTGACCGCTTCGTGGCCGCCATGCTCGACATCGCGCTGGAACCGCGGGAACTGAACGTCGAGCGCCGCGAGGCGATCGACGCCATCGCCGCCGTCGCCCAACGATGCGGCGCCGCATCGCTCGACACCGACCTCCGCGCCACGATCCTCCAGGCCGTACGACCGATCGCCGCCGGACAGGGGGTCGGCAGCGGCGAGGATCTTTTCCTGCGACGGCTGGCTTCCCCGAAAGAGTTGGTGCTCGCGGCGAACAGACTGTTGGTCATCCTCGCCCCGGACGAGCAGGAACGCGACCGGATCGCCCGCAACCTGTTGCTGACCCTCATGGACGGTGACATCGAGAACCCCCGGCTGTTGCAGAGCGCGCTGGCCCAGGCTCCGGCCGACACCTTCAAGAACGACCTGCTCGCGCTCGCCGCATCACGTTCTCCCTCGATCCGTGCCTTCGCCGCCCACTGCTGGGCAGAGATCGACAGCGGCGATGAGGGCATCGGTCGACGACTGGCCTCCGATCCCGCCGGAGTCGTGCGCCTAGCGCTGGCCCATGGGCTCACCAGCACCGCCAGGAGCGACATCGACGACATCCGCGAGGTCCTGAGCGGCGACTGCCGGTTCACCGTCCGCGCAAAGATTCAGCACACACGCCCGGACTTCACCGCCGGAGCGCCCACACAGACACTGCAGGAGGGCAGCAGGTGAAGGACATGATCAGCACAAGCACCCGCGGCCTGTTCCGCAGCCTGATGACTGACAGCTCAGTCGGCGCCATCAGCACGGCGTTCCAGGACGAGGGCTTCGCCCCCAACCCGGACTGCCGCTACGACGACACCAGCGTCCGACGCACCACCACCCAGCAGTACCTGGAGTCCGTCGACTGGACCCATCCGGGGCACGTCGCCCGCGTCTGCCGGGTCTTCGAGCGGCTGCTGATCGACTGGCCCGACAGTCCCTACCTCCAGCGCTTCTACGATTCCCTGCGCAGGGACGGGTGCACGGTCGACCACCCCGGTACCGGGCTGATCACCCCACCCGCCGACCGAGGCCCGCTACGGCCGCTGCGATTCCTGGCCACGCTCACCGATCCGACGGCCATCCAGGAGCAACTCGACCGCATCCAGCGCGCGATCCCCGATGACCCCGCACTGGCCATCGGCAGCGCCAAGGAACTCGTCGAGAGCACCGCCAAGGTCGTGCTCCTCGAACGAGGCCGCCCCGTCAACGACAAGGACGACCTGCCCGCCCTCGCCCGGGCCGCCCAGGAAGCACTCGCACTGCACCCCTCCTCGTCCGCACTCGGCCCCGACAGCAGCGACGCGGTCAAGAAGATCCTCGGCGCGGTCACCACCATCACGGCCGGACTGGGCGAACTGCGCAACCGCGGCTACGGCACCGGACACGGCACTGCCGCCGCCCGCGTCGGACTCCGCCCACGCCACGCACACCTCGCCGTCAACGCCGCGGTCACCTGGTGCCAACTCCTGCTCGATACCCTCGCCGACCCCGAAGCACCCTGGCGCAAAACCACCGTATAGGGAGGAGGAACGATGGAACAGGTAACAGCGCTAATTTGCGCCGGGCCAGGGCATACACCGGTTGACCATAACCCGTTCGTGCTGCTGAAGTTCGCCCCGATCCCACCACGGTGGGCGGACGAGAGGCAGCAGGAGAGCGCAGTACCCGTTGAGTTCCTGTCCGACGACCAGGCCGCCGCCTACGGCCGTTTCACCGGTGGGTTCGCCCGCGCCGAGCTGGAGCGGTACTTCGTCCTCGACAACGTCGACCGGGCGCTGGTCCAAACCAAGCGCCGCGACCACAACCGGCTCGGCTACGCCGTGCAGCTGGCGACTGTACGCTACGTCGGCCGCTTCCTCGACGACCCGCTGGAGGCCAGGTCTATTTCGTGATCGGTGTGCCCGGCGTTGTTGATCAGTAGTTCTCGGCGTTCGGCCAGCGGTCACCGAACGTGATGGCGAAGGCGTTCAGCACAGGCTTCCGGCGCATCATCCACCTGCGTCCCGTCCTGACGGGCCACCAGCGGCGAAGGTACTGCGGATCAGATGCACGATGCAGGTCTGGACCACGGTCCGCTGCCACACGTTGGCACCACCTCCAGTAGGCCCTTGACCGTCGCAGACCAGGAAGAACACGTCCCGACGCCGCGGTACTTCAGATCGACCGGCACGCCCGTCGGAGAACTCGGCCCCCTCGCCGCGGTGCCCGTCCAAATCCGAGCACGTCCTCGCGCCATCCACGGTCACCCCCCGATTACGGCATGGACCGGCCGGTTGGCGACCTGGCCGTCACGGACCCTGACCACGATCGCGTCGAGGAACACCTCCGCATAGACGGCGGCCAGCGGGCGGGCGGCCCAGTTGTTCATCTGCGCCACGACCTTGTCGGTGATGCGGGAGACCGTCTCCTCCGACACCGGGGCGCCGTAGATCTCCCCGGTGGTCAATCCCCTGGTGTACATCGACAATACGATCTCGTCGACGTCGGTGAGACGACGCTGCCGCTTCTTGACGATCTGCGGTTCGAAGGTGCCTTCCCGGTCGCGGGGCACTTCGACCTGCACCTCGCCGGCAGCGTCCGAAATCACCGTCTTTCGACCGCGTGCCGTTGCGCACATTGGTCAACTCACAGCCCGGTTCGGCCCGGTTCTTCTCGTGCCCGGGATGCTCGGTCATCTCCTCGGCCAGGGCGGTCTCCAGCACACCCTTAATGAACAGCTTGAGCAGCCCGTCCGGGCCCGGTCAGCGCCAGCCACCGAGCCTGGCCTAGGCCACCGCCGCGGCGGCCTGCTCCGGCGACAGCTGCCGCCCGGTCCCGGTCCTGCTCTTCCTCGTCCCCACGAGCTCAGATGTCATCGCTTACAGTGCCCATCCCGTCGGACCTCCGACTGGGCATGTCGGGCCGAACACATCGATCTTGAAACAGTCCCGCTGAGCTCGGCATCCGACACACGGCGGGCAAAAGGGTCACTTCCGGTGCGGTACCGGTCCTCGGGTGCCTGACCTCAGGCGGCATTCCGGGCTGCGGCCTCTTCGTCGAGACGGCACAACAGTGAACAGGCGAGCATCGATGCCTGCA
This sequence comes from Saccharothrix obliqua, assembly GCF_019375475.1. GTDB lineage: Bacteria > Actinomycetota > Actinomycetes > Mycobacteriales > Pseudonocardiaceae > Actinosynnema > Actinosynnema obliqua. The sequence continues at coordinate 519,067 of NZ_JAHXGQ010000003.1, read as the reverse complement.
CCGCGTTGCGACGGCTGTACTGACGAGGGCTCACGGTGTGGGCCGTCGCGTTGCGACTGAAGGTGTTCGGCACGACGTCTCCGTCCTCGACGAAGAACTGCTGGTACGTCTGCCACATGGGAGCGAACGCGATGAACTGACGGACCGTGAACTCGTCGTAGGCGTCCTTCGTGCGTTTGCCCTTCCGGTCGGGCGTGAACTTGTATCGGTCCTTCTTGAAGTAGGCGCTGAGGACGGCGTCAATGAGTGAACCGGCGAGTGCCTGCGCAGCCTCCGTGTGGCCGGCATCGAGGGCGTCGAGCGCGGCGACGGCGAAGCGGACGTACGGGGCGACGGCCGTCGTCGTGCAGGCCGTGACCACCTCACGGCAGTCCGCTGAGATGGTCCTCCAGCGTCGTCCGAGAATACCCCTACGTTTGCTCGCGCTGTCGGCGCGGATCAGTGCCTCTGCCGTAGAGGCGCGCGGCACCCCGTAGAGCGGTATGCCGTCGACCATGACGACCTCTTCCACCTGCTCCAACCTCAGACCTTCGATGTCCTGCAGGTTCGGTGGATAGAACGTCCACTTGAGGTTGGCAAGCGACGGTCCTATGGCCTTCAGCCAGGATGTCTGTTGCGCGGCGAACCGTGACGCGACCTCGGCGAGCGTGCCGCCGAGGCCGAAGTCGATGTTCCTGGTCAAGTGCGAGGCGATGCGGTTGAGGTTGGACTGCTGTAGCGCAGTGGTCCGGAAGATGTCGCTGTTGATTACGGAGAACTGCTTCTGCCACGCGGCCTGCGAGTCGAGGAACGGCTTGATGGCGTTGACGACGATTGCCTGCTGCGTCTCGGCGAACGCCGACAGCGTCGTCATGTTCTTCAGCACCGAGTCGGGGATGAACTGCGACATGGACGGAAGCGTGAAGCCGATCCGCGGGCCCAGAGAACGCCGCACTTGTTCCATCGACTTCCGGAGCGTCTCCTGTTGCTTCGGCGTCAACTCAAGGCCGTCGTCCTCCGAAGGGTCTTCCCGCTGTTCGTCCTCGCGCTCGTCACCTGCCACGCGTAAAGGCTAGCCATCCAGCCGGCCGCAGGCACCCGCGTCGCGCGTCTCCCGGATGTCTGGCGGCAGCGCGCCCAGGCCACCGCGACGCCGGGCGGTCCGTGAAGCCCGGTGCACATCCCTCGACGAGCTGTACCGCCTGAGCTACCTCGACGAAGTGAGGGGACGCAGGAGGTTGACCGTGCACCCGTACTCGCGATTCCCGCCGACACCGGAGCCCCACACCCAGGTAACCACTTCCGGTCACCACATCCCCGCCCGGAGCGGTGCCCGACACCGATGGACCGCACGCCCGAGAAATCAACCAGACCCCTACCGTGAATCGTCAATTCGGGTACGCGACAGTCAGCGCATGCCCATCTCGTTGATGGGCCGAGAGGATCGTAGAGGTTCTCCACCGGCGCTTCTTCCGTGCCTACTGCGGTGCAGGTGCTTCCTGCCTCCACGGGATTTCGATCGGAGTATTCGATTGCAGTGCCCAGTCGAGCTGGATGGAGGCCTCCCTGGCCTCCTGCTCTAGGTGAACGGCACGTAGCCGTTCGCAGCAGGCCGTGAGCATGGCGGCGAAGCCGTCTATGTGGTCCCGAACCGACTCCGGCAACAGGGAGGCAGCAGCCACGACGCCGCGGGCAAGGTGTCGTAACGCCGAGGTCAACTCAGCCACGGCCGCAGGCTCGGACGACCACTGCGGCAGTAGTCGATTTCGCTCGCCGACCGCCTGGGCCGAGGCCAACCCGATCACCGACCTGACGATCCTGTCGGGCGCGAGCCCGTGGTTGAACAGGGCACCCGCGTACAGGACCGGCTCGATGGCGTACACGTGCGCTGATGGGCTGTCGCCGTGGTCGGGCTCGGTCAGGCTGCGGGCGGTGGCGAGGGTGGCGGCATCAAGCAGCAGGTCAGGCCGGTCGTGTGGGGCGAGGATCCAGTCGTCGACGTGCGGCACGACCTGGTCGGCGTGGCACACACCCACCAAGTGGTCGCGCAAAGTGGCAGCCGTCACGTGGGGTACCTGGATGCGGATGGTGCGGCCTTGCCTGCGCGCCCGGGTCGCTTCGATGCCGTGCGAGCCGAGGATGTCGAGAAGGCGGCCGTCCCATACCGAGGGATCGGTGGGCGGCGGTCGGTGGTGGTGGGGGTTGCCCGCCTGGTTGAGCGCTAACGAAATCCCGGCGTGCAACCCGGTGCACGTGCCGTACGCCTGCAGGGTCATGCGCATCAAGTCGTGAGGTGATACCGCCCGGCCGTCGAGCACCATGCACTGGTGTTCGGCATCCCATTCCATGTGGGAGTGGGCGATGGCGTTACGCAGGTGGGTGTCGATGCACCACAGGAGCACCGCGCACGCCATGCTGTCACGATGGGCGGCCAGCCGGGTGCGCAGCGGGTGCAGCGTGGCCTTGTCGGGCACGTCCTCCCCGATCAGCGCCAACACCGTCACCGCCGCGCGCCGGACATCGCCCTCCGCCATCGCCAGGTAGATGTTGGCCGCTGGATCAGCGGCCTCCTCCGGGTACCGCGCCGCCTTCACCGCCGCGACGGCTTTGCTGATCCGAGTATGAGTGAAGTACATCTGGTTCTGCCGCTCAACGGACTCGGTGATCACGTCCAGACAGCGGTCGGCGTCGGTGGCCAGCGCGGCCAGGACGAGATCACGAGCCGCCACCGCAGCGACATGTGCCCGCCACGGGTGTTCCCGCAACAGCAGCCCGGTCAGGTGCAGCCGGACCTCCGACATCAGTGGCATCGACGGATCCAGCAGGTGCGGCAACGTCTCCCGCAGGCGATCGTCGAGGACGTCGGATTGCCGCGCCCAGGCAGCCGACACCCTGGCTGCGAAGGTCAGACCGTCACCGGCGTCGATCACCGAACCGGGCAACCCCAACACCGTCTCCAGCAGCGGCTCCTGCACCTCCGGCATACGGGCGGCCACCGACCTCAACTCGTCGATCAGCGCGTCCCGCGTCGCGGTGAAACTCAACACCTCATGCCAACGCTGTTCCGGCAACCCCTCCACGGCCGCGTCCACGGCATCGCGGGCGAACCCGTACATCACCTCTTCCATCCGGTCCAATACCGCCGCCATACCCGCCAGGTGCTCGGGCGGAGCGAACCAGCCCACCACGTTGAACATCGCCGCCACCACACGACAGGCCTCGACCACTTGGTCCAACGCGACGAAGACACGACGTCCTACGTCACTCACGACCGGAGAGGCCGCTGCCTCGACGATCGCGGCAACGGCCGTCTCCAGACGCAGCAGATTGGAAGTCAGGCGGCTGTCCTCGAGGATGGTCCACCACTGCCGTGCGATCACCCGTACCGTACGGGGATGGCGCCCCGGCACCATCGACATGTGACCGCGGCGCCGCAACCAGCCCCGAGCACATCCCGCCACCGCACCACGCTGCTTCGGTGTCAATCCGATGACCCCGTCAACGGTTCCCTCCAGCATCACCCCATGCTGCCGGCAGTGATGTCCTTCCGTGCGGAGGCGACGCCAACCGCATGACGGGACGTCGGCCGTCCTCAAGTCAGTCAACCCGCGTGATCCCCGAACCCTCAGCGACCGCCATGCATTCCACCACTGGAACGCAGGCCGGACCTGCCGCCATCACGGATCTCGACGTCGCCGCGGCCGCAAACCACCACGACGTCTTTCGCCAGGGGTGCCACGACTACATCCGAGGCCCTTCCCGACCTGAGTCGATCGCATATCGCCGCCAGCGCTATCCGTTCCAGCAGGTGATCCTCACGTCAGTACACCGGCTTCGGCCAGCATGTACCCGTACGGCGGACGCCCACCCAGATACCGGCCCAACTCGGCCTGCGATTTCATCGCCGCCAACGCCCGGTACGGGCCCGGGATTGGCAGCATCGGCGACGCCGCCACGTGCGCGGAATTGCTGGTGACGTTCAAGAACGAGGCGGCGTTGGCGAACGAGTCGCTGCGTCGTTGCCGGAACGCGCCAGTATCCGCGTGCTGGCGAAGCGGCCCTGATCGTCGCCAAGCACCGCGGCGGCCCTACGGCCACCGTCACCCTTGCTCACCAGTTGCACTACGCCCGGTCCTCGGACCTGCCTGGCTAATCACGAAGTGCTGAGCAGCAGACGTCGTCATCGGTTATCGAGAGGCGCCATGCACGACGACGTGCAGACGGGGCCAGGGTGCGCTGTAGTGCTTGTCGTCTGGTCGGCCTCGAACAGGCGGTGTCCTATGCCCGCGATGCATGCGTGATTTCTGGACCAGAAGGCGACTGTCCATCAAACGGATCGCTAAACCTGCACACTTGGTACGACAACGATAATTTGTTATCAAGGCTGCTGTGCGGTTGCGGCCTGCGAGCATGCCCGATGTTCTATTTCGCTTGATCTCGGCCTGCGGGTGGATCCGGCGTCACGCCATCCAATATGCGAGGCTCAACACCCCAACACCACCGACTCGGCAAGTCGAAACGGAGACGTTGTGAGCGAGAGCGCTACCACCGGGCGCCAAGAACTGACTTCCGCCCAAGAAGAAGAGCTGGTGGCTCGGATGCTGCGCCACCAGGTCGGCATCGAACCCGACCACTGCGGCGCAGTCATCGACCTCGCCGCAGTTGGACTGGTCAACAGCGCGTGGCGAAACAGTCCGGCGGAGGACTGGCACGCCGGCGATGGCCCGTTGAGCGACGGCGACATGCTCCGCATCAATTCCCACACAACCGGCCGGGTGCGCGACATAATCCGACGCGGCGCACCGACTGCGGCATCGACGCCCATGCACCCGTCGCCTACCTGGACGAACTCGACATCGAGGCGGTCGACGGGCTCGCGGGCAAGCTGTGCCGTTGGCTGACCGACCCTCGACACAGGCTGTCTACCGGGGTCGTCCTCGCTGACCTCGCTGGCGACAACCTCGACGAGTACACCGATCACGCCTTGGGGGTCCTCGGCGGTGTCGCCCAACTGGCCGAAGACCGTAACGCCCACTACGCCTTCTGGCGCGCCGCAGCCCATGCAGGGCTTGCCTGTCGCCACTGGTGGGGTACCCCAACCTGGCCGGGCTGGTCGACCGCTTCGTCCACGCGCTGGACGACCCGGCCGACTCGCATTGGGGCACGGAAAGCCAATGGTTCTCCCGATTGCGCCCACGCCCACGGGAGATCGCAGACAACAACCGGCTGCGACGTGCGCTTCTTCAGCACCCGTGGAAACTTGGCTCGGAGTCGGCCCAGTTCCTTGTCAGTGCCCGTATCGGCATGATGCGCGATTCCATCCCGCCATTGCCTGCGACGGGTTCCACTAGCTAGCGACGTCGGGCCAGCCACATGGTCGGGCGGCGGTCCGGGCCGGGCGCTGCGTGTTGCGTCGGCCAAGACGGGCATGCGCCGTGCCGCTTGCCCGCCCATCCTTGCGCAGTGGTGTCTGCCTCCACCAAGGTGACTGTGCCCAGCGAGACATGCTCGTCAATGGCTGGATTCACCGGTGCAGTTCGCTGCCGGTGATCAGGGCAGCGATGGCACTCCGTCGGATGTCAGGCACCACATGCGCAGCCGCTCGGTCCGCTGTCGCTCTCGCGAGACAATCTGGGGCGGGCATCCCCGCCGACGATCTCGATTGGGTGATACCGGCGTGGGCGTCGGAAGCCCCGGTGGTCGAAAAACGCGAGGCACGTCCGGTACGCGGTCGAGCAGCCAAACGGTCACGACCGGCCGATCCCGACCACGTCGATCAGGCCGCTTTCGAAGTCGACCTCCTCGTACATGCACCGGGTGTTGCCTTGAGCCGGCCGTCCAAGACGCGGGTGACGGCGAGCAACTCACGGACGAGTTCCCTGCGTGCCCGCTCGCGCGAGGTACCCGGCCAGGTGCGCGAACCAACGCCGAGCGGTGGTGTCGTGCGGCGGGGTGAACGACGACCGGCCGGCGCGGCGTGCGGTCCGGATAGACCACCGGGACGATGTGGGTCAGCGGGTGGGCTTGATCGCGGCCAGGTCAGGGAGGCAGGCCTGGGCGCACAGCTCACCCGGTCGCGATCGAGTGCTTGGTGCGCCACGCGGATCAGCCGCACAACCAGCGGCCTCGGGACGGCTCCGCCTGAAGCCGGACGAGCAGCGGGGTGCGGAGGTCGGCACGCCTCGGTCAGATACTCCTCCACGTTGCCCGGTACAGCGGCAGCAGTTCGGCCCGGGCGGCGCGCGCCGGCACGATTCCGGCCGCTTCTAGTCCGGGTACTCGGCCAATCCGCAGGTGACCATCAGCGGGGCCGACGGATTCCAGGCGGTTGAGCACCGCAGGCTCTCCTGACCCGTCCGTTGCGGGTGTGGCTTCGGGCCGCCGCGCCGCTTCGGCCGCCGCCTACTCGCGGAGGAGCTGGACCATGACCGGATTGCGCTCCACCGCCTGGTGGTCTCTCCGCCGCCCGTGGTCGGTCCGCGGCACCTGCTCGACGGTGGCTGCCCGCACCGCGCCGCAATGGTTCAGCGACGGAAGCATCGCACGCACACCCTGCTGCCCCGGGCCGGGTCACGTGGTGCGGCCCACCACCGACCAACGCTGGTTGGAGCCGGTGTGGCAATCCCAGATGATCATCCCGGCGGGTGAGGCGTCGAGACAGCGCCCCGACTGCGGGTTGACCAACTGGCCTCCCGGCCGTCGTGTCCAGTCCTGGGCGCGGTCGCCGTTGCACGGGTGCAGGATCACCGGCGTGCCGTTGTCGATCGCGCCGTTGGAGACGTCGAGGCAACGGCCGTAGGCGCGAATGGTGCCATCACCGGGCGCGGTCCACTGCTGGGCGCGGTCGCCGTTGCACTGGTACGCGATCACCCGGCCGTCCTCGGGCCTGCCGTTGGCCACGTCCAGGCACTTCGCTTCCGTCTCGCCCGCCACGACGGCGATCAGCGCGCCCGCGCTCACCGCCTGCGCCGACGTTCGCCAGCGCTGGGCGGTTCGGCCGTCGCAGTCCTCGATGGTCAAGCCGGCGCGGTCGGCCGGGGCGGCGGCGGTGAGGCAGCGCTGGGAGGGCGGGTTGACCAGCGAGCCGTCCGGCCGGTGCTGCCACTGCTGCGCGCCGTCGTTGTTGCACCGGTAGAGGATCACGCGGGTGCCCGGCACCGTGTTGCCGCCTGTGACGTCCAGGCACTTGCCGTAGGCGCGCACCGTGCCGTCGTCGACAACCGACCACGTCTGCGCGAAGTCACCGGAGCAGCCGTAAACGATGACCGCCTCGCCGTCCGGGTTCCCGTCCGCCACGTCGAGGCACTTGCCGCCGAACGCGGTCAGCTCCCCGGTCACCGCGGCGCGCGGCTTCACCCACCAGGTCTGCCGCTGGCCGCCGCAGTCCTCGATCGTCAGGGGCGCGCGGTCGGCGTCGCCGGTGGCCGCGAGGCACCGGCCGGACCGGGTGTTGACGATGTCGTCCCGGCGGAACACCCACTCCTGCGCATCACCGGGGACGCAGTCGTACAGCCGCACCTGCGTACCCGCGGCCACCCCGCCGCCGATCACGTCCAGGCACTTGTGGAACGCCCGCGCGGTTCCGTCGCCGGGCAGAGTCCAGCTCTGCGCCCGGTTGCCCTCGCCGGAGCACGTGTAGGCGAACACCGCGTTGTCGGCCGGGTTGCCGTTGGCCACGTCGAGGCACTTGCCGTTGGGTCCCTCGACGGGGCCGGCCCCGGTGGCCGAGTTGTCGCGCACCCGCACGTCCCGGAACGCGACCGAGCCCGCCGGGCTGTGCTGGAGGCCGACGAAGCTCCGCGAGTTGGTCCGGTGTGACTCCGTGGTGGTGTACCGGTTGACCCGGTGCCCGTTGAGCACGACGGTGACCTCGTGCCACGAGATGGTGATCTCGTAGGTGTTCCACTCGCCCGGCGGCTTGGCCGCGGCCAGGTCGGGTGCGCGCTTGCCCGCGATCGCCCCGGTCGCCAGGTCCCCGGTGGCGCCCGCGGGACCGATCTGGACCTCCAGCCCGCGCGCGCCCGGCGCGTCGCCCCGCCCGGCGGGGTGGTCGAAGCCGACGAGCACACCGGAGTCGGCCTCGGGCGACAGGGCCTTCCAGTCCAGCCGCAGGGTGTGGTCGGCCCCCGCGGCGACGGCGGAGTGCCACGTCACGCCGGTGCCGACCGCGGTGCGCAGCTCGCAGCCGATCACCGTCGCCCGGCCGTCGCCCGCGTCCTGCCAGCCGGTCAGGTCGACCCCCTCGCGGCCGTCGAACAACGCGCCGAACCCGGTCTCACCCCGGGGCAGGGCGCACGGGTCGGACGGAACCGGTGTCCCGCCGACGAAGTACCCGTGCAGGTCCACCGCCACCTCGGCGCGACCGCGCTCGTTGCGCGCGGACAGCCGCCCGGACGCGCCGAGCGGCGCGTAGAGCGACGCGGTGTTGTCCTGCCGCCTCCCGACCGGCAGCTGCGGCGCGGTGGTGCGACCCCGCTCGACGGCCGCGACGGACAGGTCCGTCCCGGCCCGGCCGTCCGCGCCGGTCACGGTGAGCGCGGCGGCGGTGGCCGATCCGCTGACGCCCCACACGCCGCCGAGCGCGAAGTCGACGGTCTCGCCCGGACCGACCGGCCGGGCGGGCACCCCGGTCCCGGTGCCGGTGTCGACCACCCGCGTCGGGTTGGCCAGGGCCACGTACCGGGCACCCGGCCCCGGCCCGAACCAGCCCACGACGTCGACCGCGACGGTGACCGCGCCCTTCTCGTTGCGCAGCCCGACGGCGCCGTCTGAGGCGATGGCGACCACGGCGGTGTTGGCCCGGCGGTCACCGCGGGTCAGGTTGAGCGTGGACGGCGGCCCGTCGTCCCTGCTGTAGGCGGACAGCCACGTCTCATGCGTCGCCTCCGAGGCGGTCAACGCGATCACCGCGGCGATGGCCGTGTCGGGCACGCCTGCCGCGCCGCGCACCCGGAGCCGGTGCTCCGCGCCCTCGACGAGCCGGGTGTCCAGCACCCGCTCGGCGGCGGGTGCGGCCGTGTAGGTCGCGGTGGCGTCCTTGGCGAAGTTCCCGAGCACGTCCACGACGATCCAGGCGTGGCCGGTGTGGTTGCGCAGCCGGACCGCGCGGTCGGCGCCCAGCGTGGTCGTGGTCATGACCGAGGTGAACCCGCCGCCCGGGCGCACCCACAGCGCAGAGGTCTTGGTCGCGATCTGGTCGGGCGAGTGGGGCACCACGTCGACCCTGGTCTCGGTGTCGGCGCGGGCGGTCACGTTGAGCACCACCGCGGTCGTGTCGCCGGTGACGTCGAGCGGCAGGGTGACGACCTCGCCAGGGCCGTAGCCGCGGTCGTGGACGCGCCGGGGCTCGGCCAGCGGGCGGTAGCCCGCGGAGGCGGCGACGGGGGCGACGCCCGGCACGCCGAGGGACAGCGCGCCGTGCCCCCAGTCGTTGTCGACCCGGTCGGCCCGCGCTCGGGACTTCAGCTCGGACTCCAGCCGAGCGGCGTCCAATTCCGGGTGCGCCGATTTGAGCACGGCCGCCGCGCCCGCGACGTGGGCGGCGGCCGCCGAGGTGCCCTGGAAGCCCTGGCCTCCGTCGGTGGAGGTGCTGACCTGGTCGTAGCCGGTGAGGTCGGGCTTGGTGCGGCCGTCCACGGTCGGGCCGCGACCGCTGTAGCCCTGCACCCGGCCGGAGCCGGGCTGGGTCGCGCCGACGGCGAGGGCGTACGGCGAGGTGGCCGGTTCCACGACGCTGCCCGAGGGGGTCGAGAACTGGAGCTGCCCGGTCGGGCCGCTGACGAACAGGTCGAAGGGAGTGGTGAACCGCGCGTTGCGGTTGCGCACCCAGATCCACGCGGTCGCGCCGGTACCGGTGAAGGTGACCGCTTCGGTGGGGCTGAGCCCACCGGGCGTGTCGCGCTGCGCGCGGGTCGACTTGGCGATGACATTCGGGTCGGTGTCGCCGGTCGGTGGGGCGTTGCGGCGCAGCACGTACAGGTCCAGGTCCTCGGTGGTGCGCGGCCAGGCGTCCCACCGCAGCGCCACGGTGGTGGATGTGCCGGCGGGCGCGGGGAACCCGTTGTTCTCGGTGGTGCCGCCGAATTCGACCCAGCCGTCGCGGTCGCGGTCCGCGGCGGGCCCGCCGAAGTGCAGCCGGGCCTGGTTGCCCGCCGCGACCGACCACAGCAGACCGGCCTCCCGGCTGCGCCGGACCACCTCCACCGGGCTGCCCGGATCACCCGTGCCGTCACCGCGGCCCGTGGTCGTGCCGGGGAAGCCGATCGCCGCGCTGACGACCTGGACACCCCGCTCCCGCAGCCAGTCGGCCGCCTTGGCGAAGCCGGTGGCGTCCTCGACGCACACCAGGTGGAGGGTGGCCTCGGGGGCGACGTCGTGCACCACCTCGGCGACGCTCGTGCCGTGGGTGCGCTGCCTGCTCACGTCCGAGCAGTCGTCCTCCCGCAGCACCACCTCGGGCAGCTCGCCCGCCCGCTGTGCGCGGGTCAGGCCGCCGAAGCCGACGTCGATCACGCCGACCTTCACCCCCGCGCCCTTCTTCCCCTCCTGCGCCCACAGGTCCAGCTTCGCGGGGGCGACGCCCTCGGAGGTGACGGCCATCGGAACGGCGCGGTCGGGTAGGCGCACCTCGCGCACGCCGGGGCTCGCCGTCACGTCGCCGGTCCGCCCCGCCGGGAGGGCCGCCTTCACCCGGCCCGGTGTGCTCGCCAGCACCTCGCCGCCCACCCGCGCCACCGCCCGCGCGAGGGCACCGTCGTCCGCGCCCTCGACGTAGACCAGCGGTCGGCCCTGCCGGTCGCGCAGCAGGTCCTGGCCGGTGGCGGCCGGGCCTGCGGAGTCCACTCCCCCGTCGGCGCGCGCCGACGCCGTTCCGGCTCCCGTCGTGGCGAGTGCCAGGACCGCCACCAGCGTGGTGAGCCGTCGCTGCCTGTCCATTGTGGAACCTCCTGGGTCACGGTGGGCAGCCCTTGAAGAAGTCGGGGCGGTAGACCAGGTTGGGGATGTAGATCTTGCAGTAGTAGCCGCTGGAGCCGGTCACCTCGACACCGATGCCGCGCGGCACGAGTTCGTTGCCGTAGAAGGCCGGTGCCACCCGGTAGTGGACGCGCTCGCCCGCCGCGACACGGGCGTAGACCTTGCTCTCCACTCCGTGCCACATCATCGAGCTGTTGGTCGCGGGCTGGTTCAGCGGAACCAGGTTCTGCCTGCGGTTCTCCCCGAAGAAGGAATGTGCGACCAAGTGACCTCGCGCGGTGGCGTACTCGTCACCCGCGTCATGGCCCGGCACCGCCGCGGTGATCTTGTTCTTCTTGTTCGGCCGCACCTGCGTGAGGCACCCGCCCGCGCCCGTGGCCCGGCCGAGGTGGTCGAGCGAGCCGTACCAGATGGTGTGCGGCACGTGACCCCGCAAGCAGCCGGCCTGGTCCTCGGCGAAGTCGTGGTCGGTGCGCGTCCGATCGTCGGCGCGGTCGACGTAGGTGGTCTTCCTGGCCTTGTTGTACCGCTCCTGGCCCAGGTCCACGACCAGGGTGGGTGTGGTGACGACCTCCTGGGCGGGCACTTGGACCGTGGTGCCGTCGACCGGCCTGCGCAGGGGCTTCATCGCGTGGACCAGCCACGGTGGTGGAGGCGGCGGTGTCGGTGTGATGACCGCACCGCCGGGGTTCTTCGGCTCCCGAGGCCCGGGTGGCGGCTGCGGCGGCTCTGCGTGGTCGCGGCGCGCGGGGACCGGGACGGGCGCGATCGGGAGACCACCACCGCCACTACTGCTTCCGCCACCACCGCTTCCGCCGGCGCCGCTCTCGTGCGGCTTGAAGATGAACCGGCCCTGCCGGGCGACCTGACGGGCTGCCTGCCGGGCGACGTACAGCACAGACTGGCGCAGGAAGTGGAGCATCGGCTGGACCAGCGGTGCCAACGCCACCCCGAAGTGCCCGCTCGGGTCCGATGTGGACACCGGGTCGTTGTTCCCGTAGGCGTACCGGTTGGCCGCCCCCGACGGCGCCGGGTGGTTGTCCCGGTCGTCGCGGGTGGTGAAGGAGCCGGTGGCCGGCCGGTACCAGCGGGCCGTCATGTCGACCAGGCCCGTGCCGGGGTCGGTCCAGTCGCCCTGGTAACCGATGGTCGCGTTCTCGCCCGTCTCGGTGAGCACCCGGCCGAACGGGTCGAAGGCCCGGCTGCCGGCTATCGCGGTTCCGAGGTGGCGGGCCACGACGTCGCCGTGCTGGTCGGCGAACAGCAGCGCGCCGGGCCTGTCAACGGCCTTGTCCGCCAGCGCGGTCCCGTCCGGGAGCCTGCCGACCAGCCGTGCGCCGTCGGAGACGAGTTCGTTGGACAAGCCCGCGTACCGGAACGGGACCCCGTTCCGGTCAGCGACGCGGTCCAAGGCGTCGTACCGGTAGGTCGTGCCGTCCACCCGGGTCATGCGGTCGAACCCGTCGGAGACGTACTCGCGGGTGCGCCCGTCGGCGGTGGTGGAGGACAGCGTGCCCCGGTCGGTGTACTCGTGGGTCGCGCCGCCGCCCGAACGGAGCCGGTCGCGCTCGTCGTAGCTGTAGGTGGTGGCTCCGACCGAGGTGCGGTTCCCCGCCAAGTCCCAGCCGTAGGTGGTGAGGTGCCCGGTGGTGTCGGTCCACGAGGTGAGCCGGCCCGCGCCGTCGTAGTCGTAGGACTCGGTGGCGCCGTTGGTGGTGCGGGTCTTCACCTTGTCGTCATCGTCGTAGGTGTAGCCGACGGTGAAACCGGTCACCGACCGGGTCTTGGTCCTGCCGAGGTCGTCGTGGCTGATCCGGCGCCCGGCCGCCGTCTCCGGTCGGCCTGCGGTGTCGTAGGTGAAGTCGTGCCGGGCGCCGGTGACCGGGTCCTCGACCAGGGCGAGGCGGCCCGCCGCGTCGTACTCGAAGCTCGCGCGGCCGGCGGCGTCGGTCCGGGAAGCCAGGTCGCCCTCGGGGTGGTAGGTGTACGTGGCCTCGCCCGCCGCGCCGCCGGTGCCGACCAGGTTGCCGCGGTCGTCGTAGTCGTAGGTGGCCTCGCCCAGCGGACCGCCGACGCGCACCAGCCTGTTGTCGGCGTCGTAGCCGAACCGGCGTTCCGCCGTGGCCGCTTCCGCTCCCGCCCCCCGCTCGACGGTCAGCCTGCCGCGGGCGTCGAACTCGCGGGTCCGCTCGACCCCTCCGGGCGCGATCTGCCGGACCGCCTGCCCGGCCGCGTCGTAGGACGTGGTCCAGGTCGCCCCGCCGGGGTCCGCGGTGGACTCGCGTTCGCCGCGGGCGTTGGAGGTGTGGACGGTGACCCGCTTTTCGCCGTCCACTTGCCGACTGAGGTGGCCGAGCGGGTCGTAACCCAGTTCCACGTCGATCGACCGGTGCTCGTCCACCCGCTCCGACCTGGCCACCACCCGGTCCAGCGCGTCGTGGACCGCGGTGGTGGTGCGGCCGGCCGGCGAGGTGGTCGACACGACGTTGCCGTTCTCGTCGGGCTCCACTCGCCAGCGACGGCGCTCGACCCCGGCCACCCACTCCGACCAGCCGGTCAGCCTGCCGACCGGGTCGACGTGGAACCTGGTCACCAGGCTGGCCGGGTCGGTGACCGAGGTCAACCGGCCCGCGTCGTCGTGGCCGAGCAGCGTGGCGCGACCGGTGGCGTCGACCTGCCGGACCACCTCGCCCGCCTTGTTGTGCTCGGCGGTGGAGGTGTGCCCGCGCGGCGTCCTGGTCGAGGTGGCGTTCCCGGCATCGTCGTAGCCGGTGGTCGTGGTGTGGTAGGCGGTCGGTGCGGGGCGGCGCTCCACGGCGGTGGCGGTGATCCGGCGACCCAGTTCGTCGTAGGTGAAGCGCTGCTCCGCACCGGTGGCACTGGTGGTGGTGCGCACCTCGCCCGCGCGGGTGTAGGTGGTGCCCGAGGTCGCCACCACTCCGTCGACCTCGGGCTCGGTGGTGGTCAGCACGCGGCCGTACGGGTCGTACGCGCGAGTGGTGACGCGGCCCAGCGGGTCGGTGACCTTCGTGGCGTTGCCCGCGAAGTCGTACTCGGTCTTCGTCGCCGCGTCCTTGATCGGTTCCCCGCCGGGCGGGGTGTGGTCCGGGAGCAGCTCGGCTGTGATGCGCCCCATCACGTCGTGCTCGGTGCGGGTCACGCCCCCGGCCGCGTCGCGGACGTGGGTGACCTCGCCGAAGGTGTTGCGGCCCAGCGTTTCCGCACCGGCGAACCCCGGCCTGTGCACCCCGCCGACCCACGCATCGACCGGTGGCGCGGTGGTGGCGACCAGAGCGCCGGTGGCGTCGTAGGAGTAGCTCGTCGAGTGCAGCCTGCGGTTGGTGCTGCGCAGCACCAGGCCGCGCTCGTCCCGCTCGTGGATCGTGGACAACGCCACGCCCGGCCCCACCTCGGCGTCCTCGCGCAGCACCAGGTCGGTCGCGTCGTAGGAGTACCGCGTGGCCTCCACCCGGCCGGGGTCGGCCGCACCGGTCAGCTCGACGCGCTCGGCGTTGCCCGCGCGGTCGCGGGCATAGGTGGTGACGCGCTTGAGGCGGTCGGGGTCGGTTGTCTCGCGCCACACGTGGCCGGCGTCGTCGTACTCGGTGGTGGTGTGCCGGTCGCCCGCCTCGACAAGGAGGGTCCGGTTGCCCGCCGGGTCGTAGCCGTGCCACTGCACCACCACGTCGCGCACGCGGCCGTCGGGGTCGACATAGCCGTTGCGGGTGACGGTCGCGGGCAGGTTGTCGTCGTAGTAGCCGTAGGTGGTGCGCCTGCCCATCGCGTCGGTGACCCACGCCAACCTGCCCGCGTCGTCGTAGCCCCGCGACTCGACAGTGAGCGTGGTCGCGCGCGGGTCCTGCGGGTCCACGCCGGACCCGACCGCGGTGAGGGTGGACAGCAGGCCGCGTTCGTCGAACTGCGAGGTCCACCGGAAGCCGCGAACGTCGGTGAGCACTTCGGTGAAGCCGTCGTCCTCGTAGGAGGTGGTCCGCACACCCCCGTCCGGGAAGGTGATCGTGGCGAGGCGGTCGTGGGCGTCGTAGCCGAACGTGGTCGTGCGAGGCCGATCACCTCCGACGGCGTCGGACACGGTCACCTGGGTGGTGTTGCCATTGCCGTCGTAGCGGTAGGTGGTCACCTTCGAGTGGACGACGCCGGTGACGGGATTGACCACCCGCGGCCCCGTCACGGTCTCCGGCTGGGAGCGGGGCGTGTAGGTGTAGGTGGTGGTGCCGTAGTCGGCTCCCGCCCTGTTGGTCACGGTGGTGGACTTGACCCGCCCGATGCGGTCGTGCGCGTGCTCCGTGCGCAGCCCGGTGGCCGAGGTGGTGCGAGCCAGGTCGCCGTTGGCCCGGTGGTCGTGGGTGGTCACCTGGTCGCGTTTGCCGGTGGTCCGGATCAGCAGTCCCGCGGGGACGGTGCCACCGCCGAGGGCGTCCTCGGTGCCCGTGGACCAGGTCGAGGTCTCCACCGGCCTGCTGGTGCTGCCGCGCGGCGCGGGGCTCGTCGTCCTGATCGGCCTGCCGAGGTCGTCGTAGTCATAGGTGGTGCGGTAGCGCTGGTCATCGGGACCGGAGGACCGGGCGTCCGACGTGCTCGCCGGCTTGTCGCCGCGTGGGTCGAGCGGGCCGGACGCCTTGTGGTACGTGTGGTAGGTCGTGTGGCAGGCGTCCTTAGTGCGGCAGGTCTTCTCGCTCAGCACGTTGCCGCGGTCGTCGGTGGTCCACTCGGTGCGGTGGCCGTTCTCGTCCACCTCGGCCGAGCCGAAGTCCTTGGCGTTGTACTCGAAGCGCCGGACGCGGCCGTTCTCCCAGCGGGACACCGGGCGCCCGCGGTTGTCGGCGTCGTAGGCGTGGCGGCGGGTGACGCCGGGACCGCGCAGCACGACCTCGCGCTTGGCTTCGTCCCGTACCGGCGGGTCCAACGTCCACTCGCGACCGGTGTGGTCGGTCAGCGTGCGCACGCGTCCGTGGTGATCGTCGTAGGTCACCTGGGCGAGCACGCGGTCGTCTTGCGGCAGGGTGACCTTCGTGAGCAGGTCCGCCGACCGGCCGACGGCGCGGTGCTGCCGCGCGGCGAGGGTGCCCAACGGGTGCCGGTAAAGCGCCACCTCGTCGATGTCACCTCGGAACGGGAAGTCCGCCCCGGAGGTGGCGGGCCAGTCCCGACCGCTGCCGGAACCGAGCGCGAGGTGGGTGCGGTCGCCGTGGTCCACCAAGCCGCGCGCCTCGCCCTGCGGCTCGCCGTCGAGCAGCAGCACCTGCCGGTCGATGGCGGCGGAGACCACGGCGTGGTGCCACCGGTCGTCGTTGACCGGCGCGCGGCTGGCCACCTGGCGCAGCCCGACGACCTCGCGCATCGCGAACCCGCCGTAGAGCAGGCCGTCCGTGCCGATGTAGAGCACGGGCGTGTGCTGCCGGGCCTCGGCGGGGATCGCGCGGTCCGCGTAGGACACCAGCACGCCCTGGTCGGTGGTGCGGAACCACAGCTCGACCGAGAGCGACATGGTGTCGGCGGTCAGCCGCTCGGGCAGCAGGACGTGGCTGCTCGAGCCGTCGAAGGTCGCCGCGCGGTCCGCGGTCCCGCCGACAGCGCCTCCGGAGCCTTGGACGACGGCGCGGTAGCGGCCCTCGTCGGCGCCCGGTTTGCGGGCGACCACGTTGGTCGCCACGTCGGTGCCCGTCTCGCTCAACCGCCAGTAGGCGCGGGGGTTGTCGTCCAGCACCGAGGCGCGGTAGTGCGACCCGGTCTCGTAGTGGTAGGTGGCGCAGTGGGGCGCTCCGCCGGGCGCGCACGCCTGGACCAGGCGGTCCTCCTCGTGGCGGTAGGTCCACACCAGCGGCTGCGCACCGGGCTCGGGCGCGTCTGTGCGGATCGTTTCGACGTGCGCGCCCTTCCACGTCAGCCGCAGCCACCGGTCGCTGGTCTCGTTGGTGATGAGCACGACGTGGTCGTGGTCGTCGTGGTCCAACCGCTGCCGCAGCCCCGCCGGGTCGACCACCAGGACCAGGCGCAGGCGGGCGTCGAAGACCCACATGCCGCCCGTCGCGTCGCGCAACGTGTAGCGGCCGTCCCGGGAGTCGTGGACGAGCGTGGTGTTCTGCCCTGGCGGGGGCGCGTAGTCACGTCTGCCGTCCGGGGTGTCGGGGTTGCGGCCCAAGCGGATTTGCCTGCCGGTCGCCAGGGTGGCCACGATGCCGCCGGAGCCGTCGTCGTCCTCGCGCAGCCGCATGTCCAACGGCGAGGACCAGCCGATGCCGAACGCCGTGTCGCGTCGGGGGTCGAGGCTGTTGTAGGTGCGGGTGACGGTCAGGCCGGGCCCGGCCGTGGCCACGGAGGCGTCGGTGGCCGCGGTGGTGAAGTTGCCGACCTGGACGCCCAGCCCCGCCGGCTCGGCCGACCCGACCGATCCGGCGAGGTGGGAGGTGATCTGCGGCTGGGGCACCTTCGTGGTCAGCACGAGGGCCTGGTGCCAGTCCGGTGACTCCGAGACGCCGTCGTGCACCTTGACCGACCAGTGGTAGGTGGTGCCCCAGCGCAGCGCGTCCCGCGGTGGTGCCCACACCTGCGGTCCCCACCCCGACTCGTGGCAGTCCTTGGTCAGGAGGGCGTCCGCGCAGAGCCGGAACCGGTACTTGAACGGCTGTCCCGGCCAACGGTCGGGGTCGACGCCCTCGGCGTACAGGGACGGGGTCAGCGACTCGACCGACGCGCCGCTGCCCGGCTGCTGCCGGTCGCTGGCCGGCGGTGTGTTGCGCACCTGCATCGCGAACCGGGCGTAGGGCAGGGAGTGCTCCAGGTGGAAGTCACGCCCTTGCGGGTCGCGCATCGAGATCCGCACCTCGTACTCGCCGGGCGGCACGCCCTGGACAGGCACCTTGAACGCGCCCTCGCCCATCGGCGCGACGTCCCCGAGCGGTCCGACGCCGGGGGACGTCGCGATGGTCTTCCCGTCCCGGATGACCTCGTAGCCCAAGCGGAATCCGCCGCCCGCGGGCCAGGACGAGGAGCCCAGGTTGGTCACCGTCGCCCGGATCTCGCCCTGGTTGGCGTTGTCCGGCAGGGTGACCCCATCCACCGCGTAGGCCGCGCCCTCGGCGGAGTGGACGATGTCGAGGAACGGGGCGTTCGCGGCGGCGGCGTCAGCCGAGGCGAACCGCTTGCCCGCGCCCGCGTCGCCCTCGTTGGCCGCGCGCAGCCCCAGCCCGTGGAACGGCGCGCCGTGGGTCCACCCGCTGACCCTCACGAGCTTGTCCTGGTCGAAGGGCAGGGCCGCCCGCACCGGTCCACCGCACGGCTGGCCGTGAGCGAACGAGCGGGTGGACAACGCCTCACCGACCGCGGCGCCCGGCCAGCGAGCCGTCCCACCCCGCCAGGGCTCCGCCACCTCGAACACCGTCACCGGCCGCGCCGTGCACGAGCCGGACCAGATGTTGACCACGTTCAGCGTGGCGCCCACGACATAGCGGTCGCGCAGCACTTCGCGCAGCCTGCCGAAGTGCAGGTAGGACCGCGCCGCGGACTCCCCGTCGACCCGGCCGGCCCGCAGGTCCGGCGCCGATGAGGCGTTGCCCGCGCCCGCGCGCACGTAGGTGTCGTCGGCGTCGGTGTCGATGTGCGAGGCCGAGCGCGCGAGTACCACGGGGTAGGCCCGGGACGGGTCGGCCAGCCACTCCCGGTCCAGGTCGGCTCGCAGCGTCCACGAGCCCCCGCGCTCCTCCACGACGTGGCGTACCTCCGCGGACCGCACGCCGTCGGCGTCCACCAGGACCGCCGCGGGCAGGTGGGCTCGCACCTCTCCCCCGGCATCGGTGAACCGCACCGCACCGGTCTCGACCTCCGGGCGCAGGCCGGTCAGCCGCAGCACCGAGGTCACCGACCCGACCGGCGCGGACAGCACCACGGCTTCCTCGAAGCCCAGTGCCGACGAGGTCAGCCGCAGGTCGACACCCGGCCGCACGCCGCGGTAGGTCGCGGTGGCCGCCACCACCTCGGGCACCACGTCGGCGGCGTCTGCCACGCCCATCCCGAGCATCGCGTCACCGAACGACACCTCGGCCGCCGCGGCGGCGAACCGGACCCCGACCGGCGCGCGGACGGGACGCAGGCCGCCCCTGCCGTCGTCGACCAGCCCGAGGTCCACCGGCGCGAACGAGCCGTCGGGTTGGCGGACGTGCGAGTCAGCGGCGTGCACCCGCAGCGTCCGGGTGCCGTCGGCGTTGGTGAACGTCTCGGTGCGCGCGGTCCGCTCCTCGACCCGCTCCACACCGGACCGGGCGTCGAGCCCACCGGCTCGCGGCACCGGTACCACCTCGGGCACCACGTCCACCGGCACGCGCTCCGGCGGCAGCACCGGCGGGACCTCGACGCGGTCGGGCACCGCATCCAGCGGTCTGGGCGGGTCACGGGCGGGCTCGGCCGGCGGCTCGGCCACAAGGCCGCTTCCTGCTGTGGCGGTCCGCTGCTCAGGAACCACATCGGTGCCGACCATCGGCCGCGGCTGTGCCGCCGCGGCAGGCTCAAGCACCGACGCGGCGAGCACGAGCACGAGCACGAGCAGCAGGGTCCTGCCCCTCATCGTTCCCTCCCGCGATGAGATGCGCCGGGTGTCGATCGCCCGGCCCGCACAGCGGCCGGACGCAGACCCAATACATTGAGTGACCAACCCGGTACGGACCCTGCATACTAATCTCGAACGGGCAGGTCAGCCCGGTGGAGCGAGGCAGCCAGGCACGGTGGCGATGGAGCGCGGGGCGCGGTGAGATCCGGGTGCTGAGCTTGCGCGGGCCACCCAGCAAGACCGACGCGGCTCGGCTCGCCCGACTATCCCCGGAGAGGTCGTCAATGCGGTAGTCGGTGTCGATGCTGTGGAGGTGGGTGTTTCGCTCGAATCGACGATGCGCCCGATTTCGAGGGGACAGGAGACTGCGGCAGCGTTCTTGACTGCTTTCCGCCGATGCTTCGGCGAGCCTTTCACCGTGGGTGGCGTCGGGTCTCGATGTGGTGCAGAACGAGGATGGCCACGACGTACGCCGTGGTCCGACGCGGACACCAGTGCGGCGTGACGAGGACTTCCCAGCTTTTGGACAGCGACACGGCACGGCCGCGAGGGCGCGGATGCGGCCCTGCACTCGGGTGGCGCTCGAATACGGTACGTGCCGTCCCAGCCGCACCGTGGGGCGCCTTGTGGGCGAACGTGGCGATGTCGTTGGTGCCCGGTACGTCGACCAGGCCGTGGTTGTGGGCGGCAGTCAGGTCGTGGACGGAGCCGGGTAGGGCGTCAACCCCGCCGATCGTCCGGCCGCGTCAGTGCGGGCCTGACCGTTGACGTGCGGTGTTCGCCCGCGTAGTAGGGCTTCTGGTTCGTGACGCGGTCGACCGGGGGTGTCCAGGACGGCGTAGGTCGGACGGGCGTCCTGTTCACTCGCGGCCCGGGGGTCGTGGGACGCACCGTCGAGCAGGTCTGCCGCTTCGCAGACATTGCGCCAAACGGTACTGCGGGGGATGCTGAACCCGACGGCGAGGCGAGCGTGCGCATCACCGTTCGTGTTGCATCTGATCGGTTGATCGCGTGCCCGGATACCGGCGTGTGGATTCGACGGCGCACTGTTGCCTGCCAGAATCGGCGTCCTGGTGTTGTCCGCAATTCTCGCAGCCGGGCTTACCTACAGAAATGTGAAAGCGGCATTCGCCATGGAGCCCTGATCACCGGAGGGGATCGGACGATGGCGTCAGCGGGTGGTTTGCCGTCGGCTGTGGTATGGGTGCGCGATGCTCGGGGGCTGGTGGTGAGTGCCGGATTCCTGGTCGCGCCGGACCTGCTGTGCACGTGCGCGCATGTGGTCGGCGATGGCACCGATCCACCGCCTGGGTCGGTGTGGGCGGACTTCCCGATGGGACCCGGTGTCCCGGCGGTCGCTGCGCGGGTGGAGGTATGGCGGCCGGTGCACGCCGACGGGCGGGGCGACATCGCATTGTTGCGGTTGGCCGGATCGCCGCCGATGGGTTCGACACCCTTGGCGCTCGGTGCGGCTGCGCGCCCGTGGGGCAAGCGGTTCCGGGTGCCGGGTTTCCCCTCGGGCGGTGAGGACGGAGTGTGGGTCGGCGGCAGCCTGCGCGAGCGGCAGGGCACCGGGTGGGTGCAGGTGCAGGCCGACGACGGCGGGCCGCGTATCGCACGGGGCTTCAGCGGCTCGCCGGTGTGGAGCGAAGAGTTGGCCGCGGTGATCGGTATGACGGTGGCTGCTGAACGGGGTTCGGGCACCGCCTAGATTCCGGCCGAGGCGCTGGTCGAGGCTGCGGAGTGCTCGCGCCGCCGTGCCCGTTCCGAGGCCTGGGCGCGTTCCGGGTCGAGGACGCGCGGTACTTCGGGCGGGAGGGGGGAGATCGAACGATGGAGGCGCGCATGTCAGGTCGTGAGCCTTGGGAACGCTACAGCGGCGACGAGGTCGAGACGGTCGTGGCGATCATGCTGCTGCGCGAGTATCCCCACGGGCGCCGCATCCGACCGTCCAGAGGTGACGCCTCCTCGATGAGCTCGGGCGGGATGACGTTCCTGATGATGGCGAAACCGTGCTCCTCGTAGTGCGCGGCCGCCTGTTCCAACGCGGTCATGCGCTACTCCAGTCGATCGTGTGGTCGAGTCGGCTCGTTCGTGGTTCACGTCGGCCGCCGCTGGAGTCACACCTCCCATTCGGCGGGCAAGGTTCGGTGACGTCTCAACGGTGACGTCAGCAGCAGGAAGATCGGGACGCACATCTCCAGGACCCCCAGCCACAACGCGGTCGTGGTGGACCAGGTCGTCGCGACGAATCCCCCCGCCAGGGCACCGAGCGGCGTCGCGCTCTGGGTGATCACGCTGTTCGCCGCGGTGACGCGCCCCATGTACTCGGCCGGGGTGACCCTGGCCCGCAGTCCCGCTGCGGCGACGGCCCTGCCCACCGCCACGAAGCCGATCAGGACTTCGGCTGTGGCGGCGAGCACCACCGCCACGTCCCGGAACTCCGCCGCCAGCGGTGCCGCGACTACCGCCACCGGGGCCAGCGCGGAGAGGACCAGTGTCATCCGGATCTCGCCGATCCGGCGCCGCAGCCGCGGGGCGACCAGTGAAGCGGTGAGGCCGGCGAGTGCCCCCAGCGTGGACAGCACGCCGAACACCAGCGTGGACAGGCCGATATCGGTGAGCAGAAAAACCGGCATGATGGTGAGCAGCATGCCCGCGCCGATGTTGTTCAGCACCGCCTGTCCGGCCAGCAGTCGCAGGAGCGGTTGGCGGATCAGCACCCGCAGGCCGTCGACGACCTCCTTGCGGAAGTTTCGCTCGCTCTTCCGCGCTCGACCGGCTACGTCGCCGGCCAGGTCGATGCGCTTGAGCAGCAGCGCCGACACCAGGTGGCAGAGCGCCGCGAAGCAGTACAGCAGGGGAGCAGCGACGGTTTGGGTCAACGCGCCCGCAGCACTCGGCGCGACCGTCCGAATCGTCGTTTCCGAGGTTTGCAAGCGGGCGTTGGCGTCCGAGACGCGCTTCTTGGGCAGCATCTCCGGCAACACGCTGCTGTGTGCGATCTCGAAGAACACACCGGCCAGGCTGACCGCAAGTGCCACCGTGACCAGGTGCGGCACGGTAAGCAGATCCAAGTAATACGCCGCAGGGATACTGCCAAAAGCGGCAAAGTAGACGAAATCGGCCCGGATCAGCACGATCTTCTTGCGCCAGCGGTCGATCCAGACCCCGGCCGGCAGCCCCACCAGCAGATATCCGAGTCGGCTTGACGCGAAGATCAGGCTCATCGCGAAGGGTTCGGCGTGCAAGATGACCAGAGCTGTGACGGGCAGCGCGAAACCCGCGACCTCCGCAGCGGAGTAGCGGAAGCCGTTCGCCGCCCAGAGCCGCCGGAAGTTCGGGACCCTGAGCACGTCGACTTCGCCGTTGGTTCCTTCATTCGCTGGTAACGCCATGACCTCACTCCGGTCCAGTCGACGATGGTGAACCCCGCGACGTTATCGAGGGCTTGCCCCGCCGCCAACTCGCCCAGCCTCACGAAGCATCACAGCGAGCTGCACGTCGGCGGGCTATGCGTCGGACGTCGGGTCGTGCACCTCGCCGTCGAACAGCAGGCCTCCGCCAACCATCAACGAGCATCACGCTTCACCCGGCAAGCAGGTCGAACTGGGAGGCCGCTGCCCATGCTTTGTGGAATGCCAGCCCTACTTTGTCGATCGCGGTGGCCGGTGCCAGCCGTGATGAACGGCTCGGCGGTCGTCCTTTGTCGGCTGGCGTTTGGACTCGCGGCGGCGCAACCAGACCCGCAGATGGGTATCGTCAGGAAAGGCTGGATCACCGACAACGGGCGGCACCCTGGCGCGATGGGCACGTTGGTCGAGCCGGGCACGCATCTGCTCGCGTGTGGCCGATGTCGAGAATCCGCACGACCGGGCGTAGTTGACCTTGCTGTCGGAGCGGGGCGACAGCGTGCGCCGCACGTCGTGTGCTCCACGCCTCGTCGTAGTCGTCGGCGGGCGGGTAGGTGCGCAGGCCAACGTACTCGGCGTGCGGAAGAACAGAGGGAGTGCTGCAGAAAGGGGCGCTCCGGACATTCATACCGACACCGAGTCCCGCAACTTCGACGGAGCCACCCGGCGCATTCTGGGTGAGACCGCCATGGGCGGCCTCACGTTGGACGACTGTCGGCGCACCTTCGAGGACCCGTTCGGCCGCCGTCAACGTTTCGCCGTGGGCAAGCTACTGGTCAATGTCCACTACGACCATGGTGAGCCGGTCGAGTTGGACAGGCTCGTCACCCACATCAGCGACATCGTGCCCTGGTGCTCGACGGCGCGCCGAACGTGATGCCGCCCCGGGACGCCCTCACCGACGGCATCCCCCTTGCCAAGCAGGAAACCGACTTCTCGACCTAGGCGCGGGCTCGCAGCTCAAACTGGTCCACCATTTGAAGGTCTCGCTGGACGTGGGACGGACCGAGATGCGCCATGTGGCAACACCGCGGTTCGAGTTCGACGCGCCTATGGAGCTGGACGTGAGGCGAGCGCCAGCGATCCGGGCGTGAGCGTCCGCGCGGGACACCGGTAGTACCCGCCGTGCGCGCGGGCTTATCTTCATCTTCCGGCCGGACGCCGTGCACCGGACGAGGCCACGGAACAGGTAGGGCCGCTTCGTGGGTCGCTCGGCGCGCTCGGTCCTGCGAGCCGTCTTCAACCCGCCGGCCGACTTCGACTTGCGCAGCAGGTGGCCCGCGTGAAGTCCTCGACGCTCACGATCGCCGGATGGGCGGGCTTGCGGGATCGCACGCAATCCCGTCCGGTTGAAGGCCCGTGGCGATCGCCCGGTCACCCCGACTTCCGCGCGTTGCCGAACTGCCACCCACGCGACGTCTGGGTCCTGGTTGTCCTCGGTCGAACACCGCCCATAAGCCGCCACTGGCCCAATACCGTCTTCGATCGCTTCGACCGCCTCAACGCCCAGCAGTTCGTCCAGCGTCGACCACGGGTCCCGGCTGATTTCAGCAGCCATCGCCACCTCCTCCGGGAGGCCCGCCCAAGACCTCCACCTCGGTCAGCTCAACCAGTATGGCAAGGAGTACACGACTGGTCACAGGGGTGAGTGGCGGTAGCTCGTCCGGCAGGTGCACGGTGACGTCGTCGGCCGTAGTCATAGCTGACCCGGCTTCAGTGAGCCGCTTTCATCACCTGCTCGATCAACAGCCGCGCGGATGTCCGCAGTGAGGTAGCCACGTACCCGCCGCACGCCCTCCCCGTCCGGCACGTACCGCCGCACCGGACGGCACCCCAGCTCGCTCATCTCCCGCCCGAACGCGGTGGCCTCGACCTCCAACGCCTCGACCAACTCAGCGGTGGGCACGAACTCCCGTGCGTCCAACTCGTCCCCGAGGTGATCCACGACCGACGCCAACGGTTCGGGCACCACCCACCCGGTGCCGCTGCCGAGCACCTGGACCACGGCTGACGAGTCGACCGGCCGCACGGCGTCATCGCCAACGGCATGACCGGCCAACGTCCCGGCCGCCTCCCGCAACGCACGGCCCCGGTCGCAGATGGCCCGCCAGTCCGTGTTCGGCATGTAGTACGTCCGCACGGTCATGGCGACCACGTCGGCGTCGGTCTCCCCGTCCGGCCGCAGGATGCCGACGCCCTTGTGGCCCGGCAGCAGGGTCGAGGCATCGAACCCGCGGGTGTTCATCTGCTCGCCGAGCACGATGTTGGAGTCCCGCCAGTCCATCACCCGCAACGCGAACCGTGATCCCAACACGGCACGCAACCGAGACGGGATCGTGTTGGAGTCCGGCCGCTGGGTAGCCAGGATGACCACCACCCCGGCCGCCGGACCCTTGCGAACCAGGTAGGTCAACAGGTCCGCGATGTACGCGCCGAGCGTGGTCTTCTTCCCGCCGACCTCCTCCCGCGTCGGGTTCTCCAGGTAAACCTGCACCTCGTCAATGACCACCGCCGTGATCGGCATCCCGAGGCCCACGTCCCGCGAGATCACCGGAGTGATCTTGGATTCCGGACACAGCTCATCGTCCAATGTGGCCATTCGTGCGTACCGTGATTGGACCTCGGCCACCAACTCGACGAGGTGGTCCCGCACGGCGTAGGCATGGCCAAGCTCGTCCCCACACACGTACCGATACGCAAGCTGTTCCGCAGCGTCCCAATCCTTGCCGCCCTTGCCATCGAACACGTACAACCGCGCATACGGGTCCAGCACCAACCCGGCAGCAGCGAGCCGAGCAGCGAACGTCTTGCCCTGCCGCGGAATCGCCCCGACGAGCAACGACGTCCACACCAACGGCAGTTCAACCGGCCGGTTCCGCGCGTCACGCCCGAAAGGCACCGCACGCCACGCGTCCCACCGCTCCACGTCCAGCAACGGCGTCCGCACCGGCGGACCGGCGTACGGGTCCTCATCGGCCACCCAGAAGAACACCCGCCCGGCGTGCCCACCACGACCACGCACCCGCTCCACAACGAGCTGCACCTCATCCACCGCCAGCGCCGAAGCCAACGCCTCCCGATGCTTGATCACGTCGACAGCCTTGCGCGTAGGTGGCAGGTCGACCGTAAGCGCCCACCCGTCACCGACCCGTCGTGCGCGCTCGACCAGGCGCAAGGACTCGTCCTTACCGATGAGCCTCGCGTCCCGGAACGCATCCACCAACACCTTCGCGTCCATCGTCCACGTCAGCGTGCGGGGGCCGGCGAGCACGGCCTTCCGGCCCGACGCCCCGTCCTTGCGCCTCCCGGCTATCGCCAACACCACCGCGGTGACACCAGCCGCAGCCCACAACACGATCGCGCCGTACAGCGTGTGCAGCACGGCCATGGCAACTGCCACGCCACCAAGGACGGCGCCGCTCATCTTCCACCGGAACAACGCCAGCGCACGGATTTCCACGAACTTGTCCGCCAACTTCTCCTGTTGTTCGGCAGCCTCCCGGTAGTCCCGCACCCGAACCCACCGACGCCAAGCCCGCGCGGCAACCACGACACCCCGGACGACGGCACCGGGGAACCGGGCCAGCGATCGACCGCACCGCGCGACCGCACCGCGAAGCGCCCGCCGAGTCTTCAGCCCACGCGGCACGGCCCGTGACCGCCGCCAGCGGGCCTCCAACCGCCGAACCAGGCTCGCCTGCTCAGCAACAAGTTCGGCGTCGTACACCCGCTCAACGGGCAGAAGCTCGCTCACCGCCGTTCACCTCGCCGCCGCGGCGCGTACGTGGTGACAGTCAACGCCCGAGTAAGCGCATACGACGCGAACAGCGCTGGCCCGGCCAACACAACCAGCAACAACCACCCATTCACCCGACAGGTGATCAACGCCCACTGAGCACCGACGATCAGCGCAGCGTTCAGCACCACCCGACCGGCCAACGACACCGACCCCACGTCACCCCTGGCCTTTGCCTTACCTCGGCGAGCACCGGCACGCCACACCCACAACAGCGCCAAGAGCACACCCACAGCGGCCACGACCTGCCATGAGGTCAACCCGAGAGCGTTCATGAACGCGGCCCCCGATCACCACGCTGCGCCCAGAGGAGGTACAGCGCCCGGCGGTCGTCGGCCGACAGCCCGCCCCACACCCCCAACGTGGTCGCACCGGCCGTGCGCAACTCCACTTCCAGGCACTCGGCCCGCACCGGGCAGCCGCTGCACATCCGCGCGGCCAACTCCCGGTCGGTCATATCGGCACCGGCCCATGGCGGCGAGTCCGCAAGCGCCCACATGCACAAGCCATCCCGCTCGACCACCTCAGCGAGCACAGCGGTAGGCACCCACCGCAACCGATCAGGCAAGTTCAAGGTGTGCCCCCAGTACGAGGCGCGACGAGCAGCCGAACCAGCGCGTGAGCCGGAATGACGTACCGGCCGCGGCGGCGCACCAGCGGCAACGTCCCGACGCGAATGGCGCGGTGAACGGTGGCCGGGTCGACGCCGAGCAGCCAAGCCGCCTGGCGAACGGTGAATCCGAAAGACAGAGAAGTACGCATGAGATAAGCCCTTCAACCTGAAGCCAATGATTTCAGCTCGAACTCAGTGATTTCAGCGCATCAGACGACGCGACTGATCGCGCGTTGCGTGTACGCGCCACGCAACGGCGGATAGCGGCTAATCTCGGCGTTCAGGCGGAGCGCGGAGGAATACGTGTCGGAGGACTGGGCGGCAGTCGCCAAGGCCATCAACCAGCGGGTGAACGAACTGGGCTGGCGTCAACGCGAGCTTGCGGAACGCTCGCACGTCTCCCAGGCGATCGTCCGCGAAGTGCAGCACCACACCGTCGAGCGCCGCCGCAGTCCGCGCACCCTGGAGTCGCTGTCCACAGCCCTCGGCTGGCACCCGCAACACCTCGATGCCGTGCTGCACAACAGAAAGCCGCCGGAAGCAGACGACCCGGTGACGGACCCGACCGACAGCCTCTGGTCCCGTTTGGACAGTGTCGAGCAACGGCTGATCGAGATCACCCAACGCCTCGACGACCTCAAGTCGAACCTCGCAACCGTGCTCGAACACGTGCGCGATCGCCGATAGCTCAATGCATTTCCGCTGGTCGGAGTGCTTGTTTCCCATGCCGCTAATTCCACTGCGATCAGCGGCCGGAACCCATGCACCACCGATGCACAACCAGTGCAGGTCCACTGCACATCATGCGCAGGGGTAGTGATGAGCCTGAACCATGGTTGGACCGGCCGAACCGCGTCCGCACTCCAGGCCGCTCTACGCCTCAGCCACGAAACGTTCGCCGAGCACCTGGGCATCGGAGTCCGCACGGTCGCGTCCTGGCACCAGAAGCCGGACCTGCGGCCCAAGTCGGAGATGCAGCAACTCCTGGACACCGCGCTGGACCGTGCCGCCCCCGCGGTCAAGGCGAGGTTCGCCGCGCTCGTCAACGAGCCGCCCCTCGACCTCCCGCAAGGCGCGGCGGCCGACGCCGAGCTTCGTCTCAGCGCGGACTCGGCCATCGTCGCCGCGCTGGACTGGCTCGATGAACACGCGCACTGGGAGCCAGGAACCGCCCGGCGTGAAGTCGCCACGCGCCTCGTGCATCTGGACGTTCCAGCGCTGCACGATCGGGGCGCTCGCCGGGGCCGGATCAGCCAGCGGGACACCGCCCGAGCACTCGCCGACTACTACGGCCAGCCGACCGGTGGGCACGGCCGTTACACGGCCCGCTTCGGCGCAGTGGGCGCCACCACCACGGTGCTCACCCAGCCGGCATGGCTCGACCTCGACTGCCCCTTGGCCCCCAGCCATGACCGGCTGAAGCTCGCAGGCGTAACCCTGGACGACGGCCCGACGATGGACGAGGAGACCGCCGGGCGCGCTGCTCAGCGGTTGGCCGAAACGTTGGCGCTCGGCAACCGCATGGTGAACATGCCGCTGTTCCGACTGCTCGACGTGGACGTGCGCAAACAGGCCATCGCGGGTTCCGTTGGCGTGACGAGCTTTGTGGGGTACGTGGTGACGATGGACCTGCTCGAAGGTGAGCTGGTCGACGCGCTGACCACCAACCAGCCGACCACCCGCGGAACGCTGCCCCTGCGCGACGCCTACCTTCCGGACCTGTCCGCCGTGCTCGATGTGTCGAACCGCCTGTGCGCCGGTGGTGCCCTCGCCTTGACGGCGATCGCTCGTCCCGCCGACTTCTTCCGCAGCAGGCCGGACTACCTGCTGTTGGTCCAGGAACGCTCAGGCCACGTCATCAACGCCGCCCGCCGCCTGGCCGTGATCCCCAAAGGCTTCCATCAGCCGTTGACCGATTTCCGAGCCGATGCCCAAATCGGAGCGACACTCCGCCGGGAGATGGAAGAGGAGCTGTTCGGCCGCGAGGACATCGACAACACCATCGGCGACCAGCGCCACGCGGACCCGATGCACCCGAGCCACCTGTCCGAGCCGATGCGCTGGCTGATGGCGGAACCCGGCCGCCTGCGCATGGAGTGCACCGGCTTCGGCCTCAACCTGGTGAGTGGCAACTACGAGTTCGCCAGCCTGATCGTCATCGAAGACGAGGAATTCTGGACCAGGTACGGCGGCCAGGTACGCGCCAATTGGGAGTCCTCAAACCTGCGCCAGTATTCCAGCCTCGACGCGGAGCTGTCGGCAGAACTTGCCAACGATGTAGCGTGGAGCAACGAAGGGCTGTTCGCGCTCCTCCAAGGTCTCCGCCGACTGCGGGAGATCGGCGAGGACCGCGTCATCCTGCCAACCGTCGAATGGGAGATCAAGTGACCGCCAACTGGCAGGCCGGAAACGCCAACGAGGACACCGGCGGAACAAGAGGCTGGCTGGTGGGCCACTTCATCGACCCTTCCCAGGGCGTCCGTTCGCAGAAGGACGTGGAAGTCAAGTGGGCCAACCACCCCGCTGGCGACAAGCGCCCCGACTGGACAGCGGACGACCAGCGCACCACCCTGGTCATCCTCGTTCAGGGTCGCTTCCGCGTGGACACCACCGAGGGAAATTCCACCATGACCCGCCCTGGCGACTACATCATGTGGGGTCCGGGCGTCGACCACTCATGGGAAGCTCTGGACGAGTCCACCGTCATGACCGTCCGCTGGCCGTCACAAACCTGACAGTTCAACCTCGGGCAGATCGACCCGCTTCCCGCCGATCTCCCGCAACCGCCGCAGTCCTTGGAGCAATGCGAACAGCCCTTCATTGCTCCAAGACTCGCGCGCGATCAAGTCCCCGATCAGCCCACCGTCCAGACTCGAATAGAGCTGCAAACCGACGGCTTCCCAGTTTGCCTCCACCTGTCCACCGAAGCGCGGCCAGAACTCCTCATCCTCGATCACGACCAGGCTGGCGAACTCGTAGTTGCCGCTCACCAGGTTGAACCCGAACCCGGTCCGCTCCAGCCGCAGCCGACCGGGTTCTTCCGCCAGCCACCTCATCGGCTCGGACCACCGCGCAGGATGCATCGGAGCAGCCGCTCGACATTCTCCGCTGGTCGTGTCGACCTCGGTCCTCCCGAACAGTTCTTCCTCCAGTTCGCGCAACAAGGTGGCCCCGAGTTGGACATCCGCCCGCACATCGTTGAGCGGCTGATGGAATCCCTTGGGAATCACGGCGAGCCGCCCAGCGGCGTTGAGCACGCTTCCGGACCGTTCCTGCACCAACAACGCGAAGTCGGGCTCACCGCGGAACCGGTCCCGAGGCCGCGCGATCGCACACAGCGCCACCACCCCGCCCGCACACACCCGCCCGGCCGGATCAAGCACCGCTCCGACATCCGGTAGGTACTCGTCCCGCAACGGCAAACCG
The DNA here is from genome assembly GCF_019375475.1 of Saccharothrix obliqua. Taxonomy (GTDB): domain Bacteria; phylum Actinomycetota; class Actinomycetes; order Mycobacteriales; family Pseudonocardiaceae; genus Actinosynnema; species Actinosynnema obliqua. Next base: position 488,303 of record NZ_JAHXGQ010000003.1, on the reverse strand, counting down.
CCATGCCGACGGCTCACCGCGTCCACCATCTCACGTTCGAGCAGATCCACCGTCAGCGCGTACTCGATGAATGGTGCCAACCCGACAGTGCCCGTCAGCACCTCGCCAACCTGCACGTTCAACAACCGGTACAGCGGCAGATTGGCGACCCGTACACCAAGCGCGGCGGACTCGGCAATCCTGTAAACAGCCGCTTCCACGCCGCGAGCGCTCAGGACTCCTCTCGGCATGAACGCTTCGGTGTTGAACACCAACCGGTCGCTTTGGCCATCCAGCGCGGCCACTCCGTCCCACCAGTCAGGCCGACCGAAGACCGTAGTCACGACCTCCTCATCGCCGTAGCGCACGCGGTACATGCCGTGCCCACTCGCGGATGCGTCGTAATACCGGTCAAGTGCCCTCACGAGCTGCCGACGCCCAACCTTCGCCCGCCACGCCCGTTGATCAAGCAGGGCGCCGGGATCGGACTCTCGAACCCGCGCACGAACCTTCGCCCGACTCATGCCGGCCGCCCACCCGGCCCGCTCGTCCAACCACTCCAGCGCCGCCGCGATCTCCAGATCAGCACGGCCAGGAGGTTCGGCACTCACTTCTAGGCCGACCGCTTCGACCGCGGATGGAGCTGACAGCAACTCCTCGATGCCCGTCTCGAAGATGCTCTCCAGCAGTCGAGCGGTCACCTGCCGCACCGGCCCGAGCGGTTCACCGGACGACTTGCGGCCGGCGACCAGCCGGTGAAGATGCCGCAGCCCGAGCGTCCCCGGCTCGCCGCGTTCCCGTGCGAACGTCTCGGCGAACTCGGCGAACTCCTCCAAGGTCATGCGTCGTTCGCGGATCTTCTGCTCAAGCACCGTGCGAGGCATCCGCATAGCGGCGTCCTTCCGTATGGCTGACTCGAAGATCAGTCGAGCTGACAGGGCGCTGACCAGTCGTTGATTTCAGTCTCGCACAGGCCGCAGACCGTTTGATTCCACCCGTCCCACCAGCACCCAACCCGTCCCAACGCCACCTACCCCGTCACTGCCGTGACCTGCACAAACCTTCCTCGGGACACGGGACAGCACCACATCGAGCCGTCCCGGTCGGTCCAGAAACGGCTGTGGGCCGCACATCCCGAGGATGCGCGGCCCACAGCCGTCCCGTCCCACGCACAGCGGCGGGGCGGCACTCTCTACTTGACCAGCAACTTCTGAAGCACCAAATCAGGAGTGATCCACACGATCCGCGCAGCAACCTCGTTCGTCGTCTCGTAAGGCTTGAGCGCCTCGTCCGCGGTTTCGAAGGTGCCACACGCCGTGCCATCCACCGACACCACGTGCACCCACTCGCCGGCCGACACGCCGTAACCCATCACCCGAGCAATCTCCGGGGCCGCCACCTCGTACTCCACCACGGCGAACAGGTTGGGAGCCGACGCCATGACCATGTTCGCCACAGCCTCGTCATAGGCAACAGGGCTGAGCAACCCGATCGCCCGCCGCTCCGCGGCAACCCGCTGCACCTCCGTCAGGCCGCCTGCGGACTTCGCCGAAGCAGTCGTAGCCGCCATGCCAATCACGTTCCTTCCATGCGATGCCGACCAGCAGACGGCGACTCCTCAAGCGCAGCCCGAAGCTCCTCCCGCGCCCACACCGCCGCCGCAGCGCTCTCCACGCACTGCCGCACATACCGCCGACCAAGAGCGATGACGTAGAGCGGAGGCAGCACCAACCAGACCAGGAACAACACGATCCCACCCACGTCGACGCTCAGAGCGCTCCACACCTTCACCACCGCCTCGATCGGACCGGATGTGCGTGCTCTCCAAGCCTGAACGAACGATTCAATCCGCTGGATGACCTACGCATGGCATAGAGTGACTTGCAGTGACCTCCGCCCGTTCAACCGACTCTTACCAGTCGAACGGAAGACGCGAGAAAGCGGGTCTGTACCGTAGGCTACGGCAGATACGGCCACCACAACGCGTGCTTCCCGACCTAACTCGCACCACCCCGAATCTGACCGCCGACTTCGCGACCAAATAATCAATTAGCGGGTCGACAATGGCTCTACGTCGTAGATAGTTTGCGATACCGACGAATACCTTGCAGCCCGGTTGACGAGCGCCTGCTCGAACTCACCGGCCGGGGCACGAGGGTCGCTGGGCACGAGGGATGCTGTGCTCCCAGCGCAACAGCGGCGACCACCTCCGCGCGTACGCCTGCCTGCGCACGTGACGACTGGAGCCCACCAACGCCGAGCTGCTCGGCCTCTACGCGGACTGGCACCCCGATCTGTAAGGCGTTCCTCGTCGGCAACCTGGTCCACCGGCCGCTGTACGCGCCACCCGTGCCCCACATGTGGGAGCACACGCCCGGCGTGACGCTGCTCGGCGACGCGGCCCGCTCACAGGCCGAGGTTGTCACCTGCTGGTGGACCCGCCGATGTCACGGTGGATGGCCGCAGCCTCGCGTCGGTGCCGGTCCGCCTCCTCGGCCTGGCCGAGGTCGCTGTGCGCGTGGGCGATGCCTTCGTGGGCGCGGACCTGCTCGGCCTGGTTGCCCGTTTCGCGCGCGAGGGCGAGGGCCCTGCGGTGGTGGGACAGCGCGGCAACCGGGTCGGCGGTGGCGCGGGTGGTTTCGCCCAGTCCGTTCAGCGCCTCGGTTTCGAGGTTGTGGCTGTCGATGGCGCGGGCGAGGGAGAGCGCCTGTTCGAAGTAGCCGAGGGCGTCGTGGTGCCGCCCCAGGCTCCGGCACGTCGAACCCAACCCGTGCAACGCACGCCCCTCAAGACTGCGATCGCCGGCCTCCCTCCCCACGCGAAGCGCCCGCAGGTCGTGGTCGAGGGCGTCGTGGTGCCGCCCCAAGCTCCGGCACGTCGAACCCAACCCGTGCAACGCACGCCCCTCAAGACTGCGATCGCCGACTTCCCTCGCCAGGCGAAGCCCGCGCTGGTGGTGGTCGAGGGCTTCCTGGTAGCGGCCCAGGCTCCAGTGCGCGAAGCCCATGCCCACCAGCGGGTACCCTTCGAGGCCGCGGTCACCGGCGTCCTGGGCCGACTCGATCGCCTGCCGGTGGTGGTCGATCGACTCCTGGAACCGGCCCAGGCCCCAGTAGTTGAACCCCGTGCCGACCAGGGCCTGGCCTTCGAGGTTGCGATCACCGATCCGCCGTGCCAGGACGAGTCCGCGCGAGTAGCAGCCGAGGGCTTCGCGGTAGCGGCCCGAGCCCCAGTGCGCGAGGCCCAACCCGACCAGCACCCGCCCGAGCAGCGCGTCGTCGTCGAGGTCTTCGGCCAGCGCGAGGGCTCGTTCGAGGTGGGTGAGCGCGTGCTTGGAGCGCCCCAACCGCCAGTAGGTGAGACCGATGTTGAGGTGCGCCTCACCTTCGCGGAACCGGTCACCGGTGCTCCGCGCCGTCGTGACGGCCACGGTGTGCAGCACGAGGGCGTCGTCGAAGTACCCGCCGACGAGCAGGAAGCGCCACAGCGTCGCGGAGAGGTGGTTGGCCTGCGTCGGGTGACCGTGGTCGGCGGAGTGCACGGCGACCGCGACGAGGTTGGGCCGCTCCGCCTCCAACCAGGACAGGGCTTGTTCGAGGTTCGACACGGAAGGGACGGGTGTCGCGGGCATCGGGGCGTCGGGGCGCGTTCCCCGTTTGTCGGTGGCGATGACGTCCATGGCCGCGGCGCTGGTGTGCAGGTAGTAGGCCAGGACCCGGGTCAGGGCGGCGTTCCGGACGTCGGGGTGGTCAGTGTCGGCGGACAACCGCGCGGCGTAGGAGCGCAGCAGGTCGTGGAAGCGGTACCGGCCGGCGGAGCGCTGCTGGAGCAGGTGCACGTCGAGCAGGTCCTCCAGCAGCCGCTCGGCCTCGTGGAAGTCGGAATCCGCCACCGCGGCGGCGAGGTGGGCGTCGAAGTCGACGCCGGGGAGCGTGCCCAGCAGTCGGAACAACCGCTGGTGGGCGGGCTTGAGGTAGCGGTGGGACAGGCTGAACGCGGCGACGACGCTCCGGTCACCGGTGGTCAGCTCGCCCAGCCGCCGGTGTTCCTCGCGGAGGCGTTGTGCCAGGTGGGCGGCCGTCCAGGCCGGGCGCGAGCGCAACCGGGCCGCGGCGATCCGCACCGCCAGCGGCAGCCGGCCGCACAACCGCACGACCTCGTCCACCGCGGCGACCGCGTGATCGCCACCGACGACACGGGTGAACAGCGTCGCCGCGTCACCCGGCGGCAGCACGTCCAGGGACAGCGTGCGCGTCGAATCCAGGTCGATGAGCCGGTGGCGGCTGGTGATCAGCACCAGGCACGCGGGGTTGCCGGGCAGCAGCGGCCGGACCTGCGCCACGTTGACGGCGTTGTCCAGCACCACCAACGCCTTCCGATCGGCCAGCACGGACCGCCACAGGCTCGCCCGCGCCTCCGGGTCGTCCGGGATCCGCCTGCCCGGCACGCCGAGGCCGCGCAGCAGGACGTCGAGGGCGTCGGCGGGGTCGCGGGGTTCGCGACCGGAGGTGTGGGCGTGCAGGTCCAGGAACAGTTGCGCGTCGGGGTGGCGATCGGCCAGGCGGTGGGCGACGTGGACGGCGAAGGCGGTCTTGCCGACGCCGGCCATGCCGTCGATCGCGACGACCACCGCCGCGGTGCGCCGGTCGCCACCGGCGGGCAGGACCGACAGCAGCGCGTCGACCTCCGCGTCGCGACCGGTGAAGTCCGGCAGGTCGCCGGGCAGGTCGTTGTGCCGCCGCACGTCGGGCCGGTGCGCCGCGACGAGGTCGCGGTCGGCGCGGAGGATGCGCTCCTGGAGCCGCTGGAGGTCCGGGCCGGGTTCGATGCCGACCTCGGCGACCAGCCGCCGCCGGACCTCCTGGAACACCTCGAGGGCCTCGGCCTGGCGTCCACCGCGGTACAGCGCGAGTGCCAACTGCCCGGCCAGGCGCTCGTCCAGGGGGTTCCTGCCCACCTCGGCCCGCAGCACCGGCAGCAGCGCGGCGTGCCCGCCCACTCGCAACCGGCGGTCGTAGTGGTCGAGCCGGACGTCGAAGTGCTCCCTTTCCAGGGTGGCGCGGACGGAGGCCAACCACGGGGAGTCCAACCCCGTGAACGGCTCACCGCGCCACAGGCCCAGCGCCTGCTCCCCCATCGCCAGCGCCTGCTCGTCGTCGACGGCCGCACGGGCTTGGCCGATCAACCGGCGGAACCGGTGCAGGTCCACGGTTTCCTCGTCGACGGTCAGCACGTAACCACCCGTCCGCCGGGTGATCGTCGCCCACTCCGGGGCCAGCACCCGCCGCAGCCGCGCCAGGTAGCTGTGCAGCGCGCCCCGCACCCGGCTCGGCACGCGCTCACCCCACACCCGGTCGATCAACTGCTCGGCCGGCACGGTGGTGTTGGCCTCGACCAGCAGCACCGCCAGGACGCACCGCTGCCGCGCGGGACCGAGGTCGACCACATCGCCCCCGACGTGAAGCTCGACGCTGCCGAGTACCCGGAACTCCGCCACCGACGTCTCCCCCGTAGCCGGTTGCCCTGGGGACAGGCATATCGGTAGACGCCCACCGGGTCAAGAGAACGCGGCGAGCCGCTCCCGGGAGCACCGGCCGCGGCGCTTCCCTCGGTGTCGCAGCGGCCCGGCAGGGCCGGGGCCTCAGAGTCGGGAGAGTCCGGCGGCGCGCTGTAGAGCACGAGGCGTTGGTCCCGGCCGGCGAGCGTGTCGCAGTCGACGGTGACCTCACCGCTGGTGTGGCAGGGCAAGCGGTCCTCATGATCTGGGCCCTGCTCACCGTCCCTGGGCTCGTCGGCACCGAACGCGCGCTCACCGCGCCGGACACCAACTCCCACGCACTTCCGGAACACGGCCTTCCCGCGTACTTCCGCTCCGGCGAAGCCCAGCACGGCACCGGGTTTCGAGTCGTCCATGTGGATGCCCGCTTCGAACGTCGCGCCGCCGAAACTCGTCAACGTCGTCTCCAGGTCGGAGACCGCGACCCAACCGCCGAACCGCGCACCCTCGAAGCTGACCTTGTCCCGGACCTTCGTGCCGTCGAACGCCATCGGGCCGGCGATCGTCGACCCGCACCGACGCGGGGTCCGCCGCCCCGACGTAGCCGCGCGCCCAGATCTGGACACCGATCCCGATCGCCACCACGCCGAGCAGCGCGGGCACCACCCACCACCACGACATCGGCCGGAGTTCAGGTAACGCGGTCTTCGTCACGACCACCGTTGATACCAGCCCGCGGCGTGTTCCCGCTGTCGCGAGTCGATCGAGCGGGATCGACCGCTAGCCGAGGACGGGCTTGTAGCGGAGGAGGACCGCGCCCGACGCGAAGGTGCGGTTCTCCAGCAACTCCAGCTTCAGCCACGCGTCCAGTGACGGGAAGAACGGTGTGCCGCCACCGATCGCGGCCGGTGTGACCAGCACGTGGAACTCGTCCACGAGGCCCGCGCGGACGAGGGGCGCGGCGAGCGTCGCACCGGCCACTTCCATCAGGCCGTCGGTCTCGGCCTTGAGCCGCCTGGCGACCTCGACCACGTCACCTCGCTCCAGCCTGGAGTTCCAGTCGACCGATTCGAGGGTTCGGGAGAACACCACTTTCGGCATCGCGAGCCACAGCCGGGCGTACTCGGCCTCCACCGGGGGCACGTCGGGCGCCTGGCCGGCGGTCGGCCAGTGGGCCGCCATCAGCTCGTAGAGCTTGCGCCCGTACAGCGACAGCGCGACCTGCGCGGTGCGGTCGTTCCAATACTGGTGCAGTTCGTCGTCCGGCGTGCTCCAGCCGAGGTCGCCGTTCGCGTCGGCGGTGTAGCCGTCCACCGAGACGTTCATGCCGTAGGTCAGCTTTCCCATGGTGGTACAGAATGCCGGAGCACCGACGCACTCCACGACCGAGGCCGTCCGCCGGAACCCGGACCGGCCCTCGCCGCCTACGGGACTCATCGGGGATGAGGGTCCCGACAGTGCTCACGCACTTGGAAGTGCCTTTTGTAGACCCTCTCCGACTCGCCCATGATGGCGTTACGCACTGGTGAGGTGGTGAAGATGGTTGAGCTTCAAACCCCGGTCCCGCAGCGCGGGCGGTGTGGGCGGCGCTACCGATTGGTGAGTGCCGCTGACACCTCAGCCTGCTGACGCACTGACCCCGCGGCCTTGGCTCGGCCGACTCCGGTTTGCTCGCTGGCAGCCCGGTTGCGGGCGATTTCGCTGTGGTGGGTGGCAGCCCACCCGGCCATCGCCGTCACCGCGTTGACCAGCGACCGGCCCAGGTCGGTCAGGTCGTACTCCACTCGCGGTGGGACTTCGGGGTATGAGGTTCGGGTGATCAGGCCGTCGCGTTCGAGGTGTTTGAGCGTCTGGGTCAGCATCCGCTGCGAGATCCCCGGGATGCTCGCCCGCAAGTCGGAGTAACGCAGCGGGCCGGTGCTCAGGGTGCCGATGGTCAACACCGTCCACTTGTCGCCGATGCGGTCGAGCACCTCGCGGATGAAAGCGCTGTCCTCCGGCCATGCCTGGCACGGACCACTGATCTGCGATGACGTCATCTCGACTACTCCTAAGTGCACATACCAGTATGTAACGCCAATAGAGAGAGCGAACACCATGAACGCACACGACACTATCGTTGTCGGCGCGGGCCCGGTCGGGCTGTGGGTGGCGGCCGAGTTGGCGCTGGGCGGCGGGCGACCGCTGGTCCTGGAACGAGCCGAGCAGCGCAGTCCGCACTCGAAGGCGTTGGCCGTCCACCCGCGCACGATCGAGGTGCTGGCGATGCGCGGGCAGGAAATGGCTTTCCTGGACGGCGGGCTGGCCGTGCCGGACGGCCACTTCGGGATGCTGCCCACCCGCCTGGACTTCCGGGACCTGGACACACCTTTTCCGTTCATGCTCGCGCACCCGCAACTGCGCACCGAGGAACTGCTCGAACAGCACGCCCTGGCCCTCGGGGTGGTGATCCGGCGCGGGTACCGGGTTTCCGGGCTGCGCCAGGACGAACAGGGTGTGACGCTGCGGGTCGACGGGCCGGACGGTGAGCACGACATCACCGCGGACCACGTGGTCGGGGCGGACGGCGCGGGCAGCACCGTGCGCCAGGCGGCGGGCATCGACTTCCCCGGCACCGATTCGACGGTCTTCGGCTACCTCGGCGACGTCGAGCTGGCCAACCCACCGGAGCGGCTGGGTTTCTGGCACAACGAGCACGGCGCGCTGATCGTGGTCCCGCTCCCCGGCGGACTTCACCGCGTCACCGGGTACGCCCCGACAGACCCCGCTCCGACCCTGGAATCCTTGCGAGACACGGTGAAGCGGATCGCGGGCACGGACTTCGGCCCGCACTCCCCCGTGTGGTTGTCCCGCTTCGGCAACGCCACCCGGCTCGCGGCGGAATACCGGAAGGGTCGGGTGTTCCTGGCGGGCGACGCCGCGCACATGCACTTCCCGGCAGGCGGCGTCGGGCTGAACGTGGGCCTCCAGGACGCGATGAACCTCGGCTGGAAGCTGGCCGCGGTCCAGCAGGGCCGGGCGGACGCGGCCCTGCTCGACACCTACCACCCGGAACGCCACCCCGTCGGCGTTGCCCTGGGCGAGCACACCAAGGCCCAGACCGCCCTGATCACCGCCACCACCGAGGAAGGCCGGTCCCTGCGCCGGTTCATGGCGGACCTGCTGCGCGCCCATCCCGACGTGGCGACCGCGTTGGCCAACACGCTGACCGCGCTGGACGTGCGTTACCCGGGCACCCATCCCCTTGCAGGCCAACGCTTCCCGGCCACTCGCGAGCAGCTTCACCTGTTGCGCGCGGGCCGCCCGGTGTTGCTGGCTCGGGAAACCGATCCGGCGTTGAAGGAACTCGCCACGAACGCGGACCTCCAGCTGTACGAGACCGAGCTGCCTTGGTCCACGACCGTCGTGCTGTTGCGCCCGGACGGCCACGTGTGGGCTGCCGGGGATACTGCCGAGCAACTGGCGGACGCCATGGCGGAACTGCCCCTGGCCTGAGTGCCGTCACAGGCCCTCAACGGGCTCACCCACAACGGTCTGAGCACCTATCACAGTCCCAGGTCCGCGACCCGCCCACCGGCGCCTCCATCGCCCAGTCGACGGCCTGGCCGCAGATCACCTCATCGTACGACTCTGCGTCTCGCGATATTGTGGGTGGCATAGTTGTCGCAGGCGCTCACGACCGCGGCTTCTACCGACTGCCCGCACTACACGGCGACCGACAAGCACAGTCGCCGAAAGGTGGTGATAGACGGGACATCATTCCAGCGAATAACGCCCGATGTATCGCACCGACCGCCATGCGGACAATGAGGTCCCGACCCGGGTTCCCCCACATCAAGGACATCAACTTCTTCGGCGCTATCGAGGTCGACATTGGCCATGACGCGCCGGGGCGACTGAGCGGGTTCTTTATGAACCGACGTTTTTACGTTGGGCACAACTCAGGGATTGATAGGCACCCAGCTGGTGCAGAACGAACTCTTCGTACTGGCCGGAGGCCGGTCCCACTGTGGAGCCTGTCCACATGCCCGCACCCACCGCGCCTTGCCCTCACTGTCCACACCGCGCACTGCGGGACTGTCCGGACCACCGCTGATCGCATGCGGTCCGCACTGCCGCCACTGGCTGCGGCCGGGAGGGTCACCGCGGTAGCTCCAATCCATCCAGAACCGGTCCACGCTGGACGCTGGGCGCGCGAGGTGCGTCCAGGCAATCCATCCTCCCTCCGGAGTCCGGGCGGCATGAACTTCCACCCGTCGGTCCGGGGTGATGGCATCGTCCGGTCCCAGTGCCCACGCCAGGACGACACCGTCCCTGGCGGGGGGAAGGGCCTCGGCGCACAAGTGGTGGTCGCGTACGGCGTCCACTCTTACGACCGGGGCAGGGGGAACCGGCGAGGGCACACCAACCCGAGCGGAGTCGCCGACCAGTCCGCCTGCGGCCGATGCCACCAATGTCACAGCGGTAACGCAGGCGACCCCGAGCCATCGTCGTGTCGGAACCTCGCCGGATCGATCGCGGCCCACCATCCCGGCGGAGGACTCGGTTACTCCACGGAACTCGGTGGCGCTTTGACGATCGGCGACGGTGCCCTCCATCTCCCGTGAAGAGGGCAACGGTCTGGCAGTGGAGGCCGAGCGTGCGTCGATCAGGCGTTGTCTAGCCCGCTCCAGCCGCTCATGCAGGTCGGGCTGACCGCATCCGTACAGGATGCCGCGTAGTTCGTTCGCCGTGGGCAGCCGATGCCCGCATTCGATCGCTGACAAGGTCGGGCGGTGCAGGTAGTAGTGATGGCGCTTGGCACCGTTGGCGACGCTTTGCTGTGTCCGCTCGCCTCTCACACGACGCAGCAGCAGCCCCAGTTCCGCCGCCGACACGACGGACTCGGGCGTCTCGTCCCAGGATGACCTGACCACCGGGCCTCACCTCCTGTAGCAATGCGCATACCAAGCGTAGAAGCGTTGTCGGGGACATGTCGGCGACACACGAGTCACGGTTCACCTCTTGAGGCGATTCCGCGTCCGTGGTCGTCTCGTATCGGCCACAGATGACCACAGACGGAGGTGAGGGCGATGCGGTGGCGAACCGGGCTACTGGCCGCGGCGGGGCTGACGATGATGCTCACCGCGTCCGGATGCGGCCACGAGACCGGCGGCCCACCCGCAGGCTGGGAGCCATCGGCAGAGAACCTGGAGGCGCTGCACATGGCGGAGGAACACCTGGTTCGCGACTGCATGGCCGCCGCCGGCCACCACTACACACCCCAGCCGGGAACGGGTTACCAGAGGTACGCGGCGACCCGGTTCCGCCTGGTGCTCGACGACGCACAATGGGCGAATCGTTACGGATACGGAGCGGCGAACCCCGCGCGGGTAGCCGCCGCACGAGCAGAGCAGACGTCCACCCCCACGTCGGCCCGTACAGCGGCGTTGCTCGGCCCCGCCCCGACCGGCGTCACGGCGAGACTTCCCGACGGCACACAGGTAACCACAAGTAACCTCGGCTGCCTGTCGCAGGCCCGAGTCACCCTGTACGGGGACCTGGGTCGCTGGCTGTGGGCACAGCAGACAGTGTCCAACCTCCCGGTCGCGGACGAGACGGATCTACGACGCGATCCTCGCTACACCGCAGCGGTAATGGCGTGGTCGCGGTGTGCCCGGGCCCATGGACAGCCAGTTGACAGCCCCGTCGAGCTGCGCAACACCGCCTCCCGCACTTGGTCGACCATGGATGCCCGAACCGCCGACCAGCACGACAAGCAGTTGGCCAGTGTGGAGGCACGCTGCGCCCTCCAGCACAACGTGGGTGTCCTGGTCCGGACCGTGGAGGTCGAATTGACCTATGAGGTACGCCGCCCCTACCAACGCGCGGTCGCGGAACTGCGCCGCCTCCAGTACGCGGCACTAGCCACGCTCTGATCAGCCATGCCGCCCCCTTGACAGAACGAGCGCATCCACACATGCGGAATTCACAAGATAGGAGAACACCATGCACATCATGCGGGCCGTGGTCATGGCCGTCACCACCTGCGCGAGCATCGTCGTGGCCGTACCATCGGCGGCAGCATCGGACCCGAACTGCGATCAGGGCGATTTCTGCATCTGGGAACATGACGACAAGAAGGGGCGTTCCTGGACTTGGTCGGGCGACGACAACAACTACGGAGATGACGTTAACAACGGCATGGACGCCAACGACGCCGCATCCTCGTGGCATAATCGCGGCAACGCCGGCAGCTACCCTGACGTCCGCGTATACCGCCACGTCGACAAGGATGAAGGAAACCGCTGCGTCCATCGTGGTGTATACATGAGCAACCTGACCAAAGTGGGTTGGGACAATGCCGCGAGCCGACACCGCTGGACTTCTTGCTAACCCGGCAACGCCATCCACCTGCCGGCCACCAAACCCATCAATCTCCAGTGGCCGGTCAACTCACGCCGATCCCATAGCTACGCTCACCGCAGGCCGATTGACCGCTCAGATCGGAGTGCCAAGAGGCCACGGCCACCTCAATACCCCACGTCTGACCCCCGTCCGGGTTCCGGAGGCACGTCACCGGGCAGCGGTCGTACCACACCCGCGGAGGTGGTACGCAGGGCGGATGGTGCGGCGATGTGCTGTCGCGGTGCCGCAGCGAGAAGAGCCCGGGTGTAGGGATGCTCTGGGAATCCCAGCACGGTACCGGCCGGGCCGGATTCGACGACCCGCCCGGCACGCATCACGACCACGGTGTCCGCGATGGCACGCACCATGGCCAAGTCATGGGAGATGACAACCAGTGCCACGCCCAATCGGTCGCGGATCTCGAGGAACAGGTCCAGAACCTGTGCTTGGGTCGAGGCGTCGAGCGCTGACACCGGCTCGTCGCACACGACCACCTCGGGTTCCCGGGCCAAGGCTCGGGCGATGGCCACCCGTTGGCGTTGTCCGCCGGACAACGCCAACGGATGCCTGTCCAGCAGCGATTCTGGCAGACCCACCAGGTCGAGCAACCGTGTCAGGTCACGCTGGCGTACCGCCAGCCCGCGTCGGTCGGTGGCACCAAACGCCTCACCGAGTATTCGGTGCACGGGCCATCGCGGGTCGAACGAGCCTAGAGCGTCCTGCTGAACGAGCTGGATGCTGCCGCGCACCCGCCGTCGCTCTCGCTCCGACCGTTTCGACCACGGCTCACCGAGCAACCGGACATCGCCACCATCTGGGTTCAGCAGGCCCATCACCACACTGGCCACCGTGGTCTTGCCTGATCCGGAACCGCCGACAAGGCCGAGCACTTCACCGGCGTGCACTCGGAACGACACGTCGTCCACGGCGATATGCGGCGCGCCGTCCGCATCCGTGAAGACTTTCCGCACCCCTTGGACCTCTAGCACGACGCGATCCGACGCGATGCCACGCGAAGTCGCAGCACTGGGTGCGGCCGCCAGTAGCTTCCGGGTGTAGGGGTGCTCAGGCGCGCCGAGGACGCGGTCGACTCGGCCCTCTTCGACCACTTCGCCTTCGTGCATCACCACGACGCGGTCGGCGATGTCAGCCACCGCCGCGAGGTCGTGGCTGATCAGCAACAACGCGGTGCCCCTGGCCGCCAGCCCGGACAGTAGGTCCAGCACTCGCGCACGCACTTCGGCGTCGAGGGCGGCCGTGGGCTCGTCGGCGACCAGGACATCCGGGAGGGCGGCGACAGCCGAGGCGACGAGCGCGCGTTGACGCAGACCGCCCGAGAGCTGGTGTGGATAGCGGCGCGCCGCAGCAGCCCCATCGGGGATACCCGCCTCCTCCAATACGACTGCGGCCCGCCGCAGGGCCTCGCTGCGGGTGGCAATGCCGTGGTTGACCAGCACCTCACCTACTTCCTGTCCGACGCGGCGCAACGGATCCAGGGCGGACAGCGCGTCCTGGGGCACCAGCCCGACGCGGGCACCGCGTAGCTCGTGCCACTGCTTCTCGGTGATCCCGCTGAGGTCCCGGCCCGCGAACTCCAGTCGGTCGACAGTGACCAGGGCACCGTCGCCGGCTAAGCCGAGCAGGCAGCGCGCGGTGACGCTCTTGCCCGACCCCGACTCGCCAACCAGTGCCAAACGTTCGCCGCGGTGCAGAGTCAGGTCGACACCGCGCACCACCGGTGGTCCACCGAACCGGACGGTCAGGCCGCGCACCACTACCAGCGGCCGTTCCAAATCGGTGGCAATCACGTCCGTCCCCCGGTCTCGAACCGGTAGCGCAGGTGCCCGCCGACAACGGTGAGCGACAGCACCACAAGGGTGACCGCCACTCCCGGTGCGACAGCCATGGCTGGTGCCGCGCCGAGGAAGTCGCGGCCCTCAGCAAGCATCGTGCCCCATTCCGGGCTCGGCGGCTCTGGCCCCAGGCCGAGGAATCCGAGGGAGGATCCGGCGATGATGGCGCTACCGACGTTGACGGTGGCCAGCGCGAGCACGGGTGGCAGAGTGTTGGGGACCAGGTGACACAGGTAGATCTCACCCCTGGACCTGCCCAGGGCAACGGCGGCCTGCACGTAGCCGGACCGGCCGACCACGAGTGCGCGGGAGCGGGCGAGCCGGACGAAGCCGGGAGCGGCTGCCGACCCGATGGCGACGGCGGAGTTGATGGCGCCGGGACCGATCGCTGTGACCACCAGCAGCGCAAGCAGCAGGCCGGGGAAGGCCAGCAGGACGTCGGTCGCCCGCATGATCGCCCCAGCGACACGGAGGTGAGCGGTGGCCGCGAAGATGCCCAGCGACGAGCCCAGGGTCACCGCCCCGGCGATCGACCCCAGTCCAGCCAGCAGTGTGGTCGCAGTGCCGTGCACGACTCGACTGAGCACGTCGCGGCCGAGTTGGTCGGTGCCCAGCCAGTGCTCGGGCCCGGGTGGGGCCAGTGCGCGGACCAGGTCGATGTCGTCCGGCGCGTATGGGGCCAGCATCGAGGGCCATAGCGCTGCGAGCGAGGCGAGCAGCAGGACCACGCCGGCAGCGGTCACCGCCACGGTGGGGTTTCGGCGTACAGGCGAGTTGTTCAGCATGGTCATTGCGCACTCCCCGGTCGGTCGGCCGTGCGGCGGTGGAGGACGAGACGCGGCACGGCGAGGATTCCGGGGGTGGAGCGCGAATCACCGTCGACGAGCAGATCGGCTGTCGAGGCGAGCGTGATGTGACCGGTGACCCCTCCCTGTTCCAGGGCGCGGGCTGCCGCGGCGGCGGCGCGCTCCAGGACGATTGCCTCCCTCTGTCCTACGGCTAGCCACCAGTCCAGGTACGTGGTGTAGGCGCCGAAGTACCAGTTGGGTATACCGGCGTCGGTGCCCGCAACCAGCCACACCTGCCGGTGGTGCTGGTGGAGCACGACGTCGAGGACCTCGCGGGCTACGCGCTCGACCGAATTGCCGATGGTGCGGCGCAACGTCGAGCACACGACTGTGGCCGCGCTCGGATCACCGGCGGGCGCGCCGGAGAAACCAAAGCGCCCCAATGAGTCGACAGCAGAGCGGAAGTCATCCTCACCGTGCGCGGCCATCCGGCGGCCCTCGGCCACCGCGACCACGGCGGTGTTGGACTGGTTGGTTCCGTGCTCCGACCCGCCTGTGGCGGCGGTCCCGTCGATCACCACGACACCAGTTCCGCCCATGCGACAGGTGAGGTCGGTCCGAGGCCGGCGGCAGGTGCCGTCGGGGCGCCCGCGGCCTCGCCCGGGTACCAGCAGTACCCATCGCTGGCGATCACCGGCACTTCTGCCGGGAAGATGCGGTCGCTTGGCAACTCGATGGCGGCGATTGCCTCGCGCTGCACCGGGAAGGGGTGTTCGCCAGGGCCACGGTGGTAACGCCCGCGCCCGGCAACTTCTCGCCCTGACAGGCCACCCCGAGCGGGATGCGTTTGATCCCGGTGGCACCCAAGCCGACAACAGGGTCCCCGACATGCGCGGAGTATCAGGTGGACATGCGGGGCGCTCAGCCCGGTGAGGACGGCGACGTCGGCGAGGTCGAGGCGGCAGCTGTCCGAGCCGGCTTCGTTCAGGCTCGGCGTGGTAGGTCTGACTACGGTGATGACACCGTCGCAGACGACCACCGTGCGGCCCACTGCCCGCAGCACCGGAGAGCACCCGTCCGACGGTGATGGCAAAGACGGTCATCCGATCGCCTCTCCAGTCCTGGGGTCGATGACGCCATACAGCCAGTCCACGACCATCGACACCACTGCGAAGGCCACCGCGGACACGGTGACGACACCAACGACCACCGGCAGGTCGTGCCCGGTGATCGCGGTGGCCAGCAACCTGCCCAAACCCTGCCTGCCGAAGACGGTCTCGATCACCACCGCACCGCTGAGGAGCGCGCCCACAGTCCACCCCGACAGCGTGACCAGGGGCAGCAGGGCATGGCGCAGCGCGTGCCGCACGAGCAGGCGTTCCCAGGTGGTGCCTCGGGCGCGCGCGGTCAGCGCGAACGGCTCACGCAGAGCGGTGTCCAGACCAGCCCTCAACACTTGAGCGAAGGGCCCGAAGAGTTCCAGTGCCAAGGTCAGCGCGGGCAGCACCAGGGCACGCGGACCGGTGCCACCCGCCACAGGGAACAAGTGCAGGCGGAAAGAGAAGACGCCAAGCAGCAGGAGCCCGAACCAGAACGCGGGACTGGCCGCAGTGACGTGCTCGACGGCGGACAGGGCGGCGCGGAGCATGGGTCTGCGCCCGCCCGCCGTGGCGATCGCAGAGGTTGAGGCAACGACCAACGCCACAGCGATACCGGCGACGACCAGTTCGGCGCTGGCACTCGCTTGCTCGCCGATGAGCGACCAGACCGGCTGCTGTAGCTGGTGGGAGGTACCGAGATCACCAGTGAACACCCGTCCGATCATCAGCAGGTAGCGCTGCCACGCGGGCTTGTCCAGAGCCAGTTCGGCACGAACCTGCTCGACCAACTCCGGGGTTCGCGGCGTCGTGCCGAGCACAGTCAGCGCAGGGTCGTCCGCAGTCAACTCCAGGCCCAGGAAGGCCGCCGTAACCGCGCCTGCAACGACGATCGCGGCGAGGGACGCACGACGGGCGAACCAACGTGCGGCGGTGCGAGGGGTCCCGCCAGGGAGCCAGGTCGACACGGTCAGCTCCTCCCTGTCGTCACGTCACGAAAGAGCGGGTAGCCGGCAGCCTCAAACGCGAGTCCGTTAAGTCGGGAGGACGTGCCGACCATCGCACGCGGGACGAACACTGGCATGACCAGCGCGCGGTCGTTGACGTAGTGCTGGACCGCACGGTAGTGCCGAACGCGCGCCGCCAGATCGTCGGTGGCCAGCCCCTGGTCGAGCAGGGTGTCGAGCACGGGGTCGCGCACCCGGAAGACGTTGCCGCCGCCGTTGTCCAGCGTTTCACCTGACCCGAGCCAGTACCGAAGGACGTCCGGGTCTGCGCGGACGAAGTTGGTACCGAACATGTCCAAGCCCCGGCCTGTGTAGGTGAGCTGGACGTAGGTGCCCGCATCCTCGGCCGTCACATGCAGGTCAATGCCGAGGCGCCGAACCTCGGCCTGTACGCCTTGGAGGAGAATAAGGTCCTTGCCCTGTGTTTCCGGTAGGTACGGCCAGTTCAGCACGAGTCGCTGCCCGTCGCGGACTCGGTAGCCTTCTTCATCCCGACCTGTCCAGCCTGCCTCGTCCAGCAACCGCTCCGCGAGGGCGGTGTCTACCGGCCAGCTGTCGACGGTGTCCGGCGCGTATGCAGGGGTTGCCGGGCCCAACATGCTCCATGCACGCGGATACTCACCGAAGTGGACGGCGCGCACGAGTTCGTCGATGCGGACTGAACGCCGCACCGCGTGACGCACCCGCTCATCGGCCAGCGGTCCACTGGTGCTGTTGAAACACACCGTATAGACGACGCCCGGCAAGTCCGCGGCCAGCAGACGCAGGTTGCGGTCGGCGCGCAGAACTCCCGCCTTGACGGGCGGGATCGGGGTTACCACGTCAGCCTGCCCGCTCACGAGCGCGCCGAAGCGGGCACCGTCTTCGGGAATGAATGTTATCTGGACACCCGATGCGGCGGCCGGGCCCGGGGTGCGCGCCGAAGGCGGCGACCACCGGTACTCGGCATAGCGATCGAGCCGGATGTCACGGTTGCGCCGCCAGTGCGCGAACCGGAACGGCCCGGAACCTACCGGACGCGCGCACAGATCACCCGCATTCACCCGCATCGAGGTAGGCGACTGGATACCGAGGTAAGCGGTGCTGAGCGCCTGGAGGAATGAGGCGTCGGGTTCGGTGAGGTGGACTCGAATCGTTCGCGAATCCAGGATGTCCGACCCGGCGTAGCGGCGCAGCAGCATCGCCGCGTACCGGGACTTGGTGGCGGGAGCAGTGGCGTGGTCGAGCGTGGCTCGCACCGCCTCGGCGTCCAACGGGGTGCCGTCGTGGAAGGTGACACCACCACGCAGGTGGAAGGTAAAGGACCTCCGGTCTCGCGTGATTTCCCACCGCTCCGCCAACCACGGCCGAACAACGCCCTCCTGGTCGAGCTCGACCAGCGAGTCGAACACGCCGCGCACCACCGTTGCGGTGACCTCGCGCGGGCTGACCTGCGGGTCGAGGCACTCCGGTTGCTGGGACAGCGCCACACGCACCACATCGTCTTCGGGCTCGGTCCCGGCGCACGCGGTGAGTAAGAGCAGCGCCACCAGGGCGAAGGCCTTGGAAGAACACGCCACAGCGACGGACCTCCGTCCACTCCAGTCGGTTCTGCGGGACGACGGTGGGATCGGAATCAGAGGTCCACCATCGCCAAACTGGTCTCCGTGTACCGCTCGCCGTGGATTTCCGACGGCGGCACCGCAGCCGCGACGGCGTCGACCTCCTCGGGATCGAGCGAGAGCTCCAGCGCGCCTAGGTTCTCCATAAGGTGGGTACGACGCTTGGTCCCGGGGATCGGCACCACGTCGTCGCCTTGGTGCAACAGCCACGCCAGGGCGAGCTGGGCAGGGGTGACGCCACGCTCGGTGGCCAGGTCCGTCAGCCGATGCACCAGCGGGGCGTTGCGGCGCAGGTTCTCCGAGGAGAAGCGCGGTTGCGCGATGCGGCGGAAGTCGCCGGGGTCCAGCGCTTCAGCATCGAGGTAGCGGCCGGTCCAAAACCCCCTGCCGAGCGGGGCGTTGGCGACCAGGCCAATACCCAGTTCCCGGCACAGCGGGACCACCTCGTTCTCGATGCCGCGAGACCACAGCGACCACTCCGTCTGGACGGCGGTCAAGGGATGCTCAACGTGTGCGCGACGCACGGTGGCCGCACTCGCCTCCGATAACCCGATGTGCCGGACCTTACCCTCAGCAACTAGTCTGGCCATTGCACCGACGGTTTCCTCGATCGGCACGCCGGGGTCCACTCGAGCCTGGTAGAGCAGGTCGACGTGGTCGAGGCCAAGCCTGCGGAGAGATGCCTCAGCCGCGGCCCGCACGTACTCGGCGTCGCCGCGTACACCGGTGCCCAAACCCTTACCTGGTCGGATGACCCCGATCTTCGTGGCGACGACCGCCTGCTCACGGCGGTGCCCTGTGAGCGCCCGGCCGAGCAACTTCTCGTTCTGCCCCAACGCGTACACGTCGGCAGTGTCGAAGAGCGTGACGCCGAGGTCGAGGGCGCGGTCGATCGTGGCGCAGGACTCTGCGTCGTCCGTTGGCCCGTAGAACTCTGTCATCCCCATGCAACCGAGGCCGAGCGGACCGACGTGCAGCGACCCCAGAGAGCGGGTGGCGTTCACCGGGCCAGCACCTCCAACGCGTACCTGGGGCACAACAGAATCGCCTCCGCGACGGCATCGTGGTCGGCTGGACCGGGCGCGGGATCGAGCAGAACCACGAGCCCGTCCTCGGCGGAGATGTCGAACATCCCCGGTGCCACCGCCGTGCACTGGCCAGCCCCGACGCAGCGGACCCGATCGACGGACACGCCCGATCCCATCACCACATCACCGGGAGAGCGGTCACGCCCTGGATCGTCCCGACCCCCGGCGGACGAGTCGGCAACTCAGCCATCGGAACCGCCAAGCGCAGTCCGGGGATTCGCCGGAAGAGCGTCTCGAACACGATCTCCAGCTCAACCCGGGCCAGGTTCTGGCCGAGGCACTGGTGTATCCCGTAGCCGAACGTCAAGTGCCTGCGGTCTCCCCGGCCCACATCGAGCACGTCGGGGTCGGCGTGCACAGAACCGTCGCGGTTGCCAAGGGTCGACGAGACCAGGACGCCGTCGCCCGCGTGGATGACTTCGCCGCCGATTTCGATGTCCTCGGTTGCCACTCGAGTACCCGCCAGATCGGTGACCGCGAGGTAGCGCAGCAGTTCCTCGACGCCCATACGTACCGATGCGGCGTCCGCAGTAAGCGCGCGCAACTGGTCGGGGTGCTCCAGCAGCGTGATCACTCCCAGTGCGATCATCGACGCGGTGGTCTCGTGCCCGGCCACGAGGATCACCAGCGCAATCTGCACCAGTTCCTCGTGCGACAGCGAGTTCACCTCGAGCGACTCGATCAACCTGGTGATAAGCCCGTTGTCGGGACGGCGGCGCTTAACGGCGACCAGTCGCTCCAGGTAGTCGACCAAGTCACGTCCGGCAGTCTGGGACGACGCCTCGTCCCGCGCCTGCATCAAGCGGCGGGTCGCGTCCTGGAAGAAGCCGTGGTCGGCATAGGGCACGCCGAGTAGCTCGGACACCACCTCGGACGGGACCGGCAGTGCCAGGTGCTCGACGAGGTCAACCGGTGGGCCCAGCCGCAGCACCTCGTCGACGGCGTCGTCGACGGTCCGCTGGATACGGGGGGCCAGCTCGCGCGCCTGACGGAGGCTGAAGGCGGGGTTGAGCAGCCGGCGGTGCACGTCGTGCGCGGGTGGATCCATACCGATCAGGACCAGCCTGCGGGTGACGTCAGCGGCGAATCTGGGCGCGATGATCGGATAATCCGGCCGGGTCCGATCTGCGGACAGCCGCCGGTCGGCCAGCAGGTCCCGCCCTTCGGTATACCCGGTGATCAGCCACACCACCCGCCCGTCCCATAACGACACGCGGGAGAGCGGTCCGCCCTCGCGTAACGGGGCATAGCCCTTTGGGGGTTGGAACGGGCAGGTGCGGCTCTGCGGGAACTCGGGCGGTGCGGTGCGGGCAGCGGTGGTCTCTCCCATGTCGCTCCTCCGGTCCGGTGACGCGGGGCCATCCGGACCGACCCTAGGATGCCGCCGTAGAACCGACAACGCCGCCGACATCTGGGTTTGGTATGCCTTTAGATCGGCACAATGCACACAGGCCGCGGCATTACGGCGTTACCGCCTCCCGAACACCGTCGAACACGACGTCCAGCAGGGCGGGCGCGGTGGTGGCCATCCGACCGTTCCACTCCGCCGCCCATGCCAGCGCGTTGACGAGGGTGAACAGATCCTCCGCGGTGAAATCGGCCCGCACTGAGCCCGATCTCCGAGCGCGGGCCAGGAGTTCGCCGCCCGCTGCGTGCATCGCGAGGCACGACGCGTGCAACGGGGATCCCTCGTCGTAGAAGCTGGTCATGAGCGACGACGACAGGCCCCGGTAAGACGCCGCGTGCACGGTCGCCGCGCGCATCCAGTCGCGCAGCGCCTGGTCGGCGTCATCGGCCACCAGCAGGCGCTCGGCTTCGGCGCGCAGGCCGTCGACGCTGCCGCGGATCACCTCCGCCAGCAACGCGTCCCTGGACGGGAAGTGCCGGTAGAGCGTGGCTGAGCCGACGCCCGCGCGCCGGGCGACGTCGTCCAGCGGGACGTCGGCACCGTACTCGGCGAAGTCGATCGCCGCCTGCGCCAACACCCGATCGTGGTTCCGCCGCGCATCGGCGCGCAGCGCTCTGCGCCCCTCGGGTCCGGTCATCTGCGTACTCCCTGCACAGGGTGATCTGAGAGTCACCCCCCATTTACAAACGGGGGGACATCCCCATATATTAGGCGCAGTCGACGACACAGTCGGCACCTCCGCGAACCGGTATCAACACGAGGTCCAACACCGGACATCAGAGAGGCTTCCGCATGCCCGGAATCACCGCGACGGGGAGCGCGCTCACCAGCCGCGGGCTTCGCATCGCGCTGACGCTGATCGTCTCGTGCGAGTTCATGCTCCAGCTCGACACCACGATCATGAACGTGGCACTGCCGACGATCAGAGACGAACTCGGGTTCAGCCAGACCGGCCTGTCCTGGATCACCAACGCGTTCCTCCTCCCCTTCGGTGGCCTCCTGCTCCTCGGCGGCCGACTCGGCGACATCTGCGGACACCGCCGGGTGTTCCTTGTCGGTACCGCGCTGTTCACCACCGCGTCCCTGGTGGGCGGGCTCGCGACCGACGACGTCGTGCTGGTGCTGACCAGGGCCGGGCAGGGTGTCGGAGCCGCCTTCGCGGCGCCCACCGGCATCGCCCTGCTGACGACCAACTTCCGGGAGGAGGCGCAGCGCAACCGCGCCTTCGCCGTGTTCTCGACGATCTCCGGTTCCGGCTTGGCGCTGGGTCTGGTGCTCGGCGGCCTGCTTACCTCCTTGCTGTCGTGGCGCTGGGTGCTGTTCATCAACGTGCCGATCGGGCTGCTCGTCATCCTGCTGACGCCGAAGTTCATCCGTGAATCGGAGACCAATCCCGGCCCCTTCGACCTGCTGGGCGCGTTCGCCTCCGTCACGTCGATGACCTCGCTGGTCTACGCGCTCATCCGAGTCTCCGAGCACAGATGGGACGACACGGTGGCACTGGCCGCGTTCGCCGGCGGCCTAGCGCTGTTCGCCGTCCTGATCGTCATCGAGGCCAGGTCTCCGCACCCCGTCCTGCCGCTCGGCCTGTTCCGCGGCGGCGGCCGTTCCGCGGCGTACGCGAACCTGCTCCTCATCGCCGCCACCCTCACCAGCATGTGGTTCTTCCTCACCCAGTTCCTCCAGGAGTCACTGGGGATGGATCCGCTGACCACCGGACTCGCCTTCCTGCCGATGGCCGCGGCGGTGTTCGCGGGTTCTCAGGTGGTGCCCCGGTTGCTGGCCAAGACCAGCCCCCGACTGGTCGCGATCGCGGGTATCTCCGCCATCCTCGTCGCAGCGGTCTGGCTCAGCACGCTTTCCACGGACAACGGGTACGCCGGGTCGGTGCTCGGCCCACTGATCCTGTTCGGGGCCGGCGCCGGGTTCAGCATGGTGGCGCACAACCTGATCATCATGTCCGCGACACCCGCGGCGGAGGCCGGTGCGGCTTCGGGTGTGCTCCAAGCCATGCTGACCGTCGGCGGTTCACTGGGCCTGGCGATCCTCGTGACCATCTTCGGCGCTGCCGGCAGGTCAGCGCCGCCGAGCGCAGACCCCCTCGTCACGGGGGTCGCATGGGCGTTCGGCGGCGCCGCTGTGTTCATCGGTGCCGCACTGGTCATCGCGATCTTCCTACTGCGGACACCCAGGCCCGCAGTCGCACCGGAAACCGGAGACGGAACCGTCTGAGCAGCTGCGCACCAGCCCAATCGGGCGGGAATACAACCCGATCAGGGTAAGAGGTTCTTCTGATGTGACCCCACCCGACGCCCCGGCACACTGTCGACCACAAGCAGACCCGATGAAGTGTCTGCCCAGTTGGCCGAATGGGTAAGGGGTTCGTGAATGCAGTTCAACGTGCTCGGCGACCTGGAGGTAGTTCAAGGCGGACGCCACGGGATCAGTGCGCGACAGCAGGGCATCGTGCTCGCCGCCTTGCTGTCGCGCCCCGGCCGGGTCGTGTCGATGGAAGAGTTGATCACCGAGGTCTGGGGAAGCCGCCCGACCCGGCGTGCCACCGCCAGTATCTACGTCCACATCTCCCAGTTGCGCAAGTTCCTCTCCAAGCCGACCGGTAACGGCCCGGCCATCCTCACGAAGGAACCCGGCTATCTGCTGACCGAGGAAGGGACCTCCCTGGACTACGAGGAGTTCCGCCGGCTCACCGAGCGCGGCCGGGAGTTGCACCGGCTCGGCGAGCACGAGCAGGCCGCTGAGCGACTGCGGAACGCACTCGGGTTGTGGCGCGGGCCTGCGTTCCGCGACCTGCGCGACGGGCCCGTCGTGAGCGCGCTGGCGAACTGGCTCGACGAGCTGCGCTTGGAGTGCGCTCAAATGCTCGTGACCTCGCGTTTCCGACTCGGCCGCTATCAGGAGTCGATTCCGCTGCTGTTCGACCTGGTGATCGAGCGCCCCTTGGACGAGACCTTCTACCAACAACTGATGTTCGCGCTATTCCACAGCCACCGAAGGGCGGAAGCGCTGGAGGTCTACCAGGTCGCGCGGAACGCGCTCAACGAAGAACTCGGTCTCGACCCCTGTGGCGAACTGCGTGACCTGCACCGGGCGATCATCATCGCGGAGCGCGCACCCAGCCAGCGGGCGCGACTACACACACTCCCCCCGACCGCGGCCAAGACGGGATTTAGACGTCCCGTCGACGATGTCCGCGAGCGCGGCATCCCGACCGCGACGATCGGCAGGATGTACAAGGGGGCACCGTGAGCGGACCGGACGTCCATCTGCTCTCCGTGGGAACGGCGTTGCCTGGGCCGCCCGTTACCAACGCCGACCTGGCACGCCGGTTTGGCATGGACCCACTGTGGGAGCAGTGGGTCGATACCTTCATCGGCACCACCTCGCGACACTTGTCGATCGATCTGGACAGCGGTGTGCCCAAGGCGGAGCTGGCCGACCTCGGCGAGCGGGCCGGACGGATCGCGCTCGTCGACGCCGGGGTCAAGGCCGGCGACATCGACCTGGTCGTGATGGGAACGTCGACTCCGGACCGGTTGATGCCTACCACGGCGAACGTTGTCGCCGACCGGCTGGGCATCGACCAGGTCGCCTCTTACCAACTGCAATCCGGTTGCTCCGGCGCGGTACAGGCGCTCGACGTTGCCCGCAGGTTGCTGGACGGCGACCGGTTCCGTACCGCTTTGGTACTCGGCGGCGACGTCGTTGCCCGCTTCTACGACACCTCCCAGGACCTCAGAAAGTTGCCGCCCGCACAGTTGGTCAACTTCGTCCTCTTCGGTGACGGTGCAGGAGCGGCGGTGCTGAGCACGGACCCGGTCCCGGGCAGCGCGATTCTGCGCACCACCGCGACCCGGCTCGTCGGCTTGGGCAGCGCGCCCGGCGCCACGCTGGAGTGGTTCGGCCCCAACGACCGGCACAGCAACCGGCCGCCCGCGACCGAGGACTACAAGGCAATCGAAGAGCGCGTGCCCACGATGGCCCGGGAGGTACTCGGGGAAATCCTGTCCTCGTTGTCCTGGAACGGTGAGGACATCGACTACCTGCTGCCGCCGCAGCTGTCCGGGCGAATGACCGAGAAGGTCATGGCACTGCTGGGCCTCCCGTCGGCCACCGAGGTCAGCTGCGTGGCCGAGACCGGGAACAACGGCAATGCGTTGGTCTTCTTCCAGCTCGAGCGGGCCTTCGACAAGATGGTTCGGGGCGAACGCGCGGTGGGTGTGGCGATCGAGTCCAGCAAGTGGATCAGGTCCGGGTTCGCGTTGGAGGGCATCTGATGTCGCCGTCGACCGCGAAGACACATGCGGACCCGTTGGCCCGACTGCGCGAACTGCACCAAAAGGGTGCTGTAGTAGAGCGGTACCCCGAGGTAGCCGGCTTGCTCGACGGCCTGAGCGGCGACGACGTGATGACAGCAGGCAGGCTGCTGGCTGGAGTCGACCCGGTAGCCGTGCTCGCCGTCCACCCGGACACACCATCGGTGTCGGTCGCGGTGACCGGGCACGGCACGCTCGCTGCCACGGTGCCGGCATTGACCGGCCAGTTCGCCCGGCACGGGATCGTGGCGCGAGTAATGGTCGGCGGGTTCGACGGCTACGTGTTCGACCTGTCCGATCCCAGCAGCGAGTTGTACGCCGGCGGGCACCACTTGGTGCTGTGCCTGCTCGACCCCGCGGTGGTCTTCGACGAAGTGGCCGTGCCCTGGACGCCGCAGGACGTGCAGCGGGTATGGGAGCGAAAGCTCCGTCTGCTGTCCGGACTGGTGGACTCATTCACCAAGCGGTCCTCGAGCACTCTCGTCCTCAACACCGTGC
Source organism: Saccharothrix obliqua (assembly GCF_019375475.1). Classification (GTDB taxonomy): domain Bacteria; phylum Actinomycetota; class Actinomycetes; order Mycobacteriales; family Pseudonocardiaceae; genus Actinosynnema; species Actinosynnema obliqua. The sequence goes on along the minus strand of NZ_JAHXGQ010000003.1, from coordinate 462,766 downwards.
CCCTCCCCAGGTCACGGACCGCAGCACTCGTCGATCACCGTTCGCGCGCCGAGTTGGGGGCGGTGTGGCGCGAAGCCAACGCCGCGTTACTGCGGTTCGGTGTGGACCGACCGGGCGTGGTCGTGCTCGACAGCGACCCACTGCTGGCCGAAGGGGTGCCCGCCGTCGAGCCGAGAATGGACGTATACGCAGGTGTGCACCTGTCCCCTGCGCTCCAAGCCGCCTATGCCCACGAGGTCGGGCACTTAGCCCGCTCCGTCGTCGGCCGCACCCGGAAGGTACTGGTCACCGACCTCGACAACACGCTCTGGGGTGGGGTGGTCGGCGACGACGGACCCGAGGCCGTCGAGATGGCGCACACGCCGGTCGGCGAGGCGTTCCGCGCGTATCAGCAAACCGTACGCCAACTCGCCGCGCAGGGTGTCCTGATCGCCGCGGTGAGCAAGAACGACCCGGGTCCGGCGCGGGCGGCGCTGGCCAGGCCCGACGCGACGCTGCGCGAGGACGACCTGGTGCGGCTGGTGACCAACTGGCATCCCAAGCACGACAACCTGCGCGACCTGGCGGCCGATCTGAACCTGGGGCTGGACGGCTTCGTCTTCGTGGACGACAGCCCTTACGAGTGCGCCCTGATCCGCTCCGAACTCCCCGAAGTCGCGGTGGTACACGTGGGCGGCGATCCGGCACGCCATGTGGAGACACTGCTGCGGGACGGGTGGTTCGACACCCGCGAGCTGACCACGGAAGACCGGTCGCGCACGGCAAGGTACCGGGCGGAACTGGTGCGCCAAGACTTCTTGGACAGCTTCGAATCGCTGGCGGACTACCTCGCCGAACTCGGCGTGCGGGTCGCGGTTGGCCGCGCGCGCGGCGACCAGCTGAGCCGGATCTCTCAGATCACGTTGCGCACCAACCAGTTCAACATGACCGGCCAGCGCATGCAGGTAGCTGATGTTGCCGCGCTGGCGGCGACACCGGACGGCCTCGTCCTGACCATCGAGTGCTCCGACCGGTTCGGAGACAATGGGATCGTCGGGGTCGTGTTCGGCCGCCGTGACGGTGATACGCTGCACTTGGACAACTTTTTGCTGAGCTGCAGGGTGTTCTCACGTGGTGTAGAGCAGGCCGCCATCAGCGCAATCTTGCGGCACGCGCGGGAATCCGGGGCGGTGGCCGTCACCGGCGAGTACCGGGCGACAGCCAAGAACGGCAGAGTCGCCACCTTCTACTCCCGGTCGGGCTTCACCCGCGTCCCGGGGTCCGAATCCGTCCGATTCCTTCACGATCTGGCGGACATCATCGCCCCGCCCGCGCACGTCACGCTCACCGATACCCTGTGAGGTGAACCATGCTCATCGACGAGTTCCTCCGCATTCTCCGCGACGATTTGGGGCTCTACCTCTCCGACACCGATGTGGACCTGGAGCTGCGGGACGTCGCGGGCTGGGACTCGGTGCACCTGTTGAGCCTGTGCACCCTGCTGGAGCGCCGCACGGGTCGGGAGCTGTCGCTCCCCGAGGTGCTGACCGCGCCGACCCTGGCAAGCATCTACCACCTCGCCGTCCGCTGAATCTCGAAGGAGCGCGTCATGGCAGTCGGGCAGCCGATGGCCCGAGAACGCAGGCACACGCTGTACTTCCTGGAGCAGATCCGGTCCTTCTCTCCCGTCTTCCTCGACACCGAGGTGGGTATGTCCGCGGTGCTCGCTCACCAGGCCGCCACCAGGGAGACCAAGATTTCCCTGGTCACCTACCTCGCGCACACCGCGGGCCGGGTGCTCGTCCGCCACCCCGATGCCAACGCCGCCGTCACCGGGCGGCTGCGCCTCAGGGTGGCGCGGTACTCATTCGCCCATGCCAAGGTGACGCTGGACAGCGAGCTGAACGGCAATCGGGTCGTGTTGGCCGTGGTGCTGCATGACGTGCACTCGACCGACCTCTCCGAGGCCCAGGCCGGGCTGGACCACGCCCGGCAGGGCGACCCGGCGCGATCACCGGCCTTCGCCGGGGTGCGCGCGCTGCACGCCGCTTCCCCGCTGCGCGGCAGGCTGCGGTTCCGCCACACGGCCCGCTCGTTGGCGCTGCGACCACTGATCACCGGCACCTTCGCGGTCACCTCGCTCGGACACCGAGACGTCGACGGTTTCCACTCGGTCGGTGGCACCACGGTGACTTTCGGTCTCGGGCGCGTGCGACAGCGCCCGGTCGTGGTGGACGGCCGCATCACGGCCGCGCCGGTGGTGCGGCTCAGCCTGGCGTTCGACCACCGGGTGATCGACGGGGCCGAGGCTGCCGACGTGCTGACCGAGGTCAAACAGGGCTTGGAGGCGTTCGGGACTGACGAGCGGACAACGCGGTGAGCGCGAGGATCCCCTTGGACGAGCTCAAGCGGTTCGCCCGCGCCCACGCCGAGGCGCAGCGGATACCCTCCGCCGCCTATCAACCCCTGCTGGACTCGATCACTTCCGACACGGATGGGCATCCCGGGTCGTGGGCGGTCCGGTGGTCGGCCGCCGCCGATGCCGCCGCGGAGGCGGGTGATCTGCTCCAGGCGAGCGGGCTGTTCACCATGGCCCGATTCCCTTTCGTCGACGGGCCGGCGCGGCAGCGTGCACAACAACGAACCGTGGAGGTGTTCGACGCGTGGCGGCGGACCGTTCCGCTGGTCGAACGGCTGGACCTGCACCTGTCCCGCGGCAGCCTCGGGGCGTGGGCGAGCGGGCTGTCCGCAGCGGACCGCCGTCCACTGGTGGTGCTGCTCGGCGGGATCGTCAGTGTCAAGGAGCAGTGGGCACCGATCCTCGTCGAACTGGACCGGCTCGGCTTCGCCGGTGTGGTGACCGAGCTTCCTGGCGTCGGCGAGAACACCCTGCCCTACGACGAGACGGCGCCGGCTCTGTTCACCTCGTTGCTCGACCAGCTCGCCGACCGCGTGGACGTCACCGAGACCTACCTGGTCGCGTTGAGCTTCGGCGGCCACTTGGCGCTGAGCGCCGCCTCATCCGAGCCGCGTCTGCGCGGGATCGTCACAGTGGGTGCCCCGGTTCGACATTTCTTCACGGATGCGGACTGGCACGCAGAGCTGCCCGCGATCACCCGTACCACGCTGGCCCACCTGACCGGCCGACCGTGGTCGGATTTGGGCGGGTGGGCCTTGGACGACGACGAATTGGCCGCCGTACGCGTGCCGGTCGCCTACGTCGCCAGCACCCGCGATGAGGTCATCCCAGGTGCCGATCCCCGCCTGGTTGCCCGTCAGGTTCGCCGCTCCCGACTGCTCTGGCACGACGACGTGCACGGCTCACCCGGGCATGCCACTGAGACGCGGTTGTGGTCACTGCTGTCCGTGCTGCGTATGCGCCGCGCCTTCACCGTTGACCGGCTCCGCTTGGCCCGCGCCCTCGCCGCCTCGCGTGTCAAGCGGGTGTTCTCGCGCACCTGACCACTCAGCCACCGGTGGCCCCGGCCCTTGGGCCGCGGCCACCGGTCGCTTCAGCCTTCGTCGACTGGAGCCGACCGCCGCCTTGAGGCCGACGTCGAGCGACCCCACCTGCGCATGGCGGGTTGCTCAACGTAGTGGTGCAGCAGCCAGGCCAGGCCCAACGACGCCACGAACATCGCGGTGCCGACCACGATGCCTCGCACCGGCCAGGCCATCCCGCCTTGGCCGAGCAGGACGTGTCCGAAGTGGAACACTGGAAAGTGCACCAGGTACAGTGCGAACGACACCTCGCCGAGCTTGACAGCCAGGGGCCTGCTCAGCGGCGACCGCACGTCGTTTACGTCCGCCCAGGCGCCCGCAACGATCACCGCGGCCACGGGCAACACCATCGGGGCGACCATGGCGAAGACCGTCGGGAACAACGCCGACTGCGCTACAACGCCTACTGCCAAGCCACCCACGGCCGCAGGGAGGGGCAACCGGGGCAACCTTTCCTCACGAACCATCCGGGCAAGGACGATGCCAAGGAGGAAGTCCAGGGTGCGCACCGGTGGGAACGCGTAGGTGAACCAGTTCTGTGCCTCGGTCATCGACAGATCGGCCATGGACGTACCCAAGCCGAGCAGTGTTTGGGCGAACACTGCCGCACCGACCACGGCGACCGCGATCGCCCCGACGAACCAGCCGAGCCAACGCCCCCGGATCCGAGCGACAGCCCGGTGCAGCAGCGGGAACGCGAGATAGAAGGCCAACTCGCAGCTCAACGACCAACTCGGCACGTTGATCGAGGTGACCACGTCGAGATCTGGCCAGAACCCGTGCAGGAGGAACAGACTGGGCACGGTCCGTTCTACGGTCGCCCGTTGACCGACAACAAGCGCGAGAATCAGAGCTGCGGCCCAGGTGACCAGGTGATTCGGGTAGATCTTGACCAGCCTGCGCCGCCAGAAGCCAATCACGGTGTCGTGCGGGCGCGCCGACCAGGCCAGCACGAAACCGCTGAGCACGAAGAAGAAGCCGACACCGACCCACCCACCGAAGTAGGCGGGAGCCGGGACATGACCGGAGCCGTCCAGCGCCACCTCAACCCACAGGTGGCACAGGACGACAGCCAATGCGGCAAGGAATCGCATGCCGGTGAGCGTGTCCAATCGGCTCGGTGCGGCGGTCCGCTCCCTTGTGGACGTCATGGCTCTCCTGTGTGTTCGCCCGACACAGTCCTGCCGCAGCCACCCAGCTGCGACAACCATACGAGTCTGGTGAAGGCGCCTAAAGCCGTTCCGCGCGCAGCAGGCCGATCACCTCTGCGAACACCTCCATGACGGGCTCGATGACGGTGACATAGCTGATGCCGAACCGCGCGCGGTTGGTCACCAGTTGCTCGGCCATCTCCTCCGTGGTGCCGAACAGCAACGTCGGCGCCTCCAGCAACTGGTTGAGCGTGAGCTCCGAACCACCGCGCAACTCCTCGGCGGTGGCCTTCCGGTCATTGGTACGCACCACGCTCTGGAGCACGATGTTCAACTCGGGCTCTTCGGTACGGCCTGCAGCGCACTCACGGACGTAGGCGACGCGCTCGTCGACCACTTCTGCCTCGGCAATGCTGTACGGGCTGGCCACCGCGCCCACGACGGAGCTGTCGGAAAACCCGGACGGGGCAGGTTTGACGCCACTGAAGGCGACCACGTCGGCGCGCTCGGCCGCCAGGCGGAGCACCCGGTCGCCGGAACCCGCGACCACCAGCCGGGGACCACCGGGTCGGATAGGGCGGGGCGACGTCGACTCATCGGCGCCGTGGGCGCGCAGGGTGTCGACGAACTCGGTGAGGCGGTCGACCCGCTGTCGTGGGGACAACCACGGCAGACCGGCCCGTTCGACCTCGGCGGCGTCGTACCCGGCACCGAGCCCGATCTCCAGGCGCCCGCCGCTGAACTCGTCGACGGCGAAAGCGTCCCTCGTCAGCAGCATCGGATTGTGGAAGCCGGTGTTGAGCACGTAGGTGCCGATGCCGATGCGCTCGGTCACCGACGCGGCGAGCATCAGCGACGGGAAGGGGGCGGGCATGCCGAGATGATCCGGGACCGAGATGACGTCGAAGCCGAGGTGCTCTGCTCGGCAGCACTTGGCAACCCAGTGGGCTCGATCGCCGGTCAGCGCCATGCTTACGCCGAAGCGGAAGGGACGGGGCATGTGTTCTCTCCTTTGTGGCCGGGTTCCGGCTGTACCCCGCCCGTGGTCAGCAGCCGTTCGAGCAGGTGGTCGGCGAGCACGGCCGGGGTCGGGTACTCCAGGACGAGAGCGGCGGGCAATTGCACCCCGGTGATCGCGGTCAAGCGGTTGCGCACCTCGAGCGCGGCGAAGGAGGACAGCCCGATTTCGAGAAGGTTGTCGTGCGGGGAGATTGACGTCGGACCAACGTGACCGAGCACGTCGGCCACGTGCCGCCGAATCAGGTCCACCAGCGCCGGTTTGCGCTCGTCGGGGGGCACCGACGACAACCGCTCGACCACAGCCGGAAGGTCAACGTTTTCCACTTGCGCGGGCAGGGGCGGCGCGGTGGCGACGGTGCGCTCGAACCATGCCGACAGCGCCGGCAGGAGCGCTTCGAGGCTGTCGACGGCGGCATGGCCCTCGACGCCGAGCTCCGCGGCCACGGCCACGGCGTCGCCCCCGGCCACCAAGCGGCGCAACCGGGACACGGCGGGTGACTCGCCTGCGTTCCCGCACACCGGTATCCAATAATCGCGATGTTGGAAGGCGTAAGTGGGCAGTTCCACGCGGCCACCACCTTGGATCGCCGCAGCCCAATCGACCTCAAGCCCCGCTGCGAACAGGACACCCAGCGCGGTCAGGAGGGTCGTGGGCTCGTCCCGGTCGCGGGCCTGTGCGGCGACGGCGACGGCGTCACTCTCGACGATGGACTGGACCATCGGAATGAGGACAGCATCGGCACCAATCTCCAGGTACCGGGTCACGCCCAGGCCGCCCGCGGCTCTCACCGCGTCGTGAAAGCGGACGGGCTCGCGGATCTGGCGTCCCCAGTACGCCGGATCGCGGATCTCTTCCGAACCGACGAGAGCACCGGTCACAGTGGAGATCAAAGGGATGGTCGGCGCGGCCGACGCGACGCCCTGGGCGACGGCGGTGAACTCGGCGACCACCGGTTCCACCAGGGGAGAATGGAAAGCGTGGGAGACCCGCAGCGCTCGGGTCCGGCGTCCCGCCGCCCGCCACCGCTGCTCGACCCGCGCGACGGCACCTGCCGCACCAGAGATGACCACAGAGTTCTCGGTGTTGACGGCGGCGATGGCGATCGGTTCGTCCTCGTCCCTGAGCGAACGCGCCACCTGCCGCTCGGTCGCCTCGATGGCGACCATCGCACCAGCCGTCGAGAGGTTGCTCATCAAGCGACCGCGGGCGAGGACAAGTGCCGCCGCGCCGTCGGCGTCGAACACTCCGGCAACATGGGCGGCGGCGAGTTCGCCGATGGAGTGACCCACGACCACGTCCGGGACCACGCCAAGGGAAGTCACCAGGCGGTAAAGCGCCACCTCGAAGGCGAACACGGCCGCCTGCGTGTACCGGGTGTCGGCGAGCAGCGTGGCGTCGGTCTCTACGACCTCGCGCAACGACCGCCCCAGCACCCGGTCGAACGGCTCGCACACCGCGGTGAGCGCTTCGGTGAACACCGGAAACGCTGCGGCCAACTCACGGCCCATCCCCACGCGCTGACTTCCCTGCCCGGAGAACAGGAACGCGATCCGTCCACCGGGCCTGGGCTCACCCGACACCGCTGCGGACCCTACGGCCCCCTCGGCGAGGGCTTCCAGACCGGCCAACAGGCGCGTACGGTCACGGCCGACCACGATGCCGCGATGCGCCAGCGCGGACCTTGTGGTGGCGAGCGAGTAGGCGATGTCGGCCACAGAACCCTGGGCGCCCGCGCGCACCCAGGCCGCTAGGCGGCGGGCCTGCCCACGCAGGCCAGCGGTGTCAGCGGCGGAGAGCACCCAGGGTACCGGCCCGTCCTGGGGGGACACGGATTCCTCGGCGGATTCCTCCTCCGGAGCGCCTTCCAGCACGAGGTGGGCGTTGGTGCCGCTGATGCCGAACGACGACACCGCGGCGCGCCGTACCCGGCCCGTGTCCGGCCAAGGCGTGGTCCGCCGGACCAGGGTCACCTTGCCCGCCGACCAGTCGACGTGCGGGGACTCGACCTCGGCGTGCAGCGTCGCGGGGACGACGCCGCGACGCATCGCCTCGACCATTTTGATCACACCACCGACACCCGCCGCCGCCTGAGAGTGACCGATGTTGGACTTCAGGGAACCGAGGAGCACCGCGTCACCGTCGCGCTGGCCGTAGGTGGTGAGAAGCGCCTGCGCCTCAATCGGGTCGCCAAGCCTCGTGCCGGTGCCATGCCCCTCGACTACCTCGACATCTGACGTGGTGAGGCCGGCATCGGCCAGAGCTGCGCGGATGACTCGCTCCTGCGCCGGGCCATTCGGCGCGGTGAGGCCGTTGGATGCGCCATCCTGGTTGACCGCTGAGCCGCGCACCACCGCCAGCACCGGGTGACCGAACCTACAGGCGTCAGAGAGGCGCTCCAGCACCACGACCCCCACGCCTTCCCCCCATCCAGTGCCCGCCGCGTCCGCGCCGAACGCACGGCAGCGACCGTCGACCGACAGCCCACCCTGACGGCTGAACTCGACAAACACCTCGGGTGTTGCTACGACGGCCGCGCCACCCGCCACCGCAAGTGAGCACTCTCCCGAGCGCAGCGACCGCACCGCCAAGTGCATGGCGACCAGCGATGACGAGCAGGCGGTGTCGACCGTCAAGGCAGGGCCGCGCAGCCCCAGCAGGTAGGCGATACGCCCGGAAGCCACGCTGGTCGCGTTCCCTGTGATGAGGTGCCCGGAGACCTCCCGCGGCGCCTCGTGTGCGCGGGGAGCGTAGTTCTGCCAGGACATGCCCGTGAAGATTCCCGTATCAGTGCCCTTGAGCGATCGCGGCGGTATGCCCGCGCGTTCGAGCGCTTCCCAGCTGACTTCCAGAAGCAGCCGCTGCTGCGGGTCGATCGCCAGCGCCTCGTTCGGCCCCACACCGAAGAAGGCGGCGTCGAAGGCACCTGCGTCGTGCAGGAAACCACCATGCCGTGTGTAGGTCGTGCCCTCGTGCGCCGGGTCCGGATGGTAGAGCGCGTCGGTGTCCCAGCCCCGGTTGGTCGGGAACTCAGAGATGGCGTCGACACCGTTCTCCACCACTCGCCACAGGTCGTCGGGAGAGGCGATCGAGCCGGGGTAGCGGCAACCCATGCCCACGATCGCCACCGGTTCGTGACGCGCGTCCAGTTCGCTCTTGGCCCGGTGCAATTCGGCACTGACCCATTTCAGGTACTCGACCAGCTTCTCGTCAGTCGACATGCGTGACCTCCGTGGTGTCAGGTTTGGTTGACCGGCCGAGGTCGTGATCGATGAAGGCGAGCAGTTCGTCCACTCCTGCGTCGTTGAGCCGGGTGCGAACGTTGTCGCGCTCCGGTATGTCGGCCGCCCACCAGCGGGCGAGCGCTGCTTGTAACCGGCCGGTGAACCGCACTCTCAGCTCCGCGTCATCGTCGGCGGCGGCGAGCGCATCGTCGAGGTTGCGCAGACGGGTGGCTTCCACCCGCGGGCGGCCGAGCCGGTCGAGCACCAGTGCGACGACGTCGACCGGAGTCGGGTGATCGAACACCAGGGAGGCAGGCAGGTCGAGCCCGATGGCCGCGCGCAACGCATTGCGGAACTCAATGGCGGTCAGCGAGTCGAACCCTAGGGTCCGGAACTGCGCGTGCAGGTCCACCGCTCCTATGTCGGGCAGGTCGAGGATCCTGGCCACCTCCGCGCGAACCAGGTCGAGCACCAGCCTGGGGCGATCGGACGGCTCTGCGGCTCGCAGCCGCTCGGCGAATCCGCCCGCGGTCCCGACGGTGCGCGCGGCCGTGCGCAGTCGCGTGCCCACCAGACCACGCAGGACGGCTGGGAGAGTCCCGACATCGGCCTGCTCACGCAAAGTACGTAGGCCGAACGCCGCCGGCATCAGCACGGCCGCGTTGGAGGTAAGGGTCCGGTCGAGGAGCGCCATGGCAGTGTCCCGATCCATCGGCAGCAAGCCGCTGCGGTCCAGCCTGGCCGAGCCAGCGGCATCGAGGACGCCGGTCATACCCCCGGTGTCGGCCCATCGCCCCCAGGCCAGGGCGATCCCGGGAAGCCCCAGAGCCTGCCGGTGCGCGGCGAGTCCTTCGAGAAAGGCATTGGCGGCCGCATAGTTGGCCTGACCTGGGCCACCGATGGCCGCCGATACTGAGGAGAACAGCACGAACGCCGCCACATCACCCGCCGCCCGGTGCAAGTTCCACGCGCCGTCGACCTTCGGACGAAGTACCCTGGACAGCCGCGCCGGAGTGAGCGCGGCGAGCATCCCGTCGTCGACCACACCCGCGAGGTGGAACACCGCCCGCAACGGGTGCGCCGCAGGGATCTCCGCGATAAGCGACTCGACCTGGTCGAGGTCCGCGACGTCACAGGACCGCACCAGCACCTGGGCACCCAGTGCCTCCAGTGACTCGACCAACGCAGCTGCGCCTGGGGCATCCGGACCGCTACGACTGGTCAGCAGCAACTGCCGTACACCGTGTCTGACCACAAGGTGGTGGGCGAGCGCACTGCCGATTCCGCCGACACCACCCGTGACGAGCACAGTGTCCTGAGGGTCGATGTCCAGCGTTTCACCGGCTGATGCCGGGGGTAGTGCACTCAGTCGAGGCACGCTGAGCCGACCCGCTCGGACGCGTAACTGTGGCTCCCCTGTGGCGAGGGCACCCGCCAGCACGTCGGCCGATTCGGTCAGGTCGTCGATGTCGAGCAGGACGAACCGATCGGGGTGCTCGGACTGTGCGGACCGCAGAAAACCCCAAAGCGAGGCATGCCCGGCGTCGGGGGCGGTGGCTCCGTCCGAGCCCGGTGCGGCGTCGCGGCTAACCACTACGAGTTTCGTGCCGGAAAGCCGGTCATCGTCGAGCCAGTACCGCACTGTACGAAGAAGTCCGGTCAGTGCGCTGTGTGCGTCGGCCACTGGGTCGCCGGAGGATGCGAACCCGATCAGCGCATAGTCCGGACGTACACCGGAGTTGGCCAGCTCGGCAGGGGTGGCGAAGCGGGCCGCGCAGCGCTCGGCGAGGCCCAGTGGATCCGGGCCGACGAGCACGGGTCGGACCTCGGCGACGCCGGGGGCGACCGGGAACCAGGTCACCGCGTGCAGCGAGCCGACGCGCGTGTTGTGCTCGCTGGTAGCCGTCCGGATGCCGAGGCGCAGCGTGGCGGACAGCACTGGAGCTCCGGTGGCGTCGGTGCATTCCAGCGTGAGGTTGTCAGCGTCCAATGGCTCCAACCGCATTCGCAGCGCCGCCATCCCAGTGGCGTGCAGGCTGAGTCCTCGATAGCCGACGACTCGCCGGTCCGGTTCCGTCTCGTCGAGTGCGCGCTCGACCGCCAACAGGAATTCAGGGTGCAGGGCGTGGCGGTCGGCAGTCTCCGGGTCACTCAGCTCGACATCAAGGTCGATGCCCTCCTCGGTGGCCCCACGCGGGCGTCCGACGCCGTGCTGCGGTGCGGGACTACCTGCCGCCAACAGGCCTGTGGCGTAGGTGGTCCACGCCGCATCAGACTCATCGCGTATGGGTTGGGCGTCAATGCGGACGGCGGCCAGCCCGTCCGCTCCGGCGGCCTGCACAGAAACCTGGATGCGCAAGGAGTGCCCGTCGGGGAGCCATAGCGGCGCGACCTCGACGAGCTCCACGACCTCTGCATGCCCGGCTCGGGTCGCCGCCTCCAGCACCAGGTCGGCCAGCACCGCCGCAGGTACCGGACCGGTGTGCCCGACAGGCAGAGCTTGCCGGGTGAGTATCCCCGTACACAGCCAGCCACCGCCCACTACCAGCGGCACGGCAGCGGTGAGCACGGGGTGACGAGCGGACAGCAGCCCGGTCACGCCGGGTTCTTCCCTCCGCGGATCGGGGTCGAGCCAGTAGCGCCGGTGCTCGAATGGGTAGGTGGGCAGTGGGACCCGATTCCCGTCGCCGAAGACGGTCCGGTCAGGCAAAGCCCCCGCCACGTGCGCCCGCGCGGCGGCGCGCAAGAAGGCGGGCAATTCGGGTCGCGTCCGGTGGCCAATCGGCAGGACAAGTGCCGCCTCGTCGAGGTTGGCCTCGATGAGCCCTGTCAACGACCCGTCCGGGCTCAGATCGAAAAAGGTGTCCACTCCAAGATCCCGGGCCGCAGCGACGGCATCACCGAAGCGAACCGGGCTGCGGGCCTGATCGCACCAGTAGTCAGCGGTACCGAACTCGCCGGGCTCAGCGATGGATCCGATCGACGTCGAGATAACCGGTATGGCGGGTGTGCCCACGGTCATCGAGCTTGCGACGCGCGCCAGTCCGGCCAAGGCAGGTGTCATGAGGTGCGAGTGGAAGGCGTGCGAGACCTCCAGTAGTCGTACTCGCACATCTTGGGCCGTGAGAGTCTCGGAGGCGCGCCGCACCTCCTCGGCTGAGCCGGAAAGCACCACGGCGTGAGGTGAGTTGACAGCGGCGATGCCGAGTTCCGCCGACAACAGCGGCTCGACCGTGTTGATCCCAGCGGCGACCGCGAGCATCGCGCCGCCCTCCGGGAGCTCATCCATGAGCGCGCCCCGAGCGATGACCAGCCGCACCGCGTCTGGCAGTGAAAGCACTCCGGACACGCACGCCGCCACAACCTCCCCGACCGAATGCCCTATGAGCACCTCGGGGGTCACGCCGCTTGACAGCAGCAGCCGGCAGACACTGAACCCGTGGGCGAACAACGCGATCTGGGCGAATCGAGTCCTGACCAGGTCTCCGGACTGACCCGCCAGCACCTCGCGCAGTGAGATGCCGAGTAAGTCGTCGGCCACCGCGCAAACCTCGTCCAGCGCGTCCGCGAAATCCGGGAAGACCGACAACTCACTGCCCATCCCACGCCGCTGCGCCCCCTGTCCTGCGAACACCAGCCCGACGCGGCGGACTCCGGCTACCCCGGTGATCACGTCGGGAGCATGTTCACCGGCGGCCAGTACAGCAAGGCCGCCCCGCAGGTCGCCGACGACCACGGCTCGATGCCTGAAGGCGGACCGCGTGGTGGCCAGCGAGCGCGCGATGTCGGCCGCGGAACCGGAACCGGGCTCTGCGACCCGCTCGGCGAGCCGCGCGGCCTGGGCTCGCAACGCTTCGGCGGTGCGACCGGACAACGCCCACGCGACGAGCCGGTCGGATTGGATAACCGATGCCGCGTCCATGTCCGGTGCCTGCTCGAGTACGACGTGGGCATTGGTGCCACTCATGCCGAAGGACGACACGGCAGCACGGCGCGGACGCCCTGTGACCGGCCAGTCCGTGACCGTGCGCACCAACTCCACCGCACCCGAAGCCCAGTCCACATGCGGAGAAGGCTCAACAGCGTGCAAAGTAGGCGGGACGACACCATGACGCAGCGCCTCGACCATCTTGATCACACCACCGACCCCGGCCGCCGCCTGCGCATGCCCGATATTCGACTTCAACGAACCCAACAACAACGGCACACCATCACGCCGACCATAGGTCGCCAACAACGCACCCGCCTCGATCGGATCACCCAACCTCGTCCCCGTACCGTGCGCCTCCACCACATCCACGTCCGACACCGACAAACCCGCATCCACCAACGCCGACCGGATCACCCGCTCCTGCGCCACACCACTCGGCGCCGTCAACCCATTCGACGCACCATCGGAATTCACCGCCGAACCACGCACCACCGCCAACACCTCATGACCCAACCGACGCGCATCCGACAATCGCTCCAGAACAACGACACCCACACCCTCAGCCCACCCCGTCCCATCCGCACCCGCACCAAACGCCCTACAACGCCCGTCAACAGACAACCCACCCTGCTTGCTGAACTCGACGAAGCCCGTGGGAGTCGACATCACCGTCACACCGCCCGCGAGCGCGAGCGAGCACTCCCCCGACCGCAACGAGCGCACCGCCAAGTGCAAAGCCACCAACGACGACGAACACGCCGTGTCCACGGACACAGCGGGCCCCTCGAAGCCGAAGAGATAGGACACTCGGCCGGACACGATGCTGGCCGACGTGCCGGTCAGCAGGTATCCCCTCACTTGGTCGCCCGCGGCGTCGACGAGCTTGCTGTAGTCCTGAGAGCTGGTTCCCGTGAAGACACCTACATCGGCCCCGCGCAATCCGCTCGGATCGATACCAGCGTTCTCCAGCGCCTCCCAGACGACTTCGAGCAGCAGACGCTGTTGCGGGTCGGTGGCAACGGCCTCGCGGGGACTGATACCGAAGAACTCCGCATCGAACCCCGCGGCATCCGCGAGGAAACCACCGAACCGTGTGGTCGACAGGGTAGTTCCCGTCCCGTCCAGCCGGGCCAGCCCGTCGAAATCCCAGCCCCGGTCGGTCGGAAACTCCGTGACGGCGTCGACCCCGTCACGGACCAGGCGCCATAAAGCCTCGGGCGAGTCGACGCCACCCGGATAACGGCATCCCCGACCGACGATGACGATCGGGTCGTCGACGGGCGCCGCCGTGGCCGGGACCACTCGGCGCTGCTCGGGAAGGCCGGCCAGCCGCTCCAGGAGGTGGCGGGCGAGCGCCGATGGGGACGGGTGGTCGAAGGCCAGCGTGGTGGCCAATTCCAGGCCTGTCATGCGGCTGAGCCGGTTGCGCAGCTCGACCGCAGCGAGTGAGTCGAACCCGAAGTCGCGGAAGGGGCGGTCCACCGCTATCTCGACGAAATCGCCCAAGTGCAGCACGCCCCGCATGCCGTCGGTGACCAACCGCAGCACGGCGCCGAAACGCGCGCCGTCCGGCAACTCGGCCAGCCGCTCGGCGAAGGAGCCTTGCGAGGTCGTCCTAACGGGTTCGAGCCCGCTCAGCAAGGTTGGGAGCCTACCGGCGCGCGCCTGCCGGCGCAGGTCGCTGGGCTTCGGCAGCCACGGCGTCACAAGAGCGCTACCTGCACTGAGAGCCGCGCCGAGCACGAGCGACGCATCGACGTTGTTGGTGCTTCCGAAACCGTCGACCGCCCCTAAGGCGAGGGATACCGCCGAGGTACCCGCGGCGCTACGGCTTGCCGCGATCGCGTCCAGAACGGCGGAGCCGACATCCGCTTCCACGCCGAGGAAGGTCGCCGCTCGGGTAATGACGACGAACGCGGCGCTGTCGGTGGACCGGTGCAAGGCTGCTGCGGCGCGCACTGCGGTCGGTCCGGACGCGGCGATGACGACGGTGCCGACCTCGGAAACCAAATTCTCGGCGTCGACGAGGGCCTGCGCGGCGTCCACCGCCACCACTGTCGTGATCCGCTCGCGCAACCGGTCGGCCAAATCCGGGTCGCCGACTACCAGCACGACTTCCCCGCTCGGCAAGTCCGTCGCGGGCACGGAGCGCATCGCCAACCGTGGGACCAGCGCGACGCCGGAGCGCAACGCCAGTTCCGGCTCCCCAGTCGCGAGGGCGGCGCCGAGCAACGGCTCGGACTCGGCGTCAACGTCGATCACCCCGGCCTGGTGTGCGCGAGCCAGCGCCCAGGCAGCGGCCTGCGCCGGCGCGGATAGCCGGTCCCCGACGCCTGTCGATACCGCCCCGGTCGTGCGGAACACCAGCCGGGGACCGCCATCGGGGTGCGCTGCTGCGTGCGCTGCCAGCGTGGTGCGCACAAACTCCGCGATGGTGTCCGCGCCGACTGCGTCAGAGCCCTCGTCTGGAACCGGCACGACCACGTACGGACCCCCGTCGGCGGCGTCAAGCGTGCGGGGGGCCCACTCCAGGGCAAGGATGGCCCTGTGCTCCTCAGGGGATGAGGCGAGCCGCACGGCTTCAACCGAGGCGATCGGATTACCGTCCACGTCGGCCAAGCAGACACCGTAGGTGTCTGGTCCCAGAGAGGTCGCGTGGGCTAACGCCGCCGGAGCTCCGGCGGCGAACAGTTCGACGCCGGCCCAGGCCTGCGGTTCAAGCACGGACCCCTGACCGACGAGCAGTGGGCGCAGCAACGCATCGAGTAGCGCGGGGTGCAGCGGGTGCCGCCCTGCGTCGTCAGGTTGGGGCAGCGCGGCCTCGGTCCAGAATTGCCCATCCACTCCTCGTGCCCATGACAAACCGCGGAATGCCGCGCCCGGGTCACGTCTCGCGACGGCGAGCGCATCCTCGATGCCATCCAAGTGGTATTCGACGACATCGGTGGGCATCGGTGGGATCACAGTCGTGATGTGCTGGGACGGTCCGACGACACCTGTCGCGTGCTCAGTCCAGTCTCCGCCATCCGCCTTGGTCTGGATACCGAGCCGCCGCCTGCCGCCCGTGTCCGGTGCCGCGACGGTCACTCGAAGCAGCACCGGGGAGTCGTTGTCGAACACCAACGGCGCCGTCAACACCAACTCCTCGATTCTCGGCGCCTCGGTGCGGGCCCCCGCGTGCAGGGCTATGTCGAGCCAGGCGGTGGCGGGCATGACCACACGGTTGTGCCTGCGGTGATCGACGAGCCAGCGGTGGTCAACGGGGGTTAGCCTGCCGGTGAAAACCACATCCTCGGAGGTCTCCACGACGGCAGCGAGCAGTGGGTGATCGGTTTGAGCCTGTCCCAGGGCCAGCACGTCGCCGGGCAGGGCGGGGACGTCCAGCCAGTAGGGGTCGTCGGCGAAGGCGTAAGTGGGCAGTGGGATCCGGGCGAGCGGTCCGGGCAACAACGCGGTCCAGTCGACTCGGCCGCCTTCGACTTCGTACTCCGCGACGGACGTGAGGAACTGAGCCAGCCCGCCGCGGTCGCGGCGCAGCGAGCCGACAGCGACCGTGCCGGCCACATTCCCCTCCGCTGCGACGTCGAGGGCCGCCCTGGTCAGCACCGGGTGAGGGCTCAGCTCGACGAAGGTGCGGAAACCACGGCCGAGCAGATCGCGGATCGCGTCGGCGAAGCGGACTGGTTCACGGAGGTTGCGATACCAGTAGTCGGCATCCAGCGCCGTGGTGTCGGCGACCGCCCCCGCGAGGAGGCTCGACTGGTACACCGCCTCAACCGGTCGAGGCGAGATGGATACCAAATCCGCGAGTATCCGGGAGCGCAACGCTTCGACCTGGCCCGAGTGCGAGGCGTAGTCGACCGGCAGCACTCGCGCCCGAACACCTTCGGCCTCGCACGCCGCGACCAGTGCGACCAGTTCATCCGGTTCGCCCGCGACGACCGTGGCCCGGGGACCGTTGACTGCAGCCAACGCGACCCCGGTTCCGGCAATGCGTTCCCGCACCCGGTCGGCGGGTTCGGCGATAGAGGCCATCCCGCCCTTGCCGGACAGCGAACGCAGTGCGCGAGCGCGGAGGGCCACCACCCGGGCCGCGTCTGGCAGTGACAGCACCCCCGCGACGCAGGCGGCGGCGATCTCGCCCTGTGAATGTCCGACGACAGCGGCAGGCTGAACCCCTGCGGCTTCCCAAACCGCTGCCAGCGACACCATCACCGCGAACAGCGCCGGCTGTACGACGTCGACCCGGTCCAGTGACGGCGCGCCTGGTGTGCGGCGCAGCACGTCTTCCAAGGACCAGTCCAGGTGCGGGGCAAGAGCGGTGGCGCACTCACGCACTCGGGTCGCGAACACCTCGGACTCGTCCAGCAACTGGGCAGCCATCCCCGCCCATTGCGCACCCTGGCCGGGGAAGACGAAGACCGGCCTACCCCGTTCGCCCGCCACACCGGTGATGACCTGGCCACCGGGGTCGTTGGCGGCCAGAACGGCGAGTTCGCGGGTCAAGTCCATCAGCGATTCGCCGACGACGACCGCGCGGTGCTCCAGCCGCGCCCGGCTCGTCGCCAGCGACCAAGCGACTCCCTCCGGCGGAAGGTGCGGGTTTGCCGTTACATGTTGGGCCAGGCGGACGGCTTGCCGGCGCAGCGCGGGGGCGGACTTCGCCGACAAGAGCCAGGCTACGGGCCCGCATCGGGCTGAATCCTCCGCCTCTTCGTGGGTTGGTGCTTCTTCCAGAACGACGTGGGCATTGGTCCCACTGATACCGAATGACGACACGCCGGCCCGGCGGGGCCCGCCGGTTCGCGGCCAAGGGGTGTCGTGGCTGGCCACGACGACCGTGCCGGACGACCAGTCGACCGCGCTCGTGGGTGTGTCGGCGTACAAGGTGCGAGGGAGAACGCCGTGGCGCATCGCCATAGCCACCTTGATCACACCTGCGATCCCGGCGGCGGCCTGGGTGTGCCCGATGTTCGACTTGATCGAGCCCAGCAGCACCGGTTGCTCCGCCGTATGCGCGCGACCGTAGGTGCCTAGAACAGCGTTCGCCTCGACCGGGTCCCCCAGCCGGGTCCCGGTGCCGTGCGCCTCCACGACGTCGACATCGGCGGGCTCGAGGCCGGCCTGGTCTAGCGCGGCGCGGATGACCTGCTCCTGCGCAGATCCGTTCGGCGCGGTGAGCCTGCTGCTGGTGCCGTCCTGGTTCACCGCGCTGCCGCGCACGACTGCGAGTACGTCATGCCCGTTCGCCAGCGCGTCGGAGAGTCGTTCCAGCAGCACTACACCGACGCCCTCAGCCCAGCCGGTGCCGTCGGCGCCCTCCCCGAACGCCTTGCACCGGCCGTCCGGGGATAGGCCGCGTTGCCTACTGAACTCGATGAAGGTGTTCGGAGTAGCCATCACCGTTGCCCCGCCCGCGACGGCAAGCCCGCACTCGCCCCGCCTTAGCGACTGCACGGCGAGGTGCAGCGCGACGAGTGATGAGGAGCAGGCCGTGTCGACTGTGATCGCCGGTCCGCCGAACCCGAAGACATATGAGATTCGACCGGAGGCGATGCTGCCCGCGCTGCCGCTGCCCAGGTAGCCCTCATACTCCTCGGGAACAGGCCTGAGCCGGCTGGCGTAGTCGTTGTACATGACGCCTGTGAACACGCCGGTGTCGCTGCCCCGTACCACGTCCGGGGCAATGCCTGCATCCTCCAGTGCTTCCCACACCACCTGGAGCAGCAGCCGCTGCTGCGGGTCGGTGGCCAATGCCTCGCGCGGGCTCATGCCGAAGAATTCCGCGTCGAAGCGGTCTGCGTCGTGCAGGAACCCGCCATGCCGGGCGTAGGAGGTGCCGGCGTGGTCTGGGTCGGGATCGTAAAGCGCGTCGAGATCCCAACCGCGGTTCGTCGGGAAGGGGGTGATCGCGTCGGCCCCGCCGGCCACCAACCGCCACAGGTCGTCGGCGGAGGCGACTCCACCGGGGTAGCGGCATCCGACACCGACGATGGCGATCGGCTCTCGCCGCGCGGACTCCAAGCCGTCGAGCCGGTCGCGCGTTCGTCGCAAGTCCGCGGTGACCCGCTTGAGGTAGTCGCGCAGCTTCGCCTCGTTGCTCATGCGAGGTCGTCTCCCAGTCGGTCCGGCTCCGCGCGGGTCACGCGCGGAACTCGCGGTCGATGAGGTCGAACAGTTCGTCGTCGCTCGCGGTGTCCAATGCCTTCCCCGCTGCCGAAGCGGCGCTCAGCTCCGCCAACAGCGTCGAAATCCGCTCAGCCAGCCGGCCCCGATCTCCCGCGCGGCTTCCACGCACTCGACCGATCAGCCGGTCCAGCTCGACGAGCAGGTCGTCACCGTCCCGGTCCTCGTCCTCGGGCGCGTCCGACGCCAGCAGCTCTCCCAGGTAGCGGGCCAGCGCCCGCACAGTCGGGTGGTCGAAGGCAAGGGTGCTCGGCAGTGACAGCCCGCAGGCCGTGCCGAGCCGCGTCCGCAGATCGAGCGCGGTCAACGAGTCCAGACCCAGTTCCATCAGCCCGCGGTCGGCGTCGACCGCGCTCACCGGAGTGACCAGGACGTCGGCGACGACGGCGCGGACGTACTCGACCAATGCCGTCTCGCGATCCGCCGGTGCGAGCCCGACGAACCTCCGCACCGGGTCTTCAGGAGCCGGCCCGACTTGCCGCACCGAATCGGGCACCAGGTCGCGCAGCACGGGGGCCAATCCCGGGCCTGTCTGCAAGGCCGCACGGTCCACCCTGGCGGGGATCAGCACAGGTCCACCATGGGTGAGCGCGGCGTCGAGCAAGGCCAGTGCCTGGCCGGTGGCCATCGGCCGAATGCCGCTCCGGGCGATCCTCGCGCGGTCGGCCTCGCCGAGCGCCGAGGTCAGGCCACTGCTGTCGGCCCACAGGCCCCATGACAACGAGATGGCGGGCAGTCCGATCGAGCGACGCATCTCGGCAAGCCCGTCCAAACCCGCGTTGGCCGCCGCATACGCGGCCTGCCCGGCGTTGCCGATCACGCCGGCGATCGAGGAGAACAGCACGAACGCGGTCAGCGGGCGCTCTCGGGTGAGTTCGTGCAGGTACCACGCCGCAGTGAGCTTAGGCCGCAGCACCGCCTCTACTTGGTCCGCGGTGAGCGAGCCGACCAAGCCGTCGCCAGTGACACCGGCGACATGAACGACCGCGGTCACCGAGTGGTCGGTCAATAGGGCTGCCAGCGCGGACCGGTCTCCCACGTCGCATTTCGCGAACGTGACTTCCGCACCACGCCCGGTAAGCTCAGCAGCTAGTTCGGCGGCGCCGGGTGCCGCCGAACCGGACCGGCTGATCAGCACCAGCCGCCGTGTTCCGTGCGCGTCGACCAGGTGCCGGGCGACCGAGCGGCCTAACGTGCCCGTCGCACCGGTGACGAGAACGGTGCCGCCAAGCTCTGGCACCCGCTCCGCCCCGGTCGAGGCGGGGACCAAGCGGGGAACGCGCAGCCCGGCGGCGCGCACGGCCACCTCCGGCTCGTCACTCCCCACTGCTGCGGCGAGCAGGTCGATGGGCACCGGGCCCTCAGCGGGGAGGTCGACCACGGCGACCCGATCGGGATGTTCGCTGCGAGCAGTACGCAGCAGGCCCCACACGGCCGCGCCCACGGGGTTCGGCGTCTCGCCGGGTTCAACTCTGACCGCTCCCCGGGTCAGCACCACGAGGCGGTCGCCGGACTGGTCGGCCACCCACTCCCGAACGGTGGCCGCGGTCTGCAGCAGCACGTCCTGGAAAGCCGCAGGCAGGTCGCCCGTCACATCCGGGACGTGGAACACCACCTCGGGAGTGGGATTCTCGGCGGCTCGCAGCGTGGCCAAGTCGGGGTGGCACACCGCACCGTCGAAGGGCGGCACGGTCGCGCCCACCACAGCCGTCGCGGGCAGTTCACCGCGCACCGCGCGAAGAGGTCGCCAGTCGACGACGTGCAGCGAGCCCGATCCGGCCGCGCCTACCAGCAAGGCGGGATCGACTGGGCGCAGGGTCAGCAGGGCGCTCAGCACAGGCCGATCCGCGCTGTCTGTGACGAGCAACGAGGCGGTGTCTGCGCCCGTGTCCCGCAGCCGCACCCGCAGCTTCGTCGCGGTGCTGGCGGTGAGGCGCGCCCGAGCCCAGGAGAACGGGAGCCGAGCGCGGGCACCCTCACCACCCGCGTCCGCGCCCAAGGCGTGCAGCGCCGCATCGAGCAGGGCCGGGTGAGCAGAGAACCCGGAGGACTCAACCCCGGGCAGCTCCACCTCGGCGTAGCGCACGCTGTCACCGCGCCAGAGAGCGGTAACGCCGCGGAACGCCGGACCGTAGCCGTGGCCGAGCGCGTCAAGCGCATCGTAGAGCGTATCGACCGACACGGTGGTCACGCCGGGCGGTGGCCACGTGCCTGTGGACGTGTCAACGTCGTCGATCGCGGTCCGCGCGACCCCGGAGGCGTGCCGAGTCCACCGGCTCCCATCCGTACTGGAATGCAGGGACACCGCCGCGGAGCCCGAACCGTCGGGCGCCGCGACGACCAGTTGTAGTTGCACAGTGTTGTCCGTATCGAGCAGCACCGGGTTCTCCAGCATTAAGTCGTCAACGACAGGCAAGCCACACTCCGCTGCGGCGGTGGCCACCACCTCCAGCACGGCGGTGCCAGGTAGCAGCGCGACATCGAATACGGTGTGTTCGGCCAGCCAGGGGTGCTCCGCCAGCCGCACCTGACCGGTGAACACGGTGTCGCCGCCCGCAGCCAAGACGACTGCCCTGTCCAGGAAGGGGTGCACGCGAGACCTACCCGCAGGTTCCTCCTGAGGGACGTCGAGCCAATAGTCCCGGTGTTGGAATGCATAAGTGGGCAGCGGTACACGATGACCATTTGCCAGCGCACCGATGTCGACCCGTACACCCGTGGCGAACAACTCGCCAAGAGTGGCCACCGCATGCGCCGCCTCCTGCTCGCCCTTGCGCGTCAGCGACAGCACCACCTCGTCATCGTCGAGATTGGCCTCGATCAGGCCGGCCAGCGAGCCGTCAGGGCTCATGTCCACGAAGGCATCGACACCGAGATCACGTGCGGTCCGGACGGCGTCGCCGAACCGGACTACGCCCATGGCCTGGTCACGCCAGTACCCGGCCGTCCCGAAGGTGTCCGCGTCGGCGACCTCGCCGGTCAGCGTCGAAACGATCGGGATGACAGGCAGGCGCGGGCGCAGCGCGTCCGCCACACCCTTCAAGCCGTCGACGGCGGGGGCCATCATTGGCGAATGGAAGGCGTGCGAGACGTCCAGGCGACGGACCCTCACGCCTGATTCGATCAGAACTCCACCGACTCGCTCGACCGCCTCGACCGGTCCCGAGACGACGACCGAGCGGGGTGAGTTCACCGCAGCGATCGTCAGTCCATCGATCAACAGGGGCTCGACCACGTCCGGTCCGGCAGCCACCGCCGTCATCGCACCGCCCTCGGGCAGAGCGTCCATCAAGGCACCCCTGGCGATCACGAGCCGAACACCGTCTTCAACGAGGAGCACACCGGACACGCACGCCGCGACGATTTCTCCGACGGAGTGGCCCACCAGCAGGTCAGGGACAACACCCCACGAAAGCAAGAGTCGGCACGCGCCCAAGCCGTGGGCGAACAGCGCGATCTGCGCATAGCGGGTCCGTCGCAGGTCGCCGTCCAACCCCGCCAGCACGTCGCGCAGCCGGCAACCGAGCAAATCGTCGGCCACCGCGCAGACCTCGTCAACTGCGGCGTTGTACTCGTCGAACGCGGCCAAGCCGGAGCCCATGCCAGCCCACTGTGCCCCCTGACCCGCGAAGACGAGACCAACTCGCCTGCCGGGCCTCGCTCGTCCGGTGCGGGTGCCCACACGGGGTCGCCCCTCCGCCAAGGCGGTGAGTCCGGCGAGCAGTTCGGCGCGGTCCGCCCCGACCACGACCGCGCGGTGGTCGAACGCGGTGCGCGATGTGGCCAACGAGTGCGCCACGTCTTGCTCCACCCAGTCGTGCTTGGCGACCGCGTCGGCGAGCCGCACGGCTTGCGCCCGCAGCGCGCGTTCCGATCGCGCGGACAGCACCCAAGGCACCGGCGTGGCGCGACGGGTCACAGGTCCCGGCTCTGCGGTGTCCTCAGCCTGTTCGAGGATGAGGTGCGCGTTGGTGCCGCTGATGCCGAACGACGACACGGCGGCCCGGCGCGGGCGGCCTGTCTCCGGCCACGCCATGTTTTCTCGGACGACGTGCACCGCGCCTGAGGTCCAGTCCACGTGCGGGGTCAATTCTTCCGCGTGCAACGACTTCGGGACGACTCCGTGACGCATCGCGGCTACCACTTTGATCACGCCGCCGACGCCCGCGGCCGCCTGCGCGTGGCCTATGTTCGACTTCAATGACCCGACCAAGAGCGGCAACGCGGAACCGCGCTGACCGTAGGTCGCCAGCAGAGCGCCCGCCTCAATCGGGTCGCCGAGCCTGGTACCCGTTCCGTGCGCCTCCACCACGTCGACATCCGCCGCAGTCAGGCCGGCGTCGGCGAGGGACAAGCGGATGACGCGCTCCTGGGCCGGGCCGTTCGGCGCGGTCATGCCGTTCGACGCGCCGTCCTGGTTGATTGCGGAGCCCCGCACCACGGCTAGGACGTTGTGGCCTAGGCGCCGCGCGTCACTCAGCCGCTCCAAGACAACGACGCCAACGCCTTCCGAGAAGCCCGTTCCGTCCGCACCCGCGCCGAAGGCGCGGCACCGACCATCGGCCGACAGGCCGTTCTGCCGGCTGAACTCCACATACGTGGCCGGTGTGGCCATCACCGTCACGCCACCTGCCACAGCCAGCGAGCACTCACCACGCCGCAGCGACTGCGCGGCCAGGTGCATCGCCACCAGCGACGACGAACATGCGGTGTCGACGGTGAGCGCGGGCCCCTCGAAGCCGAACGTGTAGGCCACGCGGCCCGAGGCGACGCTAGGAGCGCTGCCGTTCACCACGTAGCCCTCCAGCTCTGCGGGCGCGGTGTGGACGCGTGCTCCGTAGTCGCTGTACATGACTCCGGCGAACACACCCGTGTCACTGCCTCTGAGCGCACTAGGATCAAGGCCGCCGTCTTCTAACGCCTCCCATACGACTTCCAGCAACAGCCGCTGCTGCGGATCGGTGGCCAACGCCTCGCGCCCGCTCATGCCGAAGAACTCGGCGTCGAAACCAGCCGCGTCGTAAAGGAATCCACCGTGCCGGGTGTACGAGGTCCCGACGTGGGCAGGGTCTGGGTTGTGCAGCGAATCGAGCGGCCAGCCGCGGTTGGCGGGGAACTCGCCGATCGCATCCCCGCCGCGGGATACCAGGTCCCACAACGCCTCCGGGGAGTCCGCCCCTCCGGGGTAGCGGCACGCCATGGCGACAATCGCGATCGGTTCGTCGATGGCACTCGGCCGGACCGCGACCGAAGGGACGGTCGCGCCTAGGAATTCTGCTATCAGCAGGTCTGTCACCGCCGCGGGCGTCGGTTGATCGAACACCAAGGTCGCGGGGAGGGGCAGCCCGGTGGCGGATTCCAGCCGGTTGCGGAACTCGATGCCCGTCAACGAGTCGAATCCGAGCGTGCTGAAGTTCTCGTCCGGAAGTACGGCCGCGGCGCTGTCGTGCCCCAGAACCGTAGCGGCGTGCTCGCGTACGAGATGCAGCAGCAGGGCATGGGCATCGGCTCGGGGAAGTTCTCTGATCTGGGCGGCGAGGTCCCCGATGCGCGGGGGCGATGCGGTCCGGAACGGGATGATCCCGCGCAGGACGGACGGTAGGTCGTCGGATGCGTGCAGCGCCGCGCGGTCGAATCGGCTGGGTACGAGTACGGTCCCGCCGTGCGCCATGGCAGTGTCGAAGAGCGTCAGGGCTTCATCGGCGGTCATCGGGACCAGGCCGGAGCGACGCAGTCGAGTCAGTCCTGCCGGGGACAGACCACCGGCCATCCCGCCGCCGACGTCCCAGGCACCCCAGGCGAGCGACACGCCGGGCAGCCCCTGGGCACGCCGCCAAGCCGCGAGCCCGTCGAGGAAGCCGTTAGCCGCGCCGTACGCGGCTTGACCACCTGTACCGATAACGCCGGTCACCGAGGAGAACAACACGAAGGCGGATACACCGAACTCTACCGCCAGTTCATGCAGGGCCCACCCGCCGTCGACCTTGGGCCGCAGCACGCCGGCGAGCCTGTCGCCGTCCAAACCGGACAGTGTGGCGTCGTCGAGCACGCCTGCGGCGTGGACCACACCAGTGACGCCGAAGTCCTCGAAAACCTGCCGTAGACCGTCGCGGTCCGTGACATCACAGGCGATGCCAATGATCCCCGGGCCTCCGCCGGCACCTGACCGCGATACCAGCACCACTCGGCCAACACCATGCGCATCGATCAACCGGCGTGCCACCAGACCGGCCAATCGCCCCGAACCACCCGACACCAGCACTGTCTTCCCGAAACGAACCCTGGTCCCGTCCCCGGTGGCCCGCGTGACCCTTGGTACGAGCACTCGCTCGCGCACCGCGATTTGGGGCTCTCCGGTCCCCAAGGCTTCGGCAAGGGCATGGTCCGAGAGATCGCCAGGTGCGTCGACCAGAACGATCCGCCCAGGGTGTTCGATCTGCGCGGAGCGCACGAAGCCCCACACCGCAGCGGCGGCGGGGTCCACCGCGTCGCCCTCAACCGCAGCGATCCCGCTGGAGGTCACAACGACCAGCGCATCATCGCCATGGACCACGTGATTGCGGACTTGGTCCAACACGAAGCTCACGGCCGCGTGCGTCGCCTCGACCACCGGTCCGTTCTGGGGCGGGCACCGCACGACGACCGCACCGCCAAGGTCGCCGCCGCGGGTCTCGACAGGAACCCAGTCGAGGACGTGCAGCCCGTCAATGGCTGCCTGGCCACCGAGGGTGGCCGGGTCGACCGCGCGCAGCGTGAGTGACTCCACGCGCAGCACAGGCGTACCTTGCTCATCCACGGCGGTCACCGAGAAAGAGTCCGGGCCAGCCGGGGTTACGCGCACTCGTAACACCTCAGTCGTAGACGGAACGACAGTCGTGCCCCGCCAGGCGAACGGCACAGACGGCCACTGGCCAGAGGTGAGAGCGAGCCGGTCAAGCAGCAGGGCGTGCAACGCGGCGTCTAGGACAGCCGGGTGCGCAGAAAAACCATTCGCCGCTATCGCGGGCACGCGCACCTCGGCGAACAGCACGTCGCCGCTGTGCCATGCAGCGTGCAGGCCGCGGAAGTGACCATCGTACTCGTAGCCGCAGTCAGCGAACGCCTCGTAGACGCCGTCAAGGTCAATAGGTTCAGCGTCGGCGGGTGGATAACAGGACTGGACGACGCCGAGCGCGGCGGTTCGCGCTACCAGAGCGCCGGAGGCGTGCCGTTGCCACGGATGATCGCCGTCGATGCGCCGGGAGTGCACGCTAACCGAGCGGGTGCCCGCTTCCGCTGGGGCACCCACGACGACCTGTAGGGCGAGGTCGTCGCCGATCAACGGCGCCTCCAGCACCAGGTCGGCCACCACTGGCGTGCCGGTGACAGCGCCTGCCGAGGCGACCAACTCCACGATCCCGGCCGCTGGGTAGACGGCGACACCGGACAGGCGGTGGTCCGCGAGCCAGGGGTGCACCGCGGTGGACAACCGCCCAGTGAACACCGTCGCCCCGCTGTCGGCGAGCGCGACCGACGCCGCGAGGAGCGGGTGAACCCCGGCGGACAGCCCTGCATCGGACAGATCGCCAGGTTCGGCGAACGAGTCCAGCCAGAAGCGCTTGCGCTGGAAAGCGTACGTGGGTGCTTGCACGAGCTGGCCGCGACCGAACCGGGTGCGGTCCACTCCGAACCCGGCCACGTACGCTCTGGCGATCCCACGCAGGAAAGCCTCGGCCTCGGGCTGCCCCCGACGGGAGAGTTGGAGGACGGTCGTCCCAGCCACCGAACTGGCCTCGATCAACCCTGCGAGCGAGCCGTCTGGGCTCATGTCGAAGACCGCGTCGACGCCCAGGTTGCGCAGTGCCGCGACGGCGTCGCCGAAGCGGACCGCGCTCCGTGCCTGCGCACGCCAGTAACCGGCGGTGCCAAAGGAACCAGTTTCCGCGAGCTCACCAGTCAGGGTTGACACCACCGGGATCTGGGCGTCCGCAAGCGGGATGGCGGCCGCAGCCCGGACGAGTTCATCGAGTGCCGGCTCCATCAGCGGCGAGTGGAAGGCGTGCGACACCGCCAGCTGTCGCACGCGGACCCCGGTCGCGGCGAGCCGGTCGACGACGCGATCGACTCCCGCCGCTACGCCGGAGAGCACCACCGAACCGGGCGAGTTGACCGCGGCGATCACCACACCATCGACGAGTAGCGGCACTACAGCGTCGACAGGGGCCGCTACGGCGGCCATCGCACCGCCGTCGGGCAGGGCGTCCATCAGGCCAGCACGGGCCACCACCAGTCGAACCGCATCGACGACCGTGAGCACCCCGGACACACAGGCCGCGACGATCTCGCCGACCGAGTGCCCGAGCAGCGCGGCCGGGACAATCCCCCAGGACCCGACCAAACGGGCCAAGGCGTAGCCATGCGCGAAGAGCGCCACCTGGGCGTAGCGGGTTCGTTCGAGGCCGTCGCCGGATGCCATCACCTCACGCAGGGATCGGCCCAGCGACTCGTCGGCGACCAGGCACACCTCGTCCAGTGCGTTGGCGAAGGCAGGGAAGGCGTCCAACCCGTTTCCCATGCCCGCCAGCTGCGCGCCTTGGCCAGGAAACACCAGGGCGACCCGACGCGGGGATGTGGCCTGTGCTACTGCGGTGTCTTCGGTCGGGCGTCCTGCGGCCACAGCGGTCGCGGCGGTGCGCAGAGCCTCGACCGAATCGCCTAGTAGGACGGCCCGGTGCGGCAGTTCGGCTCGCGCGGAGGCGAGAGTATGGGCGAGGTCGCCAAGAGCAGGAAGATCCTCCGCGTCTAGGAACTCGCGCAGCCGAGCGGCCTGACCGCGTAGGGCGGCCTCGCTGTGCCCGCTGATCACCAATCCAGCCGCGTCGGCCGGCTCGGTCGCGTTCAGGGGCTCCAGGTCGGGTTGTTCGAGGATGAGGTGCGCGTTCGTGCCGCTGATGCCGAACGACGACACCGCGCCCCGTCGTGGCCGGCCGGTCTCCGGCCAGGTCACGTTCTGCCGGACGACATCCACGGCACCGGAAGCCCAGTCCACGTGCTGGGACAACGTCTCCACGTGGAGAGACCTCGGCACCACCCCTCGACGTAGCGCTTCGACCAACTTGATCACACCACCGACACCGGCAGCGGCCTGCGTGTGGCCGATGTTCGACTTCAACGCCCCCACCAGTAGCGGGGTGCCCGACTCGCGCTGTCCGTACGTCGCCAGCAGTGCCCCCGCCTCGATCGGATCACCCAGCTTCGTCCCCGTGCCATGCGCTTCCACCACGTCGACGTCCGCGAAGGTCAGGCCGGCGTCAGCGAGCGCCGTCCGGATCACCCTTTCCTGCGCGGGACCGTTCGGCACCGTCAAGCCGTTCGAGGCCCCGTCCTGATTCACCGCAGAACCGCGCACCACCGCCAGCACCCGGTGTCCCAGTCGCCGTGCATCACTCAGCCGCTCCAAGACGACGACGCCTACGCCTTCGGCGAAGCCGGTGCCGTCCGCGTCCGCGCCGAACGCCCGGCACCGGCCGTCGCTCGACAGGCCGTTCTGCCTACTGAACTCCACGAAGGTGTTCGGCGTAGCCATCACGGTCACGCCACCCGCCAGCGCCAGCGAGGATTCGCCCCGCCGCAGGGACTGCACGGCGAGGTGCATGGCCACCAGCGAGGACGAGCAGGCGGTGTCGACCGACACAGCGGGTCCCTCGAAGCCGAAGGTGTAGGCGATGCGCCCAGAGGCGACGCTGCCGTAGCTGCCGTTGCGGAGGTAGCCCGCCAGTTCGGGCGGTGGCGTGCGGAAGCGGGCGGCGTAGTCGTTGTACATGATCCCCGCGAAGACGCCAGTGTCGGTGCCACGCAGCACCTTCGGGTCGATGCCTGCGGACTCGAGAGCTTCCCAGACGACCTCCAGCAGCAGCCGCTGCTGCGGATCGGTGGCCAACGCCTCACGTGGGCTCATGCCGAAGAACTGGGCGTCGAAATCCGCAGCGTCGTAGAGGAATCCACCGCGGCGGGTGGAGATCCCGTCGGCGCGCCGGCCGCCTGGGTCGAAGCGGCGGTCAACTTCCCAGCCGCGGTCGGTCGGGAAGTCGGACACCGCTTCCCTGCCTGAGACAACGAAGTCCCATAGATCGGCGGCGGAACGCACCCCACCGGGAAAGCGACAGCCCATGCCGACGATTACCACCGAGTCGTCGTCGTCAGCAGAGGCGACCGCAGGCGCGGGTACCGCCGCGGTACCTGTGATTTGGTCACGGAGCAAGCCGACCAGCTGCTCAGGGGTAGGGTGGTCGAACACGAGTGTGGATGCCAGGCGCAGGCCGGTCACGGCGTTGAGCCGGTTGCGCAACTCGACGGCGGTGAGCGAGTCGAAGCCGAGTTCCTTGAAGGTGCGGTGGAACTCCACCTCGTCGTCGGCGTCGCGACCGAGAACAACGGAGACCTGGGCGCGCACGAGGTTCAGCAGGCGCGCGTCGCGATCTGCAGGCGACAGCGCCGCGAGGGATGCGGTCCAGGTCTCGGGTTCGTCGTGCTCGACAACCCGTCGGGCAGTTTTCCGGACCAGCCCGCCGTAGACCGACGGCAGCACACCGGCGGAGGCCTGTTCGTGCAGCACGTGCACATCGAAAGCGGCGGGCACCACGATTGCGCCGCCGTCGCGCAACGCGGCGTCGAACAGCGCCAACGCGTGCGAGGTGCTCATCGGGATCAAGCCCATCCGCTGGAGTCTTCCGTGGTCCGCCTGAGACAGGTTGCCGGTCATCCCGGTGCCAACGCCCCAGAGCCCCCAGGCCAACGAGACGGCGGGCAGACCGAGGGATCGGCGGTACCGGGCGAGCCCGTCGAGGAAACCGTTCGCCGCGGTGTAGGCGGCCTGACCGGCCGAACCGACGATTCCGGTGATCGAGGAGAACATCACGAACGCGGTGACCCCGAATTCCTGGGCCAGTTCGTGCAGAACCCAACCGCCGTCGACCTTGGGCAGCAGCACGCGCGCGAGCCGTTCCTGGTCCAAGCCGGTTAGCGTCACGTCGTCCAGCACACCCGCCGCGTGCACGACGCCGGTCACGCCGAACTCCTCGAAGACTTCCCTTAAACCATCGCGGTCGGTGACGTCACAGGGGACGCCGACAATCCCCGGCCCCGTGCCCGCGCCGGAACGTGAAACCAGTACGACCCGCTCAACCCCGTGCTCGTCGAGCAGTCGACGCGCCACCAAGCCGGCCAGGACGCCGGACCCGCCCGACACCAGAACTGTGCCACCGAAGTGGACGTCGGCGACGGGGTGCCCACCGGCCCGGGTCAATCGGGGCACTCGCGCCCCTCCGGCGTCCAGTGCCACCTGGGGTTCGCCGAGCGCGGCCGCGCGGGCGACGACCTGGTCGGCGATACCGGGAGGACCGTCGACGAGCACGACCCGGTTCGGGTGTTCCGCCTGGATGGTGCGCACCAGGCCCCACACCGCCGACGCAACGAGATCGACAGGTTCGGCACCGGGACCCACGCCGGAGGTCACGACGGCTACACGCGCGGAGCCGTCGACGACCCGTTTCTTCAGATCCGCCACGAGCGCGGCGGTGGTCTCGTGCACGTCGCCGACTACGTCAGCATCAACGGGGTGCGCCCCGACGCGAACGACCTCCACAAGGGCCCTGTCCGGATTCTCGGGCAGCGTCACGGGGACCCAGTGCACCTCGTGCACCGGCGGCTCCGGGCGCAGGGAGGCGGCGTCGACCGGGCGCATGACCAGCGAGTCGACCTCGGCGATGGGCAGGCCGGACCGGTCCTGCAGAACCAGCGAAACGGTGTCCGCCGAGATCCGCCTCAGTCGGACCCCGGTGGCGGTCGCGCCGGTTGCATACAGCCGTACCCCCGACCAGTGGAACGGCAGTGGGAGGTTCGCCAAGCTTGCTCGCGAACCGCCCGAGATCAGGCCGACCGCGTGCAGCGCGGCGTCCAGGAGAGCGGGATGGAGGTCAAAATTCGTCGCCTGCGCCTGCTGGCCCTCGTCCAGGATCAGGTCGGCGTAGACGTCGTCACCTATCCGCCATGCGCGGGCGAGCCCCTGAAAGGCGGGCCCGTACTCGTAGCCCTCGTCCGCCAACTCGGCGTAACGAGTGGTCAGGTCGATCTCGACGGCACCGGGTGGCGGCCACTCGGTCGGCATCGCGGTGCGGGGCGGCGCCGGAAGCGAGGCCAGACCGGTCGCGTGCCGGGTCCAAACGGCGGGCTCTTCCCCTTCGTCGCGGGAGTACACGCGCACCGGGCGCGCTCCGTCGTCCCGCGGAACGCCGACGACGACCTGCACCGCGACGGCGGTATCCGGGTCGAGGATCAGCGGCACCTCCAGTGTCAGCTCGGCCAAGTCGCCGACACCCGCACGACCGGCGGCGACCAGTGCCAACTCGACGAAGGCGGTGCCAGGCAGCAAAATCGTGCCGTTCACGGCATGGTCAGCGAGCCACTGGTCCGTGCGCAACGAGATCCGACCGGTGCAGAGAAGCTCGTCCTCGTCGGCCCGGAACACGAGCGCGCCGAGCATGGGGTGCTCGAGCCGGGTCAAACCCGCTGCCTCCGGCTCCGCTCGCGGCCCGGAGGCGGACAGCCAGTGGTGGCGGTGCTGGAAGGGATAAGTCGGCAGGTCGACGCGGGTGGTCGCGGGAAGCTTCCAATCAACCACTACACCGGCGGCATGGGCGGTGGCGAGGGAAAGCGCTAACCGGCCCGGGCCGCCGTCGTCACGACGCAGCGAGCCAGTGATAACGACACCGCGAACGTCGGCAGCCTCGGCGGTGTCCTGGACCGCAGAGGTCAGCACAGGGTGAGGGCTGACCTCGATGAATGTCCGGTACCTGTCGGCGAGCAAGAGCTGGACGGCCGACTCGAAGTGCACGGTCCGGCGCAGGTTGCGGTACCAGTATTCAGCGTCGAGGGCGGAGCCATCCAGGACTGAGCTGTCTACGGTGGAGTAGAGCGGCAGCGCACCTGTGGCGGGTTCCAGCCAGTCCAGCGCTGTGACCAGTTCCTCTCGCAGCCGTTCGACCTGGGGCGAGTGGGATGCGTAGTCCACGGGCAACCAGCGTGCGCGGTGACCTGCCGCCTCGCAGGTCGCGGCCAGTTCGGCCAGCGCGTCGAGCGCGCCCGCGACCACCGTGGCGCCGGCGGCGTTGCGGACAGCGATGTCGAGCTGGTCGGGCCACTGGGTGAGCAGTTCGCGCACTCGTTCCTCGGACAGCGCCACTGACAGCATCCCACCCTCACCAGATAGCACCGTGATGGTGGACGAGCGCAGTACGACCAGCCGTGCAGCGTCGTCGAGCGACAAGGCGCCCGCTACGCACGCGGCGGCGATCTCGCCCTGGGAGTGGCCCACCACGGCGTCGGGTTCGACCCCGGCCGCCTGCCAGTGCGCGGCCAGCGACACCATAAGAGCGAACAAGACAGGTTGCACCACGTCGACCCGGTCGAGAGAGGGCGCGCCCTCCGCACCGCGCACGACGTCCAACAGTGACCAGCCGGTGTGCGGGGCGAGCGCTGTGTCACATTCGCGCATGCGCTCCGCGAACGCACCGGGCACGTCCAGCAGATCGGCTCCCATGCCCACCCATTGAGTGCCCTGCCCAGGAAAGACGAACACCACTCGTCCTGGGTCGGCAGCACGTCCTGCCACCACATGGGCAGAGTCCACGCCGTCGACCAAGGCGGATAGACCGGCCCGGGCGGACGCGGCATCGTCCGCGACCACGACGGCCCGGTGCTCGTGCAGATCCCGATCGTGCACGAGCGCGCCGGCGACCGCGGTGAGGTGCCGGTCGTCATCAATCAGGTCGTGCAGTCCACCGGCGACCGCGCGCAACGCCGGAGGCGTCGCCGCGGACAACACCAGCGGAACCGGGGGTGTGACCGGTTCGACGGCCGCAGTCGCTTCCTCCGGGACCGCCTCAAGGATCAGGTGTGCGTTGGTGCCGCTGATTCCGAAGGACGACACGGCAGCACGGCGCGGACGCCCTGTGACCGGCCAGTCCGTGACCGTGCGCACCAACTCCACCGCACCCGAAGCCCAGTCCACATGCGGAGAAGGCTCAACAGCGTGCAAAGTAGGCGGGACGACACCATGACGCAGCGCCTCGACCATCTTGATCACACCACCGACCCCGGCCGCCGCCTGCGCATGCCCGATATTCGACTTCAACGAACCCAACAACAACGGCACACCATCACGCCGACCATAGGTCGCCAACAACGCACCCGCCTCGATCGGATCACCCAACCTCGTCCCCGTACCGTGCGCCTCCACCACATCCACGTCCGACACCGACAAACCCGCATCCACCAACGCCGACCGGATCACCCGCTCCTGCGCCACACCACTCGGCGCCGTCAACCCATTCGACGCACCATCGGAATTCACCGCCGAACCACGCACCACCGCCAACACCTCATGACCCAACCGACGCGCATCCGACAATCGCTCCAGAACAACGACACCCACACCCTCAGCCCACCCCGTCCCATCCGCACCCGCACCAAACGCCCTACAACGCCCGTCAACAGACAACCCACCCTGCTTGCTGAACTCGACGAACATGCCTGGATTGGCCAGCACCGCGACTCCGCCCGCGAGCGCGAGCGAGCACTCCCCCGACCGCAACGAGCGCACCGCCAAGTGCAAAGCCACCAACGACGACGAACACGCCGTGTCCACGGTCAGCGTTGGACCGCGCAGTCCCAACAGGTAGGAGATTCGGCCGGAGAGCATGCCGGCAGTGTTACCGGTCAGCAGATGGCCCCCGTCGTCCCCCGGTTCGTGCAGGCGAGGACCGTAGTCCTGGGCCATCGCACCGATGAACACACCGGTCGCGGTGTCGGCGAGGTGCGATGGGCGCACCCGCGCCCGCTCCAGCGCTTCCCACGTCACCTCTAGGAGTTGGCGCTGCTGGGGGTCCATTGCTACCGCTTCGCGGGGGCTGATGCCGAAGAACTCCGCATCGAACCCCGCGGCATCCGCGACGAAACCACCGCCGGTCGCGGCCGATCCTCCGCCCAGCAAGGCTTCGAGGTCCCAACCGCGGTCGTCGGGAAAAGGCCCGATGGCGTCGCGGCCGTCCAGGACGAATCGCCACAGATGCCCCGGGGATCGAATGTCCCCGGGATAGCGGCAACCCATGCCGACGATGGCGATCGGTTCGTTCGTGCCGGACGGGTTCGGGATCGGCGCGCTCCCGCTCGCGTCGGGCCGCATTGCCGCGATGTGAGCGGCAAGCCGTATGGGCGTGGGGTGGTCGAACAGAACGGTGCGGGCGAGTACCAGACCGGTCGCCTCGGTGAGCCGGTCCCGCAACTCCACGGCGCCCAGCGAGTCGAGGCCGAGGTCGTGGAACGTCCGGGTGCTCTCCACCGTGACCGCGTCTGCATGTCCGAGGACTGCGGCCGTCGCGACGCGAACCAAGTCGAGCAGCGTCCGCGGATCTGGCGCAGGAGTCGGCTCTGCCGTTTCAGCGGATGAGTCGAGGCGCAGGTCAGTCGCCTGCTCATGGACGACCTCCGGCCAATAGGTTTTGCGTTGGAAGGCGTACGTCGGCAGACGGACGCGACGTCCACCGCCGAGGGCTGACCAGTCCGGCTCTGTGCCGGCAACGAATGCCAGCCCGAGCCCGGTGGCGAACGCGACCGACTCGTCGGTGTTCTTTCGCAACAACGGGAAGGCTGCCGGTGCTTCACCGGTGGGAGACCCGTCGGCTGCGAGTGTCTCCGCGGCCAACGCGGATAGCGTGCCATCGGGACCGATCTCGACGAACGTCGTAACGCCCTGGTCACGAAGAGCCCGAACCGCATCGGCGAAGCGGACGGCGCGGCGGGCGTGATCCACCCAGTGGTCGGGGTCCGCGAGCTCACGGGTCCCAACCACGGTACCGGACACGGCGGAGACGAAGACCGGTCCTGGTTCGGCGAAGGTGCAGCCCGCCACCACCTCCCGGAACCTGGGTAGCACCGGGTCCACCAGCGGCGAGTGGAACGCATGGCTGACGCGGAGGTCTCGCGCCATCACGCCCCGAGCGGCGAGCACCGCGACCACCTCGGCGACCGCTTCTCCCGCGCCGGACACCACTACTGAGCCGGGTGTGTTGACCGCAGCGATCCCGACATCGGACCGTCCGGTGACGACGTCGAGAACCTCCTCCTCGGTCGCCGCGACCGCGATCATCCGTCCGCCCTGTGGCAGGGATTGCATGAGTCGACCACGTGCAGTCACAATCGCGGCGGCGTCCGCCAGCGACAGCACCCCCGCGACGTGCGCGGCGGCGATCTCGCCGACCGAGTGGCCCGACACCGCGTCCGGGAGCAGGCCGTGGTGCTCGGCGAGCCGGCACAGGGCCACTTGGAGGGCGAAGAGCGCGGGCTGGGTGTATTTGGTCTGCTCCAGCACACCGGCCGCGTCGGAGTTCTCGTCGAACAGCACTTCGCGGATCGGGCGGTCGAGGTGCGGATCCAGCGCTGTGGAGACCTCATCGAGCGCGGCGGCGAACACCGGGTGATCGCGGTGGAGGCCCGCTCCCATCATGGGACGCTGACTCCCCTGGCCCGAGAACAGAAACGCCACACGCCCCGATTGGCGGACGGCTCCCGTCACGACGGCTGGTGACGGCACGCTTGAGGCCAGTGCGGCCAGACCTTCCAGGAGAGCTGCGCGGTCCGTGCCGATCACGGCGGCGCGGTCGTCAAGATGGGTTCGGCGCAGTGCGAGTTCGTGTCCCACATCGGCGATATCAAGGTTCGCACGGTTGACCAAAGCAGCGTGAAGAGCCGCAGCTTGGGCACGCAGGCCGTCCGTCCCTCGAGCTGACACCGGCCACAGCGTCACGGGCGCTCGCACCCCTGCAGAGGCGACAGCCGCTCCGGCATCCGCGGGTGCGGCGGTGAGCACTAGGTGGCAGTTGGTGCCTCCCATGCCGAACGAGCTGACGCCTGCCACGGGCCGCCCAACGGAGGGCCAGTCGTCGGTGCTCTGCTGCACCGCCAGGTTCAGCTCGGACAGTGGGATGCGCGGGTTGGGGTTCTCGAAGTTGAGACTGGGCACCAGCTTTCGGTGTTGGAGAGCCAGCACTGCCTTTACCAGACCGACCAGACCCGCCGCACCCTCCAGGTGACCGACGTTGGTCTTGGCCGAACCGACCCGCAACGGCCGGTTCGGCTGCCGGGCACTGCCGAGCACCTCGCCGAGCGCCGCTGCCTCGACCGGGTCACCGACGGCCGTTCCGGTCCCGTGCAGTTCGACGTAGTCGACCTCGGCCGGGTCGACCCCTGCGTCGGCGTATGCCCGACGCAGCACATCGGCCTGTGCGGCAGCGCTGGGTACGGTCAGCCCCGGTGCTGGCCCGTCGTTGTTGAGCGCGCTGCCGAGAATCACCGCTTGAACGTCGTCGCCGTCGGCGAGGGCCGCGGTCAGTGGCTTGAGCAGGATAGCCACGCCGCCTTCACCGCGCACGTACCCGTTAGCCCGGGCGTCGAAGGTGTGGCTGTGACCGTCCGGGGACAGGCCGCCGAAACGCGCGGCGGCGAACGTGCTGTCGGGCACCAGGTTCAGGTTCACCGCTCCGACGAGCACGGCGGAGGACTCGCCTCGGCGGATGCTCTGGCACGCCAGGTGCACAGCCGTCAGAGCCGAGGACTGCGCCGAATCGACTGCAAGGCTGGGGCCGGTGAGACCGAGCGCGTGCGAGACGCGATTGGCAATGAGCCCTCGGCTGAGGCCAGTGAGAGTGTGCCTGCCGATCGCATCAACGCCCCCGCGGGCCAGCAGAGTGGCGTAGTCACTGCCCATCGTCCCGATGAACACCCCGACCCGGTTCAGCCGCCGCGGCGGGATCCCGGCGTCCTCGAAGGCCTGCCACGCCAGTTCGAGCATGATCCGCTGCTGTGGATCCATCGCGACCGCCTCGCGCGGACTGATGCCGAACAGCCCGGCGTCGAACTCTCGCACCCCCGCTATGAACCCACCCCGCCCCACTGGGTCGATATCTGCGCCGAGACGGTCCGCAGGCACGTCAGTGATCGCGTCGCGACCGGACTCCAGCAAGGCCCAGAACTCCTCGGGCGACGACGCGCCAGGTAGCCGGAAGGCGACACCCACCACAGCGACCGCACGATCCGCAGCAACACCAGCAGAGTCGGATGGCATCGCTGGTACACCCGCATCGAACATCGGCGCTCCCTTGAACGTATCGGCAGGCTCGGCCAAGCCACTACTGTGCAGACGGCAGCTAGCCCACGCCTAAAGCCGGTCGGCGGAGGTGGACGGGGCGAGGGTGGCCGACAACTAGACCCGCCGGTTGGGCGTGGTCGTGTTCACCAAGTGGAACCAGGTCGGCGGCTTTGCCGACATGATCCGCACACAGCTAGACTGATCCCGTAGACGCGCGATTCCTCAGGGTCAGCAGTCCATCGAGCCGCTACGTTCTCCGCTTCCGCGGACACAGTAGGCCGAGTGGACCAAGTGGGCCGAGCGGACTCCAGGAGGCCAAAGCTGATGCGCAACCGACCTCCTGTTGACCCTGATAACGCTGTTCGGAACGAAGAACTCTGCGCAGTCTTAGCCCACTTCAACCGATCAGGAACAGCGCACGGTCAGATTATCGATATCGTCGGCGAACCCGGAATGGGCAAGACAGCATTATTGGCGACAGTTTCCCGACACTGCCAAAATGCGGGGTGGACCGTTCTACGCGTGCGCTACTCGGCGCGGAATCGCAGTGAACCACTCGGGCCACTGGCGACCGCCCTGGGCGACCATCTGACGGAGGTCGAGGTGCGCGGCGACCAGCTCCGGCGGCATGCGGCGGCGCGAACCGCCCTGACGCGCCTGAACCCGCACCGGGTGGTTCTGGTGCTCGACGACTTCCACCTCGCCGACGAGGAGTCGGTGGAACTGGTGGAGAACCTCGCCCACGCCCCGATCAACGGACCGCTTGTGATCGTGATCGCGCGCCGGAGCAGGCGGTCGCCGCGCACCCTGGTCAGCGCACTGGCGCATGGCGTGGAGCTGGGCACAGTACACCGGGTCGCGCTGCCACCCTTGACCATCGGTCAGGCGATGCGCGTTCTGGGTCGGGACACCGAGGACGATGCGATGCGCGCCCTCCACGCCGAGTCAGGCGGAAACCCGCTCTACCTGCTCGCCCTCGCCTACGCCAAGTGCCCGGACACTCCTCGAACGCACAAGTCGCCGGCTCACATCACCGCCCTACTGACGGACGAGCTGAGGACCCTCAGCGACCAGGACCGGTTGGTGCTTGACGCGTTGGCGGTCCTCGACGAGGACATGCCAGACCTGGACCTGCTGGCAGAGGTCGCCGGTCTCGACCGCGAGGACGCCAACCGAGCACTCGACACGTTGGTGGCTTCGGACGTCCTGCGTCACCAGGACGGCCCGGGAATACCCCGCTTCCGACATCCGGTGCTGCGCCGCGCCACCTACACCGACATCGCGGCGGGTGCGCGGGCGGATCTGCACCGCCGTGCGAAGCTCGCGCTGGCCGAGCGCACCACTCCGACGGGAATCCTCGCACGTCACATCGAACGCTCAATCGCCCATGCCACGCCACAGGACCCCGAGATCTTGGCCGCTGCTGCCGACGAGGTCGCTCAGCAGGCACCCGAGCAGGCCGCACACTGGCTTTGCACGGCCATCGGCATCACAGACGACGGCGGAGAACGCGCGGAGCTGACACTGCGCCTGGCCCGGGTCACAGCCGCCACAGGCGAACTCGACGACAGCGTGCGCATTGCCGCAAAAGCAGCTCGACTCGCGAGCGAGGACAACCTCCGACTGGCCACCGACGCCGTCCGGCACCAGGCGACCGTGCTCTGCCTGGCGGGCAACTACGTAGAGGCGAACACGATCCTCGAAGAGCACCTTGCCACCCTGCCCGGCACTGCGCGAGCCGAGGTGGCGCAAGTCGTGGTGCGCCAGGCTTTCTTGTCCCTGCTGGGCGGTCCCCCCGTGCCGGTCGACCGGATCGCGGAACTTGGTGCCCACGCGGAGACCAATGACATCCACACCCGCGTCGGAGTGCTGGCCGTACGCGGCCTCCAAGAGGTGCTCGACGGGAATTGCGCACTGGCCGCTCAGACGCTCACCGCGTGCGCGCGCGACCTCGACGGGCTACCCGGATCGCGCACCCGGCACGACTTCGACAGCCCGCTCGTACTCGGCTATGGCGAGATGTTGATGGGTTGGCTGCACAACGCCGAGCGGCACATGCACCGAGCGCTGGAAGCAGGCAGGCAGGCGGGTGTGCTGGGCGTCGAGGCCGCCGTGGTCTCGACGTTGGGTGCCGTCGCCGACCTGCTCGGTGATCTCCCGAAGGCGGTCGAGCGTTACCGACGCGCGGCACAACTCGCCCAGGAAGCCGGGGCTCGGTGCCTCCACGACTTCGCCGCCGCTGCCGGACACCTCACCCTGACCCGGGTCGGCGCGCTGACCGACCCGAGCATCGCGGTGGCTTCCACCGAGCAGGTGGTCATCGATTTTCCTCGGCAGAGCACACCATTCGCCCAGAGCATGACGATGTGGCTGCAGGCCGTTCTGGATGCGGGAGCCGACGTGCGGCGCTGCGTCCGCGTCGTGCTCAACGGCAACGGCGGGGCCGCGCTCACCGCGTTTCCCGCGGCGCTACGGCCCCGGATTTACGAGTTGCTCACCTCGGCGACTCTCGGCGAGGAGGGCGAGGCCGCCGATTGGGCCGCCCGGGCGACCAGGGAGGCTCGCAGGCAGAACCTCCCTCATCAGCACGGGTGGGCACTGCTGGCGAGCGCGCACGTCGCCAGAGCTGAAGGCAACCCTCGGCTCGGCCGGGTGCTGTACCGGCAGGCCGCCGATCAGTTCTCCCTGACAGACATGGCGTTGCCCCGCGCGCAGGCAATCCTGCTGGCAGGGTTGTGTGAGATCGAAGCGGGAAACGCCAGGGAGGGCCGCGCGCTCCTCGTTGACGCCGAGCGCCGGGCGCTCGGCTGCGGTGCCGTGAGTCTAGCCACCCTGGCCCGCGAACACCTCGACTCCGGCCCACAGCCGGCTGCGGGCAAGCAGGAGCCGTTGTCGACCCTCACCAAGCGGGAGTCCGAAGTGGCAGCCATCGCCGCGACCGGCAAGCGCACCAAGGAGATCGCCCAACAACTACGCATGAGCCCGCGCACGGTCGATGTGCACCTGACCCGGATCTACCA
The DNA here is from genome assembly GCF_019375475.1 of Saccharothrix obliqua. Classification (GTDB taxonomy): domain Bacteria; phylum Actinomycetota; class Actinomycetes; order Mycobacteriales; family Pseudonocardiaceae; genus Actinosynnema; species Actinosynnema obliqua. The sequence goes on along the minus strand of NZ_JAHXGQ010000003.1, from coordinate 422,575 downwards.
GAAGTTGAACCTCACCTCGCGCGCCCAGTTGATCCGGTTGATGGCGTCGTCCTGACCGGGAAGCAAGGATAGCTTTAGACATCGATCACACGATGGGTCACCGACACTTCGATCGGAGGGTCATGTTTCCCACGACCATCGGCATCCCCGGCCGCAACCTGTCCCTCGCCGCCGCCGTCACAGCGTTCACAGCGCTGGCCGAGAACGGCGGGTTGGCGCCAGGCGGGCGCTGCTCTCCCGGTGACCGCGATCACGCGGAGCTGGTGGAGCGGGTCGAGCTGGACTACCGCCACGTCAATCCGCCTGGGCGCAGCATCGGCGACTGGGACACCTACGACAGCGAGCTGCGCACGCCGGACGGCGATTTGGTCGCCACCCTGACAGGCACTGGTCGAATCCTCTACCAGCGCTCTCGGGACGGCCACGTCATGATGTACTACCGTGAGCGCTTGGAATTCCCCGACGGGACGGCCCAAACGGCTGGTTGGATCGACGCCAGCGAGATCATCAAGGGCGTGGCCCAGCGCTTTCCCGTGGTCGGCACCGGCGGGGCGCTCAGCGGGACAATCGGCATCCGCGGGTTCCGCCCCACCCCCGACAACCCGCACAGTCGTTACGAGTCCAGTCTCGTCTTGCGCTCCCTCCCACCGGGTACTACCGCTCCGACCAGCCCAGAGGAACTGGACCTGTTGCTGACGCTGCTGGGCGCGCTGATTGGTCCGCAGGTCAACCCTGAGCCCGAATCAGGTCGTCTGGAAGCTCCACCTGTCAGCACGGACCTGTCATCAACCACCTCCGCCGTACGATCGCACTTGGCGTGACCACCAGGCGTTTCGACTCACCACAGGTAGGGTGGGCTCGCGACACGGACCAGGGTCCCTCTGCCAGTCCACCATCCCTTGGGCGCTGAGCCGGTCGAGCACTGTCTGGTGCAACCGCCGCGACGGGTACCGCCTGCGTCCGCTGCGCGGACCTCCGGTACGCCGTGGGTGCCGACACACCGAACAACGGCGGCAGATCGCCATTCAGGGAACCCATTTCCGCCTGCGCGAGGAGAACCTCCCGGTGAGGGAGTCTCGCAAGCTCGTTGGACTAACTGCTCGGCTACGGCTCAGCTGACCACGGCGCTCGGCGGTCGCCAGCCGTGCGCCAGCAGGTCGAAGATCGCCTCGACGGCCTGCCGGCGATCGCGCCGGGCACGGGTGAGCGCGGGGATTTCGAGAACGAACCGGGCGAGGGTCACGCAGGCGAGGTCGTCGTGGGCAACGCCGAACTCGTCGGCGATGGCCGCGCCGAGGCGGTCGGTGTGGCGGGTCCACATGCGTTCCGCGTAGTCGCGCAGCTCGGGCGTGGAGTTCACCAGCTCGGTGAAGGCGGCGGCCTGCGGGTGGGCCGCGATCGGCAGCCACGTGTCCAGGAGGTGGTGCCGCAGCGCGTCTAGGACGTCCTGCCCGGCCGGCCGGTCGCGCACGGCGGCGACCAGTTCCGCCTCCCGGTCCCGCTCCTGGTCGAACACCAGCGCTTCCTTGCCGGTGAAGTGCTTGAACACCGTCGTGGTGGACACGTCGGCCGCGTCGGCGACGTCCCGGATGCCCACATCGGCGTAGCCGCGCTCCAGGAACAGCCGCAGGGCGGCATCGGCGATCGCCTGGCGGGTGGCGGCCTTCTTGCGCTCGCGGCGGCCGACCGGGGCTTCGGTCATGACGGGAGCGTAACCGAAGGTGGCATCGGGCACAAAGTTGAACGGTTGCACTTTTGAACTGAGTTTGCTTTTCTGGTGACCATGACGTCACCCACCACCGCCCGGATCGCCGTCGTCGGCGCCGGACCCGGCGGGCTCACCTGCGCCCGCATCCTCCAGCGGCACGGCATCGCGGTCACCGTCCACGACCGCGACCTGGGCCCCGACGCCCGCGACCAGGGCGGTTCGCTCGACCTGCGTGCCGACGACGGCCAACTCGCCCTGCGCGAGGCCGGCCTCCTCGACGAGTTCTTCGCGCACGCCCGCCCGGAGGGGCAGGAGATGCGCGGGCTGGACCCGTCCGGCGAACTCCGCGCCCACCACGTCCCGGACCCGGACGAGCGGGTCAAACCCGAGATCGACCGCGGCCGGCTGCGCACCCTGCTGCTCGACTCGCTCCAGCCCGGCACCGTGCGCTGGGGGCACGCCCTGGACCGGGTGGGCGGGTCGCCCGGCGGGCCGCGGACGTTGCACTTCGCCGACGGCACGACCGCGGAGGCCGACCTGGTCGTCGGCGCGGACGGCGCGTTCTCCCGGGTCCGCCGGGCCGTCTCGCGCGCCGTGCCCCGGCACACCGGCGTGAGCTTCCTGGAAGCCCGGTTCAACGACGTGGAGGACCGGCACGCCGACCTGTCCCGGTTGGTCGGCCCGGGCAGCGCGCACGCGGCGGACGGCACCCGCGCCCTGTTCGCCCAGCGCGGCAGCGGCGGCCACATCCGGGTCTACGTCATCCAGCGGGTGCCGGTCGACTGGATCGCCGCGGCCGGGCTGACCGTCGAGGACACCGCGGGCCTGCGTGCCCACCTGCTCGCCGAGTTCGCCGACTGGTCGCCGGACCTGCGCCGGATGATCACCGACAACGACGGCCCCTACGTCGACCGGCCGATCCACGCCCTCCCCGTACCGCACACCTGGGACCACGACCCGGCGGTGACCCTGCTCGGCGACGCCGCCCACCTCATGCCGCCGCTCGGCGTCGGCGTCAACCTGGCCCTGCTCGACGCCCGCGACCTCGCGCTCGCCCTCGCGCACTCACCCACCGTCGCCGACGCCGTCCGCGCCTACGAGGACACGATGCTGCCCCGTTCGACGGAGATGGCGAAGCTGCTTGAAAACGGCGTGCAGGACCTGCTGTCGGCCGACTGACGGTGCGCCGGAGCATCCGAGACGTTTCCGCCGTCACTTCCTCACTTCACGCCCGGCGGAGGGGATTCTCCATTTCCCGGACTACGGTCGGGCACATGAACTTCAAGGCTCCACTCGTCGGCCGCGTCAACAGGTGGGTCGTCGGACTGCGCGACGTGCCGCTCATCGGGAAGCTCGTCCGCAAGGGGATCACCGTGGCGTCCTACACGGGGCGCAAGTCGGGCCGCACGTTCTCCACACCCGTTGGGTACCAACGCAAGGGCGGCATCGTCGAGATCAGGGTGATGATGCCGGACGCCAAGACCTGGTGGCGCAACTTCAGCGGCGAGGGCGGTCCTCTGACGTTGGAACTCGATGGCGTCCAACGGACCGGGCACGCGACATCGCACCGCGACGACAAGGGCCGTGTCACGGTGCGGGTGCGGATGTAGGGCTCCCCCGTGAGGACTACAGAGAAGTGTCCACACCAAGGGGATTCGGCGCGCCACAGCCTCTCGTAGTTTTCGCCGATGACGGCGTCAGTCCGTCGCGGTACGCCGAGAACTGGAGGCAAGGCGTTGAAGACGACGCAACGGTCAGCGGGTGTCCCCCGGAGGTTCACCGGGGTGGTGATCGCGGTGGCGCTCACCGCGGTGGCGGCCTGTGACGCCGCCCCGGGAAGAGGGGCCGCGCCACCGGTCGCCGCCACGCCGCACATCACGTGGGGCACGTGCCCGGAGTCGGCCGAGGGCGCCGGTCGCGACCCCCGGCTCACCTGCGGAACGGTGGAGGTCCCGCTCGACTACCGGAACCCCGGTGGCGGGATGATCGAGGTGGCCGTCTCGAAGCTGCCGGCGGCGAAGTCGCCCGACCGCCGCGGCGTCCTGCTGCTGAACCCGGGCGGCCCGGCGTTGCCCGGCCTGGACACCCCGGGTGCCGTCGCGCCGACCCTGCCGCCGCCGGTGTTGGCGGCCTACGACCTGATCGGTTTCGACCCGCGTGGAGTCCGGCACAGCACACCGCAGAGCTGTGGTCTCGGCGACCCGACCCTCACCGGGATCTTCCCGTTCCCGGCCGCGGACGGCTCGATCACCGCGAACGTCGACCACGCCCGCGCCGACGCCGAACGGTGCGCGGCGAACGAGGAGCTCCGGCACTTCACGACCGCCAACACCGCCCGCGACATGGACCGCATCCGCGTGGCGCTCGGCGAGGAGAAGATCTCCTACTGGGGTCAGTCCTACGGCACGTACCTCGGCACCGTCTACGCGTCGCTGTTCCCGGATCGAGCCGACCGGGTGATCCTGGAGAGCAACGTCGACCCCACGAAGGTCTGGGCCGACGCGACGGACAACTGGGGCAAGGCCATGTCGGAACGCTTCCCCGACGCGGCAGGGGTTGCCGCCGCACAGCACGCCGCGCTCGGGCTGGGCCGCACCGCCGAAGAGGTGACCCGGACGTACCTCGCACTCGCCGACCGCCTCGACCGCGTTCCCGCGCCCGTTCCCGGCTCCTCCCTTGCTTTGACGGGTTCGGTGCTGCGCACCGTCACCTACAGCCTCCTGCTGCACAACGAGACTCTGCCGGTGCTCGCGCGGTTCTGGAAGGCCGCCGTCGCCCTGGCCAACGGCACGCTCACCGAGGCGGACGGCCAGGTGCTGCACCAGGTGTTCGCCGCACCGCCACCGACCCCGGGCGTGCCGGTCGACAACCAGGCCACCATGTTCCTGGCACTGACCTGTGGTGACGCGCCGTGGTCCGATGATGTCGACGAGTACGCCCGCCGCACCGCCGAGGACCGCGCGGCCTGGCCGCTCACCGCGGGGATGCCCGCCAACATCCGGGCGTGCGCGTTCTGGCCGGAGCCGGTCGAAGAGCCCGTCCGCGTGACCGACCAGGGACCACGCAACACGCTGATCCTGCAGAACCGCCGGGACAACGCCACACCGTGGGAAGACGGCCTCGGGCTCTACCAGGCCCTCGGCGAGCGAGCGGCTTTCGTCGGCGCGGACAACGGTGGGCACTACGTCTACAACCAGGGCTCCAAGTGCGTGGACGAGGCGACGGTGACGTTCCTGACCACCGGCCGGTTGCCGGACAGCAAGGTCGACTGCACCGACGTCGCCCCGCGCTGAGGGTCGTTGTCCCCCTTGCGAGCTACACAGGTTGTTGTTCCCGGCGGGATTCCGTGACCGGCCTGGATTCCTAATCTCTGTGTCACGCAAGGAGACCGTCGCAGAGGGGACGAGGGCAATGGTTCGTACGAAGGAAATCGGGCAGCTTCGCAGGTATCGGTTCCCCGTGCTGCTGGTCGCGTTCACCGTCGTGATGCTGGTGAACGCGGTCATCATGCAGCTGGTGTCGCCCGTCGCACTGCTCGCCCTGCCGTTGGGTGTCGGCTCCGTCATCGTTGTCGTGGCCGGTTATCGCAAGCTGTCGCGGGTCGTGGAGCAGCGGGCGGACATCCCCGAGCTGACCGAGGCGCGGGTGTGGTCCCAGCTGGGGCGCGGGGTGGTGCTCGGGTTCGGACTGTCCGCCCTGCTGATCCTGCTGATCGGGATGTTCGGCGGCTGGCAGGACGTGACGTGGGGCTCGATCTGGGGCTGCCTCGGCACCGCCGGGCTGATGGCGAGCGTCGCGGTGGCCGAGGAGGTGTTGTTCCGCGGCGTGCTGTTCCGGATCATGGAGGAGCGCACCGGGACGGTGATCGCGCTGGTCCTGTCGTCGCTGATCTTCGGTCTGACGCACTCGATCAACGCCGACGCGACGCTCTGGGGCGTGCTGTCGATCGCCCTGACGGGCGGGTTGCTGACGACCGCCGCCTACGTCGCGACCCGTTCGCTGTGGCTGTCGATCGGCCTGCACTTCGCCTGGAACTTCACCCACGCCGGCATCTTCGGCGTCGCGCTGTCCGGCTCGGCCGATGCGTCGCAGGGGCTGCTGCGGACCACGCTGTCCGGTCCCGCCGCGCTGACCGGTGGGGCGTTCGGACCCGAGGCGAGCCTGCTCGCGCTGCTGGTCTGCGTCGTGCCCATCGCCGTCCTGCTGCGCCGCGCCGCCCGCACCGGCCGGATCCAGCGCCGTGCCAAGGCGGCCTGACCAGTACGCTCGCGCGGTGCTCCGGTGGTGGCAGAAACTATCCCAGTCCACCAAGGACATCGCGCTCGCGCTGCTCCTGACGGCTCTGGCGTTCGTCCCGACCGTGTCGACCATGGGTCCTCAGCTCGGGGACCTGCCGAAACGCCCGGTCGACGCGCTCGCGCTCGTGCTGGTCATCGCGCAGGCCGTGCCGATGGCGGTCAGGCGGCACCGGCCGGCCGGCTGCCTGGCGGTCACCGGTGCCGCCTTCGCGCTGCACCAGTCGTTCGGCTACCCGGACACCATCGCCGGTATCGGCCTCTACCTGGCGCTGTTCACGGTCGGGGCGCACCAGGTCCGGTACCGCCGGGTCACCGCGGCGGTGGCGACCGCGGGCTTCGCCGGGCTGGCGATCACGTTGCACGTGCTGGGTTCGCCCAGTCGGCTCCAGGTGTTCGTCGTCTTCTACCTGAGTCTGGTGGTGATGTGGATGGCCGGGACCGCGATGCGCCGGTGGCGGGCCGAGGAGGCGGAGAACCGCCGGCTCAGCGTCGAGGTGGCGACCGCCGGGGAACGGGCCCGCATCGCCCGGGACCTGCACGACGTGGTGACCCACCACGTGACCGCGATGGTCGTCCAGGCGGACGCGGCGCAGTTCCTGCTCGACGGGGCGCCGGAACGCGTCGGGGAAGGGCTCGACGCCATCAGCGTCACGGGCCGCCGGGCGTTGACGGAACTGCGTCACCTGCTCGGTGTGCTGGAGGCGACGGGTGACTCGGCGCGGGCCGACCGGTCGCCGACCCTGGGCCGGGTCGGCGACCTCGTCGAGCAGGCCCGGCTGTCCGGTCAGCCGGTCGAGCTGCACAGGCGGGGCGACCGGCGCGAGCACGCCGTCGACGTCGAGTTGGCGGCGTACCGGGTGGTGCAGGAAGCGCTGACCAACGCGATGAAGTACGCGGCGGGACACCTGACGCGGGTCGGGATCGACGACCACGACGACCGGATCGAGATCGAGGTGACGACGGACGGGGTCTCCGCGGGCACGCCCGCGGTCGGGTCGGGCGGGCGCGGTTTGAGCGGGCTGCGGGAGCGGGTGCGGATGCTCGGTGGTGAACTGGTGGCCGCGGCACGGCCCGGAGGAGGGTTCCGGGTGCACGCCCTCATCCCGTCACGGAGGCAGGAATGACCATCCGGGTTCTGGTGTGCGAGGATCAGGAACTGGTGCGCGCCGGGTACACCACGATCTTCTCGGCGCAACCGGACATGGAGGTCGTCGGCGAGGCCGCGGACGGCAGGCAGGCCGTCGAGGAGGTGTCGCGGTTGCGCCCGGACGTCGTGGTGATGGACATCCGCATGCCCATCCTCGACGGCATCGAGGCCACTCGCCGACTGGCCGGGCCCGGCGTGGACAACCCGGCGAAGGTGTTGGTGGTGACCACTTTCAACGTCGACGAGTACGTCTACGAGGCGCTCAAGGCCGGTGCCAGCGGGTTCCTGCTCAAGGACGCGCCACCGCGCGAACTGGTCAACGGCGTGCGCACCGTCGCCGCCGGGGAGTCGCTGGTGGCCCCGGCCGTCACCCGCACCCTGATCGGCCACTACGCCGAGCGCCTGCGCCCCGACACCACCAACCCGGCCCGGGACCGCGTCCGGCAGACCCTCGCCCGCCGGGAACTCGAAGTGCTCGAACAGCTCGCCGCGGGCATGTCCAACGCGGAGATCGCCGAGAAGCTCCACATCACCACGGAAACCGTGAAGACCTACGTCTCCCGCATCCTGACCAAACTCGACCTGCGCGACCGCGTGCAGGCCGTGGTCCTCGCCTACCGGGTGGGACTGGTCGTCGCCGAGTGAAGCCCTGTCGACCAGGACTTCGCCGACCACGCCGCCGTTGTCGCGGTGGCCTTCACGGGACGTTGGTGGAGCAGGAGTCGAGGGCGGCCAAGGCGTCCGCGTCGAGGGTGATCTCGCCGACCGCCGTGTTGGCCTCCAGGTGGGCCGGGTCTGCGGTGCCGGGGATGAGCAGGGTGTTCGGCGCGTGGTGCAGCAGCCAGGCGAGGGCGACCTGGGAGGGCGTCACGCCCAGGGATTCGGCCACGGTGCGCACCACCGGCTCGTCGGTGGCCTTGGGCAGGCCCGGGAATCCCCCGCCGAGCGGGAAGAACGGCACCCATGCGATGCCCTCTTCGACGCACCGCCGCAGCATGTCCTCGTCCTCACGGGAAACGAGGCTGTAGGCGTTCTGCACGCAGGCGATGCCGGCCGGCAGGGCGCGGCGCAGGACGTCCGGGGTGACGGCGCTCAGGCCGATCGCGCCGATCTTGCCCTCGTCGCGCAGGGCGGTCATCGTCGCGAGCTGGTCGTCCAGGTCGACCACCTGGTCACCCTCGGGGCGCAGTCCGGGGCCGGTGTCCAGGCGCCGGAGGTTGACCACCGGCAGGTGGTCGAGGCCGAGGCCGCGCAGGTTGTCCTCGACGGCGGCCCGCAGCTGTTCGGGCCGCTGCGCGATCCGCAGCGGCACCTGCCTGCTCGGGTCGGGTTCGGCGCCGACCTTGGTGACGACCAGGACGTCGTCCCCGGGCCGCAGGGCTTCGCGGATCACGGCGTTGGCGAAGCCGAAGCCGTAGAACTCGGCGGTGTCGACGTGGTTCACGCCCAGCTCGACAGCACGCCGCAGCAGGGCGACGGCCTCGTCGCGGCGATCGTGCAGCCGGCCTAACTGGAGCGCGCCGTAGCCGGTCCGGGACACGGAGCGGCCGGCGAAGGAAGCGGTGGTGGTGTTGATGACGAGTCCCCTCGGTCGTTGTTCAGGTGACTCCACCTTACTGACAGATTTCAATAGTTGTCATCCAGTTGACGGGGTTTGACCGCCGACTCCAGGGCGACATAGGTTCCCGGGGCTGACGACGTGACCAGCCGGCGAGGAGGCCCGATGCGCGGGGAGCCGCTTGACGCGGAGACGATCGTGTCGGCCACCGAGGAGCTGCTGCGCCGTCATGGCCCGAACAAGACGACGGTGCTCGACGTCGCACGGCAGCTAGGCGTGAGCCACGGCAGTGTTTACCGGCACTTCGCGTCCAAGGCCGCGCTCCGCGAGGCCGTGATCCGGCGCTGGCTCGACCAGGTGCGGGACGAACTCGCCGCGGCGCACGACCCCGGGCAGCCCCCCGCCGAGCGGTTGCGGGCACTGCTCACGGCCATGTTCGCCGCCAAGTGGACGAAGGCCAGGGAGGACCCGGAGCTGTTCGCCACCTTCCGGGTGCTGGCGGCCGAGCACAGCACCGTGTCCTCCGGCCATGTCGGCTTCCTGGTCGCCCAGGTCCGGGACATCATCGTCGACGGTGTCGCCGGCGGTGACTTCGCCGCCGGTGAGCCGGATGTGATCGCACGGGCCGTCGTGAACGCCACGAGCCGCTTCCACGACCCGAAACACGCTTCGGAATGGCACTCCCCCGAAACCGAAGCGGAGTCCGCGGCGGTCGTCTCGCTGGTCCTCGACGGTCTCCGAGCCCGGTGAAGGGTGGTTCCGCGGCGACGGATCGGGACCTCCACCTTCACGACCGGCTGGCCCGGGTGTTCGTCGCCCAGTCCGTGAAGGTCGTCGTCGGTAGACCCAGGTTTTCGGCGAACCGCGGACGTGCCGGCGCGGGATGGGCACTCATGTGCCGCTGTGCTTGGAACAGCGCGGAGGGCAGGCCCTCCGCGTGTTGAGGTGGTTCGACGACGGCCCCGAGAATCCGCGCGGCTTCGCGGAAGGTCAATACGTCTCCGGCCAGTTCCAGTTCGACGCCGTGGAAGCGCCCCGGTTCCGCGAACGCCGTCGCGGCGGCCACCCCGATGTCGTCCACCGCGACGAAGGGGTGTGCGACGTCGAGGTCGACGGCGACGGCGAGTCGGTTCGAGGTCAGGTCGGCGAAGTAGGGCGAGGGGCGGACGAAGTTCTCCATGAACGTGGCCGGCCTGAGGATCGTCCACTGTGGAAAGCCGGCGGTGCGCACCAGGTCCTCGACCGCGGCCTTGCTGTGGTAGTAGTGCCGCACGAAGGAGCCCCAGCGCTGCTCGTCGAAGTGCACGACGTCGATCGTGCCTGCACCCGAGACCGAGGTGTGCACCACGTGCTTCACCCCGGCCTGCTGGGCGGCTTTGATCAGGTTGTGGCCGTGGCGGACTTCGGAGCCGCCCAGCAGGTCGGTGAAGTCGGGCGTCTGCACCGAGAACACCGCGAAGGCGTTGTCCAGGGCCGCTTCCAACGACGGGACGTCGTCCAGGTCGCCTTGCACGAGAACGGCTCCTCGTTCACGCAGGGCGGCGGCGCGTTCGACGTCCCGCACCAGGGCGTGAACCGGGATGTGAGCGGCGAGCAGCGCGCGGACGACGGCGCCTCCCTGCTTGCCGGTCGCCCCGGTGACCAGCACGAACGGCGGTGATGTGGGCACAGCGGTCCTCCGGGCGTTAAGTGGGGTGGAACCCCGTTTCTCTTGGCCTAAGATATGGGGTGCCACCCCGTTTGTCTAGCGAGAGGTCGTCCCATGGCACGCAGCGGACCCAGGGCGGACTGGCAGCGCAACCACGAGCGGCTGCTGGCGGCGGCCCGGCCCCTTGTCGCCCGGGACGGTGCCCGGGTTTCGCTGGAGGAGGTCGCGCGCGAGGCCGGCGTGGGTTCGGCCACCCTGCACCGGCACTTCTCGTCCCGGCACGCGTTGCTCGACGAGGTCTTCCGCGAGGCGGTCGAGCACTTGCGCCGGCGGGGTGACGAGTTGGCCGGCGGTGACCCCGGTACGGGATTCTTCACCTGGCTGGAAGAACTGACGGTGAGCGCGGTGGAGACCCGTGGCCTGACCGCGGCCTTGAAAGCCGGGGGGCCGTCATCGGCCGACGGCTGCCACGCCGTGATGCGGGGGGTGACTGTGCGCCTGCTGGAGCGGGCGCTCGCGGTGGGCGCTGTGCGAGCGGGTACCTCGCCGGACGACCTGCTCGCCCTCGTGACGGCCATTTCCGTGGCCACCGAAGGAGATTCGGCAACGGCACTCCGCCTGCTCCGCCTCGCCCTCGACGGCGTGCTGCCCTGAGCGGTCACCGGCCGCGCGAGCGCGGTGCGGGGAGATCCCGCGGTAAGAGCGGACGGTCAGCGGGGGTCTCGCCAGGCGCCGTACATGGTCAACCCGCCCGGTGCCCGGTCGGTCCAGATCACGCGGAAGCCGTAGGTTTTCAGCCAGGGCACGACGATGTCGTGGGCGGTCCAGCAGTAGGCCGGCATGTGGTCGGTGTCGCACCACGCCAGGCCCGGTGCGACGACGGTCGTCCCCAGCCCTTGCTTGCGGCGGCTCGGGTCGGTGGCCGCCAACTGGAACGTGTGGTGCGGCTCGGGTGGTTCGTGAGCGTCGGCGACGGCCACGGCTTCGGCGAAACGCCGGGCGGAGTGCGTGCCGAGCAGGTCGGCCAAGTCGTCGTCGGACGATCCTTCGGTGTGGTCCGCGTGGGTCCAGACGGTGATGGCGTCGCGTTCCGCGGTGGTCCAGACCCGTACCAGTTCGGGGTCGGCACGCACCCAGCCGGTGAGCAGGGCGGTGAAGTGGGCGGGCAGCGCCGTCCGACGCCGTTCGGGGTCGGGTTGGTAGTGCGCGGACAGCGGGTTGTCGTGCAGTGCCGCGCCCAACAGCGCGCTGAGACCGGGGATGTCGGCCGGGCCGGTCCTGATGGCGGTGGTCACGGCGGTTCAGCTCGGCACGGCCGCGGTCAGCACGGCGTCGTGCAGCGGGTGGGCCAGGCTGCGCCACACCAGGTCGGTGTAGCGGCTGAACGAGAAGCGGTCGACGGTCCGCGAGCCCGTCTCGAACCGCCCGACCAGGAGGTCGTCCTCGGGTCCGGGCGGCAGTTCGCCGGTCGCGCGCAACAGCCGCGCGGTGGCCGCGGACAGCGAGAACTCGGCGGACTGCGGGGTGCCCCACAGGTGCGCGCGGAACACGCTCGCGGCGGCCAGGTCGAGGGCGAGCCCCTCGGAGACGTCGCAGCGCCGGTCCGGCCGCACGGTCGAGAGCAGGTGGTCGACCGCACCGTGGAGGAACCGCTCCAGCGCACCGGGTGTGCGCACCAGGTGGTGGACGATGGCTTGCAGGTGCACCTCGGTGGGGTAGTGCGAATCGTCGGCCAGGAACTCCTCGCCCAACTCGTCGGCGAGGAGCCCCCGGTCGGCGTGCTCCGGGTCGCGCCACGCCTCGCGGTACCCGCGCGCGATCGCGGCCACCACCGGGTCGGGGCAGTCGACCAGGTGGCGGACCAGTCGTTCGCACAGGTCGACGACCCGCACGCCGGTGCCGGCGCTCAGCAGGCGCAACGTGGCGCGCAGCAACGTCTTCTGGCACAGGAACAACGACAGCCGCAGTTCGAGGCCGCGCAACCAGTCCTCTTCGGTCATGGTGGAGTGCGCCACGACCAGCTCGCCGAGCAGTTCGGGGTTGCTGATGTCGGCCGGGATGCGGCGCGTGGTGAGGGCGTGCCCGGCCCGGAACCGGTCGGTGTCGTACTCGGTGTTGTTCAGCAACTGCAACGGGTAGACCACGACGTTGCCGCCGACCGCCAGCACCTCCTCGACGCCGTTCTTGAACGAGTCGTACGTCTCGCCGGGCAGGCCCCAGATCAGCTCGGTGTAGGTGGTGATGCCCAGGCCGCGGAACCGCGCGTGCAGTTCGCGGAACCGGTCCGGCCGCAGGTTCGAGCGGTTGGCCGTGGCCAGTGCCGACCGCTCGAAAGACTGGGCCGAGAGCGTCACGGCCTTGAGCAGGCCCGCCTCGTGCAACACGGTCGCGGTCTCGATCACGCGGTCGTTGGTGTTCTTGGCCCACGCGGCGATGAACCCCAACCGCCGGTCGTGGCGCCGGCACAGCGCCACGAGCGCGCGGGCGATGTCGGGATCACGCGGCAGCAGCCCGAAGTTGGCGTCGGCGAGGAACAGCAGCGCGCCGTCGCGCACGCACCGCACGACCCGGTCCAGCTCGGCCACGACGCGGTCGAACGGGAACTGCCGGACCTTGGAGTTGACCGCGCCGCCCCAGTAGCAGAACGCGCAACTGTAGGGACAACCCCGGTTCGTCTCGTAGATCACCATGCTGGTGTCGGCCAGCTCGGCGTCGGTGAACGCGTCACCCAGCAGCGGTGACGGCACGGTCGCCAGGTCCGCGATCCGCTGGGCGGGCTCGGTGGTCACCACCACGCCGTCACGTCGGAACGACACCCCGGCCACGCCCGACAGGTCGCTTCCGCCGCGCAGGTACGTCACGAGCACGTCGCGGAACTTCAGTTCGCCCTCGCCGTGCACCAGCACGTCGACCCACGGCGCCTCGGCGAACACGACGTCCTGCTGGTGCGACACGTCGTTGCCGCCCAACACGATCCGGCACTCCGGCCAACGCCGCTTGACCAGCCTGGCCAGTTCCAGCGACGAGGAGCGGTTCCAGTTGTAGACCGAGAACGCGGCCACGAGCGGGTCGTGCATCGCGGCCAGGACGTCCGCGCACACCCGTTCGAACAGGGTTCCGCGAGCCACCCGGACGTGCTTGTGGAAGGTGCAGGCGGCGGCGACGTCCGGATCGGACCGCGCGGCGGCCTGGAGGTAGCCCAGGCTCGGGCTGTAGGTCATGCCGGCGACCGAGGTGAGGTCGACGAGGTGGACTTGCCTGGCCATCGGTGCTCCGTGAGTTGTCGTGCGGCCGTCAGTCGAGCGCGCCCAGCACCTCGGCGAGGATCCGGTGGATACCGGCGAACTCGGCGGGTCCGGCGATGAGCGGTGGCGCGATGTGCACGTAGGGCTGCCCGTGATCGCCCGCGCGGCAGTGCAGCCCGGCGTCGAACAACGCGTCGGCCAGCCACCCGGTGCCCAGTCGTGCGCACTCCTGAGCGGTGAGGGGCCGTCCGGGGCCGCGCTGGAGTTCCAGGGCGTACAGGTAGCCCGCTCCGTGCACAGCACGCACGACCGGCAGGGACGTCAGCTCCTCCAGGGTGGCCCGCAGCTCGTCCTCGGTCGCCAGCACGTGTTCGTGCAGGGCCTCCACCACCGCCAGGTTCTCCAGCGCCACGGCGGCGGCGAGGGGGTGCCCGCTGTAGGTGCAGCCGTGCAGCAGGGGCATCTCCGCCAGCATGGCGGCGGCGATCGGCTCGCTCACCAGCGTCGCGCCCAGCGGGGCGTAGCCGCTGGTCAACCCCTTGGCCAAGCAGGTGATGTCGGGTTCGAGGCCGAATCGCGCGCCGCCGAGCAACGCGCCGAGGCGACCCGCGCCGCAGATCACCTCGTCGGCGATCAGCAGCACGCCGTGCCGGTCGCAGACGCGCCGCAGTTCCGCGAAGTTGCCCGGCGCCGGCGGCCGGCACCCCGAGGGGCGGGACAGCGGCTCGACGATGACCGCCGCCACCGTGTCGGGTCCATCCGCCTCGATCGCGGCGTCGACCTCCTCGGCGGCCATGCCGACCGGCACCGCCGACCCGCCGGGCGGCAGCGGGCCGAACACCTCACCCAGGCCGGGCAGGCCACCCGCGGCCAACGCGCCCAGCGTGCCGCCGTGGTACGCCCAGTCGGCGCGGATCACCTTGTGGCGCGCCGGTTGTCCGATCGCCTTGAAATACTGCTTGGCGAACTTCCACGCGCTTTCAACCGCTTCCGCGCCCCCGGAGCTGAGGAAGACCCGGCCCCCGTCGGCGGTGAGCCGTTCGGCCAGTTCCGCGGCGACCGGGTGCGCGCGTTCCATCACCGGGAAGTAGCCGAGGTCGGCGGTGCGCCGCACGGCGCGCTCGACGAGGTCCACCCGTCCGTGCCCGACCTGCACCAGGAACGCGCCGGACACCGCGTCGAGGTAACGGCGGCCGTGCCCGTCCCACACGTGGCAGCCCTCGCCGCGGGTGATCAGCGGCACGGCCCGCGTCGTGTGCCTGCTGTAGCCGCGCAGCAGGCGGTCCCGCGCCACGATGCCGAGGCGGTCGGCGTCGACGGCGACGGCGGTCAACGGACCACCGACCAGGTGACGGGCAGCCGGACCACCCGGCGGATGAGCATGTCGGCACGCCACCGCACGTCCTCCACCGGGACGGCGAGCCGGGCGCCCGGCAGCCGGTGCTGCACGCGGCCGATGGCGACGGCGAGCAGTTCGCGCACCAGCTTCGAGCCGAGGCAGTGGTGCCTGCCGTGGCCGAACGCCAGGTGCGGGTTCGGGCTGCGGTGGAAGTCCAGGCGGTCGGGGTCGGCGAACACCGACTCGTCCCGGTTGCCGGACGGCAGCGCGGGCAGCACGGCCTCACCCGCGCGCACCAGCGAACCGCCCACCCGCACGTCCTCCAACGCGTACCGGGCGAACGTCGCGTGCGACGGGAACGGCACGAACCGCAGCAGCTCCTCCACCGCGCCGGGCAGCAGTCCGGGGTCGCGCAGCAGGGCCTGCCAGTGCTCCGGCGAGGTCAGCAGCACGTACAACGCGTTCGTCAACTGGGTGGCGACGTTGTCCCCGGCCAGGAACAGGTCCTCGACCACCTCGACCAGCTCGCGCTCGGTGAGCGAGCGGGACCCGGCCAGCACGCTGACCAGGTCGTCACGCGGTCGGGCCCGGCGGTCGGCGAGCAGGTCGCGGGTGTAGCGGGAGATCCGCGCCACCCGCTCCTCCACCTCCGCCGCCGGCAGCTCGGTACTGGCGAAGGACTCGAACCACTCCCGGAAGACCTCCTGGTCCCCGAGCGGCACGCCCATCAGGTCGCAGGCGGCGGAGACGCTGAGCGGGGTGGTGAAGCCCTCGGCCAGGTCGAACGGCGGGCCCGCGTCGACGCCCCCGGCCAGCAGCGCGTCGGCCGTGCGCTCCAGCGAGGGGCGCATCGCCGCCACGCGGGGGCCGGTGAACCGCAACGCGCTCGCGAGCAGACCTCGCATCCTGGTGTGGTCCGGCGGGTCCGCGCCCAGCAGGCTGGCCTGGAGCGGCAGCGGGGTCAGCCGGGCTTCGTCGTGCCGGGCGGCGGCGGCCCGGCTGAACCGGGGGTCGCCCAGCACCAGGCGGATGTCGGCGTGCGTGGTGGCCAGCCACGCCTGGTCCCCGAACGGGGCGGCCACGCGGGTCAGCCCGCCGCGTTCCCGGCACTGCCGGTAGCCGTCGTCGACCTCCAAACGCACCGGGTCGGCGAACGGGTACCGCACGGCTCTCGGACCGGGCTCCATCGCGGGCCTCCCTCCACGTCCACGCCCCAGTGCAGCGTGATACCGCGCGTCCGGCAGCGCTTCCCCGGCAAAGTCACCCGGTCCGGTAGCACGGGTTGTCACGGGGCGAAAGGGGTTGCTAGGAAGGGCAAAGCGACGGTCCTCTGCGGACAATCGTCGGCATCCCGCCCAGCGCCTGGAGGTCGGGTGACGGAATCCTCAACCCTCGCAACGGCTTACGACCGCGTCGGCGACCTCGTGGGTGAGCACTGGGGCGACGACCTGCACTACGGCTACTGGGACGAGCCGGACGACGACTTCCGCGCCGCCACCGCGCGCCTGACGCGCGAGGTGGTCGCCCGGTTGGGCACGGGTCCGGGGCAGCGGGTGCTCGACGTCGGCTGCGGGTGCGGGGGTCCGGCGGTGGAGATCGCCGCCACGACGGGCGCCGAGGTGGTCGGGGTCGACGTGAACCCCGGCGCGCTGGAGGTGGCGCGACACCGGGCGCGCGACGCGGGCGTCGAACACCTCGTCGAGTTCGTCCTGGACGACGTGCTGCGAGCGTCGTGGCCGGAGCCGTTCGACGCGGTGGTCGCCGTCGAGTCGACGCCGCACTTCGACCTGGACGCGCTGTACCCCGTGCTGTGGCGGCTGTCGCGGCCGGGTGGGCGGCTGGTCGTGGAGACGCCGTGCACGCGCCGCCCCCTGGACGCCGCCGCGCGCCGGCGCGCCGCCGGGTTCCTCGACCTCTTGCGGGCCGCGCGGATCCACCGCGTGGACGAGCACCTGACCGCCCTGCGCGACGCGGGTTTCGAGCCGGCGGAGGTGGAGGACATCACGTCGAACGTGCGCCCGTCGTTCAGCCGCCTCGCCCGCGTGCTGGCGGCCCGTCGCGACGACCTGACCCGTCGGGTCGGCCGGGTCGAGGCGGACCGCGTGATCGCGTTGTTCACCGACTGGGCGTCGGTCACCGAAGTGGGCGGCGCGGTGCTGACCGCGCATCGCCGATGAGCACGCCCGCACGAGGGAAGGGTGGACCATGGCGCAGGTCGCGGTGATCGGGTCGGGCGTGATGGGGTCGGCGGTGACGCGGGCGTGCGCCGACGCCGGGCTGTCGGTGGCGGTGTGGAACCGCACGCCGGCCCGAGTGCCCCGGCACGCCGGCGTCACGCGGCACGACGAGGTCGCCGACGCGGTGCGGGCCGCCCCGATCGTGGTGTCGGCGCTGCTCAACTACGACGTGGCGCACGAGGTGCTGGGACCGGTGCTGGGCGAGCTGGCCGGGCGCACGCTGGTGCAGACCTCCAGCGGGGCGCCGGCCGAGGTCGGCCCGCTCGCCGACGCCGTGCACGGGGCGGGAGGGTCCTACCTGGAAGCCGCGATCCTCAACTACCCGCAGGCGATCGGCACGGCCGGCGCGTTCACCGTGTACGCCGGTCCGGTCGCCACCTACGAGTCGGTCTCGCCGCTCACCGACGCCGTGAGCGGCACGCGCATCCACCTCGGGCCGGAGCTGACCACCGCGAAGGCGTACCTGCTCGTGGCGGCGGCCTACTACTACGCCTGCGTCAACGGCTTCCTGGAGTGCGCGGCGATGGCGCTGGACCAGGGCGTCCCGCTGCCCGCGTTCGCCCGGTCCGTGCCGATGTACCAGGCCGGCCTCCAGTCCACGGTGGACACCGGCGTGGAACTGATCGCGCGTGGCGACTACACCTTCGAGCAGGCGCCGTTGACCACCCACCTGGACATCCTGCGCTACCTGCCCGGTTTTGCCGCGCAGGCCGGTGTCACCGACTCGTTCCTGCCCGCCGTGCGGGACCGGGTGCAACGCGCGGTGGACCTCGGCGGCAGCCGCGAGCACATCGCCGTGGTCGTGGAGCAGTTCCGCGCCGGGCGGGCCGCCGGGTGAGCGGCCTGCACGAACTCGTCGCCGAGCACGCGCGCCGCGAGCCCGACCGGGTCGCGGTGTGGCGGGCCGCGGGCGTGGTGACCTTCGGCGAACTCGACCGCCGCGCCGAGGAGGTGGCCGACCGGCTCGCCGCCGCGGGCGCCGGGGGCGCGGTGGTCGGCCTCGCGCTGGCCGACCCGCTGCGACACCTGGTCGCCGTGCTCGGGGTGTGGAAGGCGGGCGCGGCGTACGTCCCGCTGCCCGTCGACGACCCGCTCCCGCGCACCCTGGCCGCGTTGGCCGAGACCGGCGCGCGGGTCGTGCTCGCCGACGTCGACACCGTGCCCGCACCGGCACTGCGGCTGGACCGCGCCGCCGCTCCCCCGCCACGCCGCCACCCGGTGGCGGTGGGCGATCGGGACCTCGCCTACGTGCTGTACACCTCCGGTTCGACCGGCACCCCCAAGGGCGTGGCGATCGAGCACGGCGGGGTGGTGAACCTGGCACGTGGTCTGGCGGACCTGTTCGGCGACCTGACCGCGGCGCGGGTGTTCCAGTTCGCTCGACCGTCGTTCGACGCGTGGGTGTGGGAGCTGGCGATGAGCCTGCCCGCGGGCGGGCTGCTCTGCCTGCCCGACCCCGACGGGCCGCTGACCGGCGCCGAACTCACCCGGTGGCTGCGTGCCGGCCGGGCCACCCACCTCTCCGCCGCGCCCTCCCTGCTGAGCACGCTGTCGCCCGAGGAGCTGCCGGACCTGCGCTGCGTGGTGGCCGGCGGTGAGGTGCTGCCCGAGTCGCTGGTGCGCCGCTGGCGCGGCCGGGTCGACTTCATCAACGCCTACGGCCCGACCGAGGCCACCGTGTGCGTCACCGCGGGTCGCTGCACCGGCGTCGGCAGACCGTCGATCGGCGTGCCGCTGCCCGGTGTCGCGGTGCACCTGCTCGACGCCGCCGGGCACCCGGTGCCGCCGGGCGAGGTCGGTGAGCTGCACGTCGGCGGCCCCGGTGTCGGGCGGGGCTACCTCGCCCGCCCCGAGCTGACCCGGCGGCACTTCCGGCCGGACCCGTTCGCCGCCGACCCCGGCGCGCGGCTGTACCGGACCGGTGACCTGGCCCGGCTGACCGCCGGCGGCACGTACGAGTTCGCGGGCCGGGTGGACCGGCAGCTCAAGGTGCGCGGGTTCCGCGTCGAGCCCGCGGAGGTCGAAGAGGCGCTGCGGGCGCACCCCGGCGTGGCCGACGCCGCCGTGTCCGCGGCGGACCAGCGGCTCGTCGCCCACGTCCGGCCCACCGGCGCGCCGGTGCCCGCGGGCCCGCTGCGCTCGTTCCTGCGGTCGAGGCTGCCCGAGCACCTGGTCCCGTCGGTGTTCACCACCGTCGACGCCCTGCCGCTGACCCCGAACGGCAAGCTCGACCGCGACGCGCTCCCGGCCGCGCGCCCCCGCCCGGACCTCGGGCACGGGTACGCACCACCCCGCGGCGACACCGAACGGGCGGTGGCCCGGATGTGGGCGGACGTGCTCGGCGTGGCCGAGGTCGGGGCGGACGACGACTTCTTCGCGCTCGGCGGCACCTCGCTCGACCTGGCCCGGCTGCGCACCGAGGTGGAGGGCCGCTGGTCGCTCCGGCTGCCCGTGGCCGACCTGCTCGCCGCGCACACCGTGCGCCTGCTCGCCGCCCGGATCGACGGGCGCGTCCCGTCCGAGACCTCCGGCGACGGGTACGCCCCGTCCGGCACGCGAGCCGAACGCAGGCGGTCGCACCTGGAAGCCCTGGCGCGGGAGGTGCGCGGGTGAACCTCGACGTGGCGATCGTCGGTCTGAGCTGCCGGTTCCCCTGCGCCGACGACCCGGCCGGCTACTGGCGGCTGATCAGCGAGGGCGGGGAGGGCATCACCCGGCTCGACGCGGAGGACCTGCGGGCCGCGGGCGTGGACGCGGCCCGTGCCGCCGACCCGGACCTGGTGCCCGCCGCCGGCATCCTGGCCGGCGCGGACGCGTTCGACGCGGCGTTCTTCGGCTACCCGGTGGCCGACGCCGCCCGGATCGACCCGCAGCAGCGGATGTTCCTGCAAGCGTGCTGGCACGCGCTGGAGGACAGCGGGCATCGTCCGGGAGGGCGGGTCGGGGTCTACGCCGGGCAGACGCTGGGCACCCACCGCGTACTGGACCCGGTGACGTTCCTGGGCACGTCGGCCGACCTGCTCGCGGCGACCGACGACAAGGACTTCCTGCCCAGCCGGGTCTGCTACAAGCTGGGGCTGACCGGGCCGGGGGTCGCGGTGCAGTCCGCGTGCTCGACGTCGCTCGTCGCCGTGCACCTGGCGTGCCAGGCGCTGCTCACCTACGACTGCGACACGGCGCTGGCCGGTGGCGTGTCGTGGACCCCGTTGCGCCGCTACGGCTACCTCCGCCAGGACGGCGGAGTCTGGTCCACCGACGGCCACATGCGGCCCTTCGACGCCGCCGCGAGCGGCTTCGTGCCCGCCGACGGGCTCGGCGTCGTGGTGCTGCGCCGCCTCGCCGACGCGCTCGCCGACGGCGACCGGGTGTACGCGGTGATCAAGGGCAGCGCGATCGACAACGACGGCCACGCCAAGCAGAGCTGGGTCGCGCCGAGCGCGGACGGGCAGCGCCGGGTGATCTTGGACGCGCTGGAGGCCGCGGGGGTGCACCCGGACACCATCGGCTACGTCGAGGCGCACGGCACCGCGACGCCGCTGGGCGACGCGGTGGAGGTGGCGGCGCTGACCGCCGCGCACCGCGACGCGGGCGGCACCGGCTCGGCGCGGTGCGCGCTCGGTTCGGTCAAGGCCAACATCGGGCACACCGACGCAGCCGCCGGGGTCGCCGGGTTGATCAAGGTCGCGCTCGCGCTGCACCACGGGGTCAAACCGCCGCTGGTCCACTTCCGCACGCCCAACCCGGAGATCGACTTCGCCGCTTTCGACCCGGCCGCGCACGGGGCGTGGCCCGGACTGCGCCGGGCCGCGGTGAGCGCCTTCGGCATCGGCGGCACCAACGCGCACCTCGTGCTGGAGCAGGCGCCGGCACGCGAGCCGGGTGATCCGGCGCGGCCGTGGACGCCGATCGTGCTGTCCGCCCGCGACCCGCGGGCACTGCGCGACCTGGCGGGCCGGTGCGCGACCGACCTGGCGCGGGGTGGAACAGCAGCCGGCGACGTGGCCCTGGCCGACGTGGCGCACACCCTGGCCACCGGTCGCACGGCGTTCGACCACCGCGTCGGCGGCGCGTTCGCGGACGCGGCCTCGGCCTCCGCCGGGCTCGCCGCGTTCGCCGCGGGCGGCCCCGGTCCCACGACGGGGGACGCCGGGCGGGCGCCGTCCCGGCTCGCGTTCCTGTTCCCCGGCGGCGGGGCTTCACCCACCGGGGCGATGCGGGCTCTCCGCGACACCGAACCGGTGTTCCGCGCGGCCGTGGCCGAGTGCCTGGAGGTGGCCGCGCCGACCGCGGCCGATCGCATCCGGGCGCTGCTCGCCGGCGAGGCCGACGAGGGCGACCCGCGGCACGCGCTGCCCGCGTTGTTCGTCGCGGAGGTCGCGTTCACCCGGCTGCTCGGCGCGCTGGGCGTGCGGCCGGACGTCCTGCTCGGGCACAGCCTGGGCGAGTACGCCGCCGCGCACGTGGCCGGCGTGTTCACGCTGCCCGACGCGCTCGCCGTGGTGGTCGAACGCGCCGACATCCTGGCCGGCGCGGCACGCGGCGCGATGCTCGGCGTCGCCGCACCGCCCGACACCGTGCGGCCACTGCTGGGGCGGGGCGTGTCGCTGGCCGCGGTCAACGGCCGGGACCAGTGCGTGCTCGCCGGAGCGGCCGGCCGCGTGCGCGAGGTCGCCGCCGACCTGCGCCGGCGTGGTGTCGACGTGCGCCCGCTGCCGTTGCGCACGGCCGCGCACTCGGCGTTGATCGACCCCGAACTGCCCCGGTTCCGCCGGTTCCTGGAGGGCGTCCCGCTGCGCCGTCCGACGTTGCCGCTGGTGTCGTCGCTGCTCGGCCGCGAGGTCGCCGACGAGGTGACCGATCCCCGGTACTGGGTGGCGCACCTGCGCGGCACCGTGCGGTTCGCCGACGCGCTCGACGTGCTGCCGGACACGGCGTTCGTCGAGGCGGGGCCCGGCACCGCGCTGACCGGCCTGGCCCGTGCGCACGTCCCCGGCGTGGTCGCCGTCGCCGCCGGCAAGCACACCCGCGACACCCGCCCCGACCAGGCGGCCGTGCTGGACGCCGCGGTCGCGCTGTGGACAGCGGGGGTCGACGTCGATCCACACGCCTGGCACGCGGGGCAACGGCGGCTCAAAGCGCCGATCGCCCCCTACCCGTTCGCGGCCACCCCGCTCCCGTCGCCCAAGCCGGTCGTGACCAGGCCACGCGGTGTCCTGCACGGCGTGACCTGGCGGCGCACCGTGGACCTCGCCCCACCACCGCCGCCCGAGCGGGACTGGCTGATCCGGTCCGACGGCTCCGCCCTCGCCGACCGGGTGGCCGCGCTCGTGCCACCGGCCGTGCGCGGGAAACCGTTGCGGGTGATCGACTTCCAGGCCGGCGCGGGTGGACCTCTCGCGCTCGCCGAGTGGGCACGACTGGACGTCACCGTGCCGGTCGAGGTGCTGGTGGTGACGCGTGACGCGCTGGCCGTGACCGGCGACGAGCGGCTGGACCCGGCGCAGGCGCTGGCGATCGGGGCCGCCCCGGTGCTGGCCGTCGAGCACCCCGGCACGCGGGTGCTCGTCGCCGACGTCGGGACCACCGCGGGGCGGACCGCCGACGGCGTGGCGGAACTGCTGGCGGCCGAGTTCGACCGGGCGGGCGCGACACCGGTCGCCTACCGCGGCGGCTACCGGTGGACCAGGTCGTTCGAACCGGTCACCGGCGGCGCCGGGGTCCTGCGCGACCAGGGCGTCTACCTGATCACAGGCGGCTTCGGGGGCGCCGGCGTGGCGGTCGCCGAACACCTCGCCAAGACCCGCCGCGCCCGGCTGGCGCTGCTCGGCCGCCGCCCGGCCGATCCCGACCTGGTGGCGCGGCTGCGCGGGCTGGGCGCGCAGGTGGCGGCGCACCGCGGTGACGTCGCGGACGCCGCAGAGGTCCGGCGGCTGCTGGACCGGGTGCGGGACCGGTTCGGCCGGCTCGACGGCGTCGTGCACGCCGCGGGCGTGCCCGGCGGTGGCGTCCTGCACGCCCTGGACACGTCCACCGTCGCCGACGCGTTGCACGCCAAGGTGAACGGCGCACGGGTGCTCGTGGACGCCCTGCGCCCGGACCCGCCGGACTTCCTGCTGCTGTTCTCCTCCGTCGCCGCTCTGCGCGGTGCGCCCGGACTGGCCTGCTACGCCGCCGCCAACGCGTTCCTGGACTCGTTCGCCGTCCACGCGTCCCGCGAACTCGGTGTGCCCGCGCTCTCGCTGGACTGGGACCGCTGGCGCGCCACCGGCATGGCGGTCGACGTCGAGCGGCGCCACCGCGACCTCACCGGCGCGGAGGCCCCCGGCGGGCTGGACCCGGCCGACGCCGTCGCCGCCTTCGACGCCGCGCTCGGCCTCGTGCACCTCGGCCAGGTCGTCGTCACACCGGACGACCCGAACACGCCGCCGCCCGCCGCGCCACCACGCCCACCGACCCGTGGCGACGGCGGCCCACAGACCGCCACGACCGTCGAACGCGCCCTGCTGCGCGCGTGGGAGGCCACGCTCGGCATCGACGGCATCGGCTTGCACGACAACTTCTTCGACCTCGGGGGCGACTCGCTGGTGGCCATCCGGACGGCCCGCGGCTGTGCCGACGCCCTCGGCGCGCCGGTGAGCCCGCGGACGCTGCTCGGCGCGCCGACGATCGCCCGGCTCGCCCGAGCGCTGGAGGCACGCGATGGGTGACGCGTTGCGGTGCTACCGACCGGTGCGTGCCCCGTCGGCACGGCTGATCTGCTTCCCCCACGGCGGCTCGGGCCCGGCGTTCTACCGCACCTGGGCCGACCTCGTGCCCCCCGACGTCGAGATCTCCGTCGCCGCCTACCCCGGCCGCCAGGAACGCCTCGCCGAGCCGCCCGCCACCACGGTGGACCGGTTGGTCGAGCCGGTGGTGGCGGAACTCCGCGACGTCGGGCCGGTGGCGCTGTTCGGGCACAGCATGGGCGCGGTCGTCGCCTACGAGGTCGCGCACCGACTCGTGGAAACGGGCCGAACACCGGTCGCGCTGTTCGTGTCCGCGCACCGTCCGCCCCACCGGCTCGGCGAGCGGACCGAGCGCCCCGACGCCGAGCTGGCGGCCCTGCTGCGCCACCTCGGTGGTGTCGACCCCGTGTTGCTGGACGACCCGGAGCTGGTCGACCTCGTGCTGGACCCGTTGCGCACCGACCACCGCCTGATGACGCGTTACCAGCCGACGCGGCGGGGGCCGCTGCCCGTGCCCGTCGTCGGTTACGCGGGAGCCGACGACCCGCTGGTGGACCCGGCCGACCTCGCCGGGTGGGCCGACCTGACCTCCGCGGGCGCGTGCGTGCGCGTGTGGCCGGGCGACCACTTCTACCTCGTTCCCCAGGCGGCACGACTGCTGGCCGACATGACCGCGCGGCTGCGCGCCGACGAGGAGGTGATCGCGTGACGACGACCGCCGAACCGATGCTGCCGCTGCGCCGTGGGCGCACGTGCCCGTTCTCCCCCGCCGAGGAGTTCGCCCGCCTGCGCGCCGAGGAACCCGTGTTCCGGACCACCCTGCCGACCGGCGACGAGGCGTGGGTGGTGACCAGGCACGCCGACATCCTCCGCGTGCTGGGCGACCCGGCCGGCTTCAGCAACGCCGTCGCGGGTGCGGGCCCGATCCCGCCGCCGCGGGACGCCGAGGGACGCGTACCCGCCGCACAGCCCGGTTTCTTCGTCGCCTACGACCCACCTGACCACGGTCGCTACCGGCGTGCGATAGCACGTGAACTGGGGGTGCGCCGGGTGAACCGGCTCGCGGACCGCGTCGAGCGGATCTGCGCCGAGCACCTCGACGCGTTCGCCGCGCGGGGACCGGGTGCGGACTTCATGGCCTCGGTCGCCCACCCGGTGACCTCGTCGGTGATCTGCGAGCTGCTCGGCGTCCCGCGTGGTGGCCGGCCCGCGTTCCGCCGGCGGGCCGAGCGCCTGTTCGACCTCACCACCACCCCCGAGCAGCAGGCCGCGAACTTCACCGAGATGGGCCAGTACATGGCCGAGCTGGTCCGCGGCCACCGGAACGCCCCCGGTCCGGGCCTCGTCGGCAGGCTCGTGCGCGACCACGGCGAGGACTTCACCGACGCCGAGCTGGCCGGCACGGCCAACCTGCTGCTGCTGGCGGGGCACGAGACCACCGCCAACATGCTGGGCCTCGGTCTGCTGTTGTTGCTGCGCCACCCCGAGCAGGCCGCGCTGGTGCGTGCGCGACCGGCACTGGCCAGGCGCGCCGTGGAGGAGCTGCTGCGCTACCTCACCGTCGTCCACTACGGCGTGGTGCTGAGCGCCGTGGTGGACACCGAGGTCGCGGGCGTGCCCATCCGCGCCGGCGAGTGGCTGATGTGTGCTTTCCCCTCCGGCAACCGCGATCCCGACTACCTGGCCGACGCGGACCGGTTCGACGTCACCCGTGAGCCGACCGCCCACCTCGCCTTCGGCCACGGCATCCACTACTGCGCCGGCGCGGCACTGGCACGGCTCCAGTTGCGCACCGTGCTCGGCCAGGTTCTGCGGCGGTTCCCGGAGCTGCGGCTCGGGGTCCCGTTCGAAGAGGTCCGGTTCCAGTCGCTGTCGGCGACCTACGGCCTGGCCGCACTGCCACTCCAGTGGTGATCGACGCGATCCGCGCCTCGATCCCGATCAGGAAGGTCCGACCACGATGACCAATGCACAGCCCCAGGACGCGTTCCGACACCTCGACCACAACGGCGACGGCGCGATCGACCGCCACGACTTCGAGTCGGTGGCGGACGCCGTCATCCGGGAGTTCGGCCTCCAGCCGGACTCCGGGAAGGCTTCGGCGCTCACGCGGAGCTACGGCGAGGCGTGGCAACTGCTCAGCGACGAACTCGACACCGACCGGGACGGCCGGATCAACAGCGAGGAGTTCAACCGCGCGATATCCCAGTTGGCCGAGGACCCGCGCTTCAGGTCCCACCTGACCCGGACCAGCGCGGCCGAGTTCGACGCCGCCGACAGCGGCGGGAACGGCTCGCTCGACCGGGACGACTTCACCCGCCTGATCCGGGCGCTCAGCCGTCAGGGCGGGAACGTGAATGACGCGTTCGACCGCCTCGACCGGGACCACGACGGCGTCGTCTCGCGTGACGAGTACGTCGAGGCCGCGGCCGGTTACCTCAGCGGCGCGGGCTCGATCGGCGCCAGGGTGTTCGCCGGCATCTGACCCGCACCCGCCGGGGAGGCGCGTGACGCCTCCCCGGCCCTGCCGACAGGAGCACCGTGTCCGCCGACGACCTGTTCGACCTCCTCGACCGCGACGGCGACGACCTGCTGCACTACGAGGACCTGCGGGCGATGGGGCGTGCCGTGCTCGCGTCGTTCGGCCACCCACCCGCCTCACCGCGGGCCCATGCGCTCGACCACCACTACCGCACCCTGTGGAACGCCTTCGCCACCACCGACGACGTCCTGACCCGAGCCGACTTCCGCGCCGGCGTCGCGACGGCCGACTTCGACCGCACCTTCGGCCCCGTGGTCGACTTCGAGTACGACCTCGCCGCACCGGACGGCGAGGACATGGCGGTCGACGCCCTGCACATCCTGCTGACGCCCCTGGACATCCCCGACCCGGCGGCGTTCACCGCGTCACTCGATCCCGATCGGACAGGCCGGATCACCCGCGAGGCGTACTACACGATGTGGCGCGACTTCCTCCGCACATCCGCCTCACGCTGAGACCGACGCACGCCCACGGCTTCTCGCGGCATGTGCCAGCCGCCCACCGGACACGGTTTCCTGCGCGCGCGGCACAACGCGGCGGTCTTCGGCTCATGGTGCATCCTCGCGCCATGAGCCCATCAGTGGCGGAATCGTGGGATCGGATCACCTCATGGCTGCGGGTGCACGCGCCCGTGACGTTCGACAGCCTCGCCCCTCCTGCCCGCGACCTCACGGCCCTGGAGATCGACGTCTCGACACCGTTGCCCGAAGACCTGGTCGCGTGGTGGCGGCTGTGCGGCGGATCGGACGGGCGAACCGAGCTGCTGCTGCCGTTCTTCGACCCTTGCTCGGCCGGGGAAGCACTGCGGAAGCGGCGGTACCTCGTGGGGCCGGTTCCCGGACCGGTTGGCGAGGCCGGCGGTCGGTCCGGCGTGTTCCAGGCGGCCTTCGTGCCGATCGCGGCGATGGGCACCGGGGACCACCTCTTCGTGGACCTGAGGCCCGGCCGGTGGCAGGGCTGCGTCCAGCACTGGAGCCGGGACGACGGCAGCCGGCCCGCCCCGTATTGGGAGAACGTGGCCGACATGCTCGGCGACGTCGCCGACGCACTGCACACGGGGACTCCCGCTCTACGTGCCTACGGCGAACGGGTACGCTCCTACGGCATCCGCACGGTCCCATACGTGCCTGCCGTTGAAGACCGACGTCTGGTTTGGCGTCGGAGCGTCTGACGAACCGGTCCTTCACCGATCCGGTCACCGCGACTGGCGGGTCGGTCGTGGCGGCACCGCGTCGGCGGGCGGGGTCAGGCGGGTCCCGGCCGGAACTCGAACTCCGGGCGCGGCCAGCCGACCCGGTGATCGGGTCGCACGGTCCCCAACCAATGCGCGCCCATCGCCCGGTAGAAGCCTTCCGCGTCGGGGTGCGACACCACGCGGACCCGCGTCATACCGTGGGCTCGCGCCGTGGACAGCATGTGCGCCACCAGCAGCCGGCCGACACCCCGGCCCTGCGCGCTGTCCGCGACGAACAGCAGGTCCAGCTCCGGCGGGGTGATCAACGCGTAGTAGCCGAGCAGGTCGCCCGATTCCGCCAGGTACACCAGGTTGTTCTCGACGTACTCGCCGGTGACCTCCCAGCCGCGCAGGATTCGCGCGTACTTCCCCTGGTACGCCGCCAGTCCCACGGCCAGCGCGGTCAACCGCTCGGCGTCCGACGGCACCGCACGACGGATCGTCACGGCCGTCTCCGCGGCGTTCGGCGGGTGCGCGCCCGTAGTGGTGAACGACATCGCATCCTCCCCGTCAGTCGCGCGGCCCGAAGCACCGGTTCCCGCAGCACGGCCGTGTGAGCGCGCTGCGCTCACCGTCCCACACACCCCACCCCGCCTTCCCCTGCAATGCCCCCTTCGAGGGACAGCTCCCGAAGGCGACATAGCGACGGCACCGAAGGGCCAGGCGACCATCTGGGAGATCACGCCGCGGAGGAGGACGAACCGGGTGTACGCGAACGGCCCGGAGCGCGAGCCCCGGGCCGTTCGCGTCGGCTTGTCAGCCGTGGTGCATCCAGATGCCCTTGATCTCCGTGTAGGCGTCGATCGCGTACGGGCCCATCTCGCGGCCCCAGCCGCTGGAGCGGAAGCCGCCCCAGGGGGCGGCTGCGTCGGGGACGCAGGGCATGTTCACGAAGACGGCACCGGCGCGGATGCCGTCGGCCAGGCGGTGGGCGGTGCGCAGGTCGTTGCTCCACACGGCCGCCGCGAGGCCGTACGGCGAGTCGTTCACGCGGTGCAGCAGCTCGTCCTCGTCGTCGTAGGCGAGGACCGCCAGCACCGGACCGAAGACCTCTTCGCGGGCGATGGCCATGGCGTCCTGCACGGACCCGAAGACGGTCGGCTGGTAGAAGTTGCCGGGACCGTCGCCCCGCGAGCCGCCGGTGACCAGTTCGGCGCCCTCGGCGACGGCGCCGCGCACGTAGGAGTCCACGCGGTCCCGGTGCTCGGCGCTGACCAGCGGCCCGAGGTCGGTGTCCGGGTGGAGGCCCGCGCCGAGCCGCAGCTTGGCCGCGGCGTCCGCCAGCTTCGTGGTGAACTCGTCCTGCCGCGACTGGTCGACGTACATGCGGGCGTAGGCGGCGCACACCTGGCCGCTGTTGAGCAGGCCGCCCGCGATGGTGCCCGCCACGGCGGCGTCGATGTCGGCGTCCCGCGCGATCACGGTGGGCGTCTTGCCGCCCAGCTCCAGGGTGACCCGCTTGAGGTCGGCCGCCGACGCGGTCACGATCTCGCGGCCGACGGACGTGGAGCCGGTGAACGACACCTTGTCCACGCCGGGGTGGCGGACCAGGGCCTTGCCGGTCTCCGGGCCACCGGTCACGAGGTTCACCACGCCGGGCGGGAAACCGGCCTCGACGCACAGCTCGACCAGCCGGACGGTGGTCAGCGGCGTCTGCTCGGCGGGCTTGATGACCGCGGTGTTGCCGCACGCCAGGGCCGGGGCGAGCTTCCACGCCATGATCATCAGCGGGAAGTTCCACGGCGCGATCAGGGCGCACACGCCGACCGGCACGCGGCGGTCGAACTGCCAGGTGTCGGGGAACGACACCGACCGCACGGCGCCGTCGAGCTTGGTCGCCCAGCCCGCGTAGTACCGGAAGTGCTCGGCCGCGCCGGTCACGCTGACCGCCCGGGACACGCCCAGGGGCTGCCCCTGGTCACGCGTCTCCAGCTCGGCGAGCTTCTCCGCGTCCGCCTCGATCAGGTCGGCGAGCCGCCACAGCAGCGCGGCGCGCTCGGTGGCGGGGGTCGCCGTCCAGCCGGGCAACGCCTCCCGCGCGGCGGCCACGGCGTTGTCGACGTCGCCGGCGCTCGCGTCGGCGACCACCGCCAACGGTTCACCGGTCGCCGGGTCGGTGGTGGTGAACTCGCCGGCACCGGCAGTCCACTGGCCGCCGATGTAAAGACCTGTCGCGCGCATGTCGACTCCCCTCCACTGGCTGAAAGCGGTTGCCAGTGTCTGCCGCCGGGCGCGCGGCGCGCTTGCACGCCGGCGCACGGACTTTGACCGTCAGCGCGTCCGTAGGGGGTGTCAGCCGGCGCGGTGCTCGACGCTGCGCCGCCGGTACTCCGACGGGGAGACGCCGTACTCGGTCTTGAACGCCCGGCTCAGGTACGAGGCGTCGACCAGGCCCCAGCGCGCCCCGATGACGCCGATCGCGAGCTGGTGCTTGCCCGGGTCGGCGAGGTCCTGCCCGCAGCGCTCCAGCCGGCGGTGCCGGATCCAGCCGGAGACGGTGGTGCCCGCCTCGCTGAACAGCTTGTGCAGGTACCGGGTGGAGATGTGGTGTGCCGCCGCGATGCCGCCGGGCGACAGCTCCGGGTCCTCCAGGTGCGCCTCGACGTAGGACTTGATCTTCACGAGCATCGCCGCGCGGGACGTCTCGGCGGGCACGTCGACGTAGTCGACCTGGTCCGCCAAGGCCGTGCCGAGCAGGTCCACCACGTTGCGGGCGAGGCGGACGCTGCCGTGCACCTGCGGGTCGTCGATGTTGCGCGCGAGCTGCACCAGGGTCGTGCTGACGATGCCGCTGACGCCCTGCCCGCCCGCGAAGCGGATCGCGGTGAGCTGCTCGACCTGGCCGGACGGCAGGCACAGCATGGACCTCGGGAACATCAGGACCAGGGTGGACGACACGTCGTCGAACGCCAGCGAGTACGGCCGCGTGGTGTCGTAGATGGCGAAGTCACCCGGCCGCAGGGCGGCCTGGCGGCCGTCCTGGCTGAGCTTGGCCGTGCCGTGCAGCTGGAGCGAGAGCTTGTAGTAGTCCGGGGCGGCGCGCGAGATGGTCCGCGCCGTTCGCCGCACGGTGTGCGCGTCCGCGGACGCCTCGTACACGGCGACGTTGCCCAGGTTCTGACCGCGCAACCGCCCGCGGAACGCCGAGTGCTCGCCAGCGGTGGCCTCCAGGGGCACGAACGTCTGCGACACAGCCGACTGCCAGAGTTCGAACTGCTGTGTCGCCGGCACGCCCGAGGTGGTCAGCACGTAGGACATCGTTGCCCTCCTGGGACCTGGGGTGGATAGTGGCTTGGGTAACACTGGGTGACAGCGACAGTCGTCTGCATTCGCCCGTTCGTCAAGTGTTCGTTGCCGAGTCGTGAATGGCGCCACGGCCGTGTGCACGGGGAGTCAAGAACCGTGCGTCCGTGGTCAACGACACTGCGCCGCCCGACTGTTAGACCTGGATAGCCGGCACGACAGCCCGTGCCGAGCACGGATCGTATTCGATCCGCTACACGATCCCCGATGTGGAGGTGACCATGGGTGAGGTCGTGCTCGCCGCGAAGATCACGCATGTGCCGTCGATCTGGCTGTCCATCCACCCCGGTAAGCACCACGGCATCCGCCGGCCCGCCGAGGTCGGTCTGGCCGAGGTCGGCCGCCGGGCGCGCGAGCGGGGCGCGGACACCTTCGTGGTGGCCGACTCGCACTGGATGAACAGCATGAGCTTCCACATCAACGGAAAAGCTCGGCACCAGGGCAGCTACGCGTCCCACGAACTGCCGCACTTCATCCAGGACCTGGAGTACGACTACCCCGGGTGCCAGGAGCTGGCGGCCCTGATCGGCGAGGAGATCAACGCCGGCGGGCAGAAGTCCATGGTGCACGACGTGAAGGACCTCGGCCTGGAGTACGCGACGCTGGTGCCGATGCACTTCATGAACCGCGACGGCGACCCGCTCGCGGTGGTGCCGGTGGGCTGCAACATCTACTCGTCCATCGACGAGAACCGCCGGGTCGGCGAGGCCATCGCGCGGGCCGTGCTGCGCAGCGACCGGAAGGTGGCGTTCCTCGCCAGCGGTTCGCTGTCGCACCAGTTCCCGCCGAACGAGACCTCGTCGCAGTACCTGGACAAGATCAGCAACCCGATCAACGAGCAGGCCGACCGCCTGGTCCTCGACCAGTGGACCAGCGGTCGCATCCCGGAGTTCCTGGACGCGCTGCCCGCGTACAACGAGCGGTTCACCGGCGAGGCCGCGATGGCCGACACGGCGATGCTGTTCGGCATCCTCGGGTGGTCGAACTACACCGGCCACGGTGAGCAGCTGTGCGACTACTTCCCGAGCAGCGGCACCGGTCAGGTCATCGTGGACTTCCCGATCCCGGACGGGCTGAAGGCATGAGCCACCCGCTGGGCCTGGCGCCTTCCAAGATCATCGCGGTGCACCTGAACTTCCGCAGCCGGGCCGCCGAGCGCGGCCGGTTCCCGGAGGAGCCGTCGTACTTCCTCAAGCCGCCGTCGTCGCTGTCCTGGTCGGGCCGCGACCTGCTGCGGCCCGAGGGCACCGAGCTGTCGGCGTTCGAGGGCGAGATCGCCGTGGTCATCGGCAAGCGCGCGAGCCAGGTGGCCCGTGAGGACGCCGTCGGCTACATCGCGGGCGTCGCCGCGGCCAACGACTTCGGCGTGCACGACCTCCGGTACGCCGACCGCGGCTCGAACCTGCGCTCCAAGGGCGCGGACGGCTACACGCCGGTCGGCCCCGTGCTGCTCGACCCGAACGAGGTCGACCTGAACGACCTGCGGTTGCGCACCTGGGTCAACGGCGAGCTGGTGCAGGACGACAACACGGGCGACCTGCTGTTCGACTTCGCGTACCTGATCGCGGACCTGAGCCGCAACGTCACGCTGGAGCCGGGCGACATCATCCTCACCGGCACCCCGACCGGCGCCACGGTCGTCTCGCCCGGCGACGTCGTCGAGGTGGCGATCAACGACACCGAGCGGCTGCGCAACGCGGTCCGCGAGGCCGCGCCGCTGGCCCGACCGGGCGCGCGGCCCAAGGTCACCCGCGAGGACCGGGCGGCGGCGGTCGGCGGCAGCGTGCCCGCCATCAAGCCGGAGACCGAGGCGGCGCTGCGGTCGGTGGCCACCGCGACGCTGTCCAGCCAGCTGCGCAAGCGCGGGCTGCACCACACGTTCCTCACCGGCCTCAAGCCCGCGCGGCCCGACCTGCGCATGGTCGGCACGGCCCACACGCTGCGGTTCCTGCCGCTGCGCGAAGACCAGTTCGCCGAGCGCGGCGGCGGGATGAACGCGCAGAAGCGCGCCGTGGAGGCCATCGGGCCGGGCCAGATCCTGGTGATCGACGCCCGCGAGGACCACGGTGCGGGCACGCTCGGCGACATCCTGGCGTTGCGCGCCCTCAAGCGCGGTGCGGCGGGCGTCGTCACCGACGGGTGCCTGCGGGACAGCCCGGCGTTCGCCGACATCGACCTGCCGTCCTACAGCGCGGGCGCGCACGCGGCCGTCCTGGGCCGTCGGCACGTGCCGTGGGAGGTCGGCGTGGACGTGGCGTGCGCGGGCGTCCTCGTGCGGCCGGGCGACGTGCTGGTGGGCGACGCCGAGGGCGTCATCCTGATCCCGCCGTCGCTGGTGGACGAGATCGCCGCCGACGCGGTCAAGATGGAGCACGAGGAGCGCTTCATCCTGGAGCGCGTCGCGGACGGCGAGTCCATCGACGGCCTGTACCCGCTCGGCGAGGCCAAGCGCGCCGAGTACGAGCGGTGGTCGGGATGACCGCGCCCACCCGGTCCAAGACCCAGTACGCCTACGAGACGTTGCGCGACCGCATCGCGGAGGGCCGGTACGGGCCCGGCGCGCGGCTGGTGTTCGACCGCATCGCGCGTGAGCTGGGCGTCAGCCCGGTGCCGGTGCGCGAGGCCGTGCGCAGGCTCCAGGCCGAGGGCTGGGTGGTGTTCGAGCCGAACGTCGGCGCGCAGGTCGCCGAGTTCGACCCGGACGGTTACCGGCACACCATGGAGACGCTGGCGCTGCTGGAAGGCCACGCCGTGGCCACCGCTCGGCTGTCGGCGGCGCTGCTGGACCGGGCCGCCCACCTGAACGACCTGATGGCCGCGTCCCTGGTGGAGTTCGACCCGCTCGGCTTCACCCGGCTCAACCGCGAGTTCCACCTGCTGCTGTGCGGCGCGACGCCGAACCCGAGGCTGCGCGAGCTGGTCGACAAGGAGTGGGCGCGGCTGGACATGACCAGGCGCACCACCTTCAGCCTGGTGCCCGGCCGGGCCCGCGAGTCGGTCGCCGAGCACGCCGAACTACTGCGCCTGCTGCGTGCCGAGGCACCCGCCGAGGCCGTGGAGCGCTTCGCCCGCGAGCACAAGCTCAACACCCTCCGGGCCGTGGACACGAGGTCCCCGGCCCCGCTTCCAGGGGAGTTCCCGAGATGAGGTTCCGTTCCGACCCGGCGTCGATCCGCGGCTCGATCGCGCCCGTCGTCACCCCGTTCACCGCCGAAGGCGCGCTGGACACCGACAGCCTGCGCGCCCTGGTGCGCTGGCAGAAGGCGTCCGGCTCGCACGGTGTGTCCATCGGCGGCTCGACCGGTGAACCCAGCGCCCAGTCGCTGGAGGAGCGGATCACCGCGATGCGGGTCGTCGCCGACGAACTCCGCGACGAGATCCCGTTCCTGCCCGGCACGGGCGCGGTCACGCTGGAGCACACGCTCCAGCTGACCGACGAGGCGCAGAAGCTCGGCGCGGACCTCGCGCTGGTCATCACCCCGTACTACAGCCGGCCGACCCAGGAGGGCCTGTTCGCCTGGTACGACGCGGTGGCCCGCGAGTTCCCGGACATGCCGATCGTGATCTACAACGTGCCGTCCCGCACGGCCGTGGACATCGCGCCGGACACCGTGGCGAAGCTGCGCCGCGCCCACACCAACATCGTGGGCATCAAGGAGACCACCAAGGACTTCGAGCACTTCTCGCACGTGCTGCACAAGTGCGGCCGTGACTTCCTGATGTGGTCGGGCATCGAGCTGCTGTGCCTGCCGCTGCTCGCGATCGGCGGCATCGGCTTCGTCAGCGCGCTGGCCAACCTCGCGCCCGCCTCCGTGGCGAAGATGTACGAGCTGTACGTGGCGGGCGACCACCAGGGCGCGATCGACCTGCACTACCGGCTGTCCCCCCTGGTGGAGCTGCTGTTCGTGGAGACGAACCCGGCGCCGGCCAAGCACGTCCTGGCCGACCTCGGCCACATCTCCAGCGGCTACGTCCGGCCGCCGCTGGTCGAGCCCACCCCCGCGGGCCTGGAGCGGATCAACAAGCTCCGCGCCGAAGCCGCCGACCTGCTCGTCCCGTCTGGAGTGAACGCATGAGCACCGTGAAGAAGCCCGCCGACCTGCCCACCGAGCTGCTGCACCACATCGACGGCAAGGACGTCCCCTCGGTGGACGGCGCGACGTTCCCCGTCGCCGACCCGGTGACCGACACCGAGTACGGCCGCGTCGCCGCGGGTGGTCCGGCCGACATCGACAACGCGGTCGCCGCCGCGAAGCGCGCCTTCGAGGAAGGCCCGTGGCCGAGGATGTCGGACCGCGAGCGCGCCAAGGTGCTCAACCGGATCGCCGACGCCATCGAGTCGCGCGCCGACCGGCTGGCCGAGCTGGAGACGTTCGACACCGGTCTGCCGGTGACCCAGGCCAAGGGCCAGGCGCACCGCGCGGCGGAGAACTTCCGCTACTTCGCCGACGTGATCGTGGCGCAGCACGAGGACGCCTACCTGGTGGGCGAGAAGCAGGTCAACTACGCGATCCGGCAGCCGGCCGGCGTCGCGGGCCTGATCACCCCGTGGAACACGCCGTTCATGCTGGAGACGTGGAAGCTCGCGCCGTCGCTGGCCTCCGGCTGCACGGTCGTGCTCAAGCCCGCCGAGTGGTCGCCGCTGTCGGCGAGCCTGCTGCCGGGCATCATGGCCGAGGCGGGCGTGCCGGACGGCGTCTTCAACCTGGTGCACGGCATCGGCGAGTCGGCGGGCGCGGCCCTGGTGGCGCACCCCGACGTGCCGCGCCTGTCGTTCACCGGTGAGAGCGGCACCGGCCAGATCATCATGCGCACGGCCGCGCAGCACCTCAAGGAGGTGTCGATGGAGCTGGGCGGCAAGTCGCCGTGCGTGGTCTTCGACGACGCCGACTTCGACAAGGCCGTGGACGCCGCCGTGTTCGGCGTGTTCTCCCTCAACGGCGAGCGGTGCACGGCGTCCTCGCGGGTGCTGGTGCAGCGCGGCATCTACGACAGGTTCGTGGAGGCGCTGGCCGAGCGGGCCAAGAACGTCCGGGTGGGCCTGCCGTCCGACCCGTCGACCGAGGTCGGCGCGCTGATCCACCCCGAGCACTACGCGCGGGTGCTGGAGTACGTCGAGATCGGCAAGCAGGAGGGTCGGGTCGTCGCGGGCGGCAGCCGTCCCGAGCACCTGCCGACCGGCAACTTCCTGTCCCCCACGGTGTTCGCGGACGTCGCTCCGGACGCGCGGGTGTTCCAGGAGGAGATCTTCGGGCCGGTGGTCTGCGTGACGCCGTTCGACACCGAGGAGGAGGCCGTCTCGCTGGCCAACGCCACCAAGTACGGCCTGGCGGGCTACGTGTGGACGTCGGACCTCAAGCGCGGTCACCGCGTGGCGCGTGCCGTGCAGTCGGGCATGGTGTGGATCAACTCGCACAACGTCCGCGACCTGCGCACGCCGTTCGGCGGCATCAAGGCCAGCGGCGTCGGCCGGGAGGGCGGTGCGCACAGCATCGACTTCTACAGCGACCTGCGTGCCGTGCACGTGGCGGTGGGCGACCTGACCCCGCCGCGGTTCGGAGTTGCCCGACCGTGAACACCCGTTGACCTCGGGCGCACCCGCCCGTCCCGGACCCTGGGGCGGGCGGGCGCACCGCGGTTAACGTCCGATCATGGGCATGGAGGGGAAGGTCGCGCTGGTCACCGGAGCGGGCTCTGGCATCGGCGCGGCGGTGGCGCGCAGGCTCGACGCCGCCGGTGCGCGGGTGGCGGCGCTGGACGCGGACTCCACGGCGGTGGAGCTGGTCGGCGGCACCCTGTGGTGCGGGATGGCGGTGCGCGCCGAGACCGGTGACCCCGCCCAGGCGGATTCGGCGGTGGCGGCGGTGGTCGACCACTACGGCCGGCTGGACCTCCTCGTCACCACCTCGCCCGCGCTCCCGTGCCCCCACCACGCACCCACCCCCGGTTCCGCCGCGCCCGTCACCGCCACGTCCGGGCGCGACGGGGAACCGTCCCCGGCTGTCACCGCGGCCGGGGACGGTCCCACCCCGCTCGACCTGGACGACGAGGCGTGGCACCTGGTGCTCGGAACGCGGCTCGACGCGGCGTTCTACACCACCCGGGCCGCGTTACGGGCGATGCGCGCCGCGGGCGGCGTGATCGTCGCGGTCTCCGTCGCCTGCCCGGACCTGCCCCACCAGGCCGCCGCCGCGGGCGGCGTCCGGGGCCTGGTGCGGGCGCTGGCCCGGCACGCCGAACCGCTCGGCGTGCAGGTCCGCTCCCTCTCCGCCCGCTGCACCCCCGATCCCGCCGAGGTCGCCGACACCGTCGCCGGCCTCGCCGTCACCACTGGAGGACCGACATGGGCTCTCGATTCACCGGCCGGGTCGCCCTGATCACCGGCGCGGGCACCGGCATCGGCGCCGCGACCGCCCGGCAGGTCGTGGCCGAGGGTGGCCGGGTCGTGCTGACCGGCCGCAGGCCCGCGCCGCTGGAGGAGGTCGCCGGTCCGCTCGGTGACGCGGCCCTCGCGCTGCCCGCCGACGCCGCGGACGGCGCGGCCATGGCGGCGGTGGTGGCGACCGCGACCGAGCGCTTCGGCCGGGTCGACGTGGTCGTGGCCAACGCGGGCGGGCACGGTATCGGCGCGGCGGGCGAGACCACCGACGAGGGCTGGCAGCTCTCCCTGGACGCCAACCTCACCAGCGCGTTCGTGACCGTCCGGGCGGCGCTGCCCGGTCTGGTGGACGGCGGTGGCTCGGTGGTGCTGGTGTCGTCGCTCGCGGGCCTGTTCGCCGGGCCGGGCGTGGCGGGCTACACCTCCACCAAGCACGCTTTGATCGGCCTCACCCGCTCCATCGCCCGCGACTACGGCCGCCACGGCGTGCGCGCGAACGTGGTGTGCCCCGGCTGGGTGCGCACCACCATGGCCGACGAGCAGATGGACCGGTTCGGCGAGTCGCGCGGCATCAGCCGGGCCGACGCGTACGCCCTGGTCACCGAGAACACCCCGCTCGGGCGACCGGCCGAGGCGGAGGAGGTCGCGTCCGTCATCGCGTTCCTCGCCTCGTCGGACGCCTCGATCGTGAGCGGCGCGGTCGTCACCGCCGACGCGGGCGCGAGCGCCGTCGACCTGCCCACCATCGAACTGGCCTGAGAGGACACCGATGTCTGACTGGAAGACCGTCGACGATTTCGCCGCGGGCATCGACGGCAACCGGCTGCCGAGCAGCACCGCGCTGAAGGGTCGCAAGTGGACCGTGCGCCACGACGAGGGCGGCGAAGCGGCCCTCTCGTTCGGCGACGAGTCCACGATGGACTGGACGAGCGGCGACCGCTCGGGTTCCGACTGGTACCAGGCCGTGGAGGGCGCGCCGGGGATCTTCTTCATCTCCCGCACCTTCGGCGACGCGCCGCGGCAGTCGGAGGTCCTCGTCGCGGACGTCAACACGCTGCGCACGTTGACCGTCGAGACCACCATCGCCGAGGAGAAGGTCGACGGCGTCCCGCAGGTCTCGCAGGTGTTCCGGCCGGGCGTGCTGGACGCCGGTGACGGCCGGGAGCCCTCCGGCGAGGCGCCCGCGCCGACCCGCGAGCTGATCGGCTTCCGCGCGCTCTACCGGTACAGCCCGAACCACCTGTACGAGCACGTGTACCTCAGCTCCGAGCGTTACGCGTGGCAGTGCCTGGTGGGCGAGCAGCGCGGGCACGGCGACGTGGACCTGGCGACGGCGTACAAGATCGCCGAGAACCGGTACGTGTTCACCTTCCGGGAGTTCCGCATCCCGGTCGCCACGACGTGGCTCTACGACATGGACGCGATGCGCACCACGGGCACGTTCTTCGGCCTCAACGGCGAAGGCCAGATCCGCAACGCACCGGGTGGCGCGCACATCATCCCCCTCGGCCGGGTCGAGTACCCCGGCGACGACCAGCCCGTCTAAGGATGACCATGACCGCACTGGAAGTAGTCCGCGCCCACTACGCCGCCTCCGACCGGGGAGACCTGGACGGGATGCTCGCCCCGCTCGCGCCCGACGCGAGCTGGACCGAGGCCGCCGGTTCCACCTACGCAGGCACGTACGTGGGCCGGGAAGCCATCGTGGCCAACGTGTTCCAGCGGATCGGCGCCGAGTGGGCGTCGTTCGAGGCGTCCGTCGCGGAGCTGTTCGAGGCGGGCGACACCGTGATCGCGCTGGGCGCGTACACCGGCGTGCACCGCGCCACCGGCAAGAGCATGACGGCTCGTTTCACGCACATCTGGCGCGTGGCGGACGGTCATGTCACGAGTTTCGAACAGGTCGCCGACA
This sequence comes from Saccharothrix obliqua, assembly GCF_019375475.1. GTDB lineage: Bacteria > Actinomycetota > Actinomycetes > Mycobacteriales > Pseudonocardiaceae > Actinosynnema > Actinosynnema obliqua. The sequence continues at coordinate 383,300 of NZ_JAHXGQ010000003.1, read as the reverse complement.
CCGCACTCATCCGCGGCGCGGAGTCCTGACAAGCCGGAGCGGGCCACCACAGCGGGGTGGTCCGCTCCTCCCAACCCCGGGGAGGGTCGCTCTGGGCCGGGCGGCCCTCCCCGGCCTCCACGACGCGGCGCGGGGCGTCGTGACCACGGCTCAGGGAGAAGTCGCCGTGGCGGCACTCCCCCGCCGGATCCGGATCGGCAGGCGGTCCAGGCCGCGTTGGGTGGCGGTGGGGCGGAGCACGGCCTCGCCCGCGGCCTCCACGAGGTCCAGCCGGGACAGCTCGCCGAGCAGCACGAGCAGCAGCTGCTTGCCCAGGTGGCCGCCGAAGCACGCGTGCGCGCCGCGGCCGAGCCCGAGGTGCGGGTTGGGGCTGCGGCCGAAGTCCGCGACGTCCGGGTCGGGGAACACCTCGGGATCGCGGTTCGCGCCCGCGAGCACGACCACCAGCACGTCACCGCGCCGCACCCGCCTGCCGCGCAGCTCCACGTCCTCCTTGCAGTGCCTGCTCACCGCCTGCACGGGACCGGCGAGCCGGACCAGCTCGTCCGCCGCCCGGCCGTCCAGCGCGGCCAGTTCCGCGCCGCGCCACGCGCGTCGCGCGGTGAGCCGGTGCACCGCGTTGCTCAACAGGTTGCTGGTCGTGGAGTAACCCGCGTCGAACACCGCGCGCAGCGAGTTCCGCAGGACGCGGTCGTCGCCGGGGTCGACGGCGGCCAGCACGCCGCCGGGCGCGGCGTCCGCACGCCACCGGGCGATCATGCCGTTGATCTCGTCGCGGGCGACCAGGGCGGGTTCCCGGCGAGCGGGGTCCAGTCCCGCGTCCATGCCGAGGACGAGGGTCCGGGACGCGGTGCGGAACCGCTCGTGGTCGGCCGGGAACGGGATGCCGTACAGGACGCACACGGCGTGCAGGGCCAGCGGTTCGGCCACGTCGCGCACGAAGTCCGAGACCTCGCCCAGCCCGGCCACCACGTCCCGCGCGGCACGGCGGATCTCCGCGTCCCACACGCCTTCCTCGCGGGCCCGCAACGGGTGCAGGAACCGCCGCCGCACGGCGGTGTGCTCGGGCGGGTCGAGGGTCTGGAGGCTCAGCACGGTCTCCGGGATCGGCTTGCCCAGCGCACGCGGGTCGGAGCCGAACGCCGCCGTGTCCTTGAGGATGCGCGTGCAGTCGTCGTGCCGGGTGACCACCCACGCGTTGAGCTGGTCGTGCCAGTGCACGGGGTCCTCCGCGCGCAGTCGGGCGTACACCGCGTGCGGGTCGGCCAGCATGGTGGGCGACAGCGGGGCGAAGATGCTCGTCATCTGCGACTCCAGGGATTCGTGGTGGGGCGCGCCGAGCCGCGCGCCCCACCCCTCAGCGGCTAACTAGTGGGGGTAGTCCATGACGGCACCTCCCTTCACGTCCGCAGGTCGTCGTTGACGGCGAAACGTCCCACCGCCCACGCCATCGCCCGCATCGCCTCGCCCAACGCGCCCACGTGCACGTTGGACAGGTCGTCGCAGGGCTGGTGGTAGCAAGGGTCGTACGGCTGCCCGGCCGTGCCGCCGAACACCGCGGCCTCCTCGGCGGTCTTGATGCCGCGCACCCCGCCGAACGCGCCGCCGACCGGGACGCCCGCACGCGCGAACGGCTCCTGGTCGGACCGGATGTCGTTCTGGTCGGCGGTGCGGAACGGCAGGTGCTGCACGCGGTAGCCGTCGGACAGCACCTCCTCGACGGTCCCGGAGCCGGCCGGTCCGGGCGGCGCACCGGTACCCGCGTGGTCGCTGTCGTCGCCGTCCACGACGAACCGCACGTAGTTCGGCGAGGCGATCAGCTCCCAGTTCAGGTACAGCCGGATCGCGGCGAGCTGCTGCGGCGTGCGGGTCGCGACGTAGTGGGTGGAGCCCAGGTTCACCAGCTCCTCCGCGCCCCAGAACGCGAACCGCACCTTGTTGGTCACCTGCCGCTGGTGCGGCGCGAGCCGCACGGCGGTCTCCAGCAACGCCGCCACGCTGGTGGCGTTGTCGTTGACACCGGGCCCGTCCGCACCGCTGTCCAGGTGCGCGCCCGCCATCACGACGTGGTCCGGCCGGCCGCCGGCGGTCTCGGCGAACACGGTGACCGTGGTGTCCTGGACGGCGTGACCGCGCAGCTCCAGCGTCGCGGGTCCGGGCGTGAGGGCTTCGGCGGCGCGCTGGCTGACGAACCCGACCGGCAGCGGCGAACCGGTGGCGCGACGGCGGATGACGGTGTCCGGCACCGGGGACACGTCGTAGAGCAGCAGCGCCCGCGCGCCGGCGTCCCGGGCGGCGGTCGCCTTGTCACCGCTGGTGCACGTGCCGGACGCGACGACGGCGATCGCGACGCCCGCCGGGTAGTCGGTGGCGGCGCACCCGGCGCCCGCCGCGCGGTCCAGCCGGCCGGTGACCACGCCCGACGGCACGAACTGCGCCATCAGCACCCGCACGTCACCCGGAGCGGTCAACTCCTCCGCGTCCACCCGGAAACCCTCGTACGGCACGGGTTCGGTGTGGACGCGGTACCCGGCGCGGGTCAGTACCCGTTCGACGTGCTCGCGGGAGCGCTCGAAACCGGGCCGTCCCGCTTCGCGGTTGCCACCGTTGGCCCGCGCGATGGCGTCGAACGCCCGGACCGACGTCATGGCGTCCGGTGTGCTCACCGCCGCCGACAACGTGCGGGCGAGCCAGGTGTCCGTCATGCCGGTGGCGGGTTGGCCGCCCGCGAGCACGATCGCCAAGGCCAGCGCGACACTGCGCATCAGTCCCCCCGGAGAACTCGGTCCGGGGGCCAGTCTGCGGCAGACCGGCGAGGTGAATCTTTGCCGATCCGCGCCGACTTCTTGGCGTTCCGCGACATGTGCGGGCCCGCGTCACGCCGCACCTGCCACGCCTACCGCCATTGGTGTGAACGGGAAGCCCATGCGGAAGCCGCCGACACCTACATCCCTGTGCCAGGCGGAGCGGGGGATGCGTGGTTTCAGCCTGCTCGGAGGAGTTTCCGCGCGGGTGATCCCGGAGCGGACCGGCGCGCGCAGGCCGCCCCCGGTGCGCCGGAGCGGGCGTGGGAGCGACGCGGGGCGCTGACCGCGGTTCCGGTCAGGTGTCCTTTCGCAACGCGGTCGCCTTGTGCACCGCGTCCTTGCCGCTCTTCGCGCTGCGGACGCGGTACTGGGGCTCGTCCGCCGAGGCGCGGACCTGCCTGCCGGCGGCCTCCGCGTCCTCGGTGATCTCCTCGACCACCTCGCCGTGCACGGTCTGCCCGTGGCTGGACCAGGTGACCTTGTCGTCGCCCTGTCGCCCTTGTGCGGTTTCTTCGTGACTGCTCACACGCCTGAAGGCGCGTGCTTCTCACGCCGCTGGTGCGGTGTGACCAGAGCCCAGCCCGGCCCTGGTGTGGACGTTGTGTGCCCCGTTGAGGTCGGCGTCGATCGGCCCGCAGCGGGGGCAGATGACGGTGTCCTGGCGGGGGCGGGTGCAGCGGGTGCCGCACCGGTGGCAGTCGATACTGGTGTAGGCGGGGTTCACGAACACGACACGTCGTCCAGCTTCTTCCGCTTTGGCGACGAGGGTGTTCGCGAACCGGGTCCAGCCCGCGTCGAGGATCGACTTGTTCAGTCCGGCCTTGGCGGCGGCGCCGTTGGGCAGGTACCCGCCGGTGCCGTCGGGTCGGGGTTGCGGGGCGCGGGTCATGCCCGCGACGTTGAGGGTTTCGACCGCGAGCACGTCGTAGGCGTCGACGAGGGCGCGGGCGGTCTTGTGGTGGAAGTCGTGGCGCTGGTGGCGGACCTTGCGCCACCGTTTGGCCAGGGCTTGGCGCAGACGCCGGGTGTTGCCGGAGCCGCGTCGGCTGCGGGCCTTGCGGCGTTGCAGTTCGGCGATGTCGCCCGCGGCGGCGGCCAGGAACCGCGGGTTGTCCACGACCTGGCCGTCGGAGGTGGTCAGGAACCTCGCCACGCCGACGTCCACGCCGACGGTGTGGCCGGCGGCGGGCAGCGGTTCGGGCTCGACGTCCACGACGACGATCACGTACCAGCGTCGGTGCTCGCGCTTGAGCTGGAGCGTCTTCACGGTGCCGCGCACCGGACGGTGCTGACGGACCTTGACCGTGCCCACGGCCTGGAACCGCGCGAATGCCCAGCGGGCGCCCGGCTCGGCCGGGCTCCACTTGGCACCGTCTCGGTCGACGAACACCACCTGGTCGAACCGGTTGTGGGGCTTGAACCGCGGGTAGCCAGCCTTGCCTGTCTTCACCCTGGCGAAGAACGAGCCCATCACCGTGTCGACCCGGCGCAGCGTCTGCTGCTGGGCGGTGAAGGAGTGCCGTCCCTGCCCGGTCGGGTCGACCCGGCGGATCTCCTTGAGCTGCGCGGATTGGTCGCCGTAGCGCACAGTGGTCTTCGAGACGTGCCGCCAGGCGTCGCGGCGCTCCTGCAACGCTGCGTTGTAGAGGTCGCAGTGGTCGCGCAACAGCCGCACCGCCCGCACCTCCTGCGGTCCGGTCGGGTAAGCCCGGAACTTGTAGGTCCGCCTCACGACCCCGGCTCCTTGCGCCAGGGGCGTTCCCGCTGGGTGTCGATGTACTGCTGCACCGTCTGGGCGCTGACCGCACCGACGCTGGCGGCGAAGTACGACGAGGACCACAGCGTCGGCAGCCGGGACCGCAGGTGCGGGAACTCCTCCCGCAGGGCCCGCGAGGTGAACCCCTTGAACTGGTTCGCGACGTACGACGCCGACGACTTCGGGTCGTGCTTGACGAACAGGTGCACGTGGTCGGGCATCACCTCCAGCGCGACGACCTCCCACCCGTGCTCGGCCGCCTTGGCGCGGACCAGCTCGTCCAGGCGTGCCGCGACCCGGTCGACCAGCACCGCACGGCGGTACTTCGGGCACCACACCACGTGCAGCCCGAGGTCGTACACGCCACCGGAGAACCGACGCACCTTCCTGGTCGTGACCACCCAAAAATTATACACGCACTATACAACTAATAGTCGGGAAGAGGTGGCGAAGACGACCGGCGGCTCCGTAGCGGCGATTAACCCCGCAGCTGAAGCAGCGGGTCCCCTCGCCGAAAACTGATGGGTCCGATGCTGCTCCGGAACACCGGGCTGCGCTGGACGATCAGGGCTCAGCCAGCGCGGCGGTCGGCGGAGATCCACCGGGGTCGCCGCCTGCCGTAGGCGATGCCGTCCCGGATGGTCCGCTCCACCTCGCGCGCCGTGCACCCGTCCACGCCGACGTGACGGGCCGAGGCGTCCAGCAACACGTGCCACGCCTCGCCCTCGGCCAGTTCACCCGCGCCGACCAGCCGACCGAGCGTCCACGCCGCCCGGAACAACGCGTCGTGCCGCGACCCGGTGCGCGCCGACGCCACCGCATGCGCCTCGCCCTCCACGATCGCCCGGAGGTACGCCGTCGCCCGACGCCGGGAGAGCCGCATCGGCGGCGCCGGTTCGACCGGTGGCGGTGCCAACGCCGCGGCGAGCCAAGCGGGCAGGTCCGCGACCGGGGCGCGGTGGACCACCCGGTAGTCACCCTCGGGCCGCCGGGAACCCGCGCCGACGACGTAGCCGCCGCGGCCGCGGGAGTCGACGCGCCACCCCACCCGGCCCGCCGTGTTCCGCAGCTCGACCCCCGCCGGGGCGCGGAAGTAGAGGTGGCGGCCACGCGGCGTGGCCACGGTGTGGGTGTCGAGCGGCACCGGCGCGCCGGCCTCGGCCGCGAGCAGCGCCAGCACGTCCGCACCGTGCCGCGCGCCGGCGAACCGCTCGGGCGGGTGCTCGCCGCGGCCGTCGTCCAGGTCGACCACCAGCAGGCCGGACCGGCCGACGGCGATGCCGACGTTGCGGCGGCGGTCGGCCCACCACCGGCGGATCAGGCGGGGATCGGTGGTGGCCCGCTCCTCCCACGCCCGGATCACCGGTGTCTTGCCGCCCGGCACGAGCGGGAAGACGTGCCACCCGCGTGCGGCGGCGGCCAGGGCCGCGTCCACGGGCGTCATGACCGCACCCGCCGGACCGCGTCACCCGCGGCACCACCCGCGCCCCTCGACCCCGTCCACGACATGGCAAGCCCCCTCCGCCGCTCGGCGTCGGGGGAAGCGCGCCACGTCCCATCATCCGCCGCGGCCGGGGGCGCGAACAGGTGCGTCCGGAGGAACCGGCCGTCAGCGCTCGACCTCCTCCGCCACCCAGGCGGCGACCACCGCGTAGTACCGGGCCGCGTCGGGGGCGAGGTTGATCGAGTGGCCGTAGCCGGTCACCACGTGGGTCCGCAGCGGCGCGGTGAAGTACGGCGCCTCGGCCTCCCGCAGGGTTTCGGCGGTCGAGCAGTTCGTGGCCAGCGGACCGCAGACGGCGGTGTCCTCGCTGCCCACCACGGACAGCACGGGCACGTTGATCAGCAGGCTGTACGGCGGCAGCACCGTCGCGGCCAGGCCGTCGACCGCTTCGGTCGGCGAGAACACGTCCTTGGTCGCCTCCTCCAACTCCCGCAGCGGTGCCGGCAGCGGTCCCGGCGCGTGGAAGCTCTCGTACCGCTTCCCGGCGGCCGTGGTGAGGTAGCCGAGCGGGTGCAGGACGCCGAACTTCGGGTCCAGGTTGGCCGGCACGAAGTTCGCGAACGCGCCCACCACGCCGCCCGGGTTGACGCGGTGCGCGATACCGGTGAGCAGGACGCCGTCCACGTCGTGGTGCGCGCCCGCCACGAGGACGCCGATCGCCGCGCCGAGCGAGTGACCGCCGATGACGACCCTGGTGAACGCCGGGCCGTACGCGCCGGACCGCAGCCCCTGGACGACCTGGTGCACGGCGGCGGCCTGCGCGGTGGCGGTGAGCGTCGCGGCCACCGGGCGCGAGCTGCCCCCGGTGCCGAGGCGGTCGAGGGCGAACGTCGCGAAACCCGCCGCGTTCTGGGCGGCGCGGAACGAGTGCGCGCCGTCCGGGTAGTCCCAGTAGGCGCTGTTGTAGGTCGCGCCGGGCACCAGGACCTCGACGGTGGTCGCGCCCCGACCCGGGGTGCAGAGCCGGCCGTGCACGGTCTCCGGCGACCCGAGCACGGTGACCGGCGCGTGCACGTCGCGGCACGTGGTCGCGGCGGCGGCGGGCGGCGCGGTGAGGGTGGTGGCGGCGGCGAGCAGTGCCGCCGCGGCGAATGAGTGGCGCAAGGCGAGTACGGCCTCCTTCGTTGCGAAATCACGTCCGACGACCGGATGTGCAACCCACTCCACCCGGAATCAACGGCGTGACCGGCCACTGACCAACACCTTGCGGGTCTTTGTGGAAAACAACCGGCATCGCAATTCACGGGTCACGCGAAGTCAGGCGCCCCACCACGGCGAACCGTCGGAACGCGATGTGTTTTCCCAGCTCAGCGCGGTGGCATGACACATAGAAAGGTTCATATTCACCACCACCAGGCACACGGCCGGGATTGACCGCGAGCACTCTATGCGCCGTTCGGACGCAATGGGATCGCGCAATCGAGTTAAGTTCTCACACCGGCTGGTGCACGACCACGCGAAGCGGTTGGATGTCCGGGTTCACTACTGGAGCGGAGCAGGCCGTGACCGACCTCGGCTGGGTGCCCGACGGCATCGACACCAACGTCCCCAACGTGGCCAGGACCTACGACTACCTCCTGGGCGGCGCGCACAACCTGGCCGTCGACCGGGAGCTGGGCGACCGGGTGCTCGACGCGCTGCCCGGCGCCCGGCGGATGGCGCGCATCAACCGCTCCTTCCTGCGCCGCGCCGTGACCCACCTGGTCGCCTCCGGCGTGGACCAGTTCCTCGACCTCGGTTCCGGCATACCCACCGCGGGCAACGTGCACGAGGTCGCGACCCGCGCGCGGGTCGCCTACGTCGACTCCGAACCGGTCGCCGTGGCGCACGCCCGGCTGCTGCTCGCGGACGTCGACCGCGCCACGGCCGTCCAGGCGGACCTGCGCGACCCGGACGACGTGCTGTCCCGCCCCGAGGTCGCCGACCTGCTCGACTTCGACCGGCCGATCGGCCTGCTGTTGCTGCTGGCGCTGCACTTCGTGCCCGACTCCGACGACCCGTGGGGCGTCGTGGCCCGCTACCGCGACCGGCTCGCGCCGGGCAGCCACCTCGTGGTGACGCACGCGACCGCCGACCGCCGCACCCGCGCCATGCGCGACGTCGCCGACTCCACCGCGCGCACCCGGGAACGCCTGCACTACCGCACGCGGGCCGAGGTGACGCGGCTGTTCGCGGGTTTCGACCTGTTGGAGCCGGGCGTCACCGGGTTCGCGCTGTGGCGGCCGGAGGGCGCGGGCGACATCTCCGCGGACGCGGACGACAACGCGGTGGCGTACGCGGGGGTCGGCGTGAAGCCGACCGCGCACCCGACACCGGATCACCGGGCACGGGGGACGCTGACATGACCGCCGCGCTGCCCCGGGACGGGGACGCGCCGCGTGCCCGCGCGAAGCTCGCGAAGAAGTGGACCTACCTGCTCAGCTCGCGGGCCTTCGTGCCGCTGACCAACCGCGACCTGGAACGCCACCTGCTCGGTTTCGTGGAACGGCTGTGCGCGGGCGTCGGCGGCGAGGCGCCGGCGCACCGGGTCGGCCGCGAGGTCGGCGTGGCGCTGGTCGACCTGGACTGCGCCACGCCGGACTGCCTCCAGTGCACCGTCGAGGTCGTGGGCCGGGGCCTGCTCGCCATGGGCGGGTCGCGCGAGCGCGTGGCCACCGCGGTCGCCGCGCTGGCGGCGGGCTTCGTGGAGCGGGTCCGCGCGGTCACCCTGGCGCAGCAGGAGCAGCTCGGGCGCTCGCTGCACCGGGCGATGCGTCAGGCGCAGGTGGAGCTGGAGGTCGTCCGGGCGCACCACGACGTCGTGGAGGGCCACACGTCCACCGGCATCGCGACCACGGACCCGCGGGCGCGGGTGGTGCGCGTCAACGCCGCCCTCGGCCGGATCGTCGACCGCGCGCCCGGAGCACTGGCCGGGACGTCGCTGTTCGACCTGGCGCACCCCGCCGAGCGCGACGGCATCCGGGCCGACTACGCGCAGCTGACGCGGGGCGGCACGACGTCGATCACCCAGCCGCGCAAGCTGCTGCGCGCGGACGGCGAGACGGCCTGGGTGACGCTGACCCTGTCGCCGCTGCGCCGCCACGAGGGCGGCGACCGGGTGGTGGTGCTCGCCGAGGACGCCACCGACGTCAACCTGCTCCAGGGGCAGCTCAACCACCAGGCGCTGCACGACGTGCTGACCCGCCTGCCCAACCGCCAGTTCTTCACCAGCCGGCTGGAGCAGGCGCTGCGCACCGCGGACCCGGATACCGGCGTCACCGTGTTCCACCTCGACCTGGACGGTTTCTCCGCGGTCACCGGCGGCCTCGGCCGCGAGGTGGGCGACCACCTGCTGAAGGTCGCCGCCGCCCGCCTGGAGGAGGTGGTGGCGGAGGAGTCCGCGATGGTCGCGCGGTTCGGCTTCGACGAGTTCGCGATCCTGGTGGAGAACTCACCGTCCACACCGGACGTGGTGACGACCGCGCGGCGGATCAACGACCGGCTGGCCGAGCCGGTGGACGTGCGGGGCGGGCGGATCGCGTGCACGGCCCGGATCGGCGTGGTGCACCGACCACCGCGTCACGCGTCGCCGGAGGACCTGCTCGACTCGGCCCACCTGGCGTTGCGCCGCGCCAAGGGCGGCGGGCGGCGGTGGGAACTCGCCGACCCGGTCCGGGACCGCCTGGACCGGCGGGTGCTCGGCCTGGCCGCGACGCTGCCCGGCGCGTGGGAGGGCGGTGAGGTCGTCGTCCGGTACCAACCGCTGGTGGCGCTCGAAGACGAGCGGCTGGTGGCGGCCGAGCCGCGGCTGCGCTGGGACCACCCGGAGCTGGGCGAGGTGCCGCACGAGCGGTGCTTCGCGCTGGCCGAGGACATCGGGCTGGTGGTGCCGCTGGGTACGTGGGCGTTGCGCGCGGCGTGCGCGCAGGCGCGGTCGTGGCGCGAGTTGGGCCGGGACCTGCCGGTGCGGGTGTCGCTGGCCCACGCGCAGGCGACCGACCCGGACCTGGTGGCCGTGGTGCGGTCCGCGTTGGCGGACGACGGGCTGCCGCCGGGATCGCTGTGGCTGGGCGTGCCCGCGGACGTGGTGCTCGGCGACGGCGAGGCGGCCGACGGCCTGCGTGCGCTGGCGGACGCCGGTGTCGGCGTCGAGGCCGACGGGTTCACCGCCGCCCCCGCGGACCTGACGCGGGTGGCGGGTTCGCCGGCGCGGGCGGTGCGCATGTCCCGCCCGCTGACCGACCGGCCCGAGCCGCTGGTGGCACGCGTGCTGGCGGACCTGACGGCGGTGGTCCGGGAGGCGGGCGTCGGGGTGTCGGTGACCGGTGTGGCGACACCGGCCCAGGCCCGGTGGTGGCGGGACGCGGGCGCGGACACCGCGTGCGGCCCGCTGTACGGGCCGGCCGGTCCGCCGGAGGACCTGGGCCCGCGTTCGAACACGTGACCGAATTTCCGGTGCCGAATTCACGTCATCCGCCCGTTTCGGACACCCGGATGGAGTAGGTTCGGGACCGTCATGCGACTCATCGGACGGGACCACCCCGGTGCGGTGCTGGATGCCGAGGTCGAGCGCGCGACGCGCAGCCACGGCGGTCTGGTGCTGGTGGCGGGCGAGGCGGGCATCGGCAAGACCGCACTGGTGACCGGCGCGGCGGACCGCGCGCGGCGACTGGGCGCCCTGGTGCTCGGGGGCTCCTGCTGGGACTCCGGTTCCGCGCCCGGCTACTGGCCGTGGGTGCAGGTGGTGCGGGCGCTGCGCCGCACCGCGCACCCCGAGGAGTGGGCGCGGGTCGACCACGAGTGGCTGGCGGTGCTGCTCGGCGAGGCGCCCGCCAACCAGGGGCCGGAGGCGTTCCCGCTCTACGACGCGGTCACCTCGGCGCTGGTCGCGGCGTCGCAGCGGCGGCCGGTCGTGGTGGTGCTGGAGGACCTGCACTGGTCGGACGCCGCGTCGTTGCGGCTGCTGGAGTTCGCCGCGCAGCACACGTGGTTCGAGCGGGTGCTGCTGGTCGGCACCTACCGGGACGCCGAGGTCGAGGCGGACGGGCACCCGCTGGCCCCACTGATGACGCCGCTGGTCAGCCGGGCCACGTCGGTCACCCTCACCGGGCTGACCGAGACCGAGGTGGGCGAGCTGATGGCGGGCACGGCGGGTCGCGCGCCGGCGGCCGAGCTGGTCGCCGAGGTGCACCGGCGGACCGGCGGCAACCCGTTCTTCGTGGAGCAGACCGCACGCCTGTGGCAGGGCGGCAGCCCGGTCACCGCCGTGCCGCCGGGTGTGCGGGACGCGGTGCGGCGCAGGCTGTCCCTCCTGCCCGCGCCGGTCGGCGACCTGCTGGCGTCGGCCGCCGTGCTCGGTCGCGAGTTCCACCGGCGGGTGCTGGCCGCGACCGCCGCGCGCCCCGTGCCGCACGTGGACCGGCTGCTCGACCAGGCCGTGCAGGCGCGGCTGGTGCGCGCGCTCGGCGCGGGCCGGTTCGCGTTCACCCACGACCTGGTCCGCGAAGCGCTCTACGCGGGGCTGACCGACGTGGCCGCGCGGCACGCCGCGGTCGCGACGGCGTTGGCGGGCGACTTCGCCGAGCACGCCATCCCGGCGGACCTCGCCCGGCACGCGCACCTCGCGGGCGACGAGCTGCCCGAGGACCGCGCGGTGGAGCTGATCGTGGCCGCCGCGCGGGACGCGAGCAGCCGGATGGCCGTGGACGAGGCGGCCGGCCACTACCGGCGCGCGCTGGAGCGGACCGCCGATCCGCACCGCGTGCTCCGCCTCGAACTGGAACTCGCGCACGAGCTGTTCCACTGCGGCGACCCGGTGGAGTCGACCCGGCACTTCGACCGCGCGGTGCGGCTCGCCCGGTCGTTCGACGAACCCGAGCCGATCGCGCGGGTCGCGCTGCTCCGGTTCCGCTACGCGGAGGCCGACGAGGAGGGCGCGGCGTTGATCCGCGAAGCACACCGGCGCCTCATCGGGCCGCCGCCGGACGAGCCGGCCGACGTGGTGGCGCGCCGGCTCGGCGCGCGGGTGGCGCAGCTCGCCCGGGACGGGCAGGACGACCCGGCGCTCGCGGACAGCCTGTGGGCGGAGCACGACACGACGTGGGGCCTGGGCACCGCGCGCCGGCGGCTGGCGTTGACCGGCGAGCTGGGCGAGGTGGCCCGCCGCATCGCGGACCGCACGTCCGAGCACTACGCGTCGTCCCTGCGCTGGGTGGCCATGGTCGAACTCGGCGACCCCGCCTACCTCGACCAGCTGCGGGTGTTCGTGGCGAACTCCGAGCGGTGGGCGTTGCCGAAGTTCGCGTTCGCGGCGGCGGTCGACCAGGGCATCGTCGCGGCGTTCCGGGGCCGGTTCACCGAGAGCGACGCCCACCTGGCGCGGGCGGGCGCGCTCGCCGCGGCCGAGACCGGCGGCTTCCACATGATGCACACCCACCTGTGGTGGGCGCGGTACCTGCTCCAGGGCCGGTTCGAGGACGTGGACCGGCTCGACCTGAGCCGCTACCCGTACCCGGAGCTGCTGCGCGGCATCACCGCGGTGTCGCGCGGCGACCTGGAGACGGCCCGCGCGTGCCTGGCTTCGCACGACCCGCAGGACGACCGGTTCCAGCGCATGTTCGAACCCCTGTGGCAGCGGCTGCGCGCGCAGTACGCGCACGCGGCGGGCGACCGGGAGCTGGCGGAGCGGGTGCGCGCGGAACTGGCGCCGCACCGGGGGCACTGGCTGGTCTCGGTCTACGGCTGCGACATCAGCGGACCGGTGGACCTGTGGCTGGGCCTGGTGGACCTCGTGCTGGACCGGTGCGACGAGGCCGTGGCGGAGCTGACCGCGGCACACCGGTCGGCGGAGGCGATGGGCGCGCGGCCGTGGGCCGTGGAGTCGTTGCGGCACCTGGCAACCGCGCGGCGGACCCGCGGCGCGGCGGCCGACGACCTGGCGCGGCGGGTGGTGCGCGACGCCGCGTCGCTGGACCTGCGGCACCTGGCGGATCACCTGCCGCCCAACGAGTTCCGCCGTGACGCCGACGTGTGGTCGCTGACCTACGGCGGCACGACGGTCCGGATGCCGGACTCCAAGGGGCTGCGTGATCTGCACGTCCTGCTGAGCCGTCCCGGCAGCCCGGTGGCGGCGGTGAGCCTGCTCGACCCGGAGGCCGCGCCGTCGGCGCGGCTGGGTGGTGACCCGGTGCTGGACGACGAGGCGAAGGCCGCCTACCGCCGCCGGCTGGAGCGGTTGGACGAGGAGATCGACCACGCCTTCGACGACGAGCGTGCCGCCGCCCTCGACCGGGAACGCGCGGCGCTGCTCGCCGAGCTGCGCGCGGCGGCCGGGCTGGCGGGCCGCACGCGGAGGCTCGGCGACGAGGCGGAGCGGGCACGCAAGGCGGTCACCGCGCGCATCCGCGACACCCTGCGCAAGCTCGACGGCCGGCACCCCGAACTCGCCGCGCACCTGCGTGAGCACGTGTCGACCGGAGCCACGTGCGTCTACTCCGGACCGGACCACTTCCGGCTGTGACCGGGGAGGCCGCGTGGCACGCGGCCTCCCGCACCGGTCACTTCCGGTTGTACAGCCGCATGGTCAGCGTGCCGAACACGACGGTGAACACCACGCCGTAGACCAGCGTCCACGTGGTGGCCGAAGCGTCGAACTCGCCCGCCATCAACGCGCGCACGCTCCGCACGAGCAGCGTGATCGGGTTGACGTCCACGAACGCCTGCAACCAGCCCGGCATGGTCTCCGGGTTGACGTACACGTTGGACAGGAACGTCAGCGGCATCAGCACGAACATGCTGACACCCATCACGGACTTCTCGTTGCGCATCAACAGGCCGAACATCGTCCACACCCACGAGAACGCGAACGAGAACGCGACCAGCAGCGCCACGCCGAGCACCACGCCGACGAACCCGCCGCCGGGCCGGAAGCCCAGGACCAGGCCGACGACCATGATGACGATCGACGCCAGCACGTAACGCAGCAGGTCGCCCAGGATGTAGCCCACCATCGGCGCCGGCCGCCAGATCGGCAGCGTCCGGAACCGGTCGAACACGCCCTTCGCGATGTCGGTGTTCACCGCGACACCGGTGTACATGGTGATCATCACGACGCTGGTGACGGTGATGCCCGGCAGCAGGTACTGGAGGTACTCCCCCGGCGAACCGGCCAGCGCGCCGCCGAACAGGTACGTGAACATCAGGATCATCATGATCGGGAACGCGGTGACGTCGAACAGCTGCTCCGGCACGTGCCGGATCTTCAGCACGGCCCGCCACCCGAACGTCAGCGACGCGGACAACGCGCTGGGGCGCGTCGGCTGGTCGTCGTCGAGCAGGACCTCGGTCAGGTTGTTCGTGTCGGGGGCGGCGAGCGCCTCGATGTCCTCGGTGACGGTCACGCCGCCGCCTCCTTCTGCTTGTCGGTCAGGGCCAGGAAGACCTCGTCCAGGCTGGGCTGGCCGAGGGAGAAGTTGTCCACGGTGATGCCCTCGCGGGACAGTCGCGCCAGTGCTTCGGCGGCCTGCTCGGCGGCCCGCCCGGACAGCCGCGCCGTGAGCGCCACCGGGTCGGCGTCGAGCGACACCTCCGCGTCCAGCACGTGGGCGAGCAGGTCACGTGCCGCGGGCCGCTGGTCGGCGTCCCGCAGCCGCAGGTGCACCGAGCCGACGCCGACGGACGCCTTCAGCTCGCCCTTGGTGCCCTCGGCGATGACGCGGCCGTGGTCGATCACCGCGATCCGGGACGCGAGCTGGTCGGCCTCGTCCAGGTACTGGGTGGTGAGCAGGACGGTGGTGCCGTGCGCGACGACCGCGCGGACGATGTCCCACACCTGGTTGCGGCTGCGCGGGTCGAGGCCCGTGGTCGGCTCGTCCAGGAACAGCAGCTTCGGGGTGTTGAGGATGCTGGCCGCGATGTCCAGCCGCCGCCTCATGCCGCCCGAGTAGTGCTTGACCTGCTTGCCCGCGGCCTCGGTGAGTCCGAACGCCGACAGCAGTTGCGCGGCGCGGTCCCGGGCGCGTGCCCGCGGGTGGCCGATCAGCCTGCCCAGCAGGAGCAGGTTCTCGGTGCCGGTCAGGTCCTCGTCCACCGAGGCGTACTGGCCGGTGAGGCTGACCAGGCGGCGCACCGCGTTCGGGTCGGCGCGCACGTCGTGGCCGAAGATGCGTGCCTCCCCGTCGTCCGGGCGCAGGAGCGTGGCGAGCATCTTCACCGTCGTCGTCTTGCCCGCGCCGTTCGGGCCGAGGAGGCCGTACACGGTGCCGGCGGGCACGGTGAGGTCGACACCGTCCACCGCGCGGGTGTCGCCGAAAACCTTCACCAGGCCGGAGGTTTCGATCGCGTTCAAGTTGTTCCCCTCTCAGGAGACGTAGGGGCGGGCCTGCCGCGCCGCGCGCAGCGCTTCGGCCCACCAGGTCAGCTGGTCGAGCATCGCGGTGGCCGCCCTCCGGCGGCGCTCGTCGTCCAGCGGCCCGTCGTCGAGCAGGTTGACGCCCACGCCGTCGCGCATCGTCATGACGTGCAATTCGGTGAAAACCGCGCGCAGCTGCTCCACCGCGTACATGCCCGCCGACCGGTAGCCGTAGGACACGAACCCGGCGGGCTTCGCGTGCCACTCGTCGTAGGCGTAGTCGATCGCCTGCTTGAGCGACGCCGGGAAGCTGCGGTTGTACTCGGGCGTGACCACCACGAACCCGTCCGCGCGCGCGACGCGGGACGTGAACCGCAGCACCGCCTCGGTCGGCCGGTCCGGGTACGCGGCGGGGAAGTCGTAGTCGACCAGGTCGACCAGGTCGACCTCGGTGTCGTCGCGCCGCGAGGCGAACTCCGCCACCCAGTGCCCGATCGCCTCCCCCTCCCTGGCGCGGCGCGTGCTGCCGATGATCACGGCGATGCGCAGCGGTCGCATGGCCCACCTCCTCACACCTGTAGGGCGCGAGACGTCCCGCCAGACCGGAACTAGCAGCACGCCAGAAGACGCGCGAACGCGCTCGGCGATGCTAGCGGCGGGGTACGACAATTCCCGGTGCGAGGACATCGCGGGTGCGCGGGACCGTGCCGGCGCGGTGTCGAGCCGACCCGATCCGCGGGCGCGGGAAGTCCTTCGCCAACCGACACTTCGCAGTACATGTCAGCTCACCGCTGCGTTTTCAGCCACACGGCCAACCCGCCCGCGCCTGACACCCGCGAGCACTCCGCGTGACTCGACAGCTACCTTGTCGGTTCGGCCCAGATCTGCCAGGTGCTGTTACAGCTCCCCCGAGCCCCCCACGCCTTTCAACAACACATCGGGATCGGGGATGCGGTACGTCGGCAGCTTGGCTGCCGGCCACACCTGGTCGAACGGCACGCCGGTCTGCTGCTCGGCGACAGCCGGCGATGTCGCGCGCAGCTTGCCCACCTCGAACGGCACCTCGGCGGCCCAGTCAGGGACGACGTCACCGGGATCGTCGGTGCCGACGCGCATGGGGTCGAAGGTCGCGGTTACGGTGCCGTCGCCGGCCTCGGTGATGCGAAACAAGCCGTTCACGTTCCAGTGCACCGAGAAGAACGTCGCACCGTCTGCCGAAGCGCAATGGGCCTTCACCTGGCGAACCACCAACGAAACAACACAGGTACGCGCGTTCGTCCAAGCAGCCCTCGACCACGCACCCGACACCAGCACACAGAGCCGTCCCGCGGCGAACCCCACCTGACCGAACCTCCGGCAACCGGCAGGAGCGAAGGTTCACGACACGACCAGCCAGGCCGTCCGCAACGGCCTGGTCCCGTCTAGCGGACGACGACCTACCCACCGCCGCTTCCTGACACATCCGGCCGCGACAGCGTGAATCGGGCCTCCACCACCAAGCTGCCGACACGTCTCCTGCCGGGTGACGATGCTCCGGCCACCCCTGAAGCTCGCTCTCCCTGCGCGGGCATACGAGGGTTCAAGCGCCCGCTTCGCGGCATGGCGGTGGGTCGCGGTGAGTGACCGGCTTGACCTCCAGAATGGTCGAAGTTCCAAGATCGTGTCATGGTCGAGATCGAGAAGCCATCAGCCAGGGTCGCGGTCATCGGTACGGGGGCCGTCGGTAGTGCGGTGGTGTGTCGGCTGCTTGACGGTGGGCACGAGGTCACGGTGTACAACCGGACTCGGAGTCGTGCTGCTCCTCTGGTGGCCGCGGGGGCGCTGCCGGCGCGGACGCTCCGGGAGGCGGTGTTGTCCAGTCCGCTCGTCCTGCTGACGCTCAAGGACTACGCGGCGGTACAGCAGTGCCTCACCCACCTGGACGCGGACCTGTCCGGGCGGACGATCGTCGGAATGCACACCGGCACTGCCGACCAGGCGCGGCAAGCCGCAGAGCGGGTCGCGAGCCTGGGCGCGCGATATGTCGACGCGGGGATCCAAGCCTCGCCCGAGATGATCGGCACCGGTACCGCGACGATCTTGTACAGCGGTTCCCGCCACGCCTTCGAGCAATACGGGTCGGTCTTGGAACTGCTGGGCACGCCACGCCTGGTCGGAGAAGCACCGGAGGCGGCCGCGGTCTGGAACCTCGCCCTCTTCGGGGTGTGGTATGACGCCCAACTCGGGCTGCTTCGAGCCCTGGACACGGCACGCGAGGCCGGCATCGACGTGGAGCAGTTCGCCCGGACGGCGAACACCCAACTCAACCACGTGGTCGCGGCGGTCCCCGCCACCGTGTCGGAGATGCTGCACGCCTCCTACCCGGCAGGTCCCGCCAACCTCACCGAGCACCTGACGGTCGTCCGCCACCTCGTGGAACTACGAGCCGGGGAACGTCTCGGTGACGGTGGACTACCGGAGGTAGCGGCGAGGATCGAGGCGCTCATCGCGGCCGGCCGCGGCGCCGAGGGGTTGACCGCGATCATCGGACAACGCTCCGCCGGCTGACACCCGCTCATCGGCAGGAGCGGACGTTCGCTTGACGAGGTCGGTGACGCGACGCCTGCCCGCACACGTCCGGCGCGGCTGCTGCGCTCCTCGCGGTGCTACCGGCCCGAGTATGGCGACATCGACCTCGTCGGGCGAACCCCGCGACCGGGCTGGGCTACACGGTCGCCCGCACCATCGGTGAGGCGATGCACATGGGCGCCCGGCACAACCGGGTGACCTCGGGCAACCGCATCGAGCAACGGGTGGCCGAGCGGCGCGCGGTACAACGTCGGCTCGACGGCCACGGCGCCCTGGAGACCCCATCGGCTGCCGGGGCAGGCTGTGGTGGAGGACGTGGGGATCACTCCCGGCGCCAGAAGACGGGGAAGCCGTCCTTCCCGGCCGGTGTCGTGGCGATGGAGCCCGGTTCGGCTTCGATCAACATGTCCTTGCTGTCGAAGGCGCGCCACTTCTCCGGGTTCGCCCGGCTGATCGGCAGGCCGTCGACGGCCACGCTCTGGAACGAGACGTTGCCGAAGTCCGGGTAGTTGTGCGCGGGCGATTCGACCACGGCCTCCGCCGAACTCGGCCCCACCTCGAGGTTGTCGTAGGTCTTCGAGAACTGCCAACCCTTCGTGGTGTTGCTGACGGTGACGACCCAGGTGGTGCGGCGGTCGTAGGACACGCTCGCGACGATCCGGTCGTTCGTGTCGACCGCGTTGCGCACCCTCACGGGCGGGGACGGGGTGCCCTGGGGGCGGACGGCTTCGTAGAACGCGTAGTGGCGTGGACGGCCGTCAGGGGTCTTGCAGTCCGTCACGGTGCCGCCCTGGACCAGCCAGTCGTCCGTCGGGGTGCCGCCGCCGAGTCCGACCCACGCCGCGTAGAGGTCCTTGCTGTGCTTGCACGTCACGGGCGGCACGGTCCACTCCGCGTAGACGGAGCCGAAGAAGTGCGTCGGCCGGGAGTCGTTGCGGGCGACGTAGCCCGCCCAGATCCCGAAGTCGCGCGGGTCGATCGCGGCCCGGGCGGGCGGGGTGGTGAGCGTGGTCGCCAGGAGGGCGGCTGCCAAGGCGGTGGTCCGGCGCATCGGTCACCGCCGCCCGGACGTGGCGGCCCAGATCGCGCCGCCCGCGTACGTCGCCGAATAGCCCAATAGCGCCGCCAACCCCTCGGCCGCCCCTCCGCATGCCGCGACGCCATCCGCACCCGTGACGGCGGTGCACAACGCCCGGGAGCCGGCGGCGAAGGTCACGGCCCGGCCCGGCACGGGGCGGCCGGCGGTGGTGTCGGTGAGGGTCGCGGCCAGGCTCGGGCTGCCGCCGACCCGCACCGGGGCCACCGACAGCGCGGTCGGGTACGGGGTGGTGGGTGTGGCGAACAGCGACGCCGTCACCCGCGCGCCGGACGCCATGCGCGGGAACAGGTAGAGCAGGGCGGAGTCGGCCCCGGAACCGGTCCGCGTGCAGTCCGAAGCGGACGTGCTGACGTCGACCGTCGGATCGGTGCGGTAGGAGCCGAACGGCGCGCCCACCGCGCGTGGCCAGCAGGCGTACTTCACCGACTCCGGCGGGGTCGGGGTCGGGGTGACGCGGGACGGCCCGGCGCCGGTGAAGCCGGTGGCCGACGTCGGCGCGGCCGGGTCGCGGTCGTTGTCCGCCGCGGCGAAGCTGTTCGCCCCGGTGAACGTCTGCTCGGTGGTGACCGGAGTCGCGAACGGCCGGTAGCCGCCGCCCTCGGGCACCTGCTGGATGACCGGGCCGTCGTCCCGCCCGTTGGCCACGTCCCACAGGTACTGGACCTGGAAGGTGTCGGCGGTCGCGCCGTCGACGCCGGTGGTCACCTCGACGCTCGAATCGGCCACCGTCGTCCCGTGCACCACGATGTCCTGGGTCACCGTCGCGGACGCCTCGGTGGTGTAGACGGACCAGGTGACGCGGGACGACGTCGGCCCGACCCGCACCACCCGGGGCGAGCGGTCGTCGAGGGACACCTCTCCCGGCTGCGTGAGGTACGGCGACTGCACGTTGTCCTCGCGCCGCACCAGGTTCCGCACGGTCATGAAGCTGGTGCCGGGCACGCCGTCGCCGAACAGGACGTTCAGCCCCGGCCCGGCGGGGTGGTCCGGCCCGGTCAGCACGGTGAAGCCGCCGATGCCGAAACCCTGGCGCTGTTGCAGGTGGACCTGGAAGATGCCGTTCCCGAACCCGCCGGGTGGCAGGGCGGCGGCGCGGGCGTGAACCACGCCCGCCTTCAGCTCGGCCGCCGAGCGCTCGGCAGGCACAGCGGACGCGGTGGACGCGCCGAGCAGCACCGCGAGCGCGGTGCACAGCAGTGTTGGCAACCGGTGCACGGGTTCTCCTTCGACGGTGCTGTTCTAAAGCTCCACGGCGTCGGCGTAGACCAGCCGTTCGCCGCCTTCCCGGGGTTTCTCGGTCTCCTCCACGACGAGCCGCAGGGGGCGGCTGCCGCGGGGCGCGGGCAGGGTGAGCGTGCCGCGCCAGAACGTCTGACCGCCCGACACCTCGCGCTCCAGCACGACGGGCGCCGTGCCCGAGGACCAGCGGACGTTGCCGCTCAGCGCGGGATCGGCGGTCTGCACGGTCGCCGTCACCACGGCCGCCGTGCCTGCCTTGACCTCGGTGTAGCCGACACCGACCACGGTCACGGCGATCCGGGTGGCGTCGGTGTCCACGACGGTGAGCGCCCGGTCCGGGTCGAGCTGCGCGAACTGCGCCTGCACCACGGTGGACAGCTCTACGCCGTGCAGCGACACCGGTTGGTACCGCGCCAGCGCGAGCCGGATGAACGGGCGGTACGGCGCGGGCTGGGGCGGGGTGAGCACGACGTCGCAGAACCACAGCCCCCGCTCGGTGTCGTACACCACGTCGTGCGGCGCGACCGACACGGTGGCGTCGGCGATCGTCTCGTCCTTCTCCCCCTCGGCGAGCGCCAGCCCCGATCTCGGGTGGGCGGCCAGCGGGAAGTCGGTCACCGCGGGCGGGCGGGTGACCGCGGTGGACCGCCAAGCCGGGTCCTGCGCCCACCGCGTGGTGTACCGGGTGAGGTCGGCGGCCCGGGACCCGTCGTCCGCGGTGAGCACACCGAGCTGCTCGCCGTCGCCGGACGAGTACCAGGGTCGGCGCAGGAACACGCGCAGACCGTTCCCCTGCCGCGTCCGGGTGATGCCGCGCTCGGAAGTCTCGGTGCGCCAACCGAAGGTGGGCACGACATAGGCCACGTCCGGTGCGGTCGGGCGGGCCGACGAGGGCACGTCGACCGTCACGGCGACGCCCGCGCTGGTGATCGGCGGTGGCACGTGGGCCACCTCGACCTCCGCCCCGGACGGGATGGCGTCGCCGACCCTGCTGATGGTGCCCGCCGCGTAGTCGACCGCGTAGTCGGCGCCGCGCACGTAGGTGATGTCCTTGCCCCGCACGATGTCCGTGCCGGGTGCGATGCCGTCCGCCACCTTCACGGGCTCCACGCCGGTCGGCCGCACCTTGGCGCGCTCCACGAAGCACTCGGCGAACCGGGTGGTGCCGATCGGGGTGTAGGTGACCTTGCGGTGCTTGGTGTCGTGGAACTCGTGCGTGCGGTCCACCGGCAGCAGGGTGTCGGTGGGGTCCGCCGATTCGGCGACGACCTGGAACGCGTGCGCGCTGCCCGGCCGGTTCACCGGCGCGGGCCGGTCGGGCAGGTCGACCCACTCGGTCCAGGTGGCCTCCAGGTCCACCTTGCCGGTGCTGGCCCGGTCGAACCGCAACTGGTCGATCACCCTGGCGTAGGTCTGCCCCGGCAGCCGGACGGCCACCGGCTTGGCGAAGACCGGCGGCGACACTGGCCGCTTGGTCGCGTGCACGAGGGTCAGCGTGCGGTACGGCGTGAGCAGCCACATCCGGCCCAACACGGCGGAGTCCCGCAGGGAGTCCAGCGTGGTGCCGGGCGGCGGCGTGACCTCGCCGGAGCGCACGGCCCGCACGAGCCACGCCCACTGCCCGAGCAGCGCCAGGTCGGCGGCGTCGACGCGGCTGCGGTAGCGGACCTCGAACGTGCGCCCCTTCGGCACCCGGACCGTCAACACCCGGAACAGCGCGTCGAAGTCCGGTTTCCCCTCACCTTCGACCAGCCGCACCCGGAACGGCCGCGCGTCCGGCCACGCGCCGAGCAGGCCGAAGTCGAAGTCCACCGTGACGACCTCGTCCGCGCCCGTGCCCGGCAGCCCGGTGAAGGCCGCGCCGCGGCTGAGCACGTCCGGCAGGTAGGGCACGGCGAGGCGGTCGGTGTCGAAGAACGGGATGCCGTACGAGTCGCCGTCCGGTGTGCCGCCCCGGTCGAACGAGCCGGTGTCCCGTTCCCGGATCAGGTCGTAGGCCGCCTTGTTCATCCCGCCGGGCATCAGCGGGTTCGGCGGGACGTCGAACAGGCCGTGCTGCTCGGCCATCAGCTGGGAGATCCGGGTGGGCGCCAGGTGGCGCTGGCAGTCCGCGGCGGGCGGGGTGTCGACGTCGCTGCGCAGCACCATCCGCTCGGCGGACTCGCCTTCGGTGCGCGGCTTGCGGAACAGCACGGTCGGCGCGGCGACCGGCTCGAACCGGTAGTAGGTCACCGGTTCGCTCGCCCCGGTGTCCCCCGGCGGGTCGGCGACGGTCGGCCCGTTGCCCGCGAGGTCGGCGGTGCGCGCGCGGAACCGGTAGGTGCGCCCGAAGCGCAGTTTGGGCAGGGTGCCCGGCTTCGCCCGGAACGCCGTCCGGAGGTCGAAGTGCTCGCCCGGCGCCGTGCTGCCGCCGTCGACGACGCCGCCGCCGTTGTCGATCGCCCGGCCCGGCCGGGGTGCGACCAGGCTGTAGCCGGTCCAGCGGACGAGCGACTCGTGCAGGTAGAACGTCCGGCTCGCGTCGTCGGACTGCGTGGTGTGCGCGGTGGTGACCACGCCCTCGTCCGAGGCGGCGACCTCGGCGCCGGCGAAGGTGTAGACCCCGTCGCGCAGGCACAGGCTGTGCCACTTCCCCGTGGTGTCGTCACGGACGTCGATCCGCAGGCCGCGCGTGATGTCCTCGGCGAACAGGTGTTGGCCGCCCTGCAACGCCTGCGCCTGCACGACGGTGGCGAAGACCCGCCGCGCCCGGCCGGTGTGGTTGATCGACAGCCCGCCGCTCTGGAGCGCGGGCGGCGGTTCGGCGTCCGGGCTGTCCGGCGCGGGACGGCGGTCGGGGTGCTCCCCGATCGTGGTGCGCGACATGGTCTCGGCGAAGGCCAGGAGCTTGACCGCCGCCGCGTCGGTGTCCAGTTCGGTGACGTCGAAGTCGGCGGCATCGAGCCGGAGCAGACCGCCGGCGACCAGCGCGTCGCGTGCGGCGGGCGTGAACGTCGTGCCGGTGATCACGCATTCGGTCACGGTCACCACCGGCGGCAGCGTCTGGACTTGACCGGGATCGGCGCGGGGCGTCCACACCGGGGTCACGGACACGCCGACCGGGCCTGCCGGGACCGGGTCCGGCAGCGGGACGCGCAGGTCGTGCACGAGGCCCAGCAGGCGCAGCAGCGCGGGGTACTGCCCGAGCGCGCCGAGCACCAGGTGGAAGTCCGGGTTCGGCGCGGTGACCGGGCCGTCGCCCGCCGTGTCCCGCGGTCCGCCGGGGTTGTGCTCCGGCCTGCGGTCGTGGAACTGCTCGGCCAGCAGGAAGTTCAGCTGCTGCGCCGACAGGTCGGCCGTCCTGGCCAGTTCCTCGGCGGTGCGGCCGTCGAGGACGTGCGTGGCGGCCAGCACCTCCCGCAGCCGCGCGACGGCGGCCCGCTTGGCCTCCGGGGACAGCCAGGTGGTGTGCAGGAGGTAGGTCGGCTTGCCCTCCCCGTCCCGTCCGCGCGGCTCCGAGTAGTCGTCCAGCCTCGGGTGCTCGGCCGGGTTGTGCGCGGCGATCGCCGCGTACTGCCCGCGCACGAAGTGGTGCACGCCGCGCACCGGGTAGGACCGGACGTACGTGGTCTCCGGCGTGATGTCCGGGGCGCCCCGGTGGTCGGTCACCGGCGCGTTGTCGCGGAACAGCTTCCGCCACAGGTCGGCGCGCCGGCCGGGGCCCGCCGGGGTGGCGCGGACCGGCGCGGCCGTGCCGATCCGGACGTCGAACGCGATCGGCGTGTCCGGCCAGGCCAGCAAGTCCGGGAAGGTCGCGAGCCGGTCCGAGCCGACCAGGCGCGGCGTGAGGTAGGCGGACAGGAACAGGAACGGCCGGCCGTCGACGGCGCGGACACCGTTCGGCAGCGCGGTGCTCACCAGGGTCTGGGTCGCGGGCATGGGTCGTCCTCCCCGTCAGGCCGCGAAGGCGTCGCAGTAGGTGTGCCAGTCGTCGCGGCCCATCAGGTCCCCGAACTTCGGCGGCGCGGCGGCGGCCCGGCCGTCGGTCAAAGCGGTGGACGGCCCGGCGAAGCTCTTGTGCACCCGCAGCGTCACCGACTTGTGGAAGAACAGGATGTCGATCTCGACGGTCAGCGAGGCCTCGCCCTCCACCCGGTTGCCCTCGCTGGTGTAGCTCAGGCCGAGGTAGAACTCGGCGGAGATGGTGATCAACCCCAGCACCGACAGCTGCCCGTTGGCCCGCAGGTAGCCGGTCAGCGTGACCAGTTCGCGGCCGTCGGTCAGTTCGAGCTTGAAGTAGATGCCCGCCAGCACGGAGACACCGCCGCTGGCGACGCCGAGGTTGAACGCCACCGAGCCGCCGAACTCGATCGCCGCCTCCAGCATCTCGAACCCGTCGGCACCCACCGCGAGCGCGAAGAACCCGCCGCCGCCGAACAGCGACACGGTGAGCGTGAACGGCTGTTCCCGGCTGCAAAAGGCGAACCGGGCGCGTGCCGGGCCGCCGTCGAAGGGCAGGTGCAGCGCGGCGCTGAAGGCCAGGTGCTGGAGCGTGAACACGCCGATCGCGACGTCGGGGATCGCCAGCGTCCAGCCGGCCGAGATGCCGACGGGCTGGACGTCGACGGCGGGCCCGCGCCCGGAGCTGACCAGGAAGCGCTGCAACGTGTTGACGAAGTCGAGCGGCCCCTTGAAGGCCACGCCCGCCAGCTCGACGTGGATGTTCGGCTTGGCGTTGTCCCTGGCCTCGAACGCGAACCGGCGGAACGTGAGCTTGACGAACGACAGCACGGGGTCGTCGCCCTTGACGAGTTCGAGCGCGAAGTCCCGCAGGTCGCCGGTCATCACGTAGGTCGTGGCGCCGTCGCCGAGGGCGGTCCTGGTCTCGCCGTGCAGGGTGAGGCTCGTCGTGCGGCCGTCGTCGGTCTTCGGCCAGAACACGCCCGCGGTGAGCCCGGACGGCAGCCGCGGCGTCCAGTCCACGGTGGTGCTCACGGCCTCCGGCGGCTTCGTCACGTCGCCGTCGGGGTGCACCCTGGTGGTGACGATCCGCGGGCCGCTGTCCAGGTCGAGCCGGATCGGCTTGGTCGGGTCGACCGGGTCCACGCCTCCGATGAGGTCGCCGATGCTGATCCCGCCGAGCAGCTTCGCGCCTTCGGCGAAGAACTTCTTCGGGTCGAACCGGCCGTTGCGGACGATGTCGGTGACCACCTCGGCGGGCCCGGACAGCGGGCCGAGCGCGCGGGACAGGCCGCCGATCACGAGGTCCGGGCTCGCCACGCCGCCCACGTTGGCGACGACCGAGCCGAACTGCGCCGCCACCTCGCCGCCGGTCGGCAGCGTCGCGCCCGGTGTCGCGAGCTTGAGGACCAGCTCGCCGACCTGCGCCACGGTCCGCTGGACCCGCGCGAACGCCTCGCCCTTCACCCGCTCGAACGAGCCGGCGACGTAGTCCGGGTCGTACCCGATGGCTGCGGTGACCTCCTTGCCCACCAACGTCTCCACCGACGGCAGCCGGACCTCGGCGGCGAGCATCCGCGGCACGAAGTTCGGTTCCGCCAGCCACCGCCACGGTCCCGCCGGGTCGCCCGCGGCGCTGCTGAGGTACATCGCGGCCGTGGGCAGCACGGTGGAGCCCTCCGCCGGCGCGGCCCGAGCCGCGGGGTTGCCGCCCGCCGGCGGCGCGAAGGCGACCTCCTGACCGCCGAGCGCGTGGGTCCGCCGCGCGCCGAGGTCACCAGGCCGGTAGCGGTCGGCGCCGAACACCGCCCGCAGCTCGGCCAGCGCGTCGCCCGCGTAGGCGTCCTCCACGTGCACGAACGCCAGGAACGCGGTGAACTCGACGCGGTTGCCGGCCCAGTCCGTGGCGGCCATCGGGAACGGGATGTCCCGGCGGTCCGCGATCGGGTCCGCCGAGCCCTCCGGCAGGTACTGCACCCAGAACGTGCGCGCCTCCGACGTCGGCGGCTCCCCCGGCTTGCGCGCCGGGATCTTCTCCGGGACGGGCGCGAGGTTCGGCGTGGCGGCGAGCAGGATCCGCACCGACGTGAAGGGGAACGCGTTCTCCGAGTAGTCCTTCACCGGCTGCTGCACCCGGATGTGGGCGCGCTGGATGAGGTGCGCGGCGCCGTCCGGCATGATCTGGCGCTCGGTCTCGGTCACCAGCACCGCGCGGTGCCCGTACGGGAACAGGAAACCGCGCTCCTCGATGCGCACGTAGTTGTCCCGGCCGAGGGAGGAGCGGTGCCGCCACTGGGCGATGGGCAGGTCGCCGCCCCACTCGCCGGCCAGCTCCACCGACGAGCCCTGGGCGCTGAGCAGCAGCAGTTCGGCCTTGACCGGCTCGACCGCGTTGCTCTGCGACACCAGCCGCTTCGGCACGTCCCGGTTGCCGCCGTACCCGATGAGGCTTTTGAACTTCGTGTCCGCCGGCACGTCGTCGGCCGCCACCGCGCGCACCGGGTTCGGCCCCCGGAACGGGTCCGGCCTGCCCCGCTCGTCCCGGGCGGCGAGCCGCGTGTGCCACAGCTCGGTCCGGCCGCCGGCCTCGACCGGGTGCCGTACGTGGGCCCACGACGCGACCTGCTCGGGCGTCAGGTGCAGCCAGTCCACCAGCCTCAGGTCGGTCTGGAGTTCGGTCGGCGCCTGCTGGGCGCCCTCGGCGAGCACCGGGACGACCCGCATGACCCAGCCCGACCAGTCGAGCAGCCCGTCCTCGGTGTAGGGCAGCGCCTTGACCGTCGGCGGGACGAGGAACGCGATCCGACTCGGCTCCACCGCTTTGGTCAGGACCTCACCCGGCGCGGGCAGCGCCTCCGGCGGCGGCGGGCTGCCGCCCTGGGTGGAGACGAACGTCGTCTCCTCCATGAGGTGCTGCGAGTCGAACCGCACGACGACCAGGGACTGCCGCGTGCCGTCCACCACCACCAGCGTCGGCGGGTCGGAGGCGTGGGACACCTGGAGGTTGTAGAAGTCGTAGTGCAGCTTCAGCATGTCCTCGCGCCGCAGCAGGTCCAGCCGCAGCGTCGGCTCAGCCTCCTGGACGAACGACGCCAGGACCGACGACCCGCGCGGCAGACCGGCCAACAGCAGACCACCGCCACCGACCACGAGGATCGTCCGGCGGGACACCGCCCCGCCCTCGCCTCCGCGCCCGGCTTCCGAAGACGGCATGGCACTCCCCATCTCGCCCATGCGCTGCCTCGCCGCGGAACTCGGTGGGCCATCGGTACGTCTGCTCGGGAGGCGTGCCCCGTCCCCTTGACTTGTGGTGAAGTTCTCGCCTCGCGCTCGCCGACCCCCGGCCCGACACCGTGCACCCCTGGGCAACCCCAGCGCCCCCCACACCGACGATCCGCCGGTGCGCTGTGCTTGCGGGAACGTACCGCCGTGACCGGCGTCACGGCTACGGTCTTTTCGCCGACGCGAACCTGATTCACCCGATCGTGCAACTCGCCGGTCGAGGGTGAATAACGGCGCCGCCACGGTCCTCGGGTGGACGACGAGGAGGAGAACGGCGAGCTCGGCTTGGACGAACCGCCACGCGCGGAGCCCCCGGCCGAGTGACGCCGGCGGGACGTCCGCAAGCCGCCGGCACAGCCGCGTCAGGTGCTGCATGCCGGCATCGACGTCGACGAACTCCGGATTGCCCGCCTCGATGTGCAGCGGTTCCTCGGCGTCGAGCGTCTCCAGGACCCTCTCGGTGACGTCGGACTCACCGAGATCACCTTCGACAGGTTGACGGCCTGGCATCAGGTGCTGCGCGACAAGATCAGCGGGTTGCTTGACGCTTT
This sequence comes from Saccharothrix obliqua, assembly GCF_019375475.1. Classification (GTDB taxonomy): domain Bacteria; phylum Actinomycetota; class Actinomycetes; order Mycobacteriales; family Pseudonocardiaceae; genus Actinosynnema; species Actinosynnema obliqua. The sequence continues at coordinate 355,227 of NZ_JAHXGQ010000003.1, read as the reverse complement.
GCCACCGCCTAACACCGAGGCCCATCTGCTCGTGCTCTCGGCCAGGCTCGCGCTCTATCCGAGCCTCATCCCTCCCCCACGACGTCGATCCCGCTTCTCTTGCAACGCCGCAGGATCGCCCCTCCGACCCGCTCGACGTCGCCTCCCCGTCGCGACTCCTCTGAGGGTGGTCGGCGCCCACAGGGTGGTGGCCCGAATTTTTCGGCGTTGTTGACCGTGTTGCACGGCCGCGGCCGACCGCCCACACCACCACCCGGGACGACCAGGACGGACCCACCGCGCCGAACCAGCGTCATCACGGGACCTGCTCCTCGCCCACGCGGTACGCGCAGAACGCCTCGATCCGCACGATCGCCGCCGAACTCGACGTCGCTTACGGCGCGGTCCGCGCGATGCTGCTCCGAGCCGGTGTCCAGCCGCGTCCACGAGGTCTGCGCACCGGCGCGAACCCGCGCGCCGCCGCCGGACTCCCCACCGCGCCGCAACCGACGCGCCCGACCGCGCCACTCGACACCCACCGACCCCGCGGCGGGTGACCCGCACCGCCACGGCGGCACCGCAGCCGCGCACCCGGGGGCGCCGCGAAGTGAACAACCGACTCATCCGGCGGGCTCCGATGACGCGGACGGCCTGGTTCCCGTTCTGGGGGCTGCTCGGACCAGGCCGAGCGAGGCTGGGTCACGAAGGCGTGGGCGACCGACGCCCGTCGAGGCTGACGCGCACAGTCGGCCTCCCGTACGCGCGCGGCGCATGCGGTGTTCTGGCCGCGTCTTGGCGGAGGTGGAGCGGGAGCCCTCGCGCACACGCGGGGACAGCGGACCGCACTGGACGCGACGGGGGCGGAGCGGGAACCCGCCCGCACAGAGCGGCGGCCCGCACACGCGCGGAGCGGCGGACCACGTGGGCGTGGCGGAGGTGGAACGGGCGCCTCGCGTATGCGCGTGGAGCGGCGGTTGGCTGAGGCCGAGCGGGAGCGTTCGGATGAGCGCGGGTGTTCCGGCCGGGAACCGGAGTGGGCCGACGGGGAGCGCGGGGGGCGGCACCGGGGGGCCGCCCCCCGCGGAACTAGATGCGGCAGGTGTCCAAAGAGCTGACCAGGATGGCGCGTGCCCCCACGCGCCACAGCTCGTCCATGATGAACGGCGCGTCGTCGCGCGGCACCAGGGAGCGGACCGCTACCCAGCCCTCCCGGGCCAGGGGGGACACGGTGGGCGACTCGATACCCGGCACGAGCTTGAACGCCTCTTCCTGCGTGGCCACCGGGCAGTCGAAGTCCAGTATCACGTACCGGCGCGCGATGAGGACGCCCTGGAGCCTGCGGTGCAGGATTTCCACCGAGCGGGCGGCTGCGGGTACGTCGTCCACGGTGTCGCCCTGGATCAGCACCGCCTCGGACTTCAGGATCGGCTTGCCGAACGTCTCCAGGCCGGAGGTCTTCAGCGTGATGCCGGTTTCCACGACGTCGGCGATGGCGTCCGCGACACCCAACTCGACGGCGGTCTCCACGGCGCCGTCCAGCCGCACCAGGTCCGCCTCGATGCCGTGCTCCGCCAGGTGGTCCTGCACCAGGTTGGGGTAGCTGGTGGCGATCCGCTTGCCCGCCAGCCCGGCCGAGTCGCTGATGCCCCCCGGCTTGGAGGCGAAGTAGAACGACGCCCGACCGAAGCCCAGCGGCAGGATCTCCTTCGCCGAGACGGACGAATCCAGCAGCAGGTCCCGCCCGGTGATGCCGACGTCCAACGAGCCCGCGCCCACGTACACCGCGATGTCCCGGGGCCGCAGGAAAAAGAACTGCACATCATTTGCCGGATCGGCCACGATCAGCTCACGCCCGGACCGATGGACCCGGTACCCCGCTTCGACCAGCATTTGCGCCGCGGGAGCACTCAATGAGCCCTTGTTGGGCAGGGCGAAGCGAAGAGGAGCCATGCGGCGCAGTCTCCCACACCGCCCCGCGCCGCCCTGACCTGGGGCCGGGGTGTCGTCCCAGGGAATGGGAGCACCCCAATGGGTCCGGCCGGGAGGGGCCGCGGGAACCGGTCGAACCGGACGCTCGCGGCCGGTCCGGGGCATCGGCTTTCCACCGATTACGAGCAGTCCGCGGTAAATGGTCCGGGCACCGTGTCGAAAAACACGCCCGGTGTTTCCGGAATTCACCCGGACGTGCGGTGCACCCGGTCACGCGCGCACCCCGTCGAACTCCGCACGCGCCGCGCGACCGGGCTCGATGCCGAAGTCGTCGCGCAACGCGCGCCACAGCCGGTGGTAGGCGGCGATCGCGCCGGCCCGGTCGCCGACCGCGGACAGGGCGCGCATCAGCAGCACGTGCGTGGACTCACGCGTCGGCTGCGCGGCGGCCTGCGCCACGAGCAGGTCGGCGGCCTCGGCGGCGGCGCCCAGGGCGAGCTTCGCGGTGGCCAGCCGCTCGACCGCGGCCAACCTGCGCTCCCGCAACGCGGTGGCCGCGGCGAGCGCGGGCCGCGACGGCACCAGCCCCACCAACCCGTCCACCGGCCAGTCCGCCAACGCCGCGCCGAGCAACCCGGCCGCCTCACCCCAGGCGCCCGCCCGCACGGCCACCGCCCCGCGCCGGGCGAGTTCGCTGGCCCACAAGGCGTCCACGGCCTCCGCGGGCACGTCGAGCCGGTAGCCGTGACCGACCCGGACCAGCAGCCTGGACAGGCCCGCACCGGCCGTGTCCAGGCAACGGCGCAACCGCAGCACGTACAGCTGGAGGTTCTTCACGGCGCTGCGTGGCGGCTCCACCTCCCATAAGTGATCCAGCAGCCGTTCGGTGGACACGGCCGCGCCCGCCTCCAGGGCGAGCACCGCCAGCAGCGTGCGCGCCTTGACCCCGCCGGGCACGACACCGCGTGCCGCGCGACCGTCGACCGCCGTGCCGCCCAGCAGGCGCAGCCCCACTTCCCGCTCCGCGCACACCGATGGGCTGATCGTCATCTCCGGTGCTCCCCCAAGTTCGCCACTACCGACTCACGTTATGTCGCACGCCGAGGGGCGAGCGGAACACGCGGCGCATACCGGGCGTATACCGGCGGCCGGCACGCTGCGGCACCCGACCGCCCGCCGGAGCGTGCCCCCATGATCACCGTGTCCCTGCTCGTGGACGACCGGATGCTGCTCGACGGTGTCACGGCGTGGCTGTGCGCGACGGCCGACCTGCGGGTCGTCGGCGCCGTCACCGGCGTCGCCGACCTGGCCGGCAGCGAACACCCGCGGGCGGACGTCGTGGTGGTCGACCTCGGCGTGACGGTGAGCCTGGCGGCAGTGCGCACGCTGCTGCGCGACGGCCGCCGGATCGTCGCGGTGATCAGCCCGGTGGCGGCGGACGACGCGGCCCGCGCGGGCGCGCACGGCGTCGTGGCGCGCTCGGCGGGGCTGGCCGGCCTGGCTTCGGCAATCCGCACCGCCGCCGCGGGCGACCCGGCGCCACCACCCGTGCCCGCGTGGGAGCCCCGGCTTTCCGAGCAGGAGCGGGCGGTGTTCGTCGGGTACGTGTCCGGCCTGACGCTGGCCACCGCCGCCCGCCGCGCCGGAGTGCGCCCGGACACCGCGAAAAAATACCTCGACCGGGTCAAGCAGAAGTACACCGAATGCGGGCGGGCCACCTATACCAAATTGGACCTGGCGCGTCGCGCGTGCGAGGACGGCCTGGTCGAGTAAAACTTCGGGTTCATCGTCGCGCAATGTACCGCAACCCACCCGGGCACCCTGGTATCCGCAGTTCAGGGACCGCTTCGCAGGGTTCTGCCGCTACCCCCACTTCTGGGGTGTTGACACAGTCCGTTAATGAGCCCGATAGGTTTTCCAAAACGCCGACCGGAGCCTTTCCGACGAACTCTTGCCGGGACGTGAGCCACGCACTTAAAGTCCGCTCCCGGAAAGGAGGTGCCATCATGGCGATCAATCCGCTGGAACTGGCCTTCGACGTCGAGGACCTGGTCCTGGACGACATGGCCGTCACCGCGATGCGGGACGCCGTCGCGCTCCCCGAGACGGGCGCGTCGCAGTCCTGCTCGTGCTGCGGGTCGTGCTGCTGCTGCCAGCCGCCGCAGCCCGAGCTGCCGTCCAACTGACCGCACCGACGTTTGGGGCTCACATGATCGACTTGGCGTTCGACGACGACGACCTCGTCCTCGACGACCTGAGCGTCACGACGATGCGGGACGCCGTCGCGCTGCCCGAAACGGGCGCGTCGCAGTCCTGCTCGTGCTGCGGGTCGACCTGCTGCTGCCAGCAGCCGCAGCCTCAGCTGTCGTCCGACTGACCGCACCGAACCACTTGGGGCTTCCATGATCGACCTCGCGTTCGACGACGACGACCTCGTCCTCGACGACCTGAGCGTCACCACCATGCGGGACGCCGTCGCGCTGCCGGAAACCGGCGCGTCGCAGTCCTGCTCGTGCGGCTCGTGCTGCTGCTGCCAGCAGCCGCAGCTGCCCGGGCACCCGTCCCCGCAGCTGCCGACCACCTGACCGCTGGAGGTTCAGATGATCGACCTCGCGTTCGACGAGAACGACCTCGTCCTCGACGACCTGAGCGTCACCACCATGCGGGACGCCGTCGCGCTGCCCGAAACGGGCGCGTCGCAGTCCTGCTCCTGCAACGGCTCGTGCTGCTGCTGCCAGCCCCACCCGCCGCAGCGCCCCATCTGATCCCGACCACCTGACCGATGGAGGTCCAGATGATCGACCTCGCGTTCGACGAGAACGACCTCGTTCTTGACGACCTGAGCGTCACGACGATGCGGGACGCCGTCGCGCTGCCGGAAACCGGCGCGTCGGCGTGTTCGTGCGGCAGCTCCTGCTGCTGTTGCGACCCGCGTTGGCCCCAGCGCCCGCCCGTCTAGTCACCACTGGACGAGCCGGCCGTCACCACGACGCGGGACGCCGCGACACCGCCCGGGACGGGCGCGTCGCGGTCCTGCCCGCACCGCGGTCACGTCCTCCGGGACCCGACCGCCAGCCAGCCGAACCGCCGGGGACGTCGCGTGCGGCGTCCCCGGCCCTGAAACCACCGGGGACCCGAAGCATGGCTGGACGCACCACGACGGAACTCGCGCCGTACGCGCTGGTCCGGGTCGCGGCGCTGCCGCACCCGCCACCGGCGCCCTCCGCGTTCCGCGACGCGCTGGACGCGGCCGTCGCCGCCGAGGTCGCGGCGAGCGCGCCCGGCCTGGCCGACGCGCTGCACGACAGCGCCGCGGGCCACTCCCCCGACTTCCACCGCCGCGTGGTGCTGCCGCTGCGGCGCGACGTGCACAACGGCCGCTCGCCCCGGCCCGCGCTGCTCGCGGCGCTGGACGGGCTGCCGGACCGGGTGCCCGGCCTGGCGAGCTGGCTGGCCGCGCGTGCCGACCTGGACGCGGCGCACGCCGCCGCGCGTGCCGCGTGGGAGCCCGCCCTCGCGGCGTCCCGCAAGCGGCTGGCCGAGGTGTGCGGCGCCGACGCCGTGCGACGCGCGGGCGTGCTGACCGGACCGGACCTGCTGCACGGCCTGGACCGCACGGCGGCGGGCCGCGGCGAACCGGACCGCAAGGCGCGCAAGGCGGAACCCACCGTGCTGCGGTACGCGCTGCGGGCGACCTCGAAGACCAGCCCGCTGTCCTGGTACACCCACGTCGGCTGGGGCGTGTGGGGCGACGGGCCGTGGCCGGACGCCGAGCCCGTGGCCCACCCCGAGGTCAACCGGCTGCTCACGACCCGGCTGCTGGACGCGCTCGCGCCCGGACTGCCGCACCGGCTCGCACCCGCGCTGCGGGAACGCGACGGCCGGGTGGTGTTCCGCCGGGACGTGCCGGTGGACGCGGGCAACCGCGCCCTGGTGACCCGGGAGGAAGAGGTCGACGTGCCCGCCGCGGGACCGCTGCGGTTCGTCGTCGGGGTGGTCCGCGCCGCCGGACCGGGCGGCCTGCCGCCCGCGGCCATCGCCGACCGCCTCGCGGCGCAGCTCGCGGTCGCCGACGCCGCCGGTTCGGCCCGCGCGTACGTCGCCCGGATGCGGCAGATCGGGCTGCTGGTGCCGGTGCCGCCGGTCCACCCGCAGGACCCGGACCAGCTCGGCGCGCTGGACGTGCCGGGTGTCGCCGACCTCGCGCTGGCGACCCGGTCGCTGGCCACCGCCGACCCGGTCGCGCGGGCGCGGACCGTCGCCGACCTGGCCGCCGGCTGGGCGGAGGTCGCCACGCGGGTCGGCGCGGACCTGCGTGACGTGCCGCCGGTGGTGGAGGACGTGCTGCTGCCCGAACCGGTTCCGGTGCCGCGTGGCGCGGCGCCCGCGCTCGCCGACCTCACGCCGTTGCTGGCGTTGTTCGACGAGCAGGTCCTGCTGCGCAGGCTGATGCGCACGCGGTTCGTCGAGCGGTTCGGGGTGGGCGGCACGGCTTCGCTCGCGGACTGCTCCGGCGCGTTGTCGGTGGCGTGGCAGGACTCCATGAACACGGGCGCGGTGGGCGACCCCGAGGTGGCCGCCGTCGTGGCGGCCCGCGCCCGGCTGGCCGGGCTGGTGCGCGGCGGCGTCGTCACGCCCGACGTGCTCGACGCGGCCGACGCGCTGCTGCCCGCGTGGGCGACCCGCCGCCCCGGCTCGTACAGCTTCTTCGCCCAGCCCACGCGGGACGGCCGCCTCGTGGTGAACCGCGTCTACACCGGGTTCGGCAAGTTCACCAGCCGGTTCCTGGACCGGCTGCCCGGCGCGCGGGACGCGGTCACGGCGCAGCTCGTCCGCCACCTCGGGCCGGGTTTCGCCCAGTTCCGACCGGTGCGCGGCTTCAACGCGAACGTGCACCCGCTGCTCGGCGCGCACGAGGTCGGCGAGGACGCCCGGTGGGTGGACCTGCCCGCCGAGTCGCTGTCCGTGCGGCACGACCCGGAGGCGGACGAGGTCCGCGTGGTCCGCGACGGCGAGCCGCTGGACGTGCTGTACCTGGGTTTCCTGGTGCCGCTGGTGTTCCCGGACCGGTTGATCCCGCTCTACTCGGACCTGGCGTGCGGCTGGGTCGACCTGACCGCGTTGCGCGAGTCGGTGGTGGTCGACGGCGTCACCGCGCGCGGGCGGCTGACCTACGGGGACGTGGTGCTGGCGCGCCGTTCGTGGGACTTCGCCCACGTGCCCGACCTCGGCGAGGGCGACGCCGTCGTGCCGGCGGTCACCCGCCTGCGGGCCCGGCTGGGCCTGCCGGAGCACGTGTTCGCGGGCCCCGACATCGGTCCGGCGTCGCCGGAGGTCTACCGGCGCACGCTGGTGTCGGCCAAGCCGCAGTACGCCGACCTCGGCGACCCGCTGCACCTGCGTGCGCTGCCCCGCCTGCTCGCCCGCTTCCCGGACGGCCTGCGGCTGACCGAGGCGCTGCCCGTGCCGGGGCTGGACTCGCCGGGCGGCCGGGTGCTGGAACTCGTCGCGGAAACCTACTGGAGGACCTCGTGACCGACGTCGTCTGCTACTACCACGACCCGGTGAAGGCGCCTTTGCTCCGCGACGCGGTGCTGCCCGCGCTGGCCGCGAGCGGGGCCGCCGGGCACGTCGAGCGGCACTGGCTGCACGGACCGCACGTCCGCGTGCGCCTGGCCGAAACCGCCGCCGACACCGCCGCCGAGTCGGTCGCCGCCGCGTTGCGCGCCCACCTCGCCACCCGTCCGTCCACATCGGACACCACGCCGGCGGAGCTGCTGGCGCAGGCGGAGCAGTACGGCGTCGCGGAACTCGTGCCGCCGCCGTACGAGCCGATCCACCCGGACAACACCGTCGTGGTGGAACCGACCGACCTGTCCCGCGTCCGGGAGCTGCTGGGCTCGGACGTGCTGGTCGACCTGCGCACCCGGTGCCTGCGACTCGGCGTGCCCGCGCTCCGCGACGCCGTGGCGGTCGACCACGACACGTCCGCCCGCGTCCAGCTCGCGCTGGTCGCGATGGCCGCGCACGCGAGCCGTTACCCGGCCGGGCTCGGCAACGGCTACCACTCGTTCCTGTCGCACCTGGAGGACTTCCTGCTGCACCACGACCCGAACGGCGTCATGCGGGCCCGTTTCGACCGGATCTGGGAGCACAACGCCGACGACGTCACGGAAACCGTGCGCGCCGTGGACGAAGGACGCGCCGAAACCCCGTGGGCGACGTGGACCGTCGAGAGCCGCCTGCTGATCGAGGAGGCGTTCGACGCGGGCGACCTGCCCGCCGCGTACGGCCCGCAGCACGGCGACAAGGCCGTGGAACTCGGCGACGAGGCCGCCATCCGCCGCTGGCACCGCGACCACCGCGACTACTACAGCGAGTACCACCGCCGACTCAGGTCCGTCGACCTGGACCACCCGCTCTACCAACGCCCGGTCACCGTCTACCGCTTCGGGACGAACATGCTCTACCAACTCCTGTCCGTGTGCGACGTGACGCCCGTCGAGCGTTACCTCGCGGCGGCACTGGTCGCCAAGGCCGCGCAACGGATCACCGGTGTCGCGTGGCCGGAGCACGTCGCGCACATGGCGGAGGTGACGCGATGAGCGACGTGCTGCTGCGCCTGCGCCCCATCGCGCACGCCACCCCCACCCCGACCGGTTTGCACGTGCGGGGCTGGAAGTCCAGCTTCAGCCTGGATGGCGGCACCGGGCTGTGGACCATCTGGGAACGCCTCGCCGGTCCGCTGGCCGACGGCGTGCCGCCGGACCAGCTCACCGTGCCCGACGGCGCGCCGCCCGCCGTGGCGAAGGCCCTGACGATGATCATCGAGCAGCTGCACGAGCACGACCTGCTGGTCGAGGTGCCCGCCGACTGGGGCGGCGACGCGCCGCCCGCCGACATCGCGAGCTGGCTGGAGTCCGTCGCACCCGACCCGGCGACCGCGTGGCGGCGGTTGCGCGCCACCCCGGTCACCGTGGCGGGTGAGGGCGCGCTCGCCGCCGCGGCACACCGCGCGCTCACCGCCGCCGGGCTGACCGCCGAGCGGTCCGCCGGTGACGACCTGCTGCTCACCGCCGGCCCGCACGCCGTGGCCGCGGGGTGCGCCGCCGACGTCGGCTTCGTGGTCGCACCCGGTGCCGCCGCCGACGTCCGCGCGGACGCCACCGCCGTCGCCGCCCGCCTGTCCGGTGCGCCGGGCACGCCGCCGGAAGTGCTCGCCGCGCTGGTCGGCTCGGCCGCCGCGCACCGCCTGGTGTGCGTGCTCGGCGGCCTGCCCGACCCGTCCACCGAGGCGGTCAACATGTGGCAGGACGCGCCGCCGAGCGACCCGCCCCACCAGCCGGTGCTGGTGGCGCGCCTGGACCCGCTGTCCGCCGAGTACCACCCGTGGCTGTCCGCGGCCCGTCCGCAGGCGCCCGGCGGGAACCTGCTGGACGTGCTGGGTGACCGGGAACTCGGGCCGGTGCCCACCCCGGAGCCGGGCGACCTGCCGCAGCTGCCGGTGAAGCTGGCCGCGTCGGGCGACGTGGTCGGCTACGGGACCACGGAGCACGCCGCCCGGCTGGACGCCCTGCTGCGTGCCGTGCAGCGGCTCGCGCCGCCGGGCGCGGTCGTCGGCGCGGACCGCGACCACGCGCTGGGGCTGGCGTTGCGGCACGCCGCGCGCCGTCTCGGCGGCACGCCGGTCGCCGAGGACGAATGGCTCACCGACCCGACCGCCCGCCGGTGGTGGCAGACGCTCGTGCTGCGGTTCGCGCTGCCCGCGACCGCGGTCGTGACGCGCTTGGCCGAGGGCGTGGTGCGGGCGAGCGTGCTGGTCGACGGCGTCGAGGTGGCGTGGGCGGTGGAGGCGGGCGCGGCCGACGCGTTGTCGTTCGCCGCCCTGGCCGCCGCCGGTCGCGCGCAGGCCGGTCGGGCGGAGGCCGTGGTGCTCAGCGGCGCGTTGCCGCTGCCCGCGCCCGAGGGGCCGCAGGCGCCCTGGGTGACCCGGGACTGGACTTGGCCGTCCGCCGTCCGCGACGCCGAGCCCGGGTTGCGGGACCGGCTCCGGGAGCTGGTGGGCGACGCCGAGCCGGTCGCGCTGGGCCCGGTGCTGGACGCGGCGGGTGTGGTGGCGTTCGCGGTGCCGGAGGTGGCGCGGTGAGCGTGCTCGAACTGACCGACTACACCATCGCCGACCTCGACCGGATCAGCGCCGCGGGTGCGGATGCGCCCGTGCTGCCGATCCGCCACGACGGCGGGCTGGTGCTGCTCGGCCCGGTGTTCGGCGGCGCGGGCGGTGGGGTGTGCCTGCGGTGCGCCGAGGACGTGCGGCTGGCGGCGCTGGGCCGTTCCGTCCCGCGTCGCGACCCGCGACTGCGGCTGGGCGGCGTCGCTTCCCCGGCGCTCAAGCCGCTGCTGGACGCGCTCGTGACGCGGATGACGGCCGACCCGGGCGCGTACCGGGAGACGGTGGTGGCGGTCCGGACCGACCTGGCCACCGCCGCCGAGCACCGGGTCCGGCCGCGGACGGGCGGCTGCCCGGTGTGCGGTCCGCTGCCCGACGACTCGCCGGAGACCGCCGCCGTGCGCCGCGAGCCGACGCCGGTCGAGCCGGGCACGCTGCGTGGCGCGAACCCGCGCACCGCCGGCCCGGCCGTCCGCGCCGCGCTCTTCGACCTGCGGCACGGGCCGGTCGGCGGCCTGTTCCGGGTCGGCGACCTGCCGGTCGCGTCGGTCAGCGCCGAGATCGTGCCCGAGGACCACGCGCAGCAGGCCGGTTTCGGGCGGGCGGAGGACTTCGCGAGCGCGGAGCGGGTCGCCCTGTTCGAGGCGGTCGAGCGGCAGGCCGGGATGAGCCCGCGCCGCACGCGCACCACGTTGGAGGCGTCGTACGCGGACATCGCCGACCACGCGCTGGACCCGGTCCGCCTCGGCCTGCCCGACCAGGAGTCGCCGCACGCCACGCCCTACTCGCCGGACGTGGTGGTGCGCTGGGTCCACGGCTGGTCGTACACGCACGGCCGGCCGATCGCCGTGCCGGAGCACGTGGCGTACTGGGGCGCGGGGGTGGACCGGCGGTTCGTGGACGAGACGTCCAACGGCTGCGGCACCGGCAACAGCCTCACCGAAGCCGTGCTCTACGGGCTGTTCGAGGTGGCCGAGCGGGACGCGTTCCTGATGGCCTGGTACACCCGGTCGCCCCTGCGGCGGCTGGCCGTCCACGACGACGTGACGCTGCACCTGGCCGACCGCATGGCGCAGCTCGGCTACGACCTGGAGTTCTACGACGCCACCAACGACCTCGGTGTCCCGTCGGTGGTCTCGCTGGCCCGCTACACCGGCCCGGATTCGTTGCCGCCCAAGGCGTTCTTCGCCGCCGGCGCGGGACTGGACGCGGACGCGGCGATCCGCTCGGCGGCGGTGGAGGTCGTGGTCGACGTGGAGGTCGCCGCCAAGCGCTACCGCACCGATCCCGGCGAGTACGACCGCGACCGGCTGCGCGCGATGCTGGCCGCACCGGAGCTGATCCGCACCATGGAAGACCACGTGAACGTCAACGGGCTGCCCGAGGCGGCCGAGCGCTACGACTTCCTCGACCCGACCGCCGAACCGGTGGACCTGGCCGTGCCCGACGTGCCCCGGCACGACCTGGACGCCCTGCTGGAGCACTACGTCCGGGCGTGGGCCGAACTCGACCTGGAGGTGATCGCCGTCGACCAGAGCGACCCGGTGACCCGGGACCGCCTCGGCCTGCACTCGGCGAAGGTGCTGGTGCCCGGCACGCTGCCGATGACGTTCGGCGAGCTGAACCGCCGCACGCGTGGCGTGCCGCGGCTGCGCCCGGTCGGTCCCCTGCTGCCCCACCCGTTCCCGTGACCGCCGCCGACGCGCTGGCCACGGCGTACACCCACGGTCCCGGCCGCTTCGTCGAGGTGGGCGAGCCGCCGCCGTTCACGGCGACGCCGGGTCACCGGGTCCCGTTGCGCGACCTGGCCGCCCAGGGGCCGTTCGGCGCGGCCGTGGCGCACCTGCTGACCGACGTCGCCACGCCGCTGCGCTGGGAACCGTGGAACCAGTACAACGACCACCGGGGCTACCCGTCGGCCCGCGCCGCGTTCACCGTGGACGTGGAGCTGGTCGCGGGTCCGGCGCGGCTGCGGCTGGACCCCGCGCGCCGGGCCCTGGTCGGCGTCGCCGCGCCCGCCGTGGCCGACGAGGTGCGGCTGGACCTGGTGCGCCGCCGCGACCGGCTCTCGCCCGCCTACCACGAGTTCGGCGACGTGCTGACCGAGCTGGAGGTCGGCCACGTCGCCGCCGCGCTCGTGGAGCACGCCGCCCGGCTGGGGCTGCGTGCGCACGCCGAAGACCTCACCGTGGTGGTGCGCAGCCACCGCGAGACGGGCGACCCGGTGCCACCGCTGCCGCCACGCGGCTCGGGCTTCGGCCCGCGCGGCATCTCGGCCGATCCCCGGCCGCTGCCCGAGGCGGCGCTGCACGCGTTCGTCCGGGCGGTCACCTCGCCGCCGCCGGGCTCGCCGACCAGGACCGACCTGCGGCACCGGTTGGCGGTGCGGAACGTGGTCGGGCTGGCGGACGGCTGGTACGACCTGGACCTGCGGCCGGTCGCGCCGGGACCGGCGCTGCTCCAGGTCCGGGAGGCGTTCGGGCACACACCGCAGACCATCGACGTGGCGGCGATGAACCTGGCCCTGGTCACCACGGGCAGCGCCGCCGAGGCGGTGGCGGCGGACGGGCCGGGCGGGTACCACGCGTTGCTCCGCGCGGCCGGCGCGATGGCGCAGCACGCGTGCGACGCCGCCGCGCGGTCGGGCATGTTCTGCCGCCCGGCACGCAGCATCCACGACCGCGTGCTGGAGGCCGCGGTGCGCGCGCCCGCGTCGCACCAGGTCCTCTACCTGCTCGCCGCCGGCCGACCACGCGGCGCGGGTTTCACCTACGACCTCACCCCGCTGCCCGCACCGGAGAACCCATGACCTGGCACAGCCTGCACGCGCGCGTCTCGTGGTCGGTGGAGGACGTCGACACGTTCATCGCGCACACCCTCGGCCCGCTGATGGACGACCACCGGGCCGACGGGCGGATAGGCGACTGGTTCTTCGTCCGCTACTGGAGCACCGGGCCGCACTTGCGGGTGCGTGTGCGCGACGCGTCCCCGGAGACCGCCGAGGACCTGCGCCGGAGCCTGTGCGACGCGATCCGCGACGCGGACTTCGCGGTGGTCGAACCCGATCCCGACGCGTACTTCGCGGGCTTGACGGCGGGTGCGGACCGCGAGTGGCTGCCGCACGGCGACGTGCGTGAGGTCCCGTACGTGCCCGAGGTGCGGCGGTACGGCGGTGAGGACGCGATGGCCGCGGCGGAGGAGGTGTTCTGCCGCAGCACGGACGTCGCGGTCGCCGTGCTGCGCAGCGTGCGGTCACCCGCCGCGAAGGTCAGCGCCGCCGTGGAGCTGGTGATGGCCACGGCGTCCGGGCTGGGCATGGGCCGGGTGGCGGCGGCGGCGTGGTTGCGCGGCATGGGCGCGGGCTGGCGGCAGGCGGCCGAGCCGACCACGCCGCCGGGCCTCGGCACGCACTTCGCCGCCCGCCGCCTGCACGCCGCGCGTGGCGTCGAGCTGGCCGCCCGGTGGGACCGGCTGGACGACGCGCCCACCGGGGTCGTGGCGCACTGGATGGCGCAGGTGGACCCGGAAGTGCCGCGGTGGGTGTGGTCCTCGCAGCTGCACATGCTGCTCAACCGGCTCGGCATCGGCTCCGAGCAGGAGCGCACGTTGTGCTGGCTGACCGCGGCCGCCGCGGCGGCGCCGGCGGGCGTCGCCCCGTTCCACGACGACGGGCCGTCCGCGCCGGACCGCCGGTACCTGGAGGCCAGCCGGTTCCTGCCGGGCGTGACCGAGCAGTTCCCGCGCAAGGACGCCGTGCCCGCTCCGGCGGCTCCGTGGTGGCCGACCGTCGACCTGCCCGCGCCCCGGCCGCGGCCGGGCACGCTGACCGACGCGCTCGCCGGCCGGTTCACCGCGCGGGGTGCGCAGCTCAGCGGTCCGCTGGACGCCGAGCGGCTGGCGACCCTCCTGTGGACCGCGCAGGGCGCGTTGCCGGACGACCGCCGGCCGTACCCGAGTGCGGGCGCACAGCACTCGGCGCGCCTGCGCGTGGTGGCGTGGCGCGTGGACGGCCTGCCGCCGGGTGTGTACGACGTGGACGAAGACGCGCGGAACCTGGCCCTCGTCGCGCCTGCTCCGTCCACTTCGGACATGAATACGGCCTCGATGTGGTTCGGTTCCAACGAGAACGGCATGGTGGACCTGGACACCACGCCCGCGCTGGTGGCCCCCTACGCGCGGGTCGGTTCGCTGCGCGCCACGTACGGTTTGCGCGCGCTGCGGCTGGCCATGACCGAGGCCGGGCACTTGGCGCAGAACCTGGCCCTCGTCGCGCAGGACAACGGTCTCGCGCTGGGCATGGTCGGCGGTTTCTACGACGACCTCGCGCACGACCTGCTGTGCCTGGACGGTGTGGACGACCTGCTGGTCTACCTCATGCCAGTGGCTTCGTCCACCACGTGGCCGTCGCCACCGGCGTGAAGCCGAACGCGTCGTACAGCGGGCGGCCGGCTTCGGTGGCGGTGAGCGTGTACGGCACGTCCGAGTCGGCGAGGACCGCACGCATCAGGGCCTTCCCGACACCGCGCGAGCGGTGCTCGGGCAGGGTCGTGACCCAGTACACGCCGCCCACGCCCTCGGCCACGACGGACAGGCACGCGCCCGCCGCCACGCCGTCGCGCTCCACCAGGTAGGGCGTGACCCGGGAGTGCTCCAGCAGTGCCGGTGCGATCGCCTCGCCGGTCGTGAAGCCGGGTAGCGGGAAGCCTTCCACGACAACACGTTCCACGTCGGCGAGCCGTTCGGCGGTGCGCACCCGCACCGCCGCCGGTCCGGCCGCGGCACGCACCGGTGCGGGCGGCCGGTACATCACCGGCAGGCGGTCGGGCACCAGGCCCCACTCCTCGAGGTCCACCACGGAATACGGGTCCTCCACCGTGACCCGCGCCCGTGCTCGTGCCACGAGGCGGCCGAGTTCAGCCATGTCCTCCGCGGCCGGGTCGGGCGTTTGGAGCAGCACGCGCAACAGGCGAGGGCCGTCCAAGGCCCTGAACCCGGGCCGCCGCACCAGGACCCCACCGGGCCGGGTGCGGGCCAGGATCTCCAGCAGGACGGCGGAGTTGCGGGTGGCGAGGTCCAGTGCCGAGGCGGTCATGGGTCGACCCTATGCGGATCACCGCGTGGCCGACCACCGATCAGGACCTGCCCTTCAACAACTGTTCGAAGGGGACGAACCGCTCGACCGGCTTGGTCGCCGGCTTGCCCTCCATCGCGGCGGCCAGTTCCGCCGCCGCTCGGTCGACCCGGTCCGCCAGGCCCTGCGGCGAGCCCCAGTCCACCGACGCCGCGTACACGCCGGTCGGCACGACGGCCGCCTTCATGTACGCGAACAGCGGGCGCAGCGCGTAGTCCAGCACCAGCGAGTGCCGCTCCGTGCCGCCGGTCGCGCCGATCAGCACCGGCTTGCCCACCAGCGACTCCGGCTCCAGCACGTCGAAGAAGGACTTGAACAGCCCGCTGTAGGACGCGTTGAACGTCGGCGTGACGACGATCAGCCCGTCCGCCCCGACCACGTCGTCCACGACCGCCTTCAACCGGGCGCTGGGGAAGCCGGTGACCAGGTTGTCGGCGATGTCGCGGGCGACGTCCCGCAGGTGGGCGGTCCGCACGTCGACCGGCAGCAGCGCGCCGACCCCGGCGGCGAGCCGGTCGGCCAGCAGGTGGCTGGACGACGGCTCGCCGAGCCCGGCCGACACCACGGCGAGCGAGGTCATCGGACACCCGCCCGGGTGGCGAGCAGCGACTGGTGGGTGGGCGCGTCCGGCACCTCGGCGGGCCGGCCGGTCGCGAATTCGCGCCGCAGCACGGGCACGATCTCGCCGAGCAGGTCCAACTGCTCCAGCACGGTCTTCAGCGGCAGGCCCGCGTGGTCCATCAGGAACAGCTGGCGCTGGTAGTCGCCGAAGTGCTCGCGGAAGGTGAGCGTCCGGTCGATGACCTCCTGCGGGCTGCCGACGGTCAGCGGCGTCTGCGACGTGAACTCCTCCAGCGACGGGCCGTGGCCGTACACCGGGGCGTTGTCGAAGTACGGGCGGAACTCACGCACCGCGTCCTGCGAGTTGCGGCGCATGAAGACCTGGCCGCCGAGACCGACGATGGCCTGGTTCGCCTTGCCGTGCCCGTAGTGCTCGAAGCGCTCCCGGTAGAGGTTGATCAGCCGGATGAAGTGCTCCTTGGGCCAGAAAATGTTGTTCGCGAAGAATCCGTCGCCGTAGTAGGCGGCCTGTTCCGCGATTTCCGGGCTGCGGATGGAGCCGTGCCACACGAACGGCGGCACGTCGTCCAGCGGGCGCGGCGTGGAGGTGAAGGACTGCAACGGCGTGCGGTGCTTGCCCTCCCAGTCCACGACGTCCTCACGCCACAACCGGTGCAGCAGGTGGTAGTTCTCGATGGCCAAGTCGATGCCGTCGCGGATGTCCTTGCCGAACCACGGGTACACCGGGCCGGTGTTGCCGCGACCCATGATCAGGTCGACGCGCCCGTCCGCCAGGTGCTGGAGCATCGCGAAGTCCTCGGCGATCTTGACCGGGTCGTTCGTGGTGATCAGCGTCGTCGCGGTGGACAGGATGAGCCGCTCCGTCCGCGCCGCGATGTAGCCGAGCATCGTGGTGGGCGAGGACGGCACGAACGGCGGGTTGTGGTGCTCGCCGGTGGCGAACACGTCGAGGCCGACCTCTTCGGCCTTGAGCGCGATGGCAACCATCGCCTTGATCCGCTCGGCCTCGGTCGGCGTCCGTCCCGTGGTCGGGTCGGGCGTCACGTCGCCGACGGTGAAGACCCCGAACTGCATAGCCGCTCCTCGATCCAAGTAGTTGTGAGTTCAACTACTCATCGGAACACTACCCCGGCACCGGGTATTCCGCGCTCACCGGGTGGCCCGCACCACCCCCAGGCGCTCGTATCGCCGGTCACACCGCAGGTCATTGCCTACGCGTCACACGCTCAGACCCGCACGCCTCGCCACGCCTCGCGCCGCACGTTCGACGCCCTCGACTCGCCCGCGGCACGCACACCTCGATGCCCTTTCGGCCCGCACCGGCGGCTCGCGCCGCACGCCCGGTGCTCTCGAACCGCCTGCGGCCTCGGGCCACGCACGCCTCGATGCCCCCGTCCGCCCGCACCGGCGGCCCGCGCCCCGCGCTCTCGAACCGCCCGCGAACCCGAACCGCCCCGCTCCTCACCCGCCGTCGGCCTCGCACCCGCGCGCCCCGGCGAGCGGTTCGTCCCCTTCGAACAGTTGTTGAAGGGCAAGTCCTGATCGGTGGCGCTCGGCTCGCGCGCCGGCCGCCGGACCGGGCGGTGCCGGGCCGAGAAGCCGTGCGAACCAGGCCGCACGGCTGGCGGCCAGGGCGGGGTCAAGTCGGGCGGCCGGGCTGGGCGGTCGAGCCGCGCGGGCTGGGCGGCCGGGGTGGGTGCGGCAGCTCGCCGCGGTTGAGTGGCGGGCCTCCCGACGGAGACCGCCCCACCGCCTCCCGCCCCACGAAGAGATGACGGCCGCGGCGAGCGGGACGACTGCCGCTTGTTACATGAACACGGTATTCATTAGCATGTACCGGTGACCGCTGCCCTGGACGTGCCCGCGCGCGACTTCAGCCGCTACCTCACCGCACGCCTGCTGTCCGTCACGGGCAGCCTCGTCGCCGTCGTGGCGCTGCCCGTGCTGGTCTACCGCCTCACCGGGTCCGCCGGCTGGACATCGGCCGTCGCGATGGCGGAAGCCTTGCCCTACCTCGTGTTCGGCCTCCTGGCGGGCGCGGTGGCGGATCGGGTGGATCGGCGGCGGCTCATGGTGGGGGCCGATCTGGTGGTTGCGGCGGGCATGGTGAGCGTGCCGGTCGCCTGGTGGCTGGACGCCCTCACGGCGCCGCACGTGGTGGCCGTCGCGTTCCTCGCGCAGACCGCGTTCGTGTTCTTCGACGCGGCCAACTTCGGGGCCCTGCCCTCGTTGGTGGGCAAGGAGAACATCACCGCGGCCTACGCGCGGCTGTTCGGCCGGACGACGGCCGCGGAACTCGTCGTGCCGGGGTTGGCCGGCCTGGTGGTGGCGTCGGTCGCCCCCGCCGGGCTGCTCGCGGTCAACGTCCTCACCGCCACGGGCTCGGCGATGCTGATCAACGCCATCCGCGGCGCGCTGTCCACGCCGCGCGAGGACGCCACGACACTCCTCGGCGACATCGGCTCGGGACTCCGCTTCCTGTGGGGCCACGGAATAGTGCGCACCCTGACGCTGGTCGGCGCGACGCACTCGGCGGCGGCCGGCGCGTGGGTGGCGATGCTGGTCCCGTGGGCGGACCGGGTGCTGGGTGTCGCACCGTCCGGTGACGCGCGGCTGGCCGTGCTGTTCAGCTGCTGGGGCGTGGGCGCGCTGGTCGCGGCGAAGGTGCTGCCCCGGCTGACCGAGCGGTGGGGTGGCGCGCGGGTGGCGCTGGGCGCGTTGCCGATCTCCTTGCTGTGCGGTGCTTCCACGCTGGTCACCACGCACTGGGTGGCGGCGTGCGCGGTCGCGGTCGCCTGGGGCGCGGCGCACTCGACCGTCGTCCTGAACTCGATCACCTACCGCCAGCAGGTCTGCCCGCCGGGGCTCCAGTCGCGCGTCAACACCACGGCCCGCATGGTGTCGTGGGGACTGGGCCAACCCGCGGGCGCGGCGCTGGCGGGCGCCGCCGCACTCGCCGGTGGCCCGCGTGCCGGGCTGGCCGCCGGGGTCGCCGTGCTCCTCGTCGGTGTCGCGCTCGCCTGGGCGACGCCGACGTTGCGCCGCGCCGCTAACCCAGCCGGTGCGCGTTAGGCCATTTCCAGCGGAATCCGTAATCGCCCGGCCCGAAATCGAGCGCCACACCCAGCAGCGCGCCGCCGGTGTCGACTTCCGCCGGCCGCACGTCCGGGTGACCGCCGGCGGGCGTCCGGTAAAGCTCGCACTCCACGGGGCGCGCCAACGGGTCGAACGCGACCTCCAGCACGTATTCCCGGACCGGCACCCGGAACGTCCGGCCGCAGTCCGTCGCGGGCGGGTAGGGCGGTCGGTGCACCAGTTCGTGCTCGACCACGATGCTGTCGCCGCGACGCAACGCGCGGTCGAACAACAACTCCGCCACCACCAACCCGGTGCCCGGCCGGCTGACCAGGCGACCCACCGCGCAGTGCCGCAGCGGGCGCAGCAGCGGCAGCGCGCGGCCCGGCTCGTCCACCCGCACGACCACCACCCAGCGGTCCGCGCCGTCCGCCTCGGCCCGCAGCACGTGCCGCGACCGCACGGTCCGCTCACCCCGGTCCGGCCCGATGGTGACGAGGTCGTGCTGGCTGAGCCTGGTCAGCGGGTGGTCGCGGCCGGTGTCGGCCTGCCGCAGCGCCCAGGCGGCCTGGTCCGGTTCGGACCACTCGGGACCCGCGGGCGGCGGCTGCTCGGGCACGCGCTTGAGCCACCGGCCACGCGGGCGCGGCGGGCCGAGCAGGCTCGCCAGGTAGCCGTCCGGCAGCGCGAGGATCTCCTCCAGGTGGCCGATCGCGGCCAGCGACGAGCGGCGTTCCGGGCGGCTGCGCCCGGACTGCCAGTAGCTCAACGTCGCCAGGCTGACCCGCACCCCGTGCTGCGCGAGGTGCTCGCGGATGCGTTCCAACCCGAGCCCGCGCTCCGCGATGGCGGCCCGCAGCGCACCGGCGAACGTGTCCGTCCTCGCGGTGTCCATGACAACTCCCCCTCTTTTGCCACTCGGACAACCGTATTGGCCGCGCGGTTCGGGGGGAATGGCTTTATGCCCACTTTTCAGGTCCGAATGCCCGGTGCCGCGGACCCGCCGACCACGAACAGGGCGAGTGGCACGTCCTGTTCTCCACCCCTGACAAGGGCTTTCACCGCGTCGTCGCGGAAACCGGCCACGGCGCAGCAGTTCAGGCCGAGCGCGGTGCCGACCAGGTACAGGTTCTGCACCGCCACACCCGCGTCGAGGTGGACGGTCCGGTGGTGCCGCGGCCCGTACTTCGCGAGCCCCGGCCCCATCCGTCCGGTTAGGACGATGACCGCGGGCGCGCGGCGGGCGAACTCCTCCTGCGCGAAAACGCCGTCGAGGTCGGCTTCCCCGGTGTCGGACAGGGCGTGCGGCTCACGCAGGTACTCGTAGACGCGCCGGTCCAGCACGACGTGCACCCGCAGCGACGGCAGGCCGCCCGCGGTCGGGTTGGTGCCGAGCACGTGCGGTGGCGCGTTCCGCTGAACGCCCACGGCGTAACGGAGCAGCGAACCGAGGTCCGCCCGGTCCAACGGACCGTACGCGTAACGCGAACGGCGGATCAGCAACGCCTCCACCAGGCCCATCGCCGGCCGGTGCGGCTCGGGCAGCGGGATCACAGGAACGGCGGCGGGTCGAGCAGCGCGGAACCCGGGTCGCCCCACCGCGGCAGGCCGAGGTAGCGGAACGCGGCGGGCGCGTTCGGCACCAGCCCGGTCGCGCACACCCGGACCACGTGCAGCCCGGCCTCGGCGACGTCCTCCGTGGTCAGGTCGACGGTCGCGATCCGGTTGCCCGCCAGGCTCTCCAGCAACGCGGCGAGGTCTCCGCCCGGTTGCGGTTCCACCACCCGCTCCGGGCGGGTGAAGCGGTGCAGCAGTTCGCCCTGCACCCGCGGGTCGAGCCAGACCTGCACCTGCGCGCCGAGATCGCGCACGGCGGCGTAGTCCACGCCCACGTCGTCCCGGTACCGGCGGTCGGCGCGGTGCGGCAGGTAGAGGCCGCGGGCGAGGAGACCGGCCTCGACGGCCTGGAACACCCAGCCGTCCGCGTCCAGCAGCCCCTGCGTGAAAACCCACGTGTGGATGGCTTCCAGCACGGCTTTCCCGCACGCCTCCACCGGGTCGAAGCGGGCCGCTCCCCCACCCGCGACGATGCCGTTGGCGTGGTCCACCACGACCGCGCCGACGCACGACACCGGGTGCTCGGTGGGCAGTTCCACGAGGTGCACCTCCAGCGGGCACCCGGCGAGTTCGGCGGCCAGGCCGGGCACGTCCGCCACGGAGATGCCGGTGGTGGGCGCACCGAGGTGCCACCACCGCTCCAGGGCGTCGCGCTCCACGAGTTCGAGCAGGGCGCGGGTGAACGCGTCCTCGGCGCTCACGCCCGTCGCGATGCCCGCGTAGTTCAGGTGGTGCAGGCGGGGTTGCGCGCGCCGCGCGCCGGAGTGGTAGTTCAGGTACACCCACGAAGCGGGGAGGAGGCACGTCTCCCCGGATTCCCGGCCCGCCACCCAGGTGATCGGCAGGTCGTCGGTGAAGGGCCGGTAGGGAAAACCCTCCGCGCCGTACTGGCGTGGTGTGAAGAACGGCAGGTCGGTCGGGCCGAAGTGACGTTCCCCGGCCGCGGCCAGCTCGGCGGCGGTGGCCGTGCGCAGACCCGGCGGGACGCGGTTGCCGCAGTACCGCTCCACGGCCTCGCCGACCGCGGCGGCGCGGGCGGCGTCCACGTCGCCGAACGCGGTGCCGAGGCTGACCCGGTCGGCGGGCCACCCGCCCAGCCGGCGCGCGTCGGCCACCTCGGCGGTGACCGCGCGGTAGCGGCGCGGGACACCGGGCACGGGTGCGACGTCGACGAGTCGGCGCACGATTCCGGTCAGCGGGTCGACCAGCGGCGGCGCGGTCACGATGCGATCTCCTCGGGCAGGTCGGCGGCGGGTACTCGGTCGGATCCCGGCGCGTGCCAGGGAATCCGGGCTTTGGCGCGACGCACGTCGCGATGGCTCGGGCGCAGGTGCCGCGCACGCACGGGGTCCTCGCCGGTGTGCGGGTTGCGGGCGTGGCGCGGCCAGTGGTGACCGGCGACGTCGAGGCGCAGCCGCGCCCCGTCGGGCAGGGCGTGGCCGATCGGCGGCAGCTCCACCGCGACGCGACGCGGGACACCGGGTCGGTGACGGGCGCGGGCCACCGCGTGCGCGAGCTGGACGCCCTGGTGGGACAGGCGGACCACCCAGTCCGCGTCGGGCGCGTCGGCGACCACGTCGAGCGTGACGGTCGTGCCGCCGCGCAGTTCCCCGGCGGGCAGCGGCGGGGTGAGCAGGAGCGCGCTCGCGTCGGCCGGCACCGGGTCGCCGATCGGTGTGCCGAGCGGCGTGGAGCGGAACGGCCGCACGGGGTCGGCCGTGAACGCGCGGGTGACCACGTGCAGCTCCACCGGGCGGGACCGCGCGGTGTGCCGACGCCAGCCGCACGGCGCGGCTCCGGCCGCGTGCGAACCGATGGCGTAGAAGGACTTGTGGCCGCGGAGTGCGTGAACCGCTCGCGCCCACGCCAGGTAGAGCGCGCCGACGCGGCGCCCCGCCAGTGCCGCGCCGGGCGCGGGGGCGTCGAGGTCGTGCCCCCAGGGACCGAGCACGAGCCTCGTCGGGCCGCCCCAGGAGCCGGCGAGGCGTTCGGTGTCGGCGGCGAACGGGTCGTGCAGCCCGCCGACCGCGAGCAGCGGCATGGTGAGGCGTGGCAGCGCCCGCCACAACGCCGCGGTGCGCTCGGGCGCGGCCCACAGGTCGTCCCACCCGGCCACCAGTTCGTGCACCGGGGTGGCGGCGAGGTCGGTCGACCCGGCGGTGGCCGCGTGCTCGCCCCACCACCCGACCCGGCACGCCAACCGCGCCGCGCCACCGGGTTCGCGGGCGGTTTCCCCGAGCCCGAGCGCGGGCACGGCGGCCAGCACGCCGATCACGACGTCCGGCCGGGCGATGGCGGCGGTGACGGCGCAGTACGCCGCGTAGGACGCGCCCATCGCGATGACGTGGCGGAAACCCATGCGTTGCAACGCGTCCACCACCATTGCTCCGTCGTCGCCCTCGTCCCGGTAGGGCCGGAACACGCCGGTCGAGCCGTGTTTGCCGCGCACATCGCCCACGGCGCACGGGAATCCGCGCTTCGCCCACGCGTGCGCCTCGGCGATGTGGTGGTGCCGCCCGTACGGGGTGCGGATGAGCACCACGGGCGCGTCGCGATCGGCCGTGACGAGGGTGTGCGCGAGCCCCGCCACGGTGAAGTCACGGCGCACTGATCGGCACCGGGAGCACGGGGTGGTCGGCGATCGCCCCGGTGTCCAGGTCGACGACGCGCAGCCGGCGGTGTGCCGGGATCGCTCGCGGCGTCAGGGAGTTCGCCACCACCGGCACGCCGGTGGCCCAGCGCGCGAGGTCCTTGGCGGCGAGGGCGGCGACCAGCAGCAGCTCGGCCGGGTCCGGCGCCTCGTCACCGACCACGACGCGCTCGCCCGACCAGTAGGCCAGCAGGTGCCGGTGCCCGGAGCCCGCGGCGGCGAGCCGGCGGGCTCGCACGTCCCGGTGCGGCACGCCGACCGGTTCCAGCAGCACGTGCCTGCCCTCGCGGCTCACCCGCTGCCAACCGACACCGTGCCCGGCCAGCGCGTCGAACTCCAGCCACCGCTCCGGCGCCGGCCCGTCGTGCCAGGCGCAGACGGCGGCCGGGTGCTCCGCCAGCACGGCGGCCAGGTCCGCCGTCGCGGGCAGCACCACGGGGTGCGCGCCCGCCCGCCGCAACGCGTCGGCGAAGTCCACGCCGTCGTCGGCCAGCACCACCACGGTGCGCCGCTCCACCGGCCACGTCTGCCGGCGGCCGAGGTGACCGGCGTGGTCGAACGCGGCCAGCTCCGGCGCGGTGGGCGCGTCCGCACCGGCGAGCGCGGCGCGGACGGCGTCGACCGCCTCGTCGGGCAGGGCGATCGCGAACAGCTCGCCCGCCGCGTCCCGCAGCACGGTCCCGGACGGACCGGCGAACAACGCCGTGCCGGGTTTCAGGGTTCCCACACTCGCCTCCGGTGGTTGCCGGGCCCGGGGCCGCCGGAGCGGCCCCGGGGTCGGTCACTCGTCGTCGCCGTCGAACGGGTTCTCCACCAGCGCGTTGCTGTGGGTGGCGGAGTTGTGCGGCAGCAGTCGCTCGTCCTCGACCTGCACGAAGACCTGGTCCATGGCTGTCTCCTCTCGTTTCGGGTGGTTCCGGTCGGTCGACCGCCACCAACCTAATCTGGAACGACAACCATTTTCAATACCCCGTTCGTAGTGATCCACAGCACCGAACCCGCCACGTCGTAGACCTCGCGCAGCAGCACCGCGTCGACCACTTCGGACGGTGCGCCGTCCACGTGCACCACGCCGTCCAGCAACGCCACCACGCGATCCGAGTACCGCGCGGCCTGGGCGAGGTCGTGCAGCACCGACACGACCGTGAGGCCGCGCTCCCGTTGCAGGTCCCGGACCAGGTTCAGCACCTCGTACTGGTGCCGGATGTCCAGGTACGTGGTCGGTTCGTCGAGCAGCAGCACGGGCGCGTCCTGCGCGAGGGCCAACGCCAGCCGCACCCGCTGCCGCTGCCCGCCGGACAGCCGCTCCAGCGGGGTGTCCGCCCACTGCTCGACCCCGGTGTCCCGCAACGCCTCCCGCACCCGCGGGTCGTCCACCTCGCCGAGCATCCCCAGTGGACCCCTTGCGGCGTAACGGCCTTGGCGCACGAACTGCCGCACGGTCAGCCCCCGCACGTACGGGGTCGACTGCGGCAGCAACGCGATCCGGCGCGCGACCGCGCGACGCGGCACCCGGTCCAACGGCCCGCCGTCGAGCAGCACCCGACCCGACGACGGCGTCAGCAACCCGGCCAGCACCCGCAGCAACGTCGTCTTCCCGCTGCCGTTGCGCCCCAGCAGGCTCAGCCACTCCCCCTCCCGCACCGCCAGGTCCACGCCCTTGAGCACCTCGTGTTCGCCGAACCGCACGTGAACGCGCTCGGCGCGCAGCGGTGTCAACCGATCCCTCCCGTCCTCCGCGCCACCACGACCAGCACCACCGCGCCGAACAACGCGGTGATCGCGCCCGCGGGCACGCGCACCACCTGCCCGACCGCGTCCGCCGCCGCCACCGCACCGGCACCGGTGAGCGCCGAGGCCGGCACGGCGGCCCGGTGCGCCACACCGACGAACCGCCGGGCCAGGTGCGGCGCGAGCAACCCGACGAACGCCGTGGCGCCCACCGCGGCCACCGCCGCCGAGGTCGCCACGGCCGCCAGCAGGAGAACCCCGCTGCGCCACGGCACCACGGCCAGCCCGACGCCGTGCGCGTGGTCGTCGTCCACCGCCAGCACGTCCAGCACACCGCCCAGCAACACGGCCGCCACCAGCACCACCACCGCGACCGGCCACAGCGGCGCGAGGTGTTCCCACGTCCGCCCGGCCAGCGAGCCGAGCAGCCACCGCGACACCGCCCCGGCGAGCTGCGGACGGGCGGTCAGCAGCACCAGCGTCGTGCCGACCAGCACCGCCGACACCACGACACCGCGCACGGCCACGTCGCCGGAACCACCGACCAGCACCCACAGGACACCGCCGCCCAGCACACCGCCGACGAGCGCCGCGACCGCCATCGGCAGCGGCTGCGCCACACCGGCGACCGACGCGGCCACCGCGCCCAGCACCGCGCCCGAGCCGACACCGGTGATCTCCGGCGACGCGAGCTGGTTGCGGATCGCCGCCTGGAGCACCACACCCGCGATGCCGAGGCACGCACCCGCGCACAAACCCACCAGCACCCGCGGCGCACGCAGTTCCAGCACGACCATCCGCGCGTGCTCGTCGGCGCCGAACAACGCGCCGGGGGACGCCCCCGTCGCACCGACGCTGAGCTGCGCCAGCGCGCACACCACG
The DNA here is from genome assembly GCF_019375475.1 of Saccharothrix obliqua. Taxonomy (GTDB): domain Bacteria; phylum Actinomycetota; class Actinomycetes; order Mycobacteriales; family Pseudonocardiaceae; genus Actinosynnema; species Actinosynnema obliqua. The sequence goes on along the minus strand of NZ_JAHXGQ010000003.1, from coordinate 329,481 downwards.
ACCACCGCGGCCAATCCCGCGAGCCGCCACCTCACGCGCGCCTCCGCACCAGCAACCCGACCGCCACCGCCGCCAACGCCGTCAACCCGCCGACCGGCAGCTCCACCGGGTACAGCGCGGTCCGCGCCACGAGGTCCGCGACCACCACCACGACCGCGCCCGCCAACGCCGTGACCGGGACCGAGGGCCGCCCGAGCCAGGCCGCGAGCCGGGGCGCGAAGAACCCGACCCACGCCACCGGACCCGCCGGCCCCACCACCGCGGCCACCAGCAGCGACGCCACCCCGAGCACCGCCAGGCGGGCCCGGCCGGGGCGCAGCCCCGCCGACAACGCCTCGTCGTCGCCCAGCCGCAGCACCCGCACCCGCGGCAGCACGAGCACCACCGCCGGCACCACCAGCACCAGACCGGCGGCCACCGGCGCCAGCGTCCGCCACGTCGTCCCGGTCAGCGAGCCCAGCAGGTAACGCACCAGGACGCCCTGCTCACGCGAATCGGCGACCGCCGTGGCGGCCAGCAGCACCGCCTGGCACGCCGACCCGACCGCCGCGCCGATCAGGAGCACCGCCGCCGGGCCGGTCGCGCCGCGCACCGCGAGCAACGTCAGCCCACCACCCACCGCCGCACCGGCCAGCGCCGGGGTCAGCGGCGCGAACGGGACCGCGACGCCGAACGCGACGCACGTGCCGACCGCCGCCGCCGCGCCGCTGGACACGCCCAGCAGCTCCGGCACGGCGAGCGGGTTGCGCAGCGACTCCTGGAGCAGCAGCCCCGCCGTGCCCAGGCACGCGCCGGCCACCACGCCGAGCAGCAGGCGCGGCAGGCGCAACTGCCACACCACCACCTGCTCCAGCTCGCCCCACTCGAACAACACCAGCGGGCGGCCGAGCGCCAGCGACCCGAGCACCGCGACCACCCCGACGGCCACGAGCAGCCTCAAGCGGGCACCTTCGCCAGCGCCTCGTCCACCACCGCCGACAGGCTGCGCAGCCCGCGGCCCGACCCCCACAGCTTGGCGTGCGTCTCGTGCACGCGCCGCTGCTGGACGGCCGGGATCTGCTGCCACACCGGGTTGTCCGCGAGCTGCGTGCTCAGCTCGCGGTCCTCCGCGGCGAACAGCAGGGAGTACACGAACACCACGTCCGGCTGCTGGGCGAGCAGTTCCTCCACGCTGTAGTTGCTCGCGGTGTCGACGTCGCCGCCCTTGGCCGGGAACGGGTACGTGAACAGCTGGCCGAGCAGGTGGCCCTTGAGCGAGGCCGTGGTGTCCACGCCGATCGCCTCCGCGCTGCCGTACATCAGCAGCACCTTGCGGGCCGCCTGCCCGTTGCCGTGGGTGCGCTCGACGGCGTCGGCGAGCTTGCCGCGGAACCGCTCCTCCGCCGCGACCGCCTCCCCGGTGCGCCCGGTGAGCGCGCCCAGCGCACGCAGGTAGCCGACGGACTCCTCCCACGTCGCGGGTTCGACCGTCCACAGCGGTGCGAACTTCTCGATGGCCGGGCGCAGGGCGTCGTGCACGCCGGGCAGGCCGATCACCAGGTCCGGGCGGAGCCCGGCGATCGCCTCCACGTCCTCGCCGCCGAACGTGCCGGGCACCACCGGCACCGCCCGGCCCGCGTCGCCGAGCAACGCGGGGTGCGTGATCAGCACCGGGTTGCTGGTGCCCACCGGCGTGAGACCCAGGTCGGCCAGCGCGTCGTCGCACAGGCCGTTGAGGCACACCACCCGCTCGGCGGGCTTGGACAGGGTGATGTGAACGCCGTGCGGGTCGGTGATGCTCAACGAAGACGCCAGCGGGGCGGCGGTGCGCACGACCGGCGTGGCCCGCGGCGGTTCCTCGGCGGGCGCGGTGGAGCACGCGGTGAGCAGGAGGGCGGTGACGAGCAGCAACCTGGTCATCGGAGGTCCTCCAGCCAGGACAGCAGGGTGGCGGCGTCCCGGCGGAACGCCTCGGGCGAGTCGTCGGGCACGAACTCCAGCAGCACGTCCCGGTCCCGGCCGTCCTCGGCGAGCAGCGCCAGCAGCGGTCGCCAGAGGTCGGCGCGGGCGTGCAGCGGCAGGCGGTCGGTGAAGCCGTCCGGGCCCCAGGAGAACGCGTGCACCGCGCGTGGGCGCAGCGCGGTGACCTCGGCCAGGCACTCCCGCACGTCCGGCTGCTCGCGCGGCTGCCAGTGCGCCACCAGGTCGACCTCGGCCAGCAGGCGGAGGGCCGAGTCGAGCCGGTCGGTCAGCGAGGCGACGTGGTGCTCCGCGGTGACCGCCACCCCGCGTGCGGCGGCCAGGTCCGCGCAGCGGCGCAGGTCGTCGACCACCGCGGCGCGCTCGGCGGGTCGGGTTTCCGCGGAGCCCCGCACGCCCGCCCACACCCGGACGCGGGGCGCGCCGAGGGCGTCGGCGGTGTCCAGGACGGCGGCGAAGTCGGCCGGGTCGCTGTCACCCGGCTTGTAGTACGACCCGTAGGTGCCCACGGCGAGCCCTTCCTCCCGGCACCACCGCGCGACCCGCGCCGCGTTCGCCAGGTCGCCGGGCGGGACGTGGCCGTCACCGGCCCACTCCACCACCCCCAACCCGGCGTCGGCGGCGAGGCCGACGACCTGTTCCACCGGTCTGCCCCGGAAGGTGACCGAAGCCAATCCTGCGGTGATCATGGGCGCCCTTCACTCGAACGGGTAGAAGCGGGTGCCATACTTACTGAATATGAGAGTCGTTATCAACCCCAAAATGCGGAGAAGGCCGGAACATCACCCGCCCGCACGCGCCGAAGGGGCGACCGCGTGGTGCCGACCGGCGGGGATCGGTGAGGTGACAGCGGTGGGTGAGGGAGGCGGGTGAGAGCCGGGGGTGCGAGAGCGGCGCGGGCGGACGAGCGGTGAGGTCGAGGGTCGGCACGGCGGCGAGGCTGGGGACGCGGCGGCGCGGCGGGCCACGGCGGCGTGGGTGAGGTGGGGAGGCGGCGGGGCGCGGCGCGGTCAGGGCGCGGCGAAGCACAGCGCGGAGGCGCACAGCGGCGCGGGCGAAGCGCGGCGGCGAGATGGGGAGCCGGGGCCGGCGCTGTCACGAGTCCCGGCACCGGAGGAAGGCGTTCCGCCGGGCGAGTGGCCAGGCCGCGGACAGCACTCCGCCCCGCCGCGAACGCGACGGGGCGGAGTGCGGATCACTTCACCGGACGGCGGTCAGCTCCGCTCGACCAGGTGGCCCACCACGTCGGGCCCGGGGTGGGCGTGGCCGGAGCCGTCGCGGCGCTGGTCGACCGCGGGCAGCTCCACCGCCGACCCGTTGGCCGCCGCGCCCGCGGGACGCGGGCCTACCCAGGCGAGCACCAACGCGTTCTCCCCCTTCAGGAACCGCTGCGCCCGCACGCCACCGGTCGCACGCCCCTTCGCCGGGTACTCCGCGAACGGCGTCACCTTCACGCTCTGCCCGGTCGACGTGACGACCATCGGCTCACCGTGCTCGTCGTCGTCCGTCCGCACCGCACCGAAGAACACGACCTTCGCGTCCGCCGGCAGGTTGATGCCCGCCATGCCGCCGCCCTTGAGGCCCTGCGGTCGCACCAGCGACGCGCTGTACCGCAGCAACGACGCCTCGGACGACACGAACACCAACGTCTCCTCGGCACTGCCCAACCACACCGCGCCGACCAGCTCGTCACCCTCCTTGAGGGTGATCACCTCGAACTCGTCCGACCGCACCGGCCACTCCGGCGAGCACACCTTCACCACGCCCTGCCGCGTGCCCAGCGCCAACCCGGGCGACCCCGTGTCGTTGAGCGGCGCGATGCCCACCACCCGCTCGCCCCGGTCGAGGTCCAGCAACTCGCTCGCGGCCATGCCGCCGCTCAACGACACCGTCCCGCTCTGCTCCGGCAGCACCGGCAGCGGCAGGACGTCGGTCTTCACCGCGCGACCCCGGTTGGTCACCAGCAGCACCTGACCACGCGCCGTCGTGTGCACCACGGCCGCCACCGCGTCGTGCTTGGCCCGACCGTTGCGGCGACGTGCCTCCGACGCCTCCTCCGACTCGGCCGCCGTCCGCGCCACCAGGCCCGTCGCCGACAGCACCACCTGGCACGGGTCGTCGGCGACCTCCAGCGGCCCGGCCGGCTTGGACGCCGCCAGCACCTCCTTCAGGTCGCCGTCCAGCAACGCCGTGCGGCGCTCCTGCCCCAGCTCCTTCGCGACCTTCGCCAGTTCGGCGGACACGACCTTCTTCAGCTCGCGCTCGTCGTCGAGGATCTTGGACAGCTCCGCGATCTCACCGCGCAGCCGCTCCTGCTCCGCCTCCAGCTCGATCGAGTCGAACCGGGTGAGGCGGCGCAGCGGCGTGTCCAGGATGTAGGTCGCCTGGACCTCCGACAGCTTGAACCGCTTCATCAGGCCGTCCTTGGCGGCCTGCGCGTCCTCGCTGCCCCGGATGAGCCTGATCACCTTGTCGATGTCGAGCAACGCCTTCAGCAGGCCCTCGACCAGGTGCAGCCGGTCCTCGCGCTTGCGGCGGCGGTAGCGGGTCCGGCGGGTCACCACGTCGTACCGGTGCGCCAGGAACACCTCCAGCAACGCCTTGAGCCCCAGCGTCCGCGGCTGCCCGTCGACCAGCACCAGGTTGTTGATGCCGAACGACTGCTCCATCGGCGTCAACCGGTACAGGTCGGCCAGCAGCGCCTGCGGGTTCACGCCCACCTTGCACTCGATCACGACGCGCGTGCCGTTCTCGCGGTCGGTGAGGTCCTTGACGTCGGCGATGCCCGACAGCCGCTTGGACTTCGTCACCTCGTCGGTGATCTTCTCGATGATCTTCTCGGGGCCGACGCCGTACGGCAGCTCGGTGACCGTGATCGCCTGCCTGCCCCGGCTGCCCTCCAGCGGGCCGGTCTCCACCTTGGCCCGCATCCGCACCACGCCGCGGCCCGTCTCGTACGCCTTGCGCACCTCGTCCAGGCCGAGCAGCACCCCGCCGGTCGGCAGGTCCGGGCCCGGCACGAACTCCATCAGCCGGTCCAGCGTCGCGTCCGGGTGCGTCACCAGCCACCGGGCGGCGGCCACGACTTCGCCCAGGTTGTGCGGGATCATGTTGGTCGCCATGCCGACCGCGATCCCGGACGTGCCGTTGACCAGCAGGTTCGGGAACGCGGCCGGGAGCACGGCCGGCTCCTGGAGCGAGCCGTCGTAGTTGGGCCGGAAGTCGACGGTCTCCTCACCCAGCTCGCCGACCAGCAGCATCGCGGCGGGCGACATGCGCGCCTCGGTGTACCGGCTGGCCGCCGGGCCGTCGTCCGGGCTGCCGAAGTTGCCGTGCCCGTCGACCAGCGGGGTGTTCAGGGAGAAGTCCTGCGCCAGCCGGACCATCGCGTCGTAGATCGCGGTGTCGCCGTGCGGGTGGTACTTGCCCATGCAGTTGTGCACGAACCGGCCCGCCACGACGAACGCGTGCTCCTCCGCGCCGACCTGGATGTCGTACGTGGTGTCCGGCTCCACCGGCTCCACGGAGACGACCTCGCCGTGCGCCACGTCCTCCGCCGCCGCGGTGGCGCGTGCGTTGCGGATCACCGCCACCAGCCGGTCGTGGCCGGTCTTCGTCCACCGCAGGAGCGCCGCCGCCAGGGCGGACGCGGCGCGGCCCGCGACGCGCAGGCCGTCCGCCGCCCGCTCGGCGGGCACGCCCGCGTCGGCGAGCATCGCGTACACGCGGTCGCCGTCCTCGGCGAAGCCGATCTCCCGCTCGGCGTGCACGTGGCCCGCCGCGTCGAACAGGCCCGCCAGGTACGGGGCCCACTGGGTGCGCTCGGCGAGCACGGCGGCCGGTGTGCGGACCACGGCCTCGGTCAGCGCCTCGTCCGGGTCGAAGGTGAGCACGTGGCGGTCCACGCCGTCGTCGCCCTCGTACTTGTCGCGGGCGGCGGTGAGGTCGTGCGCGATCGCCCAGCCGTGCGCCGCGTCGAGCGGTTCGGGCGCGGTCAGGGCCAGGCGCACCCGGCCCGCCTCGGCGACGCCCGCCGCCGCGACCAGGCCCAGCACGTACGCCTCGACGTCCCCGCCGTCGGCGACCAGCGCGGCGTGGCGGGCCGCGCCGTACCCGAGGGTGTGGCGGCCCGCCAGGTCGCGGGCCGCGGTCCACTCGTCGGCGGCGGTGCGGAAGCGCTGGCCGGGCGTCACGCGCATGGTGTCGCCGTTGGCCCACGTCACGCGGACCAGCTCGGAGACCGGGTTCCGGTACGCCTCGACCACGGGCACGGCACGACCGGCCGGGTCCAGCACCTCGTCGCCGACCCCGACCTCCTCGATCGGGCGCAGGCCGGTGGGCGTGGACACCAGGGCGCCGCGCACGAAGCAGTCGCCGACCACGCGCGACGACTTCACGTACGGGCTGGTCGGCCGGTGCCCCTGCTCGTTCATCGAGAAGAGGATGCGCCGGTGCACCGGCTTGAGGCCGTCCCGCGCGTCGGGCAGCGCGCGGGAGTGGATCACCGAGTACGCGTACTCCAGGTAGGAGTCCTCGATCTCGGTGGTCAGCGAGTTGTCGAACACCTGCGCGCCCGCCTGGTCGAAGGCGGACGGGTCGACCCTGGTCGTGGGGGTCTTGCGGCGAGCCACTGTTTCTCCTGCGTCAGACGTCGATCGCGGACTGGTCGACCCGGGCGGCCGATTCGACGAGCCACGCCCGGCGCGGCTCCACCTTCTCACCCATCAGCAGTTCCAACGCGGCCTCCGCGGCTTCCGCGTCGTCCATGGTGATGCGGCGGACGGATCGGGTCGCGGGGTTCATCGTGGTCTCCCACAGCTCCTCCGCGTCCATCTCGCCGAGGCCCTTGAACCGGGGCACCGGCTTGACCACGGTCTTGCCCGCCTTCTCCAGCCTGGCCACCCGCTGCTCCATCTCCCGCTGGGTGAAGGTGAAGTGGGTTTCCGGGTTGCGGCCCTTGGTGACCACCTTGTGCAGCGGCGGCATGGCGGCGTACAGCCTGCCGTCCTCGATCACCGGCCGCATGTACTTCGCGAACAGGGTGATCAGCAGGGTGCGGATGTGGGAGCCGTCCACGTCCGCGTCGGCCATCAGGATCACGCGGCCGTAACGCATCGCCGCGAGGTCGAACGTCCGGCCGGTGCCCGCGCCGAGCACCTGCACGATGGAGGCGATCTCCACGTTGCGCAGGGTGTCCGCGAGGCTCGCCTTCTGCACGTTGAGGATCTTGCCGCGCAGCGGCAGCAGCGCCTGGTACTCGGAGACGCGGGCCATGCGCGCCGAGCCGAGGGCGCTGTCGCCCTCCACCAGGAACAGCTCGCTGCGGGCGATGCCGGTGGTGCGGCAGTCCACCAGCTTCGGCGGCATGGCCGCGCCCTCCAGCGCGGTCTTGCGCCGGGCGGCGTCCTTCTGCTGCTTCTGGGTGAGCCGAACGCGGGACGCGTCGACCACCTTCTGGAGCACCACCTTGGCCTCGGACTTGGTGCGGCGGTCCTCGGTCCACGCCTTGAGGTGCTTCTCCACGATGCCGAGCACCACCTTGGTGATGCCGGCGGTGGACAGCTCGTCCTTGGTCTGCGACGTGAACTGCGGCTCGGGGACGCGGGCGTGCACCACGGCCGTCATGCCCTCCAGGACGTCGTCCAGGGTGGGCGGGTCCTCCTTGGGCTTGAGGAGGCCGCGGGTCCGGCCGATGGCCTCCTGGACCGCCTTCAGCGCGGCGCGCTCGAACCCGCGCCGGTGGGTGCCGCCGTGCATGTTCCGGATCGTGTTGGTGAAGCACTCCACCGTGCGCTCGTACCCGGTGCCCCAGCGCAGGGCGATCTCCACCTCGGCCTGGCGCTCGACCTTGGACCGCATCACGCCGTTCTCGTCGGCGGCGTTCTCGTGGTAGATGCCGGTGCCCTTGATCAGCAGGGTGCCGGTGACGGCCTTCTCGTTCGACGGTGCCAGGAAGTCCACCATGTCGGCCAGGCCGCCGGGGAAGTGGAAGGTCTCCTCCGCGATCGCGCCGTCGGTCGCGTCGCGCAGCACGTAGGTGACGCCGGGCACGAGGAACGCCGTGTTGCGCAGCTTCGCCCGGACCGCCTCGACGTCGAGCTTCGCGCCGTTCTCGAAGTAGCGGGCGTCGTACCAGTAGCGGATGGACGTGCCGGTGCGCTTGGTGCGGCCGGTCACGCGCAGGCCCGACTGGCGGGTGAACGCGGCCTTCGGCCCCGGGCCGTCGAACGTGCCGGGCACGCCGTGCGCGAAGGACATCTCGTGCTTCTTGCCCTCGCGCATGACGACCACGTCGAAGCGGTGGGACAGGGCGTTCACGGCCGACGCGCCGACGCCGTGCAGGCCGCCCGAGGTCTTGTAGCCGGAACCGCCGAACTTGCCGCCCGCGTGCAGGCGGGTCAGCACCAGCTCCACCCCGGACAGGCCCGACTTGGCGTGCGTGCCGGTCGGGATGCCGCGACCGTCGTCGTCCACCTGCACGCTGCCGTCGGCGTGCAGCGTCACCACGACGCGCGTGGCGTGCCCGGCCACGCCCTCGTCCGTGGAGTTGTCCACCACCTCGGTGAACAGGTGGTTGATCCCCCTGCTGTCGGTGGACCCGATGTACATGCCGGGGCGCTTGCGAACCGCTTCCAGACCTTCCAGGTGGGTCAGGTCGTCGGCCCCGTACAGGATCTCAGCGGTCACCGGGCAGTTCTCCCCCGAGTCTTGGCGTGCGTCGAGCGGTTCACGGTAGTGGAGGGTAACTTCCGGGACCGACAGTTGAGCGCCCGCACGACGGAGAATCACGTCGTGCGGCTGGTTCGACCTCGGCCGCGGGCCGGTCCCTCCCCTCGACCGTACACGCGCTGTTCATGTGTGGTGACGTTCCGGGGGTGGGGTGAGCGGCCGGCCGGGTGGCGGTGTTCGGGCTGGTTGAGTTCTGGTGCGACCATCCACTGTGGACCGCTTCGGCACCGGCCGCGTTGGGGGCCAAGCGGTGTGGGCGCTCTCGGCGGGACGCGGTCCGGGCGGGGCGGGGTGCGCGGCACGAGGCGAAGACCACACCGGGTCGGGTGGGCGGCCCGCAGTCGAATCGACGGCGTGTCGGGTGCCGCGACCGCGTGAACGCGCGAACCGGGACGGCGGGGCCGCCGGTTCCGGGGCGGTGGGGTCGAGGCACGGGGCGGGTTTCGGTCGGGGCGCGGCGGGGCACCGGGGGCCGACGGTTGGTGGTGGGGTTTGGTCGCCCGCCCGGTGGAGGCGTGGGTGGCGGGGCGGATCGCGGTCGGGGCGCGCGGTGCGCCGGGGTCGCGGGTGCGTCCGCGAACCGGCGGTGGGGAAGGGCTTCGCGGACCGGCCTCCGCGAACCGGCGGTGTGGGCAGTCGCTTCGCGGACCGATTGGTGGGAAGGGCGTGGTGGGGGCCACACGGGGCGGCTGTTGATCGTGGTCGGCTGGTGCGACTTCGCCGCGACCGGGCCGGTTCCGCGTAGAGTGCGGGCGTTCCCGCGCAGTCGTGCCTGGAGGTGATCGGGCGCCTTGATCTTCCGACGTGCCGCGGCCGTGCCGCAGGAGCCGGTGGTGGCTCCTCCGGAACCCGTCGTGGTGGAGCGCGAGCCGGCGCCCGCCCCGGCGCAGTTCTCGGCGTCGTTCGCAGGTGCCGCGCTGGTCGTCGGTCCGCCCTCGGGCGCCGGCGCGGCGGCGGCGAACCTCGCCCGCAACCTGCCCGTCGACCGGGGCCGCACGGTGGTCGTGGTGGACTGCCCGCCCGCCGAGGAGGGCGCGTTCTGGCCCGCCGTGGCGGCGGCGTTGCAGGGGCGCGGGCCGGTGCGCCTGATGACCTCGCACGCGGGCAGCATGAGGCCCACCGCGCCCGCGCAGTGGCTGGCCGACCAGTTGGGCACGGAGGTCGTCGCGGCGGACGGCGCGGTGACGACGGTGCCCGGCGCGGCGTTCGTGGTGGGCAGCGGCGGTTACGGGTGCTGGCTGCGGTTCGCGCCCGGTGCGTCGCCGACGCCCCTGGGCCGCCGCTTCCCGGTGCCGCGGTGGGAGGCGGTGGACCCGAACTCACCGTGGCCGACCGGTGAGGTGGGCGTGTCCGAACCGATCCCGGCCGGGCTGTGGCTGCGGGCGCAACGCGCGCCGTTCGACCCGGCCTCGCCGGACGCGCGGCCGGTGGTGTCGCTGCCCTGCCGCGACAACGTGCTGACCGTGGTGGTCGGCGGTCCCGGCCAGCCCGCGATACCCACCGACGAGGTGTGCCGCCTGCTGGGCGGCCTGTCGGCGGCGGCGCGGTCGCGGGTGCGGCTGGTCTGGTACGGCGGCGAGCACCAGGGCCAGGCGGTCGCCGACCAGCTCGGCGAGCCGATCTCGCTCTACACGGGGCTGCCGGTGGGCGCGCTGCGCACCGGGGCGGCCGTGGTGGCGGTGAACCCGCGTGGCCAGCAGACGTGGCGGCCGTACGTGACGGAGGTGGCGTACGCGCCCGCCGGCGTGCCCACCGTGTCCGGCTACCGGGTGCCGGTGCCGGGGCTGGTGGAACGCGCGCCGGGTGTGTTCGACCTGGGCGGCGGCGTGGTGCTGGAGGTCGTGCCGTCGGGGCTGTGGGTGCGTGACGCCGAGGACAACGGCCCTGAGGTCCGCGCGCTGCCGGTGGACCCGGAGTGGGCGCGGCTGACCGTGGGCTCGCCCGGCAAGACCACGGCGGGTGCGGTCGCGGTGGCGGGCGCGTCGCTGGTGGAACGGCTGGAGCCGGAGGTGCGGCGGCTGCTGAGGGTGGTGTTCTGCGACCCGACGCCACCGCCGCAGCCACCCGTGCCGGAAGCGCCGGCGCCGCCCGCGACGCCGGACGACGCCCCGCCGGTGCCGGTGAGCCTGGACGGCCCGCTGCCGCCGCCGCCCGCGCCGGTGTGGGGCGAGCAGCAGGGCGACGAGGTCGTGCCGCCGGAGCACCGCAGCACCGAGCAGGAGCGGGACGCGTTGCGCCGGATGCTCGGCGAGCGGTACGGCGAGCACGCCGCCGTGGCGTGCCGGCACATCGAGGAGCGCCCCGACGACCCGGAGGCGTTCGAGGCGGTGGTGACGGACCTCGCCGCCGTGTCCGCGTGCCTCGTCCAGGACGAGGAGGTCATGGTCGAGGCGTTGCGCACCGGGCGCTTGGGGCGGCTGTGGCCGTACGCGGCGGCCGTGGTGTCCGGGCTGCGGAGGCTGCCGGTGCACCAGGGCGTGGCGGTGTGCTGGGGTGAGGCACGCCGGTTCCGGACCGGCGACGTGCTGGTGGAGCACGGCCTGCTGGCCGCCGTGTCCGGGCCGACGGTGCCCGTGGACGGGCGCACCGAGTTCGTGCTCTGGTCGGTGACCGGGCGGCGGGTGAACGTGGTCGACTCGTTCGGCAGCGTCGTGCAGGAGCGGGTGGTGTTCCCGCCGGGCACGGCGTTCAAGGTGCTGGCGGTGGTGGAGGCCGAGGAGTCCGCGCCGATGCAGGTGATGCTCCAGGAGGTCGTCGGCCGCCACCACGAGCTGCCGCCGGGCGTGCTGGGCAACCTGGAACGGGCCGCGCTCGCGTTGCGCAACGCGACCCGGGCCGACGCCTAGCACTCGGCGCGCGGTCACCGGGGCGAGGCACCCAGTGCCGCGGCGACGGCGGGCACCGTCGGGTCGATGCGCCACGACAGGCGGTACGACGCGGTGGCTTCCTCGGCGCGTCCCAGGCGGGCCAGGGCCACGCCCCGGTAGAACGCCGCCCGCGCGGCGGGCAGGCCACCCAGCGCGACGCCCGAGGTGAACGCGTCGACCGCCTCGTCCGGGCGGTCGGCGGCGAGCAACGCGTCGCCGCGGATGGCCCACGTGCGGTGGTCGTTGGGGCTCAGCGCGACCAGTTCGCCGGTCGCCGCCACGGCCCGGTCCGGGTGGCCGGTGCGCAGGTGCGTGCGGGCGATGGTCTCGTGCAGCGGGAAGGCGTAGTCGTCCCACGCGAGCCGGTCGAGCGGTGTTCCCGGGCGGGCCGCGTGCTGGCAGGCCGCGGCGCGGTCCAGCAGGTCCCACGTGCCGGGCACGTCACCGCGCAGGAACGGGACGAACGCGAGCGCCCGGTAGTGCGCCTGGCGGGGCAGCGGTTCGTCTGGCGCGGTCCGCTCGACGATCGCGGCGGCCTCGTGCAGGGCCGGGGTTTCCGCGCCCCGGCGGCCGTTGCGGACCAGGACGAACAGGGCCAGCGCGTGCCGGGCGGGCGCGGGCAGGTCGTCCTGGCGCGCGCCCGCCAGGGCGATGTCCTCGACCTCGGCGGACGACGGTCGGGACCAGTGGAGCACCGCGAGCTGCCGCACGGCGAGGTCCGGGTGGAAGCCGGTGAAGCGGGTCATCCCCAGCACCTCCGCCGCGTGCCGCTGGTAGCCCAGGCGCAGCAGCAGGTCCGCCAGCACGCCCCGGTCGCCGGGGTCGGCGCGGAGGCGGTCCACGACCCGCCACCACAGCGGTGACGCGAGATCCGCCGGGAACGCGGCCATGTCCGGGCCCAGCGCGTCGACCCGCCCGTGCCCGACCGCCGTCAGCACGCGCGTCGCCGGGTAGGGGTTGGTGTTGAACCGGGGCAGCGCGGCGGTCGTGCCGTCGGCGACGTGCCGGGCGATGGTGTGCGTGACCTCGGCGAGCCGGGACGAGTGGGCGTCGGGGTCGCCGAGCCCCGGCCACACGCGGCACCGCACCGGCACACCGGCCGCGGCGAGGGCGGCCAACCGCCTGGCCAACGCGCGCGGTCCGGGGTCGGGCGCGTAACGCGGCACGGCACGGTCCACGACCCCTCCCTCACCGCCAATGTAGCCAACGGCTTCGCCGTGGGTGGGGAGCGCTGGTGGGTGGTGAGGGGCCGTGGGCGCGGCGGCGGGCACCGGAACCGCCCGGAGGCCGAAGGAACACCGCCTGGCCGCCGATGCCCGCACACAAGCACCCCGCGGCACGAACCGCCGATGCCGCACGCCGAACCCCGCAGCGCGAACCCCACAGCACGAACCGCGGTGCCCGCGTGCCGGGCACCGGCGGCCCGCCCCGTGCGTCAGACGTTGCGCCGGTACTGGCCGCCCACCTCGAAGAACGCCTCCGTGACCTGCCCCAGCGTGCACACCCGCGCGGCGTCCATGAGGACCTCGAACACGTTCTCCCCCGACTGCGCGGCCTCCTTCAACCGGCGCAGCGCGGGTTCCGCCTCCGCCGCGTGGGCCGCCGCGAAGGCACGCGTCCGCTCGACCTGCGAGCGCTTCTCGTCCTCCGTGGCGCGGGCCAGTTCGATCGACACCTGCTCACGCTCGCCGTCCTCCGGCAGGAACGTGTTGACCCCGATCAACGGCAACGACCCGTCGTGCTTGCGCTGCTCGTACAACATGGACTCGTCCTGGATCCGGCCGCGCTGGTAGCCGGTCTCCATCGCCCCCAGCACGCCACCGCGCTCGGACAGCCGGTCGAACTCCATCAGCACGGCCTCTTCGACCAGGTCGGTCAGCTCGTCGATGACGAACGAACCCTGCAACGGGTTCTCGTTCGCCGACAGGCCCCACTCCTTGTTGATGATCAGCTGGATCGCCATCGCACGGCGCACCGACGACTCGGTGGGCGTGGTGATCGCCTCGTCGTAGGCGTTGGTGTGCAGGGAGTTGCAGTTGTCGTAGAGCGCGCACAACGCCTGGAGCGTGGTGCGGATGTCGTTGAAGTCCATCTCCTGCGCGTGCAGCGACCGACCCGAGGTCTGGACGTGGTACTTGAACTTCTGCGACCGCTCGTTCGCGCCGTAGCGCTCGCGCATCGCCACCGCCCAGATCCGCCGCGCCACGCGGCCGATGACGCTGTACTCGGCGTCCATGCCGTTGGAGAAGAAGAACGACAGGTTGGGCGCGAAGTCGTCCACGTCCATGCCGCGCGCCAGGTACGACTCGACGTAGGTGAACCCGTTGGCGAGCGTGAACGCGAGCTGGCTGATGGGGTTCGCGCCGGCCTCGGCGATGTGGTAGCCGGAGATGGACACCGAGTAGAAGTTGCGCACCTTCCGCCGGATGAACCACTCCTGGATGTCGGCCATCATCCGCAGCGAGAACTCGGTGGAGAAGATGCACGTGTTCTGGCCCTGGTCCTCCTTGAGGATGTCGGCCTGCACGGTGCCGCGCACGTTGGCCAGCGCCCACGCCGTCAGCTCCGCCGCCTCCTCGGCCGTGGGCTCGCGGCCCTCCTCCGCGCGGAACGCGTCGAGGCGCTGGTCGACCACCGTGTTGAGGAAGAACGCCAGGATCGTCGGCGCGGGACCGTTGATGGTCATGGAGACCGACGTGGTGGGCGCGGTCAGGTCGAAACCGGCGTAGAGCGCCTTCATGTCGTCCAGGGTCGCGATGGACACCCCGGACGTGCCGATCTTGCCGTAGACGTCCGGCGGGGTGTCGGGGTCGCGCCCGTACAGCGTCACGGAGTCGAACGCGGTGGACAGCCGGGTCGCCGCCGAACCCTGGGACAGGTACTTGAACCGGCGGTTGGTGCGGAACGCGTCGCCCTCGCCCGCGAACATGCGTGCCGGGTCCTCGCCGTCCCGCTTGAACGGGAACACGCCCGCCGTGTACGGGAAGTGGCCGGGCAGGTTCTCCTTGCGCAGGAACCGCAGCAGGGTGCCGTCGTCGTCGAACCTGGGCAGCGCGACGCGCGGCACCTTGTTGCCGGACAACGTCTCGCGGGTCAGCTTGGTGCGGATCTCCTTGTCCCGCACGCGAACCACGAGTTCGTCACCGGTGTAGTCCTCGACCACCCCGGGCCACGCGGCCAGCAGCTCCGCGGCCACGCCGGCCACGTGCCGCTCCGCGCCGGCCAGCAGCTCGGCGATGGCGGTGGTGTCGTGGCCGGCGGCGGCGAGTTCGTCACGCGCGGCCCGCAGGTGCGCGACCCGCCGCACCGCGTCCACGTGGGTCTCGGTGGCCCGGTGGTAACCACGCACGGTCTCCGCGATCTCCGCCAGGTAGCGGGCGCGGGACGCGGGCACGACGGTCGACGCGGCTGTGGACACCCGGCCCGTCGCGGCGGGCAGCACACCCGCCGACACGCCCAGGCCGCGCTGCGCCAGCTGGTCGCGCAGGTGCTGGTAGAGCGCCGTCACGCCGTCGTCGTTGAAGGTCGCGGCGCTGGTGCCGAAGACCGGCATGTCCTCCCACGGGACGCCGAACGCCTCCCGGTTGCGCACGAGCTGGCGGGCCACGTCGCGCCGGGCGTCCTCCGCGCCGCGCCGCTCGAACTTGTTGATCGCCACGGCGTCCGCGAAGTCCAGCATGTCGATCTTCTCCAGCTGCGACGCGGCGCCGAACTCGGGCGTCATCACGTACAGCGAGAGGTCCACGAACGGCACGATGGCCGCGTCGCCCTGCCCGATGCCGGGCGTCTCCACGACGACCAGGTCGAACCCGGCGGCCTTGCAGGCGAGGATCGCGTCACCCAGGCCGTCGGGCACCTCGGCGCCCGCGCGGCGGGTGGCCAGCGACCGGAAGAACACGCGGTCGCCGTCCAGGCAGTTCATCCGGATGCGGTCGCCGAGCAACGCGCCGCCGCCCCGCCTGCGGGTCGGGTCGACGGCGAGCACGGCCACGCGGAGCTTGTCCTCCTGGTCCAGCCGGAACCGGCGGACCAGCTCGTCGGTCAGCGACGACTTGCCGGAGCCGCCGGTGCCGGTGATGCCGAGGACCGGCACGTCGCGCGCGTCGCGCCGCGCCCGCTCCAGCACCTCGGCGGGCAGCGCGCCCGCCTCGATCAGCGTGATGGCGCGGGCCAGCACGTCGGTCGACCCGGCGAACAGGCCGTCCCAGGACGCGGGCACGTCGGCCGAGAGGTCGTGGTCGCACGCCGCGACCATGGAGTTGATCATGCGGGCGAGGCCGAGTTCCTGGCCGTCCGCGGGCGAGAAGATGCGGGCCACGCCCCGGGAGTGCAGCAGCTCGATCTCCTCGGGGACGATGACGCCGCCACCGCCGCCGTAGACCTTGATGTGCCCCGCGCCGCGCTCCTCGAGCAGTTCGACCAGGTAGCTGAAGTATTCGACGTGCCCGCCCTGGTAGGCGCTGATGGCGATGCCCTGCACGTCCTCCTGGACCGCGGCGTCCACCACCTCGCGGACGGACCGGTTGTGGCCGAGGTGGATCACCTCCGCGCCCTGCGCCTGGAGGATGCGGCGCATGATGTTGATCGCCGCGTCGTGGCCGTCGAACAGGCTGGCCGCGGTCACGAAGCGGACCGGGTGCTGAGGGGTGTGCAGCGGTGCGGCGACAGACACGACGGCTCCTTCGGCAGCGCGTAAGTACCACCAGATTACTAGGACATCCGTCTATCGGAAGTAGTATCGTTCTGTGGGCCGGCTCACCCGCTACCGGGTTACCTCTTCCGGGTACAGGCAGCTGACGCAGGACTGCACGAACACCTCCACGGCCGCCCGGTCGTCCCCGGTGCGCCACACCACCGCCAGGGTGCTCGGCGCGATGCCGGTGACCGGTCGGTACACCACGTCCTCCCGCTGGTACACCTCGGTGTTGCCGGCCGAGACCAGGACCACGCCCAGCCCCGAGGCCACCGCCTCGAACGTCTCGTCCGCCGTCGACGCCTCGCCCACCACCCGCGCCGGCTTCACCCGGTTCTCCATGGCCAGCCAGAAGTCCCGGAGCGGGCCCGCGTCCTGCGGCAGGGCGATGAACGGCTCGTCCGCCAGCGCCGCGAACGGCACCTGCTCCAGGTGCGCCAGCGGGTGCTCGCGGCGCAACGCCACCCACCGCTCCTCGCTGGCCACCACCCGCCACGACAGCTCACCCGAGTTCGGCACCGGCAGCCACGCCACGGCCACGTCCACGTCGCCGCTGCGCAGCCCGACCGCCGGGTCCGCCCACGACACCTGCCGGAACTGGAGCCGCCAGCCGGGCAGGCGCTCCTCCATCCGCGCCGTCACCGCCGGGATGAGGCCGCGCCCGATCCGGGTCTGGAAACCGACCTTGAGCGTGGCCGCGCGCCGCGCCGCCGCGTCCGCCACCGCGTTGCGGGTGTCGTCCCACTCCTGCACCAGCCGCCGCGCACGCGGCAGCAGCTCCTTGCCCGCCGTGGTCAGCACGACGGAGCGGCGGTCGCGCTCGAACAGCACCACGCGCAGCGACGATTCGAGTTGGCGGATCTGCTTGCTCAGCGCGGGCTGGGAGATGAACAGCCGGTCGCGAGCAGCCCTCGTGAAACTCAGCTCCTCGGCGACCGCCACGAAATAGCGCAGGTCCCGGACATGCACGTCCATAGCCGGAAGTTACTACGCCATGCCCTACGGTACTGACGGCCGAGCGTGTCAACCTGCGTGAATCGACTTCGGTCCACCGGGACTTCGGGGAGTCGGGAAAACCACCCGCGACCACCGGTGATCCATAACCGCTGGCTATCAGCACGGATCTTGGACTTGGCGGGTGAGGACCGGTCAAGATTGTGCAATGGAACTCGGCGTGCACGGGCTGAACACGCGCTCGGTCATCGGCCCGGCGGACACCGCCGCGCTGGCCCGGCGCGCGGAGCAGCTCGGCTACGGCTCGTGGTGGACGGCCGACCACGTGGTGCTGCCCACCTCGGTCGAGGCGGAGACGGTCGTCGACCCCCTCGTGCACCTGGGTTTCGTCGCCGCCGTGACCAGCCGCATCGAGCTGGCCACCGGCGTGCTGATCCTGCCCCAGCGCAACCCCCTGGTGCTGGCCAAGCAGGCCGCCAGCCTCGACGTGCTCAGCGGCGGCCGGCTGCGGCTGGGCGTCGGCGCGGGCTGGCAGCGCGAGGAGATGACCGCGGTCGGCGTTCCGTTCACCCAGCGCGGGCGCCTCACCGACGAGCACATCGACGCCATGCGTGCCCTGTGGCGTCACGAAGTCCAGCCGTACCACGGCGAGCACGTGTCGTTCGCGGACGTCGACGCCCTGCCCAAACCCCTCACCGACGGCGGCCCCCATCTCGTCGTCGGCGGGCACAGCGCGGCCGCCCTGCGCCGCGCGCTCACCAAGGCCCACGGCTGGTACGGCATCGGCAACGGCCCGGACGACCTCGCCCGGCACCTCGCGGCGCTGCGCGACGTGCGCGCCGACGTGGACCGACCGGCACACCTCGGCGAACTGGAGGTCAGCTTCATGCACATGGGCGCCGCCACGCTCACCGACGACACCGCCAGGCGGTACGCCGATCTCGGCCTCGACCGGTTGGTGGTGTACCCGCTCCCCATCGGGGACGCCGCGTCGGTCACGGCGTTCCTGGAACGCCATGCGGACCTGCCCCGCTGACCGCCGCGTCCCCCGGCGGTCACGCGGGCAGCAGCAGCTCCACCAGCTCACGCGCCTGTTGGGCGGGCCCCTCCACGCCCATCGACTGGACGGTGGCGTACACACCCTCCATGATCAGCGCGAGTTCGGAGCCCAGGGCGTCCGGGTCCGGCACGTCGCGGGTCCGCGCCAGTTCCCGGGCGAGCTGCCGGAACTGCTCGTGCACCCACGTCTTGGTGGTGATCGCGTTGCGGTGCGCGGGCAGGTCCGGGTTCGGGAACTCGGCCAGGGCCATCAGGAACGGGCACCCGCGCGACCGGTCCGGCTGCACCTGGTGGATCAGCTCGTCGAACACCGCCAGGATCCGGTCCCGCGGGTCCCGGCCGTCGTCGGCCGACGCCTGCCGGAACCACGCGCGGTAGTGCGTGTCCGCGCGTGCCAGGTAGGCGGCGACCAGGTCGTCCTTCGAGGCGAACAGCCGGTACAGGGTGGTCGGCGCCACCTCGGCCTCGGCCGCGATGCGGTCGACGCCGACCGCGCGGATGCCGTTCCAGTAGAAGAGGTCGTGCGCGACGGAGAGCACGTGCTCACGCGTCTGCGCGGCGGGCCTGCGCACGGTAGGCATTCCTCGACTCCTTCACCCTCCGAACCTTCGCACCACGGGCTCCCACCCGCTCGGCCCACGCCTCCCGAGCCAGGTTGTGGACCTCTCCCTAACCTAACACCGGATGGGTTCGGGGGCCGGGTGCGCCGCGTCGGTTCGGATTACGCGCCGGGGAAGCGGAACGACGTTGGTCCACTCCCCCAACGGTCACGCGTAGGGGCGCAGCAGCCGCTCCTCCGGGTAGCCCTCGTGCTCCAGGGCCCGCAGCAACCGGTACCCGTGCGCCGCCGACACCAGCGTGGTGTGGTGGTGCCAGCCCTGGAACGAGCGGCCCTCGAAGTGCCGCAGCCCGAACTCCTCGGTGAGCCGGACCACCTGCGCCTCGGCCTGGTCGCGCGCCCGCATCAGGCCGACCAGCTCCCGGATGCCCGCGGCGCCCAGGTTGGTCGTCCAGACGGCACGCGGCCGGGCCTGGCCCGCGGGCCACTCCGCCAGCACGTGCCGCACCCACGGCAGCTTGCCCGGCCTGCCGTCCCCCGCGTGGCCGGACAGGGTCGCCACCACGAAGTCCGACGTGGTGACCGCACCGGTCCGCTCGTCCCGCCAGGACAGCGTCGTGCGACCGCGGCGCGCCGCGGCGGCGACCAGCTGGCCGACGGTGCGCGGCTGGTTCTGCGCGCCCACCAGGTTCACCGGCAGCACCGGCGTGGAGGTGGAGACCTGCGCGAGGTAGCGCATCCCCCGCTCCTCCAGCCCGCCCAGCAGCGGGAAGACGCCCGGGTCACCGCTGAGGTCGACCACCACGGGAGCGACGGGCAACCCCCAGCTGCCCGTCATCTCGTCGAAGGCGTCGAGCAGGTACTGCCAGGTGGGCTTGGACTTCTCGTCGGCGGGCACGCGGGTCTTCGCGCGCCGCTCCGCGTCGTCGTCCCACGCCTTCGGCATCAGCAGCCGCCAGTCGACGGGGCTCGCGCCCTGGTCCCCGGCCAGGAACACCCCCACCGCGCGCTGGCAGTTCAGCATCCGGCCGGCGGTCGGCGCGTACTGCCTGGCCACGGCCACCGAGTTGTCCCCGTTCTTGGGGAACACCACTTCCCGCACCACCCACGCCCGCGGGCGCATCGCCTGGCTCACCTGCTCGGCCAGCCTGCGCCGCACCGGGGCCCACGCCCACGGGCTCTGGTTCACGAACTGCTGCAACGACTGGTCGGCGTCCCGACCGACCACCACCTCCGAGATCCGGCGGATCGACTTGCGACCCGGCACGACCAGCAGCCCCTTGACGTAGGTCTCGGCCCAGCGGCGCTGGTCGGACCTGCCCAGGGTCGTGAACAGCTCCTCGCAGTAGTCCCCGAACCCCACTAAATCGGACGGATCGGCTCCGGCCGAAACCGCTTCGTACCTGTGCACGGTTGGTCCCCTCCAGCATTTCGGATAGCCGCACGGCAGCCCCACAGCGGGGCTCTCATGTCCACGTCGTTCTGCTAGGCACAGCGTTTTCCGAAGGAGGCTCACGGCATCACAAATACTTGTCGACCGTCTCGCGGGCGGGTGCGCCGCGCCTCCGGTGACCCCAGTGCCACCGGCCGCGGCGGGCACGCCGACGGTCGACCCCCATCATGATCGCCCCAGTTCCCCCAGCAACCGGCCCGTACTGACCGGCTGTCCGCGGGTCGAGTCCCGCCCCGCGGACGATCACAGATTTTCAAGCACTCGACGCGATTGTCTAGACTTGACTTGTGGTGGTATCCCCAGTTCCAGTACCGGCCACGGCGGCAGTTACCCCCGATTGCCCCGTTCGGCACCACCGGTTACCTCCGGCGGGCCACCGCCGCCGGACTTCACCGCACAAACGCGCATCAATCCCCCAGTAGGTTCCGAACCCTTTTACCAGCCAACCGCGGACCGCCGGTCGAATGTATTCCGCCGGCGGGCCGGGAACAGCACGGAGTACCCGTGATCCCGGTCGCGAGGACGGTCGGCGCGGACGGCCGACGACTGCGGAGCCACCCCTCGTGCAGGTGGTCGTCGGCATCTGCCCCTCCCGTCGGCGGCGATCGCGCGGTCGCTGCGAACCACCCCGACGCTATCGAGATCTGGTTGCGCGGGCACCAGACCGCGACCGGTTTCCCCCGGCTTCGATGATCCTCGACATAGGGATTCCCGATGGCGGGCGGCCCGCGCGTGTACTTCGTCAAGTCGTCTCACGCCGCCAGGTGCAGCACGACGCCCGCGGGTGCGAACTCGGGTGACTGCATCGGGACCAGGCGGAGTTCCCGCAGGCCCAGCACGGGGTGGCGGAAGCAGCGGGTCCGCGAGCGGCGCTCCCGGACGATGTGCTCGTCCCACCACGGGCCGAATTCCGGGCTCAGCTCGGCCAGCTCGGCGACCCGCCGAGCCATAGCCTCGTCGCCGGGCCAGCGGGCCGCCTCGGTGCGCAGCCGGGCCACCGCGTCGCGTGCCTCGACCTCCCAGTCGACCAGGCGCCCGCGTGCCGTCGGCGACACCAGCAGCCACCGCACGAGGTTCCGCTCGGCCGCGGGCAGCGCGCCCCAGTCGTCGTACCACTCGGTGGCCGCCGGGTTCCACGCCAGCAGGTCGCCCGGCGGGCTGGTGGCGAACACCGGCAGCGGGCAGTCCCGGTAGGACGCGATGACCTGGTGGAGCAGTTCGTCCGCGGAGATTTCGCTCGCCAACGGCAATGGCCGCGCCACGTGGCCGTAGGCGAGGGTGTGCACGTATCGGCGTTCGTCCTCGGTCAGGCAGAGCACGCGCGCGAGCGAGTCCACGACTTCCGGCGAAGGTCGGATGTCGCGGCCCTGTTCCAGGTACGTGTACCAAGTCGGGCTCAGCCCGGCGAGCACCGCGACTTCCTCGCGGCGCAATCCGCGGGACCGCCGGCGCGGACCGGTCGGAAACCCGACGTCCGCCGGATTGAGCCTTTCCCGACGACTTCGCAGAAAGCGCCCCAGTTCCCCCCTGTTGTGACTAGCTGCCTTCATGGACCCTCCCCCAGTGTCCCGGCCGCCGCCGGCCAGTGTAGCCAGGCGGGCTCCCGGGCCGGGGACGGTAGTCGGCGGTTTTCCCGCGTTACCCCGCATATCCGCAAAACGGCTGCCCGCGGACACGCCGGTAGCCGGGAGGACGAATCCTCCCGGCGACTCGGGTCCGCGGGCAGCCGCCCGACCGCGCCGGCGGCGGTGTCGGCCGGGTCGCGGGGCGCCCCGCCGTCGGGGAGGGCGGCGGGACGCCCGCTGGTGGCACGCGACGGCAAGGGGATCAGAGCCGGAACAGGCCCGGGTCGGAGACGGCCACGTCGAGCATCACCGGGCCGTCCGCGGTGAGCGCGCGGCGCAGCGCCTGCTGGAGCTGCTCGGGCGTCTCCACCCGCTCGCCCGCGACGCCGAACCCGCGGGCCAGCTGCGCCATGTCGACGCCGCTCAGGTCCCAGCCCTCCTGCCACGCCTTCTGGCTGGTCTCGTCCAGGTAATACTTGAGCGACAGGTAGCCGGAGTTGTTCGGGATCACGAACGTCACCGGCAGGTTGTACTTACCGGCCGTCCACAGCGCGTGGATGGTGTACTGCGCCGAGCCCTCGCCGACCACGACCACGACCCGCTGGTCCGGGCGCGCCACGGCGTAGCCGACGGCGCCCGCGAACGGGAAGCCCAGCGCGCCCGACGCGGTGGCGAAGTAGCCGTTGTCCGGCCCGAGCGGGATCTGCTCGTGGAACGGGGCGCGGCCGATCGGCAGCTCCTCGAACACCTGCGCGTCGGTGGGCAGCTCCTGCGACAGCACGTGGAACAGGTAGGGCTCGGTGATCGGCGTGGTCGCGGTGGGCGTCGGCAGCGGCTCGCCGAGGGCGGGCAGCGGCAGGCGCTGGCGCTGCGGCAGCAGCGGGACCAGGCCGCGCACGAACGCCGCGGGCGGCGTCACGTAGGCGGTGCCGGCCATCGACCAGGACGCGGCCTCCGGGTCGTCGGTGACGTGGATGAACCGCGTACCCTCGGGCAGCTTCGGCGCGTCGCTGGTGTCCACCTGCGCGGGCGCCTGCGAGAACAGGTCGGCCGTGGTGAACAGGGTGAACGTCGGGCTGCCCAGCACGATCACTACGTCGTGCTCGGCGAGCCGGGCGTTGATCAGCTCGGCCAGCGGCGGGAGGACGCCGCCGAACAGCGGGTGGTTCTCCGGGAACGCGCCGCGCGGCCACACCGGGCTGCCGTAGACGCGGGCGTTGAGCCGCTCGGCGAGCTTGATCAGGTCGCGCCGCGCGCCGCCGATCTCCACACCGGGACCCGCGACGACCGCCGGGTTGGTGGCCGAGTTGAGCACGTCGGCGACGGTGCCGAGCACCTCGGGGTCGGGCACCACGGCGGGCTGGACGGTGCGGACCCGGTACGGCGTGGAGTTCGCCGGGCGGATCCAGTCGTCCTCGGGCACGCCGATGAACACCGGACCGGCGGGCGCCTGCTTGGCGATGTGGTACGCCTTCTCGATCAGCGCCGGCACGTCCTGCGGCCGGGCCGCCTCCGCCGCCCACTTGATGTAGGGCTGGGGCAGCTGGGTGGCGTTGGGCGCGTTCAGGAACGGCGCGCCCTGCTGGAGCTTGCGCGCCTGGAGGCCGCCGATGATCACCATCGGGGTGTGCGCGCTGGCCGCGGTGTAGATGGACCCCATCGCGTTGCCGGTGCCGGGACCGCCGTTGATGACCACCAGGGACGGCTCACCGGTGGCCTGGGCGTAGCCGTCGGCCATGCCGACCACCGTGGCCTCCTGGAGGCCCATGATGAAGCGGAAGTCGTCCGGCCAGGTCTCGAACAGCTTCATCTCGGTGTGGCTGGGATTGCTGAAAACGGTCGTCAGGCCGAGCTGCCGGAATACTTCCAGGGTGTCTTCCCGGACCGTCCGGAAATTGGTGTCTTCCGCACTCACGGTGGACTCTCTCCTGTAGGGGTTCGACTACATTTTTTGCCGGGCTCGATCGCAACTGTGCGGCCGGGAGAGGTGTTCCGACAAGGTCGGCGAACTGGCCGGATGGCACTTCGTGAGCTGCTGCGGTGACCTCACGCAGTCCCGTCACGCATTGTCGGCCGCCTTGTCGCGGATCCGACCACCGTGAACTACTGAATGCGCGCCCGGCCCGTTGTCGGGTCGCGCGCCGATCCGACACATCGTCAATTCCGCAGCGAAGAGCACGAGCAGTGAGGACCTCTGCGATGAGCAGTGAGCGTACCCGCCGGGTGGTGGAGAAGTTCTTCACCGACCTGGAACGCGGTGACCTGGATTCGGCGCTGTCGGCGCTGTCCCACACCATCGACTTCGACCTGCCGGTGGACCGGTGGAACGAGGTCATCCCCTACCTGGGCCGCCACGTCGGCCTGCCCGCCGTGCGCCGGGCGTTCGCGGTCCGCGGCGAGACGACCGAGGTGCTGGACTACGCGTTGCGGGACGTGCGCGCCGAGGGCGACACGGCGTTCGCGGTGATCTACACGCGGGCCGCGCAGACCCGGACCCGCCAGGAGTTCGAGATCGAGGACGTCCACCGGCTGACCGTGGACGACCACGGCCGGATCATCGCGTGGAAGGTCTACTTCGACCCGAACAGCGAGGTGGCCGCGTTCAACGCCGACCGCGAGGAGCGGCTGGTCGCGGCGTCCTGGGCGGGCGACCGGGAGACCGCCGCCGAGCTGCTGCGGTTCGGCGCGCGCGTCGACCACCGCGACCCGGCGAGCGGCCTGACGCCGCTGCTGATCGCGGCCGGTCGCGCGGACGTCGAGCTGACCCGGCTGCTGATCGCCGCGGGCGCGGACGTGCACGCGGTGGACAGCGGCGGCGGCGCGACCGCGCTGCACAAGGCGTGCCAGGGCGGCGACCTCGCCGTGGTGGAGGCGCTGGTGGAGGCGGGCGCGTTCATCGACGCCGTCACGCCGAACACGGGCCACACGCCGGTGATGGACGCGGTCTGGTTCAAGCACCCGGAGATCGCGAAGTACCTCCTGGACCGGGGCGCGAGCCTGAACCTCAGCACGCACTACGGGTTCTCGTTGCAGCAGCACTTCGAGTACGAGCTGAACGTGAACACCATGGGCAAGGACAAGATCCTGCTGGCGCACCAGCACATCCAGGAGCGCCAGGCGTCCGACGAGCGCCGCGCCGCCGACCAGCTGCTGATGGCCGCGGTCACCCAGGGCGACGTGGAGGGCGTGCGCAAGCTGCTCGGCGACGGCGCGCCGGTGGACGAGCGGTTCCCGGTGGTCAACGGGTTCAACGACGCGCACACCCCGCTGCTGGTCGCCTCCCGCGACGGGCACACCGAGATCGCGCGGCTGCTGCTGGAGGCCGGCGCGGACGTCAACGCCACCGAGCCGACGTTCGGCGCGGTGCCGCTGCACAAGGCCGTCTACAACGGACACGTCGAACTGACCCGGCTGATCGCCCACTGGCCCGGGGTCGACCTGGACTTCCAGGGCGCCACCAACGGGTACACCCCGCTGCACGACGCGCTCTGGCACGGGTACGAGGAGTGCTCCCGGATCGTCGTGGAGGCGGGCGCGCGGCTCGACGTCGTCGGCCACGACGGCAAGACGCCGCTGGACCTCGCGGTGGACGAGTTCGGCGCGGACCACCCGCTGACCGCGCTGATCCGCGCCAAGACCCGCTAGAACCCTTCCTACGCAAGGAGAAGACGCACGTGCTGTTCTACGTCCAGATGAAGTGGAACCACGAGGGCCGCATCACGCTCGACGAGCTGTGGGAGATCGAGCAGGAGGAGGCGGAGCACGCCCAGGAGACGCTGGACTCCGGGTTCGCCGTCGGCCTGTGGAAGGTGGCCGCGCAGAAGCGGGTCATCGGCATCATCGACGCGCCCAACGCCGAGGAGCTGGACCGCACCGCGCTCGGCCGGCTGCCGATGCGCGAGTACCTGGAGTTCGAAGAGGTGTGGCCGCTGCGCGACTACATCGGCTTCGCCGAGGACGTCATCAAGCGCTACAAGGTCTGACCGGGGGGACACGACATGATCCACCAGCTCATCTTCGCCGCGCCCAAGCCGGGCATGACGGTGCGGGAGTTCCAGGACTACTGGGTGAACGTGCACGCGGTCCAGTACGCGAGCAAGATCCCCCAGATCCGCAAGTACCTGATCGACACCACGTTCGACTTCGACCTGGGCAACGGCGACCCGAAGTGGCAGGGCGTGGCCGAGATCTGGCTGCGCCCCGAGGAGCAGATCGCCTCGCTCCAGACCGAGGAGTTCCTCCAGGGCGCGCGCCTGGACGAGCCGAACTGGGCCGCGTTCTGGCAGACGCTCGTGCTGGACACCACCGCGCACGAGCTGAAGGCCGGCCCCGCGTTGTACAAGGGGCAGAACTGGGTCAAGCTGATCGTCCTGGTGAAGCGCAAGGAAGGCGTGTCCCTGGAGGACTTCCGCGCCTACAGCCTGCACCAGCACGGCGAGCTGGGCCTGAAGCTGCCCGGCCTGCGCCGCTACATCCAGGGCCACACCGTCGACGGCTGGTACGGCATCGGCGAGCCCACCCTCGACGCGGCGTACCAGCTGTGGTTCGACGACGTGGAGGCGTTGCGCGACGCGTTGGCGTCGCCGGAGTACAAGCAGCTGACCGAGGACTACGAGGCGTTCGTCAACACCCGCTACGTGCACCGGCTGGTGACGCGCGAGCACTGGATCATCGGCCCGGAAGCGCGGTAGCGCACGACTTCCCGCGGCGCCGCGGCGGTGGGCCGGCGCGGCGCCGCAGCCCCGGCGCCAGACCGGGGCGATCGGACACTGGAGACAGCAAATGGCTGACGGCCTGAGCCGGAACGTGCAGACGGTGCACACCTTCCTCCGCCTGCTGGAGGAGATGGACATCGACGCGTGGATCGAGCTGTGGGCCGAGGGGGCGGACCACTACTACCCCTTCGGCACCAAGATGTTCCCGCACCACATCGTGGGCAAGACCGCCGTCTACTCGCGGTGGAAGGACACCCCCGGCATGTTCGAGAGCTGGGAGTTCCCGATCACCGAGGCGTGGGAGGACGGCGACACGGTCATCGCCCGGTTCGAGGGGAACTGCCTGCTCAAGGGCGGCAAGCGGTACCGCAACACCTACGTGTCGATCTTCAAGTTCACCGAGTCCGGCCACATCTACGAGTACCACGAGTTCTTCGACCCGATCATCGCGGCCGAGGAGTTCGGCCTCGCCCGGATCGACTACCAGGGCTGACGGGGAGGGCACGGTGGCGGAACGGCCGCACCGCCGGGTGCTGGTGTGCGGCGTGGACGAGTTGCCCGCGGGCGTGGCGCTGCGGGTGCCGAGGGAGGAGACCGGCACCGGCGGCGCCATCGCCGTGTTCAACGACGGTGGTCGGCTGTACGCGGTCGACGACCGGTGCCCGCACGCGCACGCGCCGCTGTCCGCCGGGCTGGTGCGGGACGGCCGGATCTCCTGCCCGCTGGACGGCGGCACGTTCTGCCTGCGCACCGGGCGCGCGCTCGCGCCGCCCGCGTCGGCCGGTCTGACGACGCACCCGGTCGAGGTGCGCGACGACACGATCTGGCTGCTGCCCCGCCCCTGAGCAGAAACACCCATCGTTGGAGGAAGCCACAGATGACATCCACGACATCGGTGTCCGCGCAGTCCGCCGCCGCGTTGAGCGAGCTGCGGTCGGCGTTGATCGGCGACGTGCTGGTCGCCACGGACCCCCACTACGACACCGCGCGCCGGGTGTGGAACGGCGCCGCCGACCGGCACCCGGCGATGATCGCGCGTTGCGCCACCGAGGGCGACGTGGCCCTGGCCGTGCGGATCGCGCGCGAGCACGGCCTGCCGCTGTCGGTGCGCGGCGGCGGGCACGACTGGGCGGGCCGCGCGGTGCGTGACGGCGGCGTCGTCCTCGACCTGCGTTTCCTGCGCTCCGTGGGGGTCGACCCGTACGCGTCCACTGTGGACGCCCAGGGCGGCGCGACGGCGGGCGTGGTGGGCGCGGCGGCCGACCGCTACGGCATGGCCGCCGTGACCGGCACCATCAAGGCGGTCGGCATCACCGCCCTCACCCTCGGCGGCGGGTACGGGTTGCTCAACGGCAGGCACGGCCTGGCGGCGGACAACCTGGTGAGCGCCCGCGTGGTGCTGGCCGACGGTGCACACGTGACCGCGAGCGCCGCGGAGAACCCGGACCTGTTCTGGGGCCTGCGCGGCGGCGGCGGCAACTTCGGCGTGGTCACCCGCGCCACCTACCGCGCGCACCCGTTGCGCCGGGCCATGTCCGGCCTGGTCCTGTTCGGGTTGGACCAGGCGCGCAAGGTGTTGAAGGGCTACCGCGAGCTGACCGCCGCGGCGCCGGACGACCTGTCGGTCATGACGGGTTTCTTCACGGGTCCGGACGGCGTGCCGCTGCTGTTCCTGATGCCGATGTGGAGCGGTGACGCCGGGCGCGCGCAGCGGCACGCGGACCGGTTGAACGCGCTGGGCACGCCGGTGGCCACGACGCTCGGCACGATGACGCCGTTCGAGGTGCTGGGCCTGCTCGACCCGGTGGTGGTCGACGGCAGGCACGTGCTGGCCGCCAACCGCCAGGTGTCGGAGATCAGCGACGAGGTGGCCGACGTCCTGGTGGACGCCGCAGCGCGGTTCACGTCGCCGTACTCCGGGTTGTTCGTGCACCACTTCCACGGCGCGTCGACCCGCGTGCCGCCCGCCGCGACGCCGTTCGAGCTGCGGCGGGAGCACAACCTGATCGAGGTCGTCGGCACGTGGGAGGCCGGCGATCCCGCAGCCGTCCACGAGGAGTGGACGCGGGACCTGGACCAGGCGCTGGCGGCGCACTCGCTGCCCGGCGGCTACGTGAACCTGCTCGGGCCGGACGAGGAGGAGCGGGTGCGCATCGCCTACGGCCGCAACCACTCCCGCCTGCTCGCCCTGAAGGCCCAGTACGACCCGGACAACGTGTTCCGCGGCGTGCCCGCCCTGATCCGCTGACCGCCCGCGCGGCGCGCCCCTGCCGCGCCGCCGGCTGGTGGGCCGGACCGGCGGCGCGGCAGGGGCTCTCCGCCGGCCCAGCCCATCGGCGGAGAGCCACCGCACGCCGCGGGGGCCACCGGCTGGGCCTCGCGCGGTGGTCGTGGCCACCACGCGGCCACGCCACCAGGCGACCCCGCCACCAGGCGGCCGACCGGCCACCACGCGTGCGACGCCGACCACCCCGCGACCGGCCAGGCGGCACGAAGGAAAGCGCTTACCGAAAATCCCGCCAAGCGGCACCGCCAGGAAAGCGCTTACCGCCCGTGCTTATCACCCGGCTGGTCAAGGCACACCGACGAAGCGGCACCGATCAAGCAGGCCGTGCTCGCGCGCCCCGCCAAACGACGCCGTTGGGAAAGCTCTTACCACGCGGGCCGGACAGCCACCCGAACGCCCTGCGGCCAACTGGGAGGCGGACTCGAGACCCGCCCACCGGCGCAAGCCGCTCCCCGCCCACGCCGGACGCCCCCGCGATCGACCAGGCGGTTCGGAAAGCGCTTTCCGCGCGCCAACCTCGGAACCACCCACCGGCGCAAGCCGCTCCCCCGCACGCGCCGATCGTCCCCGCGACCGGTCGGGCAGGCTTGGAAAGCGCCTTCCGCGACCAAAAGGCCGATCTTGGGACCACCCATCGGCGCGGTCCACTCCCCTGCACGCGCCGGACGCCCTCGCAACCGGTCAGGCAGCCGCGGAAAGCGCTTTCCGCCGCAACGCAAAGCCGGTCCCGGGCGCACCCATCGGCGCGGGCCGTTTCCCCGCACGCGCCGGACGCCTCCGCGACCGGCCAAGTCGCGCCGGGAAAGCGCTTTCCGCCACCGGACATCGTCACTCGACCACCCCGCGGCCGACCGAAAGGCCGACCCGGAACCGCCCACCGGCGCGGGCCACTCCCGCGGCACGCGCCAACCCGACTCCGCGGCCAACCCGGCACACGCCAACCCAGCTCCGCGGCCGGCCGGGCGGCAAACCCGTCGCGACCGCCCCGACCCACCCGCGCATTCACCGGGAAAGCGACTTGACGGACTGCCCGCCGGGCATTCCACCAGCCTTTCCCGAGCACCACCCGATCAATAGGCTGAAAGCCGCCAAGAAAGGAGCTTCCCGTGGCGGAAGTAATTCATCACCCCGCCGGAACCGGGCCCACCATCTGGTTCGGCGACGCGATCTACACCTTCAAGGCCACCACCGCGAACACGAACGGCTCGCTGACGTTCGCGGAGGCGACGGTCCCGCCCGGCGGCGGACCGCCCCCGCACGTCCACCCCTACACCGACGAGGCGTTCTTCATCCTCTCCGGCGACCTGGAGTTCCTGAACGGCGAGGACACCTTCCGGGCCGGCGAGGGCGACTTCGTCTGGGTGCCGCGCGGCGTGCGGCACCGGTTCCGCAACGTGGGCCTGCACGTGTCCCGAATGCTGTTCCTGTTCTCGCCGGGCGCGGGCATGGAGGGCTTCTTCAACTCGATCGGCACCGAGGCCGTCCCCGGCGAGGCGCCCCCGCCGCTGACCGACGTGCAGAAGCAGCAGATCGTCGACCTGTCCTCGCGCTACGGCATCGTGCTGTCGCCACCTCCCCCCGGCAGCGCGGGCTGATCACGGTCCCGACGCGCCACCGCCGGGCGCGGGGACGATTCCGGAGGGCGCCGACGCGATCGCGTCGGCGCCCTCCGCCGTGGTGGCACGGCCACCTCGCCTCAGGACCCGCCCGACCGCGGCGCGTGGGTCGGGAGGATCGCCTCGGCGAGCCGCCGTGCCTGCTTGGCCGGCCCGTCCGCGCCGAGCGACTGGCTCGACGCGTAGAGCCCCTCGACGACCAGGGTCAACTGGTCGGCGATCACGTCCGGCCTGGTCACGCCGGGCAGGCGCCCGACGAGTTCCCGCAACCGGTGGCGTATCCACGTCTTGGCGGCGACCGCGTTGCGGTGCGCGGGTAGTTCGGCGTCGGCGAACTCGGCCAACGTCATCATCTGCGCGCAGCCGCGCTTCTGGTCGGTGCCGATGCGGACCAGCAGCCCGTCGACCACCGCGAGGACCTGCTCCCGCGGGTCCGGGCCCGCGCGCTCGACCACGGACTCGAACCACTCGCGGAACGCGTGGTCCGCCTGCTCCACGTACGCCCCGACCAGCTCGTCCTTGGACGCGAACAGCCGGTACAGGGTCGTCGGCGCGACCCCGGCCTCGGCCGCGACCAGGTCGACGCCGGTGGCCCGGATGCCGCGCCAGTAGAACAGCTCGTGGGCGACTTTCAGCAAGTGCGACCGGGTCTCGGCTGCCGAGCGTTGCACGACGTCGCCTCCTGCCGTTGCGTTGTTAGGGATGGTTCCCTATAGTCTAGTCCGCAGCGCCGCCCTTGGCCACCTCTTCGCCGCAGGCCAACGGGATGCCGTGCTGGACGCCAAGACAGGGAGTTCACATGAGTACGACCCAGCCACCGGCGCTGAGCCAATCCAGGTTGACCCTGGCGCTGGTGACGCTCTTCCTCACCACCTTCGCCATGGGCAACGTCGAGATGGTGATCGTCGGCATCATCAACTTCATCTCCGACGACCTCCAGGTCTCCATCGGCGCGACCGGCTCGCTGGTCACCGCGTACGCGCTCGGCATGGCCATCGGCGGCCCGGTGTTAACCGCGCTGACCGTGAAGCTGCCCCGCCGCTCGCTGCTGATCGCCAGCCTCGTCCTGTTCCTGCTGGGCAACCTGGCCGCGATCCTCGGCGGCAGCTTCGCGCTGTTCGTCGCCGTCCGGTTCATCACCGGTTCGCTCCAGGGCCTGTTCGTCGGCGCCGCGTTCGTCACCGCCATCTCGATCTCGCCGCCCGAGCGCATCGGCCGCGCCATCTCCATGGTCATCAGCGGCTTCGCGATCGCCATCGCCTTCGGCGTCCCGCTGGGCACGCTGATCGGGCAGACGCTGGGCTGGAAGGGCTCGTACGCCGCGATCACCATCTTCGGCGCGCTGTGCCTCGTCCTGCTGCTGATCTTCGTCCCCGGCGTGCCGAACCAGGGCGCGTCCAGCGCCAAGGACCAGGTCAAGTACGCCCTCGCACCGCGGGTGCTCGCCATGCTCGGCCTGGTGCTGGTCCTCTACACCGGCCAGTACGCCGTGCTCACCTACATCACCCCGTTCCTGGAGCAGGTCACCGGCATCAACGGCAGCCTGATCAGCGCCTTCCTGCTGATCTACGGCGTCGCGGCGGCGATCGGCTCGTTCGGCGGCGGCCGGTTCGCGGACAAGAACGCCGCCCGCACCATCGTCATCATCAACGTGCTGCTGGTGGTCGCGCTCGGCTTCCTCTACGCCATCGGCAACATCCCGGCGCTGGCCGCGGTCGGCCTGATCGCCTGGGGCACGCTGAGCTTCGGCCTGGTGCCGTCGCTCCAGTACCGCATCGTCGGCCTGGCGGGCCCCGGCGCGGCGCTGGCGGGCACCCTGCCGCCGTCCGCGATCAACGCGGGCATCGCCATCGGCGCGGCGGTCGGCGCGGGCGTCATCTCCGCCGACGGCAACACCCCCAACACCGTGCTCCTCGTGGGCCTCATCGTTGTGGCCGTCGCCCTCCCGATCGCGTGGGGCGTCAGCTTCCTCAAGCCGCCGGCCGTCGCGGACGCCGCGGCCGACGACGCGCCCGCGTCCGCTCCGGCAACGGCGCCGGAACCCGCCTGACCACTTCTCGCACCCCTCGGTTCACGGCGGTGGCGGCGCTTCGGCGCGGCCACCGCCGTGACCACTTCCCGCCACCTGATCGGAGTCCCATGCGCATCGGAGCGGTGTTCCCGCACACCGAGATCGGCTCGGACCCCGGCGCGATCCGGACCTGGGCGCAGGAGGTCGAGCGCCTCGGCTTCCACCACGTGCTGGCGTTCGACCACGTCGTCGGCGCGGACCCGGCGAAGCGCCCGGGGTGGCGCGGGTACACCAGCCGGGACGCCTTCCACGAACCGCTGGTGCTGTTCGGTTTCCTGGCCGGCGTCACCTCCACCCTGGAGCTGGCCACCGGCGTGCTGGTGCTGCCGCAGCGGCAGACCGCGCTGGTCGCGAAGCAGGCCGCCGAGGTGCACCTGCTGTCCGGCGGCAGGCTGCGGCTCGGCGTCGGCATCGGCTGGAACGAGGTCGAGTACGACGTGCTGAACGAGAACTTCCACGACCGGGGCGCGCGCAGCGAGGAGCAGGTGGAGCTGCTGCGCAGGCTGTGGGCCGCCGAGTCGGTGGACTTCACCGGCCGCTGGCACCGCGTCGACGGCGCCGGCATCAAGCCGGTGGTCGGCTCGATACCCGTGTGGTTCGGCGGTTACGCCGAGCGGACCCTGCGCCGCGTCGGGCGGCTCGGCGACGGCTGGATGCCGCGCCGGTGGCCCGACGAGGTGGCGCGGGAGCAGCTCGACCGCGTCCGCGGTTACGCCCGCGACGCGGGCCGGGACCCGGCCGCGATCGGCTTCGAGACCCGGTTGACGCTCGCCGACCTGCCGGCGGACCGGCGGGCCGACTACGTGCGCGGCTGGCGCGACCTCGGCGCCACGCACCTGTCCGTGGACACCATGGGACTCGGCCACACCACGCCCGACGGGCACCTGGCGGCGCTCGGTGACGCGCTGGCCGGTGTCCGCGCCGCGCTGTGACGTGCCGCGGCGGGCCCGCGGGCCCGCCGCGTGCCACCGCCCTCAGGACTGGTTGACCAGCGTGTAGCTGCCCGACGCGACGGTCGTCTTGTCGACCGCGGCCAGGAAGTCCTGGGTCTCGGGCGCGGCGAAGAAGCCGTTGATGGTCGCCTCCGCGTCCTCGGGGGTGGCCCAGTGCACGACGACGAACCACTCGCCGTCGGCGCTCACCGACGAGGCCCGGGAGACGAAACCGGGGCGCTTCGCCATGTACTCGAAGTGGACCTTGCGGTCGCGCTCCCGGAACTCGGCCTCGGTGACGCCGTCGACCAGCCGGAACCGGATGTTCTCGACAACACTCATCTCTGTCCCTCGCACTTCGCTTCCGATCGGCCCGGAAATTCTTCGGCCGAGTGATATCCTATGGCGGAAAATGGTCTCGAAAGCTTTTCGAATCCGCTGCCGGGGGCACTTCGTGCGGTTTTACCGGTCGTTCCCGGCGGTCAGCGCAACGGGCCGGCGGGCAGTCGGCGCAACCCCAGCGTGGTGATGTCGTCGGACTGCTCGGCGCCGTCCACGTGGCGGCGCACCGCGTCGTCCACGCCGTCCAGCAGGTCCCGGGCGGACCGGTCGGGGGCGAGGGCGTCGAGCATGGCACGCGTGCCGAACCGGTCGCCGCGGGCGTCCGCGGCCTCCACCACGCCGTCGGTGTAGACGAACAGCGAGTCGCCCGGGTTGAGGAACACCCGGCCCAGCCGGTACTCGCCGTCCGGGAGCATCCCCAGCGCCGGACCGGTGGGCGGCAACGTCGTCGTGCCGCCGTCCGCCCGCAGCACGACCGGCGGGTTGTGGCCGCAGTTGATGTAGACCAGGCCGCCGGACAACGGGTCCAGGACGCCGAAGAACACCGTCGCGAAGTAGCCCTGGCGCAGGTGGTTGGCCGCGAGGTAGCGGTTGGTGTCCACCACGGCCTGGACCAGCGGTCCGGCGCCGAACGCGAGCCGGGGCGGCAGGTCCGGCCCGCCGTCGGCGACCCGCGAGGCGGGCGTGTGCTCGGCGCTGTGCCGCAACAGGGTCCGGATCAACGCCATGAACAGGCCCGCGCCGATGCCCTTGTCGCAGACGTCCGCCACCACGAAACCGAGGCGGCGGCCGTCCAGCAGCTCGAAACCGTCGTAGAAGTCGCCGGACACCATGCGGGCGGGTCGGCACCGGGCCGCCAGCTCCCAGCCCGGTGGCTGGGGCAGCGCGTCGGGCAGGAACCCGGCCTGCAACTCGTGTGCCACGAACAAATCGCGCTCGTACTCGCGCCGCGACTCGTCCGCGGCCAGGCGCTCGCCCCTGGTGGTGAGCCGGCCGCGTTCCCACGCCGACACCAGCCTGCTGCGCAGCAGGACCGGCGAGTACGGCGGCGCGACGTACTCGAACCCGGCCCGCACGCACGTTTCCAGCGCCCCCAGGTCGCCGTCCGCGTACACCGCGACCCCGGCCGCGCCCGCCTCCCGCAGCAGCCTGCTCAGCAACGCGACGCGGGGCAGGCCGAGCGAGGCCGCGAGCAGCGCGACGTCCGGCCTGCCGACCGCGTCCGGGTCGTTCGCGATCTCGACGGGGTCGGCGGTGACCGGGTCGAAACCCGCCTCCACGAGCGCGTCGGACAGCTCGGTGTGCCGCTCACCCACCACGAGGACCGTCCGCGTGCGGCGGGCCGTGGACGCCGGTCGGTCAGGCATCGCGGTACACCACCAGCGTCGTGTGGTTGAGGCCGGCGACCTGCTCGTAGCGCAGCTCGTCGACGGCGGCCAGGGCGAGGTGGACGCCCAGGCCGCCGGGGGCGCGGGTGGCTGGATCGGCGGTCAGCACGGGCGACGGGTCGTGGTCACGCGGGTCGAACGGCGGCGCGGAGTCCTCCGTGCGCAGCCACACGTGGTCCTCCGCGACGCCGCCGCACAGTCCGACCTCGCCCTCCCCGCCGTAGCCGTGGAGCACGATGTTCGTCGCGATCTCGTCCGCGGCCAGGCGCAGCCGGTACGCCTGCGCGCGGGTCAGCGCCGCCCGTGCGGCCAGTGACCGCACGACCTCCGCGACCCGCGCGCCGATGTCGTCCACTGTGGACTTGGCGGTGGTCATGTCAGGCGCCGGTCGGCTCCTGCATCACCACGCTGCGGTCGAAGCCGGTGAGGCGGATCGTCTCCGCGACCTCCGGCTGGGCGCCGACCAGCACGATCTCCACGCCGCGGCCGAGCCGCTGGTGCGCGTAGACCAGGCTGCGCAGGCCCGCCGACGACAGGTAGGTCAGCTCGTCCAGCAACAGCACCAAGCGGTGCGGGTCCTGCGCCGACACGTCCGCGATGACGCGGTTGAACTGCCCCGCCGACTTGGCGGCCAGCTCGCCGGTGAGCCGGATCGTCGCCGTCCCGTCCCACACGTGGCTCTTCGCTGCGAAACTCATTCCCCATCCCCTCTCTCGGTGTCCGGCCAGTCCGGGCGGGCGGTCAGCACGACCACCGACCGCGGCCCGAGGTTGAGCCGCGGCGTCCGGACGGCCGGCTCGTGGCCGGGCTCGTGCACCACGTCCCGGCCGGTGTCGGCGAACAACCGCCACGCGAACCCGGTCGGCAGCGTGACGTCCACGTCCTCCCAGTGCGCGTTCGCCGCCACGTACACGTGGTCGTCGCCGTGGCTGAGCGTCGCCGCCAGCAGGCGGCTGCCACCCGACCAGTCGGGCCGTCCCGGTTCGCGGCCGTGCCAGGTGACGTCCTGCCCGCCCACCAGGTGCGCGCGCCTGCGCAGCGCCGGGTGCGCGGCGCGGAACGCCAGCGCACGCCGGGTGAACC
Organism: Saccharothrix obliqua; assembly: GCF_019375475.1. GTDB lineage: Bacteria > Actinomycetota > Actinomycetes > Mycobacteriales > Pseudonocardiaceae > Actinosynnema > Actinosynnema obliqua. Next base: position 293,209 of record NZ_JAHXGQ010000003.1, on the reverse strand, counting down.
GGAACATGTCGTTGTTGCGCGCCACCAGTCCCCAGTCGAACCACGACAGCTCCGAGTCGTGGCAGTACGCGTTGTTGTTGCCGCGCTGGGTGCGGCCCACCTCGTCGCCGGCGAGCAGCATCGGCACGCCCTGGCTGGTGAGCAGGAGCAGCAGCAGGTTGCGCACCTGCCGCCGCCGCAACCGCACGACCTCGGGGATCGCGGTGGGCCCCTCCACGCCGCAGTTCCACGAGTGGTTGCCGTCGTCGCCGTCCCGGCCGCCCTCCCCGTTGGCCTCGTTGTGCTTGTCGTTGTACGACACCAGGTCGGCGAGGGTGAACCCGTCGTGCGCGGTGACGAAGTTGACCGACGCGGCGGGCGCCCGGTCGCCGTACAGGTCGGGCGAGCCGACGAACCTGGTGGCCAGCTCGCCGACGACACCGCTGTCGCCCTTGACGAACCGGCGCAGCACGTCCCGGTAGCGGCCGTTCCACTCGGCGAACCGCCGGTAGCCGGGGAACGTGCCGACCTGGTACAGGCCCGCCGCGTCCCACGCCTCGGCGATCAGCTTGCAGTCCCGCAGCACCGGGTCGTTGGCCAGCGCCTCCACCAGCGGCGGGTTCGCCAGCACCGCGCCGTCCGGGCCGCGGGACAGGATGGCCGCGAGGTCGAACCGGAAGCCGTCCACGTGGAACTCCGCCGCCCAGTAGCGCAGGCAGTCCAGCACGAAGCCGCGCACCACGGGGTCGTTGCAGTCCACCGTGTTACCGGTGCCGCTGAAGTTGTGGTAGCCGCCGTCGGGCGTGAGCATGTAGAACGTGTGGTTGTCCAGGCCGCGGAACGAGATCGTCGGCCCGTGCTCGTTGCCCTCCGCGGTGTGGTTGAACACCACGTCGAGGATGACCTCGATGCCCGCCCGGTGCAGCTCCTTCACCAGGTTCTTCAGCTCGTCCACGGCCAGGCCGTGCGCACCGGTCGCCGCGAACGACGCCTTGGGCGCGAAGAAGCCGACCGTGCTGTAACCCCAGTAGTTGTACCACCACGTGCCGGACTCCGGGTCGTGCCGCGAGTTGGTGAACTCGTCGAACTCGAACACCGGCATCAGCTCGACGCAGTTGACGCCCAGCTCCTTCAGGTACGGGATCTTCTCCACCAGGCCCGCGAACGTGCCGGGGTGCCGGACGCCGGACGAGTGGTGCCGGGTGAAGCCGCGCACGTGCAGCTCGTAGACCACCAGGTCCTCGTGCGCGATGCCGGGTCGCCGGTCGTCCTCCCAGTCGAAGTCGTCGTGCACCACCCGGGACCGCCACCGCGTCGGCTCGTACGGCCGGGGCCGCACGCCCCACTCCTCGCCGCCGGTGAGGGCTTTCGCGTACGGGTCCGCGATCACCACCGACGGGTCGAACCGGTGACCCGCCTCCGGCTGGAACGGCCCGTCCACGCGGTACCCGTAGTCCACGGTGTCCGCGTCGACGCCGAACACGGTCACCGCCCACACGCCGCCCACCCGGAACTGGTCCGGTAACGGCAGCTCCGCCAGCGGTTCCGCCTCGCCCCGCCGGTACAGCACCAGCGTGACGGCGGTGGCGTGGTTGGACGGCACCGCGAAGTTGATCCCGTCGGGCACCGGGGTGGCGCCGAACGGCAGCAGCCGCCCGGCACGCACCCCGAAACCCGCGATCCAGTGCGTCGGGTAGGAGTCGACGCGCTCCGCCGTGCTCATGACTGCTCCAGAACCGTGAAGTGGCCGAGGAAACCGGTCGCGGCGAGCACGCCGCGCAACGCGGGTCCCACGCCGACCAGCGCGGCCCGCCCGGCGGACCGGTAGTCCACCAGCAGCCTGCGCAGCGCGGCGGCGGACAGGGTGGTGGTGCCGCTCAGGTCGAACAGCACCACCGGCGGCGACGCCACCCCGTCACCGCTCGACGGGCGCCAGGTGCGCCCGCACCGTCACGTCCTGCCGCGAGTCCGGCAGGCGCACGGTCATCGCCACCGGGTCGAAGTCGGCGTGCGGCCTGCCGTCGACCTCCACCCACTCCAGCCGGGCCGTGCCCGCGGGCAGGGCGTCCGGCGCGACCCGCAGCACCCGGTCCCGGAAGCCATCCGGCCGGGGCTTGAACCACAGCGTCAACGGGCCGCCACCACCTAGCAGGCGACCGTACACAGTGGACAGGAACGCCAGTTCCGCCGAGTGGTACATGGACATCGAGTGGCTGCCCTTGAGCCGTTCGGTGCCCAGCAGGTACGGGTGGCCGTCGGCGAGGACGTTGAAGTACACGCCGCCCTCGTCGTGGTCGAGGAAGAACGCGTTGTAGAACGCCTGCGCCTCCCGGCCGTGCTTGACGAACTCCGCGTCGCCGGTGGTGCCGGCGAGGATCAGGTACGCGAGGATCGCCTGCTCCTGCTGCCACCACGCCTTGCGGTCGTGCCACACCAGGCGGTGCGTGTCCTGCCCGACGCCGAGGACCCGCTGCACCACGTCGTACCAGCCGCCGCGCTGCCGGTCGCTGCCGTACGCGGGCAGCGAGCGGGCGATGCGGTCGGCGAGCGTGGTGTAGGAGTCCTTGCCCTTGATCGCGTTCATCCGCATGAGGTTCCACGCGATCTTCAGGTTGTGGCCCACCACGGCGCGGTCCTGCTGCCAGCCGTGGGTGCGGTCGGGCGACCAGTCGCCGTGGAACCGCTCCTGCACGAACGGGCTGGTGGCGTCCGGGAAGTGCTCGACGATCAGGTCGAACGTCTCCTCCAGCATCCGCGCGTGCCGCTCCTCGCCCGTCGCCAGGTAGAGGTTGATCAGGTAGGCGGGCGCGTGGTCGCCGATGGAGTTCCAGTTCTTGCGCGACCGGTTGGGTCCCAGCGACTCGTGGTGCGGGCTGAGCAGGATCGGGTCGATGTGCGAGTAGTAGCCGCCGCGCACCGGGTCCTTGAAGAACCGGTCGAACAGCCGCAGCGTGCCGTCGATGTCGTCGGCGATCCGCGGGTCGCCGGTGATCCGGTAGGTCTGCGTCGGCCCGGCCAACGCGTAGATCTGCTCGTAGGCGGGGATGGACTGCGCGTCGTCGCTGAACTCCGACGCGAAGCACCGCGACTGGATGCCGTCCCGCACGTCGATCCCGTGGTACCAGTAGACGACGTTCTCGTCCCGGTCCACGAACCGCATGTTGTCGCGCAGGTACTCGGTGCCGCGCTCGGCCACGTCGAGGAAGTCCTCGTCGCCGGTGAGCATGTACGCGCTGGCCATGCCGTACACCAGCCGGGACACGGTGTCGGTCTCCTGCACGTGGTCGTCGGCCTTGTCGCCGCCCAGGCGCAGGATCGTGCGGTAGTCGGCGAAGTCCACCGGGTTGCTCGCGCCGAACTGCGCGTGCCGGTAGAACCGGGCCAGCTCGGCGAGCTGGTGGGGCCACCAGTCGGCCTCCTCGAACCGGTACGCCAGCCCCGGTCCCACCAGCACGATCCGCTTGGCGTCGAACGTGGTGGCGCCGCGCTCGGGGTAGTACAGGCCGTGCGCGAACACGTGCCTGCCGGCCACCAGCACGTCCACCATCGGCTCGGCCACCGGCCGGGTGGGCTCGCCGAGGTTGCGGATCAGCTCGGCGTGGGTGTCCTTGGTGACCCGCACGCGCACCTCGCGGCCGTCGCTGGTGCGCAGGTCCAGCGCGCCGCGGGTCGGGTCGAAGCGGACCACGTACCCGGCGACCAGGTCGGAGAAGACGAAGTCAACGGCCATCGGGGGTCACCTTGTCGTCGTGTCGTCGGCGGGGCCCGGCCGGGCTGGCGCCGGGCTGCGGGTTGTCAGCGGCCACCGGGCGTCACCCCGAACCCGCGCAGCATCCGCTGGCGGCTGCGCATGGTGCCCTCCGGCGTGCGGGCCGCGATGAGGTCGATCAGCGTGCGCGCGAACAGGTGCGCCGCGTCCGCGCTGCGACCCGTCACCAGGTCGCCGTCCACCACCACGTCCTGGTCGGTGTAGACCGCGCCCATGTTGCGCACGTCGCCGATCAGGTTGTTGTGGCACGTGACGCGGCGGCCCGCCACCACCTCGGGGATCGGCGCGACCAGCCACATGCCGTGGCAGATGATGCCCTTGAGCACGCTGGGCGTGTCGAAGGCGCGGCGCAGCAACCGCACCGCGGGCGCGAGGGCGTTGACGTCCTCGGTGTACCGCAGGCGGTCCGACACCATGCCGGACGGCACGATCACCGCGTCGTAGCGGCGCAGCCGCGCGTCGTCGACGGCCTCCAGGTCGCCGGTCACCGTCAGCGGCACCTGGTACTCGTGCCCGGTGAACGTGATGGACTCCTGGCCCCACAACCGGGTCAGGTACTCGATCGTCGCGCCCTCCTCGGCGAACCTCCGCTCGTAGTAGTGGATCTCGGGTTCGACGTAGTCGGTCTCCATGAAGATCGCGATGGTGCGGCCGGCCAACCGGCCGTTCTCGCGCCTGGGCAGCGTGGGCATCGGCGGCCTACTTCGTGACCAGGTCGAGCAGGAACGGACCGGTGGCGGTGAGCATCCGCCGCACCGCGCCCGCGACCTGGCTCGGCTTCTCCACCCGCATGGCGTCCACGCCCATGGCGCGCGCCAGCTCCACGAAACCGATCTCGGGCCTGCCGAGGTCGAAACCGGACGGGTACTCGTGGCGGTCGATCCCGCGCTCCCGCCAATACTCCTCGATGTTCAGGTCGAGCAGCTCGTAGCGGTGGTTGTTGCAGATCACGAACTTCGCCGCGACGCCCTCGCGGGCCGCGGTCCACAGCGCCTGGATGGTGTACATGCTGCCGCCGTCGCCGGTGAAGCCGATGACCTCCGCGTCGGGGCGCGCGATCTTCGCGCCGATCGCGCCGGGGATGCCGATGCCGAGCGAGCCGCCCCGGGTGGAGAAGTAGTTGCCCGCCACGCGTGGCGGCAGGTACTTCGTCAGGCCGGGCGAGGCGGTGAGCGCCTCGTCGAACAGCACCAGGTCGCTGCCGCCCTGCTCGGCCAGCTCCGCCGCGAACAGCTCCATCATCGGCGCGTTGGGCTCGGGCCGGGGCCGCCGCCACACCGCGGAGGACCGGGCGGTCGGCCGCCTGCCGGCGGCGGTGAGCCGTTCGGCGATGCCCGCGAGCGCGTGCTTCGGGTCGGCGGCGAGCGCCACGTCCACCGGGTGGTTCTTGGCGATCTCGTAGGTGTCCAGGTCGATGTGCACGATCCGCGCGTCCGGGCGGAACGGGTTGTCCAGCGACGGGAACACCTCGGGGAACACGTAGGTGCCGACCACCAGCACCGCGTCCGCGTCGGCGACGATCCCCGCGCTGCGCGCGCCGAACATGTGGCCGAGCTGCCCCTGCCACAACGGGTGCGTGTTGTCCATGTTCAGCTCGGAGCTGTCCACGCCCCACACCGGCGCGTCCAGCAGCTCCGCGACGCGGGTCAGCTCCTCCTGCGCGCCGGACACGGAAACGCCGTCGCCCAGCAGGATCAGCGGGTGGTAGGCGCCGGACAACGCCGCCACCGCCCGGTCCAGGTCCTGCGCCACCGGCACCACGGCCTGGCTGGGCACGGTGGTGGGGACGGCGGGCTCGGTGTTCTCGGCGTCCAGCACGTCCATCGGCAGCGCGACGAACACCGGGCCGCGCGGCGCGGTCATCGCGGTCTTCACCGCGCGGCGCAACGTGCGCAGCAGCGACGACGGGTGCGTGACGCGGGTGGCCCACTTGGTCACCGGCTTCGCCATGGCGACCAGGTCGGTGGCCATCTGCGAGTCCATCGCGTCGTACCGGACACCCGCCTCGCCCGCGATGACGACCAGCGGCGAGTGACCGCGCATCGCCTGGTACAGCATGCCGATGCCGTTGCCGAGGCCGACGCCGGTGTGCAGCTGGACCAGCGCGGGCCCGGCCGTGGCGCGGGCGTAGCCGTCGGCCATCGCGATCGCGACGGTCTCCTGGAGCGCCAGGACGTACTCGAAGCCCGGCACGCCTTCCAGGATGTCGAGGAACCCCTCCTCGACGGTCCCGGGGTTGCCGAACATCCGGGTGAAGCCATCGGCGGCGAACTGCTCGAAGATGGCCACTTTTCCCGGCCTTGCGGTCATGACCGACTTCCTTCCGATTCGTTGGCGCGCGCCGCGCCGCGCCGCACCGGTGCGTGCCGGGGCGGCGTGGCGGGCGCGGGCGGGAGCACTCAGAAACCGAACCGGCGCAGACCCGATTCGAGGACCTCGACCAGCTTCTCGCCCGCCGGGAACGAGTCCGGCGTGGACCGCGCGGTGATGAACGGGTAGTCCACGATCACCGACACCTCCTTGCCGACGTTGCCGTGGTAGGCGCCGTCGGGTCCGGTGGCGTCGCGCAGGATGTACTCCAGCGGGTACGGCGGCGGGCCCATGTTGAAGTCGACCCCGATGAAGCCGGTGCCGTCCTTGTAGTCGTACTCCTTGCAGTGCCCGGTGACGTGCTTGCCCCAGATGATCGACTTGCGGTCCTCCCAGTCGCGGGCGAAGGCCAGCGGTGCGACGCCGTAGCACTCGCCGACGATCGGCTTGTCCGCGCGCAGGAACGCGAGGATCAGCTCGTGCAGCCGCTCGTTGTTGGCGAGGTCCACGATCGGGCCGGAGCCGCCGACGATCACCAGCGCGTCGAACTGCTTGATGTCGTCGTCGAGGTTGCCCAGCTCGCGGTTGTACGCCTCGATCTTGCGCAGGTAGTCCGGCTCGCTGAAGTACGGGCGGTCCGGGATCCACTCGGCGAGGCTGATCGGGTTGTCCAGGCGGGAGGACTCGTCCAGCTCCTTCGCGGCCACCGCGACCTCCGGCGTGGTCACCGACCGGCCGAGCGGCGGGTCGATGTAGCCGGGGTCGAGGCTGGGCGGCAGGGCGCGGGCCCGCGCGCCGGTGGGCGTCGCGAAGACCGACTGGTAGCCCTGCTCGTCGAACGTGGCGACCGGGCCGAGCAGTTCCTCGCCCCAGTAGCCGTATTCCGAGAGGACGATCAGAATCTTCTTCGTCATCGTTTCTCCGTGGCTGTCGGTCGACAGGAGCGGTGAATTCCCCTGCCGACCGCAAGCTTGGTCACCGGACCGGCCGGCAACAAGGAAGGCACCGGTCGGCGGCATCACTCCGTGCAGTGCGGCGGGAAGTTAACGCGAAACCCCGGGGACCACCCCACCCCGGCACTACGTCACTTCGCCCTGGTCGGAGGCCGTAGTTGCTGGTCACGAACTTTCCGAACCGATTGAGCCGCAGTAATTCCCGCGCCGACCGTGCGGCAAACTTTTGTTTGATCCACCGAGAAAGGACGGCAGCAATGTCCGGCCGAATCTATGTCGAAGATGTGACGCCGGTGGTCGCCGCCGGACGTTATCCCGCGAAAGCCGTAGCGGGTGAACACGTCCCGGTGACGGCGACCGTCTGGCGGGAGGGGCACGACGCGGCGGGCGCGACCGTGGTGTGGCGGGGACCCGGGGACCGGGTGGCGCGGCAGACCGGCATGACGCTGGTGGACCCGGGTGCGGACCGCTGGTCCGCGGTGATCGCGCCGGACCGCACCGGCGCGTGGACGTTCCGCGTCGACGCCTGGTCCGACCCGTGGGGCACCTGGGCGCACGCGGTGCGCGCCAAGCTCGACGCGGGCCAGGGCGCGGGCGAACTGGCCAACGACCTGGCCACGGGGGTGGCGCTGCTGCGCCGCGCGGCGTCCTTGAAACGACCGCGTGCCGAGCGCTCCGCCCTGCTGGCCGCCGCCGCGGTGCTCGCCGACGAGTCGCTGCCACCCGGCAGGCGCGTCGCCGACGCGCTGGACTCCCCGGTCGCGCGGGCGATGCGGGACCGGCCGCTGCGGGAACTGGTCACCAGGGGCGAGACCCACCACCTCCAGGTCGACCGCACCCGTGCCGCGCACGGCGCCTGGTACGAGTTCTTCCCCCGCTCCACCGGTGGTCTGGACGCCGACGGCCGACCGGTGCACGGCACCCTGGCCACCGCCGCCGACGCGCTGGAGCGCATCGCGCGGATGAAGTTCGACGTCGTCTACCTGCCCCCGATCCACCCGATCGGCGAAGTGCACCGCAAGGGGCGCAACAACTCCCTGACCGCCGAACCCGGCGACGTCGGCTCGCCGTGGGCGATCGGCTCCCGCGACGGCGGCCACGACGCCGTCCACCCCGACCTGGGCACCCTCGTCGACTTCAAGGGTTTCGTCGAACGGGCCCACGAACTGGGCCTGGAGGTCGCCCTGGACCTGGCGCTCCAGTGCGCGCCGGACCACCCGTGGGTCACCGAGCACCCCGAGTGGTTCACCACCCGGCCCGACGGCTCCATCGCCTACGCCGAGAACCCGCCCAAGAAGTACCAGGACATCTACCCGCTCAACTTCGACCGGGACCCGGAGGGCCTGCGTGCCGAGGTGCTGCGCGTGGTGCTGCACTGGATCGGCTACGGGGTGCGGATCTTCCGGGTCGACAACCCGCACACCAAGCCGCCGGACTTCTGGCACCGGCTCATCCACGAGGTCAAGCGCGAGCACCCGGACGTGCTGTTCCTGGCCGAGGCGTTCACCCGCCCCGCCCGCCTGTACGGGTTGGCGCGCCTGGGTTTCGACCAGTCGTACACCTACTTCACCTGGCGCGACACGAAGGCCGAGCTGACCGCGTTCGGCGCGGAGATCGCCGCGCACGCGCACGAGGCCCGCCCCAACCTGTTCGTCACCACGCCGGACATCCTGCCGACGAGCCTGCAATCCGGTCTGCCCGCGATGTCCGCGCTGCGTGCCGCGCTGGCCGCGACGCTCGCGCCGACGTGGGGCGTCTACTCGGGTTTCGAGCTGCACGAGCACGCGGCGCTGCGTCCCGGTGGCGAGGAGTTCCTGGACTCGGAGAAGTACGAGCTGCGACCACGCGACTTCGACCGCGCCCTGGCCGAGGGCCGTTCCCTGGAACCGTGGCTGACCCGCCTCAACGAGGTGCGCCGCGCCCACCCGGCACTGCGCCAACTGCGCGAGCTGACCTTCCACCACGTCGACAACGACGCCCTGATCGCCTTCTCCAAGACCGACCCGGCGACCGGCGACACCGTGGTCTGCGTGATCACGCTCGACCCCGGGACGCCGCGGGAGGGCACGCTGCGCCTGGACCTCGCCGCGCTCGGCCGCTCGCCCGACGAGCGGTTCACCGCGCACGACGAGGTGACCGGGCAGACCTGGCGCTGGGGCGCCGAGAACTACGTCCGGCTCGACCCCGCCGCGGCCGTGGCGCACATCGTCGACGTCGGCCACCCCGCACGTCGCTCGGAAGGAGCGTGACCCGATGTCGGATCTGTTTGGCGTCGACCCCGCGACGCAGCCGGACTGGTTCAAGCACGCCGTGTTCTACGAGGTCCTGGTGAGCGCCTTCGCCGACGCCAACGGCGACGGCATCGGCGACCTCGCCGGACTGGAGTCCAAACTGGACTACCTGGAGTGGCTGGGCGTCGACTGCCTGTGGCTGCCCCCGTTCTACGCCTCGCCGATGAACGACGGCGGCTACGACATCAGCGACTTCCGCGCCGTGCGGCCCGAGTTCGGCGAGCTGTCGGACTTCGTGCGCCTGCTGGACTCCGCGCACCGGCGCGGGATGCGCGTCGTCACCGACCTGGTGATGAACCACACCTCCGAGGCGCACCCCTGGTTCCAGGAGTCGCGGCGCGACCCCGACGGGCCGTTCGGCGACTTCTACGTGTGGAGCGACACCGACCAGCGCTACGACCAGACCCGGATCATCTTCGTCGACACCGAGAAGTCCAACTGGACCTGGGACACCGAGCGCGGCCAGTTCTACTGGCACCGGTTCTTCGCCCACCAGCCCGACCTCAACTACGACAACCCGGCCGTGCAGCAGGCGATGCTCGACGTGCTGCGGTTCTGGCTCGACCTCGGCATCGACGGCTTCCGCCTGGACGCCGTGCCCTACCTGTTCGAGCGCGACGGCACCAACTGCGAGAACCTCGCGGAGACCCACGACTTCCTCAAGCTGGTGCGCAAGGTCGTGGACGACGAGTACCCCGGCCGGGTGCTGCTCGCCGAGGCCAACCAGTGGCCCGCCGACGTGGCGCACTACTTCGGCGACCCCGAGGTCGGCGGCGACGAGTGCCACATGGCGTTCCACTTCCCGCTCATGCCGCGGTTGTTCATGGCGCTGCGCAAGGAGTCCGCCCTGCCCGTTTCGGAGATCCTGGCCAGGACGCCCGAGATCCCGTCCGGAGCGCAGTGGGGCATCTTCCTGCGCAACCACGACGAGCTGACCCTGGAGATGGTCACCGACGAGGAACGCGCCTACATGTACGGGGAGTACGCCAAGGACCCGCGGATGAAGGCCAACGTCGGCATCCGCCGCCGCCTCGCGCCGCTGCTGGAGAACGACCGCGGCCGGCACGAACTCCTCAACGCCCTGCTGCTGTCCCTGCCCGGCTCCCCCGTCCTGTACTACGGTGACGAGATCGGCATGGGGGACAACATCTGGCTCAAGGACCGCGACGGCGTCCGCACGCCCATGCAGTGGACGCCCGACCGCAACGCGGGCTTCTCCACCGCCGACCCCGGCAAGCTGTGCCTGCCCGTGGTCAGCGACGCCGTCTACGGCTACCAGGCCGTCAACGTCGAGGCGCAGGCGGGCACCCCCGCGTCGTTGCTGAACTGGACCCGCCGGATGCTCGCCGTGCGCCGCGAGCACCCCGAGTTCGGCACCGGCGCGTTCCGGGAGCTGGACGTCGACAACACCGCCGTGTTCGCGTACCTCCGCGGCGACGCGCTGATGTGCGTGTTCAACTTCTCCAGCCGCCCGCAGCCCGTCGAGGTCAAGCTGCCCGGCCTGGACGGCCTGGTCCCGGTCGAGCTGACCGGCGGCACGCGGTTCCCCCGCGTCGTCGGCGAGCGCTACCAGCTCACCCTGCCCGGCCACGGCTTCTACTGGTTCCGCTGGGAAGGCGGTGCGGCATGACCACCGCCCCGGACCCGCTGGGCGCCGCCCTGGCCGCCTGGCTGCCCGCGCAGCGCTGGTACGCGGGCAAGGACCGGACCACGACGACCGCCCGCGTCGAGCGGGTCACCACCCTCGTCGACGGCGACCCCGCCCTGCTGCACCTGCTCGTCGCCGCCGACGGCGAGCGGTACCAGCTGCTGCTCGGCCGCCGCGCCGAGCTGCCGCCCGCCCTGGCGGACGCGTGGATCTGCGACACCGACGCCGGCGTCCTCTACGCCGCCACGCACGACAACGAACTCATGTCCGCACTGCCGGCCCGCCTGCGCGATCGCGCGGGCGGGCCCGGCCCCGCCCTCGAACCCGAACCCGGCGCGCGCCTCGCCTACGGCCTGCCCGCCCGCCCGGTCGCCGCCGAGCAGAGCAACACCTCCCTGGTCTACGGCGACCGCCACATCCTCAAGCTGTTCCGCCGCGTGCTGCCCGGACCGCACCCCGACGTCGAGCTGCACCGCGCCCTGCACTCGGTCGGCGCCCAGCACGTCGCCCGGGTCCTCGGCACGATCACCACCGAGGTCGACGGCGAGCGCGCCGCGCTCGGCATCGTGCAGGAGTTCCTGCCCGACGCCGTCGACGGCTGGACCCTCGCCACCACCGGCGACCACGCCGCCTTCACCACCGAGGCCGCGGAACTCGGCCGCGCCCTGGCTCGCGTGCACGCCGCGCTGCACCGCGCGTACGGCCCCCGCAACATCGCCGTCGACACCCTCGACGACACCGCCGACCGCCTGCACCGGCGGCTCACCGCCCTCGGTGCCGGCACACCCGAACTCGTGCCGCACGAACCCGCCCTGCGCGCCGCCTACGACCGGCTGCGCGACCTGCGCGGACCGTTCCTGCTGCAACGGGTCCACGGCGACCTCCACCTGGGTCAGGTGCTGCGCTCCGGCGGCCGGTGGACCCTCATCGACTTCGAGGGCGAACCCGGCCGCCCCCTGGCCGAGCGCAACGCGCCGCGGCACGCGCTCCAGGACGTCGCCGCCATGCTCCGCTCCTTCGACTACGCCGCCCACCACGACGGCGGAGCCGACCCCGACCGGGCTCGCGTGCTGCGCGAGGCGTTCTGCGCCGGCTACGCCGACGTCCTGGACGACCCGCGCCGCCAACCCGTGCTGCTGCACGCCCTCGAACTCGACAAGGCCGTGTACGAGGTGGCGTACGAACGGGCCCACCGGCCCGCGTGGACGCACATCCCGCTCGGCGCGATCAACCGCATCCTGGGGGACCGCGGATGACCACCGTCCGACCCGAACTGCTGCCACCGCAGGAAGAAGTCGACCGCCTGCTGGTCGGCGACCACCCCGACCCGCACGCCGTGCTCGGCGCGCACCCCGCCGGCCCGGACACCGTCGTGCGCACCCTCCAACCCGGGGCCACCGCCGTCCACGTCCTCACGGACCACGGCCGCCATCCCCTCGCCCACGTCTCGCACGGCCTGTTCGCGGGCTTCGTGCCCGGCGAACCGACCCCGTACCGACTGGAAGTGGAACGCGCGCCCCGCACCGACGTGGTCACCGACCCGTACACCACGCCACCCACCGTCAGCGACGGCGACGTGGCGCTCATCGGACGCGGCGAACACCCACGGCTGTGGGACGTGCTCGGCGCGCACCCCAAGGACGACGGCGTCGCGTTCGCCGTGTGGGCGCCCAACGCACGCGGCGTGCGCGTCGCGGGGGACTTCGACGACTGGTCCGGGCGGGGCAACCCCATGCGGCACCTCGGGTCCGGCGTGTGGGAGGTGTTCGTGCCGGGCGTGCGACCCGGCTGCCGCTACAAGTTCCGTGTTCTCGGCGTGGACGGAGCGTGGCGCGAACACGCCGACCCGATGGCGTCCGCCACGGAAACGCCGCCCGCCAACGCCTCCGTGGTCACCACCACCCGGCACCGGTGGACCGACGACGGCTGGCTGGCCCGCCGCGCCGCCACCGACTGGCACGACGCGCCGATCAGCGTCTACGAGGTGCACCTCGGCTCCTGGCGCGCCGGGCTGTCCTACCGCGAACTGGCCACCGCGCTCGGCGACTACCTGGTGGAGACCGGGTTCACGCACGTCGAGCTGATGCCCGTGACCGAGCACCCGTTCGGCGGGTCGTGGGGTTACCAGACCACGTCGTACTTCGCGCCCACCGCGCGGTTCGGCACGCCCGACGAGTTCCGCCACCTGGTCGACCACCTGCACTCGCTGGGCATCGGCGTGCTCCTGGACTGGGTGCCCGCCCACTTCCCGCGCGACGCCTGGGCACTGGCCCGGTTCGACGGCACGCCCCTCTACGAGCACGCCGACCCGCGCCGCGGCGAGCACCCCGACTGGGGCACCCTGGTGTTCGACCTCGGCCGGCCGCAGGTCCGCAACTTCCTGGTGGCCTCCGCGCTGCACTGGCTGGAGGAGTACCACCTGGACGGCCTGCGCGTGGACGCCGTCGCCTCGATGCTCTACCTCGACTACTCGCGACGCGACGGCGAGTGGCTGCCCAACGAGTTCGGCGGGCGGGAGAACCTGGACGCCGTGGCGTTCCTGCGCGAGCTGAACACCGCCGTGCGCACGCGGGTGCCGGGCGCGGTGGTGATCGCGGAGGAGTCCACCGCGTGGCCGGGCGTCACCAGCGCCGACGGGCTCGGGTTCGGGTTCAAGTGGAACATGGGCTGGATGCACGACACGCTCCACTACCTGCGCAACGACCCCGTGCACCGGGTCCACCACCACGGGGAGATCACCCACTCCGTCGACTACGCGTGGAGCGAGCGCTACATGTTGCCGCTGTCCCACGACGAAGTGGTGCACGGCAAGGGGTCGCTGTGGCAGCGGATGCCCGGCGACGACCACCGCAAGGCCGCGGGCGTCCGCACGCTGCTCGCCTACCAGTGGGCGCACCCGGGCAAGCAGTTGTTGTTCATGGGCGGGGAGTTCGGGCAGCCGTGGGAGTGGAACGCCGACGACTCGCTCGCGTGGTGGCTGCTCGCCGAGCACGGCGGCATGAACTACCACCGGGGCATCCAGCGCATGGTGGCCGACCTGAACGCCACGTACCGCCGTGAACCGGCCCTGCACACCTTGGACCACAGCCCCGACGGCTTCGCCTGGACCCGTGCCGACGACGCGGAGCACAACGTGATCGCGTTCCGCCGCATCGGCTCGGACGGCTCGGTGCTGGTGTGCGTGGCCAACTTCGCGGGCGTGCCGCACGAGGACTACCGGCTCGGGCTGCCGCACGCCGGGACGTGGCGCGAAGTGCTCAACACCGACCGGCGCGACTACGGCGGGTCGGGCGTGGTCAACGACGCGGTGCGCGCCACCGCCGAGCCGCTGGACGGGTTGCCCGCGTCCGCGTCCCTGCGGCTGCCCGCCACCGGGGTGGTGTGGCTGGCCCCGGCGTGAGGACGCGGGGGCCGGGTGCGTGGCCCGGCCCCCGCGACCTGCGCGGAGGTCCCCTGCCGGGGTGGTTCGCCACCCTCGGCGTTCACCCGCTCACCGGTGCGGTGTAGCTTGCGCGTGAAAGGGGTACAAGATCGTTCATGAGCAGCACACCGATCTACGACGAGCTGGCCGCGATCCTGCTCGTTGATCAGCCGGCGCCGAAAGAGGCTGCCCAGCCGCCCGCACCCGAGCCGCCCGACGAGCCGTCGCGGCAGGTCCGGACCGGTGGTCGGCGGCGCAAGCCCGAACCGGAAGCCTGATCTTTCAGTTCACACTGAAGGAATAGTGATCATCCCGGTCGAACATCCGTTCGACGTGGGTTAAGCTCCGCGCCATGCAGGTGTCGCTCTTCGACGGCGCGGAGCCCATCGCCGTGCGCCCGTTCACCGGCCTGCGCCGCACCGTGCTGGGTGACGGCGCGTGGATCGACGTGCTGCCCGGCTGGCTCACCGGCGCCGACGAGTTGTTCCGGCTGCTGGCGGGCGGCGTCCCGTGGCGTGCCGAGCGGCGGCAGATGTACGAGCGCGTGGTGGACGTGCCGCGCCTGCTGTGCTTCTACCGCGAGAACGTCCCGCTGCCCCACCCCGTGCTCGCCGAGGCGCGTGACGCGTTGAGCGTCCGCTACGCCGACGAACTCGGCGAGCCGTTCCGCACCGCGGGCCTGTGCTACTACCGCGACGGGCGGGACAGCGTGGCCTGGCACGGCGACACCATCGGGCGCGGCAGCACCGAGGACACCATGGTGGCCATCGTCTCGGTGGGCGCGCCGCGTCCCCTGCTGCTCCGGCCCCGCGGCGGCGGCGCGACCGTCCGCTACGCGTTGGGCCACGGCGACCTGATCGTCATGGGCGGGTCGTGCCAGCGGACGTGGGAGCACGCCGTGCCGAAGACGACGAAGGCGGTCGGGCCGCGGATCAGCGTCCAGTTCCGGCCACGCGGCGTCCGGTGACGCCGGGTCGACGTGAGGACCGCCTGTTCGAGGGTGCGGACTCACCCTGAAGCGGGTACGTGATCGGGGGTGCCGCCCCCTACGTTCGGACCACGCACCGACCCGTCCCACAGGGGGTACACGTTGAGCCTGCCCACCGAGCCCATCGGCAGCATCCCGCGCCCGGCCGCCCTCCTCCGCGCCCACGAGGACCACGCCGCCGGCCGGATCGGCGAGGAGGAACTGGCCGCCGCCACGGCGGAGGCCGTCGCCGACACCATCCGCCGGTTCGAGGAGACCGGGTCGCCGGTCGTCACCGACGGCGAGCAGGGCAAGTCCAGCTTCCTCACCTACCCCGTCGCGGGGCTCGCCGACCTAGCGCCGGACGGCGTCGTGGTGCCGTTCTCCGACGGTCACACGCGGCAGCTGCCCCGGCTGACCGCCGGTCCGTTCCGGTACGCGGCGCACGCGGCCGACCAGCTCCGCGCCGCGCGCTCGCTGACGTCGCGGCCGGTGAAGCAGCCGGTGATCGCGCCGTCCGCGTTGAGCCTGCTGTACCCCGCCGACGGCATCGACGGGTACCCCCGGGAGCAGTTCGTGACCGACCTGCTGGACGAGGCCGAGGCCGACATCCGGAGCAGCCTGGACGGCGGCGCGCACGTGGTGCAGCTCGACTTCACGGAGGCCCGGCTGTCGCTCAAGCTCGACCCGTCCGGTGGTGTGCTGGACGAGCTGATCTCGGTCAACAACGCCGTGCTCGACCGGTTCACCGCCGAGGAGCGCGCCCGGATCGGCGTGCACACCTGCCCCGGTGGCGACTGGGACGCCACGCACAGCCTCGACGTCGACTACGCGGGGCTGCTGCCGAAGCTGTTCGCGTTGCGGGCGGGCAACTTCTACGTCCAGCTCGCGGGTGAGCCGGACCCGGACCGCGTGCTCGCGTTGATCGCCGAGCACCTGCCCGCCGACGCGCGGGTGTTCATCGGCGTCACCGACCCGATCGACCCGGCCGTGGAGACGCCGGAGCAGGTGCGCGACCGCGTGCTGGCCGCCGCGCGGCACCTGCCGGTGGACCGGCTCGGCACGTGCGACGACTGCGGGTTCTCACCGTTCGCCGACGACACCTCGACCTCCCGCGAGACGGCGTTCGCCAAGGTCGCCGCCCGGGTCGAGGGCACCGCCCTGGCCGCGGCGCAGCTCGGCGTCTAGTACCCGCGTGACGATGCCGCCCGGTGGGACGTGGCCCGCGCAGCGCTCGCACACCACGCGCGGCACGACCGGTCCGCCGCAGCCCGCGTGCTCCGCGGTGCGCGGCGGGCCGGATTCGCCGGGAGTGTGGCGGTCGCCCCACGCCATCAGGGACAGCAGCACCGTGGACAGCTCGCGCCCCCGGTCGGTCAGCCGGTACTCGTGGCGTGGCGGGCGGTCCTGGTAGGGGACGCGCTCCAGCACGCCGTGCGTGACGAGGCCGGCGAGCCGGTTGCTCAGCACGTTGCGCGCGATCGGCAGGCGTTGCAGGAAGCCGTCGAAGCGGGTGACGCCGAGGAGCGCGTCCCGCACGACCAGCAGCGTCCAGCGCTCGCCGACCACTTCCAGCGCACGGGCGATCGAGCAGTCCTGGCCGTCGTACGTGCGTCGGAGCATTGCGCCATGGTAGCCGCGGGTCACGGCGTTCCCCCGTTGCCGTGCGGTCCTCAGTGGACCGATCGCCGCGGGGGTGGGTGCGCCGTTTTCCGTGGTTCCGCCGGTCGCCACCCGGTGGTGGCGTGGTCGTGGCAGGACACCGCGGGGCAGGCTCCCCCGCCGCCGCGCGGATGAGCCGGGACCAGCTCATCCGCGCGGCTCCCGGTGGCGGTCCCGCCGAGCGGGTCGCGCCGCCCGCGCGCTCCCCGGTCGGGCTGGGGGTCCCGCAGATCCCGGAGAGGACGCGCTCGGTGTCAGAACCGTACCGGGCAGTGGTCCTGATCGGCAACCAATAGATAAGAAATTTGTACTTTTGCTGGTAGGGTGGGGTCCATGGCGACCAAGCGCAGTTACGACGACGGTTGCGCGACGGCACACGCCCTCGACCTGGTGGGTGAGCGGTGGGCGTTGCTGGTCGTCCGCGAGCTGCTGTTCGGCCCGAAGCGGTTCACCGACCTCCGCACGGGCCTGCCCGGCGCGAGCCCCAACGTGCTGTCCCAGCGGCTGCGCGAGCTGGAGGAATCCGGCGTTTTGCGCCGCCGCAAGCTGGCTCCACCGTCGTCGGCCCGCGTGTACGAGCTGACCGAGTGGGGCCGGGAGCTGGAGCCCGTGGTGATGGCGCTCGGCCGGTGGGGCGCGCGGTCACCCGCCCTGCCCCGCAAGGTGTCGACGAGCGTGGACTCCATGATGTGCGCCGTGAAGACGTTGTACGACCCCGCGCGCGCCACCGGCTTCGCCGCCGATCTCGGCCTGTCCCTCGACGACGACCGCTTCCACCTGCGCTTCGCGAACGGCCTCATGATCCGTCGCGGTGAGCCGGAGCGCCCGGACGCCGTCGTGGCGACCACGCCCGGGACGCTCGACCAGCTGCTGTGGAGCGGCCGAGCGCTGTCCGACGCGGAAGCAGCCGGTGAGGCGACCGTGACGGGCGACCGTGACCGGGTGGAGCGCTTCCTGACGATGTTCCCCATGCCCGAACCCGCGCTCCACCCCTGACCCACCCGCGTGCGGCCGGCGTCCGCGCGTCAGCCGCGGAGGGTGGGGAAGTCCTCCTCCCGGTACTCGCCCGCCGGGCGGTCGCCGGTCTCCCGACCGCGCAGTTCCACGCGGCGGATCTTGCCGGAGATCGTCTTGGGCAGTTCGGTGAACTCCAGGCGGCGCACTCGCTTGTACGGGGCCAGGTGCTCTCGGGCGTGGCGGAGGATGGACAGGGCTGTCGTCCCGTCCGCCGCGAAGCCCGACGCCAGCACGACGTACGCCTTCGGCACCGCCAACCGCACCGGGTCCGGAGACGGCACCACCGCCGCCTCGGCAACCGCCTCGTGCTCCAGCAGCACGCTCTCCAACTCGAACGGCGAGATCCGGTAGTCCGACGCCTTGAACACGTCGTCCGTGCGCCCGACATAGGTGAGATAGCCGTCCGCGTCCACGGAACCCACGTCACCGGTGTGGTAGTAACCGTCGCGCATGACTTCCGCGGTGCGCTCCGCATCCCCGTGGTAACCGGTCATCAGGCCCAACGGGCGGCGCGAGAGGTCCAGGCAGATCTCGCCCTCCTCACCCGGCCGGCCGGTCACCGGGTCGACCAGGACCACCGGGTAACCCGGCACCGGCCGTCCCATCGAACCCGGCTTCACGGGCTGCCCCGGCGTGTTCGCGACCTGCACCGTCGTCTCGGTCTGCCCGAACCCGTCCCGGATGGTCACGCCCCACGCCTCGCGCACCTGCTCGATCACCTCCGGGTTCAGCGGCTCGCCCGCGCCCACCACCTTGCGCGGCGGTGTGCGCAGGGCACGCAGGTCGGCCTGGATCAGCATCCGCCACACCGTCGGCGGCGCGCAGAAGCTCGTCACGCCGCAACGGTCCATTTCGGACATCAAACGCACGGCGTCGAAACGGGTGTAGTTGTGCACGAACACCGTCGCCTCGGCGTTCCACGGTGCGAACACGTTGCTCCACGCGTGCTTCGCCCAACCCGGCGAGGAGATGTTCAGGTGCACGTCACCGGGCTCCAGGCCGATCCAGTACATTGTGGACAAATGCCCCACCGGGTACGAGACGTGCGTGTGCTCGACCAGCTTCGGCCGCGCGGTGGTACCGGAGGTGAAGTACAGCAGCAACGTGTCCGAGCCGCGCGTGATGCCGTCGGGCGTGAAATCCGACGACGCCTCCCGCGACGCCGCGTAGTCCAGCCACCCCGGCACCTCGCCGCCGACCGCGACCCGCGTGTACGAACCGGGCACCTCCGCGAACTTCGCCGCGTCCGCCGCGCCGGTCACCACGTGCTTCGCGCCGCCACGCGTCACGCGGTCGCGGAGGTCGGCCGGGCCGAGCAGGGTGGTGGCGGGGATGACCACGGCACCGAGCTTCATGGCGGCCAGCAGCACCTCCCACAGCTCGACCTGGTTGCCCAGCATCAGCACCACCCGGTCGCCACGCGCGACCCCGTTGTCCCGCAACCAGTTCGCCACCTGGTCGGACCGCCGGGACAGCTCCGCGAACGACCACCGGCCCTCGCTGCCGTCCTCCTCCACGATCCACAACGCCGGACGCTCGTTGTCGCGCGCGATCACGTCGAACCAGTCCAGCGCCCAGTTGAACTCGTCGAGTTCCGGCCAGCGGAACTCGGCGCGGGCGGTGGCGTAGTCGGTGGCGTGGCGCAGCAGCAGGTCACGGGCGTCGCGGAAGCTCATCGGCCGAGGGTCGGCCGGTCGGAGCCCGCCCACCACCCCCATTCGGAGGTGTCGGTTCGGTGGCGGACCGGTGGGCGAGGGATCGGCAGGCGGGGGCGGGATTCGCGGCGAACCGCGGGCCAGGACCCGGACAGCGGGCCGGCAGCCGGGCGATGGGCCGAGGCCGGGCGGCGTGGGACCGTCGCCCGCGAAGGTCAGAACTCGCCTATCTCCGCGCGCACCTGGGCGCACTCGCCGGCCAGCCCGTTCTCCATCGCGGCGCTGATCTCGCGCAGCGACTGGAGCTGCGCGGGCGTCAGCACGTCGAACAGCTGCTCCCGCACGGCGGTCACGTGGCCGGGCGCCGCGGCCTCCAGGACGGCGAAGCCCTCGTCGGTCAGCTCGGCGACCGAGCCGCGCCGGTCGGAGGCGCACGCGCGCCGCACGACCCAACCCTCCTTCTCCAGCTTCGCGACGGCATGGGAGAGTCTGCTCCGGGACGAGTGGCACGCGAGGGCCAGTTCGCTCATCCGCAGGGCCCGCTCGGGAGCCTCGGACAGGGCGACCAGGATCTCGTAGTACGCCATCGGCATCCCGGAGTCGCGCTGCAACTGCCGGTCGAGGTGCTCGGTGAACTTCATCACGGCGGTCCGGAAGCCACGCCAAACCCGCTGTTCCTCGGCGCTCAGCCACCGCACGTCGCTCATGGACCCATCATACGTTCCTTGTTGAACCTTCAACCAGGATGCGCTATGTTCTTGTTGAGAGTTCAACCAGACCGACTGAGAAGGACCGACCATGACGCAGGCTGTGCAGATCCCCGGCTACATCGCGGGCACGTGGGCGATCGACCCGGTGCACTCGGACGTTTCGTTCGTCGTCCGCCACCTGGGCGTCTCCAAGGTCCGCGGGCACTTCGACGCGTTCGAGGGCACCATCGTGACCGCGGAGAACCCGCTGGAGTCGACCGTCAACGCGAAGATCGAGACCGCTTCGATCAACACCAAGAACGGCCAGCGCGACGCCCACGTGAAGAACGAGGACTTCCTGGACGTCGAGAAGCACCCGGAGCTGACCTTCTCCTCCACCGGCGTGCGCGCCCACGGCGAGGGCTTCCTCGTCGACGGCGACCTGACCCTGCGCGGCGTGACCAAGTCCGTGACCCTGGAGCTTGAGATCAACGGCTTCGGCGAGGGCATGGGCGGCTCGACCGTCGCGGGCTTCTCCGCCAGCACGGACATCAGCCGCAAGGACTTCGGCGTGACCGGTGGCGCCGCCGGTGCCGCGGTCGGCGACAAGATCACCATCCTGCTGGAGATCGAGGCCCTGCTCCAGTCCTGAGGGCGACCTGACGAGTGAGGGCCCGCCGGCGAACCGCCGACGGGCCCTCACTCGTGCCGCGACTTCACGCTGAGTCGGTCGTGTCGTCCGATCGGGTGGGCTCGCGTATTCCCTTCGGCCCTGCGTTCGGATACGTTTCCGGCACCGCTGTGACATTGCGTGCACCCACGCACACCCGAACCACGACGTCGGACGAGGTCCCGGCGTGCTTATCGGAGATGTAGCCCACGTGGGTGACCGGGGTGACGCTCATGGCACCATCTGGCGCAGCACGCGCGCCGGACGCAGGTGAGGAGGATCGGTGTGAACGCCCGGACCGAGCAGGTCGACGACCTTCGACTCGTCGCCCTCCCCACGGCGGTCAACGTCGCCGACATGTTCGTGCGGTTCTCCCTCGGCGAGTGGCGGCTGCGCGCCATGCAGGACGAGGCCGCCCAGACCGCGCGCCGCCTGGTCGGCGCGACCGTCGACGTCGCCGACCCCCGCTCCCCCGGCCTGCTGCTCGTGCGGCTGCGGTTGAGCGGCACGCACCTGGCGATCGAGGTGGAGGGCTCCCGCGTGGCGCTGCCGCCGGAGCTGGCCCACGGCCGCGCCGGGCTGGTGGACCTCACCGCGGGCGGCCGGCTGGCGTGGTGCGAGCTGGGGCTGCCGTCGGGCATGAACGCCTCCGCCGTGCCGCTGCCCCGCCGCGAACCACGCCGCTCACCCGCCGCCGAGCAGCTGGGCGACGAGCCGAACGTGGACCCGGAGATCATCCAGCGCATCCTGTACGGGCTCGGCGGCGCGGCCGAGCGGCGTTTCGACTGACCTCGCCCGGCTGCCTGGCCAGTGCGAGCAACGCCACCGCCAGCAGGCCCATGCCGCACCACGACACCAGCGGCAGCCGCTCGTGCAGCACGACCACGCCCAGCACCGCCGCCACGGCGGGTTCCGCGAGGGTCAACGTGGTCGCGGTCGCCGCGTCGGTGTGCCGCAGCCCGTGGCCGAACAGCAGGTACGCCGCGAACGTGGTGAACACCGCCAGGTGCGCCGCGACCGCGACGCCACCCGCGCTGCCCAGCCACCCGACGCCCAGCCACAGCAGCACCGGCAGGGTGACCACCGACGCACCGCCGAACACCACGCCGACCACGGCCCGGGACGGGTGGCCGAGGCCGATGAGGTGCGCGCAGACCGCCGAGTAGGCGGCGTAGGACAGGCCCGCCACCACGGCCGCCGCCACGCCGCCCACGTCGACGTGCGCCCCGCCGCCGCCCAGGATGAGGATCGCGCACCCCGCCACGGCGGTCAGCGTGACCAGCGGTCGGGACCGCACGCCGAGGACGATCGGCGCGGTCGCCAGTGCGATCGTGGTGGCCACCGCCACGCCGGTGCGCGCGACGGCCGGGTAGAACGCGAGCGCGTACCCGGCGACGGCGAGCGCGCCCACCGCGAGCAGCCGACGGTCGGCGGTGCGCAGCACCGCGCGGGTGCCGCGGGCGGTCAGGAACAGCAGGCAGCCGCCCAGCACCAGGCCCGCCGCGCCGACCGCCGAGGCGGGCGCGCCGTGCGGGGCGAGGGAGCTGACGGTGCCGGTGGTGCCCCACAGGAGGCACGCCGCCAGGATCGGCAGCGGGCCTTGCGCGAGGCGCGTTCGGACAGCAAGGGGTGACACGGGTTCTCCGTTCGCGGAAGAAGGCACAAGGGCTCGCGAACGGGCGCACGGCGCGCAGGCCGGCGTGAAGGGGGTGCCGCGGTGCGCCCGTCAGGCGGCGGGCGGCGGCAGAACGACGTGCCAGTGGGTGTCCACGACCGGCATCGTAGCCCACCGGGGGGCCGGTACCCTGGGATCATGGAGATCGGGATCGCGGACGACCTGCTGCGGCGGTCCCTCGTGGTCTACAAGTTCGCGGTCGAGGAGCTGATGACCAAGCTCCGCATCCTCAGCGAGGAGTTCGACCTCGTCCACCGGCACGACCCCATCGAGCACGTGACGCACCGCGTGAAACGGCCCGACGCGATCCTGGACAAGCTGCGCCGCAAGGGCCTGCCCGCCGACATCGCGCTCGCGGCCGAGCACCTGGACGACGTGGCGGGCGTGCGCGTGGTGTGCCCGTTCGTGTCCGATGTGTACCGCGTGCGGGACATGCTGGCGCGGCAGAGCGACGTGGAGATCCTGCGCACCAAGGACTACATCGCCGAGCCCAAGTCCAACGGGTACCGGAGCCTGCACCTGATCGTGCGCATCCCGGTGTTCCTGTCCGACCGGGTGGAGCACGTCAAGGTGGAGGTCCAGCTGCGGACCATCGCGATGGACTTCTGGGCGACACTGGAGCACAAGCTGTTCTACAAGTACGACGACCAGGTGCCCGCCGGGTTCGTGGAGGAGCTGACCAGCACGGCCGCCATCGCGGCGGAACTCGACGCCCGGATGGAGTCGCTGCACCTGGAGGTCCAGCGGGACTGACCCGGCCGGGGTGACGCGCTCGGCCGGTCTCCGGGTCGGCCGCGCGGGCTGGGTGCCGCGCGGACCGGGCACCACACCCAGCAGGAGCCGCGGACCGAGAGCGGGACGGACCGAGAGCCGGGCCGAGCGGGCACCGGGCCGACCGAGAGCCAAGCGGACCGGGCGCGGCGGGTGGTGCGGGCGCGGCCACTCGGCTCCGGCCTCGACGCGGGCGGGGGCATCGGGTCGCGCTCGACGCACGGCGCAGGCGCACCTCGGGTGAGGACGCGGCGCAGGCGCGCACCGGGCGCGGGCGCGATGCGCGATGGGGCCACGGCACCGGTCGGGGGCGACCGGTGACGCGCACGCGGCGTCGGTCGCATCCTCGCGAACCGGTGCCCGCCGACCCGCCGAACGCGGTTCGGCGGCGTGCGTCGACCGCGCGTGGTCCGGCGCGACCCCACTAACCGCCAAACGACCGCGGCGACCCCTGGTTACGGGTCTGGGAATACTTCTTCGGAAATCCGTCCGACTCGGGGAAAATTAGCACCCGACCGCCACCGCCACCCCGACCGCGACCCACCGGAACGCGATGACAGGCGAGTGCGAATAATCCTCGTGATCACGCCCCTCATTACGGAACCGGCGAGTCCAAACCACGCCGTTCGAGTGAACCGGGAAGATCTTCGCAAGAACGCGCGGTTACGTCCGCACAAACCGGGGAATCTAAATTTCGCAGATGCTCCGTTTGGCGGTCGCGACGATCCAGGAACGGCCGTCAACGTTGGTTCGCAGCCAATTGGCTCATTCCTCCGAAGGATCTTTGATGAACACCCACCACCTCGCGCGTCGATTAGCCGGACTCGTTCGGGACCACCTCGTGCCCGGCGCGCAGCTGGCCGTGCACCGACCCGGCGAACAGCTGTGGACCACGAACGTCGGCCTGCCCGCCGACGCGCCCGTGCCCATCGGCTCGATCACCAAGACGTTCACCGCCACGGTCGCCATGACCCTCGTCTCGGACGGCGACCTCGACCTCGACACGCCGCTGCCGGACGTCGACCACCCGCTGACGCTGCGGCACCTGCTCAGCCACACCGGCGGCCTCCCGTCCGACCCGGACGACGTCCGCACCACCTCGCTGCGCAGGCACGCGCTCGACGCGTGCCGCACGCTGGTGCCCCTGCACCGGCCCGGCGCCGGCTTCTCCTACTCCAACATCGGCTACGTCCTGGTGGGTCACCTGATCGAGGTGGCGACCGGGATGTCCTGGTGGGAGGCGGTGGACGCGGTGCTGCTGCGCCCGCTGGGCCTGCGCCCGCACTTCACCGTCGGCCCGGACACCGACCACGGCGCGGTGTCCGGCCACGCCGTGAACCTGCCGCTGCGGCGGGTCGTCCCGGTGCGCCAGTCGCTCGCCCTGGTGGACGCGCCCGCGGGCGCGCTCGCCGCCAGCGCCACCGACCTGGTGACCTTCGGGCGGATGCTCGCGGGCGCGCCGCCGCACCTGGTGGACGACGCCGACCTGGCCCTGATGCGCACACCCGTCCGCCACGCCGAGCCGTTCGGGATGGCCGACGGCTGGGGGCTCGGCCTCGCCCTCTACGAGCGGGACGGCACGGTCTGGGTTGGTCACGACGGCACCGCCGACGGCACGTCCTGCCACCTGCGGATCAACCCGGCGGACGGCACGGTGGTGGCGCTGACCACCAACGGCAGCAGCGGCTTCGGGCTGTGGCGGGACCTGGTCGGCGAATTCGCGGCAGCCGGGCTGCCGGTCGGCGATTATGACGGATCGGCCGAGTTGCGCAACCCGATCGACCCGCCGGCGGACTGCGCGGGCAGCTTCGTCAACGGTGACACCGAATATTCGGTGCAGCCCACGGAGCGGGAAGTGTTGAAGCTCACGGTGGACGGCGAGCCGTTCGCCGATCTCTCGTTGTTCGACGGGCTGGTGTTCGCCATGCGGGATTCCGACACGGGCGACACGACGCAGACCGGACGTTTCCTGCGCAACCCGCGCGACGGCGGCATCGAGTGGCTCCAGATCGGCGGCCGACTGGCACGCAAGCGCGTTCCACAAATGGCCTGAAAATCACGTTTGAACCTTCCTGAACGCGGGTAGTCGGCGGCCCGCTCCGCACACACGCAGAAAGGCACCGCTCGCGATGACGTCTGCCCTGAACCTGCCGAGACTCGTGACCGCGCAGGTCGACCGCACCCCGGACGCGCCGGCGATCATCTCCCCCGGGGAGGTGGTGTCGTACCGGGCGCTGGCGGCGCGGGCCAACCGGCTCGCGCACCTGCTGATCGCGAAGGGCGCCCGCGCGGAACGCGTGGTGGCGATCGCGCTGCCGCGCTCGGTGGACAACGTCGTCGCGCGCCTGGCGGTGCTCAAGACCGGCGCCGCCTACCTCCCGGTCGACCCCGCCTACCCGGCGGAGCGGATCGCGTTCATGCTCGCCGACGCCGACCCGCTGCTGGTGCTGGACGGCCCCGTCGACACGCACGACCAGCCGGACACCGACCCCGACGTGCCGATCCACCCGGACTCGCCCGCCTACGTGATCTACACCTCCGGCTCCACCGGGCGGCCCAAGGGCGTGGTGGTCACGCACCGGGGGCTGCCCGCGTTCTCCGCCGCCGAGGTCGCGCACTTCGACGTGCGGCCCGGTGACCGGGTGCTCCAGTTCTCCTCGCCCAGCTTCGACGCCTCCGTGCTGGAGCTGTGCATGGCGTTGCCGGCGGGCGCGGCGCTCGTCGTGCCGCCGCCGGGACCGCTGCTCGGCGACCAGCTCGCCGACGTGGTGGAGGAGTTCGGCGTCACGCACGCGTTGATCCCGCCGGTCGCGCTGGCCACCGCGCCGGACCGCGCGCTGCCGGGCTTCCGCACGCTGGTGGTCGGTGGTGACGCCTGCACGCCGGACCTGGTGGCGCGGTGGGCGCCGGGCAGGCGGATGGTCAACGCGTACGGACCGACCGAGTCGACGGTGGTCACGAGCTGGAGCGAGCCGCTGACCCCCGGCGGCACGCCGCCGATCGGCCGCCCGATCCCCGGCACCGAGGTCCGGGTGCTCGACGGGGAGCTGCGCCCGGCGGACGAGGGCGAGCTGTACGTGACGGGTGTCGGGTTGGCCCGCGGTTACCTGGGGCGGCCGGGGTTGACCGCCACCCGGTTCGTCGCCGACCCGTTCGGACCACCCGGCGCCCGCATGTACCGGACCGGCGACGTGGTGCGGGTGCGCGCGGACGGGCAGCTGGAGTTCGTCGGCCGCGCGGACCACCAGGTGAAGATCCGGGGCTTCCGGGTGGAGCCGGGCGAGGTCGAGGCGTTGCTGCGGCAGCGCCCCGGTGTGCGGCAGGCCGTGGTCGTCGCACGCGACGAGCCGAAGCGCCTCGTGGCGTACGTGGTGGGCGAGACCGCCGGGTTGCGGGAACACCTCACCGCGACGCTGCCCGACTACATGGTGCCCTCGGCGTTCGTCGCGCTCGACGCGTTCCCGTTGACACCCAACGGGAAGCTGGACCGCGCGGCGCTGCCCGCTCCGGTCGTCGGGGACGCGCCGGAGGACTTCGTGGCGCCGCGCACCGACGAGGAGCGCCGGGTCGCGGCGGTGTGGTCGGAGGTGCTGGGCGTCGAGCACGTGGGCGCGCGGGACGACTTCTTCGCGCTGGGCGGTGACTCGATCCTCGCCGTGCGGGCGCTGGGCAGGCTCGGCGGCCTCCCGGTGCGGGCGATGTTCGAGCACCGCACGGTGGAGGCGCTGGCGCGGGCGTTACCCGAGCACCGACCCATCCCCCGCGTGCCGCGCGGGCAGGCGCTGCCGCTGTCGTCCGCGCAGCGGCGGCTGTTCTCGCTGGACGGCGCGGCCGAGCAGAACACGGCGGTGGGCCTGCGGTTGACCGGGGCGCTGGACGTGCCGCGCCTGGAGCGGGCGCTGGCGGCGCTGGCCCGGCGGCACGACGCGTTGCGGACCACGTTCGACGTCGTGGACGGCGTGCCCGTGCAGGTGGTCGCGGAGCACGGCGCGATACCCCTGGAACGGGGCGACGAGAACGCGTTGACCGAACCGTTCGACCTGCGCACCGGTCCGCTGACCCGCGCCGTGCTCAAGCGCCTCGGACCGGACGACCACCTGCTGCTCCTGGTGCAGCACCACATCGTCACCGACGGCTGGTCGGTGGCGGTGCTGGTGGACGAGCTGGCCGAGCTGTACGCGGGCGTCGAACCCGCCGCGCCGTCCGCCCAGTACCCGGACTTCGCGGTGTGGGACACCGGTCGACCGGTCGGCGACGTGGCGTACTGGCGGGCGAAGCTCGCCGGGGTGGAGGCGCTGGACCTGCCCACCGACCGACCCCGGCCCGCGTTGCGCACCGCGGCGGGCGCGGTGCTGCGGCGGCCGTTGCGGGCCGAGCTGGTGCGGCGGCTCGCGGGTGTCGGGCGCGCGCACGACGCCACGCTGTTCACCACCCTCACGGCGGCCGTGCAGCTGCTGCTGTCCTCCCGCACCCGGCAGCGGGACGTCGCGGTCGGCACCGTGACCTCCGGTCGTGACCACGCCGACCTGGAGCGGGCGGTCGGGTTCTTCGTGCGCACGCTGGTCCTGCGCTCGTGGGTCGACCCGGAGCTGCCGTTCTCCGGTTTCCTGGACCAGGTCCGGGACACCGTCGTGGAGGCGTTCGCGCACGACGACGTGCCGTTCGACCGGCTGGTGACCGAGTTGCGCCCCGACCCGGACCCGAGCCGCACGCCGCTGGTGCAGGCGGTGGTGGCGTTGCAGCAGCCGCTGGTGCGGCGGCGGGAGTTCGGCGACCTGGTGGTGGCCGAGCACGACCTACCGCGCCCGAACGCCCGGTTCGACCTGGTGGTGGAGTTCTGGCCGCGGGACGACTCGCTGGTGCTGACCGTCGAGCACAACACCGACCTGTTCGACGCCGCGACCGTCGAGCTGCTGGCCGACGACCTGGAAACCCTGCTGCACGCCGTGGTCGAGGACCCGGACCGGCCGCTGCGGCGCCTGGTCGCGCTGGAGTTCCCGCACGACGACACGGTGCGCGTGCGTGGTGTCCGCGTCGACCCGGCGGAGGTCGAGGACGCGTTGCGCCGCCACCACGAGGTGGTCGACGCCGCCGTGGTGGCGACCGACCGCCGGTTGGTCGCGTACGTGACGCCGCCGGTGAACCCGGCCGCGCTGCACGGCTTCCTGGGCCAGGTGCTGCCCGCGCACAGCGTGCCGACGGCGTTCGTCGGCGTGGACCGGCTCGACCGCGCGAACCTGCCCGCACCGCCCGAGGAGCCGCGGGTGCACGTCGCGCCGCGCACGCCCGTGGAGGCGGTGCTGGCGGACGTGTTCGCCGAGGTGCTGGGTGCGACGCGGGTCGGCGTGCGGGACAACTTCTTCGCGCTGGGCGGTGACTCCATCCTCGGCATCCAGGTCGTCACGCGTGCCCGCGCGGCCGGCCTGGTGCTCACCTCGCGGGACATCTTCGAGCACCAGACGATCGCCGCCCTCGCGCCGCACGTCACCCGCGACCTGCCGCCGGAGGCCGACCAGGGCGCGGTCACCGGCGACGCGCCGCTCACCCCGATCCAGCGGTGGTTCCTCGGCACCGGCTCGAAGCTGTTCGACCAGTCGCTGGTGGTGGACTTCGACCACGACGTGTCGCCCGACGCGTTGCGGACCGCCGTCGACGCCCTCGTCGCGCACCACGACGCGCTGCGCACGACGTTCGAGCCCGACCGGCAGGTGGTCCGGCCGGTCGGGCTCGGTGAACCGCTGCTGCGCGCGGAGGTCGTGACCGCGCGGTCCGTGCGGCTGGTCGCGCACCACCTGGTGGTCGACGGGGTGTCGTGGCGCATCCTCACCGAAGACCTGACCACCGCCTATGACCAGGCGGTCCGGGGCGTGCCGGTGCGGCTGGGGCGCAAGACCACGTCGTTCCGGGACTGGGCGCGGCGGCTGGCCGCGCACGCGGCGGCGGGCGGGTTCGACGGCGAACTGCCGCACTGGCGCGCGGTGCACGGCGGCGGTGTGCCGACCGACCGGGATGGCGACAACACGTTCGCCACCGCGCACGAGGTCACCGTGCGGCTCACCGAGGCCGAGACCACCGCGCTGCTGCGGGAAGTGCCCGACGTCTACCGGACTCAGGTCAACGACGTGCTGCTGACCGCGCTGGGCCGGGTGCTCGCCGACTGGACGGGCCGCGACCGCGTCCTGGTCGACCTGGAGGGCCACGGCCGCGAGGAGCTGTTCGACGACGTCGACCTGTCCCGCACCGTCGGCTGGTTCACGACGGTCTTCCCGGTGGCGCTGGACGTGCCGCGTGAGTGGGGCGCGGCACTGCGGTCGGTCAAGGAGCAGCTGCGCGCGGTGCCCGCACGGGGCATCGGTTACGGCGCGCTGCGGTACCTGGCGGACGGACCGGCGTGCGACCCGGCGGTGAGCTTCAACTACCTCGGCCGGTTCACCGGCCAGCGGGACCTGGACCTCGCGGCCGACCCGGACATGCCGCGCCCGCACCTGCTGGACGTCGTCGGGCGCGTGCAGGACGACCGCTTGGAGTTCTCCTGGCACTACAGCCGCGCCGTGCACGACGAGGCCACGGTCGCCGGGCTCGCGGGCCGGTTCGCGGCGGCGTTGCGGGCGATCCTGGCGCACTGCCGGGAACCCGGCGCGGGCGGGCGCACGCCGTCGGACTTCCCGCTGGCGCGGCTCACCCAGGACGAGGTGGACCGGATCACCGGCGAGGACGCCTACCCGCTGACGCCGATGCAGGCGGGCATGGTGTTCCACGGCCTCGGCGAGCGCGGCGTCTACTTCCAGCAGACCACGTTCGTGGTGGACGGGATTCCGGACTCGGCGGCGTTCGCGCGGTCGTGGCAGCGGGTGGTGGACCGGACGCCGGTGCTGCGCAGTTCCGTGCTGTGGGAGGACGTGCGCGAGCCGTTGCAGGTGGTGCACGCCCATGCCCGCGTGCCGTTCACGTTCCTGGACTGGAGCGATCTCGACGAGCCGGCTCGGGCCGACCGGTTGGCCGGGCTGCTGGCCGAGGACCGCGCGCTGGGCATCGACCTCGGTGCGGCGCCGCTGATGCGGGTCGCGATCATCCGGCTGTCGGCCGACTCGGTGCGGGTGCTGTGGACGTTCCACCACGTGCTGCTGGACGGGTGGAGCGTGTTCCAGGTGCTGTCCGACGTGCTCGGCGAACCCGCCGAGCGGCGACCGTTCCGGGACTACGTGGCGTGGTTGGCGAAGCAGGACGACGAGGGCGCGGAGAAGCACTGGCGCGGCGTGCTCGGCACGTTCGACTCGCCGACGCCGCTGCCCGCCGACCGGCCGGCGACGGGACCCGCCACCACGTCCGGGCGGCTGGCGGTGGAGCTGACCGAGGAGGACTCGCGGCGGCTGTACCGGTTCGCGCGTGAGCACCGGCTGACGCCGAGCGCCGTCGTGCAGGGCGCGTGGGCGCTGCTGCTGTCCCGGTCGTCGGGGCAGCGGGACGTGTGCTTCGGCGCGACGGTGTCCGGCCGCCCGGCGGACCTGCCGGGCGTGGACGCCATCACCGGCATCTTCATCAACACGCTGCCGGTGCGGGTGCGGGTGGACGGGGCCCGGCCGGTCGCCGCGTGGTTGCGGGAACTCCAGGCGGCGCAGGCGGAGTCGCGGCGGTTCGAGCACGTGCCGCTCACCCGGTTGCAGCAGTGGAGCGGCGTGCCGGCGGGCACGGCCCTGTTCGACAGCGCCGTGGTGTTCGAGAACTACCCGGCGGACCTCGCGGACGGCATGGGGTTGCGCGAGCTGTCGGCGGTGGAGACCACCAGCTTCCCGTTGAGCGCCACCGTCTACCCGGACGAGCGGATGTCGGTGCTGCTCGGCTACGAACCCGCGATGTTCGACGCCGGCACCGTGGCGACGCTCGGCGAGCGGTTGAAGGCGTTGCTGGTGGGGTTGGTCGCCGACCCGGACCGCCCGGTGGGTCGCGTGCCGTGGCTCTCGGAGCAGGAGCGCCGGCAGGTGCTGGTGGACTGGAACGGCAAGGGCACCAGTGATCCGGACACCACCATCCCGCGGCGCTTCGCGGAACAGGCCGCCCGCACTCCCGACGCCGTGGCCGTGACCTTCGAGGGCTCTCACCTGACCTACCGGGAGCTGGACGAGCGGGCGAACCGGTTGGCACACCACCTGATCGCGACGGGCGCGGGACCGGAACGCCTGGTGGCACTGCGGTTCCCCCGGTCGGCCGACCTCGTGGTGGCCGTGCTGGGCGTGCTCAAGTCCGGCGCGGCCTACCTGCCGATCGACCCCGCCTACCCCGCCGAGCGCATCGCGACGACCATCGCCGACGCCCGGCCGGTCGCGGTCCTGGACGCCCTGCCCGACCTGTCCTCCTACCCCGCCGACGCGCCCGACCTCGTGTTGCGGCCCGACAACGCCGCATACGTGATCTACACGTCCGGCTCCACCGGCAAGCCCAAGGGCGTCGTCATCCCCCACGCCAACGTGATCCGGCTCTTCACCTCGACCGACCACTGGTTCCACTTCTCCCCCGACGACGTGTGGACCCTGTTCCACAGCTACGCCTTCGACTTCTCCGTCTGGGAACTCTGGGGACCACTCCTGCACGGCGGCCGACTCGTCGTCGTCCCCCACGACACCTCACGTTCGCCCCACGACTTCGCCCGCCTGATGCGCGAGGAAGGCGTCACCATCCTCAACCAGACACCCTCCGCCTTCTACCAGCTCATCCCCGAACAACCCGACGCGCGCCACGTCGTCTTCGGCGGCGAAGCCCTCGACCTCGACAAGGTCGAGGACTGGCAGGGCACGGGATCGCTGATCAACATGTACGGGATCACCGAGACCACCGTCCACGTCACCCACACCACCGCCGACGGCACCATCGGTGAACCGATACCGGACCTCCGCGTCTACGTGCTGGACGACGACCTCCAACCCGTCCCGCCCGGGGTGCCCGGCGAGATGTACGTCGCCGGACCCGGCCTCGCCCGCGGCTACCTCGACCGACCCGGCCTCACCGCATCCCGGTTCATCGCGAACCCTTACGGCACAGCGGGTTCCCGAATGTACCGGAGCGGCGATCTCGGCAAATGGGTCAACGGTCGGCTGCACTACCTCGGCCGGGCGGACCAGCAGGTGAAGATCCGGGGGTTCCGGATCGAACTCGGCGAGATCGAATCCGTGTTGGGCGCGCATCCCTCCGTCGCCCAGGTCGTTGTGCTGGAACAGGAACAGCGTTTGGTCGCGTACTACGTACCGAACGGGGACGTGCGGGTATCGGAACTGCGCGGTCACGCTTCGAGTGCGCTGCCCGAGCACATGGTTCCCACGGCGTTCGTGGCACTGGATCGACTGCCGCTCAACGCCAACGGAAAGTTGGACCGCGTCGCGCTCCCCGCGCCCGAGCGCGACGCGGTCACCTCCACCGAGTACGTCGCACCGCGCACCGAGACCGAAGAGGCGATCGCCGCCATCTGGGCGGACGAACTCGACGTGGACCGGGTGGGCGTGGAGGACAGCTTCTTCGCGCTGGGCGGCGACTCGATCCGCAGCCTGCGCATCACCTCGCGCACCAAGGCGGCGTTCGACGTCGACCTGTCGCCCCGCGACGTGCTCACCGCCCGCACCGTGTCCTCGCTCGCCGACCTCGTGGAGGAACTGGTGCTCGCCGAACTCGAAGCCCTCGCCGACCGGGAAGTCTGAGCCATGACCACCTCCAAGGAAAGCCGCGCCTCCGCCCTGCCCGCCCACCTGCGTGAGCGCCTGCGGTCCCGGCTGGCGGGCCGGTCCGCGCCCGCCGACACCATCCCGCCCGCGCCGCGCACCGGACCGCTGCCGCTGTCCGCGGGCCAGCGGCGGTTGTGGTTCCTGCACCAGTTCCAGCCCGGCGACACCGAGTACAACAGCGCGCTCGCGTTGCGGCTGCGGGGCGCACCGGACCTGGACCGGCTGACCGCCGCGCTGCGGGAGCTGGTGGTGCGGCACGAGTCGCTGCGGACGGTGTTCCGCGAGGTCGACGGGCACCCGGAGCAGGTGGTGCGCGAGGACGTGGACCTGGCCGTCCCGGTGACCGACGTCGACGACCCGGCCCCCGTGCTGCGTGCCGAGGTGGAGCGGCCGTTCGACCTGGAGCGGGGACCGCTGTTCCGCGCGACCGTGCTGCGGGTCGCCGCGGACGACCACGTGCTGCTGCTGACCTCGCACCACATCGTTGTCGACGGCTGGTCGCTGGGCGTGCTGGTGGACGAGTTGGCCGCGCTCTACCGGGGCGAGGAGCTGCCACCGCCCGCGCTCCAGTACGCGGACTACGCCGTCTGGCAACGCGACCGGCCGGTCCGGCTGGACTACTGGCGCGAGCGGTTGGCCGGCGTGGTGCCGCTGGAGCTGCCCACCGACCGGCCGCGGCCCGCCGAGCGGACCACCGCGGGCGCGACGCACGAGTTCGCCGTGCCCGCGGCGCTCGCCTCCCGGCTGGCGGAACTGGCGCGCGCCAACGAGACCACCCTGTTCACGGCGCTGCTCGCGGCGTGCCAGGTGCTGCTCGCCCGGTACACCGGCCAGCACGACATCGCGCTGGGCACGGTGACCACGGGTCGCGGGCGGCCGGAGTTGCAGCGGCTGGTGGGCTTCTTCGTCGGCACCGTGGTCATCCGGTCCGATGTGGACACGTCGCGGTCGTTCGAGGAGCTGCTGGCGTCGACCAAGGCGGACGCCCTGGACGCGTTCGCGCACGACGACGTGCCGTTCGACCGGGTCGTGGAGGCCGTCGCGGCGCACCGCGACCCGAGCCGGTCGCCGTTGTTCGACGTGATGGTGGCGATGCAGAACGTCGGCCGCGGCCTGCCCGACCTGCCCGGCCTGGCGGTGGCCGAGCAGCCGCTCACGCGGCGGCGCGCCAACTTCGACCTGAGCGTAGACTTCACCGAGACCGACGACGGCATCCACACCCTGGTCGAGTACCGCACCGACCTGTTCGACGCGAGCACCGTCACGCGGTTCGGCAGGCACCTGCTGATCCTGCTGGCCCGCATGGTCGCCGAACCACGCCGCCCGGTGGCCGACGTGCCGCTGCTGCTCGGCGACGAACCGGACCCGCGCGGCCCGGTCCTGGACGTGCCGGGCACCACGTTCCCCGCCCTGTTCTCGGCCCAGGCGGCACGCACCCCGGACGCGACGGCCGTGGTGTGCGACGGCGAGCGGCTGACGTTCGCGGAGGTCGAGGCGCGGGCGAACCGCCTGGCGCACCGGCTGGTCGCGGACGGCGTGGGACCGGAGCAGGTGGTGGCGATCTCGCTGCCGCGCGGGGTGGACGCCGTGGTGGCGGTGCTGGGCGTGCTGAAGGCGGGTGGCGTCTACCTGCCGGTCGACCCCTCCCTTCCGGAGGCGCGCAAGGCGCACCTGATCGGTGATTCCGGCGCTGTTCGCGTGATCGACGGACCGGTGGACGTGTCCGGCATGTCCGACGCGCCGCCGGAGGGCGGCCCGCGGCCGGAGCACGCCGCGTACGTCATCTACACGTCCGGCTCGACCGGCAAGCCCAAGGGCGTGCTGGTCGAGCACCGGCAGCTCGCGAACCTGCTGCACAGCCACCGCGCCGGGTTCGCCGCGGGCCGGTTGCGGCTCGCGCTGACCGCGGTGTTCTCGTTCGACACGTCGTGGGAGGGCTTGGGGCTCATCGCGTTCGGTCACGAGCTGCACGTGCTGACCGACGAGGTGCGGCTGGAGCCCGACGCGCTCATCCGGTACGTGCGGGAGCACCGGATCGACTTCCTCGACCTCACCCCGTCCTACGTCGCGCAGCTCCTGCCCGCCGGGCTGCTCGACGGCGAGCACCGGCCGAAGTTCCTGATGCTGGGCGGCGAAGCGGTCGGCACGGCGCTGTGGCGGGAACTCGCCGCCGCGCCGGTCGAGGCGCACAACTTCTACGGCCCCACGGAGACCGCGGTCGACGCGTCCGCCACGCGGATCACCGGCGACCGGCCGGTCATCGGCCGCCCGCTGCCCAACCTCGCGCTGCACGTGCTGGACGAGAACCTGCGGCCGCAACCCGAGGGGGTCCCCGGCGAGCTGCACATCGCGGGCGCGCAGGTGGCTCGCGGTTACCTGAACCGGCCCGGCCTCACCGCGCAGCGCTTCCTGCCCGACCCGTTCGGCCCGCCCGGCAGCCGCATGTACCGCACCGGCGACCGCGTCCGCTGGGTCGGCGACCAGTTGGAGTACCTGGGCCGCACGGACGACCAGGTCAAGATCCGCGGGTTCCGGATCGAGCCCGGCGAGGTCGAGGCCGCGTTGCTCGCCCACCCGGACGTGCGTGCCGCCGCCGTGGTCGCGCGCACCGACCACGACCACCGGAGACTGGTCGGCTACGTGGTCGTGACCGCGCCGGTCGACCTGCGCGCGCACCTCAAGCGGCTGCTGCCGGACTACCAGGTCCCGGCGGCGTTCGTGGAGCTGGACCGCATCCCGCTGACGCCCAACGGGAAGCTCGACCGGGCCGCGCTGCCCGCGCCGACGCCCGCCGCGGCCGGCGGCGACCACACCGCGCCCACCACCGCGGCCGAAGCCGAGCTGGCCCGGATCTGGGCCGACGTGCTGGGTGCCGAGGAGGTGGGCGTGCACGACAACTTCTTCGCCCTGGGCGGCGATTCCATCCTCTCCATCCAGCTCGTGTCACGCGCGCGGCGGGCGGGTTTCCAGCTCACCTCCCGGGACGTGTTCCGGCACCAGACGGTGGCCGAACTCGCCGCCGCCGCCACGGCCACCGCGCCGGTCGCCGAGGCACCGCGCGCGATCACCGGCCCCGCGCCGCTGACGCCCATCCAGCGGTGGTTCTTCGCCGAGCACGGCCCGTTGGGGCACTACGCCATGACGTTGCTGGTGGAGCTGGAGCCGGGTGTCGACCCCGATCGCCTCGGGGCGGCCGTGCGGACCGTGGTCCGGCACCACGAGGCACTGCGCATGAGGTTCCGCCCGGACGGCGACCGCTGGGTCCAGGAACCCGTGGCGGCCGACGACGTGTTCCGCGTGGAGCCCGGCGTCGAGTCCGAAGTGGACGTCGAGGCACGCGTCCGGGCGGCCCGGGAGAGCCTGGACGTCACCGGTGGACCGGTGCTGCGCGCGGTGCTGTTCCCCGGGCGGCTGCTGCTCACGGCACACCACCTGGTGATGGACGGCGTGTCGTGGCGCATCCTGCTGGAGGACCTCGAGAAGGCGTACCGCGGCACGCCCCTGGAGCCGGTCGGCACGCCGTTCACGCAGTGGGCGCACCGGTTGGCCGAGCACGTCGCGTCCGGCGCGCTGGACGACGCGCTGCCCCACTGGCGCTCGCTGCCCGAACCCGCGGCGCTGCCGGTCGACCACCGGGGGCCGAACACGGAGTCCTCGGCACGCGTCGTGTCGGTGCGGCTCGACCGCGAAACCACCGACGCCCTGCTGCACCGGGTCCCGCCGGTCTACCGGACGCAGGTCAACGACGTGCTGCTGAGCGCGCTCGGCCGCGTCCTGGCGGAGTGGACGGGTCACGACACCGTGTCGGTCGCCCTGGAGGGTCACGGCCGCGAGGAGCTGTTCGACGTCGACCTGTCCCGCACGATCGGCTGGTTCACCACGCAGTTCCCCGTCGTGCTGGAGACCTCGCCGGACTGGGGTCGCACGCTCAAGACCGTCAAGGAAGCGCTGCGCGGCCTGCCGCACAAGGGGCTGAGCTTCGAGGCGCTGGACGTGGGCACGCCCCTGCCGGAGGTCTCCTTCAACTACCACGGCCGGTTCGAGGTCGCGGACGGCGGTTTCTACCGGGCACGCCACGAGGCCGCCGGCGCGGAGGTCGCGCCCGACCGGAACCGCACCCACCTGCTCGACATCACGGGTCTGGTCGAGCACGGCGAGTTGGAGCTGAGCTGGAGCTACTCGGCCAACGCGCACGACGAGGCGACGGTGCGGCGGCTCGCCGAGCGGATGCTCGCCGCGCTGCGCGAGGTCGTGGCGCACTGCGCGGCACCGGGTGCGGGTGGCTGGACGCCGTCGGACTTCCCGCTGGCCCGGCTCACCCAGGAGCAGGTGGACCGGATCGCCGGACCGGACGTGGAGGACGTCTACCGGCTCACGCCGTTGCAGGCGGGCATGGTCTTCCACAGCCTGGTCGAGCCCGGCGCGTACGTCGACCGGATGCGGCTGGTGCTGGACGGCGTCACCGACCCGGGCGCGTTGTTCGAGGCGTGGCAGCGGGTGGTGGACCGGACGCCGGTGCTGCGCAGCAGCATCGTGTGGGACGGCGTGGCGGAGCCGGTGCAGGTGGTGCACCGCGACGTCGTGCTGCCCACCGACGGCGAGCTGGACCTGGCCGTCGCACCGCTGCTCCGCGTCCGGGTCACACCGCTGACCGCGGACCGGGTGGAGCTGGTGTGGTCGTCGCACCACGCGGTCCTGGACGGCTGGAGCACCGGGCAGGTGTTCTCCGAGGTCCTGGAGCACTACCGCGCCATCACCGGCGGCCGACCGGCACACGTGCCCACCCGCCGACCGTTCCGCGACTACCTGCGCTGGCTCGCGGACCAGGACAGCGGCGAGGCGCACTGGCGGTCCGTGCTGTCCGATGTGGACGGACCGACCCCGCTGCCGTTCGACCGGCCGCCCACCGAGGCGCACCGGTCGGAGGCGTCCGAGGCGGTGCGGGTGAGCGTCGACCTCGGCGACGCGCCGCGCCGCGCGGGGTTGACGGTGAACACGGTGGTGCAGGGCGCGTGGGCACTGCTGCTGTCCCGCGTCTCCGGTGACCACGACGTCGTCTTCGGCACCACCGTCTCCGGCCGACCCGCCGAACTGCCCGGCGTCGAGGACATGGTCGGTATGCTCATCAACACCGTGCCCACCAGGGTTTCCGTCGACCCGACCGCACGGGT
This sequence comes from Saccharothrix obliqua, assembly GCF_019375475.1. Classification (GTDB taxonomy): domain Bacteria; phylum Actinomycetota; class Actinomycetes; order Mycobacteriales; family Pseudonocardiaceae; genus Actinosynnema; species Actinosynnema obliqua. The sequence goes on along the minus strand of NZ_JAHXGQ010000003.1, from coordinate 254,851 downwards.
CGGCGAGTGGCTGCGTGCTCTCCAGGCGGCGCAGGGCGAAGCCCGCCGCCACGACCACACGTCGCTGGCGGACATCCAGTCCTGGGTGGGCGGTCGGCTGTTCGACAGCGTCGTGGTGTTCGAGAACTACCCGTTCGACCAGGCGGGCGGGGGTCCGCGCGTGGTGGAGGTGGACGCGGTCGACAACACGACCCTGCCGCTCGCCCTGACCGCGTCCGCGACCGACCGCCTGCACCTGGAGCTGGCCTACGACCCGGCCCTGTTCGACCGGGCCACCGCCGACCGGCTCGCCGGTTGGCTGCGCGACCTGGTGACCGCGATCACGCGGGACGGCGACGCCCGTGTCACCGACCTGCCGTGGCTCACGCCCGAAGAGGCCCACCGGGTGCTGGTCGAGTGGAGCCACACCGCGCTGGACGTGCCGGCGTCGTCGTACCCCGAGGTCTTCGCCGAGCAGGTCCGCCGCACGCCCGACGCGCCCGCCCTGGTGTTCCGCGCCGAGCGCCTGACGTTCCGCGAGCTGGACGCGCGGGCGAACCGCCTCGCGCACCACCTCCGCGCGCGGGGCGCGGGACCGGAGCGCGTGGTCGCGGTGCGGTTGCCGCGGTCGGTCGACGCCGTGGTGGCCGTGCTGGCGACGCTCAAGTCCGGTGCCGCGTACCTGCCGGTCGACCCGGAGCTGCCCGCCGAGCGCGTGGACTTCCTGCTGGCCGACGCCGCACCCGCGCTGGTCCTGGACGCCGTGCCGGACACGGCGGCCTTCCCGGACACCGCGCCCCCGGTGGCGTTGCGCCCCGAGCAGGCCGCCTACCTGATCTACACGTCCGGGTCGACCGGGCAGCCCAAGGGCGTGGTGGTCGAGCACCGGCAGCTCGCGCACCTGTTCCACGCCAACCGGCACGACCTGATGCGCGAGCCGTCGAGCTTCGCGGTCACCGCGACGTTCTCGTTCGACACCTCCTGGGAAGGGCTGCTGTTCCTGGCCGCGGGCAACGAGTTGCACGTCATCGACGACGAACTCCGCCTCGACCCGACCGGGCTCGTCCGCTACACCACCGAGCACTCCGTGGGGACCGTCGACCTCACGCCGTCGTTCGCCCACCGGGTGATCGAGGCGGGGCTGCTCGAATCCGGTGTGCGCCAGGTGGTCGTGGGCGGTGAGGCCGTCGACGCCGAGCTGTGGCGGCGGATCGCGGCCTCGCCGGTCACCGGTTTCAACTTCTACGGCCCCACGGAGACCACCGTCGACGCGGTGGCCACGCGGATCACCGGCGACCGCCCGCTCATCGGCCGCCCGCTGCCCAACGTCGCGGCGTACGTGCTCGACCGCGACCTGCGCCCGGTGCCGCCGGGTGTGGTGGGCGAGTTGTTCATCGCCGGGCCGCAGGTCGCGCGCGGCTACCTCGGGCGTCCCGGGCTCACCGCGCAGCGGTTCCTGCCCAACCCCTTCGGCGTGCCCGGCAGCCGCATGTACCGCACCGGCGACCGCGTCCGCTGGGTGGACGGCCGGCTGGACTACCTGGGCCGCGCCGACGACCAGGTCAAGCTCCGGGGTTTCCGGGTCGAGCCGGGCGAGGTGGCGGCGGCGTTGCGCGCGGTGCCGGGTGTGCGGGACGCCGTGGCCGTGGTGCGGCGCGGGCGGCTGGTCGGGTACGTGACCGGCACGCCCGAGCGGGACGCGCGGACCGCGCTCGCCGCCGTGCTGCCCGACTACCTGGTGCCCGCCGCCGTGGTGGAGCTGGCGGCGTTACCGCTGACGCCGAGCGGCAAGGTGGACCGCCGGGCGTTGCCGGAACCGGAGTTCACGGGCGGCTTCACCGAGCCGCGCACGGCGGCGGAGCGGACCGTCGCCGCCGTGTGGGCCGAAGTCCTGGGTGTCGAGCGCGTCGGCGCGGAGGACGACTTCTTCGCCCTGGGCGGCGATTCCATCCTCAGCATCGGCGTGACGTCCCGGCTGCGTGCCGCGTTCGGCGTGCAGCTCTCGCCACGCGAGGTCTTCCGCAACCCCACGGTGGCGGGGCTCGCCGCGGCGCTGGCCGCCGGGTCGGCGAGCGACACCATCCCGACCGTGCCGCGCGGGAGCACGCACCCGCAGTCACCCGCGCAACGCCGCCTGTGGTTCCTCGACCAGTTCGAGCCGGGTGGCGTCGACTACGTGACGTCGACCGCGCTGCGCCTGCGCGGCGCGCTGGACGTGGCCGCCCTGCGCCGCGCCGTGAACGGGCTCGTCGCCCGCCACGAGTCGCTGCGCACGACCTTCGACCAGGACGTGCAGGTCGTCCACGACCCGTTCACCCTCGCGCTGCCGGTGGAGGAGGTCGCCGAGGTCGCGGACGTGCTGCGGGAGGAGGCGCGGACGCCGTTCGACCTGCGGCGCGGGCCGCTGGTGCGTGCCCGGCTGGTGCGCCTGGCCGACGACGACCACGTGTTCGTCCTGACGCTGCACCACATCATCACGGACGGCTGGTCGGCCGGTGTGCTGGCGCGTGACCTCGGCGCGCTGTACGCGGGCCGGGAGCTGCCGCCGCTCGCCGTGCAGTACCTCGACCACGCGGCGTGGCAGGGCGAACCGCCCGCGACGTACTGGGCCGAGCGGCTGGCCGGCACGCCGCCGCTGGAGCTGCCCACCGACCGGCCCCGGCCCGCCGTGCGCACCGGCGCGGGCGCGGTGCACCCGTTCCGCGTGCCGGACGACGTGGCGGCGGCCGTGCGGCGGCTCGCGCGGCGCCGGGGCGACACCCTGTTCACCACGCTGGTCGCGGCCTGCCAGGCGTTGCTGGCCCGCTACACGGGGCAGGACGACATCGCCGTGGGCACCGCCGTGTCCGGGCGGGGCCGGGCGGAGCTGGACGACGTGGTCGGGTTGTTCGTCAACACCCTCGTGCTGCGGTCGAGCGTCGACACCAGGCGCCCGTTCGGCGACTTCCTGGGCGACGTCCGGACCACCGTGCTGGACGGGTTCGCCCACCAGGACGTGCCGTTCGAGCGCGTCGTGGAGGCGGTGCGGCCCGAGCGCGACCCCAGCCGCAACGCGTTGTTCGACGTGATGGTGCTGGTGCAGAACGCGGGCACCGCGCTGCCGGAGCTGTCCGGCCTGCGGGTCGAGGAGCTGTCACTGCCGCTGTCCACGGCGACCTGCGACCTGACGTTCGAGTTCGGGGAGGCCGACGGCGCGCTGCTCGGCGCGATCGAGTACAGCACCGACCTGTTCGACGCCGCGACGGTGGACCGCGTGGCGCGGCACCTGGTGGCGTTGCTGGCGGGCGTCGCCGCCGACCCCGACCGGCCGATGGCGGAGATACCGCTGGCGCTGGGCGACGAACCCGACCCGCGCGGGCGGCGGCTCGACGTGCCGGCCACGACGTTCCCCGCGTTGTTCGAGGCGCGGGCGGCGCGGACGCCCGACGCGACCGCGCTCGTCCACGGCGACGTCCGGCTGACGTACGCGGAGGTCGACGCACGCGCGAACCGGCTGGCGCACCACCTGGTCGCGCGCGGGGCGGCGCCGGAGCGGGTCGTCGCGGTGCGGCTGCTCCGCTCCGCGGACGTGGTGGTGGCGATCCTGGCCGTGCACAAGGCGGGCGGCACCTACCTGCCGATCGACCGGGACCTGCCCGCCGAGCGCGTGGAGTTCCTGCTGCGGGACGCGCGACCCGAGGTGGTGCTGGACGAGTGGCCGGACCTGCGTGGTTACCCGGACACGCGGCCTGACGTGGTGGTGCGGCCGGACCACGCCGCCTACGTCATCCACACCTCGGGTTCGACCGGCACGCCGAAGGGCGTCGTGGTCGAGCACCGGCAGCTGGTCAACCTGCTGCACAGCCACCGCGCCGACTTCGCGACCACACCGCTGAAGGTGGCGCTGTCGGCCGTGTTCTCCTTCGACACGTCGTGGGAGGGGCCGCTGCTCATGGCGGACGGGCACGAGTTGCACGTCCTGCCGGACGACGTTCGGCTGGAGCCGGCCGCGCTGGTGGCGTACGTGCGGGAGCACCGGATCGACTTCCTCGACCTGACCCCGTCCTACGTCGCGCAGCTCCTGCCCGCCGGGCTGCTCGACGGCGAGCACGTGCCACGCGTCCTGATGCTGGGCGGCGAAGCGCTGCCCGGCGAGCTGTGGCGGCGGCTCGCCGGGTCCCGCACGCGGGCTTACAACTTCTACGGCCCGACCGAGACCACGGTGGACGCCGTGTCCACGCCGGTGACCGGTGAGCGGCCGGTCATCGGGCGACCGCTGGGCAACCTCGTGGCCCACGTGCTGGACGACAACCTCCAGCCCGTGCCGAACGGCGCGCCCGGCGGGCTGTTCATCGCCGGGCCGCAGGTGGCGCGCGGCTACCTCGGGCGTCCCGGGCTCACCGCGCAGCGGTTCCTGCCCGACCCCTTCGGCCCGCCCGGCAGCCGCATGTACCGCACCGGCGACCGCGTCCGCTGGGTCGGCGACCAGCTCGACTACCTCGGTCGGGACGACGACCAGGTCAAGGTCCGCGGGTTCCGGGTCGAGCCGGGCGAGGTGGAGGCCGCGTTGCTGCGGCACCCCGACGTCGCGCAGGCCGTGGTCGTGGCGCGGGAGCACCGCGGCCACCAGCGGCTGGTGGCCTACACCGCGGGTGGCGCGACGGACCTCGGCGCGTGGCTCAAGCAGCGGCTGCCCGAGTACCTGGTGCCCTCCGCCTTCGTGGCGCTCGACGCCGTCCCCATGACGCCGAGCGGCAAGGTGGACCGGCGGGCGCTGCCGGAGCCGGTGTTCACCGACGCGGGCTACGTGCCGCCCGCGCCCGGCGCGGCCACCGAGCTGGCGGCGATCTGGGCCGACGTGCTGGGCGTGCCGCGGGTCGGCGCGCGGGACGACTTCTTCGCGCTCGGCGGCGATTCCATCCTCTCCATGCAGGTCGTGTCGCGGGCCCGGCAGGCGGGTCTCCGGTTGACCTCCAAGGACGTCTTCCTCCGCCCGACCGTGGGCGAGCTGGCGTTGGCCGTGACCGAGGAGACCGGCTCCGCACGCGAGTCGTTCACCGGACCGGCACCGCTGACCCCGGTCCAGCGCTGGTTCTTCGCCGAGCACGGGCCGCTGGCGCACTTCACCATGTCGGTGTTCACCGACCTGGACCCGGTGGACGTGCCGCGGCTGCGCGCGGCGCTGCACCGCGTCGTCGCGCACCACGACGCGCTGCGGAGCCGCTTCACGGAGGTCGACGGCCAGTGGCGGCAGGAGGTGGCCGAGACCGTCGACGACGTGCTGCACCTCGCGGCCACGACGGACCACGCGGCCGAGGCCGACCGGGCACGGGCCGCGCTGGACCTGCGGCACGGCCCGTTGTTCCGGGCCGTGTTGTTCCCGGACGGCAAGCTGTTCCTGACCGCGCACCACCTCGTGGTGGACGCGGTGTCGTGGCGGATCGTCCTGGAGGACCTGCACACCGCGTACCGGGGCGGCGACCTCGCGCCCAGGACGACGGCGTTCACCGAGTGGGCGCACCGCTTGGACGCCCACGTGCGTGCCGGGGCGTTCGACGCGTCGCTGCCGCACTGGGCGGCGATCCCCACCGACGAACCCGTGCCCACCACGGCGGGCAGCGCGCGCAGCGTCACCGTCCGGCTCGGGCGGGACGAGACGGACGCGTTGCTGCACCGGGTGCCCGACGCCTACCGGACGCGGATCAACGACGTGCTGCTGACCGCGTTGACGGCGGCGTTCGCCGGACGGGCGCTGATCACGCTCGAGGGCCACGGGCGGGAGGAGCTGTTCGACGTCGACCTGTCCCGCACGGTCGGCTGGTTCACCGCCCAGTTCCCGGTGGAGCTGGAGATACCGGCCGGTGACTGGGGTGCGGCGCTCAAGGCGGTCAAGGAGCGGCTGCGCGCGGTGCCGGACCGGGGGCTCGGCTACGAGGCCCTGCGGTACTCCGGGCGTGGTCTGGACGGGCGGCTGCCCCGCGTGTGCTTCAACTACCTGGGCCGGTTCGACGGGTCGTTCGCGGACGGCGAGCACGGCCGGGAGGTGCCCGACGACCTGAACCGGCCGCACCTGCTGGACATCACGGCCGCGGTGGCGGGCGGCGAGCTGACCCTGGACTGGGAGTTCTCGACGCAGGCCCACGACGAGGACGCCGTGCGCGCGCTCGCCGACCGGATGCTGGACGCGCTGCGGGAGATCGTGGCGCACTGCGCGTCGCCCGACGCGTGGGGGCGCACGCCGTCGGACTTCCCGCTGGCCCGACTCACCCAGGAGCAGGTCGACCGGATCGCCGGGCCCGACGTCGAGGACATCCACCCGTTGACGCCGTTGCAGGCGGGCATGGTGTTCCACAGCCTCGTGGACGACAGCACGGCGTACTTCAACCAACTCCGCGTCCGCCTGTCCGATGTGGACTCGCCGGAGCGGTTGGCGGAGGCGTGGCAGCGGGTCGTGGACCGCACGCCGGTCCTGCGCTCCGCCGTCGTCTGGGAAGGCGTGGACGAGCCGTTGCAGGTCGTGCACCGCCACGTCGTGGTGCCGGTGGAGTTCGCGCCCGTCACCGACGAGCTGGTGGCACGCGACGCGCACGCGGGCCTGGACCTCACCCGCGCGCCGCTGATGCGCCTGGTCGTCGGACGGGTGTCGGAGCACGAGGTCGACCTGCTGTGGACCTCGCACCACCTGCTGCTGGACGGTTGGAGCACGGCGCAGGTGTTCGGCGAGGTGCTGGCGGAGTACGCCGGTGCCGCGCCGGTGGTCCGGCGGCCGTTCCGCGACTACCTGGAGTGGCTGGCGGGTCAGGACCCGGCCGCCGCCGAGGAGCACTGGCGTGGCGTGCTGCGCGGGTTCGACACGCCCACCGCCCTGCCCTACGACCGGCCGCCCACCGACGCGCACCGCGCCGAGTCGTCGGCCCAACTCGCGTTCGACCTGCCGGCACCGCCGTTGGCGGAGGTCGCGCGGGCACACGGCTTGACGGTGAACACGCTGGTGCAGGGCGCGTGGGCACTGCTGCTGTCCCGCGTCTCCGGTGATCGCGACGTCGTCTTCGGCACCACCGTCTCCGGCCGACCCGCCGAACTGCCCGGCGTCGAGGACATGGTTGGCATGTTCATCAACACCGTGCCGACCAGGGTCGCGGTGGACGCGCGGGACGAGGTCCTGCCGTGGCTGCGGCGGTTGCAGGAGGCGCAGACCGAGTCCCGCCGGTTCGACTTCGTGTCGCTGGCGGACATCCAGTCCTGGGCCGGTGGCCGGTTGTTCGACAGTCTCCTGGCGTTCGAGAACTACCCGGTGGAGGCGACCGCCGACGGCGCGCCGCGGGTCGGCGAGGTGGACGGGTTGGACACCACCACGTTCCCGCTCACCATCCGGGCGCACGCGGACGACGCGCTGCACGTCGAACTCACCTACGACCCGAGGCTGTTCGACCGCGGCACGATCGAGCGCCTGGGCGACTGGTTGAGCCGCCTGCTCGCCGCGTTGGGCGACGACCCGCAGCGCACGGTGGGTGAACTGCCGTGGCTCTCGGAGCAGGAACGCCGGCAGGTGCTGGTGGACTGGAACGGCAAGGGCACCAGCGATCCGGACACCACCATCCCGCGGCGCTTCGCGGAACAGGCCGCCCGCACCCCCGACGCCGTGGCCGTCACCTTCGAGGGCACCGCGCTGACCTACCGGGAGCTGGACGAGCGGGCGAACCGGTTGGCACACCACCTGATCGCGGCAGGCGCGGAACCCGAACGCCTGGTGGCGCTGCGGTTCCCCCGGTCGCTGGACATGGTCGTCGCGGTGCTGGGCGTGCTCAAGTCCGGCGCGGCCTACCTGCCGATCGACCCGGCGTACCCGGCCGACCGCGTTCGCGGCATGGTGGACGACGCACGGCCGGTGCTGGTCCTGGACGCGCTGCCCGACCTGGCCGGGCTGCCCGCCACCACGCCGGAAACCACGCTGCTGCCGGAGAACCCGGCGTACGTGATCTACACGTCCGGCTCCACCGGCAAGCCCAAGGGCGTCGTCGTCCCGCACGCCAACGTGATCCGGCTGTTCACCTCGACGGAGCACTGGTTCCGGTTCTCCCCCGACGACGTGTGGACGCTGTTCCACAGCTACGCCTTCGACTTCTCCGTCTGGGAACTCTGGGGACCACTCCTGCACGGCGGCCGACTCGTCGTCGTCCCGTTCGACGTGTCCCGGTCACCGCACGAGTTCGCCCGGCTGGTGCGCGAGGAAGGCGTCACCGTCCTCAGCCAGACGCCCTCGGCGTTCTACCAGCTCATCCCCGAACAGCCCGACGCGCGCCACGTCGTCTTCGGTGGCGAAGCCCTCGACCTGGACAAGATCGCGGACTACCGGGGCAACGCCGCGCTGATCAACATGTACGGCATCACCGAGACCACCGTCCACGTCACCCACACCACCGCCGACGGCACCATCGGCCAACCCATCCCCGACCTCCGCGTCTACGTGCTGGACGACGACCTCCAACCCGTCCCACCCGGCATTACCGGCGAGATGTACGTCGCCGGACCCGGCCTCGCCCGCGGCTACCTCGACCGACCCGGCCTCACCGCATCCCGGTTCATCGCGAACCCCTTCGGCGAACCCGGTTCCCGGCTGTACCGGACCGGCGACCTGGCGCGGTGGTCGGACGGCGCCCTGCACTACCTCGGCCGGGCCGACCAGCAGGTGAAGATCCGCGGGTTCCGCGTCGAACTCGGCGAGATCGAGGCGGTGCTCGCCGCCGTGCCCGCCGTGCGGCAGGCGGTCGCGGTGGTGCGGGAGGACCGGCTGGTGGCCTACGTGGTGGCGGCGGAGCCCGTGCCGGTGGCCGAGCTGCGTGACCACGCCACGCGGTCGTTGCCCGACCACATGGTGCCCACCGCCTACGTCGTGCTGGATCGGTTGCCGCTCAACGCCAACGGCAAGCTGGACCGCGCCGCGCTGCCCGCGCCCGAGCGGGACGCGTCGGTCGGCGCGGGTTACGTCGCGCCGCGCACCGAGGCCGAACGGCTGGTCGCGGGCGTCTGGGCGGACGTGCTGGGCCTGGCGCGGGTCGGCGCGGAGGACAACTTCTTCGCGCTGGGCGGTGATTCCATCCTCAGCGTCCGGGTGGCGTCCCGGCTGCGGGAGGCGTTCGACGTCTCGCCGCGCGCCTTGTTCGACCACCCCACGGTCGAGCGGCTGGCGGCGGCGCTGACGGGCGGGGCGCTCGACCCGATCCCCCGCGCGACCGGCGAACCGGAGCTGTCGTTCGCGCAGCAGCGGCTGTGGTTCCTCGACCAGTTCTCCCCCGGTGGCACGGAGTACGTGACGCCGTTCGCGGTGCGGTTGCGCGGCGGGTTGGACGTGCCGCGGCTGGAAGGGGCGTTGACCGCGCTGGTGGCCCGGCACGAGTCGTTGCGCACCACGTTCCCGGCCGCGGACGGCCTGCCGGTGGCGGTGGTGCACCCGCCGCACCCGGTGCGCCTGCCGGTGCTGGACGAGCTGCCCCCGATCGAGCCGTTCGACCTCGGCGCGGGGCCGCTGTTCCGGCCCGCGCTGGTGCGCACCGGACCGGACGAGCACGTGTTGGCGCTGACCATGCACCACATCGTCACCGACGGCTGGTCCGGCGGCGTCCTGCTGGGCGACCTGGCGGAGCTGTACGCGGGTCGCGACCTGCCGGACCCGCCGGTGCGGTACGCGGACTTCGCCGCGTGGCAGCGGACCCGGCCGTTGGACGCGCAGCTCGACTACTGGCGCGACCAGCTCGCGGGTGTGCCCGCGCTGGAGCTGCCCACCGACCGGCCGCGACCGCCCGTGCACACCAACGCGGGCGCGCAACTGGAGTTCGCGGTGCCGCCGCACGTCGCGGAGGCGTTGCGGGCCATCGCCCGCGGTTCGGACAGCACGTTGTTCATGGCGTTGGTCGCGGCGTGCCAGGTGTTGTTCCACCGCTGGTCGGGGCAGGACGACTTCGCCGTGGGCACGGTGGCGGCCGGCCGCGAGCGGCCGGAGCTGGAGCGGGTCGTCGGCTTGTTCGTCAACACCCTGGCGCTGCGTGCCCGCGTCGACCCGGGTGCCACCTTCGGCGAGCTGCTGGGCCGGGTCCGGTCCACCGTGCTCGACGCCTTCGCGCACCAGGACGTGCCGTTCGAGCGCGTGGTCGACGCCGTGCAGCCGGATCGCGACACCAGCCGGACCCCGCTGTTCCAGGCGGTGGTGGCGTTGCAGAACGCACCGCGGGCACCCGGTTTCGCCGACCTCGCGGCGACGGACGTCGACCAGCCGGTGGTGTCCACCGGATTCGACGTCACGGTGGAGTTCACCGAGCTGCCGGACGGCGGTCTCGCGGGTTCCGTGGAGTACAACACCGACCTGTTCGACGTGGAGACCGCGCGTCGGCTCGCCACGCACCTCACCACCCTGCTGGACGGCATCGCGGCGGACCACGACCGCCCGCTGTGGAGCCTGCCGGTGCTGCCGGCGGAGGAGCACGCCGAGCTGGCGCGGTTCGGCGACGGCGGCGCGCCCGCGCCGTTCGCCACGTTCGCCGAGCTGTTCGAGGCGCAGGCCGCCCGCACGCCGGACGCGCCCGCGCTGACCGGCGAGGCGGAGCTGACCTACGCGGGGCTCAACGCGGCGGCCAACCGCCTGGCGCACCACCTGATCGCGCTCGGCGCGGGACCGGAGCGGGTGGTGGCGGTGCGGCTGCCGCGGTCGGCCGACCTGGTGATCGCCGAGATCGCGGTGCTCAAGGCGGGCGCGGCGTTCCTGCCGGTCGACCCGGCGTACCCGGCGGAGCGGATCGCGTTCATGCTCGACGACGCCGACCCGCTGGTGGTGCTGGACGGGCCGGTGGACACCGCCGGCCAACCGGACACCGACCCGCGCGTGCCCGTGCACCCGGACTCGCCCGCCTACGTCATCTACACGTCCGGTTCCACCGGGCGGCCCAAGGGTGTCGTGGTGACCCACCGGGGCATCGCGACGTTCTCGGCGGCGGAGATCACGCACCTCGACGTGCGGCCGGGCGACCGGGTCCTGGAGTTCTCGTCGCCCAGCTTCGACGCCTCCGTGCTGGAGCTGTGCATGGCGTTGCCGGCGGGCGCGGCGCTCGTCGTGCCGCCACCGGGACCGCTGCTCGGCGACCAGCTCGCCGACGTGCTGGCCCGCCACCGCGTGACGCACGCCCTGATCCCGCCGGTCGCGCTGGCCACCCTGCCGGACGTGGCGCTGCCGGAGTTCCGGACCCTGGTGGTGGGTGGCGACGCGTGCCCGGCGGACCTGGTGGCGCGGTGGGCGCCGGGCAGGCGGATGGTCAACGCCTACGGACCCACGGAATCCACCGTGGTGACGAGCTGGAGCGGGCCGCTGAGCCCCGGCGGCACGCCGCCGATCGGCCGCCCGATCCCCGGCACCCGCGCGCACGTGCTGGACGCCGAGCTGCGACCGACGCCGATCGGCGTGCCGGGCGAGCTGTACGTGTCCGGTGTCGGCCTCGCACGCGGCTACCTCGACCGCCCCGGCCTGACCGCGTCGCGGTTCCTCGCCGACCCGTTCGGCGGCGGCCGGATGTACCGGACCGGCGACGTGGTGCGCTGGAACCGCTCGGGCGAGCTGGAGTTCATCGGTCGTGCCGACGAGCAGGTGAAGATCCGCGGTTTCCGGATCGAGCTGGGCGAGGTGGAGACCGCCCTGCTGCGGCACCCGGAGGTGCGGGAGGCCGTCGTGGTGGCGCGTGCCGACGCGGCCGGGCACAAGCGGCTCGTCGCGTACGTCGTGGGCGGGACCGCGGAGCTGCGGGACTTCCTCGGCGAGTCGTTGCCGGACTACCTGGTGCCGTCGTTGTTCGTGCCGGTGGACGCGCTGCCCATGAGCCCGAACGGCAAGGTGGACCGGGCGAAGCTGCCCGAGCCCGACTTCACGTCCCTGGCGCCGGGCGAGCACGTGCCGCCGTCCGGGCCGGTGGAGGAAGCGCTCGCCGCCGTCTGGGCGGACGTCCTCGGCGTGCCGCTGGTCGGCGCGACGGACAACTTCTTCGGCCTGGGCGGGGATTCCATCCTCTCCATGCAGGTCGTGTCGCGGGCGCGGCAGGCCGGGTTGCGGTTCACCACCAAGGACCTGTTCCTGCACCAGACCGTCGCGCGGCTCGCGACGGCGGTGCGGGTCGAGCACGACACCGGGAACCGGTCGGCGGTGACCGGCGACGTGCCGCTCACCCCGATCCAGCACTGGTTCCTGCACTCCGGGCGGCGCAACCCGCACCACTTCAACCAGTCGCACTTCGTGGCGCTCGATCCGGCCGTGGACGTCGCCAGGTTGCGCAATGCGCTCAGCGCGCTGCTCGTGCAGCACGACGCGCTGCGGATGCGGTTCACCGAGGTCGACGGCGAGTGGCGGCAGGAGAACGCGGACGTCGCCGACGTCGACGTGCTCACCGTGCTGTCCGAAGTGGACGACGTGGAGGCGGTGGCGGACCGGGTGCACGCCGGGTTCGACCTGACCACCGGACCGCTGCTGCGGGCCGTGCTCTTCCAGGGCGAGCAGCCGCTGCTGCTCCTGGTGGCGCACCACCTGGTGGTGGACGGCGTGTCGTGGCGCATCCTGCTGGACGACCTGGAAACCGCCTACGGCGGCGGTGACCTCGGCGCCAAGACCACGTCGTTCCAGGAGTGGGCGCGGCGACTGGCCGACCACGCGGCGGACGGCGGGTTCGACGGGGAGGTGGCGTACTGGGACAAGCCGGTGCCACCGGGTCCCCGGGCGTCCGCGCCCGGCGAGGTGGAGACCGTCGAGCTGTCCGAGGCCGACACCGAGGCGTTGCTGCGCGGCGCGCCCGCCGCCTACCGGACGCGCGTCAACGACGTGTTGCTGGCGGCGCTGGCGTGGGCGCTGGCGCGGTGGACGGGCTCGCCCACCGTGTCGGTGGACCTGGAGGGCCACGGCCGCGAGGACCTGTTCGACGGCGTGGACCTGTCCCGCACGGTCGGCTGGTTCACCACGGTGTTCCCGGTGGAGCTGACCGTGCCGGACGGCGACTGGCGGTCGCGGGTGAAGGCGGTGCGCAGGCAGCTCCGGTCGGTGCCCGGCAACGGGATCGGCTACGGCGCGCTGCGGCAGCACGGCCGGTTGCGTGCCGGCGGCGTGCCCGCGGTGGCGTTCAACTACCTGGGCCAGTTCGACACCGGATCGGCCGAGGAGGGCCTGTACCGGGCGGTGCTGCCGTCCGTCGGGCGCGAGCACGACCCCGCCGACCAGGGCGACCACCTGGTGGACGTGGTCGGCGAGGCGGGTGGCGGGCGACTCGGCTTCTCCTGGTACTACCACCCGGACGTGCACTCGCCGGACGAGGTGCGCCGGGTCGTCGCCGACTTCGCGTCCGCGCTGCGCGCGATCGCCGAGGACTGCCGGGGTGCGGTGTGACCACCTCGTTGGCGCGCAACCGGAACTACACGCTGCTGTGGGGCGGGCAGGCGCTCGCCGAGGTCGGCTTCTCGGCGACGCTCATCGCGTTCCCGCTGCTGGTGCTGGCGATCACCGGCTCGCCCGCGGCGTCCGGTCTGGTGCTCGCGGTCGACGCGACGGCGCAGCTGGTGGCCGGTGTGCCCGCCGGCGCGCTGGTCGACCGCCTGGACCGGCGGCGGATCATGCTGGCGTGCGAGGCCGCGCAGGCGGTCGCGTTGGCGTCGCTGGTCGTGGCGCTGCTCGGGGGCGTGGCGGCGGTGTGGCACATGGTGCTGGTGGCGGCGGTGCTCGGCGTGTGCCGGGCGTTGTTCGAACCGGCCGAGGACGCGTGCCTGCCCCGGCTCGTGCCGGACGACCAGCTCGCGACGGCGGTCGCGATGAACGCCGCCCGGTCGTCGCTGGGCCAGATGGCGGGCACCGCGCTCGGCGGCGCCCTGTTCGCGGTGGCCCGCTTCCTGCCGTTCCTGCTCGACCTGATCACCCATTGCCTCGCGTTCGTGGCGTTGGTGTTCCTCCGCGTGCCGCCGCGGGAACCCGTGACGCAGCGGCGGCACTTCGTCCGCGAGATGGGCGACGGGTTGAGGTGGGTGTGGCAACGGCGGGAAATCCGGGTGACGGCGTTCTGCGCGGTGGTGCTCAACCTGTTCTTCACCGCGTTCTACCTGGTGGTCATCGTGCTGGCGGAGGCACGCGGGGTGTCCTCCGGCGCGATCGGCGTGATGGCCGCGATGCTGGGTGTCGGCGGTGTGCTGGGCGCGCTCGTCGCGCCCCGGCTGCACCGCGCGCTGGGGTCCTACCTGTCGATCGCGTCCGTCTTCTGGGTGCTGACCGCCCTCACCCCGGTCGCGTACTTCGTCTCGGACGGCTACGTGATGGGTGGGTTGTTCGCACTGATGACGTTTTTGGCGCCGACCGCGAACACCACGATCTCGACGCACCAACTGCTGTTGACGCCGGATTCCCTGCGGGGTCGGTTGAGCGGTGTGCTGTCGGTCGTGGTGGGCGCGGCGGGCGCGCTGGGACCCGCCCTGGGCGGGTTGCTCACGGAGTTCCTGGCCGCGGACCGGGCCGTCCTGGTCTGCGCGGTCGGGATCGCGTTGGTCACCGCGTTCGTGACGGTCAGCCCGACGTTGCGGCGCTACTCGGAATCCGCTGAACGGGAAGGTGTTGTTTCGGATGAGGTCTGACATCGCGTACCAGGTGCTGGTCAACGACGAGGGCCAGTTCTCGCTGTGGCCCGCGCACCAGCCCGCGCCCGCCGGCTGGGTCCCGGACGGCAAGACCGGCACCCTGGAGGAGTGCTCCGCGCACGTCGACGAGGTGTGGACCGACATGCGGCCCAAGTCCCTGCGGGACGCGATGGCCGGCTGAGCCGGACGAGGCGTGGACCGACACGCGACCCGAATCGCTGCGGGACGCGATGACCGGGCCACGCGACGAGGCGGCCCGGCGGGGTGCACCCCGCCGGGCCGGCGGGCCCTAGCCGCGGCGGCGCGGGACCGCGGGCGGCCGGGGTGCGAGGGGTGCGCGGCGCTCCACCAGGGACAGCAGGGGTCCGGTCATCGCGGTGGTGAACAAGGCCATCACCACGAGGGCGAAGAACAGCCCGACGGGCAGCAACCCGGCGCTGTACCCGGCCTGGAGCACGACGATCTCGGTCAGGCCGCGGGTGTTCATCAGGATGCCGATGACGAGCGCCGTGCGGCGGTCCTGGCGGCCGAGCCGCGCGCCGAGGTAGCTGCCGCCGACCTTGCCGACGACGGCGAGCACGATGGCCAGCAGCATCGCGAGCCACGGGATGTCGGCACGCGGCGCGTTCGCCAGCCCGAAACCCGCGACGACGAAGAACACCGGCACCAGCAGTCGACCGAAGCGCATCAGGGGTCGCACGACGGCCGTCCACGGACCGGCCGGCAACGCGAGGCCGATCACGAACGCGCCGAACACGGCGGTCATCCCCCAGTGCTCGAACGCGAACGCGGCGAGCAGCGCCAAGGCGGCGACGGCCACCGCCGTCGACTTCGGGAAGCGCTGTGCGGCGGAGGTGGCGGTGCGGCGGCGCAGCAGCAGCCGGCCGGTCACGGTCGCCGCGATGCCGAGCACGAGCAGCACGAGCGACACCAGGACGCCGCCGTTGATGCCGACCGCGACGACCAGCAGCAGCCACGCGGCGGAGTCGGTGACCACGGCGGCGGCCATGGAGAGCCTGCCCGGCGGGGTGTCCACCATCCGCCGGTCCTCCAGGATGCGGGCCAGCACCGGTACCGCGGTCACGCTGAACGCCACCGCGACCATGAGCACCAGGGCCGGCGCGGGCGCGGTGCCGCGCAGGTCGGGGCCGGCGGCGAACAACACCCAGGCCGCCATCGTGAGACCGGTCAGCAGGGCGGGCACGAACGACCCGACGGTGACCCAGCCGACGGCCTTCGCCCCGAGACCGGACTCGCCGTGCCGCAGTTCGTGCGCCACGCCGACCAGGAACAGCACGAGGCCGATCTCGCCGATGACCTTGAGCGATCCGACGACACCCGTCGGCAGGACCGCGGCGAGCCCGCCCGGACCGGCCGCGGCGAGCACGACGGGCACGGTCAGGATGCCCGCCAGGATCTCGCCGATGACCTCGGGCTGGCGGACGGCACGCGCAACCAGGCGCCCGAGGTGGGCGGCCAACAACACCACCGCCAGCACCAGCACCACGTGGCCCGTTCGGAGCAGCAGGTCGGTCATGACCGCGCCCCCCGGTGCCCGCTGGTGGGCCGATGCCTGCCCAGGGACAGCGCCCGGCTGCCCGCGAAGTTCGCAAACCGTTGGGACAAGGCGGTTTCCTTCCTGCTCGGTGGGTCCGCTACCGCGTGGTCGGGTGGCCGACCGGAGATCCGGACACGTCGTCCAGGGTCGGTCGACGCGGCGTGGGGTCCGCCACGTCGACTCCGGCTTCCCGAAGCGCGTTCGCCCCGGTGACCGCGCCCCCGGCGTTCGGGGTGGTCCGCGGGGTTGAGGCCGGGTGCGAGGTGCGCGGAGTGCCCGCTGGGCGCGGGGCGGTGCGGTGTTCCCGGGGAGCGCGAACCGGAACGATCGGTGGGGAGATCCATCCGCCTGCCCTGCTCTCGTCGCACCCGTGCGCCTCGCCGAGGTCGCACACCCGTCCGGCTGCCCTCCACTTAGGACTGCGCGGCGCGCGGTGTCGTCTCCTCCGGTGCCGCGTTGCGCCCGGCTTGGGCCGACCGGGCGAACGGGGGCGCGTCGCGATGCCACCCCCGACACCGGAATCGGCTCCGCCCCGCCCCGACCGGAGTGGCCGCTTCGGTTCTCCGCACCTGCTTGCGAGATCCGGAAGTACGTAATAAAGTATTACTTCACTATGAATGAAGTAGATGAACAGGGCATGCTCTACACACCCTCCGTCCGCGCCGCCATGACGCACTTCACCGGCGGCGGCGACACGCTCGCCGTCGAAGCCGCCGCCGCCGTCCGCACCGCCGCCACCACCGTGGAACGCCTGCGCTCCCGCGGTTCCGACAGCCGCGGTCTGAGTTCCGGCGCGCTCGACCTGCTGATCCGGCTCAGCGTCGCGGGCACGACCGGCCTGAGCGTCGGGGAACTCGCCGCCGCGGCGGGCGTGAGCCCGCGCAACGCCACCGGCCTGCTGGACACCCTGGAACGGGACGGCCTCGCCGAACGCGTGCCGCACGAGAGCGACCGCCGCTCGGTCCGCGCCCGGATCACCGCGGCGGGCGAGGAGTGGGTCACGGCGTTCCGGCGGCCGTCCGAGGTCGCGATGAACGCGTTGTTCCGCGGGTTCACCGCCGACGAGCTGGGCCTGCTGCGCCACCTGTGCCTCAAGCTCGCGGACAACGCCGAACGCGTCGCCTGAGCCGCCGCCCGAGCCGGCACGCGGCTCGGGCGGCGGTGGCTCACCGGGACGCGGTCGTGAAGACCAGGCCCCGGCTCGGCGGGGACCGGTAGCCGTGCACGTCCCGGGTCACGACCTTCACCCGGTGCTGGCTCTCCGCCGCCAGGCCCGTGAGTTCGACCTGCTTGTCCGGGACGTAGGCGACCTGCTGCCCGTCCACGAACACCTCGTAGCCCGCGGTCTCGAACCACCACGGCACCGCGTGCCACGCCAGGGTCGCGGTGGTCGGCGACGTGGCCGTGATCCGCAACTCGGTCGGCCGGAACGGCCGTTCGAGGATGATGCCGTCCACCGACAGGCTCCCCACCAGGGTGTCCTGACCGGGTTCGGGCACGCAGGTCGACTCGACGCGCCCGCGCGGTGTCCCGTCCGGCAGCTCCGGCCGCAGCACCAGCTCCAGCCCGCCCAGCCGGACCTCGTGCCCGCCCTCCCGGTTGAGGCGTAGCGCCGGGAAGCCGCCCGCCGCGCGCAGCTCCGGCACGCCCGACCCGATCCGGGTCGGGGCGAAGGTCAGGTCCGCCGTGGTCGTCCGGTCACCGCTCGGGCCGGTGATGCGCGCGTCGAGCTTCGCGGTGCTGTCGCCGTCCAGGCGCAGCCCGCCCGCGCCCAGTGCCCGCTGGTCGCCGCCGAGCACCAGGTCCACGTCGATGAACGTGTCGGTGCCGAACGGCACGCTGTTCGGCTTCCACGGCACGTCGTCGGGCAGGCCGACCGTGACCCGCGCCCGCACCGCGATGTCCTGACCGCCCGGCAGCGCGCACCGGTAGGTCAGACCCACCTCGACCGGAGCGGCCACCGCCGGCGGTGCGACGGCCACGCCGCCCAGCAACGCCGCGGCGAGCGATGCGACGAGCAGGCGCGGCGTTCGATTGGTTCCACGCATGGGACATCCCCCTTCCCTGTTGCGAGAAGTGCGCCCACCGCAGGATGCCACGGGTGCCGCGGGCGCGGCCCCGACCGACTTCGGTCCGGCACACCGGAAACCGGGGTGCGGTCGGCCGGTGCCGTGGTGTGTCATCGGCGGCGTGACGATCAGGTTGACCACACCGGGGACGAACGAGCTGCGCGTGGCGGTGGACGCGCTGCGGGAGTGGCAGCACCCCGACGCGCCGATGCAACTGCACCCCGGCGACCTGGGCTGGTTCCGGCGCTTCGGCGAGGCGGCGGCGGCCTCGGCGGTGCGGACCTGGAGCCGGGACGGGCGGGTGCTCGCGGTCGGCCTGCTGGACGGTCCCGACCTGCTGCGGCTCACGACGGCGCCGGACGCCCGGCGGGACGGGGAGTTGGCGCACCGCATCGCCCACGACGTGGGCGAGCCGGCTCGCGGCGTGCTGCCCGGGGGCGAGGTGTTCATCGAAGCGCCGGCGGACGCGTTGCTCCACGACGTGCTGGGCGAGCACGGCTGGCAGGACGACGAGCCGTGGACACCCCTGCGCCTCGACCTCGCGGACCCGGTGCCCGACCCCGGCGTGCGGGTCGAGGTGGTCGGACCGGCGGGTGCGGGCACGCGGGCCGCCGTGCAGCGGGCGGCGTTCGACGGGTCGACGTTCACCGACGGGCACTGGCACGCGATGGCCGCCGGGCCGACCTACGCCGACGCGCGGTGCCTGCTCGCACGTGACGACCGGGGTGAGGCGGTGGCGGTGGCGACCGTGTGGTCGGCTGGTCCGGGCAAGCCGGGCCTGCTCGAACCGATGGGCGTGCACCGGGAGCACCGCGGTCACGGCCACGGCCGGGCGATCACCGCCGCCGCGGCCGGTGTGCTGCGGGCGATGGGCGCGTCGAGCGCGGTCGTCTGCACGCCGAGCCGCAACACCGCCGCGGCCGGTGTGCTGCGGGCGATGGGCGCGTCGAGCGCGGTCGTCTGCACGCCGAGCCGCAACACCGCCGCGGTCGCCACCTACCGGTCGGCGGGCTTCCGACCGCTCCCCGAGGTCCGGGACCGCCGCCGCGACGCCTGATCAGCCGCACCCGGCGACATTTCCTTTCCGCCATAGCCGATCACGGCGCTCATTTCCCGCGGTTCGGGAGAATCGCGGGAAATGGGGCCGTGATCGGAATCACGAATGCGGTGGCGAACGGGTGGCGGAGCACCCCTCGCCGAGCGGTTCACGGGCGATCAGCGAAACTTGACCCCATGACCGCCGACGCGCCCGACGACGACAGGACCAGCTTCGCCGACCTCGGGCTCCGCCCCGAACTGCTGCGGGCGCTCTCCGGACTCGGCTACGAGGAACCCACCCCCATCCAGCGGGAGGCCATCCCGCCGCTGGCCACCGGCCGCGACCTGCTCGGCCAGGCCGCGACCGGCACCGGCAAGACCGCCGCGTTCGCCCTGCCCGTGCTGGAGCGCATGGCGGCGGGCGGGCGCACCGACCCCGAGCCGTTCGCGCTCGTGCTGGTGCCCACCCGCGAACTGGCCGTGCAGGTGTCCGAGGCGGTGCACCGCTACGGCCGCGAGCTGGGCGCGCGGGTGCTCCCGATCTACGGCGGCCAGCCCATCGGGCGGCAGCTGCGCGTGCTGGAGCAGGGCGTGGACGTCGTCGTGGCCACGCCCGGCCGGGCCGTGGACCACCTCAACCGGGGCACGCTCAAGCTGGAGAAGCTGGAGGTCGTCGTCCTCGACGAGGCCGACGAGATGCTGGACATGGGCTTCGCCGAGGACCTGGACGCGATCCTCGCCGAGACCCCGCCGCAGCGGCAGACCGTGTTGTTCTCCGCGACCATGCCGCCCCGCATCGACCGCCTGGCCCGCCAGCACCTCACCGACCCGGTGCGCATCACCATCGGCCGCGAGCAGACCGAGCCGGGCGAGGCGCCACGCGTGCGGCAGAGCGCGTACGTCGTGCCGCGTGCCCACAAGCCCGCCGCCCTCGGTCGCGTGCTGGACGTGGAGGCGCCCACCGCGGCCATCGTGTTCTGCCGCACCCGCGACGAGGTCGACCAGCTCACCGAAACCCTCAACGGCCGCGGTTACCGCGCGGAGTCCCTGCACGGCGGCATCAGCCAGGAGCAGCGCGACCGGGTCATGGCGCGGCTGCGCAACGGCACCGCCGACCTGCTCGTGGCGACCGACGTGGCGGCCCGCGGCCTGGACGTCGAGCAGTTGACGCACGTCGTGAACTACAACGTGCCGTCCGCGCCGGAGTCCTACGTGCACCGCATCGGGCGCGTCGGCCGGGCCGGCCGCGAAGGTGTCGCGATCACCCTGGCCGAGCCGCGCGAGCACGGGATGCTCAAGACCATCGAGCGCGTCACCAAGCAGCGCATCCAGGTGGAGAAGGTGCCCACCGTCGCGGACCTGCGTGCCCGGCGGCTGGAGCTGACCCGCGCGGCGTTGCACGAGAGCCTGCTGGAGGACGACCTGGAGGGCTTCCGGGTCGTGGTGGAGACGCTGGCCGACGAGTTCGACGTCATGGAGATCGCCCTCGCGGCCGTGAAGCTCGCCCACGAGTCCAGTGGCGCGGCGGCCGACGAGGAGGAGGAGATCCCCGAGTACACGCCGCGCCCGGACCGCCGCGGCGGCACCGGCGGCGAACCGCGCCGCGAGCGCAAGCCGCGCCGCCCCACGGCGGGCATGACCCGGCTGTTCGTCGGCGCGGGCCGCAGCGCGGGCATCCGGCCGCAGGACCTGGTGGGCGCGATCGCGGGCGAGGCCCGGCTGCACGGCCGCGAGATCGGCGCGATCGAGATCGCCGACCGGTTCTCCCTGGTGGAGGTGCCGGACGGGGCCGCGCAGCAGGTGATCGCCGCCCTGCGCGGCGCGACCATCAAGGGCCGCAAGGTGACCGTGCGGCGGGAGCGCGACGACCACCGCTGACCCGATCAGCATGTGGACGCGGTGGTGCCCCTCGCCCGACCGTGGTTGATTCGCCGTCGTACGAACCCGAGGGAGGACGGCGATGACCGGGACGTTGGCGGCGGAGTGGGCGGCGTGGCACGGCGAGCGCGAGGAGGCCCTGCGTGACCCGCACGGCTGGCTCAGCGTGACCGCGCTGCACTGGCTGGACGCCACGCCCCGCACGTTCCCGGACGTGCCGGGCGAGTGGAGCACGGACGGCACGTCGGCCCACGACGGCACCGCCGAACACGTGCTCGCCGAGGCGGCCTCGACGCTGGTCGACGGCGCGCACGGCGTGCGGGTGGAGGTCCTGCTGCGCTCCGGCCGCTACGGGCTCCGGGTGCGCGACCCGCGCCACCCGGACCTGGCCGCCTTCACCGGCGTGCCCGCGTTCGAGGTGCGGCCGGAGTGGGTGGTGGACGCGGAGTTCGAGGCGTTCGCCGCACCGCGGCCCGTCGTGGTGGGCGCGGCCCGCGACGGGCTGGAGCACCACCTCGCGGCGGTGGGCGTGGCCCGGTTCGCGCTCGGCGGCACGCCGCAGGAACTGCTGCTGCACGCGTCCGGCGACGAGGTGCAGGCCCTGTTCCACGACCCGACCAACGGCGACACCACCGCGCGGTGGCGGGTGCTGACCGCGCCGAAGCCCGCGGCCGGCCGCGTGCGGCTGGACTTCAACCGGGCGTTGAACCTGCCGTCCGCCTTCACGCCCTACGGCACCTGCCCCGTGCCGCCGCCGGGCAACGTGCTCACGGCGCCGGTCGAAGCGGGCGAGCGCCGGTTCCGCTGAAGCCGCTCCACCACGCCGCACCGGGCGTCTACCCTGCCCCAATGGGTGATCCACTGACCGCTCGGGACGACGCCGCCGAGGCGCTGGGGATGGTGGCGCGCGCCGCCGGGCCGTACCTGGCCGCGCTGCCGCACCAGCCGGTGCGCGACCGGACGCACGCCCACCTGCTCAAGGAACTCGACGGGCCGTTGCCGGAGGACGGCGACGGCACCATGACGGCGGTGTCGGACCTGCTGCGGATCGGCACGCGGGCGGCCACCCACTCGTCCGGGCCGCGGTTCTTCCACTTCGTGGTCGGCGGCGCGACGCCCGCCGCGCAGGCGGGCGACTGGGTCACCTCCCTGCTGGACCAGGCGGCGGGCCTGTGGCTGACCTCGCCGCTGGCCGCGCAGGCCGAGACGACCGTGCTGCGGTGGCTCAAGGAGATGTTCGGGCTGCCCGCCGGCCACGGCGGCGTGCTCACCCCGAGCGCCACCTTCGCGAACCTCACCGGGCTGGCGTGCGCCCGGCACTGGTGGGCGGGCAGGCACGGCGTGGACGTGACGGCGGACGGGTTGGCCGGGCTGCCCCGGATGCCCGTGTTCTCCAGCGGGTACGTGCACGCGAGCAGCCGCAAGGCGCTCCAGCTGCTGGGGCTGGGCCGCGACACCGTGCGGACCGTCACCCGGGACGACGCGGGCCGCCTCGACGTGGCCGCGCTGGACCGCCTGCTGGCCGACACGGGTCCGGCGGTGCTGATCGCCAACGCGGGCGAGGTCAACGCGGGTGATTTCGACCCGGTGGACGAGATGGCCGACCTGGCGCGGCGGCACGGCGCGTGGCTGCACGTGGACGGCGCGTTCGGGTTGTTCGCGGCGTTGTCCCCGCACACCGCGCACCTGGTGCGTGGCATCGAGCGTGCCGATTCGCTGGCCGCCGACGGGCACAAGTGGCTGAACGTGCCGTACGAGAGCGGGTTCGCCTTCGTGCGGGAACCGTCCGCGCTCGGCCGCGCCTTCGGCTCGTGGAACGCCGCGTACCTGCCCGAGCCGGACGACGAGTTCATCAACTACAACAACCTGGGCCCCGAGTCGTCGCGCCGGGCGCGGGCGCTGCCGATCTGGGCGACGCTGCGCGCGTACGGGCGCTCCGGGCACCGCGCGATGGTGGAGCGGCACCGCGACCTGGCGGTCCGGCTCGGCGACGCCGTGCGCGACTCCGCCGACCTGGAGCTGCTCGCCCCGGTGAACCTGTTCGTGGTGTGCTTCCGGTACCGGCCGCCGGGCGTGCCCAAGGCGGACCTGGACGAGCTGAACCGGCGGCTCGGCGAGGAGCTGGTGGCGGACGGCCGCGTGTACGCGGGCACCACCACGTACCGGGGCGTGGTGGCGTTGCGGCCGGCGATCGTGAACTGGCGGACCACGGCCGACGACATCGACCTGCTGGTGTCGGTGGTGCGGGAGATCGGCGGCCGGTTGGTGGACCGGACGTAGCATCGGGCCGTGCGCAACGCGATCACCGACGTGCCGGGCGTGCTGGTCGGGCACGCCACCCGGATCGGCGGCGGTGCGCTGACCGGCGTCACCGCCGTCCTCCTGCCGCCCGGCACGACGTGCGCGGTGGACGTCCGGGGCGGAGCGCCCGCGACGCGGGACACCGCCGCCCTGGACGCCCGCCACGGCGGCCGGGAGGCGCGGGGGCTGCTGCTCACCGGCGGCTCGGCCTACGGGCTGGCGGCGGCCGACGGCGCGGCCCGCGTCCTGGGCACGCCGGTGCCCGCCGCCGCGTTGTTCGACCTCGGCCGGGGCGGTGACTTCCACGCCCACCCGACACCCGACCTCGGCGCGGAAGCCGTGCGCGCGGCGGGTTCCGAGGTGGCGCAGGGCAACGTCGGCGCGGGCACGGGCGCGCTCAACGCGGCCCTGAAGGGCGGTACCGGCACGGCGAGCGCCGCACTCGGCGGCGGCGTGGTGGTCGGCGCGATCGCGGCGCTCAACGCGGCGGGGCGGTCCGTCGACCCGGTCACCGGCCTGCCGTTCGCCGCGCCGCTCGGCCTGCCCGGCGAGTTCCCGGCGGCGGCGGGCGACGACCTGGCGAAACCGCTGCCCGTCTTCCGCCGCCCGTTCAACACGGTGATCGGCGTGGTCGCGACCAACGCGCGGCTGCCCGCGACGTACGCGCTGGCCGCCGCGGGCCAGGACGGGCTGGCCCTGGCCGTGCGCCCCGCCCACGGGCTGCCGGACGGCGACGCGGTGTTCGCCGCGTCCACCGGGACCCACGACGCGCCAACGGGAACCGTGCTCGCGGCGGCCCGGCACGTGTTCGCGCGGGCCCTGGCGCACGGCCTGTTCGCCGCCGAGTCCGTGACCACGCCGTGGGGCCACCTCACCGCGTACCGCGAGCACTACCCGCGCACCGGCGCGAACTACCCGACGGCGGCCCGCACCCGGTTCGCGGACGGCACCGAGATGTAGTGCTCCAGCGCGAGCACACCGGCCGTGGTGCGGTCCAGCTCGCGGGCGAACGCGACGATCTCGTGGTCGACGCGGTCCATCAGCCACGCCAGCAACACCACCACGACGTCGGCCAGCACGCCCACCTGGAACGGCATCCCGTCCCGGTCGCCGGTGGTCACCGCGTGCGCGAAATCCGTCATGCCGCGCTCGGTCAGCTCGCGGGGACCGGTCTCGATGGCCCGCTTCATGGAGTCCACCACCAGCGGGACGACCGACGACCACGTGTCGTGCGAGGCGAGTTCGCAGATCAGGCCGCCGCACAGGGCCGTGGTCCAGAGCGCGCCCGGGTCACCGGCGCGGACCGCGCCCACCGCCAGGTTCGGCAGCAGCGCCGCGCCCTGCCGCCACTCCCCCTTGGCCACCAGCAGCTCCACGGCGTGCCGGTAGTGCTCCAGCGCCTGCGCGTGCTCACCGCGCGCCGTCAGCACGCGGCCCAGCTCGTCCAGGCACGTCGCCAGGTCCGCGGGTGCCAGCCGCTCGGCCAGCGCCACGCCGGCGATCGCCCGGTCGCGTGCGGCGGCCAGGTCCCCGAGGTCGCGGTGGCAACCGACGAGTTCCCGCACCGCCGCCAGCTCCGACCGCACGTCGCCCGCCACGCGGAACAGCTCCGCGGCACGCGCACCGGCCTCGACCGCGCCGGCCGGGTCGCCCGCCCGGCGCAGCCGCACGCACTCCGCCAGCTTGAACGCGGCCTGCCGCGGCCGGTCCGCCAGTTCCACCGCGAGGTCGTGCCCCTCGGCGGCGTACCGCGCCGCCGCCTCGTGGTCGTCACCGCTCAGCTCACCCAGCACGCCGATCGCCTCCATCAGCCGGGCTCGGCCACCGCTCGCCCGGAACGCGTCCCGCGCCTCCAGCGCGGCCTGCCGCGCCTCCTCCGGTCTGCCCCGGTGGGCGAGCAGCCGCGCCATGCGCAGCAGCACGTCCGCCCGGTCCCGGCACGCCTCGCCCCACCCCACGCACCGTTCGAAGTCCGCCAACGCCTCGTCGTATTCCCCGCGCTCCTCGTGCCGCGCACCGGTCAACCGGTGCCGACGCGCCCACCGCGCGCCCACCTCGGCCGCGGGGAGGTCGAGCGCGGGCAGCACGTCGTCCAGCCGCGCCAGCAACGCCGCCGCCTCGACGTCGTCGTCCGCCACCGCCAGCCCGTCCAGCAGCGCGTCCGCGTACGCCGGGTGATCCGTCGCGCCCGCCCGCTCGGCGGCGGCACGTGCCGCGGCCATCGCCCGGCGCAGCACCGGCCGGCGTGCCTCGCCGACGTCCGCACCCGCCAGCAGCGCCGCCGCGGTGAGCGCCGCCGCACCGTCCGTTGTGGACCGGTCACGCCACTCGTCCAGCCGGCCGTTGACCGTGCCCGCGTACAGGTAGGCCCGCTCGACGCCGCCCGGCGTGCCGGTGCCGACCACGGCGTGCGCGGCGGGCAGCTCCTCGGTGGTCAGCCGCCGCAGGACCGTGCGCGCGAAGCCGGCGGCGAGGTTCGGCGGGATCGGCCACAGCGCGCCCACGTAGCCGCGCGCGCCCGCCCGGCCGAACTCCCGGGCCAGGTCCGTCCACGAGCGACACGAGTTGTTGAACACGATCGGCCGGTGCGGCAGGTGCGGCGGCTCCGACAGCTCCTCGTCACCCAGCACGATCCCGTCGCCGTCGTGGGTGTTGAAGAAGACCAGCTCCACCGGCAGGGCGGCGGCCAGCTCGCGCAACGCGTCGACCGACGCGTCCGCGCCGGACAGCACCACGGGGTGCGTGAAGTGCCCGATGTGGCCGGTCGGCCCGTCCACCACCCGGTGCGGGTCGGTGTCGAACACCAGGCTGAACGCGCCGGGCGACCGGGCCGCACCGGCGGCGTGCAGCTCGGTCAGCACCACCGGGGTCGGGTCCGCCACGACGTGCCCGATGGGTTTTCGGGCCCAGTTCCCGCTTTCGGTCCGCACGAACGGGTACGGCAGACCGGTGGTGAACGCGGTGAGCCGCCGGTCGCCGACCTCGGCCACAGCCGTTGCCGGCACCTGCGCGGTCACCACCGCCTCGACCTCCGCGTAGGGGTCGTGATCACCGGTGGACAGGTAGCGCCACAGGGCTTCCACGAACCCGATGCCCTTCACCGCGTCGCCGATGGCACGTGCGGCGGCGGCGACCCGTTCCTGTTCCTGCGCCACGACACGGCGCACGTCGGCCAGGTCGGGTGGCGGTGTGATCACCAGGCGTGCGTCCCGGTGGTGCGCGTAGCAGGCGGCGACCAACGCGTCGACCGTGCCGTGGTCCTCCACCAGCACGGCTTCGCCGCCGTTCGGGTTGTGCTCGGCGAACGGCAGGTCCGGCGCGTCGGGCGTGAACCGCAGCGGTCGGCCCAACCGCAACGCCGTGAACAGGGCGGCGGTCGGGTCGACGGCCGGCGGCACGTCCAGCGGCTCCGGCTCACCGGCGCGCAACGCCCGCCACGCCGCGGTGGTCGACCCGGGGTCGTCGGTGAGCCGGACCCGGGTCATGCCGTCGAACAGCTCGGCGCTCGCGGGGTCCGGTTCGCACAGGAACGCCGCCCGGCGCACGCCCGTCGCGGCCAGCAACCCGGCCAGCCGCGGGTGGTGGCCGCCGTCCACTCCGGACACCGGCGGAACGATCGGCACAACCGGCGTGAACCGGTCCGCGGGCAGGCACGACACCACGACCGCCGCCGCCCGCACCTGGTCCGGCCGGCAGACGACCACCGTGTCACCGACGCCGAACAGCGGCGTGCTGACCACCGCCAGCGTCAGCTCGCCGGGCCCCGCCGGGAACCGCACCTCCGCCCCACCGGGCACGGCGGCGACCGGTGCCGCACTCGCCACGTGCAGCACGACCTCGTCGGGCAGGGTGAACGCCACCCCGTCCGCGGTCGCCACCCCCGACGCGCCGACGTCGAGCCGCCACCACGCGGGTGAGGGAAGCTCGAACCGCAGGCGCAGCTCCGCGCGGATCGCCGACCCGGAGCGCTCCTCCGTGAGGTCCCGCGTGCTGTGGCCCGCCGTGCCGTGCTCCGCGAGCACCAACGGCGGCTTGCCGTGCACGTCGAGCAGCACGGCGCGGAGCAGCCCCGCCTCGAAGCGGAACCGGATCCCGTGCGGGGCACCGACGTCCACTGGCTCACAACCCTTGCTGCGACGAGTCCACCGGGATGGTGGTGGCGCGCAGAAACTACGCCACCGCGGCGGTCTGTCGACACGACATCCCGGTGGCACACCAGGTTGTTACCCGCCCCACCCCCGTGGTTCGCCCCTCAGGTCCGCATCAGCGAGCGGGCCAGGGCGACCATCTCGGGCGGGGCGGTCTCCGGCGAGCCCGAGTCGTACGGCGGCTCCGGCGCGTACTCCACCGCGAGCTGCGTGAACCGCGCCCGGTCGTCGCCCCAGATCAACCCCACCAGGGTGAGCGCCATGTCGATCCCGGCCGACACACCCGCCGCCGTGATCACGTCACCGTCACGCACCACCCGGTCCGTGCGCACCACCGCGCCCCGCGCGGCCAACGCGTCCCGCACCGCCCAGTGCGTGGTGGCGGGCCGCCCGTCGAGGATGCCCGCCTCCGCGAGCAACGTGGACCCGGTGCACACGGACGTCGTCCACGTCGCGGTCGGGTGCACCGCGCGCAGCCACCGCGCCACCACGCCATCGGCGAGCGGGGCCTGCCACGTGCCGCTGCCCGGCACCACGACCACGTCCGGGCGGTCCACCTCGTCGAACGTCGCGCTCGGCGTGATCACCAGGCCCGCGTCCGCCGTCACCGGGTCGCGGGTCGCCGCCACGAACCGCACGCGCACGCCCTCCTGGTGGCCGAGCACCTCGTACGGACCGATCAGGTCCAGCGCCGTCAGGTTCGGGTACAGCACAAAAGCCAGTTCCACCGGTCTTCCCCTCTCACGCCACTCCGGTCGTGCGAAAACGGTCGCGGTACCCGCCCGGCGTCACGCCGAGCACCCGCAGGAACGCGCGGCGCATGGTCTCCGCCGAGCCGAAACCACTGCGCCGGGCCACCACGTCCAGGCCCTCGTCGCCGGACTCCAACGCACCCGCCGCCGCCTCCACCCGCGCCCGCTCCACGTACCGGGCGGGCGGCACGCCCACCCGGCGCGGGAACACGCGGGCGAAGTGCCGCGGGCTCATCGCCGCCCGCCGGGCCATCAGGTCGACGGTCCACGGCGCGGCCGGGTCCTCGGCGATGGCGTCGAGCAACGCGCGCAGGCCGGGTTCGCGCACCGGCGGCACCCGCGCGCGGACGCTGAACTGCGACTGGCCACCGGGCCGCTGCATGAACACCACCAGCCAGCGCGCCACCAGCCGCGCCAGGGCGGCGTCGTGGTCCTGCTCCAGCAACGCCAGCGCCAGGTCGATGCCCGCGGTGACACCGGCCGACGTCGCCACCCGCCCGTCGCACACGTAGATCGCGTCGGGCACCACCTCCAGCGACGGGTGCTCGGCGGCGAGCCGCGCGCAGTACGCCCAGTGGGTCGTGACCCGCGCGCCAGCCAGCAGCCCGGCCGCCGCGAGCGGGAACGTGCCGGTGCACACCGACGCCACCCGTCGCGAGCCCGAGGCCAGTCGCCGCAGGTGCTCCGCCAGCTCCACGTCCCGCGCGGCTTCCTCGAACCCGTGCCCGCCGACCACGACCAGCGTGTCCACCGGCCCGGTCACGTCACGCAGGTCCTCGGCGGCGAGCCGCACGCCCGACGCGTCGAAGTCACCGCCCACGGCCGCGATCCGCACCCGGTAGCCGCCACGAGCCTTGGCCGCCGCGCCGAACACGTCCGCGGGTCCGGCGACGTCGAGCAACGCGGCACCCGGGAAGCCGACGATCAACACCTCGCGTTCCACTCCTCCACCCTCCCCACGCCGCACGGCCGGCGGCAACGACCCGTGACCCTCGGTTCCTGCCACGCTACGGTCGACCGGTGCTGAGGTTGGAGATCGACGGCCGTACGGCCACGGCCGAGCAGTTGGCGCCCGCCGCGCTCGGCAACTACGGGCACTTCACGGCGATGCAGGTGCGCGACCGCCGGGTGCGGGGGCTGGACCGGCACCTGCGCCGCCTGGACGCGGCGCACCGGGAGCTGTACGGGGCGGGGTTGGACGGCACGCGGGTGCGGGAGCTGCTGTCCCACGCGCTCGCCGACGACGTCCGCGACGCGTCCGTGCGGATCGTCGTGTTCGGGCCGGAGGAGCCGGCCGTGCTGGTGGCGGTGCGCGAACCCCACACGCCGCCCGCCACGCCGCAACGCCTGGTGTCGGTGGACTACCAGCGCCCGCTGCCGCACGTGAAGCACCTCGGCGGGTTCGGGCAGAGCCTGCACCGCAACCGCGCGCAGGCCGCCGGTTACGACGACGCGCTGCTCACCACGCGCGACGGCGTCGTGGTGGAATCGTCCATCGCCAACATCGGGTTCTTCGACGACACGGGCGTCGTGTGGGCGGACGCGGACTGGCTGCACGGCATCACCATGCAGGTGCTGGAAAGCGTGCTGCCGGGGCGGCGGGCCGTGGTGCGGTTGGCGGACCTGCGTGATTACCGGGGGGCGTTCCTCACCAATTCCATCGGTGTCGTGCCGGTCGCCGGCGTGGACGACGTGGAGTTCGAAGTGGATGACGAGGCCGTGGCACGGGTGCACGCGGCTTACGACGCGGTCCCGTGGGACCTGGTTGAGTGATTTCGGAAAATCCCGCCGACCGGCGCGGTGGCCGGTCGGCGGGACTCGGTTCAACGACCGCGATTCCCGATCACCTGGTTCTCCCCGGATTTTCCGCCGGGGAGAACCGGTGTTCGCCGGGCACGGGCCGCTCCCCGTGTTCCGGGGTGGCCCGCAGTGGCAACGGGTGGCCGGTGCACCTCACCCGAGGGCCCGGCTCCCGTGCCCTACCGGTGGCACCCTTGGTTGGCGTCACCGCGCAGCGGTGGGGCCGGGTACCTCCGACGGGGACGCTCAGCGACGGCGGTGGTTGCCGGCCTCGGTCTCGATGTCGCCGCCCTGGGCGCTGCTGACCAGCGTGCCGTGGCCGCCCACGCCGTCGTCGTTGTGGCCCGCGCCGTTGCCGTTGCCGCCGGCGCAGTTGTTGATGCCGTTCTGCTCGTTGGTCTCGGTGACCGTCGTGGTGTCGCCGTTGTGACCACCCAGCAGGTTGATCTCCGGGAGGGTCACGGCCGGCTCGATGTCCTGCGCCTGGATCGGCACCTGGACGAGCGCGATGGGCACCTGGACCTGAGGCTTGGTGACCGTGACGCACTGCGCGACGTTGTTGAGCGCACCGTCGGCCACGCTGATGTCGTTGAGACCGATGAGCGAGTTCTTCTGGGTGACCTTGTTGGGCGCCAGGTCGTGGTGGCCCTCGACCTCACCGGCGGAGGCCATGCCCGCGCCGCCGATCATGAACATGCTGGCCACCCCGGCACACACGATACCGGCTTTCTTCAACACTGTAGGTTTCTCCTTTGGATTCCTGCGGACGCCCGACAATCCCTGGCGATCACACTCAGGTGTCGAACCACCGAGAGGTTATCGGTGAAGATCCCGCTAAACGAGTCGAATAACCACATTGAGGCGGCACGTCACCCTATTTAGTGATTTTCGCTATCGTCACGGTAATCATCACGCGCAGGACCCATACCGGTAAGCGCAGTTCAGCTGGGATGGAGGCCAAGCGGAGTGGATTCCACCTGGCAACCTCGACCACTTGATCACCCGTTCGGTGACACGGGAGCCACTTTCGGGGATTGCGGTGCGCACACAGCACCCCCGGCTTGATCAACCACAGAACGCGATGAGGGGGGAGCGCACGGCGTGCGCTCCCCCCTCATCGGGTGCTCTAGACGGCCGGTGGGCGGTCTTCGTACGGCGTGGACAACACCACGGTGGTACGCGTCGACACGTTCGCCACCTCGCGGATCTGCCGCAGCAGCTCCTCCAGGGCGGCCGGCGACGCCACCCGGACGCGCAGGACGTACGAGGCGTCCCCCGCGACCGAGTAGCACGCCTCGATCTGCGGCAGGTGCTCCAGCCGCTTCGGGTAGTCGTCCGGAGCCGCCGGGTCGATCGGGGTGAGCGAGATGAACGCGGTCAGCGGCAGGCCGACCTCGGCCCCGTCCAGCCGCGCGGCGTAGCCGCGGACCACGCCGCGCTGCTCCAGCCGCCGCACCCGCTGGTGCACGGCCGACACGCTCAGGCCCACCCGCTCGGCGAGGTCGGTGAAGCTGCACCGGCCGTCCGCCGCCAGTTCGCGCAGGATCGCCCGGTCGATCGGCTCCAGGTTGGTCACGCGGGCAGCACCACCAGTTCGTGGGGTCGGTTGTTGACGGACTCGACGCCGTCCTCCGTGGCGATCACGATGTCCTCGATCCGCGCGCCCCACCGGCCCGGGAGGTAGATGCCGGGCTCCACGCTGAACGCCATGCCCGCCTCCAGCGGCAGGTCGTTGCCGCCCACGATGTAGGGCTCCTCGTGCACGTCCAGCCCGATGCCGTGGCCGGTGCGGTGCACGAAGTTCTCGCCGAAGCCCGCGTCCGCGATGACCTCGCGGGCGGCGGCGTCCACGGCCTCGCAGGTCACGCCCGGCTTGACCGCCTCGACGGCCGCCCGCTGCGCGGCCTGGAGGACGGCGTAGGTGTCCCACACGTCCTTGTCGCGCGGCTCGCCCAGCACGTACGTCCGGGTGGAGTCGGAGTTGTAGCCCTCGGCCACCGGGCCGCCGATGTCGACCACCACCACGTCACCGGCCTCGATCACCCGGTCGGAGAGGCTGTGGTGCGGCGAGGCGCCGTTCGGGCCGGAGCCGACGATGACGAACTCCGCCAGCTCGTGGCCCTCGGCCACGATGGCGGCGGCGATGTCCGCGCCCACCTCGGCCTCGGTGCGACCCGGCCGCAGCCACTCGCCGACCCGCGCGTGGACGCGGTCGATCGCCGCGCCCGCCTTGCGCAGCGCCGCGACCTCGGCGGCGTCCTTGCGCATCCGCAGCTCGCGCAGGACCGGGCCGGCCAGCACCTGCTCGCCGCCGATCGCGGCACGCAGCCGCAGGTTGTGCAGTGCCGGCATCATGTCCGCGACGGCGACCCGGCCGGTGCCCTTGAGGGCCTTGCGGACCAGGGCGTACGGGTCCTCGCCGTCCACCCACGTGGCCACGTCGACACCGAGGTCCCCGGTCGGGACGCCCGCGTAGCCCGGCTGCTCCAGCTTCGGCACCACCAGCACGGGCGTGCCGCCGACCGGCAGCA
Source organism: Saccharothrix obliqua (assembly GCF_019375475.1). Classification (GTDB taxonomy): domain Bacteria; phylum Actinomycetota; class Actinomycetes; order Mycobacteriales; family Pseudonocardiaceae; genus Actinosynnema; species Actinosynnema obliqua. The sequence goes on along the minus strand of NZ_JAHXGQ010000003.1, from coordinate 222,178 downwards.
CCAGGCAGGTCAGGCGCTCGAACGACGAGCCGCCCGCGCCGATCAGGTAGCGCAGGTCCGAGCCGGGGGTGATCAGCAGGGCGTCCACTCCGGCGGCGGTGGCCGCGGTGGCGGCCTTGTCCAGCCGCGCGCGGAGGGCTTCCACGTCAATGGGTCCAACATGGGTCGACATGCTTGCTGAGCCTAGTCCTGCCGGTGCCCCCGCACGCCACCCCGCCGACCTGTGCACACGCCGCGCACGGCCGGTCACCGACCGGTGTTGTCGGTGCCGTCTGGCAAGCTTCGCGGGGTGAGTAGCCCGCTCGTCCTGATGGACGCCGCCAGCCTGTACTTCCGGGCGTTCTACGCGCTGCCCGAGTCGATGACCGCGCCGGACGGCACACCGGTGAACGCGGTGCGTGGTTTCGTCGACACCATCGCCAAGGTGATCGCGGACCGCGGGGCGGGTCGGCTGGTCGCCTGCCTCGACGCCGACTGGCGGCCCGCGTTCCGGGTGGCCGCGCTGCCGTCGTACAAGGCGCACCGCGTGGCCGCCGAAGGCGAGGAGGAGGTGCCCGACGCGCTGACCCAGCAGGTGCCGATCATCCTGGACGTGCTGGACGCGGTGGGCATCGCCACCGCCGAAGCGGTCGGCTACGAGGCCGACGACGTGATCGGCGCCCTCGCCGCGCGGGAGGCCGCGGACCCGGTGGAGGTCATCACCGGTGACCGCGACCTGTTCCAGGTGGTGCGCGAGGTGCCGACGCCCGTGCGCGTGCTGTACCTGGGGAGGGGTTGGGCGAAGGCCGAGTTGATGGGGCCGGCCGAGGTGGCCGCCAAGTACGGGCTGCCTTTGGAGGACGCCGGGCGGGCGTACGCGGGGATGGCCGTGCTGCGGGGTGATCCGTCGGACGGGCTGCCGGGCGTCGCCGGGATCGGCGAGAAGACGGCCGCCAAGCTGATCACGGAGTTCGGCTCGCTGGACGCCGTGCTGGCCGCCGTGCACGACGGTCGGGACCGCAAGCTGACCGCCCGTGCCCGGACCGCGTTGCTGAACGCGCAAGAGTACCTGGCGGTGGCGCCCACGGTCGTGGACGTGGCGGTGGACGCGGACGTGGTGGTGGACCGGGCGGACGTCGTGCCGACCGCGCCTGTGGATCCGGAGCGGGTGGCGGAGCTGACCAGGAGGTGGGGGTTGGGCAGCTCCCTGCCCCGTCTGCTGTCGGCCATGGAGCGTCGGGCGGGCTGATGTCGGGCGGCTGACGTCGGGCGGCTGACGTCGGGCGGCTGATGTCGGCAGGGCTGATCTCCGCGCCTGATCTCCGCAGGCTGATCTCCGGCGGGGTTTCACGCATCTGGTCTTGCTGCGCACGGTGTTGCTGCGCACGGTCTTGCGCACCTCTCGGGCTAGCCGCCTGTGGCCATCCCATCGGGCGCAGTCTCTCCCTCGATAGGTGACCGACGGTCCCTTGAAGGTGGGAGTTGCATGACCCGATCGGGCGAGCCGCCAGCGAAGGGCCATCCAGCCACGGCGGCTCTGAGGTGGCTGACTCGATCACGGCTCCAGTACGGGGCGGGCTGTGCCGGGTTGGTTGGCGCGAGGTTGGTTCGGCGGGACGCGGGGGCGGATCGGTCGCGGCGGGAGTTGCGGCGCGGAGTCGGTCGTTGGGGGCCACCAGCGGCGGCAGCGGTGTCCGCGGCGGGGGTGTCCGCGGCAGCGGGTCTGCGGCAGCGGGTCTGCGGCAGCGGGTCTGCGGCAGCGGTCTCGGGCACGGAGCGGCGGGTGCCGGCATTCGGGCACGGCGGGGCGGGCACGGCGGGGCGGGCGCGACGTTGGGGCGCGGTGGCGAGGGAGGCACCAGGCTGCGGGCCGCCGGAGCCGGCACCGGGGTCGCAGCAACGGGAGCGGCTGGCTGGCGCAGTGGGCGGGCGCAGTGGGCGGGCGGCTGCGGGGTTACCGCCGCGAGGGTTGGCAGGGCGGTGTGGTCGCGTGGCTGAGGCAGCGGAGGTTGCACACGCTGGGCTGGTGGCCGCGGCTCAACGGCAGCGGCTCAACGGCCGTGTGGCGGCGGAGGCTCGCCGGTTGCAGGCCGAGGCGGACGGCTCGGTGGCCGCGGAGCGGCAGCCGCAGGGCTTCGATTGCAGGTCGCAGCCGGGACTCGGTAACTGCGGGTTGGCGGTGCGGCTCGGCAGCCGCGGCCCAGCGGTTCAAGCCGGGCGGCTGCGGGGCGGCGGCTGCGGGGCAAGCAGCTCCGAGGCGGCAGACGCAAAGCGGCGGCCCTGGCTCGGCGGCCCTGGCCCCGGCGGCTCGCGGCGGCCCCGGCTCGGCGGCTGGGCGACGGCTTCGAGCGTGCCGCATCAGGTCGGGAGTCGCGGGGCAGCGGTCGCGGGCGGCAGTCACGGGAGGCGGCTGCGGAGTGGCGGCTGCGGAGTGGCGGCTGCGGAGTGGCTGGGGAAGTGTTTGGGGCGGCGGTGGGTGTGTTCTTGTTTTTCGCTAGCGGGCGGTGTCACTCCCACTTTTAGGCGACCGTCGGTCCCCTAAAAGTGGGAGTGGAATCGCTGGTTAGAAGTAAGTGCCACACCAAGGGGCCTCGTCTACGGCGAACAACGCGTCCGCCCGGTCGACCGCCTCCCGCGACGTCGGCGTGAACCGGCCCGCCAGCGCCAACGACCGGAACGTCACGTCGCCCAGGTACGCCGCACCCAGCACCTCCACGTCGACCACGAAGTCCGGCTCCTCACCGGTCCGCACCGCGCCCTCGGCCGTGATCCGGTACGCCCCCTCGTTCTCCGGCAGCACGCGGTCCCGGACGCCGATCACCACGGGATCCCCGGACCGGTAGGCGCGGGCGCTCAGGGCTGCCTCCACGTCGACCACCCGGAGCCACGTCTCGTCCACCTCGCTGACGACCCGCGCCGCCCGCCGGTCCACCAGCAGCCAGTCCAGCGGCTCGTCCACGGGACGCCCGACGGCGTCGATCTCGTCCACCAGGTCGACCCCGAGCGTGAACGCCCACAGGTCGGCCCACGCCCGCGGCGTCGCGGTCCACAGGTCGAGCACCGTCAGCACGGCCGGCCGCTCGTTGCCCGCCTCGTGCGACCCCGGCGTCACCTTGTACACCAGGAACCCGTCGTCGCCGTCCGGCCCGGAGGCGACGGCGAACTTCAGGTTCTCGTCCTCGGGCGGCTGGACGACGTTGACCTGCCACCACCCCTGCCAACGCGCGGCGGTGCCGGGGCGGCGGGGTGCGACGCGCTCGTACACGGCCTGCACGACCGGCACGGCCGCCTCGCGCTCCAGCAGCCGCACGCGCCCGGCGACGGGCAGCCGCGACTTCGCACCCGCCCGCCGGACCCGCACGTGGCGGAACCGGGTCGCGACGCCGTAGCCGTACCGCCCGTAGATGACCCCCTCGGTCGCACGCAGCGTCGACACCACCTGGCCGGACTCCAGGAACGACCGCAGCTGCGCCCGCTGCAACGCGGTCAACGCGCCGCGCCGCGTCCAGTCGGCCCGCACGCCCACGCGCGACACCGCCGCCATGGGCAGCACCGCGCCACCGGGCACGGCGATCGCGGACGGGAACGACATCACCGTCCCGACCAGCTCGTCCCCGGCGAACGCACCCCACGCCCGCCCCGGTTCGTAGGAACTCACCACCGACGCCCAGCGCTCGTCGTTGGCGGGGCCGTGGTGCAGGGTGCCGCGGAACAGGGTGTGCGCGGCGCGGTACTGGTCGTCGGTGAGGACGCGGATGTCGAGATCGGTCACCTCCCGATCCTCCCCGCAGAACGGCCCGCGCGCGAACCTGTTTCACCGGCGGCGGGAAACACGAAGGCCACCCCGCCTCGACGGGGTGGCCTCCCAGCGCTCTCGGATCAGCCCGTGGGCTGGCCGACCTCGTACTCGCCGTCCGCCGTCTTGACGGTGATCTTGACGTCCTTGTCCTTGCCGCCGATCTTGACCTTGCAGGTGAACGTGCGGTTCGGCTCGACCGGGTTCTCCCCGTTGCAGGTCGCGCCCTCCACGTCGGAGATCTTGTAGTCGTCCTTGAGGATCTGCACGATCCCGCTCTGCACGGACGCGTTGTCGAAGATCTTCTTCTTGAAGAAGCCCGGCGTGACGAAACCGGTGATGCCGACGGCCGCGACCACCAGCACGACCAGCGCGACGACCACCCACAGCACGGCGCCGGACTTCTTGGGCGGCTGCTGCTGGCCGTAACCGGGCTGCCCGTACGGGTTCTGCTGCTGCCCGTACTGGCCCTGCTGGCCCCACTGCTGCTGCTGCGACGGGTCGGCCTGGCCGTAACCGGGCTGGCCGTACGGGTTCTGCTGCTGCTGGCCCGGGTCGTACCCGCCGGGGTACTGCTGCGCGTACTGCTGCGGCTGGGGCTGCTGGCCCCACTGCGGCTGCTGCTGTTGCTGCGACGGGTCCGGCTGCCCGTAGCCGGGCTGCTGAGCGGGGAAACCACCCGACGGCGTGCCGGGGTACCCACCACCGTAGGGCTGCTGGCCCCACTGCGGCTGCGGGTCGTTCCCTCCGGACGGTCCGTACGGACTGGTCATGCTCGGCCTCCGACGGTCAGTCTGGGAAATGAGTGTGCAAGGCTTGCGGGCGCGATCAAACCACAGGAGCGGCGGGCGCACCCAGCCACCCCGCAAAGCTTTCTCAGACCGTGGCCATCGCCACCACCCCGCGGCGCAGCGCGTCGACGGCCTTGCGGGCGGTCGCGCCGACCTGGTCACCGCCACCCACGACGTCCCTGATCTGGTCCAGGAAGTCGACCACCTGGCGGCACCACCGGACGAAGTCGCCGGCGCCCAGCTCGGTGCCACTGGCCTCGGCGGAACCCAGCACCTTCTCCAGCGACTCGCCACGTGCCCACCGGTACACCGGCCAGGCGAAACCCGGGTCCGGCTGCCGCGTGCGGTCCAGCTTGTGCCGCCGCTCGTCGTCCTCCAGCTCGGCCCACAGCCGGGCCGTGGCGGTCATCGCGTCGGACACGCGGCCCGGCGGCAGCCTGGTCTCCAGCGGACCGTCCCGCCGCGCCTCGTACACCAGCGACGACACGACGGCCGCCAGCTCCGCCGGGTCGAGCCCGCGCCACACGCCGTGGCGCAGGCACTCGGCGGCCAGCAGGTCGGACTCGCTGTAGAGCCGGGTCAGCCGCTTGCCGTGCTCGGTGACCTCCTCGCCCGGCCCGGACTCCTCCTCGTGCAGGTAGCCGCGTTCCCGCAGCAGGCCCCGGATGCGGTCGAACTCGCGGGCCAGCGAGTGCGTGGTGGCCGCGACCTTGCGCTCCAGCTGCTCGGTCTCGGCCAGCAGCCGGTGGTACCGCTCGCCCCACCGGGCGTGCTCCTCGCGCTTCTCGCAGCCGTGGCACGGGTGCGCGCGCAGCGCCCGGCGCAACGTCGCCAGCTCGGCGTCGTCGTCGGCGGTGGCCCGCCGCCTGCGCACCGACGGCGCGACGATGCCGGTGTTGCGCAGCGTGGACGCCAGGTCGCGGCGCGACTTGGGCGACCGCGTGTCCACCTGCCGGGGCAGCCGCACGCGACCCAGCACCTCCACCGGTGCCGGGAAGTCCGCCGACGACAGCCGGCCCGCCCACCGGTCCTCGGTCACCACCAGGGGGCGCGCCTCGCCGAGCGGTTCCAGGCCCGGGTCGATGACGATCGCCAGGCCGGAGCGCCGCCCGGACGGCACGGCGATCACGTCGCCCTTGCGCAGCCGCTCCAGCGACGCCGCCGCCTCCGCGCGCCGGGCCGAGGTGTTCTGCCTGGCCAGCGCCTTCTCCCGGTCGACGACCCGGCGGCGCAGGGACGCGTACTCGGTGAAGTCGCCGAGGTGGCACGACATCGCCTCGGCGTACCCGTCGAGCGCCTCCCGGTTGCGCTCGATGCGCCGCGCCAGGCCCACCACCGACCGGTCGGCCTGGAACTGCGCGAACGACTGCTCCAGGATCTCCCGCGCCGCCGCCGCGCCGAGCTGGTGCACGAGGTTGACGGCCATGTTGTAGCCGGGCCGGAACGACGAGCGCAGCGGGTAGGTGCGGGTCGACGCGAGCCCGGCCACGGCCTTCGGGTCGACGCCGGGCTGCCACACGACGACCGCGTGCCCCTCGACGTCGATGCCGCGCCGCCCCGCGCGCCCGGTGAGCTGCGTGTACTCGCCGGGGGTCAGGTCGACGTGTGCTTCGCCGTTGTACTTGACCAGCTTCTCCAGGACCACCGTGCGCGCCGGCATGTTGATGCCCAGGGCAAGCGTCTCGGTGGCGAAAACGACCTTCACCAGACCGCGGACGAACAGCTCCTCCACGGTCTCCTTGAACGCCGGGAGCAGGCCCGCGTGGTGGCTCGCGATGCCCCGCTCCAACGCCTCCCGCCACTCCCAGTAACCGAGCACCATGAGGTCGCTCTGCGGCAGGTCGCGGGTCTTCTCCTCGATGATCCCGCGGATCTCGTCCACCTCGTCCTCGGTGTTGAGCCGCAGGCCGGCGCGCACGCACTGCGCCACGGCCGCGTCGCAGCCCGCCCGGCTGAACACGAAGTCGATCGCGGGCAGCAGGCCGGCGCCGTCCAGCCGCTGCACGACGTCCACCCGCGACGGCGGCTTGAACCCGGAGCCGCGGGGCGCGCGGCCCCGGTCCTTGTTGCCGCGGGCCCGGCTCCACGGCACGTGGAAGCGGGACAGGTCGTCGGTGTGCCGCAGCAGCTGCGGGTTGATCCGGGCGTGGCCGTCCGGCCCCTCCCCCGCGAACAGGTCCATCATCCGGCCGCCCGCCAGCATGTGCTGCCACAGCGGCACGGGCCGGTGCTCGTCCACCACGACGGTGGTGTCGCCGCGCACCTCCACCAGCCACTCGCCGAACTCCTCGGCGTTGCTGACCGTGGCGGACAGGCTGACCAGCCGCACGGACTCCGGCAGGTGGAGGATGACCTCCTCCCACACCGGGCCGCGGAACCGGTCGGCCAGGTAGTGCACCTCGTCCATGACGACGTACGCGAGGCCGTTGAGCGTCGACGAGCCCGCGTACAGCATGTTCCGCAGCACCTCGGTGGTCATCACCACCACGGGCGCGTTGCCGTTCACCGACGTGTCACCGGTCAGCAGGCCCACCTTGTCGCTGCCGTACCGGGACACCAGGTCGGCGTACTTCTGGTTGGACAGCGCCTTGATCGGCGTGGTGTAGAAGCACTTGCGGCCCTCGGACAGGGCCAGGTGGACGGCGAACTCGCCGACCACGGTCTTGCCCGCGCCGGTCGGGGCGCACACCAGCACGCCGTGCCCGTCCTCCAGCGCCTCGCACGCTCGCTGCTGGAACGGGTCGAGTTCGAAGGAGAGCACGGTGAGGAAGTCGGTCAGCTTGGGCCGGCTGGAGCGGCGGCGGGAGTCCGCGTAGGAGTCGGCCGGGGACCGCGAAGTGCGTGACACCCTTCCAGGCTGTCACATCAGACCGACAAAATCGCTCTTGATACCGGAGCGCGCTACGCGTGGGCGACGGCGGTCAACGCGCGGGGCCTGCACTCCACCTCGACCGGCAGGCCGTGCAGGCGCTCGCCGTCGGCGTAGGCGACCCACGCGGGGCCGATGAGCTTCACCGACCGCGCACGCAGGGTGCGCACCGCCGGGTGGTCGACGTGCCGCCCGGTGCGCAACGTCGGCAGCACGCGCAGCAGCGCCCGGCGGGGCGCGGCGGACACCACGGTCACGTCCAGCAGGCCGTCGGTGACGTCGGCGTCCGGGCACACCGGGATACCGCCGCCGTAGCTCGTCGTGTTGCCCACGGCGACCATCAGCGCGTCCAGCTCCAGACGGTCCCGCTCGGTCTCCACGACCAGCGGCCCTGGGCGCAGGGCGGCGAGTTCGGCGAGGATCGTGAGGTCGTAGCGACGGGGTCCGGCGGGCCACCGCATCGCGTTGGCCCGCTCGTTGACCGCCGAGTCGAAACCAGCGCACAGCACGGTCGCGAACCACCGCCCGCCGCCGACCCGACCCAGGTCCAACGAGCGCCGCCGACCCGCGCACAACGCGCGCACCACGTCCTCGACCGAGGTGGTGCCCAGGGCGGTGGCCAGGTCGTTGCCGGTGCCCGCGGGCACCACGGCGAGCGCGGTGGACGTGCCCGCGCACGCCTGGACGCCCAGGTGCGCGCCGCCGTCACCGCCGAGCACCACCAGCACGTCCACGCCGTCGGCCACGGCCCGGCGCGCGAGTTCGGCGGTGCCCCGCGCGGAGGACGCCACGTGCAGGTCCAGCGAGTCCACGGCGGTGCGCAGGCGTGCCGCCACGCTGCCCGCCACCCGGGCGGCCCGCCCCCGGCCGGACGTGGGGCAGACCAGCAGCGCCGCCCGCGTCACGTGGCGTCGTCGTAACGCACCCGGTGCGGCTCCTTCTGCACCACGGAGTCGTCGTCCGGCCGTTCCACGGAGGTCGGCGTGTAGTCGAACGGCGCGGCCTCGTCGTCGGGGAGGTCGTCCCAGCCCTCCTCCTTGCGCTTGCGCGCCGCGCGCCGGTCGTGCACGCGCGCGATCTGGATCGCCAGCTCGAACAGCAGGGCGAGGGCGATCGCGAGCGCGATCATGGAGATCGGGTCGGTGCCCGGTGTCGCGATGGCCGCGAACACGAACAACGCGAACAGGATCCCCCGCCGCCACCGGCGCAGCTTGTCGTAGGTGAGCACGCCCACCTGGTTGAGCATCACCACGACCAGCGGCAGCTCGAAGCTCACGCCGAAGATCAGCAGCAACGCCATGACGAAGCTGATGTAATCACGCGCGGTGAAGGCGGTGAGGAACTTCTCGTCGCCGAACCCGACCAGCACCGACAGGCCCTCGGGGACGACGTAGAACGCCAGCGTCGCGCCGGCGATGAACAGCACCGAGGCGCAGCCCACGAAGACCAGCGCGAACTTGCGCTCCTTCGAGTACAGGCCGGGCGCGATGAACCGCCACACCTGGTACAGCCACAGCGGGGCGCTGATCGCCATGCCCGCGCCCGCGCCGACCTTCAGGCGGATCATGAAGACCTCGAAGGGCTGCGTCTGGAGCAACTGGCAGCTCGCGTCGCCCTGGGTGAGGCGCTGGCCGACCGGGATGCCGCAGTAGGGCGCGATCACCACGTCGCCCAGGCTGGGCAGGCCGAAGATGCGCCACTCCCACCAGAACCAGCCGAAGACCGCGGCGGCCGCGATCACCAGGAGAGCGATGCCGAGCCGGTGCCGCAGCTCGTACAGGTGGTCCTTCAGCGACATCGTGCCGTCGGGGTTGCTCCGCCGGCTCGTCAGCCTGCGGCGCTCCCGGCGCTGCGACCACCACCCGACGGGACTTGCCCCCACGGTGTGGACCGTCCTTCTGGTCTAGTTCGGGCTGGTCAGTTCTGCTTGTTGCCGAGGTTCTGCGTGGTCTGCTCGATCGGCTGCGCGACCTGGGGCTGCGCGACCGGCTGCTGGACGACCGGCTGCTGGGCGACCTGCGGCTGCTGCGGCGCGACCGGCGGCTGGGCGGGCGGCAGCTGCTGGGGCGCGGGCTGCGCCACCGTGTTCTGCTGGGCGGCGCCCTTCGACTGGTCGTCGTCCTCGTGCAGGCCCTTGGTCTCGGCCTTCAGGATCTTGGCCGAACGACCGAGCGAGCGCGCCATGTCGGGCAGCTTCTTCGCCCCGAAGAGCAGGATGATCACCACAGCGATGATGATCAGCTCAGTAGCTCCGAGGTTACCCACGGTAGTCCTCCTTCATCCCCCGGTCCGTCGATGGTACGCGGGGTTCGCCCTTGCGGGCCCGGTCCGGACGCCGTTCGGCGAAGGCCACCCCCAGCGCGGCGTACCGCGCCCGCAGCAAACCGACGCCGTCGCCGACCCTGTCGCCTACCAGAGTGCTTGCGGCGCGGAAGCGGCGCAAGGCTCGGCTGACCTTGACCAGGACGACGATCAAAAACACCATCCCGACCAGCAACAACACCAGGCTCGGCAAATACGGCACGACATCACCGTAGCGGGCCTAGGTTGCCGGGAGGTGATCCGCCCGGCGCAACGCCGCGGCGGCCTGGCGGGCGACTTCGGAGACCAGTTCGGCCGGCTGCTCGACGTGCGCCTCACCACCGAGGTTCAGCAACAACCGCACCATCCAGGCCGGGTCGGCGTAGCGCATCAGCACCCGCGCACGGCCGTCCGGCAGCTCGACCAGGCCCTCCACCGGGTAATACTCGGCCACCCACCGGGCGTCGGGCTCCAGCACCAGCACGGCCGTCCGCTGGGACGGGTCCGGGCGGAACAGGCCCTCCGAGGTGTCGGTGGGCTCGGCGTGCGGCGGCGGGCTGGCCGCCTCGTCGAGCACGTCGACGGCGTCTATCCGGTCCAACCGGAACAGCCGAACGCCGTCGGCGAGACGGCACCACGCTTCGAGATAGCTTCGGCCTTCCACCAGCAACATCCGCATCGGGTCGACCACGCGGTCGGTGATCTCGTCGCGCGAGGGCGTGTAGTAGCGCAGGCGCAACGCCCGCCCGCGCAGCACGCCGTCGGCGACGGCGTCCCGGACGCGCGCGGTCTCCGGCGCCTCGCGCATGGCCAGGCCCACGGCGACACCGGCGGGCCGCGCCTGGCCCACCGCGGCCTCGATCTTGGCCACGGCCCGGCGCACGGCCGCCGTGTCGACCACGCCCGGCGTCTCGGCGAGCGCCCGCAACGCCACCAGCAACGCGGTGGCCTCGGCGGCGGTCAGCCGCAGCGGCCGGCTCATGCCCGCGTCGAACGTCACGGTGACGGTGTCGCTCTCGAACGACAGGTCGATCAGGTCACCCGGGCCGTAGCCGGGCAGGCCGCACATCCACAGCAGTTCCAGGTCGCGCCGCAGCTGCCGGGGCGTGACCGCGAAGTCGGCGGCGGCCTCCTCGATCGGGATGCCGGGCCGCGCGAGGAGGTACGGGACCAGCGCGAGCAGCCGGGGCAGGCGGTCCGCCGAGGAGTTGGCCGAGGTCATGCCCGCACCCCCGCCCCGCGCAGCGCGCCCAGCAGCTTCTCCCGCACGGTCTTGGCGAGCAGCTCCGGCTCCAGCACCACGACGTCCGCGCCGAACCCGGCGATCCAGCCCGCCGCCGAGTCGGGGAACCGCAGGTCGATCTCCAGCAGGTCGCCCACCTCCCCGTCGAACTCCCGCTCGCCCACGTGCCGCGCTCGTCGGCGCACGCCCTGCGCGCGCCCCTTCGCGACCCACAGCCGGGCGGTCGGCACGTCCTGCGTGGCCGGCTGGCTGCGGGCGACGAAGCTGAGCAGGTCGACCGACTCCGGCCGCTCCACCGCGCCCGGTTTGCCGAGCGCCGCCACCTCGCCGACGATCCGGGACAGCCGGAAGCAACGCGGCGCGCGCCGGTCGCGGTCGTGGCCGACCAGGTACCAGCGCCCGCGCCAGGCCACCACGCCCCACGGCTCGACGGTGCGCCGCCGCACCTCCACCGGCACCGGGCGGCGGTAGTCGAACTCCACCACGCGCCCCTCCTGCACGGCCGCGAGCAGCGGCGGGAAGGCCGGTTCGCTGGTGCGGACCTTGGGCTCGACCGCCACGTGCACGTCCTGGTCGACGTCCACGCCCGCCGCGCGCAGCTTGATCAACGCGCCGTGCGCCGCGCCGGTGAGCTGCGGCGAGTCCCACAGCCGGGCGGCCAGCGCCACGGCGGCGGCCTCGTCGGGCTCCAGGTCGATGTCGCCCAGCTCGTAGTCGCGCCGCGCGATGCGGTAGCCGTCCGGCCCCTCGACCCCCATGTTGCGGCCGATCTCCAGCGGCACGCCGAGGTCGCGCAGCTCGGTCTTGTCGCGTTCGAACATGCGGAAGAACGCCTCGTCGGTCACGGCGTCCGAATAGCCGGGGACGATGGAGCGGATGCGCTCGGCGGTCAGGTACTGCCGGGTGGAGAGCAGACACAGCACCAGGTTGACGAGCCGTTCGGCACGTGCGATGGCCACCGGAGAACCCTAACCCCGACGGATGGCGGGTTGACGGCCATCCCCGCCCGAACGCCGGCGAGTGGTCCATCCGCCGGCTCCCGCCCCGGCAAACGCCGTGGCATCCCGGCCGAGGGCGCCCCTCGGCCGGGACCGCCTCCCCAGCGCCCGGTTCCCTGATCAGGGGGCCTCACCAGGCGGGCCGGCCCCTACCGGGCACGTCCCGATCCCCGGTCGCGGCTTGCGCGGGATGGGCAGGCACGAACGCCTACGCCCTGGTCAGCACCGCGACCCGGCCCTGCTCACCGGCCGCCCAGCACGTGTCCGCGTGGTCCGGGCAGTCCGCGGTGTCGAAGCTGCCGCCGTCGAACCGCCGCCACGTCCGCCCGCCGTCCCGGCTCACGTCGCTGCCGGTCGGACCCACCGCCACCACCGACGAGCCGTGCCACGCCGCGCCCGACCGGTAGCCGGCGGGCGACGCGGGCGCGGCCGACCAGCTCCGGCCGCCGTCCCGGCTCACCGCGAGGTTGGCCACCGCGCCGGACGGGTTCGCGAAGTCGCCGCCGATCGCGACGCCGCGGCGCGGGTCCCGGAACGCCACGGCGAACACCCCCGCCGAAGCCGTGCTGAGCAGCGGCGCGTCCACCGCCGACCAGTGCCGGCCGCCGTCGCCGGAGTGCAGCACCCGCGCCCGCGGGCCGCCGCCGGTCGCCAGCCACGCGTCCCGCGCGCCCGCCGTGGTCACGCACTGCCCGCTCGCCGCGAACGAGAACTCGCCCGCCAACGCGGGCGGGAAGTTCTCCTCCGGCACCTGACGCCAGCTCCGGCCGCCGTCACGGGTCGAGAGCACCCGGAACCGGCCGTGCACCGGGTCGCTCACCGCAAGCCCCCGGAACCGGTCGAAGAACGCCACGCAGTCGTAGAACGCGTCGGGGTCGGCGTTGCGGAACGTCTCCCCCCAGGTGTGGCCGCCGTCGGCGGTGCGGTACACGCGTGAGCTGCCACCCGGCCCGATGGACAGCACCACGGCCGTACGGGCGTCGAACGCCTCGATGTCCCGGAAGTCCAGGTCGGCGGTGTCCGGTGGCGACACGGAGACCCACGACCGACCGCCGTCGGTGGTGCGCAGCACGGTGCCCTTGCTGCCGCTGACCCACGCGACGCGCGAGTTGACCGCCGACAGCCCACGCAGCCGTGCGTCGGTGTTGGTGGGCCGGAGCTGCCACGTGAGGTCGTGCGCCCCCACGGCGGGCGAAGCGACCAGCAGGGAGGCGGCCACCACGGCGACGAGGAGAAGGCTCTTCATGAGGTGTGAGCCTCCTGAAGAGCCCTCCGCGCCGCCAGGGCTGGACGGACTAGAGCGAGGAGATCAGCCGCTCCACCCGCTCGTCCACCGCCCGGAACGGGTCCTTGCACAGCACGGTCCGCTGTGCCTGGTCGTTCAGCTTCAGGTGCACCCAGTCCACCGTGAAGTCGCGGCCCGCGGCCTGCGCGGCGGCGATGAAGTCACCGCGCAGCTTGGCCCGCGTGGTCTGCGGCGGGGTGTCCTTGGCGGCCTCGATCTCGCCGTCGTCGGTCACCCGGTCCACCTGGCCCTTGCGCTGGAGCAGGTCGAAGATGCCCCGACCACGCCGGATGTCGTGGTAGGCGAGGTCGAGCTGGGCGATCCGCGGGTTCGACAGGTCCATGTCGTGCTTGGCCTGGTAACGCTCCATCAGCCGGTACTTGATGGCCCAGTCGATCTCGCGGTCGATCTTGGACAGGTCCTCCGAGGCCACCGCGTCCAGCGTCCGGCCCCACAGTTCGAGCACCCGCTCCGCCATCGGGTCCGGCGCGCGCTTCGCCACGTGCTCGACGGCCCGCTCGTAATACTCGCGCTGGATGTCCAGCGCCGACGCCTCCTTGCCGCCCGCCAGCCGCACGGTGCGCCGACCCGTCAGGTCGTGGCTGATCTCCCGGATCGCCCGGATCGGGTTGTCCAGGCTGAAGTCCCGGAACTGGACGCCCTGCTCGATCATCTCCAGGACCAGGTTGGCGCTGCCCACCTTGAGCAGCGTCGTCACCTCGGACATGTTCGAGTCGCCGACGATCACGTGCAGTCTGCGGTACCGCTCGGCGTCCGCATGGGGCTCGTCCCGGGTGTTGATGATCGGCCGCGACCGGGTGGTGGCGCTCGACACGCCCTCCCAGATGTGCTCGGCGCGCTGCGACAGGCAGTAGACCGCGCCGCGGGGCGTCTGGAGCACCTTGCCCGCGCCGCAGATGAGCTGCCGCGTCACCAGGAACGGCAGCAGCACGTCCGCGATGCGCGAGAACTCACCCGCCCGTGCCACCAGGTAGTTCTCGTGGCAGCCGTACGAGTTGCCCGCCGAGTCGGTGTTGTTCTTGAACAGGAAGATGTCGCCGCCGATGCCCTCGTCGGCGAGCCTGCGCTCGGCGTCGACCAGGAGGTCTTCCAGGATCCGCTCGCCCGCTTTGTCGTGCGTCACCAGCTGGGCGAGGTCGTCGCACTCCGCGGTCGCGTACTCGGGGTGCGACCCCACGTCCAGGTAGAGCCGAGAACCGTTGCGCAGGAACACGTTCGACGAACGGCCCCACGAGACGACCCGGCGGAACAGATACCGCGCGACCTCATCCGGGGACAGCCTGCGCTGCCCGTGGAAGGTGCAGGTCACCCCGAACTCAGTCTCAATGCCGAAGATCCGCCGCTGCATCCCTCAACAGTAGGCGCATCCGGTGGTTTCCTCAGTGATCCAATCGGGCGGCGCGCGGTTTTCGCGGATAACGTTCTCGTGTGCTGCGACGAGTGAACCGCCTGGACCAGGCCCTCATGCGGCGTTGCGGGCAGTTGCCGGCAACGCCGGTCGACCAGGGGATGAAGAGCCTCTCGAAGGCCGCGAACCACAGCGCGCTGTGGCTGAGCGCGGCCGCGGTGCTGGCGTTGCGCAAGGGCGGACCGCGCCGGTCCGGGCTGCGTGGCGTGGCCGCGATCGCGGGCGCCAGCTTCAGCGCGAGCCTGGTGGCGAAGCGCCTGTTCCCGCGCCGCCGGCCGGCCGCCGAGCTGCTGCCCGTGCCGCGTCGGCTGACCAGGCGGCCCACGTCGTCGTCGTTCCCGTCCGGGCACGCGGCGTCGGCGGCGGCGTTCACCACGGCCGTCGCCATGGAGTCGCCCGCGCTGGGGCTGGCGGTCGCGCCGGTCGCGGCTGCGGTGGCGTACTCACGCGTGCACACGGGCGTGCACTGGCCGTCCGACGTCGCCGCGGGGGCCCTGATCGGGGTCGGTGCGGGGCTGCTGACCAGGCGCTGGTGGCCGATCGGGCGGGAGGACGCGGCGTCCGCGCGTGACCGCGCCGACTTGCCCGCGTTGCCCGACGGCGAGGGCCTGGTGGTGGTCGTGAACGCCAACTCGGGCGTGGGCGGCGACCCGTCGGAGGAGATCGCGAAGGAGTGGCCGAAGGCGCGGTTGGTGGCGATCGACGACCTGGACGGCGTGATCGCCGACCACAACCCGCGCGCGTTGGGCGTGGCGGGCGGTGACGGCAGCGTGGCCGCCGTGGCGGCGGTGGCGGCCGAGCACGGGTTGCCGATGGTGCTGGTGCCGGCGGGGACGCTCAACCACTTCGCCCGCGACGTCGGCCTGAACGGGTTGGCGGACGCGGCCAAGGCGGTTGCCGGCGGTGAGGGCGCGCGGGTCGACCTGTCGACGGTGGACGTGGACGGCGAGGGGCCGCGGTGGTTCGTGAACACGGCGTCCCTCGGGGGTTATCCGGACATGGTCCGGTTGCGCGAGAAGCTCCAGGCGCGCTGGGGCAAGTGGCCGGCGGCGGCGATCGCGCTGGCCAGGGTGCTGCGCACGTCCCGGCCGATGCGGGTGGAGCTGAACGGCGAGCCGCACCTGGTGTGGGTGTTGTTCGTCGGCAACGGGCCGTACCGGCCGAAGGGCTTCGCACCCACCATGCGCCCCGCCCTGGACCGCGGGCTGATGGACGTCCGGTACATCCGCGCGGACACCCGGTTCTCGCGGACGCGGTTCTTCGTGGGTGCGCTGCTGGGCTCGTTGAACCGGAGCCGCACGTACCGGCACCTGGAGACGAGCCGGTTGGACGTGCGGGTGCTCGACGGCGCGGTCGCCATCGCCACGGACGGTGAGGTCGGCCCCACCGGCTCCACGTTCGAGTTCCGCGCCCGATCGGCGGCGCTGGACATCTACCGACCTTGATGTGGTTGACTCCGTCAATGGTTTCGTTGGAGGAGTCAACTGTCGCCGTCCGCGCGTTCAACCGCTTCTACACCGGCGTGATCGGGGTGTTGGACAGCGCGTACCTCAGCTCGCCGTACTCGTTGACCGAGGTGCGGGTGCTGTTCGAGCTGGCCGCGGGGGTGGAGGACGTGAAAGGCGCGCTCGGTCTCGACGCCGGGTACCTCAGCCGGATACTGGGGCGGTTCGAGCGGGACGGGTTGGTCACGCGCAGCCCCTCCCCCGTGGATGCTCGTCGGCACGTTGTCGCGCTGACGGAGCGCGGGCGCGCGGTGATGGGTGATCTGAACGCCCGGTCCGATGCCGAGATCGGTGCGTTGCTGGAGCGCGTGCCTTCGTCCGACCACGCGGAGCTTGTGGGTGCTATGCGCAAGATTCAGCGCATCCTCGGCGAGAGGCCCCGTAGCTACCTCCTGCGCCCGTTGCAGCCCGGGGACCTGGGGTGGGTCGTGCAGCGGCACGGGGTTCGGTATGCGTTGGAGTACGGGTACGACGTGACCTTCGAGGCTCTGGTCGCGCAGGTGGTCGCCGAGTACGCGGGCGGTTCGGAGGGGTCGGCGGGGTGGATAGCCGAGGTGGACGGGGAGGCCGTGGGGTCGGTGTTCTGCGTGCGCCGGGATGCCGAGGTGGCGCAGTTGCGGTTGCTGTTGGTGGAGCCGGAGGCGCGTGGGCTCGGTATCGGGAAGCGGTTGGTGGAGGAGTGCGTGCGGTTCGCTCGGCGGACGGGGTACCGGCGGGTGGTGTTGGAGACCGTGTCGGAGGTTGAGGTCGCGCGGGGGATCTATCGGCGGGTCGGTTTCACGCCGGTCGACGCGCGCCCGGTGCGCAAGTGGGGGCGGGACGTGGTCGAGGAGACCTGGGCCCTGGAGCTGTAACCGCCCGCCTCTTCCCGCCGGACCAGCCGGGTCCGGGTGCCCCACACCTGCCTCGCCCCTGAGCGGAGCTTTCAGGCTCCCTGGCCGGGGCGGTTGGGAGTGGGAGTGAGAAGGCCCCCTGGCGGAGTGCCAGGGGGCCTTGGGGGCTTACTTCTCGTCGTTCGGAGGTAGGTCCACGTCGGTCACGGGCTTCTCCTCACCCTCCGCCTCCGCGGGGGGCGACACGGCCAGGAGCGGGGTGAGGGCCGTGCCCAGGATGCGGCGGAACGCCCGATGGGGGCGGTCGCGTTCCAGGACGGCCACCTCCAGCTTGGCCTGGTCCAGCAGGTCCGGCTTGCCGTTACCGGTGCTGGTGCTGCCCGCGCTCAACGCCTTCACCGCCACCCGCACGGCCTCGGCCAGCGGCAGGCCCTCGGTGTACGCGTCCTTCAACGCGGCAGCCGTGGCGTCGGCCTGCCCGCCCATCACGACGTACTGCGGCTCCTCCACGATGGAGCCGTCGTAGGTCAACCGGTACAGCGTGTCGTGCTCCGGCGTCCGCCCCACCTCGGCCACGCAGATCTCGACCTCCAGCGGCTTGATCTGCTCGCTGAAGACCGAACCCAGGGTCTGCGCGTACACGTTGGCCAGCGACCGCCCCGTCACGTCGCGCGGGTCGTTCTGGTAGCCGCGGATGTCCGCGAAGCGGATGCCCGCCTGCCTCAGGTTCTCGAACTCGCTGTACCGACCGACCGCGGCGAAACCGATGCGGTCGTAGATCTCCGACACCTTGTGCAGGGTCGAAGACGGGTTTTCCGCCACGAACAGCACGCCATCGGCGTACCGCAGCACGACCACGCTGCGGCCGCGCGCGATGCCCTTCCGGGCGTACTCCGAGCGGTCCCGGAGGATTTGCTCGGGGGAGGCGTACAACGGCATCGTCACTGGTGCGGCTCCTGGTGCTCGGTGGGGAGGGGTCAGCCCGTGGGGCTGGACCGGCGGGCGGCCACGACGGCCTCGGCCAGCGCGGCCGTCCGGTCCTCGGGCACGTGCACCGCGCCCTCGGCGGCCGTGATGGTCACGACGACCGGGTAGATCTTCCGGACGATGTCCGGTCCGCCGGTGCCGGTGTCGTCGTCCGCCGCGTCGTACAGCGCCTCGATGGCGGTCCGCACGGCCGCCTCGGCGTCCGCGTCCGGGTCGTAGAGCTTCTTCAACGCGGACTTCGCGAACAGCGAGCCCGAGCCGACGGCCTGGTAGCCGAGCGACTCCTCGTACCGGCCGCCGGTCACGTCGTAGGACACGATCCGCCCGGCCCGGTCCGGGTCGGTGGCCTCCGGGTCGAAGCCCGCGAACAACGGCACCACGGCGAGGCCCGCCATCGCCGCGTCCAGGTTGCCCTTGATCATCGCGGAGAGCCGGTTCGCCTTGCCGTCGAGCGACAGCGAGACGCCCTCGATCTTCTCGTAGTGCCGCAGGTCGACCGCGAACAGGCGCACGATCTCGATCGCGATGCCCGCCGTGCCGGCGATGCCCACCGCCGAGTAGTCGTCGGTGATGAACACCTTCTTCATGTCGCGCTGGGCGATGGTGTTGCCCATCGTGGCCCGCCGGTCGCCCGCGATCACCACGCCGCCCTTGAAGGTGAGCGCCACGATGGTGGTCCCGTGCGGGGCCTGCACGGCCGCGCCCTCCGGGTACCGCCGTGCGGACGGCAGCAGCTCGGGGGCCTCGGCGCGGAGGAAGTCGGCGAACGACGACCCCGGCCGGAGGTAGGCCGGGGACAGCGACGCGGCCGGGTAGTAATTCCCGGTCGAGCTGTGATCCATGGGTTTGTTCTTCTCCTACTCCGGCCGGTGGCTGTTACTCGCCGCCCTTTTGCACGTACGCGCGGACGAAGTCCTCGGCGTTCTCCTCCAGTACGTCGTCGATCTCGTCCAGGATGGCGTCCACGTCCTCGCCGAGCTTCTCCCGGCGCTCCTGGCCCGCCGCGCCCGCGCCGTCGCCGGGCTCGTCCCCGTCGCCGCCGCCCTGCTTCTGGACCTGTTCCTGGGCCATGTCGACCTCCCCGTTTCTCCGGTCCTCGGCGTTAACCCTACCCACCGGGTGCGACATCCGGTGCCTGCCACTCGCGTGGTGTTGATCAGCCGCGGGTGAGCGCCTCCACCAGCTGCTCGGCGGTCTCCGACGCCTCCAGCAACGCACCCACGTGTGCCTTCGTGCCCCGCAACGGCTCCAGGGTGGGAATCCGGACCAGCGACTCGCGCCCCAGGTCGAAGATCACCGAGTCCCACGACGCCGCCGCCACCGCGGCCGGGTAGCGCTCCAGGCACCGGCCGCGGAAGTAGGCGCGGGTGTCCTCCGGCGGGGTGACGACGGCCGCGCGCACCTCGTCCTCGCCGACCAGGCGCTTCATCGAGCCACGCGCCACCAGGCGGTTGTACAGGCCCTTGTCCAGCCGCACGTCCGAATACTGGAGGTCGACCAGGTGCAGCCGCGGCGAGCCCCACGCGAGGCCGTCCCGGGCCCGGTAACCCTCCAGCAGCCGCAGCTTCGCGGGCCAGTCGAGCCGGTCCGCGCACTCCTGCGGGTCACGCGCCAGCGCGTCCAGCACCTCGCCCCACACGCGCAGCACGTCGCGGTCGCCGATGCCCTCCTGCTCCACGAACTCCGACGCCCGCTCGAAGTAGGCGAACTGGAGGTCCAGGCCGGTGAACTTGCGCCCGCCCGCCAGCTCCACCCGCGTCTTCAGGGTCGGGTCGTGGCTGATCTGGTGCACGGCGCGCACCGGGTCGAGCAGCCGCAGGTCGTCGAACCGGCGGCCCGCCTCGATCATGTCCAGCACCAGCGACGTGGTGCCGACCTTGAGGTACGTCGAGTATTCGGCCAGGTTCGCGTCGCCGATGATGACGTGCAGGCGGCGGTACTTGTCCGCGTCGGCGTGCGGCTCGTCGCGGGTGTTGATGATGCCGCGCTTCAGCGTCGTCTCCAGGCCGACCTCGACCTCGATGTAGTCCGAGCGCTGGGAGAGCTGGAAGCCCGCCTCCTCGCCGGACGCGCCGACGCCGACCCGGCCCGAGCCCACCACGACCTGCCGGGACGTGAAGAACGGCGTGAGGCCCGCGATGACCGCCGTGAACGGCGTGCTGCGCTGCATCAGGTAGTTCTCGTGGGTGCCGTAGCTGGCGCCCTTGCCGTCCACGTTGTTCTTGTAGAGCTGGAGCCGGGGCTGGCCGGGGACGGTGGCGGCCTTGAGGGCCGCCTCCTCCATCACCCGCTCCCCCGCCTTGTCCCAGATCACGGCGTCACGCGCGTTCGTCACCTCGGGCGCCGAATACTCCGGGTGCGCGTGGTCGACGTACAGGCGCGCGCCGTTGGTCAGGATGACGTTGGCCGCGCCCAGGTCCTCCACGTCGCCGTCGCCGGGGTGGCCGCCGGGCGCGCCGAGGTCGAAACCCCGCGCGTCCCGCAGCGGCGACTCCACCTCGTAGTCCCAGCGCGCGCGCCGCGCCCGCGGTATGTCGGCGGCGGCCGCGTAGGCGAGCACCACCTGTGTCGAGGTGAGCACCGGGTTGGCCGTAGCGTCACCCGGCACCGCGATGCCGTACTCGACTTCGGTTCCCATGATCCGCCGCATAGGTCGCAGCCTACGACGTGCCGCCGACATTCCGGGCGGTCGTGGTCGCGTTTCACCCCGCGGCCAGGCCGGCCGCCGGTCGGATGCGTGCCGCGCCGCGGGCGGGCCCGAACGCCGCGAGGACCGCCAGCACCACCACGCCCAGCCCGCCGACCAGCAACGGGACCAGGTCCGCGCCGGGCAGCGCGTAGACGCCCACGGCCAGCAGCGTCAGCTCCGCGTACAGCAACCCGAACAAACCACCGCCGAGCACGCCCACCAGCGACAACAACACCGCTTCGGCGATCACGCCGCCCTGGAGGCCGCCCCTGGTGACGCCGAGCGCGCGGCGCAGCGCCATCTCCTTGCGGCGTTCCTGCACGGAGATGGTGAGCGCGGTGCCGATACCGGTCACGGCGACCGCCACGGACAGCCCCAGCAGCACCATCAGCATCATGATCCCCAGGTCGAGGTTGCGCTGATTCTGTGCGGTCGTCTCCGCCTTCGTCCGCACCAGCACGGTCGGTTCGGAGGACAACGACGCCCGGACCGCGTTCTGGAACGCCGCCGGGTCCGTGCCCGGCTTGAACGCCACGAGGACCTTCGACGCGGGTGCGAGGGACGTGTCCGGCAGGATCGCGTCGGCGTTCTCCACGAGCGTGTCGGGCACCGTGCCGGCGAACGTGGCCGTGCGCGGCCCGCCGGGCAGCCCCTCCAGGGTGACCGGCTCGCCCGGCGTCGCCCCGAGGTTGCGTGCCGTGTACTCCTCCAGCAGCACGGTCCCCGCTCCGAACTCGGGCCGTTCGACGCCCTGCGCGGCCAACCACCGGCGCATCTCGTCGGCGTCCACGCCGGCCACGCGCGTCGTGTACCGCTCACCGCGGCTGTCGAGCTGGCTGCCCTCGGTGTTGTGCATGACGACGTGCCCGGAGACCTCCGGCCGGTCGGCCGCGGCCGTCGCGCGCGGGTCCAGCGGGCGCCCGCCCGCGTCGGCGATCACGGCGTCGGGCCGGGGCGCGTTGCTGAACTCCTCCTCCAGCTTCTGCGCCGAGCCGACGGTGACCGCGAAGTAGGTGATCATGGCGGCGGCCAGCAGCAGCGGCATGGCGACCGACGCCGACCGCTGCGGCACGCGCCGGACCTCGGCGGACGCGAGCTTCCACTGCGCGCCGCCGAACCGGCTGGCCACCCCGCCGAAGACCCGGCCCAGCGCGGGCACCACGACCGGCCCGAGCACGCCGAACAGGCCCGCGACGGCGGCGATGCCGGAGAACAGGATCAGGAAGATCGCCAGGGCCGAGCCCTTCGCGAACACGCCGAGCACCGCGAGCACCGCCGCGCCGCCCACGACGACCAGCCCGAGCACGCGCCGGCGGCGCACCACCGAGCGGTCCGGCGTCGCGCCCTCGGACGTGCGCAGCGCGGCCAGCGGCGGGATCCGCGCGGCGGCCAGCGACGGGCGGACCGCGGCGAACGCGCTGAGCACGGCGGCGACCGACACGCCGATCAGGAACTGGCCGGACGTGGGCAGCACCGGCGGGTTCAGCTCGACCGCGCCGAAGATCGCGGACATCCCCGTGGCGTCGAAGAGCCTGGCCAGCAGCCACGCCACCGTCCCGCCGAGCGCCGAGCCCACCACGCCCGCCACGGCGCCGGTGAGCAGCGCTTCCAGCAGGTTCGCCACGACCAGCGGCCCGCGGTGCGCGCCCAGGCACCGCAGCAACGCCGTGTGCCGCTGGCGTTGCGCGTACACGGCGCGGAAGGTCGCCGAAGCCACGAACACCGACGTGGCCAGCGCGAGGATGCTGAACGGGAGGAACACGATCGCCATCTCGTTGTTCACCGGCTCGGCGCGCACCACGGCCGCCGTGTCCGCGCGGAACCCGGCACCCGCGGCCTGCGCGACCGCTTCCCGGTCGCCGCCGATGACGTTCAGCGCGACGATGTCCGGTTCGCCGCCGAGGCGTGCCGCCAGACCCTCGCCGACCACGATCAGCGGCTGGTCGGCCTGCGCGCCGCGCTTGGTGACACCGCGGACCACGACGTCCACCGGATCACCCGCGGCGTCGGCCACCCGCACCGCCGAACCGGGGCTGAGCCCGTGCTGGTAGGCGGTGACGCGGTCGACCGCGATCTCACCGTCGCGGGCGGGCGTGCGGCCGTCCAGGATCGGCACGCGGCGCAGCCCCTCACGCTCGGACTCGACGTCGGCCCGCGCCCGCCGCTCACCCGCCCGGCCGTCCGCGAGCAGCAGGTCCGCCCGCACCACGTGGACCGGGACGACCTCGCGCACGCCCGGCACGGCGGCCACCCGGTCCGCCACCGCCCGGTCGAACTCGACGCCCGAGTACGGGACGGTGCGCACGACGAGGTCGGCCTGCGGCGGCACGACCGGTGTGCCCTCGCGGGTCGCCTGGACCATGGCGTCGCTGAGCATCAGCGACGCCAGCAGGCACGCGACGCCGACCACCAGCGCGACGCCGGGCAGCACGGCGCGGCCGGGTCGGTTGCGGAACTCGGCTGCCGCGAGCCGCAGGGATGTGGGCACAACTCCTCCTCGTGACGCGAACGCCACGACGGTAGGAACGGGGGTCGTCGGCGGGCGTCGGCCCGAGGTATCACTGAGGCGTACTACTCGGGGTGGATCTTCGATGAGGGGGCGCGGTGGAGCGGGTGCTGGTGGTGACGCCGGACGGGGAACCGGCCGGCTGGGCGACGCGGGAGCGGATGCGTGCCGAGGGGTTGTGGCACGCGTGCGCCGTCATCGTCGTGCGGTCGCTCGACGGGCGGCGCTTGTTCGTCCACCGCCGCACGGACACCAAGGACGTCTACCCGGGCCTGTACGACCCGACGTGCGGCGGGGTCGTCGCGGCGGGTGAGTCGCCCGACGAGTGCGCGGCACGTGAGCTGGCCGAGGAGCTGGGTGTCGTGGCGCGACCCGAGTTCCGCTTCCGGACGACGTTCCAGGACGGAACCATCCGCTACCACGCGCACGTTTACGAGGTGCGCTCCGATGGCCCGTTCACGCTGCAACCCGAGGAAGTCGCGTCGGGTGCGTGGGTGGATGTCGAGGCGGTGCGTGCGGAAGCCGAGAACCCCGAGTCGCCGGTGGTGCCGGACGGCCGGGCCCTGATCCTGGAGTGGTTGTCGTGGGCATGATCTTCGCGATGTCGATACCCGGTCTCGCCGTGCTGTTGTTCGCCCTCGCGGCGGGCGAACGGGTGTGGCGCTGGGTGCGTCGCCGCCGGGGCCACCCGGTGGTCGCACAGGCGGGCATGGACCAGTTCACCACGCTGTTCTACGGGGGCAAGCAATTAGAGCTGGACCAGCGGCAGACCGAGTCGATGATGCGTGACGAGGAGGAGGACGGCGCCCCGCCGCGCGGCCCGATCGACCTCGACTCCGGCGCCGTCCGGCTCACGCCCAGGGCAGCGCGGCCCGAGTAGCCCAGTAGTCGCCCGGGTCCTCGGCGAGGTCCGGCAGGTCCGGTGTGATGTCGCGGGCGAGCAGGTTGGCGTGCAGCTGCTCGACGCTCGCCGCGCCGGACAGCACGACGTCCGCCCACGGCTGCGCGAGCACGGCGGCCAGGGCGACGGCGTCCGGGCCGACACCGCGCTCGTCGGCCAGGTGCCGGATCGGTGCGGGCGGGTCGACGGCGAGCCTGCCGTTGGCCAGCCCCTCCTTCACGAACACCTCGATGTCGGTGTCGTGCGCCCACGCGAGCGCCGGGCCGGCGGAGGGCTCCAGCACGTTCCAGGTCGCCTGGACCGCCTCGAACAGGCGGCGGCCCTCGACCTCCAGGTCCGCCGCGCGGCGGATGGTCTCGCCCTGGTGCGGGCCGGACGCGGAGAAGCCGAGGCGGACGCCGGAATCGCGGACCGCGCCCAGCGCCGCCAGCAGCTCGGCGTCGCCGAACAGCTCGCTGTCCTCGGTGAGGGAGTGCACCATGTACAGCTCCAGCTGGTAGCCCAGCAGCTCCCGGGTCTCCTCCCACTGCCGGCTGAACCGGTCCAGCGAGTGCTCCTTGACCTCGTGCACGGCCACATCGCGCCGCCAGCCCGCCACGTACTCGTAACCCCACTTGCTGGACACGCGGACGTCGCGGTGGCCGCGCGCGGCCAGCCACTCCGCCAGGAACTCCTCCGCGCGGCCGTAGGAGCGGGCCACGTCCACGCGCCGGATGCCCGCCGCGTAGGCCGCGTCCAGGACCTCGTGGCACGCGGCGCGCATGGCGTCCACGTCGCGGTCCGCGGGAAGCGCGTCCTCGCGGCCGAGGTTGATGTAGGCGGGACGGCCCAGCGCGGCGAGTCCCAGGGCGAATTCCGGCACGTCACCACGGTAACCGGCGGGCCGTGTGGCCCGCCGGTCGGCGTGGCTGCCCGGGGCGGCCCGTGGCCGCCCGTGGCTGCTCGTGGCTGCTCGTGGCTGCCCGTGGCTGCCCGTGGCTGCCCGGTGCGGTCAGGACGTCGGGAAGTCGTCGGCGGTGCGGATGCGGTCGCGGACCCAGACGCCGGCGGGCTTGAGCTTCGAGGTGCCGGCGAACGACGTGCCGTCGCACGTGCCGGTCTTGAAGACCGCGCCGGAGCGCTCGTCGTCGGAGAAGTTCCAGTTGACCCAGCTGATCTTCTTGGCGTTCATCAGGTCGATGTACTTCTGGGAGTACGAGAAGTCGTTCGCACCGTCGCCGTCGTAGTTCTGGGTGCCGAACTCGGTGACGAACACGGGCACCTGGTCGGCGACCTTCGACAGCGCGTTGAAGTGCTCACCGTGGTGCGAAGCGGCGTAGAAGTGGAAGGTGTACATGATGTTGGAGGCGTTGATCTTGTTGTTCACCACCTCCTGCGGGTCCTTGCCGTCGGACACGCCGAACGTCGACCAGCCGTTCGTGCCGACCAGGACCAGGCTGTCGGAGTCCTCGGCGCGGATCACCGGGACCATCTTCTCCGCGTAGGACTTCACCTTCGACCACGACACCCCGTTGGGCTCGTTCGCGATGTCGTAGATGATGTTGGTCTTGTCCTTGTGCCGGTTGGCGATCTCCTTGAAGAACGTCTTGGCGCGGGAGAGGTTGTGGTTCGGGTCGCCCGGCGTGAGCTGGTGCCAGTCGACGAGGGCGTACAGGCCGCGCTTCGTCGCCTCCTCGATGTAGTTGTGCACCAGGTCGGTGAACTTGCGCGGGTTGGTCTCGTACCCGCCTTCCTGGACGTACATCGAGATGCGGAGGACGTCGGCCTTCCAGTCGTTGGCGAGCGCGTCCAAGGACTGGCTCTTGACGCACTGCGCGTACCACTGGATGCCGTGCGTGCTCATGCCCCGCAGTTGGATCGGTTTGCCGTGCTGGTTGCAGAGCTTCACGCCGCAGACCTTGAGTTGGCCGTTGACGGCGGCGGGTGAGCCCGCGGGGAGGGCGGCGGTGGTGATGGCGGTGGTGGTGTTCGCGTTCGCGGTGACGGCGTTTGCCGTGACCGGGGTGAGCGAGACGGCGAGCGTGGCCGCCAGGGCCAGCGCGATCCGGAGCCTTGCCATGGTTGTCCTCTCGGGGTCAGGGCGGCGGATCACTAATTAGTCAGGAAACTTTCCAAACTATCGCTGGACACTAACGACCACGCCGCGCGTCCGTCAAGGGCTCAGGAATCCCTGCGCACGAGCGCCACCAGGCCCCCGCCCAGCGTCACGACCAGGTACGCCACCATGGCCAGCCCCGCGCCCGCCGGCGACAGCGGCGCGTTCGGGAGGCCACCCGCCAGCTGCGGGGCCAGGAGCGGCAGCATCACGGAGTACAGGCGGCCGTCCCACGGCGGCGGCAGGAAGAGGGCGATCGTCGGCGCCACGAAGAGGAGACCGCAGAGGGTGACCAGCGTGCCCGCGGTGGACCGGAGCAGGAAGCCCAGCCCCAGGCCGACCAGACCCATGAGCGTCAGCGAAGCCGAGTTGGCGAGCAACGTCGGCAACGCGTCGGAGAACGAGCCGTACGCCGAGATCGGCTCCGGCCGGTCACCGGTGATGACCTCGCCGGCGATGTAGGCGAGCAACGTCGCCGTGACACCGATCGCCGCCGACACCGCACCCACCACGACGACCTTCGCCGACAGCAGCACCCGCCGCCGCGGCACGGAGACCAGCGCCGTGCGGATCATGCCGCTGCCGTACTCGGACGTGACCGCGAGCGCGCCCAGGACGCCCAGCACGAACTGCCCGAACGGGAGCACCACCGCGTTGGGGTCGGCGGCGCTGAAGGCGGCCTGCACCTCGGGTGGTTGCCGGTCGTAGTCGGAGGTCATGAGGTACGCGACGAGGACGGCCGCGGCGAGCGTCGCGGCGATGGAGAGGACGAGGTACGTGGTGGAGCGGACGGTGCGGAGCTTGAGGAACTCCGATGCGAGCACGTCGGTCATCGGGTCGCCTCCGTCCGGTACTCCACGCTGTCATCGGTCAGTTCGAGGTAGGCGTCCTCCAGGGACGCGGAGCGCGGCGTCAGCTCGTGCAGCGGGATCTGCTGCCGCGCGGCGACCTCACCGACCTGCCGGGCGGTGAGCCCGCGGACGGCGATCGCGTCGTCCTCGAAGACCACCGCCGCGCGGGCCTGCTCCAGCGCGCGGGCCAGGGCGGGTTGGTCCGCCGAGCGCACCAGGACGTCGCGGCGGAACCGGTCGCTCAAGTCCTTCATGGACGACTCGGTGATGAGCCTGCCCCGGCCGATGACCACCACCCGGTCCGCGGTCAGCGCCATCTCACTCATCAGGTGGCTGGAGACCAGGACCGTCCGCCCCTCGGCCGCCAGGTCCCGCATGAGGTGGCGGATCCAGCGGATGCCCTCCGGGTCCAGGCCGTTGACCGGCTCGTCGAACATCAGCACACCGGGGTCGCCGAGCAGCGCGGCGGCCACGCCCAACCGCTGGCGCATCCCCAGGGAGAGCGTGCCGATCCGCTTGTTCGCCGCACCCGCCAAACCCACCTGCTCCAGGGTTTCCGCGGCGCGGGACCGGTCGATCCCGTTGCTGCGCGCGAGAACGCGGAGGTGGTCGTAGGCGCGGCGTCCCCCGTGCGCCGCTCCCGCGTCCAGCAGGGCACCCACCTGGCGCATCGGGTGTGCCAGGTCGGCATAGCGTTTCCCGTTCACCAGAGCCTCACCGCTGGTGGGGCGGTCCAGGCCGAGGATCGCCCGCATCGTGGTGGACTTGCCGGCGCCGTTGGGACCGAGGAAACCCGCCACGTAGCCGGGTTTCACTTCGAAGCTGAGGCCGTCGACGGCCCTTGAGCCGCCGTAGCGCTTGATGAGGTCGCGTACTTCGATCACGGGACGAGAGTGGCCGGTGAGGGGTGGGTCGCGGATCGGACGGCGGTCTGCTGTTGGTGGGAGGTGGGATCGGACCTGGGTTCGATGTGAGGGGTGGGGCGGGCGGATACCGTCGGCGCGTGACAACGCGCTTGGCCCGGTGGCTGCCGACGGCATACCTGTTCGCCCTGGACATGGTCGCCGGCGTGGTGGTCGTCCTGGTGTACCGGGAGTTCGCGGACCGACAAGCCGAGAACGTGCCCCTGTGGTTCGGGTACGGGCTGGCGGTGTTGGTGGGGCTGCCGTTGGCCGTGCGTCGGCGGTGGCCGTTGGCGGTGGCCGGTGTGGTGGTCACCGCGCAGACCGTGGCCACGGTCCTGCACATCACGTTGGAGCCCTTCGGGCCGTCGGCGTTCGCGATCTACATGGTGGCGGTGTCACTGCCACGCGGTCGGTCGGTCGCGGCGTTGTTGTGCGCACTGGTCATGGGAGTGGTGGCCGTGTTCATCGCGGAACCGTGGCCGGACGACATCGGGTTGGCGATCGCGGTGACGTTGTTCCTCACCGGAGCATGGGCGTTGGGGCGGTCCACGCGTGTTCGGCGCACCTACGCGGAGCGGGCGGTCGCGGAAGAGATGGCACGGGCGGTGACCGAGGAGCGGTTGCGCATCGCGCGGGAACTGCACGACGTGGTCGCGCACAGCCTGGCGCTGATCACGGTCAAGGCGGGGATCGGCAACCACGTGGCCGTCGCGCAGCCGGAGCAGGCCCGGGAAGCGTTGCGGGTCATCGAGACGACCAGTCGCGGGACGTTGGTCGAGATGCGGCGGTTGCTGGGCGTGCTCAGGGAAGTGGACGGGGCCGAGTTGGCGCCCCTGCCCGGGATCGGGGACCTGCACGGGCTGGTGGACCGGGCCGCGATGGCCGGTGTGACGGTGCGGCTGGTCGTGGACGGCGGGTCGGAGCTGCCGGACGGAGTGGCGTTGACGGTGTTCCGGATCGTGCAGGAGTCGGTGACGAACGTGGTCAAGCACGCCGCCCCGGCGCGGTGCTCGGTGACCGTGTCGAGGGAGGGGGACGTGGTGCGGATCGTGGTGGTGGACGACGGGCCCGGGGAGAGGGTGTTGGTCGGGGGTGGGGGGCACGGGTTGATCGGGATGCGTGAGCGGGTCGCCGTGTACGGCGGGACGTTCTCCGCCGGGCCGGTTCGTGGGGGCGGGTTTCGGGTCGCTGCCGAGGTTCCCTTCTGATGGTCGACGTTGTGGTGGTCGACGATCAGGCGCTGCTGCGGGGCAGTTTCCGGGTGTTGATCGATTCGGAGCCCGGGTTGCGGGTCGTGGGTGAAGCCGGGGACGGCGCCGCGGCGGTCGCCGTGGTGCGCGAGACGTCGCCGGACGTGGTGTTGATGGACGTCCGGATGCCCGTGATGGACGGGATCGCCGCTACGCGGGAGATCGCTGCTTTCTCCGCGGCGAAGGTGTTGATCCTGACCACGTTCGACCTGGACGAGTACGTGTACTCGGCGCTGCGCGCGGGGGCGGGAGGGTTCCTGCTGAAGGACACGCCGCCCGCGGAGTTGTTGGCGGCGGTGCGGGTGGTTGCCGACGGGGACGCGTTGCTGTCGCCGTCGGTCACGCGGAGGTTGATCGCCGAGTTCGCCCGCCGGCCGGAGCGGCGGGGGGTGGAGTTGGAAGGGGTCACCGAGCGGGAGAGGGAGGTGTTGACGTTGATCGCGCGGGGGTTGTCCAACGCGGAGATCATGCGGGAGTTGCACCTCTCGATGGGCACGGTGAAGACCCATGTGGGGCGGTTGCTGCACAAGCTCCAGGCTCGGGATCGGGCTCAGCTCGTGATCGTGGCGTACGAGTCCGGGGTGGTTTCGGTGGGGTGAGCGGGTGGAGTGAGCGGGTGGAGTGAGCGGGTGGAGTGAGCGGGTGGGGTGAGCGGGTGGGGTGAGCGGGTGGGGTGAGCGGGTGGGGTGAGCGGTGGGTTAAAAGCGACGCTCGCCGCTTGGCAGGCCGCCAAGGAGAACTGTCAAAGCGCCGTCGTGTTCTCCCCGTATGGCCTGGTCAGAGACAACCACCCTCGTTCCCAGGGCGCAAGCGAAAAGCGTGCTTGCGCCCTGGGAACGAGCGCGGTTCGCTGGCGCGCAGGCCATACGGGGAGAACACGACGGGGGGACTGGTGTGCGGGGCTTCCGCACGGTTGCAAGCGGAAGCCCCCGCTGTGTGGCTGGGCGGGGGCTTCCTGGGTGTGCTCTGTGTTCAGTGTTGAGTGTGTGTTGCGTGCGTGTGTGGCTAGAGGTACTGGCCGGTGTTGGTCGCCGTGTCGATGGCGCGGCCTGACTCCTGGTTCTTCCCGGTCACCAAGGTGCGGATGTAGACGATGCGCTCGCCCTTCTTGCCGGAGATCCTGGCCCAGTCGTCCGGGTTCGTCGTGTTCGGCAGGTCCTCGTTCTCCGCGAACTCGTCCACGATCGCGTCCAGCAGGTGGCGGACCGACAGGCCCGGCTGCTTGGTGTCGAGGAGGCTCTTGATGGCCGCCTTCTTGGCCCGGTCCACGATGTTCTGGATCATCGCGCCCGAGTTGAAGTCCCGGAAGTACAGGACCTCCTTGTCACCGTTGGCGTAGGTGACCTCCAGGAAGCGGTTGTCCTCGGACTCCTCGTACATGCGCTCGACCGTGTGCTGCACCATGCCGTCGATGCAGGCCGCCGGGTCGCCGCCGAACTCCGCCAGGTCGTCGGCGTGGATCGGCAGGTCGGGCGTCAGGTACTTGTTGAAGATGTCCTTGGCGCCCTCGGCGTCCGGGCGCTCGATCTTGATCTTCACGTCCAGGCGTCCCGGGCGGAGGATGGCCGGGTCGATCATGTCCTCCCGGTTGGAGGCGCCGATCACGATGACGTTCTCCAGGCCCTCCACGCCGTCGATCTCGCTGAGGAGCTGGGGGACGATGGTCGTCTCGACGTCCGACGACACGCCGCTGCCCCGGGTCCGGAAGATCGAGTCCATCTCGTCGAAGAACACGATCACCGGGGTGCCCTCGGACGCCTTCTCCCGCGCGCGCTGGAAGATCAGGCGGATGTGCCGCTCGGTCTCGCCGACGAACTTGTTGAGCAGCTCGGGGCCCTTGATGTTGAGGAAGTAGCTCTTGGCCTCGCGGTGGTCCTCGCCGCGCGCGGCGGCCACCTGCTTGGCCAGTGAGTTCGCCACCGCCTTCGCGATGAGGGTCTTGCCGCAGCCGGGAGGGCCGTAGAGCAGCACGCCCTTCGGCGGGCGCAGGCGGTACTCGCGGAACAGGTCGGCGTGCAGGAACGGGAGTTCCACGGCGTCGCGGATCTGCTCGATCTGCCGGTAGAGGCCGCCGATGTCCTCGTACTTGACGTCCGGCACCTCCTCCAGCACCAGGTCCTCGACCTCGGCCTTCGGCACCCGCTCGTAGGCGAAGCCCGCCTTCGAGTCGACCAGCAGCGAGTCGCCCGCCTTGAGCGGCGCGTCCATGAGGGGCTGCGCCAACCACACGACGCGCTCCTCGTCGGCGTGCCCGACGACCAGGGCCCGCCCGATGGACTGGTCCGCGTCGGCCTCCAGCACCTCGCGCAGCGTGCAGACCTCGCCGGTCCGCTCGAAACCGCCGCCCTCGACGACCGTCAACGCCTCGTTCAGGCGCACCGACTGGCCGAGGACCAGGGACGCCGCCTCCACCGCCGGCGACACCGAGACCCGCATCCGACGGCCGGAGGTGAACACGTCCACCGTGCCGTCCTCGAACCGCGCCAGGAACACGCCGTAACCACTCGGTGGCTGAGCGAGGCGGTCCACTTCCTCGCGCAGCGCGAGGAGCTGGCTCCGTGCTTCTCGAAGGGTGTCGATGAGCTTCGTGTTGCGCTCGGTCAGCTGGCTGACGCGCTCCGTCGCCTCCGCCAACCTCTGCTCCAGCAGGCGGACGTGTCGTGGGGATTCCGTCAACTTGCGGCGCAGCAACGCGATCTCGTCCTCCAGGAACCTGATCTGCGCTGTCAGCTCACCAGAGTTGTTGCCCTTGTTCAGCTCGCCGCCCTCATCGGGCTGGCTGCCGGGATGACCGTGCTGCATGTCGGCACCCTCCTCCCGTGTTCGTACGACAACGGTACCGGCGATCACCGACAAAAGCGGCCACCCGCGGGGTTCCCGGGGGTTGTGTGATCACACATTCCCCCCTCTCGGCCGGATGAACTGCTCCATACCGGTGCCTGACGGAACCGCCGACCCGCTACCGTGCGTCCTAGTACGAGTCGTTCCGGGCAGTGTCCTCTGCCACCAGCGGAAAGTTCTAGGAGAACGTGATGTCCGTCCCGCCGCAGCAGCCGGGTCCGTACGGTCAGCAGCCGGGTCAATTTGGCCAGCAACCAGGCCAATTCGGCGGCCAGCCAGGTCCCGGCCAGCAGCCCGGCGGGTACCCGCCGCCGCCTCCCGGCTTCCCACAGGGTGGGCAACCCCAGCCCGGTTACGGCCCGCCCCCGGGCGGCTTCCAGCAGCCGGGGCCCGGGCAGCCGGGCCAGCCCGGCCAGCAGCCGCCCTACGGCCAGCCCGGCCAGTACCCGCCCGGCTACGGCCAACCGGGTGGTTTCGGCGACCCCTACGGCGCGCCGCGCAAGAAGAGCCCCCTGCCCTGGATCCTCGCCGGCGGCGGCATCCTGGTGATCGGCGTCGTCCTGGCCCTCGTGTTCACGCTCGGCGGCGGCAACGGGACGGCCAAGGACGCGGCCGACAGCTTCGCCACGGCCATCTCGAACAAGGACTACGAGAAGCTGCGGTCGCTGACCTGCGCCGAGAACCAGAAGGACATCGACGACCTGAAGAAGGCGTACGACCCGTCCGCCATCAACGAGGACCTGGAGAAGAACCTCGACAGCCTGCCTCCGGAGTTCAAGGAGAAGGCCAAGAAGATGCAGGAGGCGGCCAAGAACATCAAGATGGTCGCCAGCGTGAAGAACGTCACCGAGAAGGACTCCACGCACGCCGAGGCGGAGATCGCGATCAAGCTGGAGGGCGTGCCGGACGAACTCAAGGAGTTCATCAAGGACGACCTGTCCAACAAGGTGCCGTTCCTCAAGACGGACGACGGCTGGGTGGCCTGCGAGCAGAAGTGACGGTGGCCGGGCGGCCCGCGCTGGCGCGCGGGCCGTTTTTGCTGGTCAGCCCTTTGACGGGCGGCGTTGCGGTCGGGGTGGGGTCACGCCGTCCGCCAGTCGGCGGGTGGTCAGCAGGAACGCCGTGTGCCCGATCATCCGGTGCTCCGGGCGCACCGCCAGCCCCACCACGTGCCACGGCCGCACGAGCGTCTCCCAGGCGTGGGGCTCCGTCCAGTGCTGCTGCTCCCGGATCGCCTCGGTGACCTTCGACAACTGGGTCGTGGTCGCGACGTACACCACCAGGACGCCGCCCGGGATGAGGCTGCGCGCCACGGCCGGCAGGACGTCCCACGGGGCGAGCATGTCGAGGACCACGCGGTCCACCTCGCCCTCGTGCTCCGCCACATCACCCACGGTGAGCGACCAGTTACCGGGGCGTTCGCCGAAGAACTGCTCCACGTTGCGGACCGCGTGCTCCGCGTGGTCGTCACGCACCTCGTAGGACGTGACGCTGCCCTTCTCCCCCACGGCGCGCAGCAGCGAGCACGTCAGGGCGCCCGACCCGGCACCGGCCTCCAACACCCGGGCACCGGGGAACACGTCGCCGTACATCACGATCTGCGCGGCGTCCTTGGGGTAGATCACCTGCGCACCCCGCGGCATGGACAGCACGTAGTCCGGGAGCAGCGGGCGCAACGCGAGGAACGACGTGCCACCCGCGGACGTCACCACGGACCCCTCCGGCTGACCGATCAACTTGTCGTGCGACAACGCGCCCCGGTGGGTGTGGTACTCCTTGCCCGGTTCGAGCACGATCGTGTAGTGCCGCCCCTTCGGATCGGTCAACTGCACCCGGTCTCCGGGCTGGAACGGACCACTGGCGGTGCTCACCGCGGGGAACCTCCTGGACGAACGTGCGTACAACGGCGCACGATGGTCGCAGAAGGCCCCGCGCGCCTGCTCAGCGGCCTCGTTCCGCACGCACCCCGGTGATCGTCAACGCCGCGCCGATCAGCATGAGGACGACCGCCGCGGGTATTCGCGCCCAGTCCGGCAGGTGCATCGCGATGAACCAGCTCTTGGAGTCCACGTCCAGCGCCATCAGCACCAGGGGCACGATCCCCTGCGGCACCAGCAGGATGATCCCCACTACCTCACGCATTGATCCCCCTCCGAGCAGCTTCCTTGACCGTGTAGTACACAGGCCAGCCGACGAGCCACACGGCGCCGACGAGCGTCATCCCGCCCATCTGCCCCGACAGGGCCTCCGTGCGCTCCGGGGTGGCCACGACGTGCCTGAGCAGCAGCATCACGGCACACGCGATGGCCCAGGCGAGCACGAACTTGAACCACTCGCGCCACTCGTGACGCACCCGCGCGGCACCTTCCTTCGGCGGCTTCACCGGTGGCGGACCACCCGCGAAGCGGTGGGCGAACCGCTGGTCGGCCCAGCGCAACATGCTGTGCCCGAACGCGATGCTCACCCCCAGGTAGATCGCGGCCAGGCCGTGCGCCGTCTGCGCCTCACCCCCCGAGCGCAGGTCGACGACGGTCGCCGCCAGCAGGACCACGTCCACCAGCGGCGTGCACACCAGCAGCGCCGCGCCGACCTTCGGCTTCCGCAGCACGTACCGGGTGAACAAGCCCGCACCCAGCACGACCCAGAAACCGATCTCGCACGCGACGATGAGCACAACCAGCGGTTCGACCACGGTCCGATCATGTCGTTCGGGCGCGCCCCGGCGCGTCGGCGAGCGGATCGACCGGTGGTCATCACTTCGTAGGACGCCGCCACCGACTGCCTGTGCTGTGATTCAGGGGTGGAGATCCGCCCGTCGAAGCGCGACGTCCTGGTCGCGGTCGGGTACTTCGCCCTGGGCACGGTGATCTTCCAGCTCAAGCTGGACCTGGTGTTCGCGGGCGGGGAGCGCTCGGCCGACTTCCAGACGCGCCTGGCCGTCCTCGCCCTGGCGTGCGCGGGCGCCGCGTTCCGGCGCAGCGCGCCCGCCCTGTCGATCGTGGTGGTGTCCGCCGCGGTGGCGCTGGACCTGGCCGGCGGGCTGACCATGCCGGTGATCCTGGTGTTCATCGACGTCCTGTTCGCGGCGGCGCTGCACGGTTCGCACGGCCTGCACCGCGGTCTCGTGGCCGTGGTCGCCACGGGCACGCTCGGCGTGACCCTGCTGGTCGCCGTGCTGGGCGACTGGCGGACCTCGCTCTACGCCGGGCTCCAGGTGTTCTCGCTGATCTGCGTGCCCGTGTGGTGGGCGACGAACGTGCGTCAGCACCGGGACAGCGCCGAGCAGGTGGCCCGCATCGCGGAGCTGGACCGGCGGGCGGCGGTGGCCGCCGAGCGCAACCGCATGGCCCGCGACCTGCACGACGTGGTGGCGGGCCACCTGTCGGCGATCGCGATCCAGTCGGAGGCGGTGCTGTCCATGCCCGCCGACTCGGAGACCGTGCGCACGGTGCTGAAGTCCGTGCGGGAGAACAGCGTGCAGTCGCTGGCCGAGATGCGGACCATGATCGACGTGCTGCGGGCCGACGACCCGGTGGACGCGCCGGTGGCCGTCCGGCTGGCGGACGCGGAGCGGCTGGTCGACTCGGCCCGCGCGGGCGGGCTGGCCGTGGACTTCGCGATGGACCAGGTGCAGGACCTGCCGGTGGCGGTGGACGTCGCGGCCTACCGCATCCTCCAGGAGGCGTTGACCAACGCCCTCAAGCACGGCTCGGACGCGACGGTGCGGGTGGAGCGGCAGGTCAGGAGGTTGGTGGTGGTCGTGCGCAACCGGGCGCGCGACGACGCGGAAGGATCGGGGACGGGTTTGGTGAGCATGGCGGAGCGCGCGCACGCGGTCGGCGGTGTGGTCAAGGCGGGCCGGGACGGCGACCGCTGGGTGGTGCGCGCGGAGCTGCCGCTGTGATCCGCGTGCTGGTGGCCGACGACCACGCCGCGATCCGCGCGGGCCTGGTGATGATCCTCGGCGGCGCGGAGGGCGTCGAGGTGGTCGGCGAGGCCGGTGACGGCGCGACGGCCGTGCGACTGGCCCGCGAGCTGCGGCCGGACGTGGTGCTGATGGACATCCGGATGCCCGGCGTGGACGGCATCGAGGCGACCCGGCAGCTCGTCGGCGTGTGCGAGGTGCTGGTGCTGACCACGTTCGACCTGGACGAGTACGTGCACGGCGCGCTGCGCGCGGGTGCGGCGGGCTTCCTGCTGAAATCGGTCGAGGCGCCCGCGCTGGTGGACGCCGTGCGCCAGGTCGCGGCCGGTGACGGCGTGCTCGCGCCGAGCGTCACGCGGCGGCTGATGCGTGAGTTCGCCTCGGCCGCGCCACGCGGCAGGCCGCCGGCGCTGGACGCGCTCACCGACCGCGAGGTGGACGTGCTGCGGTGCCTCGGCGAAGGGCTGTCGAACCACCAGATCGGGCGAAAGCTGCACATCGGCGAGACGACCGTGAAGACGCACGTGTCGCGGGTGCTGACCAAGCTGGGGCTGCGGTCGCGGGTGCAGGCGGCGATCCTCGCGCAGGACGCCGGGCTGCTCAGCGGCGGTCCAGCGCGGCCTTGAGGTCGGCGCGGCGCAGCACGCCCGCGGGCCGTCCCTCCAGGTCGACCACCAGGTACTCCCAGGCGGCGGTGCCGCGGACCCGCTCCACCACCTCGGCGCCGCTCTCGCTCGCCAGCAGCACGGTCTCCGGCCGGATCGGCACGGCCGCCTGCTCGGCGGGCGCGTGCGGCGACGTCGCGGCGAGGCGTTCCGCCTGCTCGCGGTCCAGCAGGCCGGCCGCGACGCCGTCCGCCCGGACCAGCACCACGCCGCGCCCGGCGGAGACCGTCAACGCGCCGGACACGGGGCTTTCGGCGGGCAGTTGCAGCACGGGCCGCACCAGTTCGCCCAGCGTCAGGCCGTCCGGCCAGGTGCGCCGGCGCTCGTCGACCAGCTCGCCACGCGCGCCCGCCACCACGAACCAGGCGGTCAGCACGCACACGGCGAACCGGAGCCAGCGGTCCTCGCTGCCGTCCGCGAGCCCCCACAGCGCCCACCCGACCAGCGCCGCCGCGACGACACCGCCGCCGGCCACCGCCGCACGGGTGCCCGCCAAGCGCCGCCCGGTCGCCGCCCACACGCCGGCACGCAGGATGCGCCCGCCGTCCAGGGGCAGGCCGGGCAGCAGGTTGAACGCGGCGACGGCGGCGTTGGCGAACGCCGTCTGCGCGATCAGCAACCACACCGCGTCCGGGTGCGGTATCGCCATCGCGCCCAGCGAGAAGGCACCGGCCAGGGCGATCGACACCACCGGGCCGGCGGCGGCGATCAGCCCCTCGTGGGCGGGCTTGCCCGGCGTGCGCATGACCTCCGACACCCCGCCCAGCAGGAACAGCCGCAGCCGGCGCACCGGCAGGCCCAGCCGCAGCGCCACCAGGCTGTGACCGAGTTCGTGGGCCAGCACGGACAGGCCCAGGAACACCGCGAACGCGGCGGCCAGCACCACGCTCGCCGTGCCGTCGAGACCGGGTGCGAGCTGCCCGACGAGCGGCGCGTAGAGCACCACGATCACCGCCGAGCCGAGCCACCAGGAGGGCGCGAGCAGCACCGGTATCCCGGCGGCGCGGAACAGCGGCAGCCCGCCGTCCCGACCCGCCTGCCGCCGCCAGCTCTCCCTCGTCACCACGGCGGAAGCCTAGGTGCTGACGTGTGTTGGCGCTGTGACCGCGCGGGCGGCGAGCCGATCTTGTCGGGGGTCTGCCCTATCGTTTCGGGCATGGCAGTGCCGACGATCACCGAGCGCCCCGTCCGCAGGCCCGCCCTGTCGCCCTCCCGAGCGGGCGACTTCAAGCAGTGCCCGCTGCTGTACCGGTTCCGGGCGGTCGACCGGCTGCCCGAGAAGCCGACCAGAGCGCAGGTCCGGGGCACCGTCGTGCACGCCGTCCTGGAGGACCTGTTCGCGCTGCCCGCCGCCGAGCGGCGGCCGGAGCGGGCGCGGGAGCTGGTGGGCCCGGCGTGGGAGCGCGTGCGTGCCGAGCGGCCCGAGTTCGCCGACCTGTTCGCGGACGCGGAGGACGGCGAGCAGACCGCGTGGCTGGAGTCGGCGCAGGGGCTGCTCGACGGCTACTTCGAGCTGGAGGACCCGCGCCGGTTCGACCCGGACGCCCGGGAGCTGCTGGTGGAGTGGGAGCTGCCGTCGGGTGTGCTGCTGCGCGGCTACGTCGACCGCGTGGACGTGGCGCCGACCGGCGAGATCCGGGTGGTCGACTACAAGACGGGCGCCGCGCCGCGCGAGGTCGGGGAGGCCAAGGCGCTGTTCCAGATGAAGTTCTACGCGCTGGTGCTGTGGCGGTTGCGCGGTGAGGTGCCCCGCCAGCTGCGCCTGATGTACCTGGCGGACCGGCAGGCGCTCGCGTACACCCCGGACGAGGCCGAGCTGAGCCGGTTCGAGCGCACCCTGGAGGCCATCTGGGACGCGATCCTGCGCGCGGCGAAATCCGGCGACTTCCGCCCCAACCCCGGCCGGCTGTGCGACTACTGCGACCACAAGGCGTTGTGCCCGGCGTTCGACGGCACTCCCCCGCCCTACCCCGGCTGGCCGTCGCCGGACGCGGGCCAGGAGACCGCACTGGACCGCGCCGATTAGCCGAACGGGACGGACGGGGCCGGCGGCGCGGGCGGCGACCGGGTGACAGCGGCGCGCCTGGCGATGGGCGGGCCGCGCCGCGGCGAGACGGCGGCGCCCTGTCGGGCGGTGTGCGGCGGAGACACGGCAGCGGCGCGGTCGAGCGCTGGGCGGCGGCAGCGCGGTGGCCGGATAGGGGCGCGGCCGGGCGGCGAGCGGCGCGGCCGCCGGGCCGTGCGTGGCTGCGTGCCGGGCGCGGCCGGGCGGCGAGCGGCGCGGCCGGGCGGCGAGCGGCGCGGCCGGGCCGTGCGTGGCTGCGTGCCGGGCGCGGCGGGGCGCGATCGGGCCGGCGGTGCGTGGCGGTGGTGCGGCGGCCCCGCGGCTGCGGTGGGGCCGGTGGCGTCAGAGGTGCTTGTAGACGTCTTCGAGGGTGAGGTCGCGGCCCAGCATGAGGACCTGCACGCGGTAGAGCAGCTGGGAGATCTCCTCGGCGAGGCGGTCGTCGGACTCGTGCTCCGCGGCGATCCAGACCTCGCCCGCCTCCTCCAGCACCTTCTTGCCCTGCGCGTGGACGCCGTCCGCCAGTGCCGCGGCGGTGGCGGAGCCCTCGGGGCGGGTGCGTGCGCGCTCGCTCAGCTCGGCGAACAGCTCGTCGAAGGTCTTCACGGGCGCTGATCCTCCCATCCCCCCGAACGGACGCCAAAACCGGAAGGGGGTGCGCCGGGTCAGAGGCCGAACCGCGGGCTCGTGAAGGGCCAGTCGCGCCTGATCCACTCCGGGACGAACGCGTCCAGGGCACGCTCCAGGTCGGTGCCCGCGTGCTCGTCGACGACCCACCACGAGATCAACGCGTCTTCGGCCGGGTCGATGTACACGCACCCCAGCAACGCGGTCTCGGCCCGGTCGAACAGGGCGTAGTTGAACGACTCGTGCGCCTCCGCCTCGCGCTCGTGGCGGGCGAGGTCGGCGCGGTTCTGCTCGGGCGTCATCGTCGCCGGCGGCCAGCCCCACCGGTCGCCGAAGATCGACCAGAGCCGTTCCCGCGAACCCATGACGGCCGGGTAGTCCCTGTCGGCGTCGGACTCGCGGATCGGGCGCAGGTGGTGGCCCGTGCCCAGCTCGACGCGGGTGGGGTGGACGAAGTCGGGCGGCAACCACGGCATGATCCGCATTCTGCGGCACGGCACGCCGAACCGGAAAACAGGTGGTGGCGACGGCGTGGTCACGCCGACACTGTCCCGGTGGCGCTTCCCGAAGGACTCGTGCTCCGCACCGCCGAGCCACGCGACCTCGACGGCATCGGCGCGCTGCTCGCCGACCGCGGCGAACCCGAGGACGCGGTGGACCACCGGCTGGTCGTGACGGACCCCGACGCGGGCTGGGAGTCCTGCGCGGTGGTCGTGGCGGGTGACCGGGTGGTCTCCACGGCGACCTTGCTGGACGAGACCCTGAACCTCGACGGCGTGGCGATCCCGGCCGGCCAGGTGGAGCTGGTCGCCACCGACCGCGCCCACGAGGGCCGCGGCCTGGTCCGCGCGTTGATGGCGTGGGCGCACGAGCGCTCGGCGGCCCGCGGTCACCTGGTGAACGTGATGCTGGGCATCCCGTACTTCTACCGGCAGTTCGGCTACACCTACGCCATCCCGCTCTCCGCCAACCGCGACCTGGTGCGCGCCGCTCCCGGCAGCGCGGACACCGTGCGGCCGGCGACGGTCGCCGACATCCCGGCGATGGCCCGGTTGCAGGAGGCCGAGCAGGCGCGGTCGAACCTGCGGCTGCCGCACTCGGCCGCCTTGTGGCGCTGGCTGGTGGCGCGGGACGGCAGCACGCAGTGGCTGGTGGAACGAGGTGGCGAGCCGGTGGGCACCGGCCGCTCCACCCCGTCCGAATCCGGCGACCACCTCAGCGAGGTGGCGGCGGTCGACGCGGCGGCCGTGCACGCCCTGCTGCGCCACACCCGCGCCACGACGGCGACCGAACGGCCCGGCACGGTCGCGGGCGACGCGCTCGAACCCCTGCTCGCGCCCGCGCCGCCGGACGCGGGCGCCTACTACGTGCGGGTGCCCGACCCGGTGGCGTTGCTGGACCACCTGCGCCCGGTGCTCGACGCCCGCCTGGCGGGGTCGCCGTTCGCCGACCACGACGGCGAGGCGGTGCTGTCCTTCTACCGCTCGCACGTCCGGATGCCGCTGCGGGCGGGCCGGGTGGGGCCGGTCGTCGGCGGCGGCACGATGCAGGCGCCTGCCGCGGCGGGCGGCGCGGGCGTGCCCCCGGACCTGGTGGCTTCGCTCCTGTTCGGCCCGCACGGGCTGGCGGGCCTGACCGCACGGCACGCCGACGTGTACCCGGGTCCGAACGCCGACCTGCTGCAGACCCTCTTCCCACCGGTGACCGCCGACCTGATCACCTTCTACGTGCCCTGACACCGGCAGACTGGGGCGCATGTCCGATTTCGCCGGAGTGCTCGCCACGTTGCGCCGCATCCGCGGCATCAGCCCGTTCTTCGCCCTGGAGGTCGGTCGCCCGCGGGACGCGGGGTGGCGGTCGGGGGACGAGTTGTCCGACGACGTCGTCCTGCGTGGCGCGCTCGCCGCGATCGGTGAGCGGTACCGGAGCGGCGAGGCGCGGGTTTCCGCCTCGTTGTTCTTCCTCAGCTACACCGCCCGCCTGCTCTGCCCGACGGTCGCCGCGCACGCGGTCGGCGGCGTCGTGCCGGACATCCGACCCGGCAACGTGTGGTGGCGGTACGGGAGCGACGGGCTCCGGGTGCGGATAGCCGAACCCGGCTCGGGGGTCGGGATCGTCGAATCGCTGACGCCCGTCGTGGCGGCGATCCGGGCGGTGGTGCCCGTGGCGCGCGGGTTGCTGTGGGGCAACGCCGCTTCCTCGATCGGCGGTGCGCTGCGCACCGTGGCCCGCAGCGGCGTGGCCTCGGTGGACGACTGCCTCTCGCTCGGCACGCGGCTGCTCGACGAGCCGCCGCTGACGGGTTCCGGGGTGTTCGTGCCGTTCCCCGGCGAAGTGGTGTTCCGCAGGAACAGCTGCTGCCTCTACTACCGCCTCGACGGCGGCGGGACGTGTGGTGATTGCCCGTTGTCGCCGCGTTGACCTCCACGGTGCGTGAGGGCACGACAACTCGTCTGGTCGGTTGTGCCCTCCACTGATCGGCGCTTACGTTCGCAGCGCCGCAGTGGACGGGAAGCCGGTGCGAATCCGGCGCGGTCCTCGCCACTGTGACCGGGGAGCCAACCCGCCGAGCACGTCACTGGCCGCGCGGTGCGGCTGGGAAGACGCGGGGACGGCGTTGATCCGGGAGTCAGGAGACCGGCTGCGGCGCGTTGCTGTTGTTGACCTTCCACGAGGTATGGAGGAGGCCGTCATGACGAGCCCCGCGCATCCCCTGTCCGTTGCGGTGCCCCGGTGGGCGTACGCCGTCGCACTGGTCGCGTTGCTGATCACCTGGTTGGTGCTCCAGGAGAACGGCGTCGCGCTCGGCCACGCCGCCGAGTCGTTGCACGAGTTCTTCCACGACGGGCGTCACGCCCTCGGCGTCCCGTGCCACTGAGGCGCGCGCCGATGAGCGACAACGTGGACACCGGGGTGATCGGTTTCCGGGGTGTGCTGCTGCGTGGTGTCGCCGCGGGCGGCGTCGCCGGCCTGCTCGCGGGACTCGTCGGGCTGTTCGTGGTGGAGGTCCCGATCCGGGCGGCGCTGGCCGTCGAGGAGGCGCGGGCCGCCGCCGAACCCGCCGAGGCGGGCGGGCACGACCACGGCGAGATGTTCAGCCGCGGCACGCAGGTGTTCGGCGGCGTGCTGGCGGCGGTGATCGTCGGCCTGGCCGTCGGCGCGTTGTTCGCGACCGCGTACGCCGGGTCGCGGCGCTGGTTCGCCGGCCGGCCGCCGTTCGGCCGCAGCGTCGCGCTCGCCGCCGCGGTGTTCGGCGCGGCGGCGTTGCTGCCCGCGGTGAAGTACCCGGCCAACCCTCCCGCGGTGGGTGACCCGGGGACCGTGGACTACCGCACGGTGCTCTACCTGGGCGTCATCGCGGCCGGGTTGCTGGTGGTGGTCGGTGCGAGCGGGCTCGCGTCCCGGTTGGCGCACCTGGGCGGGCCGGTCCGGGCCGCCGTGGTGGCGTTGGCCGTGGTCGCGGCGTTCGTGGTGATCCTGCTGGTGTTCCCGGCGCCACCGGACGCGGTGCCGGCGGACATGCCGAGCGACGTCCTGTGGGAGTTCCGGTTGGCGTCGCTGGCCGAGACCGCCACCCTGTGGCTCGGCCTGGGCGTCGTGTTCGGCCTGCTGGTCGACCCGGCGGCCCGGCGCGCCCGGACCGCCGCGGTCGCCGCCTGAGACCGGGTGGGGCGGCGGTCCGCCGCCCCACCCCGTTCACAGCGATTTGAGCACGTCCAGGTCCACGCCCACCAACGACTCGCGGAACACGCGGCGCTCACCGGGCGGCACCGGCACGTCGCACGGCACCACCAGGACGGTGCAGCCCGCCGCGACGGCCGACGCCACGCCGGTCGGCGAGTCCTCCACCGCCACGCAGCGGGCGGCGTCGACGCCGAGCAGTTCGGCGGCCCGCAGGTACGGGTCGGGCAGCGGCTTGTTGCGGCCACCCACCTCGTCACCGCACACCGTCACGTCGAACAGGTCGCGGCCGATGGTGTCCAGCGCGACCTCGGTCAGGCCCCGCTCGGTGGACGTCACCAACGCCATCGGCACGCCCGACGACCGGACCTCCCGCAACGCCTCCCGCGCGCCCGGCCGCCACGGCAGCCCCGCCCGGAACACCTCCTCGGTGCGCCGCATGATCCACGCCGCGCCGTCCGCCACCTCGTCATCGGTGGGCGTGACACCCACCTCGGCGAACAACAACGCCATGGTCGTCGGCACGTTCGAGCCGACCATCGCCTGCCTGGTCGCCAGGGACAACTCGCCACCCAGCTTCTCCGCGAACTCGTAGAGCGGGATGTCCCACAGCTTCTCCGAGTCCAAGAGCGTGCCGTCCATGTCCCACAGCACCGCGTCGACGCTCACCCGACCCCCTTCTGCCGTCGCGCGAGCCCGGTGTCGGGCGGGGCGCCGCGGTCCCGGGAAGCGCACCTCGATCACGTCCATCGTAGGTGGCGCGGCAGTGGGTGAACGGTGCTCACGAGGTCTCCTCCACCACACCTCACGGCCTCGTGACGACGCGACGGGCCGGCATGGGCCATGCCTACGGCGTCGGGTGTGCGGCGGTGGTCGTAGGCTGGCCCGGTGACCGATCCGGACCAGGCCGCCAAGACCCCCTTCGACCCTGCGAAACCGCTCACCAACCCGATCATGGTGGCGGCGTTCGAGGGGTGGAACGACGCCGGCGACGCAGCCAGCACGGCGATCGAGCACCTGCAACTCACCTGGGACGCGACGCCCCTCGCGGAGATCGATCCGGATGACTACTACGACTTCCAGGTGACCCGCCCCTCGGTTCGCATGGTGGATGGCATCACCCGGAGGGTGGAATTCCCGACGACCCGGCTGTCGGTGTGCCGCCCGCCCGGTTCGGCCACGGACGTGGTGCTGGTGCACGGCATCGAGCCGAACATGCGGTGGCGGAAGTTCGCGGGCGAGCTGCTCGGCCACATCGAGGACCTGGGCGTGACCACCGTGGTGACGCTCGGCGCGCTGCTCATGGACACCCCGCACACCCGGCCCGTGCCGGTGACCGGCACCGCCTACGACGCGGCGGCGGCGCAGAAGTACGGGTTGGAGCACTCCCGCTACGAGGGGCCGACGGGCATCGTGGGCGTCTTCCAGGACCTGTGCGTGCAGGCGGGCGTGCCGGCGATCTCGTTCTGGGCGGCCGTGCCGCACTACGTGTCCCAGCCGCCGTCGCCCAAGGCGACGCTCGCGCTGCTGCACCGCGTCGAGGAGGTGCTGGACGTGGAGGTGCCGCTCGGCG
Source organism: Saccharothrix obliqua (assembly GCF_019375475.1). Classification (GTDB taxonomy): domain Bacteria; phylum Actinomycetota; class Actinomycetes; order Mycobacteriales; family Pseudonocardiaceae; genus Actinosynnema; species Actinosynnema obliqua. The sequence goes on along the minus strand of NZ_JAHXGQ010000003.1, from coordinate 177,588 downwards.
CGTTGCCCGAGCAGGCGGAGGAGTGGGAGCGCACGGTCAGCGAGATGGCCGACGAGGACGAGGACGTCCGCAACTACGTGCGGGCGCTGGAGGAGCGCGGCGACGCCGAAATCCAGATCACCGAGGCGAGCGGTGACGCCATCGCGGCCGAGTTCGAGCGGTACCTGAGGCGGCGCGGTCGAGGTCCGGGGCGCGGCCCGGCCGGGATCTAGAGCCCTCCTCACGTTCGACGCTGCCCGTTGGGGAAGACTTCGCCCCATGGGGGACGTGCGACGGCTGTCCGTGGTCGGCTTGTACGCGGGCGGGTTCCTGGGGCCGTTCGGCGGCGCGGTGACGTCGTCGGTGCTGCCGGAGATCGGTGGCGACTTCGGCGTCTCGGCGGGCTCGGCGGCCTCGACGCTCACCGGGTACCTGCTGCCGTTCGCCGGCTTCATGCTGGTCTCCGGGACGCTCGGCGAGCGGTGGGGCGCGCGGCGCGTGGTGTGGATCGCCTACGTCGTCTACGCGGCGGCGTCGGTGCTGTGCGCGGTGGCGTGGGCGTTCCCGGTGCTGCTCGCCGGTCGGGCCGTGCAGGGGGCGGCGAACGCGTTCACCACTCCCCTGCTCATGGCGGCCATCGCGGCGGTGACGCCCAAGGAACGGCTCGGCCGGTCATTGGGCGTGTTCGCGTCCATGCAGGCGGCGGGGCAGACGTCCGCGCCGCTGGTGGGCGGGCTGGCGGCGGAGGCGTCGTGGCGGTGGGCGTTCGTCGGCGCGGCGGTGGTGGCCGTGCTGCTGGCCGTGCTCGGCGTGCCGGGGAGCCCGCCGAGCGCCGAGCGGCCGAAGCTGCGCACCGCGTGGCGGCCGGACGTGCTGCGCCCCGCGGCGGCGGCGTTCATCGGCTGGGGCTGCCTGGGCGGGGTGTCGTTCCTGGTGGCGTTGCGGCTGGGCGACGACTTCGGGCTGGGTGCGGGCGAGCGCGGGTTGGTGCTCACCGGGTTCGGCGCGGCGGGTATCGCGTGCGCTCGGCTGACCGGGTGGTTGATCGACCACATCGGACCACGCCGGTGCGCGTTGCTCGGCAGCGCGGTCGGCGCGGTGCTGCTGGCGTTGATCGGGCTCCTGCCGAGCCTGGTGGCGGTGGGCGTGCTGTGGGCGGCGGCGGGCGCGTTCTCGCAGGGGTTGATCGTCGGGCTGACCGCCCTGGTGCTGGGCGGGGAGGGTGGCAACCGGGGCGGCGCGGTGTCGGTGTTGCAGTCGTTCCGGTTCCTCGGCGCGGCGGTGTCGCCGATGGCGTTCGTGCCGCTCTACCACCTGAGCCCGGTGGCGGCGTTCCTCACGCCCGCCGCGCTGGTCCTGCTGCTGCCGCCGGGCCTGCTCCGCCGGTCGGGGCGCTAGCCCACGTCGCGGCGGCGGAACCCCGCGATCCCGACCGCGACCAGGGCCGCGGCCACGACGGTCAGCCACACCAGGGGCGTCGCGGTGACCTCCGCGCCGGGAGCCTTGGGCACGTGCGTGAACGGCGACAGGTCCACCACCCACCGGTCGAGCCGCAGCAGCGGGCCGAGCTGTCCCAGCACCAGGAACACCACGAGGAACGCCCAGCTCACCGCCGTCAGCCTCGGCAGCAGGCCGAACAACGCGAGCGCGATCCCGGCGACCACCCACACCGCGGGCGCGTGCACCAGCGCCGCGCCGACCAGGCGGACGACCTGCCCGCCGACGTCGCCGGTCCGCGCGCCGTGCACGAGTCCCGCGCCGAGACCGGCGGCGGCGAGCACGACGACCGCGCCCAGCGTCGCGAACACCAGGTGGCTCACCACCCACGACACCCGCCGGACGGGCGTGGCCAGCACCGGCTCGGCGCGCGAGTCCGACTCCTCCGCCCGCGCCCGCGACGTCGCCTGCACCGCGTAGATCGAGGTGAACAGGCCGATCATGCCGAGGACGGTCGCCAGGTAGACGTCCACCACCGCGCCCGCGCCGCCGAGCTGCGCGACGACCCGCGCCAGCGCCGGGTTGGTCGCCAGCATCTCCTCCACGCCACGCGCCACGGCCCCGTACACCGCGCCCAGCACCAGCAGGCTCAGCGCCCAACCGATCACCATCCCCCGCTGCAACCGCCAGGCCAGCCCGAACGGGCCGCGCAACGACGCCGGGGCGCGGGCCGGGCCGAGCCGCGACGGCACCAGGCCGCCGCCGTGGTCGCGCCGCGTCAGCAGCACGGCGGCCACGCCCAGCAACAGCACCGCCGACACCACCGGCAGCAGCAGCACCCACCAGCGGTCGTCGGCGAACGCGCGCACCTGCTCCAGCCAGCCGATCGGCGACAACCAGGTCAGCCAGGTCGGCCCGGCGTCCCCCGCCGCGTCGCCCGCGGCCCGCAGCAGGTACGCGCCGCCGAGCACCGCGCCGGACACCGCGTTGGCGGTTCGCGCGCTCCCGCCGAGCTGCGCCGCGACCGCGCCGACACCGGTGAACACCAATCCGACCGCCGCGAATGCCAGGCCGAGCGCGAACGAACCCGCCGCGGGTTCGCCCAGCGCCACCAGGCCCGAGCCGACCAGCACGCCGATGAGCGCGCTCGCCAGTGCCGCCACGGCGACCGCCGCCGCGAGCGGCGCGTGCCGGCCGGTGACCACGGAGCCGACCAGCTCCAGCCGCCCGGTCTCCTCGTCGGCCCGGGTGTGGCGGGTGACCAGGAGCATCGCCATCAGCCCGGTGAGCAACGCGCCGAACACACCCCACCTCCAGGCGAGGATGCCGCCGGTGGTGGTGTGGTCGTGCACCGGGCCGAGCATCGCCAGGAACGCCGGGTTGGTCCCGGCCGTCGCGCCGATCTGCCGCCGCAGCTCCTCGGTGCCGTACAACTCGCCCAGGCTGGACGCGGTGGCCAGCGTGACGCCCACCAGGCCCACCACCCAGACGGGCAGCAGGACGCGGTCGCGGCGCAGCGCCAGCCGGATCAGGCTGCCCGCACCGACCAGGGCGGTCATGACCGCACCGCCTCGTAGTGGCGCAGGAACAGCTCCTCCAGGGTCGGCGGCCGGCTGGTCAGCGTCCGCACGCCGGCCGCGACGAGCACGCGCAGCGCCGCGTCCAGGTGGTCGGTGTCGACCTCGAACCGCACCCGCGGCCCGTCCGCCACGAGGTCGTGCACACCGGTCAGCGCGCCGAGGTCCGCCGGCGGGCGCGCGAGTTCGGCCGACACGCTGGTGCGGGTCAGGTGCCTCAGGTCGGCCAGGGTCCCGGTCTCCACGGTGCGGCCGGCGCGGATGATGCTCACCCGGTCGCACAACGCCTCGACCTCGGCCAGCACGTGGCTCGACAGCAGCACGGTGCGCCGACCTCGCTCCTCCTCCACGGCCTCCTGGAACACCGCCTCCATCAGCGGGTCGAGGCCGGAGGTCGGCTCGTCCAGGATCAGCAGCTCCGCGTCCGAGGCCAGCGCCGCGACCAGGGCGACCTTCTGCCGGTTGCCCTTGGAGTAGGCGCGGCCCTTCTTGCGCGGGTCCAGCTCGAACCGGTCGAGCAACGTCGCGCGCCGCTTCTCGTCCAGGCCGCCGCGCAGCCTGCCGAGCAGGTCGATGGCCTCGCCGCCGGTCAGGTTGGGCCACAGGTTGACGTCGCCGGGCACGTAGGCCAGCCGCCGGTGCAACGCGACCGCGTCCCGCCACGGGTCACCGCCGAGGAGGCTGACCGAGCCGCCGTCGGCACGCAGCAGGCCGAGCAGGACCCTGATGGTGGTCGACTTGCCCGCGCCGTTCGGTCCGAGGAAACCGTGCACCTCACCCGTGCGGACGGTCAGGTCCAGCCCGTCCAGTGCCCGTGCCGGGCCGAAGGTCTTGACCAGCCCCGATACGGAGATCGCCGCGCTCATGGCCGGTAAGCTACAGACATTTCACAAACTCGTGAAGTTAAGGAAGCGTATAAAGTTACGCTCGGTCGGGGGACGGAAGGGATGATTCTGCGGTGACGAGAGCGACGGACCGGGACAACCAGGCAGTGCTGCGCTTCATCGAGCGCTTCGCGTCGGCGTTCGCCGAGTCGGGTATGCCGCGAATGCCGGCCCGCGTGTTCGTCGCGCTGCTCACCGACGACGACGGCACCATGACCGCCGCCGAGCTGGCCGACCTGCTCCGGGTCTCCCCCGCCGCGATCTCCGGCGCCGTCCGCTACCTCGCCCAGGTCAACATGGTCAGCCGCGAGCGCGAGGCGGGCTCCCGGCGCGACGTGTACCGGGTCTACGACGACGTCTGGTACGAGGCGTTGTTCCGCCGCGAACAGGCGATGGGCCGCTGGGACGGTCCGCTCAAGGAGGGCATCCACGTCTTGGGCGACGGGACGCCCGCCGGACAGCGCATCGCCGAGACGCTCGCCTTCTTCGAGTTCATGCACCAGGAGCTGCCCACGCTGCTCGGGCGTTGGCGCACGTACCGCGCGGAGCGCTTTAACTCCTGACAAACCATTGTTAACCAGCGGTTTCGCCGGCGCGACGCCGTACGGTGCGCCGGATTACGCCCAACGGCGCTACTCGTCGGGTGTTTTTGTCCCGACCATGCATGTGACCAGGTCGGCACCACCCGTTCGCGCGAACGTCCACATATCCCTGCACGCCCGTCGTCCGCCACATCCCCGGCGGCACGACCGGGCGACCCTGTCCCGAAAAGGGAGCACCCTGTCATGGGAGACACCCGATTGATCAGAAGGACGGCCGTGCTCGGCCTGGCCGCGGTGTCGGCCGCCGCGCTGGCGTTCGGCAACGCCGGTGTGGCCGCCGCGGAGGGCCAGGTGCTCAGCGCCGACAGCCCGGACGCGATCGCCGGGTCCTACATCGTCGCCCTGCGCGACTCGGCCTCGCCCAGAGCCCTGTCCGCGTCGGCCGCGGACTCGCTCGTCACCAGGTACGGCGGCCAGGTCCGCGCGACCTGGCAGGACGCGTTGAACGGCTTCCACGCCCAGCTCACGGCGCAGCAGGCCCGCCGCATCGCGGCCGACCCGCGCGTCGACTTCGTCCAGGCCGACCTGAAGATCCAGGTCGAGGGCACCCAGACCAACCCGCCGTCGTGGGGCCTGGACCGCATCGACCAGCCGAACCTGCCGCTGGACAACAGCTACACGTACCCGAACACCGCGAGCAACGTGCGGGCGTACGTGGTCGACACCGGCATCCGGACCTCGCACCAGGAGTTCGGCGGTCGCGCCACCTGGGGCACCAACACCATCGACAGCAACAACACCGACTGCCACGGCCACGGCACGCACGTCGCGGGCACCGTCGGCAGCCGTTCCTACGGCGTGGCCAAGGAAGTCAAGCTGGTCGCGGTCAAGGTGCTGGACTGCCAGGGCTCCGGCAGCTCGTCCAGCGTGGTCAACGGCGTCAACTGGGTCGCCCGCAACGCCGTGAAGCCGGCCGTCGGCAACATGAGCCTCGGCGGCCCCGCGGACAGCGCCACCGACACCGCGGTGCGCGGTGCGGTCGCGGCGGGCATCACCTTCGCCGTCGCGTCCGGCAACGACAACAAGACCGCGTGCAACTACTCGCCGGCCCGCGTGCGGGAGGCGATCAGCACCAACGCGTCGAACCGCTCCGACCAGAAGGCGTCGTTCTCGAACTGGGGCACCTGCACCGACATCTTCGCCCCGGGCCAGGACATCACGTCCACCTGGCACTCCAGCGACAGCGCGACCAACACCATCAGCGGCACCTCGATGGCGTCCCCGCACGTGGCGGGCGCCGCGGCGATCTACGTGTCGGCGAACCCCTCGGCCACCCCGGCCCAGGTGGAGACCGCGCTGGTGAACGCCGCCACCAACGGCAAGATCAGCAACCCCGGCACCGGGTCGCCGAACAAGCTGCTGTTCATCGAGAACACCCCGCAGCCGACCGACCCGAAGATCACCAACCCGGGCAACCAGAGCACGAACGTGGGCCAGGCGGTCAACCTCACCGTCAGCGCCACCGAGGGCACCCCGCCGTACACGTTCTCGTTCACGGGTCTCCCGACCGGCCTGACCGGTAGCGCGTCCGGCCAGGTGACCGGCGCGCCGACCACCGCGGGCACCTACACCGTGACCGCGACCGTCACCGACGCGGCGGGCAAGAAGGCCAGTGTCACGTTCACGTGGACGGTCAAGTCGCCCGGCGGCTGCGACGCGGTCACCAACGACACCGACGTGGCGATCGGCGACAACAGCGACGTGAACAGCCCGATCACGCTGGACTGCACGGGCGCCGCGTCGGCCACCACGCAGGTGACGGTGAACATCGTCCACACCTACATCGCCGACCTGGTCGTCGACCTGGTGGCGCCGGACGGCACCGTCTACAACCTGCACAACCGGACAGGCGGCAGCGCCGACAACATCAGCAAGACCTTCACTGTGGACGCCTCGGCGAAGCAGGCCGCGGGTCAGTGGAAGCTGCGCGTGCGCGACGCGGCCTACATGGACACCGGTCGCATCGACAGCTGGACGCTCGACGCGTGACCCGAGCGGGGCCGTCCGTTCGCGGGCGGCCCCGCCCCGGGGTCTACAGCTCGACGCCGAGCAGGGCGTCCACGGCGTCGCGGAACAACGCCGGCGCGGCGGCGACGTCGCCGCCGGTGGTGAGCGCCTGGTCGGCCCACGCGTCCAGGGCGGCCAGCGCCTTGGGCGTGTCCAGGTCGTTGCCCAGGTGGTCGCGCAACCGGGCCACGGTCTGCTCGGCACACGGTCCGGTCTCCAACCGGGCCGCCTGCCGCCACCGGTCCAGGCGGTCCTGGGCCTGTGCGAGCAGGTCGTCGGTCCACGCGCGGTCCGCGCGGTAGTGGCCCGCGAACAACGCCAGGCGGATCGCGCCCGGGTCGACGTGCAACGCGCGCAGCTTGGACACGAAGACCAGGTTGCCCCGGGACTTCGACATCTTCTCGCCGTCCAGGCCGATCATGCCCGCGTGCACGTAGTGCCGGGCGAACGGGTGCTCGCCGGTCAGCGCCTCGGCGTGCGCGGCGCTGAACTCGTGGTGCGGGAACACCAGGTCCGAGCCGCCGCCCTGCACGTCGAAGCCCGCGCCGAGGCGGTTGAGGGCGATGGCGCTGCACTCGATGTGCCAGCCCGGTCGGCCGGGGCCCAGTTCGGACGGCCACGAGGGTTCGCCGGGACGCGCCGCGCGCCACAGCAGGGCGTCCAGCGGGTGACGCTTGCCGGGCCGGTCCGGGTCGCCGCCGCGCTCGGCGAAGAACCGGTTCATGGTGTCCTGGTCGTAGTTGGACTCGTAGCCGAACCGGCCGGTCGCGGTGTGGTCGAAGTACACGTCCGGGTGCTCCGGGTCGTCCACCCGGTAGGCGGCGCCGTCGGCGAGCAGCTTCGCGACGGCCTCCACGACCTCGGGCACGGACTCCACCGCGCCCACGTACTCGCGGGGAGGCAGCACCCGGAGGGCGACCATGTCCTCCCGGAACAGGGCGGTCTCGCGCATCCCGAGCACCACCCAGTCGTCGTGGTCGCGTTCGGCGCGTTCCAGCAGGGGGTCGTCCACGTCCGTGACGTTCTGGACGTAGTGCACCTGGTGGCCGTTGTCCAGCCACACCCGGTGGACCAGGTCGAACGCGAGGTAGGTGGCGGCGTGACCCAGGTGGGTCGCGTCGTAGGGCGTGATGCCGCAGACGTACAGCCTGGCGGTGTCACCGGGGGCCGTGGGGCGCACCTCGCCGGTCGACGTGTCGTACAGCCGCAGCGGCCGCGGCTCGCCCGCTACCCGCGGGACAGGGGTGGAAGACCAGGTCTGCATGTCCCCGACCCTAACTCGCGTCCCCAAGGCCCCGTCCGCCTGGCGGGACACGCGTGCCCGGTGGACGTAGTCCCGCCGGTGTCGCGGTGCCCGGCGGTGTCGGTGCTCGAAGGCATCGGTGGCCAGCGGGGTCGCGGGGTGCCGGTGCCTGGCGGGGTCGCGGCGATGTCGGCGCGCAGCGGTGCTGCGGGGTCGCGGCAGGCTCGGTGTGGGGGTCGCGGCAGGGTCGCGGGGTCGCAATGCCGGCGGGCCGCGGGTGCTGGTGCCGCGGAACGCGGGATCCGGCAGGGTCGGCGCGCGGCGGCGGGCCGCGGGATATCGGTGCCGCGGAACGCGAGGCCCAGCAGGCTCGGCGCGCGGCGTCGCCCGGTGCACATCGGCCCCATGGGGCCTGCGGGGCGCGCGTGCGGCCGGAGGCTCGGGTGGGTGGGCGTGTTGGGTTTGGCGTGTCGGCGGGAACTATCAGGCAGGCTCCCTGAAAGAAACCTGCCCCTGGGCGGCTGGGACCAGCGGCTGGAACTATCAGGCAGGCTTCCTGATAGTTACGTAACTATCAGGAAGCCTGCCTGATAGTTGTTGTCGGCGGCCGGCGAGTGCGGAGCGTGATCGGGGGACCGGCCGTCACCGCCGGCGGGGAACCCGGGGGCCGCTGCGCGCGTGGCCGGCACCGGCCCGCGACCTGGGAAATGGTCGGGTGGAACGGATTCCGCGGTCGTTCGCGGCGAGTCACCGCACGTAACGGCCCGGACGGCGGGCTCCGCAGCGATTGCCGCCCCACCGGTCCCGGAGGAGCATGTGGGTTGGCCCACGTCGTCGCTACCAGGGAGGCGGGCGGTCATGACCGCGCTCAAGCCGGAACCCGTGATCACCCACCCGGGAGCGGCTCGACGCCGATCCAAGGGCGCGGTGTTGCTCGACCTGCTGAAGACGACGGACCCGAAGAAGATCGGGATGCTCTACCTGTCGACGTCGATCGCGTTCTTCATGATCGGCGGCCTGATGGCGTTGCTGATCCGCGCCGAGCTGGGCCGGCCGGGCCTGCAATTCCTCTCCACCGAGCAGTACAACCAGCTGTTCACCATGCACGGCACGATCATGCTGCTGCTGTACGCGACCCCGATCCTCTTCGGCTTCGCCAACTTCGTCCTACCGCTCCAGATCGGCGCGCCGGACGTGGCGTTCCCCCGGCTCAACGCGTTCTCCTACTGGCTGTACCTCTTCGGCGGCATCACCGCGGTGCTCGGCTTCGTGACACCCGGTGGCGCGGCGGACTTCGGGTGGACCGCCTACACGCCGCTGTCCAGCGTCATCCACTCCCCCGGCGCGGGCGCCGACCTGTGGATCATGGGCCTGACGGTGAGCGGCCTCGGGACGATCCTCGGCGGCGTGAACATGGTGACGACGGTGTGCTGCCTGCGCGGCCCCGGCATGACCATGTTCCGGATGCCGATCTTCACCTGGAACATCTTCGTCACCAGCCTGCTGATCCTCATCGCGTTCCCGATCCTGACCGCCGCCCTGCTGGGTCTCGCCGCGGACCGGCACCTCGGGGCCCACGTGTTCGACCCCGCCAACGGCGGCGTGATCCTGTGGCAGCACCTGTTCTGGTTCTTCGGCCACCCCGAGGTGTACATCGTGGCGTTGCCGTTCTTCGGCATCGTGAGCGAGATCTTCCCGGTGTTCAGCCGGAAACCGCTGTTCGGCTACAAGGGCCTGGTGTTCGCGACGTTCGCGATCGCCGCCCTGTCCGTGGCGGTGTGGGCACACCACATGTTCGCGACCGGCGCGGTGCTGCTGCCGTTCTTCTCGCTGATGACGTTCCTGATCGCGGTGCCGACGGGCATCAAGTTCTTCAACTGGATCGGCACCATGTGGAAGGGGCAGCTCACGTTCGAGTCGCCCATGCTGTTCAGCATCGGCTTCCTGATCACGTTCCTGCTCGGCGGGTTGACCGGCATCATCCTCGCCTCCCCGCCGCTGGACTTCCACGTCACCGACACGTACTTCGTGGTCGCCCACTTCCACTACGTGCTGTTCGGCACCATCGTGTTCGCCACCTACGCGGGCATCTACTTCTGGTTCCCCAAGATGACCGGGCGGATGCTGAACGAACCGCTCGGCAAGCTGCACTTCTGGACTACGTTCCTCGGCTTCCACCTGACGTTCCTGATCCAGCACTGGCTGGGCAACGCGGGAATGCCGCGCCGGTACGCGGACTACCTGCCGACCGACGGCTTCACCCTGCTCAACACCATTTCCACCATCGGGGCCTTCCTGCTCGGCGCGTCGGTGCTGCCGTTCGTGTGGAACGTCTTCCGCAGCTACCGCTACGGCGACCCCGCCGACCGCGACGACCCGTGGGGCTTCGGCAACTCCCTGGAGTGGGCCACCTCCAGCCCACCGCCCCGGCACAACTTCACCGAACTGCCCCGCATCCGCTCCGAGCGCCCCGCGTTCGAGCTGCACTACCCGCACATGGTGGAACGGATGCGCGACGAATCGCACTTCTCGATGGCACGGCCGGGCAAGCGCAACGTCCCGCCGGACGACGCCACGGAGACCGCGCTCGCACCCACCGACCGCAACAACAAACCCGACTAACGCCGCCGGCGCGACCTCAGGTAGTCGCTCACCACCGCCGCGCCCAACCCGTCCTCGTCCGGCGCGACGACGCGACCGCCGCTGCGCCGGGCCACCAGGTCCACGAACCGCGCCAGCCGCGGGTCGTCGCCCAGCCGGAACACCGTGACGGACGCACCCAGCTTCGCGATGCCCTCGACCTCGGCGATGGTCTTGGCGAGGGTCCGCGGCAGCGGCGGGTAGTTGAACTCCGCCTCGCCGTCCGGTTCCAGGTGCGCGGTCGGCTCGCCGTCGGTCACCACCAGCACCACGGGCTGCGCGTCCGGGTGCCGACGCAGGTGCCTGCCCGCCAGCAGCAGGGCGTGGTGCAGGTTGGTGCCCTGCTCCCACACCCCTTCCAACGCGGTGAGCTGCCCGATGTCCACCGTCTCCGCGTGCCTGCCGAACGTGATCAGCTCCAACGCGTCCGTGCGGAACCTGGTGCGCACCAAGTGGTGCAGCGCCAACGCGGTGCGCTTCATCGGCACCCAACGGCCGTCCTGCACCATGGACCACGACGTGTCGACGCACAACGCCACGGCGGCCCGGGAACGTTGCTCGGTCTCGCTGACCTCGACGTCGGACACGTCCAACCGCGTGGTCCCCGACCGCAGCACGGCGTTGGTCACCGTGCGCGGCACGTGCCACGGCTCCGTGTCGCCGAACCGCCACGGCCGGGTGCTGCCCACCAGCTCGCCGGCGGCGCCCGCCCGCGTGTCGTCACGCCTGCCCTGCTCGCGGACGCCGTCGAGCACGCCCCGCAACGCCGTCTCCCCCAAGCGCCGCAACGCCTTCGGGGTCAACCGCAGCGAACCGTCCGGCGCGCGTTCGAGCAGGTTCTGCTGCCGCAGCTCGCGTTCCAGCTCGGCCAGGCGACGCGCGTCCACACCCGCGTCCGCGCCGAGCTGACGCGTCAGCGCCTCGACGTCGATGTCCTCCAGGCGCGCACCGGGGTAGGACTGGGCCAACTGCTCGGCGAGCGCGTCCAGCTCGGCGAGGTCCGCCATGGCCCGCGCGCCCTCGCCCAGCCCCAGCGGCCGGTCACCCCGGAACCGCGCCGAGCCGGTCCAGTCCTCACCCGGCCGCAGGCCCTGCAACAAGTCGTCCAAAGTGGACAGTTGCGCGCCGATGCCGGAATCACCGAACGCCTGCTGCGACAACGCACCCAGCTCTTGCCGCTGCTCCTCGGTCATCGAGTTCAACACCCGTTGCGCCGCCGCGGAACGCGCCGCGAGCGCGTCGACCAACTCCTCGACGTCACGCGGGTCCTCCGGGAAGAACTCGCCGTGCGCACGCATGAAGTCCTGGAACGCCTGCGTCGTGTCCTCACCCCGCGCATGGGCGGCGAGCAGGGAGTTGAGGTCCCGCAACATGTCCTGGATGCGTCGCACGTCGGCCTGGCTGACGTTGCTCATCGCCTGCTTCATGCCCTGGAAGCGCTGGTCCAGCAGCTCCTGCCCGAGCAGCTGCTGGATCCGCTCGTAGGACTCGCGGGCCTGCGGCGAGCGCCAGTCGTACTCGGCCAGCTCCCGCACGGCCGCCGCCGTGCCCGGCGGCAACGCGTCGAGCAGCGCCTCCCGGAACCGGGCGTCGTCGTCCGGGTCGGGGAACAACGCGGCGCGCTCCGCCTCGACCGCCTCGTCCAGCAGTCGCCGGACCTCCTGGAGCGTGCCGTCCAACCGGTGCCGCCTGCCGATCGCGGCCCGCCGCTGCCACAGCCGGGCCGTCAGGTCGTCCAGGCCGCGCGTGCCCGGCAGGCCGCGCCGCAACAGCTCCCGCAGCGCCGACTCGGGCGAAGCGCCCTCCATGACCTCGCGACCCAGCTCGTCCATCGCCGCCCTCAGGTCGGCGGGCGGCGCGAGGGGGTCGGGGCCGTCGACGTAGCGGCCGTACCGGTAGGTGCTCACCCGTAGACCGCCCGGTCGTCGTCGTTGTCCTTGGCGAGCAAACGGTTCAGGTAGAGGGATTCCAGCGCGAGTTCCACCGCGGACGCGATCCGGCCCGCCGGGTCCTTCGGGCCGGCACCGGCGCGGGCCGCCACCTCGTGCAGGACGGGCAGCTCCGGCAACGCCGCCAGCACCTCGGCCGCCGGCACCCGCTCGCCGGTCGCCACCGGGTGCCCGTCGGACACCAGTTCCACCAACGGGCGCAGGTCCAGGCCCGCGAACAGCGACCGCGCCGCGTCCGCCACGGCCCGGCGCAGCAGGTGCGTCAACACCTCCCGCTCGCGACCCTCCTCGCCCGCCTCGAACTCCAGCTTGCCGCGCAACACGTCCGGCACCGAGTCCAGGTCCACCGGCCGCGCCACCGCCGGGCTCTCACCGACCAGCGCCGAGCGGCGCAACGCCGACGCGGCCACCGTCTCCGCCGCCGCCACCGCGAACCGCGCCGACACACCGGAGCGCTGGTCGATCGACGACGACTCGCGCAGGTGCCGCACGAACCGCGCGATCACCTCCAGCAGGTGGTCGCCCACCTCCGCCACCAGGTCCGCCTCCTGCCGGACCAGCGCCACCTCGGCCGCCACCGCCAACGGGTAGTGGGTGCGGATCTCCGCCCCGAACCGGTCCTTGAGCGGCGTGATGATCCGGCCGCGGTTGGTGTAGTCCTCGGGGTTCGCGGTCGCCACCAGCAGCACGTCCAGCGGCAGCCGGAGGGTGTAGCCGCGGATCTGGATGTCGCGCTCCTCCATCACGTTCAGCAGCGACACCTGGATGCGCTCGGCCAGGTCGGGCAGCTCGTTGACGGCGATGATGCCCCGGTGGCTGCGTGGCAGCAGCCCGTAGTGGATGGTCTCCGGGTCGCCGAGGCTGCGGCCCTGCGCCACCTTCACCGGGTCGACGTCGCCGACCAGGTCGCCGACGCTGGTGTCGGGGGTGGCGAGCTTCTCCGCGAACCGCTCGTCCCGGTGCCGCCACGCCACCGGCAGGTCGTCGCCCGACTCGGCGGCGCGGCGCTTCGACTCCGGGGTGATCGGGTCCAGTGGGTGCTCGTTCAGCTCCGCGCCCGCGATGACCGGCGTCCACTCGTCCAGGAGGCCGACCAGGGTACGCAGCAGCCGGGTCTTGCCCTGGCCGCGCTCGCCGAGCAGCACCACGTCGTGCCCGGCCAGGATCGCGCGCTCCAACTGCGGCAACACGGTTCGCTCGAAGCCGACGATGCCGGGCCACGGGTCCCGCCCCGCACGCAGCGCGGCCAGCAGGTTCTCCCGCAGTTCCGCCTTCACACCGCGCGGCGCGTACCCGGCCGCCCGCAGTTCGCCCACCGTCGTGGGGAGTACAGAGGTCACCACTCCGAAGTTACGCAAGTACCGCGCGTCGGTCGACGTGGAGCGACTCCAGGAACGCGGTTCGGCGGACGAGCGGGCAGGCCGCCGCCGGCTCCCGGGGAGCTGCGGCCCGGATGGCGGGCGCGGAGCCGAGCGAAACTTTCAGGGAGCCTGCCTGAAAATTAGTGGCCTGCCCGGCCGCCGTCCTGTCCCGCGCCGGCGGGGGCGGTCCCGGTCGCGCTCCGGCTTCGAGGGCAGGCCCTAGTGGCGGCCCGCGGCCTGGTCGGACAGGACGCGCACGGCCTCGTCCACGGCCGCCAGGCGGGCGCGCCGCACGGCTTCCGAGAGCGGGCGGAGGGCTTCGTCGCGGGCGGCCTGGGCGGAGGCCGACATGGCGCCTCCCGGGGCGTCCGACGCCGCCACGGCCAGGATCGCCGCCACCTCCGCGGCCCGCTGCAACACGCGCAACGCGCGGGGCGGCATACCCGGCGGCCAGGCGAGCTTCGAGTGCTCCGCGGACAGCTCGGCGATCTCCGCGCGCACGTTGGGCCGGTGCCGCGCCACGTCCAGCGTCACCAGCGCCGTCGCCGCCTCGCGCATGGCCGACGCGAGACCGTGCTCGGCCTCCCCGATCGGCACGTGCTCGGCCACCGCCGCGCCCGGCAGGTCGAACACCGTCCACCGCAGCACGCCGTCCGCCACCAGCTTCGGCACCAGCCCGACGCCGACCTCCGGCAGCACCGCCGCCTGACCCGCGCGCAACGCGTACTGGCTCAACGGCCCGCGCCCGCCCAACCCGCGGACGTCACCGGGCACGGGCAGCACCAGCCGCGCGGTCGCGGCGTCCGCCCGCCGCAACGCCGCCAGCAGGAGGGCCGACCCGACCGGCCGCTCGTCGGGACCGGGCAGGTCGAGCGCGGTGGCCGTGCCGTCGTCGTCGGCCACCACCTCGTGCTGCTCGGCCCAGAACCCCAGGGCGTCGAGGACGTCGTCGGCCGCGGCTGCACCATGCAGCCAGGCCGACGTCCACACGACCAGCGTCGCACTCGCACAGGACACGATCGAAGGTTACGCGGGCCGGCGTGGATTCAGGCGGCCGGTCCGACCCGCGCCACCAGCAGCGAGCGGAACCGGTCGACGTCATCAGCGCCCTGGAACGCCCGGTGCGGCACCGCGTACATCGCGCTGGTCGCCGTCCGCAGCACGAACACCCGCGGCGTCTCCGACCAGCTCGGCAGCTCGGCCCAGGCCAGTTCGCTGCGCGCGGCGTCGCCGACCGCCATGCGCAGCGAGTGCTCGTCCGCCGTCCCGGTCACGGTCTTCGCGGCGAGCGGGTGGTTGTGGAAGTTCACCGCCGTGCCCACCGGCACCAACGCGATGATGATCACACCCAACGCGATGCCGAACACGCCGGCCCACGTCATGCCGAGGAACAACACGACCACGCCGAACCCGCCCAGCACCAGGCCGAACCACGGCGCCCACCGGAACAGCGGCACGGCCGTCCGCAGCGCGTCGCCCCAGTCACCGGACCGGGGCGACCAGCTGAAGTCGACGCTCACCGCACCGGTCGCTTCGCGGGTTCGCAGCACAGCGGTGCGCACAGCGCGCCGTTCACCGTGCACCCGGCGGCCGGGAACGCGGACAGCTTGCGCGGCTGGGCGCCCGCCGTGTGCTCGGCGACCAGCTCGGCGACCATCCGCGCGAACCGCGGGTCGCCGTTCGGCGTGGCCGCCCGCGCGAAGCCCATGCCCAGCTCGACCGCCCGGTCCCGGGCCTCGGTGTCCAGGTCCCACACCACCTCCAGGTGGTCGGACACGAACCCGATCGGGCACAGCACGACGTTCGCCACGCCCTTGCCGTGCAGGACGTCGATGTGGTCGACGACGTCGGGCTCCAGCCACGGGATCTCCGGCGGACCGGACCGGGACTGCCACACCACGTCGTACTCGACCGCGCCGACCGCCTCCGCGACCAGGCGGGACGCCTCCGCGACCTGGCGGGAGTACCGGTGGCCGCCCTCCTCGGGCGGCCCGGCGGCCCGGTCCGCCGACACCGGCACCGAGTGGGCCGTGAAGACCAGGCGGTAGTCGGTGAACCCGGCGGCGGCGGAGCGCACGGCGTCCGCGAACGACGCCACGAACAGCGGGTGGTCGAAGAACTGGCGCAGCTTCACCAGCTCGGGCGCGTCCGGCACCGCCGCGCGGGCCCGCAGGATGTCCTCGTCGTACTGGCGGCACGCGGAGTAGCCGCCGTACGCGCTGGTCGGGAACACCAGCGCGCGCCGCACACCGGCCGCCTTCATCTCGGCCAGGGTGTCCTCGACCATGGGGTGCCAGTTCCGGTTGCCGAAGTACACCGGCAGGTCGACCAGCCCGGTCACGGCCTCGATGGCGGCGCGGTTGAGCGCGTTGATCGGCGAGACGCCGCCGAAGTGCTGGTAGTGCTGCTCGACCTCGTCCAGGCGTTCGGGCGGCACACCTCGCCCGCGGGTCACGTTCTCCAGGAAGGGTCGTACGTCTTCGGGTCCTTCCGGTCCCCCGAAGGACAGCCAGAGCAGCGCGTCGTAACTCACCCGGACATCCTCGCGCCGTCCTCCCGGGACCGCACAACCGGGTCGGCGTGATCGACCGCACGCCGACCCGGTGGGGTGGTCAGAGCCCCAGGAAGTGCACGCCGCCGTCGACGAACACCATGGAGCCGGTGGTGGCCGGGAACCAGTCGGACAGCAGGCCGCACACCGACTTGGCGACCGGCACCGCGTCGTCCACGTCCCAGCCGAGCGGCGCCTTCTCGCCCCACATGGCCTCCAGGTCCTTGAAACCCGGGATGGACTTGGCGGCCATGGTGCGGACCGGTCCGGCCGAGACCAGGTTCACCCGGATGCCCTGCGGGCCCAGGTCACGCGCCAGGTACCGGTTGATGGACTCGAACGCCGCCTTCGCCGGGCCCATCCAGTTGTAGGCGGGCCACGCCTGGCGGGCGTCGAAGTCCAGGCCGACCACGGACGAGCCGCGACCCAGCAGCGGCAGCGTGGCCTGCACCAGCGCCTTGTACGAGTAGGCGGAGACGTGCATGGCCGTGGCGACGTCCTCCCACGGCGCGTCCATGAACGGCGCGCCCAGGCACGAGGGCGGCGCGAAGCCGATCGCGTGCACGACGCCGTCCAGGCCGTCGACGTGCTCGCGCACGCGGTCGGCGAGCGTGTCCAGGTGCTCCTGGTTCTGCACGTCCAGCTCCACCACGGGGGCGGGCTGCGGCAGCCGCTTCGCGATGCGCTCCACCAGGCTCAGCCGGCCGTAGCCGGTGAGCACGACCTGCGCGCCCTGCTCCTGGGCGACCTTGGCCACGTGGAACGCCATCGAGGCGTCCGTGATCACACCGGTGACCAGCAGTCGCTTGCCTTCGAGCAGACCCGTCACGTGTGTTTCCTCCGAGCGAGTTGTTGTGGTTGGTTCAGTGACCCATGCCGAGGCCGCCGTCGACCGGCAGCACCGCGCCGGTGATGTAGGCGGCGGCGTCGGAGGCCAGGAAGGTGACGGCGGCGGCGATCTCGTCGGTGGTGCCGTACCGGCCGGCGGGCACCTGCGCGAGGATCTGCTTGCGGCGCTCCTCGGGCAGCGCGTCGGTCATGTCGGTGGTGATGAAGCCGGGCGCGACGACGTTCGCGGTGATGTTCCGGGTGCCCAGCTCACGGGCGATCGAGCGGGCCACGCCCACCAGGCCCGCCTTGCTGGCCGCGTAGTTCACCTGGCCCGCGCCGCCGAGCAGGCCGACCACGGAGGAGATGAACACGATCCGGCCGTACCGCTTGCGCAGCATCCCCCTCGACGCGCGCTGGGCGACCCGGAATGCGCCGGTCAGGTTGGCGTCCACGACACGGGTGAACTGCTCGTCGGTCATCCGCAGCAGCAGGGTGTCGTCGGTGATGCCCGCGTTCGCGATCAGCACCTCCACCGGCCCGTGGGCGGCCTCGACCTCGGTGAACGCCGCGTCCACCGCGGTGGCCGACGTGACGTCGCACTTCACGCCGAGCAGGCCGTCCGGCGCGCCGGAGCCGCGGTGGGTGACCGCGACCTTGTCGCCCTGCGCGGCGAACGCCCGCGCGATCGCCAGGCCGATCCCCCGGTTCCCGCCCGTGACCAGTACGGACCTCGACACGCCGTGCTCCCATCGCCGCTGGTTGATGCGGTGGGAGGCTATCTCCTGCCGCGCGGCGCGCCGGCAGTGGCCTCAGCGCGTCTGCTCGGTGATCCAGGCGAGGTAGTCGGAACTGCCCGCGAGCACCGGCAGCGCCAGCACCTCGGGGGTGTCGTAGGTGTGGTGCTCCCGGATGAACCCGGTCAGCTCGTCCAACCGGTCGTAGGCGGTTTTGATCCACAGCTGCCACTCCGACTCGGACCGCACCTCGCCCTCCCAGCGGTACACGCTGCGCACGGGCGCGCTGATCTGCACGCAGGCGGCCAGGCGGGCGTCCACGACGGCGCGTGCCAGCGCGTCGGCGGCGGCTTCGCTGTCGGTGGTGGTGATCACGACGGCGTGGTTGTCGCTCATGCCGGCAGGCTAGCCGCCCCCTATCCTGGTCGCGTGGACACCGAGTCGGCCGTGGCCCTGCTGACCAACCCGGAAGCCGCACCCGAGGAGCGGTACCAGGCGCACGCCGACCTGGCCGCCGCCGCGGCGGCGGGTGACCGGGAGGCGGAGGCCGCCCTGCGGTGGCTGCGCTGGAACCGGTCCGACCGCACGGCGTGCGACGTCGACGAGTGATGGCGATGACCGCCTGCCCGTGCGGCCTGGGCGAGCCGTACGAGGAGTGCTGCGGGGCGTGCCACTCCGGGCGGCGCACCGCGGCCACCGCCGAGGCGTTGATGCGCTCCCGCTACTCGGCGTTCGCGCTCGGCGAGGCCGACTACCTGCTGGCGACCTGGCACCCGTCGACCCGGCCCGCGACCCTCGACCTGGACCCGGACCAGCGCTGGCTGCGGCTGGAGGTGCTGGACCGCACCGACGGCGGCCTGTTCCACACGACCGGCACGGTGGAGTTCCGCGCGATCTACCGGTGGCGCGGCAGGCGTGACGAGCTGCGGGAGCACAGCCGGTTCGTCCGCGAGAACGGCCGCTGGCTGTACGTCGAGCCGGTCTAGGGCCTGTCCTCAAAGATGGCGATCGCCTTTCCCGCGCTGGCGGGGGCGGCTCCTGGGAGCTGCGGCCTCACGAAACTTTCAGGAAGCCTGCCTGATAATTAGCGCCCCGCCCCCACCACCGGCTCCCGTACCAACTGGGGCGGTCCGGAGGCCGCCGCCCCGCGAAACTTTCAGGAAGCCTGCCTGAAAGATAACGCCCGACCACCGTCCTACCCGCTCCGGCCGGGGTGATCCCGGAGGCTGCGGCCTCGCGTCTCCGGCGGCCCGGCGGCGGCGCGCCGGGCCACGAAACTTTCAGGAAGCCTGCCTGAAAATTAGCGCCCCGCTGACCGCTCCCGCGGGCGGGAGGGTCGGCGCGGGGCGTGTTCCGGCTTCGAGGACAGCTCCTACGGCACCGGCCCGGGTCTGCGCACCGAGTCGAGCAGGTTGCGCGCGACCACCCGCAGCTTGGTGTTGTGGGTCTGCGACTCCTCCACCAGCCGGCGGAACGCTTCGGTCGCGTCGACCCCGTGCGCCGCCATCAGCACGCCCTTCGCCTGGTCGATCTCGGCCCGCGACTCCAACGCCCGCTCCAGGCCCGCCACCAGCCCGCGGGTCCGCTCGTACCGGCGGAACCCCGTGATGGACGTGGACGCGGCGGTCGTGAACAGCCTCAGCAACGCCTCGTCGAACGGGTCGAACGCCGCCTCGACCGAGCTGTAGAGGTTGAGCGAGCCCAGCACGTCACCCTCCACCACCAGCGGCGCGGAGAGGTACGCCCGGACGCCGACCCGCTCGGCCGCCGCCGCGAACTCCGGCCACCGCGTCCGCGCGTGCCCGACCGCCGCCCGCACCGGGCGCTGCGTCCGCACGGCCTCCAGGCACGGCCCCTGCCCGGCCTCGTACTGGTCGGCGTCGATCTCCACGACCTTCTTGTCGGTCGCGGCGACGGTGGAGGCGCCCTCGGCGTCGATGACGGTGACGGACACGTTCTCCGCGTCCAAAATGACCCGGGAGGCGGATTCCGCCAACTGCTGCAACACGTCGGGCAGTGGTTGCTCGCCGGCGAGGACGCCCGCCAACTGCTCCAACGCCTCGCTGGCCTCGTCCAACTGCGCCGCCGGCAGGCGGTCGTCGAAGTTCACCAGCACTGTCTACACCGCGCGCGCCATAATCGCCGCTACCACTCGGGGAAGGAGCCGGCTGTGCGGGTCCTGCTGGTGGAGGACGACGACGGGGTCGCCAACGCTCTGGTGGAGGCGTTGGAGGCGCACGGCCACCGCCCGCGGCGGGTCGGCCGGGGCGCGGACGCGCTGCGCCACCACCGCGACTTCGACCTGCTGCTGCTCGACCTCGGGCTGCCCGACGCGGACGGGCTGGAGGTGCTGCGCAAGATCCGCAAGGTCGCGCAGACCCCCGTGCTGGTGCTGACCGCGCGTGGCGACGAGCGGTCCACGGTGCGCGGGCTGCGCCTGGGCGCGGACGACTACCTGGTGAAACCGGTGCGGCTGGGCGAGCTGCTGGCCCGCATGGACGCCGTCGCGCGCCGTGCCGCGCGGGTCGGACCCGCCGAGCGGCTGGTGCGGGTGGCGGACGTGGAGATCGACCTGGGCGCCCGCCGGGTCACCGCGGGCGGCCGGCCGGTGCCGCTCACCACCAAGGAGTTCGACGTGCTGGCGGCGCTGGCGGGTCGGGTGGGCACGGCGGTGAGCAGGCAGCAGCTGATGGACGAGGTGTGGGGCGACGCGTACCTGGCGGTGTCGCGGTCGCTGGACGTGCACCTCGCCGGGCTGCGCGCGAAGCTCGACCGGCCCGGCCTGGTGACGACGATCCGCGGTTTCGGCTACCGGCTCGGTGCCTGAGTGCGCCGGCGGCTGCTGCTCGTGCTGCTGCTGTTCTCGGCCGCCGCGGTGACGGCGTTCGCGGTGCCGCTGCTGTCCGCGACGGCCGCCGAGAGGACGCAGCGGTTCGTGTTCGACCGCACGGCCGACCTGGACCGGTTCGCCGCGCTCGCCCAGCAGGCGCGGACGACCGGGGACAGCGCGGCGCTGGTGGACGAGGTGGCGGCGTACGTCGCCCTGTACGACGAGCCGGTGGCCGTGGTCGACGCCCGGCGGCAGCCGGTGGCGCAGGCCGGTATCGCCGCGGACGACCCGGCGTTGGCGGACGTGCTGGACGCCGCGCTGCGCAACCAACCCGTGCCGCCGGTGCCGACGGTGGTGCCGTGGTCGTCCGGCACGGTGGTGTTCGCGCGCCCGGTCGGCACCGGGACGCGGGTGGCGGGCGCGGTGGTTCTGCGCGCGTCGGTGGACCACGCGGCGCGGGACGTCGCGTGGCGCTGGCTGTGGGTGCTCGGCGGCGCGCTGGCCGCCGGGGTCGGTTCGGTGCTGCTGGTGCTCGCGGTGGCGCGGTGGCTGCTGAAACCGCTGGCGGACCTGGCGGTCGGGGTGCGGGCGGTGGCGGCGGGCGAGCGGCGCGCGCACGTGCCGGAACGCAGCGGCCCGCCGGAGCTGCGGGAGCTGTCGGAGTCGTTCAACCGGATGTCCGACGCCGTGACCGAGGCGGCCGACCAGCAGCGGCGGCTCATCGCGGACGCGTCGCACCAGCTGCGCAACCCGATGGCGGCGTTGCGGCTGCGCATGGACACGTTGGGTGGTCAGGTGGCGCCCGGTGGCGTGCGTGCCTACGAGGCGGGCGTGGCGGAGATCGAGCGGCTGGAATCGTTGCTGGACGGGCTGTTGGCGCTGGCGACGGCGGAGAGCACGGCGACCGAGGTCGCGGCGGGCGGGCGCGAGCCGGAGCTGTCCGACGCGGGCGCGGTGGCGGCGGACCGGGCGGACTTCTGGCAGGTGCCGCCGCCCGCCGCGCCCGTCCTCGCGGTGCTGGTGCGGTGCCCGGAGTCGGAACTGGCGCAGGTGCTGGACGTGTTGCTGGACAACGCGCTCAAGCACGGCGGCGGCGAGGTGCGGGTGACCGTGGGCGCGGACCGGGCGGCGGGGGTCGGTTGGGTGCGGGTGGCGGACTCCGGGCCCGGCCTGACCGCGGCGGAACTCGCCCTGGCCACGTCGCGGTTCTGGCGCGGCCGGTCCGACCGGCCGGGCACCGGGCTCGGTCTCGCCATCGCCGATCGGCTGGTGCGGGCGCACGGCGGCGTGCTCGAACTGTCCGCCGAGGACGGTCTGGTGGCGCGGGTCGTGCTGCCGCTGGAGCCGGCGCTGTGAAGCCGCCGCTCGGCCGCACCGACGCCCCGGGCCGGCAGGCGTCCCCGGTCGGACAACCCGGCCACGCCGACGCCGTGAAGCGGCGGGTGTTCCTGCTCGGCCTGCTGGCCGCCGGGTGCGGTGCGAGCGACCCGGCCGGCGAGCTGCGCGTGGCCGCGGGCGAGAACGGCGGCATCTACTACGACTTCGCCACCCTCCTCGTCGGTCAGCTCGCGCCCGAGCTGGGCGCGCGGGTGGTGGAGACGCAGGGCAGCCTCGCGAACCTGGAGCTGCTGTCGTCCGGCGGCGCGGAGGTCGCGCTCACCCTCGCCGACGCGGCGGCCCGCGCGGACCCCGCGCCGGAACTGCGCGCCCTGGGCCGGGTGTACGAGAACTACCTGCAACTGGTGGTGCGCTCCGACGACCCGGCCCGACGCCTGACGGACCTCGCCGGCCGCACGATCTCCCTGGGCGCGGCGGGTTCCGGCGCGTCGTTGTCGGGCGAGCGGATGCTCGCCATCGCCGGGCTCACCCGCGTCCGGGTCGAGCACCTGCGGCTCGCGGAGGCCGCGCGGGCGTTGGCGGACGGCCGGATCGACGCGTTGCTGTGGTCGGGCGGCGTGCCGACGCCGGTCCTGACCCGGCTGCCCGCGATCCGGTTGCTGCCGCTGGACGAGCTGCTGAGCGGGCTGCGCCGGGCCCACGGCTCGGTCTACGAGCAGGTGCCCGTCCCCGCAGGCGTGTACGGCTCGACCCGCGAGGTGCCGACGGTCGGGGTGGCGAACCTGCTGGTGTGCCGGGCTTCCCTGCCGGACGCGGTCGCCGCGTCGGTGACCCGCACCCTGGTGTCGCGCGCGGCGGCGCTGGTGCCCGCGCAGGCGCTGGGCACGCAGTTCCTGGACGTGCGCAGCCTCATCGGCACGACCGGCCTGCCGCTGCACCCCGGCGCCGCCGCCACGTACCGCGACCTGCACGGCTGAAAGAGCCCCTACCGGTTGCCGGTGTAGGCGGCGCGCAACCAGCCGACGGTCTCGTCGTCGACGTCGTCCGCGCTGGCGATCGGCACCCGCACCGTGATGGTGTCGTTGCCCAGCGCGGTCGCGCCCTCCAGCTTCCCGCCCGGTCCGCGACCGACCAGCCGCAGCCCCAGGTCGACGCGGGTGCGGGTGGTGGCCTTGACGATGGCGAACGTGCGGCGCGGCGACACCAGCGCCACGTAGGTCTGGCGTGCCTGGACGTGCATCGGGCCGAGCAGCGCGGCCTCCGCGAGGAGCCGGTCCAGGATGGGCCGCAGCTCGGGCCGGTCCGCGTACTGGCGGTCGACCAGCTCGTTCGACGAGGCGGTCATGAACTCGGGGTAGCCGAACCGCTCCATGACCAGCAGGAGCTGCGCGTAGCCGGTGACCTCGCGCTCACGCAGCCAGGTCCGCAGCTCCAGCTCGGTGTCGATGCCCGACTCCAGCACCCGGCGGTTCCACTCCGGCACGCCCTCCCCGGTGCTGCGCCGCAGCAGGCCCACCGACCAGTCGACCATCTCGCGCCAGTTCGACACCTCGGTCATGCCCGCATCCTCCCGCGAACCGGCGGGCGCCGCCCGGGAAGCGCCACCCGGGTGATCATCACCACCGCGCGCCGATCAGGGCAGGCGCTGCCCGAGCAGCAGCGCGCCGGCGATGCCCACCAGGCCCAGCACGGTGCCCAGCACCACCCACGGCCGGCTCGCGTCGGCCTGCTTCTTCTCGTAGCCGATCTGCTCGCCCAGCGTGTCGTACACCCGCCGCAGCTCCTCGGCGCTGGCCGCCTTGAAGAACTCGCCGCCGGACAGCTGCGCGATCTCCTTCATCGAGTCGTCGTCCACCGGCACCTCCTGCCGGCGGCCCTCGATCTCGACCACGCCGTCCTCCGTGCCGAAGGAGATCGTGGAGATCGGGATGCCCGCCTTCTTGGCGTCCTCCGCCGCGTCGAACGCGCGCCGCGTGCCGACCGTCTCCTTGCCGTCGGTCATCAGCACGACCCGCGCCGGCGGTGGGCCGTCCGCGCCGCCGACGATCTTGCCGAACGAGTCGATCGCCGCCAGCGCCGCGACGATCGCGTCACCGGTCGCGGTGGACTGGGCGAGCTTCAGCGCGTCGATGCTCTGCGTCACCGCGCCCCGGTCGGTGGTCGGCGCGACGAGCACCGTGGCCGAACCGGCGAACGAGATCAGCCCCAGGTTGATGCCGGGCGTGAGGCCGTCCGCGAACGACTTCGCCGCCACCTGCGCCGCTTCCAGCCGGGACGGCCGCACGTCGGTGGCCTTCATCGACAGCGACGTGTCGACCACCAGCATCACGGTCGCCCGGTTGCGCGGCACCTTCTGCTCCGCGGTCGGACCGGCCAGCGCGACCGTCAGCAGGATGAACGCCACCAGCAGCACCGCCGCCGGCACGTGCCGCCACCAGCCCTGCCGCTTCGGCGCGACCCGTTCCAGCATGGGCAGGTTCGCGAACCGCAGCACCCGCTTGCGCAGCACCCGCTGCACCACCACGTAGCCCGCCGCGACCGCCGCGACGGCGATCAGCAGCAGGAACCACCACGGCGCGGTGAAACCCGACAGGCTCATCCGGCCACCCCTCCCGACCAGCGGCGCTTGCGGGCCACCACGAAGCGGACGGTGTCCGCGATCCAGTCCGAGTCGGTGCGCAGCACCAGGTGCCCGGCGCCCGCCTGCCGCAGCCCGGCGGCGACCGCCGCCCGGTGCTCGGCCGCCGCCGCCGCGAACTCGCGGCGCAGCAGCGGCGACGCGGTCACCTCGCGCTGCCGCCCGCTCTCCGGGTCGGCGAGCACGACCGTGCCGACCTCGGGCAGGTCGATGTCACGCGGGTCGACCACCTCGACCGCCACCAGGTCGTGCCGGGCCGACAACGCGCGCAGCGGGCGCTGCCAGTCGGTCTCGCCGAGGAAGTCGGAGAGCACCACCACGAGGCCGCGCCTGCGTGGCGGTCGGCGCAACTGCTCCAGCAGCGCCGCGAGCGAGCCGCGGGTGCCCTCCGGCGCGCGTGGCGTCTCGGCGACCCGGCGGACCAGGCCGCGCGCGTGCGCCAGGCCGCCACGCGCGGGCACCCGGACGACCTGCTCGCCGGTGGACACCAGCGCGCCGATCCGGTTGCCGCCGCCCCTGGTCAGGTGCGCCACGGCGGCCGTCGCGGCGACCACCAGGTCGCGCTTCTCGCACACCGCCGTGCCGAAGTCCAGCGACGGGGACAGGTCGATCGCGAGCCACGTCTCCAGCTCGCGGTCCGCGACCGTCTCCCGGATGTGCGGCACCGTGGTCCGGGCGGTGACCGCCCAGTCCATCCGCCGCACGTCGTCACCGGGCTGGTAGGGCCGGGCCTCACCCGGCTCCGAACCGGGACCGGGCACGAGGCCGAGGTGGTTGCCCTGGAGCAGGCCGTCGAGCCGGCGGCGGACGTCCAGCTCCAGGGTGCGCAGCGCGGCCTCCACGCGGCCCCCGGCCAGCACCGGCGGCGCCCAGCTCGGCCGCTCGGCGGGCTCTTCGGAGGTCACGGCCTACCCGCGGGCTGCGGCGCCTGCGGCCGGGCGGAGACCTGCGGCAGCGGCACGGTCTGGAGCACGCGCGTGATGATGTGGTCCAGCGGCACGCCGTCGGCCAGCGCGTCGTAGGACAGCACGAGCCGGTGGCGCAGCACGTCCGGCACGACGTCCACGATGTCCTGCGGCAGCACGTAGTCGCGGCCCCGGACCAGGGCCAGCGCGCGGGCGGCGGCGATGATGCCGAGGCTGGCGCGTGGCGACGCGCCGTACGCGACCCAGCCGGCCACGTCGTTGAGCTGGTGCTCCTTCGGCGCGCGGGTCGCGATCACCAGGCGCACCACGTAGTCCACCAGCGCGTGGTGCACGAACACCCGCGACGCGACGCCCTGGAGGCGCAGCAGCTCCTCCGGGCTGAGCACCTGGTGCGGCACGGGCGGCTCGACGCCCATCCGGTAGACGATCTCCCGCTCCTCCTCGGCCGAGGGGTACTCGACCTGGATCTTGAACAGGAAGCGGTCGCGCTGCGCCTCGGGCAGCGGGTAGACGCCCTCGTTCTCGATGGGGTTCTGGGTGGCGAGCACCAGGAACGGCGTCGGCATCGGGAACGTCCGGCCGCCGATCGACACGTGCCGCTCGGCCATGACCTCCAGCATCGCGCTCTGCACCTTGGCGGGCGCGCGGTTGATCTCGTCGGCGAGCACGAAGTTGGCCACGACGGGACCCAGCTCCACGTCGAAGCTCTCGCTGGCCTGCCGGTAGATGCGGGTGCCGAGGATGTCGGCGGGCACCAGGTCGGGGGTGAACTGGACGCGGGAGAAGGAGCCGCCGACCACGTTCGCGAACGTCTCCACGGCGAGCGTCTTGGCCACGCCGGGCACGCCTTCGAGCAGCAGGTGGCCCTTGGCCAGCAGGCCGACGAGCATCCGCTCGACCAACCGGTCCTGACCGACGATCACCCGCTTGACCTCGAACACGGTGCGTTCGAGCAACTGGGCGTCACGAGCCGGCGTGTTGGGCGCCTCGGCGGCGGGCTCGGACAACAGGTCCTCCTACGACAGGGTTGTGCGACGGTGCGCAAGTCTTCCCTGTCCCCGGTGTGACGCTTGTGAAGGGGGTCGGCTCAGCGGAGGTCCGCCGGCGTGTCCACGTCGTGCGCCTCGCCGGGCAGCGCCGGCACCCCCGCGGGGTCGAGCGGGCCGAGCACGGACCGCATCGACGAGCCACTCGGGACGGTGGGCAGCGCGGCCCGCAACGCCGCCGTCCGCCACACACCGGCGAGCCACTGCCGGTGGCCCTCCCCGTCCACCAGGACGGCGGGTCCACCCGCGGCCAGCAACCGCTCCACTGTGGACGCCGTGACGCCGGGCTGGTCCACGGCGAGCACCGCGACCCACGGCGCGCGCACGTGCGCGAGACCCGCCGCGAGCCCGGCGAGCGGCCCACCGCCGGGCGGTTCCTCGCGTGCCCACAACACGCCCGGCACGTCCTTGGCCGGGCCGACGACGACCACCCGCCCGGCGGCGCGCACGGCGTCGAGCGCGTGTGCCAGCAACGTGCGACCGCCCACCACGACGGCCGCCTTGTCCACGCCACCCAGCCTGCTGCCGCGTCCTCCGGCGAGGACCACGGCATCCCACTCGACCCCCGGGGTCCCGCCAACGGACACGGACACCGCCCTTCCCGCACGCTCAGGACCCATTGTCGCGCCGGCCGCCCGCCGGGCCGGGGCACCGGTCCCCCCGGCCCCCGGCCACCCCCTCGTCCGCCCGGCGCGGACCGGGCGCCCGCCGAACCCCCAGTCGATCGGCGGCCACCGGTCCGCGGTGGCGACCGGGCCCCGAGTGGTCGGCGGGTGCCGTCGCGGTCGCGACGGCACCCGTCGCCCCCAGTTGACCACTCGTGCCGCGCCCCACCCCTCGGGACACCGCCCGGTGCGGCCGTTCCGCCTTCCCCCATCGGTCCGGCCGCACCACCGAGAATGGCGGACGGGGCCGCAACGATTCCTGAAGGATTCTGGAATCCGCAGGTCAGAGCAGGCGGACGGCGTAGGGCATGATCCCGCCGTAACGGACCGGGGCGACGCGCACCGACGAGCCCGAGTACGGCGCCTCGATCATCATCCCGTCGCCCAGGTACAGGGCCACGTGCGTGCCGCCGCCGGGACCCCAGAACAGCATGTCGCCCCGCTGGGCCTGTGCCAACGGCACCTGGTAGCCCGCGTTGTACTGGTAACCGCTGTAGTGCGGCAGGTACACCCCGGCGCCCGCGAACGCGTACATCATCAGCCCGGAGCAGTCGAAGCCGACGCTGTAGTAGTCGCCGTACGAGTCGGCCACGCCGCCGTCCCGGATGCCGACGGTCGGCCCGTTGTAGTTGCCGCCGCCCCACGAGTAGCGGACGCCGAGGTTGGCCATGGCGCGGGCGATCACGGTCTCCACGTCGCCGCCACCGCTCGGCGGCGGGGTGATCTGCTGGGCGGGCGGCCGGTTCGGCTGCTGCGCCGGGCGCTGGGCCGCGTTGAGCGCCGCCTGCCGGGCCGCTTCCTCCTCCTCGCGCCGCTTGTCGTCGAGCCAGCTGTTGTACTGCGCGCGCTGACCCTCCAACCCCTGCACGGCGGTCAACGCCTGCGTCAGCTCGCCCTCGACCCGGCTCCGGTCGCCCTCGATCGCCGCCGCCTGACCGGCCTGCGCCTGCTGTGCCCGCACGGCGGACTGCTGAGCGTCGTCGGCGTCGCGCCGGGCCTGCTCGGCGGCGGCCTGCTTCTCGTTCGCCAGGTCCAGCGCGGCGCGGGCGGCGGAGTCCTTGTTGGCCAGCTCCGAGCGCGCCCGCTCCACGTCGTCCAGGGCGTTCAGCCCCGAGTCGCCGACCGCGGCGAGCAGTTGCGCGCGGGCCAGCAGGTCCTCCGGGCTGGACGCGCCGAAGTACGCCGACAGCGAGCCGATGGTGCTGCCCTGCTGGAAGCTCGCGGCGGCGAAGTCGTCCAGCTCCGCGCGGGACTCCTCGACGGCCCGGCCGGCGGCGTCGGCCTCGGTGCGGGCCGCGTCGGCGTCCTCCTTGGCCCGGACCGCCTCGTGCTGGGCGTTCTCCAGGTCGACGCGTGCCTTGTTGGCCAGCTCCATCTTGAAGGCGACGTCGTCGGTGAGCCTGCGCAGCTCGGCCTCCGCCGCGGTGAGCTGCCCGGTCAGCTCACCGACCCGCGCGGCCTTCGCGTCGGCCTCGGCCCGGCCCGCCGTGATCTGGTCGTCGCTCGGGTTCGGCGGGGGCGGCGGCACCGCCGAGGCGGTACCCGGGAACAGCACCAGCGCCACGACCACGGCCGCCACCCATCGCGCCACGACAAGCCTCCCCGCCCGCTCGGACCACCCGGATTACACCGAATGGCGCTACCCGGTCACGTTCCGAGACTGTGCCACTTCAACACCAAGGTTTCCAATTGACCCCGCAAGAACTTCAGCCACATGGGTCACACCGGGGAGTCCTTGATCTACTTTGCGTCGCCCTCCCGCTCCGCCCAGTAGGGCTCGCGCAGCCGGAACTTCTGGACCTTGCCGGTGGCGGTGCGCGGGATGGCGTCCCGGAACTCGACGGACGTCGGCGCCTTGAACCCGGCGAGCCGCGCCTTGCAGTGCGCGATCAGCTCCGCCTCGGTCACCGACGCGCCCGCGGCGGGCACGACCAGCGCCTTGATCGTTTCACCCCACTTCTCGTGCGGCACCCCGATCACCGCCGCCTCCGCGACCGCCGGGTGCGTGAACAGGGCGTCCTCGACCTCGATGGACGACACGTTCTCGCCGCCGGTGATGATCACGTCCTTCTTGCGGTCGGAGATGGTCAGGAAGCCCTCGTCGTCGAGCGACCCGCCGTCACCGGTGTGGAACCAGCCGTCCGCGACGGCCTCGTCGGTCGCCTCCTCGTTCCGCCAGTACCCGGCCATGACGTGGTTGCCGCGAGCCAGCACCTCGCCGTCCTCGGCGATCCGCAACCGCACCCCGATGCCCGGCGCGCCCGCCCGGGACAGCTTGCGCGCGCGCTCGTCGGCGGGCAGGTCGTCGTCCCCCGGCCGGGTGCGGTTGAAGGTGAGCAGCGGCGACGTCTCGGTCAGGCCGTAGAGCTGGAGGAACTCCCAGCCGAGTTCGTCGCCGACGCGGGCGATGGTGCGGCTCGGCGGCGGCGCACCGGCGCAGACGACGCGCACCCGGCCCCGGCCGGGCACCTCGCCCTCCCAGGACCGGGCGGCGTCCAGGACGGCGTTCCACACGGCGGGCGCGCCGCACATCAACGTGACGCCGTGGTCGCGCACGCGGCGCAGGATCTCGGTCCCGTCGACCTTGCGGAGCACCACCTGCGGCACGCCCAGCCCCGCCAGCCCGTAGGGCATTCCCCAGCCGTTGCAGTGGAACATCGGCAGGACGTGCAGGTAGACGTCGCGCTCCCAGGCGCGGGCGTGCAGGGCGAACGTGACGGCGTTGAGCCAGATGTTGCGGTGGGTCATCCGGACGCCCTTGGGGCGGGCCGTCGTGCCGGACGTGTAGTTGAGGGTGGCGGTGGCGTCCTCGTCGGGCGACGACCACGGGCGCGGCTCGGTGTCGAAGCGGAGCAGGGCGTCGCTCTCGTCGCCGAGCGTGAACCGGTGCGGCGCGGTGACGCCCGGGAGGTCCAGCCCGGGGTCGACGAAGAGCACCGACGCGCCGCTGTGCTCGACGATGTAGGACACCTCGTCGGACTTCAGGCGGAAGTTGACCGGCACGCAGACCCGTCCGCTCGCGGGCGCCGCGTGCAGCAGTTCGAGCAGCCGGGCGGAGTTGGGGCTGACGACGGCGACCCGCTCGCCCTCGCCGACGCCGAGGGCGTCGAGGCCCGCCTGCCAGGCGCGGACGCGGTCGGCGAACGCGGCGTAGGTGGTGGTGGGGACGGGCGGCGCGGGTTGGTCGGGCTCGTCCACGGTGGCGGTGGTGTCCGCGAAGACTTGCGCGGCACGGTCGAGGAAATCAGCGACGGTAAGTGGTACGCGCATGCACCGTGACGTTATCCCCGACCACGGGGAGTGGCTACCGCGTCGCTCGGGGTCGCGCTCACCAGGTGCTGGGGTCGCCCCACGTCCGGAGCGGCCCGTCGGCCACCACGGGCACCGCCACCAGTTCCGGCAACGACACCCCGACCGGTCCCCGCGCGATCGCCGCCGCCACCCCGTCGTACGGCGTCGCCTCGTCGTTGCAGATCACCACGGCCGCGCCGACACCCGCCGCGAGGCCGACCAACCCGGCCGCCGGCTCGACCAGCAGCGAGGTGCCCGCCACCAGCAGCACCTCGCAGTCGAGCACCGCCGCCCGCGCCGCACGCAGCACGTCCGGGTCCAACGGCCGGCCGAACGCCACCGTGGTCGACCGCAGGACACCGCCGCACACGAGGCACCGCGGATCGGGGTCGCCCGCGCGGAGCCGGTCCAGGGCCGCCGGCATCGACCCGACCGCACCGCACTCGACGCACACCGTCCCCCACAGCGACCCGTGCAGCTCGACCACCGCCGACGACCCGGCGCGCTGGTGCAGCCCGTCGACGTTCTGGGTCAGCAGCGCCCGCACGCGACCGTCGTGCTCCAGGCGGGCCAGCGCCCGGTGCGCCGCGTTCGGCTCGGCCGTCCACACCGGGTGCGCGAGCCGGGTCCGCCACACCTCCCGCCGCACGGCCGGGTCGCCCAGGTAGCCGTCGAGGTCGAACTCGCGCCCGAGCGCCGTCCACACCCCGCCCGGGCCGCGGAAGTCGGGGATGCCGGACTCGGTCGACACCCCGGCGCCCGTCAGCACGGTGATCCGCCGCGCCGCGGCCATCACGCCCCGTGCGTCCATTCCCCCACCATTCCACGCCACCGGTTTGCGAGCATGGCCACGTGCGCAGGACATGGGGTGCGGTGGTCGGGGTTGTCGGCTTGGTCACAACCGTGGTGGGGACTTTCCTGCCGTGGCTGCGTTCCGGGACCGTGGACAGGGACAGTTACCAGGTGCTCGCGCTGCGTGGTTTCGCGGGCTTGGACGGTGCGGCGGGCGAGCTGGTCCGGGTGGGTTGGGTGGCCCTGACCCCGTTGGCCGTGTGCTGCGTGGTGCTCTGGTTGTTCCGTCTTCCTCGAATTTCCGCGTGCTTGGCGTTGCTGTTTGGCACGATCGCGGGAACGGTGGCGACCCTTGCCGCCGTCCAAGGGGGCAACGAGGGAGCGATGGTCGGGATCAGCCTGACCGGACCGGTCGTCACCCTCGGTGGTGCCGTGCTGGGGATCGCGGGGGCGATCACCGTGCTCACCGCGAACACCCGCACAGCGATCAGTCCAGGAGGAGCACCGTGACCTACCCAGGTGGCGGCGGAGGCGAATGGCCACCGCAGAACAACCCGTACGGCCAGCCGCAGCAGGGCGGCTACCCGCAGCAGCAGCCGGGTCACGGCCAGCAGCCGGGCGGCTACCCGCAGCCGGGTTTCCCGCAGGAAGGGTTCCCGCAGCAGGGTTTCCCGCAGACGGGACCCCAGCCGCAGCAGGGTTTCCCGCAGCAGGGCTTCCCGCAGCAGGGTTTCCCGCAGACCGGGCCGCAGGGCTTCCCGCAGCAGGGTTACGGCCAGCAGCCCTACGGGCAGCAGCCGTTCGGCTACCCGGGCGGCGAACCGCCGAAGAAGAAGCGGACCGGGCTGGTCATCACGGCGCTGGTCGCCGTCGTCGTGCTGGCGGCGGGCACCTTCTTCACGGTGCGCGCGCTGCGCGACTCCGACTCCGTCGCCGCCGGCTCCGACACCCCGCAGGTCGCCGCGAACAACCTGTTGAGCGCGCTGGGCAGCGGTGACGTGCTGGGCATCATGAACGGCCTGGCGCCCGCCGAGGCGAAGCTGTCGAAGGACTACACCGAGGCCACCGTCAGCGAGGCCAAGCGGCTGGAGATCCTGAAGCAGGACGCGGACCCGCAGAAGATCAGCGGCGTCCAGATCAAGAGCGAGGGCGTCAAGTTCGACGAGGCCGCCGCCGAGAAGGTCAACGACCACATCACCATCAACAAGGTGATCGAGGGCCGGATCACCGTCACGTCGGACGTCAAGCAGATCCCGTTGACCGACAAGCTGGTCAAGGCGCTGGGCGCGAAGCTCGACCAGGAGCCCGAGACCGAGACGCTCGACTTCGCCAAGGAGAAGGAGAAGCGCAAGGGCAAGCCGATCGGCATCGCGACGATCAAGGTCGGCGACGAGTGGTACCCGTCGCTGTTCTACACGATCGCCAACGCGGCGCTGGAGGAGGAAGACCTCAAGTGGCCCGCGCAGGGCATCGCGCCGGCCGGCGCGGACTCCGCCGCGGCGGCGGCCAAGGGCATCGTGGAGAAGGCGCTCGCCGGTGACATCAAGGGCGTCATCGCGTTGCTGCCGCCGGACGAGATGGGCGTGCTCCAGGACGTCGGCCCGGTGATCGTGGACCAGGTCGGCCGGGTGCCGAGCACCGGCGCGAAGCTGGTCGAGCTGGAGACCGACGAGAAGGACGTCAAGGGCGGCAAGCAGTTGACGATCCGCAAGGTCGTCGTGGACATCCAGGGCAGCAAGGGCGAGGTCTCCCGGGACGGCGACTGCTACACCGTGAAGGCGGACGGCCGGTCGCAGAAGCTGTGCGCCGACGAGATCGCGCAGCTCGTCCAGCAGCAGGGCGGCCGGAACACGCCGCCCGCCGCGGTGGACGTGATCGCCCGCGTCGGCTCGCAGGTGCTGAAGGACGGTCTCGGCGTCGTCGTGACCGAAGTGGACGGCAAGTGGTACGTCAGCCCGTTCCGCACCTACAGCGAGGTGTTCCTGACCCTGATGCGTGGTCTGGAGCCCAAGGACATCGACGAGCTGCTCAAGCTCGCCAAGTAACACCACGCGCGACAGCCCCCGCCGGTGTGCCGGCGGGGGCTGTCGCGTGCCCGGGGTCTGACACGTGGTTGACACGCGCGGCGGTGACAGTGGGGCCATGGACGCAGAAGTGCTGATCGTGGGTGCCGGTCCGACCGGCCTCGCCCTGGCCGTCGACCTGGCGCGCCGGGGTGTCGACCACCGCGTGGTGGACCGCGCCGCCGGTCCTTTCCCCGGCTCGCGCGGCAAGGGGCTGCAACCGCGCTCGGTCGAGGTGCTGCACGACCTGGGCGTGGAGGTCTTGGTCGCGGACCGCCCGCGGTTCCGGGCCTATGACGGCGCGCGGGTCGTGGCCGAGTGGGACCCGCACGAGGGGCGCGTACCGACGCCCGCCACGCCGTTCCCGAGCACCGTGCTGATCCCGCAGTTCCGGGTGGAGGCCATGCTCCGGGCGCGGCTCGCGGAGCTGGGTGGCGCGGTGGAGTACGGCGTGGAGGTGAGCGGGTTCGAGCAGGACGCGACCGGCGTGACCGCTGTCGTGGGCGGTGACCGGGTGCGCGTGGCGTACCTGGTCGGCTGCGACGGCGGGCGCAGTTCCGTCCGCAAGGCGCTCGGTGTCGGGTTCGCCGGCGAGACGTGGGACGACCAGCGGATGGTGGTCGGCGACGTGCGGCTGACCGGCCTGGACCGCGACCACTGGCACACGTGGCCGCACTCGCCCGCCGGGATGATCGGCCTGTGCCCGTTGCCCGGCACGGATTTGTACCAGCTCCAGGCGCAGGCGGACGTGGAGCCGTCGTTGGAGGTGTTGCGCGCGCTGGTGCGTGAGCGCACCGGGCGGGATGACGTCGTGGTGCGGGAGGCGACGTGGATGTCGTTGTACCGGGCCAACGTGCGCATGGTCGACCGGTTCCGGGTGGGGCGGGTGTTCCTGGCGGGCGACGCGGCGCACGTCCACTCCCCCGCGGGCGCGCAGGGCATGAACACCGGCATCCAGGACGCCTACAACCTGGGCTGGAAGCTGGCCGCCGTGCTGACCGGCGCGGGTGCCGAACTGCTGGACACCTACGAGGCCGAGCGCCTGCCGGTCGCGGCACGCGTGCTGGGGCTGTCGAGCGACCTGCACCGCCAGGTGGCAGACCCCGACGTGCGACCGGGCACGCGCCCGGAGGAGGTGTTCCAGTTGGGCGTGAGCTACCGGGGTGGTCCGTTGGCGGGTGTCGGCGAACGGGCGGGTGACCGCGCGCCGGACGCGCCGTGCGAGTTGTCAGACGGCACGCCGACCACGGTGTTCAATCTGCTGCGCGGCCCGGAGTTCGTCGTGCTGGGTTTGGGGGTGGATGACGCCTTGGCGATGGTGCGGGACGCGCATCCGTACGTGCGGACGTACTCCGTGGTCGACGTGGCGGGTCACGTGGAGGCGGGTTACGGCGTGGTCGCGCCCGGGTTGGTGTTGGTGCGGCCGGACGGTCACGTGGCACTGACCACAGCCGATGCGTCGGTCGTGGTTGCCTACCTGGACCAGGTGCTGGGGTAGGGCGTGCCCGGCAACGGCGCTCACGGCTCATGGCGAGACGATGACAAACCGACCGAAACCCACCCCGCTCGCGGTGAAGTCACAGGTCAACAAGTGTCTTCCCCGCGCAGGCGGGGGTGGTCCGCTGCGCCGTGCGGCCGAGATCCCCGCCGCCGCGTCTTCCCCGCGCAGGCGGGGTCCGAAGGTCTGGGACCGGCCCCGGGCCGACGTCCGCCCGAGGCGCTAATCCCGGCGTGGGCCGAGGGTGCGCGAGACCACCGTCGACGCGACCAGCAGCACGACCGCGCACACCCCCGACACCACGAGGTTCGGCACCAGGTCGTGCTCACGCCCGAGCGCACCCAGCACGTTCCCGATCGGCGGCACCTGGCCGAACAGGAACGCGGCCACCGCCAGCGCCGCCGCGGTCAGTGCCGACCACCCGTGCCGGGTGATCACCGGGCGCGCGCAGAGCACGCCGACGCCCACGCCGGTCAGCCCGCACACCAGGAGGGCGGCGAACCCGAGCACGACCACCGCCACCGGATAGGGCCGCGGCTGGACGAGCGGCGGCACGACCGCCGCCGCCAGCGCCACAGCCGTGACCGCCAGGCACGACAGCAACGTCACGGCCGCCTGCGCACGCCCCCACCCACCCGCCGCCACGACGGTCACCGCCCGCCGCACCGGGTCCTCGGAGGTGGCGATCACGACCGTCAACCAGACGGCCGCCGGGTAGAGGAACGCGCACGACCCCGCGTACGCGGACAACGGCGGCCCCGCGTCGCCCGCGTTGAACATCGCCAGCACCGCCCCGTACACCAGCAGGGGCGGCAGGAAGCGCTGACCACGCAGCACGTCCGCGAGCAGGTACCGCACCAGGTAGCTCACGACCGCACGCTCCGCACCGAGCAGCCCAGCCGCAGCGCCTCGGCCAGCAACCGGTCGCTGTGGCCGGGCTCGACCTCCACCCGCGCGCCGCCGCCGACCGCGCGGGCGTCGCGCACGCCGTCCAGCGCCGCGATCCGCGCCAGCGCCTCGCCCACCCGGTCGAGTTCGACCACGACGCCTCCAGGCCCCGCACCCAGCGGCACGCGGCGCGCACCGGGCAGGTCGTGGCCGTGGTGGTCGGTGACCAGCACGGCGCACCCGCTCGCGGCCACGAGGTCGACGAGCACGGCGCCCGCCGCGGCGTCCAGGCCGGACCACGGCTCGTCCAGCACCAGCAGGTCGGTCGCGGTCAGAGCCTGGGCCAGCGCGATCTTCTGGGTGTTGCCCTTGGACAGGGTGGCCATCGGCGCGTCCGGGTCGCCGACGAAGCCCAGCGCCTCCACCAGGTCCCACCGGGCGGCCACGCCGCGCACGCCCGCGAGCAGGCGCAGGTAGTCGCGGGCGGGCAGCTTCACGCCGGTCGGGAAGCGCTCGGGCAGGTAGCCGACGGAACGCGGCCGGGTCACGCGGCCCGCCGAGGGCCTGCTCAACCCGGCGGCGATCCGCAGGAGGGTCGACTTACCGGTGCCGTTACCGCCCGTGACGACGACCGGCTCACCCGGCTCCACCACCAGTGTCACGTCCCGCAGCACCCACGGGCCCCGCCCGTAGCGCTTACCGATTCGATCAAGGCGCACCACGGGTGTGATGATCCCCCGAGCTACGTGGGGCCGGCTTGAAGCCGAATACAGGACACGCGTACTGTTTAGGGCGAGAGGGCGCCGCGCCCCAGGGTGCGGAAGACTCACCAGCAGTTCCCAAACCGACTTCGCGCGTCACCAGATGGAGTTTCACGTGACTGCACCAGCTAGCAAGGACAGCTTCGGCGCCCGCGGCACGCTCACCGTGGGGGACTCCTCGTACGAGGTGTTCCGGCTGAGCGCGGTCGAGGGCGCCGAGCGGCTGCCGTACAGCTTGAAGATCCTGCTGGAGAACCTGCTGCGGACCGAGGACGGCGCGAACATCACCGCCGACCACGTGCGCGCGCTGGGCAAGTGGGATCCGTCCGCCGAACCGAACACCGAGATCCAGTTCACCCCGGCCCGCGTGGTCATGCAGGACTTCACCGGCGTGCCGTGCGTGGTGGACCTGGCGACCATGCGCGAGGCCGTCACCCAGCTCGGCGGCGACCCGGCGAAGGTCAACCCGCTCGCGCCCGCCGAGCTGGTCATCGACCACTCGGTGATCGCCGACATCTTCGGCCGCCCGGACGCGTTCGAGCTGAACGTGGACCTGGAGTACCAGCGCAACAAGGAGCGCTACCAGTTCCTGCGCTGGGGCCAGACCGCGTTCGACGAGTTCAAGGTCGTCCCGCCCGGCACCGGCATCGTGCACCAGGTCAACATCGAGCACCTGGCACGCGTGGTGATGGTCCGCAACGGGCAGGCGTACCCGGACACGCTGGTGGGCACCGACTCCCACACCACCATGGTCAACGGCATCGGCGTGCTCGGCTGGGGCGTCGGCGGCATCGAGGCGGAGGCGGCCATGCTCGGCCAGCCGGTCTCCATGCTGATCCCGCGCGTGGTCGGCTTCAAGCTGAACGGCGAGCTGCCCGCCGGCGCGACCGCCACCGACCTGGTGCTGACCATCACCGAGATGCTGCGCAAGCACGGCGTGGTCGGCAAGTTCGTGGAGTTCTACGGCTCCGGCGTCGGCGCGGTGCCGCTGGCCAACCGCGCCACCATCGGCAACATGAGCCCCGAGTTCGGCTCCACCTGCGCGATCTTCCCGATCGACGCCGAGACCATCGACTACCTCAAGCTCACCGGCCGCACCGACGAGCAGCTCGCGCTGGTCGAGGCGTACGCCAAGGAGCAGGGCCTGTGGCACGACCCGGCCCGCGAGCCGGTGTACTCCGAGACGCTGGAGCTGGACCTGTCGACGGTCGTCCCGTCGATCGCCGGCCCGAAGCGCCCGCAGGACCGCATCGAGCTGACCGCCGCCAAGGCCGCGTTCCGGCAGGCGCTGGGCGCGTACGTGACCAACACCGAGGACGACACCAAGTCCAACGTGGACGAGGCCGTGGAGGACACCTTCCCGGCCAGCGACCCGACCGCGGTGGCCGACGGCGACGCGGGCGGCGCGCCACGCGTGGTGCACACCGCCGCCGAGGGCGCGCAGGGCCGCCCGTCCAACCCGGTCAAGGTGACCGTGGACGGCAACGAGTTCGAGCTGGACCACGGCGCGGTCGCGATCGCCGCGATCACCTCGTGCACCAACACGTCCAACCCGTCGGTGATGATCGGCGCGGCGCTGCTCGCGAAGAAGGCCGTGGAGAAGGGCCTGGACCGCAAGCCGTGGGTGAAGACCACCCTCGCGCCGGGCTCCAAGGTCGTCATGGACTACTACGAGCGCGCGGGTCTGCTGCCGTACCTGGAGAAGCTGGGCTTCCACCTGGTCGGCTACGGCTGCACCACGTGCATCGGCAACTCCGGCCCGCTCCAGGACGAGATCTCGGCGGGCATCGGCCACGGCGACCTCGCCGCCGTGTCGGTGCTGTCCGGCAACCGGAACTTCGAGGGCCGGATCAACCCCGACATCAAGATGAACTACCTCGCGTCCCCGCCGCTGGTGGTGGCCTACGCGCTGGCCGGTTCGATGGACAAGGACATCACCACCGAGCCGCTGGGCACCGACCAGAACGGCGAGCCGGTGTACCTGGCCGACATCTGGCCGTCGCCGCAGGAGGTCTCCGAGGTCGTCGCGTCCGCGATCTCCCCGGAGGGCTTCACCAAGGGCTACGCGGACGTGTTCGCGGGCGACCAGCGCTGGCAGTCGCTGCCCACGCCGACCGGCAACACCTTCGAGTGGGACGCCCAGTCCACCTACGTGCGCAAGCCCCCGTACTTCGAGGGCATGGAGATGGAGCCGAAGCCGGTCACCGAGATCAGCGGCGCACGCGTGCTGGCGCTGCTCGGCGACTCGGTCACCACCGACCACATCTCCCCGGCCGGCGCGATCAAGGCCGACTCGCCCGCGGGCAAGTACCTGACCGAGCACGGCGTGGAGCGCAAGGACTTCAACTCCTACGGCTCGCGGCGCGGCAACCACGAGGTGATGATCCGCGGCACGTTCGCGAACATCCGCCTGCGCAACCTGCTGCTGGACGACGTCCAGGGCGGTTTCACCCGCGACTTCCTGACCGAGGGCGCGCCGCAGACCACCATCTACGACGCGTCGGTGGCCTACGCCGAGGCGGGCGTGCCGCTGGTGGTGCTGGCGGGCAAGGAGTACGGCTCGGGCTCGTCGCGCGACTGGGCCGCGAAGGGCACCTCGCTGCTGGGCGTGCGTGCCGTGATCGCCGAGTCGTTCGAGCGCATCCACCGGTCGAACCTGATCGGCATGGGCGTGCTGCCGCTCCAGTTCCCGGAGGGCTCCACGGCCGCCGACCTCGGCCTGGACGGCACGGAGACGTTCGACTTCACCGGCATCACCGCCCTCAACAACGGCGAGACGCCGCGCACCGTGCACGTGGTCGCCACCAAGGGCGACGGCGCGAAGGTGGAGTTCGACGCGGTCGTCCGCATCGACACCCCCGGTGAGGCCGACTACTACCGCAACGGCGGCATCATGCAGTACGTGCTGCGCAAGATGGTCCGCAGCTAGTAGC
The DNA here is from genome assembly GCF_019375475.1 of Saccharothrix obliqua. Lineage (GTDB taxonomy): Bacteria > Actinomycetota > Actinomycetes > Mycobacteriales > Pseudonocardiaceae > Actinosynnema > Actinosynnema obliqua. The sequence goes on along the minus strand of NZ_JAHXGQ010000003.1, from coordinate 138,124 downwards.
CGATCGAACGCGAAAGGGCCGCCCACCACCCCGGTGGGCGGCCCTTCGCCCGTCTGTCGCCGGATCCGCGAGGGGTGAGTCGGTGGTGGCTTGGCTGCCGTTGGTGTTATCGGGCCTGCTGGCCGAGTTGTGGGAGTACGGGCCGCTGGTGGGCGTCGTGGCGCTGCTCGGCGCGGCCTGGCTGCTGCGGGACGCGCGGCTGGTCGCGGCGGACGCGGTGTTCGCCGTCGCGGTGGTCTACGGGGTGTCGCCGCTGCCCGCCGCGGTGGCGTTCGCGGGCGCGGTGGTGCTGGCCGCGCACGACCTGCACGCACGCCGGCCCGGCGCGTGGTTCCCGCTGCTGACGGCGGGCCTGGTCGTCCTGGTGGGGTGGCTCGGTTCGCTCTGGTTGGCGGACCGGCCGTTCCGGGCGTGGCGGCCGGAGGCCCCGGCGTACCGCACGACCGAGCCGGCGTGGGCGAGCGCCGACGACTTCACCCGTGCGCCGGACCTGCCGGTCGTGCTGCCCTACGCGGTGGCCGCCGTGCTGCTCGCCGGCGCGGCGGTGCTGCTGGGCCGGCGGCGTGAGTGGGCGGCGCTGGTCGCGGTCGGCCTGCTGAGCGCGGTGTGGGAACAGGGGCCGCCGGCCGGGGTCGTCGTGCTGACCGCGCTCGCGGGCGCGTGGCGGAGTCCCCGGCTGGCCGCCGCGACGGCCGTGTTCGGGGTGGCGGCGTGGTTCGAGCCGCAGCCGTTCCCGGTCCTGGTGGCGTTGGCCGCCGCCCTGCTGCTGGCCGCGCACGACCGGCACGCGCACCGGCCCGGCGCGTGGTTCCCGTTGCTGGCGACGGGCCTGGGGCTGGTGACGGCCACGCTGGACGCGCGCCCGCTGAACCCGCCCGATGCGTTCGGCTGGTTCCCCTACGCGGAGTTCACGCTGGAGAACCACGAGATGAGCGCGGTGACCGCCGTCGCGGTCACGATGACCGCCGAGGTGCACATGTCGCGCGTGTTGGCGGTCGTCGTCGCGATGGGGCTGGCGCTGTGGGCCTGGCGGACACGTGACCTGCTGGTGCTCGCGGTCGCCGCCGCTCACCTGGCCGCCGCCTGGTACCTGCCGGGCCGCCCGGAACCGGTGGTGGTGGCCGGTGCGGCCGTCGCGTGGGTGCGCGACGGCCGCACCGCCGCTCAGAACGGCTGGACGTCGGGCTGGAAGACCTGCCCGTCCGCCGGGACCCTGAGGTTCACCAGGTAGTCGGTGACCGCGGTGTCCACGCCCGCGCTGTCACCGAGGACGCAGTGCCCGAACGAGTCCACCGAGAGGAGCCGCGCGTTGCCCAGTTGGCGGGCCATCCGCTGCGCGAACCGGTACTGCGTCGCCGGGTCGTAGTAGTTGCCCACGACCACCACCGGGTTCGGCGTGCGCTTGTGCCACGGGCCCGCGTACCTGTCGGGGTGCGGCACCGGCCACGACGCGCAGGTCAGCAGGTCCGCCGTCGCCTGACCGCGGCCGAACGTGGGTGATTCGCGCTCCCACCGCGCGGCCACCGCCGGGTACCGCTCCGGGTTGCGCGGGAACGGCTTGTCGGAGCAGTTCACGCCGAAGTACGCGTCGTCGTCCACGTACTCCGCGGCGGGCGCGATCCCCACGCGCATGTCGGCCAGGCCGCGCTTGGTCGCCGACGGCACGTCGAGCACCGGCGCGCCGGCCCGCGTCGCGGCGGACGGGAGCGCCGCGTCGTGGACGGCCCGCAACCAGGCCGCGAGCGCCTTGAACACGGCCGGTGAGTACAGGGCGCCACCGACCCGGCTGCTGAAGTCCGCCAGGGTCACCACCTCACCGGACGGCAACGTCACCGGTCCCCCGCGCAGCGCGTCGCGGGTCGCGTCGAACTTCGCGCGCGGGTCGCCGTCGCTGAAGGCGCACTTCTCGCCCTCGGTGTCGCAGCGCTTCAGGAACGCGTCGAGCGCCAGCTCGAAGCCCTGCGCGCGCTGCCGGTCGTACTCCGGGCCGTCGGAGGTGCGCAGCGCCGGGTCGACGTTGCCGTCCAGCACGAGCGCGCGCGACCGCTCCGGGAACAGGTTGGCGTAGGTCGCGCCGAGCAGCGTGCCGTAGGAGAAGCCGACGAAGTTGAGGCTCTTGTCGCCCACGCCCGCGCGGAACAGGTCGAGGTCGCGTGCCACGTCCTCGGTGGAGATGTGCTTGAGCAGCGGACCCGCGTTGCGGCGGCACGCGTCGGTGTAGTCCTCGGTGGCGTCCATGGTGCCGCGGATCTCGGCCCTGGTCAGCGGCAGCGGCAGGATCCGGCCGTTGACCTCGTCGGCCTCCTCCTGGGTCCGGAAGCACCGCAGCGGCGCGCTGCGGGCGACGCCGCGCGGGTCGAACCCGATCAGGTCGAACCGCCGCAGGACCTCCGGCTGGAGGAACGAGCCGGCGCGCACGGGGTGGTAGAGCCCGGGACCACCGGGGCCACCGGGGTTCAGGAACAGCGAGCCGATCCGGTTGGCCGGATCGGTCGCGGGCAGCTTCAACATCGCGATGGTGATCTTCTCGCCGCGTGGTTCGCGGTGGTCCAGCGGCACGGGGTGGTTCGCGCAGGTGACCCGGTCCCGCAGCTCGACGGGGACCAGGCCCAGCACGTCCTCGGCGCACTTCTCCCACCGCACCGGTGCGGCTCCCCGGTCGTGCCGGGCGGCGGCGGTGCCGGTCGCCGCGAGGCCGGACACGGCGGTGCCCAGGACCATCGCGACGACCAGCGCTCTGCTCGCAGACTTCACGGCTGGTGCTCCTCACGTTTCCAGCACCGCCCCTCGACACGGTGCCGTCAACGCGAGAGTCCCACCCGAAGGAGTGGAAAACATCCGCAGTTTGGATGACTCCTACACGCAGAGTCAGCCAACGACTCGGGCGAGTGACAACGCGAATCGCCCGGCCGAGTCCGTCCACCAGTGGTGGAGTTCGAACCCGGCGGCGGCCAGCTCGCGCTCCACGCCGTCCCGGCGGAACTTCGCCGACACCTCGGTCCGCAGCTCCTCCCCTTCGGCGAACTCGACGTCCAGGTCGAGCGCGGCCACGTGCGCCCGCACCGGGCGGACCGCCCGCAACCGCATCTCGATCCACTCGTGCTCGGCGTTCCACAACGCCACGTGCCGGAACGCGAGCGGGTCGAAGTCCGCGCCCAGCTCCCGGTTCACCACCCGCAGCACGTTGCGGTTGAACTCCGCCGTGACGCCACGCGCGTCGTCGTAGGCGCGCACCAGCACCTCGGGGTCCTTCACCAGGTCGGTGCCGAGCAGCAGCCACTCCCCCGGCTCCAGCACGTCCCGCACCGAGGCGAAGAACTTGTCGCGCTCCTCCGGGATCAGGTTCCCGATCGTGCCGCCGAGGAACGCCACCACGCGTGGCGACGCGCCGGGCAGCAGCCCCAGGTGCTCGGTGAAGTCGCCGACCACGCCGTGCACGCGCAGGCCGGGGTAGTCGGCGAGGATCTGCCGCGCCGCCTCGGTGAGCGCGCTGGACGACACGTCCAGCGGCACGAACTCGCGCAGGGAACCGTGCGCGCGCAGGGCGTCCAAGAGCAGCCGCGTCTTCTCCGACGAGCCGGAGCCCAGCTCCACCAGGGCGTGCGCGCCGGTCGTCGCGGCGATCTCGGCCGCACGCGCGTCCAGGATCTCCCGCTCGGCACGGGTCGGGTAATACTCCGGCAGGCGGGTGATCTCCTCGAACAGCTCGCTGCCCGCGGCGTCGTAGAACCACTTCGGCGACAGCCACTTCGGCCGCGCGGTCAACCCCGCCCGCGCCTCGGCGCGGAGGGCGATCGCCGCGTCCTCCGGCGTCAGGTGCACGTCCAGCACTGGCTCGGTCATGATCGTCCTATCGGTCGAACGTCCACTGTGGTCGCGTTGTCCGGGCCGAGCGCCGCCGTGACGACGTGCCCGTCGGGTATCTCCCGCCAGCGCGGGTCGTCGTCCAGCGGTTCGGAGGACACGGTCACCGCGCCGTCGCCGGAACGCACCCACAGCGAGTGCGTCCAGGTCGTGCCGACGAGCACGGAGCCGTTGGTGAGCAACAGGTTCAGCCGCGAGCCGGGCGCGGCGGCGGCCACTTCGGACACCACCGACGCGACGGCGTCGGCGGGTGGCCCCGCGGCCAGCCGCGCCCGCACCAACGCCCACAGCAGGGCGGTGTCGGTCGGCGCGTCCAGCGTCAGCAGGTCGGTGACCGGCAACGACTTCGCGAGGTCGGCCACCGAGCCCGGCCAGTCGGTGACCCGGCCGTTGTGGCTGAACAGCCACGTCCCGTCGGTGAACGGGGCGCACGCCGTCTCCACCACCGGCATCCCGACGGTGGCGGAGCGGACGGCCGCGAGCACCGCGCCGGACACGAGGACCCGGCTGAGCGCCGCCAGGTTCTCGTCCGACCACAGCGTCCCGGTCCGCCGGTAGCGCAGCGCGGGACCGCCCGGCGCGGGGTACCACCCCACGCCGTAGCCGTCCACGTTGACCGTGCCGCCGCCCCGCATGTCCGCCGGCGCGTACGACTGCCGCACCAACGAGTGCGGCGCGTCGTACACGAGGGCGGACACGGGCAGGGCGGGGCCCAGGTAACCCAGGTGGCGGCACACGTCAGGCCGATTCACCCGGGGACGCGTCCCGCGCGCAGCGGAACCCGGCGAAGATCTGCCGCCGGATCGGGTAGTCCCAGTTGCGGAACGTGGCCCGCACCGCCGCCTGGTCGCTGCCGAACGACCCACCACGCAGCACCTTGTACTCCGGGCCGAAGAACACCTGCGAATACTCGGCGTACGGGAACACCTCGAACCCGTGGTAACCGTGGAAGTCGGAACTGGTCCACTCCCACACGTCGCCGATGAGCTGGTGCACGCCCAACGGCGACGCGCCCGCCGGGTACGCGCCCACGGGCGCGGGCGACAGGTGCCGCTGGTTGAGGTTGGCGTGCGCCTCCGTGGGGTCCTCGTCGCCCCACGGGTAACGCCGCGACCGGCCCGACACCGGGTCGAAGCGGGCGGCCTTCTCCCACTCCACCTCGGTCGGCAGCCGCTTGCCCGCCCACTTCGCGTACGCCTCGGCCTCGTAGTAGCTGACGTGCACCACGGGCTGCTCCGGGTCGATCGGCGCGGTCACGCCGAACGCGGTGCGCGCCCACCGGTCCCCGTCGCGCTCCCAGAAGCGGGGCGCGACCAGCCCCGCCTCCCGCACGTGCGCCCACCCCGCGGCGGACCACCAGCGCGCGTCCGCGTAGCCGCCGTCGGCGATGAAGTTCGCGTACGCGCCGTTGGTCACCGGCGTGGTGTCGATGAAGAACGGCGCGGTGTGCTCCTGGTGCGCCGGCCGCTCGTTGTCCAGCGCCCACGCCTCCGTGGACGTGCCCATGGTGAACGGCCCACCGGGCACCAGCACCTCGGCGGGACCGGTCGGTCCGCCGGGCGGCGGCGGTGGCGCGTGCAGCACGGGCGGTCCCACGCGGAGCTGGTGCGTGGCGAGCATCGTCTCGTCGTGCTGCTGCTCGTGCTGCACGATCATGCCGAACGCGAACCCGCCGTCGAGCAGGCGACGGCCCTCCAGCGGGCTCGTCTCCAGGACGTCGAACACCTTCTCCCGGACCTCGCCCACGTAACCGCGGGCCTCCGCCGGTCCGAGCAGCGGCAGCTCCGGCCGCGCGGACCGGGCGTGCTTGAACGCGTCGTACAGCTCGTCGATGTCCTGCCGCACGGGCTCACGCCCGCCCACGTCGCGCACCAGCCACAGCTCTTCCTGGTTGCCGATGTGCGCGAGGTCCCAGACCAGCGGCGACATCAGCTTCGAGTGCTGGCGCACCAGGTCGTGGTCGTCGACGGCGTCGGTGAGCGCCCGGCTGCGCTCGCGGGCGCGGGTGAGCTGGGCGGCGACGCGGTCCCGGATCTCCTCCGTACCCGTGTTGTGGTCGATGCCGGTCATGAACGGCCCCCTCCGGTCTTCTCAGCGAGCGTGCGGTGCAGGTCCTCCGCGATGGCGTCGGTCTGGCCGACCGACAGGTCGGTGTTGCGCAGCGCCGCGCAACCCAGCTCGACCACGGCACGCGCCGTGCGGGCGAGCACCGGGTCGGCCAGGCCGTTGCGGGCCGCCGCGAGCCAGCGGCCCGCGGCGGGCTCGGTGGCCGCCAGCACCTCGTCCACCACGGCCCGGTCGCTGAACAACGCCGCCATCAGCACGACCGGCGGCAGCCAGCCACCGTCCGGCGGCGTGTCCAGGTACCGAACCTCCAGGTACCCGCGCGGTCGGACCGGCGGGAACTGGAGGGTGAGGTGGTAGTCGAGGTCGTCGGCGGTCGGCCGGGCGCCCAGCCCGCCGTCCACCCACTCCGCGAACGTGAGCGGTCGTGGCGGCACCCAGTTGTTGCCCGGTCTCCGCACCACGATCACCGGTGCGTCGACGACGCGCCGCGCCCACGCCTCCGCCGGGTTCGCGCACACGGCCGCGGGCCGCGTGCGCACCGGGTCGGTGGCGAAGAGCGTGCGCATCCGGGCGCTGGACCAGTCGGTCCGCCTGCCGCCGACGCCGGGCGAGTTCGCGAACAACGCGTTGAGCACGGGCCCGAGCGCGTGCACGGCGGCCCAGCGGGCGGGCAGATCGGATTCGTGGCCGAAGTCCAGGCACACCTGGAGCCCGGCGGTGCTGCACATCATCGCGATGCCCTCGGGCCCGACGGGCGCGAAGGCGTGCTCCATGGCGGCGTAGCGGGGTACCTGGAGCATCCGGCGGGGAGGGCGGAACGGGTCCGCGCCGCGGTGCCCGAGCACGAGGCCCGCGGGTTCCAGCAGGCCGATGAGGTGGTCGATGTCCGCCGCGACGGTCTTGAGCAGGTCCGTCAGCGAACCGCTCGGCGGCGTGGATATCTCGACCTGGCCGCCCGGTTCGACGGTGAGCGGCGTGCCGCCCGGCAGCGGGTGTTGCGGGCTGTCGGGCACCAGGGTCGGTGGTGCGTGTTTTCCCAGAGCCGCGGCGAGAGCGCTCGCGTCGAGCGGTTTCGCCGGGTCTTCCCGGTGGTGGACGGTCCATTCGAGTTCGACACCGAGCAGTCGCGGAGGCCCGTGCTTGAAGCAGACGGAGGCGACGTACGCCTCCGCTTCGGCACGGTCTCGGAAAACCGCCGGGGTCGGCCCCTGAGCCGGGGCACTACGTAATGCAGTCACTGTGCACACTCCCCGTGATCATCCTCGTCGTTTTTCGACGCTACACGGGGGGACCGACAGTCGCACCCAGTTGAAACCCTTACGGATCAGCGACATCCGGTGGTCACCGCACGTCCGCGGCGACGTCACGGGCCGTTCGGGCGAACGACCCCCCGGCGTTCACCCGCCGGAACCGCACTCCGGCCGGGGGTGCGCGCACCTGCCGCTGCCGCGCCGGTGTACGGCCGGGACCGTCCCCACCGGGAAACCGGTGGCGGGCAACCGGAACCAGTCGTCGTCCGGGTGGACGGCGACGTGCAGCACCCGGTCGTTGCCCGGTGTGCCGTCCTTGTCGCTCGACGTGGCCAGCCAGAGGTCGCCGTCGGGGGTCGCCTCGACCGTGCGCAGCCGCCCGTACCACCCCTGGAAGAACGCCCGCTCGTCGACCAGGTTCGACAGCGGGTCGATCCGCAACCGGTAGAGGCGCTGGCCCACCAGGGTGGCCACGAAGACGTGGTCGTCGACGATCGTCAGACCGCTGGGCGACGCCGCCGACGTGGACCACGTCCGCTTCGGCAGCACCGTGCCCGCGCAGTCGCCGGTGGTGCCCTGGCAGGCGGGCCAGCCGAAGTTGCCGCCCGGTTCGATCAGGTTGACCTCGTCGTGGTCGGCGTTGCCGAACTCGGACGCCCACAGCCTGCCCGCCGAGTCGAAGCCGAGGCCCTGCACGTTGCGGTGCCCGTAGCTCCAGACCGCCTTGCCGGGGAACGGGTTGTCCTCCGGTATCGAGCCGTCGGCGTAGAGGCGCAGGATCTTGCCCGCGTTGTTGTCCAGGTCCTGCGCGTACGCGTCGATCTGCACGTCTCCGGTGGACACGAACAGGTGGCGTCCGTCCGGGCTGAACCGGAGCCGGCCGCCGTTGTGGTAGCGACCCCTGGGCACGCCGGAGAACAGGGTGGTCCAGCCGGTGAGCGACTCGCCCTCCAGCGTGGCCCGCACGAGCCGGTTGCCGTCGGCCGCCGTGAGGTAGACGAACACGTGGTGGTCGTGGTCGAAGTCCGGCGACACCTCGATGCCCAGCACGCCGTCCTCGCCGCCGGTGCCCTCCGCGCCGGGCACCCGGCCGAGGTCGGTGCGCCCGCCGGACGGGGTGAGCCGGCGGACGGTCATCGCGTCCCGCTCGGTCATCAGCGCCGAGCCGTCCGGCAGGAACGCGATGCCCCACGGCATGTCCACGTCCTCCGCGATCGCGCGGACCTCGCCGGGCACGGGCACGCGGAAGAGGCCGGTGTGCTGCCGCCCGGCCGCGGCGGGCGCGGAGAGGACGACCAGCGCGGTCACCGCGGCGATCGCGCGCAGCGCGTTCCTGGTCACTGGTTCGCTCCCCGTCGTCGGAGGGGTGGTGCGCCCGTCACGCCAAGCGCTCCGCCCGCCGCTGGAACACCTCGCGCGACTCGGCCACCCCGAGCGCGCACACCCGCAGGACCTCCACCGCGGCCTGGTACCGCGCCACCACCTCGGGCCGCTCGGACAACGCCTCCACGTGCACCGCCGGACCGCCGACCGCGAACGAGAGCAGGGTGAACGAGCGCCGGAACGCGGCCCGCCCGCCCGCCGCGAACGGCACCAGCCGCACCGCGGGCCCGGCGCCGAGCCGGCGGAGCTGGTCCGCGAGCACCGCCGGGTCGCCCGACCACGCGTGCAGCACCGTCTCGTGCACGAAGAACTCGCACGCGGGCGGCAGGTGGCGGCGCAACACCTCCGCCCGGTCCGGGTCCGTGCCGAGCGACCGCGCGTACGCGGGCGCCTGGAGCAGCGCGGGCACGGTGAGGGTGTCGTACGCCGTGATCTCCGTCGCCCGGCGCTCGGCGGTGCTCAACGCGTCCGGGCCCTCCGGGTCGGCGGGGTCGTAGTGCGCGAGCCGCACCAGGTCGATCAGGTCGATACCCCGCCGCACGCCGCCCACCTGCGGGAGCGCGCCCGGACCGATGTCTTCCACGGTGCGCCACCGTAGTGACGCGCCCTCACCACTTCGAGCCGGAACGGGCGGAACCACTCCAAAGTGGACGTCCTCAATCCGTACGTACGGATTGGATTTCCACCGCCGGCCCTGGCAACATCGACCGGTGCCCAGGGTGAGCCAGGACCACCTCGATGCCCGCCGCCGCCAGATCCTGGACGGTGCACGCGCGTGTTTCGCACGCCACGGCTACGAGGGCGCCACCGTGCGCCGCTTGGAAGAGGCTACCGGCCTGTCCAGGGGCGCGATCTTCCACCACTTCCGCGACAAGGAGTCGCTGTTCCTCGCGCTCGCCGAGGACGAGGCGCTGCGGATGGCCGACGTCGTGGCGCGGCAGGGTCTCGTGCAGGTGATGCGCGACCTGCTGGCCGCGCCCGGACCGGACGCCGAGCACCCCGCCGACTGGCTCGGCACGCGGTTGGAGGTGTCCCGGCGGCTGCGCACCGACCCCGAGTTCCGCAACCGGTGGGCCGAGCGGTCGCGGCAGCTCACCGACGCCACCCGGCAGCGCCTCGCGCGCCAGCGGGAAGCGGGCAACCTGCGTGACGACGTGGACATCGACGTGCTGACCTCCTTCCTGGAACTGGTGCTCGAAGGGCTCGTGTCGCACCTCGCGATGGGCCTGCCCGCCGACGACCTGGAACCCGTGCTCGACCTCGTGGAGGAGACCGTCCGCAGGCACCGCCGGTCGAGCTGATCTTGCTGGTAGGCGGTTCGGGGTGACTGCGGTGCGCCGGTCGGGACACGACCGGGTGACGCCATAGGATCACCGGCATGGCTGACCCGCGTCCTGCCCATGTGCACCGGGTGCGGGTGCGCCCGGTCGACTGCGACCGCCAGGGGATCGTGCACGCCTCCCGCTACCCCGTCTTCTTCGAGGCGGCGATGGTGGAGGCGCTGCGGTCGCTGCTCGGCTCCTACCAGGAGCTGGAGAAGCACGGCATCGACTTCGTCGTGGCCGAGACGTCCGTCCGGTACCTCAAGCCCGCGCGGTTCGACGACCTGCTGCGGATCGGCGTCCGGGTCCGCTCGCTCGGCACCACCACGCTCACCATGGGCTTCGACGCGGACGTGAACGGCGTCCCGGTCGCCGCCGCGTGGACCCGGTACGTGGCGTTCGGGACGCCGGAGTTGCGGGGCACGCCCATCCCGGAGGACTTCCGCCGGCTGTTCCAGCCGACGCGCGGCCGGTAGGGCTCAGCGGGGCACGGCGTTGGGCGCCGCGTTGGGCTCGGCCACCGCGTGGCAGGCGGCGAACCCGTCCGCCCGCGCGACGATCCGCCCGTCGCGGACCCGGACCGCGGTCTCCGTCTCGTCGCTGACCGCCGGGACGCCCGCGGCGCGGGCGAACGCGCCCGTCTCGTCGCACACCACCCGGACGGCGGGGTGCGCGTGTGCCGGGAAGGCGCGGCGCAGCGGCCCGCACACGCCCGCGACGCTGAGCCGGGCCAGCGGCCCCAGCTCCGCCGGCCGACCGGTGACGATCACGACCGTGGTGGGCGCGTCGCGCCGGATCGCCTCCTCGGCGACGGCCAGGCGGTTGAGCCCGAGTACCGCCACCACGCCGTCGGTGGCGACGAAGGGCGAGTTGGTGACCAGATCCGTGGCCGCGGGCGGTGTCCACGGTTCGTCGGCGGTGCGGACGGGCGCGGTGTCGTCGGGCGGGGCCCAGTAGTCGTTCAGGGTCAGGGTCGCCAGGTGCTCGCACGCGCTGACCACGTCGTACGGCTGGAGGAACCCCGGCGCGGTGGCCGCCGCGTGGTGCGCGCCGTGCAGGGCGCTCAGGATCGCGGTCGCTTGGCGGACCGAGCGCGTGGGGGGGTCGCCGGGGCGGTTCGGGTGGGGCGTCAGGCGTTCCAGGGCCAGGCCGAGCAGGAGGGCTTGCAGCTTGAGCAGCTGCTCGTAGGGGCGGCGCAGGTCTTCGGCGGCCAGTTCCGGGAAGAGGTCGCGACCCAGCCACGGGTCGGTCGCCTGGGCGCTGAGCCACGCCAGGGCGAACTCGCCCAGGGCGGTGCCCGGCGTGCTCGATGAGGGGGTGCTCGGCGAGGCGGTGCTCGATGAGGCGGTGCTCGATGAGGCGGTGCTCAATGAGGCGGTGCTCAATGAGGCGGTGCTCCGTGAGGCGGTGCCCGGCGAGGCGGTGCTCCGTGAGGCGATGCCCGATGAGGCGGTGCCCGATGAGGCGGTGCCCGGCGAGGCGGTGCCCAACGAGGCGGGAGGGTGGGCCGCTTCCGCCTCGGCCGCGAGAACTGCCAGGTAGAGCGCCCGCTTGCCGGGGAAGTTCGAGTACACCGCGCCCCTGGTGAGCCCGACCCGCTCGGCGATCGCGTCGACCTTGGCATCCCGGAACCCGCGCTCGGCGAACTCCTCGCGCGCCGCCGCCAACACCCGGACCCGGTTGCGTTCCTGCGTTTCCGCCCTGCGCGCCATCCCTCTCCGCCCTTGCCGGCCGACCTCGATCAACGATAACGTCCACACTCAGATGATAAGAACATCTGGACAGAACATCTGGAGCACCGCGTGAACCTGCCCGTGATCGACCCCACCGACCCGGCCGTCCTGTTCGACCCGTTCACCGCCTACGGCAAGGCACGCGAGGAGAGCCGACTGGCGCGGATGCGCGTGCCCGGAATGCCCGACGCGTGGGTGGTCACCCGCTACGACGACGTGAAAGCCGTCCTCGGCGACGCGCGGTTCGAGGTCAACGCCGCGACCTTCCGCCGCCCGCCCGGCATCCCCGAGCACTGCCTGAAGTACATGCGCACCATGTCCGAGATGGACGGCCCCGAGCACACCGCCCGACGACGGCGGGCCGCGCCGGCGTTCACCGCCCGCCGCGCCGCCGACTTCCGCCCCCACGTCGAGCGGATCGTGGACGCGCTGCTCGCCGAGCTGCCGTCCGCGGGCGAGGTCGACCTCCTGGCCCGCTTCGCCCGCCCGCTGCCCATGGAGGTGATCTGCGCGCTGGTCGGCATCCCGGACGCCGACCGCCCGCGGTGGCACGAGTACGGCGCCGCCGTGGCGGGAGGGTTCGGGCAACGGCTCACGGCCGCCATCCCCGGTGTCGTCGAGGGCGCGCTGGCCGCCGTGGCGCGCCGCCGGACCGACCCCGCCGACGACCTCATCAGCGTTCTCCTCGACGCCGAGGAGGTCGCCGACGAGACGGAGCTGGTGACCCTCGTGTGGCACCTGGTGCTGGCCGGCCAGACCCCGACGAACCTCCTCGCCAACGCCGTGGAAGCACTGCTGACGCACCCGGAGCAGCTCGCGGCGCTGCGCGCGGACCCGGCGCTGCTGCCGCGCGCGGTGGAGGAGCTGACCCGCTGGGTCGGGCCGCAGCTGCTCACCGCACCGCGTTACGCCACCGAGGACGTGCCGTTCGCCGACCACGTGATCCGGCCCGGCGAACCGGTGATCACCGCGCTGGTGTCGGCCAACCGGGACCCGCGGGTGTTCACCGACCCGGACCGGCTGGACCTGCGCCGCCGGGAGGGCGGCCACCTCGGCTACTCGTTCGGGCCCCACTTCTGCCTGGGCGCCGGGTTCGCGCGGATGCAGGTGGAGGTCGCGCTGGCGGCGTTGCTGGAGCGGTTCCCGGGTATGGCGTTGGCGGGCACGCCCGAGCACGCGCCGGACGGGGGGACGTGGCGACTGGCCGCGCTGCCGGTCCGGTTGTCTTCCTGAGCCCTCGCCCGCCAACGTGGGCGCATGTCCCTGAAGAACGCAACGCTGTTGTTCCTGGCCCGGACCACCGTCCGGGCGCAGGCGTTACTCGGCGACCCCGCCGCGAGGCTGTTCGGGATGAGCCCCGATCGCGACCCCTACCCGGAGTACGAGGCCATCCGGGCACGTGGTGAGGAGCCGGATGGGTCTCCACCTGATGGCGTTCCACCGGCTCTGCGACTCGCTGCTGCGCGACCCCCGGTTCGGCGTCCTGCCCGCGGGCGAGCTGTCACCCGTGGACGCGACCACGGAACTGCTGCTGGTGGCCGGTTTCGAGACGACGGTGAACCTGATCGGCAACGCCGTGACCCGCACCGGTTCCGGCCGGGACGACCCGCGGGGCGCGAGCACCTGTCGTTCTCCGCGGGCATCCACTACTGCCTGGGCGCGAACCTCGCGCGTGGAGGGCGCGGCGGCGTTGCGCGGGTTGTTCCGGCAGGTTCCCGGACCTGCGGGCGGCGGGTCGGGTGCGGCGGCGGCCGTCGCGGGGCTGCCCGGTTCCCGGTCGCCACCGGAGATCACCCGATGGTGGAAACCATGGCTTGAACCGGCGAAACCATCAGGTGAACCACAGGAACGTCCGGCATCCTGTGGGGCACAGCGCGGTCGAGCCGCCGCACCGCCGCCGTGGCGGGTCGACCGCGCTTCCCGAGCAGGTGCTAGTCCACGCCGTGCATCAGCGCGCGAATCCGGTTCGCGCCCAGCACGAGCAGCACGCCGAGCACGATCGAGAGGCCGCCGAGCACGCCGAAGTACGCCTGGGCGTTCTCGTCGCTGTAGAAGCGGACGACGATCGCGCCGATGCCCTGGCCGGCGGCGGACGCGAGGAACCACAGGCCCATCGTCTGCGAGGCGAACGCCCGCGGCGCGAGCTTGGTGGTCACCGAGAGGCCGACCGGGGAGAGCAGCAGCTCGCCCGACGTCATCACCGCGTACATGACGATGATCCACAGGAACGCGGCACGCACCTCCGGGTCGCCGCCGCTGGCGATCATCAGCAGCACGTACGACAGGCCGACCAGCAGCAGCGAGATGCCGAACTTGCGCGGCGTCGTCGGCTGCCGCTTCCCGAGCTTCACCCACAGCAGCGCGAACAGCGGCGCGAACAGGATGATCATCACCGGGTTGATCGACTGGATGAACGACGGCGGGATGTCCAGGCCGAGGAAGTGCCGGTCGAGCCGGGTGTCCGCGAACGCCGCGATGACCGTCGCGCTCTGCTCGAACAGCAGCCAGAACATCGCGGCGGCGATGAACAGCGGGATGTACGCCGTCAGCCGCGACCGCTCCACCTTCGTGGTCTTCGGGCTGCGCATCATCACGACGAAGTAGCCGATGGGCAGCAGCACGGACGCGATGCTGATCAGGTTGATCACGCCCTCTGCGCCGATCACGCCGGTGGCGACGAGCACCCCCACCACGACGACGATGCCGAGGGTGACCGCCGTGATCCGGCCGAGCACGCGCCCGCGCTCCTCGGCGGGCAGCGGGTTCGGCGGCACGGCCGCCGAGTCACCCAGGTTGCGCCGCCCGAAGCGGTAGGCGACCAGGCCGAGCGCCATGCCCACCGCCGCCGCGCCGAACCCGAAGTGCCAGTCGACCTCCTCGCCGAGCCACCCGCACACCAGCGGCGAGAAGAAGCCACCGAGGTTGATGCCCATGTAGAAGATCGTGAACCCGGCGTCGCGGCGCGTGTCGTCCTGCGCGTACAGCCCGCCGACGACGGTCGAGATGTTCGGCTTGAGCAGGCCGGTGCCGAGGACGATCAGCAGCAGACCGGTGTAGACGCCGGTGAGGCCGATCGGCAGCGCGAGCGCGATGTGGCCGAACATGATCAGCACGCCGCCGTAGAAGACGGAGCGCTGCCCGCCGAGCACCCGGTCGGCCAGCCAGCCGCCCGCCACGCCGGACATGTAGACGGCCGCGCCGTAGATCGCCACCAGCGACAGGGCGAAGCTCTTGTCGAGGCCCAGCGCGCCTTCGGCCGTCGAGCGGTACAGGTAGTAGGCGAGGATCGCCTTCATCCCGTAGTAGGAGAAACGCTCCCACAACTCGGCGAAGAACAGCGTGGACAGCCCTCGGGGATGCCCGAAGAACCCCCGTTGGGGGGCGGAAGCCGCGCTCGTGGCGCTCACTGGTTCCTCCTGGTGTCAACGATGTCACCCGCGGCGTGCCGGGTCACGTTACGCCGTACGGGTGTACTGGATGAAATTCACGGCGGGCATGTGGCCGACCGCACACGCTCGGGGTGCGGCCCGGTGCGAGGTTTGATGCACTCGTGAGGTGGATTTGATCGAGGCGCACGGACGCGCGATGACGGAGTTCGACACCCGGGTGCGCCTCGTGCGCCCCGACCAGTGGGACTCGTCCACACCCTGCGCGGGGTGGTCCGTCCACGACCTGGTCGACCACCTGGTGCGCGAGCAGCTCTGGGCGCCCGAGTTGTTGGCGGGCTGCACCCTGGCGCAGGTCGGCGACCGGTTCGACGGTGACCAGCTCGGCGGCGACCCGCTGCGGTCGTGGGTCCTGGCCGCGGCGGCGGCGCGGGAGGCGTGGATCGCGCCGAACGCGCTGCTGCGCCACGTGGACCTGAGTTGGGGGAAGACGCCGGCCGTCGAGTACGGGTGGCAGATGACGCTCGACCTCGGCGTGCACGCGTGGGACCTGGCGCGGGCCATCGGCGCCGATGAGCGGCTCGACCCGGATCTCGCCGCGACGCTGCTGCGGTACGCCGAAGAGCGTTTCGACTCGTTCTCGGGGAGCGGGGTGTTCGGTCCGCCGGTGGCGGTGCCCGACGACGCCTCCGCGCAGGACCGGTTGGTCGGGATGCTCGGGCGTCAGCCGTGATCGTGTGGGTGTGTTGGTCAAGGTGGGTGGGGGTGCTGCGGTAGGGGGCGGGTGCTTCCGCGGTCAGGTCTGTCAGTGGTGCTGGGGCGTTGTGGTGCTGGGGTTGTGGTGCCGGGTGGCTGCTGGGCGCTTCTGCGCTGTACCCCGATTTGTCGCAGGAGAACCCAGCGGTTTTGTCGCAGGGGGGACCCATCCGAGGTCCCCCCTGCGACCTGTTCCTTGACCGCGGACGGGGCGCGTCCCGCGGCCAAGCCGGCACGTCCCGTCCCCGCGAAGCTCCCCGCCTTCACGAGAACGGGACGTGCTCCCCCTTGCGGCTGTGCGAAGTCCCCCGACGCTCGCACCACTACTTGATAGCGCGGTCCGGTTGTCCGGTGTCGACGGTGTTCGGGCTGACAACGATCGCCGGACAACCTCGGCGGGCCGACCTGCGGCTCAAGGCCCGTTGTGCCCCGGCGTCCAGCTCTCCGGCAGGCCGCTCTCGGTGAGCACCAGTTGCCAGTCCGCGAAACCGGCGGGCGCGTTCGGGTGCCACGGCCACTGGCCGTCGGCGGTCGGGATGATGATCTGCACGGCCGGGAAGTCGCCCTTGCCGTAGAGGAGGAAGGCGCTGCCGAAGAACTCCGGGTAGAAGCCCTTGAAGACCCGCTCGAAGGTGATCGGGACCCCGTCGAAGAAGTCGTGGTAGAGCTTGCCCGGGAGGAAGCGCTCGCCCCGGCTGGCGCGGTCCACGTAGGCCCGGATGAGGACCTGCGCCATCTCGGTCGGCAGGCCGAGCACCACCGCCTCCGCCACGCCGAATCTCCGCCACGCGCCCACGGAGAAGGAGTAACCCGCGCCCTCGGCGTCCTCGGGGACGGTGACGACCGCGTGGCCGTGGCGTTCGGCCTGGTCGAACAGCCAGTCTCGGAGGTTCGATTCCTGGGGGTTCAGCGCGGGACTCGACACCGGGCCATTGTGCATGGGGTGGGGGGTGGGGGTCGGGTGGGGCGGTGCAAGGACGGACGCTCGCCGCTTGGCAGGCCGCCAAGGATGACGATCAAAGGCGGGCTGCGTGTCATCCCCGTATGGCCTGGTCAAGACAACCACCCTCGTTCCCAGGGCGCAAACGAAGTGCGTGTTTGCGCCCTGGGAACGAGCGCGGTTCGCTGGCGCGCAGGCCATACGGGGATGACACGCAGCGGGGTGGGGTGTGCGGCGTGGCCGCATGGACCATTCCCCAACGTCCGTCCGACCCCGCCCGCCGGACTTGAGGCACCTGGCCGAAGCTGAGCGCCGGCACCAGCTTCGGTGCCGGCACCGGTCCGGGCGCCGGCACCGGTTCGAGCGCCGGCACCGGTTCGGGTACCGGCACCGGTCCGAGCGCCGGCACCGCTTCGGGTACCGGCTTTGCCGCTCCGGCGCCGGGTTGGCGCCGGGTTAGGCGCTCCGGCATCGGGTAGGCGCTCCAGCGCCGGGTTAGGCGTCTACTTCCGCCATGACCTCGTCCGAGACGTCGAAGTTGGCGTAGACGTTCTGCACGTCGTCGCAGTCTTCCAGCGCGTCGATCAGCTTGAAGATCTTCCGGGCGCCCTCGGCTTCCAGTTGGACGGAGACCGACGGGAGGAAGTTGGCTTCCGCGCTCTCGTAGTCGTAACCCGCGTCCTGGAGGGCCTTGCGGACTGCTACCAGGTCGCCTGCCTCGCTGACCACCTCGTAGCTCTCGCCCAGGTCGTTGACCTCTTCCGCGCCGGCGTCCAGGACGGCCATGAGGACGTCGTCCTCGGCCAGGTCGCCCTTCGGCACGATCACCACGCCCTTGCGGGTGAACATGTAGGAGACCGAGCCCGGGTCGGCCATGCTGCCGCCGTTGCGGGTCATCGCGGTGCGGACCTCGGAGGCCGCGCGGTTGCGGTTGTCGGTCAGGCACTCGACCAGCACGGCCACGCCGTTGGGTCCGTAGCCCTCGTACATGATGGTCTGCCAGTCGGCGCCGCCGGCTTCCTCACCACCGCCGCGCTTGCGGGCGCGCTCGATGTTGTCCAGGGGCACGGAGTTCTTGCGCGCCTTCTGGATGGCGTCGTACAGGGTGGGGTTGCCGTCCGGGTCGCTCCCGCCGGTGCGGGCCGCGACCTCGATGTTCTTGATGAGCCGCGCGAACAGCTTGCCGCGTTTGGCGTCGATTGCGGCCTTCTTGTGCTTGGTGGTCGCCCACTTTGAGTGGCCGCTCATTTCTCCTCCGTCTGGTGCTCAGCCCGCGGCACGGACCATGTCCACGAAATGGCGGTGCACGCGCCCGTCGCCGGTCAGTTCCGGGTGGAACGAGGTGGCGAGCACGTGCCCCTGCCGAACCGCGACGATCCTACCGGCGGCGTCCCCCGCTTCGGCGGATTCGGGGACCTTGGCGAGCACTTCCACGCCCTCCCCCGCGCTTTCCACCCACGGGGCGCGGATGAACACCGCGTGCACGTCTCCCACCCCGGTGAAGTCCAGCTCCGCCTCGAACGAGTCCACCTGCCGGCCGAACGCGTTGCGCCGCACGACGATGTCCAGCCCGCCCAGCTGGTGCTGGTCGGGCCGCCCGTCGAGGACCCGGTCGGCGAGCAGGATCATGCCGGCGCACGAGCCGTAGGTGGGCATCCCCTCCTTGATCCGGGCACGCAGCGGCTCCAGCAGCTCGAACGTCGCGAGCAGCCGGCTGATCGCCGTCGACTCGCCACCCGGCAGCACGACGCCGTCCACCTCGGCCAGTTCCTCGGGGCGGCGGATCGGGCGGGCCAGCACATCGGCCTCGGCCAGCGCCACGAGGTGCTCACGGACGTCGCCCTGGAGGGCGAGGACACCTACGACGGACACAGCTCGTTTCCTCCCTGGTGAATTACCCCATCAGCGTAGGTGAACGGTGCTGCTGCCGGTGCCGTGCGGTGGTCAGCGGCCCACTCGGGACGGGTGCGGGCGGACGGCTCGCCAGCCCGCGAACAGCACGACGGCCAGTACGGGGATGGACCAGAACGCGATGCGCTCGGCGGTGCCCGCGAACGCCATCAGCACGATGACCAGGGCGAGGAACCCGAGCGTCGCGTAACCCGTGTAAGGCGCGCCGGGCATCCGGTAAGCGGGCCTGGTGAGTTCGCCGCGCAGCGCGGCCTGCCGCAGCCTGAGCTGGCAGACGATGAGGGTCGCCCACGTCGCGACGACACCCAGGGAAGCGATCGCGATCGCGATGTCGAACGCCTCCTTGGGCACGATGTAGTTCAGCACCACGCCGGCCAGGTAGGCGACGGACGTGAACAGGATGCCGCCGTACGGGACGTGCCGGGAGTTCATCCGACCGGCGAACGCGGGAGCCTCGCCCTTCTGCGCGAGGGAGCGCAGGATGCGGCCCGTGGAGTAGAGGCCGGAGTTGCACGAGGACAGCGCGGCGGTGAGGACGACCGCGTTCATGACGTCACCGACACCACCGATGCCGAGCGCCGAGAACACCGTGACGAATGGGCTCTCGGCACCGCTGTAGAGGTGCCACGGCAACAGCATCGCGAGCAGCAGGACGGAACCGACGTAGAAGATGCCGATGCGGTACACGACGCCGTTGATGGCCTTCGGCAGCACTTCGCGCGGATTGGCCGTTTCACCGGCGGCGATGCCGACGAGTTCGATGGCGGAGTAGGCGAAGACGACTGCCTGGAGCGTCATCAGGGCGATACCGATCCCGACCGGGAACACACCGCCGTTGTCGAACAGGTTGTGCACGCCCGCTTGGTGACCGGAGATGTCCGCGCTGCCGATCACCAGGGCGAGACCGGTGAACAGGAACACGACGATGGCCGTGACCTTCACCACGCTGAACCAGAATTCCAGTTCGCCGAACAGCTTCACCGACAGGAGGTTGATGGTGACCAGCGCGCCGAGCGCGACCAGGGCGGTCACCCACTGGGGCAGGTCCGGCAGCCATCGGTGCACGTAGATGGCCACTGCCGTGATCTCGGCGATGCCGGTCATCGCCCAGTTCACCCAGTACATCCACCCGGAGGTGAAACCGGCCCACGGTCCGATGAACTCGCGCGCGTATTCGACGAAACTGCCCGCGGTCGGCCGGTGCAGCACCAACTCGCCCAGCGCGCGCATCACGAAGAAAGCGGCCACACCGCACGCGGCATAGGCGAGGACGAGTGACGGTCCGGCCTGCGCGAGCCGCCCACCCGCGCCCAGGAACAACCCGACACCGATCGCGCCGCCGATGGCGATCATCTGCACTTGGCGCTTCGTGAGCGCTTTGGTGTAGCCGTCGGCGTCCGGCTCCGTTGCCCTCTGCTCATTCATGGTGGCCGAACGTTAGTGGTTGTGGGTTTGCCCGCGTTTCATGCTTGAGGAAGATTTGATGTTATGAGTGTCACACGCGGTTCGGGTTTGCGCGCGGGGTGTGACACCGAAAGGTGGCTCGGCCGCGCTTGTGTTAGGCATGGTCATGGCTGACGCACTCCGTGACCTGCTCGACGGCCGCTGGGCCGAGTTGCGCCGATCCTCGATCGACCTGCTGGCGAAGCTGCCGGCGGAGCGCGCGCCGGACCGGGCGGAGGTGTTCGAACAGCTCGGGGTGCTGGCCGCGGGCGGGTACTCCCGGATCGGCTTCCCGGTCGAGTACGGCGGTCGGGCCGACATCGGCGGGTCGGTGGTCGCGTTCGAGGCGTTGGGCTTCGGCGACCTGTCGTTGATGGTGAAGGCCGGTGTGCAGTGGGGCCTGTTCGGCGGCGCCGTGCAGGCGTTGGGCACGCGGGAGCACCACGACCGCTACCTGCGGGCGATCATGAGCCTGGAGCTGCCGGGGTGCTTCGCGATGACGGAGACCGGGCACGGCTCGGACGTGCAGCGCCTGCGGACGACGGCGACGTACGACCCGGAGACGCGGGAGTTCGTCGTGCACACGCCGGACGACGAGGCGCGCAAGGACTACATCGGCAACGCGGCCCGTGACGGGCGGATGGCGGTGGTGTTCGCGCAGTTGGTCACCGGTGGGCGGTCCTACGGGGTGCACGCGTTGCTGGTGCCGATCCGCGACGAGTCGGGTGCGCCCCTGCCGGGCGTGCGGATCGAGAACTGCGGCCCCAAGGCGGGGCTCAACGGCGTGGACAACGGGCGGCTGTGGTTCGACCACGTGCGGGTGCCGCGCTCGGCGCTGCTCGACCGCTACGGGGCGGTGTCCGAGGACGGCCGGTACTCCAGCCCCGTCGAGGGTGACGGGCGGCGGTTCTTCACGATGCTCGGGACGTTGGTGCGTGGCCGGATCAGCGTGGCCGGCGGTGCGGGCAGCGCGACCAAGCGGGCGTTGACCATCGCGATCCGGTACGGGCTCGCGCGGCGGCAGTTCACGCGGCCCGGCAGCGGCGAGGAGGTCGTCGTCCTGGACTACCTGGCCCACCAGCGGCGGTTGCTGCCCGCGTTGGCGACGTCCTACGCGTTGCACTTCGCCCAGGAGGAGCTGGTGTCCGCGCTGCACGACGTGTCCGACGACCGGGCGCAGCGGGAGCTGGAATCACGTGCCGCCGGCTTGAAGGCGGTGTCCACGTGGCACGCGACGGCGACGATCCAGGCGTGCCGGGAGGCGTGCGGTGGCGCGGGGTACCTCTCCGAGAACCTGTTGGCGGACCTGAAGGCGGACACGGATGTCTTCACGACGTTCGAGGGCGACAACACCGTCCTCCTCCAGTTGGTCGCGAAAGGACTGCTGACCAGCTACCGGGACCACGTGGGTGATCTGGACCCGTGGGGCATGGCGCGCTTCGTGGCCGACCAGTTCGTCGGCGTGGTGATCGAGCGGACCGCCGCGCGGGCCATCGTGGACCGGTTGGTCGGCGGCAGTTCGGACGCGTTGCGGGACCGGGGTTGGCAGTTGCGCCAGTTCGAGGACCGCGAGCGGCACGTGCTGGAGGGCCTGGCGCGGCGGTTGCGGGCGGCGACGGAGGCGAACGCGTTCGACGTGTTCAACGCCGCGCAGGACCACCTGCTGCACGCGGCGCGGACGCATGTGGACCGGGTGGTGCTGGAGGCGTTCGTCGCGGCTGTGGACCGGTGCGGCGACGAGGCGACGACCGCGTTGCTGGACAAGGTGTGCGACCTGTACGCGTTGAGCGTGATCGAGGCGGACCGGGCGTGGTTCCTGGAGCACGGCCGCCTCACGCCCGCGCGGTCGAAGGCGGTCACCCAGGCGGTGAACGAGCTGTGCGCCGAGCTGCGGCCCCACGCCCGGCGGCTGGTGGACGCGTTCGGCGTGCCGGAGAGCCGGCTGGCCGCGCCGATCCTCGGCTAGGGCAGCCCGGCGAAGCGGAGTGCCGCGGTGGTCGCCGCGGCCAGGACGACGACCAGCACGAACGGCGCCTTGCGCCACGCCGCGACGCCGCCGACCAGCACGCCGATCGGCAACGCCCACCCGGCGAAGCCCTGCCCCTTGGTGAGCGAGGCGGTCGCCACGAGCGCGACCAGCAGGACGGTCGCCGACGTCGACATCAGCTCACCGGCCCGGTCCGGCAGCCGGAGCCGGTCGCGCAGCAGCGGCCCGGCGAGCCGGAACGCGTAGGTGCCCGCGGCGAGCACCAGCACGGCGGTCAGCGTCACGTCCGGGCCTCCGTCCGGCGCAGGGCCGCGACCAGGCCGCCGAGCGCGAGCAGCACGGGCACGCCGGGCGGCAGGAACGGCGTGGCGGCCAGCGCGATCGCCGACCCGAGCAGGGCGGCGTCGCGGGTGCGGCGGTCCTTGAGGGCGGGCAGCGTGAGCGCGAGCAGGGCCGCGGGGAACGCCGCGTCCAGGCCGAACGCGCCCGGGTCGCCGATCGCCTGGCCGACCAGCGCGCCGGCGACCACGGCCACGTTCCACGCGGCGAACAACGCCACGCCGCACGACCAGTAGGCGGCCCGCGCCCGTGCCGGGTCGCGCTCGGCGATGGCGAACGCGACCGTCTCGTCGATCAGGAGGTGGCTGCCGACCACGCGGGCGAGCAGCCCGCGACCCAGCACGTCGCCGACCGCGAGCCCGAACGGCAGGTGGCGGGCGTTCAGCACGAGCCCGGCCAACACGGCCGCCGCCGGACTGCCGCCACCCGCGACCACCCCGACCGCCATGAACTGCGAGCCGCCCGCGAACACGAGCAGCGACATGACGACCGGCATCCACCACGGCAGACCGGCCGCGACCGAGATCGCGCCGAACGACGCGCCGTTGACGGCAGCACCGGCCGCCACCGCGCCCACGTCGCGCAGCAGCTTCGGATCTTGGGTTCGCCATGTCGAACGCATCGTCTTCTAAAATGAACAGTGGCAGACTGTTCGTCAAGACGAACGATGGGACTGTTATGTCGAACACAGGTGCGCCGCTGGACGTCATCGCCGCCTCGCTGCGCCGGGAGCGCGACCGTGCCGGGCTGTCGTTGAGCGAACTCGCCAAGCGGGCGGGCATCGCGAAGTCCACGTTGTCCCAACTGGAGTCCGGCAGCGGCAACCCGAGCGTCGAGACGCTGTGGGCGCTGGGCGTGGCGCTGGGCGTGCCGTTCAGCCGTTTGGTGGACCCGCCCACGCCACGCGTGCGCGTCATCCGCGCCGGCGAGGGGCCGTCGATCCACTCGGAGCGCGCCCACTACGCGGCCACGCTGCTCGCGTCCTGTCCCCCGGGCGTCCGCCGGGACATCTACGTGCTCGACGTGGAACCCGGCAGCCCCCGCGACTCCGAGCCCCACATGGCGGGCACGGTGGAGCACATGATCGTCAGCCGAGGCCGCGTCCTCGCCGGGCCAAGCGACGAGCCCGTCGAACTCGGACCCGGGGACTACCTGGTGTTTCCCGGCGACGTGCCGCACACGTGCTCGGCACTGACCACGGGCACTTCGGTCGTCCTGGTGATGGAACACGTGTAGACCGGTCGTGCCGCGCACTACGGTGGCCCCGTGCCCGAACCCTCCACGCGGGATTTCTACGACGATCTGGCCCCGGACTACCACCTGATGTTCCGGGACTGGGACGCCGGCATCGCCTACCAGGCCGAGGTGTTGGGCAAGCTCGTCCACGGCCACCTCGGCACCGGACCGCACACCGTCCTGGACTGCGCGTGCGGTATCGGCACCCAGGCCATCGGACTGGCCGGGGCCGGGCACCAGGTCGTCGGCAGCGACCTGAGCCCGGTCGCCGCCACGCGTGCCGCCGCCGAGGCCGCGGCACGGGGGAACCGGCTCCCGACCGTGGCGGCCGACATGCGGGGGCTGCCGTTCAGGGACGCGTCGTTCGACGTCGTCCTCTGCGCGGACAACTCGCTCCCGCACCTGCTCTCCGGGGAAGACGTCCGGGCGGCGCTCCTCGGCATGAGACGGGTGCTCCGGGACGACGGGCTGCTGGTGATCACCGTCCGGGACTACGCGGAGGCGCGGCGGACCGCGGCGACACCTCCCCAGGTCTCGGAAACCCGCGACGGCCAGGTGATCACCTTCCAGCTGTGGCACTGGCACGAGGACGGCGAGCACTACGACCTGGAGCACTTCCAGCTCGTCCCCGAGGAGAACACCTGGCAGATCCGCGTCCGCCGGAGCACCTACTGGGCGTTGACGGCCCCGCGGCTGACGGAGTTCGTGGCCGAGGCCGGTTTCACCGACATCACCTGGCACAGTCCCGATTCCAGCGGGTACTACCAGCCCGTGCTCACCGCACAACGCGCTCGGGCCTGAATCGCCGAACCCGGTGTAGAACGCCCGTTCGAGGGATATCGCTCAAACGCGGAATCGACCGAGACGACTTCCATGACAGCCACCAGCGCACCACCTAGCCTCGGCGACATGACCGATGGCGAGACGCAGTCACTCCATGTCCGCGTGCCCGTCGAGGTCGTCGCTTCCCTTCGGACGCGGCCGAAATCCGCCGGCATGTCGCTGACCGACTACGTCAGCGCGATCGTGACCGAGGCGGCCAACAAGCCGACCATGTCGGAGTGGGTCGAGTCCGCGACCGACCGGTCGCGGGGTGTCGAGGGCGAAGCGCTGCGCACCACCCGAGAGGAAGCGGTGCGGTGAAGGTCGACTCCGTGGTCGCTGCCGAGTCCCCGCGCCTGTCGCTCCCGCGCAGCCTCTCCACCACCACACCGGCGGCACCCGACCCGGTCGGCGACTCCCCGAACCCGCCCACGATGGCCGACTCCTACCGGGCGAGTTGGCCGCGCACGTGGCGGGTCGACGGCGAGGCGCTCCAGGAAGCGGTCCGCGAATCGTCCTTCGCCAACCGGTGGAGCCGCGAAAGGCAGCGGCCCGCCGGGTGATCTCCCGGCGGGCTCGACGGACGTGCTACCAGCCGCGCTCCGCCAGCCGGTGCGGCTGGGGGATGTCGTCGACGTTGATGCCCACCATCGCCTCACCGAGGCCGCGGGACACCTTGGCGATCACGTCCGGGTCGTCGTGGAAGGTGGTCGCCTTCACGATCGCCTCGGCGCGCTGCGCCGGGTTGCCCGACTTGAAGATGCCGGAACCCACGAACACGCCCTCGGCGCCGAGTTGCATCATCATCGCCGCGTCGGCCGGGGTGGCGATGCCACCCGCCGTGAACAGCACGACCGGCAGCTTGCCCGCCTCGGCGACCTCGCGCACCAGTTCGTACGGGGCCTGCAACTCCTTCGCCGCGACGTACAGCTCATCCGCCGGCAGGTTCTGGAGGCGACGGATCTCGGCGCGGATCTTGCGCATGTGCGTGGTCGCGTTCGACACGTCACCGGTGCCGGCCTCGCCCTTGGACCGGATCATCGCGGCGCCCTCGGTGATCCGCCGCAGGGCCTCGCCGAGGTTCGTCGCACCGCACACGAACGGCACGGTGAACTGCCACTTGTCGATGTGGTTGGCGTAGTCCGCGGGCGTCAGCACCTCGGACTCGTCGATGTAGTCGACGCCCAGCGACTGGAGCACCTGCGCCTCGACGAAGTGCCCGATGCGCGCCTTGGCCATCACCGGGATCGACACCGCGGCCACGATGCCGTCGATCATGTCCGGGTCGCTCATCCGCGACACGCCGCCCTGCGCGCGGATGTCGGCGGGCACGCGCTCCAACGCCATGACGGCCACCGCGCCCGCGTCCTCGGCGATCTTGGCCTGCTCGGCGTTGACCACGTCCATGATCACGCCGCCCTTGAGCATCTCGGCCATGCCGCGCTTCACGCGCGCGGTGCCGGTGACGTGCGTCCCGGAGTCGGATGAAGTGGTCACGGCCAACCTTTCGCGTCGGTGAACAACGCGCCCATGTTACGTCCGACGTGGACCGCCGAAGCAGGCCAATTCAACGCGTTCTCAGCAGTCCACTCGACGCACAACCGCAGGTAGTGGCCTACGCCACCGCAAACACTCGGCCAACGACACGTCCCGGCGGCCCGTCCCGCCGAATACAGCCCTTCCGGGTTCCTCCTGCCGGGTCGGTTGTGCCGGGTTGGGCTTGTCCCATCGCCGCAGCGGGTGTGAGATCGAACACTAAACACTTGTGGAGGGCGGTCCTCATGGGAACGAAAAACTCCGACAACGGCCATTCGGCAGGCGCGGTCGCTGTAGACGACCCGGCCAAGGTCCGCAACGTCGTGCTGGTCGGCCCGTCCGGCTCCGGCAAGACGACGCTCACCGAGGCCCTCCTCGCCAGCACCGGCGTGGTGCCCCGGGCCGGCTCGGTCACCGAGGGCAACACGGTGTGCGACCACGACCCCGCCGCCGTGCGGCAGCAGCGCTCGGTCGGCCTCTCCATCGCGCCGGTCCGGCACGGCGACGTCAAGATCAACCTCATCGACACGCCGGGCTACGCGGACTTCGTCGGCGAGCTGCGGGCCGGGCTGCGGGCGGCCGACGCCGCGTTGTTCGTGATCAGCGCCGCCGAAGGCGTCGACGCCACCACGGTCGCCCTGTGGGAGGAATGCGCGTCGGTCGGGATGCCCCGGGCCGTGGTCGTCGCGCGCACCGACCACCACCGGGCCGACGTGCTGTCCGCGATCACCGCGTGCCAACAGGCGTTCGGCGCGGGCGTCGTGCCGCTCTACCTGCCCGGCGACGACGGGTTGGTCAACCTGCTGACCACCGCCGACCCGCGGTACGAGGAGCAGCGCAACGCCCTGATCGAGGGAATCATCGCGGAGAGCGAGGACGAGACCCTCATGGACCGCTACCTCGGCGGCGAGGAGGTCGACCAGGCCACCCTGGTCGCCGACCTGGAGACCGCCGTCGCACGCGGCTCCTTCCACCCCGTCCTGTCGGTCTGCGCGCTGACCGGGATGGGCCTGCCGGAACTGCTGGACGGCATCGCGCGCGCCTTCCCGTCACCGCTGGAGCACCCGCTGCCCGAGGTCACCGGCGTGGACGGCATACCCCAGCCCCGGCTCGCCGCCGACCCGGACGGACCGCTGGTCGCGGAGGTCGTCCGGACCGCCGTGGACTCGTACGTGGGTCGTGTCTCGCTGGTCCGGGTGTTCTCCGGGACGCTGCGGCCCGAACGCCCGGTGCACGTGTCCGGGCACGGCATGGCCGACCGCGGCCACGAGGACCACGACGCGGACGAACGCGTCGCCCACGTCTACTCGCCGCTCGGCTCGAACCTGCGCGAGGTGCCGTACTGCGTGGCGGGCGACCTGTGCGCGTTGACCAAGCTCGGCTCCGCCGAGACCGGCGACACGGTGTCCGCGCCGGACCGGCCGCTGCTGGTCGAGCCGTGGGAGATGCCGGAACCGCTGCTGCCGGTCGCGGTCGTGCCGCGCAGCCGCAGCGACGAGGACAACCTGGCGCGCAACCTCGGCAAGCTCGTCGCGGGCGACCCCACGCTGCGGCTGGAGCGCAACGCCGAGACCCACCAGCTCGTGCTGTGGTGCATGGGCGAGGCGCACGCGGACGTGGTGCTGGCCCGGCTGCGCGCGGGTGGCGCGGAGGTCGACACGGAACCGGTGCGCGTGGCGCTGCGGGAGACGTTCGCCGGCCCGGCCAAGGGCCACGGCAGACACGTCAAGCAGTCCGGCGGCCACGGCCAGTACGCGGTGTGCGACATCGTGGTGGAACCGCTGCCCCGCGGCGCCGGGTTCGAGTTCGTGGACCGGATCGTCGGCGGCGCGGTGCCCAACCAGTTCATCCCCAGCATCGAGAAGGGCGTGCGCGCCCAGCTCGAACGCGGCCTGTCCGGCGGTCACCCGGTGGTCGACGTGCGGGTGACCCTGGTGGACGGCAAGGCGCACTCGGTGGACTCGTCGGACGCGGCGTTCCAGACCGCGGGTGCCCTCGCGCTCAAGGACGCGGCGGCCAACGGCCGGACCACCGTCCTGGAACCGCTGGACGAGGTGTCCATCCGGCTGCCGGACGAGCACCTGGGCACCGTGCTGGGCGACCTGTCCGGTCGCCGGGGTCGCGTGCTCGGCACCGAGGCCGACACCCCGGGCTACACGGTGATCCGCGCCGAGGTGCCGTCGACCGAACTGCTCCGGTACGCGATCGAGCTGCGCTCCCTGACCTCCGGCACCGGTGGGTACACCCGCCGCTTCGGCCGCTACGACCCGCTGCCCCAGGCGCTCGCCGCCCGCGCGACCTGACCACGCCGCCACCCGGTTCCCCGCCGAGGCGCGGAACCGGGTGGCGGGCTCAGGTGTTCTGCGGGAATCCCAGGTTGACGCCGCCGTGCGACGGGTCCAGCCACCGGCCCGTGACGACCTTCGTACGCGTGAAGAAGTGCACGCCGTCCGGCCCGTAGGCGTGCGAGTCGCCGAACAGCGAGTCCTTCCAGCCGCCGAACGAGTAGTACGCGACGGGCACCGGGATCGGCACGTTCACGCCGACCATGCCCACCTCGACCTCGTTCTGGTACCGCCGCGCCGCGCCGCCGTCGTTGGTGAAGATCGCCGTGCCGTTGCCGTACGGGTTGTCGTTCACCACGCGCACGGCGTCCTCGTAGGTCGCCACGCGCGACACGGACAACACGGGGCCGAAGATCTCGTCGCGGTACACCGACATCCCCGTGCCCACGTGGTCGAACAACGTCGGCCCGAGCCAGAACCCGCCCGGCTCACCGTCGACCGGGTGATCCCGGCCGTCCACCACCAGCTCCGCGCCCTCGGCGACACCGGCGTCCAGGTAGCCCGCCACCCGGTCCCGGTGCGCGCCGGTGACCAGCGGGCCCATCTCGCACCCCGGCCGCCGCCCGTCCCCGACGCGCAGCCCCGCGATGCGCTCGGCGATCTTCGCGACCAGCTCGTCCCCGACCGGGTCGACGGCGACCACGACCGAGATCGCCATGCACCGCTCGCCCGCCGAGCCGAACCCCGCCGACACGGCCGCGTCGGCGGCCAGGTCGAGGTCCGCGTCCGGCAGCACCACCATGTGGTTCTTGGCCCCGCCCAACGCCTGCACGCGCTTGCCGTGCCGGGTGCCGGTCTCGTAGACGTACCGCGCGATCGGCGTGGACCCGACGAACGACACCGCCTTCACGTCCGGGTGCTCCAGCACCCGGTCCACCGCTTCCTTGTCGCCGTGCACGACGTTGAACACGCCGTCCGGCAACCCCGCCTCCGCGAGCAGCTCGGCGAGGAACACCGCCGCGGACGGGTCCTTCTCCGACGGTTTGAGCACCACCGCGTTGCCGCACGCGATGGCGTTCGGCACGAACCACAGCGGCACCATGGCCGGGAAGTTGAACGGCGAGATCACGCCGACCACGCCCAGCGGCTGCCGGATGGAGTACACGTCGACCCGCGTCGAGGCGTTCTCGCTGAACCCGCCCTTGAGCAGGTGCGGGATGCCGCACGCGAACTCCACGGCCTCCAGGCCGCGCTGCACCTCGCCCGCCGCGTCGGACAGCACCTTGCCGTGCTCGGCGGTCACGATCGCGGCCAGCTCGTCCTTGCGCGAGTCGAGCAGCTCGCGGAACGCGAACAACACACCCGACCGCCGCGCGAGGGACGCCTCGCGCCACTCGGTGAACGCCGCCCGCGCGGCGGCCACCGCCTCGTCCACCACGTCCGCCGAGGCGAAGTCGACCCGCGCGGCCACCTGCCCGGTCGCCGGGTCGAACACGTCGCCCGCGCGGGTCGCGACGCCCTCCCACGGCTTGCCGCCGATCCGGTGCGTGATCCTCACAGCACGTCCCCCAGGATGCCCAGTGCTTCCGCCACCTCGTCCTCCGTCACCGTCATCGGCGGCGCGAGCCGGATGACGTTGCCGTGCAGGCCGCCCCTGCCGACCAGCAGGCCGCGTTCCCGCGTGCCCTCCAGCACGGCCGTCGCCGCCTTCGGGTCGGGCTCGCCGTCCGGGCCGACCAGCTCGATGCCCACCATCAACCCCTTGCCGCGCACGTCGCCGACGGCCGGGCGCTGCTCGGCGATGCCGCGCAACCCGCCGATGAGCCGTTCGCCCATCTTCGCCGCGTTCGCCTGGAGGTCGTGGTCCAGCAGGTACTCCAGGGTCGCCGCCGCGCCCGCCGTGGACACCGGGTTGCCGCCGAACGTGGAGATCGAGTTGGCCGACAGGCAGTCCATCAGGTCGCCACGCGCCACCACGCCGCCGATGGCGAGCCCGTTGCCGAGACCCTTGGCGAACGTCATGGCGTCCGGCGTGATGCCGTGTGCCTGGATACCCCAGAAATGCTCGCCCGTGCGCCCCCAGCCGGTCTGCACCTCGTCGGAGATGAACAGGATGCCGTACTCGTCGAGGACTTCCTTGAACGCGGCGAACAACCCGTCCGGCGGAGTGGCGAAACCACCGACGCCCTGAATGGGTTCCGCGATCATGCACGCCACGTCGCCCGCCGTGGTGGTCGCCAGGACCTCGCGCAGGTCGGCGACGCACGCCCGGACGTAGTCCGCGTCGGACAGGTCCTTGAACGGGCTGCGGTACCGGTAGCCGCCGTGCACCCAGCTCACCTTGACCGGGCTGAGCGACGACGCCGACCAACCCCGGTTGCCGGTGACGGCCATGCTCGCGAACGACCGGCCGTGGTAGGAGTTGCGCAACGCCAGCACCTGGTCGCTGCGGCGGTACTGGGTGGCCAGCACGAGTGCCGTCTCGTTCGCCTCGGTCCCGGAGTTGGTGAAGAACACCTTGGCGTCCGGGATGCCGGACAGCCCGGCGATCCGCTCGGCCAGCTCCACCTGCGCCCGGATCAGGTACAGCGTCGAGCTGTGCAGCACGCCGGTGTCGAGCTGCGCGCGGACCGCGTCGCTGATCTCGGCGACGTCGTAGCCGATCGCGTTGGTCAGGATGCCGGCGAAGAAGTCCAGGTAGGTGCGGCCCTCCCGGTCGGTCACGCGGCGGCCCGAGGCGTGCGCCAGTTCGATGGGCTGCTCGTAGTACAGGGCCAGCCAGCCCGGCATCACCGCGCGGTGCCGGGCGAGCAGTTCGGCGTGCCCGCTTCCGTTCGCTGCCATCACGTCCTCCTCGGGGGCGTCCCTGGACCGGAAGTCTGGTCGGGACACCACGCCGCCGCCATGCACAACGTGTACCGCATTCCGGCAATTCGACTTACATTGTGTTCATGTACCCCACGGTGGCCGAAGCCCTCGCCCTGCCGGTCGTCCGCCGGGCCCGGCCGCGGGTCGTCGCGGGCGCGGGCGGCATCCAGCGGCGGGTGCGCTGGGTGCACGCCGCGGAGATCGCCGACATCGCCCACCTGCTGCGTGGTGGCGAACTCGTGCTCACCACGGGCATCGCGCTGCCGGACGACGCGGACGGCCTCGCCCGGTACGTCGCCGACCTGGCTGAGGTGGGCGCGGCGGGGCTGGTGGTGGAGCTGGTGCGGCGGTGGGGCGGCGGGGTGCCCGCCGC
Source organism: Saccharothrix obliqua (assembly GCF_019375475.1). Lineage (GTDB taxonomy): Bacteria > Actinomycetota > Actinomycetes > Mycobacteriales > Pseudonocardiaceae > Actinosynnema > Actinosynnema obliqua. Next base: position 106,623 of record NZ_JAHXGQ010000003.1, on the reverse strand, counting down.
CCTGGTGACCGCCGCCGAGCGGCACGAGCTGCCGCTGGTGACGCTCGCCGAGGAGACCCGGTTCGTGTCGGTGGCCGAGGCGGTGGTGGCGTTGATCGTGGACGCCCAGCTCGCCGAGCTGCGGGCCGCCGAGCAGGTGCACGAGACGTTCACCGCGCTCACCGTGGCCGGCGCGGAACCCGCGGAGGTGCTGCGCGAGGTGGCCCGCACGTCCGGGCTGCCCGTCGTGCTGGAGACCCTGGGGCACGAGGTCCTGGCCTACGACGCGGCGGGCCAGGACCCGACGGCGTTGCTCGCCGACTGGGCCGCCCGGTCGCGGGCGGTCACGCAGCCCGAGCGCACCGCCTACCACGAGCGGTCGGGCTGGCTGGTCACCGTGGTCGGTGCGCGTGGCGCGGACTGGGGTCGGCTGGTGGTCCTGTCGCCGGAACCGCCGCCCCACCGGCACGTCGTGGTGGCCGAGCGTGCCGCGTCCGCGCTGGCCGTGCACCGCCTGGTGGCGCGTGACCGGGAGTCGTTGGAGCGCCAGACCCACCGCACGCTGCTCACCCAGTTGCTGGACCGACCGCCGCACGACCTGGTCGCACGCGCGGCGGCACTGGGTGTGCCGCTGGAGCGCAGGCAGCTCGTGGGCGTGGCGATCCGGCCGGGCGCCGCCACCCCGCCCGCGCAGGCGCTGGCCACCCAGGAGGTGTTGCGGGACCTGGCCGAGGCGGCGGCGCTGGCCACGCGCCGCGTCACGGTGCCCGCGCTGGTCGGGGTCGTGGACGACACCAGCGTGCGCGCGCTGCTGTCGCTGCCGCCCGCCGCCGGGCTGGACGGCGTGCTGCGCCGCCTGGCCCGCGAGGTGCACCGCACCGCCGCCACCACACCGCACTCGGTGCCGGTCGTGATCGCGGTCGGCACCACGGTGTCCGCGCTCACCGAGGTGCGGCGCAGCCTCGGCGAGGCGGCACACATCGCGGCCGCCGCGATGCGCTCGCCGGGCAACCGGCTCTACCACCGGCTGGACGACGTGCGGCTGCGCGGGCTGCTGCACCTGCTGCGTGACGACGAGCGGGTGCGTGCCTTCGCGGACCGGGAACTCGGCGCCCTGGTCGACCGCGACGCGAACCAGGGCAGCCGTTTACTGGAATTGCTCCGCGGTTTTTGCGAGCACGGCGGCAACAAATCCGCCGCGGCGAACGCGGCGCATTTGTCGCGGACCGCCTACTACCAACAGCTCGCGCGCATCGAGCAGATTCTCGGTGTATCGCTGGACGACCCGGAATCGGTGTTGTCGCTTTACGTCGCGCTGGTGGTGCACGAACTCGGCGAGCGCTGATCCCGGCGACGCCTCAGCCCAGCGGCGGCAGCGGCACGGCCGGCTTCGCCTGGTCCGCCAGGCCGGGCAGGGTGGCGGACTTCAGCGGGGGCACCGGACCCACCGGCTTCGACACGCCCGGTGCGGTGATGTCGCCCTTCACCGGGAGGTCGCGGGCCTGGGCGGCGCTGGGCAGCCGCGGTGCGGACGCGACCGGTGCGGACGCCGGGGTGACCGAACCCGGCGTGACCGCGCCGGTGGCGGACGAACCGGGGGTGACCGGGCCGGGGGTGACCGCGCCCGGGGTGACCGCGCCGGGCGCGGCGGGCGGCGCGGTCAGCGGAACCGGCGTACCGAGCACCGGGAGGTTCACGGGCACGAGGTTCGCCGGGGACGGCAGCGCCTTGCCGGGCACGGCGCCCGTGATCGTCTTGGTCACGTCCACGTCGACGTTGGAGGTCTTGCCGAGCTGGTTCTCCGCGATGTCCAGCGGCGCCTCGGCGGCCGAGGCGGCGCCGACGAGCAGGGGCGACGCGCCGACGGCGAGCAGGGCGGCGGCACGCAGGAGTCCACGCGGGCGGTGTGCAGACACGATGTTCCCATCAGGGGTTCGGGGACCGAAACGGTTGACCCCTCCCTCATCGGCAGCCCGGCCTGCCGACCACACCCGCTCGATAGGGTGAACGACACCGCGGATCACCGCTCACCCGAACGAGATGCCACGGACGGGCGGTCGACGACACGCCACGTGTCCGTCCACGGTGGACGGCCCGTCGCGGGCCCACGCCGGGGAGACTCGGCACGGACCCGCGACGGTTTCCGCTCCCCCGGGTTTCAGGGGCCGGTGACCCCCGGCGGACGACCGCCGGAGTCGCGGTGCGCCCGGACGCCGTGCGCCGGGTCGCGCGTGGCGGGGTGGCGGTCGACGAGCGCACCGGTCCGGAGTGGACCCGACCGGGTCACCCCGACCACGTCGTCGGCGGAACGCCCCCGCGCAGAAAGGCGGTAATTCCCCGTGAGCAGTAATTCGCACCGCACGGGCGCGGTGATAACGGATAGGTCATACGACGGAGTTATGGCAGGGGATTTCAACGGGCAGGTGCTCACGGCACCGCCGCGTGATTGCGCACGACGCCGAACTCCGGGTGGCCGCGCAGCCACGCGGTGTAGCGGGGGTTGCGCTCCGCGGTTTCCCGGTACGCCTCACCCGCGTACCGCAGCACCTGCGGTCCGAAGGCGGCGGCGGGGCTCTCCGGGTCCCAGCCGATCAGGTGCCGCCAGCGCAGCGGAGCGCCGGCGATGGGCATCGCGACCACGCCGGGCGCGCGGCGGAAGGTGGGTTGGCACAGCGCGACCGCGTCCCCGGACGAGGCCAGGTCGATGCAGCTGTTGATGTCCACCTCGTACATCGTGCGCGGTGTGAAGCCGGAGCGGCTGCACGCGGCCACGAAGCACTCGCCGAAGCAGCCGTCGCCGGGCACCACGGCCCACTGCATGTCCTTGAGGGCGCCCAGCTCCACCTCTTCCAGCAGGGTGAAGGGGTGGTCCTCGGGCATGAGCACGAAGATCGGGTCGACCGCGATCAGGCTCCAGGTGAGCCCGTGGTCGGACGGGGGTGGCGCGTCACCGCAGACGGCGGCCAGCACGTAGTCCAGCCGCCCCTGGGCGACCGCGGACGCCAACTCCTCGTTCGACCACGAGACCTGGGTGCTGACGTGCGCGCCCGGGTGCGACTCGGTGATCCGGTGCACGACACCGCCGAGCATCGGACCGTTCACCGCGCCCACCCGGTACCGCTCGGTGGGCATGGTGTCGTCGACCAGGCGCAGCGCGTCCTCCTGGAGGCGGGAGAACGCCGGCAGCAGCACGCGGGCCCGCTCCAGCACCAGTTCGCCGAGCGTGGTGGGACGCGCGCCCTTGTGATCGCGCTCGAACAGCTTGCCCCCGAGCAGGCCCTCGATCCGGTGCAGTTGCGCGGTGAGCGCGGGTTGCGCCAGGCCCAGCAAGGAAGACGCCTTCGAGAGGCTGCCCGCGTCGGCGATGGCGCACACCACGCGCAGGTGTCTCAGTTCGAGCTTCATCCAACCGACGGTAGGTGAACGGACACACCCAGTCGAGGGTCCGGAGAGCGCCGGAGGGACCATTCCGCGCGCGGTGGACCGGAGCACCGGTCCACGATGAACACTGTGTTGTCAGAAGACCACAAGCATGAACACTTTGACACTGCCCAGCACACGCGCGACGCGCTGAGGATTTCGGGTGGAAATCCCGCAGTCCCACTCATGTGAGGGATTTTCACAAGCCTGGCCGGGGCGGGCGACCACCCCCGGCCCAGGTCACACCCGTCCCGGTGGGACCCCGGACGTCGCCCGGCCCGGCCACCCCGGAGGGAGGACGCGTGAGCAACACCGTCCGCGCGGGTCTGGTCCAGCAGGAGTGGACCGGTGACAAGGACTCGATGATCGCGAACGCGGTGTCGGCGATCGCCACCGCCGCGTCGCGAGGCGCGCAGGTCGTGTGCCTGCAAGAGCTGTTCTACGGACCGTATTTCTGCCAGGTGCAGGACACGGCGTACTACTCGTACGCCGAAGGCGTCCCGGACGGGCCGACCACCGAGCTGATGCGGGAGGTGGCCGCGCGGCACGGCGTCGTGCTGGTGGTGCCGGTGTACGAGGAGGAGCAACCCGGCGTCTACTTCAACACCGCGGCCGTGATCGACGCCGACGGCACGTACCTCGGCAAGCACCGCAAGAACCACATCCCGCAGGTGCGGGGCTTCTGGGAGAAGTTCTACTTCCGACCCGGCAACCTCGGCTACCCGGTGTTCGACACGGCGGTCGGCCGGATCGGCGTCTACATCTGCTACGAGCGCCACTTCCCGGAGGGCTGGCGGGCGCTCGGGCTGGGCGGCGCGCGGATCGTGTTCAACCCGTCCGCGACCTCGCGCGGCCTGTCCGAGTACCTGTGGCGGCTGGAGCAGCCCGCCGCCGCGGTGGCCAACGAGTTCTTCGTCGGCACGATCAACCGCGTCGGCGTGGAGCCGCTGGGGGACAACGACTTCTACGGCCAGTCCTACTTCGTGGACCCGCGCGGGCAGCTCGTCGGCGAGGCCGCGTCCGACACCGCGGGGGAGGTCGTGGTCCGGGACCTGGACATGGACCGGCTCGCCGAGGTCCGGGACCTGTGGGCGTTCTACCGCGACCGCCGCCCGGACACGTACGAACCGCTGGTGCGGCCATGAGCACCCTGGTCGCGGGCGGGCTGGTGGTGAACGCGACCGGCGCCGTCGAGGCGGACGTGCTGGTGGTGGGCGAGCGCGTCGCCGCGCTGCTCGCACCGGGCTTCCCGGTCGAGGCGGACGAGGTCGTGGACGCCACCGGGAAGTACGTGATCCCCGGCGCGGTCGACGCGCACACGCACATGGAGATGCCGTTCGGCGGCACGTTCTCGGCGGACACGTTCGCCACCGGCACCACGGCGGCGGCGTGGGGCGGCACCACGACGATCATCGACTTCGCCGTGCAGGCCAAGGGCGCATCGCTGCTCTCGACCCTGGACCGGTGGCACGCCAAGGCGGACGGGAACTGCGCGGTCGACTACGGGTTCCACATGATCGTCTCCGACGTCAACGACACGTCGCTGAAGGAGATGGAGTCCTGCGCGAACGCGGGCGTGAACACGTTCAAGCTGTTCATGGCCTACCCCGGCGTCTTCTACGCCACCGACGGCGAGATCCTGCGCGCGATGGCCAGGTCGCGGGAGATCGGCGCGACGGTCATGATGCACGCCGAGAACGGCATCGCGATCGACCAGCTCGTCGCGCGGGCCCTCGCCGAGGGCCGCACCGCACCCGTGGAGCACGGGCTGACCCGACCACCCGAACTGGAGGGCGAGGCCACGTCCCGCGCGATCACCCTGGCGGCGGTCACCGGCTGCCCGCTGTACGTCGTGCACCTGTCGGCGGCGCAGGCGCTGGACGCGGTGGGCCGGGCCCGTGCGGAAGGGCGCAACGTGTTCGCCGAGACGTGCCCGCAGTACCTCTACCTGTCGCTGGCGGACCTGGCGAAACCGGGTTTCGAGGGTGCGAAGTACGTCGCCTCTCCCCCGCCGCGCCCCGCCTGGCACCAGGCGGAGCTGTGGCGCGGGCTGCGCACCAACGCCCTGTCCGCGGTGTCCACCGACCACTGCCCGTTCTGCTTCGCGGAGCAGAAGGAACTCGGGCGCGGCGACTTCTCCCGCATCCCCAACGGGATACCGGGCGTCGAGCACCGGGTCGACCTGCTGCACCAGGGCGTGGTGCGGGGCGAGATCGGCCTGGCGCGGTGGGTGGAGATCTGCTCCACCACGCCCGCCCGGCTGTTCGGGCTGCACCCCCGCAAGGGCGTGGTCGCGCCCGGCGCGGACGCGGACCTCGTCGTGTACGACCCGAACGCGCGGCAGACCATCTCGGCGGCGACGCACCACATGAACGTGGACTACTCGGCGTACGAGGGTTTCGAGCTGACCGGGAAGGTCGACGTGGTGTTGTCGCGCGGGCGGGTCGTCGTGGACGGGTCCGGTTTCCGGGGCGCGGTCGGGCACGGCCGGTTCCTCACCCGCGGGCCGAACGAGTACCTGGTGTAGGAGGCGTCGTGGACTTCGGCGTGGTGTTGCAGACCGACCCGCCCGCGCGTGACGTGGTCGCGGCGCTGAGAACCGCCGAGGACAGCGGTTTCCGCTACGGCTGGACGTTCGACTCGACCGTGCTGTGGCAGGAGCCGTTCGTCATCTACTCGCAGGTGCTGGCCGCGACCAAGGACCTCGTGGTCGGCCCGATGGTGACCAACCCGGTCACCCGGGACTGGTCGGTGCTCGCGTCGTTGTTCGCGACGTTGAACGACATGTTCGGCAACCGCACCGTGTGCGGCATCGGGCGCGGCGACTCGGCACGGCGGGTGATCGGGCGTCCGCCCGCGTCGCTGGCCACGCTCGCCGCGGCGATGACCGTGGTGAAGGGGCTGGCCGAGGGCCGCGAGGTGCTCCACCACGGCACGCCGGTCCGCATCCCGTGGGTGCGGGACGGGAAGCTGGAGATGTGGATGGCCGCGTACGGGCCGCGTGCGTTGAAGCTGGCGGGTGAGCAGGCCGACGGGTTCATCCTCCAGACCGCCGACCCGGACATCGCCCGCTGGACCATCGGCGCGGTGCGGGACGCGGCGGTGGCCGCCGGCCGCGCCCCGGACGACGTCACGGTGTGCGTGGCCGCGCCCGCGTACGTCGGGCGGGACCTGGCGCACCAGCGGGACCAGTTGCGCTGGTTCGGCGGCATGGTCGGCAACCACGTGGCCGACCTGGTGGCCCGGTACGGCGACCAGGGCGCCGTGCCCGTGGCGTTGACCGACTACATCAAGGGCAGGCGCGAGTACGACTACGCGCACCACGGCCGGGCGGGCAACCGGTCGGCGGACTTCGTGCCGGACTCCGTCGTGGACCGCTTCTGCCTGCTGGGCCCGGCGGCGGCGCACGTGGAGCGGCTGCACGAGCTGCGCGAGCTGGGCGTGGACAACTTCGCGCTGTACCTGATGCACGACGCGAAGGCCGAAACGCTGGCCGCGTACGGGGAAGACGTCCTGCCGGCGGTCTGAAGGCGCTGGTCGCGGACCCGGCGGTCCGAATTGTCGGACCTCGCCGCTAGGGTCCGCACCGTGACATTCGAGACCGATGAAGCCCGGTTCTGGGCTCTGCTGGAAGACGCCTGGGCCGGGGCGGGCCCCGAGGCGAACGGTGTGCGCGCGGCGTTGGCCAAGCGGGTGCCGGAGGAGGACGACGGCTTCGCGGCGGTGGACGAGCTGGACGACCACCTGGACGCGGTGCTCGACGCGCTGCGCACCGCCACCGAGGGGCTGTCCAGCGAGGAGCTGACGGCGCTGGACGCGGTCGTGGAGCGCAAGATGCACGACATCGACCGCCAGGACGTGCACGAGGTGACCGACGGCTCGGACGACGGTTTCCTGTACGCGCGGGGTTTCATCGTGGTGCTGGGGCGGGAGTTCTACACGGCCGTGGCGGCCGATCCGCGCATGGCCGTCCAGGACGCCGAGTGCGAGAGGATGCCCTACTTCTTCGCGCACCTGCACGCGGACCGGTTCGGTGGTTTCCCGGGCACCGGTTCGGGCATCTCGCGCGAGACGGCGACGAACGCGGCCGGCTGGGCGTGACGGGCGGTTCCGGGGCGGGTCGCGCCCCGGAACACCCCCGCTCCGGGTGCATCGAATCTCCGGGATGTCCCCGATACCCGCCCTGGAATCGGGTTGGAGGCGCCCGGTCGGCGCCCGGCGGCGGGTACCGTCGGAGCCGTGATCGACTTCGAGAAAGCATCCGTGTTCAAGCTCGCGCCGTGCCGACCGGAGGACATCGCACCGCAGGTGTCGCCGATCCTGATCCAGGGCGAGCGCATCGTGTCGTGCTTCAAGACGGTGCGCGACTTCGTGGTGTTCACCGACAAGCGCGTGATCGCGGTCAACGTGCAGGGCATGACGGGCCGCAAGAAGGACTTCACGTCGCTGCCCTACAGCCGCGTGCAGGCGTTCTCCATCGAAACCGCCGGCACCTTCGACATGGACGCCGAACTGGACCTCTGGTTCTCCGGCCTGGGCCAGGTCCGCCTGGAGTTCCGGGGCCACGCCGACGTCCGCCTGCTCGGCCAGATGATCGCGACCTTCGTGCTCTGACGCCGTGCGCGGTCAGCGGACCGGGCGCGTCGTCCCGTCCCAGCCGGCGAGCGCGTCCGGCAGCAGCTCGGCCAGCTGGACCGGGTACACGGTGGCGTCGGTGGCGCGCAGCTCGGCCACCGACCACCACCGGTGGCGGAGGATGGTGCGGCGTTCCAGGTCGTTGAAGCGGGACGTGTCGACCTCCGCCGCGGTCGTCCGCGCCACGAAGAACCACTCCTCGGCGGCGTAGCTCAGGCCGTCGAAGCGGAACACCGCCTGGCGCTTCCACACCGGGCCCGCGAGGTCGTCCGGCACGAGCCGCAGCCCCGTCTCCTCGTGCGCCTCGCGCAGGGCCGCCGCCCGCAGGTCCTCGGCGGGCTCCACCCCGCCGCCCACGGTGAACCAGAACAACTCGTCCGGCCGCGCCGGGTCGAACCCCTCGAACAACAGCACGCGGTCGTCGCCGTCGACCAGCACCACCCGCGCCGACACGCGCTGCGTCGGCACGTCCGCGGCCGGTTCGGCGATCTCGAAGTACGCCGGCGTCGGCGCGGTGCCCGCGAGGCGCAGCCAGCGCACCAGCCGCCACCGCCGCAACGCCAGCGTGTCCCGCACGGCGTCGTTGTGCACGCGCCTGGCCAGCACCACGCGTTGCTCGGCGTCGGACAGCTCCGCCGCCAGCGCGGGCGCGAGCGCCGACCGGTCGAGGTCGGCGAGCAGGCCGCTCAGCTCGTTCTCCGCCGCCTCGCGGTCCGGGCGCGCGGCCCGCTCCGCCCGGTCGGCCGCCGCACGCAGCCCCGCCTGGTCGCACACCGCCGCGACGGCCCGCGTCACCACGGCCCGCCGCGCCAGCGCCGCGTCCAGCGCGGCCCACGCGGCGTCCGTGCGCACGTGCAGCCGGTCCAGCCGGTTGGCGGTGCCCAGCACCCACGGGCCCACCAGCACCAGCAGGCCGAGCAGCACCAGGAACGCCGACGCCATCCCGGAACTGGTCACGCCTCACCCACCCGTCGCGGGTCGGCGGCCATGGCGCTCTCGTACACCCGGAGCACCTGCCCGGCCACCACCGACCAGTCGTAGGTCATCACCCGCTGCCGCGCCGCGTCCACGTAGCCCGCGCGCCGCGCCGGGTCCGCCAGCAGGTCGCGCAACGCCGCCGCGAGCGCTGCCGGTTCGCCGACCGGGGTCAGCACGCCCGCCCGCCCGTCGTCCAGCACCCGGCGGAACGCGTCGAGGTCGCTCGCCACCACCGCCGTCCCGGCGGACATGGCCTCGGTGAGGATGATGCCGAAGCTCTCGCCGCCGGTGTTCGGGGCGCAGTACACGTCCACGCTGCGCAGCGCGCGTGCCTTGGTCTCGTCGTCCACCATGCCCAGGAAGTCCATGCGGGCCGCCAGCTCCCGCCCGGCGGCCTTGCGCAGCTCGGCCTCGTCGCCGCGCCCGACGATCAGCAGCCGCACGTCGTCGTCCAGCGCGCGGAACGCCTCCAGCAGCACCGGCATCCCCTTGCGGGGCTCGGTGAACCGGCCGACGAACCCGACCGCGCCGCCGGGCCGCGGGTAGCCCGGCAGCGGTTCGGCGTCGGCGAAGAAGCCCACGTCGACGCCGTTCGGGATCTCCACCGCGTCCCCGCCCAGGTGCTCCACCTGCACCCGCCTGGCCAGCGCGGACACCGCGATCCGGGCGGTGATCTTCTCCAGGAACGGCTGGAGCACGACCTGGAACGCCGACAGCATCTTCGACCGCGGCGTGGAGGTGTGGAACGTGGCCACGATCGGCCCGTCCGCCAGCATGAGCGCGAGCATGGACAGCGAGGGCGCGGTCGGCTCGTGCAGGTGCAGCACGTCGAACTCGTGCTCGCCGATCCACCGCCGCACCCGCGCGAACGACACCGGCCCGAACGACAGGCGCGCCACCGACCCGTTGTACGGGATGCCGACCGCGCGACCGGTGGGCGTCACGAACTCCGGCACCGGGGTGTCGTCGTCGGCCGGGCCGAGCACCTCCACCTGGTGCCCCAGCGACCGCAGCGCGCGCGCCAGGTCGACCACGTGCGCCTGCACCCCTCCGGGCACCTCGAAGGAGTACGGGCAGACTATGCCGACCCTCACCCCGCGACCCCCCTGCGCGCCAGCACCCGGGCCAGCGCCCGCTGCCTGGTCTCGGGCAGGTCGGCCAGCCACAGCTGCTGGAGCATGTGCCAGTCCGTGGGGTGGGCGGCGATGTCGGCGGCGAACACGTCGGCCAGCGACTGGGTCGCCGCGCCGACGCCGCGCACGCCCGCGACCCGGATCGGCGGGTGCACCCGGAACGCCCAGCCGTCGGCCGTGAACCACATCCCGACCGGCAGCAGCGCCGCGCCGGTCGTGGCCGCCAGGTGCGCCGGTCCGGCGGGCATCAGGGTGCGCTCGCCGAAGAACGTCACCGGCACGCCGCCCGCCGTCAGGTCGCGGTCGGCGAGCAGGCAGATCACGCCGTTGGCACGCAGCCGCTCGGCGAGCACGGCGGCCGGGTTGCGGTCGCCGCCGGTCAGCGGCAGCACCTCGAAGCCCAGGCCCTCGCGGAACTCGATGAACCGGCGGTACAGCGATTCCGGCTTGAGGCGCTCGGCGACGGTGGTGAACGTGCCGCAGTGCCCGACCAGCCACACGCCCGCCATGTCCCAGTTGCCCGAGTGCGGCAGGGCGAGGACGGCGCCGTTGCCCGCCGCCACGGCCGCGTCCAGGTTCTCGATGCCGGTGACGGTCCACCGCTCGGGGGACCGCACGGCCGCGAGGTCCGTCGACGGCAGCCGGAACGCCTCCCGCCAGTACCGCGCGTAGGAGCGCATCGACAGCCGGACCAGTTCGTCCAGCTCGGCCGCGCCCGCACGCGGCACGACGCGCGCCAGGTTGGCCCGGAGCTGCCGGACACCGGGGCCGTCACGACGCGCGGCCCGGTCCGCGCCCCGGTCGAACAACCCGGCCGCCCACCGCTCCGGCAGCAGCCCGAGCAGCCGCCAGCCCGCCGCGAACCCGAGGTCGGCCAGCCGCTCCTTCACGACGACAGCTCCTTCGCCGACCGCCGCACGGCCACCAACCGCTGCGCCACGGTGAGCACGACCAGCACCGCCAGCAGGTACAGCGCCACGGGCAGGACGTAGGGCACGCCCAGCCCGTGCAGGCCGACGCCGACCAGCGCGATGATGAACCGCTCCGCCCGCTCGGCCAGGCCGCCGTCGGCGGCGAGGCCGGACGCCTCCGCCCGCGCCTTCACGTACGACGTCACCTGCGCGCCGACCAGCGCCACCAGCGCCGCGGCGGCCAGGCCCCGCTCGTCCTGCCCGAAGCACCACCAGGCGATGGCGGCGAACAGGGCGCCGTCCGCGACGCGGTCGCAACTCGCGTCCAGGACGGCGCCGTACGCCGTGCCACCGCCCTGCGCGCGCGCCATCGCGCCGTCGATCAGGTCGAACAGCACGAACGCGGTGACCACGGCCGCGCCGGCGAAAAGCTGCCCGCGCGGGATGAACCACAGCGACGCGGCGACGGAGCCGACGGTGCCCAGCACCGTGACGGTGTTCGGGGTGAGGCCGCGCCGCAGCAGCCACGCCCCGATCGGATCGGTGACGCGCGAGACGGACGCGCGGGCGAAGATGTTCAGCATGGGGCGGTGACTGCACCTACCGGCGGGGACGACTGGGTCCCCGGCAGCCTAACGACCCAGCTCAGCCGAGCTTGCGGTGGTCCCTGGAGATCTGCTCCAGCAGGTCCTCCAGCGCCTCACCCCGCACGGCGAGCCGTTCCAGCCGCCCGAACAGCGTCAGGTACTCCCGCACGTCGTGGGGATCGGTGATGGTCGCGTTCCCGGTCAGCACGCTCAACGTCACGACCCGCTCGTCGTAGACCTGGAACCCGTGCAGCGCCACCAGGTTCGCGTCCGCCGTCCAGGGCACCACGCCCAGTTGGACATTGGGTCTTCGCATGAGCTGCCCGAGGTGCTCGATCTGCTCGCACATCAGGTCGGCCGAGCCCATCCGCCACCGCAGCGCCGCCTCCGCCAGCAGGAAGACGAACCGCTTGCCCACGTCGTCCATCCGCGCCCGCCGACTGCGCAACGTCGCGATCGCGGTGTCCTGCTCGTGGGAGGGCGTGGCGCTGAGCACCACTCTCAAATAGTTCTCGCTCTGCAACAACGCCGGAACGCCGGCGTTCTGGAAAAAGCGACTGGTCGTCGCACGGGCCTCGATCCTCGCCACGGTCTGCTGGTGCCGGTGCGCGCCGCGGTGCAGCACCACCCGGCGGGTCTCCGCCTCGGCGTGCAGCTGGCGCGCCAGCTCGACCAACTCGACCCTGGTCTCCCTGGTCGCCGACAACTCGGCGACCAGTCGCTCCACGTCGGTCACGGACGGGAGGAGCATTCCGTTCTCGATCTTCGACAACTTGGATTGGCTCATCCCGGTCGCCCGCGCGGTGGCCGTGCCGGTCATCTTGGCCTCCGTGCGCAGCCTGCGTAACTCGCGCGAGAGCCGTTCTCGGGCCAGCCGCGAACGCTCAGGTGCGGTCATGAAACGCACGTTATCGATGACCGGGTGCCCCTGACGATCGGCCACACAGGGAATACCGCGCGTTGACTCATCACTTCGTGGTGATCCAGAACACGCCGACCACGGGTATCCGGGTTGCGAGCGAAACGCACGTGCAGGTGCAATTCCACCTGCACGTGCGAAACCACCCCATTCGGAAAGGGTGGATATGCGACCTGCCGAGCAGGGTCCTAGTGCTCTGACCAGGCGTCCGACAGGAGCCGGCGTGTTTCGCCCAGCAACTGCGGCAACACCTTCGTGTGGCCCACGACCGGCATGAAGTTCGAGTCGCCACCCCATCGGGGCACCACGTGCTGGTGCAGGTGCGCGGCGATGCCCGCACCCGCCACCACGCCCTGGTTCATGCCGATGTTGAACCCGTGCGGCCCGGAGACCGCGCGGATCACCCGCATGGCGTGCTGCGTGAACCGGGCGAACTCCACCGTCTCAGCAGGATCGAGGTCCGTGTAGTCCGGCACGTGCCGGTACGGCAACACCATCAGGTGACCCGGGTTGTACGGGTAGAGGTTGAGCACCGCGAACACCAGCTCGCCGCGCGCCACGATCAGGCCGTCCACGTCGTCCAGCCCGATCGCGCGGCAGAACGGGCAGCCCGCCGGCTCGTCGCCGTCCGCCTTGCCCTCACCACGCACGTAGGACATGCGGTGCGGGGTCCACAGCCGCTGCAACGCGTCGTGGACCCCGACCCCGTCCTGCTCCTCGTACTCGGGTGTCACCGGACGAGTTCCGCCGTGGGTGAGGCGTTCTCGCGGCGCGCCACCCAGTCCACGATGGTCTCCACCGCGCGTGCCACCGGCACGCCGTTGACCTGGGTGCCGTCGCGGAACCGGAACGACACCGCGCCCTCCTCCACGTCCTTGCCGCCCGCGAGCAGCATGAACGGCACCTTCTGCGTGGTGTGGTTGCGGATCTTCTTCTGCATCCGGTCGTCCGAGGCGTCCACGTCCACCCGGATCTTGTGCTCCCGCAGCGCCGCCGCCACCTGCTCCAGGTGCTCGACGTGGTCGCTCGCGATGGGGATGCCCACCACCTGCACCGGCGCGAGCCACGCCGGGAACGCGCCCGCGTAGTGCTCGGTGAGCACGCCGAAGAAGCGCTCGATCGAGCCGAACAACGCGCGGTGGATCATGATCGGCCGCTGGCGCGAGCCGTCCGGCGCGGTGTACTCCAGCTCGAACCGCTTGGGCTGGTTGAAGTCGAGCTGGATGGTCGACATCTGCCACGACCGGCCGATGGCGTCCTTCGCCTGCACGGAGATCTTGGGGCCGTAGTAGGCCGCGCCACCCGGGTCCGGCACCAGTTCGAGCCCGGAGTCCTCGGCGGCCCGGCGCAACGTCTCGGTGGCCTCCGCCCACTCCTCCGGGTCACCGATGAACTTCGGCGAGTCGTCCCGCGTGGACAGCTCCAGGTAGAAGTCGCTCAGGCCGTAGTCGGCGAGCAGGTCGAGCACGAACTTGAGCAGCGACCGCAGCTCACCCGGCATCTGCTCCTTGGTGCAGTAGATGTGCGAGTCGTCCATCGTCAGACCGCGCACCCGGGTCAGGCCGTGCACCACACCGGACTTCTCGTACCGGTAGACCGTGCCGAACTCGAACAGCCGCAGCGGCAGCTCGCGGTAGGACCGCCCGCGGGACCTGAAGATCAGGTTGTGCATCGGGCAGTTCATGGCCTTGAGGTAGTAGTCCTCGCCCTCGAACTCGATCGGCGGGAACATGGTGTCCGCGTAGTACGGCAGGTGGCCGGACGTGTGGAACAGGCCGCTCTTGCTGATGTGCGGCGTGTAGACGAACTCGTAGTCCGACTCCTCGTGCCGGCGGCGCGAGTAGTCCTCCAGCTCGCGGCGGACGATGCCGCCCTTCGGGTGGAACACGGCCAGGCCGGAGCCCAGCTCGTCCGGGAAGCTGAACAGGTCCAGCTCCACGCCCAGCTTGCGGTGGTCGCGGCGCTCGGCCTCGGCCAGCATCTCCAGGTGCGCGTCCAGCGCCTCCGCCGACTCCCACGCCGTGCCGTAGATGCGCTGGAGCTGCGGGTTGTTCTCGTTGCCGCGCCAGTAGGCGGCGGCGACGCGGGTGAGCTTGAACGCCGGGACGTGCTTGGTCGTCGGCACGTGCGGCCCGCGGCACAGGTCGCCCCAGACGCGCTCGCCGGTGCGCGGGTCGAGGTTGTCGTAGATCGTCAGCTCGCCGCCGCCGACCTCCATGACCTCCGCCGTGTCGACATCGGACTTGATGTCCACCAGCTCCAGCTTGAACGGCTCGGCCGCCAGCTCGGCCTTCGCGGCGTCGACCGACTCCACCACCCGCCGGTCGAACCGCTGCGCGCCCTTGATGATCTGCTTCATGCGCTTCTCCAGCGCCTGGAGGTCCTCGGGCGTGAACGGGCGGTCGACCTGGAAGTCGTAGTAGAAGCCGTCCTTGACGGGCGGGCCGATGCCGAGCTTGGCCTCGGGGAACTGCTGCTGGACGGCCTGCGCGAGCACGTGCGCGGCCGAGTGGCGGATCACGGAGCGGCCGTCGGGCGTGTCGGCGGCGACCGCCTCGACCTCGACCTCCACCGCCGGCTGCCACGACAGGTCGCGCAGGTGGCCCTCGGCGTCCCGGACGACGACGATCGCGTCCGGGCCCTTGCCCGGCAGACCCGCCTCCCGGACCGCCGTGCCCGCGGTGGTCCCCGCCGGCACCACCACGCGCGGTGGGGCGAGAGCGGCTGCGGGACGTGGCTGGGACACGATGACTCCTCCGGTAGGCGGGACCCTGTTCCGTCAGATGTTATCGGTGGTCACCCACGCCATTTCCGCCGACACGTCCGACGTGCGCGGACGACCACGCCGAACCGCCCCCACGACCGCGACACCGCCACCGGCCCACCCACCCGGGCGACCGCACCCCCGGACACCGCTCCCCGCCGCCCCGCCTCCACCGGCCGCTCCACACCGCCCACTCACAGCGGTGTCACGTAGGCCCCCGAGATCCCCCCGTCCACGAGGAAGTTCGACGCCGTGATGAACGAGGAGTCGTCACTGGCCAGGAACGCCACGGCGGCGGCGATCTCCTCCGGCTCGGCGAACCGGCCCAGCGGCACGTGCACCAGCCGCCGCGCGGCCCGCTCCGGGTCCGCGGCGAACAGCTCCCGCAGCAGCGGCGTGTTGACCGGGCCGGGCGACAGGGCGTTGACCCGCACGCCCGAGCGCGCGAACTGGACGCCCAGCTCCCGGCTCATCGCCAGCACACCGCCCTTGGACGCCGTGTAGGAGATCTGCGACGTGGCCGCGCCCATGGTCGCCACGAACGACGCCGTGTTGATCACCGACCCCCGACCTCGCCGCAGCATGTGCGGGATGGCGTGCTTGCAGCACAGGTACACCGAGGTCAGGTTGACCTTCTGCACCCGGTCCCACGCCTCGATGCCGGTGGTGAGCACCGAGTCGTCCTCGGGCGGCGAGATGCCCGCGTTGTTGAACGCGACGTCCACCGCGCCGTAGGCGTCCGCGGCGGTCTGGTAGAGCGCGGCGACCTGCTCCTCGTCGGTCACGTCGACCTGCACGAACAGACCGCCCACCGCGTCGGCGGCGGCCTTGCCGGTGTCGCCGTCGACGTCCGCGACGACGACCCGCGCGCCCTCCTCGGCCAGGCGGCGCGTCGACGCCAGCCCGATACCGCTGCCGCCGCCCGTGACGACCGCCACCCGGCCCGCCAGTCGCTCTGCCATGTCTCTCCCGGTCTCAGTGGGCGATGAACACGTTCTTGGTCTCGGTGAACGCGTCCGGCGCGTCCGGTCCGAGTTCCCGGCCGAGGCCGGACTGCTTGAACCCGCCGAACGGCGTCCAGTACCGCACCGAGGAGTGCGAGTTGACCGACAGGTTCCCCGCCTCCACACCCCGCGAGACGCGCAGCGCGCGCCCCACGTCCCGGGTCCAGACGGAGCCGGACAGGCCGTACTCGCCGTGGTTCGCGAGCCGCACGGCGTCCTCCTCGTCCTCGAACGGCAGGACCACGACGACGGGGCCGAAGACCTCGTCCACGGCGACCGGCGCGTCCGGCGCGACGGGCGCGAGGACCGTCGGGGGGAACCAGTACCCGGGTCCGCCCGGCGCGGAGCCGCGGAACGCCACGGGCGCGTCGTCGGGCACGTAGGAGGAGACCTTCGCCAGGTGCGCTGCGGAGATCAACGGCCCCATCGCGGTCGCCTCGTCGCCGGGGTCGCCGACCACGACACCGCGCACGGCCGGTTCCAGCAGCTCCATGAACCGGTCGTACACCGACGCCTGGACCAGGATGCGCGACCGCGCGCAGCAGTCCTGGCCCGCGTTGTCGAACGCCCCCTGCGGCGCGGTGGCCGCGGCCCGCTCCAGGTCGGCGTCGGCAAACACGATGTTGGCCGACTTGCCGCCGAGTTCCAGCGTCACCCGCTTGACCTGCTCGGCGCAGCCCGCCATGACCTCCTTGCCGACCCGCGTCGACCCGGTGAACACGACCTTGCGCACCGCCGGGTGCGTCACGAACCGCCGCCCCACCACGGGTCCCGCGCCCGGCAGCACCTGGAACACGTCCTCCGGGATGCCGGCCGCGCGGGCCAGCTCGGCCAGCTTCAACGCGGTCAGCGGCGTGAGTTCGGCGGGCTTGAGCACCACCGTGTTGCCCGCCGCGAGCGCGGGCGCGAAGCCCCAGCCCGCGATGGGCATCGGGAAGTTCCACGGCACGATCACGCCGACCACGCCGAGCGGTTCCCGGAACGTCACGTCCCACCCGCCCGGCACCGGTATCTGCCTGCCGAACAGGCGTTCCGGCGCGGCGGCGTAGTAGTGCAGGACGTCGCGGACGTTGCCCGCCTCCCACCGCGCGTTGGCGATGGTGTGCCCGGCGTTGCGCACCTCCAGCCCGGCCAGCTCCTCCAACGCCCCGTCCACCGCCTCCGCGAACCGGCGCAGCAGCCGCGCCCGGTCGCCCGGCGCGACGTCACGCCACGCCGGGAACGCGGCCCGCGCCCGGTCGATCGCCGCGTCGGTCTCCTCCAGCGAGGCGAGTTCGACGGTGCGCAGCACCCGCGCGGTGGCCGGGTCCACCACGTCGAACGCGGTCACCGGCCGACACCGCCCGCCGTGGCGGCGACCAGCGCGGCGAACAGGCGGTCGTCCTCGCTGTCGGCCTCCGGGTGCGACTGGACGCCGAGCACGAACCGCGAGCCCGGCAGCTCGACCGCCTCCACCGTGCCGTCCGGCGCGCTCGCCACGACCCGCAGCCCGTCGCCGAGGTCGTCCACCGCCTGGTGGTGGTGGCAGTGCACGGTGGTGGCGAGGCCGACGACGCCGGCCAGCAGGGTGCCGGGCGCGACGGCGACGCCGGTGTGCTCGAACGCCGCGGGCGCCGGGTTGTGGCCCTCGACGTGCTGGGCCAGCGTGCCGCCGAGGGCGACGTTGAGCACCTGCATACCCCGGCACACGCCGAGCAGCGGCAGGTCGAGCTTGAGGGCGGCCCGCACCAGCTCCAGCTCGGCGGCGTCCCGGTCGGGCCGCGGCGGGCCGGTCCGGGTGTCCCGCGGCCGGCCGTACCGCGCGGGGTCGACGTCCGCGCCACCCGCCAGCACCAGGCCGTCGAGGAAGCCGATGGCCGACGCGTCCCACACGCCGACCGGCGGCAGCAGCACCGGGTTGCCGCCCGCGCGCACCACCGAGTCGAGGTAGTCGCGGTGCAGCACGGCGGCCGGCACGTCCCACACGCCGAACCGCGTGCGCTCCAGGTAGGTGGTGACGCCGATCAGCGGCCTAGAGCCGTTCGAAACCACGGATGCGCTCCCAGTCGGTCACGGTCGAGTCGTACGCCGCCAGCTCGACGCGGGCGGCGTTGAGGTAGTGGTCCACCACGTCCCGGCCGAACGCGTCGCGGGCGATGTCGCTGCGGGCGAACAACGAGGCCGCGTCGCGCAGGGTCCCGGGCACGGTCGGGAGGTCGGCGGCGTAGGCGTTGCCGGTGAACTCGTCCGGCAGGCGGAGGTCGTGCTCCAGGCCGTGCAGGCCGGCCGCGATCAGCGCCGCGACCGCCAGGTACGGGTTGACGTCGCCGCCCGGCACCCGGTTCTCGAACCGCAGCGACGGGCCGTGCCCCACCACCCGCAGGGCGCACGTCCGGTTGTCCCGGCCCCAGGCGACGGCCGTCGGCGCGAAGCTGCCCGCGACGAACCGCTTGTAGGAGTTGACGTTCGGGGCGAGGAAGCAGGTCAGCTCGCGCAACGCGGCGAGCTGGCCCGCGAGGAAGGACTCCATCAGCGGCGACATGCCCGACCCGGCGGCGAACACCGGTTCACCGTCCGCCGTCCGCAGGCTGAGGTGCACGTGGCAGGAATTGCCCTCGTGCTGGTCGTACTTGGCCATGAACGTCAGCGACCGGCCGTGCTGCGCGGCGATCTCCTTCGCACCGGTTTTGTAGACGCTGTGGTTGTCGCACGTGACGAGGGCTTCCTTGAAGCGGAACGCGATCTCGTGCTGGCCGGGGCTGCACTCGCCCTTGGCGGACTCCACCGCCAGGCCCGCGCCCGCCATGTGGTTGCGGATGTCGCGCAGCAGCGGCTCGACGCGTGCCGTGCCGAGCAGCGAGTAGTCGACGTTGTACTGGTTGGCCGGGGTGAGGTCGCGGTACCCGCGCCGCCAGGCGTCCTCGTAGGTGTCGTCGAAGAGGATGAACTCCAGTTCGGTGCCGACGAACGCGTGCAGCCCGCGTTCGGCGAGGCGGTCGAGCTGGCGGCGCAACACCTGCCGCGGCGAGACCGCCACCGGTTCGCCGTCCTGTCGTTCGACGTCGCACAGCACCAGGGCGGTGCCCTCGTGCCACGGGACGCGGCGCAGCGTGGACAGGTCGGGCTTCATCACGAAGTCGCCGTAGCCGGTGTCCCAGGAGGAGGCGGTGTACCCGTCGACGGTGTTCATCTCCACGTCCACGGCGAGCAGGTAGTCGCACCCCTCGGCGGCCTCGGGCAGCACCACGTCGAGGAAGTGGCGCGCGGCGCAGCGCTTGCCCTGGAGCCGGCCCTGCATGTCCACCACCGCCACCAGGACCGTGTCGATCTCCCCGGCGTCGACCAGCCCGCGCAACTCCTCGACGGTGAGCATCCGCACCTGCCTCCAGAAGGTCGGCCGCGCCAATCCTGGCACCGCCCGGGTGACGCACGCCACCCGCGCCGAACCGGAGGAGTGCTCGGCTCCGCGCCACCCGCACGCTCGCTTTTCCCGCTCCCACAACGGTTTTCCCGGCACAGCGCCCCCCACCGGCGAGGGGCGTCGCACACTCGGCTTGTTGACACGGTCGAGTGACCCACGTCACCGTGCGAGGGCAACGCTACCGACCCATTGGAGTCCGGATGGCCGAGCACGTCGAGTGCGAGCGGGTGGGGCGCGAGTACCTGGAGCACCGGCGGTTGCGACGTGGTGCGGCGGGGTGGGTCCTGCTGGCCGGGCTCGGGGTCTCCTACGTCGTGTCCGGCGATTTCGCGGGCTGGAACTTCGGGCTCGCCCGGGGTGGGTGGGGCGGCCTGCTGATCGCGACCGCGCTCATGGCCGTGATGTACGGGTGCATGGTCTTCGACCTGGCCGAGTTGGCCGCCGCGCTGCCGGCCGCGGGCGCCGGTTACGGCTTCGCGCGGCGTGCCCTGGGTCCCCTGGGTGGTTTCGCGACCGGCGTCGCCATCCTCGTGGAGTACGCCGTCGCACCTGCCGCCATCGCGGTCTTCATCGGTGGCTACGTGGAGGCCATCGGCCTGTTCGGCCTGACGAATTCCTGGCCGGTGTACCTGGTGTGCTTCGCGGTCTTCGTCGGCGTGCACCTGTACGGGGTGGGCGAGGCGTTGCGGTTGATGTTCGCGATCACCGGCGTCGCGGTCGTGGCGCTGCTGGCGTTCGTGGTCGGCATGGTGCCGAAGTTCGACGCCGACCGGCTGTTCGACCTGGCGGGCGGGGGCTTCCTCCCGTTCGGCATCACCGGCGTGTTGGGTGCGTTGGTGTACGGCATCTGGTTCTTCCTGGCCGTGGAAGGCGTCCCCCTGGCCGCCGAGGAGGCGCGCGACCCGAAGCGCGACGTGCCGCGCGGCATCATCGCGGCGATGGCCGTGCTGCTGTTGTTCGCGGTGGCGATCCTGGTGCTCGCACCGGGCGGCGCGGGCGCGGGCGCGTTGCAGGCGTCCGACAACCCGTTGCCGGACGCGGTGCGCGCGGCGTACGGCGGGGACAACGTGCTCTCGCGCCTGGTGAACCACGTCGGCCTGGCGGGGTTGGTGGCGAGCTTCTTCTCGCTGATATACGCGTACTCGCGGCAACTCTTCGCGTTGTCCCGGGCGGGTTACCTGCCGCGGTGGCTGTCCCGGACGGGCCGACGGCGGACCCCCCGCGCGGCGCTGCTCGTGCCGGGCGTGCTCGGGTTCGCCCTCGCCGCGGTGACCGGGAACGGCGCGCTGCTGATCGACATCGCGGTCTTCGGCGCCGCCCTGTCGTACGTGCTGATGATGGTGTCGCACATCGTGCTGCGTCGACGCGAACCCGCCATGCCCCGCCCGTACCGGACACCGGGAGGCGTGGTGACGACCGGCGCGGCCCTGGTGCTGGCGCTGGCCGCCGTGGTGGCGACCTTCGTCGTGGACCCGTTGGCCGCCGGCATCACGGCGGGCGCGGTGGCCCTGGCGCTGACCTACTTCTGGTTCTACAGCAGACACCACCTGGTCGCCTCGGCGCCGGAGGAGGAGTTCGCCGCGATCGCCCGCGCCGAACGGGAACTCGACTGACCCGGCGCGCGCAGCGGCCAACCCCGCCCCGAGCACTCCCACCGCCGACGAACCACCAGGTCACCCCCCACGCACCGGGCAGCGGACCGGCGGGTGGAGGTTGTGCCACCCCGCCACCGCCCTGGCAGGATCGGGGCGTGAGTGACATTCGACGTGTTGGAGTGGTGGGGTCCGGGCTGATGGGCTCCGGTATCGCCGAGGTCTGCGCGCGCGCCGGCCTCGACGTGCTGGTGGCCGAAGTCAGCCCGGACGCCACCGAAGCCGCGCGGGGGCGGATCGCCTCCTCGTTGGGCAAGGGTGTGCGCAGCGGCAAGCTGACCGCCGAGGACCGGGACGCCGCACTGGAGCGCCTCCGGTTCACCACCGACCTCGCCGACCTCGCCGACCGCAACCTGGTCGTCGAGGCGGTCGCGGAGAACGAGCAGGTCAAGACCGAGATCTTCAGCGCGCTGGACAAGGTCGTCGAGGACCCGAAGGCGATCTTCGCCTCGAACACGTCCTCCATCCCGATCATGAAGCTGGGCATGGCCACCACCCGGCCGGAGCAGGTGGTCGGGGTGCACTTCTTCAACCCCGTCCCGGTGCTGAAGCTGGTCGAGCTGGTGCCGTCGCTGCTGACCGGCGAGGAGACGCGGTCCCGCGCCGAGGAGTTCGTGACCGGCGTCCTGCACAAGGAGGTCATCCGGTCGCAGGACCGGGCGGGCTTCGTGGTGAACGCCCTGCTCATCCCCTACCTGCTGTCCTCGATCCGGATGCTGGAGTCCGGGTTCGCCAGCGCGGAGGACATCGACAACGGCATGGTGCTGGGCTGCGCGCACCCGATGGGTCCGCTGCGCCTGGCCGACCTGATCGGCCTGGACACCACCAAGGCGATCGCCGAGTCGATGTACGAGGAGTTCAAGGAGCCCCTGTACTCGCCGCCGCCGCTGCTGCTGCGCATGGTCGACGCGGGCCTGCTGGGCAAGAAGAGCGGCCGCGGGTTCCACGTCTACGCGAGCTGAAGCACGCGGCGGTCCACACGGCCTGACGGTGCGCGGGTCCCCCATCGACCGGAGACCCGCGCAACGTCACGCGTGCGCGCCCGCCACCGCCGTGTCGTGCACCGCGAACCGGAAGTACACGCCCAGGTCCGGCCGCCGCGAGGTGGTCCGGAAGCTGAGCAGCTCGTGCATCCCCACCATCGTCTCCAACGGCTGCGGCGCGAGCGCGTCGACCACCGCCCGGTACTGGTGGTGGTCCACCCCGAACCGCCGCATCACCGACGTGATGCGTGCCGCGGCCTCCGCGTCGGACGACACCTCGCTGGGCAGGCGCAGGTAGATGTTCGCCTCCTCGGCCCCTCCCGCGCCCGCGCGGAACGCCAGGCAGGTCATCGGCTCGTTGTCCGGCAGCCCCGGCGGTCCGTACACGTCGCGGTACGCGGGCTGGGCGAGCACCGGGTCGTGCGTCCGCGCGAACGACGCCACGCGGTCCAGGTCGACGCGCCCCGTGTGCCGGAAGTACACCTTCACCCGCGCGTCCGGCGCGTCCGCCAGATCCAGCGCGACGAACTCCAGGTCGTGGCCCTCGGCGGCGAGTTCGGTGAGCGAGGACGCCACACCGCGCCACGCCGACGAGAGCCCGAGTCTCGCCATCGCCGCGGCCATCACCTCCGGTACGGCGGCACAGCCGTGCGCCTGCGGGTTCAGGTAGACCTTGTACCGCGCCCGCTCACCGGGCCGGTACGCCATCGAGTGCCACACGGTGGGCCGGAACGGCGCCGGGTCGGGCACCACGAACAGGTCCTCCACGGCCAGGTACCGGGCGAGCGAGACACCCGGCCGTCCGGCGAGCGAACGCGTCAACGCCCGCCCGGCCTCCTGCGCCGCCCACGCCGTCGGCGCCTCCCCCGGTGTTTCGAACAACACCCGCACTTCCGGCACACCACCACGCCAGCTCACCGAGAACTCCATCGGAAAACCGTCGCGGGAAACGAACGACGGGTATTCCGGTTCGGCACCGGCGGTCCGGTCCGCCCACGCGCCGAGCAACCCGTCGAGTTCGGCGGAGGACGCCCGCGACCGGTCGGCGGAGAAGCCCAGTGCGGCACTGATGTCGAACCATTTGCCGAGCGCGAACTCGCGATAGGTCGAAAACGATGCGCGGAACAGGCCCGCACGTCGTGCGGTCTGGGCCACAGCGGTGGAACTGGACACTAGGCACCTCCGGGCGCAAGGCTTACCCGGTGGACAACCCGCACGCAATGGAGGACCGGCCGGTGGGCGGAGATCACACCCCGCGCGGCCGGGCACGCTCGGTGACGGAAATGGGCCGGAAGAGTGGCGGCGCTAGTGCGCGAAACAGCCGGTAGTCAATACCCCGAACGTCCCATCCATGATCACACCTGTGTGATCGGCGCGGGCATCTCGGGGCTGGCGGTCGCCGGAACGCTCCATTCCAGGGGTCTCCCGGTCACGGTTCTGGAACGGTCCGCCGGCGTCGGCGGGCTGTGGCGCTACCCCGATCCGCCGGAACCGGGACCCGCCTACCGGTCGCTCCACCTGAACACCTCGGCGAAGATCACCGGTTACTCCGACTTCCCGATGCCGGACCACTTCCCGCGCTACCCCCGCCACGACCAGGTGGCCTCCTACCTGCAAAGTTACGCCGATCACAAAGGCGTGACGGATCTGGTCCGGACAACTGTGGAAGTCGAGGCGCTGGACCGCGGACCGGACGGCACGTGGCTCGTGACGACCCGTGACGGAACCGGGGCGCGGGAACGGCACGCGTACGGCCACGTGGTCGTCGCGACCGGCCACCACTGGTCGCCGAAGGTGCCGTCGCTGCCCGGCGACGAGACGTTCACCGGTCGCAGAACGCACTCGTTCGATTACTCCGGACCGGCGGCGCACGCGGGCAGGCGGGTGGCCGTCATCGGCTTCGGGAACTCCGCCGCGGACATTTCCGTGGAGCTTTCCCGGGTGGCCGTGAAAACTATTGTGGTGCAACGCCGAGGCGTTCACGTGGTACCCAAGACAATGCTCGGGATACCGATTGACGAAATTGCCTCGGCCCCCTGGTGGGCCCGCCTGGCGTTCCCCGAGCAACGCCGCCTCATCGAACTGCTGCTGCGCCTGATGAGGGGGCGGCTGACGGACTACGGGCTCGCCGAGCCGGACCACCGGGTGTTCGGCGGAGCGCTCACCATATCCGACGAGCTGCTCAGCCGCATCAACCACGGCGCACTCGTCGTGAAGCCCGCGGTGGAGCGCATCGTGAACGGCTCGCTACATTTTGTCGACGGCTCGGCGGCCGAGGTCGACGACCTCGTCTACTGCACCGGTTATCGGATCGAATTCCCGTTCCTGCCGTCCGAATGGGTGTTCGAACCGGCCGGGCAGGTCGCGCTCTACCAACGGGTGGTGCCACCCGCCCACCCGGGCCTGTACTTCGCGGGCCTGATCCGGCCGTTCGGCGCGATCACGCGCCTGGTGGAGGCGCAGGCGGAGTGGATCGCCGACCTGGTGGAGGGCACGGCCGAGCTGCCGGCCGAACGGGTGATGCGCCAGGAGGTCAAGGCGCACCTCAAGGCCGCACGGGCGCGGTACGGCACCACGGCGGCCGATTCGGTGCAGGTGGACTTCGCGACCTACCTGGCGGCGCTGCGCGCGCAGCGCCGCCGGGGTGTGCTCACCGCGCGGCGGGGGTGATCACGTCGGCGATCACATCCGCGCCGGCGGTCAGGCCATCGCGTCCAGGCGGTCCATGGTGTGCTGGATCAGGTTCACCAGGACCGTCTTGGCCGACTCCCGGTCCCGCGCGTCGCACAGCACGAGCGGGATGCCCTTCTCCACGTCCAGCGCGCGGCGCACCTCCTCCACCTCGTACAGGTGGGCGCCCTCGAAGCAGTTGACCGCGATGATGAACGGGATGCCGCGCCGCTCGAAGAAGTCGATGGACGGGAAGCTGGAGTCGAGCCGGCGGGTGTCCACCAGGATCACCGCGCCGATCGCGCCGTAGGCCAGTTCGTCCCACATGAACCAGAACCGGTTCTGGCCGGGCGTGCCGAACAGGTAGAGGACCACCTCCGGGTTGATCGTGATGCGCCCGAAGTCGAGGGCCACCGTGGTGGTCTCCTTCTGCTCCAGGCCCAGGACGTCGTCGACGCCCACACCCGCCTCGGTGAGCAGCTCCTCGGTGTGCAGCGGTGGGATCTCGCTGACCGCGTTGACCATCGTCGTCTTGCCGGTGCCGAAGCCGCCGGCGATGACGATCTTGACTGGGGTGGGTACGAGCAGTTCCCCACCCGGTCGCTCAGATTCCACGGACACCATCCAGCACTGCCTGCAACAGGTTCCGGTCCGGCACTTGCGGGACGCGGGAGGGGTCTCGGATCACGACGTCACCGCGCTGGATGAGGTCGCTCAACAGCACCTTGACGACCACCAGGGGCACGTCGAGGTACGCGGCGACCTCCGCCACGGACAGCGGTCGCCGGCACAGCTCCATGATCTCAAGGTGCTCGACGGACAACGCATCGGGGTCCGCGGGGGACGGCATCGCGCGCACCTGGGTCACCAGGTGCAGCTCCGGCCGCAGCGGGCGGGTCCGGCCGCGCACCATCGCGTACGGGCGGACCAGCGGCCCGGCCGCCTCGTCGTACCACCAGTCCTCGCGGCCGGCCATCAGGAAGTCCTGCGAGCCGTGGGCAAGGCCGCCGCGGTGCCGCGTGGCGCGGACGACAGGTAGGTGCCGACGCGCTTCACGAGCATGTTCATCTCGTAGGCGATCATCCCCATGTCGGAGTCCTCTTCGCCCAGGACCGCGAGGCACGCGCCGTGGCCCGCCGCCGTGACGAAGAGGTAGGCGTGCTCCATCTCCACGATGGTCTGCCGCACCGCGCCGCCGCCGAAGTGCCGCCCCGTGCCGCGCGCCAGGCTCTGGAACGCCGACGCCATGGCCGACAGGTGGTCGGAGTCGTCCTTGGACAGCCCGGGTGAGCGGCCGAGCAGCAGACCGTCCGCGGACAGCACCACCGCGTGCCGCGCACCAACCACACGGCCGACCAGGTCCTCCAACAACCAGTTCAGTTCGTTGTGCTGGCTGGTCATGTCGTTCATCGCCGTTGCCTTTCCGGTTTCCAGTCGTCCGGCCACTGCTGCTGGTCAGGGTTCGAGGGCGTCGTTCGAGCGGCGGGCGTCCTTGGTACCCCGCTGGAACGCCGACAGGCCGTCGCGGACCCGCTCGGCGGACTGCTCGACGTCGCCCTCGGCGAGCGGTTCGGGCGAAGGGTGGAAATCGTTGCGCACCAACTGCGGCGCGAGGTTCTGCTGGCGCCGTCGGCGGGGCAGCTCCGGTCGGTCCGGCGCGCTCGCGGCCGGGTCCTCCGCCGGCCAGTCGGTGGTCCGCTTGCGCTGCGGCAGGTTCAGGTCGCCGCTGTGCTGCGGCAGGTCCGGATCGGCGTTCAGTCTCTTGTCCGCTGGAACGGAACGCTGGTTGGCCGCGGCCTCGGCCTGGGCCCAGAAGCCCTCCAGCTCGCGGGAGGTGTCGGGAAACCTGGCGTCTCGCACTGAGTCGTCGCCCTGCTCCGGGATCACGGTGTCGTCTGGGAAGGTGCGGCGCGGCAGCTCGCGCGTCTCCGCCGGTTCGACGGCGGCGTTGGGGCCCGCGACGATGGCGGACGGGATGAGGACCAGCGCCAGCGTCCCGCCGTACGGCGACTCGCGCAGCTCGACGTGGATGCCGCGCCGCGCGGCCAGCCGCGCCACCACGAACAGGCCGAGCCGGGACTCGCCCCGCAGCCGCATCGCGTCGAACTCCGGCGGGTCGGCCAGCATCGCGTTGTGCTGCTCGCGGTCCTCGGGGTTGATGCCCAGGCCGTGGTCCTCGATCTCCACCACGATGCCCTGCGGCACCTCGCTCGCGTGCACCTGCACCTGGGAGCGCGGCGACGAGAACGCGGTGGCGTTGTCCACCAGCTCGGCGACCAGGTGGATGGTGTCCGCGACGGCCGCGCCGACCAGCGCCGTCTCCGGCACCGGGTTGACCTTGACCCGCACGTACTGCTCGGTCTCGGCGACCGCGGCGCGCAGCACGTCCAGCAGCCGCACCGGTTTGCGCCACTGCCTGCCCGGCTGCTCGCCCGCGAGGATGATCAGGTTCTCGGCGTTGCGGCGTGCGCGGGTGGCGAGGTGGTCGAGCTGGAACAACGCGTCCAGCTGGTCGGGGTTCTCCTCCTCGCGCTCCAGCTTGTCCAGGATCTTGAGCTGGCGGTGCACCAGGCCCTGGTTGCGGTGCGCGATGTCGAGGAAGACCCGGTTCACGCCCTCGCGCGCCTGGCTCTCCTTCACCGCGGCGGCGACGGCGGTGTACTGCGCGGCGTTGAACGCGTCGGCCACCTGGCCGATCTCGTCGCTGCCGTAGTCCAGCGGCGGCACCTCGACCTCGACGTCCACGTGCTTGCCCTCGCGGAGGCGGTCCACGATGTCGGGCAGCCGCTCGTGCGCCAGCGCGAGGGAGTCCTTCTTCAACGCGGCGAGGCGGGTGATCAGGGCGCGGTTGACCAGGCGGTTGGAGATCCGGGCGGCGAAGACGATGCCGCCGAGCACCACGACCAGCGCGACGAGCGCGCCGATGAGGACCGTGACGAACCGGTTGTTGCCGCGCTCCAGGCCGGTGTCGGCGGCGCTCGACGCCTGGTGGACGGCCAGGTCCACCATCCGCTCGGACACCGGGCCCGCGACGGCCTGCCACTCGTCCAGCGCCACCTCGGCGCCCGGCGTGGAGATCAGCCGGTTCTCCAGCTCGGAGAGCCCGCGCCAGCTGTCGGACCCGGTGAGCGCCCGGTACTCGTCGCGCACCTTCTCCGCGGCGAACGGCGTCGTGGTGGCCAGCTGCGACCGGTAGGAGCCGACCAGGTTCACGAACTCCAGCAGGTCCTCGGGGCTGAGCCGGCCCGAGGCCAGCGCGCCGGAGGTGACCGAGGAGGCGCGGGACATCCAGTCGGCGGCCCGGAACAGGTCGGTCGCGGTCATGCCCTCCTGCGAGGCCACCGCGTCCGGCACGATCCGGGCCTGCGTGCCGAACAACGCGGTGCCCGCGTCCACGACGCTGTTGTAGTAGCCGTAGACGGCGTCCTTGTCGACCTTGCCGGACTCGATGCCGGCGCGCCGCTGGGGCAGTTCGGCGAGCAGCGCGTTCAGCTCGTCGATCTTGGCGTTGACCTCGTCCGGCGCGTTGCCGGACACCTCCTCGAACGCGGTGCGCATGGTGCCGGTCGTCTCGTCCACCACGCGCTGCTGCTCGTGCAGGTCGGTGAGGTCCGGGCTGCGCCTGCTGAGCGCCGTCATGGCGAGCTGGCGCTCGCGCTGGACGGCGACGAACGCGTTCACCGCCGGGATGGAGGCGTCCTTGACGCTCACGGCGACGGCGCGGGTGTAGAAGCCGTCGAACACGGTGTAGGAGGAGAAGACCAACCACATCACCAGCAGGACCACGCTCGGCACCACCACCACGCCGGTGAGCCGGGAGCGGATCGTCTTCTGGTTCGTCTCCGCCTTGTTCTTCTGCTTCACAGTGCTCCGCAGCCTCGTGAACTCGTCCGCTTGGTCTGGCTGGTCCGACGCAGCACTAGGAGCGCCGCCTCCTCGTCACCCGATCGGCCACGGAACGGTAACACTATAAGATCATCATTACGAAGAGACAGCGATCACTGGCGCGACGCGACTGAGGTTACCCAGCCGAGTGATGGCGGGAACAGGGGGCCGATGTGAACTTTGCGCCCATCGGCCCCCTGTGGTTTCACCTGTTGGGCACAGCGACGGCTTTGTACGGCGTCGTCGGCGTGGGCGTCGTGCCGAACCGGGCGTTCGGCAAGTACAGCCGGTCACCGTACGCGGCGACCGTGGTCGGCACGTCGAACCGCGGGTCGGTGATCTTGCTCACGAGTTTTCCGCTGGTACCGGCCCTGTCGAGGGTGAAGACGGCCACCGTGTTGAGGGCGTTCTGCGCGACGTACAACGTGCGTCCGCGCAGCAGCAGGCCGTCACCGGCGGTGAGCTTCTCCCCACCGAGGTCCACGACCTTGGTCACGCCGTCGACCACCCGGTGCAACTGACCCGTGCTGCTCTGCACGAGCAACAGCGCTTTCCCGTCGGGTGTGCGTGCGACACCGTTGCCGTTGAAGCCGGGGGTGAGCACGAAATCACCGGTCAGCGGTATCGCGGTGGCGGCGTCGGGCAACTCGCCGTGCCGCCCGAAAGCGATCTTGTAGAGCACCGCCTTGCTGGAGTCGCTGAAGTACGCGCCGTCATCCGCGACGACGACGTCGTTGACGAACGCCCCGGTGCCGGGGAATTTGTAGGACTTGAGGATCGCTCCATTCCGGGAGTCGACGACCCGTGCGTCCCCCGCGCCGCCGCCGGCCACGAACAACCGGCCCCGGTGGTCGATCTTGAGGCCGACCGACGACGTGCCGGGGCCCTGGCTGAACACCTCGCCCCGGCCCGTGCGCAGGTCGACGCGGTACAGGTCGCCGTCGGCCAGCGAGCCGAAGTAGGCGGTCGGCGCGGTGCCGATGGCGATGCCCTCGGGCCGGAAGCCGTCCGGCAGCGGGAACTCGGTGGGGAACGGGTGGTGCGCGCCCTCGGCCGTGGCGGGCGCGGCGGTCGTGAGCGAGAGTCCCACGACGACCGCGGCCAACACCGCGGGGATGCGTGACATGACCACTCCTTAGCTGTTGTCCGTTCGCGATCTGCGCGGCGGCCACCACCGGAGTAGCGCGTGGAGCACCCGCCCGGCGAGCCCGGGGGATAACGAGACGACAACGCCCACCATCCGGTCGGTGTGGCACCGGGCGATCCGCGATACCGCGGGGATCCGCGCCTTCGGGTCGTGGAACCGTTGCGGGCCAACCGCCCCGAAGCCGGTACACCGCGACGGCGGCACGTCGTGCGCCTGCCGCATCCCCGACCGGCGGGCGCACGGCGTGCCACACGTTCGGCGAGGTGGCCCGGGGCCACCGGTCGCGGCGGAGTGGTGGCCGCGCTCCCAGTATCAGCCCGCCTGGAGCGCCAGGTACAGGTCCACCCGGACGGCGAAGTCGGAGAGGTCCGCGCCCAGCAGCTCCGCGACCCGCCCGACCCGGTACCGCAGCGTGTTGACGTGCACGTGCAGCTCGGCGGCGGCGAGTGTCCAGGAGCCGCCGCGGTCCAGGAAGACGCGCAGGGTGCCGACCAGGTCCGAGCCGTGCTCGGCGTCGTAGTCCAGGACCGGCCCGAGCACCCGTCGCCGCAGCGACGCGCGCAGCTCCTCCGGCACGCCCGCCAGCAGCAGCTGGTGGAACGCGATCTCCTCCCCCGCCACCACCGACGTCCGACCCGGCCGCCGCTCGCCCAGCCGCCGCGCGCGGGTCGCCTCGGCCGCCGCGCCGCGCAGACCGGCGGCCGGCGCGGGTGAGGAGACGCCCACGGCCACCCGCGTGGACCCGAGGCCGGGTGCGGCGGTCCGCAAGCCCGACCGCACGGCCTCCACCCACGCCGCGCCGGACGGCGCGACCGCCCACACCTCCGCGCCGACCGCGCCGACCAGCGCGTGCGGTGCGATCGGGGCCAGCACCTCCGCCAGCAACGCCGCCACCGGCCCGGTCCGCCCGTCGGACGCGGACGCGGCGAGCACCCGCAGCGGTTCGGTCGGGTCCCAGCCCACGGCGGCCACCCGGTTGGCCAGGTCGCCGGTACCGGACAGCACCTCGCGCAGCAGCGGCCCGGCGGCGCGGTTGGCGATGCCGCGCCCCTGCACCACCCGCGCCCGCTCCACGGCGACCAGGCTGGCCAGCTCCGCCGCGACCTCGTCGTGCACGCGGTCGCCGTCGACCACGAGCAGCCACGCGGCCAGGCGCGACCCGCCGCGCTCGGCGATCGGCAGCACCGTGGTGCGCCGCACGACCTTCGGCAGCCGCTCGGCCTGGAAGAACTCGCGGACCAGCCCGGCCGGGTCCGGCAGCGGCGGCCCGGCGACGACGTGGCCCGTGGTGGCCAGCACCCGGCACGGCGCACGCAGCTCGGCCGCGCCCGCGGTGATCAGCTCCTCCACGCCGCCGCCGTCCGCGACGACGGTCAGCAGCCGGCGGTGGTGGCCGAGCAACGCGCCCGCGTCGCCGACCCGCTCGGCGGCCAGCTCCAACGCGACCCGACCGGTGATGGCCGCGAACGACAGGTCGGCGGGCACCTCCAGCAGCGGCACGCGGTGCCGGCGGCAGGCGGCGAGCAACGCCTCCGGCAGCTCGCCCACGTCGGCGGCGCTGGCCGCGAGCGCCGCCGCGCCGCGTTCCGCGAGCGCACGCGCGAAGACCTCGCACGCGTCGGCCGAGCGCAGCCAGAGCAGCCCGGAGAGCACCAGTTCCCCGCCGGACAGGTACCGCGCGGGGTTCGGCAGCTCGGTGCCGTAGACGCCGGTCACCCGCCGCTCGAACCACTCCTCGCCGACCACCGCCCGCAGCCGCAGCTCCGGCATCCGCAGCAGGTCGCGCACCAGCAGCACCAGCGCCTCCATCGTTGGACCGTGTTTGTAGGAAAGCACGAAACGACCCGGTGGAGGAGCCCCGGTTTCGGGTGGCGCCACCGTTGCCGGCCGGCCCGCGCGACCGGTGTACTGGATCACGCGCGGAGGGAGGCGCGGTGACGATCAGCACCCACGTGCTCGACGCCGGGGTGGGCGTGCCCGCGGCGGGCATGGCCGTGCGCCTGGAGCACGGCGGGCGGACCGTCGCCGAGGGCCGCACCGACGACGACGGCCGGATCACGGGCTGGCCGTCCGCGACGGCCGGGGTGTACCGGCTGGTGTTCGAGACCGGCGCGGTGTCGTCCTTCTTCCCGGAGGTGGTGCTCTCGTTCCTGGTCACCGACCCGGACGAGCACCACCACGTGCCGCTGCTGCTGTCCCCGTTCGCCTACTCGACCTACCGGGGCAGCTGATGGACTTCCTCCGCCCCGCCACCCTGGCCGAGGCGCTGGCGCTCAAGGCGGAACGGCCCGGGGCCGTGCCCATCGCGGGCGGCACGGACGTGATGGTGGAGCTGAACTTCGACCACCGCCGCCCGGACGCGTTGCTGGACCTCACCGGGATCGCCGAGCTGCGTGACTGGTCCGCGGTGCCGGGTGCGGTGCGGCTCGGCGCGGGCGTGCCGTACCGGCGGGTGATCGACGAGCTGGGTGGTCGGCTGCCCGCGCTCGCGACGGCGTCCCGCTCGGTCGGGTCGCCCCAGATCCGCAACCGCGGCACGGTCGGCGGCAACCTCGGCGCGGCCTCGCCCGCCGGCGACGCCCACCCGGTGCTGCTGGCCACCGGCGCGGTCGTGGAGGCGGTGTCGACGCGCGGCACGCGGATGATCCCCGCCACCGACTTCTACCTGGGCGTGAAGCGGAACGCGCTCGCGCCGGACGAGCTGATCGCCGCCGTGCACGTGCCGGAAACCGGCGCGCCCCAGCAGTTCGCCAAGGTCGGCACCCGCAACGCCATGGTCATCGCGGTGTGCTCGTTCGCGATCGCCCTGCACCCGGCGACGGGCCGGGTCGGGGCCGCCCTGGGCAGCGCCGCGCCGACACCGCGTCGCGCGACCGCCGCCGAGGACTTCCTGGCCGACGAGCTGGGCGCCGGCGACCAGTGGGAGTCGCCGACACCGTTGCCTGACTCCACGCGGCGGCGGTTCGGCGAGCTGGTCGCCGCCGCCGCGAGCCCCGTGGACGACGTGCGGGGCACGGCCGCGTACCGGAGGCACGCGTTGTCCGTGCTCGCCCGCCGCACGCTGGACTGGGCGTGGCAGGGGTACACCGGACGGGGCCGGCCATGCGCGTGAACGTGACGGTGAACGGCGTGCCACGGCGCGCGGACGACGTGTGGGAGGGCGAGAGCCTGCTGTTCGTGCTGCGCGAGCGGCTCGGCCTGCCCGGCGCCAAGAACGCCTGCGAGCAGGGCGAGTGCGGTTCCTGCACGGTGTACCTGGACGGCGTGCCGGTGTGCGCGTGCCTGGTGGCGGCCGGGCAGGCGGAGGGCCGCGAGGTGCGGACCGTGGAGGGGCTCGCCGACGGTGGCGCGCTGGACCCGGTGCAGGAGGCGTTCATCGAGGCGGGCGCGGTGCAGTGCGGGTTCTGCACGCCCGGCCTGGTGGTGGCGGCGCACGACCTGCTCGCCCGCGTGCCGGACCCCTCCGACCCGGAGATCCGCGAGGCGCTGGCCGGGAACCTGTGCCGCTGCACGGGGTACGAGAAGATCCTGGACGCGGTGCGGCTGGCCGCGCGGCGGGCGCGGTCGTGACACCAGGAGGTGCGATGAGCCCCAACCCGGCGGAACTCACGTCGGTGGTCGGCGGTGTCGGCACGAGCCCGCACCGCCCCGACGCGATCCTGAAGGTGCGCGGCGAGTTCGCGTACGCCTCGGACCTGTGGCACGAGGACATGATCTGGGGTGCGACGCTGCGCAGCCCCCACCCCCACGCGCGGATCGTGTCGATCGACCTGAGCGACGCGCTCCTCGTGCCCGGCGTGCACGCGGTCCTCACGCACGAGGACGTGCCGGGCCGCAACATCTACGGCCTGGAGCGCGCGGACCAGCCGGTGCTGGCCGAAGACGTCGTGCGCTACCAAGGGGAACCGGTCGCGCTGGTCGCCGCGGACCACCCCGAGACCGCGTTGCGCGCGATGAAGCGGATCAAAGTCGGGTACGAGGTGCTGACACCGGTCGTGGACATGGAGTCGGCGTTGGGCGACACGCCGCTGCACCCCGGCGGGAACCTGGTGCGCCACGTGCCGATCCGGCGCGGCGACCCGGACGCGCGGGCCGCGGTCGTGGTCACCGGCCGGTACGAGGTCGGTATGCAGGACCAGGCTTTCCTCGGTCCCGAGTCGGGTTTGGCGGTGCCCGCCGAGGACGGCGGCGTCGACCTGTACGTGGCCACCCAGTGGCTGCACGTGGACCAGGCGCAGGTGGCGACCGCGCTGGGGCTGCCGCCGGCCCTGGTGCGGTTGACGCTGTCCGGCGTCGGCGGCGCGTTCGGCGGGCGCGAGGACCTGTCGATGCAGGTGCACGCCTGCCTGCTCGCGCTGCGCACCGGCAAGCCCACCAAGATGGTCTACAACCGCGAGGAGTCCTTCTACGGCCACGTGCACCGGCACCCGGCGGTCCTGCACTACGAGCACGGCGCGGACCGCGACGGGAAGCTGGTGCACGTCAAGGCGAGGATCTACCTGGACGGCGGTGCGTACGCGTCGAGCACACCGGCGGTGGTGGCGAACGCGGCGACGCTCGGCGTCGGCCCGTACGTCGTGGACAACGTGTCGATCGACGCGTGGGGCGTCTACACGAACAACCCGCCGTGCGGTGCGATGCGTGGTTTCGGCGCGGTGCAGGCCGCTTTCGCCTATGAGTCCCAAATGGACAGACTCGCCGAAGCGCTCGGGATGGACCCCGTGGACCTGCGGATCGCCAACGCCATGTCCGAGGGTTCCGCGATGCCGACCGGCCAGGTGGTCGACTCGGCCGCGCCCGTCGCCCGGTTGCTGGAACTGGTGCGGGACAAGCCGTTGCCGCCGACCGGCACGGACCTGCTGGACCTGCCGGGTGGCGTCGCCAACACCACGCACGGCGAGGGTGTCGTCCGGGGCGTCGGCTACGCGGTGGGCATCAAGAACATCGGCTTCTCCGAGGGCTACGACGACTACTCCACGGCCAGGGTGCGGCTCCAGGTCGTCGGCGGCGAACCCGTGGCGCTCGCGCACACCGCCGCGTGCGAGGTCGGCCAGGGGCTGGTGACGATCGTGCAGCAGATCGTGCGCACCGAACTGGGCGTGACGCGCGTGACCGTGCTGCCCATGGACACGTCCATCGGCAGCGCGGGCTCGACATCCGCGTCCCGGCAGACGTACGTGACGGGTGGCGCGGTGCGGGCCGCGTGCGCCGCGGTGAAGGCGCGGCTCGCCGAACTGGCCGCCGGGCGCCACGTCGACGACCTCGCCGCGCTGCTGGGCGACGAGGTGGTGGACGAGACCGCGGAGTGGCGGCACCGGCCCACCGAGCCGATCGACCCGGTGACGGGTCAGGGCAACGCCCACGTCCAGTACGGTTTCGCGGCACACCGCGCCGTGGTCGACGTGGACGTGGAGCTGGGCCTGGTGAAGGTGGTCGAGCTGGACTGCGCCCAGGACGTCGGCCGGGCGCTCAACCCGCAGGCGGTGCTCGGCCAGATCCAGGGCGGCACCGCGCAGGGGCTCGGGCTCGCCGTGATGGAGGAGATCCGGACGACCGGCGGCGTGGTGCGCAACCCGTCGTTCACCGACTACCTGATCCCGACCGCGCTGGACATGCCGCCGATGCGCATCGACGTGCTCGAACTGGCCGACCCCAACGCGCCGTACGGCCTGCGCGGCGTCGGCGAGCCGCCCACGATCTCGTCCACACCCGCCGTCGTGGCGGCCATCCGCGCCGCCACCGGCCGGGCGCTGAACCGCGTGCCGGTGCGCCCGGAGCACATCACCTCCACCGAGCGACCACGAGGAGCCCCTGCATGACCGAGCCCACCACCTCCGTCCACTCCTGGCTGCGCGCGTCGATCGACCTGGCGACCGGCAACGTCGCCGAGGGCGGCGGGCCGTTCGGCGCGGTGGTCGTCAAGGACGGCGAGGTGATCGCCACCGGCACCAACCAGGTCACGCCGTCCCTGGACCCGACCGCGCACGCCGAGGTCGTCGCGATCCGCGCCGCCTGCCGCGCGCTGAACGACTTCCGCCTCACCGGGTGCGTGCTGGTGTCGTCGTGCGAGCCGTGCCCGCTGTGCTTGTCGGCCGCGCTGTGGGCCCGGGTGGACCGGGTGGTGTACGCCGCCGACCGGGACGACGCCGCGGCGGCCGGTTTCGACGACCGCGCGTTCCACGACCTGTTCGGCAAGCCCCGCGCGGAGTGGGACCTGCCGGTGGAGCGGATCTCCACGGGCGAGGACGACGCGCCGTTCGCGGCGTGGCTGGCGCGGGCCGACCGGGTGGACTACTAGCCGCCGGTCCACTTGGTACTGTGCGCGCCCATGAGACTCGGGGGTTACGTCCTCGCACTGCTGCTGCTCGCGGGCTGTTCCGCCGCGCCCGCCGCGCCGCCGGCCGCCACGTCCGCGCCCGGCGACGCGGGTTCGGCGCGGCAGCGCGTCACCAAGGCGCGGGTGCCGGACGACGTGATCGCCTCCCTCGGGTACCGGTCCAACGAGGACGAAGCGGGCGTCGACAGGTACCCGACCGTCATGTGCCCGACCGAGCTGGCGACCGACCGCTCGATGTCGACGGCCCGCGACCTCCACCGCTGGCTCAACACCGCCAACCGCTCGCAGCTCGTGCAGCGGGTCATCGGGTACTCGCCCGGCGGTGCGGCGGCGGAAACCGTCGCGCTGGCCCGGAAGTCGTTGGACTGCGGCACGTTCCAGTACGCGGGCGGCAGCCACACCGTGGACGGCGAGCTGGCGCTGCCCGCGCTCGGCGGCGACGCGCAGTTCTCGGTGTGCTTCCGCGACGAACTCGGCGTGGAGTGCGAACTGCTGCTGAGCCGGGGCGACCTGCTCACCACGGTGACCTACCTCGGCCCCGACCGCGCCGCGGCGACGACCGAGCTGACCGCGGTCGGCCGGTCCGTCGCCGGCCTGCTCGGCGCGTAACCCGAACCGGCGGCGCGGGTGCGGGATCAGCGCGCCACTTCGGCCGGGATCGCCGGCACGGACGCGGACACGGCCGTGCCGGCACCGGGTTCCGACTCGACCTCCAGCGCGCCCGCGAGGCGGACCACCCGCTGCCGCATCCCGACCAACCCGTAGCCGTCGGTCGGCTGCCCCGCGGTGAAACCCGTGCCGTCGTCACGCACGTCCAGGGTCACCACGTCCTCCATGTACGACAGGGTGAGCCCGACGCGGGACGCGGCGGCGTGCTTCGCCACGTTGGACAACGCCTCCTGGGCGGTGCGCAGCAACGCCACCTCCACCTCCGGGTGCAGCGGGCGGGGCGCGCCCGTCGTGGCGACGGTCGCGGGCACGCCGGTCTGGTCGGTCCAGCCCGCCGCGACCTCGGCCAGGGCGTCCGGCAGGTTCGCGTCCTCCAGCGGCGGCGGGCGCAGGGCGTGCACCGAGCGCCGTGCTTCGGCGAGGCCGTCCCGCGCCAGCCGCAACGCCGTCCCGACGTGCCGTGGTGGTTCGGCGACCGCCTGGAGCTGCGTGATGATGCCGGTGAAGCTCTGGGCGAGGGTGTCGTGGATCTCGCCCGCGAGCCGCTGCCGCTCGTCCAACACGCCTGCTTCCCGCGCCTGGATCAGGAGTTGGGCGTGCAGCCGGGCGTTCTCCTCCACCGCGGCCGCCAGCTCGGCCACCATCTCCTTGCGCCGCCGGGACTGCTCGGACGTGATGTACCCGACCAGCGTGAACGTCATGGCGACGGTGACGATGAACAGGGTGATGATCGCGTAGACGGCGATGGCCACCGGGTCGACCGGCGGCACACCGCCCAGCAGCGAAGCGGCGGCGATCAACGCGTTCAGCAGGACGCCGACGAACATCCGCCACCCGCGCAGGACGTCCGCCGCGTACGCGTACCCCGCGAACGAGTAGAAGCCGAAGACCGGGTCGTGCAGGCCCAGCAGGGCGTAGAACGCCAGCACACCCGCGAAGAAGACCGTCATGAAGCCGCCGCGCGCGTGCCACGCGGGGTGCAGCGCGTGCCACCACAGCATCCAGGCGCAGGCCGCGCCCACCAGGCCGAGCGTCAGCGCCCGGTCGCCGCCGTCCGCCGGTGTGGTCAGCAGGTAGAGCAGCGTCGTCAGCAGCAGCGCCAGGTACGGGACGAGGTTCGCGAGAACGCCGAGCCGCCGCTCCCACACGTCGAGCCTGTCCGCCACCGCACCCAACTCCCCGCCTCCGGATTCCGCCGCGACGGTACCCGTCGCGGGTTGCGGCGGTGCGCACGGCGACCGACCGTTGCCCCACCCGTTCAGCGGTGGGTTCGGGCACGCACCGGGACCACCATCGGTCGCGGAGCTTCCCGGTCGACCACGGCCAGGCTCCCGCCGCGGGTCGTCCCGGAGCAACGCCACCCGACCGCTCCGACCGATCGGAGACCCGCCATGTCCCAACCGGCCGAGAACCACGTGCGGGCCGGGTCGGTCGGCGCCGTCGTGCAGGCGGGCAGCGTCGTCGGCGGCATCCACGTCCACCCGGAACGCCGGCCGGTGCGCCCGCGCACCCTGCCCGCGCCGCCGCGCTGGCTGGTCGCCCGCGACGCGGAGATCACCCGCCTGGACGCGGCCCTGGCCGGGGACCGGGCGCACCCGCCGGTGGTCGGGGTCGAGGGCGCGGGCGGTGTCGGCAAGACCACGCTCGCGCTGCACTGGCTGCACCGCAACAGCGGGCGGTTCCCCGACGGCCAGCTCTACGCGGACCTGCGGGGGTTCGACCCGACGGGGCCGCCCGTGCCGCCCGCGCGGGTGGCGCACGGCTTCCTGCTCGCGCTGGGCGTGGCGCCCGAGGCGGTGCCCGCCGACCCGGACGCCCGGCTCGCCCTGTACCGGAGCCTGCTGGCGGACCGGCGGGCCGCGGTGCTGCTGGACAACGCCGCCGACGCCGCCCAGGTGACGCCGCTGCTGCCCGGTTCGCCGTCCTGCGCGGTCGTCGTGACCAGCCGCAGCGACCTGGCCGGGCTGCGCGTGCGCGGCGCGGCCACGCTGCGGCTGGACGTCCTGCCGCACCGCGCCGCGCGCGAGCTGCTGGCGCACCGCCTGGGCACGGGTGCGGTGGACCGGGAACCGGTCGCCGTGGGGCAGCTCGTGGAGCTGTGCGCCGGGCTGCCCCTGGCGCTGGCCATCGCCGCCGCCCGCTCGGCCGCGCACCCGGAGTTCCCGCTCAGCGCGCTCGTGGAGGAGTTCCGGCAGACCGCGAACCACCTCGACGCGTTCGACGCGGGCGACCCGTCGGCCAGCCTGCGCGCGGTGATCGCGTGCTCCTACGAGGCGTTGGACGCGGTCTCGGCCCGGGTGTTCCGGTTGATGGGCCTGCTGCCCACGGCCGAGACCGGTCCCGGTGCGGTGGCGAGCCTGGTGGGGCTGCCCGCCCGGGAAGCGCTCGGGGTGCTCCGCGAGCTGGAGCGGCGCAGCCTGGTGCGGCAGGTCCGGCCCGGCCGGTTCCACACGCACAGCCTCGTCCGGCTGTTCGCCGCCGACACGTCCGCGCGGCGCGACGTGCCGGACAAGCGCGCGGAAGCCACCCGGCGGCTGGTCGACCACTTCGCGCACGGCGCGACCGCGGGTGACGGGCTGCTCTACCCGCACCGGACCGCGGCCCGGTGGTCGCCGCCGGCCGGCGGCGTGGACGTGCCGGGGTTCGCGGACGACGCGGCGGCCCTCGCGTGGTTCGCCGCCGAGCACCAGAACCTGCTGGCGATCACCCGGACCGCGGTCGACCTGGGCCGGCACGAGCGGGCCTGGCAACTGGCCCGCGCCCTGGACACCTTCCACTACCGGCGCGGCCACCTGGCGGAGAACGTGTCGACGTCCCGCCTCGGCGTCACCGCCGCGACGCACCTGGGTGACGCCGCGGCGGTGTCGGCGCACCGCCAACTCGGGCGTGCCCTGACCCGCGCCGGGGAACCGGTGGAGGCCCGCACGTGGCTGGAGCGCTCGCTGCACGCGGCCGAGGCGGCTGGCGACGTCGAGGCTCGGGCGCACGGCCACCACGACCTGGCGCGGGCCTGGTCGGTGGCCGGGGAGCACGGCCACGCGCTGACCCACTCGACACGGGCCCTGGCCGCCTACCGCGAGGCCGGCAACGCGGTCGGCGAGGCGCACGCCCTCAACGCGGTCGCGCTGCACCACGCCGGGCTCGGCGATCTCCGGTCGGCGCGGCGGCACTGCGCGGAGGCACTGGCGGCACATCTCGGGCTGGGCAACCACAACGGCGCCCTGGCCGCGATGGACAACCTCGGGACCGTCGAGCTGCGGCGCGGCAGGCACGCCGAGGCCGTCGAACTGCTGACCCGCGCGCGGGCGTTGTGCCAGGAGCTGGACAACGCGTTCTTCGAGGCGACGGTCACCGAGCACCTGGCCGCGGCGTACCGGGCGCTCGGCGACCGGGAGGGTGCCGAAGGCGCCCGGCAGGCCGCCGTCGCCCTGTACGCGGCACAACACCGGACAGCCGACGCCGACCGCCTGCGCCGCGGTCCGGAGATCGGCGATTCCACCTCGGCGGTCCACGAAGGGCTCTAGGGTTCGCGCGTGACCAGCACATCCCCGCTGCCCGACAACTGGCGTCGGCAGCTCACCCGGGCTTTCGAGATCCTGCTCGGCGGCCCCCTGTCCGACCACCCGGGCGACGCGGTGCACGTCGCGTACGTGGGCGGCAACGTGTTCGACGAGTTCGGCTACAACCGGGTCGCCGACTGGGTGCGGCCGGCCGCGCTCCGCGGCGCGGAGCCGGTCGTGCTGGACTGCTCGCTGTTCGACGCGGGCGAGCCGCCGTCGCGGTTCGACGCGGCCAACTCGGTCTTCGAGTTCGAGGACGTGCGGGAGACCGGGCACGCGGCGTTCGCCGCCGACCTGGCCGGGGCGTCGTTCGGCGGCGGGCTGGTGCGTGGCGGCGACCTGGCGGTGCTGGCCGAGCGGCACGGCGTAGACCTCGCCGACGACACGTGGACCGGCCGCTGGTACGTGCCCTACCCGAGGCTCGTCTCGGACGGCACCCTGTGGGACGCGATGCGGGTGGCGCTGACCCTCGGCGACGGGCCGGCCGACGTCCTGCCGCTGGAGGGTGAGGCGGCCGAGGAGTGGGCGGAGGCGTTGGAGGCGGTCGAGGACCCCGGTCTGCGCGCCCACCTCGCCCACTACTGCGGCGACGGCGACAGCGGCCTGCTCTACCTGCGGTCGACCGGGGACGTCATGGCGGAGGAGGGTTGCTCGGTCGTGGCCAACTGGGAGGAGGGCCAGTCCCAGGTCGAGTTCACCGTCGTCCGGTTGAGCGACCTGGTGGCCGGTCCCGCACGCGCCTGACGCCCCACCCGGCTCGGCCGGGACGAGTCGCCGCGACCGGGTTCGCGCGGGAGCCCACCCCGGTCGCGGCACTCGCCGACCCGATCCCGATCCGCGTCCCGGCAGCCCCGGGGCCGGACCGCGGAGGCGGTGCCTGAAGGCTGTCGCCGCCCGCGGAACTTTCAGGGAGCCTGCCTGAAAATTAACGCCCCACCCCACCACCCCCACGCCAGCCAGCGTGACCCCGGAAGCCGCCACCCCACGAAACTTTCAGGAAGCCTGCCTGAAAGTCAGAGCCCCACCCGACCACCGTCCTCCCCGCACCGGCGGAGGCCGCGCCCCGGCTTCGCGAGCAGCCCTAGTGCTCCTCGTCCAACCGCTCCACCAACAACGACCAGTCGGGCCGCAGGCGGGGCCGGCCGGGGAAGCCCTGCTCGTCCAGGCGTTCCGCGAGCTTGAGCGCGCCGAGCCGCTTGCCGGCGTCGGGCGTCGCCTCCTCCAAAGCGTTCACGTCGGCGTTCGACAGCTTGTAGGTGGTGGTGGCCGC
This sequence comes from Saccharothrix obliqua, assembly GCF_019375475.1. Taxonomy (GTDB): domain Bacteria; phylum Actinomycetota; class Actinomycetes; order Mycobacteriales; family Pseudonocardiaceae; genus Actinosynnema; species Actinosynnema obliqua. The sequence goes on along the minus strand of NZ_JAHXGQ010000003.1, from coordinate 64,720 downwards.
GGGATCCAGCTTGACCAGCGCCCACCGGCACCCGGCCGCGGCCGGCTCCTGCCCCAGGCCGGTGTAGATCTCCAACGCCCGCCGCAGGTCGTGCGCGGCGTCGGGGCGGTTGCCGCGGGCCACCAAAACGCGGGCGCGGGTGCGGAGCGCGTGGCCGAGCACTTCCGACACCGGCGCGGTCGCGGGTGCGCCGATCAGCTCGATCACGTGGTTCAGCCGGTCCTTCGCCGCCTGGTAGCGCTTGTTCGCGAGGGCGATCTCGGCGAACAGCAGCAGGAGGTCGTAGTAGTCCGACCCGTGCGCGGGCATCAGCACGGCGTTGGCGCGGAACGCCAGCTCACCGGCCCGCACCCGCCCGTCGATGTCGCCCAGCAGCTCGAACCGGCCGAGTTGGGCACGGGCCCGCATGGTGAGGCACACGCCGACCTCCCGACCACGCTTGCCGTGCACCGCGGCGAACAGCCGCTGGGCGTTGAGCACGGCCTCGTCGCCGAGTTCCAGGTTGTGCTTCTGCTCGACGCCCCGGGTCGCGTGGGCGAGCACCTGCCTGATGCTCCCCAGTCGCCGCAGCCCGAGCGCGGCCGTCCGGCGGTCCTGGTGCCGCTCGGCGATCTTCACCCCGTCCTCGGTGACGCGCAGCGCTTCCCACAGCCTGCCCTCCCGCTGGAGGTGCCAGCCCTGGGCGCAGACCATCACGTTCGCCTCCAGCTCGCAGTCGGCACGCACCCTGGGCTCGGCACGCAGAACCCTCAGGCACTCGGCGGCGAACTCGCGCATCAGGGCGATGTCACCGGCCGCCTTGATCACGCGCTCACCGGCGTGGAACGCCTTGGGCAGGTCGCAGTCGCACCCCGGACCACGCGCCAGCCGGAGGACCTCCCGGACCAGCGCGACGGCCTGACCCGACCGCGGGTCGGTGGCCTCCAGGTCGTGGATCACCTGGCGGAGCGCGCGTTCCCGGCCGTTCTCGTGCGCCCGCACCCCGTACGCCTCGACACCGGGCACGTGCACCCGCTCGCCACCCGCCAGCGCCGCGACGCGGGCGGCGAGCCGGTCCGCGCCCGCGCCGGTCGCCGGGTCGAACCGGTGGATCTCCAGCGCCCGCAACGTGTCCGGTGCCTCCTCCGCCCGGAATCCGGGCAACGCGACCGGCACCACCGGGCACCCGGCGCCGTCCCGGTGGTAGTAGATCCGCTGCCGGATCGCCCTGATCTCGTAGCGGAGGCCGAGCCGCGGCGGGTGGCCGCCGTCGTCCGTGAAGGCGTGCGTGAAATCGGGCGACAGCCAGCACAGCACGATCCGGCGGCCGATCTCCACGTCCATCCACGCCTGCATGGACGACGGGCTGAGCCGCGACAGGTCGTGGTCCGTCACGACGTCGACGCCCCGACCGGCCAGCGCCGCCCGCAACACCGGGACGGCCCACCTGCCCTCGTCGTCGTGGGCGTAGCAGATGATCACCCGGGGCGCGCCCGGCGGGGTGTGGTCCACGAGGCTCTCCTAGTCCTCCCGAGGACCGGGTGCGGAAGCCCACCCGGGCTACGGGCGGCAACGGCGGGCGTCGTGCGCTGTGCGCTCGGCGGCGAGTCCTCGAACTCTTGGCGGGGTGCGGAGGTCGGTCGCCCGCGGGCGGGCCGCGGGGCCCACCCGTCTCAGTCCTCCTCCCCCAGTCGGCGCAGCCGCCGGTCGAAGGCGACCGAGGTCTCCTCCGGCGAGAGCGCGATCTCCTCCAACTCGGCGAAGGTGTCGACGTACTTGGCCGTCTCGTCCGACGGGTCCTCGTACAGCACGTCCTCGTACGGCCCTTCCAGCAGCACCGCGTGGTCGTCCCGCTCGTCGGACAGCTCGAAGATCGCGAACGACGCCGTCATGCCCTTGTGCACGCCGGCCGAGAACGGGATCAGCCGCACGGACACGTTGGGGTGCGCGGCCAGTTCCTTGACGTGCTCCAGTTGCGCCCTCATCACCGCGTGGTCGCCGACCTCCCGGTGGAGGACCGACTCGTCGAGGATGAACCGCAGCTCGGGGCCGTCGTCGGTGATGATCTCCTGGCGCTTGAGCCGGGCGCCCACCATCCGCTGCCCGTGCTCGGTGTGCGACTCGTGCATCAACGCCTCGACGTACGCCCGGTCCTGGAGCAGGCCGGGGAACACCAGGCCCTGGTACTGCCGGATCCGGATGGCCGAGGACTCGAACGCGACGAACTTCTGGAACCTGGGTGAGACCGAGCGGTACTCGTTCCACCAGGCGGACGACTTGGCGTTGCGCGCCAACCGGACGAGCCGGTCGACCGTTTCACCGTCTGTGACGCCGTAGTGCAGCAGCAACGCCTTGAGGTCGGTGATCGAGATGCCCACCGAACCCTTCTCGATCCGGATGAGCTTCGACGGCGACCACTCCAGGGCCTCCACGACGTCCTTCTGCGTCATGCCGAGGGCATCACGCTTCTGCCGCAGCTCCGTGCGCAGCCGCCGCCGGTCGGCGAGCGGGTTCGACCCAGGGGTCATGAACGGCCTCCTCATCGGCCGCCACCATTGGTCACGTGGCAATCTGCTACATGGCAGATGGTAGCGGAGCAGAACGACGGCAGGCAGTACGCTTGCCGTCCAATTGACAGCGCGCATCTAAGCAGAAGGCCAACACCCCGGTGCACGCGCGGCATGGAATAACCGTCATCGCACGTCACCGGATCTGAAGGGGATTCTGAACACCGCCGCTTCCGGGCCGCCCGGGATGCGGAAAGGCGCACATGTTCAGACGATCGGGCGAATCCGTTCGAGGAACGAGGCCCAGGCGGACCCCGGGAAAGCGAGCCTTTCTCCAGGATTCCGGGACGACCGCACCAGCACCCGCACGCCGGATCGCGCCAGCTCCACGCAGTTGCCCTGTGGGTCCGTGTTGCTGGCCGAGCCCTTGGCCCACCGCGACCCGTCGCCCGCCACCTCCACGAGGTGCGGCCTTCCCCGCTCCGCCACGTCAGCCCCCGATCACCGCCCCGTGACGACCGAGACTAACTCCGGGAACCCGAAGCCAGGTACCCCCGAAAGGGCGAGAGCACTGGAAAAGAAATTCCACCGGAGAATCCGCGACAATTCCCGGGAACCGCCCGGAACGGCTGCGACAATCGGCGGCGGAACCGTTGCGCCGGTCGACCCGAAGCCCGCGAGACGGTCCGGACCACGGCAAACACCCCGATCACCACGCCCACGACGATCCGCTGCCGCACCGCCCGGAGAATCCACCCGTGCACCCGCGCAGATCGCCCGTGATTACCCGGGCCGGCTCACGCGGAGCCCTCTCCCGATCAGCGCGGGTAATCGGGACGGGTGTTCTTCCGGTCCACGCCGATTCCGTGCAGAACGAGGTCCAGCAACGCCTGGAGGACGTTCTCGCTCTGCGCCACGTCACCCGGGCGCAGGGTCCGGGCGGCGGCCTCCACGGAGCCGTGGATGAGCAGCGCCCGCAGCCCCGGCTGCGGCACGCGCGCCTCGATCAGCACCCCGGCCAGCGGCGCGAGCAGCTTCTCGTGCTCCGCCCGGATGCGGCGGCGGCTCGGCTCGGGCAGGGCGTGGGCGGACAGGGCCACGACGGCGCCGTGGCTGCCGTCCACGATGATCTCCAGGACGGTCCGCAGGTACGCCTCGACCCTGGCCGGCACGCCGTCGACGGCGTGCACCGCCTCCGCGAGCCGACGTGCCTGGTCGGGCAGCTCATCGGTGACGATGGCCGCGACCAGTTCCTCCCGCGACCGGAAGTATTCGTAGAGCGACGGGCGGGACAGGCCGACCCGGCGGGCGAGCGCGGCGAGGGTCAACGCCTCGGGGCCCTCTTCGGCGACGATCGCGCGGCCCGCGTCGAGCAGGTCGCGCAGCCGGTTCGCGCGGTGCTGCGCGACGGTCGCGGCGCTGATCTTCGGCACCCGGGACATCCTAGTCGCCGGCCGGCCCCCTTGTTTTTCCAACGCAGCGTTGGAATAGTTGCCGACGTAGCGTAGGGAACTTGGAGGTGCCCGTGTTCGTCGCGACCAACCGGCTGTTCGTGCCCGCGGAACGCGCGGAGGAGTTCGAGTCGCACTTCGGGGCGAACATGCGCACGTACCTGCCGGGCGTCCCCGGTTTGCGCCGCAGCACGCTGCTGCGCCCCACCCGACCCGATCAGCCGTACGTGTCGATCAACGAGTTCGACACCGAGGACGACTTCAAGGCGTGGGTCGCCTCCGACTCGTTCAAGGAGGCGCACCGCCGCAACGCGGGCATCGCCCGGCACGTCACCGGCAACGCAGTGGAGACGTTCCACCCGGCCGAGGACCTGGTGCCGCTCACGGGATCGTGATCGCCCGCATCCGCGCGATCTCGTCGGACTGGGACGCGACCACGTCGTTCGCCATCTCCTCGACCCGCACGTCCGAACCCGACGACAGCAACTCGGTCGCCATCCGCAACGCGCCCTCGTGGTGGGCGATCATCAGGCTCAGGAAGAGCCGGTCGAAGTCGTCACCACGCGCGGCCCGCAACGCGGCGAGCTGATCCGGGGAAGCCATGCCGGGCATGGCCGCGTGCGCCACCTCCGGCAGTTGCCCGCGGTGGCCGTGCGCGGGCGCGTCACGCGCGAACTGGTCCCGCCACTGCCGCATCGCGCCGATCTCGGGCCCTTGGGTGTCGTGGATGCGTGCCGCCAGCCCGCGCACGGTCTCGTGCCGCGCCCGCTCGGGCGCGAGCGCCGACATCTCCAGCGCCTGCTCGTGGTGGACGATCATGCCCGCCACGTACTTCAGGTCGGCCTCGTTCGGCGCGACCCACCGGTCGGTGCCGACGTCGCCCGGGGCCACCGTGCGCGCCTGCTCGCCGGGTGCGCCGGGCACGATCACCGGCGGTGCGTCCGCCGCCGGTGGGGACGTGCACGCGGCCGAAAAGGCGATCGCCGCCGCGATCAACAAGACCCGCATATCCCCGGTCCCCTCGCCTCCGATCCCGTCACCGTACTCCGCGTCCCATGGGTCGGAATAGACGCATAACCGACCAATGGAGCTGGTGGCGGGCACATCCGAGGGTTGATACTGCGGTTTCTGCTACAGGTTTGGAAGGGGCGACCTGAAGTGACAGCAGCACGCGATTCGGCGCGGCGGCGCAGAGCCGCCGCGACCGCGGGGGCGTTCGCACTCGCCCTCTCGACCCTGGTCTGGACACCGCAGGCGGCGGCGGACCCGGACGCGGACCTGGCCGGTCTCTCGGAGACCCAGCTCAGCGCACCGGAGCAGCCGGGCACGGGCATTCCCGGTGTGGACGAGATCCGCAACAGCCGCAACGTCAAGCACATCGCCAACCTGCCGAAGCCGGCTCCGTTCACGGAGTCCTCGACGTGGACCGACCTGGCCTTCCAGGACGGCTACGCGTTCGACGGCAACTACGACGGGTTCGTCATCTACGACGTCCGCAACCCGCGCAAACCCAAGATCGTGAGCACGGTCCTCTGCCCCGGCTCGCAGAACGACGTCTCGGTCCGGGGCGATCTGCTGTTCCTGTCCACGGACTCCTCGCGCAGCGACAACTCCTGCGCCAGCACCCCGCTGCCCGCGACCAACAAAGAGGCGTGGGAAGGAATCAAGGTCTTCGACATCAGCGACAAGCGCAACCCGCGTTACGTCGCCGCCGTCGAGACCAAGTGCGGTTCCCACACCCACACGCTCGTGCCGGACAAGAAGGGCAAGGACGTCTACCTGTACGTGTCGTCCTACAGCCCGAATGCGACGTTCCCGGACTGCCAGCCCCCGCACGACCTGATCTCCGTGGTGAAGGTGCCGCTGAAGAACCCGGCGGCGGCGCACGTGCTGTCCGAGCGGGTGTTGTTCCCGGACGGCGGCAACCCCGGCCGGTCGGGCACCGTGCCGAGCGGCTACGTGACGCCGACCTCCGGCTGCCACGACATCACCGTCTACCCGGCCAAGGACCTCGCCGCGGGCGCGTGCATGGGTGACGGCGTGCTGTGGGACATCTCCGACCGGGAGAAGCCCCGCGAGATCAGCCGCGTCCAGGACGACGTGAACTTCGCGTTCTGGCACTCGGCGACGTTCAACAACGACGGCACCAAGGTGGTCTTCACCGACGAGCTGGGCGGCGGCGGCGCGGCCACCTGCAACCCGACCATCGGTGCCGAGCGCGGCGCGGACGGCATCTACGACATCACCGGGCGCGGTGACCACCGCAAGTTGGAGTTCCGCTCCTACTACAAGATCTCCCGGACCCAGGCCGACACGGAGAACTGCGTGGCGCACAACGGTTCGCTGATCCCCGTGCCGGGGCGCGACATCATGGTGCAGGCGTGGTACCAGGGCGGCATCTCGGTGTGGGACTTCACCGATTCCCGCCGCCCCAGGGAGATCGGCTGGTTCGAGCGCGGCCCGCTGCCGGACGGCAAGGGCGGCGGCGCGTGGTCGGCGTACTACTACAACGGCTACATCTACTCGTCCGACATGGCCAAGGGCCTGGACGTGCTGGACATCCGCGACCCGCGCACGGCGGTCGCGAAGTCCGTCCGCGTGGGCGAGCTGAACGTGCAGACCCAGGGCCACTACCGGGACCTGTTCCCGAGGTGACCCCGTGACGCGGCGGGTCCGCCCGGTCGTCCGGCCGGGCGGACCCGCCGCGGGGTCACACCGCCACCACCAGCAACCGGGCCGCCGCGAGGTCCAGCGCGACCGCGGTGCCCACCGGGAAGTCACCCGCGCGGCTGGACGGCTGATCCACCCGCACCACCTGGTCACCGCCCGCGAGCCGCACGGACAACCGCGTCACCGGACCCAGGAAGCTCTGCGCCACCACGGTGCCGACCAACGCACCGTTGTCCTGACCGCTGTGCTGCGCGACGCCGATGTCCTCCGGCCGCACGATGACGTGCACGTCCGCGCCGTCCGCGATGCCCTCCGCCGCGGCGGTGGCGAGCCGGAACGCCCCGATCCGCACACCACCCGCCACGGCCGTGCCGAGCACGGTGTTGGTCACGCCCACGAACTGCGCCACGAACGCGGACGCGGGCTGCCGGTACACCACGCTGGGCGTGTCCAGTTGCTCCAGCCTGCCGTGCGACATCACGCCCACCCGGTCGGAGACGGCCAGCGCCTCCTCCTGGTCGTGCGTGACGAACAACGTCGTCATGCCCAGTTCGGTCTGGATGCGCCGGATCTCGTCACGCAGGTTGACGCGCACCTTGGCGTCCAGCGCGGACAACGGCTCGTCCAGCAGCAGCACGCGGGGCTCGATGGCCAACGCGCGCGCGAGCGCCACGCGCTGCTGCTGACCGCCGGAGAGCTGGTGCGGGTACCGCTTGCCCAGGTGGCCCAGGCCGACCAGCTCCAGCAGCTCCCCCGTCCGGTCGGCCTTCTTGCGCAGCTTCCGGCCGAACGCGATGTTCTGCGCGGCGGTCATGTTCGGGAACAGGCTGTACGCCTGGAAGACCATGCCCATGTCGCGCTTGTTCGCCGGGACGCCGGTGATGTCGTGGCCGTCGACCCGCACCGAACCCGCGTCGGCGGTCTCGAACCCGGCGACGATGCGCAACGCCGTGGTCTTGCCGCACCCGCTCGGCCCGAGCAGGCTGACCAGCTCGCCACGCGCCAGTTCGAGGTCCAGCCCCGCGAGGGCGGCCTGCCCGCCGAACGACTTGCGCAGCCCGCGCAACTCCAGGTGACCCATCTCAGCCTTCCCCGGCGGCGGCGCCCCGGCGCCGCTCGCCCACGAACGAGAGCAGGAACAGCAGGGCGAACGCGAACAGCAGGCTCAGCAGGGACACGGCGATGGAAACGCCCGCGTTCCGCTTGCCGAGCAGGTTCACCCGCACCTGCAACGTGTCGAAGTTCAGCAGCGAGGCCACGGTGAACTCGCCCAGCACCAGCGCGACGGACAGCAGCGACGCCCCGATCAACGCCGTCCGGATGTTCGGCACCACGACCCTCAGCAGCACCGCGGCCCACGACGCGCCGAGTCCGCGCGCGGCCTCCGCCAGCGTCTTGAGGTCGATGGCGGACAGGCCCGCGTCGATCGCCCGGTACGCGAACGGCAGCACCAGCACGGCGTAGGCGAACGTCAGCGTCAGCGGCGAGCCGCCGAGGAAGTAGTCCACCCACGCGTAGAGCGGCGCCATGCCGACCACCAGCACGATCGCCGGGATCGCGATGGGCAGCAGGCACAGGAACTCCACCGGGCGGCGCAACCGCGGCAGCCGCAGCCGGATCCACGTCATGGTCGGCACGAGCAGCACCAGCACCAGCAGCGAACCGGCGACCGCGAGCTGGACGGACACCAGGATCGCGTCCACGAGGTCCGGGTCCGTCACGATGCCGGACCACGAGTCGAGGCTGCGCGTGCCGCCCGCGCCACGCGTCGAGAACTCCGCCATCGCCAGCAGCGGCAGCAGGAAGAACACCCCGAACGCCAGGAGGACCAACCAGCGCACGACCTTCACCGCCATCGCGCGAACCTCCGTTGCAGCAGGGCGTGCAGGCCCATCGCCACCGCCACCACGACCACCATGCCCAGGCCCAGCGCCTTGCCGGTGTTCTCCTGACCCAGCAGGACCTCACCGGTCAACGCGCCCCGGATCTGGAGCGGCACGATCGGGCTGCCCTGGGAGACGAGGGCGGCGGCCGTCGCGTAGGCGGAGAACGCGTTGGCGAACAGCAGCAGCGCCGCGCCGAGGAAGGCGGGCAGCAGGACTGGACCGCCCACGTGCCGCCAGTAGGTCCAGGAGTTGCCGCCCAGGCTCGCCACCGCCTCCCTCCACTGTGGACGCAGGCCGTCCAGGGCGGGCAGGAACACGATCACCATCAGCGGTACCTGGAAGAACGTGTAGACCAGGGTCAACCCCGGCAGCTCGAACAACCACGCGCCGTGCGCGAACAGGTCGACCCCGAACCGCTCGCGCAGCACCTGCGTGACGAGGCCCTGGAAACCCACCGTGGCGAGGAAGGCGAACGCCAGCGGCACGCCGCCGAACTGCGCCAGCACACCGGACCCGGCCACCACCACGCGGCGCGGCAACCCGTCGGGCCGACCCGCCGCGACCGCCCACGACAGCAGCGCCCCGAGCACCGCGCCCAGCAGGGCCGTCAACGCCGAAAGCTCCACGCTGCGCAGGAACGCCTGGAGGTGCACGCCCCTGGTCAACGCGCCGACGTTGTCCAGCGTGAAGCCGCCGTTCGCGTCCTGGAACGCCCCGATCAACACCAACGCCGTGGGGTAGACCAGGAAGACGCCGACGTAGGCCAGGAACGGCACGACGACCAGCCAGGCGGGCCACCGCCGGCCCGGGGCGGCGTCGCCCCGGGCCGGGTTGGCGACGGGTGCGACCACCGGTCAGCCCACCGCCTGGGCCCACGTCTCGGACAACGCCTTCTTCGCCTTGTCCGCCTGGTCCTGCGTCAGGAACACCTGCTCGCCCGAGGTCTTCGGCAGCTTCGCCGCCGCGGCGGCGTCGACCTTGCCGGACGTGGTCAGCGCGTCCAGCCGCACCGGCCGGGACAGGCCCTTGAGGTAGAGGTTCTGGCCCTCGTCGGAGTACAGGAACTCCTGCCACAGCCGCGCGGCGGCCGGGTGCGGCGCGTCCTTGCTGATCGCCTGGTTGTAGTACGCGCCGACCTGCGCGCCCGACGGCACCACGACCTTCCAGTCCGCCTTGCCGGCGAGCTTCGCGGTCTGGGCGGCGTTGGTGTAGTCCCAGTCGATCACGACCGGCGTCTGGCCGGACTCGATGGTCGCGGGCGACGGGTCGACCGGCAGGAAGTTGCCCGCGGCCTTGAGCTGCTTGAAGAACTCGACGCCGGGCGCGATGTCGTCGGCCGAGCCGCCGTTGCCCAGCGCGGCCATCACGACGCCGGAGAACGCCGCGCCCGCCTGCGTCGGGTCGCCGTTGAGCGCCACCTTGCCCTGGTACTCGGGCTTGAGCAGGTCCTTGACGGTGGTCGGCGCGGGCACCTTGCCCGCGTCGTACCCGATCGACATGAAGCCGCCGTAGTCGCCGTAGTAGAGGCCGCTCGGCTCCTTCAGCTCGGCGGGGATGTCGTTCCAGGTCCGCACCTGGTAGGGCGCGAACAGGTCCTTGTTGGCCAGGGCCACGTTCAGGCCCAGGTCGAACACGTCGGGCGCGCGGTCGTTGCCCTTGAGCTGCTTGGCGGCGTTGATCTCGTCCTGGCTCGACGCGTCGGGCTGCGCGGAGTCGACCTTGATGCCGTACTTCGCCTCGAACGCCTTGATGATCTCGCCGTAGTTGGCCCAGTCCGGTGGCAGGGCGATGACGTTGAGCCCGCCCTCCTTCTTGGCGGCCTCGACGAGCTGGTCCAGCCCGCCGAGGTCGGCGGCGGACTTGGCGGTCGCGGCCGAGGAGCCGCCCGCGGCGGCGCCTTCCTTGGCGGGCGGCGCGCCACAGGCGGCGATCAACGCCAGCGCCGCCGCGCCGGTGGCGGCCAAGCGGAGGACTCGGGTGTGGGTCACGGGTCGAACCTTCCTCGGGACAAGGGATTCCGGGCGACCAGAACGTTCCAGACGTGCGGAGGATTGGCGACGTCGCGCGTGCTTGTCAAGCCGACCGCGCCGACTGAGACCCGTGCGACCAACCGGGCGAATTCCCGGTGCTCCACACGTGTCCGCGGGGTTAACGGACGGGCTCCGGCCGACGTCGACCGTCGCGAGTGGAGGGTCGGCCACTCCCCCGCCACCACTCCGGTCCGCTCGGGGTGAAGCGGTCGCGGAGGGCGAGCGGAGGGTCACCAGCGGCGTGGTGGCTCGGCGGCTCGGGCGAAGGGCGCGAGCGACGGCGTCCCGCACCGGCGCGACGGGGTCGGCGCGGAAGCCGCTAGCCGGGTGAAAGGCGCGCGAGCGAGGCGGCGTCGCACGCCCGACGCGAACGGTGCGGGTGCGGGAGCCGCGAGCGGCCGGCCCGACCGGCGAGCCCCCGCTCGGCGCGGCCCGACCGGCACCACCGGGCGGACCGCGCGTGGCTGCGAACACCCCACCCAATAGGTAGGCTGGCTACACGTAGCCACTCAACCCAAGGGGGATCATGGGCCGGAAGCTGCTCGTCTGGTTGCACGTCATCACGTCGGCCTGCTGGATGTGCATGGCGCTGGCCCTCTTCGTCGCGGTCAACCACGCGTTGAGCGCACCGGACCCGGGACCGGCGTTCGCCGTCGCCCTCCGACTGGACGTCGACATCCTCCAGTTCGCCGCCACCACCTCGGCCTTCACCGGCGTGATGCTGTCCGCGCTGACCCCCTGGGGCCACTTCCGCCACTGGTGGGTGCTCACCAAGTTCGCGGTGACCCTCTCCCAGCTCTACACCGGCGTCTTCATCCTCAGCCCGAACCTGCACCCGGCGGGCGACCCGACCCTGATGCGCCTCGGCTCCCTGCTGATGGCCACGGCCCTGGCCGGGCAGGTCTGGCTCTCCGTCGCCAAACCGTGGCGCCGCACCCCGTGGGCCGCCACCCCCAACCCCCGCGCCGCCCCGAACGGCGCCTTCTACGCCGCCCTGGCCGTACCGGCCGTGGACTTCGCGTTGGGCGAAGCCCTGCTGGGACAACCGGTCCCGGTCCTGTCCCTGCTGGTGGCACTCCTCTTCCCGCCCCTCCGCGTCGCCGCCCGGCGCACGAGGACTCCAGCGAGATCAGCGGAAAAGGGCGCGGTGGGCGAGCGTCACCCACCTCTCCCGAGCGTGCGACGAGGCACGCGCATCCGGTGACCACGCCAGCAACAGGGCGATGTCCTCCACCGTGACGTCCGGGCGCAACGCACCCTCGGCGTGCGCGAGGTCGACCATCTTCGCCAGCGAGCGCAGGGCGTTGTCCCGGATGTCGTGCAACGCGTCCGACCCGGGACCCGCCACGGCATCGCGCAACAGGCGCTCCTGACCCATGTCGACCACGACGCGGCGGAGCAGGGCGAGCACCTCGTCCGCCGCGCGGGACCGGCCGTCGTCGATCCTGCCCAGGGCGGCGTCCAAGACCTCCGCGATCACCGCCGCCAGCTCGGCGGCGATGGCCTCGACCAGGTGCGCCTTGGTCGGGAAGTGGCGGTAGAGGGTGCCCACCGCCACGCCGGCCCCGGCGGCGATGTCGTCCATGCCGACGTCCGGGCCACGAGCCACCATCAACACCCGCGCGGCGGCGAGGATCGCCGTCCGGTTGCGCACCGCGTCCGCCCGAGGACTCATCCGCCCGCCTCCCTTGCCCAAAACCTGAACCCGTGGTTCACAATAGAACCTGAACCAGCCGTTCAGGTTAGGAGGGCACAGTGGTGTGGACCGAGGCGGACATACCCGACCAGCGGGGCCGGGTCGCGGTGGTCACGGGCGCCAACACCGGCATCGGCTTCGAGACGGCCCGCGCGCTCGCGGCACGCGGTGCCACCGTCGTGCTCGCGTGCCGCGACCCGCGCCGGGCGGACGACGCGGCCGAGCGGATCAGCCGCGTGGCACCCGGTGCCGAGGTGCGCGTGGTGCACCTCGACCTCGCCTCGCTCGCCTCGGTGCGCGGGGCGGCCGAGGCGATCGCCGAGCACGGGCGGATCGACCTGTTGGTCAACAACGCCGGGGTGACCGGGCTGAGGGGCCGCACGCGGGACGGCTTCGAGATCCAGTTCGGGGTGAACCACCTCGGCCACTTCGCGCTCACCGGCCTGCTGGCGGACCGCCTCCTGGCCACCCCGGGCTCCCGCGTCGTGACGGTCAGCAGCATCGGGCACCGCCTCGGCGTGCTCGACCCCGCCGACCCGCAGACGGGCGGGCGCAGCGCCTACGCCCGTTCGAAACTCGCGAACCTGCTGTTCTCCCACGAGCTGCACCGGCGGTTGCGCGCCGCCGGCGCGGACACCTCGGCCCTGGCCGCGCACCCCGGCGGCGCGGCCACCGAGGTGTTCCGCAACTCCTCGGCGTGGTTCCGCGCGCCGAACCTGCTGCTCGCCCGGCTGCTCGGGCGGACACCGGCGATGGGCGCGCTGCCCACCCTCCGCGCGGCCACCGATCCCGCCGCCCGGGGCGGCGAGTATTACGGGCCGGGTGGCCTCTTCGAGGTCCACGGCCACCCGGAACGGGTCACCGCCGCCGCCCGCGCACACGACACCGCCCTGCAACAACACCTGTGGCGAGCGTCCGAACGGCTCAGCGGGGTCACCTACCCGCTGTGACCCCGGCCGTCACGCCGACGCGGCCAGGGCGGGGCGGCAGTGCAGGCACGGGCGGTAACCGGCTTCGGTGGCCTGGTCGACCGTGCGGAACCCGCGCCGGTGCGGTGGCGTGATCCGCCGGGCGTGGGCGCAGGTCGGGAAGCACACGATCCCGGTGGTGTCGCTGCCGATGTAGAACACGCGTGCCTTCGCCAGCTCGCGCAGCTCGCCGAGGTCGACGTGCTCGGCCAGCAGCATCGCCTCCTTGACCGGCGTGCCGAACACGTACTCCCCCACCTGCCCGTCGGCACGGGTGACGCGGTGGCACGGGATGAGCACGGGCACGGGGTTGCGCCCGAGCGCCGTGCCGACCGCGCGCACCGCGCCCGGCCGGCCGATCTCCCGGGCGACCCAGGCGTACGGCCGGGCCTGGCCCGCGGGGATGCGGCCGGCGGCGGTGAGCACGTCGACCTCGAACGGGGTCAGCCCGCGCAGGTCGTAACGCAGCTGCCGGGTGCGGCCGGTGCGCAGCGCGGCGACCAGCCCGGCAGGCGGCCGTTCGCCGGGCACCAGCGGTCGGGCGAAGCGGTCCCGGAACGACCTGGTGAACTCCACCGCCGAGTCGTCGACCGACGCCGCGGTGCGGACGTAGCTGATGCCCTGCGCGCCGAACGCCACGTACAGGTCGCCCACCGGGCCCGGCACCCGGACCCACCGGCTGACGACCCGGTCCAGCAGCCCGGTCGGCGCGGTCGCCGCCAAGCCGCCCAGCGCGGCCACGACGGGATCGCTGCCGTTGTTGGTCATGGCATCCTCCTCGGCACGAGCGCGCTCCCGACATCGTCCCCGACGCCCCCGGAACGGCCCAGGTAGAGCATCCGCAACCGCCGAAGCCCCCGTGACACGTGTGATTTGGCCGTCCCGTCCGGGCAACCCAGCACGGCGGCGACCTCGCCGATCGGGAGGCCGACCACGTGCCGCAGCACCACCGCCACCCGCTGGGTGGTGGGCAGCGCCGCCACCAGGACCGCGAGGTCGCGCCGGGTCTCGGCGCGCTCGGCGGCCTCCTCCACGCTCGGCCCGCCACCCGGCAGGTCACCCGCTTCGCCGAGCGGCACCTGGCTGGGCCGCCTGCCCGCCTCCCGCACCGAGTTGCGCCACGTGTTCAGCACGATGGTCAGCAGCCACGGCCGCGGCCGGAGCGCGAGGATGCGGTCCCGGTCGTAGCCGAGCAGCGCCCGGTAGGCGCGCAGGAACGCCTCGGCCGCCAGGTCCTCGGCGTCACCGGGCCCGCCCACCCTTAACGCCACCGAGTACACGACCTTCTCGTACGCGCGCACCAGGTCGACGAACCCGGCATCCAGGTCGTCGGCCAGCCGCGTGACCACGGCGTCGGTCAGTTGGTCGGTATCGGCCACGCCCTGAAGAACACCAGACGCCGCATACGGTTGCGATCCCCCTATCGCGCGTCGTGGAAGATGATGCCCAGGGTGTGCCGCACGCCGGACCGGACCTCGCTGACGCCGTGCCGCATCACCACCCGCTTGTGCCCGCGTGCCGAGGGCACCGGGCGGCTGTTGACCGCGAAGACCAGTCCCTGGCCGAGACCGGGGCGCGCGACCATGGGCCGGGACTGGGCACGGGGCCGCTGCTCGACGAACACGCTCTCCCCGCCGGTGAAATCGCGGTCCGGCGCGTTGAGCATGATCGCCACCTGGAGCGGGAACCACACGTCGCCGTAGAGGTCCTGGTGCAGGCAGTTGTAGCCGCCCGCCTCGTACCGCAGCAGCAGCGGGGTCGGCCGCAGCTGCCCGGCCGCGGCGCACCGCGCGTGCAGGCCGGCCAGGTCGTCCGGGAAGCCGGGCTCGCCCAGCCGGTCGGCCCAGGCGTTCGCGATCCGCGCCAGCGGCGGGTACAGCCGCTCGCGCAGGCGCCGGACGACCCCGGGCAGCGGGTGGTCGAAGTACCGGTAGCTGCCCTCGCCGAACTGGTGCCGGGCCATCACGACGGTGCTGCGGAACACGCCGTCGGCCGAGAACAACCCGGCGACCTCGGCGCACTCGCGCGCGTCGAGCAGCGGCGGCGTGGTGGCGAAACCGGTGCGGTCGAGTTCGGCGGCGAGCGCGGCGACATCGAGGTCCGGTGCGGGGAAGTGGTCCACGACCAGGGGAACACCACGCGCGCCGCACCGGTTGCGGCCGGGCTTGCTCCATCCTTCAGAGCCTTCTGTGACCGTGGTGGCGGCGGCCCTTCCGCACCTCCCGCCAGCCGGGGTGGTCGCGCAGACCTGAAGTGGGTGAGCACGGTGCCAGGCACTCCTCTTACCGGAAAGTCGCTGCGCATGGCGCGGTTGTCCCGGCACGGCGACGGGCGCTTCCTGTTCGTGCCGATGGACCACTCGCTGTCGGACGGGCCGATCGCCGACGTGGCCGGCTTCGAGCGGCTGGTGGCCGACGTGTGCCGGGGCGGCGCGGACGCGGTGGTCGTGCACAAGGGCCGCGCGCGGGTGATCGACCCGGCGCTGCTCACCCGCACCGCGTTGATCGTGCACCTGAGCGCCAGCACCGCGCACGCACCGGACGTCGACGCGAAGGTGCTGGTCGGGGACGTCGAGGAGGCGCTGCGGCTGGGCGCGGACGCGGTCAGCGCGCACGTCAACATCGGCTCGGACACCGAGGCCGCCCAGCTCGCCGACCTCGGCGCGGTGGCACGCGCGTGCGACCGCTGGGGCCTGCCGCTGCTCGCGATGGTCTACCCGCGCGGGCCGCGGATCACCGACCCGGGCAGGCCCGACCTGCTCGCGCACGTCGTCAACATCGCCGCGGACCTCGGCGTCGACCTGGTCAAGACCACGTCCACCGCGCCGGTGTCCGGGATGGCCGAGGTGGTGGCGGCCTCGCCGCTGCCGGTCCTCGTCGCGGGCGGCCCCGACGCGACGGCGGACCTCACCGGGTTCGCCGCGGCGGCACTCGCGGCGGGCTGCCGCGGGCTCGCGGTCGGCCGGCGCGTGTTCGGCAGCGCCGACCCCGGTCGGGCGGTCCGCGAGCTGGCCGCGGTCGTCCACGGCGACCCGTCCCGATCAGAGCCCACGACGCGACAACAACTGGCAGGTGTGCTGTGAAACTCGCTTGGATCGACATCCGCGCCGTGCCCGAGGCCCGGCGGGAGTCCGTGGTCGACGCCGCCGTGCACGCCCGGGTCGACGCCATCGTCCACGACGACCCCGCGCTGCTGGCCACGCTGCCCAACACGGTGCGCAAGGTCCTGCTGCCCGCGACCGGCGCACCGGCGCACGACGACCTGGTGGTGCTGCGCGAGGCCGCCGACGACGCCGCCCTGGACGGGTTGCTCGCCGCGAGCCGGGGCGGTGAGCGGGACGTGGCCGCGCTGGTGGACGTGGTCGACGACGCGACGCTCACGCTGGCCTGCCGCTCGGCCACCGCGCTGCCGTACACCGTGGTGCGCTTCAAGGACCCGACGAAGATCCCGCTGGAGATCGTGATCGCCGCCGCGGACAGCGCTCCCGGGCAGCTCATCTGCGCCGCCGCCGACCTCACCGAGGCCCGGATCGTCGTGGACGTGCTGGAGAAGGGCTCGGAGGGCGTGCTGCTCGCGCCCACCACCGCCGACGACGTCTTCCGGCTGATGGACGTGCTGCGCGCGCAGACCCCGCCGCTGAACCTGAGCAAGCTCACGGTGTCGTCGGTCGAGCACGTCGGCCTCGGCGACCGCGTCTGCGTCGACACCTGCACGCACTTCGGCGAGGACGAAGGGATGCTGGTCGGCAGCTACTCGCAGGGCTTCATCCTGTGTTGCAGCGAAACGCACCCGCTGCCGTACATGCCGACCCGGCCGTTCCGGATCAACGCGGGCGCGCTGCACTCGTACGTGCTGGGTCAGGACAACCGCACGAACTACCTGAGCGAGCTGAAGGCGGGCAGCACGGTGCTCGGCGTCGGCGCGGACGGCCGCACCCGCCGCATCACGGTCGGCCGGATCAAGCTGGAATCGCGTCCCCTGCTGAGCATCCGGGCCGAGTCCGAGGACGGCGTCCAGGTCAACCTGATCGTGCAGGACGACTGGCACGTGCGGGTCCTCGGGCCGGGCGCGGCCGTGCTGAACGTGACCGAGCTGAAGCCGGGCGACCAGGTCCTCGGCTACACCGCGACCGATCAGCGCCACGTCGGCTGGCCGGTCGGCGAGTTCTGCGTCGAGCAGTGAGGTGACGGCCGCGCGGGGAGGCGCGGTGACCGGACCGGAGGGGGAGATGGGAGTTGGCCGGCAACTCGTGGTGGGGCGAGGAACTGGTGTGCCGGGCGGACGACGACGCGTTGTGGGCGCGGGGCGCGCGAGCCGTGACCTACGGCCGGATGCGGTCGGAGGTCGAGTGGCTGCGCCGGGTGTACCGGCACCACGGCGTCGGGGTGCGCAGCACCGTCGCGCTGCACGGCACGCCCAGCTTCACCCAGCTCTGGTCGGTGTTCGCGTTGTGGTCCCTCGGCGCACACGTCGTCCTGCTGCCGCAGCGGGTCGACCTGGCGGCGGCCCTGGCCGACGCCGGACCGCAGTTCCACGTCAGCTTCGGCGGTTCCGACCGCGCGCACCGGGCGTTCGCGGACGAGTGCGAGGTGATGGTCCGCAGACGGCCCGGTGGTCGACCCGCCGACGACGAGAGCTGCCTCGTGCAGTTCTCGTCCGGCACGACCGGCGACGGCAGGCTGGTCGGCCGCACCGCCGAGTCGCTGCTCGCGGAACTCACCCGGATGGCCGCCGTGGACGGGATGCCCGCCGCCGGCGAGAACCTGCTGCTGCTGGACTCGACCACGCACTCCTTCGGCTTCGTCGGCGGGCTGCTGCACAGCATGAACGCCGGCGCGGTGGTGCTCTTCCCGCCCGCGAAGGCGGACGCCGACGTGGTCTTCGGCGGGCCGGACCACTTCGACGCGCTCGCCCGGGACCCGGCGCGGCGCGCGCCGCGAGTCGCGGTCAGCAGCGGCGAGGTGCTGCCGCACGGCGTGTTCGAGCGGTTCCACGACCGGTACGGCGTGCGCATCGGGCAGGCGTACGGCACGACCGAGACCGGCCTGCTCGCGGCGGACCCGCGTGGCGCGCACGGCCCGGACTCGGTCGGCGTGCGGCTGCCGGGGCTGCGGACCCGCGTCGAGCGCGGCGTCCTCGAAGTCCACCTCGCGCGGTCGCCGTACCGGCACGCTCCCGAGCCGTGGCTCGGCGGCTGGCTGTCGACGCACGACCTGGTGACCGTCGCGCCGGCCACCGGCGCGCTGCGCCTGCGCGGCCGGGTGGACGGCTGCTGCCGGGAGCACGACGACGTCGACCTGCTGGCGGTCGAGCGGGCGCTCCAGGCGCACCCCGGGGTCCGCGAGGCCGTCGTGGTCTGCTCCGGCGTGGTCGAAGCCCTCGTCACCGGGTCGCCCGCGCTGGACGAGGCCGGGCTGGTGTCGTGGCTGAGCGGGGCGCGGGTGCCGGTCCGCTGCCACGTCGTGCCCGAGCTGCCCCGGACGGCCGACGGGAAGTTCGTCCGCGGGCGGAAGCTGATGCGGGTGGCGCGAGGGGTCACGCCGTGACGGTCACCGACGAGGAGCGGTGGGACGCGGTGCGCACCCGGAGCAGCGCGGCGGACGGCGTGTTCTTCTACTCGGTGCGCACCACCGGGGTCTACAACCGGCCCACGTGCGTGGCACGCGTGGCGCGCCGGGAGAACGTGGTGTTCTTCGCGACCGCGGCCGAGGCGGAAGCCGCCGGGTACCGGCCGTGCCGCCGGTGCCGCCCGGACGAGGACGCGCTGCGCGAGCCGGCCCTCGTCGCCGTCACCCGCGCCTGCCGCCTGGTCGCCGGCACGGGCCCACCGCCGCGCCTGGACGACCTCGCCGGGCTGGTCGGGTTCAGCAGGTTCCACTTCCACCGCATGTTCAAGGCGGTGACGGGCTTGACCCCGCACGCGTACGTGGCGGCGCTGCGGGCCGACCGGGTGCGCGCGGCGCTGGCCGCCGCGGCGAGCGTGACCGACGCGATCTACGGCGCGGGGTTCAACTCCAACGGCGCGTTCTACGCCAGCGCGCGGGACATCCTCGGCATGACACCGACCATGTTCCGCGCGGGCGGGGCGGGTGCGTGCATCCGCCACCACGTCGCCCGGTGCGCCTCCGGTCTGGTGCTCGTCGCGTTCACCGACGGGGGCCTGTGCGACGTGCTGCTGGGCGACGACGCGGACGACCTGGTCGCCCGCCTGCGGGCGACGTTCCCCGGCGCGGTGACGTCGCGGGCCGGACCGGAGTCCGCCGAGCGCGTCGACCGCGCCGTGCGGGTGGCGGAACCGCCGCGAGCGGCTCGCGGCCTACCGGAGGACATCCACGGCGTCCTGTTGCGGCAGCGCGTTCGCGAAGTTTTGCGGGACTCTCGATGGCATGACGAAAACACCCGTCGTGCACAACGAGCCTAGGGGGACTTGATGTACTTGTTCGGCACGCACCGGTCCATCACACAACGGATGAGGCTGACGCTGCGGCGAGAGCTGGGCGCGGGCAACTTCTTCTGGCACGTCTGCGACGTCGCCACCGACCTCGACCGCGCCGTCCTGTTCCGGTCGGGCGACCTCGGGCCGCGCGGTTGGTCCGTGGCGGAGCTGCGCGACGAAGTGCTCCGCTACGCCGACTGGTACCGCGAACGCGGCGTGGGCGTGCGCACCCGCGTCGGCGTGTGGACCGCGGACGGGCTGGCCGGGCTCCTGCACCACATCGCGATCACCAGCCTCGGCGGGGTGACCGTGCTGACCAACCCGAACATGGCGCCGGAGACGGCCGCGCGTTACTTCGAGCGCAGCGACACCGCCGCGCTGGTCGGCGACGCGGACCTGATCGCCGCGCTGCCCGGTCCACCGCCCGTCGTCGCGGACCTCGCACAACTCCGCGCCCACCCCGGCAGGCACCGGCAGGCCCCGTACCGGCACGCGCCCGACGACCTGGTGCTGATCTCGCACTCGTCCGGCACGACGGGCACGCCGAAGCCGACGGCCTTCGCGCACCGCTCGTTCTTCGTCGGCAAGCGCGAGCGGCTGTGGCGGTTCCCGTCGTCGGTGGACGACCGCGTGCTCACCGCACTGCCGCACAGCCACTCGTCCGGGATCAGCTACCTCAGCCTGGCGCTGCTGCTCGGGCTGCCCGCGATGCTGGTGGACGACCCGGCGGGCGCGTCCGTCGCGGCGGCGATGAACGAGTTCCTGCCGACCGTCGTGATCGGCTTCCCGCTCGCGCTGGCCGACCTGCCGGTCGACCGGCTCTCCGAGCGCGCCAAGGACACCGTGCACACCTGGATGGGAATGGGCGACGCGTCGCACGAGCGGCACATCCGGCCGCTGGTGCGGTTGGGGCGCAACGGTTCCACCTACCTGGACGGTCTCGGTTCGTCCGAGATGGGCATGGTGTTGTTCCGGCAGGCCCACACCAGGGACTCGGAGCGGTACGGGCGGGCCATCGGCCGACCGGTGCCGGTCGTGCGGGAGGCCGCGGTGCTGGACGAGCGCGGCAACGCCCTGCCGGACGGGCAGGCCGGTCTGCTGGGTGTGCGCACGCCCAGCCTGACACCGGGCTACGTGAACGAGCCCGGCCTGACCCGGCAGGCCCGGCGCGGCGACTACTTCCTGACCGGCGACGTGGTGCGCCGCGACGCCGACGGGGTGTGGTACCACCTCGACCGGACGCCCGACGTGATCACCACCTCCCGGGGACCCGTGCACAGCCTCGAGTTGGAGGAGGTCGTGCTCAACACGACCGGTGCGTTCGACGCCGCCGTGATCGCGGTCGACGACCCGGCGGAGGAGGGGCGGTCGCTGCCGGTCGCCGTGGTGCTGCACAAGGACGAGCCGCCCACGCCGGAGGACGCGCTCGCCCGGTGCAACGCGGCGCTGGCCGAACGCGGGCTGGCGACGCTGGCGGGCCTGGTGGTGGCCGCCGACCGCACCGGGCTCCCGGTCGGCGTCACCGGCAAGGTGCTCAAGCGGCAGTTGCGTGAGCGGCACCAGAAGCTGCTCGGCGAACCGGTGGCCGCCGGTGTCGCGTTGGCGGGGCCGGTGAACGGTCGATGACCGGCGCGCGGGCGGTGCTGGACATCGTCACCGGCACGTGGCGAGCCCAGGCGCTGCACGCGGCGGTGGTGCTGCGGCTGCCGGACCTCGTGGCGGAGGGGTGCGTCACGGGCGCGGACCTGGCCGCCGCGGCGGGCGCGGCGCCGGACCCGGTGGTCCGGTTGATGCGCCTGCTGGTCGTGCTCGGCGTGGTCGAGGGCGACGACCACGCCGGTTACCGCCTGACCCCGGTCGGCGAGCTGCTGCGCACCGGCGTGCCCGGTTCGATGCGGGACCTGTGCCTGCTCTACGGCGACGAGTCGCACCGCGCCTGGGGTGCGGTGGTGAGCGCGGTCCGCACCGGGCGGGCCGGTTTCGAGGTGGCGTTCGGCCACACGCTGCACGAGCACCTGGCCGAGGACCCCGCCGCCGGCGAGAAGTTCCTGCGTGCGATGAACGCGGGCAGCGAGTTCTTCGCCGACCTGCCGGACGCGTTCGACTTCGGCGCCCGGCACACCGTCACCGACCTGGCGGGCGGCAGCGGGCTGTTGCTGTCGACGGTGCTGTGCGCGCACCCGCACCTGCGCGGCGTGCTGTTCGACCGCGAGCACATGGTGGCGACGGCCGCGAAGCACCTCGCCGCGGCGGTCGAGCCCGACCGGTACGACGTGGTGCCCGGCGACCTGTTCCGCTCGGTGCCCGCCGGTTCGGACGTGTACCTGCTGTCCCGCGTCCTCCAGGACTGGGACGACGAGGACTGCGTCGCGCTGCTGAGCAACGTGCGCCGGGCGATGACGCACCCCGACGCCCGGCTGCTGGTCGTGGAGCGGGTGATCGACGGCTCCGCCGTCCTGCCGCTGCTGTTCGACCTGCACCTGCTGGTGATGGCGGGTGGTCGGGAACGCACCCTGCCCGACTACCGCGCCGTGCTGGCCGCGGCCGGCCTGCGGCTGGAGTCCGTGCGGGAACTGGCCCTGGAGACCAGCCTGCTGGTCGCCGTGAGAGGAGATGACCGGTGACGGTCGAAGTGGGGGAAGTGTACGAGAACCCGCGCTGCGGCGAACGCGTCGTGGTGCGGACGCCGGCGGCCATGACCGACAACGCCCGGACGGTGCTCGACGTCTACGCCACGCCCGGCGGCGCGGTGTCCGGCGAGCACCTGCACCCGCTGAGCGAGGAGCGGTTCACCCTGGTGCGCGGCCGCGTCGCGTTCCTGATCGGCGGGCGGAAGGTGGTGCTCGACGAGTGCGGCCAGAGCGTGCTGATCCAACCCGGCATCAAGCACCGCTGGTGGAACTGCGGTGGCGTGGAGTCGTTCCACGTGTGCGAGGTGCGCCGCAACGCCGACCGGTTCGAGCAACTGGTGCTGCGCCAGCTGTTCGGCCTGGCGCAGGACGGGCGGACCAGCCCGGAGGGCATGCCGGGCCTGCTCCAGCAGGCGCTGACGACACGCGAGTACGGCGACGTCGTCCGCTACACCCGGCCGCCGTGGGCGGTGCAGCGCGTGTTGTTCGCGGTGCTCGCCCCGATCGCCCGGCTGACGGGCCGGAAGGGCTGCTACCCCGAGTACCTGCACCGCAAGCCGACCGAAACCGTCGCCCTCGAACACTTACCCGCCGAGGTCGCCGCCCTCCACGCCTGACCACCACCGCACCCGCCCGCGCCCCGCCGCGGCACCCACCCGACCACCCGCCGATGCCCGGCACCGGCGCCCACCGACCCGCGGCGGCACCCCACCCGCACCCGCTCCCCTCAGCCGCCCGGCACCCCTCACCTGCCCGGCACCCCTCACCCGCCCGGCACCCCTCACCCGCCCGACTACCCGCACCGGCCCGACCACCCGCACCGGCCCCGCCGGCCCGCCCGCCGCGCCCACCTGTCCACCGACCGACCGCACTCACCGACCCGCCGCCCCGCCACGGCACCCGACCGCCGTGGCGGGGCGGCGGTTCAGCGGTCCCGCCACAGGCGGCGGCCGGCGGTGCGCAGGTCGGTGAACGAGTCGAGGTCGGGCGCCGTCCAGCCGTCCAGGTCGTACTCCGCCAGGCAGCGCTCCGCGAAGCCGCGGTACGCCTCGACCTGACCGGAGGCGACCTGGGCGGTGAGGATGTCGGTCCGCACCGCCTCGTGGTTGCCCGAGTAGTTGCGCTCGTACAACTCGTGCCGACCCGCGAACTCGGAACCCACCGCGTCCCACAGCAGCTTCATCAGCTTGACCCGGCCGACCGAGTCGTAGCCGTTGGAGCCGCGCACGTACTTGTCCAGGTACGGCCGGATCTCCGGGTTGGCGAAGTCCTCCACCCCGGAGTTGACGTAGATCAGGCCGCTGGCCACGTCCTGCTCGATGATCTCCTTGATCCGCGGGTAGCCGATCGTCATGAACCACCGGTAGGCCAACCCGTAGTCCAGCCGCGGCAGCAGCGCGCCGTCCCGCCACGGCTGCGGGTTGCGCGCGGCGGCGTCGCTCAGCGCCCAGAACATGTTGCGCCAGGCCAACACCTCGCCGACGCGGGCCTGCACGCCGCGGAAGTCGCGGGTGCCGGTCGCGTCCAGCGCCTTGATCAGCAGCCCCGCGATGAAGTCGATCTTCACCGCGAGCCGCACGCAACCGTGGAACGTCAGCCGCTCCAGGAAGCCCGACTGCGGCGTGAAACCGTTGACCTGCTCGGGATCCCCGTACAGGAACACGTTCTCCCACGGGATCAGCACGCGGTCCAGCACGAAGATCGTGTCGTTCTCGTCCAGCCGGCTGGACAGCGGGTAGTCGAACGGCGAACCGGTCATCGCCGCCGCCGCCGCGTAGGACGGGCGGCAGATCAGCTTCAACCCGGGCGCGTTCATCGGCACGGTGGCCACCAACGCGAACTCCCGTTGCCGCAACGGCAAACCGTAGTGCGAGACGAAGTTGAAGTGGGTGATCGCCGAACCGGTGGCCACCACCTTCGCCCCGCTGACGACGAGGCCGTTGTCGGTCTCGCGCTCCACGTGCACGAACACGTCGCGCACGTCCTCGGCCGGCCGGTGCCGGTCGACCGGCGGGTGGATGATCGCGTGGTTCCAGAACAACACGCGTTCCTGGGACTCCCGGTACCAGCGCCGCGCGTTGTCCTGGAACGGCTCGTAGAAGTCGGCGTTCGCGCCGAGCGTGCCCAGGAACGCCGCCTTGTAGTCGGGGCTGCGCCCCATCCACCCGTAGGTCGTGCGCGCCCACTCGGCGATCGCCTCGCGGTCGTCCACGAGGTCCTGCACGGACCGCGGTGTCCGGAAGAACGGGTGCGTGCGCCCGACCGAACCGGTGTCCGTCGGCGCGGTCAGCACGGCCTGCTTCGCCGGGTCGTGCAGCGCGTCGTACAACCGCGCGGTCATCCGCGCCGTGTTCCGGAACGCCGGGTGCTCCGTGACGTCGTCCACGCGTTCGCCGTATATGTAGACGGCACGCCCGTCGCGCAAGCTGTCCAGGTATTCCTGCCCGGTCAACGGCCGCGTCTCGCGGGGCGCGGCGCCGGTCGGCCTCGGGCTGTCCTGCTGAAGTGTCATCCGCTTTCCCCGTTCGATCGGCTGAGCATTGCCGCGAGCATTTCGGTCGGGTAGTCGAGCGAACCGGACCAACCGGTCTCCGCGCGGGCGCGGCGCATTTCCCGGAACGCGCCCCGGTGGAAGACCAGCGGTTCCGCCCCGGACGCGCCGAAATCGACGACCTCGCCCAGGTGGAGCACGTGGTCGCCGCCGTCGTGGCCCGCCCACGGCGCGCACGAGACGAAAGCGGCGCAGCCGGCGAGGCGTGGTGGGCCCGCGCCGGGCAGCCAGGTGACCTCGGTGGTGCGCGCCCCGGCGAAGTGCAACGCCAGTTCCCGCTGGTCGGAGGCCAGCACGTTGACGCAGAACGGCGCGCCGGACAGCAGTTCACCCAGCGTGCTGGTCCGCCGCAACGACACCAGGACCAGCGGCGGGTCCAGCGACACGGAGGTGAACGAACCGACCGTGGCGCCGTGCACGACACCGTCCCGCTCCGTCGTCACCACGGTGACCCCGGTCGGGAAATGACCGAGACAATCCCGCAGTCGGCGCGTCCGGTCGACAATTGGAGGTGGCACGACAACATCTTCGCAGGACGTACTGGAGAATGGATCAGGAAACCCACCGGAGCCTGGCCTGCGCGGTACCGGCGGGCTATGGTCGAGACCTGGCGAAGGCGCTTTCAAAGGGGATCGAAATGCGTATGCAGATCGAACTGGACGACGTTCTCCAGGATTATGTCACGGATGTCTCGCTGCGCGAGCACGACGTGCTCCGGGAACTGCGGCGGGAGACCAGCGAACTGCCGGAGCGGCTGATGCAGGTCTCGCCGGAGCAGGGCCAGTTCCTCTCCCTGCTGGTCCGCGCGATCGGCGCGCGGCGTGCCCTGGAGGTCGGCGTGTTCACCGGCTACAGCCTGCTCTGCACGGCGCTGGCGCTGCCCGCCGGCGGTCGCGTGGTGGCGTGCGACCTGAACCCGGAGTGGTCCGAGATGGCGTTGGAGTTCTGCGCGCGGGCGGGTGTCGCGGACAAGGTCGACCTGCGTGTCGGCGACGCCCGGCGGATCCTCGACGAACTGCTGGCGGAGGACGGGGCGGAGGGGTCCTTCGACTTCGCCTTCATCGACGCCGACAAAGTCGGCTACGACGCCTACTACGAGGCGGCGTTGCGCTTGCTGCGCCCCGGCGGGCTCATCGTGGTGGACAACGTGCTCTGGTCCGGCGCGGTGGTCGACGCGCGTGCGCAGGACGACGACACCCGCGCGCTGCGCGTGTTCAACGCCAAGCTGCGCGACGACAAGCGGATCGACATCAGCCTCATCCCGTTCGCCGACGGCCTCACCTTCGCGCTCAAGCGGTGAACCGCGAACGCGGGCCGCGGGTCGGCGCACCGACCGCGGCCCGCGGCGGGCGGGCGGTCAGTTCCCCGGCAGCCGGATGGACTGCGCGTGGCGGAACACGTCGTGCGGGTCCCACGCGGCCTTGATCCGTTGCAGGCGCGGGTAGTTGTCCTCGTAGTAGAGGTCGTGCCACGGCACACCCGACCGGTTTCGAGCGGGATCGCCCAGGTCGTTGTCGCAGTAGTTGATGTAGCAGCCGTCGGTGACCGCGTTGGGCACCGGGACGCCGCCCGTGTCGGCGTAGACGTCCTCATAGCACTCCCGCAGCCAGCCGATGTTCGCGTCGTCACCGGCCGGGTCGGTCCACAACACCATCCACAGCAGCTTGAACGCCGAGTCGCGGTGCACCGACGCGGTGGCGCTGCGTGGCACCGCGTTCACCCGGCCGCCGAACGAGCTGAGCGTCACGGAGATGTTCGGGTTGGTGTGGTCGGTGCGCGTGAGGTGCCGGTACAGCGCGTCGATCTGCGACTGCGGGAAGTTGGCCCGCATGTACGCGGACTTGTAGTCGGCCCGCAGCGTCGGGTCGGTCAGCATCACGTTGGTGGTGCCCATGTACCGCACGGACTGCAACCACGGCAGCCGCCGGGGCGTGAAGTATTCGGGCATCGCGTTGCGCTCGCCCAGGGCGGCGGTCATCGGGCCGCGCTCGACGCCCACCCCTTCGGTGACCGCCTGCACGTAGTCCTCGAGCAGTTGCTCCGCGTCGGGCACCGTGGCGTCCATCTGCGTCACGAGGCCAATCTGCCCGTTGGACTGGTGGGTGAGCACCAGGTAGCTGCCGAACCCGGTGTACGGCGTGCTCGGCGACTTGTTGGCCGCGTGGAAGGCCGCGTAGTTGGACACCAGCGCGGTGAACCGCTCCTGGTTCATCTCGCTCCACGGGAACGAGACGGCGCTGAGCAACACCTCGGACGGCGGCTTCGGCAGGATCTTGGCCGGACCGCGCCCGCGCGCGCCCGGCGAGCGGAACCAGTAGCGGGTGACGATGCCGAAGTTCCCGCCCCCACCACCGGTGTGCGCCCACCACAGCTCCCGGTTCGGGTCGTCGTGGTCGCGGGTGGCGACCACGGTGCGCGCCCGGCGGTGCTTGTCCACCACGACCACCTCGACGGCGTAGAGGTGGTCGACGACCAGGCCGTGCTGCCGGCACAGCAGCCCCCAGCCGCCACCGCTGACGTGCCCGCCGACGCCCACCGAGTAGCAGATCCCGGCGGGGATGGTGACACCCCACGTCTCGTACATCTTCTCGTACACCTGGAGCAGGACCGCGCCCGCCTCGACCGCGACGGCGTCGCGGGAGGCGTCGTAGTACACCCGGTTCAGGTTGGACAGGTCGAGGACGACCTGGACCTCCGGGTTGTAGACGAAGTCCTCGAAGCAGTGCCCGCCGCTGCGCACCGCGATGCGCCGGCCGGCGTCGAGCGCGGACTGCACCACGCGCGGCACCTGCTCGGTCGAGTCGACCAGGTGCACGGTGTCCGGGCGCCCGACGAAGCGCTGGTTCACGCCGCGGACCAGGTCCCCGTACTGCCGGTCCGCCGGTGTGACGGTGGCGTGCCGCGAAACCAGCTCTTCGAGCGCCTCCGCGTCATCGGTCGCCGAAGCGAACGTCCCCCCAGTGCCATGCGTCATGTTCGGTTTCCCCCTGATTTTCGCCGCACAGGCGTGTACTTCCGCCATCCGCAGCGACCCTAGATCGCCGACCCCCCGCCGGCGTTCGAGATGTTGCGGTCGAATCCAGCGCCCCTCGCGTATCGGGAGCGGGCACGCGGCGCGCGTGCGCGCGCAGGCGGAAACGGGCTTCCCCGCGGTCCGGCCGCCCGCCGGTGAAGGCACGGTGCACGCGTGAAGATGGGCTTCCCCGCGCGGGAAGCCCATCACCGGGACAGGCCGGTCACACGGCCTTGACGAGGCCGGAGTCCACCACGAACTCCGCGCCGGTGGTGCTGGCCGAACGGGGCGAGGCCAGCAGGACGATCACGTCGGCGATCTCCTGCGGCTCGGCCATCCGACCGGTGGTGAGGTTCATCGCGGACGGCACGACGGAGGTCAGCGCGCCCTCGCGGTCGGTGCCCGCCTGCGCGGCGATCATGTCGCCGACGCCGCCTTCGTCGGTCCACCAGGGCGTGCGGGTCGGGCCGGGCGACACCGTGTTCACGCGGATGCCCTGCGGCGCGAACTCCTCGGACAACGCCTTGGTGAGGTTGTTCATCGCCGCTTTGGCCGTGCCGTAGTCGACGTTGATCGGCGACGGCTGGCGGCCGTTGGCCGAGGACACGTTGATGATCGAGCCGCCGCCGCGCTCCAGCATCCGCGGGATGGCCGCGCGCACCGCGCGGACGGCGGAGAACAGGTTCAGCTCGAACATGGCCCGCCACTCGTCGTCGTCCGCGCTGAGGAAACCGCTGTGCGGCAGGGTGATTCCGGGCGGCGGCCCACCCGCGACGTTGACCAGCACGTCCAGGCCGCCGAACGCCTCCACGGTGCGGGCCACCGCCTGCGCGGGCGCCTCCGGGTCCATCAGGTCGGCCGCGACGTGGATGAGGTTGTCGTCGGCCAGGCCGTCCAGCTCGGGTGTGCTCTTGCGGGAGACGGCGGCCACCCGCGCCCCTTCGGCGAGCAGCGTGCGCGTGGTGGCCAGGCCGATGCCCTTGGAAGCTCCGGTGACCAGGGCGACGCGTCCCGCGAGTGCCAGATCCATGCTTCTCCTCGATCTCGTGTGCGCGGATCGCCCACCCGGTCGGGCGGGCGACGTGGTTCGACTGGGGAACACCGACCGCGTCGAGTCGGTTGCGCCCGCGCGGACGGGTGCTCAGTCCGGCACCGGAACGGCTGCGGTCGCCACCAGGTCCAGCGAGAGCCGCGTGCGGGAGTCCGCGGCGGCCTCCAGCCACGGCCGGGCGGCCAGGATGTCGCTGTAGAGCTGGTGCATCCGCGGTGACGGGACCGCCGCCAGCTCGTCGCCCAGCGTCCGGCGCAGCCGGTGGAACGCGGCCAGCGCGTCGGCCTGCCGACCCGACCGGTAGAGCGCGAGCATGAGCTGCGCGGTGAGCGCCTCGTCCGCCGGGTGCCGGCAGGCTAGCGCGCTCAGCTCGCCGACCAGGTCGTGGTGGCGGCCGAGGCGCAGCTCCGCCTCGATGCGCTGGCCGACCGCCGCCAGCCGGTCGCGCTCCACCACCTCGATGCCGGCGCGCAGCAGCGGACCGACCGCCACGTCGACCATGAGCGGACCGGGGCAGCCGTTCAACGCCATGCGCAGCCGCCGGGCGGCGGCGGCGTACCGGTGCTGGGCGAGCGCGTGCCGCGCGGCGCGCACCTGGTTCTCGTACACGCCGAGGTCCAGTTCGCCCGGCAGGACCCGCAGCAGGTAGCCCTGCTCCCTGGTGACCAACCGGGGAGTCGCCTCACCGGTGTGCGCACCGGCGTCGCAAAGCTTGCGCCGCAACTGCATGACGTACGTGTGCACCACGGCGACCGCGCTCGGCGGCGGTCCGCACTCCCACAGTTCCTCGGTGAACTGCGCGATCGAGACGACGTGGTTGGCGTTGAGCAGCAGGAGCGCCAGCATCTGGCGCTGCTTCGGCGCGCTGGGCGTGCTGTCGACGCCGTCGGCGCGCACGGACAGCGGCCCGAACAGGTTGAACTTCATCCCAACCCCCCGTTGTGAAGTTCATGCGACCGGCGGACAGGCCCACCGGCGCGCCCGTGACGGCCCCTCTTCCGCCGGCTGCGCGGTGGACCTGTCCACCGAGTGGGAGAACACCGCCGGTCCGGAACGGTTGCCGGAATGTGATGCGGGTCACATCAGTGCCCCGTGACCACCGGCCAGAGCGCTTCCGGTTCCCGGTTGCCGCGCCACGCCACGTGCTGGTCGGGCCGCACCAGCACCAGGTCGCGCTCGTACAGGTCGCGCGCGACCGGGTCGGGCAGGGTGAGCACGGTCAGCGGGATGCCGCGCGCGGCGGCCTCGGCGCGCAACGCGTTCGCGTGCGGCGCCCGCCCGCCCAGCCGCAGCAGGGTGAACCCCGCGCCGAACCGGTCGTAGAGCGAGCTGTGGGGTCCGTGGAAGTCGTCCAGCCACAGGTGCGGCGCGCGCCCGCCGGGCACGCTCGTCGGGGTGTAGCGGGTGAAGTCGTCCGCGGGTGGCGTGCCGCCGTCCGCCACGACGATCGGCGACCCGTCGTACCGCGCGCCGAGCTGCACGCCGGAGGTGTCCAGCGTGCGCCGCCCGTACTCGGCCAGCTCCGCGCCCGCCTTCGCGCGGGCCGCCCGACCGCCCGGGGTGTCGGCCTCCAGGTCGGCGGGCCGGTCGACGGCGCCGAGCCCGAGGTTCAGCTCCCGGGCCGCCCGCGTGTTCCGCAGCGCCACCGGTCTGCGCTCCAGCTCGTAGGTGTCGAGCAGCCGCGCGCCGCCCCAGCCCTGGACCGCGGCGGCGAGCTTCCACGCCAGGTTCACCACGTCGTCGATCCCGGTGTTCATGCCGAAACCGCCGTTGGGCGTGAACAGGTGCGCCGCGTCGCCCGCCAGCAGCACCCGCCCCTCGCCGAACCGCTCGGCGACCAGCGCCGCGCCCGGCGTCCACCGCCGGTGGCCGAGCACCCGCACGGGCAGCGGCGCGCCGATCGCCCGCCGCACCAGCCCGGCGATCGCGTCGTCGTCCACCCGCCCCGGCCGCAGCGAGCTGGTCAGCAGGAAGAACTCGTCCACGCCGTTGACGGCGATCAGGTTGAGCGCGAACTCCGCGGTCACCGACCAGTGGCTCCACGCCCGGCGGCCCGCCAGGCAGTCCCGGTACAGCCGGGGTATCCGCAGGTGCGCCGCGGTCGCCTCGCGGCCGAGCACGTCCTGGTCGACCGAACCCGGCCCGGCGTAACCGATGCCGAGGACGCGCCGGACGAAGCTGCGGCCGCCGTCGCAGCCGACCACGTGCGCGGCCCGCAGCACCCTGGTCACGTCGGCGCACTCGCACGTCAACGCCACGTGGTCGGACCGCTCGGCGAGGCCGACCACCCGCCAGCCCAGGCGCAGCCCGATGTTCGGCCGCGTCCGCGCGTGGTCGAGCAGCAGGCGCTCGACGTACATCTGGTTCGCCCGGTGCATCGGCTCGGGCGTCTGGTCCACGCGGTCGGCGGCGGCGCGGTCGCGCAGCACCTGCCCGGCGCTCGGCCGGGGCAGGCGGGCCAGCTCGTGCCCGCTGTAGCGGGTGAAGAACGCGATGTCGGTCGGGTGGTCCCAGGGCAGCCCGAGCCCGCGCACCTGCGCCGCGAGGCCGAGCGCCCGGTAGTGCTCCATGGTGCGGGCGTTGTGCGTGCTGCCCCTCGGTTGGGCGGGCTGCGTCCGCTCGCCGTCCAGCACCACGGTCGGCACGCCGAGCCGGTCCAGCGACAGCGCGAGCAGCAGGCCGACGGGACCGGCACCGACGACGGCGACCGGGATCACGGCAGCCGGACCGACTGGCCGTGCCGGAAGACGTCGTGCGGGTCCCACTCGGCCTTGACCCGTTGCAGGCGCGGGTAGTTCTCCGCGTAGTACAGGTCGTGCCAGGGCACGCCCGACCGGTTGCGCGCGGGGTCGCCGAGGTCGATGTCCGGGTAGTTGACGTAGCAGCCGTCGGTGGTGTCATCGGACACCGGGACACCGCCGGTGTCGGCGTAGACCTCCTCGTAGAACTCCCGCAGCCACGCGATGCTCGCCGCGTCGTCGGACTCGTCGGTCCACTGGAGGAAGTAGATCAGCTTGAAGCACGAGTCGCGGTGCGCCGACGCGGTGGCCGTGCGGTCGACCGCGTTGATCCGACCGCCGAAGGAGTGCAGCTGCACCGCCGCCGACGGGTTGGCGATGTCGGTGCGGGTGAGGTGCTTGTACAGGGCCGCGATGTGGTGTGGCGGCAGCGGTCGGCGCATGTACGCGGACTTGTAGTCGATGCGCAGGCTGGGGTCGTTCAACATGCCGTCGGTCGTGCCGAACAGCCGGGTCGCCTGCAACCACGGCAGGGTGCGTGGCGCGGCCAACTCGGGCATCGGGTTGAACTCGCCCTGCCGCGCCGTCATCGGGCCGGCCGCGACGTCCACGCCGCGGGTCAGCTCGGCGAGGAAGTCGTCCAGCAGCCGCCGCGCGTCGGGTGTGGTGGCGTCGAGCTGGCAGATGAGGCTGACCTCGCCGTTGGACCGGTGGCCCAGGATCAGCATCGCGAAGAGCCCCGCGTACGGGGAGTCGGGCGCGCTGTTGGCCGCGTGCCACTCGCCGTAGTTGCGGACCAGGGCGGTGAAGCGCTCCTCGGTGAGGTCCTGCCACGACCACGACAACGCCACCACGAACACCTCCGGCGGCGGCACGGGCAGCAACGCCTCGGGCGCCGTGCCGGTGGCGTCCGGCGAGCGGAACCAGTAACGCGTGACGATGCCGAAGTTGCCGCCGCCACCACCGGTGTGCGCCCACCACAGGTCGCGGTTCGGGTCGTCCTCCTCGCGGGTCGCGACCACGGTGCGCACCTGCCCCCGGCCGTCGACCACGACGACCTCCACCGCGTGGAGGTGGTCGACCACCAGGCCGAACCGCCGGGACAGGAACCCGAAACCACCGCCGGCGACGTGCCCGCCCGCCCCGACCGTGTAGCAGACACCCGCCGGGAGCGTGACGCCCCAGAAGCGGTACAGCTTCTCGTAGACGTCGAGCAGGCGGGCGCCCGCCTCCACCGCGAAAGCGCCCCGCTCGTGGTCGAAGTAGACCCGGTTGAGCGCCGCCAGGTTGACGACGACGCGCACCTCCGGGTTGAACGCGAAGTCCTCGAAGCAGTGCCCGCCGCTGACCGCGGTGATCCGCCTGCCCGCCCGCACCGCCTCCCGCACGGCGTCCGCCACCTGAGCGGTCGTGGTCGGCAGCACCACCTCGTCGGGACGGCCCACCCAGCGCTGGTTGAGGCCGCGCACCAGGTCCGGGTACCGGGCGTCCGCCGGCGTCACCACCGCCGCCTTCGTACCAGCCATTGGTTTCCCCCCGCTCGCCGTGGCTGTGCGGATTGATTACACCAGCGAATTCCACACCCCACCAATGCGGGCGGGGCGATCTTTAGCCGGTTTATATCGAGCCGTCGGATGATGTGCCCTGATGACGTGTGCCCACCGCACCCGGAGCCGGTCCTTGATCCATTTCAGGCGGACCGCGGTAAGTCCTCGCCGGAAACGCCCGCAACCACTGGTCCACCCGCTGGTAGCATGACGGCCAACGGAGCCGAGCAGCGCGTTCCGGCTGGTTGGGAGGCCACCGGGAGGCCCTTTCGGCATACGCTCAGGGGGGATCTTCCGTGGAGATGGGGATACTTGGGTCGTTGGTGCTGACCAGCCACGGCGTCAACTTCGTGCCGAGCGCGCCCAAGCCGAAACAACTCCTCGCATTCTTGATGACGAATGCGAACGAGCTGGTCCGGGCCAGCGACTGCATTGTCGAGCTGTGGGGCGCCCGGCCGCCGAAGAGCGTGATGTCCACGTTGCAGACCTACGTGCTGCACATTCGCCAGATCCTGCGCAGCGCGGCCCCGGTGGACCGCAGCGACATCCTGGTCACGCGCAACCAGGGCTACCAGTTGGTGACCGGCACCGACCACTTCGACCGCTTCCGCTTCGAGCGGCTGGTGTGGGCGGCGCGGTGGTGCGTCTCCGTCGGTGACGACGAGCGCGCGTCGGACTTCTTCGCGGCGGCACTGGGGTTGTGGCGCGGGCCGGCGTTGGCCGACGTGCGGCCGGGTCGGTTGAGCATGACGCACGTGGTGGAGCTGGCGGAGGTGCGCAACGCCGTGGTGGAGCAGCGGATCGAGGCCGATCTGCGCCTCGGTCGGCACGAGGAGCTGCTGGACGAGCTGAGCACGCGCGTGTCGCTGCACCCCACCCACGAGAACGCGTGCGCGCAGTACATGGTGGCGCTGTACCGCTCGGGCGACCGCGACCGCGCGCTGGCCGCTTTCGAGCGGCTGCGCCAGGTCCTCGGCGACACGCTGGGCATCGAGCCGGCACCGCCCATCCGCCGCCTGCGGCACGCCATCCTCACCGCGGACGCCGTGCTCGACCTGAACCGCCGCCCGCCCCGGCGCGAGCACCCGCGCGTGCCGAGCACCGTGGGCGGCGAACCGCCCACGCCACCCGACGACCGCGCCTACCTGCGCCGTCACCCGCGTCGCCGACCGGTCCCCGCCTGGTCCGACCCGCCCCGCTCCAGGACCCACCACGCCTGATCCGCCTGCGGATTCGTCCTGAATGTCGGGAACGGACGGCGACCACACACTCCACGGTCACGTCCGTTCCCGGTGCACTTCTTCACACGACCGACGGTTACCACTTTGCCGCAGCCGTGGGCCACTCGCCGAAGAGTCGGTCCTCGTGCGACTACCACGTCTCCACCGCGACCAAGACCACTGTGTTCCGGGGATTGATCAGCGCCTCGCAACCCGCACAATGAGACGCAGGCCCCTGAGCCCGCGCCGCGGCTCCGCACAAGGCATGATGCGCACCCGGCCCCGCCTCGGCGGTCCGCCACCCCGGCCAGCCCACTCCCCACCCGGAGCACGTGAATGACCCGCGCCACCATCCGCGCCACGATCCTCATCTCGTACATCGCGTCCGTCCTCGCCGCGAACATCGTCACCAGCACCTGGGGGCTGATTCCGGCGGGATTCGGGCTCCTGGTCCCGTCCGGCACCTACCTCGCCGGGTTGGCGCTGTCCTTGCGGGACGCGGTGCACGAGTGGGCGGGCCTGCGGTGGGTGTGGATCGCGATCGCCACCGGAACGGTCCTCTCGGTGGCGATGTCCGACGGCCGGATCGCGCTGGCCTCCGGAGCCGCGTTCGCGGTCTCCGAATTGCTCGACCTGGCCGTGTACTCGCGACTCCGCCGCAACGGTTGGCGCCGCGCGCTCGTCGTCTCGAACATCGTGGGAGCACTGGCGGACACGTCGTTGTTCCTTTGGCTGTCCGGGTTCGGCATCACCGCCGAGGCGCTCACCGGCCAGATCCTGGTGAAGTCCATCTGGGTGACCGCCACGGCCCTGGGCGTGGCCGAGATCGTCCGGCGCGCCCTCGCACGCCACTCACCAGCCACCAGCCACGCCTGACGGTCAACGGGAGTGGATTCGCCCCTGCTCAGGGCTGTGTGTGCGCTCCACAGCGAGCCGTGAGCAGGCGGTGCCGCGGTGAGGTCGACCGCGGCTCGGCCGAGCGTGCCCGACATGATCCGGAACGCCCTGCGCGACGAACGACCTACTCGATCAACGGACAGATTCCTGACCGCCGGGTCCAACTCCGCGGCTACCTCCCACCGCCGGTCAGAACCACTTCACCAGTCCGTCCGCGACCGCTTGGACCAGGGAGGCCGTCCCCT
This sequence comes from Saccharothrix obliqua, assembly GCF_019375475.1. Classification (GTDB taxonomy): domain Bacteria; phylum Actinomycetota; class Actinomycetes; order Mycobacteriales; family Pseudonocardiaceae; genus Actinosynnema; species Actinosynnema obliqua. The sequence goes on along the minus strand of NZ_JAHXGQ010000003.1, from coordinate 29,205 downwards.
TGCCGCGTGCGTACTCCGTGGGCTTGTCCCCACGAGCCGCCTTGAGCGCGTCCGTCGCGGCATGAGCCGCGGCCTTGTCCGCGATCACCAGCAGATCCGCGTTCCGCGCGGCGGTGCGCAGCGCCTCCGTTGCCACCTTGGCCGCCAGCGTCTCCACGCGCAGGCCGGGGTGGCGTCGGGCCAGGATGGTCGCCGCCCTGCGTGCGGCAGGCTCCATCAACGAGTAGATCGCGACGGAACCGCCCGGCGGGAACGCGGAACCCGCGTCCTGGTCGACCGCCGTGACCGTGTGGTCCGGCAGGCCGGTCAGGTGCAGCCCGAACTCGCCGCTCAGCAGGACGGCGGTCTCCAGGGAGGCCGGTTCGATCCGGTGCGCGTTGTGAGTGCCGATCCGGCTCAGGATCAGTGTCGCGAACGAGTCCAGCACCGCTTCGCCGTCCGGGCGGCTCGCCGCAAGAACTTCGATCGCCTCGAGCCCGAGCGCCACGTCCGCGTCGGTGAGGAAGGGACCCCACCCCGCGTTCAGGTTCTCGACCAGTTCGCGGTACTGCACGGGGTTCAGGCCGTTGTCGAGCGCCCGCCCGACCAGGTCGAGAAGCCTCGCCGCCCGCCTGCGGTCCCCCGTCTGGTCGCCGAGCGCCCAGATCTCGACCGCCACCATGCGCAACTGCCGGATGCCGGGCACGTCACCCGCCGCGTGGAACAGGTCGCGTTCCAAGTCCAGCAGGAGATCGACGAGTTCGGCGAGTTGGTCGCCCTGGAGCGTCCCCCCGACCTCCTGGATGGCCTGCATGGCGTCGACCAGGGCCCCGGCGCGCATGAGGCGGGGAACCGCCTGCTCCCGCAACTCCTCCAGCGCACGACTGCGTTCCGCCGCGGACAGGATCGCGAACGCCTGGGCGACCGCGTCGCCGAACCGCACCGAGGCAAGATCCACGCCGCGCACTTGGCCTGACAGGCGGTCCGTCAACCGACCATCGGCCGAATCGCCGCCCAGCACCGCCTTCCACCGCTGGAAGATGCTGATGGCATCCGGGTGGAACGTGGCGACGAGGAGGTCGATGACCACGTCGAGCAGTTCGCCCGACGGCGGCACCGCCTCCAGCAACTCGATCGCGACGTCGTAACGCCGTTGCGCGACCACGTCCCGGAGAGTGCTCAGGTCGACCGGCGTCGGGACTTCGATCGACGGGGCCGCGACCACAGCCAGCAGCGCTGCCAGCACTTCACGGGCCTGGGCGTGCGCCAACCACCCGGCCGACTCCAAGCGAGCCGCCACGTCGCCCGCCGGCTCGCCGGAAGCCAACGACCAGTAGGCGTAATACTGGGCTCCCGCGGTCGACCTGATCGCGGTGACCGACGAGATCAGGCAGCCGAAGCCGGCCGTGGCGCGGGAGAACTCGGCGATGTCGGCCTGTTCGCCCAGTCGTGCCATCACGAGGCGCGCCAGCGCGTCGGAGGCCAGGACGGGCCGGTCCAGCCGGATCAGGTCCGGCAACTGCTCCAGCTGTTCCAGCTCGTCCCACAGTTCGAACGCGGCGAAGAACTGGACCTTCAGGAACAGCCTGTTGGCCTTCGACAGCCGGTGGTCCTGCTCCAACTGGGCAAGCAGTTCCTCGGCTCGTCCGCGCGCTCCTGACGCGCAGGCATCGGAGAAGTCCCCGAGCAGCGTGCCCAGCGGAGGAACGAGCCGGGCTTTCCGGTGGGGGCGCGCGGCGAGCGTCCGGCTCAAGCGTTCGAGCGCGTTGCCCACTTCACGGTTGGCAGCGGCATCACGGGCGATCCGAACCCGGAACGCGCACCCGCCGGTCCCCACCAACGCGTTCACCACCGCGTCCACGGCCTGGGTTGAAGCGCTGTCGATGACCTGACCGTCGAACGAAATCCATGAACCCACGTGGGCGCGGATCAGGTCCCGCACCCACAGCCGCTGTTCCCGATCAGGGCAGACCGCGTACCAGTACCACCATCCGTCCACGTAGAACGGGAGGAAGAAGGGCACCGACTCCTCGCCGAGCCACGCCGACCCGGCATAGCCGATCATCCGCTCCACTGCCGGGCTTCCCCCGGCCCGAAGGCCGTTCGGTGCGGAGAAGAACTTCGTCAGGAACCCGTCCCACGCAACCGCGCGATCGACACCGCTCATGCGAAGAGGCCGAGCAACTCGGTGGTCACGGCTGCGACCGGAGCACCATCAGTCGTTACGGTAATCAACTCCCCGTTGATCGACACCCCACTGAAGGTGAGGTTCATCGAGCCGTAGACCGCCCAGCCATCGGCGACCAATGCCTTTTCATGGCTGAACTGGCGCCGTTCTCTCGACAGGTGAACGGAAACCAGCCGGTTCACGGTGCCGTCCAGTGCGGCGCCTTGCCGGACCCGTTCCAGCAACTCCTTCTCGGCCCTACCCGGACCGCACGCCACGTTGACCTCCACACCACGCAAGAGCAACCCGCGCAACACCGCCGAGAAGGGTACCCACGTCGCCGTCCAGGTCGGCTCGACGATGCTGAACTTGCCGCCCCTGTTGTCCATGGCGGGAAAGTCGGACATCCACGGCGAGACGACGAGCAGGCGACGGCCCGGGTCGAGGAGTTCGGACAGGAGCAGTCCTTCCAGGCACTCCGCGATGTCCCTGTTCGGCGACGCGGCGGTGCGGTGGATGAGTCGAGTCGTCATTGCGGTGCCTCTTGGAGGGTCACTGACACGGAGTACCTGCCGTTTTCCCGGACCACCCCGTCGAGGTGCGGGTACGCGTGGAGCCAGTCGATCTCCAGCGGAGCGACCATGAGATCACGAAGGGCCTTCGTGAGGGCGGCGGTGTCGTTCGACCCGCTGTGGATGCGAGCGCTGCCCCAGGTGCGAAGCACCGTGACGAGGTCCGCACGCCAAGCGTCACCGTCGACATCGACGCGCTGCGGGCGCTCGGGTAGCACATCACGGAGCAGGGTCCGCTCGGTCAGGGGAGGATCCGACACGTAGCGGTTGCTCGCGCGCAGCGTTTCCGGACGCCGTGCGCATGCGCGCGTCCAGAGCAGGCTGAGCAGGACCGATTGCGCCCTGATCGCCCAGTCTGCGTGCTCGGACGGGTTGGCGACCCGTTCGAGCACGTCGAGCACCTCGGTGTCCGCGGCGAGGAACGCGCACACCGCGCGATGGTCGACCGCGAACCCGGCTTGGGCGTCGATCTCGTCCCACCTCCGCAGCAGCAGGCGCAGCAACTGGTCGCTGTCCGGCCCGGAGCCGGGGCGGAAAACGCGCGTGGACAACGCCGAGAGGTTCGCGTGGGTACGAGGCACACCTTCATCGGTGAGCACCGACACGAGCGACTGCCAATTGGCGAGTCGACCCTCGTGACCACCTCGGAACTTCGACGCGGCCTCCCGCACACCTTCGTGAGACGCCAGGAGGTCCAGAGCACGTCGCAGCGACGGATCCACTTCCTCGGTGTCGGACGGTTCGGACGCGGCGGCCACCAACGCGTCGAACCTCCGGGGATCGTCGGAGATGCGGTGGGTCAGTGCCTCCACCAGGCCGCCTCCGCCGGGAACCGCGTCGGAGATCACGACCCGCGCCCGGGGACCGCCGTCGTCCAGCACATCGACCAGTGCGTCCGTGTCGACGTTGAAGTCGAGGCAGACCTGTTGCGCGGCCGACTGCCACGCCGCCGCGACCGTCTGGAGGAACCGGGCGCGGAGCCACGGAAGCCAACTCTCGTCGGGATCCTGTTGGAGCACCGGGATGGTTTCGCGCAGCGCTCGAACCACTTCGAAGTCCTCGAGCGCGGCCAGCACCATGTCCTTCAACGGCGTCTCGTCCACCGAGGTGTGCGTGGTCGCGAGCAGGACGCCGTCCACGACCTCTTCGGCCAGCGCTCGCCACACCCCGCCGTCCGCGCGCGCCAAGTCGCTGAGCCCGGTTCCCCGCAACACGGCCGCCGCGGCGATCGACAACGCCACCTCGGTGACCCAGTCCGCCGCGAACCTGCCCAAGCCCAGGTTCTCGAGGCGCTGCCGGGCACGGGCGCCGAACAGGTCGGCGCGCAACTGACGCAACCTCTCGACGTCGTCCTGGAGGCCGAAGGCGGCGACCGACTCCGGCACCACGACGGTCAGCACCAGGGCGTCGACCGTGCTCGCGAACCCGACGGCCGCCGGTTGCCCGTCCCGAGCAAAGGTGTACGTCGTGCGGATCCGACCGTTGCGGTTCACGATCTCCGCGGTGCCCTCCAAGGCGTACCGCCAGGTCCTCAGGGGACCCAGGTCGACGTTGAGGAAGGCCCGGACATCGGGCAGGAGGTCGCCGAGCGGACCGTTGCGCGGCCGGGGCACCCGAGTGCTGTCGGCTTCGTCGTCCGCCATGAAGCTCCAGCGGAGTCGACCGTTGGAGGTGGGGCGGACGTTGGGCGGTGGGATCTCCGGGCGGATGCTCAGCGGGCGCACCACCGGGACCGTGCCGTGTGGCCCGGGCACGTGGGCGACCACCTCGCCGTCCGGGGCGAACCGGTCGTCGAGGTCCACGACCCCGGACTCCGGTACTCCGATCCACAGACCGCGCACCTTCCGCACCGCCCACCGGAGCGTGACCTTGCCGGGCGTCAACTCGCTGAGCCCCATGCCGACCGGCAGAGATGTGTCCGCGGCCGAGTCGTAGTCGGCCGGTGGCGCGATCTCCACCTCAGGCAGTTCGAGGTCGCTGAAAAGCGTCGCCGGGATGAAATCGGGAAGGGGCTGCCTGGCGGTCACATCGGTCTTCGGCACCACTTGGTGCCCGCGAACCGTCGACCACGTGCTCTTGAGGCGGCGGTAGGCGGTGGGCACCGCTTCGAGGAGCAGCGACCGCGGGTGCTCCCAGCACACGCTCCAAGTCTCTTCCTCGTTCAAGCCGAGGCTGGACCGCACGAAGGAGATGAGGTCCTGCCGCGCGGGGCCGCCTTCGATCACCTCGCGCAGCAGGTCCTGGCACCTCTCCAGGATCTTCGCGTTCTCCGCGCCATCGACCGGCCGCGCCAGGAGCGCACGCGCGGACCACTTCCACCGGTCGTTCTCGTTCAGGCGCACGGAGATCCAGTCGACCAGGCACATCGCGGCCTGCATCTTCCGCACGGCCTGGTTGCCCAGTGGCAGGCTCTTCGCGGGCATCGAGGGGTCGATGATCGACTCGTAGGACTGGAACGCGAGGCGGTCGCGTCCGTAGTCCGACAGCACGACCACGGTCCACGGACGCTGGTGCTGCAACCGACCGGCACGTCCGCGCCGCTGGAGGAACTGGGCGATGTCACGGGGCGCCTTGTGCTGGAGAACCGCACCCACGCGTTGATCGTCGTACCCGACCTCCAGCGAGGAGGTGGCGACCACGATGTCCGCGTTCCCGTCCACACCGGTGTCCTGCGATGAGGTGCGGGAGATCTCCAGCGAACGCTCGCCGAAGCCGAGCCTCTCCGCCAGCCACCAGTGCTGGCCGTCCCTATCCCACTCCCGCATGTCCTCGACGGTCGAGTGGCGACCCGCGTAGGTTTCGGTGCGAAGAGCCGCGAGGACCGTTGCCCGCGCCGAGGGTCGGCCGATCGGGTCACGACCCTCGGCATCGAGCAACTGGCGGTAGAGCCGGTTGACCAGGTCGAGGTTCTCGAGGAACGCGAACACCTTCGACCCGTACGGCTGCTTCGGGGAGGCATCGGTCTCGTCCAGGATCCGCCTGAGCAGCATGAGGCTCTGGATGGACGTCGACAGCAGGGCGGATTGGGAAGCGGGGTCGCCGCGGAGGAGCAACTGGTACTCACTGCCCCGCGGTTTGAGGTCGTCGGGATGCGGCCGGATGTCCGACACGGCGTCCAAGGGGACGCCGCAGAGGTCGGAGAAGAACGTCTGGGCGTTGGCGAGGGTGGCGCTCAGTCCCACCCACGTGACCGGTTGCCCCAGGAGCTTGCGCCAGCGACGGAGCAGGAAGGCCACTTGTGCGCCGCTGGTGCCCGAGTGGGTGTGGATCTCATCGAGCAGGACGAGGTTGGGTGGTCGCACCGCCGACGGCCCGACCCCGAACACGTGCCGCGACCAACCGTCGCTCAACTGCTGGTTGAGCATCTCGGTCGTGGTGAAGAGGATGTCGGGCGGCTCCTCCTGGATCGCCTCGCGGGTGAGCAGCAACTCGTGGTGCTCGATCCGGCCGTCGCACCGCTGGCAGACCAAGTGACCCCAGTTGACCCCCTTCGGCATCCCCCGCGGCCTGACCCAGGCGAGCACGCCACCACATGTGCCATCGGGTTCCTGCTTGTCCTCGACCGGGCAGAGGAGGAAAGGACAGATCCACTTGCCGTCGCGCTTCACCCACCCCTGCTTGTCCGGATCGCGGAACGTCTTGTACGGGGTCAGTCCGAAGTAAGCGCCGATGGTGAGCTGACGTCCGCCGGCCGCCTTGAGGTTGCGGATCTCGGCCAGGGCGGTGGCGAACTGGTCCTTCAGCAACTCGTTGCGGGGGTAGATCGCGACGGCCCTGGGGCCCTCCGAGGATGCCGACATCTGCGCGAGTGCGGGGAGGTAGAACGCGAGGGTCTTCCCACTGCCGGTGCCCGCGCTGACGACGACGCCGCGGTCCTCGCCGGACTGCACCGCCGAAACCACTGCCGCGGTGGCGTCCAACTGGAAGCGGGACAGCTCGCGGCCGTTCAAAAGCCGCTTGACCTCGGCGAGGACGGGCGGTGCCAGGCCGACGTCGGCCAACCGCGCCAGGCACTCGTCCGCCTTGATATCGCGCACCGAGAACATGCGCGGCCGGCGGAGGAAGCGCACGTCGGACACCAGTCGACTGCCCGTCTGCCAGGGCCTGCCGGGGAAGAGTTGGCGCAGGTGGCTGAACAGCCGGACGGCTTCGGACATCCGTGTCCGGTAGCCGTTCGGCCACTCCCTGGGCAGTGCGAACAGCAGCTTGTGGCGCTGGAGTTCGTCGATGCACGCCTCGGGGTCACCCTCGTCCCACCGTTCGGCGAGGAACGTGACGAGATCTTCATGGGTCCAGGACTCGTCCAAGAGACCCCATGCGAGGTTGCGCGCTTCCCATTCTTCGATCACGTCGAGGGCACGCAGGAGGGAAGCGCTGGGAGTGGTGCTCACGGTCGCAGGACTACCTTCAGGGAAGCGGTGTTCTGGGGATCGCCGAGCCACTCGCGGACTCTCGGCGTGATGAGGTGCCAAGGGGCGCCGTCACCGGCGGCTTCGCGGAGGAATACCTTGATCTCCGGGTGATTGTCCTCCAACGCGCGTTCCAACTCCGGGCGGTCGCGCTCCCATGTTTCTACGGCAACGACAATCTTGTCCAGGCGTTTCGCGAGATCGGCGGCCCGCACTCCGTCCACGGTCGCTTTCAGCGTGCTCTGAGCCTGCTCCAGCCTGAACACCAGCGACTCGCTCACCCCCGGGTAGGGCGTGACCTTACGGTCGAGCCCTTCGGGCAGCAGTTGTCGCCTGCGTTCATCCACTGCGGTGTTGAGCTTCACCACGGACGTCTTGGCGATCTTGTCGGCCACCACCAGCGCCTTGTCCAGGGACTCCGCTTTGATGCGCTCCACGATCGCAGCCAGGTCATTACCCACCACCGCGGACGCCGCCGACCTCAGCGTGCTCTTCGCCTTCGAGAGCGCGCCCGCTGCCGGCTCAGCCGCGGCGGGGACGGCCACGCCGCGTTCCCGGAGTTCCGGCACGGCTTGCGCGATCTCGAGGAGCGCTTCGCGCCGCTGTCGCACACGTGCTTTCACCTGCTCGATGGCATCTCGTGCACCGGCTACCTGCTCGTGCTCCCTGACCTGGACCAATCGGTTGAGGAGCTTCTCCGCGCGAGTGTTCAGCGATTCGGGTGCCACGGTGTCAGCTCCTCCACTTCCCTGACGCGGTGTCGAGGTCCTCGGCAAGCGCCCTCAACTGCTCGGTGAGACCGTCGACGTCCAGCTCGACGTCGTCGACACCGACGTGGCCGAGCGAGTCCTCAAGACCCGCGAGCAACCTGTCCGCCGCGACGGCGTAGTTCCTCAACGCCCTCAATGCCGGCGCTGGATCGCCCTTCACCTCCCAGAGGTCCTTGGCCGGTGAGATCCGCACCATCTGGCGGTACAGGTTCATGTGGGCGGCTTCGACCTTCGCCTCGGCGTTCTCGTACTCCACCTTCAGGTGTCGGTGCGGCAGCCTGCCTGCGGCGACGCTTCGTTCGAGCAGGAGTTTGATCGTCTTGCGAGTCGCGGTGAGGTTCTCCTCCGGGTCGAGGAGCGAGGCGAACGACGTGAGCAACTCGTCGATCTCAGCCCATGCCTTCGTGGCCGCGCGGTCGAGCCTGCTCTGCAACCTGGTGAGGGCCTCACCGCCTCCCGTCGGCGGTTGCCCGGCGAACGTCCGCTCCTTCAAGTGCTGGTTGATCGCCTGGTACACGAGCGCGATGTCGATCACTGATGGAGCGCCCAACCCCTTGCTCGCCGTGGCGTGGTTCCGCAGCGTCCGCAGCGATTCCTCCCGGACACCCCGGCTATCGGCCAAGAACGCCCTGACGATGCCGTTCGCCGGTGCGTGCGGCTTCAACATCTCGGGCAACGCATCGCGCACGGAGTTTCCCGGGTTGTCGGACGCGCGGCGCAGGACGGTCAGCGCACGTACCGCCGTCTCCAACTGGTCGTCCTCCAACTGCCGGGCGAGATGCGCGATCTTGTCCGCGTAGCGCGAGATCCTGGCCTGCAATGAGAAGAACCACGTGCCGCCGGCGTCATCGTCGAGACGACCGCCCAACGCAGCCTTGTGCACCCCTCGCAACATCAGGGCGTTCTCATCGGTCACGGTGATGGGGAAGGGGTTCCGGGGCGTCAGGGTGTTCGAGCCGCTGGCGTTCTGGATGTGCACGTCGGTGGTCCGCATCTCGTACGAGCCGATGCGCCAACTGAACTTGCCGGTCCGTCCGATGGCGAGGCCGTAGGGACCGTCCAGCAAGTACGCGACCGTCGTCTCGCAGATCCAGTTGCGGATCCGGTGCGCGGTATCGCTCGTGATGTACTCCCCCACCGTCCAGCGGTCGAACTCGTCCAACTTTGGGCCGGGCGACGGGCGGGGTGACGGATCCTCCGACACCCCGCCGTCCGGTGTCGGCTTCTCGTCTTCGCCAGACGGTGGCCCTTCCGGGTCGACGGTCGATGTGCCGAGCGTGACGCCGAGGTACTTCGCGATGCGTAGGACCGAGTCGTCGATGGCGGGTGGCTGCGACGCGTAGAAGGCTCGCAGGGTCAACTCGGCATGGGGGCTGGCCCGGTTGGTTCGGTGGATACCGCCTCGCACCTCCACCGGCACCGACGCACGGACTCCGTCGAGCGAGCGCGCGAAGTCCGCCGAGGGGAAGACTCCACCCTGCGGCAACTCCTCCTCCGCGACCTCCAACGGCTCGCGGATCACGTGGCGGAGGATCTGCCGCGGCTGGAAGGCACCCGGGCTCGCCAACTCGACCATGCGGTCCAGGGCCTGACCGTTGAAGGGGTAGAACCCGTGGCCGGACTTCGAAGCACCGAACACTTGGTGGCATGGCGCACGGTCGGGACACCTGAGACAGGCGTTGCTCTGCTTTCGTGTCGAGGACTCGTTGTCGAGCAACAGCTCCTCGTCCGTCAAGCGGCCCGCGTTCAAGTACCGACCGACGAAGTCGCGCAGTTGTCGACTGCCGATCGCCGCCAGGTCGATGTTGATCCGGTAGTGGTCGCCGCGATCCGCGAACGTGTCGACCGACGCGAGGTAGCCGTTCGTGACCGCGATGGCCGCGCGGAGCTTGCACAACTGGGAGTTGGCGGGAATCGTGAGGGCCTGCGCCAACTGCTTGTCGATGCCGTGGAGGAGCACCAGGTCCTCGATGAACAAGCACAGCTCCTGACCGCGGTTCGCGATCTCGCGGCGCACGTCTTCGAAGACCTCCAAGAGGCTCACGTTCGGCCCCGTGAAGACGTCTCCCTTCGCCCGTTCCAGGTATGCGTCGCACAGAGCGGCGAGGTCGGCGCGCAACTCCTTGGAAGCGATCACCGACCTGACCAACTGCTGGACCTGTTGACCGGCGTCCTCGAACCTGAACGGATCGACGGACAGGTCCTGCTCGGTGATGTGGAGGTCCGAGTCCTGGGCTCCCGCGTCGTCCGCGTTGCCCATGGCGAGCCGCACGATGCGGTGGATCGGCCCTCCCTCCTTGCTGAGCTCCGCACGGAAGGTGAAGTCCCCGAGGAGGCGGTGCGCCGTTGTCCGCAACTCTGCCAACTCCGCCGGCGAGAAGTCCGTGAGGCCGGGCAGTTCGCCGGCCTGGTCGAACGTCACCAGGTGGTCCAGGCGACCGAGGAGCGCGTTCATCGCCTCGGCATCGGTGGCGATTTCGCTGCCCGCCTTGACCAGGGCCTTCCGGAGGTCCTCGGCGCGCGAGGTGTCGATGCCGTCCAGGATGTGCTCGATGACCCGCCGCAGGTTCGTGTTGCGCTTCTCGATGTACACGACGTGCCAGTCGGGCCGGGCACCGATCCGGGACTTCAGCCAGCGCACCAAATGGCTCTTGCCCGTGCCCTTGAGCCCGGTGATGAACACCAGGCGCGGCTCGTTCGAGTCGATCGGCTTGGTGAACGCCTTCAGCAACCCGTCCTGCGTCACCTCCGAGATCCGCTCGCCTCCCGCGTCCCGGACTTGTTCGAGCGGCAACTCCTGGTGGATGGCCGCGAAGACGGCGTCGGCGCGGCGATCACCGATCTCGAGGCCGCCGACGTCGATCTGCGTGGCGAACTCGATGGCGCTCCGGTCCCAGCAAACCCTGTTCCCGCTCATCCGATGCCCCCGTCCTTGGCCGTCGGCGTCCATTCCACGGTGGTCACCGAACGGTCGAGGGTCCGGTTTCCGCGCAGGCGGACAATGCGCACCCCGGTGTCACTCCGCTTGTCCATTTTGACCAAACCATCGGCTTCCAGTTGCGTGAGGGTCAACGACAGGGCCGGCGACAACACCTCCGTCGAACCGGTCCGCTCGGGGTCGTGCCGGGTTTGCAGGGCTCCTCCGTCGAGCAGCGGAACCGCCGCGGCGCAGCGTGCCGCGAAGTCACGCACGTCGTACGTGCCCTCGGGGCACGCCGCCAGTCGGTGCACCAGCGCCTCACCGGCATCCGGGACCAACCCCGTCCCGCCCACCCGACGCGCCAAACCCAGGTATGACGACCAGCGGCGGAACGGCTGCCAGCGGGTCTTATTGCGCAGCGGCCAGTTCTTGTCGTCCGTGCCGAACGCGTCGGTTTGCAGTTGTTGGAAGCTGCGGCCGCGATCACCGGACTTCTTCGGTTTCTCGAAGCGGTCGAACGGCCTCAGGGGATCTTCGGTCGCGTAGAACAACTCCAGCGCGCCGAGCAGGTCGTTCACGCCCGCGGCATCGCCCGGCGCGGCTCCGGGAACACCCATGCCCAACACCGAATCCAGGAGAAATGCGCGAAAATCACGCGGGGTGACGTCAGCCGCGCTCCGATAACGGACGGCGGCCCGCTCGGCCAACCGGAACTGCTTGTCCTCCACTTGAACCACACCGAGCAGGCGCAGCGCTTCCAGGGATCTCGCGACGATCAACTGCCCACCGGAGCGGGCGCCGGCTTCAGCCGGGGTGTCGGCTTCAGCCGGGGTGTCGGCTTCAGCCGGACCCTCGGCTTCGGCGTCGTCCTCCTCCGCGGCGACCACTCCCAGGACCGCCATGGCCTCCGTTAGGCCGAGCGGGGCCACCAAGTCCTGCAACTCTTCGCGATCCGCCTGGCCTCCCTTCAGGACGAGCAGGCCGCGAACCAGGAAGCGCATCGCCTCGGGAACGATGTCCGGCGAGGTGAGAAGCGCCATCTACAGCCTCCGCAACATTTGTTCGACGCGATATGCGCGCCCCCAGGACTCCCGGAGCAGTAGCCGGTCGTCGAAGGGGCTGGGTTGATCAGCGGTTGTCAGTACCACGGTCAGTGGTCCGCGTGACAACTTGGACAGCAGCAGTGCGGACTTCTCGACGGGGAACTGGTCGTCGATGCGAGCGAGCGTCGGAACGCGGAGAGCATTCCGGAACCCGTTGCCGTCGGAGGCGACGTCTTCCCACCACACGCCGTTCACCCGGCGCGGAGCCGGCGACCATGGCTCCCCCGACACGAGAGCCACCACGCCGTGGTCGACGAGGCGCCTCACCAACTCCTGCTCCGCGTCGAGTTGCCTGCCATCGGTCCACACGCACAACTTGCCCGCGGACGCCAACGCCTTCAGCGACATCCGGGGCTCGATCGTCAACCGACCGCTGAACAGCGGCAACGCCGGAGCGGCCGACGACACCGGTGATGCGCGCGCGACACGGCAACTCGGACAGCCCCCGCACTGCCTGATCGCGGTGAGCCGGCCCGACTCCGTCGTCAACCGGTAGTGGTCGGCCAGGAAGCGGTTCACACAGCCGCCACTACCGGACAGGACCTCCATCGCCGACCGCAGCGAAGCCGCTCCGGCAGACCGGCTCTGGTCCTGCGCATCCCGGAACCGTTGCTTGAAGCGTTGTTCGTCCGCGAGGTCCCCGGCGACGATGCGAACGGCGGTCGACGTGCGTTGCGCCGCAAAAGCGTCCTGGAGTTGTTGTTCCGTGACGTCGACCGGGATGTCGAAGGCGGGTTGCCAATCGAGTTCGACCATACCGGCACGGTCCATCGCGCTCAGGGTCTGGAGGTTCCAATAGCGGTTGGCGTCGCTCCACGGGAATCCGACGTCCTCCGTCGAAGCGGTGAGATCGACCCTCATCACACCGTTCTCGACCGTGCCGAGGCGCATGCTGCGCCAGCGCTTCCAGGCTTTCCGGTCACCGATCAACCGCGCCTCGGACATGCTCCGGGCGACCTCCGCGTCGGTGTCGGTCCACAGCACAACGGACGCGGAGGCACAACCATCCCTTCCTGCCCGGCCTACTTCCTGGTACAGCCGGTCGACGGACTCGGGCACGCAGAGGTGGATGACGGCACGCACGTCCTGGATGTCCACGCCCAGGCCGAACGCCGATGTCGCGACGACCACGTCGACGTCGGCGTCCTCCTCCCCGCGCAGCGCCAACCCGTCGGCGGCGGCCCGGTGCTCCTGCACGGACGCGCCCCCACCGATCAGGGCCACCGCGCGGAGGCCGGCGGAGACCAACCAGTTCCGAACGGTGTGGATGTTGGTGGAGCGCTCCGACGTGTGCAGTGACGTGTACACGATCAGCGGTCGCGGCAGATGGCGGCACAACTCGAGGAAGCGGTCCCGCTTCTCCTCCTCCGTCTCGCAGTGGCGCGACCACCAGGAGGGCTCGGGCCGCGTGACTTGGGCGGAGACGAGCAGTTCCCGCTCGCCGGGGAAGAGTCGGCGCAGCGTCTCCAGTCCGTAGTCGTCCAACGTCGCCGTCAGCATCGCGGTGACCGGCCGCCCGGTCGCGGGAGCCAGGTCGACCAACCGCCTCCGGAGACCGGCCAGGCTGTGGAAAGCGGGTCTGAAGTCGTCGCCCCACTCCGCGACCATGTGCGCCTCGTCGATCGCGATCAGGTCGAGGCGGCCTGCGGCGGCAGCGGCCTCCAACGGCCGCGCCAGTGTCGTGCACGCGGCCTCGGGTGAGGTGATCACCAACCACTGGGTGCCGTCCCGCACCCGGCGCGCGAATCCTTCCTTGGCCTCCTGGGTGAGTTCGCCGTGGTAGACGTATGTCGCCGTGTCGCCGGTCAGGTTCCGAACCCGCTGTTCCAGGTCGAGGGCAAGGGCAACAGTCGGCACGATCAGGCAGGTCTGCCGCGGGCGGGCCGCCAGTGCACGGGCGAGCACCACATCCGTCTTGCCCGATCCGGTGGGCAACACGCAGATCAGGGCATCGCCGGGCTCCGCGATGCGCAGGGCGCGCACAGCCGCCTTCTGCCCCGGGCTCAGGTACTCCGCCCGCCGCATCGTGTCGCGGTAGAAGTTGTCGGCGGCGAGCGCCCAGTTGGCGCGACGCCGGGTTCGACGGGCGACTTCCTCGTCCGGAGGCGTGCCGTGGTGGTCCAGCCAGGCCGGTGTCCACGGCTCTGCCTTCCACACGCCCCGGCTGATCCCGACGAAGCCGTGCGCTTCCCACACCGCGTCCGGGATGGCGCTCAACTCGTCCGCGTCCGCCGACAGCGCCTGGTAGCGACGGGCCACCAGAACCGCTCGGACCAGCGGCAGCAGTTCCGCGGCGGAGATGTTCCGCGAGGACTTCAGCCTGCGGACCAAGCGAGGAGAGGCTTCGGCGATGTCCGCCAACGTCAACACGGTCACTCCGGTCCCGCCCAGGTGATGAAGACCGCTCCGCAGCTCTCCAAGGTGAACGACGGGTTGGCCAGGCTGTGGTCGAGCGCATCGACCAGGCGGGAATCGGCGCCGAGGACGTCGGCGCGGCCGAGCGAACGCGTCGCCAGGATGATGTCCTCGTGCGCCTGGGCCGCTGTGGCGCGCTCTCGCGCACCGGCCAGGCCACGCACGACATCAGGCCGAGCGCGGACGTGGGCGACCGCCCCTTCGAACGCCTCCCGGCAGGCACGAGCCCAGTCGAACGGCGCGATCAGTTCGTGGAATCGCTCGGGGCGGCTGCCCAGGTTGATTCCCTGTTCGCGTTCCAGGAGCTTCACCATCGCGTCGGTGCACGGGCCTCGGCCCGTCCACCACACGCGTTCGATCGTGGTCGGCAGGAACCGCGTGGCGCGAGCCCGCACGGCCCTCGTGAACGCTTCGTCGCCTTCCTCCACCAGACCAGGCGCCACCTTCACGTCGAAGCAGAAGGCGACGACCGGCTCCCGGTCCCAGGTGTCGGCACGTTGTTCGAGTTCGACCGCGAAGGCCCGACCCCGGTCGTCCCGCTCCGCGAAGTCCGCGAAGGCGTCGACCAGCGGCTCACCCCAGCGGAGGAAACCGTGGCCATCGCCTGCCGTGATGCGGTCCGCGGTGTACGCGCGCTTGAACACCCGTGGTCCGATCTGCTCCACGGCGGCTTCTGTCAGCAAGGGCGGCTTCTTGCGGCTGACCCCGAACCGGATGAGGTCGTCATCGTAGTCGACGGTGAAGTGCAGCATTTCGTGCACGTAGGCCACGATCGCGGCTTCGACCTCCCTGCGCCGAGCGTCGATCGCAGCCAGTCGGTTGGTCAACTCCTCGTCCTCGGCGCGGTCCTCGATGCTGTCCAGCAGGTCCTGTCCCGCGATCTTCCGGCGTTGTTCGTCCAGCGTGCCCGAGCGGGCCGCCAACGCCTCGCGCGCGGCGCCGGGACCTCGGTGAACCGCGGTGTCGAAGAACTCTGCCTCGAGGTCCGCCAGAACGTACTGGAGCGTCGACGTGGACGCCGTGAACGCCCCGAAAACGTCGTGCAAGGTCGCGGTCCAAGCACCGAACTGCTCTTCGAGTTCCGGGTCCACCTCTCGGAAGACCACGGACTTCACCGGCTCGCCCAGCTCACTCCACCTGTCGAAGCGGCCGAGCCGCTGCTCCAGTCGTGACGTGGACGTGGGAATGTCAAGGTGCAGGACCTCGCTGACGAACTGCAGGTTCGCGCCCTCCTCCGCGGAGCGGTCGATCACCAGGACGGACTTCTCCCCGCTCTGCGCGAACGCGACCGCCAGCCGAGCCCGTTCCTCCTCGCTCTGGCCTTCGAGCAGCGCCGACACCCGATGACGTCCCAGTTCGCGAGCCGCCAACTCGGCCATTGCCCGCGCGGTGTTCGGGTAGGAGCACGCGATCACGTGCTTGCCTCGTCCGACTCGCGCGCGTGCCCACTCCACCGCGGCCGACATGCGGCTCTGCGATGACTCGGTGTCCATCAAGCGCGTCACCTGGTCCGCGAGGTGCGCGGCCAACCCCGCGGTGCGCAACTCGACGACAGCGGCGATCTCCCCCGGGGACAAGTCGTGATCGTCTCCGCCGCGCAGGGCCACGACCAGGTCACCGAGTGCGGTCAAGGGCGCGAGTGCGCGCCCGATGACAGCCTGGAGCACGCGCCCGGCGAGGGGCGTACCCGCCATCTCCAACTCGAAGCGCAGTTCCTCGAGGATCGTGAACAGCGCGGGACGCCGGCAATCCGGGTCGGCGATCCGCCACGACTGCGCCAAGGCGCGTCCACGTACCGGGAAGTAGCTCTTGATCGCGGTGGCGCGGCGGTTGCGGATCATCCGGCGGTGGAGCCGGTACGCCTCGGAGACGTGGATGCGCAGGCGCTCGACCTGGCCACGCGCTTCAGCCGCGCGTCCGGCCGAGATCAGGTCGCCTACCCGTGCCACGACGTCCTGGACGACCCGGTCGTCCGGGAGCAGGGTGGCGACCCGGTCGAGGGGCGACCGGAGGTAGCGGATGGGCGTGTCGGCGTCGAGCGCCGCCATGGCCTCGGCCAGGTCGTCACGCATCTCGACCCGCCGCCGGAAACCCGCCACGTCCGACAACGAGTAGTTCTCCGGGTCGAGCAGGTGAAGGAGTCCGAGGAAGGCGTCCTCATTGCTCCGCACCGGGGTGGCGCTGAGCAGGAGGAGGGCTTCCGAGGCGTGGGCGATCGCGCGCAGCGCCTCGTAGCGCTCCTGTCGATCATCTTGTCGACCGTAGTCGACGTTGTCGGTGAACCGGTGTGCCTCATCGACAACCGTGAGCGCCCTGGACTCGGGAGCAACGTCGCGAACACTGGAGTGGCCGACGACCTCCACCCTCCGGGGGAACGCGTCGACGCGGAACTTCAGAGCCAGTTCGGCTCGCCACTGGCCGACGAGTTGATCGGGCACGACCACGAGCACCGCACCAGGCCCGTCCAGCAGGAATTGCCGGATCACCAGGCCGGCCTCGATCGTCTTGCCGAGGCCGACCTCGTCGGCCAGCAGATAGCGGGGCACCGGGTCCGACAGCACCCGACGAGCCGCGCCGATCTGGTGGTCGTGGAGTTCGACAGCGGAGGACAGCAGGCCACCGAGGCGCCGCGAGGCACTGCGCTGATCGGTCACCGCGCGCAGGAAGGCCGTGCGCCGCGAGTGGAAGTACCGCGTCTCCACGGTGCCTGCCCGAAGCAGGGCCAGTGGGTCGGCCAGCGGCAACGACCACCGAACCCGCACCTCGTCGGCGGGTACGACCTCGCTGCGCCCATTGGGGAAGTCGACG
This sequence comes from Saccharothrix obliqua, assembly GCF_019375475.1. Lineage (GTDB taxonomy): Bacteria > Actinomycetota > Actinomycetes > Mycobacteriales > Pseudonocardiaceae > Actinosynnema > Actinosynnema obliqua. The sequence goes on along the minus strand of NZ_JAHXGQ010000003.1, from coordinate 12,062 downwards.
ACGTAGTCGTCCGCCCTCGCCGTGCGGGGCGAACTCACCCGCCCGACCAGCCAGCGCCCGCCGTCGAACCACCACACTCGCTCCTGCGCCGCCAGGACCGAGAGGCGGTACTGACGTCCCGCCGCGGGCAGGACCACCTCGGGTGTCGTCGGGGAATCGAAGAACCGGACGAGTTCCCCGCCCGAATCCAGGCGTCCCCAACCCAGTTCGCGATCCACGACGAACCGACCAGCGGGAACGGGCTGCGACTGCCTCGTTCCCGGCGAGTTCGGCTCGCCACTCGGGGTCCCGGTCACCTGCCACTGGTCCGCATAACCCCCCTGACCGACCATCGAGTGTCGTCCCCTCGACCTCAACCGCTCTGACACGCAACCGCTCTTCAGGCGGTACCACTAGCTATCGACAAACCGTCATTGGTGTTACTCGTTCCGAGCCGTGCGACTGCCGACTGAGACCGTACTCCAAGGGGCGCGGGTTGGAACGCCCACTGGCCACACCCGTAGTTGATCTACGTCCGACGTGGCGCGGACATGCCGCGCGACCGGCGGCGCGGCGCGCGAGAGCCGGTCGCGCGAGCGCGTCACGCGACCGGGCACCTCGACAAGTAGGGGGTGCACCGAGCCCACGTGCCACCGACTTGAAAGAAGTGCGGCGGCGCACTCGTCGACACGTGGACGGTTCATCCACCGGCTTACTTCGTCACCGCACTCGGCTGCCACTCCGCGACGCCCGACCACGAGCTCGGACGGAATGTCCTCGCACAGCCCCATCACCGACATTCGGCGGTGGTTGTGGTGCAGATAAAGTCGTCCGCGGTGATTCCCGGCCCGATGCCTAACATGGACCCCGAATGCCTCGGATTGATCGAACACGGGGCGGGGGTCATTTATCGCCGCTGCGTCGCTACCGCAACGTCGGGGGATCCCAAAGCTCCCCGGTCGCCGACACCGGGTCCCCGCCGCCCGCCAGGCGGCGGAAGAAGGCGAGTGCGCCGACGAGGCCGTGTGCCCACGACGTGGCCGTCGTGGGGTTCGCGCCGGGTGCGGCGAAGGTCGGGTGGTCGGGTGGGCCGCCGGTGCGCAGCAGCAGGTGCGAGGCGACGTCGAGCGCGGCTTCCCAGTGCCGCTCGGAACCCCCGGCCACGGCCAGGTCGAGGAAGAACTCGCCGACCCCGATCACGCCGCAGCACCGCCCGAGCGACGCCATGCCGGGCACGCGGGCCGCGCACGCGTCGGCCGCCGACCGGGCCAGGGCGGTCAGCCCGGGTTCGTCCAGCACGCGGCCCGCGAGCGCCAGCACCTGCCCGATCCCCGCCAGCCCTCGACACCAGGACGTGGTCATCGGCTCGGCTGCCGGGTCCCGTGCCTCGGCCACCAGCGCCCGCGCGTGGCGGGCCAGGTGGTGCGCGCGGTGCGCGGCTGCGTCGAGCGCCCGCGGCTCGCCGGTGTGCTCGGCGTGGCGCAGCAGGAACTCCACCGCGCCGGCGAGCCCGTGCGCGCGCCCCAGCCCGGCGTCCGCCACGCCCGCCTCCGTGACGCGTCCGGCCGGTTCCTCCGCGAGGACGGCACGCAGGCACCGCCGGGCCACCGCCAGGTCCTCCGCGTCGCCGTCGACCCGGTGCAGGCGCAGGTGGCCCAGCCCGACGCCCGCCTGCCCGTCCACGAGGTCGGCCGGCGTCGCGTCCCACTCCGGCGGCGGCAGGCCGCGGACCGCCCGGTCGGCCGCGCCCACGCCGAAGTCGGCCGCGGCACGCAGGAAGACGTCGGCGCCCGTCGTGCCGCCGTAGAGACCGGGACGCGCACCCGGTCGCCGCGCCACCCGGGCGGTGAACTCCGCCAGCTCCGCGACCCGGCGGCGGACGTCCGGTCGGCCCGGCAGGTGGTGCAGCAGTTCCAGACCCATGCCCGAGCTGCCGGTGTAGGCGCTGAAGTCGTGGTACGCCAACGTGTCCGCCTCGGCCCGCACCACCCGGTCGACCCGGTCGAGCAGGTCCGCGCGCAGGTTCCCGACCACCTCGGCCGCGAGCACCGGCGTCATCGCGGGCCGCGCGGGCACCGGGATCACCGCCGGGGCCGGCCTGCCGCCCGCGGCGATCCGCCGCACCGCCTCGCGGGCGCGACCGGCGTCGTCGTCGAGCAGCGCCACGACGACCGCGCCGATCCCGACCGGTGCGGACCCGAACCGAAGGCGGAGCGCCTGGAGCGCGCGGGTCCGCGGCAGGTCGAGGTCGTCACCGGCGATCACCGGGGGCATCCCGGTCAGGGCGTGGGTCAGCACCATGCCCAGCGCGTGGAGGTCGTCGGTGTCGCGCGGTGTTTCGTCACGCACCTGGCGGGCCGGCGCGTACCCCGGCGTGCTGCCGGGCAGGTGCAGACCCGCGTGCGCGGCCAGGCCGAAGTCCACGACGCTGATCGACTCGCCGGTGATGGTGTTGGCGGGCGTGAGGTCCCGCATGGTGACGCCGCGTTCGTGCACCGCGACCAAGATCCCGGCCACGGCCGCCGCGAGCCGGTCGAGCCCGCGCACGCCGCCGCCCGGTGCGTACGGTCCGCCCAGCCGCACGTCGTCGGCCAGGTTCCGCGCACCGCGGTCGTCGGTGACCAGGAACTCGTCCTCCCCGTGCCGGAAGTGGTCCACGAACCGGGGCACACCCGCGACGCCGGCGAGCACGTCGAGGACGCGGCGCTCGTTGCGCAACCGCAGCCGGCTGTCGTTGCGCTCGCCGAACTCCGCCACGTGGGCACGTGCCTGCTTGACGACCACGGCCCGGCCGTCACGGGTGTCGACCGCGCGGTACACGTTGCCCTGGGCCGATTCCCGGACGCCCGCCGTGACGCGGTAGTGGCCGCCGACGAGCGTGTCGTCACCGCCCCGCCCCGGTTCCCCGCCGGCGAACGGGTCGGTCGCCCACGGCGGTTGCCGGTAGCTCAGCCCGGCCAGGCCGTCGAACTCCTCGCCACGCGGGCCGCGCAGGCGGATCTCCGGCCGCCCGAACCGGTCGTGGCGCAGGTCGTCGGTCATCGACCCGTACCGGTAGTACACCGGGGAGTTGGCCAACACCCGCCGGTCGCTGAGTACGCGCGGACCCTGGTGCCCGCGCAGGGCGTTCGCGAGCAGCAGGCCCAGCTCGCGGACCCGGTCCTGGTGCGGGTAGACGGTGAACGCCTTGCCGACGGTCGCGGGCGCGGCCAGCCCGCCGTTGAGGTCGCGCAGGACCTCGACCGAGCACGCGAGCTTGAACAGGCAGCCCTCCGCCGCCAACAGCGGGACGAGGGTTTCCACCAGTGCGGGGAAGTTCGCCACCCGCGAGGACACGTGCAGCTTCCAGCCGTGCGCCGGCAGGACCGCGGAGTCCGGCCTGACCACCAGCCAGACCGAACCCGCGGTCACCGCGTGCCGGGTGCCCACGCCCTGTCGCACGGCGTGCTCCACCCACGCCCGGGAACCGACCTCGTTCATGCCGGCGACCCCGGGCCGTGCGCTACGAGCAGCAGATCACGTTGGTCACCGGCAGCGTCTGCACCGGCGAACTCACCAGGCAGTCGACCGGCATGGCGTCCCAGCGCTTCTCGAACTCGACGTCCGGCTCCACGACCTCGGCACCGGCCGACCGGGGTTCCAACTCCAGCAGAGCGGTCATGACAGCTCCTTTCCGGGAATGTACGGGAAATTGATTTCCGTACGTGCCCCAGGCTAGCAGCGCACCGCTCGAACCGGTATACATCGAACCGTGCCGCCGAGCTGTCGGCACGAATTCCCGAAGTCACCCGAAGACCCCGGAGGGCAATGCGATGACCGCTGGCCACGGCACTCCCGCGGAACGGTACGAAGAACTCGCCGACCTCTATGATGACCTTCACCCCTTCGACGCCGACGCGGCCGACGCGGTCACCTTCCTGGAACGCTTGGCCGCTGGTGGGGACGTGCTCGAACTGGCCGTCGGCACCGGGCGCATCGCCCTGCCGCTGGCCGCGCGGGGCTGCGCCGTGACGGGTGTCGACGCCTCTCCCGACATGCTCCGGGTACTGCACTCGAAGGACTCCGGAGAAACAGTGCGCACAATTCTGGGCGATATCTCGGAATTAGCCCTCGCGGACCACTTCGACCTCATCTACCTGGTGGCCAACTCATTGTTCGAGCTGACCACGCAGGAGGACCAGGTGGCCTGCCTGAAAGCCGCCGCCGAACACCTGCGGCCCGGCGGTCGCCTGGTCGTCGAAGCCGCGCTGCCGAATTGGCTGTTCGCCGATCGGCGACCGCTGTTCGTCGGTCACCTGGAGGAACTGGACACGGTGACCATGCAGGCCATGAAGTACGACCTCGTCGGGCAGGTGGTCCAGTACCGGCACATCTTCATCGCGGCGAGCGGCATCAAGGTCATGCCGACCACCCACCGCCTGGTCTACCTGCCGGAGCTGGACCTCATGGCGGCCCTCGCCGGCCTGGCGCGGACCGACCGCCACAGCGACTGGACCGGCGGCGGGTTCGACCCGGCGCGGGGCCGGCACGTGTCGGTCTACACCAGGCAGCCGGCGGCCGACGACCGCTGACCGCGCCGGCGGGCGAGGCGGTGGCGCCGGTCGGCGCCGGTCGAGCGGTTGCCACCATGCCACCGTCCTCCCCCGTCGCCCCGACCCCAACGTCCCAGCGCGACGGCGCCGGCGTGTTGCGGATTCGCGCAGGGAACTTGTCGATTCGCGCACGACCGGCCAGGGCGGCGGGCTCGCCGCACCGAACTTCGGGCCGGTCCGGTGGCTGCCGAACCGTTGGCGCGCCTGGTAACCGTGGAGTTCCAGCGGTGTCGCGGGGAGGGGTCGGGGATGGCGGTACGCGGTGCTCGTCGTGCGTTGTGCGGTGATCCTCCCGGTGACGAGACCGGTCCGGGGCGGGTGACCGGGGTGCCGCGTGCTCACCGAGTTCACCACTGAGGACTTCGCGCCGGAGGACCGGTTCGACAGCTGGGTCCAGGCGGGTGCGCGGTCGTTGACGCCGACGTGGATCCGCAGCCCGGCGGAGGCGGACTTCCACGCCACGACGCGGACCTTGGCGCTGGGTGACGTGGCGATCGCGGCGTTGCACTACCCGTCGGTGCACGTGCGCAGGCCCGCTAAGCTCATCCGCCGGTCCGATCCGGAGGCGTACCAGCTCAACCTGGTCCTCGGTGGCGAGGCGGTGGTCTGCCAGGCGGGCCGGGAGGCGCGGTCGGGCGTCGCCGAGTTCACCCTCTACGACACGTCGCACCCGCTGGCCGCGCACCGCCGCTGCCCGGCGGGCGGCCCGTCCCTGCTGGTGCAGGTGCCGCGCGCGCGACTACCGCTGCCCGCGAACGCGGTCGGGCGGTTCACGGCGGTCGCGTTCAGCGCGCGTCAGGGCATGGGCGCCGCGTTCGCCCGCTGGCTGGTCGACACCATGGGGCGCGCGCACGAGTTCACCCCGGCCGACGCGCCCACCCTCGCGTCGGTGACCGTGGACCTGCTGGCCGCGGTCCTGGCCGGTGCGCTGTCCACAGAGGACCACCTGACACCCGAGGGCAGGCGGCGGGCGTTGAAGCTCACCATCGAGGGCTTCGTGGAGCGGCACCTCGCCGACCCGGCGCTCAGCCCCGCCTCGGTGGCCGCGGCCCACCACATCTCCACCCGCCTGCTCCAGCAGCTCTTCGCCGCCGACAACACCAGTCCCGCCGCCTGGATCCGCCAACGCCGCCTGGAGCGGTGCCGACGCGACCTGGTGGACCCGTCGCTGAGCGAGGTGCCCGTGCACCGCATCGCCGCCCGGTGGGGCCTGCACCGCCCCGCCCACTTCAGCCGCCTCTTCCGCGACGCGTACGGCCAACCACCCGGCGACTACCGGCAGAACCACCGCAGGGACCGGTGACCCCCACTCGTCGTCCGACAGCCCGAGGCACCCCGACCGGCAACCCCAGCCACCCGACCACCGCCACCACCCCGACCGGCGACCCTCACGCCCCGGGCACCACCCGCGCGTCGTCCGGCAGCCTCAACCACACCGTCGACTGCGAACCCCACCCCCACAGCTCGGCGGTCCCGTGCGGTGTCGTCACCGGGACTCGGTCCGCGGTGAGCAACCCCTTCGCGGTCAGGTGGACGGCGTGGTGCACCTCCCCGACGGCGTCCCAGTCGACCCGGACGCGCCCGTCGGCCGCGGGCCGCGGGAACCGGGTCACGAGGCGTGCGAAGTCCTCGGGCGAGTCGATCACGTGCACCGACACCGACGATTCGCCGTAGTGCACGGAGTGCCGCACGCGCACCGGTCGACCGAGCGACATCTCCCCGTGGTCCCAGGTCGACTGCCCGGACGGGAAGAAGCACGCGGTCCACAGGCCGCGCTCCGGCTTCTCCGCGTTGACCCGCCCGCCCTCGCCGATGCGCAACTCCGGGGTGTCCGCGTAACGCGCCTGCGGCGACGTCGGTCCACCTCGGCCGAACCACCCGTCGGACAACCTGTCGAGGACCAGCCGGGCGTCCGCCGCCGCCCAGTCGGCTTCCTCGGGGAGCCAGGACCGGCTGCGGAACTGGCCGCGCACCGCCTCCTCGACGTTCCAGTAGAACGACTCGTCGGACAGCTCCACCAGCTCCGGGACCTCACCCGCCCGGTCACGCAGCAGGTGCAGCAGAGCGGGCGAGTAGGTCACCAACGCGCACCCCGGTCCTCGCGACCGTCCACAGTGGACAGACGGGGCACGTCCTCCCGCCACCTTCAACTTATAGCCGACAGGGGGACTTGCGGCAAGGACCCGGTGGTGCCGCAGAATTCCCCGCCGCAAGCCACGACATGGGAAACGGGGAGTCGCGAAGTGCGTGTGCTGTTGACGACGTGGGGATCGCGAGGGGACGTCGAACCGCTGGTGGCGCTCGCGGTGGCGGTGCGGGGGCTCGGCGGTGAAGTGGTGGTGTGCGCGCCGCCGGACGAGGAATTCGCGACGTTGCTGGACCGGGTCGGCGTGCCGCTGGTGCCGCTCGGGCCGACCGTGCGGTCGGTGGTGGCGGGCCCGAAGCCGCCGACGGCGCAGGACGCGTTCCGGCTCGCGCCCGAACTGGTCGCGGCCAGGTTCGCGGTGCTCGGCTCGGCGGCCGAGGGGTGTGACGTGGTGCTGGCGACCGGTCTGCTGCCGGTCGGTGCGCGGGACGTGGCCGAGAAGCTGGGCATCCGGTACGTGTACGCGGGCTTCCACGTCTTCGGGCTGCCGTCGCGGCACTTCGCCCCGGGTGCGCGGCCCGGCACGCCGTCCGCCCCGGACGAGACCGACCTGCGGGTGCGGTGGGAGCAGGACGCCCGGCGGGTCGACGACCTGTACGGCCCGGCGCTGGCCCACCACCGCGCGGCGATCGGCCTGCCGCCCGTGGCAGGCGTCCGCGACCACGTCTTCACCGACCGGCCGTGGGTCGCGGCGGACCCGGTGCTGTGCCCGGCGGAGGGCGTGACGGAACTCGACGTCGTGCAGACCGGCGCGTGGGTGTTGCCCGACGAGCGCCCCCTCCCGGACGACCTGGCGGCGTTCCTGGACGCCGGCGCACCACCGGTGTACGTGGGCTTCGGCAGCATGGCCGCCTACGCGCCGCCGGACATCGCGCGGGTGGCCGTCGAGTCGGCACGCGCACTGGGCCGCCGCGTCGTCCTGGCGCGCGGCTGGGCCGGGTTGTCGGCGGTGGACGACGGCGACGACTGCTTCGTGGTCGGCGAGGTCAACCAGCAGGCGTTGTTCCGCCGGGTCGCGGCGGTCGTCCACCACGGCGGCGCGGGCACCACGACCACGGCGGCCCGAGCCGGTGCGCCCCAGGTGGTCGCGCCCCGCATCGCGGACCAGCCGTACTGGGCCGCCCGGGTCGCCGAACTGGGCATCGGCACGGCGCACGAGGGGGGAACACCAACCGTCGACTCCCTGACGGCCGCGCTCACCACCGCCCTGTCCCCCGGGACGAGCGCCAGGGCCGAGGCCGTCGCCACCACGATCCGGGTCGACGGCGCGGAAGTGGCCGCGAAGATGCTCCTCGACCCGAACCCGTAGGCGCACCGCCACTCGCGGCACCGCCGCCCCGACACCGACCACGGCGAGCGCGCCGCCGTGGTCGGTGTCTCCGGGAGGGGGTTCCCCGGACGTCCGGCACCGGACCGGACGCGTCTCAGGACGCGGCCTGCCGCGCCTCCACCGAGTCGACCACCGCGCGCAACGCGCGTCCCGCGGCGGCCAGGTCCACGCGGTGCGCCGGTCCACCGACCACGACCGCCGCGACCGGCGCGGTGCCGCCCAGCCGCAGCGGGGCCGCCACCTCCACCATGTCCGGCACGTGCTCGCCCCGCGCCCACGCCAGGCCGGTCCGCCGGATCACCGCGAACTCGTGCGCCACGCCGTCGACCTCGCCACCGGTCCACCCCCGCGCGCGGTGGTCCAGCACGGCGCTCGCCGCGAGCAGCTTCCCGGCGGCCGAGCGGTGTGCGGGCACCGGCGAACCGAGCGCCGCCGCGAATCGCGCGCGCTGGAGCGGGTAGAGCGTTCCCGCGTAGTGGACCCGGGTGCCCGCGAGAACCGCCACGCTGACCACTTCGCGGGTGCTCAGGAACAATTCCAGCAAATGCGGTGTCAACGCCCTCGCGAACTTCTCCGCACGCGCCCGTCCGGGCCCGCCCGCCAACCGGTGCGACCGGTCGCCGATCTCGTAGCACTTCGCTTCCCGCCGCACCGCCAGCCCCTGGTCGGTGAGCACGCCCAGCAGGCGGTGCAGCGTCGACTTCGGCAGCGGCACCAGGCGCGTCAGCTCGGACAGCGTCAGCGGTCGCGACGCCTCGGCCAGCGCCTCCAGCACCGCGAACGCCCGGTGCAGCGGGCTGTCGAGGTGTTCCCCGGCACCCGTCCCGACCACGGAGACCACTGCTACCCCTCTCACCGCGCCGACCTGACGCCGACCACGTTGCCCGTTCCGGGTGGCCGTGGGAAGGCGGTGGCCCGGACGTCCCGGCGGTCGTACCCCTTTCCACCACACGACCCGGAAACCCGTCCCGGAAAGCGGAACCACGCGTTGAGGCCCGGTCGCGCGGCGTGCTTTCGTGCCGTCATGGTTAATGCGAGTTCGGAGCAGAACCTGGAAGGCGACGACGCGCGTCGGATTCTGTTGGCCGGCCCGCGGTCGTTCTGCGCGGGGGTGGAACGGGCCATCGCCATCGTCGAGCGTGCTTTGCAGGGGCGCACCACGCCGGTCTACGTCCGCAAGCAGATCGTCCACAACTCCTACGTCGTGGACGACCTCGCCCGGCGGGGCGCGGTGTTCGTGGAGGAGTTGGACGAAGTGCCCGACGGCGGGACCGTGGTGTTCTCCGCGCACGGCGTCTCCCCCGCCGTGCGCGAGGAAGCGGCCCGGCGCGGGCTCGACGTCATCGACGGGACGTGCCCCCTGGTCACCAAGGTCCACGTCAAGGCACGCCGGTTCGCCGCGCAAGGCGACACGGTGGTGCTCATCGGGCACAGCGGCCACGAGGAGGTCGAGGGCACCCTCGGCGAGGCCCCGGAGTCGACGGTGCTGGTGCAGACGCTGGACGACGTGCGCGACCTCTCCGTGCCCGACCCGGGGCGCGTGTCGTACCTGACCCAGACGACGTTGGCGGTGGACGAGACGGCGGATTTCGTGGCGGCGCTGCGGGAGAGGTTCCCGGCGCTGCGCGAGCCGGCGTCGGAGGACATCTGCTACGCCACCACGAATCGGCAGCAGGCGCTCGACGCGATCGTCGACGAGGCGGACCTCGTGCTGGTGGTGGGCTCGGCGAACTCGTCCAACTCCGTGCGCCTGGTCGAGCTGGCCCGCCGCCAGGGCACGCCGGCGCACCTCATCGACCGCGCCGCCGACATCCGGCCGGAGTGGCTGGTCGGCGTGCGGTCGGTCGGGCTGACCGCGGGCGCCTCCGCTCCGCCGGCACTGGTCTCCGAGGTGGTCGCCGCGCTGGGCGAACTGGGACCGGTGACCGTGGAGGACCGCGAGATCACGCGTGAGACCACACACTTCGGACTCCCGGCGACCGTGCGCATCGCGGCGCCGGGGTCCACGAGCCTGGACGGGTGACCACATGACACCACTGCTCCGCGACATCACCGACCCGAGACGGCTCAAGGAGGTGCCACCGGACCGGTTACCCGCGGTGGCCGCCGAGATAAGGGACTTCCTGGTGCGCGAGGTGTGCGGCCGGGGCGGTCACCTCGGGCCGAACCTGGGCGTGGTCGAGCTGACCATCGCCCTGCACCGGGTGTTCGACTCGCCGACCGACCGGATCGTGTTCGACACCGGCCACCAGTCCTACGTCCACAAGATCCTGACCGGGCGGCAGGCCGCGTTCGCCACGCTGCGCACCGCGGGCGGGTTGTCCGGCTACCCGATGCGTGCCGAGTCCGCGCACGACCACGTCGAGAACTCGCACGCGTCCACCGCGCTGTCCTATGCGGACGGACTGGTGAAAGCCCAGCGGCTGCGCGGGGAAGCGCACCGCCGGGTGGTCGCCGTCATCGGCGACGGCGCGTTGACCGGCGGACTGGCCTGGGAGGCGTTGAACAACCTCGCCCGGGGTGGCCCGGTCGTGGTGGTGCTCAACGACAACGGCCGCTCCTACGACCCGACGGTCGGCGGCCTGGCCGACCACCTGACCGCGCTGCGCGCCGGTCGCGGCGACGGGCCGAACGTGTTCCAGCAGCTCGGTTTCACCTACGTCGGACCGGTCGACGGCCACGACGTGACCGCCGTCGAGGAGGCGTGCCGCGTGGCGGTGCGGGCGGATCGGCCGGTGGTCGTGCACTGCGTCACCGAGAAGGGGCGCGGCTACGCGCCCGCGGAGCAGGACGAGGAGGACCGGATGCACGGCATCGGCGTGCTCGACCCGGGAACCGGTCGCCCGGTGCGGGCGGGCGGTCCGACCTGGACGAGCGCGTTCGGCGCGGAACTGGCCGGGATCGGCGCGCGGCGGCCCGACGTGGTGGCGCTGACCGCCGCGATGCTGCGGCCCGTCGGCCTGGCCGAGTTCGCCCGGCGGTTCCCCGAGCGGGTCTTCGACGTGGGCATCGCGGAGCAGCACGCGGTCACCAGCGCGGCGGGTCTGGCCATGGGCGGCCTGCACCCGGTGGTGTGCCTGTACGCCACGTTCCTCAACCGGGCCGTGGACCAGGTGCTGATGGACGTGGCGCTGCACCGGTTGCCGGTGACGTTCGTGCTCGACCGGGCGGGTGTCACCGGTCCGGACGGGCCGAGCCACCACGGCGTGTGGGACCTCGCGCTGCTGAGCGCCGTGCCGGGCATCCGGGTCGCCGCGCCACGCGACGCCACCCGGCTGGCGGAACTGCTGCGTGCGGCGGTGTCCACGTCGGACGGTCCGACGGTGGTGCGCTTCCCCAAGGCGGGCGTCGGCCCGGACGTGCCCGCGCTCAACCGGTTGGACGGCATGGACGTCCTGCACCGCAGCCGGTCCCTCCCGCTGGACGTGCTGCTGGTGGCCGGTGGCGCGCCCGCCGCGGTCGCGGTGCGCGCGGCGGAGCTGCTCAGCGACGCGGGCGTCGGCGTGACGGTCGTCGACCCGCGGTGGCTGCTGCCGGTCAACCCGACGCTGGTGCACCTCGCGTCCCGCCACCGCCTCGTGATCACCGTCGAGGACGGCGTGCGGACCGGTGGCGCGGGCGCCGCTCTGGCGCAGGCGTGCGCCGACGCCCGGGTGACCACACCCGTGCACAACCTCGGCCTGCCCACCGCGTTCCTCGACCACGGCGAGCGCTCCGACATCCTCGCGGAGCACGGCCTCACCGCGGAGTCCATCGCGCGGGTGGCCCTGGAGCTGCACGGCGACCGGACCGCGGACCGCGTGGCCGGAGCGCTGCGATGAGCGCCGTGGCGCTCGGGATTCCGGCATTGCCGCCTCCCGTGTTGTCCGAGCGTCGGAAGACTCGGCAGCTGATGGTCGGGTCGGTGGGTGTGGGCAGTGAGTTCCCGGTGTCGGTGCAGTCGATGACGACGACGGTGACGGCGGATGTGAACGCGACGTTGCAGCAGATCGCGGAGTTGACGGCGGCGGGGTGC
>NZ_JAHXGQ010000029.1 GCF_019375475.1 Saccharothrix obliqua | reverse complement strand
CCGGGCCGCGAGGTCGAGCCCCATCCCGACGCGTTGCGAACCCTGCCCGGTGAACGCGAACGCCACCCGGCCACCGACCGGCCGCACCGCCGCCGGGAAGTCGGCGAGGTCGGTACCCGCCGCCCGGAACGGCATCGGGGTGCGCGTCGCGAGCGTGAACGCCTCGTCCGCCGTGGTCACGCCGACCTCGGCGAGTCGCCGGGCCTGCTCGGCGACGGCCTCCGGCGACCGCCCCGACAGGACGATCGGCACCGGGACCGCCTCGCCGCCGGGGCTTTCGACCTCTTCAGCCTCTTCGACCACGACGTGCGCGTTGGTCCCGCCGAACCCGAACGACGACACCGCACCACGCCGGGGCCGGTCGCCACGCGGCCACGGCCGGGCCTCGGTGAGCAGTTCCACCGCGCCCGACGACCAGTCCACGTGGCTGGTGGGTTCCTCGGCGTGCAGGGTGCGCGGCATCACGCCGTGCCGCATCGCCTGCACCACCTTGATGATCCCGCCGACACCCGCCGCCGCCTGCGCGTGCCCGATGTTGGACTTCAACGAGCCCAGTCGGACGGGCTCGCCCCGGTCCTGGCCGTAGGTGGCGAGCACGGCGCGTGCTTCGATGGGATCGCCGAGGGTGGTCCCGGTGCCGTGCGCCTCCACCAGGTCGACGTCCGCGGGTGACAGCCGAGCGGCGGCCAGCGCGGCGCGGATCACCCGTTCCTGCGCGGGGCCGTTGGGCGCGGTGAGCCCGTTGGACGCGCCATCGGAGTTCACCGCCGAACCACGCAGCACCGCCAACACGCGGTGACCGTTGCGGCGGGCGTCGGACAGCTTCTCCAGCAGCAGCACGCCGACGCCCTCGGACCAGCCGGTGCCGTCGGCGTGCTCGGAGAACGACTTGCACCGCCCGTCCGCCGCGAGGCCGCGCAGCCGGGAGAACTCGATGAACGCCGTCGGCGTGGACATCACGGTCGCGCCGCCCGCCAGGGCCAGGTCGCATTCACCACGCCGCAACGCGTTCGCCGCCAGGTGCAACGCCACCAACGACGACGAGCACGCCGTGTCGACGGTGACGGTGGGGCCTTCCAGCCCGAACGTGTACGCCAGGCGGCCGGAGGCGATGCTGCCCGCGCTGCCGGAGAACAGGTAGCCCTCGACGTCGTCGGGCGGCAGGTTCGGCCGCGAGCCGTAGTCGTTGTACATCACGCCGACGAACACGCCGGTCCGGCTGCCGCGCAACGACTCCGGGTCGACGCCCGCGCCCTCCACCGCTTCCCAGGTGGTCTCCAGCAGCAGGCGCTGCTGCGGGTCCACGGCGAGCGCTTCGCGGGGCGAGAGGCCGAAGAACTCGGCGTCGAACCGGTCCGCGTCGTGCAGGAACCCGCCGTGCCCGGTGGTGGACCGGCCGACCCGGTCCGGGTCGGGGTCGTGCAGGTCGGCGGGCCAGCCGCGGTTGACCGGGAACGGCGTGACGGCGTCGCGGCCCTCCTCGACCAGCCGCCACAGCTCGTCCGGCGTCGCCACGCCGCCCGGGTAGCGGCACGCCATGCCGACGATCGCGACCGGTTCCTGCGCCCGGTCCTCGACCTCCTTGAGCCGGCGGCGCGCGTCGCGGGCGTCGGCGATGGCGCGCTTGAGGTAGTCGCGGAGCTTGTCTTCGTCAGCCACGTCGTTCTCCTAGTCCAGCTCGTCGACCAGCGCGAACAGCGCCTCGTCATCGGCCGCGTCGAGATCGGGGTCCAGCGCCTGCCGCACGCCGAGCAGGTCGCGCAGGCGGTCGAGTTCGGCCTCGGCCAGCCCGCCGGACCGGATCAGCTCCGCGAGCCGGTCCACGACCGGCTCCGGCCGGTCACCGGTGTCCACGAGGGTCGCCAGGTGGTCGGCCAGGGCGCGGGGGCTCGGGTGGTCGAACACCACCGTGGTGGGCAGGGTGAGCCCGGTGGCCGCGCCGAGCCGGTTGCGCAGCTCGACGGCGGTCAACGAGTCGAAGCCCAGTTCCGTGAACGCGCGCCGCCCGTCGAGCGCCGCCGCGTCGTCGTGCCCCAGCACCGCCGCGACCTCCGCGAGCACCAGCGCGGGCAGGTCGGTGGTGTCGGGTGCGCGTGCCGGCGCGGGCCGCCGGGTACGCACCAGGTCGCGCAGCACGGCGGGCAGGTCGTCGCGGCCACGCAGCGCCGCCGTGTCCAGCCCGGTGAGGGCGAGCACGGGCGCGCCGTGCGCGAGGGCCGCGTCGAACAGCTCCACGCCCTCGTCGGTGGACAGCGGCTTCAGGCCGGCACGAGCGAG
>NZ_JAHXGQ010000028.1 GCF_019375475.1 Saccharothrix obliqua | reverse complement strand
CCGAAGAGGATCTTCTCGGACAGCTGGTCCTCGATCTCGCGCTGGATGGTGCGCCGCAGCGGGCGGGCGCCCAGCACGGGGTCGAACCCGCGGCGGGCCAGCAGCTTCTTGGCCCGGTCGGTCAGCTCGATCGCCATGTCCTTGTTCTTCAGCTGCGCCTCGACCCGCGCGATCATCAGGTCCACCATCTTGATGATCTCGTCCTGCGTGAGCTGGTGGAACACGATGATGTCGTCGATCCGGTTGAGGAACTCCGGCCGGAAGTGCTTCTTCAGCTCGTCGTTGACCTTGTTCTTCATCCGCTCGTAGTTCGACGCGGTGTCCTGCCCCGAGGTGAACCCCAACCCCACGGCCTTGGAGATGTCCGACGTCCCCAGGTTCGACGTGAAGATGATCACCGTGTTCTTGAAGTCCACCGTCCGACCCTGACCATCGGTCAACCGGCCGTCCTCCAACACCTGCAACAGCGTGTTGTAGACCTCCTGGTGCGCCTTCTCGATCTCGTCGAACAACACCACCGAGAACGGCTTGCGCCGCACCTTCTCCGTGAGCTGCCCGCCCTCCTCGTACCCCACATACCCGGGAGGCGCACCGAACAACCGCGACGCGGTGTACCGGTCGTGGAACTCGCCCATGTCGATCTGGATCAGCGCGTCGTCCTCCCCGAACAGGAAGTTCGCCAACGCCTTCGACAACTCCGTCTTCCCCACGCCCGACGGGCCCGCGAAGATGAACGACCCCGACGGCCGCTTCGGGTCCTTCAACCCCGCCCGCGTCCGGCGGATCGCCTGCGACACCGCCTTCACCGCGTCGACCTGGCCGATGATCCGCTTGTGCAGCTCGTCCTCCATGCGGAGCAGACGCGTCGTCTCCTCCTCGGTGAGCTTGAACACCGGGATACCCGTCCAGTTCGCCAACACCTCGGCGATCTGCTCGTCGTCCACCTCGGCGACCACGTCCAGGTCGCCGTCCTTCCACTGCTTCTCCCGCTCGGCCTTGCGGCCCAGCAACTGCTTCTCCGAGTCCCGCAGCTTCGCCGCCCGCTCGAAGTCCTGCGCGTCGATCGCCGACTCCTTCTCCCGACGCACGTCGGCGATCTTCTCGTCGAACTCCCGCAGGTCCGGCGGCGCGGTCATCCGGCGGATCCGCATCCGCGCGCCCGCCTCGTCGATCAGGTCGATCGCCTTGTCCGGCAGGAACCGGTCGTTGATGTACCGGTCGGCCAACGTCGCCGCCGCCACCAACGCCGAATCCGTGATCGACACCCGGTGGTGCGCCTCGTACCGGTCCCGCAGACCCTTCAGAATCTCGATGGTGTGCTCCAGCGACGGCTCACCCACCTGGATCGGCTGGAACCGGCGCTCCAACGCCGGGTCCTTCTCCACGTACTTGCGGTACTCGTCCAATGTCGTCGCGCCGATGGTCTGCAACTCACCCCGCGCCAACATCGGCTTCAGGATCGACGCCGCGTCGATCGCGCCCTCCGCCGCACCCGCCCCCACCAACGTGTGGATCTCGTCGATGAACAGGATGATGTCCCCGCGCGTCCGGATCTCCTTGAGCACCTTCTTCAGGCGCTCCTCGAAATCACCCCGGTACCGCGAACCCGCCACCAGCGAACCCAGGTCCAACGTGTAGAGCTGCTTGTCCTTCAACGTCTCGGGCACCTCGCCCTTGACCACCATCTGCGCCAGACCCTCGACCACCGCGGTCTTGCCCACACCCGGCTCGCCGATCAGCACCGGGTTGTTCTTCGTGCGGCGCGACAGCACCTGCATGACCCGCTCGATCTCCTTGGTGCGACCGATCACCGGGTCCAGCTTGCCCTCCCGCGCCGACGCGGTCAGGTTCCGCCCGAACTGGTCGAGCACCAACGACGACGACGGCGTCCCCTCGCCACGACCACCGGACTCCGCCGGCTCCTTGCCGCCCGAGTAGCCCGACAGCAACTGCAACACCTGCTGCCGCACCCGGTTCAGGTCCGCGCCCAGCTTCACCAGCACCTGCGCCGCGACACCCTCGCCCTCACGGATCAACCCCAACAGGATGTGCTCCGTGCCGATGTAGTTGTGCCCGAGCTGCAACGCCTCCCGCAACGACAGCTCCAACACCTTCTTCGCACGCGGCGTGAAGGGGATGTGACCCGACGGGGCCTGCTGACCCTGCCCGATGATCTCCTCGACCTGCTGGCGGACACCCTCCAGCGCGATCCCCAACGACTCCAACGCCTTCGCGGCGACACCCTCACCCTCATGGATCAAACCCAGGAGGATGTGCTCGGTGCCGATGTAGTTGTGGTTGAGCATCCGGGCCTCTTCCTGGGCCAGGACAACCACCCGCCTCGCGCGGTCGGTGAACCTCTCGAACA
>NZ_JAHXGQ010000027.1 GCF_019375475.1 Saccharothrix obliqua | reverse complement strand
GGTGGGGTTGTCTGGTTGTTCTTTGAGAACTGCACAGTGGATGCGAGCATCTTTGTGGCAAGTTGTTAAGGGCATACGGTGGATGCCTTGGCACCAGGAGCCGATGAAGGACGTAGGAGACTGCGATAAGCCTTGGGGAGTTGTCAACCGAGCTGAGATCCAAGGATTTCCGAATGGGGAAACCCGGCCCCAGTCATGTGGGGTCACCCACGCCTGAACACATAGGGTGTGTGGAGGGAACGCGGGGAAGTGAAACATCTCAGTACCCGCAGGAAGAGAAAACAACCGTGATTCCGTGAGTAGTGGCGAGCGAAAGCGGATGAGGCTAAACCGTATTCGTGTGATACCCGGCAGGGGTTGCGTGTGCGGGGTTGTGGGACCTGTCTGATCGTTCTGCCGGACGGTCGAGGAGTTATAAAGTGTCGAGTTAGCGGAACGTGTCTGGAAAGCGCGGCCGTAGAGGGTGAGAGTCCCGTACGTGAAAACTCTGGCACCTCCTGATGGTGTTCCCAAGTAGCAGCGAGCTCGTGGAATTTGCTGTGAATCTGGCGGGACCACCCGCTAAGCCTGAATACTCCCTGGTGACCGATAGCGGACGAGTACCGTGAGGGAAAGGTGAAAAGTACCCCGGGAGGGGAGTGAAATAGTACCTGAAACCGTGTGCCTACAATCCGTCGGAGCCTTTCGGGGTGACGGCGTGCCTTTTGAAGAATGAGCCTGCGAGTTAGTGCTGCGTGGCGAGGTTAACCCGTGTGGGGTAGCCGTAGCGAAAGCGAGTCCGAAGAGGGCGTGTGAGTCGCGTGGTCTAGACCCGAAGCGGGGTGATCTAGCCATGGCCAGGGTGAAGCGTGGGTAAGACCGCGTGGAGGCCCGAACCCACCAGGGTTGAAAACCTGGGGGATGAGCTGTGGTTAGGGGTGAAAGGCCAATCAAACTCCGTGATAGCTGGTTCTCCCCGAAATGCATTTAGGTGCAGCGTCGTGTGTTTCGTGCCGGAGGTAGAGCACTGGATGGTCTAGGGGGCCCACAAGCTTACCGAAATCAACCAAACTCCGAATGCCGGTACGTGAGAGCGCGGCAGTGAGACTGCGGGGGATAAGCTTCGTAGTCGAGAGGGAAACAGCCCAGAACGCCGGCTAAGGCCCCTAAGTGTGTGCTAAGTGGGAAAGGATGTGGGGTCGCTTAGACAACCAGGAGGTTGGCTTAGAAGCAGCCATCCTTTAAAGAGTGCGTAATAGCTCACTGGTCAAGTGGTCCTGCGCCGACAATGTAGCGGGGCTTAAGCACACCGCCGAAGCCGTGTCATTCCGGTTCTGCCGGGATGGGTAGGGGAGCGTCGTTCAGCCGTTGAAGTGCCGGAGGAATCCAGGTGTGGAGGCTGGGCGAGTGAGAATGCAGGCATGAGTAGCGAAAGCAGAGTGGGAAACTCTGCCGCCGGATGACCAAGGGTTCCTGGGCCAGGCTAATCCGCCCAGGGTAAGTCGGGACCTAAGGCGAGGCCGACAGGCGTAGTCGATGGACAACGGGTTGATATTCCCGTACCCGTGTGAACGCGCCCATGGCGAACCTTGTGATACTAACCGCCCGAAGCGCCGTGCGAGTCTTCGGATGAGCGTGGTTGTGGAGCGCGGGGCCTGAACTTGTAGTAGTCAAGCGATGGGGTGACGCAGGAGGGTAGCTCCGCCAGTGAGTGGTTGTACTGGTGTAAGCGTGTAGGGAGAGTCGTAGGCAAATCCGCGGCTCACGTATCCTGAGACGTGATGCATAGCCGATTGAGGCGAAGTAGGGTGATCCCATGCTGTCGAGAAAAGCCTCTAGTGAGTGTTCATGCGGCCCGTACCCCAAACCGACACAGGTGGTCAGGTAGAGAATACCGAGGCGATCGGGCGAACTGTGGTTAAGGAACTCGGCAAAATGCCCCCGTAACTTCGGGAGAAGGGGGGCCGAGGGATTTGAAGCCCCTTGCGGGCTAGGATTTTTCGGCCGCAGAGACCAGCGAGAAGCGACTGTTTACTAAAAACACAGGTCCGTGCGAAGTCGCAAGACGATGTATACGGACTGACGCCTGCCCGGTGCTGGAACGTTAAGGGGACCGGTTAGCTCTTCGGGGCGAAGCTGAGAACTTAAGCGCCAGTAAACGGCGGTGGTAACTATAACCATCCTAAGGTAGCGAAATTCCTTGTCGGGTAAGTTCCGACCTGCACGAATGGCGTAACGACTTCTCGACTGTCTCAACCACAGGCCCGGCGAAATTGCATTACGAGTAAAGATGCTCGTTACGCGCGGCAGGACGGAAAGACCCCGGGACCTTTACTATAGCTTGGTATTGGTGTTCGGTTCGGCTTGTGTAGGATAGGTGGGAGACTGTGAAGCGGCCACGCCAGTGGTTGTGGAGTCGTCGTTGAAATACCACTCTGGTCGTACTGGATGTCTAACCTCGGTCCGTGATCCGGATCAGGGACAGTGCCTGGTGGGTAGTTTAACTGGGGCGGTTGCCTCCCAAAGGGTAACGGAGGCGCTCAAAGGTTCCCTCAGCCTGGTTGGCAATCAGGTGTCGAGTGCAAGTGCACAAGGGGGCTTGACTGTGAGACCGACGGGTCGAGCAGGGACGAAAGTCGGAACTAGTGATCCGGCCATGGCTTGTGGAAGCGTGGTCGCTCAACGGATAAAAGGTACCCCGGGGATAACAGGCTGATCTTGCCCAAGAGTCCATATCGACGGCATGGTTTGGCACCTCGATGTCGGCTCGTCGCATCCTGGGGCTGGAGTAGGTCCCAAGGGTTGGGCTGTTCGCCCATTAAAGCGGTACGCGAGCTGGGTTTAGAACGTCGTGAGACAGTTCGGTCCCTATCCGCCGTGCGCGTAGGATACTTGCGGAAGGCTGTCCCTAGTACGAGAGGACCGGGACGGACGGACCTCTGGTGTGCCAGTTGTCCTGCCAAGGGCATTGCTGGTTGGCTACGTTCGGAAGGGATAACCGCTGAAAGCATCTAAGCGGGAAGCTCGTTCCTAGATGAGGTATCCCACCCTTTGTGGGTTAAGGCCCCCAAGAGACCATTGGGTTGATAGGCCGGAGATGGAAGGTCGGTAACGGCTGGAGTTGACCGGTACTAATAGGCCGAGGACTTGCTACGAAAATGCTACGCATCCACTGTGCGGTTCTGAAAGAACCGAACCGGACCGTCTGGTCCCGGGCCGAGAGGCCTGGAGGGCCGGGTGTCTGCGGGTTGGTAATTTCATAGTGTTTCGGTGGTTATGGCGGAGGGGGAACACCCGGTCCCATTCCGAACCCGGTAGTTAAGCCTTCCAGCGCCGATGGTAC
>NZ_JAHXGQ010000026.1 GCF_019375475.1 Saccharothrix obliqua | reverse complement strand
GCGCAAACGAAGTGCGTGTTTGCGCCCTGGGAACGAGCGCGGTTCGCTGGCGCGCAGGCCATACGGGGATGACACGCAGCGGAGCTGGAGTGTGCAGCGGAGCTGCCGTGGCGGCGGACCTGCCGTGTGCAGCGGACCTGCCGTGTGTGGAGAGCGTGTGTGAGAGTGGAGCGGTGGGCTTGTGGGCTTACACGCGGGTGGTGCGTTTTGCGTAGGTGACCATGGGTACGTCGAACTCGCCGGTGGTCTCGGGGTGGGTTCTGAGGAACTGGAGTAGGTCGTCCAGCAGCTTTTCGCGCTCTGCGCGTGGCATGACCAGCGTGTACGAGTAGGTGCCGATGGTTGCCACCAGGCTCTCGGCGGTGCGGCGCTGGTGGTGGGGGAACTCCCTCGTTTCCGGGTCTCGGAACAAGGGGTGGGGTGGCATGTTGTCCACCGTCCCGTCCATCTTCGGCGGCCTGTCGTCGCCGGCTGCCCGGTGGAACTCCTCCACCCAGGGAACCGAGTAGTCGTCGCTGTTCCACAAGCCCGCGAGGATTCCGCCCGGCCGCAGGACCCGGGCGATCTCCGGGAGGGCCTTGGTCGCGTTGAACCAGTGGAATGCCTGGCCCACCACGACGGCGTCCATGGTGGCGTCGGGGACCGGGATGCGTTCGGCCGTTCCCGGCAGGGCCCGCACGCCGCCGTGGTGGCGGACCAGTTCCGACAGCATCGCCTCGTCCGGTTCCACGGCGGTCACGTGGTGGCCCTCCGCCACCAGGCCGCCGGTGAGCTTCCCGGTGCCGGCGGCGAGGTCGAGGACTCGGTGCGCTCCCTCACCCAGCGGAGCCAGGGACCACCGGATCGCGGCGGCCGGGTAGTCCGGGCGGTGTTCGGCGTACGTGGCGGCGTGCACCCCGAAGGAGTTCGCCCGGCGAGCACTCAACTCATCACTCGTCACCGGTCCAACCATAGTGAGCACCCGTTCGATCCCCCGAGGGGTCTTTCCGTACGCTTCCCCCGTGAGCGAGCAGCCTGCGAACCCTTCCGCGACCAGTGACGACGACCTCCCCGAGCAGCTCCGGGTGCGCCGCGAGAAGCGGGCGCGGCTGCTGGAGCGCGGCGTCGACCCGTATCCCGTCGAGGTGCCTCGCACACACACGCTGCGCGAGGTGCGGGAAGCGCATCAGGGCCTCGAACCGGACGTGTCGACCGGTGACGTCGTGGGTGTCACGGGCCGGGTGATGTACATCCGCAACACGGGCAAGCTGTGCTTCGCCACGCTGCGGGAGGGCGACGGCACGGAACTCCAGGCGATGCTGAGCCTGAACGGCGTGGGCGAGCAGGCGCTGGCGGAGTGGAAGGCCGAGGTCGACCTGGGCGACCACGTGTTCGTGCGTGGCGAGGTGATCACCTCGCGGCGCGGCGAGCTGTCGGTCATGGCGTCCGAGTGGCGGCCGGCGGCCAAGGCGCTGCGCCCGCTCCCGGTCGCGCACAAGGAACTGGCGGAGGAGACGCGCATCCGCCAGCGGTACGTGGACCTGATCCTCCGCGAGCAGGCGCGCAACACGGTGCGCAGCCGGGCCGCCGCGGTGCGGTCGCTGCGGGAGTCGTTCCACCGCCGCGGGTTCATCGAGGTCGAGACCCCGATGCTCCAGACGTTGCAGGGCGGCGCGTCGGCGCGGCCGTTCGTCACCCGCTCGAACGCCCTGGACATCGACCTGTTCCTGCGCATCGCGCCGGAGCTGTACCTCAAGAGGTGCGTGGTCGGTGGCATCGAGAAGGTCTTCGAGATCAACCGGAACTTCCGCAACGAGGGCATGGACTCCAGCCACTCGCCCGAGTTCTCCATGCTGGAGTTCTACGAGGCGTACGCCACCTACGAGACGAACGCGGTGCTCACCCGCGAGCTGATCCAGGAGGCGGCGCTGGCGGTGGCCGGCACGCTCCAGGTGACGCTGGTCGACGGCACGGAGTACGACCTCGGCGGCGAGTGGACGACGCTCGGCATGTACGAGTCGCTGTCCGAGGCGGCCGGTGAGGAGGTCACCCCGGAGACCTCCGCCGAGGACCTGCGCAAGCTCGCCGACCGCGTCTCGCTGGAGGTGGATCCCAAGCTGGGCCACGGGAAGCTGGTCGAGGAGCTGTGGGAGCACCTGGTCGGCGACGGCCTCTACGCGCCCACCTTCGTCCGCGATTTCCCGGTGGAGACCTCGCCGCTCACCAGGCAGCACCGCAGCCGGCCGGGCGTGGCCGAAAAGTGGGACCTGTACGTGCGCGGATTCGAGTTGGCCACGGGTTACTCGGAACTGGTGGACCCCGTGGTGGAGCGCGAGCGCCTGGAAGCCCAGGCCCGGCTGAGCGCCGCCGGCGACGTCGAGGCCATGCCCGTGGATGAAGACTTTCTGCGATCGCTGGAGTACGGAATGCCACCGACCGGTGGTGTGGGAATGGGCATCGACCGACTGCTGATGGCCATCACCGGCCTCGGTATCCGGGAGACGATCCTGTTCCCCCTCGTGCGACCTGAATGAAGTAACTTCTCGGACTCCGGTCTGCGCATTGCGGTACTTGTGCGCTAACCTGCACACGACAATGCTTTGGTCGCGGTCGGGGAACACCGCGCATTCGGAGTCCAGGAGGATACGCATGGCGCAGAAGGTCACCGTGACCCTGGTCGATGACCTGGACGGTGGGAAGGCGGAGGAGACGGTCGGCTTCGGATTGGACGGCGTGTCCTACGAGATCGACCTTTCTGCGAGCAATGCCGGCAGGCTTCGCGACGCACTCGCCGACTTCGTCGCCGGCGCTCGGAAGGCAGGTGGCCGCAAGCGGGGCCCCGGTCGTCCGGCGGGTGTGAAGGCGGCTCGTCCGGCATCGGCCGACCGCGAGCAGAACCAGGCCATTCGGGAGTGGGCGCGCAAGCAGGGGATGAAGGTGTCCGACCGGGGACGCATCCCTGCCGAGGTGCTGGAGGCGTACCACCAGCAGGGCTGATTGCCCAATTACGCCAAACGACGAAGGGGCGCCGGTGCTTACCGGCGCCCCTTGGTTGTTTTTTCGTACCACCGGTCCCGCGCGGGCGATCTTTGTGAGCCTCGTATGGTGAAGTTCATAACGATGTTCCGGACCGCGGTCGTTAGGCATCGTTCCGGTGTGAGCGCACCCGCGGGCACGTGTCACAGGCTTCCGCGCCGGGCAGCGCGAAGTGGAAGCAACAGCTTTCCCGCCGCCTGGTCCACCCCGATTCCCCGCGGCGCAGGGTGGACGCCGACGTGAACGGGTCGAGCCGGTCCGGCAGCAGCAACGCGGCGTCCGCGACACCGGCCGCCTCGTCGCCGCACCACTGGCCGGCCGTCCACGCGGCCGTGTCCAGGGCGTCCGTCGCCGCCGCCCACAGCTGCCGCCGTCCGAACCGGACGGTCGGCCCGAACGCCGCCGTGAAGCGGGTCGCGTGCGCCGCGAACCGGGCTCGCAACAACCCCGCGAGGGCGTGGTCGTCGGCGAGCGCCGTGGCCGTCGGGTGGTCGCCGTCCGGGTCGTCGGGCAGGCACGCGAACCGGTCCGCCAGCAACGCGACGCCCGTGATGTGGGGGCGTCCTTCCTCTGCCACGCGCAGCGCCACGTGGTCGGGCCGCAACGACGGCACCCGGCGTGCCACGTGGAACAACGCGCCGCCGAGCAGGCCCACCGCGCCCAGGTACCAGCTCATCACGTAACCGGCGGTGGTGCGCTCGGGCGCGGCGCCGTGGTGGTCGTGCAGCCAGGCCGCCAGGCGCTCCCGCCAGCTCCCGAACAGCTCCGGCCCGTCCAGGAAGGCCGCCGCGGTGGCCCAGCCGGCGTGGTCCTCCGGCAACCCGAACCGGATGTCACACCACTCGGTGAGGCCACCCACACGGGTGACGGACCCGGCGATCGGGGCGTGTGCGCCCCGCGTCCGCGCGGGCGCCGGTACGGTCATGGGAGAAGGGTCCCTCGCGATCAGTTCGGATTGAGGCTTGCCTAACCTAACTGAGGTTCGCTCGGGTCGAGCCGTGACGGCGGTCACCTCGGGCGCGTGGTGTTCGCGCTCAGCGGACATCGCCCGATGCGTGGAATCTGGCTGGCAGATCACGCGTTGGTACCGATGTCAGAGATCCCCGAAGGTGGCTGCTCGCGAACGGGAACTGAGAGTGGCGGGGCTGACGACTACAGTGGTCCCACGGTGCCGCGCTCTCCACGGTATGCCAGTGGTGAGCCCGAGGACCGCCGGCGCAGCAGTCAGGGAGTGCGAA
>NZ_JAHXGQ010000025.1 GCF_019375475.1 Saccharothrix obliqua | reverse complement strand
TGCCACCGTGATGGGCACCCCGGCGGGGTTCGTGGAGTTCGCCCGGCAACGTGGTCTCTCACCCGACGGCCGGTGCCGGTCGTTCGCGGCGGACGCCAACGGCACCGGCTGGTCGGAGGGCGTCGGTGTGCTGGTGTTGCAACGGTTGTCGGATGCGCTGCGGGATGGTCGGGAGATCTTGGCGGTCGTGCGTGGTTCGGCGGTGAACCAGGACGGTGCGTCGAACGGGTTGACCGCGCCGAACGGTCCGGCTCAGCAGCGGGTTATTCGCCGGGCGTTGGCGAGTGCCCGGCTTGAGCCGTCGGATGTGGATGTTGTGGAGGCGCACGGTACCGGGACGGTGTTGGGTGATCCGATCGAGGCGCAGGCGATCCTGGCGGTGTACGGGCAGGAGCGGGTTCGGCCGTTGTGGTTGGGCTCGGTGAAGTCCAACATCGGGCACGCGCAGGCCGCGGCCGGGGTGGTCGGCGTCATCAAGGTCCTGTTGGCGATGCGGCACGGGACGTTGCCGCGCACGCTGCACGTGGACCGCCCGACCGACCGGGTGGACTGGTCGACGGGTGCGGTGGAGTTGCTGACCGAACCCGTGCCGTGGCAGGCGAACGGCCGTCCGCGCCGGGCCGGGGTTTCCTCGTTCGGCGTGTCCGGGACCAACGCCCACGTGGTGTTGGAAGAAGGACCACGTCGTGAGGCGGACCCCGTCGAGCACACCGGACCGGTGCCGATCGTCGTCACGGCGCGCACCGCGACCGGCTTGACGGCGCAGGCCGAGCGGATCGCCGGGCACCTCGGCGCGGACCTGGCGGCGACCGCCCGGACCCTCGCCACCGCGCGGGCCGTCCGGGAGCACCGGGCGGTCGTCGTCGCCGACGACCCGGCGCGGGCCGCCGAACTGCTGCGCTCGCTGCCGACCCCGGCGCCCGCCGGTGACGGCGGGGTGGTGTTCGCGTTTGCCGGTCAGGGTGCGCAGCGGCCGGGTATGGGGCGTGAGCTGCACGCCGCGTTCCCGGTGTTCCGGGATGCGTTCGACGCGGCCTGTGCGGAACTCGACCGCCACCTGCCCGGACCTCCGGTGCGGGACGTGGTGTTCGGCGATGGCGCGGGGTTGGACGAGACGGATTACACGCAGGCCGGGTTGTTCGCCGTCGAGGTGGCGACGGCCGCGTTGCTGGCGTCCTGGGGCGTCCGGCCGGTGGCGCTGGTGGGCCACTCGATCGGCGAGCTGAGCGCGGCACACGTCGCCGGTGTGCTGTCGTTGCCGGACGCCGCGCGGCTGGTGGCGGCCAGGGGGCGGCTGATGCGCGCGCTGCCCGGCGACGGCGTCATGGTCGCCGTGGCGGCGGGCGAGGAGGAGGTCCGCGAGATCTGCGGCGGGATCGACGTGGCCGCGGTGAACGGACCGGCCTCGGTGGTGATCTCCGGCGAACGCGCGCGGGTGGCCTCGGCGGTGGACGAGCTGGTCGCGGCCGGGCACCGCTGCCGTGAGCTGAACACCTCCCACGCGTTCCACTCGGCGCTGGTGGAACCGATGCTGGCCGAGTTCCACGAAGTCGCCGCGTCGGTCGCGCTGCACCCGCCGCGGGTGCCGGTGGTGTCGACGGTGACCGGCGGTCCGCTCACCGACGACCTGGCCTGCTCGCCCGCGTACTGGGTGGACCAGGTCCGCCGGACGGTGCGGTTCGCCGACGCCGTGCGTGCGTTGCCGGACGGGGTGGTCCTGGAGCTGGGGCCGGGTGGCACGCTGACGGCCCTGGTCGAGGGCTTGGATGTGACGGCGATACCCGTGACGCGCCGCGATCACCCGGAAGCGCGGTCCGCCCTGACTGCGGTCGGCGAGGCGTTCGCCCGGGGCGTCGCCGTCGACTGGGCGGCGGTGCTGCCGGCCGGTCCGAAGGCCGCCGCGCCGACGACGGTGTTCGAGCACCGCCGCTACTGGCTCGCGCCGAACACGGGTGGCGACGGTTCCGGGCTCGGCGTGGACCCCGTCGCGCACCCGGTGCTCGCCGCCGCCGTGGAAGACCCGGAGACCGGCGGTGTCGTGCTCACCGGGCGGCTCACGCGGTCGGCACAGCCCTGGCTGACCGACCACGTCGTGGCGGGCGAGGCGTTGGTGCCCGGCGCGGCGTTGCTGGAACTGGTCTGGCAGGCGGGCGAGCGGACGGGGTGCCCGGTGGTGGCGGAACTCGTCGCCGAGACGCCGCTGCCGGTCGGCGCGGACGAAGCGCGGTCGGTGCGGGTGGTCGTGAGCGGACCGGACGACGCGGGCCGCCGCCGGGTGGCCGTCCACTCCGGGACCGGCGGCACGTGGACCCGGCACGCGACCGGCACGCTGACCGCCGAGCCGACGCGGCGGCCGAAGCTCGGGCAGTGGCCGCCGGCGGGCGCGGAACCCGTGGACGCCACCGGCCTGTACGACGAGCTGGCCGACGCCGGGTACGCGTACGGGCCGGCGTTCCGCGGCGTGCGGGCGGCGTGGCGGCGTGGTGACGAGCGGTACGCGGAGGTGGTGCTGCCGGACGGCGTCGACCCGGCCGGGTTCGCACTGCACCCGGCGTTGATGGACGCCGCCACGCACCTCGGCGCGATGTCCTCCACGGAGGTGCGCGTGCCGTTCGCGTGGAACGGCGTCGAGCTGTCCGGACGTGGCGTCACGGAGGTGCGGGTGCGGATGACGCCGACCCCCGACGGCGGCGCCGCCCTGGAGGTGTTCGACCAGGCGGGCGAACCCGTGCTGACCATTGGTTCGCTGCTCGGCCGACCCGTCGCGGCCGACCGGTCGGCGGACGACCTGTACGCGGTGGACTGGGTCGAGCTGCCGGCGGCCGAACCGGCTGAGGTGGCCGTGGTGGCGTCCGACGACCTCGACGCGTTGCCCACGCCACCGGACTGGTTGCTGCACCGGGTGCGGTCCACCGAGCCGAGGCGGGCGGTGGCCGCCGTGCTCCCCTTGTTGCGGCGGCTGATCGGCGACGCGCGGTGGCAGCGGACCAAGGTGCTGGTGGCCACCGGCCCGACCGCCGCCGACCCGGCCGCGGCGGCGGTGTGGGGCCTGGTGCGCGGCGCCCAGGCCGAGCACCCCGACCGGTTCCTGCTCGCCGAGCTGGACGACCCGGCGGCGGCGTCGCGGGCCATCGCGTCCGGCCGGTGGCAGGTCGCGGTCCGCGACGGGCGGGTGTGGGTGCCGCGGTTGCGCCGGTTCGAGGCCGCCGACCGGTGGGCGTTGGAGGTCACCGGAGCGGGCACGGCAGACGGGATCGCACCCCGGCGCGTGCCGGACCGACCGCCGGCGGCCGGGGAGGTGCGCATCGCGGTCCGCGCGGCCGGCGTCAACTTCCGCGACGTGCTCATGGCGCTGGGGATGTACCCCGGCGAGCCGCTGCTGGGCAGCGAGGCTGCGGGCGTGGTGGTCGACGTCGGCGACGGGGTGCGGCTGCGGCCGGGCGACCGGGTGTTCGGGATCTTCCCCCGCGCGTTCGGCACGACCGCCGTCACCGACGCGCGGATGGTCGCGCCGGTGCCGGGGGGCTGGACGTTCGAGCAGGCGGCGGCGGTGCCGGTGGCGTTCCTGACCGCCTACTACGGCCTGATGGACCTCGGTGGCCTGCGCGCGGGCGAGAAGGTGTTGATCCACGCCGCGACCGGCGGTGTCGGCACGGCCGCGGTGCAGCTCGCCCGCCACCTCGGTGCCGAGGTGTTCGCGACCGCCGGCGTGGGCAAGCACGACGTCCTGCGCGGGATGGGCCTGGCCGACGACCACATCGGCGACTCGCGCACGCTCGCGTTCGCGGACCGGTTCCCGAAGGTCGACGTCGTGCTCAACGCGCTCGCCGGCGAGTTCGTGGACGCGTCGCTGCGGCTGCTCGTCGACGGCGGCCGGTTCGTGGAGATGGGCAAGACCGACCTCCGGGCCGGCATCCCGGGCTACCGCGCGTTCGACCTGGTCGAGGCGGGGCCGGAACGCATCGGTGAGCTGCTGGCCGACCTGCTCCCCCGGTTCGCCGACGGCACGCTGACCCTGCCCCCGGTCACCCGCTGGGACGTCGGGCACGCCGCCGACGCGTTCCGCGAGATGGCCGCCGCCCGGCACGTCGGCAAGAACGTGCTCACGCTGCCACGTCGACCCGACCCGGCGGGTTCGGTGCTGGTGACCGGCGGCACGGGTGCGTTGGGCGCGGCCGTCGCCGAGCACTTCGTCACCGCATACGGCGTGCGTGGTGTCGTCATCGCGTCCCGCCACGCGGACCGGGCCGAAGACCTGCGGGCGCGGCTCGAAGCAGCCGGCGCGTCCGTCACGCTGGTGGCGTGCGACGTCGGCGACCGCGAGCAGGTGCGCGACCTGCTCGCCGCGGTGCCCGCCGACGCGCCGCTGACGGCGGTCGTGCACGCCGCCGGGGTGGTCGCGGACGCGGTCGTGGCCGGCATGTCCGAGGACGACCTGGACGCGGTGTTCCGGCCCAAGCTCGACGCCGCACGTCACCTGGACGAGCTGACCCGTGACCTGGACCTCGCCGCGTTCGTGCTGTTCTCGTCCGCCGCCGGTGTGCTCGGTTCCCCCGGCCAGGCCGGTTACGCGGCGGCCAACGCGGCGTTGGACGCCATCGCGACCCGCCGCCGCGCCGCGGGACTGCCCGCCGTGTCCCTGGCGTGGGGCGCGTGGGAGTCGTCGGCCGGCATGACGTCGCGGCTCGGCACCGGTGACCTCGAACGGCTCGCCCGGTCCGGTGTCCGCCCGTTCGCCGCGGACCAGGCCCTGCGGTTGCTCGACGTGGCGTTGGGCGCGCCCGTGGCGCACCTGGTGCCCGTCCGGCTCGACCGCCGGGTGTTGCGGGAACGCGCCCGGGACGGCGTGCTGCCCGCCCTGCTGGACGGCATCGCCGGTCCCGTCCGGCAGGTGCCCGCTCGCCGCGGCGTGGCCGACCTGACCGGGCTCACCGCGCCGGAGCGGCGGGCGCGGCTGCTCGACCTGGTCCGGGCCGAGGCGGGCGCCGTGCTCGGGCTCGCCGCCGGCGACCTCGGGCGGACGACACCGTTCCGGGACGCCGGGTTCGACTCGCTGACCGCCGTCGAGCTGCGCAACCGGCTCGGCTCGGCGACCGGTCTGGCGCTGCCCGCGACGGTCGTGTTCGACCACCCCAACACCGCCGCCCTGGCCGACCACCTGCACGGGCTGCTCGACGGGGACCCGGAACCCACCCTGGTGGACCGGCTGGACGAACTGGCCGCCTCGATCGGCGCGTTGGACGCCGAGGACCCGGCGGTCGCCGGGGTGGCGGCGAAGTTGCGCGCGTTGCTGGCCGCGCTGCCCGGCGCGGGTGCGGACGACGACCTGGACGAGGTCACCGAGGACAACCTGTTCGAGTTCCTCGACCGGGAACTGGGCTGACACCGTGGGGGACACCGTGGACGACAAGAGCCGGAGCGTCGAATACTTCAAGCGCATGACGGTCGAGCTGCGGCGCGCCCGCGAGCGCGTCGCCGAGCTGGAGGCCGAACGCGGCGAGGGCATCGCGATCGTCGGGATCGGCGTGCGGCTGCCCGGCGGCGTCGACACGCCGGAGCGGTTCTGGGACGTGCTCGCCGGCGGGCACGACGTGGTCGGCGGGTTCCCCACCGATCGCGGGTGGGACCTGGACTCGTTGTTCACCGACGACCCGGCCGCCGCCGGGCGCTCGGCGACGCGTCGGGGCTGCTTCCTCGACGACGCCGGTGCGTTCGACGCCGGGTTCTTCGGCATATCGCCGCGTGAGGCGTTGGCGATGGACCCGCAGCAGCGGTTGTTGTTGGAGACGTCGTGGGAGGCGTTGGAGCGGGCCGGGATCGACCCGACCTCGTTGCGCGGCAACGACGTCGGCGTGTTCGTCGGTGCTTCCACGCAGTCGTACGGGATCGGCGCGCAGGCCGAGTCGGAGGGCTTCCTGCTGACGGGAACGGCTCCGGCGGCGTTGT
>NZ_JAHXGQ010000024.1 GCF_019375475.1 Saccharothrix obliqua | reverse complement strand
GTTACACGCCGCCCAACGCAGATACAAATCAGGGGTCCAGGAGGGTGTTTGCGCAGGTCGGACTACGTGTGGTCACCGCTGAACCCGATCATGTGTGACCGGGGCCACGCGAACTTCTTTTCAGTGCGGCGCGGAGGGCAGCAGGACCAGCACGGACAACCCTCCGCCGGGGATCGCGAACGCCTGCACACGACCCTCGTGAGCTGCGACGGCGGCGCGGACGATGGACAGCCCGAGCCCGGTCCCGGTGCGCGCGGTCCGGTCCGCGCCACCCCGGCGGAACGGCTCGAACAGCTCGTCCACCCGGTCCGGCGGGATCACCTGCCCCGACGACGACACCCGCAGCGACGTCCACTCCGGCCCGCCCTCGGTGCGCACCTCGATCCACCCACCGGGCACGTTGTGCCGCACGGCGTTCTCCAGCAGGTTGCCGGCGATCCGCTCCAGCAACGCCGGGTCGCCCACCGCGGGCGCGGGCGCGGTCACGAACGACGCCCGCACCTGACGGCCCTCCGCCTCCACGCGCACGGCCCGCCACGCGGACTCCACGACGGCGTTCAGGTCGACCGGCTCCCGCACCGCCAGCCCGATGCCGTCCGTGCGCGCGAGCAGCAGCAGCGCGCTCACCAACTGCTCCGCCCGCTCCGTCGCCGACCGCACGACACCCGCCATGCGCCGCAGCTCCGCGTCGTCGGCGTCCGGGTCGCTGAGCGTCACGTCCAGCTCGGTGCGGATCACGGAAAGGGGTGTGCGCAGTTCGTGCGACGCGTTGGCGACGAACCGCCGCTGGGAGTCGAACGCCGCCTGGAGCCGGTCCAGCATCTCGTCGAACGTGTCGGCCAGCTCGGCGACCTCGTCCCGGGGACCGGTCAGGCGCAGCCGCTCACCCAGCGATTCGGCGGACAGCCTGCGTGCCGCCCCGGTCACCTCGTGCACGGGCCGCAGCACGCGCCCGGTGACGGTCCACGCGAGCAGCCCGGCGGCGGCCACCACGCAGAGGAACGCGAGCGTCCCGGACCGGAGCACGTCGTCCCGCGCCTGCCGGCCCAGCGCTTCGGCGAGCACGCCCGCGTCGACGTCGACGCCGTTGACGCGCACCGTGCTGCCCTCCGGGAACCGCGGCGACGACTCGACCACGCGGCCGACCAGCATCCAGCCGAGCAGGAGCAGCAGCGCGCTGACGAACGCCACCAGGCCGGTGGCGAGGAACGTGAGGCGGACCCGCAGCCCCGGTCCGCGCCGCCGGAGGGCGTTCAGCGCGTGCCTTCCTCGCCGACGCCCGCGGTCGGCACGCGGTAGCCGGAGCCGACGACGGTGTCGATGATGCCGGGTTCGCCCAGCTTCTTGCGCAACGTCATGACGGTGACCCGCACGGTCGTGGTGAACGGGTCGGCGTTCTCGTCCCACACCCGTTCCAGCAGTTCCTCGCTGCTGACCACCGAGCCCTTGGCGGCGAGCAGGACCTCCAGCACGCCGAACTCCTTGCGGGTCAGCTCGACCGGCCGGCCCGCGCGCCGCACGGTGCGGCGCGCCGGGTCCAGCTCCACGTCGCGGGCCGCGAGCAGCGGCGGCGTGGCGGGGGTGGCGCGGCGCGCGAGGGCGCGTACCCGGGCCACCAGCTCGGGGAACGCGAAGGGTTTGGCCAGGTAGTCGTCGGCGCCCAGGGACAGCCCGGCGACGCGGTCGTCCACGCCGGCGCTGGCGGTGAGCATCATGACCCTGGTGAGGGCGCCGGAGGCGAGGATCTCCCGGCACAGCTCGTCACCGGTCATCCGCGGCAGGTCGCGGTCCAGCACGACCACGTCGTACCGGGTCACGGTCGACTTCTCGTGGCCGGTCGCGCCGTCGTAGGCGACGTCGACCGCCATGCCCTCGCGCCGCAGGCCACGCGCGATCGCGTCGGCCAGCGGCACCTCGTCCTCGACTACCAGGATCCGCACCACACAAAGGTGCCACACCCGCCTGAGAGGCGGCTTAGCGAGACCCGGCCCGCGACGCGAGGGCTCCGGTCACTTCTCCGCGGTCGCGCCGACCTCGGCGGGTTCGCCCGCGACGACCCACTCGGTGATCCGCCGGGCCACGTCCTGCGCGGTCAGGCCCAGCTCGGCGAGCACCTCGGCACGCTCGCCGTGCTCGTGGAACGCCTGCGGGATGCCCAGGTCGCGCAGCGGCACGTCGACGCCCGCGTCACGCAGCGCGGCGGCCAGCGCCCAGCCGAACCCGCCGTGCCTGCCGTTGTCCTCGACGGTGACCACGAGGCGGTGCCGGCGGGCCAACTCCACCAGGTCGCCGGGCACCGGGAACACCCAGCGCGGGTCGACCGCGGTGACACCGATGCCCTGGTCGGCGAGCCGCTGGGCGGCGGCGACGCCGAGCGCGCCGAACGCGCCCACGGCGACCAGCAGCACGTCCTCGTCACCGGTGCGGCTGAGGACGTCGACGGCGCCCACGCGTTCCAACGCGGGCAGGTCGTCGCCGACGGCCGCCTTCGGGTAGCGGACCACGGACGGCGCGTCGGAGATCGCCACCGCCTCGCGCAGCTCTTCGCGGAGGGTGGCGGCGTCCCGCGGCGCGGCCACGTGGATGCCGGGGACCATGCCGCACACCGACAGGTCCCACATGCCGTGGTGGGACGCGCCGTCGGGGCCGGTGATGCCGGACCGGTCGAGCACGACCGTGACGCCCTGGCGGTGCATGGCGACGTCCATCAGGAGCTGGTCGAACGCCCGGTTGAGGAACGTCGCGTACACCGCGACCACCGGGTGCAGGCCGCCCATGGCCAGGCCCGCGGCGGAGGTCATGGCGTGCTGCTCGGCGATGCCCACGTCGAAGCAGCGCTCCGGGTGCAGGTTCGCGAACTTGTCCAGGCCCGTGGGACCGCGCATGGCGGCGGTGATGGCGACGATGTCGGGCCGCTCGGTGCCGAGGGCGGCGAGTTCGTCGGCGAACACGTGGGTCCAGGTGCGCTTGGCCGGGCCGACGTTCTCCCCGGTGATGGGGTCGATGACGCCGGTGGCGTGCATCTGGTCGGCCTCGTGGTTCTCGGCGGGCGCGAAGCCGTTGCCCTTGCGGGTGACGGTGTGCACGATGACCGGCCCGCCGAACGACTTGGCCCGGCGCAACGCCGACTCCAGGGCGAGCAGGTCGTGGCCGTCGACCGGCCCGATGTACTTCAGGCCGAGGTCTTCGAACATGGCCTGCGGGCTGAGGGCGTCCTTGATGCCGCGCTTGGTCGCGTGCAGGGCCGCGTAGAGGGGCTTGCCGACGATCGGCGCGTTCTGGAGTGCGGTCTTGCCGCGTTCCAGGGCGCGCTCGTAGCCGGGCTGGAGGCGCAGCGACGCCAGGTGGTCGGCGAGGCCGCCGATGGTCGGCGAGTAGGACCGGCCGTTGTCGTTGACCACGATCACCACGGACCGGTCGCGGCCGGCGGCGATGTTGTTCAACGCCTCCCAGCACATGCCGCCGGTGAGCGCGCCGTCGCCGACGACGGCGACCACGTGGCCCCGCTTGCCGGTGAGCTGGAACGCCTTGGCCAGCCCGTCCGCGTAGGACAGGGCGGTGGAGGCGTGGCTGTTCTCCTCCACGTCGTGCTCGCTCTCCGACCGCGACGGGTAGCCGGACAGGCCGCCCTTCTGCCGGAGCGTGTCGAACTCGGCCCGCCGACCGGTGAGGATCTTGTGCACGTAGCTCTGGTGGCCGGTGTCGAACACGACCGGGTCGCGCGGCGAGTCGAACACCCGGTGCACGGCCATGGTCAGCTCGACGACGCCCAGGTTGGGCCCGAGGTGCCCGCCGGTCCGGGACACCTTGTCGACCAGGAACCGCCGGATCTCCTCGGCGAGCCGCTCCAGCTCCTCGTGCTCCAGCCGTTTCAGATCCGCCGGACCGTGCACGGATTCCAGCAGCGTCACCGCTCCACCTCGCCCTGTGGTTGGCTACCCCGATCGTCCGGTCAGTCTACGGACCACGGGCTGAGACGACGCTCAGCGAACGGGGGTCAGCAGGGCGACGCACTCGACGTGGTGCGTCATCGGGAACGCGTCGAACGCCCTGAGCTGCGCCAACTCGTACCCGTGCGTGGCGAACGAGGCGATGTCGCGAGCCAGCGCGGCCGGGTCGCACGCGACGTAGACCACACGGTCCGGGCGGCTGCGGGCGATCGCCTCCACCACGTCCCGGCCCGCGCCCTTGCGCGGCGGGTCGAGCACCACGACGTCGGGTCGCCGGTCGGTGAACCCCGGCGTCGCCAGGACCGCCTCGGTGCGCCCCGCGTGCCACGACACCTGCGGCAGGTCGGCCAGGTTGACGCGGCCGTCCTCGACGGCCCGGCCCGCGGACTCGACCACGGCCACCGAACCGGTCGCGCCGACCTGCTCGGCCAGCACGGCCGCGAACAGGCCGACCCCGCCGTACAGGTCCCAGGCGTGGTCGCCGGGCCGGGCGGCGGCCCACTCGCGGACCACGGCGGCGAGCGCGTCGGCGGCGGCCGGGTGGACCTGCCAGAAGCCGTCGGCCCGCAGGTTCCAGGCGCGGCCGGCGGCGAGTTCGGCGGCGGTGCCGCTGCCGGCGCGGCGGCGGGCCGGTCCGGGCACGGGGCGACCACGCCGCCGCGTGGGCGGCCCGATCTCGGTCACGTGCACCCGCGCGCCCGCGTCCCGCGTGACGACCAGCTCCGCGCCGGGCGGCCAGGACCGGTCGACCACGTCGTCCAGCGCGCCGGGCGCGGCGATCACGCAGTGGTCCACCGGCACGACGTCGTGGCTGCGGTGGGCGCGGAACCCGGCGCGGCCGTCCGGACCCACGACCATCCGCACGCGGGTGCGCCAGTCTTCCGGCCCACCGGGCAGGGCCTCGACGACGACCTCCCGGTCGAGCTTGGCCAGCCGTTGGAGCTGCTCGGCCACCACGGCGGCCTTCAGCTCCCGCTGGGCGGGCCACGAGGCGTGCTGCCAGTCGCAGCCGCCGCACCGGCCGGGTCCCGCGAACGGGCAGGGCGGCGTCACGCGGTCGGGCGATGCCTGGAGCACCTCGACGGCGTCGCCCCGGCAGAACGACCCGCCGGTGTCCTCGGTGATCCGCACCCGGACCCGTTCGCCGGGCAGCGCGTGCCGGACGAAGACCACGCGGCCCTCGTGCCGTGCGACGCAGTGCCCGCCGTGCGCCACCGCGCCGACCTCGACGTCGATGAGCCGCCGCACCCAGGTGGTCGTCACTTGCCGTCCCGCTTCTCGGGGCGGGGTGCGCCCCGCCCGCGCTTGTCCAGGCCGCGCCGGATGGCTCCGGGCGCGACCACGTCCTTGTGGGTCACCTTCGTCGACGACGCCAACTGCCACGGCACGCTGGTGACCATCACCCCGGGCTGGAACAGCAGCCTGCCCTTGAGCCGCAGCGCGCTCTGGTTGTGCAGGAACTGCTCCCACCAGCGGCCCACCACGTACTCCGGGATGAACACCGTGACGACGTCGCGCGGGTTGTCGGTGCGCACCCGCTTCACGTAGTCGAGCACCGGCTTGGTGATCTCCCGGTAGGGGGACTCGATCACCTTCAGCGGCACCTTGAAGTTCTCCTTCTCCCAATCCTGCACCAGGCGGCGGGTGTCGGAGTCGTCGACGTTCACCGTGACGGCTTCCAGCACGTCGGGACGGGTGGCCTTGGCGTAGGCGAGGGCGCGCAGGGTCGGCATGTGCAGCGTCGAGACCAGCACCATGGCGTGGTTGCGGGCGGGCAGCAGCCGCTGCCGCTCCTGCTGGCGCAGCTCCTCGGCGACCCGGTCGTAGTGCCGGCGGATCGCCGTCATCAGGGCGTAGATGGCGGCCATCGCGGCGATCGCGATCCACGCGCCCTTGGTGAACTTGGTGATGAGCACGACGATCAGCACCGAACCGGTCATGAACAGGCCGAACGCGTTGATCGCCTGCGAGCGGCGCATCCGGTTGCGCGCCGCCGGGTCGGTCTCGTCGGCGAGCAGCCGGTTCCAGTGCCGGATCATGCCGAACTGGCTCATCGTGAACGACACGAACACGCCCACGATGTAGAGCTGGATGAGCTTGGTGACCTCGGCGTCGAACGCGATGACCAGCACGACCGCCGCGCCGGACAGGAAGAGGATGCCGTTGCTGAACGCCAGGCGGTCGCCGCGGGTGTGCAGCTGGCGGGGCAGGTAGCGGTCCTGGGCGAGGATCGAGCCGAGCACCGGGAAGCCGTTGAACGCGGTGTTCGCGGCGAGCACCAGGATCAGCGCGGTGACGGTCGTGATGAAGAAGAACCCGGCCGGGAAGCTGTCGAACACGGCGCCCGCGATCTGGGCGACCATGGTCTTCTGCTCGTAACCCGCGGGCGCGTTGACCAGCTGGTGCGCCGGGTCCTCGGCCATCTTCACGCCGGTCATCTGGGCCAGCGCGATCAGGCCCATCAGCATCGTCACCGCGATCAGGCCCATCATCAGCAGCGTGGTGGCCGCGTTCCGGGACTTCGGCTTGCGGAACGCGGGCACGCCGTTGCTGATCGCCTCCACGCCGGTCAGGGCGGCGCAGCCGGACGAGAACGCGCGCAGCACGAGGAACACGAACGCCAGGCCCAGCAGGTGGTCGTCCTCGGCCCGCAGCTCGAAGCCCGCGCTCTCCGCGCGCATGTCGTCGCCCGCGACCAGGCCCCGGAAGAGGCCGTAGCCGATCATCAGCAGGACGCCCGCCATGAACGCGTAGGTCGGGATGGCGAACGCCGAGCCCGACTCGCGGATGCCACGCAGGTTGACGGCGGTCAGCACGACGATCGCCGCCACCGCGAATTCCACCTTGTGGGTGGCGACGAACGGGATGGCCGAGCCGATGTTCGCCGCCGCGGACGAGATGGAGACGGCTACCGTGAGGATGTAGTCGACCAGCAGGGCGCTCGCGACGGTGAGCCCGGCGCGTGGCCCGATGTTGACCGTCGCGACCTCGTAGTCGCCGCCCCCGGACGGGTAGGCCCGCACGTTCTGCCGGTAGCTGGCCACCACGGTCAGCATCACCACGACCACGACCACGCCCACCCACGGGGCCATGGCGTAGGCGCTCAACCCGGCCGCGGACAGGACCAGGAAGATCTCCTCGGGCGCGTACGCGACGGACGACATGGCGTCCGACGCGAACACCGGCAAGGCGATTCTCTTGGGCAGCAGGGTGTGGGCGAGTCGATCGCTCCGGAAGGGTCTGCCGACCAGGAGGCGCTTGGCCGCGGTTGCGAGCTTGGACACGGATGGAAAGCGTAAGGGGTCCGGGTCCCCTCATTGGAGTAATCGTCGGTAGGTTCTCACCAGGCGTCGTTCAGGAGGCTTTCGTGCACGTGGTGATCATGGGCTGCGGCCGGGTGGGCTCGACCCTGGCCAAGGCCCTGGAACGCCTGGACCACCAGGTCGCGGTGATCGACAAGGACGCCCAGTCCTTCCGGCGGTTGGGCTCGGACTTCCACGGTCAGCAGGTGGTCGGCAACGGGTTCGACCAGAAGGTGCTGATCGAGGCGGGCATCGAGCGGGCGGGCGCGTTCGCGGCCGTCTCCAGCGGCGACAACTCCAACATCATCTCGGCGCGGGTGGCGCGTGAGACGTACGGCGTCGAGGCCGTGGTGGCACGCATCTACGACGAGAAGCGGGCCGCCGTGTACGAGCGGTTGGGCATCCCGACCGTGGCGACGGTGCCGTGGACGACCGACCGGTTCCTGCGGATGCTGCTGCCCGAGGGCGCGGCGACGGCGTGGCGGGACCCGTCCGGGACGGTCGCCGTCCTGCCGCTGGACCTGCACGAGGACTGGGTGGGGCACTCGGTCCGCGACTTCCAGGACGCCACGGGTTGCCGGGTGGCGTTCGTGATGCGGTTCGGGACCGGCGTGCTGCCCGATTCGAAGACCCTGTTGCAGGCCGACGACGTGGTGTACGTCGCGGCGCTGTCGGGGACCGTGACCGATGTGGCCGCCGCCGCGGCCCACTCGCCCGAGGAGGCGTGACGTGCGGATCGCCATTGCGGGCGCGGGCCAGGTCGGCCGTTCCATAGCCGCGGAGCTGGTCGCCGACGGGCACCAGGTGATGCTGATCGAGCGGGACCGGGCGCACTTCGAGCCGCACACCGTCGAGCAGGCCGAGTGGGTGCAGGCGGACGCGTGCGAGCTGTCCTCCCTGGAGGACGCCGGGATGCAGCTGTGCGACGTCGTCATCGCCGCGACCGGTGACGACAAGGTCAACCTCGTGGTGTCGCTGCTGGCGAAGACGGAGTTCGCCGTGCGGCGGGTCGTGGCGCGGGTGAACAAC
The DNA here is from genome assembly GCF_019375475.1 of Saccharothrix obliqua. GTDB lineage: Bacteria > Actinomycetota > Actinomycetes > Mycobacteriales > Pseudonocardiaceae > Actinosynnema > Actinosynnema obliqua. The sequence goes on along the minus strand of NZ_JAHXGQ010000024.1, from coordinate 10,575 downwards.
CCGACGAACGAGTGGCTGTTCACCGAGTCGTGGGGCGTGGACGTCGCCGTGTCGACGCCGCGCATCCTGTCGGCGTTGGTGGAGGAGGCGGTGACGGTCGGGGACGTCGTCCGGCTGATGACCCTGCGCCAGGGGCAGGCCAACCTGGTCGAGATAACCCTCCCCGAAGACACCCCGCTGGGCGGCTCGCCGGTGAACGCGCTGGCCCTGCCGCGGGATGCCGCGCTGGTGACCATCCTGCGCGGCGGGCGGGTGATCGTGCCGACGCCGGACGACACCTTGGAGGGCGGTGACGAACTGCTGTTCGTCGCGGCAGCCGACGTGGAACGCGAGATCCGTTCCGCGCTGGGGTACTGACCGGGTTGTCGGAGCCCGCCTGACGAAGATGGGCCGGGATCGGCACAGCGGGTGACACCGGACGGGCGGGACCGGAGTCGGACGGGCCGGGGCCAGGCCGGACGGATGGGCCGGACGGATGGGCCGGGGCCGACCGGGCGGCCCGACGAGCGAGGCGAGCTGCGGCCGATGGCCCGATGCCGGCAAGGCGGCCCCGGGACGGGCCGGGCGGCGGGTCGGGGCCGGGCGCGGGTCGGGCGCGGGACGGGGCGGAGCCGGGCGCGGGTCGGGCGGGTGTGTTCGGGTCGGACGGCCAGGCTCGGACAGGGCGGGGCAGACGGGTCGGCGAGCCAGACGGCCCCAGGCGACGCATGGTGTGGCCAGCGGACCGCGGTCGGGCCGGGCCGGATCGGCGGATAGGGCAACCCCGGGCAGGCACAGACAGGCGGCACCGGCGACCCAGCACCGGCGAGCCCGCACCGGCAAGCGCGCGTCGGGCCACCGCGCACTCCGGCTCGCCAGGCACTCCGGCAAAACCAACCCCGCACGGCCGGATAAAGCAACCGAGCCCGGCACAGCAATCAAGCCGAGCAATTCGACCCGAAATCAAGCAGCCGTGCCGGCACCGCCCGACCACCCTGCCAGGCAAGGCCAGCCGTCCCACCAGCCGCCCCTCCCCCGCGCCGACCAGCGAAGCCACGCCATCCCCGCATTCCGCTCCCGCAAATCAAGCCTACGACAAATACATATCCGACTCCATTGCACAATCGGGTGACTATCCATGCCCGACCCACCCGGCGAAACTGGTCCCATGGCGTCATCGGCGATCGCGGCCGCGTGGGAACTGGGGTTGCGCCTGCGGGAGCTGCGGGAGCGGGCCGGCCTGTCGGTGGGCGGGGCGGCCAGGGCGGTGGGGATGCAGCAGCCGAACCTGTCCGCGGTGGAAACCGGCCGGAAGAAGATCACGGCGGTCAACCTCGGCAAGCTGCTCCACCGGTACGAGCTGGGCGAGCAGGAGTCGGCCGAGCTGGGCGCGTTGCGGGAGCGGGCGGAGCGGCGGGACTGGTACCACCAGTACGGCTGGCTGTTCGGCGAGGACTTCATGCGGTACGTCGGCTTCGAGCACGCCGCGGCGACCCTGCGCGTCCACGAGAGCTGCTTCGTGCCCGGCCCGCTGCAAACGGCCGACTACGCGACCGCCGTGCTCACGACCGGCGCGCCGTACAACCGGCTGACCGAGGTCGAACCCCGGCTCGAAGCACGGCTGGCGCGGCAGCGGCGGCTCGGCGGTGAGGACCCGATCGAACTGGTGGTGCTGCTGGACGAGGCGGTGCTGCGTCACCGGATCGGCGGGGCGGTGACGATGCGCGCCCAGCTCACGCACCTCGTCGCCATGTCGGACCGCGTGGAGATCCGCGTCCTGCCGTTCGGCGTCGGCGGCTACCCGGCGCTCGGCGGCTCGTTCCACCTGCTGTCGTTCGCGTCCACGCACCTGCCGGACCTGGTGTACCAGGAGAACCTGACGTCCACGACGCTCCTGGACCGCCGCCGGCAGGTCCACGAGTACGCCGTCGCCTTCGCCGGCTCGGCGGAGCGGGCCCTGAGCCCGGCGGACTCCCGCGAGTTCATCCGGCAGGCCGCGAAGGAGATGGGATGACCTGGCGCAAGAGCAGCCGGAGCAACCAGACGAACGCCTGCGTGGAGGTGCGCCTCACCGCGACGGGAGCACGGGTGCGGGACGCCAAGAACGCCACCGGCCCCGCACTCGCCTTCCCGGCGACCCGCTTCGCGGCGTTCCGGGACGCCCTGAAGAGGTGACGCCTCAGTGCTCCCCGGCGGGTGTCCCGTCGTACCGGGTGCGCAGGCGCTCCTCGGCGGCCTTGTCCGCCGCCTCCGCCTCGGCCTGCTCGGCCTTCAGGCGGCGGTCGGAGCGGCGCACCGCCCAGACGGTCGCGACCAGCGCGACGGCCATCAGCGGGTAGCCCATGGCGAGCTTCGCCGTCGCCAACCACCCCACGGACGCCTCGTCGTACAGCCACCGCTGCACCACGAACCGGGACGCGAACACCAGCGCCCACACCAGGGTGGCGATGTCGTAGTCGCGGACCGACGCGCGGTTCTTCCGCCACGCCGTGCCCTGCCCGTTGAGCATGTTCCAGATGACGCCGGCCAGCGGCCAGCGGACCAGGATGGACAGCACGAAGCCGCCCGCGTACACGAGGCTCTGCCAGATCCCGAACAGGAAGAAGCCCTTGGCGTCCCCGGTCCGGTAGGCGATGAACGCCGCGACGCCCACGCCCATCACCGCCGAGATGGCGGGCTGGATGGAGCCCTTCCGCACCGCCAGCACGATGCCGATGACGACGGCGGACCCCAACGCGCCCCAGATCGCGGGCATCAGCCCCGCGAAGGCGTTCACCAGGACGAAGACGACCACCGGCAGCGACGAGTAGAGCAGTCCGCTGACGCCGCCCATCTGCTCCAGCAGGGTCGGCTGCTTCTCTGATTCGGTTTGTGTCATGAAGCGTTCTGCAACTCGTAGTAGGGGTTGTAGAGCACCTTGCGGCCGTCGCGGACGGCGATCCGACCGCGCGCCTTGATGGTGCGCCCCGGTTCGATGCCCGCGATGCGCCTGCGCCCCAGCCAGACGAGGGTCACGCCCTCGGTGCCGTCGTACAGCTCGGCCTCGAGGGTGGCAGCGGCGTCCCGGGGGCACAACTCGACGCTGCGCAGCCGACCGAGGACCGTCACCTCCTGGCCGGACTTGCAGTCACACGCGCGGACGGCGCCGACCTCCACGGCTTTTCGGGAGAGGTCGTCGGCGTCCAGCTCGCTGACGTCGGTGGTCAGCCGACGCACGAGGCGGCGCCAGTAGCCGCCCCCAGTGTTGGTCATCCCCGACTCCTGGGTGCATCCGTGGGCCTCGACAGCGAAGCCCGTCCGAGTCCAGCGTAACCGGGTACACCCGAACGGGTATCCGACCGGGGGAGGATCTGAACCCATGACTTCGGAGGACTTCCCCGCGACGTTCGTCGGCCTGCCCGGCACCGGTTCCGACGAGGTGTTCGTGCGGTCCGTGTTCGCGGGTCCGTGCGTGGCGGCGGGCCTCGCGCTGGTCGCGCCGGAATCACGGTCGGTGGCCGCGCACTTCGCCGCCCTGGACGCCGCGTGGCGGGGAAAACCGCTGGTCGTGGGTGGTGTGTCGCTGGGCGCGCACATCGCGGCGCGGTGGGCGGTCCGGTACCCGGAGCGGTGCGCGGGCGTGGTGGTCGCGCTGCCCGCGTGGACGGGGCCGGCGGCCGGCGCGCCCGCGGCACTCGCGGCACGGGCGAGCGCCGACTCCGTTGACGGTCAAGGACTCGCCGCCGCGCTCGCCGGGGTCGACGGCTGGGTCGGCGACGAGTTGCGGCGTGCCTGGCCCCGGTACGGCGCGGCGCTGCCGGGCGTGCTGCGCGAGGCCGCCGCGTCCGCCGCGCCCACCGCCGAGGAACTGCGCGGCCTGGCCGTGCCGGTGGGCATCGCGGCGTGCGTGGACGACCCCGTGCACCCGCTGGAGGTGGCCGAGGCGTGGCACGCCGCCCTGCCGCGGGCGGCGCTGCGCACGACGACGCTGGTCGCGGTGGGCGCGGACCGGGCGGCCCTGGGCCGGGCCGCCCTGGACGCCTACCGCGCCGCGGCCGGTGGCTAGCCCTGCTGCTGCTGGGTCTGGATGTGGCGGGCGATGGCCTCCGGCAGCTCGATCGGCAGCGGCGTGCGGACGGGCATCGGCTGCACGCCCCGGACCACCACGGTGTGCCGCATCAGCTCGTACAGCGCCTCGACGGCCTGCGCCGACTGCTGCTCCGACGGCGCCGCCGCCACGCCGCGCAGCATCCACCGCGGGCCGTCGACGCCGACGAACCGCAGGTGCACCTCGTTGTTGCGGGCGGTGATCTCCTCGCCCCAGTCGCCGTTCTCCCGGTTGATCCGGAAGCCGTCGCCCTTGAGCTGCGTGATCAGCTCCGCGCCCACGTCCGGCCACAGCCGGTCCGACTTCGGGGCGGCGAAGGCGCTGACCGTGAGCTGGCCGACCGGCGTCAGCAGGTGCACGGCGCGCACCGCGCCCGCCGGGTCCATCTCGACCTGGAGCTGGGCGCCGTCGGGCACCGGCAGCCGGATCGAGCCGAGGTCGAGGCGGGTCAGGCCGTCGTCGGGTGCCTGCGCCTCGTCGTAGGGGCCGTCCTCCGGGACGTCGTCGACGAAGTCGCCCTCGGGTTGCGCCGTCCCCCGGTTCGCGGAGTGCCTACCGCGCTTGCGGCGCCGTCCGAACATCGCCTCTTACCCTTCTGTCCGGGCGAGCACGTCGTGCCCGCCTGTAGAGCCGTAGCCGCCCGTGCCCCGATCCGAGGCGGGCAGGTGTTCGACCTCGCGGAACACCGCGTGTTCCACCTTCTGCACCACGAGCTGGGCGATCCGGTCACCTCGGCGGAGGGTGATCGGCTCGCGCGGGTCGTGGTTGATCAGACATACCTTGATCTCGCCGCGAAAGCCGGCGTCGATCGTCCCCGGCGCGTTGACCACGCTCAGGCCGACCCGGGCCGCGAGCCCGCTGCGGGGGTGCACGAAGGCCGCGTAGCCGACGGGCAGCGCGATCGCCACGCCCGTGCCGACGACCTCGCGCGCACCCGGCTCGATCACCACGTCCCGCGTGGTGACGAGGTCGGCGCCCGCGTCGCCCGGTCTGGCGTACGACGGCAGCGGCACGGACGGGTCGACCCGGGACAGCAGGACCTCGACGCTGGGCACGGCGCGCGAGACTACCCTGGTGGCGTGAGCGATAGCGCCGTGCCCGCCCCGACCTCCAGTTCCGCGCGCGTCCCGGAGGTGCGCTTCCGGGAGCGCCTGTACGTGCCGTGGTGGGGCTGGCCGCTGCCGCTGGCCGCCGCGGCGCTGCTGTCCGCCGAGATCCACATGGGGTTCCCGGGCGTGCGCTCATGGCTGCCGTACGTGCTCATGGTGCCGCTGGCCGTGCTGCTGCTGTGGCGGATGGGCTCGACGAAGGTCGAGGTGTCCGACGGGGAGCTGAAGGTCGGCCAGGCACACGTGCCTATCACCCTCTTGGGCGACATCGAGGTGTTCGACGCGAAGTCGAAGCGGAAGGCGATGGGGCCGCACCTGGACCCGCGCGCGTTCGTCACGCACCGGGGCTGGGTCGGGCCGATGGTGCGGGTCGCGCTGGAGGACCCGGCCGACCCCACGCCGTACTGGCAGTTCAGCGTCCGGTCGCCGGAGGAGCTGGTCGCCGCGCTGGAGGCCGCGAAGGGCTGAGTCCGCAGGGGTGGGTACAGGTCGACGCGGGCGAAAACCGAGCATCACTCGCACCGCGCGGTCAAACGCGTCTGGGCGCCACCCCGGCGGTTGGGGTGAGCGCCCAGGAACGGGTCTTGCCGGTCGAGCGTGGTCCTGCCGGTGGAGCGCGGTCTTGCTGGTGGAGCGGGGTCGTCGGTCGGCAGTGATCCGTCCGCGCTGGTCAGGCGCAGTCGCGGCAGATGTACTGGCCGTTCACTTCCTCGGCGAGGCGGCTGCGGTGGTGCACCAGGAAGCACTTCGAGCACGTGAACTCGTCGGCTTGCTTGGGCAGCACCTTGAACGTGAGTTCTTCACCGGACAGGTCGGCGCCCGGCAGCTCGAAGTTCTCGGCCGACGCGTCCTCGTCGATGTCGACGACCCCGGACTGCGTTTCGTTGCGCCGCGCCTTCAGCTCCTCAAGGGAGTCCTCAGCGAGTTCGTCCGCCTCGCTGCGACGCGGCGCGTCGTAGTCGGTCGCCATTTCTTTTCACCCCTGCGGTCAACGGAGACTGTTCGTGTCGCTGGTTAACGCACCAGCGCCCCTGTTTGTGCCCTCCGTCCCCAGTGACGGAGGTCTCGCCCGCGCGGCCGGGCGCCAACCCCCTGTACGTCGACGCATCAGGTGTCCGGGAGCGCGCGGAGCGCCGAGAGGGTAGCTCATTGATCGGGGTGGTGTGCACCGGGTTCCCCCTAATTGAGCAGACGGGTGACAGGCCCTTCGCACGCTGGCCCGATAGGCTGTCGGTGGGCACGCCCACGCGGCGCGACCGGGGGGAGATCCGTCCGCAGCGCGCCCACTGTCCGCTACCGGGTGATTGCGGTCGGCCACGGCCGGCCCCGGGACGCGGAATCACGGGCAGCGGCATAGCCTGATCACACAACAGCACTACGCCAGGGGAGGTCGGCGGACGTGGGACCCGGTCCGGGGAGCAGCGGGTCGTCGCGGTACCGGAAGCGGCGGCCGTTGCCGGCGCTCGTGCTGTTCCTGGTGCTCGCCGTCACGGCGGTCGTGGTGTGGAACCGCGTGCTGGCCGACGCCGACGACGTGGACGCCGCCATCCGGTGCAACACTCCGGGCGGCGCGACGTCGTCCGCCGCGGGCGGCCAGCCGGCCCCGGCACTGGGCACGGTGCTGGCGCACGACGCGCTGGACCGCACCGACCCGGTGCCCGCGAACGAGGTGCACTACCGCGTGTTCAACGCCAGCACGCAGCGCAACCAGGCGAAGTTCGTCTCGACCACGCTCGCCGAACTGGGGTTGAAGCAGGCCGCCGAGCCCGGCAACGACCCGGTGTACCCGGCGCAGGACATGACCTGCCGCGGCCAGATCCGGTTCGGCGCGCCCGGCGCGGGCGCGGCCCGCACGCTGAGCATCATCGAGCCGTGCCTGGAACTCGTGCGCGACGAGCGGCAGGACGCCACCGTGGACGTCGCGGTCGGCAAGAAGTTCACCGAGGTCAAGCCGAACCACGACGCCCGCAAGGTGCTCGACCAGCTCACCTCGTGGGTGGAGCAGCACCCGGAGCAGCCGGGCGGCCAGGTCGCCGAGCGCGGCAGCCCGTCGGTGAACGCGGACAACCTGCACGCCGCCCGCGACGTGCACTGCTGACACCCGGCCCTACCGGCACACGGGTGAAAGCCGGCGTGCAGGTCCACCCGAACCGACGTCCCCCGACCGGGTGAGGATCACACCTCGCCGAAGCCGGCCTCCACCAGCGCGGCGACCAGGTCGTCCGCGATGCCCGGCGCGGCGGCGAACGTGGCGTCCGCGCCGAGTTCCGGCGCCTCGCCCGGCAGGAGCACCACGGCGCCCGCCTCCCGGGCCAGCAGCGCGCCACCCGCCCAGTCCCACCGCCCGAGGCCGTGCTCGGCGTAGGCGTCGAGCTGACCCGCCGCCACGGCGCACAGGTCCAGCGACGCCGCGCCCGTCCGCCGGATGTCGCGGACCCGCGCCGCGAGGCCCGCCCACGCCCGCGCCTGCCGCTGCCTGCGCTCCGCCCGGTAGGCGAAGCCGTACCCGAGCAGCGCCACGTCGAGCCGCGACGCCTCCGACACCGCCAGCCGGCGGCCGTCCAGCCACGCGCCGCCGCCCGCCGCGGCCGTCCACACCCGGCCGCTCGCGGGCTCCAGCACCGCCGCCGCGACGGAGACGCCGTCGACCTGCGCGGCGATCGACACGGCGTAGTGCGGGATGCCGTACAGGTAGTTGACGGTGCCGTCGATCGGGTCCACCACCCAGGTCAGGCCCTCGACGACCGCGCCGCCCTCCTCCTCGCCCAGCACCGGCTCGCCCGGCCGCAGCCGCGCCAGGCGGTCGCGCACCAGCCGCTCGGACGCCCGGTCGGCCGCCGTCACCACGTCGGTGATCGTGCTCTTGGTGTCCACCGACGAGACGGCCGTGGACCGCGTGCCGCGCACCAGGTCGGCCGCCTCCCGCCCCACTTGGACGGCGACTTCGACCAGTGCTGCCGGATCGGAGCGCAACGGTTCCTCCTGCGTCACTCGCACGGGACTATCAGCGGGACGCAGGCTAGTGTCTTCGGCCACGGTTGCTGAATCGAGTAGGAAGGACCACGGGGATGGGCATGACCCGCGGGTTCGGCGTGGACATCGGCGGCTCGGGCATCAAGGGCGGCCTCGTGGACCTGGAAGCGGGTGCGCTGGACGGTGAGCGCCTGCGGATCGCCACGCCGCAGCCGTCGACGCCGGAAGCGGTCGCCGACGTGGTCGCCGAGATCGTCGAGAAGTTCGGCTGGGACGGCCCGCTGGGCGTCACGCTGCCGTGCGTGGTCAAGCGCGGTGTCGCGCACACCGCCGCCAACGTGCACAAGTCGTGGATCGGCACGGACGCCGCCGGGCTGTTCGCACGTCGCCTCGGCCGGCCCACCGAGGACGTCGTGGTGCTCAACGACGCGGACGCGGCGGGCATCGCCGAGATGCGGTTCGGCTCCGGCCGGGACCGGGACGGCCTGGTGGTGCTGCTGACGTTCGGCACCGGCATCGGCAGCGCCGTGTTCCTGGACGGCAGGCTCGTGCCCAACACCGAGTTCGGCCACCTGGAGGTGGACGGTCACGACGCGGAGTCCCGCGCCGCCGCCTCCGTGAAGGAGGACAAGGGCCTGAGCTGGGCCGAGTGGGCGCCACGCGTGTCGCGCTACCTCGGCGTGCTGGAGGACCTGGTGTGGCCGGACCTGATCATCGCGGGCGGCGGGGTCAGCAAGAAGGCGGAGAAGTGGCTGCCGCTGCTGGAGGTGCGGACCGAGGTCGTGGCGGCGGCGCTGAAGAACGACGCGGGCATCGTGGGCGCGGCGGTGGCCGCGGCGCACGGTCCGCGGCCCTGACTTTCGCGGGCTCCCTAGCTGCGAGAACGCGTGCCGGCGCGGTTTTCATGCGGGTGATGCGCATCGGCACGCGATTCACGTCGTTACAATGGAACGGTGCCCCGCTGACGAACGATCCGGCGGGCTCTCCCCCGTACTCCGGCGACCGAGGTTCGCGCCCTTCGGTTTGCCTTGATCGACAGTCGCGAAAGGGCGTACGTGGCAGCCGCGAAGACGACTCAGGCAGCTAAGGCTGACGCCGAGGAGACGCCCAAGGCCACCTCGGCGAGGAAGGCCCCGGCCAAGAAGCCGGCGGCGAAGACCGCCGCGGCGGGCAAGACGGCCACGCGGGCGCCGCGCAAGACGGCGGCCAAGGCCGGTGCCGCACCGGCGAAGGCCAAGAAGGCGACCGAGGGCGACGAGCCGGACGACATCGAGGGCGTGCCCGGCGAAGAGGACCTGGTCGACGACGTCGAACTGATCGACGAGCCCGTCGAGGACGAGCCCGCCGAGGAGGAGGCCAAGCCCGGCGAGGGCGACTTCGTCTGGGACGAGGAGGAGTCCGAGGCCCTGCGGCAGGCCCGCAAGGACGCGGAACTCACCGCCTCCGCCGACTCGGTCCGCGCCTACCTCAAGCAGATCGGCAAGGTCGCCCTGCTCAACGCGGAGGAGGAGGTCGAACTCGCCAAGCGCATCGAGGCCGGCCTCTACGCCGCCGAGCGGGTGCGCCGCGCCGAGGAGGAGAGCGAGAAGCTCACCCCGCAGCTGCGCCGCGACCTGCGCTGGATCGTCCGCGACGGCGAGCGCGCCAAGAACCACCTGCTGGAGGCCAACCTCCGCCTGGTGGTGTCGCTGGCCAAGCGCTACACCGGCCGCGGCATGGCGTTCCTGGACCTGATCCAGGAGGGCAACCTCGGTCTGATCCGCGCGGTCGAGAAGTTCGACTACACCAAGGGCTACAAGTTCTCGACCTACGCCACGTGGTGGATCCGCCAGGCCATCACCCGCGCGATGGCCGACCAGGCCCGCACCATCCGCATCCCGGTGCACATGGTCGAGGTCATCAACAAGCTCGGCCGCATCCAGCGCGAGCTGCTCCAGGACCTGGGCCGCGAGCCCACGCCGGAGGAGCTGGCGAAGGAAATGGACATCACGCCGGAGAAGGTGCTGGAGATCCAGCAGTACGCGCGTGAGCCCATCTCGCTGGACCAGACCATCGGTGACGAGGGCGACAGCCAGCTCGGCGACTTCATCGAGGACTCCGAGGCCGTGGTGGCGGTGGACGCGGTGTCGTTCACCCTCCTCCAGGACCAGTTGCAGTCGGTGCTGGCGACGTTGTCCGAGCGCGAGGCGGGCGTCGTCCGGCTGCGCTTCGGCCTGACCGACGGCCAGCCGCGGACGTTGGACGAGATCGGCCAGGTCTACGGGGTGACGCGTGAGCGCATCCGGCAGATCGAGTCGAAGACCATGTCCAAGCTGCGCCACCCGTCGCGGTCCCAGGTGTTGCGCGACTACCTGGACTAGACGCGGACCACCGGAGCGCCGGCACCCCCTCGGGGTCGCCGGCGCTCCGCTTTTGCCCGCCCGGACA